>OY970168.1:0-3572410 GCA_963706765.1 uncultured Solirubrobacterales bacterium | reverse complement strand
GACTGTTCGCGGGCGCTGCGAATGATCTCGGCGGCCGATGAGCCGGCCCCCTTATTGCCGGCGCCGCGCCCTGATTCCGGCGAGCGCATTGGCCTCCGAGGGCGGGCGTACTCTCGCCTGAATGGTCGAACAGGAGTATCGCTGCGGAAACGGGCATACGTGGCCTTACAGCGAGCCGACCCCTGCAACCTGCCCGACGTGCGGCGTAGAGCCGCCCTTCATGATTGTCAACCGCATGAAATCGTCGCTGTCGTTCCTGGGGTCGCTGAAACCGATCTTGGATTGGGCGCTAGACAGTCGGCGCATCGGTGTGCTCGGGCTGCTGTTGGCAACGGGCCTTGCAGTGGGATTCGGAATCGGAGGCTTGCTCGGCGTCGCCGCAGGCATCCTCGCACCGCTCGCGCTGGCGGCGGCGTTCCGCGCGCGTCGGACTCGCGGATGGCTCACCAGGCTTGCGGACTGGGCGAGCGGTCGATGACGGAGATCCCACCAGTGTTCGCAAGCCCCGACGAACATGCACCAGAGCAGGACTACAAGTGCAACCGCTGCGGGGAGCCCTTTCGAGGGCCAAGCAAAATCGACTGGGAGTACCGCTGTCCGCATTGCGACTCGCCGCCGCCGTTCGCGCCAATCCTGCACTTGCAACCGGCGTCGGCTGCATCGAGCGCGAGCATGACGCTGACAACCGATCAAATCCTTGACAATCAACGCCTCACGGTGCTTGGAGTGCTGAGCGCAATCGGTCTGACGGTCGGGATTGGGTTGGGCTTCGGTATCGGCGGCTGGTGGGGCGTAGGAATAGGCATCGTCGGTGGATTTGGCTCGCCCTACGCGCTAGCCGTCGCCTTCCGCCGACGCCGCACTCGGCTTTGCCTGGCGAAGCTTGCTGATTGGGCTACAGATCGGCCGAACCTGCGGCGCTGATTCGGCCGAACGGAGGGCTAGGCTCAGCGCGTGAACTACGAGGCCATGCGCGTCGCAGACATCGAGGTCGATCGCCGCACGATCAGCACGTTGCGAGCGATATGGGCCAGACCGATTCTCACGGAGACCGGATTAGTAGCTTTTCTCTCTCATGATGTGGTGGTGGTTGGGCTGCTCTTCGCAGCGTAGAGTTCCTCGATCTCCCGCGGTGGCCGGTCGCCGAGGTTTTCGTGTAGACGCTCGTCGTTGAACCAGGCGACGTATTCAACGACGGCGAGCTCCAGCTGGTTGCGGGTGCGCCAGACGCGGTCGGCGACGAGCTCGGTCTTGAAGCTGTCGACGAAGCTCTCGGCCATCGCGTTGTCATAGGCATCGCCGGTGCTGCCGACCGACGCGAGGACGTCGTTGTCGGTCAGGGTCTGGGTGTAGTCACCGGACACGTATTGCCCGCCGCGGTCGGAATGATGAATGAGACAGACCTCCTGGACTCGCTCTCGGGTCGAGAGCGCCATCCTCAGCGCGTCGAGGACCAAGGTGGTGCGCATGTGGCTGGCGAACTGCCAGCCCACGACCCTGCGGCTATAGACGTCGATCACGAAGCTGAAGAACACGACTCCCTCCCAGCAGCGCAGATAGCTGAAATCGGCGACCCACAGCTCGTTCGGACGGCTGGCGGTGAAGTCCCGCTCGACGAGATCAGGGCGCCTCCCGGCCTGCGGGTCAGGGGTCGTGGTCCGCCAGGGCTTCCCGCGGCGCTTGGCTCCCCGGATGCCGTTGGCGGCCATCAGCCGCTGCACCTGACAACGCGGGACCTGCTCGCCGGCCCGCAGCAGCGCCTTCCAGGTCCGCCGGTAGCCGTAGGCTTCGTAGTTCTTCTCGTGTGTCTCACGGATCACGCCGAGCAGCCGCTCATCCTCGAGCTGGCGGGCTGAACGCTTCCCGCTCGCGCGCTGGTAGAAGGCGGACGCCGACACGCCCAGGGTCTTGCAGATCGGCTCGACCCCGAAGCGCTCCCGGTGCTCGTGCACGTAGGCGCTCACTTCGTTCGGTCTGGGTCGAGCTCCTTGGCAAAAAACACCGAGGCGGACTTCAGGATCTCGTTCGCCCGACGCAACTGAGAGACCTCACGGCGCAGCTTCTTGATCTCCTCGCGCTCCTGGCTCGTGAGCATGTCGCCCCGCCTGCCGCTATCGGCCTCGGCCTGCCGGACGGCTTTACGCAACGTCTCACGCTGGATCCCGAGGTCGTCAGCAACATGCGACACGGGGCGTTTGCTTTCGAGCGCCAGCCTGACGCCCCGCTCGATCAACTCCGGTGGGTACGGATGAAAGTCAAATCGGGAATGCGTTTTGCAGGCGATCGTGCGAAAGTGCGTTTGGGCGTCGGCGACGACGAGCTAAAGCGCAGGCGTTCGGGCTGGTGCCTGCCGCGCTGCTTGCCGCTTTGACGGCCTTAAAGGTGCGCGCCCACGTGTCGCGCCGGCGCCCCTCGTGGCCGGACCGGTCGCTTTCCAGTCGGCGATCAACCGCCGGTAGGCGTCCTCGGTGCGCTGGTTGAGCTCGCGCTCGGCGTCTCGTTCGGCTTTGCTCAATGAGATCCGCTGGCCGTTGTGGCGTGTCGGCAGCGCCGGTCCGCCGGCCCCGAGCGCAACGTCGCGGAGCTTCTTGCGCAGCACCGATGGCCGCGCGTATGCGTAGTCCTCGTCCTTTGTCAGCAGCTGCCAGGCCAGACAAGCGAGCTTGCGAGCAACTGCGACGGCAGCGACCTGCGAGCCCTTGCGCACACGGATTCGCTGCGCGAAGGCGTGCAGCGGACCCGGCTGGCGGGCAGCTATCCAGGCGGCCTCGACCAGCACGGAGCGTGCTTGGGCGTTCCCGCGCTTTGAGATTCGTCCGTGGCGCGAGGGCTCGTCACCAGACTGGCGCACCTTCGGGTCAAGGCCCAGATACGCGACGAGTTGGCGGGGTGAGCTGAAACGCGAGATATCGCCGATCGCAGCCATCAGCGTGACGGCCACACCCACACCGACACCAGGGATGCTCATCAGCCGAGCGACCTCCGGCGAGCCCGCGGCCCACTCGCACAGCCGCTGGTCGACCATTGCGATCTCGCCGTCCAGGAAATCGATCTGGCGCAAGCAGCCCGCGACCGTCTCCGCCTCCTCGATGCCCAGCTGTTGCTCTGTCAGCCACGCCCGTCCATCAGTGCCGAACAGGTCTGAGACCGGGCAGCGACCCAGCAGACACCGCGAGAGCGTCGCGTGAACCTCGTTCTTGGCGCGAGTGCGCTGGCGCACCAGCGCCGCTCGACGCGCGACGCGACGACGCAGCGCCGCCGTCTCGCTATCAGGCACCCACACGGGCTCGAGCATGCCCGCTGCCAGCAGCTCTGCCAGCGTCCGCGCGTCGAAACGGTCGGACTTCACCCGAGCGTGCGAGATAGCCCGCACATCCTGCGCATTGACGACGAGCACCCTGGCCACATGACGCTCCAGGATGCGAGCGATCTCCATCGCTGGGCCGGTTGCCTCCATCACCACCCCATCGCCTGGACACAAACTCCCAGCAAACAACTCAAGCGCGGCCCGGTTGGTCGTGACACGACCGACCGAGCGCGTCTTGCCGTCCTCACGGATCGCTACCTCGCAAAAGCCTTGGTGCACGTCGAGCGCCACATCACGCATCTCAGCCTCCTCTATCGCACAGTCGACAAGAATGCAGCAGACGGCGGGGCAAACGACAACTACGGATTCGCGCTCGCAGCGCAACCGGGCAAGTCGCAGGGGCGGCCAGATACTTCCACGGGCTCTCAGCCCATACCCACGAACCGGCCTGCCCTTCTCATCTGCTCCAGAGGCCCCTGTCCCGATCTGCCGAAGCTACGACCGCGACCGGATGCCCCACCGGCAGTTTCATGCCAGTACTTCCTCGCTCTTGCCATACCCGAAGGCTCTCCTCCCCCGCGGACGAAACCACGGAACAGGGCCGCCGTCAAACTCGGCCTGGCTCACCCGCCCGCTACCTGGAGCTACGAGCGCGCCTGCGCGCGCTACTACGACGGGCAGCCAGCAGCACCCAGCAAACACGGCCGCTCCAGATCGGTCCGTTGACAATCGACACCGCCGCCCACGCGGTGAGCCTCGCAGGCAAACACCTGGACCTGCGCCGTCAGGAGTACGAGCTGCTGCTGTTCCTCGCAAGTGACCCGCGACGAGTGTTCCACAAACACGAGCTACTAAAAGGCGTGTGGGGATACCGCTCGACCGGCAACACACGGACGCTTGACAGTCACGCCAGTCGCCTACGCCGCAAGCTCGACGCCGCCGGCGGACGCTGGGTCATCAACGAGTGGGGAGTCGGCTACCGACTCATCTGAGTGGCCTTCCCGCTGGACGGCGAGTAGCCCCCTTCTCGCGCCCTAGTCGTGGTGCGGGTGTCCGCGTACCGTGCGCCAGCTCGCGCGGGTGATCCGCAGGATCACGACGGTCATGCCCAGGCCGATGAGCGGATCGAGGATCGGGACGCCAGCGGCGATGGCTACGGCGCTTGCGATGACAGCGAGCGAGACATATGCGTCGCCGCGGCCGTGATCGCCGTCTGCGATCAGCGCGGGGCTGTTGAGCCGGCGCCCGGCGCGAGTGCATACCTGGGCGGCCAGCCAGTTGCCGGCGAACCCGATCGCTCCAGCGAGCGCGAGCACGAGCAGGTGGCTTGGCGTCGATGGATGGATGAGGCGCAGGATCGACTCATAAGCGGCCACGCACGCGGAGATGAAGATGGCGGCCACTACAGCCAGGCCGGCTAGGCGCTCGCCACGTGGGGAGCCCAGCACGAACGCGATGCCAAGCGGGATCGCGGTCAGCGCGTCTCCGCCGTTATGGATCAGGTCGGCGAGCAGCGCCAGGCTGCCGGTGAGGGCGAACACGAGCGCTTGGACCGCGGCGGTGCTGGCGAGGATGCCCAGCGCAAGCGAGACGGCGCGGGCGCCCTCGCGCGAGCGCTTGATGCTCTCGTCCACGAGACCATGAGAGTGACCGTGCGCGTGCTCGCCATGATCGTTGTGCTCGTGCTTGTGCTCGGTGTGGGCGTGGTGTTCGTGAGGCCCGGTGTGTGGGTGAGCGTGGCGCAGCGTGCCGTGACGGTGCAGATCGTCCCGGACGAGTTGGTAGGCGGCGGAGGGCATGGTCCTTTTACGTTAGATCGCCATCGTCGGGCGGCGCCTGCTGCGGCGCGCGGGCAGCTCGTAGGGCGTCCGTGATCCAAGCGTCGGGCGGGGTTCGCTGTAGACGCTCCTCGGCCGGGTAGAGGCGGCAACCGAGGCCGTAGCCGTGACGGTTGGCTGCGCCGGCGTCGATGTCGAGGCCGTCGATCCGTAACGTCGGCGAGCCGAGGAAGCGCTCGCGGTGCGCGGCGCCCTCGGAGTCGATGCGGCGCTCCTCGATCACGGCGTCGAGTTCGGCCTGCTCAAGCAGACGCGGAAGCCGCGCGCGCAACTCGGCACGGCCAGGACAACCATCGAAATAGAGCAGTTCAACCTTCATCCTCGCTCCCGTCAGCACATCGCAGGGGCTCGCATTATCGTCGCTTGCCAAGAGTTGAGCCGCAGCTGCGCGGGGAGTAGTGTTTTCCCCATGCCTGGTTGACGTTGACCGCTCCCGTATTCGGTCTACCCTCGTCCGCCTCCCTGACGGTGCATTACCTGCTGCCTGTAACGCACCGAGCGCGACATGGTTTGCCTGTCGCTTTACGAGAGGACCTGAGCGAGAGGTGGCATCCTCTTGGGCCGCCGCTATCCAGCGGAACCCGTCCGCTTAGCGCATGATGCCCGTGTGGCCCAAGGAGTAGTTGCCGGGTTGTGGCCATACGCATAGGCCATGGGGCCCTTCGCCGACCGGGATGCGCGCGCGCAGCCGCCCCGTGTGGGTGTTGATCGCGTACACCTCGGCGTTGTAGCGTCCGCTCAGCCACAGGGTGTTTCCGTCCGCGGAGACGCCGCCCATGTCGGGACTCGCGGGTAGCGGGATCTGCCACGTCCCAACCACGCGGCGGGTCTTGAAGCTGACGGAGGAGATCGTACCGGCGATGCGGTTGGAGACATACATCACGCGCGCGTCGCGGCTCGGGTAGAGACCGTGGGCGCCAGCGCCGGTATGCAGGAAGCCCGTGACACGGAATGTGTAGGGGTTGATCTCCCAGAGACCTCCGCTTGCCTGGTCGGCGGTATAGAGGGTCCGCCCGTCCGGCGAAAGCTTGACGTCCTGCGGGCTCGTGAGCCCGTCGCCGAGCACGAGAGTGTGGATCACCCGCAAGCTGTGCAGGTCGACCTCGATCATGCGCCCGGAGAACTCGCAGCTCGCGAACGCGTAGCGCCCATCAGCGGAGAAGTCCATGTGGTCGACGCCGCGACACGTCGGCACCGACAACGAATCGATCAACCGCATGGTGTGCGGATCGCGGAAGTCGAGGCGTTGCAGGCGCTCGGCGACGACGATCGCATAGCGGCCATCCGGAGTGAAGTACAGGTTGTAGGGATCCTCAACGGGGATTGGGGTCCCCGGCACCCCCGTACGCGGATCGATCGGGGTCAGGCTGTTGCCAAGATCGTTATCGACGTACAGGGTCTTCAGGTCATACGACGGGGTCACGTGCTGGGGAAGCGCGCCTGTGGGAAACGTCGCGATCACCTTCAGCGTTCGCTGGCTGATCACGGTGACCGTGTTACTCAAACTGTTTGGCACATAGACCAGCGCGGGATCCTGGCGCACCACCGGGGACAGATCACCTGCCGCGTCGGCGCTGTAGATGTTCTCGGTCGCCGTGCTGGAGCGCTCGCCCTGGGCAGAGGAGCGCGTCGAGCGCCCGGTCGAGGAGTGCGTCGTCTGGTTCGCCGAGCCACAACCCGCCGCGAGCAGGCCAAGGAGCAGAAGGGTCGTGGCGAGCCTGAGCACCGAGGCAACCTACCGTAAGCTCGTACGCTGAAGCGGGCATAGAACGGCACGTGAGAAAACGCTCACCCAGGCCCGCGAATCTTCCCCGGCGCAGTGGGATCGGCTACGCTCGCGCGCATCCGCCGGCCCGCTGTGACAACCATGCTCGTGCTCTGCCTTGCGGTTGCCGGGTGCGGCGGCAACACGACGACCACGACCGCGGGGCATCCCGCCCTTGCCTCGCAGAGCCGCGCGGTCAAGCCGCTTGCCGTGAGCCTTGCCTATCGTCCGCTGTTCTCGCTGCCGGCGCCCGTTCAGGACCCCGCGATCGCGGGGCTAGGCGGCGGCCGCTTCGTCCTGCTCGGAGGTCTCGACGCCGCCGACACCTCGACCGCGGGGGTGCTCGTCGCCGACCTGCGGGAACCGCTTCGCAACGCATCGCTGCCCGGCGCGCAACACGACGCCCAGGCAGCCACGCTCGCGGACGAGGTTTACGTGTTCGGCGGCGGCGAGTTCACCCAGTACGACCACATCCTGCGCTACGACCCCACGACCGACACGGTCAGCGCGGCCGGCGTGCTGCCCACACCTGCATCCGACGTAGCCGTCACGCAGACGGGTGGGACCGCGTACATCATCGGCGGCTTCGACGGGACCAACTGGCTTAACACGATCCTCGCCTGGCGAGCAGGAGCCACGGCACGGGTAGTCGCCCGTCTGCCGGTGCCACTGCGCTATGCCGCGGTCACAGCCGTCAACGGCGACGTTCTGATCATCGGCGGCACGACGCCCACAGGCACGAGCGATGCGATCTATCGCTTCGATCCCCCCACCGGCACGGTACGGCAGATCGGCCGGCTTGCGCAGCCGATCACCCACGCCGGCGCCGCGACGCTCGGCTCGAGCGTGTATCTCGTCGGCGGCCGCGGTGAAAACCTCGACGCACAAACCGACCGCGTATGGTCAATCGATCCCTCGACCGGCGCCGTCCACGCGGCCGGCCGGCTGCCGCGAGCACTCTCCGACGCCGGGGTGCTCTCGGTTGGCAAAGCGATCCTCGTCGCGGGCGGACGCACCGCGGAAGGCACGCAGGCGGCCGTCGGCGAGCTAGTGCCCGCCGGCTGAGCCCTCCCTGTTGGACACGTAGCCGACGATCGCCGCGAGCTGCGCCGCGTTGAGCGGACGGCGAACAGGCATCTCACGGGCAAACTCGAGCAAATCCTGGCGGCTGAAGCGATAGCCGAGCAGATCACCGCCCTGGCGGCGCAGAGACTCGTCACCGATCAGCGAATGGCACGCGCTGCAATCCTCGGCGAACAACGTCCTCCCGCTCGCCGGCCGCGGGCCGCTCGCGCTGCCACAGCCCAGCAACGCCACAGACGCCGCAAGAACTGCGAAGGTAAATCCTCGACGCATCCGCGCAGCGTATGCAGAGGCGCCCACACACGCCGGCCGCGCACCGAGCGCCGGCACAATCCGCTCGTGCTTACGCTAGCCTTGCGCACGCCTAATCCCGGACGGGTGTCCGGGAGCGGGGGAACCGAGTTGTTGGGGCGAATCCTGCGGTAATCCGCGAGAAGCGCACGTCGCTAGCCCGTCAGCTAACCCCGCCGGCCGACGACGAGAGGCGAAATGCCGAAACGACGACGCCCGCCGACGTACACAGTCATATTCGTGCTGGTCTGCATTCTTGGGGCGCTTGCCCCGGCCGCGTTCGCCACCACCGGCGGAACGACCGCACCCGGTGCTGTGAGCGCGCCATCCTCGGCCTCGACGTCAGCCATCGGCGGAAGCACGACGGCCACGGGCGGCAGCGCGCCGACGTCAGGCGCGAGCCCTGCCTCCTCGGCTCCGCCGTTTACTGCCAGCCCCTACCCGATGGGCGCCACGGGCTGGGTGTTCCCGCTCTACCCGCTCACGCGCGTCGCGGCGAGGAGCTGGTGGTCGCTGGACCAGGGCGTCGATCTTGGGGGCAACGCCAACCAGTGCGGAGCACACCTCGTCGAGGTCGCGGTGGCGAGGGGCACGATCGTCCACGAGGGTCTCGACGGCTTCGGGGACTGGGCGCCCGTGCTGCTCGTCGACAGCGGACCGGACACCGGGCGCTACGTCTACTACGGCCATGCCTCACCCGCCCTCGTGCCTGTCGGCACGCACGTCAGTGCCGGCCAGCCGATTGCCGACGTCGGCTGCGGGATCGTCGGCATCTCCTCGGCTCCGCATCTCGAGATCGGGCTACTGCCGGCGGGGGCGAGCAGCCCCGAAGAACTGCCGTCGGTCGACGATACATCGCACGAAACACTCTCCAACCTGACCTCGGCGTACACGGCCGCAGTGGCCGTCAAGAAGGCCGTAGCGAGCCGGCACAAAACAGCCACCCGCGCCCGCAGCTCCCGTGCTCGGGCCTGACGTTCGCTGGAGCTTCACGGCCTCGTTTGTTCAGCTCATGTCGTGGTACGGCGTTGGGGATGAGCGTCTTGGCTGTGATGTCGGATGGCTGGTGCACTTTGGCCGGGCAGGATGTTGAAGTAGTCGGCGAACCCGCGGCGTTGTACCTCGGCCAGTCGCGCCGGCAGGGGTTGGCGTACCTCGTGTGGGATGACCTCGTGTTCGAGCGTGTGACGGAGCTTGTCCTCGATGGGGCTCAGCCCGGTGAGGTTCTGGAGCTCGAGTCGCCCGTGCTCGGTTGAGTAGTCGTAAAGCTCGTGCTCTTGTGCGTGCAATGTGATCTCGTTGCTGTGACGCTTCCAGTGGGAGTAGGTCGCGTACTTCGCGTGCGGGGTCCGCATCGCGATCACGTGTCGCGGGGTAACGCGGGCGTAAATGGTTGGTGCGAACTCAGTCATGATCTCATCGGTGACGTGCGCAATCCACGGCCGGCCCGGAGCGCTGGGGTTGGCCGCGATCGCCGCGAGGTTCGCGCGTCCGGCGAGATGCGCGTAGTGGCTCTCTTTGCGCCACGCGTCCGATCCGGTGGCGACCGTCAACAGCAGCGGGGCGATGTCCACGCTGGATGTCAACTGAGTGCGTTCGACGTTTGGCGTCACCGTGATCTTGCCGCGGGGGTCATGGATGTAGAGGGGCACACGGATAGCCTCCTCGTACACGCCACCGCCCTTGCCGCGCAGGCCATGCGAGGCACCGTACTCACCGTGGTCAGAGGTGAACACGATCACGGTGTTCGCCGCGACCTCGGGGCGGGAGCGCAGCGCCGCGAGCACTCGCCCGACCTGCTCGTCGACCGCCTGCTGCAGCAGCAGGTACAGGTCGAGGAAGCCTGTCCATGCCTTGTGCGCCTCGGGGCCTGTGTAGGGCACCTCGCCGAAGCCGCTCGCGGTGGTTGCCAGGAACGACAGTTGCAGCGACGGCTTGTTGGCCGCGATCAGCTGCTCGGGCGTCTGGAAATTCGCCGGCAGCCGCTTGAACATCGACAGTGCCGAGCGTTCTCCGGGCTGGCGGTCGGTGTAGCGATACCACCAGGCGATGTCGTGCGGGTTCACGAAGGAGACGGTCGCGCACCACGGCTCGTCGCCCCCCTGCTGTGCGAGCCAGTCCTCGAACTGGCCGGCGATCTGCGGATCGGCCCGCAGCCCCTACCCCGGTGCGCCATCCGGCGCTGGATATGTACCACCGTCGAAGCCGTAGCGCTCGAGCGACTGTCCGGCACGCTTGCGATACCAGTGGTTATCGCCGCGGGTCAGATGCCACTTGCCATACCAGACCGTCTGGTAGCCGTGCTCGCGCAGCATCGTGCCGTATGTCGGAAAGCCGGGGTCGAGCGTGCTGCGGCCCGTTATCAAGCACCCCGTCTGATGTGGATACAAACCCGTGACGAATCCGGCGCGGGCGGGCGTGCAGTCGTTGGCGACCGTGTAGTGGCGCGCGAAGGACACCGATTGCGAGCGCAGACGAGCCACGTTCGACAACAGCGCATCGATTTGTGAGCTCGGCGGGAACTGGCCCGACCCCTTAGATTCGGTCCGCCTCGTGTGAGAGTCCTTCTGCCCATGCAAAATGGGCGAGAGGAGGACCGATCACGTGAAGCGCAGACGACACACGCCGGAGCAGATCGTCAGGAAGCTCAGGGAGGCCGACCGGATGCTGGCCGAGGGCACGGAGACGCCCGAGGTCTGCAAGGCGCTGGAAGTGTCCGAGGCGACTTATCACCGTTGGCGAGCGCAATACGGCGGGATGAGGGCCGACGACGTGAAGCGCTTGAAGGAGCTCGAGCGAGAGAACTCCCAGCTCAAGCGCCTGGTCGCCGACAAGGAGCTGGAGAACCTGGCTCTCAGGGAGATTTCGAAGGGAAACTGGTGAGCCCGTCGCGTCGACGCTCTGCGGTCCTGATGCTCCAGGACCGGCTGGGTGTCTCACAGCGGCGGGCGTGCCAGCTGGCCGGGCAGCACCGCTCAACCCAGCGCCGCGAGCCGGTCGTGGCGTGCGATGACGCAAGGTTGCGTGCCAGGTTGCGCAAGCTCTCTCGCGAGCGGCCACGCTGGGGTTATCGCCGCGCGCACGCCGAGCTCGTCGGCGAGGGCTGGCAGATAAACCGCAAGCGAGTGCAGCGCGTCTGGCGCGAGGAGGGCCTGCGCGTCCCGCAGCGCCGCCGAAAGCGCCAGCGCCTCGGGGACTCCGCGGTCCCCGCGAGCCGGCTACGGGCCGAGCGCCCCGACCATGTGTGGGCGTTCGATTTCCAATTCGACCAGACCGCCAACGGGCACATCCTGAAGCTGCTGCATGTCGTCGATGAGTTCACCCGCGAGGCCTTGGAGATCAAGTGCGCGCGGAGCATCGATGCGGACGCGACTGTCGAGGTCCTGGAAGCGCTCACGATCGCCCGGGGCCGCTCGCCACAGTTCGTTCGCTGTGACAACGGCCCGGAGATGACCGCGAACGCCCTGAAGGACTGGTGCCGCTTCTCCGGCACTGGCGCCAGCTACATCGACCCCGGCTCGCCATGGCAGAACCCCTACGTCGAGTCCTTCGGCTCCCGGGTTCGTGACGAGCTGCTCGCCGTCGAGCAGTTCTCATGCCTCGCCGAGGCACAGGTCCTCGTCGAGGACTACCGCCAGGACTACAACGCGAACCGACCCCACTCGGCGCTCGGGATGAAGTCACCCGCCCGGTTCGTCCGCGCCTGGAGGGCCCAGCACGAGCAGCTCGCCAACTCGCTGCGCTCGCCCTACGGGCTCACTCCGCGAGGCGGCGACACCCCTACTCTGCAACAGAACAACACCCACCGACTCTCACAACCGGTGGACCCATGAACGGGGTCCGGTCAGGAACCACTGCGGCGCGCGTAACTGATCGACGAGCACGACAAGGATGTTCGGCGGCCGCTCCCGCTGCGCTACAGCTCGTGTGGGCGACTCATGGCGGTGCTGGGCTTGCGCGATCTGGGAATGGCCGGAGCTGAGCAGATCGGCGAAGCCCAAGCCGCCCGCAGTGAGTACGCCGCCCGCGACTATTCCGCGCCTGATGAACGTCCGCCGGTCGGTGCCCTTTGCGCCCTTGCCGGGCGCATCTCGACTCGGGCAGCTAGGAGATTCGGAGGAATGATCGGGCGATCTCGGACTCACGTAACAATCCCTCTGCTTGACGAGCTAGACGGCGCAAGACCCACTCAATTATCTCTATCACAGCGACGAAGCGATCTTCCACTGTGCGTGGCGATCGTGAGCACACTCTCATGTCGGTGGACGTCTGTGCCGTGATCGGCACCACACCGACAATCAATAGCTAATCGCCACGCTCTTGGCCTTGCGCCTGACCGTCTGCGTGCGATGAGATGGTCCTTGGTGTTACATCCGGTGAAGAGGAAGGCTTAAGCGCTTGGTCGGGCCACAGGTTCCTATCGGGATAAACGAGCGCGAGCGCCACCCAACCCGGCGTCGCGGTGATCAAGGCATGACCGATGCGACTCCATTCCAGGCGCGAGAGCGCGAACACGACCAACCCCGCGAGCAGGATCGCCGCGACGGCGATGCCTGCTCGGCGCCGGGTCACGCTGCAGGGCTGGCGACGGGGCGCGCTTGGGCAAGCGTCATCGCAGGCGATGCGGTGGTGTGGCCGCGATCAGGTCGAGGATCGCGGTGCTCGCGCACGCCCGGTCGTGGGGGTATGGCGCGAGCTTCTGGGTGCAGTCGAGCGTCTGACGCAGCTCTCGCGTGAGCTCATGGGAGTCTTTTGCGTGTCTGATCAGCCCGTGGCGCACCATCGCCTTCATGTTGTGGCGTACATGCCCGTGCGCGAACCCGTATGCGATCACGGGACAGCCTTGCGCGGCGGCCTCCAGGCAGGTCATTCCCCCGGTGGAACGGACGAGCACGTTGGCCGCCCCGAGCAGGTCTGCCATTGCGTGGGTGTAGCCCAGCACGCGAACCCGGGAGTGTGACGCGTAGTGGTCGCTCAGCCGGCGGGTCGCAGGCTCGTTCTCGCCACAAACCACGATCACCTGGACCTGCTCGACCTCAAGTGCGGCCGTGATTGATCCGCGCAGGTCGCCGATGCCCCACCCGCCACCGGAGACGACGACAAGCGGGAGCTCAGGGTCCAGGCCGAGTGCGCCGCGTGCGGTGCGCCGTTCTCGTCTGGTCCAGTGGGCAACGCCCAGTGGAGGCCTGGCTGCCCTGGCGGGCGCTCCACCGGTGATCGCGGCAATCTCTTCGAGGGACTCGGGATAGCTCGCCAGATGGAGGTCAGCGCCGGGGTGCGCCCAGAAATGCAGGCTGGAGAGATCGGTAACGAGCGCACACACGGGAATCTGCAGCTGGCCCCGCTGGCGCATGACACGCAACGGCGCGGTGATCCCGGGATATGTGGAAATCACCACATCGGGCCGCTCGGCGTCGATCAGAGAGCGCAGACTGGAGCGAGCAACGCCGTAGAGCACTCTGAGCGCGATCTGACGCCCCAGCTTCCACCGCACACCGATGAGATACGAGAGGGAATAAGTCGCCGGGCAGTGCGTGAGCTGCCAGCGTGTGAAGCACTCGAGGAAGACTCGCAGCGGACCTCTAGATGCCCCGAGACCATTTCGTACGGTCACCCGAACATCCGGTGCCATACGCAGTAGCTCGTCGCGCAGGCCCTCGGCGGCGCTCTGGTGACCACGACCAACGCCGGCAGCAAGGATCAGCACGCTTCGGCACGAGTCCGAGCCGTTTACGCGAGCGTCGCCAAGGACAGTTGGATGTGCGGCGGAGGTGAGCAAATTTGCCTCTTGCACCGCTCCAATAGATTATCGGCACAAGGTGAAAGCGGGATCGCTACGCGTGGTAAGAGGATTCTCACTCGAAACCGGCGCGACGTCGGCTTGGGTATGGTGTCCTGAAGGGCGATGACCGTGCGTGACATGACGCGCCGATCCCTGCTCACCGCGACTGCCGGTGCGGTCGTGGGTGGCCTGGTGCGCCCTGGGGGTGCGCTCGCCTCGCTTGGGCGCTCCTCGGCGCTCGGCGGTGTTGGCGAGCCCACCCTGTTCGAGCATCAGGTCGGGACAGTGCCCGCGGGGCGGGCTGGGATCATGATCGACCTGCGCCGTAACGCCGACCTGGTGGGACTGCGGTGGTCAGGGCCAGGGGCCGCGCATGTCGAGTTGCGCGTCCGCAAGGATGGTGCGTGGAGTCGATGGGTGTCGGCCGGGGCGCACGGACATGCCCCCGAAGGCGTGTCGCCGTCCGTGACCGTGACCGGCGATCCTGTCTGGACCGGCGGCAGCCAAATCGTGCAGCTGCGCTCGGAGGAGACGCTCGGCGATGTGCGCCTGAGCTGTGTGGATGTGAGCGACGGGATCGGCGCCGGCCACGCCCACGCTGCCCGCCGGAGCGAGACAACCGCCGATCGTTGGTGGGTGTCGCACAAACCGGGGAGTCGTCCGAGCAGATTAAGACACTTCAGGCATGGCTATGAACTTCTTGGCGTGCGATCGTGAGCAGCCGTTCTTGATGTCCCCAGACCCGCGTGATTGGCTGCCGGAGGACCACCTGGCGTGGTTCCTCTTGGGCTCGGTCGAGCAGATGGATCTGTCGGCGTTCTACGGCTCCTACCGCAAGGACGGGTGGGGCCGGGCGGCGTTCGAGCCGTCGATGATGGTGTCGCTTCTGCTCTACGCCTATGCGAGGGGCGAGCGCTCCTCGCGAGGGATCGAGCGCAAGTGCGTGGAGGATGTCGCCTACCGGGTGATCGCCGCCCAGCAGAAGCCCGATCACGCGACGATCGCGAGGTTCCGGGCCCGCCATGAGGACGCGCTGGGGAAGCTGTTCAGCTCTGTGCTCTCGCTGTGCAAGCAGGCGGGCCTCGTGAAGGTCGGGGTGATCGCGATCGACGGGACGAAGGTGCATGCAAACGCCTCGCACCACTCGAACCTCGACTACGAGCAGATCGCAAAGGAGATCCTCAAGGAGGCCGGTGACATCGACGCGGCCGAGGATGATCTCTACGGGGATGCGCGTGGCGATGAGCTGCCCGAGCACCTGCGCACCAGCGAGGGGCGCCGAGCCGCTCTGAAGGAGGCAAAGCAGAAGCTCGAGGCAGAGCGCGCCGAGAACGAGAGCGCGGAGACCGCGGCGGCTGCTGAGCCGGTAGCTCCCGCGGTTGAGATCGAGCTCGATGCCGAGGTGATCGTCGCCCGCAAGGACGGCCGCGACGCGTGGCTGCGCGAGGCTCGCCGCCAGCTCGATGAGCACCGCCGTCGACAGGCAAAGCCAATCCCCCGCTCACGCGCCGAGCGGCTGCTCGAGGCAGAGCGACGCCTTCAGCAAGACCTCGAAGTCGAGCGGTACGCCAACGAGGCCTATGAGCACTACCGCGCGCACGGACGGGACACCCAGGGCCGGCGACTCGGTCGCCCAGCAAAGCCATGTGAGCCGCCCGAGACCCCTGCTGGGAGGATCAACACGACCGATCTTGACTCGCGCAACGTGAAGACCCCGCGCAGCTACACGCAGGGCTACAACGCTCAGGCGGTAGTGAACGAGTTTCAGATCGTGGTTGCCGCCGAGGTGACCGCGAGCTCTCCTGACTTCGGTCACCTCGAGCCGATGGTCAAAGCCACGAAGCGCGAGCTCGAGGCGATTGGTGTGACGGAGACCCCGGGAGTCGCAGTTGCCGACTCGGGTTATTGGAACGAGCAGCAGATGGACAACGTGGTCGCCAACGAGCATGTCCAGGTGCTGATCCCGCCCGACGCCGGCAAGCGCGACACGCCGCGGCGGGGGTGGGATGGCGGGCGCTACACCTCGATGCGAGAGACGCTTCAGACCGACTTCGCCGGCGGCCTCTACCGAAGACGCAAGGCGATGGTCGAGCCGGTGTTCGCGCAGACCAAGCACAACCGGCGCATCAATCAGTTTCAGCGACGAGGCAGATCCGCCGCACGCTCGGAGTGGCGGCTGATCACCGCCACCCACAACCTACTGAAGCTCCACCGGCACCAGATAGCCGCCACAGTGGCCTGAAGGACGGCCCTGGCGGTCACCGGGCCGCCGGATAGCACCTGCGGCTCGAGGAACACAGACCTCAGGTTGGGCGATCGTCGCGACCAACGTCGCTACCACCGCGGCCGCCAGCCTTTGCGCGACATCCACCGTTGCGCGGCAGGTGTGGGCGCAGGGGATCGCCAAGCCTCGTGTCGCGCCCGAATACGGCGCGGTGCAGATGGCATTCGTACACCACACCGACAACCCCAACGGTTACTCACCGGGGGAGGTGCCGGCGATGTTGCGCGCGATCTACGTGTTTCACCGTTACGTCAATGGTTGGAATGACATCGGGTACAACTTCGTGATCGATTTGTACGGGCGCATATTCGAGGCGCGTGCGGGCGGAATCGACGAGTCGGTGATCGGGGCGCACGCCGGTGGCTACAACTACGCCTCGACCGGCGTGGCGGTGCTCGGAGAATTCTCGAGCCGTCCGATCTCCGCGGCGGCGGCCGGCGCGCTGGAAAGACTGCTCGCGTGGAAGCTGTCTCTGCACGGGATACCGACGGAGGGACAGGTGAGCGTGCGGGTCAATCCGACCGGAGCCGTCTACAGTCGCTATCCTGCCGGCGCGCGTGTGTCGCTGCCGCGTATCGCAGGTCACCGCGACGGCGATACGACGGACTGTCCCGGCGATGAACTGTACGCGGAGCTGCCGGGTATGCGCCCGAGGATCGATGCCCTCGCGGGTCGCGTCGCGCGCGCGACGATCGCGCTGGGCGCCGCCGCGACCCCGCCGGTTGTGCCGGCGGCGCCGGCAGGACAGAGTCCCCCGGGAAGCGGCGCCTCCCCAGGCACGCCGAGTGAATCGAGCGGGCCGGCGCCGGTTGTGCCGGCCGGTCAGGCGCGAACGCTCGTGGGCAGCCTGACGCTGCTCGGCGAAGCGGCGGACGAGGCTCCGCTCGCGGATGCGCCGATCCTGATCCAGGTGCGAGAAGTGACGCGCAAGGGGGAAGTCGTCCGCGAGCGCACGATCGCGCAGACGAGCACCGGCGCGGAAGGGGAGTGGTCCCAAGCGGTGGCGGTCACTCCGAGCGCCGGCGGGATGTGGCTACGCGCCTTGTGCCCCGGTGCGAGCGGTGTGCCGGCCGCGGTTTCCGAGCCGGTGCACGTTCCCGGCGCGGTCTCGGTTGCATAGAACGCGAGCGCTGTGAGCCAGTTGATGGCTCGCTCGGACAAGGTGAAGCGCTGAACCATGCATAGTATTAAGCTAGCCGCTGCTGCGAATGAATACGGCGAAGAAGTCGCGGTCGTCGGGTTCGAGATAGCGTGTCGCTTCCCGGGTCATATTGGGCAGCAGCTTCGATGGTTCGCTTGCGTCGGGAGCGCCATAGAAGTTAAAGGTGACCCACTCGGAGTTGATATCGAGCTCCATCGCCCGTACAGCTCCGGCGTGCTGGAGGATCAGCGCGAGGCTTTCTGCGGTCTGGTTGTCGGCGGCTGCGTAGAGGAGATCGCCGCGTGCGTCGACACCAATGCCGGAGCGCCAGACCCTGATCGCGTTGCCCAGCGTGGCGCCCCAGAGCGATCCGTTGCTCAGGTTCGGGTTGAGCTGGCCGTTCTCCAAGATCAACGGAAGATTCTGACGCGCGAACAGCACCGATGGTTCGGGCCGTGGCCCGCCGTTCCATTCACGCACGTCGACGCTGCCATCGCGAAAGCCGACGAGCGTGGCCATGCCGTAGTGCAGTGCGTACACCCGTCCGAGTGCCACGAACCCGCCGCCGGAGTCCTCGAGCTTGAAGCCGCTGTTGAAGGTTGCGAGCAGTCCTCCCCGCAACTGTGGGGGGACCTCCATCGGTCCGCGAAAGGCCCCGGCCGGTGGCTCGTAGCGGCCCGGGTAGAGCTTTAGCGAGGTGCGTGAGCGGTCGATCCAGGCGACGCCCGCGACCATCTGGGGATAGTTGGGATCCGGGCGGAATGTCGTCACGAGTACTGGCGGCGCACCATTGACCAGTGGTCCCGTCCGTCGCCACGCTCCCTCGCCGGGCAACGGGGGGTTGATGATCGGCGCGACCGGCGGCGGTGCATAGAGAGATTCCGACCCTCCGTTCTGCAGACCGAGCTTGGGCAGCGACTTCAGCGGCGGCCCTCCCTTTGCGGGAGCATTGACGGAGTAGTAGACACGCTCGACATCGGACACAAGCCACGCCCCGCCATTGTCTCGCAGCCACTCGATTGAGCGGACACCGAAGCCGACGTTCGATGGTGAGAGCATCGCGCTCGTGTAGGAGACCAGGTTGACACCTATAAAGAGGAGGAAGGCGAGCGCGGCGAACCGGCGGACGGCCAGCCTTCGCCGGCTGGGCCGGCGGCGCCGGCGAGCAGGACGGGGTCGTGGCCGCGGTCGCGGCACGGCCCTCGGTGTTGCCGTACCTCGCGGCAAGGCACGGCCGCCGGCTTCGTAAGCGGCGATCCTGGCCTCATAGCGGGCGATGCTCCCGTGGTCGACCGGGTCGATGTGCAATGCACGCGCCAATACGTGGTGTCTATTCGTCCTCGGCCAGGACGACCCTCCACGCCGGTATCGAGTAAGCAGTCGCTATGAGTAGATTCTCATTTATCGCCTGTGCTTGTGGCAGTAAGAGTGTTCTCACCGCGACGTTATGTGATGTTTACGCTGACCAGTGAGATTTGCGCCATGGTGAAGCTGACGGCGCGGGTCGCAATTCTGCTGGCGGCCGTGATGGTGGCTGCCGGTTGTGGCAGCCAATCAAACGCCGCGCCGTCTAAGAATGGCCCCTCGACACGTGCCGCAGCGCTGCGGCACGTGTCGAACGCGCTAGTCGTAAAGGAACCTGGCCAGCCGGGACCCGGCTGGACGCCGGTTGCGAGCATCGGTGCTCAGCCTGCCGCTTGGGTCGCTCTGCGGTCTGGTGTGACGCTTTTGCGTTTCGACCAGCGGCTTGTGCATCTGGCTCTGCACGCGGGTTCGGGCGAACCTGGAGGTCAGGGCTGGACCTATGGGGATCAAATCGGCGCCAGCGAGATTCACCGGGTGCTAGCTGCGTTCAACGGTGGTTTCAAGCTGAGCTATGGTCCCGTCGGGTTCTTGGCGGACGGTCGTGTCGCTGTTGCACTCACGGCGGGATTGGGCTCGATCGTGACCTACAGCAACGGCACGACCGACATCGGCGCATGGCAGGAAGGCCTCCCCGCCAGCGGGCTGAAAGTCGCCTCGGTGCTACAAAACCTGCACCTGCTCGTGGATCGCGGTGTGGCGGCGCCCACGGTCGAGAACTGCATCGAGGGCTGCTGGGGAGCGACGCTGGGAGGCGTCGCCGATGTGGCTCGCTCCGCGCTGGGGATCACCGGTGAAGATCAGCTCGTATGGGCCGCCGGCGAGAGCCTGTCGCCGGCTATGATCGCGCAGGCGTTGATCGAAGCGGGTGTCGTGCGCGCCGTCGAGCTCGACATCAACCCGGAGTGGATCGCCGGATATCTCTACGTACATCGTGGGTCTGGAGCGACCGGTGTGCCGATAGTGCCCGGCCAGCAGGGAATCCCTGGTCGGTTTCTCACGCCTTACAGCCGCGACTTCTTCACGATCCTCGCCAACTGAGGGGAGTCTCAGCCGCAAGCTCGCTTGAGGAGCCGGTCGGCGGAGCTGCCGGCACTGCCGGCCGACCCGCTCGTCACATAGCGCCAAGAGCGCGATGCGTGACGGAAGACGTACGCTTGCGTGCCCGCTTCCGGTGTGCGTACGCACACCACGGCGAGGCTGGAGTTTGACCGTGAGACGTACACGCCGTGGACCTCGGAGGCGCTGCCGTCGTTGGCGGTGAACGACGCCATGATCGCGGAGCGCTCGGACTTGGTTGCCGGCCGGGCGGACGAGCCGGCTGCAAACGCGGTTGTAGCGGGCGTCAGGGCAAGCGCCATGACAGCGGGCGCCACGAGAGAAAGTGAGCGAAATGTCACGCTATAGACACTAACGCCAGCGGACGGCTGTGACCGTGGATGAGCGAAATCTCATCGAGTTATCCTCGGCGCGATCGCCGTCGCTCGAGCAGGATCGAGAGAGTGCAGATGGCGAGTACCAGCAGCGCCGCGACGGCGACGATCGCCACGCCCGGCGCGAGCAGAAGCGCTGCCACCGCGATCAGCAGCCCGAGACCGATGTCTACACGAAAGAGGTAACGGCGTCTGCTCGCTTGGCGGCGGCGGGCGCGCAGGTGGGACATGTCCTTCAGTGGCTTGGTGGCGCTCACTGTTTCAGCCGGCGGAAGAGAGGGCGGGGAAGCATGCGCACAGCGAGCATCAGCCAGCGTAGAGCGGATGGCGCCCACACCGTGTGAGAGCGGTGGTCCAGTCCGTTCACGACATCGAGCGCGAGCGCCTGCGGTGTGGTGGACAGCGGCGCGGGCGCCAGACCGCGTGTCATGCGGGTGTGCACGAAGCCGGGGCGCACCACCAGGACCCGCACGCCCTGATCGTGCAGTGCGTCGCCGAGACCCTGCGCGAGGGCGTCCAGACCGGCCTTGGACGCTCCGTAGAGCACGTTGGCGGCCCGGGCGCGCTCGCCGGCCACCGAGGAGAGAACGACAAGGGTCCCCGCGCCCTGCTCGCGCAAGCGCCGCGCGCTCGCGATCAGCAGCGAGCCGGCTCCCACCATGTTGACCTGGAGCATCTCCAGCGCGCTGGAGATGTCCTCGGGCAGGCCACCGCGCTCACCGAGCACGCCGACGGCGAGGATCACGATGTCGGCACCCCCGAGCTCGTCGAATGCCTCGCCGATGACCTGCTCGTGACGCCCCAGGTCACGGGCGTCGAGCTCGAACGTCAGCACCCGCTCACAGCCGGCGCCGGTGAGCTCCTCGGCCACGCGGGTCAGGGCCTCAGTGTCGCGGCCCACGAGCGCCACTTCGCGCGGGTCGCGACGTCGCAGCTCTCCTACGATCGCCAGGGCGATCTCCGAGGTGCCTCCCAGCACCAGGATTCGCCTGCCGGCCGAGCCGCTCACAGCGCGGCCTCGCATAGTCCCAGGCGCCGCGCGAGGTCCGAGCGGAGGACCCTCTCGGGGTCCACCCTGCAGCGCAGGGTGTCAAATGAGTCGAGCTCCGGATACATGGCGAGCATCGTCTCACGTTGTAGCCGGGCGTCCTTCGTCAGGTAGACGCGACCACCGCATCCGGCGACGACCTCGTCGAGCTCGTCCAGTGCCGCTCGCAGCCCGGGTGCCGCCGCCGGTAGATCGGCCGCGAGCGTCCAGCCTTCGAGCGGGAACGAGAGCGGACCGCCGAACGCGGGACCGAAGCGCTTGAACACTGCGAGATACACGGGCAGCCGGCGCGTGCGCATCAACTCGAAGCAGCGCTCGAGCGCGGCCTCTTGACCGGAGGGAATCACGAACTGGTACTGAATCAGTCCAGCTGGGCCATACAGCCGGTTCCACTCTCCGAGCGCGTCCAGGGGAAAGAAGTACGGCGCCATCGCCAGCGGGCGCCCGCGCTCGCGACGTGGTGTGGCGCGCCAGCGCAGCGCATTGAACGTGCGCATGCTCGCCGGGCGCATCAGGGCGGCGGGAAAGCCGAGCGGAACCTCGAATGCGGGCCGCCGCGAGAGGGCTCCGGGATATGCGCCGCGCGCGCCGCGCCGCGCGCGTACTGCCGGAGTGACTGCGTCGCTGCCGAGCGGGTCGGCCCGGTTGACGATCGCGCGTCCCATCTTCGACCCCTCAGCGAGCAGGTCGAGCCATGCCACCGAGTAGCGGTGGCGCTCGGAGCCGCTCATCAGCTCGAGCGTCTGCTCCAGGCCGTCGGTGCGGTCTACGTCGGTCTGCACCCACGGGCTGTAGAGCGGCTCCGCGCGGAGCGTCGCCTCCACGACCACACCCGTCAGACCCATCCCACCGAGCGTCGTGTAGAACAGCTCGGAGTCAGTCTCGGGTGAAACCTCCACGAGACCGCCGGCGGGCGTGCAGAGCGAGATCGCCGCCACGTGCCTGGCCAGGCCACCGTCGCGGTGGTGATTCTTGCCGTGAACGTCGCTCGCGATCGCGCCGGCGAGCGTCACGTGCCGGGTCCCGGGAACGACCGGCAGGGTCAGCCCGTGGGCAGCGAGTGCAGCCATCAGCTGGGCCACCGTGGCGCCGGCCTGCGCGGTTATCAGGCCGCGCTCGGCGTCGATCGAGACGATCCGGTCCAGGCCGGTCATGTCGAGCACGTCCCCGCCCTCGTTCTGAGCGGCGTCGCCATAGCTGCGACCGGCGCCCCTGGCGATCACGCCGGCCCCCGGCCGCGCTTGTGAGGTGAGCGCTTCGAGGACGTCCTGCACCCCGCGTGGCTCCATTACCCGGCAGCGGCTCCGCGCCGTGCGCCCCCAGCCGCACAGCGAGCGCTCGACGCCCACGAGCGGGGGGCGCGCCGTCAGCTCAGCGACCGACATAGACACCACCGAGAAAGAGGAAGGCCCATGCGACGCTCAGGGCCAGCAGCGTTCGGTCGCGCAGGATCAACTCCTCCGGCGCCTGGCCGGCGCCGGCGCCGATCAGGCTCGCGTAGCGACCGAGCCACAGCACCAGCGGAGCTATCGAGCACCCGTACCAGAGGACATGGGACGGTCGTGTGAACGCCCACCCGGTGTAGGCGCCTACGGCCACGGTGGCTGCCCCCAGAAGCGTCAGGCGAAGCTGACCAAGCGAGTAGCGGCGCAGCGTCGCCCGCGCCGGCACCGCTCCGTCGTGCTCGCGCAGCTCCGCGTAGCGCTTGGCCGTGACCAGGAAGATCGCGCAGGATCCCGTCACGATCACAAAATACCGCGACAGGTAGATGTCTGTGGCCACGCCACCCGCGATCGCGCGCAGCACAAAGCCGGCGGCGATCGCCAGGATGTCGAGGACGACCACGCGCCGCAACCACAGCGAATAGCTCATCGTCAAAGCGAGATAGCCGCAGGCGACCGCCCCCAGACCCGGCGTGATCGCAGTCGCGGAAGCGATACCGACGAGCGCCAGTGCCCCGGCGAAGAGGAGAGCCGCGCGAGGTGAGAGCTCGCCGGCGGCCACCGGCCGTGAGCGCTTGCGTGGATGCAGACGGTCCTGCTCGCGGTCGCGCACGTCGTTGATCAGATAGGTCGCGCTCGAGAGCAGGCACAGCACGAGGAACGCCCCCGCGACCTGCGCCGCGGCGAGCGGCTGGTCGATCACACCGGCGGCGCACGGCGCCGCCAGCACGAGCAGGTTCTTGCTCCACTGGCGCGGACGGCACGCCCGCAGCAGAATCCGGGCCGAGGGTCGGGTTGCGGGCCGCAGCTGGGTCGGTGCCTGCACATGGGCGTGCAGCTCCCCGGCACTGAACTGGGGGTGGGTTTCCTCGGCGCTTGCTATCGCTTGAAGTGAGTTAATGTTTAGAACTCCGATCAGGACCACGGCTGGCGTAACGGCGCGATTGCACTGTCCTCATACGGTTCTACATGAGTACTGCATTTCCGGCTCGATCTCGCCGCCAAAAGGTGAGACTTCTCATATATGAGAGTGCTCTTATTTGACGATCCATCAATCTGTTGGTCGATCTCCTGGGGCGCGGCCATCCGATCTGACTAGCGCACGAGCAGCGTGATGCGGATCGGGCGGTTCCCGGCAGCGTGTGTGGGAAACGAGAACACACCGTAGGACAGGCTGCGGAAACTCACCGTACCGCTGTCGGGTAGAAACGCTGGAGCGGGGCGGACACTGCCGGCCAGCTGTTGCGAGCCGTCCCGTATGAACACCAGAGCTTGTGTGAGTCCCTGCGTCACCGAGATGTACGACCCGTAGCTGCTGTTCGAGAGGACGAAGCGCCGCGAGACGTACACGCCCACATTGCCCAGGGCCGCCACCTTGATCTGAAAGCATGTGCGGGAGGCGAACGGTGGGCTCGGACGGCGCGCCAGCAGATAGATCTGCAGGGGTCCACTGGGAAATGCGAGGGCATCGATCGTGTGGGTCACGTAGGTGACTCCGCCGAAGGTGAGGGTGCCCTGCCGCGGGATCGATCCGGGCGCGGGGTTGAGGCTGCTCATGACCTCGTGCCCGCCGGAGCGCATCACGACCTGCAGGCCCGCGAGGCGACCGGCGAGCTTTACGTAGCCGACATCGTCCTGGATCGAGAGGACGTAGCGGCCGACGAGCCGACCGTGCAGGCGCAGGTTGCCGCTGATTGGCGCGAGCACGAACGGTCCACCCACATCGGAGAGCACCCTCCCGTCGTGGATGACTCGCAGGCGCACGATGTGCAGGTGGTTGAAGACGATGCTCGTCACTGCGGCCCGTGCCGCCACCGGGTCGCCGGCTGACACTGCTCGCGCGAGCGCCGACGAGCTAGTGACGCTTCTGATCGAGACGGCGGCCGAGCCATTCCTCGCCCGCTCGCTGTCGTAGATCCGCGCGCCCACGCCGCCGAGCGTGGCAGCCAGAGTCCCATCCGCGGAGCTGGCGCAGGGGACCGCCAGATGAGCAGGCCCGCCGTCAGTGGCGCCACTAACCGCGAGAACGCCACCAATCCCGACAAGCGTCAGTCCGGCTGCCAGCAGGGTGGTGCGGGATGGGCGGACTATTGCTCGAAGCGAATTAATGTTAAATCCTCGAGTGAGGAGCACTGCGGCGTGAGGCGTGGCTGCATGAGAGCCTCCTAAGGTTTCACATGACTACTGCATTTCCGGCTCGAATTCACCGTCAAAAGGTGAGACCTTTCTTAGTGAGAGTGCTCTAATTTTCCAGGCGATCAACATGTGGTCGGCCTCCTGGGCGCTTAGAGTCTGGGAATGGAGCTCGGTACGCGCTACCCGGCACCCCGTTGCCCCGCGGGAAAACCATCCACCGGAGCGCTCTGGCGGAGGAGCTCTGCGGCGGATGCGGCGGATCGCGCTCGCCGCCGCGCTGATCGCGCTTCTCCCTGCCGCGTACTCCTATCTGCACACGATCGTCGAACCGTCCAACTCGAGTCTCGGCGTGCGCTCGGTGGAGTGGCTGCGCGAACATGGCGCGGCGGGGCTCGTCTCGCAGATCGAGTCGACCTACTACTCGCTCACGGCGCCCAGCAAGGGTGGCGCCACGCTGCGGGCACTGCCCCAGGTCGGCTACGGAGCCACCGCTGCGGCGCGGGCGCAGCGGCTGCAAGCACAACGGCTCGCCGCCGCGAGCTACCGCCCTCCGCGGGTCGCTCCCCTGATCCATCCGGCGCTTCCAGGCGAGGGGGTCTGGCGGGCCACCCGCCCCGGACTGGGGACGGGCGCCTCGCTGCTGATCACCACGCTGCGCAACCAACCTGAATATCCACGCGTGGTGGCGGGCTTGGCGTGGATCGACACCAAGCGCACGACGGTGACCCTCAACCCCGGCCGCCAGGAGCCCTCCGTGTCGATCCCACGCGGCTCGATGGACGTCCCGCAGGCGCGCCGGGGCAAGCTGCTGGCGACGTTCAACAGCGGCTTCAAACTCTCAGACTCGCACGGCGGGTTCGCCCTGGACGGCCACACCTACGCCACGATGCAAGACGGGCAGGCCACGATCGTGGGCTACAGCGACGGCCGCGTGGACGTGATCGACTGGCAGTACGGTCCGCGCGCACCCAGCTCGGTCACGTTCGCCCGCCAGAATCTCCCATTGCTCGTCAACCACGGCCGGCCCGCCCCCAATCTCGAAAGCAGCGAATGGGGCGCGACGGTTGGCAACGCGGTTCTGGTGTGGCGCTCGGGCATCGGCGTCGACCGCCACGGCAACCTGATCTACGCCGCCGGCGAAGAGCAGAGCGTCGGCAGTCTGGCCGACACGCTCGCCCATGCCGGCGCCGTTCGGGCGATGGAGCTCGACATCAACTCCTACTGGGTGAGCTTCATCACCTACGGCGCTCCTGGCGCGAGCGCGCCCGTGAATTTGCTCTCCGGCATGGAACGCCCCGCGAGCAGGTATCTCACGCCCGACGATCGGGACTTCTTCGCTGTCTACTCCCGCTAGCGCAGCCTCCGCCGATCAGCCGGCGGCGCCGGCTAGCCAGACGGGGCGCGACCGTGGCGAGTATTGCGCTGTCCGGTGAGACGTCAAGCGTGATCGTGCCGGCTTGATTGGGGCGGCGCTCCAGGCTTGTGAGTGCGTGCCAACTGCCGTCGCCTCTGACGGTCGCGCTCCCCAGGCGGACGCCTGTCGTCGCGGTGGGTGACGGCGCCGTCAGCGACAGAACAGTCGCGGCTCCAAAGCGCCTTCCAACGCGTAGTTCGACGGTGGCGTGCTTGGCTGTAGGGGGGTCGTCGTCGACGATCACCAGGTGGAGGTTCCCCCGAGGACTCAGCAGTGCGATGACATCGACATTCGCCGGACTCGGGGAGGTCGTGGCGCGCACCGGGCGGTCGCCGATGAGTTCTTTGCTCAGCAGTAGCGCGTACCACTCCGGCTGAGCAATCAGGGCCCCTCGCGCCAGCTGCCGGGGGTTCGGCGCGCACACGGGCGTATAGCCCCGGCAGTTGGCTGGGTTGCCTTGAAAGTTGATGCCGGCCACGCCGGCGAGCATCGTCCGAGCGACGTAGTCCACCGCCCACAGCGCCGAGGAGAAAGTGTTGCTGACGCCGGCCTTTCCCCCGCAGGAGACGCTGTTTGTCTCGTCGACGCGAAATGCAGTCGCGTCGGCACGCGACACGGATAGAAAGCGGCGCAACGAGGCGTCCTCCGCCCGACGGGTCCGCGGGCTGAGCAGCTGGGCGATCGTCGGCGCGGGCAGCTTGTGGCAGCCGAGCGGATAGTGGTGTCCCGTGAGCAGGGCCGGCCGCTGCGCGGCCACCTCGGCCGGGCCCCAGCGCTTGAACGCCGCTGATCCCGAAACCCCCGGACCTGCCAGCGGGATCCCTGGTGCGAGGAGGGCGATCGCTCGCCGGTAGCTGCTCACCTCGGCGTTGTACCGGGCGGCGGTCCACGGGGCGGCTCTGAGGCTGTGCCGTGCGTATGAATCCGGCTCGTTGCCGATCTCGATGCCGGCCAGCCACCCCCGAGCGCCGTCTTCGCGGCGGCCGCCTCGCGCGCCGCCGCGCGGGGGTCATAGTGAGCGAGACCGATCGTGAGCAGAATCCGCCAGCCGCTCTCGCTTGCGAGCTTGCGCAGATGGCGAAAGTCGCCGACGTGTAGAGCGAAGGACGCCCAAGCAGGCAGCGGGGTGGCCGCGTCGGTCCAGGCGACCCGCGTGTCGGCTGAGGCGCCGCCGAAGCGAAGCACGCCGCCATCCAGCGAGCGCAGCATGCTCGCAAAGTCCCCGCTGCTGGCGTAGCGAGCGATCTGGGGCAGGCTTGACAGCTCGAACGAGAGTCCGAGAAATTCTCGCGGGACCGGTGCCCCGAGACGCCGCACGTCAATTGAAACTGATACCGGGTCCGACGCAGACCCGTCCCTCGAGCTGCCTTCAAACAGGTGGAGGGCCAGCACAAGCGCCATCGCCAACCCGACCGCCACACTCGCGGTAATGATGCGGGCACGAGCCGGCCCCGGTGCAGGCCCTGGTGCTGGGGACAGCGCGCTCGTTGCGGCGGTCACTCCGGGCGCCAGCGGGCGGCGCGCGCCCTGCTTCTGGAGCGTCGGTGATTCGTGACACGATGTTTCACTTGCGAGGTCCCGATCTACGCGGCGGTTAACAGCCAGATGGTCAGCGGCTCGCCTGTGAAGCTCGTCTCGTTGAGCGAGCGCACGACGTACCTGTGCGCCCCGACCTGCGTGCACCCGGACAGCGGCAGTGGCAGCTTCGCGGCTGCTGGAAGTGAGGTGCGCACGTGCCCGCGAGCTCCGCGTACCACCACGTCGGCGGCGTCCAGTTTGTGTACGAGCTTGATGAAGCCGATCACGTCTTGGACCGTTATCTGGAGCCGGCCGAGGCTCCGGCCGTCTGCGGCGTGCAGTTGCATGCCGGATCCCGCCACGTCGAACGAGGTCGAGTTGGCGTCGAGGACCCCATTTGCGCCTCGTAGCACCCTGATCCGCACGACGTGCCTGACCAGCTGGCGATTCGCCTCAGCCAGCGCCGCATTGAGGTTGCCAACACTCAAAGCTCCGATCAGGACCCTGTCGTGTGCGATCTGTCGCAGATCGGCGTGGATCACCATGCCCCGTGACTCGAGCAGGTAGCGCGCTCTGGCGGCGTTGAACGTCTTGCTGGCGCGAGACGCCGGAGTGGGGGTTGGGCAGCCATGCGAAGCGGCGGCGAGTGCTCGCTGTGGCGCTGGCGTCGAGAAAAGCGCGATCCACCCAGCCACAGCGACTGTCGCTCCGAGGAGGCTAACCGCGAGTATGCTCGCGAGCGGGCCAAGCGGTGCGCGGGAAGTTCGCAGAGATCTGACAATCACTTGATTGGCAGATTCGCGCCCACGCCTAACGGACCTTGAAAGACCTGGTGAGAATCACCTTAGGACGTACGGGGTATTGGAATCTCGCGGCTTGACCGGGTGAAAATCTTCTTAGGGTTTGGCCAGTAGCGAGGCTGTTTTGGGGACGCTGCCGAGGGATACGAGTCGTCTCAGCGCCCCATCCCGGTGCTTGAGGTAACTGTCGAGGAACGCGATTGTCACTCGCTCGACGATCCCGAGCTGTGGCTGCTGGTCGGAGTAGGGCGGGAGGTGTTCGGCGCCGAAGAGCGTGAGCAGGTACTTCGGTCGCGGTGCGATGTCGAAGAACGCGTTCGTGGCGCTCGGCGGGTTGACGGTGTCGGCTGTCCCCTGCGTGGCCAGCAGCGGCGGACTGCCGGCGGGGAATGTGACCCCGCCGATGCTCGGGATCTCTGCGCCCGACAGGATCACCGCGGCGCTTACTCGCGTATCGCGGTAGGTCGGGTCGTAGGCCAAAGCCAGGGCCGTGTCGCCGCCGTCGGACTGGCCGGTGACGGCTACCTGCGAGGAATCGATGAGCCCGGAAAATGGGCCCGCCCTGGTCCTGGCGGCTGCCAGCATTTCTGAGATGACGAAGCTCATGTCGGCGGGCTGATTGGTCAGGTCCGACTCGTCCGGCCCGCCAGGAGCATCGGCATTCTCCAGCGGGAACACGGGCGCCGCGACGACGTATCCGGCCCGTGCCCAACTCTGCAGCAGCCGGGCGTAGAGGGCTGGGGTGACGGCAAAGCCGTGTCCGAAGATGACGAGGGGAAATGGCCCGTCGGCACGCGCCGCCGGGGCGTCCGGCAGATCGGTGCCACCCGGAGAGCCGAGCGCCGGGTAGCGAACATAGGTGAGCAGCGGTCGTGGCTCGGAAGTCCCATTCGGGAGCTCGATTGTGCGACTGGTGTCCACCAGTCGCAGTACGCGTAGCCCAACCGCGAATGAAGACGGCGGTGGCTTTGCTCTCGGGCTGCTCGTCACGCTCGTGCTCTGCCCGGGAGCAGTGCGGGCCGCGCTCTGCCGCGGCGACGCCGGGCCGCCGGTCGCCATCACGATGCTCAGCGCGACGGCCGCGGCGACGAGCGCGATGACCGCGAAGGCCAATAGACGCTGGCGCCGGATGGCGCGCCTGCGCTTGGCCCGGTCGCGCTCAGCAGCCCTTCGGCGGGCGGCTCGTTCGCTATGCACTCCATGAACCCTACCCAAGACCTCTTGACCGCTCCCAGCATTGCCTGTCGCGTGATGAGAGCATTCTCACCACGCATTTAGTTGGTGCGTAGGCCGGTAAGTATCAATCCGCTGATGAGAAGAGATACCAGGCATGTGCATGCTCGTCGGCGGCTTGGCATGCTGACAGCAGTCGTGGTGCTCCTCGTCGCGGGCGTGTACGTCAGCGTGAGCGTCGGTCAGTCGGAGCCGCCGCGTGCACATGCGTCGAGCGTAAAAGCAGAAAGGAGACGCCTGGCGGCAACCCGCGCACGTCTCGCGCCGCGGCTGGTGGTGAGCGCGCCGGGGCAGCCCACGACGAGCTGGAAGGTCGTGGCGCAGGCTCACGGGCAGCCCGCCGCATGGATCGCCCAGCGCTCCGGCGTGACCCTGATGCGCTTTGACCAGCGTCTCGTGCACCTCACCCTGCACGCCGGTTCCAGTGACGGCGGCGTGAGCGGCTGGACCTACGGTGACAAGATCACCCCGCGCGAGATCCATCTGCTCGTCGCTGCGTTCAACGGTGGTTTCAAGCTCACCTACCGCGACGTCGGATTCTCTTCGGGCGGTCATATTGCGGTTCCGCTCAAGGCGGGACTCGCGTCGATCGTTACCTACACCGACGGCACGACGGATATCGGAGCTTGGCGATCGGGCGTGCCGAGCACAAGCAAGACCGTCTTCTCGGTGTTGCAGAACCAGCGACTGCTCGTCGATCGCGGTGCCGCGGCGGCGAGCGTCTCGAACTGCGTTATCACCTGTTGGGGTGAAACGATCGGCTCGCGCACAGCCGTGGCTCGCTCAGGCCTGGGGATCACCTCAAACGGGCAACTAGTGTGGGCCGCCGGCGAGCGGCTCCTACCCACCGAACTAGCCGGCGCTTTGATCGCCGCCGGCGCCGTGCGTGCGATCGAGCTCGACATCAACCCCGACTGGGTCGCGGGCTACCTCTACATGCATCATCCCAGCGGACCATCCTCCGTGCCGGTAGTCCCCGGTCAGCTCGGAATTGCCGGCAAGCTGCTCGAACCCTACAGCCGCGACTTCCTCGCGATCGTCGCGAACTAGAACTCGGCGAGCAGTGCAGACGTTCCGGCAACGTCGCCCGGCGCGCGAAGGCAAGCAGCGCGAGCGCCGCGATGTCGTCGCTCGGCTCGTTGGTTGGGTAGGCGCGCACGTTGTCTTCGTCAGTGGCGTTTCGCCCGGAGAACTGTGCGTAGGGATTTCCGCCTTGCGCCGGACAGCGTCGCGCGCCTTCGGGCACGCTCAGGCGGTGTAGCTCGCCGGCTTTCACCGGCCCGGGGACAACCGCTCCGGCTGCCACCGGGGGACGGCCGTTCAGGGAGCCCTCGAGATTTGCCACCTGGTGAGCGAGGCAGTCGGGGAAGCGGCTGCCGGCGCCGACCACGAAGGAGAGTCCCCACGAGTTCTGGCCGAGCACGGCGTCGAGCTGGCGCTGGGCGAAGTCTTCGTAGGTAGGCGTCCCCGCGATCTGGTCGTAGAAACGCGCCTCGAGCGATATGGGCCAGACCGATTCTCACGGAGACCGGATTAGTAGCTTTTCTCTCTCATGATGTGGTGGTGGTTGGGCTGCTCTTCGCAGCGTAGAGTTCCTCGATCTCCCGCGGTGGCCGGTCGCCGAGGTTTTCGTGTAGACGCTCGTCGTTGAACCAGGCGACGTATTCAACGACGGCGAGCTCCAGCTGGTTGCGGGTGCGCCAGACGCGGTCGGCGACGAGCTCGGTCTTGAAGCTGTCGACGAAGCTCTCGGCCATCGCGTTGTCATAGGCATCGCCGGTGCTGCCGACCGACGCGAGGACGTCGTTGTCGGTCAGGGTCTGGGTGTAGTCACCGGACACGTATTGCCCGCCGCGGTCGGAATGATGAATGAGACAGACCTCCTGGACTCGCTCTCGGGTCGAGAGCGCCATCCTCAGCGCGTCGAGGACCAAGGTGGTGCGCATGTGGCTGGCGAACTGCCAGCCCACGACCCTGCGGCTATAGACGTCGATCACGAAGCTGAAGAACACGACTCCCTCCCAGCAGCGCAGATAGCTGAAATCGGCGACCCACAGCTCGTTCGGACGGCTGGCGGTGAAGTCCCGCTCGACGAGATCAGGGCGCCTCCCGGCCTGCGGGTCAGGGGTCGTGGTCCGCCAGGGCTTCCCGCGGCGCTTGGCTCCCCGGATGCCGTTGGCGGCCATCAGCCGCTGCACCTGACAACGCGGGACCTGCTCGCCGGCCCGCAGCAGCGCCTTCCAGGTCCGCCGGTAGCCGTAGGCTTCGTAGTTCTTCTCGTGTGTCTCACGGATCACGCCGAGCAGCCGCTCATCCTCGAGCTGGCGGGCTGAACGCTTCCCGCTCGCGCGCTGGTAGAAGGCGGACGCCGACACGCCCAGGGTCTTGCAGATCGGCTCGACCCCGAAGCGCTCCCGGTGCTCGTGCACGTAGGCGCTCACTTCGTTCGGTCTGGGTCGAGCTCCTTGGCAAAAAACACCGAGGCGGACTTCAGGATCTCGTTCGCCCGACGCAACTGAGAGACCTCACGGCGCAGCTTCTTGATCTCCTCGCGCTCCTGGCTCGTGAGCATGTCGCCCCGCCTGCCGCTATCGGCCTCGGCCTGCCGGACGGCTTTACGCAACGTCTCACGCTGGATCCCGAGGTCGTCAGCAACATGCGACACGGGGCGTTTGCTTTCGAGCGCCAGCCTGACGCCCCGCTCGATCAACTCCGGTGGGTACGGATGAAAGTCAAATCGGGAATGCGTTTTGCAGGCGATCGTGCGAAAGTGCGTTTGGGCGTCGGCGACGACGAGCTAAAGCGCAGGCGTTCGGGCTGGTGCCTGCCGCGCTGCTTGCCGCTTTGACGGCCTTAAAGGTGCGCGCCCACGTGTCGCGCCGGCGCCCCTCGTGGCCGGACCGGTCGCTTTCCAGTCGGCGATCAACCGCCGGTAGGCGTCCTCGGTGCGCTGGTTGAGCTCGCGCTCGGCGTCTCGTTCGGCTTTGCTCAATGAGATCCGCTGGCCGTTGTGGCGTGTCGGCAGCGCCGGTCCGCCGGCCCCGAGCGCAACGTCGCGGAGCTTCTTGCGCAGCACCGATGGCCGCGCGTATGCGTAGTCCTCGTCCTTTGTCAGCAGCTGCCAGGCCAGACAAGCGAGCTTGCGAGCAACTGCGACGGCAGCGACCTGCGAGCCCTTGCGCACACGGATTCGCTGCGCGAAGGCGTGCAGCGGACCCGGCTGGCGGGCAGCTATCCAGGCGGCCTCGACCAGCACGGAGCGTGCTTGGGCGTTCCCGCGCTTTGAGATTCGTCCGTGGCGCGAGGGCTCGTCACCAGACTGGCGCACCTTCGGGTCAAGGCCCAGATACGCGACGAGTTGGCGGGGTGAGCTGAAACGCGAGATATCGCCGATCGCAGCCATCAGCGTGACGGCCACACCCACACCGACACCAGGGATGCTCATCAGCCGAGCGACCTCCGGCGAGCCCGCGGCCCACTCGCACAGCCGCTGGTCGACCATTGCGATCTCGCCGTCCAGGAAATCGATCTGGCGCAAGCAGCCCGCGACCGTCTCCGCCTCCTCGATGCCCAGCTGTTGCTCTGTCAGCCACGCCCGTCCATCAGTGCCGAACAGGTCTGAGACCGGGCAGCGACCCAGCAGACACCGCGAGAGCGTCGCGTGAACCTCGTTCTTGGCGCGAGTGCGCTGGCGCACCAGCGCCGCTCGACGCGCGACGCGACGACGCAGCGCCGCCGTCTCGCTATCAGGCACCCACACGGGCTCGAGCATGCCCGCTGCCAGCAGCTCTGCCAGCGTCCGCGCGTCGAAACGGTCGGACTTCACCCGAGCGTGCGAGATAGCCCGCACATCCTGCGCATTGACGACGAGCACCCTGGCCACATGACGCTCCAGGATGCGAGCGATCTCCATCGCTGGGCCGGTTGCCTCCATCACCACCCCATCGCCTGGACACAAACTCCCAGCAAACAACTCAAGCGCGGCCCGGTTGGTCGTGACACGACCGACCGAGCGCGTCTTGCCGTCCTCACGGATCGCTACCTCGCAAAAGCCTTGGTGCACGTCGAGCGCCACATCACGCATCTCAGCCTCCTCTATCGCACAGTCGACAAGAATGCAGCAGACGGCGGGGCAAACGACAACTACGGATTCGCGCTCGCAGCGCAACCGGGCAAGTCGCAGGGGCGGCCAGATACTTCCACGGGCTCTCAGCCCATACCCACGAACCGGCCTGCCCTTCTCATCTGCTCCAGAGGCCCCTGTCCCGATCTGCCGAAGCTACGACCGCGACCGGATGCCCCACCGGCAGTTTCATGCCAGTACTTCCTCGCTCTTGCCATACCCGAAGGCTCTCCTCCCCCGCGGACGAAACCACGGAACAGGGCCGCCGTCAAACTCGGCCTGGCTCAATAGGCCGAGCAGGTGCGAGATGGTGTCGTCGTTTTCGTAGGTGTAGCCGATTCCGAAAGGGTCGTGCGCTGCGACGCGCTCGGCTGCCGAGAGCTGATCACGGAGATCTTCAAGCACGGCCGCCGGCGTGCTCTGCATCCTCGCTACCGCGGTCGCGGGCACGAACGCGCGGTCTTCCATCAGCTCGAGGTGTGCGAGCGCAGCGATGTCGTAGAGGTTGAAGGTGTCGGTGCCGTCGAGGGGGCCTTCCATTTAGGCCTGGGCCCAGCGGTCGGCTTGCTCAAACCAGTAGGCCGGTTCGGGATGGGGCAGGCCGGAGCGGTCCGTGCTGGTGGCGGTGGCGCGCAGCAGCTCGGCGGCGCCGAGCTCCATGTCGTCCTGCCACTCCTGCTCTGGGTAGTAGTCAAATGGGGTGGTCGTCAGGAGCGATCGCGGGTGGGTGTTCGCTCGGTCGAAGATCGTCTGGCCCCACAGCAGGCACTGGTGGGCATAGGCGGGTTCGGTGGCCTGGAAGACTTGGGCGCAGAGACCGAAGGCGGCAGCCATCCGGCCGGCGAGATTGGGGGCTGATCGGCCTCCCCCCTTCGCCGGTCTGGAAGACCGGCCGGTAGCGCACGTAATAGGCGCCCCGACCCGGGCTCACACGGAGTGTTTCGTCGTGCTGAGGCAGGCGCCAGCCGGCGTCGTGGTCACCTTCGATACGCGCGTTGCCGTTGCCGATCCCGACCTGGTAGCGCAAGACTCCAGTCGCCTGGTCCCACATGCGCCCCAGCCAGTCGAGGGCCGTAGCGCGCCTCGGCTAGCAACTGTGGCTCGGCGGAGCCCAGCGCGGCCGGGTACTGACGGGCCGTGTAGAGCAGCATGTCCTCAACAAAGCTCGCCGTCTCCACAAACTTCAGGTAGTCGCCGGCGTCTGACCAGCCCCCGGAGACATCGACCGGAGGGCTCAACAGGGGGTTAGGCCCCGTGCGCCGCCGGAGGCGGTGCTCAGCACATCGTTGTGGTAGGCGGGCGTCCGGTCCACCAGTGCACGCGCGTCGGCCAGGTGAGAGGGTTGGCGTCCCAGCAGCGAGGGGTCGACTTCCGGCCCGTCGCGCTGCTCACGGAGGAAGCTCACCTCGTTGGCGGCGAGCTGGGAGTAGCTCGTGCCGCCCACTACGAAGGCGGGCGAACGGACTTCGCCCGGCTCAGCGAGCACGATCCGGTAGCCGCCCGGCGTGCGCAGAGCGCTGAAGTCGAGTGGGTAGGAGTGGCGCCAGCCGCGCGGCATTCTGGCTCCGGGATGAGGGGGCATCGGACGCCGCGCGCTGCCCTACATGCTCCTGTTTCAGGTCCTGCTGCCGCTGGCGGCGCCGCTGATCGACCTCTTTGCGATCTACTCGATCCTCTTTTTGGATCCCCTGCCAATTCTCGCATTCTGGGTGGCGTTCAACGCCTGCCAGTTCATGCTGGCATGGGTCGCGTTCGGCTGGGATCGCGAGTCGCGTCGGCCGCTGTGGTCGCTGCCCCTCCAGCGACTGGTCTACCGCCAGATGATGTACCTGGTGGTAATCGACTCGGTGATGGTCGCGCTGATGGGCACCCACCTGCGCTGGCACCGGCACACACGGACCGGCGATGTGGAGATCGCCCGCACGACAAGCCCATGACCGGAACGATCGCGGGCATCGGTCCTGCACGTAGAAACAAACGAGGACGGCCGGGGTTGGGTTGGTCACAAAGGCGAGGGGTCGCGCGCCGCGCACTGATGGGATGTGCGCTCCTACTTGCCGCTAGCGCGCCGGCCGGATGTGGAGTCGCCTCCGGCTCTGGCTCCGGGGTGTCGCGGGTGTGGCCGCCAGGCGGCAGCGTTGTCTTCTCGCCCTACGTCGACGTCACCCTGACCTCTCCGTTCGACCTTACCGGTGTGGCCACGGACGCCGGCGCTCGCTCGCTGACCCTCGCGTTCGTGACCGCGGGACAGGGCGAATGTCAGCCCTCGTGGGGAGGACACACGGCGATTGCCGCTCCCACCATGACAGCCGCGGCGAGTCGCCTACAAGCCGCAGACGTTGCCCTGCGCATCTCCTTTGGCGGAGCGCAGGGCGAAGAGCTCGCCGAGCGCTGCCACGACACAAACAGCCTGCAGACGGAGTACGCCTCGGTGCTCGATCGCTACCACGCGGTATCGGCCGACTTCGACCTGGAGGGGGCGGCGCTCGCCGACCGACTGGCGATGGCACGCCGAGCAGCTGCGATCGCGCGACTACAGACGCAGGGTGGACGCCGGTTGGCATTCACGCTGACACTGCCCGTCTCACCGAGCGGGCTGTCCGCACCGGCCCTGGCGGCCGTGCGGACGATGGTCGCGGCCGGCGTGCACCTGGGTGCCGTCAACCTCTTGGCGATGGATTACGGCCTCACCGAAGCCCGCGGGCATATGGCGGCCGAGACGATCCTCGCCCTCCGCGCCGCACATCGGCAGCTCACGGCCCTTGGGGGAGGGCTTTCCCGCTGGAGCTCGCTCGGGGTGACCGCGATGGTGGGCGTGAACGACGTCAGCGACGAGATCTTCACGCTTGCCGATGCGCGGACGCTCGCGCGCTTCGCCGCGCACCGCGGCCTGGGGCTGACCTCGATCTGGTCGCTGGCACGCGATCAGCCCTGCGCCGGCAGTCCGTCGGGGGCAGAGGCAACCTGCAGCGGTGTTGCCGATCCGCCCTATGCCTTCAGCCGCGCCTTCGGCGCACATCCGAAGCCCGGAGTGCCCCCGCGCCGGGCCGTGGACTCGAGCTGATGGCAAAGACAGGTAAGGGCTGACGCGATCACTGAGATACGGGGCGTGCCCCTGCCCCGTTCGCTCTTCGCCGGTTCGACAGCTAGGTAGTCGGGCCTTGGTCGCGTTCGGCCCAGTAGCGCTCAGCTTCGGCCTCCATCTTCGCGAGGCGCGTGTAGTAGTCAGGAAACTCGTTCAGATGCGCGAGTGCGATCTTGCTGGTGGTCGTCTCGTCGTCGTCCGTGACATTTGTCGCGGGGCCGCAGCGCCCATGCTCGAGCTCGACTCCGAGTCCCATCCTGAACTGCGCGATATCGAAGCGCGAAGTGGTCCAGTCGATACCGATCGCCACGCCAATCCCACGCGCTCGGTCTTCTGAAAACGTCACATGCTCCTCCATAGCGTGATTGTTTCGCATTTGGACCGCACAAGCGAGCAGCTGAAATCACGGGTGCATTCCGACGAAGATGAGAAACCTCTATCGCAATACATAATGTGAACTTAGCTGGCCTGAAGAGAATTGACGGATCTTCACGACTTCCAAGGACTGGGATGCGCGCGTCGGCGAGGCTGAGCTGGTCGCACGCGGCGCTGGGTTTTGCGACCTGCGCGACCGCATAATTGAGCTGGCAGAGCCCCAGGCGGAGCACACGATCGTCGACGTGGGCTCTGGCACGGGCCTTCTGTCCTTGGCTTTGGCCGAAAGGGCCGCTCGTGTGTGGGCGATCGATAGCTCGCCCGCGATGTGTGACTATCTACGCGTCAAGGCAACCAGCGCAGACCTTCACAACGTCGAAACCGTGCTGGCCTCCGCCGTCAGCCTTCCGCTTGTCGATCAGATCGCCGATCTCGTGGTCTCCAACTACTGCATGCACGAGCTGCGTCGCGCCGACAAGTATCAAGCTCTCGCCGAGGCCAGGCGTGTCCTGAAGCCGGGCGGACGGCTCGTGATCGGCGACATGATGTTCTCGCTGAACCCAATCCAGACCCGCGACCGTCGCGTGGTGACCGTCAAGCTGCGCAAGATCGCACGCCGCGGGCTCCCTGGCATCTGGCGGCTGCTGAAGAACGCCGCCCGACTCCTCGCGGGACGCTGGGAGCATCCGGCCAACGCCGCATGGTGGCACGAGGCGTTGACGAGATCCGGCTTTCATCACGTCAGGATCGAAATGCTGGCTCACGAGGGCGGCATCGCCATCGGGGAGACACCTGCTAACCAGCCGTGAAGCGCCGCAGGCCGGGCTGGCCCGGCACGGGGGTGCTGTGAGCGTAGGCCCAGATCTGGTTGTTCGGGCAGTGGCGGCCGCGGTGGCAGGGGTGCGACGCGACGAAGTAGAACCGCACGCGTCGCTCCGCCACCTGAGCCTGCAGGGTCTTTGTGCGTGTGAGCGATCCGTCCACGCTGTTCAGGACGAGTACCGGAAGGTCGTCGCGTGCCACGAGTCCGAGGATGTCGTTGATGTTCGCGCCAGCGACCTCGTAGTGGGTCCCGTCGTGGTGGGCGCGCAGATAGCGGCTGAGCGCCGGTGTGCTGAAGTCGCTCAGCAGCGAGTCCGTGCGGGCGCGGCGGATCAGGTAGGCGTCCTTGCTCAGCGACGCTACCAACAGGGCGAGCCCGACGCCCACCAGGCCGATGCCGACTACCAAGGCCCCGCGGCGTCCTGTCGCTCCCGAGTGCCGGCGAGCGTCCACAGCGCCGCGCCAGAGCACGCTCAGCGAGCACCCGAACACGGCACAGACGGCCGGTGCGAACGCCTCCAGGTAGCGGACCTGTAGACGTTGCATCGCGCTGAAGGCGAGCAACCCCGTGAGGAACCAGATCGCGATCCCCACGGAGAACCGCCCCCGAGGGCTGCTGAGGACCGTCCGCAGGTGCTCGGAGCCCCACGCGAGCAGCGTGGCGAGCGCCATCAGCGCGAGCAGCGATGTGGCGAGCAGCGCGACGCCGATCAGGGTCCAGTACTGCGCGGGTCCCGCACTCAGTAGGCGCAGCGGGCCGGCGCCTCCTGCGGACGTGCCCGTTGCGCCGTGACCGGACAGGCGAGCCAGGCCGTCGTATACAAGCGTCACATGCCAGATGCTCCCGTTGGCCGAGCCGATCGGAAATGGCCGCTGGCCTGTGGGCGTCAGTGCCGCGATCGCGGTCCACGACAGCGCCACCAAGAGAAACGTCCCGGCGGTGGCCAGCGCGACGCGCACACGCCTCCCAGGCGCCGCCCACGCCCAGAGCAACGCCAGCGCGGGAAGCGCGATCAGCATCTCCGCGAGCTTGACGTTGAAAGCCACGCCCATCACCGCGGCCGACAGCACCGACCAGCGCATGCGCCCGCTCTCCAGGGCACGCCACGAGCACCACAGCGCGGCGACCTCCACGGCCGCGAGCACCGAGTCCATCGTGTCGCTGCGCGCGGTCAGCACCGATACCGGCAGCACCGCCAGCGCGAGCGCACCCGCCAGCGCCGCCGCAAACCCGAACGGTCGTCGCAGCGCGCCGAACAGCAACCCACAGGCGGCTACACCACCCAGCGCCTCGGGTAGGTGCAGCCCGACCAGGTGGAACCCCAGCACGCGGGTGGCGGCCACCTGCAACCACAGGTCGACCGGTGGCTTGTCGATCGAAACCGTCCCGCTGGGCTCCAGCGCGCCGAAGAAGAAGTCGTGCCAGGAGGTGCCCATGCTGCGCACGGCCGCGTCGTAGAAGACGTTGCCCGTCACATCCTGAATCTTCCACAGTCGCAGCGCGGCGGCCAGGATGAGCACCGAGCTCAGCGCCAGCCATACCGCCCAACGTGCGCGTCTGGAAGTCTCTGCCGACCCGATCGCCGGGTCCGCGCCCGTGCTCACGCCTGCGCGATTCTGGCTGAGAGCATGCGCCCAGCTTCAGCCGCGCATCTAAATCGTGGATCAGCTTGCGATGAGAAACCGCTTAGCGGGTCATGGCTTTTGACTCAGATGAGTGAACTCGAATTCTGAGAGATATCTCACCCGCTTCTTAGCTGGGATTTTGTTCTGACGGGGAATAATGACTGAATGATCCCACCGCCTTCATCCAACGCAAGAGATGCCGGGCTGCGCAGGCTCGTACTCACCAAGCGCTGGCTGCTCGCCGGCAGCGTGACTTTGACGGGAGTGCTCACAGCGGTCGCAGCCAACGCCTTTCCCGGCAAGACAATCAAGTCCTCAGTCGCTCGACCTGCAAACACCGGACATTCGAGCAAGACCTCGACGCATCAGCACACCCAAAGCTCGCCCAGCTCGCTGAAACCGCCAGCGCAAGCGCCGCAATCCACCACACCCCAGGAACCCGCTCCAGCCCACGAATCTGCGCCGGCCCATGAATCGACACCAGCTCCAGAATCTGCGCCGGCCCACGAATCGACCCCTGTTCCAGAATCTGCGCCGGCCCAGGAATCCGCGCCGGCTAAAGAATCAGCACCAGCCCAGGAACCGGCGCCGGTTGAACACAGTGAACCCGCCCCCCAGCCGGCACCAGAAGAAGCACCAGTGGTCTCGGGTGGGTCCTGAGGCGCGTTGAGTGATGCTCACGGGCACCCGCAAGCCCGCATCGGCAAGCTGGCGGGCGCTTGGCACGAGCGTGGTGCTGAAGCTGACCGACCCGGGTGCCCTGGGACATGCGCGCCGGATCGTTGAAAAGCACGTTCGGGAGATCGACCGCGCGTGCAGCCGATTCCGTGCGGATTCCGAGCTGGAGCGCGTCAACGCGGGCGCCGGTACCCCGGTGCCCGTGGGCGAGGTGCTGCTCGAGGCTGTGGAGGTGGGGCTGCGCGCCGCACGCCTGACGGAGGGCGATGTCGACCCTGCGCTGGGGGAAGCGCTGGTGATCGCCGGGTATGACCGCGACTATCAACTGTTGGAGTGCCACGCTGCTGAGCATGAGGACGTTGCGCCGAAGCGCGGGCATGAAATCGTTGCTGATCGCCCGTCGCCCGCGGATCGGCGAGCAGCGCCACGGGTGTTGGCGCGGCGTACCGCCGGCTGGCGCACGATCTCCGTGGACCGCGCGCGCTCGACGATTCGCGTCGGTCGCGGTGTGCGCCTCGATCTCGGCGCGACAGCCAAGGCCCTGGCAGCGGATCGCGCCGCGCAGGCTGCGTATGAGGCGACGGGCTCCGGGGTCCTGGTCAGCTGCGGTGGAGATATCGCGCTTGCGGGTCCGGCACCCGCTGGTGGTTGGCGCGTGTTCGTGACCGACGATCACCGCAGCGACCTGGACTCTGAAGGGCAGGTGATCTCGATCTCCTCCGGTGGCCTGGCGACATCCAGCACAACCACGCGACACTGGATCCACGACGGGCAGGCAATGCACCACATCATCAACCCAGCTACCGGCGCGCCTGTCGAGTCGATCTGGCGGACGGTCAGTGTGGCCGCGGCGACGTGCGTGGACGCCAACATCGCCAGCACCGCTGCGCTCGTACGCGGGAACTCATGCGTAGCGCGGCTCGCCGAGAGCGGACTCCCGGCCCGGCTGGTGGCCCAGGACGGACGCGTGCTGAGAGTCGCCGGCTGGCCCGCCGAATCTGAGCGGACGGAGGTGTCTACGCGATGACACTCGTGCTGGGCACCGTCGGTCCGAGTGTCTACTGGTACCTGACGCGCTCTACCGGCGTCGTGTCGCTGCTCTTGCTCACCGCGACGGTGATCCTTGGAGTTGTGGACGTGAGGCGCTGGAGTACCCCGCGCTGGCCGCGTTTCGTGCTGGACTCTCTGCACCGCAACGTCTCGATGCTGGTGCTCGTGTTTCTCGGCCTGCATATCATCACCGCGGCGCTTGACAGCTTCGCGCCGATCAGCCTGCTCGATGCGGTGCTGCCGTTCATCGGAAGCTATCGGCCATTCTGGCTGGGATTGGGAGCGGTCGCTTTCGATCTGCTGCTCGCGATCGCCATCACCAGCCTGATGCGCCAGCGCTTGGGGCATCGCGCCTGGCGGATCACCCACTGGCTGGCATACGCATGTTGGCCAATCGCGCTCCTGCACGGCCTCGGCACCGGCAGCGACGTCAAGAGCGCATGGTCGCTGGTGCTCACCGCGATCTGTGTGATCGCGGTGGCGGTCGCGGTATGCGCGCGAACGCTCCCCGGCTGGCCTGAGCGGCGCCGCGTGCGCGGCGGTGCGCTGGCGCTCACAGCGATCGCCCCGATCGCCCTGGTCCTTTGGCTGCCCGGCGGCCCGCTTGGGCACGGCTGGGCACGCCGCGCGGGCACGCCGGTTTCGCTGCTCGCCTCCAGTGCTCCCAGCTCCTCCTCTCAGGCCGCGCAGACCACGAGCGCGAAGACGAGCAATCCGAGTGCACAGACGAGCACGCTGAGCGGCCCTTTTGAGGTGAGCCTATCGGGCAGCATCAAACAGGGTTCCGGGCCGGGTCCAGGCTTGGTCGCAGTCAAGATCGCAACCCGCTTCAGTGGGCCGCCCGCGGGGCGGCTCGATATCGAGATCGATGGTCAACCGGTGGGGGGAGGAGGTGTTTCGCTGCGCAGCAGTCATGTGACCTTGGGTAGTGCACCTCCCGCCGCCCCGGTGCTCTACCACGGGCGAATCTTGGCGCTGAACGGCAGCCGCTTGGTCGCAAGCGTGCGCAGCAGCGAAGGACACAACCTCTCGCTCCAGGTCAACCTGGCGGTCAACACTGGCGCGGGCACCGTCAGCGGAACGCTCTCCGCTTCCCCCACCACGAGCGAAGGTGGCGAATGAGCACCCAGCAGGTACAGGCTGTGCGGCTGCCGCGACTGCTGGGCGGCATCCCGGATCAAGGCTATATGCGTCTACGCGAGCATCTGGAGATCCACGGTGAGCTCCCCGCCGGCGGCGGCAGGCGGCACAAGCGACGAGACGCCGCTGGGCTGCTCGAGAGCATCGACCGCGCGGGACTCTACGGACGCGGGGGCGCCGCGTTCCCGACTGCGACCAAGATGCGTGCGGTCGCCAAAGAACGACGTCGAGCAATCGTCATCGCCAACGGGGCCGAGGGCGAGCCCGCGAGTCTCAAGGACAAGCTGCTGCTAGAGGCGCTGCCCCACCTCGTGCTGGATGGCGGATCGCTCGCGGCCGCGGCGGTCGGCGCCAGCGAGCTGATCGTCTGCGTCCCACGGTCTGCGAACGCTGCACGCGACAGCCTCACCCAGGCCCTGAGGGAACGTGAAAGAGAGCGATATGACTCGGTGGCAGTGCGCGTGGAACTGGTGCCAGACCGCTACCTCGCGGGACAGGAGTCGGCACTTGTCAGCCACCTCAATCGTGGCCCCGGCGTACCCACGCTGACACCACCGATGCCTTTCGAGCGCGGCGTCCAGAAACGTCCGACACTAATCAACAACGTCGAGACGCTCGCGCATATCGCGCTGATCGCACGCTATGGATCTGAGTGGTTTCGTGAGCTGGGAACACCGGGCCAGCCAGGCTCAATGCTGCTCACGCTCTCTGGCGCAATCGAATATCCCGGCGTCTATGAGATCGAGCACGGCGCGCCGCTGGGAGACCTGATCGAGGCTGCCGGAGGCGCGACGAGCGACATCAAGGCGCTGCTGCTCGGCGGCTACTCCGGCACCTGGCTACCGGGCCTACTCTCCTACACGCTCTCCCTTTCGGCGGAGCAGCTCGCGCCCTACCATGCAGTGCTTGGGCCGGGCATAGTCCTGGCGCTGTCTGAGGACGCGTGCGGGGTCTCAGAGACTGCTCGGGTCACTCGCTGGCTAGCCGAGGAGACGGCCGGGCAATGCGGACCATGCGTGCACGGGCTGAACGCAATCGCGTGCGCCGTCGAGGAGCTCCTAGACGGAACCGCCGCCTCTGGAACCGAGCAGCGCATCGGGCGCTGGGCGTCGATGGTGCAGGGGCGCGGCGCCTGCGCGCATCCTGACGGCGCGGTCCGCTTCGTTGCAAGCGCCCTGAACGTCTTCGCAGAGGAGTTCGCCGAGCACGCCCGCCACGGGCCGTGCCCGGCATGCGCACGACCATCCGAACTACCGCTGCCGCCGCACCACCGCGCGGGCGCGGCCGTGTGAGCCGATGAGCACGCATTTGCGTGTCAACCCGATCACCTGCGAGGCGCACGGCATGTGCGCCGAGCTGCTGCCCGAGATGATCACCCTGGATGACTGGGGCTACCCCATCATCGACGGCAACCCGGTCACGCCCGAGCTGCTCGAGCACGCCCAGCGGGCCGCTGCTGCATGTCCAACTCTCGCTCTCCTGATCCAACGCCGCTGATCCAACGCCGCCAGCCCCCGCGCTGAGCGGCGCACATCAAAGTCAGTATGCGGCGTTCAGCCCTGGATGGTAAGCGGTTCACCCCGATGGTTCAGGTGTTAATGATGTGCGTTTAGCCAGGGGGTGAACTGGGGGATGTAGAGAATGGCGAGTACCACCCCGGCGACGAGCGCCCCAGAGAGAGACAGGATTCGTCCGATGCGGCCGGTTCCGTATCCGTCCAGCTCCGGCTGGATTTCGTGCTTCGTGTTCAGCGCTCGAGGCAGGTCGGCCAGGTGACCCAGTACATGGATGGCGGTGACGGCGACCCACACGAAGAAGCTCGCCTTGTGGATCAGCAGCAGCGCTCCGCGAGAGTTCGGTCCCACGAGCAGCAGAGCGACACCGCTGGCAAACACCGCTACCGTCGAGGCAACGACGATCGGGGCGAGCAGGCGCAGGGTGGCCGGTGGCGCGCCCTTGCTCCGGTAGCGAGGGTTGGCAGTGTAGTAGCGGATGAATCGGTAGCCGGTGCTCGCCATCTTCAGGGCGACGGGCGGGATCAGCAGTATCCCGAGGAACATGTGCTCACTCAGGAGTGGCCTGATCCTGAGGATCGTTATGCCCAGCGCCGCGAGCAGGACCAGGAGGACTGCCCCGGTCGCCGCGGTGAGTTGCTCATTGCCGGCCGTCCCGCCCGCGGTGAGACGTTTGCGCCATGCGGGTGGCGATGCTGATGCGGGGGCCTCTGGCCCATTGAGAGTACGGTCATCGACTGCCATTGAGGTGATTCTTTGGGCTTTTGCTAAGGACCCGATAATTGAATGATGAGAGATTTCATGTAATTGCCATCAGCCGCAAAAGCTCCTGTTTTATAGGTCTATGCTGGCGTAATGCAGCGCTCCGTTGACCGCACCGAGGAACAGGCGGTATCCCCGGCGATCCTGCTGGTAGAGGATGAGCCAGGGATCGTCGATTTCGTTCGGCGGGGCTTGGAGGCCGAGGGCTTTGCCGTAGAAGCCGAGATGGACGGGATCGAAGGTGAGCGACGAGCGCTGGACGACAGTTTCGACTTGATCGTGTTGGACCTGATGCTTCCCGGTAGAGGCGGCCTCGAGATCCTCGCCTCTCTGCGCCAGGCCAAGCCGGGCCTGCCGGTGATCGTGCTGACCGCCCGCGGTGAGACCGAGGATCGCGTCGTGGGGCTGGATGGGGGCGCGGTCGATTATCTGGTCAAGCCCTTCTCTCTGGCTGAGCTCGCGGCTCGGGTGCGAGTTCAACTGCGGCTGGCGGCGCAGTCCACGACGGGGACGCTGAGCGCCGGCGACATCGAGGTGAATATGCTCACCCGTCAGGTGCGCCGGGGCGGCGAGGACGTACGGCTGTCGACCACCGAGTTCGAGTTGCTCGTGTATCTGTTGCGCCATCACCGACGCGTGCTGTCACGCGAGCAGATCCTCAGCACCGTGTGGGGCTACGAGCACGATCCCAACACCAACGTCGTGGATGTCTACATCGGCTATCTCAGATGCAAGCTGAACCGTCCCGATGACCCGGTCCCGATCTTCACGGTGCGCACGGTCGGCTACCGCCTCGGCGATGGTGCCTAGCGACCCCGCTTCCACGCTGCCGTCCGGAAGGTTTACGCCCGCAAGCCTGCGCCGACGGCTGACCGGAATCGGACTGCGGTGGCGCCTGGTGGCGTGGGTCGCGATGGTGATGCTGATCTGCACCGGGATCACCTTCGTGGCCGTCTATCGAGGCACCGGTACCCAGCTGCGTCACCAGATCGACCAGGAGATCGCGGGCGACGCGAGCGAGCTCTCGCATACCCTCACTTCCTCGCATGACCGCTCCCCCCGTGGGATCGCCCAGTCCGCCACCCGCTACGTCCGCGCTCAGCCGTTCAGCGCGAGCTCCACCTTGCTATTCGTGATCGTCCCAGGGGCCGGTACCAGCACCAACCGCCCCGAGCTCTTTGCTCAAGCGGCCCCCGACGATGGCGAGAGCACCGCCGTTCAAACGCAAGAGAACCGCCTCTCCCAGCAACTCGTGAGCGCGCACGACGGATACTCGACCCTGCGCCTCCCCGACGTCGGCGATCTGCGCCTGCTCAAGCGCACGGTGAATATCCCCGGCGTGAGTCGGCGTAACCGTGGGGGGCGTACCTGGAGGAGCCCCTGCTCACAGTTACTCATGCGCAGGGGGGCGTGGCGCGGGCGTTCATCCTCGCGGGCATCCTGACGTTCGCCGGCGCGCTGCTGGCCTCTTACCTGATCGGCACCCGCGTGTCGCGTCCGTTGCGTCGCATGGCTGCTGTAGCCGCCCAGGTGGATGCGGGGGACCTGCATCCGCGTATCCACGACCTGGACAGCCAAGGGGGCGAGATGCGAGTGCTCGCCGTCGCCTTCAACCACATGCTCGACCGGCTGACCGAGGCCTTTGCGGGCCAGCGCGCGTTCGTCGCCGACGCATCTCACGAGTTGCGCACGCCGCTGACCGTGATCGGCGGCCAGCTCGAGGTCCTCGCCGCGCAGTCGAATCCACCGGGTGAGGAGGTGCGCCGCGTGGAGCGCCTCGTACGGGCCGAGATCACTCGGGTCAGCCGCTTGGTCGACGACCTGCTGCTGCTCGCGAAGGCCGAGCAGACGCAGTTCCTACGCTTGCAGCCGATCGACCTGCCGGTCTACGTCAAGGAGCTGTGGGACGGGATGAGTCTGATCGCCGACCGGCGTTTCGAGCTCGGCCCCGTCCCGGCGGGGACCCTGAAAGCCGATCCCGATCGCCTCGCGCAGGCGCTGCGCAACCTGCTCTCAAACGCGATCGCGCACACCGTTCCTGGCGAAGGATTGGTGCGTCTAGGGGTCGAGCGCGAGGGCGCAGATCACCTGCGGTTCGTGGTCGAAGACGACGGGCCGGGGATTCCTCCCGACCAGCGCGAGCGCGTCTTTGACCGCTTTCACCGTACCGACGCGGCCCGGGACCGAGCTTCTGGCGGGACGGGACTCGGGCTGGCGATCGTGCGCGCAATCGCCGAGGCTCACGAGGGCGGTGTCGCGGTGGGAGATCGACTCGAACCCGGCACAAGGATCGAGCTCGAGCTCCCGGGCTTCACTGCCTCGAGCAGCCGCGAGCAGAACCCTGTGCTCGCCGTGCCGACTATTAGATGACCAGCCGCCGATTGTCGCCTTCGTCTGGCGGTGCCTGCCGCGCGGTGGTGCGCGTTTGCCCGAAGCGCGGGATGACGCTCAGGGTGCGAACTTCGGCTCAGGGAGCGTGCAGCGAGTGCGCGAAGCGCGTCGTCAAGGAGTACGGCGGCGCCAGATCCACACCGTCGGGGTTCGACAGGTAGCCCGGTCCCGTCCCAGGCTCGTGCGTGTGACCGTACTGCCAGACGATCTTGTTTGTGTGGGGGTCGATCACGATCACGCGCTGGTTCTTGTCGTCGTTGGCGAGCACATCTCCGTTCGGCAACGGCAATGCGAGCGAGGGCTGATTGAGCGCATCGGCGCCCGTGGGTTCGTAGCGCCACAGCAGCCGGCCAGCGGCCGTGAACGTCTCGATCGCTCCCGGGTTGGTGTAGTCGACGGACAGGAACACGCCGGGGCGCACCTCGTTGGTGTCAGAGGGGTAGCTGAAGCCGGGCGGGTGGGTATCGGTGACCGGGTTCCCATCGGGCTTGAGCACGTCGATCCAGTCGCCGTTGATCTCGGTGACCACGGTGTCGCCGTTACCCATCGGGAATGCCCCGTTGGGGCTTCCATAGGACACGCCGAGTTCGTGCGTGCAATTCCCCGTCTCGCCCAGCTGATGGGCCACGCGATCAGCCGGTGGGCGGATGACGACGATGCGGCAGTTCTTGATGTCCGCCGAGAGGATCGCGCCACCGGGCGTGAGCATTGCATCGTCCGGGTTGTGCAGGTAACCGGGTTCTGAGCCGGGTTCTCCCGGGTGCCCGTAGCGAAAGGCGATCTTCGGGTGTGTCACGTCGACGACGCTGATCACGAAGTCGTCCTCCTGGGTCACGACCACCTGACTTCCGTCAGGCGAGAAGAAAGCGTCGTCGGGCAACTTGAACGACTGGCCCGGAGCGAGCTCCCCGGGTTCCGGGAAACGCCACAGCACCTGGCCCGTGGGGCTCACCTCCAGCAACCGGTTGTTGTCACGATCGGCGATCAGCACCGGCCCTGGCAGCACGCTCGGATCAGAGCCTGCGCGCAGCAGCTCGCCGCCCGGCGACCGGCCTGCGGCGCCGCTCGACACGTGGCTGGACGCGTTCCCGCGTGACCGCGCCAGCCGACCGGTATTCACTGAAGGACTGCCTCCTGCGGGACTTCCGAGGCCCTGCACCCACACGATCAGAGCAACCAGGCAGAGCACCGTCACCGCAACTGCCACCAGCCGCCGGCGCCCGATGTCCTCCCGGCGCTGGACGGTCACGCCCGCTCGATCGTGGCAGAGCACATGCCGCCAGCATCGATTGGCCGGCTAAAGCAGGGATCAGCCTCCGGTGAGAACCCTCTCAGACTGAGAAGGGTGCTGTGGCGTCCGGCTTGCTGAGCGCGCGCCATCCTCGACGCGTGGTGATGCCCGCCAGCACGCCGGCGATGACCATCAGGATCAATTGCTCGATCAGTGAGACGCTGACGCTGGTGGCTTGGACGGGTCTATTCGGTTCGCCTGCCAGCCCGGATGCGTCAATCGAGAGGGCGATCGCGTAGATCGCGGTTGCGATGGTCATCGCGGCCATCGCAACGGTGACCAGTGCTCCGCAAGCGAATGCCACCAGCAGCCAACCTCGGGCGACCGGCATTGCAACAACGCTCTGCGTGAGGCCAGGACACAGAGAGCTTCGCAAGCCGCGGCCAATCCCCAGGCGATGAACGCGACCCCTCCCGCGGTGCTCGGGTGGTGGGAGTGTTGGGAGTGAGCCACCAAGATCAGGAGCTCGGTGGGGCCCGCGCAGACGGCCACCGCGGCGATCGGCAACCCGACGAGGATCCGCAGGCTGCGCCGGCGGCGCGCGCGATGCAGGGCGAGATGCGCGTCCTTGCGGCTTACGTCCCGACCTGCTCGGCGAGCTAGTCGTCGAGCAGGTGGTATCGGTCTAACACGGCGCTGCTTGGCGCACACCTGGCGCACATCTCGACGGGAAATGACGGGAAAGCTGGGGTAGGTGCTGGAATCCAGAAGCGCCTGTTTTGTAGCCGTTTACTGCCTTTTCATGCCCTGCGCTACCCGCTCATTCCCACCCTCAACCGTCTCGACAAGGCGGAGGTCACTGGTTCGAGCCCAGTATCGCCCATCCCGAAACCCGCACTACGATGCGGGTTTTCACGTTGCGCGGGTCGCGGCCAAGCACCAATACGCTAGGTCCGCGGGCCCCGCCACGACGGCACAGATACCGGCTCATCGTCGGCTGTCATCATCGCGATGCTCGTAACCGTGATCCATGCGAACAGCGTGGCGGGAATCGCGATGATGACTCCTCCCTCGAGCGAGAAGAATCCGCTCGGGATCACAAACGAGGCCAGGAGCGCGATGTGCGCCAGCGCGGCCACGGCCGCAACCCATGCCGTCCAGGCAGGGAGGCGGCTGTCGCCGAATACCTGTCCCGCGTATGACCCGAGCGCCAGCGCGGTTGGCACTCCGGACATCGCGAGCAGTCCGAATGCGAGGTCGTAGAGCAGTCGGGGATCAGGCGCGTTCGGCGCACGGTAGAACAACACGAAGGCGGCCGTGAAGCCGGCGAGAAGGAGCGTGATGAAGCTGACGAGTCCAACCAGGAAACACACCGACAGAACGCTCGCGCTGCCACCCGTCTCTCGCAGCCAGAGCCAGACGCCGACACCGAAGGCCAGCCAGAGCCCGACCGCGGCCGTACTGAGGACCATCGCGACGAGCAGCGCCGAGCGATGCGCGCCGACGTAGACCGCGATCTCGCCTGCGGTTGCGCCGGTTTCTGGGAACGCCCACATTTGATCGACGATCGCGCCAGCGATCCCAAGCGCGATGCTCACCAGGCCCGCAAGGCCAGCGAGCTTGATCGTGCTGTAGCTGGCACTTCCGGTCCGCTCGCGTGTCGTGCTCGCCATGCGCCTGCCTCCGTTCGTTGGACAGTCGCATCGTTCCAGGCGAAGGTCGTGCTGTCGATTACCTGTGAGGTAATCGACAGGCGAACGCGTCGTGGCTAGAGTCGGCTGCCAGATGGCGAGCATCAGCTCCCAACCACGGATCGGGCCACTGTTGCGTGAGTGGCGCAAACGGCGGCGGCGCACCCAGCTCGAAGTGGCGCTCAACGCAGGAGTCTCGGCGCGGCATCTGAGTTTCATAGAGACCGGCCGCTCGACGCCGAGCGCCGAGATGGTGCTGCTGCTCGCCGAGCAGCTCGAAGTCCCGGTCCGGGAGCGAAACCAGCTGCTGCTTGCGGCCGGCCATGCCCCGACCATCCCCGAGCGCTCGCTTGCAGACCCCGAGCTCGCGCCAGTGCGCGAGGCGCTCGATCTGATTCTCACCGGCCACGACCCCTACCCGGCGGTCGTCGTTGACCGCGGCTGGAACCTGGTCGCCGCTAACTCCGCGATGGCCCGGATGGCCACGTGGGTCGACCCAGCGCTGCTGGAGCCGCCGGTCAACGTGATGCGCGTCGGTTTGCACCCTCGCGGGCTGGCGCGCTGGACCGTGAACCGTGGCGAGGTACGTGCGCATTTCCTCGGCCGGCTGGCGCATCAGGTCGCGATCACGGGGGACGAGAGTCTCGTCGCGCTTCTGGCGGAGGTGACGAGCTACCCCGCGCCCGAAGACCACCCCGCCCGCGAGACAGCCGCGAGTCACATTCTCACGCCACTGATGCAGATGCGCTCCCCCGATGGGGACGAACTGTCGTTCTTCGCCACCGTTGCCACCTTCGGCACCGCCGTCGAGGTAACGACCTCCGAGCTGTCGATCGAGTTGACGTTCCCTGCTGACGCGGCAACCGCAGAGGTGATGCGAAACCTCTCCTGAAAAGTGCACACGATTGCGTCGGCCGGGGACTGGGATTTTGGGGATTGACCCCTGGCTTCGGGCGCCCCAGTCGACACCCTTATCGGGAGCTGTACTCCTCGTCGCTCACGTGGTTACCCCAAATCACGACATTCCCCTGCTCGTCCTGCTGTTGCATCGCGATGTGGGCCATGAACCGGTCGGGGGCAGCGCCGTGCCAGTGATCCTCATCGGGCTCGAAGAACACCCGGTCGCCGGGACGTATTTCCTCGATTGGGCCTCCGCGTCGCTGACAGAGCCCGACGCCCTGTATGACGTAGATGGTTTGCCCGACCGGGTGGGTGTGCCAAGCGGTTCGTGCGCCAGGCGTGAAATGCACGCTCGCGGCGGCGATCCGGGAGGGGTCCGACGGTGCGGCGACCGCGTCGATGTAGACATCGCCTGTGAACCAGTCGGCTGGGCCCTTGGCGGTCTCGATGCTGCTCTTGGTGATCTGCACGGTGCCTCCTATCGGCGTCGCCGGGCGGGCTGCAGCGAGTGCTGGGTCCACCCGTTGTCGGCGGGTTGATCGTCGCGCCCGGCAGCCGGACGCCCGTCCGGCAACTTAGCGAGGCGGGCAGCCCCGACGCCGTCAGCGGCGGCTGGCGTTCGGTCGGTGCCGAGGGACGAGTAGCGTGTGCTCGTGGCGACACCGGACACGAAAGTCGACAATCGCCGGCGCCTGCTTGACGGTCTCGCAAGATCGCTGCGCGAAAAGGGCCTACAGGGCACGCAGATCACCGACATCGTCGGTCATGCGCGGACCTCGAGGAGGACTTTCTATGAGTGTTTCCCGGACAAGGAGTCGGCGTTCGTCGAGCTGATCCGCGAACTCAGGAGCGCGGTCGTCCAGATCATCGAAACGGCGATCGACTCCGATGCCCCCTGGGATGAGCAGGTCGACCGCGCGATCGACGCGTACCTCGGCGCCCTCAGTGAGGACCCGGCGCTCTCAGCCACTGTCTCGCGCGCCCTGCCGACGCTCGGTGATCGCGGAGCGGCGCTTCAGCGCGAGGGGATCGATCGATTTGCGCGCTTGGTCGTGGAGATGGCGAACGGACCGGGGATGCGACGCGACGGCGTGGCGCCGATCTCACACGACACCGCCGTGATGTTGATGGGCGGAGTCGCCGAGCTGATCAATCGTGCACGAAGCGAAGGCAGCGAGCTCGAGTCAGCTGGCGCGACCGCCAAGGCAGTGATAAAGGCCGTTATGCGCCCGCAAGGCCGCTGAACGGTCGCCGCTCTCGTCGGCCGCCTTCGCTCCTCCCCCGGAGGTCGTTTCAGTTTGCAGCGAGCAGGGGCATGAACACCAGCTACAGCGTGAACGGCGCCCGTCAGGCCGCTGCGAGATCGCTCGTGCGCGTCTCCTGGGCCGGCAGGGCACGGTGACGGCGTACCACCGCCAGACCACCACGGGAGGGTGCGAACGCGACACCGCGCGAGTGCCACTTCTCGCCGGGCTCGCTCGTCGTCTGAAGGTCAAAGCCACTCAGCATCGTTCGCAAGACGATGTCCATCTCCATCTGCGCGAACGCCGCACCAATGCATCTGCGCGTTCCGCCACCGAAGGGGATCCAGGTGTAGGTGTCGGGCTTGCGCCCGACGAAGCGGTCGGGCTCGAACTGGCTTGGACGCTCGAAGAAGCGCTCGTCGTTGTGGATGATCGTCGCCGCGGCGACGAGGCGATAGCCTCGGGGGATTCTCCACGGGCCGAGCTCGAACTCCGCGGTGGCGACCACGCGGCTCGTGCCGACAATGACTGGGCGTGTGCGCTGCACCTCATGGATCGTCGCGGCCCGCAGATCCGATCCGCCGGCTTCGACCTCTGACTTCAACCGCGCGAGGATCCACGGCGCGCGGCGCAGCCGCTCGACCGCCCAGGCCAACGAGGTCGCCGTCGTCTCGTGCCCGGCGGCCAGCAGCGTCAACAGCTCGTCGGCGATCCCCGAGCGCGACATCGTCGAGCCGTCCTCGTAGTGCGCGCGCAGCAGCAGGGCCATCACATCCGAGCGCTCCTCCAGATTGGGGTCGGCGAGCGTCTCGTCGATCATCGCGTCGATGATCGCGTCGTATGCCCGGCGCTGGCGAACAAGGCGCCCCCCCGGGGACAGCGGGCCGAGGTCGCGACGCGCCGATGGCAGCAGCGTCAGCTTCGAGGCGAGCGAGACGAGGCCGGGCAGCAGCTCCGCCAGCCGCTGCTGATTGGGCCCGTCCGCGCCGAACACCGCCCGAAGAATCGCATTCAGCGTGATTCGCATGAACGACGGCAGCGTCTCGAACACCACGTCCTCTCGCCACCGGTCCATCTCGTGCGCCGCCTCCTCCGCGATGATCCCCTCATAGGCCTTCATCCGATCGCCATGGAACGGCGGCAACAGCAGGCGTCGCTCGCGAATGTGCTCCTTGCCATCGAGTGAGAAAAGCGAACCCGGGCCAAGCACGGCGCCGAGCGGACTGGACTCGCCGAAGACGAGCACCTCGGGGCTGGCGGTGAACATCTGCTTGACGAGCTCGGGGCTCGACAGGACGATGCAGCGACCGAGCACCGGGAGGTCAACCGAGAACGCGTCGCCATATCGCCCCCCGAAACGCCGCAGCATCCCACCACCACGGTTTCGGAGCATCAGCACGCCCGCGACGGCTTTCGGGATCCTTGGCCCGGGCGGAAGCTTCGGTTGGGACGCGGTTGCGCTCATGCTGGCCTCGCTGACTCCTACGGATCGTGGTATTCCTGAGTACCAACCTTACACCAGGCGGCGGCCGGCGATCAGGCTGGCTTGCTGGCGCGAAAGCGAAACGAGCGCCCGCCGATTTGGATGCTCGAGTTGGTCAGACCAGCCCGTTCCAGGCGCTCGGGTAGCCCTTCGGGGGGGACCGCGACCAGCGTGTCGCGGACATGCAACAAGTTGAAGAACCGCCCCGTTCCGAGGCTGTCGGTTCCTGCGAATACACCCCCGTCGCGCAGCACCCTCGCGGCCTCTGCCAACAGCTGATCCTGCAGATCCGCCGATGGTAGGTGGTGGAGCATGGTGAAGCACACGACCGCAGAGAAACGGTCGTCGGGAAACGGCATCTGGGTCGCGTCGCCCTGCTCGACGGTGACACGCTCGGGCAGCACGCGACGCAGCCGCTCGCAGTAGTCCTGCTCGAGCTCGAGCACGCTCAGCTGACCACCGCGGCGCGCGAGCACGCGCGTCGTGGCCCCGAAGCCGGGGCCGATCTCCAAGACATCCTCGCCGAGCTCCACCCCTTTGAGGCCCCACGGGAGCAGCTCACGCTCAACCGTTCGCGCCCACCAGCCAGATGAACAGATGAGGGCGTGCGCGCGGTTCATCGCCTCGCCAATCTAGCCATCTGCATCAACGCACGGAGCCGGTGCTCGGGCAAGGGGCTCGCGAGGTGCATGGTCTCGGCTGCCATCAGCGCTGGCAACCTTGCGCTAGAGTCCGCGGGCGTGAACGAGAGTAGCGCGCTCAGCGCACTGGTCGGACTGAGGCTCGCCGTCGGGATTGGCTCCTGGCTGACGCCGCGGCCCGCGGGCAAGCTGTTTGGACTGGACGTGCCCGCCAACCCTCAGGCGCCGTACCTGGCGCGCCTGTTCGGAGCGCGCGATGTCGCGCTCGCGTGGGGCGCCTTCTCGAGCGAGGGCGACACAAGACGCCAATGGCTGCTGGCAGGGATTGCCTGCGATGCCGCCGACGCTCTCGCCGGTCTCGCAGGCGGGCGGGGAGGCTACCTGCCCAAGCTTACGAGCGTGCTCCTAACCGGCACCGCTCTCTCGGCCGCCGCCCTCGGCGGCGTCGCACTGCGCGAGCAGTAAGCCGCCAGCTGGCATAGAGGGCCGTCGCCGGGGCGAAGCGATCACGTCGAGCGAGAGGCGATCGCTAGGCTTTGATCTCCCATTCCGCTCCGACTGGCAAGGGCGTCGTCAGCCTCGTGAGGGTCTCACCAGTCTTCGACCACCCAGAGATGTTCGCGGGGATCAGGGTTTCGAACATGCGCGATTCGAGCTCCTTCAGCGGTCCGGTTTCGAACTGGCTCGGGATGTTTTCGAACGCCGTGGTGGAATACACCCCGGTGAATTGAACGGTCATCTCGTTGACCGGGGTGATCGGCGAGATGATGCCGTCGCCGCCGCATTTGGGACCTGGATAGGCGCAGGTCTGTGAAGTTTTCGCTATGCCCACGAGGACGCTGACGGTCCCGCACTTGAATTCGACGAAAGGCCGTGGCCGCGGCGCGATGCTTTCCGGTGTGAGGTTGACGCCGACGGTTGGGAACGCGCTATGTGCGCCAGCGATGTATCCGAGCTTGCCCTTCAGGAGGCTCCATTGAATTTCGCCTGTGTTCAGCGTGTTCGAGCACGTGGGTCCGCTCGGCACGACCTGGCACCCCTGAAATACCAGCTCGACGCTCTTCACCTGGTTCGTTCCCGCTATTTCACCGGTCGCGGTTTCGCTCGAGCATTCAACTTCGGTGAGCCCTGGCATGGGTCCTCCCGTGTAGCTCGCCGCCAGCACGCTCGGACCGCCTGCACTCGTGAAGTCTTTGCTCGTGATGTCGACGCCGTGTCGCCATTCGTAGTGGCCGTGCGTCGAGATGGGGTGTGCTTTCCTCGTACAGTTGGAGTCTTCGTATTTACCGCCAGGACTCGGGTAGCACTGCCCCCATTCCGGCAATGCCGACGCGCTCGCGGCTGCGCCGGCGACCGTCGCGAAGACGGCGATGATGCAAAGACCGAGCAGCCTGGTGCGTGTCATCGTTGCTTCCCCTCCAGTCCGCCTCGAACGTCCCCCCGTGATGCAGCCACAATCTAGCGCCAACGGGGACCCGCCGCACTGCCCAGGGCGCGTGTCCGCGAAGTGAGCCCACACTGGTCCTCCGATCGTGTGGCCAGGCCCATCGCCAGCGCCCGCGAGCGGTCCTCGGAAAACGCTCCTCTCCGCTCGAGAATGGCGTCAACCGGCGGCCTCGCTCGGCACCCCGTAGACGGCGTTTGAGAAGCGGCCAGGGTCGTACTGACCCAGCTCGTCTCCCCACTGGACCCAACCCTCTCGCTCGCTGCGCGCGAACAGCTCCAGTCGCGGATCGGGCGAGCACGCCTCGATCACCTCATAGACCTGCTCCGGCTTGCGCGAGTGCTCGCGCTTGCGCTCGGCCACGAGGTTGACCTGGGTCCTGCCCGGCGCCAGCGTGCGGTTGTCCTTGCCGCGAATCCCAAACAGGACCAGCTCGGTGACGTTGCGGAAGTAGAAGCCGACGCCACGGCCATCGGGTCCTCCGTCCTTCCTCGTCTTGAACCACACGAGGTTCGTCTTGTACTCGAAGCCCCAGGCCTCCATGACCTTCAATCCCTGCGCCAGCAGGGCGTTGGGAACCCAGAGGTACAGATGCGCCTTGGCCGCGGCCGCCTGCTCGACCGGGAGCCCGCAAACCTCCTCCACCGTCATCGTGTCGTAGCGGGCAAGTCGCCTGTGCTCCGGGGCCATCTTGCCGGTGCGGTTCTGAAAGCGCCATGGCGGGTCCGCGAGAATCGTTCGAAAGGGCTCGTGCCGGCGGGCAAATGAGCGCAGTGCCTGGTTTGCGATGTCGTTCACGGAGCGGCTGTGGGACGGTGCGCCATCGAGGCGGGCGGTCTGCCACGAAACCTAGCCGCCGCAGCGGCGACGCCGCAGCAACTCAGCGAACGAAACGGTCCATCCGTGCAGCCGTGATCGTCTCGCGCAGGGTCTCCAGTGCGTCGTGCTTGGGCCGCCAGCGCAGCTCGCGTCGGGCCTTCGTGACATCCATGATCACGGGCTCGCGAAACGCGGTCACCCACTGCGCCTGCGCGGGCAGGACGTCGAGGCGCGCGATCAGCTCCGCGACTGTCTCGACCGCCAGCTCCGGCACCGGGATCGAGTACCAGCCGAGCTCGCGCGCGAGCTCGGCGACCGTGAGCTGTCCGGGTCCCGCCAGGTTGTATACCCCCGGCGCGCCACGGCCGAGCACAGCGGCGCGCATCGCGCTCGCCACGTCATCGTGGTGCACGAGCTGAAACGGCACGCCCGGGTCGGGCAGCACCGGCTTGAGGATCGGCACGCCGTCGAGAAGTCGCATCACGGCCGCGGGCAGCCTCTCGGAGACCTTCGTATAGGGAAGGCTGTCGATCAGCAGCGGCGCGTCGCGTCCAGCGACTATGCACGGACGCAGGATGTAAGCGCCGGTCGAGCTGCCATCGAGCACGTCCCACAACAGCTGCTCGACCTGTGCCTTTTGAGCTGAGTAGTAGTGGTTCGAGCTCCCGCGCGCCGGTGTCTCCTCGGTGAGCGGCTGCGGGTTGTCGGCGTGAAACCCGTATGCGGCGACCGAGGACGCGTAGACGAGGCGTTTCGCCCCGGCTGACACGGCGGCCTCGAACACGTTGCGCGAGCCGTCGAGGTTGACCGCCGACGTCTCTTCGGCCCCACCCATGATGATGAAGGCCAGGTGCACGATCACATCGGCGTCCTTTGCCAGCTCGGCCACGGCGTCGCGGTCCAGCACATCGCCGCGACGGTAGGAGACCTTCTTCCAGCCGCGCGTCGCCGGGTCGAACGGCCGGCGCGCCATGCCGAGAACGCGGCCGACCTCGCGCGAGCGCTCGAGCGCCGAGACAACCGCCTGGCCGATCTCGCCCGTTGGCCCCGTGACCGCCACGGTCAGTCTCGGGGTGGGGGTGGAGCGATGCGCCACCGAACTGTTGTATCGCACCGCCGCCACATGCCGACGCCCGGTGCTCATCGGCGGCGGTTGGCCGCGTTGGCCGCGCGGACGTCTGGCCCGAGCAGGGTTCGCCCGCGGCCTTGACCGCCCACGTCGCTTGTGCGATGGTCGAACCGGCGCCGCCGCCGCACGTGTGGCAGGCACGGATGTGCGTCGCAGGGGGTCGGTCTCAGGGAGGAGCGCAGGGCGCGGCCCGTGAGCGCGAGCCCAAGGAGGCTCTGATGAAGCACCTCACGCGCCTGTCGTCGTGCGTCGTCGTCGCTTTGGCCCTCGGCGCCGCCACTGCGTCCGCGGCGAATGCGTCGCTGCCCGAATTCGCGGGCCCGACGCCGCTGTCGTTCACGTCGAAGCTGAAAGCAATCACGCTCGAAAGCGTCGGTGGGCTGAAGGTCACGTGCACGTCCGGTGCGAACTCGGGGCAGGTCACCGGGCCCAAAGCACTGACAGTCAGGATGAAGTTCGCCGGCTGCCTGCTGAACGGCCTTCCCTGCTCATCGACCCCGACGGCCGGTGAGATCGAAAGCTCGGTCCTCACCGGCATGCTCGGCTACATCAACGCCGCCAAAAAGCAGGTGGGCCTCGATCTCGCCTCGCCGGGGACCCCGCTGCTGGCGTTCACGTGCGGCGAAGATCTGCGGGTCACGGTCACGGGCTCGGTGATCGGGAAGCTCAAACCGATCGACAGGCCGCTTCTGCCGCCAAAGCACTTCACGCTCAAGTTCTCCCAAGCGAAAGGCAAGCAGAAACCGACGAAACTCGAAGGCGGGCCGACCGATGTGCTCGCGACATCGCTGATGGGCGGCCCAGCCGAAGAATCAGGGCTCGCGGCTACCGACACGCTCGCGTTCGCCGGGCCACTGGAAATCAGGGCTTAGTCGACGGCGATGCAAAGGGCGAGGCCGCCCAGCGTGGCGCTCGCGGCCCTGCGCGCTCGCGCGCGGCCAAAACCCCACATCGCGGCCCCCAACTACGGGGCGGGCCGCGGAGGATCGCCCACGGGCCTTCCCACACGATTGTTTCACGGACTTGACCCTTTCGCCCTGTGTTCCCAGGGGCTTGACACTTCGCCGAAAACCAGTTCGGGGGTCACTCAGCGAACGGACGGGTCGGGGGTCACTCGCGCGTTCGGGGGTCACTCGAAAGCGTTCGGGGGTCACTCAGCGCCGGCCTGGCTAAAGCGCCATGTATTCGGCCGTGCGCGAAGGTCCGGCGTTCATCTCGACACCACCATCGCCGCCAGAAGATCCAGTGCGGCGTCGAACTCCTCGTCGACGTCGACCCCCTCGAAGCGCCCCGCCACCTCGGAGAAGGCGAAGCCCATGATCACCGTGCTCAGCAGTCGCTCGTAGCGCGCTGCAAGCGCAGCGTCGAGGCCAGCGTCACGCAGGGCGTCGATCGCCACCTCGCGCGCATCCGTCGCTCCGGGCGCCACTGCGCGGCGTCGCAGCAACAGGCTGAACAGCTCGGGGCGCCGCTGCGCGAGTCGACGCAGCTCGTTTGCGAGCCGGCGCAGGCGCTCCTCCCAGGGCAGCGATCGGGCCGGCAGCTCGAGCTCTGCGAGCAGGCGCCCGACAAGCCCATCGAGCAGGTCATCCTTGTTCACGACGTGGCGATACAGCGCCATCGGAGAGACGTGGAGCTCGCGTGCCACCAAGCGCATCGACAGACGCTCGACCCCGACGCGCTCGGCCACGGACATCGCCGCGTCGAGGACTCGCTCCCGTGTCAGTGGAATACCTGTATACGCCGTACGCATGGGATCACTGTAGCACGCTATGTATACGTCGTACACCTTGCAGAAACAGGTTTGACAGTTGCTATAGGATCGTTCTCGTCCAGGGTTTGAGTCGATCGCCCGGGCCGTGCGTGACGGGCGCAGGGAGGCGAACATGCTTCAGCGTGGGAGGCTTTGGTCGGGGATCGTCGCGACGTGCATGGCTGACGGGCTGCGACGGTTTGTCATCGGGGCGATCGCGGGCAGCCTGCTGCTCGCTCTGGCAGCGGCGCCGGCGGGCGCTGAACCGCCGCTGGTCGACCTCTCGGGTCCTGCATTTCAGATCCTCGCTCCAGGCCAGGAAGGCTCGCTGCCGGCGGGGGAATTCGCGACCGACCAGGGAAAGCTGTATGACAAACTCACGCCCCGCCAGGGCAACGTGACGAAACGGATTCTCGAAAAGGACTACATCTCAGAGAAGTTCGGCGTCGTCGGTCCTGTGCTTCGCACCGAGGAAACCGGTCGCCCGGGGCTGGAAATCGTGCGCGACAGCCACGACATCCCGCACATCTACGGCACGACCCGCGCCGATGTGATGTTCGGCTCGGGGTGGGTCGCGGCCGAGGACCGTGGCTTGATACTGGCACTCGGGCTGGGCCCTGCGTTCGCGGCGGCAGTGTCGCCTCCGGGCATCAACCCGTTTGAACTGCTGCTCAGCGGTCGCTCGTTCACACCCAGCGCGCAGTCGGTCGCGTTCGTCGCCGAACAGAAGCAATCACTGATCGAAAAGGGGCCCAAGGGCGAACAGGTGATCGAAGACCTGGAAAACTGGACCGAAGGTGTGAATGCGTATGAGGCATCGCTGCCAGAAGGCCAGCGTCTGCTTCCTCCGGTCAACCTGACCGACGCGATCGCCGGCTTTGCGTTCATCGGCTCGATCTTCGGCAACGGGGGTGGAGAGGAAGTTACGAACTCGGAATTCCTCGCGCGTCTGCAGAAAAAGCTCGGCACCGAAGGCGGCACGAACGTGTTCCGCGACCTGCGCGAGGTGAACGACCCCGAAGCGCCGACGACGACCAATCAGCCGTTCCCCTATGACCAGGAACCGACGGGCCCGACTCCCGGCGCGGCGCTCGTCGAACCGGGCACCCAGAGCGCCGCTGCTGTGCAGGCGACGACGGCGCTGAAGGCATCGCGGCGCAAGGCCTCCAACTTCCTGCTGGTGGGCAGCGAAGACTCCAAGAGCGGGCACCCGATCGCCGTAATGGGCCCGCAGCTGGGCTACTTCTATCCGGAGATCGTGATGCAGGGAGACCTGCACGGGCCGGGCATCGACGCCGAGGGGATCATCGCTCCGATCTCGCCCTACGTGTTCATCGGACGCGGGCGCGACTTCGCCTGGAGCCTGACGAGTGCCGGCAGCGAGAACACACAGCAGTTCCTGGAGAAGCTCTGCAACGAAGACGGCAGCCCGGCGACCCGTGAATCGACGAGCTACGTGCACAACGGGAAATGCGCGCCGATGACGGTCTTCGACGCGGGCAAGCTCGGTCCCGGCAACGAAGAAGAAGAACGCGAGGTCACGTTCTACGAAACCGACCACGGCCCGGTCAGCGGCACGGTGCTGGTGCATGGTGAACCGTACGCAATTGCCATAGATCGCGCCACGCGCGGACGTGAGCCGGCGGGTGAGGTGGCGTTCAGCGAGCTCGACTCCGACCAGGTGCACTCGCCCGAAGAGTTCTTCGAAGCAGCGAATGAACTCGAGACGACATTCAACATGGCCTATCTCGACAACAAGCACATCGCCTTCTTCTCGACGGGGCGCCTGCCGGTGCTCGCGCCCGGGACCAACCCGAGCCTGCCGACGTTCGGCACGGGTGAATTCGAATGGCAGGGCTTCCTTCCGCTTGCCGCCCATCCCCACGCCGTCGATCCGGCGAGCAATACGCTGCTCAACTGGAACAACAAGCCCGCCCCGGAATGGGGAGCTGCGTCTGACAACTACTCCTACGGCCCGATCCACCGCGTGCAGCTCTACAGCGGCTTTGGCAAAGGCATGACCGAGGCCTCCGATGTCTCGATCATGAACCGCGCTGCGAGCCAGGACCTGCGCGCGCTGAAGGTCTGGCCGGTGATCCGCCAGGTGCTCGAAACGGGTCCGGCGCCGAGCAAGCTCGCCGAAGAAGCCGCCGGGCTCGTGTCGAGCTGGTCTGAAGAAGGCGCGAGCCGCAAGGGCCGCAACCGTCCGCTGGCGCCGGGGGCGGCGGTGATGGATGCGGTCTGGACGCCGTTGGCCGAAGCCGTGCTCAGCCCTGTGCTCGGCGAACTGCTGGGAGAATTCGAGTCGATCGCGGGGCCCGACAACCCGCCCTCACCACAGGGGTCGGCGTTCGACGGCGGCTGGTATGGCTATGTGGACAAGGATCTGCGCTCGCTGCTGGGGCAGCCGGTGACAGCGCCCTACAGCCGTCCCTACTGCGGCAACGGCAGCCTCGAAGCGTGTCGCAACGCGCTCTGGGGGGTCGTCCAGAAGGCCGCCGAAGAACTGGCCGCGACCCAGGGCTCTGATCCCTCAGCCTGGCGGGCGGCGAAGGTTCGCATCAAATTCCCACCCGGACTGCTTCCCTACACGATGCGTTGGACGAATCGCTCCACCTTCCAGCAGGTGATCGAATTCGTCGGCCACGAAGAAGAGGCCTCTGGCTCCTAGCGAGAGCTCGAATGGGAGGCCGCGTCCGCGGGGCCGTCGCTGGCCTCGTGGGCGCGGCGATGCCAGGCGCCGCCAGCGCCGATCAGCGTCCCTGTGCGCCACGCTCGCGCCACGCTTCGACCATCCCGATCCGCTGCACGATCGTCGGGTGATCGGCGTCGAACAGATACGACAACGCGGGCGGGTCGGGGTCCGCGTGGCTGGTGCGCGCGAGGTTCACGAACAACGAACGCGCGGCGCTGGGATCGTGGGTAGCCCGTAGCGCCGACCAGTCGGCCTCGGCCTCCTCGTGGCGTGAGACGACGTTCTGCAGCGGCAGCGCCAGCAGTTGCAGGACCACGAACACGAGCAGCGCCAGCGGTACCGCCTCGGGCCGCGACATGCCACCGCGAGCGCGTGTCAACAGTGCGACGATCGCCGTCGCCGGCAGCAGGAACAGAGCCAGCCAGCCCACGCGCCGCAGGGGGTGTCCGTGGGCGAGATGACCGAGCTCGTGTCCGATCACCACGCGCACTTCCGCGCGACTGAAGCGTCCGTCGAGCAGCGTGTCCCACAGGATCACGCGTTTGGTCGGGCCGAAGCCCACCGACTCCGCGTTCGGCGCGGTCGTGAAGCGTGCCACGTGCTGCACTTCGACCCCGGTGCCCGAGACGCCCTCGACGCGCTCGAGCGCGCGGGCTTCGGCGAGCCGCGTCGATTCGCGCAGCGGGTTGGTTTCGGGGATCAGATAGATGCTCACGAACGTGGACAGCAGCGCCAGCGCGGCGAACAGCGGCGCCGCCGCCAGCCACCACCAGCCGCGCAGCACGCGTGCCAGCGCCATCGCCACGGCGATCGCGAAGCTGACGAACAGGAACTCGCCCCCGAGGCCGATGAAGCTGTCGATCACGCCTGTCACATAGCCCTGATGGGAGACGTGATGGTGGCGTTCCCACCAGATGGCAGCGACCTCGAACGGGAGGTTTGCCAACCACGCGATCGCGAAGCCGAGCATTCCCAGCATGATTCCGGTGCCGATCGGTCCAGCCGCGGACTCGCGCATCAACCGCTGGCCGCGCAGCGCGTAGAGGACCAGTACCACCACCAGCACGACTCGCGCCGCCAACCCGTCGAGCTCCAGAAAGCGTTCGTACGAGGCGCTGCTGCGCAGGAATGCCGCCGAGAAGAAGCGACTCGGATCGACGTGCGCAAGGTGCAGGTTCGCCGGTACCGAAGAGCTCCACAGGGCGTGTGCCGCGAGCGCCCATGCGACGGCTGCTGCCAGTAGGCCGAGCACCCAAAGGCCCCGCCGCGCCGCCGGGGTGAGCCGCGCGGAGGCCGCTGCGCTCATCTCATCCGGGCAGCGCCGGCGCCGGCTGCGGGGCGGTGACCGCCGGCTCGGCCAGCGGCTCGCGTGCGGTCGGACCGCTGTACGGGTAGCTGTCGGTCAGCACGAACAGGTAGGCGTACAGCTGCTCGCCGTAGCGCAGGGCGAGCTCGCCCGCGTGCATCAGCCCACGCGGCATGCGACCGACCAGCAGCGAGACGAACCAGCTGAACAGCGCGACCACGTTCAGCAGCGAGCTGTAGGCGCCCGCCACCACCAACGCGGGCAGCACGAGCACGATCCGAAACAGCACCTTCCAGCGGCTCTGGCGCTGCGGGGGCGCGACCTGCAGCTCGAGCGGATAGCCGCCATCGGGCGCGCCGTCGAACGGGGGAAAGGGATTTGCAAGCAGCGTGAAATAGGACACGACTCGGGTCTGGTAGCGCAGGTAGGAAGCGAGGAATCGGTGCAGCGGCGCTGGCGGGGTACCGGCGACGAGCGTCGCAAACCAGTTTGCGATCGCGGCGAGCAGCGCCAGGATGCCCCACAGCGTGAGCCACACGAAGTGGGGAACCGTCAGCAGCGCGCGAAAGAACACCGTCAGGCGCGAGCGCCGGAGATCCTCGGCAGCGGTGCGCAGGCGCACCGGATGATCGCTCCTCGGGGCGTCGAGAAGCGCAAGCTCGGGGTCGGGATTGGGGTAGCGGTCGGTCAGCACGAACCAGTAGGCCAGCAGCTGCGCGTTGTAGAAGAGCGCGTAGCAGACGGCATCGCGCAGGCCGCGCGGCGTGCGTCCGAGCGCGAGCGAGGCAAACCATGCGAGCACCGCGCACGCGATCAGCAGCCCGCCCGAACCGTAGGCCTGCACACCGCGGTGGATCGAGCTCGAGAATTGCAGGCTCGAGTTCGCGAGCGTGAACCCCAGCACCGTCGCGGGGATCGCGAGGATCAGGCGAAAGCCAACCGTCCAGCGATTCTGACGCTCCGCGTCGGCGATCTCGAGCGCCACCGGGTAGTCGCCCTGGCCGAGGAAATGCGGATAGCGGTCGGCCGCGAGGTAGATATACGCGTACACGTGGGTGACGTAGCGGATGTAGCTGGCGAGGAATTCGTGAAAGAACTCCGGGCTGCGGCCGGCGAAGAGCGTTCCGACCCAGTTGAAGATCGTCATCAGGAACGCACCGAACCCCCACACGAACAGCCATATGAGGTGCGGGATCACCAGCACGACTCGGAAGAACACCCCGAGCCGATTGCGCTGCAGATCATCAGTGACCACCAGCCGCACAGGAAGCTCGCTCAAATCTCCCCCAGAACGTTGTTGCGGGCCGCGTCACCGGCGCTCCACGGTGCGATCGACCTCGTGTTACCTCGTATTCCTACCCGCTGGCACAGACGCCAAGCGGCGCCTGCGCATCCAGGCCGGTCCGGCGCGCCGGACCTGCGGCGCGTCGGTCAGCGCAATGCGGGGCGCACGAGCCGCACCGCGAGCACGTCGCCGATGCGCGTGAACAGGATCAATGGCCGCACCAGCAGCGACACCGTCAGCGCCCGTAGCGAGCTCTTGCGGCGCGCGAGGCCGGCGCCGAGCGCCAGCGTGGAGACCGCGATCGCGGGCATCGGCCTGAAGAACACGGTCAGCTCCTGGATCCTGCCCTGCTCGTCCAGGCGCATGTGGTCGGTGACCTCGATATCGCTGCCACCGATCCGCGCCTTCAGCATCAGCATCCCAGTGTCGCCGCCGCGCAGCTCATCGGTGTAGCGGATGTCCTCGAAGGTCTCGAGAATCACGCTGAACAGCGCGCGAATCTCAGCGTGGCCGGTGAACATGAACCTGTCGGTGATCGGCGAGTGAACGATCGCATCGGACGCGAAAGCCTGCACGATCGCGTCGAGGTCCCGTGCCTGCACTCCCGCACGCAATGGGAACTGGGTGCTGTCGAGGGTCGTGTTCGCTGCGGGCTCGGACATGACGACATCCTCTCTGCATAGCTTTTCGCAACATGTTAGACCAACTGGTCGGTGCTTGATCGATGGACGATCGACGACTCCTCGACGGCCGGTCGGCGCTACGGCGGTGGTGATCCGCGCGGGCGCGGCTCCTCGGCGACGCGCCGTGGCTAGGTCTCGCGCAGGCGGTACTTGCGCGTGCGCGGGCAGCGCTCGAGCAGGCCGATCTCCACCAGCGTGACCGCGTAGCGGTGCGTGGTCGACGGGCTCATGCCGAGCTCGTGCGCGAGTTCGACTATCCCCCGTTGGCGATTGTCGGGCCCGAAGCACGTCAGGATCGATATGCCCCGCAGCAGCGAGCGCGACAGGCGCGGATCGTCGCTGTCCACCGGCAGGTGACGATCGTCCGCGCCGGCGGAGGGGGCCGTTGCCGGATCGGTCGGGACCGGCGAGTTGAGCACCTTCGCGACGAGTTTTGCGATGCTCGGCGCGCGACCGCCCGAGGCGGCCCGGACGATGTCGTCGACCTGGGTCGGAGACAGCTTGATCGAGATGGGGGGAAGCGAAGAATTGTTCATGTTCTGATCTTCGCAACTGAAGACTTGTGTCTGCACCCCGTGTTTCTCAGTCGGCGCGGGCGCGCCCGCGGCGTAGGGCAGGGGGCGCTGTTGGTAGTTCATACAATCATCGCGATGGGCGAGATCACGGTCACCCACTTCACCGATCCGGGGTGCCCTTGGGCCTATTCGGCGCGACCGGCTTTCGCCGTCCTGCGCTGGCGCTATCGCGAGCAGCTGCGCTGGCGGCTCGTGACGATCGGGCTGTCCGAGGACCCGCAGCGCTACCTCGACGCCGGCTACACGCCCGCGAGGATGGCGGTGGCCAACCTGCGCTTTCGTCGCTTCGGCATGCCCTTCCTCGCCGAGCCGCGCGGCGGCGTCGCGGCGACTGCGCGCGCCTGTCGGGCGATCGTCGCCGCGCGTGCGCTCGACCCGCCGCTCGCCTACGACGTGCTCCGCGCGCTGCAGTTCGCCTGGTTCACGACCACGCTCGTGCTCGACCGCGATCTGGACATCATCCAGGCGCTCGAGCGGTTCAGCGACGTGGACGCCGCTGCGATCGTGGCGGCGATCGACGCGCCGGAGACTGTGGAGGCCTACGAGGCCGACAAGCGCGAGACCCGTTCTGCAGAGGGGAGCCCGACCGAGTTTCAAGGCAAGGCACGTCGAACCGATGGGCCGGTGCGCTATTCGGCGCCTTCGCTCGTGTTCGAGGGCCCCTCGGGTGTGCGTCTGGAGGCGGGGGGCTTTCAGCCGCTCGAGGCGTATGACGTGCTGATCGCGAACCTCGACCCGACGCTCGCACGCAGCGATCCGCCCGCCGATCCATTGCAGGCGCTGCGCGCGTTTCCAGGCGGCCTCGCGACGGCAGAGCTCGCGGCGATCATGGCGCACAACAACGAGGCGCCCGATCGGGCGCCCGTCGAGAGCGATCTGGTTGCGCTGCTCGGGGACGGCGCCGTCACGCGCACGGCGCTCGGTGACGACGCGCTCTGGCAGCCGGCCTGACGTGGGCCCGCTCGGCGGGTAGCCTGCAGCGCTGCGATGTCGATCACGGTCACGCTCCCCGACGGAAACGCGCTCGAGCTCCGCGACGGCGCCAGCGGCGCCGACGCGGCCGCGGCGATCGGTCCGGGACTCGCCCGGGCGGCGCTGGCGGTGCAGGTGAGCCATCCCGAGGCCGGCGAAGCGCCGCAGTTGCGCGACCTCGCGCGTCCGCTGCCGGATGGCTCGAGCATCGCGATCATCACCGCCAAGAGCGGAGATCCGGCGCTCGAGCTGATCAGGCATGACGCCGCGCACGTGCTGGCGACCGCTGTGATGGAGCTCTACCCAGGCGTGAAGATCTCGATCGGGCCGCCGATCGCCGAGGGGTTCTACTACGACTTCGAGTTCCCCGAGGGCGTCTCGATCTCCGAGGAGAACCTGCCGGCGATCGAACAGAAGATGCGCGAGCACGTACGGGCCAAGGAGGCGTTCGAGCGCCGCGACGTCACGCCCGAGCAGGCGCGCGAGCGCTTCGTGACCGAGGGCCAGGACTACAAGGTCGAGCTGATCGACGACCTGCTCGAGGCCGCCCTCGGCGGCAGTGGCCCGCCGCTGCAGAGCGTCTCCCTCTACACCAACGGGCCCTTCACCGACCTCTGCCGCGGCCCGCACGCTCCGAGCACGGCGAGCGTCGGCGCGCTGGCGCTGCAGTCCGTCGCGGGCGCCTACTGGCGGGGAGATTCGAGCCGCACGATGCTCACGCGGATCTACGGGACCGCGTTTCACACCAAGGCCGAACTCGAGCAGCACCTCGAGCGCCTCGAGCAGGCCCGCGCGCGCGACCATCGCAAGCTCGGCCGCGAGCTCGGGCTGTTCGTGTTCTCCGACGTCTCGCCCGGCGCAGCCTTCTGGACGCCGGCGGGCACGCGGCTGTGGAACAGGCTCGTCGCGCTCTCGCGCGAGATGGCCGGCGAGCGAGGCTACACCGAGGTCAAGACCCCGCTGATCTACGACGCCGAGCTGTGGAAGACCTCGGGACACTGGGACAAGTACCGCGGCGAGATGTTCACGCTGCTCGCCGAGAACCGCGAGATGGCGCTGAAGCCGATGAACTGTCCCGGGCACGCGCAGCTGTTCGCGAGCCGCCGCCACTCCTATCGTGACCTTCCGGCGCGCTACTTCGAGCCCGGGCTCTTGCATCGCAACGAGGCCTCGGGCGTGCTGCACGGCCTGCTGCGAGTCCGTCACTTCGTACAGGACGACGCGCACATCTTCTGCACCGAGGAGCAGGTCCAGCAGGAGGTTGCCGGCTGCCTGGAGCTTGCGTTCGCGACCTACCGGCTGTTCTCGCTCGACGTTCGCCTCGAGCTCTCGACCCGCCCGCCGCAGCGCATCGGCGACGACGCGATGTGGGACCGTGCCGAGGGGGCGCTGACCGAGGCGCTGCGCGCGCACGGTCTCGAGCACACGCTCAACCCCGGCGACGGCGCGTTCTACGGACCGAAGATCGACATGCACATGACCGACTCGCTCGGACGCTCGTGGCAGCTCGGCACGGTCCAGCTCGACTACTCGATGCCCGCGCGCTTCGGACTCAGCTACACCGGCGCCGATAACGCTGAGCACACGCCGGTGATGATCCACCGCGCCTCTTTCGGCTCCTATGAGCGCTTCATCGGGATCATGCTCGAGCACACCGGTGGTGATCTGCCGCTGTGGCTCGCGCCCGTGCAGGCGGTCGTCCTGCCGATCGCAGACCGCTTCAACGAGTACGGCGAGCGCGTCGCGCAGCGGATGCGCGACGCCGGCCTGTATGTCGAGCTCGACGATCGCGGCGAGTCGGTCGCTCGCAAGATCCGCGACGCGGAGCTGCGCAAGGTGCCCTACATGCTCGTCCTCGGCGAGCGCGAGGCGGCGGATGGGAGCGTCTCGGTGCGCACCCATCACGGAGGCGACGAGGGGACCCTCGCGCTGGAGGAGCTCGCCGAGCAGCTCGCACGCGAGCTGGAGCTCGGCGTGGCGCCTGTCAACGGCGCCCCGAGCGGCCGCTGAGAGTCGCGATCGACCGCAAAACCTCGGAATTTGGGTTGCGTATGACCGACGCGCCGCTATACTCGGCCGCCTTGCACCCGCGAAACTCCTTCGAGCGCCGCCCTTGACGTCAAGCTTGACGCGCGGCGAACACAGCTAGTGCCGGTACCGCGCAGGTTCGACCGGCGCCCGCCAGAGCGGGACCAGACGAGGATCAATGAGCGAATCCGCGTGCCGGAGGTGCGTGTGATCGACGACGAGGGCAATCAGGTGGGCGTGATGAAGACGCCGGATGCGCTGCGCTTCGCCCAGGAGCGCGAACTCGACCTCGTCGAGGTGGCGCCCGAGGCGCGCCCTCCAGTGTGTCGCGTGCTCGACTACTCCAAGTACAAGTACGAGCAGGCGCAGAAGCAGAAGCAGGCGCGCAAGCACCAGCAGCAGATCACCGTGCGCGAGATCAAGTTCCGCCCGAAGATCGCTCAGCACGACTACGACACCAAGAAGAACCACGTCGAGCGCTTCCTGCGCCACAAGGACAAGGTGAAGGTCACGATCATGTTCCGCGGCCGCGAGGTCACGCATCCCGAGCGCGGGACGGCGATCCTCGACCGGCTCGCCGAGGAGCTCGCCGAAATCGGTGTCGTCGAGCAGCGGCCGCTGCAGGAGGGCCGCAACATGACGATGCTGCTGGCGCCCTCCAAAGCGGTCCTGTCGGGCAAGGCCGACACCGTCGCCCTGGCAGAGGACGCCGAGGCCGCCGAGCCGCTCGCGGCGGGCGGCGCCGAGAACGGCGCTGCAGCTCCCGCTCCGCCACAGCGGCTCGATGCCGCCGAGGCGACCGCGCCTGCGCCTGCCCCCGCGCCTGCCCCTGCCCCGGCGCCTGCCCCCGCGCCCGCAGCCGAAGACGCAGCGGCCTGACCTGCGCGCGACGCACCGCGAGTGCGTTGTCGGCGTGTCATACTCTTGCGCTCGAGATGCCGAAGATGAAGACTCATTCGGGCGCCAAGAAGCGCTTCAAGCTCACCGCCAAGGGCAAGGTGCGTGCCAGGCACGCCTTCACGAGTCACATCCTCGAGAAGAAGTCACCGAAACACAAGCGTGCGCTCGGTGCGCCCGCGAAACTCTCAGCTCACGACGTTCCCCGCGTGAAGAAGCTCCTGGGGGCCCGCAAATGACCAGGGTGAAGCGCTCGGTGCACGCGCGCAAGAAGCGTCGCGCGACGCTCGAGCTGACCAAGGGCTTCCGCGGCGAGGCGCATTCGAACTACAAGCGCGCCAAGGAGGCCCTGATGAAGGCGGACGCATACGCCTACAGGGACCGGCGCAACCGCAAGCGCGACTTCCGCCGGCTGTGGATCACGCGCATCAACGCGGCTGCTCGCCAGCAGGGCATGAGCTACTCGCAGTTCATCCACGGCCTGCAGCTGGCCGGCGTCGAGCTCGATCGTAAGGTGCTCGCGGACATCGCCGTGCGCGACGCCGATACGTTCCGACGTTTGGCCGAGACCGCCCGCGAGGCGTTGCCATCGGCTGCCTGAGCGCAGTAGTCGAGAGCAACTGACTCCGGGCGTCGATCCTGACAGGGACGGCGCCCTTTTTAGTGCTCGATCTTCACCGCGAGAGTGACAATCATCGAACATCAGATGCCAACCAAGACCACCATCGCCTCAGCCCGCAATCCGCGCCTGCGCGCTCTGCGCCGCCTGCAGACTCGTCGCGGTCGCAGCCAGAGCGGGAACTTCATGGCCGAGGGCGAGGATTTGATCGCCGCCGCCAGCGCGGCCGGGTGCGAGGCGCTCGACGGCTACCGGCTGGCCGGCAGCGAGATCGGCGGCGATCGCTTCTGCGACGTGGAGCCCGCGACGCTCGCGACGGTGTCGACGCTCGGCTCGGGCACGCGCGCGATCGGTGTCTATCGGCAGCGCTGGTCGGACGCCGCGCACGGCCCGCTGTGCGTGTATCTGCATGGTGTCGGCGACCCTGGCAACGTCGGCGCCGTGCTGCGTGCGGCGCACGCGTTCGGAGCGTCGTGCGTCGCCCTCGGTCCCGGCTGCGCCGACCCCCATTCGCCGAAGGCCGTGCGCGCCAGCATGGGCGCGATCTTCGGCGTCGAGATCGCGCACGTGGACGGCCCCGACACTCTGCCTGCGCCCCGCGTCGCGCTCGTGGCCCACGCCGGGACGTCGCTGCGGAAGCTGGCGCAGAGCCTCGCCGCGGCGACGGAGATATCGCTGCTCGTGGGGGCCGAGCGCCAGGGCCTCGCGCGCGAGGTGCTCGGCGTATGCGAGCACACGGCTCACATACCGATCGCAAGCGACTCTCTGAACGCCGCGATGGCGGCGACGATCGGACTGTACGAGATGGCCCGCGCGGGCGAGGGCTCCGAGCTTAGGATGCGCGCATCGTGACCGATCGCGACCTCGACACCAACGCCGGAGCCGAGCTCAGCGCCGATCCGCTCGTCGAGATCGAGCGGATCGAGCGGGAGGCGCGCGCCGCGGTCGCTGCGGCGGGCGACAGCGATGCGCTCGAGCGGGTCCGCGTCACCCATCTCGGGCGCAAGGCCGAGCTCCCGCAGCTGCTACGCGGGGTCGCGCAGCTGCAGGGCGATGAGCGGGCGCGAGTCGGACGGGCCGCCAACGAGGTGCGCCGCGGGCTCGAGGCGCTGATCGAGCAGCGGGCGATGCAGCTGAGCGGCGCCGAGCTCGAGCGCAGCCTCGCGCGCGAGCGCATCGACGTGACGCTGCCCGGAAGCCCTCCGCAGCCGGTCGGACGCCTGCACGTGCTCACCCAGACGATGCGCGAGCTCGAAGACGTCTTCCTCGGGCTCGGCTTCACGGTGCTCGAGGGCCCGGAGGTGGAGACCGTTCACTACAACTTCGACGCGCTCAACCACGCTCCCACGCATCCCGCGCGCGCCCGCACGGACACCTTCTATGTGCGCCGCCCGGGCACCATTGCCGGCGAGCGGACCGACCCTCGAGACGGCGCCCCGGCAAGCCGGGAACAGGCGCCCCTCGCCGCAGGCACCACGGGCGCCGGCGCCCGGCTCGGCGAGCCGGAGGATTCTGGTGCTTCGTACCCACACCTCGCCGATGCAGATCCGCGCGATGGAGGCTCATCCACCGCCGTTGTATGTGGTGATTCCGGGGCGCGTGTATCGGCCCGACTCCGACGCGACCCACACGCCCCAGTTTCACCAGGTCGAGGGGCTGGCGGTCGATGAGGACATTACGCTCGCCGACCTCAAGGGCACGCTGCTGGCGTTTGCTCGGGCGGTCTTCGGCGAGCAGCGCGAGGTCCGGCTGCGGCCGCATTTCTTCCCGTTCACCGAGCCGAGCGTCGAGGTCGACGTGTCCTGCTTTCACTGTGCCGGCAAGGGCTTCCTCGGCGATGGCGCGCGCTGCCATCTGTGCAAGGGCGAGGGCTGGCTCGAGGTGCTCGGCGCCGGCGAGGTCGATCCCAACGTCTACGCCCACGTGCCCACCAACGAGCGCAACAGCCCGGGCTATGACCCCGAGCGTGTGCAGGGGTTCGCGTGGGGGATGGGCGTCGAGCGGATCGCGATGCTCAAGTATGGGATTCCCGACCTGCGCCTGTACTACGAGAACGACCTGCGGTTCCTGGAGCAGTTCGGATGAGGGTGCCGCTCAACTGGCTGCGCGAATACTGTGCACCCGACCTCGACCTGCACGGCGTCGAGGAGCGGTTGACGATGACCGGGACGAAGGTCGAGGCGATCCACCACCACGGGGTCGAGGCCGTCGATCGCTTCGTCCTCGGCAGGGTGCTGAGCTGCGAGCGCCACCCCGACGCCGACCGCCTGAGTGTCTGCGAGGTCGACGTCGGGGCCGCCCAGCCGGCGGCGATCGTCTGCGGCGCGCCGAATGTCGCCGCCGGCCAGACGGTCGCCGTGGCCCTGCCCGGCGCGGTGATGCCCGACGGCACTCGGATTCGCGAAGCCAAGCTGCGCGGCGTCGTCTCCCAGGGCATGATCTGCTCCGAGCAGGAGCTCGCGATCGGGCCCGGGGGGAAGGGGATCATGGTGCTCGACGAGGTCTCGCTCGACGCCGAGCTCGCCGCGGGCATGGCGCTCGCCGACGTGCTGACGATCGCGACCGATGTGCTCGAGCTGGAGGTGACACCCAACCGACCCGACTGCCTCGGCGTGTACGGCGTCGCGCGCGAGCTGCACGCGGCGACCGGTGCGGCGCTCGCGGAGGAGCCGTGGCGGCAGGACGAGGGCTCGATCGGGCCGCGCGCGGGAGCGCAGGTGGAGGTGCTGTGTCCCGACCTGTGTCCGCGCTTCACCGCGCGGGTGTTCGACGGCGTCGCCGTCGGTCCCTCGCCGCCGTGGCTGGCGGCGCGCTTGAGCGCCGCGGGGCAGCGGCCGATCAACAACGTTGTCGACATCACCAACTACGCGATGCTGCTGAGCGGCCAGCCGCTGCACGCGTTCGATCTCGACCGTGTCGCAGCCGCCCGGCTGACGGTCAGGCGCGCGCGCGAGGGAGAGCTCGTGACGACGCTCGACGGAGCCGTGCGCACGCTCGACGGCGAGATGGTGCTGATCGAGGACGCGGAGGGACCGACGTCGATCGCCGGACTGATGGGTGGCGCGCGCTCGGAGGTGCTGCCCGGGACGACGCGCGTGCTGATGGAGGTGGCCAACTGGGCCGGCGCGAACATCCACCGCACCTCGTGGAAGCTTGGGCTGCGCAGCGAGGCGTCCGCGCGCTTCGAGAAGGGCCTGGCGCCCGAGCAGTGCATCTGGGCGCAGGCGCTTGCCACCAGGTTGATGGTGTCTCTGTGCGGCGCCAGCGTCGCGCCGGGAACGATCGACGTCGGTGGCGATGGGCCGCCAGCCCGGCCGATCGAGTTGCGCGAGGCGCGAGTGCGCTCGATCCTCGGCATCGAGATCACGCGCGAGCGCCAGGCAGAGATCCTGCACGCGCTCGACTTCGACACCTCGACGACTGCCGACGGCCTGCTGGTCACCGCGCCACCTGTGCGGCGCGAGGACGTCACCCGCGAGGCGGACCTGATCGAGGAGGTCGCGCGGATCGACGGCCTGGAGCGGTTGCCGGCGACACTGCCCAAGCGTCGCGGCGCCTACGGCCTGCTCTCACGCGAGCAGCGGCTGCGCCGGCGCGCGCTCGACGCGCTCGTGGGCAGGGGCCTGTATGAGATGGTCGGCTGGACGTTCACCTCGCCGGGCGCCGCCGATCGCCTGCGGCTGGCCGCCGAGGACGGGCGCCGCAGGGCGCCCGAAGTCGAGAACCCGCTGTCCGAGGAGCAGTCGCTGCTGCGCACCTCGCTGATCGGCGGCCTGCTCGACGCGGCCGCGCACAACCTCGCGCGCGGAGCGGGCGCGGTAGGACTGTTCGAGCACGGCACCGTCTTCGCGCTGCCCGCGCTCGGCGACGGCGACTCCGCGGGCGGACTCGATCGCCACGACCTGCCTCAAGGCGTTAGGGCGCGCTCTGGCTCGGCGCGCGACCCCCTGCGTGAGACGGGCATCGAGGAGCATCGCGCGCTCGCCGTCCTGCTCGTAGGCGCGCTCGATGGTGCCGACTGGCAGGCGTCCGAGGCTCGGCCATCGGACTTCTACGCCGTCAAGGCGATCCTCGAAGCCCTTGCCGACGCGCTGCGGGTAGGTGGTCTCGAGCTGGCGACGGGGATGGAGCCGTTCCTGCACCCGGGGCGCGCGGCGCAGGTGCTGCTCGCCGGCGAGCAGCTCGGCTGGATCGGCGAGCTGCACCCGCAGGTCGCGAGCACGTGGGAGCTGCCTGGCGCGAGCGCCTTCGAGATCGATCTCGACCGGCTGATCGCGGCGGCGCTCGGCGAGCCGCGCTATGAGGACCTGATCGGGTATCCGCCGCTGCGTCAGGACATCGCGGTCGTGCTTCCCGAGGAGGTCCCGGCCGCGAGCGTCCTCGCCGCGTCGCGCGAGGCCGCGGGCAAGCTGCTTCGCGATGTGCGCGTATTCGATGTCTACCGTGGCCCGCAGGTGGGGGAGGGCAGGCGCTCGCTCGCGCTGTCGCTGTCGTTCCGTGCGCCCGACCGGACGCTCGCCGACGCGGACGTGCTCCCCGCGCGGGAGAGGATCGTCGCTGCGCTCGCGCAGCTCGGGGGTGAGCTGCGTGGCTGAGCGCTCGTCCGGCCAGCCCCTGTCGCCCGGCGCCCCGCGGGTCCTGGTCGCGGGCGCCACGGGCTTCGCCGGCGCGCTCGCGGCCGCGCTGCTGTGGCGTCATCCACGCTTCGAGCTCGTCGCGGTGACCGGTCGTTCTGAGGTCGGTCGGCGCCTCGACGATCTGTACCCGCGCTACCGCGTTCCGCTCGAGATCGAGGAGCTCGAGATAGAGCGCCTCGCAGCCGGGCCGGGCGCGAGCGGAGGAGTGGATGCGGCGGTGGTCGCCTACCCCCACGCAGCCGCGGCCCCGACGGTCGACGAGCTGGTCGAGCGTGACGTGCGCGTCGTCGACCTCAGCGCCGACTTCCGGCTGTCCTCGCTGGCGCTGTATGAGCAGTGGTATGGCGAGCACCCGCGGCCCGACTTGCTCGAGCGCGCGACGTACGGGCTCAGCGAGCTGCATCGCGCCCAGATCGCACAGGCGCAGATCGTCGCCAACCCCGGCTGCTACCCGACCGCCGCCGTGCTCGGGCTCGCGCCGCTCGCCCGCGCGGGGCTGATCGCCGACGTCGTGATCGACGCCAAGCAGGGGATCTCGGGCGCGGGCCGCGTGTTCGACGACACGACCCACCTGTCGATGGCGGGCGAGAACATCCTCGCCTACAAGGTCGCCGCGCACCGGCACACACCGGAGATCGAGGAGCAGCTGAGCAGGCTCGGCGCCGAGCTGCCGGTGCAGTTCCAGGCCCACCTGGTGCCGCTCGACCAGGGCGAGCTCGCCAGTTGCTATGTGACGCCGACGCGCGCTCTGGCGCCGGCCGAGCTCGCGGGGCTGTATGCCGACGCCTACCGGCGCGAGCCGTTCGTTCAGGTGCTCGAACGCCCGCCGGGGACGCGCGAGGTGTACGCGACCAACGACTGCCGGATCTTCGCTGCCGCCGACCCGCACACCGGCAAGGTCGTGGTGCTCTCGGCGATCGACAACCTCTGGAAGGGCACCTCCTCGCAGGCGGTCCAGAACCTGAACCTGATGTTCGGCCTCGACGAGACCGAGGGGCTGGTGTGAGCGCGGCCGGCGATCAGCGCCCCGCAGCCGCCCTCTACGGGGAGGGGCAGGCCTTCTTTCGCTCGCGCTGGGTTCCCGTGCCGAGCCACGTGCGCGAGCTCGGACTCGACGCCGGCCTGCCCGCCGGCTTCCGCGCCGCGGGCGTCGCCTGCGGGCTGAAGCTGAGCGGCAGACCCGACGTCGGCCTGCTCGTGTGCGACTCGCGGAACCCGTCCAGCGCAGCTCGCTTCACCGCGAGCAGCACGCCCGCCGCGCCGGTCCTGCTCAGCCGCGAGCGCTGCCGGCTGGGGGGGTTGCGCGCGGTGCTCGCCAACTCGGGCTGCGCGAACGCCGCCACCGGCGCGCGGGGGCTCGACGACGCCGCCAAGACCCAGGGCGCCACGGCGCTCGCGACCGGCGTCGAGCCCGAGGAGGTCCTGCTCGGCTCCACCGGATCGATCAGTCACCTGCTGCCGGTCGAGAAGGTGCTGCAGGGGATACTCGCCGCCCAGCCTGAGCTTCGCCGCGACGGCGACGGCGACTTCCAGGCGGCGATCCAGACGACGGACGCGTTCGAGAAGCGCGCCAACCTCGAGCTCGAGCTGCCCTCGGGACCGGTGCGGCTGAGCGCGCAGTGCAAGGGCGCCGGCATGATCTCGCCGAACTTCGCCACGATGCTGTGCTTCGTCGAGACCGACGCGGTGCTCGCCGCGCCCACCGCCGAGCTGCTGCTGGGCGTGTGCGTGAAGCGATCGTTCGACCGCTGCTCGGTCGACGGGCAGCTGTCCACCAACGACACAGCGGTCCTGATGGCATCCGGGGTCAGCGGCGTCGAGATAGTCCCCGAGAGCGAGGACGAGCTGCGCTTCGGCGAGGCCCTCGACGCGCTGCTGCGCCAGCTCGCGATCATGATGGTGGCCGACGGCGAGGGAGCGCAGCGGATCGCACGCGTGCTCGTTCGCGGCGGGCGGATCGAGGCGGTCGAGGCGGTCGCGCGGGCGGTCGCGAACTCGCCCCTGGTCAAGACTGCGCTGCACGGCGCGGACGCAAACTGGGGACGGCTGATCCAGGCCGTCGGCGCTGCGCTGCCGGGTCCCGAGCCGCTCGCGGTCGACCTGGCGATCGAGGGGACGCCGGTGTGCGTCGCCGGGACCGCGATCGACTACGACGAGCAGGCGCTCGCGCGGGCCGTCGCGGCGGATGAGGTCGAGTATGAGATCACGCTGCCCGGCGACGGCGCCGAGACCGAGGTGTTCTTCTCCGATCTCTCATATGAGTACGTGCGCATCAACGCGGAGTACACGACGTGAGGAGCGGTAGATGAGAGACGTCGCAACCCTGCTCGAGGCGCTGCCCTACATCAGGGAGTTCCACGGCAAGACGGTCGTGATCAAGTACGGCGGCGCCGCAATGGAGGACTCCACCCTGCGCGAGGAGTTCGCGCGCGACGTGGTGCTGCTCAAGTACGTGGGGCTGAACCCGATCGTCGTGCACGGCGGCGGCCCGGAGATCACCGCCTACATGCGGCGCCTCGGTCTGCCGGTGGAGTTCGTCGGCGGCCTGCGCGTCTCGGACGAGGACACGGTCGAGGTCGCCAAGATGGTGCTCGTCGGCAAGGTCAACAAGGAGATCGTGCTGCGCCTGAACCGCCACGGCCAGCCCGCGATCGGCCTCTGCGGCGACGACGGGCTGCTGTTCAGGGTCGCGCGCCGGGCCGCGCCCGGTGGCGAGGACATCGGCCTCGTCGGACGCATCGAGCGCGTCGACGTCGCCGTTCTCAACCACGTCGCGAGCGACTACATCCCGGTGATCGCCTCGGTCGGCGCCGATCGCGATGGCCGCTCCTACAACGTCAACGCCGACGAGGCCGCGGGCGCCGTCGCGGGCGCCCTCGGCGCCTACAAGGTGATCTTCCTGACCGACGTCGCCGGCTGGCTGCGCGACCCCGCAGACGCCGACAGCCTGATCGGCCAGGCGAGCACCGCGCAGGTCAACGAGGCGCTGGCTTCGCTGGACGGCGGCATGCGCCCGAAGCTGCAGGCCTGCGTGGAGGCGATCGACAGCGGCGTCAGCGCCGCTCACATCCTCGACGGGCGGATCGCGCACTCGCTGCTGCTCGAGCTGTTCACCGACGCCGGTATCGGCACCAAGATCGAGGCCTCGGCGTGAGCGGGCGGGCAACGCCAGGGGACGCGGTCAGTGGCGGCGGCGCCGACGGCCGGGACCACTCGCCACTTGGCACGAGCCTGTCGCAGCTGCAGCAGCTCGAGCAGCAGCACGTGATTCATTGCTATGCCCGGATGCCCGTGGAGTTCGTGCGCGGTGAAGGCGCGCTGCTGTGGGACGAGCAGGGCAACGAGTATCTCGACTTCCTGTGTGGCATCTCGGTCACCAATCTCGGGCACTGCCACCCGCGCGTGGTCAGCGCGGTGCGCGAGCAGGTCGCGCACCTGATGCACGTCTCGAACCTGTTCTACACCGAGCCCGCGATGCGCCTCGCCGAGCGCCTGACCGAATCGAGTCTCGGCGGCAAGGTGTTCTTCTGCAACTCCGGCGCCGAGGCGAGCGAGGCGGCGATCAAGCTCGCGCGCAAGGCGCGCCCGAAGGGCGATGTCGTGAGCGTCCATGGCGCCTTCCACGGCCGTACCTACGGCGCGCTGTCGGCTACTCCGCAGGAGTCCAAGCAGGCGCCGTTCGCGCCGCTCGTGCCGGGCTTCCGTGCGGTCGCGCCCGAGCCCGAGGCGCTGAGCGATGCGGTCGGGCCCAGCACCGCTGCGGTGCTGCTCGAGCCGATTCAAGGGGAGTCGGGCGTCAACGTCCTCTCCGATGAGCTGCTCGCCGCGGCGCGCGCAGCCTGCGATGAGCACGGAGCGCTGCTGATCTTCGACGAGGTCCAGTGCGGCATGGGCCGCACCGGCACGCTGTGGGCATACGAGCAGACCGGCGTCGTGCCCGACGCCCTGACGAGCGCCAAGGCCCTCGGCGGCGGGCTTCCGATCGGCGCGCTCGTCACGGGCGAGCGCTTCGCCGATGTGCTCGAGCCCGGCGACCACGGCTCGACATTCGCCGGCGGCCCGGTCGCCTGCGCTGCCGCGCTGGCGGCATTCGAGGTCACGAGTGATCCCGAGCTGCTGGCGCGCGTCTGCGAGCTGGGCGAGCGGCTGCGCGCCGGGCTCGAGCGCCTCGAGCACGTGCAGTCGGTACGCGGTCGCGGCCTGATGGTCGCCTGCGAGCTCGACGTCGCGGCCCCGGCGGTCGTCAGCCGGGCGCTGCTCGAGCAGCGGCTGGTGCTGAACGCGACTGGACCGGCCACCGTACGGCTGCTGCCGCCGCTGATCATCGGCGAGGCGGAGGTGGACCTCGCGCTCGAACGACTCGCGGCGGCGCTCACGGGGTAGCGATGGTACGCGAGCTTGCAGCCGGCTATGAGCTCGACGACGACCCCGCGCGGATCGACATCGACGCCGTCCACGCCTACATCAGTGGACGTTCCTACTGGGGCGCGGGGCGCTCGCGCGAGCTCATCGAGCGCGCCGTGCGCGGCTCGACCAGGGTCGTCGGTCTGTATCGCGACGGCCAGCAGGTGGGCTTTGCGAGGGCGATCTCCGACGGTGCGATCCTCGCCTATCTGGCCGATGTCTATGTGCTGCCCGAGCACCGAGGCCGTGGCCTGGGGTTGGAGCTGGTGCGCGAGATCGTCGACAGCGGTCCGCGCTGGCGGGTGCGCTGGCTGCTTCACACTGCCGACGCCCAGCGGCTGTACGCCAAGCTCGGCTTTGCGTCCGACCCGCCTCCGTATGAGGTGATGGAACGGCCGCGCGAGCAGCGCCCGGATGACTACGCGCCGCCGCCCGCCGGCGCGGGCCGAGCGCATCCGGGATCGCAAGCGGCGGACGCGGCGCCCCCGCAGTAGCCTTCGCCGACCGTGAGCAGCGACGAGCAAGTGCCGACGACGCGCACCGCCTCCTACGAGGCCGACCCCGAGCAGGTCGGACGGGTCCTGCTGCTCTACTCGGGCGGCCTCGACACGAGTGTGATGCTGAAGTGGATCCAGGACTCCTATGACGCCGAGGTGCTGTGCCTGACCGTCAACCTGGGCCAGCCCGGCGAGGACTACGAGACGATCCGCGCCAAGGCGCTGCGCCTCGGAGCGCTCGACTGTCACGTGGTGGACGCGCGCGAGGAGTTCGCGCGCGAGTACGTAGCGCGCGCGATCAAGGCCAACGCGCTCTACGGCGGCGGCTATCCGCTGTTCACCGCGCTTGGACGGCCGCTGATCGCGAAGCTGGCGGTCGAGCACGCGCGTGCCGGCGGCTGCGACACGATCGCGCATGGCTGCACCGGCAAGGGCAACGACCAGGTGCGGATCGAGGCGACCATCGCCACGCTGGCGCCCGAGCTGCGGGTGATCGCGCCGGTGCGCACCTGGCGCATGGGCCGTGAGCAGGAGATCGCTTACGCGCGCGAGCACGGAATCCCGGTCAAGGGAGGTACCGAGGCCGCCCCTTACTCGATCGACGACAATCTCTGGGGGCGCTCCTCCGAGGGGCGCTGGATCGAGCAGCTCGACCACGCGCCCGAGGACGACGTGTTCCAGCTCGTGACTCCCCCCGAACGCGCGCCGGATGAGCCGCGCGACGTGCTCGTGGAGTTCGAGCGCGGGCTGCCGGTGGCGCTCGACGGCGAGCACCTGCAGCTGGTGGAGCTGATCGAGCGCGCGGGTGCGATCGGCGCCGAGCATGGCGTCGGCATCGTCGACCACGTCGAGGATCGGATCGTGGGGCTGAAGGTGCGCGACATCTACGAGGCCCCTGCCGCGGCGATCCTGCTGAGCGCCCATCAGGAGCTCGAGAAGCTCGTCGGCACGATCCACCAGAACCAGTTCAAGCCACAGCTCGATCGCCAATGGGCGTATCTGGTCTATGCCGGCCTGTGGTGGGAGCCGCTGCGCGGCGACCTCGACGCGTACATGGAGCGCGTCAACGAGCAGGTCAGCGGAACGGTCGGGCTGCGCCTCTACAAGGGGGGCGTGCGCGTGACCACGCGCTCCTCGCCGAACGCCGTCTACGACGCCAGCCTGGCGAGCTTCGCGGAGTCCGGTGGACTGTTCTCGCAGGCCGCGTCACCGGGCTTCATCGAGTTGTTCTCGCTGCAGTCGCGGATGGCCTGGCGGCTGCGAAATCGCGGCTGAACGACGCCGCGTCGCGTCCGGCGCGAGACGTACGCTGCGGACGTGATCGCCGAAGAATCGGATACGCCCGGAGGCGAGCCTCCCTTCCAGAGTGAGCGTGATCTGCTGGCCGAGCGTCGCGCCCGCCGCGCAGCGGAATCCGGCGCAAGAGGGGAGGAGGCGCTCGTTCGCCGCGCCGAGGCCGCTGAGGCCACGGTGAAGACGCTCGAGACCCATCTCGCGAGCCTTCAGCAACGGTTGCTCGAGACCGAGCGCGCCGCACGGCGCAGCGCCGAGCGGCTGGCCGAGCGCGAGCTGCAGCTGCGCCGCGTCAAGCAGCAGGAGTACGCCGAGCAGCAGCTGCGGATCGAGGCCGAGCAGGCGCTCGAGGCTGCCAGCAGGCGCGTCGCGGGACTGGACGATCACGCCAAGACGGTCGCCGAGTTGCAGGAGCGGGTCGCCGAGCTCGAGCGCCGTTCCGAGCACCTGGCACGCGAGATCGTCGCCGAGCGCTTGGCGCGCGAGCGCTCGGAGCGCGCGCTCGAGGCGATGCGCGAGAGCCACGGCGCGATGGCCGCCACGGTCGGTGAGCTGCGCGAGGTCGCCGCCAGCCTGCGCGCCGTCGCCAAGGAGACCGCTGCCGCCCCCAGCCCAAGCAGGCCGGTCGCCGCCGTCCCACCGCGCCCCCCGGCTCCGATCAGCGCCGCGGCGAGCCAGGCGCGCCGCGAGGAGATGGCCGAGGCGCTCGCGCTCGCGGTGGAGCGCCTGCGAAGCCAGGCCGAGGCCGAGGCTCGCGTGCAGGCAGACGCGTCGGCGCCATCCACGGGCTCGATGTCGAGCGCCTCAGCTGAGCCCTCGGCGGAGCTCGGCGAACCCGCGGCGCCGTCGCCTGCAGCTGCGCCGTCGACCTCGACGACCCCCGGCACTCCCGTTGTCCCCATACCTCCGCCCGCTCCGGTACCGCCCGCAGGTGCCACGCCTCCGATGGCTCCGGTGGCGCCGGTACCGCCTGCGGCGCCCCTGCCGCCGGTGGCTTCTGCGGCGCCCGCGGCTCCCGTGGCGCCTGTGTCTCCGAGGGCGCCCGAACCGTCGGCGGCGTCAGCGCCCTCGTCCGCAGCGCCCTCGCCGGCGGCGCCTGCTGCGTCGGCTGCGCCTGTCTCGCCCGGTGCGCCTGGGCCCGACGGGGCTGGCACGCCTGCTGAGATCCCGCGGCCTCGCCCGAAGCCGCACAAGCACAGCATGTCGCTGATTGGGCGGCTGCGCCAAGCCCGCAAACAGCGGCGCGGGGCCTGAACGGTGAGCCTCGTGCCACCTACCATCTCTGTTCGGTGACTCCGTCCGCCTGCGCTCATCTGCACGTCCACTCCGAGTACTCGCTGCTCGACGGTGCCTGCAAGATCGATGCGCTTGCGGCGCGCGCGGCGGAGTTTGGCCAGCCGGCGCTCGGACTGACCGACCACGGCGTCATGAACGGCGCGGTCGAGCTGCACAAGGCCGCGACCAAGCATGGCGTGAAGCCGATCGTCGGCTGCGAGATATACCTCGTCGACGATCACGCGGCGCCCTCCGGGCCGGGCACGCCGAAGGTCGAGCGCAATCACCTGACGCTGCTCGCCTCGAGCGACACCGGTTATCGCAACCTCGTGCGGCTGTGCTCGGCCGGCTTCCTCGAAGGGCTGCAGCGGGGCAAGCCGACGGTCGATCTGGCGCAGATCGATCGTCACAGCGAGGGCGTGATCGCGCTCACCGGCTGCCTGGCCTCGCGCTTCTGCCAGCGGCTGTTGGAAGATCGCGCCGGCGACGCGCACGCGCACGCCGATGAGCTGCGCTCGATATTCGGTCCCGAGAACGTCTATTTCGAGCTGCAGAAGAACGGGCTGGCTCCGCAGGAGAAGTGCAATGAGGGGATCGAGCGGATCGCGCGCGAGCTGGGCGGCAGCCTCGTGGGCACGGGGGACGTCCACTACCTGCGTCGCGAGGACTACGACCATCACACGGCGCTGCTGTGCGTGCAGACCAAGAGCACGCTCGCGCAGCCGAAGCTGACCTTCGACACGAACGAGTTCTTCCTGCGTGACAACGCCGAGATGGCGGCGGCGTTCGCACAGTGGCCGGAGGCGATCGCGAGCACGCTCGAGATCGCCGAGCGGTGCTCGGTGGAGCTCGAGCTGGGCAAGCAGCTGATCCCGAGCTACCCGACGCCCGACGGCAGCGACGAGCGCGACTACCTGCGCGCGCGCGTGCAGGAGGGGCTGCGACTTCGCTACGGCGATCCGCCCCCCGCCGAGGCGGTCAAGCGCATGGAGATGGAGCTCGAGGTGATCGACGGGATGGGCTTCAACGCCTACTTCCTGATCGTCTGGGACTTCGTGCGCTTCGCCAAGGAGAGCGGTATCGCCGTCGGCCCCGGTCGCGGTTCGGCGGCCGGCTCGATCGTCTCCTACTGCCTGGCGATCACCGACGTCGATCCGCTTCGCTACGACCTGCTGTTCGAGCGCTTCCTCAACCCCGAGCGGGTCTCGATGCCCGACATCGACATCGACTTCTCGGTGCGCGGGCGCGAGCGCGTGATGCGATACGTGACCGAGAAGTACGGGCGCGAGTCGGTTGCGCAGATCGTGACCTTCGGCAAGATGTTTCCGCGCGCCGCCACCCGCGATGCCGCGCGCGTGCTCGGTTTCGACTATGGCGTCGGCGACCGCCTGGCGAAGCTGATCCCCGACCCGATCATGGGGCGGGCGCCGTCGTTCGACGAATGCCTGAAGGCGGGCGAGCCGCTGCGCAAGGCATACGACGAGGAGCCCGAGGCGCGCCAGATCGTCGATGTCGCGAAGGGACTCGAGGGGATCGTGCGCAACAGCTCGATCCACGCCGCCGCGGTGGTGATCGCCGACAGACCGCTGACGGACATCGTCCCGCTGCAGCTCGCCGACGCGGGCTCCGGCGGCGACGGGGAGCGGGTCTTTCGCACGGTGACGCAGTTCTCGATGAAGCCGATCGAGGACATCGGCCTGCTGAAGATGGACTTCCTCGGGCTGCGCAACCTCGACGTGATCGAGGACGCGCTCGACATCATCGAGCGCTCCAGCGGCGAGCGTCCGGACATGACCACGTTGCCGCTGGACGACACGCACACCTACGAGATGCTCGCGCGTGGGGACTCCACCGGCGTGTTCCAGTTCGAGTCCGAGGGCATGCGCGAGGCGCTCAAGAAGATCCGCCCCGACGAGTTCAACGACCTCGTCGCGTTGGTGGCGCTCTACAGGCCGGGGGCGATGGATCAGATCCCGGTGTATGCGAAGGGCAAGCACAACCCGCAGCAGATCTCCTATCCCGACGAGCGGCTGCGGCCGATCCTCGAATCCTCCAAGGGAGTGATCCTCTACCAGGAGCAGGCGATGCAGATCGCCAAGGAACTCGCCGGCTTCTCCGGTGCGAAGGCCGACGACCTGCGCAAGGCGATCGGCAAGAAGAATCGCGCCGCGATGGCGGCGCTGAAGCCGGAGTTCGTCGAGGGCTGCCGCGCATCGGGCACCAGCGCGGAGACGATCGAGTTCCTGTGGCAGACCAACGAGCGCTCGGCCGACTACTCCTTCAACAAGAGCCACGCCGCCTGCTACGGGCTGATCGCCTATCGGACCGCTTGGCTGCGAGCGAACCACACGGCCGAGTACATGGCGGCCCTGATCTCCTCGGTGATGTCGACCAAGGACAAGGTGCCGTTCTTCGTCGCCCGCTGCGAGGAGATGGGCATCGAGATCCTCCCGCCCGACGTCAATACCTCAGATCACGAGTTCACGGTCGTCGAGGGCAACATCCGCTTCGGCCTCGACGCGGTAAAGGGCGTCGGCTATCAGGCGGTCGAGGCGATCAAATCGGCGCGTGAGGAGGGGGGCACGTTCGCTTCGCTGTGGGACTTCTGCGAGCGTGTCGACTCGCGTGCGGTCAACAAGAAGGCGATCGAGGCGCTGATCAAGTGCGGCGCGCTCGGGTCGACGGGCGCCAGCCGCAAGGGCATGCTCGGCGTGCTCGAGCAGGCGCAGGCCGCAGGTCAGAAGGCTCAGCAGGACGCCCAGATCGGGCAGGGCTCGATCTTCGATCTCGCGGCCGGAGATGAGCCTGGACAGGCGCCGGGAGCGCGAGCGGGAGCGGCTGGTCCGACCTCCGGCGGCGCTTTCGCTCGCCCAGCGCATCCGCCGATCGCCAGCGAGGAGTTCGAGCAGGCCGAGCTGCTGGCGATCGAGAAGGAGGCGATCGGACTGTTCGTCTCCGCCCATCCGCTGAAGCCCCTGCGCGAGATCCTGCGCGCGCGCACGGACTGTCCGCTGCAGGCGCTGTCCGATCGACGCGACAAGGACTGGGTGACGGTCGGCGGGATCATCGTCGAGGCCAAGCGCATCCGCACGCGTACGGGCGAACCGATGATGTTTGCCACACTCGACGATCTCGGCGGTGCAGTCGAGGTGCTCGCCTTCGGCAAGGCGCTGGCCGAGAACGAGGGCGCGCTCGCTGTCGACCGCGTGGTGCTGGTGCGCGGCCGGGTCGATCACAAGGAAGCGGGCAAGACGTGTCTGATCGCACAGACCGTCGAGCGCTTCGAACCGAGCGACGAGGAGATCGAGCAGGCGCGCGCCCAGGCGGAGACCGACGCGCGCGCCGCGGTCACGCTGGCCAAGCCGCTGTGCCTGCGCGTCGACGCCGCCAGCCTGCCGCCGAGCGCGATCGAAGACCTCAAGCAGATCGCCGAGGACTACCCCGGGGCCGCTGAGGTCGTGCTCGACCTCGTCTCCCCGAGCGGGGTCCGCCGGCTGCGCCTGGGCGACCCGATCCGCCTGCAGAACACGCCGACGGTGCGCGCCGAGCTCGAACATGCGCTCTGCACCGCGGCAGCCCCCGCCTCGCAGGCCTCGGGCGCGGCCTCGGCAGCGGTCGCCGGCTAGTGTCCTGAGGAACTCGCGCCGCAGTCAGGCGCTGCTAACGGCGTTTTCGTTCGCGCAGTCCGCGCTCACGCAGCTCCATTGCGAGCTCGATTTCCTCGCGCGAAGGCCCCGAGCGATTCTCGCCCGGGGTCTCGAGCACGCACGGCAGCTTCTGCAGCGACGGTGCGGACAGGAACGCAGCGCATCCACGCTCGCCGAGCTGTCCCTGCCCGACATTCGCGTGACGATCGCGGTTGGAGCCGAGCGGCGTCTGGGAGTCGTTGAGATGCAGCGAGCGCACCCGGCCGCGGCCGAGCTCGCGTGACGTCTTGCGCAGCAGATCCGTCATGCCCTCGACGGTGCGAATGTCATATCCGGAGGCCAGCAGGTGACAGGAGTCCAGGCACACGCCGAGGCGCCCGCCGCCGCCGGCCGCTTCCAGCAGCTGCGAGAGCTCCTTCAGCGAGCGCCCCAACGTGCCGCCGGCGCCGGCGGTGTTCTCGAGGTGCAGCTCACAGCCCTCGCTGTCGGCGAGGGCCTGCGCGATCGTCTCGCCTGCCCGCTCGATCGCCGCCTGCACGTCGCCGCTCTTCGCCGAGCCAGGGTGCAGCACGACCCCCGCGGCGCCGATCGCATGGCCGACCCGCAGCGAGTGCGTCAGCGAGGCGCGCGATTTCTCGCGGATCTCGGCGTCGTCGCTGGCGCAGTTCAGCAGATAGACGGCATGGATCAGCACCGCGTCGATCGAGCTCTCTGCCATCGCCTCGCGAAATGCTGCGATGTCCTCCTCGCTGTAGGTCGTCGCTCGCCACATACGTGGCGACTGGTTGAAGATCTGGATCGCCTGGCAGCCGCGCTCGAGGCCGCGCTCGATCGCCTTCGGCAGCCCGCCGGCGGGTGAGACGTGGGCGCCGATCAGCATCGCGATGGCGACGCGCTCGCTGCGGTTAGCATGGCGCGCATCCTATGAGGCTCCGGTTCGCTCCATCGCCGACGGGCGCGCTGCACATCGGCGGCGCGCGCACGGCGCTGTTCAACTGGCTGCTCGCGCGGCACTTCGACGGCTCGCTGGTGCTGCGCATCGAGGACACCGACCGCGAGCGCTCCACCCCGGAGAACATCGAGCAGATCCTCGACGCGCTGCGCTGGCTCGAGCTCGACTGGGACGAGGGCCCGATCATGCAGAGCGAGCGAGCGCCCCGCCATCAGGAGGTGCTGCAGGCGCTGCTGGACTCCGGCCACGCCTATCGCTCGCGCGCGACCGCCGAGGACGTGCGCGCCTACAAGGAGCTGCATGGAGCCGAGCGCGGCTTTCGGGGTGAGCCCGAGTCAGACGGCGCCGTGCGGCTGCGGGTTCCCGAGCAGGGCGCGACCGTCGTCCACGACGCCGTGCGCGGTGACACGAGCTTCGAGCACGTTCATCTCGACGATCCGGTGATCGCGCGCGCGGATGGATCGGTTCTCTACAACTTCGCGGTCGCCATCGACGACCTCGATGCGGGCATCACGCACGTGGTGCGCGGCGAGGACCACCTGTCCAACACCCCCAAGCAGCTGCTCGTGCTCGAGGCGGCGCGCGCGATCGGGCTCGGTGCCGACGCTGCGCCTCCGGTCTACGCGCACCTGCCGCTGCTGCACGGGCCCGACGGCAAGAAGCTCTCCAAGCGCCACGGCGCGGCGTCTGTCCAGGAGCTGCGCGACGCTGGTTTCCTGCCTGAGGCGGTACGCAACTACCTGGCGCTGCTGGGCTGGGGCGCGGGCGACGACGAGACGGTCCTGCAGACACCGGAGCTGGTCGAGCGCTTCACGCTCGATCGCGTCAGCCGCAATCCGGCCCGCTTCGACGAGAAGAAGCTGCGCTGGCTCGACGGCGTGCACCTGCGTCAGCTGCCCGTGCCAGACCTCGCTGAACGTATCCGCGACTACCTGGCGCTGACCGACCCCTCCGCCGCGCGGGCGCTCGAGCTGGACGCGGGGGGCGCGACGGGCGGCGAGTCCCCCGCCGGGGCGCGCTCGCCGGGCGACGCGAGCCCGCGCCTGCTGGAGGCGGTGGAGATCAGCCGCGAGAAGATTCAGACGCTGGCTGATTTCTGGCCGCTGACGGGCTTCGTGTTCAGCGGGCCGCATGAGGACGACGGCGCTCGCGCACGTTGGCTCGATGCCCAGGGGCGCGAGCTGCTCGCGCAGGCGCGTGCGGAGCTGGCGCGGCTTGACCCGTTCACACTCGAGGAGATCACGCGTGCGCTCGAGGAGCTGGTCGCGCGCAGCGAAGTTAAGCCACGCGAGGTCTATCAGCCGCTGCGCGTCGCCCTCGCCGGTGGGACGATCTCGCCCGGGATCTTCGAGAGCATCGCGTTGCTCGGCCGCGACGAGACGCTGCGACGTATCGATCTGGCGCTCACATCCAACTGAACGGACGCGCCCGCTCGCTCAACAATCGATCGGCGCTTGCCGATAAGACGGCGAGCGATGCAAGCCACAGCACGGAAGACCAAGCGCGGCTCAAGGAAGGCCACGGCAGCGACTCCTGAGCGTCCAGCGCGCGACGGGAAGCCCCCGCAGGGGGCCGCTGCGGCCTCGCCGAGCGCTGCTGCGAACGGCAATGCGCCCGCCAACCAGGGCCACGGGAGGCGCCTGACGAGCGCCTTCGAAGCACTCGAGGCGTTTCCCGCGCTGGCCGAGTCACGCGAGCGGCTGCTGACGATCGTCGGCAAGGATAACGTCGCAACCGCGGACGTAGTCAGCGCGGTCGAGTCCGACGTCGCCCTGATCATCGCCGTGCTTCGCGTCGCAAACCGCGCCCAGGCAAGCCGCGGCCGCGTCGATACCGTGGTGGGTGCGGTCGAGGTCTTGACCGAGCGCACCGTCCACGCGCTCGCCGGACGAGTGCGCACGTTCGACTTCTTCGAGCGCTCGAGCGTGTGGGAGTCCGCGCCCGAGCGCTTCCGTTTGCATGCGCTCGCCACCCAGCGCGCCGCCGATCGGATCGCCGCCGAGATTGGCTATGAGCAGCGCGATCGACTGACCGTGACGAGCCTGCTGCACGATGTCGGCAAGCTGGTGCTGCTGCATGCCTACCCCGGCTATCCCGGCCAGGTTCACCGCGGCGCGAGAACTCCCGAGGAACGTATCCACCGTGAGCGCCGTGAGCTCGGCGTCGACCACGCCCTGGTCGGCGGGGTGCTGGTGCGCCGCTGGGGCCTGCCGGCCTCGATCGCCACTGTCGTCGAGCGTCATCACAACAGCGACGCCGAAGGCGAGGCTGCGGTCGTGCGCTTGGCGGACATGCTCGCGCACTACGAGCGCGGCTCGGCGGTATCGCCCAACGAGATGCTCAGGGCCGCGCGCGCAGTCGGCGTCGGTCCCGACGACTTGCGCAGGGTGATGTATGACCTGCCGAGCGCCACCGGCCAGCGCCAGCGTCACGTCGATCCGTGTCCGCTCTCGAGCCGCGAGCTCGGCGTGCTGCAGCGACTCGCGGAGGGCAAGGTCTACAAGCAGATCGCACATGAGCTGACGCTCTCGACGAGCACGGTGCGCACGCACCTGCACAACATCTACGGCAAGCTCGGCGCGGTCGACCGCGCGCAGGCGGTCCTGATCGCCTCCGAGCGCGGCTGGCTGTAGATCCCTAGCATCGCGCTTGCGATGCTCTCGATCACCAGCAAATCCCCTTACGCGGTGCAGGCACTGGCGGAGCTCGGACGCATCGCTGGACCGGCGCCCGTGCCGATCGGCGAGATCGCCCGCCGCCGCGACATGCCCGTGCAGTTCCTCGAGCAGCTGTTCGCCGTTCTGCGGCGCGCGGGCATCGTCAGCTCACAGCGCGGCGTCAAAGGCGGTTACCGCTTCGCACGGGAGCCCTCGGATGTCACCGTGCTCGAGATCGTCGAGCTGCTCGACGGGCCGCTCGGCCGCGACGCCACGGGCGTGTTCGCCGATGCCGCCGCGGCTGCGCGCAAGGTTCTCGAGCAGACGACCATCGCCGACGTGATCGAGCGCGAATCGCGCGACGCCGGCGCGAGCATGTACTACATCTAGACAGCACCGTGGGGGCGCTTTGGCTTTCCGATGCGGGTTTCAAAGCGCTTGGGGAGCGACCCGGCCTTGTCTGACCCGCTCTGTTCGTGTTTGCCCGGATTCTCGTCGTAGCCGATTACGAGATTACCCTCGCCATTGACAGCTGCATTAGTTTCTCCCGCCCCCGAGACCACCTGCACATTGACCCCCGAGAACTGCACTGTCGGCTTGCCGCCGATCCCTGAGGGGACGAATTTGATGTAGGGAAGGACTTCGACCAGCTTCTTGGCTTCTTCCGGCGAGAGATCCGAGATATTTGCCTTCTTTGCCTTCCTTTCCGGCCTTGCCTTCTTTCCCGGGTTCTCCCTTTTCGCCCTTCGGCCCCGCTGGGCCTTGTTTTCCTTCCTTTCCTGCCGGACCTTCTTTTCCCGGCGCGCCTTCCGTGCCCAGTTCAGTCAACGTGTACTTAGCCTTGCACGCGCCGGCCTTCGGCGTCTCGATCTGCTTTCCTTCGGCTTCAGGCACGCAAAGTTTGAGCGATGACGCCATCGCGTCGCCTACGATCATCAGAAAGGCTGCTGTAAGGAGGATGCCCATAGCAGTCACACGCATTACGGCTAGCCGAGACTTGCCCTGTATTTGTTGCAACACGGCACTGCCTCCTCGTTGTCATCGCCGGCAGGCGACATCGTTACTGTCTTCAGAGTTGGGTGGTCGACGTATTGGCGACCTCGTGAGAGCGGTTGGCCTGAGCAGACGGATGCCCCGGGTAGGCTTGGGAGAAGGAGTAAGGGTCCAGCACCTGCACCTGAGTGATTTCATCGACGGGCAACCCGTTGCGCGCGGCGCTCTCGCGAACCGCCTCGGGGCTGGGCGCGTCGTAGATGCAGAACGTGCGCGACTTGTCGGCGCTGACGAAGGAGCTGATCCAGGTGACGCCTTCGTCCGCGTTTCGCTCTATGACCGTCCCGCATAGCTCGCTCTGCAGCCCATCAAGGAACGTGCGCTCCACCATGTATCGGGGCATTTCGGTCCTCCCGGTCGTTGATGCGTGGCCATGCCCGAAACCTACGCTCGTATGGGGCCGCGCACATCGGGAGGAGTCCCTATGTTGCGTGCTGGCGGTACCTATGTTGGGCTGAGTCTGCAGCGCCTCGGGGCCCTTAGGACATCGAGACGCAGCGACATGACGCCCGACGACCCGTACTGGAACTCCTCACATCACGGGCCAGTACGAGCTCGCACGGCTTTCGAGCGCGGGCTGTTCTTCCACCTGACATCGGGCGCCGACACATATTCGCAGTCGCAGGTCGCAGACTGGATCGCGGGCGCCGGATTCGATGCCCCCAGGGCGCGCACGCTGCCCCAGCTCCCGGGCCTCGCGCTGCTGCGAGGCGCTCGAGCGAGCTGACCGCGACCACCGCCGACTTGAAGCTGCGCGCGGCGGCCGATCGAGGGCGAGGGGGCGAGCCGCGAGCGACTCGCCCCCTCATGGCCAGCAGGCCTATTCGTAGGTGTACTCGTCGGCGCTGTTTTTCTTGCTCGGGTAGCCGTTTATCGAGGTTTTGATGTCGACCGTCCCGGGTTTGTGATGCGCGAGGCTTGCCGGCGGCATCGTCAGCACGCAGCTGGTCGTCGATTCGCATTCGACCGAGCTGGCTTCGGCGGAGCCGACTTTGAACACCGTTGTGTCGGCGCCAGGCACGAAGCCGCTGCCGCTCGCAGTGACCTGGTTTCCTCCGCCTTCCGGTCCACTCGCCGGGCTCACCCCGGTGATCGTCGGCGGGCCGTATTTGAAGGCGTCCTGCTTGGTCTCGCTGCCGCGGACGCCGATGATCGTTATCGAGACCCTGCTGCCCGCGACACCGGGCGGCGAGATCGCGAGAATCTGCTGGCTGGCCACCGGATGAAAGCTGGCGGGCGTCGATCCGAATTCCACCGAGGTGATGTTGCTCGCTGTGGCGTCGAGCGTGAGCAGCACTTCGGTGCCTCCGGCGGCCACTCCTCTGGGCGGCCTGACATTGTTGATCGTCAGCCGCCGTTCTCGGATAGTCAAGGTCGCAGCTTCGCTGGTTTCTTCGCCTTCGCTGTTCGCGCATGTCGCGCGGTACTCGTCGCCGTTCTCCTCGCGAGTGACGCGGCCCAGCCTCAGCTTGCCCTTCGTGGCGCCCTCGATCGGCGTGAAGGGAGAGCCTTCGCTCGAGACTTCCCACTGCACTGTTGGGGCGGGACTTCCCGAGCAGCCGACCGAGAACGTCGCCGGCGCGTTGAGTTTGACCGTCTCGCTGACGGGCTGCGTCGTGACCCTGGCCGGCGATCCGGTCCCGGCCACGAGCGCTGCCGGGCCGCCGCTTGGAGCGACGCCGAAGGCACCTGCCTCAGCGAGGGTTGCCGCTGACGTTGAGCTCACCAGCAGCATCGACGCCGCGAGCATGCTCGCGACCAGCATCACCGTGGAGCCGCCTCGCGCGCTCTTCGCGTTTGGGTCCTCTCCTACCGAACGCATCGCATTCTCCCACTGTCCCGAAAGTGTTCGGGCGTCAGCCTCCCGCTGTTTCCAGGCCGGCTGCCCACAGCGAAATCCAACGTCCGCGTCGACCGATTCGCGAGCCTAGCGCATGCGAGCGGCTCGCGCTGGCTCAACTCGGGCGCGCGCGACCTCGGGCGCCGCGGCTTGATATCGCAGAGTGCCCTCGCTAGCGTGCACCTCTGAGCCGTTGTTCCGTCGAATCCGAAGTTCGGAACCAGGCCAACAACGGGAGCAGGTGACAAAGGGGGAGCACCATGACGAGGAGAGTTCTCGGCGGCCTCGCGCCGCTGCTTGTGATTGCCGCGTTCGTAGCGATGCCTGCGGCCGCGCAGGCCGAACCGCATTGGTACAAATCCAACGTCCTCGTAGGACCGACGCCGGAAGTCTTGCTGAGCAAGGGGCATCTGGTGTTCGTGTCCAGCACCACGAGGGTGATCAAGTGCCGTACGACAGACGAACAGGAAATCTGGAATCCGGGCGGACTGTCCGGGCCAGCCGGCGAAGACCGTACGACGCAGCTGATCCTGAGCATGTGCAAACCCAACAACCCGAAACCCTGCGGCGCGGGCGAAAAAGTCGAAGTGATCGCGCTCGGGCTCGCGTGGCCCACACATCTGGTGGCTGGCTCGCCGATAACTGACGAAACCGAAAACATGCTCTTTGAAGCGAAGTGCAGCGGGACCGGGACCTTCCACGAAGAATATTCAGGCACCCTCGCCCCCGAAGTGGGTACGAACGCGCTCCATTTCACCACTACAACCGGGACGCTCGTCAATCAGGCAGGGGGCCCCGTGTCGGTCGTTGGCGTCGACAAACTCGCTCCTCACACCGTCAGGGCCAAAGACCCTTGAGCAGCTGAAGCGTACTCGGCGCCGCGTGCTCGCAAGGCGCGGCGCCGGGGCGTGTCGTGAATCTCCAGCTTGCGGCAGTCCCCGACCGCCGCGCGCGCAGATCCGCTGCGTCAGGCGCTGGCGGGCCGCGCCCAGGCGTCCCCGCGGGTCCGGTGGCGGTGCGTCGCGGTCGCAAGATCGCAAGGATCGGTGCGGTCGCGGCGTTCGTCCGCGCTCTCGCGCCTGGGTGACTATTGTCATATCGATATATGTCCCAAATCCCGATCAACGTTTCGGAGCTTGTGGGAGATACCCCGCTCCTCGGCCTTCCGCAGCTGCTCGACGGCGAGGCGGCCGAGAATGGCGTCGAGCTATACGCGAAGCTCGAGTCCCTGAACCCGGGCGGCTCGGTCAAGGACAGGATCGGCATCGCGATGATCGAGGCAGCCGAGCAGGAAGGCCGGATCGAGCCGGGGCGCACCACGATCGTCGAGGCCACCTCCGGCAACACTGGCATCGCGCTCGCATTCGTGTGCGCAGCCAAGGGCTATGAGCTCGTCCTGACGCTCCCGCAGGGCATGAGCCGCGAGCGCGAGGTGCTGCTGAGGCTCTATGGGGCGCAGGTGCAGATCACCGAGTCGCTCGGCGGCATGGCCGAGGCGGTCGGGGCGGCGCAGGCGATGGCGCGCGCAGCCGACGTGTTCCTGCCCGACCAGTTCTCCAACCCCGCCAATCCTGCCGTGCACCGGCGCACGACCGGCCCGGAGATAGAGCGGGCGCTCGAAGGCCGCGTCGATGTGCTCGTCGCGGGCGTCGGGACCGGCGGCACGATCACGGGAGCGGGCGGCTACCTGCGCGAGCGCAATCCCGGACTGCGGATCGTCGCGGTCGAGCCGCGCGGCTCTGCCGTGCTGTCGGGCGCTCCAGTCGGCCCCCATCGCATCCAGGGCATCGGCGCCGGGTTCGTGCCGCCGGTGCTCGAGCGCGACCTGCTCGACGAGGTGATAGCGGTCTCTGACGACGACGCGATCCAGACCGCCTGGGCCTGTGCGCGGCGCGCGGGGGTCCTCGCGGGGATCTCGGGCGGGGCGGCGCTGTGGGCGGCGCTGCAGGTCGCCGCGCGTCCGGAGTCGCGCGGCAAGCGGATTGTCACGATCCTGCCGGACTCCGGCGAGCGCTACGTGTCGCAGGCATTCTTCGCCCCCTGATCGCGCGGGCCAGGCCCGGGCGCTCCGGGTCGAGCCCCGACGCTCGCGTGGCGCGCCCGGAAGACCGAGCTCTGCGACACGCCCGCCCGGAGCTGAGCCCTCGCCATCGGCGAGATCCGTCGCCGTCGGCCAGATCCGTCGCTACGCTCTTGTCATGTCTGACTTGGGCGCCCTTGCGCGGGTGGCAGGCGAGTTGCGCCGCGACATCGCCGCGGCGCGCGAGCGCGACCCAGCGGCCCGCGATGTCGGGCCCGTGGAGATCCTTGCGACCTGGCCCGGCATCCACGCCCTGCTCGCGTATCGCGTCGCGCATGTGCTCAGCGAGGCCGGCGTGCCAGTGCTGCCGCGGGCGATAGCGATGGTCGCGCGGGCGGCCACTGGGATCGAGATACACCCTGCCGCCAGAATCGGCCAGGGCCTGTTCATCGATCACGGCGCCGGCGTCGTGATCGGCGAGACGGCCGACATCGGCAACGATGTCACGCTCTACCAGGGAGTCACGCTCGGGGGCACGGGATTCGCCACCGGCAAGCGCCACCCGACCGTGCAGGACAACGTCACGATCGGCTCGGGCGCGAAGCTGCTGGGACCGATCACGATCGGCCACGGGGCCAAGATCGGCGCCAACAGCGTCGTGATCACCGACGTGCCCGCCAACTCGACAGTCGTCGGAAATCCCGGCCACCCGGTCCGGGTCGACGGTCGTCGCGTGGAGGGCCCCGACGCCGACTGGATCCACCTGCCCGATCCGATCGCCGAGGCGATCCAGGGCCTTGCCAGCCGGATCGGCGCGCTGGAACGCGCTCTCGGCGAGCTCTCCGGGCAGGAGCCCGACGGCCCGCCGGCGGAGGTCAAGCAGCTGCGCAGCGTTCGCGGGCCGAACCCGGCCGGCGGCTGAGCGCGCGCTGCGCGGGGGTCCCGGCGGGGCCTCGCGGCGAGCGTCTCCTCCGAGCTGAAGCCTATGCTGAGAGGACCATGGAGGAACGCCTCGAGACGCTCTCAGACGAGCTCCCGGGAAGGTCTGCGGACCCGCCCGCGGGGTCCGACGATCCACGCGAGCAGCGGGTACATGCGCTGCTGGAGGGACTGAACGAGCCCCAGCGCGAGGCGGTCACGCATGGCGAGGGGCCGCTGCTGATACTCGCTGGAGCTGGCAGCGGCAAGACGCGCGTGCTCACGCACAGAATCGCGTTTCTGATCTTCACCGGTCAGGCCCGCGCTGGGGAGATCCTCGCGATCACCTTCACCAACAAGGCCGCCCAGGAGATGCGTGCACGCGTCGAGGAGCTGCTCGGTCGTGAGATCCGGGGGATGTGGGTGATGACGTTCCACGCCGCCTGCGCGCGCATCCTGCGCACGGAGGCGCAGCGGCTCGGCTACACCCGCCAGTTCACGATCTATGACCAGGCCGACTCCCGCCGGCTCGTGCGGCGCTGCATCGAGCAGCTGCGGGTGGATCCGAAGCGCTTCACGCCCGCGGCCCTGCAGAGCCAGATCTCCAACGCCAAGAACCAGCTGCGCGCGGCGCCCGAATACCGCGACACCGTCGGCTCCCCGTTCGAGGAGATCGTCGCCGACGTCTACGACCTCTACGAACGCGAGCTGCTGCGGATGAACGCGATGGACTTCGACGATCTGCTGTTCCGCACCGTCAACGTGCTCGAGCTGTACGGAGAGGTCCGCGAGCGCTACGCGAGCGCATTCCGACACGTCCTGGTCGACGAGTACCAGGACACCAACCGCGCCCAATACCGGCTGTTGCAGCTGCTCACCGACCAGGAGCGCCCCGGCCCGCGGGGCGAGGCGCGTGCGGCCGGGCACAGCGAGCGTCCGTCGCTCGCCGGCCACCGCAACCTGGCGGTGGTCGGAGACGACGCACAGGCAATTTATGGCTTCCGCGGAGCCGACGTTCGCAACATCCTCGGATTCGCGGATGACTTCCCCGACGCCCGCGTGGTCAAGCTCGAGCAGAACTACCGCTCGACGCAGACGATCCTGTCGGCCGCGAACGCGGTGATCGCCAACAACCGTGGTGCGATGAGCAAGCGGCTGTGGAGTGATCTCGGCGAGGGCGCGCCGGTGCATGTGCGCGAACTCGAGGACGAGCACGCCGAGGCGCGCTTCGTGGTCGGCGAGATCGAGCGGCTGGTGGACGAGGGCACGTCGCGATCGGAGATCGCCGTGCTCTACCGGACCAACGCGATGTCGCGCACGATCGAGGATGCGCTGGTGCGGCGCGAGATCGCCTATCAGGTGATCGGCGGCACCAAGTTCTACGAGCGTTCCGAGATCAAGGATGCGATCGGCTACCTCGCCTGGATCGCGAACCCCGCCGACGTGGTCAGCTTCACGCGGATCGCAAACTCCCCGCGCAGGGGCATAGGCCAGACCTCGCTGGCGCGGACGCTCGCCCACGCGAGCAGCATCGGCGTCCCGGTCTGGGAGGTTGCGGCCGAGCCGACGCAGGTGCCGGGCCTCGGGCCCGCGGCGGTGAAGGCGCTGAGCCGCTTCATGTCGAGCATGGAGGAGCTGTCCGAGCTGGCGTCGCAGGCTGTGCCGGTCGGTGATCTGCTGGAGGCGGTGCTCGCGCGTACGGGCTATCTGCAGGCGCTCGAGGCGGAGTCGCTGGGAGCGGCCGAGAAGACGATCGAAGCGCAGGGCAGGATCGAAAACCTCGAGCAGCTCATCGAGGTCGCGCGCGAGTTCGACGCCAGCACGAGCGAGGGCCAGGACACGCTCGACACGTTCCTGCAGGAGCTCGCGCTGGTGGCGGACGCCGACTCGCGACGCGACGAGGCGGGTCTCGTCACCCTGATGACGCTCCACAACGCGAAGGGACTCGAGTATCCGGTGGTGGTGATCGCCGGCTGCGAGGACGGCGTGTTTCCCCATTCGCGCGCCCTCGACGAAGGGGCGCTCGAGGAGGAGCGTCGCCTGTTCTACGTCGGCATCACCCGTGCCAAGCGCGAGCTGTATCTGACCTATGCACGGCGGCGCTCGGTCTTCGGCGCCCCGACCTACGGGCTGCGCAGCCGCTTCATCGACGAGATCCCCGCGACGCTGACCGACTGCGAGGAGGAGCTCGTGCTCAGCCGCTCGGCGCCGCTCGGCGCCCCGACCGAGCGGACGGCCGTCGGGCGGCCGGGGGTGTGGAGTGACTCGGCCGCATCAGCCGCTCCTTCGGGGCCGAGCTTCAGGCTCGGCGAGGATGTCGTGCACGCGGCCTTCGGCGAGGGCGTGGTGACGGCGGTCGAGCGCGATGGCGTGATCGTCGTGCGCTTCTCCGGCGATGGATCCGAGCGCCGGTTGATGGCCGAGTACGCGCCGGTCTCGCGCCGCTGAGACGCGTACGATCCCGGCGATGTCCGCCACGATCGTCGACTGCCGCCCGATCGCCGCGCGCCTGCGTGCGCAGGTTGCCCAAGAGGTTCGAGAGCTCGTCGCGCTGACAGGGCAACCGCCCGGCCTCGCAACCGTGCTCGTGGGCGATGACCCCGCGTCGGCGATCTACGTCGGCAACAAGCAGCGCGCGTGCGCCGAGGCGGGGATGGAGTCCTTCGATCTGCGACTCGCCGGCGACGCGACGTTTGCGGACGTCGCTGACACGCTCACGCGTCTGAACGCCGATCCGGCGGTCAGCGGCGTGCTGCTGCAGCTGCCGGTCCCCGCCCATCTCGACGGCGCCGCCCTGACGAGCATGATCGATCCCGCCAAGGACGTCGACGGCCTGACGCCCGTCAACGCCGGCAGGCTGTTCCTGGGGCTCGAGGGGCTGCGCCCGTGCACCCCCGCCGGCGTGATGGTGATCCTGGCCGAGATTGGCTTCGAGCTCGCGGGCTCCGAAGCCGTCGTCGTCGGGCGCTCGAACCTGTTCGGCAAGCCGATGGCCCAGCTGCTGCTGTCAGAGAGCGCCACCGTGACCACGTGTCATTCGCGCACCCGCGGGCTCGCGCACGTCTGCTCGCGCGCCGACCTGCTGATCGCCGCTGTCGGCCGGCCGCGAATGGTCACGAGCGAGTTCGTCAAACCCGGCGCGATCGTGATCGACGTCGGCGTGAACCGCCTGAGCCCGGAGGAGGCTCACAACAAGAGCGGTCTGGTCGGCGACGTCGACTTCGATGCGGTCGTCGAGGTAGCCGCCGCGATCACGCCGGTGCCCGGCGGAGTCGGGCAGATGACGCCGGCGCTGCTGCTGCGCAACACCCTCGACGCCGCCCGCAACCAGGCTGGTGTGGAGTGAGGCGGCTGCGCTCGGGCGAGCTGGTTGCGCTTGCGGGGGCGATCTGCGTGATCATCGCGCTGCTGTTGCCCTGGTATGAAACGACCCTCGGCAACCTCAGCGCGTGGGACACCTTCGGGCCGGCAGTCGTGCTGCTGATCGCAGCCGTCGCCGCTGCGCTGGCGCTAGTGGTGAGCACGCTCGCCGAGCGCACCACCGCGCTGCCGGTCGCGACCGGCGTGTGGAGCACGCTGTTCGGGGTCATCGCCGTGGTCGCAGCGGTTGTGCGGGTGCTCGAGCGCCCGCAGCACGCCACCGGCCTCTGCGCCGGCGCATGGCTCGCGCTGGCCGGCGCCGTGTTGATCCTCGCCGGCTCGTGGCAGTCGATGCGCGATGAACGCCCATCGCTGTACGAGCCCGCGGAACCGCCGCTGCGGGAGCCGCCCGTTCCCTGACGCTGGCCCTAGAATGCTCGCCGTGATCGAGCGCGAGCAAGTCCTGCACGTTGCGCGTCTGGCGCGTCTGCGCCTGCGCGAGGAGGAGATAGAGCCGCTGGCCCGCGAGCTCTCGGTGGTGCTCGAGCACATCGAGCGGATCGGCGAGCTGGATCTCGAGGATGTCCCGCCGACCTCGCACGTCGTCGAGCTCACCGGCGCGCTGCGCGCCGATGAGCCGCGGGAGTGCCTGCCGCGCGAGGTCGCGCTCGCGCAGGCACCCGCGGTCAGCGCCAGCGGCGACGGGTTCTCGGTGCCGAGCCCGCAGGCCTAGGGCCGTGTCCGTGGAGCTGCTCGAGCTGACAGCCGCGCAGGCGGCGCAGGCGATCGCGGCGGGAGAGCTGGCGGGGCCGGAGCTGTTCGAGGCATACCGTGCGCGCGCCGAGGCCGACGAGCTCAATTGCTTCACCTGGGTCGCGCCGCCCGCTGCGGGCGCGGCAGCGGGGGGCGTAGATGTCGAGGGGCCTGATCGCCCGGGCGCCAATCGCGGCGGCGGCGCGCCGCTCGCCGGGGTGCCGCTGGCGGTCAAGGACCTGTTCTGCGTCCGCGACGTGCCCAGCCAGTCGGGATCGCGGATCCTCGAGGGCTACAAGCCTCCCTACACCGCCACCGCGGTCAGGCTGATGGCGCAGGCGGGTGTCACGCTGCTCGCGAAGACCAACCAGGACGAGTTCGCGATGGGCTCCTCGAATGAGAACTCGGCGTTCGGGCCGGTGCTGAACCCATGGGATCGGACCCGCGTGCCCGGAGGCTCCTCGGGCGGCAGCGCCGCCGCGGTGGCGGCGGGCCTGGCGCCGTGGGCCCTCGGCACCGACACCGGCGGCTCGATCAGGCAGCCGGCGGCGCTGTGCGGGGTCGTGGGGCTGAAACCCACCTATGGCGCAGTCTCTCGCTACGGCATGATCGCGTTCGCCTCCTCGCTCGATCAGGCGGGCCCGCTCACGCGCGATGTCACAGACGCTGCGCTGGCGTTGCGACACATGGCCGGCCGGGACCCCTGCGACGCGACGTCGCTGGCGTTGCCCGAGGAGGTTCGCCTGCCGCGGGCCGAGCGCCTGGACGGCGTACGGCTGGGCGTGCCCGCGGAGCTCACCGGCGGCGCCGGCGAAGGTACCGGCACGGGGATCGAAGCCGGGGTGCTTGAGGCGTTCGCGGCGACGCTCTCTCTCGCGCGCGAGCTGGGGGCGGAGGTGCGCGAGGACATCAGCCTGCCACATGCTCCGCATGCTCTGTCCGCGTACTACCTGCTGGCCCCCGCGGAGGCCTCGTCGAACCTCGCGCGCTATGACGGCGTGCGCTACGGAATGCGCGCACCGGACGCCACCGATCTGCTCGACATGTACGAGCGCACACGTCACGACGGCTTCGGAGCGGAGGTCAAGCGCCGCATCATGCTTGGCACCTATGCGCTCTCGGCCGGCTATTACGAGGCCTACTACGGACGCGCTCAGAAAGTACGGACGAAGGTGGCACACGATTTCGCACGGGCCTTCGAGCAGGTCGACTTCATCGTCACCCCGACCGCGCCGACCGTCGCCTTCAGGCTCGGCGAGAAGACGGGCGACCCGCTCGCGATGTACCTGAACGACTACTGCACGGTCCCGATGTCGCTCGCCGGGATTCCCGCGCTGTCGATCCCCTGCGGGCTCAGCGACGGCCTGCCGGTGGGCTTTCAGATCGCCGGCAGGGCATTCAGCGAGAACGCGCTGTTCGACGCCGCATACGCGCTCGAGACGGCCATCGGCTTCGACGGCGGCGCGGCTCGTGTCTGACGCAAGCGCCTACGAGCCGGTCATCGGCCTCGAGATCCACGTGCAGCTGAAAACGCGCACGAAGATGTTCTGCGGCTGCGAGCTGTCGTTCGGCGAGGAGCCGAACACCCGCACCTGCGCCGTCTGCCTCGGATTGCCGGGTGCGCTGCCGGTGGCCAACGCCCAGGCCGTGCACCTGGGGCTGATGATCGGCATGGCGCTCGGCTCAGAGCTCGCGCCGCGCTCGATCTTCCACCGCAAGAACTACTTCTATCCCGACCTGCCCAAGGGCTACCAGATCTCCCAATACGACGAGCCCCTCTGCCTCGGTGGGCGGCTCGGCGAGGTTCGCATCCACCGGGTGCACCTGGAGGAGGACGCCGCGAAGCTGACGCACGTGGGCGCAAGCGGGCGTATCCACGGCTCGCAGGAGAGCGTCGTCGACTTCAACCGCGGCGGCACGCCGCTCGCCGAGATCGTCACCGAGCCGGACCTGCGCACCCCCGAGCAGGCCAGCGAGTGGCTGAAGCTGCTGCGCACGACCCTGCGCCAGCTCGGCGTGAGCGACGTGAACATGGAGGAGGGGTCGCTGCGCTGCGACGCCAACATCTCGTTGCGTCCCGCGGGCTCGCTCGAGCTCGGCACCAAGACCGAGCTCAAGAACATGAACTCGTTTCGGTTCATCGAGCGCGGCGTCCGCGCCGAGATCGCGCGTCAGCGCGAGCTGCTTCAGTCCGGCGGGGCCGTCGTGCAGGAGACGCTGCACTTCGATCCCGACAGCGAGCGCATCTCCTCGCTTCGCTCCAAGGAGGAAGCACACGACTATCGCTACTTTCCCGAGCCCGACCTGCTGCCGGTCGCGATCGACGAGCAGATGCTCGCCCGCGCCCGCGACGCGCTCGGCGAGCTTCCGGCCGAGCGCGCGCAGCGCTACGAGAGCCAGCTCGGATTGAGCGCCGAGAGCGCGCGGCTGCTGGCCTTTCGCGCCGAGCTCGGGCAGTTCTTCGAGGCCGCGCTCGCCGCGCCCGCGGACCCGGCTCCGCCGCCGCAGGCGCTCGCGAACTGGCTCGCCAGCGATCTCGTCGGCCGCCTGCAGGAGGGCGAGGATCCTGCGAGCTCACGTGTCTCGGCGGGCGCGCTGGCGACGCTCGTGGGGATGGTTGCCGCCAAGCGCATCAGCGTCGGCGCCGGGCGCCAGGTGCTCGACAGGCTCGTCGCCGATGGCGGCGAGGTGGCTGCGATCGTCGAGGCCGAGGGCCTCGCCGCGATCGACGGCGCCGGCGAGCTCGAGCAGCTCGTCGCCGCCGCGCTGGCGGCAAACCCAGACGCCGCCGAGCGGGTGCGCACCGGAAACGCCAAGGCGATCGGCCCGATCGTCGGCTACGTGATGCGCGAGAGCAAGGGCCGGGCCGACGGCGGCGAGGTCGCGCGCCTCGTACACGAGCAGCTCGGCGTCTAAATCACCAGTCGACATTTTGGACTTCGGTCCAAAGGCGGGAACGGGCGCATTCGCCAAGATGCTCCCCATGAACCCACCACCGCTGAACCCAAGCGCCTCATCCCCACGACGGTTCATGCTCTTGCCCGAAGCGGGGGACGACGTCTCGAGAAGGGGGCCGCGGATACGCCGCTACCGCCTCGCGAGCGTCGACCGGCGCTCGGGTGTGAGCAATGCGGACATGGCGACTGCGCGCCTGGTCCGCGAGCTCTCACGTCTGGGGGCGGGGAGGTAGCACGACAGCAGTGCCCAGGACTGCCGGCGACGGCAGCGACCATTGCAAACACCAACCAACAGCAACCGAGCAGCATCCCTAGACAGACCGACAGCAGTCCAATCGACGCAAGCAACCGTAGTTGCAGCACCACGCAGACGCAGTAACTGAGAAGGACCAGGGAAGGACAGGTTCCGTCTCGCTCCAGTCCCGCCGGCTTCCCTCGGCCGGCAGCGGGTGATGCGGCCGGCCGGGGTGGCGATTTCCGGCCGGCCGCCCGCACCGCCTGGAGCCGCCCGCCGGGATCGCGCGCGGAAGCGCATGGCGAGCCCACGGCGAGCAGCCCGCGGGCGTCCTCAGAACCCGCGGGAGGCTGCGCGCCCCCGCCGCGTGGTCGGCTAACCTGAGCACATGAGTCAGGAACAAACATCGTCGAGCTCGTTTGGACGCACGATCGTCGCCGTCCTGATCCTGGCGGTGGCCGCATGGCTGCTGCTGCACTTCGTGGTCGGCATCGTGACGTTCTTCGCCGGGATCATCGTGATCGTGCTTGCGATCGCCGCGGTCGTGTGGGCGCTGCGAGTGCTGCTGTAAGAGGGCGCAGGCGATGGCCTACGTCGTGATCGCCGTCTGCTTCGGGCTGGCGGGTGGGATCATCGGCAAGATCAAGGGCAGCTCGTTCCTGCTGTGGTTCGCGATCTCGGGCCTGGTGCCGTTCATCGGGCTGCTGGCGGCGATCGCGTATCGCTTCGACCGCGACGAGCCACGCCGCCGCTGCCCCGGTTGCGGACGGATCCGCAAGGCCCACGACGCGATCTGCACGCGCTGCGGCACCGAGCTCGACTACCCCGACGTGCTGATCGCGCCCGAATCCTGGCATCCGGCCGGGCGCGAGCATCAGGGCTAGCGGGCCCGCAAAAGCAGTCCTTGGGGGGGTCGATCGCGCGCCCTGACGCGCGACTGGCGCGACGCCGGGTCGGACCCGACGCCAGGCCAGCAGACGGGCGAGCGCCAGCAGGCCAGGCGATGGACGGCTGTCAGCTGTCAGATAAGGGATACCGAAGTGAGCCGCTGTCTATAACTGCCGCATGGACGCGAACGCGCCCAGGGCGCGTTCGCGCGAGACGCCGATCGCGCGGGCGATCCACAGGGCGGGGTTCAGGGACGAGCGCGACTTCGTGCTGCGCGTCGTGCAGCCGGGACTCGTCGGGCTGATCGACGGAACCGTCTCCTCGCTCGCGCCGATCTTCGCGGCAGCGATCTCCTCGAGCTCGCGGACCGCGCTGCTCGTCGGTCTCGCGACGGCGCTGGGCGCGGGTGTGAGCATGGGCTTCTCGGAGGCGCTGTCGGACACCGGCGAGCAGACCGGTCGTGGCTCGGCGGTCGTGCGCGGGGCGATCACCGGCGGGATGACGACGCTCGGCGGCCTCTTTCACACCCTGCCGTTCATCATCTCCGACGTCCACAAGGCGCTGCTGGTCGCCGGCGTGGTGGTCTCGGTGGAGCTGTTCGCGATTGCCTGGATCCGCAAACGGTTTCTCGAGGTCTCGCTGCGCTCGTCGCTGCTCGTGGTCACCGTCGCCGGGGCGGTGGTGCTGGCGATCGGCGTCGCGATCGGCTCCGCCTGACACCCGCAAGCGCCCCCGCCCGTCGCCGCCGGCGCCCTGCCAGAGCGCGCGGACGAGGCCTCGGGGGTGCGAAAAACCCACTGGTAGACTGCCCCTATGCGTGCGGTCGACGCGATCATGGAATGCCTCAAGGCCGAGGGCGCGGATGTGGTGTTCGGGCTTCCAGGGGGCGCGAACCTCCCCACATACGACGCCTTCGTGGGCGCTGGGATCAAGCACATCCTGGTGCGCCACGAGGCCGGTGGCGGTCATGCCGCCCAGGGATACGCGAAGGCATCCGGCAAAGTGGGCGTGGCATTCGCGACAAGCGGGCCGGGCGCGACCAACCTGGTCACGCCGATCACCGACGCGATGATGGACTCGGTGCCGGTGGTGTTCATCACCGGCCAGGTGCGCACCGAGCTGCTCGGAACCGATGGATTTCAGGAGGCCGACACGATCGGTATCACGATGCCGGTCGTCAAGCACTCCTTCATGATCCAGCGCCCGCAGGAAATCCCGCGGGCGATACACGAGGCCTTTCACATCGCGCGCACGGGCCGGCCAGGGCCGGTACTGGTCGACATCCCGCAGGATCTCTCGCGCGCGGAGATCGTCTACGAGCCTGTAACGGACATCCGCCTGCCCGGTTATCAGCCGACGACCGAGGGCAACCAGAAGCAGATCCGCCAGGCCGCGAAGGCGCTGGCGGCGGCGCAGCGCCCTGTCATCTACGCCGGCGGCGGCGTGGTGAACGCAAACGCCTCACCCGAGCTGATCGAGCTGGCGCGATGCGACCGCTTCCCGGTCACCTGCACGCTGATGGGTCTGGGCGCATTTCCTGCTCCACACGAGCAGTGGCTGGGGATGCTGGGGATGCATGGGACGCGGGCTGCGAACTACGCGATGGACGAGGCCGATCTGATCTGCGCGGTCGGCGCGCGCTTCGATGACCGCGTCACCGGCAAGCTGTCGGAGTTCGCGCCGCGGGCGAAGTTCGTCCACATCGACATCGATCCCGCCGAGATCTCGAAGAACGTGCCGGCCCACATCCCGATCGTCGGTGACGCGAAGCACGTGCTCGCCAAGCTCGCGGTCGAGTACCGCGCGCTCAGCGCCGATGGCGCGCGCCTGACCGCGTGGTGGGAGCGGATCGAGGGCTGGCGCGCGAAGCACCCGCTGAACTACGAGGACTCGAGCGACAGCGAGATCAAGCCGCAATACATGGTGCAGGCGCTGTACGAGGCGACCCGCGGCGAGGCGATCGTCACCAGCGACGTCGGCCAGCACCAGATGTGGGCGGCGCAGTACTACGACTTCCCGGCACCCCGGCGCTGGATCAACTCCGGTGGGCTCGGCACGATGGGCTTCGGGTTGCCCGCGGCGATGGGCGCAGCGGTCGGCTGCCCGGATCGGCTCGTGTGCTGCATCGCGGGCGACGGATCCGTGCAGATGAACGCTCAGGAGCTGGCGACATGTGCGCAGGAGAAGATCCCGATCAAGGTGTTCATCATGAACAACGGCTATCTCGGGATGGTGCGCCAGTGGCAGGAGCTGTTCTGGGACGGCAAATACAGCCACGTCGACACAGGAGAGTTCCCGGACTTCGTCAAGCTCGCCGAGGCCTACGGCGCGACCGGGATGCGCTTCGAGGACAAGCGCACCCTCGTGCAGGACATGAAGCGCGCGATCGAGACCGACGGCCCCGTGGTCGTCGATGTACGCGTCACGCGCGAGGAGAACACCTACCCGATGATCCCCGCCGGCCAGCCCGCGCGGGAGATGGTGGGATGAGCGCGAGCGCTCCGCAGATGGGTGAACCGGGAACCAAGGAGCCGCTCAGCCTCGAGGAGCTCGAGGCCTCGGCTGGCCTGCGCACCGGCCGCAAGCACGTGTTGTCGATCCTGGTGGAGAACAAGTCGGGCGTCTTGACCCGCATCGCCGGGCTGTTCGCGCGGCGGGGGTTCAACATCGACACGCTCACCGTCGGCCCCACCGACGACGAGCACATCTCGCGCGTGACGCTGACGGTCGACGGCGCTCTGCACCCGATCGACCAGGTCACAAAGCAGCTGCACAAGCTCGTCAACGTGCTCAAGATCCGCGACCTCGAGCCGGGCGACACGGTCGCGCGCGAGCTGGCGCTGTTCAAGGTCTCGGCCGACGGCGGACAGCGCGGCGAGCTGATCCAGATCGCCGAGATCTTCCGCGCGAAGGTGGTCGACGTCACCAAGCGCTCGCTGACCGTCGAGGTGACGGGGACCACCGAGAAGATCGAAGCCTTCGAGAGCATGGTGCGGCCCTTCGGCCTGATCGAGATGATGCGCACCGGCGAGATCGCAATCTCGCGCGGTCGCACCGAGACCTAGTCCGCGATGCCGGCGGGCGACCCGCAGGCGCTCACGACCAGCCGCCCCGAGCCGTTCGCGTTATCCGAGCAGGACCTGCAGACGCTCGGCGCGCGTCTCGAGATGGCCTCGCGCCGGGCCCGGCGCAGCGGTGAGCCGACGCTCGCGACCTTGACCGTCGAGCTGGCGGGTGATCTCGACCCCAGCGCCGTCGCTTGCGCCTCGCGCAGGCCCGGTGAGCCGTGGTTCGTGCTCGAGCAGCCGCGCCGAGACGCCACCGCGCTTGCGACGCTGGGCTCGGTTGCGAGCCTTGGCGGCTCCGGCCGCGAGCGCTTCGCCGAGACCGCCGACCGCTGGCGCAGGCTCGCCGCAGAGGCGGTCGTCGGCGAGCGCGGCGGGGCCGGTCGGCGCGAGGGTCTCGGGCCGATCGCGGTCGGCGGATTCGCTTTCGCCGACGCCGGCGGGCGGGCGCCGGCTTGGGCCGGCTTCGAGCCCGCGTCGATGCTCGTGCCCGAGGTCGCGATCAGACGCTCCTCGCAGGCGCAAGGACACGGACAGGCAAGCATCGTCATGACGCTGGCCGCGCTGCTCGCGCCCGACGACACCGCGGCGCACGCGCTGACTCGCCTGCAGACGCGCCTGCACGAGCTTTGCGAGCGTCCGCTGCCGCTGCTCGATCCGGACCCCGTCGGGCGTTATGAGGTCGTCAGCGCGATGCCCCCCGAGCACTATCTCGCAGCGGTGGCGCGCGCGAGCGAGCTGATCGGACGCGGGGACCTGCAGAAGGTCGTGCTCGCACGGGAGGTCCAGGTCCACGCGCCGCGCAGCTATGACCCCGGCGCCGTGCTGGGCGTGCTGCGCGAGGCGTTCCCGGAGTGCTTCTGCTTCTGCGTCGGACGCGGCGAGGCGACATTGGTCGCCGCCAGCCCGGAGCTGCTCGTGCGCCGCGAAGGCCACCGCGTCAGCACCCTCGCGCTCGCTGGATCGACGCGCCGCAGCGCCGACCCCGCCGTCGATGACCACCTCGGCGAGCAGCTGCTGCGTGACGCGAGCTATCGCGAGGAGCACGCGATCGTCGCGCGCCGGATCGAGCGCACGCTGCGTGCCCACTCGCTGTGGACCGCCGCCGCGCCGGAGCCGACGCTCGTGCGGATCGCCAACATCCAGCACCTCGCGACGCCGATCCGCGCTCAGCTCGCGGCGCCGATCGACGTGCTCGAGCTCGCTGGCCTGATGCACCCGACGCCCGCCGTCGGTGGCGAGCCGTGCGCGCAGGCGCAGCGGCTGATACCCGCGCTCGAGGGGCTCGACCGCGGCTGGTACGCAGGCCCGATCGGCTGGACCGACGCCACCGGCGACGGTGAGCTGTGCGTCGCGCTGCGCTGCGCATTGCTGCGCGGGGGGGTCGCGCGCTGCTACGCGGGCAACGGAATCGTGCGCAACTCAGACCCGCACGCGGAGCTCGCCGAGACCGAGATCAAGCTCCAGGCCCTGCTGCCGCTGCTCGCGGGCTGAGCGCCTGCGCGACCGCCTCCCAGATGCGCGCGTGCAGCGCGACGTTCGTCGCGCGCTGACCACGCACGTGCACGATCGTCGAGCGCTCACGCCGCGGCTCGAGCGCTCGCTCGAGCGCCTCGCGCAGCGCCGTGATGCTTGCTGCATGCTCGTACTCGAGCCCATACAGAGCCGCAGCTCGCTCGAACTCGAGCCCCGTCGGCGTGGCGATGTGATCGGAGTAGATCTCCTGGTCGCGCTGATCGCCGCTGCGTGAGACCGTCAGGAAGTCGAAGATTCCGCCGCCCTCGTTGTCGACCAGCACGATCGTCAGCTTCAGCCCCAGCCGCCCGGCGGCCAGCAGCCCGCCGATGTCGTGCGCCAGCGCGACGTCGCCGATCAGCAGCACCGTCGGCCCGCCGCCGCCGCTGCTGCTGCTGCTGCTGCTGATGTCGCTGCCGCCGCGGTCGTTCCCGCCACCGTCGCTCGCGCCATCCTCGCGGGCACCGCCGTCGCCTGCGCTGTCGTCGCCGGCTCCTGCGTTCGCGGCCGCCGCGCCGAACGCGCTCGAGACCGTTCCATCGATTCCGTTCGCGCCGCGGTTGCAGAGCACCCGCGGCGGGTCCTCGCGCACCCCCCAGAACGTCTCGATCTCGCGTACAGGCATCGAAGAGGCGACGAACAGCGTCGCGCTCTGCGGCAGCAGCGTTCCGAGCTCTGCCGCGAGCGCCGGCTCGCTCAGCGGCTGCCCGGCGAGCACGCCGAGGATCGCCTCTGCTGCGCGCTCGTCAGCGCTGCGCCACGACCCGAGCCAGTCCCGCTCGCGCGCCTGCGCGCTCTCCGTAGCCGCGACAGGACTCTCGGCGGGGTCGGCGAGCGCGCCCGCGAGCGCCGCCAGTGCGCCCGCCGGCTCGAGCGCGAGCGAATCGCTCAGCACCGAAGCCGGGTCCTGCCAGGCTCCCTCGGCGTCGAGCGCGATCTGCCGGGCCGCGCCCGCGCTCGCAAGCCACGCGCGCAGGGGCTTTGAGACCGGCAGATCGCCCACCCGTATCACGACGTCTGGCTCGTGCTCGCGCGCGAAGCGCTGATCGCGCAGCAGCGCGTCGTAGTGGGCGACCGCGGCGGGCCCGCGCCGTGCGCCCGACAGCGGGTCCGCGAGCAGCGGCCAGCCCGCCGCCTCGCAGAATCGGGCCGCCGCCGCGCCGAGATCGCTGCGGCGCTCGTGGCGTCCCGCCACCACGACTCCGCGCCGCGCGCCGCGCGCGAGCTCGACCAGCCGCTCGAGCGCGCGATCGCCGGCGCCGCTCGCCCCCGGGAGCTTCCTTGTCGCGGTCCCGCTCGCCAGGCGACCCACGTAGGGGGCGCCGCTCGGGCGTCCGCTGTCATCGGCGGGCAGTGGCTCGTCGCTTACCAGCGGCTCGCGCAGCGGGAAGTTGAGGTGCACCGCCCCGGGCCGGCCCTCCGACGCCGTCCAGAAGGCGCGGCATGCAAGCGTCCTGATCCAGCGCAGCGCCGCAGCGTCGGCGGCGCTGGTCTCGACCTCGACGAACCACTTCGCGGCGTCGCCGAACAGCTTCAGCTGGTCGATCGCCTGTCCGGCGCCGTTCTCGCGCAGCTCCGCCGGACGATCGGCCGTCAGCAGCAGCAGCGGCACCCGCGCCTCGCGCGCCTCGATCGCCGCCGCGAGCAGCTCGGCGGCGGCGGTGCCCGACGTGCAGGTGACCGCGACCGGCGCGCCGCTCGCCTTGGCCAGCCCGAGCGCGAAGAAGCCAGCGCAGCGCTCATCGACATGCGAGTAGCAGGAGATCCGCCGCTCGCGCGCGAGGCTCAGCACGAGCGGCGCGCAACGCGAGCCGGGCGATGTGCACGCCGCGCGCATCCCGCAGCGCGCGAGCTCATCGACGAACGCGCGCAGCAGGACGTAGGTGTCGCCCGCGACGCTCACCCGTTCGGCGCCTGCACGCGGGGCGCCCGCGTACGCGGCGCTGGCGGGGGCGCGGCGGGCGCGCCCTGGGCCGGCAATACGATTGCGCGGTGGCGGAGGATCTGGTTCTGCTCCATGGCTTTGGTGGCACCCGCCGCACGTGGGACCGCGTGATCGGGTGCTTGCCGGGTGAACGCTACCGTCCGCTCGCGCTGGATCTCCCCGGCCACGGCGAATACGCCGACTCTCCGCGCCCGATCTCCTTCGCCGGCTGCATCGCCCACGTGCTGGATCTGGCCCCCGCGCGCTTCTCGCTGTGCGGTTACTCGCTCGGCGGGCGCATCGCGCTGCACGTCGCGCTCGCCGCCCCCGAGCGCGTGAGCTCGCTCATGCTCGTTTCCGCGAGCCCGGGAATCGAGGACGACGCCGAGCGAGCGGCCCGCCGGCGCGCCGACTCCCAGCTCGCGCGCGAGCTCGAGCACGGCTCGCTCGCTGACTTCATCGCCCGCTGGGATGCCCAGCCGCTGTTCGTCGACGATCCCCCTGACGTGCACAGGCTCGCGCGCGAGGACCAGCTCCGCAACCGCGCCGACGCGCTCGCGGCGGTGATGCGGGGGATCGGCGCGGGGGAGATGACGCCACTGTGGAACCGGCTCGGCGAGCTGCAGATGGCGCTGACGGTCCTGGTGGGCGAGCGCGACGCGAAGTACCGGCGGCTGGGCTCAAGGATCGTCGAGCTGCGGCCCACTGCCCGGCTCGTCGTGGTCCCCGGCGGCCACAGGCTGGCGCTCGAGTCCCCGGCCGCGGTCGCCGAGGCGCTGACCGAATCGACCGACAGATCGACCGACACCCAGCCCGCGCACGGCCGCTTCACAGCTGCCGATGGCGGGCGCCCCTGACGCGACCCTCGCAGCAGCCTCGCGGCGCTCTCATGCCGCGCGCACGCCGAGCCCAGGGCCGGAGGGCAGCGCGATCGCGCCCTCGCTGGCCGCCAGCGTGTCCTCGAGACCCTCGAACAGCGCCAGCGTCGCCAGCCCGCACGGTGGCACGGGGCCGCGCGAGGCGAGCGCCGCGGCCGCGTGCAGCGCCGCGGCCACGCCGAGCGGGCCGTCGAAGCTCGAGGCGACATAGGGCTCGGCGCCCGAGGCCCGCACCAGCGCGGCGGCCGCAAGCAAGCTCGAGATGCCCCCGCAGCGGGCCACCTTCAGGCAGACCGCGTCCGCGACTCCCGCGCCGAGCGCACCCGGCTCGGCGGCCGTCTCGTCGATCGCCACGCGCGTGTCGACGCGCTCGCGAACCTCGCGCACGGCGTGCAGTCCATGCGTCGGCTCCTCGACCAGCTCGAGGCCCGCGGGCGCCAGCTGCTCGATCGTGCGCACCGCCTGCTCGACCTCCCAGGCGCCATTCGCGTCGAGTCGCAACGCCGGCTGCGGTCCCGCGGCGGCGCGAACCGCCGCGACGCGGGCGGCGTCGTCGCCGATCCCGACCTTCAGCTTGATGCAGCTGAACCCCGCCGCCGCCGCTGCTGCCGCCTGCGCGGCTGCGCTCTCGCGGTCGCCCGCGCCGATCGTCGCGTTGACCGCGACCCACTTCGCGGGCTCGTCGGTGAGCAGCTCCGCGACCGGCTTACCCGCGCGATGACCGGCGCGATCCCACAGCGCCATCTCGACCGCCGCCAGCGCGTGCGGCAGATCATCGACTCTGCGGCACGCGTCGATCAGCTGGGCCCCGTTCATCGCCCCCGGGTTCGCCAGCACCGGCCGGTAGCGCTCGAGCGCCTGGCGCGCGCGCTGCAGGCTGACACCGTCGTAGCTCTGCAGCGGCGCCGCTTCGCCGCAGCCCGTGACGCCGTCCTCGTCGGTGAGCGTGAGCGTCAACAGCTCACGCTCGCGAACCTCGCCATGCGCCGTCTGCAGCGGCGTTCGCAGGCGCAGGGTGCGGTGCTCGATCTGCAGGCGCATTCGCGCTCAGGCCCGCGAATTGCCAGCAGCTGCGGTGACCGGCGCCGGCAGCGCTGTTGCGAGAGCGCGCATCCGGGTCTCCCTATCTTCGCGCCCGCGAGCTCAACCGCTGCCGATCCCGCCGCTGGCGAGTATTCCAGCGGAGAGCAGCACGCAGAAAAGCAGCTGCAACGCCCCCGTGCGGGCGAGCGCGCCGTTGAGCGACGGTCCGTCCAGGCGGCTGCGCACGATCCCGACGAGCGGCACCGCGAGCGGGATCGCGGCCCAGCTGAGGAGCAGCCACGGCGACATGCCGAGCGCCCACAGGATCGGGGCGCAGAGGAACGCGCCCGCCACCATCGCCGTGTAGAGGTCACGCGTGCGCGCGCGACCGATGCGAACCGCGAGCGTGCGCTTGCCCGCGCGCCTGTCGGTGTCGATGTCCCTGACGTTGTTCACCACCAGGATCGCGCTCGCGAGCAGACCGACCGGGACCGCACAGCCGAACGCCTGCCACGGCAGCTGCTGGACCTGGACGAAGTAGGAGCCCGTCACCGCGACGATGCCGAAGAACAGGAACACGAACAGCTCGCCGAGGCCCTCATATCCGTAAGGGCGCGGACCGCCCGTGTAGAGCACGCCGGCGAGGATCGAGGCGGCGCCCACGGCCAGCAGCTCCCAGCCCGCGACCGCGATCAGATAGATGCCGCACAGCACCGCGACCCCGAACGACAGGTAGGTGGCAACGAGCACCTGCCGCGGCGGCACGAGCCCACCCGCCGTCACCCGGACCGGACCGAGCCGATCCTCGCTGTCCGCTCCGCGACGCGCGTCGGAGTAGTCGTTGGAGAGGTTCGTGCCCACCTGGATGAACACCGCGCCCAGCAGCGCAGCGACGAACGCCAACGCGTGGAAGTGGCCCGCGCCGAGCGCCAGCGACGTGCCCACGCACACCGGCGCCACCGCCGCCGGCAGCGTGCGCAGCCGCGCAGCCATGACCCAGATGCGCACCGCGCTCGGGCGCGGCGCGGCGTCGGTCGCGGCGATCGGGGTGCGCTCGGTCACGCTGCTCATGCGCGCTTGGGGAAGCGGCCGAAGTCGGGACGGCGCTTCTCGCGGTAGGCGTCTCGTCCCTCCTGGGCCTCTTCGCTGCCGTAGAACAGCAGATTCGTGTCGTGCGCGAGCTGCTGGATGCCGGTGAGCCCATCCTCGGCTGCGTTGAAGCTCGCCTTCAGCAGCCGCAGCGCGAACGGCGAGAGCGCGAGCATCTCCTCACACCACGCGATCGTCTCCGATTCGAGCTGCTCGAGCGGCACGACGGTGTTGATCAGGCCCATCTGCAGCGCTTCCTGCGCCGAGTACTGGCGGCACAGGAACCAGATCTCCTTCGCCTTCTTGGGTCCCACCATGTTCGCCAAGAGCCCCGCGCCGAAGCCGCCGTCGAACGAGCCCACGCGCGGTCCGACCTGGCCGAAGCGGGCGTTCTCAGCCGCGATCGTCAGATCGCAGACGAGGTGCAGCACGTGGCCGCCGCCGATCGCATAGCCGGCCACCATCGCCACCACCGGCTTGGGCAGGCGCCTGATCTGCACATGCAGGTCGGTCACGTGGAAGCGGCCGATCCCCGCTTTGCCGGCGCTGTCCTCGGCGTTGTAGCCCGAGTCTCCCCGCACCCGCTGATCGCCGCCCGAGCAGAACGCCTGCTCCCCGGCGCCGGTGAGCACGATCACGCCCACCGTCGTGTCCTCGCGCGCATCCTCGAGCGCCCGTGAGATCTCGACGATCGTCTGCGGTCGAAACGCATTGCGGACCTCGGGCCTGTCGATCGTGATCTTCGCGATCCCCGCCGGCTCGCTCGACTTCTCGTAGCGGATGTCCTCGAACTCGCTGGCCTGCGCCCACGCCGTCATTTCGGGAAGGCTAGCCTGTGGCCATGCAGGTCGAGGGCTGGCTGTCTCGCGCGGCGCGTGTGCGCCCTGGCTGGCCCGCGCTCGAGACGCCCGAAGGCAGCCTCACCTACGCCGAGCTGCAGACGAGCGCGCGCGCCGGTGCGAGGGCCCTGGAGCGAGCGGGCGTGCACGCCGGCGACCGCGTCGCGATCGTCCAGCCTCCGGGCCTGCAGTTCGCGCGCTCCTTCCATGCCTGCCTGCTGCTCGGCGCCGTCGCGGTCCCGGTCGACGTGCGCCTGGGCGAGCGCGACCGGGCGCTCCTCTGCGCCGGCACGAGCGTCGTCGTGGCAGAGCCCCTGCCCGGCGACGAAGGCCGGGCGGAGCTCGCGGGAGAGCGCTCGCACGACCTCGACAGGATCGCCGCGGTGATCCATACCTCGGGCACCAGCGCCGCCCCGCGACCGGTCGAGCTCACATACGGCAACTTCCTCTGGAGCGCCCTCGGCTCGGCCGTCGCCCTGGACCGCGACCCGGGGGAGCGCTGGCTTTGCGCGCTGCCGGTCGCCCATGTCGGCGGGCTCTCGATTCTCGTGCGCTCGTGCATCTACGCCACCACCGCGCTGATCCATCCCCGCTTCGAGCTCGACTCGGTGCTGTACGCGCTGCAGCGGGGCGAGGTGACGCTCGTCTCGCTCGTCGCCACGACGCTCACGCGCCTGCTCGACGCGGGCCTGCACGAGCCGCGGACGCTTCGCTGCGCGCTCACCGGCGGCGGGCCCGTCGCGCCCGCGTTGATCGCGCGCGCCCGCGAGGCGGGAGTGCCAGTGGCCGCCACCTACGGGCTCACGGAGGCCTGCTCGCAGGTCACAACCGCCCCCGTCGCGCGCTTGCGGGGCCCGATGCGAGAGACTTCCGCCCATGGGGGAGTTCCGCTGTTCTGTACTCGGGTTCGCATCGCCGCCGACGAAGAGATCCTGGTCGCCGGTCCCACTGTCGCCCCCGGCGCGCTCGCCGGCGACGGCTGGCTGCACACGGGCGACCTCGGCGCGCTCGAGCCGAGCGGCGAATTGCGCGTCAGCGGGCGCAAGGCGGACACGATCGTCAGCGGCGGCGAGAACATCGCCCCAGCCGAGGTCGAGGCCGTGCTCGAGTCCCACCCCGGCGTGCTCGAGGCGGCGGTCGTCGCCCGCGCGGACGAGCGTTGGGGAGAGGCGGTCGCCGCGGTCGTGGTCGCGCGCCCCGGAGAATCGGTCGACGCCGAGTTGCTGCGCGCGCACTGCGCCCAGCGACTGGCGCCCTTCAAGGTGCCCAAGCGAGTCGAGCTCGTCGGCGGCCCGCTGCCTCGCACCCGCTCGGGCAAGCTGCTGCGCAGGGAGCTGAGATGAGCGGGTTCGACCCAAATGCCCATCGTGAGGCCAGTCGCGCGGCCTGGGAAGAGGCGGCCGCCGGCTGGTCGCGCCGGCACGAGGCGATCAGCGCGCTCGGCAGGCCGGTGTCGGACTGGATGCTCGAGGCCGTCGACCTGCAGCCCGGCAAGCGCGTGCTCGAGCTGGCGGCAGGACTCGGCGAGACGGGCATGCTCGCGGCCGCGCTGGTCGCGCCCGTCGGCGGGGTGATCGTCTCCGATCAGGCCGAGGCGATGCTCGACGGCGCCCGCGGGCGGGCCGGCCACATGGGGCTCAGCAACGTCGAGTTCCAGGTTCTCGACGCCGAATGGATCGACCTGCCGCTCGCGAGCGTCGACGTCGTGCTCTGCCGCTGGGGCTACATGCTGATGGCCGACCCCCGCGCCGCTCTGACCGAGACACGCCGGGTGCTGAAGCCCGGCGGGCGCGTCGCTCTCGCGGTGTGGGACGCCGCCGGGCACAACCCCTGGGCGATGATGCCCGCGCTCGAGCTGATCGAGCGCGAGCTCGTGCCGCCTCCGAACCCCGGGGCGCCGGGACCGTTCGCGCTCGGCGACCCCGAGCGCGTGCGCGAGCTGCTCGCCGCGGCGGGCTTCGCCGAGATCGACGTCCAAGCGCTCGACGTGGTGCATCGCCATTCCTCCTTCGAGGCCTTCTGGGAGACGACGCTCGACATCTCGCGCTCCTTCCACGACGTCGTGCTCGCCAAGCCCGAGTCCGAGATCGTCGACATCCGCGCAGGCGTGCAGCGCCGGCTGGCGGCATTCGTGCAGGACGACGGCACGCTCGCGATCCCGGGTCGCACGCTCGTCGCCTCCGCGAGCGCCTGAGTCGGATAGCCTGCTCGGCCATGCTCTACGACGACGACGCCAACCTCCAGCTGCTCGACGGCAAGACCGTCGCGATCATCGGCTACGGCTCCCAGGGCCACGCCCACGCCCTCAATCTCAAGGACTCCGGCGTCGAGGTCGTCGTCGGGCTGCGCTCCGACTCGTCCTCGGCCGGCGAGGCCCGCGAGCACGGCCTCGAGGTGCTCTCGGTCGTCGAGGCCGCGAGCCGCGGCGACATCGTGATGATGCTGGTGCCCGACGAGCTGCATCGCCAGGTCTGGGAGGGCGAGGTACGCGACGGCATCGCGCCGGGGAACATGATCATGTTCGGCCACGGCTTCTCGATCCACTACGGCGAGGTCGAGCCGCCCGCGGGCGTCGACGTGACGATGGTCGCGCCGAAGGGCCCGGGCCACCTCGTGCGCCGGCAGTTCACCGAGGGCAGCGGCGTTCCCGGTCTGCTTGCGGTCGCCCAGGACGCGACCGGTCAGGGACGCGCGCTCGCGCTCGCCTACGCACGCGGCATCGGCTGCACCCGCGGCGGCGTGATCGAGACGACCTTCAAGGATGAGACCGAGACCGACCTGTTCGGCGAGCAGGCAGTGCTCTGCGGCGGCGCTTCCGAGCTCGTGCAGGCCGGCTTCGAGACGCTCGTGCAGGCCGGCTACGACCCGGAGATGGCCTACTTCGAGTGCCTCCACGAGCTCAAGCTGATCGCCGACCTGATGTACGAGAAGGGGCTCGCCGGCATGCGCTACTCGATCTCCAACACCGCCGAGTACGGCGACTACACCCGGGGCAAGCGCGTGATCACAGACGAAACCCGGACGAGCATGCGCAAGATCCTGCAGGAGATCCAGTCGGGCGACTTCGCGCGCGAGTGGATCGCCGAGAACCGCGCCGGCCAGGAGAACTTCAAGCGCATGCGCGCCGAGCAGGCGGACACCCAGATCGAGCACGTCGGCGCGGAGCTGCGCTCGCACATGGGCTGGATCAAGCCGGCGTTCTAGGACTTCCGGCGGTGCTCGCGTACGTCTTCTGGCATCGCCCACGCGATCCTGAGGCGCGCGAGGCTTACGAGCGGGCGAACATCGACTTCCATCGCTCGCTCGCGCACAACCCGCCGGCCGGCATGCTCGGCTCGGCATTCTTTCGCCTGCCCGAGCTTCCCTGGCTGAGCGCCGCGCGCGCCGGCGGGAAGGACGCAGCGGACGCCGGCGGCTATGAGGACTGGTACCTCGTCGAGGACTTCACCGCGCTGGGCGTCCTCGACGAAGCCGCCGTCGGCCGCGGTCACCGCAGCCGCCACGAGCAGATCGCGCGCCGCTATGGCGCTGGCGCAGGGGGCATCTACGGCCTGCGCGAGGGCCGCCCGCACCCAGGCATGCTCGCCGAGGCGCCGCTGGCCATTTGGGTCGATGCTCCGCCCGGGGCGCAGGCGGGTCCGCTCGCCGAGATGCTCGTCGACGGTGTCGACCCCGCGCGTGCAAGCCTCTGGCGCCGGCGGCTGGTGCTCGGTCCGGCGCCCGACTACTGCCTGATGGCGCCAGCGGCCCCGCCCGGCGCCGCGGCCGGGCGCCTGCCCGCCGGCTGGCGAGCGCTCGTCTGCGAGCGCCAGCTGCTGTTCGACACGGCATGAGGCACCTGGGGTGCCTTCGCTACACTCGCCTGGTCGTCGCGACTGGCGCTGAGGTGGAGTCCACCATCGGGAAGCGACGAGCAGTCGAACAGCCGCGCGCCTGGGCACCTCAGACCATCGAAACTCTCGAGCCGACGAGGAGCCGCCCGTGACGCCCAGCACCCCCACAGCAGAGCAGCACCTGACACTTCCGCCGGATCTGAGGCCCGCGGACGGGCGCTTCGGATCCGGTCCCTCGCGCGTGCGCCCGCAGGCGCTCGCCGCGCTCGCCGGCGACGGCGCCGCGGTGATGGGGACCTCGCACCGCCAGCGTCCCGTGAAGGACCTCGTCGGCGAGATCCGCGCCGGGCTGGGCGAGCTGTTCGCCGCGCCCGAGGGCTACGAGGTCGCGCTCGGCAACGGCGGCGCGACCGCGTTCTGGGACGCAGCGACCTTCGGGCTGGTCGAGCGTCGCGCGCTGCACCTCGTCTACGGGGAGTTCTCGGGCAAGTTCGCGCAGGCGACCGATGGAGCGCCGTTCCTGGAGGGCTCGATCACGATCGCCGCGGACCCCGGCGACGCACCGGATCCCGGGCTGGCCGGACCTGAGGCCGCGCAGGGGCAGGCCGATGTGATCGCCTGGGCCCACAACGAGACCTCCACCGGCGTGATGGTGCCCGTGCAGCGCCCGGAGGTCGGCGCCGGCGCCGACGCGCCGCTGGTGCTGATCGACGCGACCTCAGCCGCGGGCGGCCTGCCGGTCGACGTGTCTGAGAGCGATGCCTACTACTTCGCCCCCCAGAAGGCCTTCGCGGCGGATGGAGGACTGTGGCTCGCGCTGCTGAGCCCCGCGGCGCAGGAGCGGATCGCCCGCCTCGCAGCGTCCGAGCGCTGGATCCCGGCGTTCCTGTCGCTCGCCACGGCGCTCGAGAACTCGCTCAAGAACCAGACCTACAACACCCCCGCGCTGGCGACGCTCTACCTGCTGGCCGCAGAGCTGCGCTGGATGCTCGACGGCGGCGGCCTCGAGTGGTGCGCGTCGCGCTGCCGCAGCTCCTCCGAGCACCTGTACGGCTGGGCCGAAGGCGTCTCCTACGCGACCCCGTTCGTGCGCGACCCCGCCAAGCGCTCGCTGGTGGTGGGCACGATCGACTTCGACGAGGCGATCGACGCCGCCGCGATCACAAAGACGCTGCGTGCGAACGGAATCGTCGACGTAGAGCCCTATCGCAAGCTCGGGCGAAACCAGCTGCGCGTGGGCATGTTCCCGGCCGTCGACCCCGCAGACGTGCAGGCGCTGACAGCGTGCATCGAGTGGGTCATCGAGAGGGTGTCCCGATGAGCGCCCTCGACTCGAGCCCGAGCGCCGCACCCAGCGCCGACGCCGCACCCAGCGCCGACGCCGCTGCTGGCGCGGGCGTCGCCGGCGAGCAGGGCCGGGCACAGGCCGCCGCCGCCGACGGGCAGCGGCTGAAGGTGCTCGTCAAGGAGAAGATCGGCGACTCGGGCGTCGAGCTGCTGCGCGAGCGCTTCGAGGTCGATCTCGGCGTGGACTGGGACGAGGAGCAGCTGGCGCAGCGCATCGGCGACTACCACGGCATCCTGATCCGCTCGGCGACGAAGATGACCGCCGATCTGATCGAGCGCGCGAGCAACCTGCGCGTGATCGGCCGCGCGGGCGTGGGCGTCGACAACGTCGACGTGCCCGCCGCCACCCGGCGCGGGATCGTCGTCGCCAACGCGCCCGAGTCAAACGTCGTGACCGCCGCCGAGCACACGATGGCGCTGCTGCTGGCGCTCGCCCGCAACATCCCGCAGGCCTACGTCTCGCTGACCGCCGGCAAGTGGGAGCGCTCGAAGTTCTCCGGCATCGAGCTGTACGAGAAGACGCTCGGGATCCTCGGCTTCGGGCGCATCGGCCAGCTCGTCGCGCATCGCGCGCGCGGGTTCGGCATGCGCGTGCTGGCGTTCGACCCGTTCGTCAGCGCCGAGCGCTATCGCGAGCTGCTGGTCGAGAAGGCCGACAGCGTAGAGGACGTGTATGAGCAGGCCGACTTCATCACCATCCACCTGCCCAAGACCCCGGACACCGAAGGCTTCCTCGACGCTCAGGCGTTCGCCAAGATGCGCGACGGCGTGCGGATCCTGAACGTCGCCCGCGGCGGGCTGATCGACGACGCCGCCCTGAAGGACGCGCTCGACTCCGGCAAGGTCGGCGGCGCGGCGCTCGACGTGTTCCCCTCGGAGCCGATCACCGACTACCCGCTGTTCTCGGGCTACCCGAACGTGGTCGTGACGCCTCACCTCGGCGCCTCCACCGCCGAGGCCACCGACCGCGCCGGCTATCAGAGCGCGGAGCAGGTGATCGCCGCGCTCACCGGCGGAGTCGTCTCCTCGGCGGTGAACATCCCCGCGATCGGCGCCGAGGACATGGAGGCGCTGGGTCCCTTCCTGCCGCTCGCCACCCAGCTCGGTCGGCTGGCGATGGAGCTCGCCGAGGGCAGCTCGGTCGAGCGCATCGAGGCGGCCTTCCTCGGACGGATCGCGGAGTTCGACACGCGACTGCTCGGGCTGGCGGTGATCATCGGCGCCCTGCAGGGACGCACCGAGGATCCGATCAACTTCGTCAACGCCCCGACGATGGCCCAGCAGCGCGGGATCGTGTTCGAGGAGCGCGCGATCTCCGAGGCACAGGACTTCCACGAGCTGATCCGCGTCACGGTCATCGCCGGCGCTCGGAGCGTCGCGGTCGCGGGCACCGGCATCGGCCCCAGTCGCGTGCCCCACCTGGTCGAGGTGCAGGGCCGGCGGTTGACGATCGAGCTGGCTCCCTACGTGACCGTGTTTCGCTACGAGGACCTGCCGGGGATGATCGGCCGGGTGGGAACCATGTTCGGCTCGCACGGCATCAACATCTCCTCCGCCGCCGTCGGGCACCTGCCCGACGGGCGCACGCTCGCCGAGCAGGGAGACGCCGAGGATCCCCGCTACGCCGCGATGGTGGTGACCACCGATGCGCCCGTGGCCGATGAGGTGGTCGCGGAGATCACGGCATCCGAGGGCTTCGTCGACGGCTGGTCGGTCGACCTTGGCTGAAGTCGCGATAGCCTGACGCGCGATGCGCGCTGTGGTCACCACCAAGCACGGAGGCCCCGGCGTGCTGCAGGTCCAGGAGCGCCCCGATCCGACGCTGGCGCCGGGCGAGGTGCGGATCGAGGTAGCCGCGGCCGGGATCAACTTCGCCGACGTGATGGCGCGGCTCGGCTTCTACCCCGATGCTCCGAAGACGCCATGCGTCCTCGGCTACGAGGTGGCGGGAACGATCCTCGAGCTCGGCGAGGGGGTGACGGGACTCAGCCACGGTGATCGCGTGCTCGGCGGGACACGCTTCGGCGGCTACGCCTCGCAGGTGGCGCTGCCCGCGAGCGACGTCGTGGCGCTGCCCGCGAACCTGACCTTCGAGCAGGGCGCAGCGATCCCGATCAACTACTCGACCGCCTGGACCGGTCTGATCGCGTACGGCGCTCTCGAGCAGGGCGACCGCGTGCTGATCCACTCCGCCGGCGGAGGCGTCGGCATCGCCGCGACCCAGATTGCCAAGCGCGGCGGCGCCGAGGTCTGGGGCACGTGCTCGCCGGGCAAGCACGAGCGGGTCGCCGCGCTTGGAGTCGACCATCCGCTCGACTACACGAGCCCCGGATGGGATCGCGACCTGCCGCCGTTCGACATCATCATGGACGCCGTCGGCGGCAAGAGCCTGCGTCGCAGCTACAACCAGCTGCGCCCGGGAGGGCGGCTGGTCGCGTTCGGCGCTTCGGCGCTCGTCTCGGGCTCGCGCCGCAACCTGTTCAACGCGCTTCGCACAGTCGTGCGGATGCCGCGCTTCAACATGATCAAGCAGATGTCGGAATCGAAGTCGGTGATCGGGCTCAACATGCTGACGCTGTGGGACGATCGCAAGACGCTCGGGCCGTGGATCGATCCGCTGCAGGAGCTGATGCAGGACGGCACCGTCGAACCGGTGATCGCAGGCGCGTTCGAGTTCGAGCGGGCAGGGGAGGCGCAGGACATGATCACCGGGCGCCGCAACCTCGGCAAGGTCGTTCTCATCCCCTGAATCCCCGCTGCAGGCGCTTGGCGCCGGCGGCAGGCGGTGCTAATCTGCGCCGCAGATGTCGTTCTCGCTCTCGCAGCTGACGCTTCTCCTTCTCCTCCCCCCTCGGGGGGAATAGCGCGTGGCGGCCGCGTAGCCGCATACCAAACGGAGAAGCAGCTGACGAGAGAACTGAAAGGAGCAGGGAACGACCATGAGCGACAGGAAGGCAGGCGCAGGCAGCTCTGAGCGCAGCGAGCAGGGACGGGTGCTGATCTTCGACACGACGCTGCGCGACGGCGAGCAGTCGCCGGGGATCTCGCTGAACAAGCAGGAAAAGCTCGAGATCGCCGGTCAGCTCGCGCGGCTGGGCGTGGATGTGATCGAGGCGGGATTCCCGATCACCTCGCCGGGCGACTTCGAGGCGGTCGAGGCGATCGCGCGCGCCGACCTCGGCGACTGGCAGCCGGTGATCTGCGGGCTCGCGAGGACCTCCAAGCAGGACATCGAGGCGGCCTGGAACGCGATCAAGGACTCCGAGCGGCCGCGCATCCACACGTTCATCGCCACCAGCGACATTCACATCGAGCGCAAGCTCCAGACCACCCGCGAGGACGTCAAGGGGCAGGCGCGCGCAGCCGTCGCGCAAGCGCGCGAATACACCGACGACGTCGAGTTCTCGCCCGAGGACGGATCGCGCTCGGACATCGAGTACATGGCTGAAGTGATCCAGATCGCGATCGAAGAGGGCGCGAGCACGATCAACGTGCCCGACACCGTCGGCTACACGATGCCGCGCGAGTACGCGGCGATGTTCGAAGAGCTCTACCGCCTGGTGCCCGCCTTGCGCGATGTCGTCGTCTCGGTCCACTGCCACGACGACCTCGGCCTGGCGGTCGCGAACTCGCTCGCCGGCATCGAAGCGGGCTGCCGCCAGGTGGAGTGCGCGATCAACGGCATCGGCGAGCGCGCCGGCAACGCGTCGCTCGAGGAGATCGCGATGCTGCTGCGCACCCGCGAGCCGAGCCTCGGCCTGTGGACGGGCATCGATACGACCGAGATAGCCCGCACGAGCAGGCTCGTCTCGCGCCTGACCGGCTACCAGGTCCAGCCGAACAAGGCGATCGTCGGGCGCAATGCGTTCGCGCACGAGGCTGGGATCCACCAGGACGGCGTGCTCAAGGAGCGCACGACCTACGAGATCATGGACGCCACCACCGTCGGCCTGCGCAGCAACGCGATCGTGCTCGGCAAGCACTCCGGGCGCCACGCGCTGCGCGAGGCGCTCGAGGAGCTCGGCTTTCAGCTCGACGGCGCCGCTCTGAACACGGCATTCAAGCGCTTCAAGGAGATCGCCGACCGCAAGAAGGCGCTGACCGCGATGGACTTGGAGGCGCTGGTCGCCGACGAGCTGCGGGTCGGCGAGGAGGTCGCCGGTTACCGGCTCGAGTGGTTCGAGGTCGATGCCTCCTCGCGCCGCCCACCACACGCCCGCGTTTCGGTGACGCTGCCCGACGGCTCGAACGCCGAGGGCACCTTCACCGGCGACGGCCCGATCGACGCGGTCTTCCGCGCGATCAACGCGGCCACCGGGCTGGAGGCGAAGCTGAGCGAGTTCACGATCGGCGCGGTCACCGAGGGCCAGGACGCGCTCGGCGAGGTCTCGGTCGTGGTCGAGATCGGGGGCTGCACCGGCGCCGGGCAGGGGGTCTCGACAGACATCATCGACGCCGCCGCCCGCGCGTACGTTCGCGGCCTCTCGATCGCACACGCACGCGCGGAATCCTCGGACGGCGCCCTCGGCCTGCCCGAGCCCGCGGGTCCCTGAGCTGGCTCCCCGGCGCGGCGAGGCCGTGCCGGGGCGTTGGACCCGCTGACCCGGATGCCATACGGACGTCTGTGATAACGTACGCTTGATGGAGGCCCCGAACCGACGTCAGAGAGCTTCGACCGCGCGCCGCGGCGACGCCGCGCAGGGCCTCGAGCTCGTGACCCATCCCGAGCTGGACCCGTCCGTGATCGGAGCGCGGGTGCGGGCGCTGCGCGAGTCCTCGTCGCTGTCCCTGCGCGAGCTGGCCCAGCGCAGCGGCGTCAGCGCGCCGATGCTCTCCCAGGTCGAGCGCGGCGAGACCAGCCCGACGCTGTCGGTCGCCGCGCGGATCGCCGCGGGGCTCGACCTGCGGCTGTCACAGCTGCTGCGCCTCGACGAGGACGGCGCGGTGACGGTCGTGCGCGCCCGCGAGCGCCGTCGCGGCGGCAACTCCAGGCGTGGGCACCGCTTCGAGGTCCTCACCTCCTCGCAGCCCGGCCAGCGCGCCGAGCTCTCGCGACACACCCTCGCGCCCGCGGGGGCGACCGGCGCCGCCGACGATCCGCCGATCCACGAGCCGGGCAGCCGCGAGACGGCGCTGGTGGAGCGCGGCTCGCTGACGCTCGTCTGCGATGGGCGACGGTATGAGCTCGGCGAGGGCGACTGCGTGACCTTCGACGCCGATCTGCCCCACCACTTCGAGAACCCGACCTCCGCCGAGGCCGCCTTCCTGGCGGTCGTCTCGGCGGGGCTGCGACGCAGCTAGGAAGGAAGTCATGCCGAAGACGATGTTCGACAAGATCTGGGAGGCACACGAGGTGACTCCCGGCCTGCTCTACGTCGACCTGCACCTGGTGCACGAGGTCACGAGCCCGCAGGCCTTTGACGGGCTGCGGCTCGCGGGCCGGCAGGTGCGCCGCCCCGATCGCACGCTCGCAACCGCCGATCACAACACGCCCACCGACGGCACGCCGGTGGCAGAGCGGATCAAGGACGAGCTCTCGCGAGTGCAGGTGCAGACGCTCGAGCGCAACTGCGCCGAGTTCGGAGTGCCCGTCTACTCGCTGGGCTCGGACCGGCAGGGGATCGTGCACGTGATCGGCCCCGAGCTCGGCGTCACCCAGCCGGGAATGACGATCGTCTGCGGCGATTCGCACACCTCCACGCACGGCGCCTTCGGGGCGCTCGCGTTCGGGATCGGCACGAGCGAGGTCGAGCACGTGCTGGCGACGCAGTGCATGGTTCAGAACAAGCCGCGCTCGATGGAGATCCGCTACCAGGGTGCGCTCGGCTTCGGGGTTACCGCGAAGGACCTGATCCTTGGCACGCTCGGACAGATCGGCATCGGGGGAGCGAACGGCCACGTCGTCGAGTACACCGGGCCGGCGATCGAGGCCCTCTCGATGGAAGGGCGGATGACCGTCTGCAACATGACGATCGAGGGCGGCGGGCGCGCCGGCATGGTCGCGCCCGACGACACGACCTTCGCGTGGTTCAGCGAGCGCGAGCTGCCCGGCGCTCCGCGCGGCGCAGAGCTCCGGGCAGCGATCGAGCGCTGGCGCGAGCTGGCGAGTGACGACGGCGCGGGGTACGACAGCGAGCACGTGATCGACGCCAGCGCGATCTCGCCGCAGGTCACCTGGGGCACGAACCCCGGGATGGTCAAGGGCGTCACCGCGCGCGTGCCCTCGCCCGATGACTTCGAGACACCCTCCGACCGCGAGGCGGCCGAGCGGGCGCTCCGGTACATGGCGCTCGAGCCGGGCACCCCGATCGAGCAGATCGAGCTCGATCGCGTGTTCATCGGCTCCTGCACGAACTCCCGGATCGGCGACCTGCGCGCCGCCGCCGAGGTGATCGCCGGGCGCAAGGTCGCAGCGAACGTCAACGCGATGGTGGTGCCGGGGTCCCAGCAGGTCAAGGCCCAGGCCGAGGCCGAGGGGCTCGATCGCGTGTTCCGCGACGCGGGCTTCGACTGGCGCGTCGCGGGCTGCTCGATGTGCCTCGGGATGAACCCCGACATCCTCGCGCCCGGCGAGCGCTGCGCATCTACCTCGAACCGCAACTTCGAGGGCCGTCAGGGGCGCGGTGGACGCACCCATCTGGTCTCCCCGCAGATGGCCGCCGCGGCGGCCATCGAGGGGCACTTCGTCGACATCAGGAGCTGGCAGTGATGCAACCGATCAATGTCATCGCGGGGGCGGTCACGCACCTCGACCGAGCCAACGTCGACACCGACCAGATCATGCCCAAGCAGTTCCTCAAGCGCGTCGAGCGCACCGGTTTCGGGGAGTTCCTGTTCTACGACTGGGCGAAGGAGCCGGGCTGGGAGCTGCCGGCCAACCCGATCCTCGTCACGGGCGAGAACTTCGGCTGCGGCTCCTCGCGCGAGCACGCTCCGTGGGGCCTTCAGGACTACGGTTTTCAGGCCGTCGTGGCGCCTTCGTTCGCCGACATCTTCTACTCCAACTGCACCAAGATCGGGCTGCTGCCCGTGGTGCTCAGCGAGGAGGACTGTCACAGCCTCGCGCACGCGGGGGAGGGTGAGGTCGATCTCGACGAACAGGAGGTCCGCTTCGCCGGGCGCCAGGTCGCGTTCGAGATCGATCACGAGATCCGCCGCCGCCTGCTCGACGGCCTCGACGACATCGGGGTGACGCTCGGCTCGGAGCAGCAGATCGTCTCCTACGAGCGTGAGCGCGAGCGCAGCGGACCGGTGACGACCGCGCTCTAGGGGCCGGGCACACCCCGGCTTCGCCGCCGCGCTAGCCTCCCGCGCTCGATGGCGCATCGCATAGTCACCCTCCCCGGAGACGGGATCGGCCCCGAGATCATGGCGCCGACCCTTGTGCTGCTGCGCGAGCTGGGGGACTTCGAGTTCGAGGAGCACGCCTTCGGTGGCGCCGCGATCGACGCCCACGGGACGCCCCTCCGCGAGGATACGCTCGCCGCCTGTCGCAGCGCCGACGCGGTTCTGCTGGCTGCGGTCGGTGGCCCCAAGTGGGACACGACCGACCCGAACGCGCCTCGCCCCGAGCAGGGACTGCTGGGACTGCGCAAGGGGCTCGGGCTGTACGCGAACCTGCGCCCGGTCAAGCCCCTGCCGGCGCTGTACGAAGCCTCGCCGCTGCGGCGTGAGCGAATCGAGGGCACCGACCTGCTGGTCGTACGCGAGCTCACGGGAGGGATCTACTTCGGCGAGAAGCAGCGCACAGAGCTGGCTGCGAGCGACGTCTGCGAGTACACCGTCGCCGAGATCGAGCGGATCGCGAGAACCGCGTTCCGCGCGGCCCGCAGTCGTGTCTCGAGCGTCGACAAGGCCAACGTGCTCGAGACGAGCAGGCTGTGGCGCGAGACAGTGCGCCGCGTGCACTCCGAGGAGTTCCCCCACATCGAGCTCGAGCACGTGCTGGTCGACAACGCCGCGATGCAGCTCGTGGCCGCGCCGCGCCACTTCGACACGATCCTGACCGAGAACATGTTCGGAGACATCCTCAGCGACGAGGCCGCGATGATCACCGGCTCGATCGGCCTGCTGCCGAGCGCGTCGCTGGGCGATTCGCAGGCGCATGCACCGGGACTGTTCGAGCCGGTGCACGGCTCCGCCCCCGACATCGCCGGCAGCGGCGCTGCCAATCCGGTGGCGATGTTCCTGTCGGCGGCGATGATGCTCAGACACGGACTCGACTTGGCCGAGCAGGCGGCGGCGGTAGAATCGGCTGTCGAGAAGGCGCTCGACGGTGGGTTGCGCACCTCGGATCTCGGGGGGACGGACACCACTGCGGACGCGACAGACGCGGTGCTGCGGCACCTCTGAGAAGGAGATCGAAAAGTGGACCCAACCGACCTCATATGGATGAACGGGGAATTCATCGCATGGGAGGACGCAAAGGTCCACGTCCTGACCCACGGCCTGCACTACGGCACCGGCGTGTTCGACAGCATGCGCTGCTACGAGACCGAGCTCGGCCCGGCGGTGTTCCGCAACGTCGACCACCTCGATCGGCTGGTGCGCTCGGCCGAGCTGTACTACATGCCCGTTCCATACACGGTCGAGCAGCTGCGCGAGGCGACGCTCGAGCTGGTGGGCCGCAACGGCCTGCGCTCCTGCTACATCCGCCCGCTCGTCAACCGCGGCTACGGCACGATGGGGCTCAATCCGCTCGAGGCGAGCGTCGACGTGACGCTCGCGTGCTGGGAGTGGGGCGTGTATCTGGGCGAGGAGGGCGCGCGCAACGGCGTGCGCGCGAAGGTCTCCTCGTGGCGGCGGATCAGCCCGGACTCCCTGATACCGCACGCGAAGGCCTCGGGTCAGTACCTCAACAACGTGCTCGCGAAGGTCGAGTCGCTGAAGGCGGGCTATGAAGAGGCGATCCTGCTCGACGACCACGGCCACGTCTGCGAGGGCACGGGCGAGAACATCTACGTCGTGCGCGACGGCGAGATCACGACACCCGGCCAGCACAACTCGATCCTCGACGGGATCACACGGCGATCGCTGATCCAGATCGCGCAGGACCTCGGCTACACGGTGCGCGAGCGCAACGTCGCCCGCGCCGAGCTCTACCTCGCCGACGAGGTATTCATGTCGGGCACCGCCGCGGAGCTCGTGCCGGTGCGCGAGATCGACGACCACCGGGTTGGCACGGGCGAACCCGGCGAGATAACGCGCGTGCTGCAGTCGGCGTTCGACGATGCCGTTCACGGGCGCTCCGAGCGTTACCGCGAGTGGCTCGACGTCGTCTCGCCGCAGGCGCTGCAGACGCCGAGCGGGGCCGGCACCGAGGGTCAGGCGCCCGCGCAGAGCAGCTCGACCGCCGCGGGCTGATGAGCACCGTGCAGCTCTACGACGCGACCCTGCGTGACGGCATGGGTGGCGGCGGCATGACGCTGACCGCGGAAGAGAAGCTGCGGGTGGTGCACGCGCTCGACATGCTCGGCGTCGAGCTGATCGAGGCCGGCTTCCCGGCCTCGAACCCGAAGGAGCTCGAGCTGTTCAGCCTGCTCGCCAGCGAGACGCTGCAGCGAGCAGAGGTGGTCGCCTTCGGCATGACCCGCCGGCGCGATCTGCGAGCAGAGGAGGACGCAGGGCTGCGCGTGCTGGCTGAATCGTTCGCCCCCGTGTGCACGCTCGTCGGCAAGAGCTCGGTGCTGCACGCCGAGCAGGTGATCAAGGTCTCGCGCGAGGAGAACCTGCGCATGATCGCCGAGTCGGTCGCCTTCCTGCAGGCGCAGGGCAAGCGCGTGCTGTTCGACGCCGAGCACTTCTTCGACGGCTACAGGCTCGATCCCGACTACGCCCTGCAGTGCGCCCGCGCGGCGGCCGACGCGGGAGCCGAGCGGGTGGTGCTGTGCGACACCAACGGCGGCTCGCTGCCGGATGGCGTTCGCGCGGCCGTCGAGCACGTGCGCAGCGAGCTTCCGGCCGCGGCGCTCGGTATCCACACCCACGACGACACCGGCTGCGCGGTCGCCAACACGCTGGCGGCGGTGCAGGCGGGCGCGACGCAGGTGCAGGGGACCGTCAACGGCATCGGCGAGCGCACCGGCAACGCGAACCTGATCACGATCATCGCCGACCTGCAGCTGAAGATGGGCTACGAGCTGCTTGCGCCCGAGCGGCTCGCGCGCCTGACCGATACCGCGCACTTCGTCGACGAGCTGCTGAACCGCGCCCCCGATGCAGCCCAGCCCTATGTCGGCAAGCACGCGTTCGCGCACAAGGCGGGCATGCACGCGGCGGGGGCGCGCGAGCGCAGCGACGCCTTCGAGCACGTCGACCCCGAGCTGGTGGGCAATCGCAGCGACGCCCTGGTGTCCGAGCTGGCGGGTCGCGCGACGATCGCCGAGAAGGCGCGCGGCGCGGGCATCGAGACCGACGCGGAGATCGTCGAGCGTGTGGTGGAGCGCGTCAAGGAGCTCGAGCACGCCGGCTTTCAGTTCGAGGCCGCCGACGGCTCCTTCGAGCTCTTGATGCGAAAGCAGGCGGGAACCTACGAGCCGCTGTTCACGCTCGAGTCCTGGCGCGTGATCGTCGAGAAGCACGCCGACGGGCGCGCGACGACCGAGGCGACGATCAAGATCTGGGTCGGCGGCGAGCGCTATGTGCGCACCGCCGAGGGCAACGGGCCGGTGCACGCGCTCGACCGCGCGCTGCGCGATGCGATCACCGAGATCTACCCGCACCTCAACGACATCCGCCTGGAGAACTTCAAGGTGCGCATCCTCGATGAGACCAACGGCACCGAGGCGATCACGCGGGTGCTGCTGGACGCCTCCGACGGGCACGAGGTGTGGGGCTCGATCGGCGTGTCGGAGAACGTGATCGCGGCGTCCTGGGACGCGCTCGTGGACTCTCTCGAGTTCGGCATGCAGGGCGCCAGGCGACCGGCCCCACAGCCGCAGTCGCAGCTCGGTTCCAGCGGCAGGATTTAGTGGAGGTCATCCCGCTCGCACGCCCGACCCTGGGCGAGGCTGAGGAGCGGGCGGTGGTCGAGGTGCTGCGCTCGCGGCGCCTGTCTCTCGGTCCGCGCCTGCCGGAGTTCGAGCGGCGCTTCGCAGAGCGGCTGGGCGCGCCGCATGCGAGCGCGGTCAGCAGCGGCACCGCCGGGCTGCACCTCGCGCTGCGAGCGGTCGGCGTCGGCGCGGGCGACGAGGTGATCACGAGCCCGCTGTCGTTCGTCGCCTCCGCTAACGCGGTGCTGTACGAGGGCGCGAGGCCGGTGTTCGCCGACATCGACCCGGTGACCTTGAACCTCGACCCCGCCGCCGCCGAGGCCGCGGTCGGGCGGCGCACGCGGGCGCTGCTGCCGGTGCACATCTTCGGCTACCCCGCCGACATGCTCGCGTTCGAGGCGATCGCCGAGCGCCACGGGCTGGCGCTCGCCGAGGACGCCTGCGAGGCGCTCGGCGCGGTGCACCGCGACGGGGTGGCAGTCGGTGCACGCGGCCACCCGGCCGTGTTCGCCTTCTACGCGAACAAGCAGCTCACGACCGGCGAGGGGGGGATGATCACGCTCGCCGACGGGGAGCTCAAGCGACGCATCGACTCCGAGCGAAACCAGGGTCGCGCGCCGGACATGGGCTGGCTCGACCACGACCGCCTGGGCTTCAACTACCGCCTCTCGGACATCGCCTGCGCGCTCGGCATCGCACAGCTGCAGCGCCTCGATCAGATGCTGGGCGCGCGCGAGCGCCTCGCCGCCGGCTACCGCGAGGCGCTCGCCGACATCGAGGGTCTCGAGCTGCCCTGCCGCGACGCCGACGGAGAGCGCCGCGGCTGGTTCGTGTTCGTCGTGCAGCTGCCGCCGGGGGTCGATCGCGACGCGACCGTGCACGCGCTGGCGGAGGCGGGCGTCCAGAGCAAGCCCTATCTGCCCGCGATCCACCTGATGAGCTTCTATCGCGAGCGCTTCGGACACCGCGAGGGCGAGTTCCCGGTCTGCGAGCAGGTGGCGGCGCGCTCGCTTGCGTTGCCGTTCTTCCCGGAGATGCGCGAGCAGCAGATCGCGCGCGTGGCCGAGGCTCTGCGCGCGGTGCTCGCCTCAGGCTGAGGCGCTCATCCCTTCCAGCAGCTCAACGGCCTCGCGCGGTCCCGTGAAGGGGGCGATCGCGATGTAGGTGAGCTGGGGCAGGTGGCGCGGCAGGTCGTCTGCCTGACCGCGGGCGAGATGGCCGTAGATGACTTCGAAGATCGCCCCTGTGATCGCCTGCGAGCACAGTCGTGGCAGGCGTTGGGCCTCGGGCCGGTAGTGGAAGCCTTCCTGCAGGAAGATCGTCGCCGCGCGTGGCATCTCTTCGGCGCCGCGGATCGCCGTCGGGCCGGCGGCGTAGGCCTCGACCACGCGCAGATGGGTCACAGCGGGGTTCGCGGCGATCAGCCCGACCAGCGTCTGCAGGGCGTTCCAGACCCGTTCTGGCCACCCGTCTCCAGCGAAGTAGGCGTGCGCGCAGGAATCGACGATGTGGCGGGTCGCGTGCTGCTGGGCCTCGAGGAAGGCGTGCTGCTTGTTGGTGAAGTGTTCGTAGAAGACATCGCGCGAGACCCCCGCGGCGGCGACGATGTCAGAGACGGTCGTGTTCGCGTAGCCCTTGCTCATCACGACCTCGGCGGTGCCCCGCACGATGCGTCCGTGCTGGCTGCGCGAGACGACTCCCGGCGGCAGGTTGTGCCGGCCCCGGGGCAGGCGGGGCGCTTCGCGCGCGGCGCGGGTCAGGTCTGGTCGCTTGCGCGGCGCCGGCAGATCGAGCAGCGCCCTTGGACCCGTGCTCCAGCGTCCCTCGCCGCCGGGCACCTCGTAGGAGGCGATCCAGGTGAGCAGGTCGTCGACCAGCGTGGGCAGGCGGTCCTCTGCGTGGACCCGCAGGTAGCGCGAGACGATGCTGCGAACGGCTCCGACGAGCGCGGTCACGGGGATGTCGACAGTGCTCGCGCCGGTGGTCCCATCGAGATTTTGATCGGCCGCGCGCTCGAACACTTCGAGCACCCGCTCACGCGCCGCGCGCAGCCTGCCGCCGCCGGCGAGCGCCTCGACGAACAGCACCCGGCCCGCGTTGGGGTCGCGCTCGAGGCCGCTGAGGATCATCTCGAGGACCATCCTCGCGCTGCCCGACCAGTCGCCGTTCGGCAGCTCGATCGGGATTTCGCCGAACACGCGCAGCACGGCCGCCCGGTATGCGGCGAGCAGGCAGTCTTCCTTGTCCTCGAACTGCTGGTAGAAGGTCGCGCTTGAGACTCCCGCGCGCGAGCTCACCTGCGCGACGCTGACGGCCGTGTATCCGCTCTCGGCGCACAGGCCGATCATCGCCTCGACGAGGCGATCGCGCTGGGTCGCCTTGGTGCTGGCCCGGATCGAGCCCGGCTCAGGCGCCGGAGAGCCGTCCGGGCGGGCATACGTGGGCTGTCCGATCGGTGTTGACATCGCCTCCTGCTACGGAGGATACAGTGCGGGGGTTGACATTTCGTAAGCATTCTTCGACGCTCCTTTACCCACTGGATTCGGCTCTTCTGGATATCGCGGGGGGTTGACAGGGTGTTGGCAGATGCGAGCAGCCCCGGGGCGCCCGCGCGGCGTCTTCGGCGCGGCCCCGACCGAGCTCGGCGACCGTCGCCGGACCGGCGCCTGCGGGCGTGGGCTGCGCGGCCGCGAACAGCGCCACGGCGGTCCCATGGCGCCTGTCGGACGCCGACGTAGACTTGCGCTCGGTGTCCCGCTTCCATGAACCACAGCATCCCGACTTCGCGCGCCTGAACTCGTCGTTGGCGTTCGACAGGCGCCTGTGGCCGCAGGACATCGCGCAGTCGAGCGCCCACGCGCGAATGCTCGCCCAGCAGGGGATCATCACCGACGCCGATCGCGACGCGCTGCTGGACGGTCTGCGGCGGGTCGGCCGCGAGCTCGCCGAGGATCGCTTTCCGTTCGAGGACCGCGACGAAGACATCCACATGGCGATCGAGCGCCGGCTGACAGAGCTGGTCGGCGCGGTGGGCGGACGGCTGCACACTGCGCGCTCGCGAAACGACCAGGTCGTCACCGACCTCGCGATGTACGTGCGCGAGCGTGCGCAGGCGGCGGCCACGGCGGTCGGAGAGCTGATGGGCACGCTGCTCGCGCGCGCGCAGGAGCATCGCGACTGGCCGATGCCCGGCTACACCCATCTGCAGCGCGCGCAGCCTGTCTATCTGGGTCACCACCTGCTCGCCTACTTCTGGATGCTCGCCCGCGATCACGAGCGCTTTGAGTTCGCCGAGCAGCAGTCCGGCCGGCTTCCGTTGGGCGCCGGTGCGCTCGCGGGGGTGAACTTCGCCACCGACCGCGGCGCGCTCGCGCGCGAGCTCGGCTTTCCGGAGGTGTCGCCGAACTCGATCGACGCGGTCTCGGGCCGGGACTTCGTGCTCGACTACCTGAACGCAGCCGCCACCTGCGCGACCCACCTCTCGCGGCTGGGCGCCGAGCTCGTGTTGTGGTCCAGCGAGGAGTTCGGCTTCTGCGAGCTCCCCGACGCCTGGAGCGCGGGCAGCTCGATCATGCCGCAGAAGAAGAACCCCGATGCCGCCGAGCTGCTGCGCGCCAAGGCTCCGCGCGTGACCGGCCACCTGGCGGCGATGCACGGCGTGATGCACGCGCTGCCGCTGACCTACAGCAAGGACCTGCAGGAGGACAAGGAGCACGTGTTCGACACCGCCGACACGATCGAGCTCGAGCTCGCCGCCGCCAGCGGGATGATCACCGGCGTGCGCTTCCGGCGCGAGCGCATGCGGGCGGCGGCCGCCGATGAGCTGATCGCCGCCACCGACATCGCCGATCTGCTCGTGCGACTCGGGATGCCCTTTCGCGAGGCCCATGGCGTCGTCGCGGCGCTCGTGCGTGAGGCGCTCGACGGCGGGAAGGCCCTCTCGCGGCTGACGCGCGAGGACCTGGCGCGCTACAGCGAGACCCTCGCCGAGCACGAGCACGAGTACCGGGCGCTGCTCGAGCAGAGCTCCTGGCTCGAGTCGAAGGTCTCAGAGGGCGGCACCGCGCTGGCGCGCTTGGACGATCAGCTGAAGCTCGCGCGCGAGACGATCGCGCGCGAGACGACCACGGGGTGATGGCGAGCGCCGCTCCTTCTCGGAGGGCTGGCGCGCTCGACGGCGGCGCTGCGATGCAGACGCTGCCCGCGTCCTTCTACGCGCGGCCCGTGCTCGAGGTGGCACGCGAGCTGATCGGCTGCACGATCGAGCACGGTGGCGCCTCGGGGGTGATCGTCGAGACCGAGGCCTACCACGACAGCGAGCCGGCGTGTCACGCGTTCGTCGGCGTGACGAACCGCACCCGCACGCTGTTCGGGGCGCCCGGTCGCGCCTACGTGTACCGCTCCTACGGCATCCATGCGATGCTGAACGCCGTCTGCGAGCCCGAGGGGACGGGCGCAGCGGTGCTGATCCGGGCGCTCGAACCGCGTACCGGCATCGCGCAGATGACCGCCCGGCGCAGCGTCGACGGACGCACGGTGGACGAGCGCGAGCTCTGCTCGGGGCCGGGCAAGCTGACGCAGGCGCTCGGCGTGTCGCTCGCGTTGAACGGGAGCAGCCTGCAGGAGGGGCCGATCGTGTTCCATCCGCGTGCGCCGGGATGGCTGCGCCCGCGGGTGCTGGCGGGAACGCGAGTGGGCATCACCCGCGCGAGGAATCTGCGCTGGCGCTTCTGCGCCGCGGCCAATCCGCACGTCTCGCGCCCGCGCCCCTGAGGCGCTATTCGCTCGGCGCGACTCCGCCCGTGGCTTCGGTTTCGGCGCCGCCGCCACCGCCTTTCGGGGACGGGGCGCCGGCGGGCGGCGAGGAGCTCGGCGGGGCGGCGGACGGCGGGGCGGCTGACTGTTCTGGCTGCGCCGGCGCACTCGGCTTGCTCGGCGCGGGCGCCTGTTCGACGGGCGCGCCCCCCGAATGCGAATGCTTTTCTGGCGCGTGCTGTTCTTCGTGCACGCCCCCGGTCGCCGGAGCGCCGCTGGCAGGGGCGGAGACTTCTTCGCTTCCGACGGTCGGCTCGTGCTTGGCGCCCTTTGCGCTTTCGTGCGCGGCGAGCGCTTCTGCGCGCGTCTTGTCGATCTGCAGCGCGGAGAGCATGAAGTTGTGCCAGATCAGCGCCGGGAACGTGCCTCCGAGAACGGGCCCGCCGTCGAAGTCGTTGGTCATCGGGATCAGCTTGTTCGGGAAGCCGACCCAGACGGCGACCGTGTACTTGGAGTCCCAGCCGACGAACCAGGCGTCGCCATAGTTGGAGGTCGTGCCGGTCTTGCCGGCGGCGAACTGGCCGATCGCCGCCGCCCGCGCGGTGCCGTACTGGAGCACGGTTTCGAGCATCGAGGTCTCGGTCTGGGCGACTCCGGACGGGAGCACGGGCTTGGTCTCGACGCGGTTGACGTCGCGCTCGGACCCGTCGGGCAGCGCCTTGCCCTTCGATTCGACTTCCTGGATGCCGACCGGGGCCCCCGCTTCGGCCAGGCTGCCGCTCACGCGCCGGCCGTCGTGGGCGATCGTCTCGTAGGCGTGGGCCATGTCGAGCGGCGTCACGCCGACCTTCAATCCTCCGATCGTCATCGCGGGGTTGGTGGAGATCGGGGTCATGATCCCCATGCGATGGGCGAGTCGCGCGATGTTTTCGGTCCCCACCCGCAGGCCAACTTCGGCGTAGATCGAGTTGTCGGAGTAGGCGGTGGCGCCGGTCAGCGTGTTCGATCCGACATACGCGCCTTCGTCGTTGTGGACCACGAACTTTTCGTTGCCCCCCGTGTGCGGGACGATGAACACCTTCTCCTTGGAGCTCCAGACCGAGTCGGGCGATATGCCATCCTCGAGCGCCGCCGCGAGGTCGAAGGCCTTGAACGACGATCCCGGCTGGCGCTCGCCCTCGGTGGCGAGATTGAATGGGCTTTCGTCGTAGCTGCGCCCGCCTACCATCGCGCGCACCTCGCCGGTCGAGTTTTCGATCGCCACCAGCGACGCCGTCGGGCCGCCCGCGTAGGCGAGATAGCCTTCGACTGCGTGTTCGGCTGCGCGCTGCAGTTCGAGGTCGAGCGTGGTCTTGATCCGCAGGCCGCCGTCGTATGCGCGCGGGGCCCCGTAGCGTTCGATGATCTGCTGCTGCACCCAGCTCGTGAAGTAGCCGGTGTCGACGCCTTCGACCGTCGGCTCGGTCGGAGCGCGCACGTTCTTGGCAGCCGGTAGCGCCTGGCCGATGCTCTGCTCGTAGACCGAATGGGTCAGATAACCCTGCTCGTACATCTGGCGCAGCACGACGTTGCGCCGCGCTCGCGCCGCCGCCGGGTGGGTCGTCGGGTCATATGCGGTCGGGGACTGGATGGTGCCCGCCAGCAGCGCCGCCTCCCACGGCTGCAGCTGCTGAACGCACAGCGCGTGGTTGGGCGTGCCGCAGCCGAGATGGTTGACTTCCTGCCCGAAGTAGGTCTGTGCCGCCGCCTCGATGCCGTAGGCGCCGTTGCCGAAGTAGATCGTGTTCAGGTACGCGGTGATGATCTTTTCCTTCGACCACTTGTGCGAGAGCTGGTAGGCGAGCGCAGCCTCGCGGAGCTTCTCGAAGATCGTGCGGTGCGACTGTGCCTGCAGGGCGTTCTTGATGAACTGCTGCTCGATCGTCGAGGCGCCCTGAATCGTGCCCTGGTGCAGCACGTCCTGGACGAACGCTCGCGCGATGCCCCGGATGTCGACGCCGCTGTTGGTCTTGAAGCGCCGGTCCTCGATCGAGATCACCGCGTCCTTGACCATGTGGGGGATCTCCGAAGGGGTCACGATCACCCGGTTTTCCTGGCTGACGACGCCGATCGGGTGGCCGAGGTCGTCGAGCAGCACCGAGCTCTCGGCGTTCTTGAGCTGCGAGAAGCGCGTCAACGAGGGCAGGTCCGACGCCACGGCGACGAACATGCCGAAGACGAATGAGACGAGGCCGAGCAGCAACACGGCAAAGAGGATCGCGATGAACCGAAGCCTCTTCAGACGTGGCCGGCCGCGGGCGGGCAGTGCTGCGAGCTCCACGGGGGGCGAGAGTCTAGCATTGGGCCTCCATGCCCGATGCACCCGAAGCGGCCGCCGCCGCAGGCCCCGACGCGACCGCCGAGGACGCCGAACGGCTCGCGCGCGGCGCGGTCGACAGCCTGCCGCGGGGCGGGCTGGCGGAGCGTCTGCGGACCGCGGCCGAGCAGCGGCGCCCGCTGCGGGTGAAGCTCGGCATCGATCCCACGGCCCCCGACCTCCATCTCGGACACGCCGTGGTGCTGGGCAAGCTGCGCGAGTTCCAGGACGCCGGACATCGCGTCGTCCTGATCGTCGGCGACTTCACCGCGCGCGTCGGCGACCCTTCCGGGCGCTCGAGCCTGCGCCCGGTCCTCTCCGAGCATGAGATCGCGGCGAACGCGCAGACGTTTCAGGAGCAGGCGGGGCGCATCCTCGACCTCGACCCGGAGCGCCTCGAGGTTCGGCGCAACAGCGAGTGGCTCGACATGCCGATGGACGAGCTGCTGGCGCTGACGCGGACCACCACGCTCGCGCAGCTGCTCGAGCGCGACGACTTCTCCCAGCGGTTCGGAGCCTCGCAGCCGATCTCGATGCTCGAGCTGCTCTACCCACTGCTGCAGGGCTATGACTCGGTCGCCGTCCGCGCCGACGTCGAGCTGGGGGGGACCGACCAGAAGTTCAACCTCCTGCTCGGCCGCGACGTGCAGCGCGCCTTCGGACAGCCCGAGCAGGCGATCCTGACGATGCCGATCCTGGTCGGCACAGACGGCCAGCGCAAGATGTCTAAGTCGCTTGGCAACCAGATAGGCGTCACGGACTCGCCGCAGGAAATGTACGGCAAGGCGATGAGCATCCCCGATGATGCGATGGCGCAGTACTACGAGCTCCTGCTGGGGCGCGAGCCTCCGCGCGAGCTCCCTGCCCGCGATGCCAAGCGGCTGCTCGCACGCGAGCTCGTCACCTGGCTTCACTCGCCCGAGCAGGCACAGCAGGCAGAGGAGCACTTCGATCAGGTGTTCGTCAGGCGTTCCGAGCCCGATCAGATGCCGGAGGCCGAGATCCAGGCGAACGGCGATGGCCTCGTCCACCTGCCAGCGCTGATCGCCGAGCAGTTCGAGATGTCGCGCTCGCAGGCGCGCAGGCTGATCGACCAGGGCGCCGTCACGCTGGGCGACTCTCAGCTGGCCCCGGGCGATCACGACGTGACGGCAGAGCGGGCCGACGGGCAGGTGCTGAAGGTCGGAAAGCGCCGCTTTCTGCGGCTGCGCGCGAGCTGAGCGGGCGCTGCGCGCCCCTGAGAGCGCGCCAAGCCCCGGCTGCGCGCCCGCTGAGGGCGGCCCGGGCGGCGGCTGAGCGGCGGCCCCGCGGGTGGCGGCGCCGCCTTTCGGGCCACACGGCTGGGCGAGAGGGCGCGGGAGCGCTATACTCATCGGTCCGCTCGCTGAGCGTCCCTGGACGCTGGGCGGAAGTGGTCTCCTCAAGAGGTCTTGCCTTCAGAGAGGCTTGCCGGTCTTTGAAAACTCAACAGCATGCGCACCGACGATCGACCCTCGATCGTGGTGTGCGTCCAGGTTCGACCCGTCGCCGGGTGGCGGCGCCTAGCGCGCTAGCAAGACCCGGGGGCGGACAAAGAGTCAAGTAGGAAGCAGCACCCCGTCATGGTTCGGGACCGCGGTGTACCAGGTCCCGGCCGCATGACCGGAGGCCGATTTCGATCGGCGCCGGCATGTGTGTCCCATGACAGCTTTTCGTGAAGTTCTTCACGGAGAGTTTGATCCTGGCTCAGGACGAACGCTGGCGGCGTGCCTAACACATGCAAGTGGAGCGACGAACCAGGGCTTGCCCTGGGGCAGAGCCGCGAACGGGTGAGTAACACGTGGGTTACCTGCCCCGATGACCGGGACAACCCGAGGAAACTCGGGCTAATACCGGATGTGCCCGCAAGGGGAAAGGAAGCTTCGGCCTCCGCATCGGGATGGGCCCGCGGCCCATTAGCTTGTTGGTGGGGTAATGGCCCACCAAGGCTGCGATGGGTAGCTGGTCTGAGAGGACGATCAGCCACACTGGGACTGAGACACGGCCCAGACTCCTACGGGAGGCAGCAGTGGGGAATCTTGCGCAATGCGCGAAAGCGTGACGCAGCAACGCCGCGTGGGGGAAGAAGGCTTTCGGGTTGTAAACCCCTTTCAGTTGGGACGAAGCTTCGCCGATGAATAGTCGGTAGGAGTGACGGTACCTTCACAAGAAGCACCGGCTAACTACGTGCCAGCAGCCGCGGTAATACGTAGGGTGCAAGCGTTGTCCGGAATCATTGGGCGTAAAGAGCGTGTAGGCGGCCCGATTAGTCCGCTGTGAAAGTCCAGGGCTCAACCCTGGAATGCCGGTGGATACTGTCGGGCTAGAGTCCGGAAGGGGCGAGTGGAATTCCTGGTGTAGCGGTGAAATGCGCAGATATCAGGAGGAACACCAATGGCGAAGGCAGCTCGCTGGGACGGTACTGACGCTGAGACGCGAAAGCGTGGGGAGCAAACAGGATTAGATACCCTGGTAGTCCACGCTGTAAACGATGGCAACTAGGTGTGGGGGGTGTCGACTCCCCCCGTGCCGAAGCTAACGCATTAAGTTGCCCGCCTGGGGAGTACGGCCGCAAGGCTAAAACTCAAAGGAATTGACGGGGGCCCGCACAAGCAGCGGAGCATGTGGTTTAATTCGACGCAACGCGAAGAACCTTACCTGGGCTTGACATGTGAGTGACCGGTGTGGAAACACACTTTCCCTTCGGGGCACTTTCACAGGTGGTGCATGGCTGTCGTCAGCTCGTGTCGTGAGATGTTGGGTTAAGTCCCGCAACGAGCGCAACCCTCGTCGCATGTTGCCAGCATTTAGTTGGGGACTCATGTGAGACTGCCGGTGACAAACCGGAGGAAGGTGGGGATGACGTCAAGTCCTCATGCCCCTTATGTCCAGGGCTACACACGTGCTACATTGGCGCGTACAGAGGGCTGCGATACCGCGAGGTGGAGCGAATCCCTTAAAGCGCGTCTCGGTTCGGATTGCAGGCTGAAATTCGCCTGCATGAAGGCGGAGTTGCTAGTAATCGCGGATCAGCATTGCCGCGGTGAATACGTTCCCGGGCCTTGTACACACCGCCCGTCACACCACGGGAGTGAGCAACACCCGAAGCCGGTGGCCTAACCCGCAAGGGAGGGAGCCGTCGAAGGTGGGGCTCGTGACTGGGGTGAAGTCGTAACAAGGTAGCCGTAGCGGAAGCTGCGGCTGGATCACCTCCTTTCTAGGGAGCACTACGGTGCCCCGATCGCAACGACCGTCTGTCTCGGTGGCTCCACGCGAGCCCAGAAGTTCAGGCGGCAACCGGGCGGTCGGGCCTAGCACGTCGACCGAACCTGACCGGCGCTTCGCCCGTCACGCCTCGTCCTGTCCTACTCGGGCAGGCATGAGGGGCGAGTTTCCAACGCGCCGGCATGCTGTTGAGTTTTGAGAGACCGGCGCCGGCCGCAACCGTCCGCCCGCGATGAGCATGATCGCGGGCAGCGGCGGCTCTGGGCCCGCGCATGGGCTTCTCCACGGTCCTTGAAAACTGCACAGAAGCCACATCAGCCGCCATCGATAAGCGGCGGCTGAAACGGGTATCACCGGGTCGCTCGAGCTCACGAGCTCCTTCTTGGAGAACGTGAGCGAAGAACGATCTGATCACCGTCAAGATAGTAAGGGCACATGGTGGATGCCTTGGCACCAAGAGTCGATGAAGGGCGTGAACGGCTGCGATAAGCCACGGTTAGGCGCTGAATGGCCTTTGACCCGTGGATTCCCGAATGGGGAAACCCAGCGCTGGTAATGCGGCGTTATCCCCGGCTGAACACATAGGCCGGTGGAAGACAAGCGGGGGAAGTGAAACATCTCAGTACCCCGAGGAAAGGAAATCAACAGAGAGTCCCCGAGTAGTGGCGAGCGAAAGGGGAACAGCCCAAACTCAGCAGGTGTAAGCGGACACGCGTTGCCTGTTGGGGGTTGTAGGGCGCCTGGTCCGAGTCGTGTCTGGCTCGGCGGAAGTTACAAAGTCATGTTGTAGTCGAAGCGTGTGGAACCACGCACCATAGAGGGCAACCGTCCCGTAGACGAAACGGCATGACCTTCCGCAGGCGTTCCTGAGTAAGTCCGCGCCCGTGAAACGCGGACTGAACCTGGGGGGACCACCCTCCAAGGCTAAGTACTCCTTGGTGACCGATAGCGGACAAGTACCGTGAGGGAAAGGTGAAAAGTACCCCGGAAGGGGAGTGAAATAGTACCTGAAACCGCGTGCCTACAAGCGGTGGGAGCGGCCTTGTGCCGTGACCGCGTGCTTTTTGCATAACGAGCCGGCGAGTTACTCGTCTGCGGCGAGGTTAAGCGATGAGCGGAGCCGTAGCGAAAGCGAGTCCTAATAGGGCGATTTAGTCGTAGGCGGTATACCCGAAACTGAGCGAGCTACCCATGGGCAGGCTGAAGCGGGGGTAAGACCTCGTGGAGGGCCGAACCGACCTAGGTTGAAAACTGGGCGGATGACCTGTGGGTCGGAGTGAAAGGCTAATCAAGCTCAGTGATATCTGGTTCTCTCCGAAATATATTTAGGTATAGCCTCGGATAAATTACGTGGTGGCCGTAGAGCACTGTTTGGATTAGGGGCCCTACCAGGTTACCGACTTCAGGCAAACTCCGAAGACCATCACGTCTACTCCGGGAGTCAGTTGCTGGGGGATAAACTTCAGCGTCAAAAGGGAAACAGCCCAGACCGCCAGCTAAGGTCCCTAAGTGCTAGCTAAGTGGAAAACGATGTTCGAGTGCACAGACAACCAGGAGGTTGGCTTAGAGGCAGCCACCCTTGAAAGAGTGCGTAACAGCTCACTGGTCAAGTGTTCGAGCGCGGACAATGTAACGGGGCTCAAGCTAGTCACCGAAGCTGCGGGTGCGTGAGACCTTCGGGTCGATCGCGCGGTAGGAGAGCGTTCCCAGGCCAGCAAAGCGGCGGCGTAAGCCAGCCGTGGAGGCCTGGGAAGTGAGAATGCCGGCATGAGTAACGAAAGAGAGGTGAGAATCCTCTCCACCGATTGCCCAAGGATTCCTGAGTAAAGTTCGTCTGCTCAGGGTTAGTCGGGACCTAAGGCGAGGCCGAAAGGCGTAGTCGATGGCCAACAGGTTGATATTCCTGTACCACGTCGCTTCCGCTATCACCGATGGGGAGACGAGGAAGGCTAAGGGAACCCAGGCGATGGTTGTCCTGGGGTAAGCATGTAGGGGCGGCCCTTGTCAAATGCGGGGCTGCTTTAACCCGAGGTGCGATGCCAGCTGGCTCTAAGCCGGCGAGTCCCCGACGCCATACCTCCAAGAAAACCCTCTAGGGAGGAAGCGCGTGCCCGTACCAAAACCGACACAGGTGGGCAAGTAGAGAATACTAAGGTGATCGAGATAACCCTCGTTAAGGAACTCGGCAAAATTGCCCCGTAACTTCGGGATAAGGGGCGCCCCAGTAGGGTGAAACTCTTCGCGAGTGGAGCCCGAGGGGGCCGCAGTGAATAGGCTGAAGCGACTGTTTACCAAAAACACAGGTCTCTGCTAAGTCGTAAGACGACGTATAGGGGCTGACGCCTGCCCGGTGCCGGAAGGTTACGTGGAGTTGTTAGGACTTCGGTTCGAAGCAGCGAAGCTAAGCCCCGGTAAACGGCGGCCGTAACTATCAGTTGACCGAGGTAGTTGTAAAACTTGGCTATATGCTGGGATATCCGAGCATCCCGCACTACGAGTACCGTCCGAAGTGGGCGCTACCGTGAAAATGTGACGGGTGCGGACAATCAGCAGGAAAGGCCATCCATAGAGGCCATACCGGTCTCGCTCGGTAGCTTCTTGTCCGGGTTTGCGCTGGGAGAGGGAAGTTTTGTGATCGTCTGTCGCAAGCGCGGCGACTTTCGTAGGAACTTCAAGCTCTCGGCGGCCTTCAATGTCTCACAGCACGACCGCGTGCCGCTGGATCTCGTTCACGAGACCCTGAGATGCGGAACGCTGCGCAAGGCAGGCAACGGTGGCTGGTATTGGGAGGTCAACCAACTTTCCGATCTGGTCAGCCTGATTGTGCCGTTCGTCGATCGGTTTCCGATCGTGGGACAGAAGGCGGAGGACTACAGGTTGTGGAGCAGTGCTGTGACGCTGCTCTCATCCGGCAGTCTGAACGACCGTGACTATCACCAGGTTCTTGCTCTCCGGGAACGGATGAACCGTGGTGGGAAAAGACGCTATCGGATGGATGGAATCCTCAGAGACTATACGCCGAGCCCAACGATCTAGAGCGATCGTGGGATGAGATAGTCCGCTCTCATGGGCGACCATGAGAGCCCGCCAGAAATGAGCGGGCCGCTCGAGGTTTCAGATGATCTCGAGTAGTAACAGTAGGAACGGTCCTAAGGTAGCGAAATTCCTTGTCGGGTAAGTTCCGACCTGCACGAATGGCGTAACGACTTCAGCGCTGTCTCAACGAGGGGCTCGGTGAAATTGCAGTCTCGGTGAAGATGCCGAGTACCCGCGGCTAGACGGAAAGACCCCGTGAACCTTTACTACAACTTGGTATTGGGATTCGGTGCATTTCGCTCAGGATAGGTGGGAGGCTTTGAAGCGCTGGTTGCGGCTAGCGTGGAGCCAACCTTGAGATACCACCCTTGGTGTATTGGATTTCTAACAGCGCGCCGTGAATCCGGGCGCTGGACAGTTCCAGGCGGGTAGTTTGACTGGGGCGGTCGCCTCCCAAAATGTAACGGAGGCGCGCAAAGGTTCCCTCAGCACGGTTGGAAATCGTGCGTAGAGCGCAAAGGTAGCAAGGGAGCTTGACTGCGAGACTGACAAGTCGAGCAGGTGCGAAAGCAGGTCTTAGTGATCCGGCGGTAGCAAGTGGAAGTGCCGTCGCTCAACGGATAAAAGGTACTCCGGGGATAACAGGCTTATCGGGCCCAAGAGTCCACATCGACGGCCCGGTTTGGCACCTCGATGTCGGCTCGTCGCATCCTGGGGGTGGAGTCGCTCCCAAGGGTTGGGCTGTTCGCCCATTAAAGCGGTACGCGAGCTGGGTTCAGAACGTCGTGAGACAGTAAATTCCGTTGCTGTCTATAAATTCGGCTATATGCTGGAAACTCCGAGTATCCCGCACTACGAGTAACGTCCGAAGTGGGCGTTACCGTGAAAATGTGACGGGTGCGGACAATCAGCAGGAAAGGCTGGATGGCTACATCTCGGGCTATGTAGATGGCGAGGGCTGCTTTGCAGTCGCCGTCAATCGCAACCCGACGAGTCGCAGCGGCTATCAGCTGGTCCCTGAGTTTCATGTCAGTCAAAACGACGACAGGGCTCAGGTACTTGCGATCATTCGCACGCGATTTGGCGGAAGCGGCTACATCAAGTCCAACGGAAGGAAAGATCGCGCAGTGGTCTACGTCGTTCGACGACGGGAGGACCAGCTGAGGCACGTGATCCCCTTCTTTGAAAGATCGCCTCTCCTATCCTCCAAGCAGGAGGATTTCGAGAAGTTTGCGGCGATCGTGAGATCGATGGCGCTCGGCCATCACCGCACGTCTGGAGCGTTCTCCAGGCTCTTGAAAGAAGCCCTGTCGATGAACGGCGGGGGCCGCTTTCGGCGCGTGCGATGGAGCGAGCTCATCAGTAGCGGTCCAGAATCCTCAGAGACTGTACGCCGAACGGGGGAGTGATGCCCCCTGAAGATACAGTCCGAGCTGCATGGCGACATGCAGAGTCAGGCAGAAATGACCTGGCCCACAGACGCGGAGCGTCTGTGAGTAACAAAACTGTCGGTCCCTATCTGCCGTGGGCGTTGGAGAGTTGAGAGGATTTGTCCCTAGTACGAGAGGACCGGGATGAACGCACCTCTGGTGTATCTGTTGTCCTGCCAAGGGCATAGCAGGCTAGCTACGTGCGGATCGGATAACCGCTGAAGGCATCTAAGCGGGAAGCCGGCCTCGAGATGAGCTCTCCCATCCCCTTGAGGGAGTAAGACCCCTGGTAGACCACCAGGTTGATAGGCCGGATCTGGAAGGACGGTAACGTTTGAAGGAGACCGGTACTAATGGTTCGAGGGCTTGACGGATTTTTTTTTCTCGCCTCGTGCGAGGTGATGCCCGGTGTGGCGCTGTGCAGTTTTGAGGGACCGGGAGCAGTCCTGGTCTTTCGCCTTTCTCGGTGGCTTTTGCGAGGGGGAAACACCTCTTCCCATTCCGAACAGAGCAGTTAAGCCCCTCAGCGCCGATGGTACTTGGCCCGCAAGGGCCTGGGAGAGTAGGACGCCGCCGGTTCTTGACTACGAAGCGAGCGCTCGTGACGGGCGCTCGCTTCGGTCGTTGTGCGTGCCCGTGCGATCCTCGATCGCGCCGATTGGGCACAGGCAGGGCATGTCAGGCCGTGGCGGCTGCCCGCCGCGGCGCCGCTCCGGAGGGCTGAGGCGCGAGCGCAGGGCGCGCCGGTGGGGATGGTGTCGGGTGCTCCCCGCGGCCAGCGCCGCCTCGCGGTCGCGCTCGTCTCCGTCGACCTCCCAGTCGACGTCGTAGTCGTCCTCGAGCAGGAGAAACGAGCGGGCCAGAGAGGCGGCGCGGCGCAGGCTCATCGCGGTGGAGGCTCTGTGGGCCGAGGGGAACATGTGTTCGTACGCTAGAACGCCAGTCGGACGGACCCGTGCGAACACACGTATGTGCGCCGGGATGATGTCGCAAACCCGCATTGCAGAGCCAAAAGAGCGCCGCTGAGGCTGCAACGGAAGTTGCGCGGCGGGCCGATCGCGCCCCCTCGCGCGGCCGCTCAGGCAGGGTCCGGAGCGGTCGGGGCGAACAACCGAGAAGATGGCTGTTACGCTCTCCAGACGCTTCTCGGATGGCTCGATCGTGGGCCGGCGAGCGCGGGTTCAGCCTATGGAGAAGTTCGTCATCGAAGGCGGCGCGCCGCTGTCGGGCACGATGGTGCCGGCGGGCAACAAGAACGGCGCGCTGCCGATCCTCGCCGCAGCTGTCCTGACGGACGAGGAGGTCGTCGTGGCGAACGTGCCCCGGATCAGGGACGTCGATGCGATGCTCGGGATCCTCGAGGGAATCGGCGTGCGAGTGCAGTGGCGCGGACACAACGAGGTGGCGCTGTGCGCACGCGAGGTCGACGAGGTCCAGATCGATCCGGCCCTCGCGGAGCAGATCAGAGCGTCGTTCCTGCTCGCCGGGCCGCTGGTGGCGCGGTTTGGCCGTGCCGCGATGCCGCCTCCCGGCGGCGATGTGATCGGCCGGCGGCGGTTGGACCCGCATCTCGATGCGTTTCGTGCGATGGGCGCCAAGACCGATTGCACCCGCGACATCGTCCTCGAGGCTCCGCATGGGTTGCGCGCGAGCGATGTGTTCATGGATGAGCCCTCGGTGATGGCCACCGAGAACGCGCTGATGGCGGCGGCGCTCACGCCGGGCGCGACGGTGATCGGCAATGCCGCATGCGAGCCGCACGTGCAGGATCTGGCACGGATGCTGGTGAAGATGGGGGCCGACATCCAGGGCATCGGCTCGAACCTGCTGACCGTCAACGGTGCCCGGCAGCTGCGGGGCTGCGAGCATCGGGTGGCTCCCGATCACATCGAGATCGGAAGCTTCATCGCGCTCGCCGGGGTCACGGGCGGGGAGCTGCGCGTCAAGGACACGGTCCCCGACGACCTGCGGATGATCCGGTTGGTGTTCGAGCGTCTCGGCCTGCGCAGCGAGCTCGACGGCTGCGACGTCGTCGTTCCCGGCGCTCAGAAGCTCGTGGTGCAGGCGGATGTGGGCGAATACAAGAGCAAGGTCCAGGACGGCCCCTGGCCGGCGTTTCCGGCCGATCTGACCTCTATCGCCGTCGCGCTGGCCACGCAGGCGGAGGGCTCGATCCTGGTGCACGAGTGGATGTTCGAGAACCGCTTGATATTCGCCGACAAGCTGATCTCGATGGGTGCCGACATCGTGATGTGCGACCCGCATCGCGCGATCGTCACGGGGCCGCGCAGGCTGCGCGGCGAGCGCCTGGAGTCGCCGGACATCCGCGCTGGCATGGCGATGCTGCTCGCGGCTCTGTGCGCGGAAGGGCGCAGCGAGATCGGCAACATACGGCAGATCGACAGGGGATACGAGCGCATCGACGAGCGCCTGCGCGAGCTGGGCGCCAACATCGAGCGCGTGGCCACCGAGCCCGCTCTGCAGGCCTGAGGCCGCTCGTTGCACGTCCGGCCAGAGGCTCGCCCGGCGAGCCGGGCTCCGCAACGGTTCGCTTCAATGGCAGGCCCATGATCCACCCGATTCCCAGCGGCACCCGCGACGTGCTGCCCGACGAGACACGCGAGCTGCGTGCGATAACCGATGCGCTGCGCGGGGTCTTCGAGCGCCACGGATACGGCGAGGTGCACACGCCGGCGCTCGAGTACGAGCACGTGCTCGCCCACGCCGACATGAGTGGCACGGGGCCCGTGCACCGCGTGTTCGACGAGACCGGCGAGACGCTCGTGCTGCGCTCGGACATGACAGTGCCCGTGGCACGCCTGATCGCCACTCGCTATCCCGCCGTCGAGGAGACGTTGCGATTCTGCTATTTCGCGCACTGCTACCGCGGGATCCGCCCGCAGTGGAGCCAGCCGCGGGAGCTGCTGCAGGCCGGCATCGAGCTCGTCGGCTCGCCTGCGCCACAGGGAACCGCGGAGGCGCTGACGGTTCTGTGCGACGCGCTCGACTCGACCGGGTTGAAGGACTACCGGGTCGGGCTCGGCGACGCATCGCTGTTCGCGAACCTGATGGAGGGGCTCGAGGTGCGAGCCGAGGTGCGCGCAGGACTGCTCGACGCGCTCGTACGTCGCGACTTCGTCGAGCTTGCACGCCTGCTCGGGGCGTCCGGGCTGTCCGCCGACTCGGCCGAGCTGCTGCTGAGCGTGCCCCAGCGGCGCGGTGGCCCGGAGGTGCTCGAGGCCTCACCCGGCCCGACCGCCGATGCGATCGCGGGGATGCGTCAGGTGAGCGATCTGCTCGCGCCAGAGGTCGCCCGGCGGGTGATCTTCGACCTCGGGTTGGTGCGCAGCATCGGCTACTACACCGGCGCCGTGTTCGAGGTCTACGACCCGACTCTCGGGGTGCCGATCGGCGGCGGCGGCCGTTACGACGACCTGCTCGGGTACTTCGGCTCGCCGCGACCGGCGGTCGGCTTTGCGCTCGACGTCGAACGGCTGCACATCGCGCTTGCGGGCGAGGAGCGCGGTACGGGGGCGCTCGCGCGATGAGCCCGATGGCGCTCGGCGACCTCATGATCGCGGTGCCTCGCGGGGCGCTGTTCGGCGGCACCGTCGATCTGCTGGCGCGGCTAGGGGCGGACACGACCGAACTGCGCGACAACGACCGCAAGCTGCTGTTCGAGGACATCGGCGTCATCACGATGCGCCCCTCCGACGTGCCGACTTACGTCGAGGCGGGAGCCGCCGATCTCGGCATCACCGGCAAGGACGTGCTGCTCGAGCGCCCGGGCGCGGGGGCGCGCGAGCGGGGAAGGCGCCAGATCTACGAGCTCCTTGACCTCGGCTATGGCCGCTGCACGATGGTGTTCGCGACCGCCAACCGCGTCAACGCCCAGGATGAGGACCCGGCCGCGGAGGCGCTGCGGCGCCTGGGGGTGATGCGCGTCGCGACCAAGTACCCGCGGATCGCCGCTCGCCATCTCGAGGAGACCGGCAGGCAGGGGGAGATCGTCGAGGTCAAGGGGTCGGTGGAGCTCGCGCCGCTGACTGGGCTGGCGGACGCGATCGTCGACCTCACCGCCACCGGCACGACATTGCGCGAAAACGGGCTCGTGGTGCGCGAAGAGATCGTCGAGTGCACGGCCCGGCTGATCGCCAATCCGGTCGCCTACAAGCTCAAGGCGGGGTCGATCGACGGCCTGCTCGAGCAGCTGCGCGCCCACGCCCCCGAGGTCGGCTGAGTGCAGATCGAGCGCCTCGGCCTCGAGCGCGTGAGCGCTCTCGGTGGCGTCGAGGGCGTCGCCTCGTACCTGCGCTCGCTGGTGCCCGCCGGCGAGAGCGTCGGCGAGGCCGTGCGCGAGATCGTCGCGGACGTGCGCGAGCGCGGCGATCGCGCGGTGCTCGAGCACACGCGCCGTCTCGACACCGACGGCGCCGAGCCGCGCGCGCTGGCGGTCGCGCCGCAGGAGCTCGATGCGGCGCTCAAGCTGCTCGACCTCGAGCTCGTCGCCGGGCTGCAGGTCGCGATCGCCAACGTCGCGCTGGTGGCCCAGGCGGGCGTCGGCGAGCAGACGGCAGTCGAGCTCCCTCAGGGTCATCAGGTGATCCTGCGCGAGCTGCCGGTGGGGGCTGCCGCGGTGTACGTCCCGGGCGGCCGCGCTCCGTATCCGAGCACCGTCGTGATGGGCGTCGTCACCGCGCGCGCCGCGGGAGTCATCGATGTCGCCGTGTGCGCTCCGCCCGGCCGCGACGGGGAGATCCACCCGGCGATACTCGGAACCTGCCGTCTGTGCGGCGTCGAGCGCGTGTACCGGATGGGCGGTGCGCAGGCGATCGCCGCGCTCGCCTACGGCACCGAGACCGTCCGGCGCGTGGATGTCGTGGTGGGACCGGGCAACCTCTACGTGCAGGAGGCCAAGCAGCAGCTGTCGGCCACCGTCGGGATCGATGGCTTCGCCGGCCCCAGCGACCTCGCGGTCGTGCTGGGCGGCGACGTCGACGAGCGCGCCGTCGAGCTGGTGGCGCTCGATCTGCTCGCCCAGAGCGAGCACGGCGCCGGAAGCCTCGTGATCGCCGCGTCCGACTCGCCCGCGGTGCTCGACGCGCTCGCGGGGGCGCTCGAGCGGCGAGTGGTGGAATTCCCGACCGTCGCCGAAGCGCCCTGCGCGCTCGTGCAGGCGCGCGACGCGCGCGCAGCGATCGAGCTGACGAACGCGCTGGCGCCCGAGCACCTGCAGCTGCTCGGCGCTGGCCCCGAGACGCTCGCTGCGGCGGTGCGCAGCGCCGGATGCCTGTTCGTGGGCGTCAGCGCGGGCACCGCCTTTGGCGACTACGTGGCGGGCTCCAACCACGTGCTGCCCACCGGCGGCTCGGCGCGGTTCTCCTCGACGCTCTCGGCGCGCCACTTCCGCCGGCGGATGGCCGAGGTGCGGCTCGGTCCGGATCGCGGCGAGGCGGTGCGCAAGCTCGCCGCCGCTGGAGTGCCGATCGCGCGCGCCGAGGGCTTTCAGGCACATGCACGCTCGATGCAGGCCCGGGGCGAGGAGCTGCCGCCGGCCGGACCTGGCGCCGGCGGCGCCGGGGCGGGCGCGGGCGGCGCTGGACCCGTCGCGGGCGCCGCGTAAGCTGGGCGCGCGATGGCACGTACCGCGAAGATCGAGCGCCGCACGGGGGAGACCGAGATAAGCGTCGAGCTCGCGCTCGACGGAACGGGCGCGGGCACCCGCGCGACTGGCGTGGGCTTTCTCGACCACATGCTCGATCTGCTCGCCCGTCACGGAGCGCTCGACCTCGAGCTCCGCGCCGAGGGTGACCTGCAGACCGGCGCGCACCACACGGCCGAGGACGCGGCGATCGTGATCGGGCAGGCGCTCGACAGGGCGCTCGCGGATCGCTCCGGGATCGTTCGCTACGGGGCCGCCACGATTCCGATGGACGAGGCGCGCGCGAGCTGCGCGATCGACATCTCCGGCCGCCCCTACACGCTGTTCGAGGCGGACCTCCCGGGCGGCGCGACCGGGGGCTTCGAGCACGAGCTGACCGAGGAGTTCTTTCGCGCGCTCGCAAACGCGGCCAAGCTGACGCTGCATCTGCGTGTCGAAGCGGGCACCAACGCCCACCACATGATCGAGGCGACATTCAAGGCGTTCGCCCGCGCTCTGCGCCAGGCGGTCGCGATCGACCCCCGCGAGCAGGGGGTGCCCAGCACGAAGGGCACGCTCACCTGATGCGCTGCGCATAGGATTGACCTATGAACGCCGCCGTTGCAGAGCCCGTCGAGATCGCGGTCGTCGACTACGGCATGGGCAATCGCCGCTCGGTCGAGAAGGCGCTCGAGCACGTCGGCGCACGCGCGCGTGTGAGCAGCGACCTGGCCACGCTGAGGGCGGCCGATGGGCTGGTGCTGCCGGGCGTGGGCGCATTTCCGCGGGCGATGCACAATCTGCGCGAGCTGGGCCTCGACGAGCTGCTGCGCGAACGGGTGCTGGTCGAACGAAGGCCGGTGCTCGGCGTATGCCTGGGAATGCAGCTGGCGTTCGACAGCTCGAGCGAGCAGGGGGGAGCGAGCGGCCTGGGGATCGTTCCCGGAGAGGTGCGGAAGCTCGAGAGCCATGGCCTGAAGCTGCCGCATATCGGCTGGAACGAGGTGAGCTTCGGCGACTGCCCGGCGCTGCTCGACGGGCTCCCGCAGGTGTGTGCCTTCTACCACGTCCACAGCTTCGCGCCCGTGCCCGCCGCAGACGCCGATGTGATCGGCGTCTGCGATTACGGCGGCCCGTTCGTCAGCGCGGTCGCGCGGGGCTGCTTCTACGGCGTCCAGTTTCACCCGGAGAAGTCCTCCGCCGCGGGCCTGCGGATGCTCGCCAACTTCGCCCGCATCTGCGCCGACGCGCGGACCGGGCAGGCGGGCGCTCATGCGCGCGCGGCGCTGTGAGCCGGATGAGGCTGTACCCGGCGATCGACATCCTCGAAGGCAACGCCGTTCGCCTGACCCGCGGAGACTTCGAGGCGAAGAAGGTCTACGACGCACAGCCGCTGTCGGCGGCGCAGTCGTGGGTGCGCGAAGGCGCCGACCACCTGCACGTGGTCGACCTCGACGGCGCGCGCTCGGGATCGCCGCAGAACCTCACGCACCTGCGCGCGATCGCCTCCGAGCTCGAGGTGCCGGTGCAGTACGGGGGCGGGCTGCGATCGCCGCGGGCGGTCGCAGAAGCGCTGGGCGCCGGGGCCGCGCGGGTGATCCTTGGCACCGCGGCGTTCGCCGACCCGGAGCTGCTGCGCGCGGCGCTGGCCGAGCATGGGCCAGAGCGCGTGCTCGTGTCCGTCGACGTGCGCGGCGGTCGCGTCGCGACGGCCGGATGGACGCAGACGACCGAGCTCGGCGCCGTCGATGTGATCGCGCGCCTGCACGAGCAGGGAGTGCGGGAGCTCGTCTACACGGACGTCGATCGCGACGGCATGCTCGGCGGCCCCGACCTCGAGCAGGTGAGGAGCGTCGCGGCCGCAGCCGGCGGGCGGCTCATCTACTCGGGCGGCATCGGCAGTCTCGCGGACCTGCAGGCACTCGCCGGCCTGCCCGCGGATGAGCGCCCACAGGGAGTGATCGTCGGCAAGGCCCTGTACGAGCGGCGCTTCACCGTCGCCGAAGGCCTGTCCGCGCTTGCCGACGCTACATAGGCGCGGCGAGACTCCCGCCCGCGGGCGCCGCATGGGCGCGGCGAGACTCCCGCCCGCATACCCCGCCCCGCACACGACGGCCGAGGTGCGCCGCAGATCGCTACGGTGAGCGCGTGCATCTCAAGCGCGTGATCCCCTGTCTCGATGTCGATGGCGGGCGCGTCGTCAAGGGCGTCGAATTCCTCGACATCCGTGACGCCGGCGACCCCGTCGAGCTCGCCGCCCACTACGACCGCGAGGGCGCCGACGAGCTCGTGTTCCTCGACATCACGGCTACGCACGAGCGGCGCGAGACGATCGCCGAGCTCGCGCGCAGGACCGCCGACGAGGTGTTCGTGCCGTTCACGATCGGCGGCGGCATCCGTTCGGTGAAGGACGCCCAGGCGGTGCTCGACGCGGGCGCCGACAAGGTGTCGGTCAACAGCGCCGCGCTCGATCGCCCACAGCTGATCGACGAGCTCGCGGCGGTGTTCGGCTCGCAATGCGTTGTGCTCGCGGTCGATGCCAAGTCGGTGTCGAGCAACGGCGAGCGAGGCTGGGAGGCGTTCGTCGCGGGCGGGCGCACTGCGACCGGGCGCGACGCGGTCGCGTGGGTATGCGAGGCGGTGGAGCGCGGGGCCGGCGAGATATTGCTCACCAGCATGGATCGCGACGGCACCAACGACGGCTATGACCTGGCGCTGACCACCGTCGTCAGCGAGGCTGCGCCGGTGCCCGTGATCGCATCTGGGGGCGCGGGCGAGCTCGAGCACCTCACACAGGCGCTGCAGGCGGGCGCCGACGCCGCGCTGTGCGCGTCGATCTTCCACTACGGCCGCTACACGATCGCGCAGGCCAAGGCCCATCTCGCGGCTGCGGGCGTCCCCGTCAGGGTGGATTGAGACCGGCCTGCGCGGGAGCCTGCGGTGCCAGCGAGCATCCTCGAACCAGACACGCTGCTCGACCACGTCCGTGAGCTTCCCGGCGGCCGCGAGCTGCTCGAGCTGGCGGCGAGTCGCGAGGGGGTGGAGCTCGTCGGCGGAGCCGTGCGGGACCTGACGCTCGGACGCACCCCACGAGAGCTCGACGTGGTCGTGGCGACAGATGCGGAGGGCTTTGCGCGCGAGCTTGCGAGGAGCCTCGATGCCGGCCACGTGCGTGGCGCGAGCATCAGCATCGAGCCGACATTGCACGAGCGCTTCGGTACAGCGCTGCTGAGCGCCGAGGGCCTGCGGATCGACATCGCCACCCGCCGCAGCGAGTCCTATCCGCAGCCCGGCGCCCTGCCACAGGTCGCGGCGGGCTCCGCGCAGCAGGATCTGCAGCGTCGCGACTTCACCGTCAACGCGATCGCGATCGCGCTCGGCGGCGCCGATGCCGGCAGCACGCGCGCGGCGCCGGGCGCGCTCGAGGACCTGCGCGAGCGCCGGCTTCGCGTCCTGCACGACGAGAGCTTTCGCGAGGACCCGACGCGCCTGCTGCGACTTGCCCGCTACGCCGCCCGGCTGGGCTTCGAGGTCGAGCCCCACACCGCGCAGCTCGTGGAGCAGGCGCTCGCAGCGGGCGCCTTGCAGACGGTCTCAGGCGCGCGCATCGGCTCGGAGCTGAGGCTCGCGCTCGCAGAACCGGGTGCGCTCGAGGCGCTCGCGCAGATGCAGCGCCTGGGCCTGCTGGCTGCGATCGACCCCGAGCTGAAGCTCGACCGGGCGCTCGCCGAGCGGGCTCTGAGTCTGCTCGCAGGCGATGGCCGCGACGATCTGCTGGTGCTCGCGTCCCTCGCCGCGCCGGCCGCGCCGAGCCGCGAGCGCCTCGCGGCGCTGCTCGATTGGCTCGAGTTCCCCGCCGGCGAGCGCGACCGTGCCGCACTCGCGGGCAGCGCCGCGCGGGAGCTCGCCGCCCAGCTCGCACGCGCGCGGCGTCCCTCGCAGATCGCATCAGCCGCCGGGGACGAGCCGCTCGAGGCGGTGGCGCTCGCGGGGGCGCTCAGCGAGTCCGCCGAGGGCCCGGCGACCCACTGGCTGCGGGAGCTGCGGCGGGTGCGACTGCGGATCGACGGCGACGATCTGATCGCAGCCGGGATGCCCGAGGGCCCCGAGATCGGGCGCGCGCTGCAGGAGCTGCTGCGTGCTCGACTCGATGGCGAGCTCGCCGACGAGCGCGATGCGCAGCTGCGCGCGGTGGCAGAGAGCGCGCGCGGATGATCCGTCGCGAGCTTCCCGGCGGCGCTCGCGCGCTGTTCACCTCACGCGAGCAGGGCAACCTCTCGACGCTGCGCGGCGAGCTGCCCGAGCAGGGAGTCGCGCGGCGATCGCAGCTGTGCGGCGAGCTGGGGTTGAGCTGGCTCTGCGCCGGACCACAGGTCCATGGCGCCGAGGTCCAGGCCGTGCGCGACGACGCTGCGGCCGCACGCGCAGGCGCAGGCGCAGGCGAGCCTTCCAGCGAGCCCGCGGACGGGCGCGCGACGGCGCTGCGAGGTGTCGGCATGATGGTGCTGAGCGCAGACTGCGTGCCGGTCGTGGTCGCCTGCGATGGCGCAGTCGCGGCGCTGCACGCCGGCTGGCGCGGCCTCGCCGCGGGGGTGCTCGAGCAGGGGGTGGCCACGCTACGAGAGCTTGCACGCCCCGGGGGCGAGCGCACGGGCGCCGGCGAGCAGCAGCTCGAGATCCATGCGCTCATCGGTCCATGTGCGGGTGTCTGCTGCTACGAGGTCGGGCCCGAGGTCCACGATGCGTTCTGCGGCGCTCATCGCGTGGGACGCAACCTCGATCTGCAGGCGCTCGCCGCCGAGCGCCTGCTCGAAGCCGGCGCGGCGAGAGTCGCGCGAGTGGGGGTCTGCACGATTTGCGACGAGCGCTACTTCTCCCATCGCCGCGAAGGCGCCGGCGCGGGCCGCCAGGCGGGGATCGCATGGCTTCCGTGAGCGGCCGCCACGCGGACGCCGAGCGCGTCCGCGCCAATCTCGCCGAGCTGCGCGAGCAGCTCTCGGCGGCTGCGCGCCGCGCGGGCTCGGACCCGGCCACGGTCCGCGTCCTCGCGGCCACCAAGTACCTCGACGGCGACGAGCTCCCGGCCCTCAGCGCGGGCGGCGTGCGCATCGTCGGCGAGAACCGTGCCCAGGACCTGGTGCGCAAGTTCGAGGCGCACGGCGAGCTGTTCGATGAGTGGCACTTCATCGGCGCCCTGCAGAGCCGCAAGGTCCGCTCGATCCTGCCCTATGTGAGCGCGATTCATTCGCTCGCAAGCGAGTCGGCGCTGCGCGAGCTCGGGCGCCATCGCGAGCTCGCCGTGCCGGGCCTCGAGCTGCTGATCGAGGTCAACGTCGCCGGTGAGCCGGGCAAGGCGGGGATCGCGCCCGACGAGCTCGACGGCTATCTGGAGCGTTCGCCGATGCCGGTCGCGGGTCTGATGTGCATGCCGCCGCTCGCATCCGACCCGCAGGACAGCCGTCGCTGGTTCGCCGCGCTGCGTGAGCTCGCGCACGCGCGGGGCCTGCGGACGCTGTCGATGGGCACCTCCCAGGACTGCATCGTGGCGGTCGAGGAGGGGGCGACCATCGTGCGCATTGGCACGAGACTGTATTCTTAGGCGGTCAAGGAAGGCCCATCGCTCGGAGGGCTCGGGAGCGCGTGCCGCGAGCCGGGCGCACCTGCTCAGGCGTAACATGGGCAGGGAAACCGGCTCTCCGGGCGAAAACGCACCTGTACTGATGGCTTTTCGCGACTCCTGGCACCGCGCGCTTGTCTACTTCGGCCTCGCCGAGGAGTATCACGACGACTACGACGAAGCCGCTCCCGCCGAGACGGAAGCCGAGGATCGCTATCGCGAGCGGCCGAACGTGCGCCGGCTGCGCCGCCGCCGGGACGAGTTCGACGACATCTTCGCCGAGGACGAGCCGCGCGCTGGCGGTGGCGGTGCGCGTTCGGGAACGGTGCTGCGCTCCGTCGGCGCCCGCGGCAATGGGGACGTACGAGTCCACCTGGTCGTGCCGAAGTCGTTCAACGACGCGCAGCAGATCGCCGACAAGTTCAAGGACTCGATTCCGGTGATCCTGAACCTGCAGAGCTCCGAAACGGAGCTGTCGAAGCGACTGATCGATTTTGCCTCGGGCCTGACCTATGCACTCGACGGAGGCATGCAGCGGATCGCCGACAAGGTCTTCATGCTGACGCCACGCAATGTCGAGATCTCCGCCGAGGAGCGGGCGAGGCTGATCGAGAAGGGCTTCTTCAACCAGAGCTGACCGCGCGGATGCGAGTGGGACTCATCGGTGCGGGCAACATGGCTCGCGCGCTCGCGCGTGGCTGGGGATCGCCGCTGCTCTGCTCGGACCCGTACGCCGAGCGCGCTCGCGCGCTCGCCGCGGAGGTCGGCGGCGAGGCGCTTGCGAGCAACGCCGAGGTCGCCGAGCGCGCCGATCTGGTCGTGCTCTGTCACAAGCCGGCGCAGCTCGTGCAGGTGGCGGCGGAGGTCGCACCCCACGCCCGCGCGGTTGCCTCGATCCTGGCCGCGACTCCGCTCGCAGCGCTGAAGGAGGCGTACCCCGACCGGCCCGTCTACCGCTTCATCCCCTCGCTGCCCGTCGAGGTCCGCCAGGGCGCGATCGTCCAGTCGCTCGATTCCCCTCAGCGTCCGCAGATCGACGAGCAGGTCCGTGAGCTGTTCGCGCAGCTCGGCACGCTCGTGCCGATGGACGACTCGCTGCTCGACATCGCGATGGGCCTGATGTCGTGCGGCCCTGCCTACGTGGCGCTCGTCGCCGAGGCCCAGATCGACGCCGGGATCCGCCGCGGCATCCCGGCTGCGCAGGGCGCGCCGCTGGTCGTGCAGACGCTCGCGGGGACGGCTGAGCTGCTGCGCCGGCGCGAGTACGACACGCAGGCGGTGCGGCGCGAGGTCGCATCGCCCGGCGGCGTCACGGCGCGCGGGCTCGAGGCCCTCGAGCGCGCCGGCCTGCGCTCGGCGTTCAGCGATGCGCTCGACGCGGTCCTGGGGGACGAGCGGTGAGCGTTCGTGTCGCCAGGCCCGTGTACCTGGCCGCGCGTGGCGGGCGCTCGTCGAGGTGCACGCTCAGATGAGCGCCGCCTTCGTCCTCGCCAGCGCTCGCACGCAGATCGCCGACTACCTGTCGACTCTGATCTACGTCTACACGATCCTGATCCTGATCTACATCGTCGTGCAGATACTCCTCGCCGCCGGCGTGCGCCCGCCCTACTCGCGTCCCGTCGACGCTGTGCTCAGCTTCCTGCGTGACATCTGTGAGCCCTACCTGCGCATCTTCCGGCGACTGCTGCCGAGCTTCGGCGGGATCGACTTCAGCCCGATCATCGCGATCATCGTGCTTGGGCTCGTCAACACGATCCTGGTGCGCGGCCTCCTGCACGGCTGACGCGCGCGAGCTCGCCCTCATCCAGGTGCGCCGTCTCCTCGCAAGCCCCTACACCCGCACCGGGCTCGTGCTCGTCGTCGTGATCGCGCTGGACCAGCTGAGCAAGCGGCTCGTGCGGCACTCGATCGTGCCCGGAGAACGCGTCAGCGTGTTCCCGGGCGTGCAGCTTGTCGACACCCGCAATCACGGCGTCGCGTTCGGTCTCGAGGCGGGCAACCAGGCGCTGGTCGCGGCGCTCGTTGGCGTGGCGCTGCTGGCGCTGCTCGCGTACTTCGTGACCCACGCTTCGCGACCGCTGATCTGGCTGCCGACCGGGATGCTGCTCGGAGGCGCGCTCGGCAACCTCATCGACCGCCTGCGCGCGGGCTCGGTCGTCGACTTCATCAAGCTTCCGCTCGGCTGGCCGCCCTTCAACCTCGCCGACGCGGCGATCGTGATCGGAGTCATGCTGCTCCTGTTCGTGATCGAGTCTCCCCGCTCCGAGGGCGAGCATGCCCGCGTCTGACCCGGCCGAGCACGACGCCGCCGGCGCGCGCTTCGAGATCGTCTACGAGGACGAGCATCTGCTGGTCGTGGACAAGCCCGCCGGCCTGGTCGTGCATCCGGCGCGCGGCCACCGCCAGGACACGCTCGCGCAGCTGCTCGGCCCAGCCGCCGCCGGCGGTCCCGATCCCCAGCGCGCCGGCATCGTCCACCGCCTCGACCGTGACACCTCAGGCCTGCTCGTCGTCGCCCGCTCCGAGCGCGCCCACAGCCTGCTGCAGCGGGAGCTTGCAGCGCGGCGAATCGAGCGCGAGTACCTCGCGCTCGTCCGCGGCCGGCCGCCGTCGCGCAGCGGGACGATCGAGGCGCCGATCGGCCGCGATCCGCGCGTGCGCACGCGCATGGCGATCGGGGGCGCGCATCCGCGCGAGGCGCGCACGCACTTCGAGATCGAGCGTCCGCTCGGTCGCTACACGCTCCTGCGACTGCGACTGGACACCGGGCGGACGCATCAGATTCGCGTGCACCTGAAGGCGATCGGCCACCCGATCGAGGGCGACCCCGAGTACGGACCCGCCGGCGACCCCTCACTCGGCCTGAGACGGCAGTTCCTGCATGCCGCCCGCCTGTCCTTCGAGCATCCGATCACGCAAGCACCGATCGTGGTCGAGTCCGAGCTGCCCGAGGACCTGCGCCAGGCGCTCGTGCTCGCCGAACGCTCGCTCTGAGCGTCTTCCCTGAGGCCCGGCGGGCGCTCCCCAGGAGCCTCTCGGCAACGTCCTGACACACGCCCCACGAGCCCCGTTCCGGCACGCAAGCGTCCGCAGTTGGCTATTCTGAGCCCTTACTCAGTCCTCTACCCGCGCGGAGCCAGCGAGCGGCCCCTGCCCGGAAGACCGAACGTCTCGTCTCCGGGTCCGCGATGTCTGCGCGGCAGCATCCACAAACGATTCGAAAAAAGGGAGCACTCGTGGCTCAAGTAGGCATCGCGGAGTTGCTGGAGGCCGGCGTTCACTTCGGCCATCAGACACGCCGCTGGAACCCTAAGATGCGTCGCTTCATTTTTGGCGAGCGCGGCGGCATCTACATAATCGACCTGCTCAAGACCTCTGCGCTGCTCGAAACCGCGCAGGAGTTCGTCGGCACGCTCGCACATCGCGGTGGCACGGTCCTGTTCGTCGGCACCAAGAAGCAGGCGCGGGACACGATTCGCGACGTCGCCGAGTCCGCCGGAATGCCCTACGTCAACCACCGCTGGCTCGGCGGGCTGCTCACCAACTTCCAGACCATCAACCAGCGCATCCGCCGACTCCACGACCTCGAGCGATACGAGACCGACGGCCAGCTCGCGCTGCTGCCCACGCGCGAGCGGATGTCCGCCCAGGCCGATCTGGCGAAGCTGCGCGCAAACCTCGGGGGCGTGAAAAACATGCAGCGCGTTCCCGACGCGATGTTCGTGATCGACCTGAAAACCGAGGCCATCGCCGTGCGCGAGGCGCAGCGTCTGCGGATCCCGATCATCGGCCTCGTCGACACCAACTGCGATCCCGACGGCATCGACTTCGTGATCCCCGGGAACGACGACGCGATCCGCTCCTGCGCGCTGATCACGCAGGCGATCGGACAGGTCGTCGCCGAGGGTCACTCCGTGTTCCGGGCCGAGGAGGAGCGCGCACGCCAGGAAGCGGAAGAGCGCGCCCGCCTCGAGGCCGAGGCGCGTGCCCGCCGGGAAGCCGAGGAACAGGCCAAGCGCGAGGCCGAGGAACAGGCCGCTCGCGAAGCCGAGGAGAAGGAGCGCGCCGCCCGCGAGGCCGCCGAGGCGCAGGCAGCGGCCGCCGCAGCGCCCGCGCAGGCAGCCCAGCAGGCACCCAGCGCACCGGCGCAGGCACCTGCGGCACCCGCCGCAGCGCCCGCCGCTGCCCAGGCGCCGGCTGGCGCACAGCAGGCGCAGCCACCCACCCCGCCGCCCGCTGCGCCACAGACGCCGCCACCCGCGCAGGCTTCGACGCCCGCATCCGCATCGCAGGCCGCTGAGCCGGCGGGCTCCCCGCCGGCGGACGCCGGCGCGGCCCAGCAGGCGACGCCTGCCTCCGAGCCCCCCGCAGGCGCGTCTGAGCCGAGCGCGCCCGAGCCGAGCCCCACCGACGCCGCCAAGTCAGCCGGTTCGCCGGCGCCTCCCGGCACAGCCGACGCCGCGGGCTCCTCAGACGCCGCGAGCGCGCGCGAGGACGCGGGCTCGCCCGCGGTCGCTCAAGCCCCCGAGGCGCCAGCTCAGCCGGCGAGCGAGCAGGCGCCGGCAGAGGTCGTCAGCGACGCATCCGCGGGCCAGGGCGCCGAGCAGGAGAGCGCCGAGCCCGAGGCGGCGGTCGCGGTCGAGAAAGCCGAGGCGAAGCCGGAGGAGGAGAGCTGATGAGCGCTGTTGAGATCTCGGCGAAGGACGTGAAGGCGCTGCGCGATCGTACGGGCGCGGGAATGATGGATTGCAAGAAGGCGCTCGCGGAGTCCGGCGGCGACGTCGAGAAGGCGATCGAGATATTGCGCCTCAAGCAGGGCAAGAAGATCCAGGACCTCGGCGAGCGCACCGCGACCGAGGGTACGGTGCAGGCATACATACACGCGGGGGCCAAGGTCGGGGTGCTGATCGAGGTCGACTGCAACACGGACTTCGTCGCCAACAACGAGGACTTCGTCGGCTTCGCGCGCGATGTCGCGATCCAGATCGCCGCGAGTCCGACGGTTCGCTTCGTCAGCCGCGAGGACATCCCGGCCGAGGCGCGCGAGGCGGAGTCGCGGATCTACGAGCAGGAAGCGGCGGACAAGCCCGAGAACGTGCGCGAGAAGATCGTCTCGGGCAAGCTCGACTCGTGGTTCGAGACCGTGGTGCTGCTCGAGCAGGAGCTTCACAACCCGAAGTTCGAGGGCAAAACGGTCCAGCAGTTGCGCGACGAGTTGGCTGCGAAGATGGGCGAGAACGTCGTGATCCGTCGCTTTACACGCTTCGCCGTGGGCCAGTAGGCTCCCGGCGGATGCACGCAGAGCCGGCGTTCAAGCGCATCCTGCTGAAGCTGTCCGGAGAGGCGCTGATGGGGGAGCTCGACTACGGGACCGACCCCCAGCGCGTCTCCGATGTCGCCCGCCAGGTCAGCGAAGTTCGCGACCGTGGCGTCGAGGTCGCGATAGTGGTGGGCGCGGGCAACATCTACCGCGGCATGCGCGGCGCCGCCGAAGGCATGGACCGGGCGACGGCCGACTACATGGGGATGCTCGCGACCGTGCTCAATGCGCTGCCGCTCCAGGATGCGCTCGAGAAGATCGGCACCAACACCCGCGTCGTCTCCGCTCTCGGCGTCGCGGAGGTCGCCGAGCCCTATATCCGCCGCCGCGCGATGCGCCACCTCGAGAAGGGCCGGGTCGTGATCTTCGCCGCGGGTACCGGCAACCCGTTCTTCACCACCGACACCGCGGCTGCGCTGCGCGCGGCGGAGATTCACGCGGAGATCATCCTGATGGCCAAGAACGGGGTCGAGGGCGTCTACACGGCCGATCCGGCGCTCGAACCGCAGGCGAAGTTCATCCCCGAGATAACGCACATGGAAGCGATCGAGCGGCGGCTGCGGGTGATGGACTCGACAGCGCTGGCGCTGTGCATGGACAACGGCATGCCTTTGAACGTCTTCAACATGGACGATGACACGAGCCTCGCGCGGATAATCTCCGGAGAGCGCGTGGGCACGCTCGTTTCGACACCGACAGGAGGCCGCGATGGCGACTGAGATGATCGACGTGCTGCTCGAGGACGCGCGCGAGCGGATGGCCAAGTCGGTCGAATCGGCGCAGCACGAGTTCGCGACGGTGCGCACGGGGCGCGCGAGCCCGGCGCTGCTCGATCGCGTGGTCGTCGACTACTACGGCGCCCAGACCCCGCTCAAGCAGCTCGCGACGATCTCGGCTCCGGAAGCCCGGCTGCTGACGGTGCAGCCCTATGACAAGTCCTCGATCAAAGCGATCGAGAAGGCGATCAACGAGTCCGATGTCGGCCTGACGCCCTCCAACGACGGCAACCTGATCCGCCTCGTGATCCCCGAGCTGACCGAGGAGCGTCGCCGCGAGCTGGTGAAGGTGGTCCGCACCCTCGCCGAGGAGGGGCGCGTCGCGATCCGCAACGTCAGGCGCGACGTGATGAGTCACCTGCGCGAGTTGAAGTCCGCCGGCGAAGCCTCCTCCGACGACGAGCATCGGGCAGAGGTGGAGCTGCAGAAGCTCACGGACATGCGCGTCAGCGAGCTCGAGGGGATTTTGAAGGGCAAGGAAGAGGAGATCCTCGAGGTCTGATGGACGCTCTCCGCTCAATCGTTGGCGCGCATGCGCGCAAGCGGGGGGACCGACGGCCCGGCGCATCCTGATGGCTGCCGCCTCCGGAACGGCTGACGCCGCTCCCGCAAGCGCTCGCTATGTGGCGATCATCACCGACGGCAACGGACGCTGGGCGCGAGCGCGCGGCCTGAGCGTCAACGAGGGGCACGACGCCGGCGCGGACACGGTCAAGGCGCGCCTGCGCGATGCCGTCGACCTCGGCGTGCGGGAGCTGACCGTGTACTCGTTCTCGACCGAGAACTGGTCGCGTCCCGCCGAGGAGGTCGACGGCCTGATGGCGATGTTCGCGCGGCGCATCGCCGGCGAGACTCCCGAGCTGCACTCCGAGGGCGTGCGAATGCGCTTCATCGGTCGGCGCGAGGGGGTCTCGCCAGAGCTCGTCGAGCAGATGAGCTGGGCGGAAGCACTCACCGAGGGCAACTCGAGGATCACCCTGTTCGTCGCCTTCAACTACGGCGGGCGCGCCGAGATCATCGATGCGGCGCGAAGGTTCGAGGGCGGCAGCGAGGAGGAGTTCAGGGCATGTCTGTATGCGCCCGAGATGCACGACCCCGACCTGATCATCCGCACGAGCGGCGAGCAGCGGCTGTCCAACTACCTGCTCTGGCAGTCCGCCTACTCGGAGCTGATCTTTCGCGAGGAGCTGTGGCCTGACTTCGGCCGCGAGGCGCTCGAGCAGTCGCTCGCCGAGTTCGCCGAGCGCCGGCGGCGGTTCGGCGGACGATGAGGGCCGGCTGATGGCCTCGAGTCGGCGCGCCAGGCGCGGCGCACGAGCGCCCCGCGGCGAAGGCGCCCCGCGTTCGCGGGGAGGGCGCCGCGGAGCCGGCGGCAGCAGGGGCGGGACCTCGAGATCTCGGCGCGCGGATCCTCGCCGCGATCCCCGCTGTCGCGCTGGCGCTGTTCCTGGTGATCGAGGGCGGCGGCATATTCACGCTGGGCATATTCGCGCTCGGCTGCCTGTGCATGCACGAGCTCTACCGGATGTACGACCGCGCGCATCCCGTCAGGCTCGCGGGCTTCATCGCGCTGGCGGGCCTGCTGGCGGCGGCCGACTACGGCGGCCAGTTCCAGATCCTGCTGGCCCTGGTCGCGGCCCTGCCACTGCTGTTCGCGCTCACGCTCGTGCAGCCGCGCCCCAGCATCGGCGGCCTCGCGGTGACGCTGCTCGGCATCTACTGGATCGGCCTGGCCTTCGCCCACGCGGTCCTGTTGCGCGGGCTGCCGCACGGCGAGGGCATCGTGATCGACGTCCTCGTGGGGACGTTCCTCGCCGACACCGGCGCGTATCTCGGCGGGCACCTCATGGGTCGGCGACCGCTCGCGCCACGCATCTCTCCCGGCAAGACCGTCGAGGGCCTGCTGTGCGGGATGGCATGCGCGATCGCGGGCGTCTGGCTCGCGAGCCGCTATCAGGATTGGATGCCCGGCACCCACGCGCTCGTGCTGGGCCTCGGCGTCGCGCTCGCGGCGCCCGTGGGCGACCTGTTCGAGTCGTTCGTCAAGCGCGAAGCCGGCGCGAAGGACTCCGGCGGCGCGTTCGGCGCCCACGGCGGGGCGCTCGACCGCCTCGACGCGGCGATGTTCGCGATCGTCGCCGGCTACTACATCTGGGCGGCGTACGTGCATTAGAGAGTCCTGAGCCGCTCTGCGGTGTAGGCTGAACGCGCACCGAGATCGCTGGACGACGAGGGGATGGCGTATGCGCCGAATTCTGCCAATCGCACTGCTGAGCGCCATCGTGGTCGCTCTTCCGACGAGCACCGCCGCGGCCAAGCCCAAGCCCAAGCCGGCGACATTCAAAGTCGGGACCTACAAGTCAACGGCCAAAGCTGAGGCGCCGTTCAACATCATCCTGAAGCGCGCCAAGTGCGCGGGCAAGCTGCAGCTCTGCGTCTCGCTCCCGACCACGCCGGGGGTCCCCTGCACGGGACCGGTCCTCGAGGAACTTCCGATCGCGAACTTCTCAACGCCGGTCGCGCTCCCCAGCTCGGGCAAGGTGACCCAGCACGGGCCCATCACCGGACCGCCCACGGTGCCCGGCGAAACGACGCCCACAACGGGACAGTCGGCGTTCTCGGTGACATTCACGAAGAAGGGCACCGCCAGCGGCTATCTCGAAGAGAGCCTGGTGATGTCGGTGCAGGGAACGTCAATCCCGTGCAGCGGCAAGCTGCCGTTCACCGCCAAGCTCGGCTAGCGTCCTGCGGACGCTGAGACGGGCGGAGCACCGCACCGCTCCGGCGCCCGCAGAGCCACGAACGGGCTGTGCGCCGTGGAGCGGCGTGGTGATCGCCCTCCTCTCCTCTGCTCATGCGCCACGGCGCCATGAGCAGGCGCATGGTACACAAACAACTCGACGCAGCCCGCTCGCGCGGTCGGCTTCGCGCGCGGGCCGCCGCGAGCGCCGGGCTGGCCTACCATTTGGCCTCGTGAGCGAGCAACTGCGCGTGCCCAGCGAGAGCGCCGCCGAGCGCGACCTCGCCTCGCCTGGCAGCGCGGGGCGGCTGCTGATCCTCGGCTCGACCGGCTCGATCGGCACGCAGGCGCTCGATGTCTGCATGCGCGAGCGCGAGCGCTTCGAGGTCGTGGGCCTGTCGGCGGAGAGCTCCTGGAAGGAGCTCATCGAGCAGGCGCGCACGCACGGCGTGCGACGGATAGCGCTCGCCGATCCCGACGCGGCCGCGCGCGCCGCGGAGGCATGGACCGACGGCGAGGTGCTGAGCGGTCCGCAGGGGCTCGTCGAGCTCGTCGTCGGCTCGGGAGCGGACCTCGTCCTGAACGCGCTCGTCGGCTCGGCGGGGCTGGGTCCGACGGTCGCGACGCTCGGCGAGGGCATCGACCTCGCACTCGCCAACAAGGAGTCGCTGGTCGTCGGTGGCGAGCTCGTGGTCGCGCTCGCCGAAGCGACGGGGGCGCGGATCACACCGGTCGACTCCGAGCACACAGCGATCCATCAGCTGATCTGCGGCCAGCCGCCGGGAGCGGTCGAGCGCCTGACGATCACCGCCAGCGGCGGCCCCTTCCGCGGTCGCACGCGCGCCGAGCTCGAGCACGTCAGCGTCCAGGAGGCGCTCGCGCATCCGACCTGGGCGATGGGCGGCAAGATCACGATCGACTCGGCGACGCTGATGAACAAGGGCCTCGAGCTGATGGAGGCCCACCACCTGTTCGGCACCCCATATGAGCGCATCGACGTCGTAGTTCATCCCCAGTCGATCGTCCACGGCCTGATCCAGCTCGCGGACGGCGCGATGCTCGCCCACCTCGGTCCGCGTGACATGCGGATCGCGATCTCCTACGCATTGCACGGCGGCGAGAGCGTCGACCTGCCGCTCGCGGCGCTGGACCTCGCCGAGGTCGCGACGTTGACCTTCGAACCGGTCGACCTCGCCGCGTTCCCCTGTCTGCGCCTCGCACGCGACGCCGCGATGGCAGGCGGCACGGCTCCGTGCATCCTGAACGCCGCCAATGAGATCGCAGTCCATGCGTTCCTGCGCGGCGCACTGTCCTACAACGCGATCGCCGACACGATCGAGTCGACGCTCGATCGAATCGGCAGCGAGCCGGTGCGAGCATTCGAGTCGCTGTACGAGGCCGACCGGCTGGCCCGCGAGGTGGCTGGCGAGACGATCGCCCGGTTGGCCTGAGGCGCCCGCGGCGCGGCCGTCGCCCGCAGCCCACCCGGCGGGAATTGCCGCGACCCCTGCCAAACTGGATGCATGACATGGGTAGTGGCGCTCCTCGGCATCGTCGTGCTCGTGATCCTGCACGAGCTCGGCCACTTCGTGGTTGCGAAGGCGGTCGGGATGCGGGTCGAGCGCTTCTCGCTGTTCTTCCCGCCGAAGATCGTGGGCGTGAAACGGGGGGAGACCGAGTACATGATCGGCGCGATCCCCGCGGGGGGCTACGTGAAGATCACGGGCATGAGCCCGCACGAACTGAACGCGGTCGACCTGCGTGTGGCCGACCGCGCCTACTACATGCAGAGCACCTGGCGGCGAGTCGTGGTGATCCTCGCGGGGCCGGGGATGAACCTGCTGATCGCGTTCATCGTCTTCTGGGCGATCCTCGCCAGCGGCAGCCTCAGCGGCGACGTGACGCTGATGAACCTCAACCCCTCGATCCAGACCGTGCAGCCGACGACGACGGTGGGGTCCGTCGACAGGGGCATGCCCGCGCAGGGCAAGCTGCAGGCGGGCGATCGCATCCTCGCGATCGACGGTCACCACGTGAGCGTCGCATCGGCGGTGCGTGTGATCTCCGCACACCGCTGTGCAGCGGCCCAGACGGAAGGCTGCGTCGCATCCACGCCTGCCCGCCTGACCGTCAGGCGCAACGGACGTGTCGTCGACGTCGTGGTCTACCCGCGCTACAACCGCGAAGCGGGGCGGATGCTGGTGGGGTTCGGATTCGGCGCGATGCCGAAACAGTTCGGCGTCGCCGCCGCCGCGGGTGCGGCGGTGCAGGAGATGTGGAAGGGCACCACCAACCTCGTGTCGGGCCTCGGCCGTGCGCTGACGAGCTCACATGCGCGCAAGCAGCTGCACACGGTCGTCGGCATCGAGGTGATCGCTCAGGAAGCGGTCGCTGCAGGGCCCGGCTATGCGCTGGTGATCATCGCCTTCATCTCGCTCGTGCTGGCTGTCGTGAACCTGTTCCCGTTCCTGCCGCTCGACGGCGGGCATGTCCTGTGGGCGGTGACCGAAAAGCTTCGCGGTCACCGTGTGTCGATCAACGCGATGTGGCGCTTCAGCACGATCGGGCTGGTGCTGTTCGCGTTCCTGTTCCTCAACGGGCTGCACAACGACATCACGCACCTGGCGGGCTGACGCAGACCCAGCTCTTGACGAGCGGGCCGAAGCGCTCGGGCAGCGCTGGCCCGAACAGAGCCTCCAGCTCGCTGCGATGCAGCAGCGCGATGTCCTCCCACTCGCGAGCGGCGCCAAGGCGCCAGTAACGCCGCCGCAGGCCGACGGGCAGCCAGTGCGCGAACGGCAGCAGCGAGTGGGGCTCGAGCGGGAAGGACAGCGCCGGGGTCTGCACGTACCAGCCGCGCGCGACCCGCCGCAGCTCTGAGGCGAACGCCTCGCGCCGCGCGGGCGCGACATGCTCGATCACGCTCGAGCAGTAGGCGAGATCGAACTCCCGATCGGCGAACGGGAGCCCCGCGGCAGCGTCGGCCTGCACGAACGGACCGGGGTAGTCGGGCCGCTCGTGCAAGTCCACGCCGGTGATGTCGAGCCCGGGCTCGAGCGCTCGCAGCCCCAGGCTCCCGCAGCCGATATCGAGCACCCGCGCCCCCTGCGGCAGGCGTGCGAGCGCGAAGAAGCGCGCATGCCGGCGCGCGCGGGCGCGGGCCGCCAGCGGCGAGGCCAGGCGCGCGAGCGGGCCGCGAGCGGTCCCATACACCTCAGACGTGGGGGAGCTCATCGTAGAATCACTGCAGATGGCATCCGAGCGACAGATAACTGTAGGCGGCGTACCGATCGGAGGCGGTGCGCCGGTCGCGGTCCAGACGATGACCAAGACCGAGACCGCCAATCTGTCGGCGACGATGGACCAGATCCGCACGGTCGCCGAGGCCGGGGCGGACATCGTCCGTGTTGCGATCCCCCGCGAGCAGGATGCGGAGGCGCTGAAGCAGATCGTCGCGGACTCGCCGATACCGGTGATCGCGGACATCCACTTCAACCACACGCTCGCGCTGAAGGCGATCGAAGCGGGCGCCCACTGCGTGCGCCTGAACCCTGGCAACATCGGCGGCCCCGAGAAGGTCGCCGAGGTGATAGCTCTCGCGCGCGAGCACTCCACCCCGCTGCGCGTGGGCGTGAACTCGGGCTCGCTGCCCAAGCACCTGCGCCAGCTCGAGTACGACAACCCGGTCGAGGCGCTCGTGACGGCGGCGATCGAGACCGTGACGCTGATGGAGCGGCTGCAGTTCGAGGACTTCAAGGTCTCGATGAAGTCGACCTCCGTGCCCAACACGATCGCCTCCAACCGATTGCTGTCCGAGCGGATTCCATACCCGCTGCACCTCGGCGTCACCGAGGCGGGGACGAAGTGGTCGGGCTCGCTGAAGAGCGCTGTCGGGCTGGGCACGCTGCTCGCGGACGGCATCGGCGACACGATCCGGATCTCGCTCTCGACCTTCCACGCCGAGGAAGAGGTCAAGGTCGCCTGGGAGATCCTCAAGGCGCTGAAGCTGCGCGAGCGCGGCCCGGTGCTGATCGCCTGTCCCACCTGCGGACGCCTGCAGTTCGACATGGACACGGTGGTCGCCGAAGTGGAGCGTCGCCTCGAGGCCTACGAGGACCCGGTCGAGGTCTCGGTGCTCGGCTGCGCGGTGAACGGCATCGGCGAGGCGCGCCACGCCGACTTCGGGATCACTGGCGCCAAAGACATGGGCATGATCTACTCGCGCGGGGAGCCCCTGAAGAAGGTCCCGACGGAGGAGCTCGTCGATGAGCTGTTCAAGGAGATCGACCGCTACTACGCCGCCGGCAAGAAGGTCCAGCGCGACGAGCACGCGGCCGCAGAGGCGCGCGCGTGGCTGGCCGAGAACGAGGACGCTACGCAGATGACCCCCGAGCGGATGGCCGCGCTGGAGGCCGCAGCGGCCGAGAGCGATGCGAGCGCCGACGCAGTGCTCGAGTCGATGCTCGCCCCCGCGGGCGCACCCGCGCTCGACGAGGACGCATCCCCGGTCGCCGGCCGGCGCTTCAGCCGCGGCTGATCGCGGGCCGACGTCGCACGGCCGCCCGCCGGACTCGGTTGTGGTTCCGGGAGGCGCATGCGCCTCCCGGCGGGGCCGCACATGTGCGGCCCCGGACCCCGCCGCATGCGGCGGGGGTCGATCGCAAGGCTCAGACGGCTCAGGGACGCGTCAGAGACGGCTCAGACGCGGCTCAGAGAGTCTCACAGGGCAGAGAACAGCCGGATCTCAGCTCGCGGCTGCGTAACGCTCGGCGATCTTCGGCCAGTTGACGACGTTCCACCAGGCGTCGATGTAGTCGGGGCGGCGGTTCTGGTACTTGAGGTAGTAGGCGTGCTCCCACACGTCGACGCCCAGCAGGGGTGTCTTGCCGGCGGAGATCGGGTTGTCCTGGTTGGGGGAGCCGAGGATCGCGAGCGTGCGTCCGTCGAGCACCAGCCACGACCAGCCGGAGCCGAACTGGTTGACGCCGGTTTCCTTGAGCTTGGCCTTGAAGTCGTCGAACGAGCCGAACGTGGAGTCGATCGCGCCGCCGAGGTCGCCGCTCGGCGAGCCGCCGCCGTCGGGGCTCATGTTCTCCCAGAAGAGCGTGTGGTTGTAGTGGCCGCCGGCGTTGTTGCGCACCGCCGTGCGCTTGTCCTCGGGCACCTGACCGAGGTCGCGCAACACGTCCTCGACGGCAGTATCGGCGAGTGGCGTGCCTTCGAGCGCTGCATTCGCCTTGTCCACGTAGGCCTGGTGATGCTTGTCGTGGTGGAATTCCATCGTCGCCTTGTCGATGTGCGGTTCGAGCGCGTCATAGGCGTAGGGGAGCGGCGGGACTGAGTAGGCCATTGGAGCTCCTTGTAGGTGTCTCGGTCGATCTGTCTGTTGCGAACGCTGTTCTATCAGAGGTATAGCCGCCCGCCGGCCCGTGCGCGGGCGCATCCGGCGGGGCTGCTCAGGGGTCGGCGCCGCTCGCCTCCCGACTGCCTGCGGGCGGCGTACGGGCATCGTGCTGCGGCGCCTAGCGACATCGCGGGGAGGGGGTGTGGGTGTTGTTTTTCGAGTGCTGTATAGCGATGGCTATACAGCACTCCGATTTCAACGCCTACCCCACGTGCTCGCGCCGAACCACATAGGCTCTGCGTCGCGATGGCGCGCCTGTCCGAGTATCTGCTGCCGACCGAGCGAGAGCCGCCCGCCGATGCCGAGGCGATCTCACACAAGCTGATGGTCCGCGCGGGCCTCGTGCGCCAGATGGGAACGGGGATCTGGACCTGGCTGCCCGCCGGCTGGCGGGTGCACCAGCGCGTGGTGGGGATCATCCGCGAGGAGATGAACGCGATCGGCGGCCAGGAGATGCTGATGCCGGTGCTGCAGCCCGCCGAGCCCTGGCGCAAGACCGGGCGGATCGAGATCGAGGAGCTGTTCAAGCTCAACGACCGCAGGGGCGCGGAGCTCGTGCTGGCGATGACTCACGAGGAGGCTGTCACGTTCCACGTCGCCCAGGTGGTGCGCTCCTATCGCGACCTGCCGCTGGTGCTCTACCACTTCCAGGTCAAGGAGCGCGACGAGCCGCGGCCGCGCGCGGGGGTGCTGCGCACGCGCGAGTTCGTGATGAAGGACGCCTACAGCTTCGACCGCGACGAGGCCGGGCTCGATCGGAGCTACCAGCTGCTCGTCGGCGCCTATGACCGGATCATGGATCGCACCGGGCTGCGCTACTACCGCGTCGAGTCGGACGTCGGCATGATGGGCGGGGTCGGGGCGCACGAGTACATGGCCCCATGTCCCGCCGGCGAGGATCGCATCGCGCTCGGCTCCGACTACGCAGCCAACGTCGAGGTGGTGCTGCGCGATCCGAACGTGACCGAGGACGACGAGGGATACCTGCTCGTGGGCGAGCGCCTGCGGATCGAACCGGCGATCGAGATCGGCAACATCTTCCGCCTCGGCACCCGCTACTCGGAGCCGCTGGGCGCGCGCTACCTCGACGAGGACGGACAGGAGCGCCCGATCTGGATGGGCTCCTACGGCATCGGCCCCGCGCGGATAGTCGCGGCGGCGGTGGAGCAGTTCGCCGACGAGCACGGCATCTCCTGGCCGCGCGCGCTCGCGCCCTTCGCGGTGCACCTGGTGGCGCTCGGCAAGCCCGGAACGCCCGAGCGCGAGGCCGCCGATCGCTGCTACGAGGCGCTGCTCGAGGGTGGGATCGAGACGCTGTACGACGACCGCGACCTCGGCGCGGGGGAGAAGTTCGCCGAGGCCGAGCTGCTCGGCTGCCCGCTGCGGCTGACCGTCGGCAGGCGCTCGCTTGAGTCGGGCGAGATCGAGGTGCAGCGCCGCCGCGGGCGCGAAGCCGCTCCCGGGCTGCCGCTGCAGGCGGACGGGCAGGCGCTCGTGCGGGCGGTGAACGAGCTTTGGCGAAGTCTCCCCTGAGGCTGCTCGGCCTGGATCGCTCCGGGCCGCCGCCACCGCAGACACGCGCCGGCGAGCCGCTGCGACCGTGGACGCTTCCGAACGCTGTCGGGTTCGTGCGGATCGCGCTGATACCCGTGTTCCTGATCGTGGCCCTCTCGAGCGAAGATGGCACCGGCCTGGCGCCCGCGCTGCTGTTCGCGGTGATCGGTTGGGGGGACTATGCCGACGGCATCCTCGCCCGTGTCACGGGCCAGTACAGCCGGCTCGGCGCGCTGATGGACCCGGTCAGCGACCGGCTGCTGGTGGTCTCGGGGGTCGTCGTCTGCTGGCATTTCGAGCTGCTGCCCCGCTGGGCGCTGGCGACGCTCGCGGCGCGCGAGGTCGCGATGATCGTGCTCGGGCGCTATGCGCAGAGGAATGGCGTGCAGCTGCAGATCAACTGGCCGGGAAGGATCGGCGTCGGGTTCGTGCTCGCGGCGCTGTTCTTCCCGATGGCCGGATTGCGAACGCTCGGCGAGGTGCTGCTCTACATCGGCCTCGCGCTCGCGCTCACCGCAACCGCGATGTATGTGCTCGACGGAGCGCGCCAGCTACGCGGCCGGCAGGCGGCATAGGCGCCATTGGCGGCGCGCGAGCGTCGCAGCGAAGGTGCGGGGCCTCGGCGTGGCGGCTGCAAGCGCCGCGCCATCGCCACCCTCAAGCTCAGCTTTACGGTAAAGTCGGACTCGTAAGCATTGGGGTGGGCGCGAAGGCGCTCCGCCAACGGGAAGCCGCTACAGGAGATCGATCAGGCATGGACACTTTCCCAGACCTTGGCTCGCTGGATGACACCGAGCTGAAGGACCTCATCAAGCAGCTCACAGACGAAGAGACGGAGATCTCATATCACCGGCGGATACTCCACGGCAAGATCGACATCTTGCGCGCCGAGCTCGTGAATCGTCTGCGCAAGAAGCACGAGGGCGGAGCCACGCCGGTGATCACCGGCGATGATGTGGCGCAGCTGACCGAGATCCTCGCCAACCGCCAGGCGCCTGTGACTTCCGACGCCGAGTAGTCGGCCCGAGGGAGGGGAAGGGGAGCGCGATGGCTCTGCACTGCACTGAGTGCGGCTTCGTCAACGTCGAGGGCGCCAACTACTGCCAGCGCTGCGGCGCTCTGCTGCCGCGCGGCGACACGCCCGGCGAGCCGGTGACGGCGACCTACCGCATCGACGAGACCGGCGAGCTCGTGCCGGTCGAGCTCGAGGAGGCGATCGCCCAGGGGCCTGCCCTCGTGATCCGGGTCGGCGGCGGTCGCGTGGGCGAGAGCTTCCTGATCGACGGCGAGCGCATGAGCATCGGCAGGCGTCCGGACTCGGATGTGTTCCTCGATGACGTCACCGTCTCGCGCGACCACGCGCTGCTGATCCGGCGCGCGGACCACTGGCACCTAGACGATTGCGGCTCGCTCAATGGGACGTATGTCAACCGCGAGCGGATCGAGTCTCAGCGACTGCAGGAGGGCGATGAGGTGCAGATCGGCAAGTACAAGCTGACGTTCCACGCGCGCTGATGGCCTCCTCGACGAAAGCCTCCGAGCAGGCCGCCGAGCAGGTCGAGGCGCTGACTGCCGATCTGGATGCCGCCGCCGACGCCGGCGCGCAGCTCTCGGGGCGCCAGAAGTCGATCACGATCGGCGCCGTCTGCAAGGCGCTCGCGCAGGAGTTCCCGGGCATCTCGATCTCGAAGATCCGCTACCTCGAGGATCAGAAGCTGCTGAACCCGCGGCGGACCCCCGGCGGCTATCGCCTCTACAGCCAGGGCGACGTCGCGCGGCTGCGCACGATCCTGCGGATGCAGCGTGACGAGTTCCTGCCGCTGCGCGTGATCCGCCAGGAGCTCGCCTCCGGTCGCGGCGGCGAGTCGGCTCCGCAGATGCCTGGCGCGGGCGAGCGCGAGGCGCGGCGTCCGTGGCGCACGAGCGTCAGCGTTCGCGCTGCGACGGGCGCGCTGTACTCGCTGCAGGACGTGCTCGAGGGCACCCAGGCGGACGCGAAGCTGGTCGCGGAGCTCGAGGAGTACGGCGTCGTCAAGGGCGAGATGCGCGGAGGCGTGCGCTACTTCGACGAGACCGAGCGCGAGATCATCGGCGCTGTCGCCGAGCTGGCCCGTTATGGCGTCGGCGGCCGCAACCTGCGCGTGTTCCGCTCCTCGGCCGACAGCGAGGCGACGCTGCTGCAGCAGATCCTCGCGCCCGCATTGCGCTCGCGCAATCCCCAGCGCCGCAAGGAGGCGGTCGAGGCGCTCGAGAACCTCGCCGCGGTGACGACCCACCTCAAGCATCTGCTGCTCGTGCGCGACCTGCGCAAGATCGTGCGCTGATGGACGAGCAGCTCGCCCGGGAGCTGCGCGGGCTGGTCCGCGAGATACCCGACTTCCCGCGACCGGGGATCGGCTTCAAGGACATCACGCCGCTGCTCGCCGAGCCGCGGGCGCTGCGAGGCGCCGTCGATGCCCTGGCCGACTACGGTCGCGGCCTGGACATCGACTGCGTGATCGCTGCCGAGGCGCGCGGCTTCCTGCTCGGGCCCGCGCTCGCGCTCGGACTCGGCGCCGGCTTCGCGCTCGCGCGCAAGCCGGGCAAGCTCCCGTATGAGACAGTCAGCGCCGAGTACATGCTCGAGTACGGCTCGAGTGAGCTCGAGCTCCACACCGACGCGCTCGGCCCGGGCACGCGCGTGCTCGTCCACGACGACCTGCTCGCGACCGGCGGCACGGCGCGAGCGCTGTGCGGCCTCGTCGAGGAGCTAGGGGCGACAGTCATCGGCTGCGGCTTCTTGATCGAGCTCGCGTTCCTGCACGGGCGCGAGCGCCTGGCCCCCTATCAGGCGCACGCCCTGCTCGCCTACGACTCCTGAGCGTCGAGCCCGGCGCGAGCAATGCCTACAGCAAACAGCAGCCGCAAGATTGCCGCCCCCGCGCAGGACCTGTGGGAGACGATCCGCGATCCCCACCACCTCCCGCGCTGGTGGCCGCGCGTCACCCGCGTCGAGGACGTGACCGAGGATGCGTTCACCGAGGTGCTCACGAGCGCGAGCGGCAAGAACGTGCGTGCGGACTTCGCGCTCGAGAGCATGGACGAGCGCGAGATGCGGATCTGCTGGAGCCAGCGGATCGAGAACACTCCCTTCGCGCGCCTGCTGAAGTCCGCTGAGACCGAGATCCACCTGCAGTCCCCCGCGGGCTCGCCGGGCGGCGAGACGACAGTGACAATCGAACTCCGCCAGATCCTGACCGGGTTCTTCCCGCGCTTCGGCAGCTTCATGGTGCGTCGCGCGGCCGCGAAAACGATCGAGGAAGCATTCGACGGCCTGGAGCGCATCGGTGGCTGATGAGCCGCCGCAGATGCGCTGGTGGGGGTGGGGCGACAGAGCGCGCGCCGGCGGCCTGCCCGCGCCGGTGCTCGAGCTGCTGCGCGAGCACGTTGGGGTGACCGCCACGCCGCGCCCGCCGGTGGCGCTGTCGGCGGTGAGGCTCGCCGCGAGCCGCCTGCCGGAGGGCGTCGGCGATCGACTGCGTCGCATCCTCGGCAGTGAGGGCCTGCGCGAGGACCATCGCGAACGCGTGATCCACGCGGCGGGCAAGGGCTATGTGGACCTGGTGCGCATGCGCGCCGGCGCTCCCGCGCAGGCTCCCGACGCGGTCGTGCTGCCCGCCGATCACGCGCAGGTGCGCGCGCTGCTCGAGCTGTGCACCGAGTGCTCGCTGGCGGTCGTCCCATTCGGCGGCGGCACCAGTGTCGTCGGCGGCGTCGAGCCGCTGCGCGGCGCGATGGGTGCCGTGCTGGCGCTCGACATGCGCAGGATCGCCGCGATCCGCGAGCTCGATCTGCGCTCGCGAGTCCTCACCGTCGGCGCCGGCATCCGCGCTCCCGCGCTCGAGCGCCAGCTCGCGGCGAAGGATCTGACGCTTGGACACTGGCCGCAGTCCTTCCAATACGTGTCCGTCGGAGGCTGCGTCGCGACGCGCTCGGCCGGGCAGGCCTCGAGCGGCTACGGGGCGATCGCGAAGATGGTGCTGGGGCTGCGGCTCGCCGCGCCGGCGGGAGACATCGAGCTTCAGGCGATGCCCGCGAGCGCCGCCGGCCCGGGGCTGCGGGAGCTCGTGATCGGCTCAGAGGGGCTGCTGGGGGTGATCGACGAGGTCTCGCTGCGCGTGCGCGCGGCGCCGAGCGAGCGGATCTACGAGGGCGTGTTCTTCGGCAGCTTCGAGGCCGGGAGGGGAGCGCTGCGGGCGCTCGCGCAGGAGCATGCGATGCCAGAGGTGGCGCGACTGTCGGATGCTCGCGAGACCTGGATGTCGCTCGCGCTCGCGGGCTCGGGCGGTCTGAAGGGGAGGCTGGGTCGCCTCTATCTGGGCCTGCGCGGCTATGGCGAGGCGGCCCAGGATCGTTGCCTGGCGATCTTCGGCTTCGAGGGCGAGCCCACCGAGGTGAGGGTGCGGCGCGCCCGAGCCAACGCGCTCGTGGCGCAACACGGCGGACTCACGGTCGGGCGCTCGCCTGGCGAGGCGTGGCGCCATGCTCGCTTCGAGGCGCCCTACCTGCGCGATGAGCTGCTCACGCACGGGGTGATGGTCGAGACCCTCGAGACGGCCACTCGCTGGTCGAACCTGGGCGCGCTGCACGCCCGTGTCGGTGGCGCAATCGATGGCGCGCTCGCGCAGCAGGGAACGCCGGGCATCGTGACCTGCCACGTCTCACACCTGTATGAGACCGGAGCATCGTTGTACTTCACCTTCATCGCCAAGCAGCGCGAGGGCCATGAGATCGAGCAGTGGCAGCTCGTCAAGCGCGCGGCCAGCGAGGCGATACTCGAGGGCGGCGGCACGATCACCCATCACCACGCCATCGGCCGCGACCACGCGCCCTGGCTCGAGCGCGAGGTGGGCGCGGAGGGCGTGGCCGCGATCCGAGCCGTGAAGGCCGAGCTCGACCCGGCGGGGATCATGAACCCGGGCAAGCTGCTCAGCTGAGCCGGCCGCCGGCCACGCGTGCGCGGCGCGGCGGGCACGGCTCATGCGGCGGGCAGCGGTCCGGCGGCGGGCAGCGCTCTCCGCACCCGCGCCGGCGGCTGGTCATTTGCCGAGGCTGAACGGCCCGCTCAGTTCGACGGGCCCGGGGTGAGCAGGGTGTTCTTCGGTCTCGCGTGTCAGCAGGATCTCGTGGTAGGCGCCCGCGTTGCTCGGCAGCAGCGAGCCGCCCTGCATGCGCCCGTTGGAGCCCACGTTGGGAGCGCGCCCGAGCGCGACCGAGCTGCTGGGGGAGTTGTAGAGCCAGATCACGTAGAAGAAGCCTTTCGAGGGCGGAAGTTTTTCGGCCGCCACGTAGAAGGCGCGCTGCGAGCCTTCCGCAAGCACCTCGACGATCCCGATCGCTTTGCTCGAGGGACTGCGCGGGGTGAGCGTGATCTGCTTGGTGATGCGTGGACTTTTGCCGGTGGTCGAGCCGGAGCTGGCGGTGGAGCCGGCGCTCGATTTGCCTGTTTTGTGCGAGCTCGATCCGCCACCCGTGATCAGCAGCACGACCACCACGACCACCACGACGATGCCGCCGAGCAGCGCCGCGCCGCCGCGTCGCGAGACCGGCAGGGCGCTTGGCGCGTGCGAGAGGGCGCGCGTGCGCGCTGAGCCCGCTGGTGGCGGCGATGGCTCGGGTGCGCCCGCCGCGGTCCGGTCCCCGTCGCGAGCGCCAGCGCCCGGCGGCGGCGAGGCGCTTCGCGCTGAGGTCGACCCCGCGGACTCCGTGGTGGCGGAAGCGCTGTCGGCGGAGAGCGCCGCGGTGGACGCCGCCGTGGAGCTGCCCTCGGCGGGCGCGGCAAGGGAGGATGCGGCTGCGGCGCCGTTGTCGCTGGGCGAGCCCGCGAGCGCGTCGAGCGCCGCATGGGCGCGGTCGCGCACGACGCTCTGCGGGATGCCGAGCAGGTCGGCGACCTCCGCGTAGCTCTTGCCCCTGTCAACGAGCAGGGACAGCGCAGCGCGCAGGTCGGGGGGGAGGTCTTCGAGTCGGGTCATCGCTTGCGTCCCGCATGGGACCGGAGCTTCTTAGGCTATCGTGGCGCATCGATGTCGAGCTCCACCGGCAGCCCGACCGTCGAGCAGCTCAACGCGGCGGTTCAGGGCTTCGACCGCCTGTACGGCCTGGAGCTGCTCGAGCTGGGAGACGAGCAGGCGCGCGCCCAGGTGCAGGTGCGGGCCGAGGTCAAGCAGGTGATGGGCCTCGTCCACGGGGGGCTGTACGCGTCGATCGCCGAGTCGCTGACCTCGCTCGCGACGGCGCTCGCGGTGGTGCCAGGTGGCAGCATGGCGATGGGCCAATCGAACAGCACGAGCTTCCTGCGGCCGCTCACCGAGGGGACGGTGCACGCAGACGCTCGCCGGCTGCACCGTGGGCGCACCACGTGGGTGTGGGATGTGACCTTCACCGATGACCTCGCTCGCAGATGTGCTGTGACGCGCATGACGATCGCCGTGCGGCCACGCGTCGAGGAGCGCTAGCTCGGCGGATGCAGCGGCGTGGGCATCTGCGAGGGCAGCGGCCGCTCGCCGAAGCCGGTGTTCGGCGCCGGCGCGTGTAGGCGCCCGTCCGGTGAGCCCGGGAGGTTGATCGGAACCGCCGTTCGCGCCGCCGCCAGCGCGAGCGCTGCGGTGTGTGCGTAGACGTCGACGACAACGCCACCGGTGGGAATCGCGATCAGGCCACCACGCTCGGCGACGTGGGCCTGGACGCCGCGCAGCAGCACCACGGTGTTGCCGGCGGTGCCTTCGCCCGGGAAGAAGCTGTTGTCGGGCGAGGTGATCACCTTCAGCGGCGGCACACACGCGTTCTGGCCGCCTTCCAGACAATCGCCGTACTGAACCGTGAACGCGCCGCCGGGATCGCGCGAGGCTTCGGTGATCTGCAGCCCGTTGAAGCGATCGCCCAGCCAGTAGACGGGATAGGGCGCAACCAGCAGCGCCTCGAGCGCGTTGTGGGGGATCGGCTGGTCCTGGAGGGTGCTCCCGCACCCGCTGAGAGCCGCCAGCGACAGCAGCGACAGGGACAGCGCGGCGAGCCGCGCGAAGGCTCCGCGTCTCATCGCCTCAGCCTCGGTAGCGATTCGTGATCGGCATACGCCGGTCGCGACCGAACGCCCTGGTCGTCACCTTGATGCCCGGGGGCGCCTGACGGCGCTTGTACTCGGCAAGGTCCACGAGCCGAATCGTACGATCCACCTCGGCCTCGGGGAGCCCTTCGGCGATCAGCCGCTCGCGCCCGAGGTCGAGCTCGATGTAGCCGCGCAGGATGCGATCGAGCAGCTCATAGGGGGGCAGCGAGTCGATGTCGCGCTGGTCGGGACGCAGCTCGGCCGAGGGAGGGCGCTGCAGGACGCTCGCCGGTATCGGCGCCTGCACGCGGGCCGCCTGCGCCGTCGCCGGGGAATCGCTGGGGGCGAGTGCCCCCGCCGCAGCGGCGCTCGCGCCGGCGGGCGAGTTGCGCCATTCGCAGAGCCGGTAGACGAGCGTCTTCGGGACGTCCTTGATGACCGCGAAGCCGCCCGCGAGATCGCCGTAGAGGGTCGTGTAGCCGACCGACATCTCCGACTTGTTGCCGGTCGCGAGCACGAGCCAGCCGAACTTGTTCGAGAGCGCCATCAGCAGGTTGCCGCGGATGCGCGCTTGCAGGTTCTCCTCGGTGATGTCCGGCTCGAGGCCCGCGAAGTCGGAGCTGAGCGTGCGCTCGTAGGCGTGCGCGACCACCGCGATCGGCAGCTCGTGCGCGCGCACCATCAGCGTCGCGGCGAGCAGGCGCGCGTCCGCCTGGGTGTCGACTGATGAGTAGGGGGAGGGCATCACCGCGACGTTGACCCGCTCAGGTCCGAGCGCGTCGGCCGCGAGGCAGGCGACGAGCGCGGAGTCGATCCCGCCCGAGAGCCCCAGCACGACGGCGGAGAAGCCGTTCTTGTGGACGTAGTCGTGCAGCCCCAGTTCGAGCGCCGCATAGACCTCCGCCTCGGCGGGCGCGATCGACGCGCGCGGCGCAGGCCGCGGCGCCGGGGCGGAGGCCTGCGCACTAGCGTCGATGTCGCAGAGGAGCGTCTCCTCGGCGAACTGCCGCGCCCGTGCGAGCGTGGCGCCGGATGGGTCGAGCACGAACGAGTGTCCGTCGAACACGAGCTCGTCCTGGCCGCCGACGAGGGCGCAGAAGGCGACGTACGCGCCCGACTCGCGCGCGCGCTGCGCGAACAGCTGCTCGCGTTCGGCGCCCTTGCCGGCGTGGTAGGGGGAGGCGGAGATGTTGACGATCAGGCGCGCCCCCGCGGCGGCCTCCTCGCTCGCGGGAGGTCCCGGCTGCCAGAGGTCCTCGCACACGGTCACGCCGATCTTCTCGCCGCCGAGCTCGTGCGTGGCGCCGCCGCTGCCGGCGGAGAAGTAGCGGCGCTCGTCGAACACTCCGTAGTTGGGCAGGTGGACCTTGCGGTAGACGCTGCGGATCGCGCCGCCGGCGAGCATCGCGGCGGAGTTGTACACGCGCCCCTCGTCGAGCTCGGGGAAGCCGACGATCGCGCTCGCGCCGTGGACCTGCTCGGCGAGCGAGCGCAGCGCGGCGGCTGCGTCGTGGAGGAAGTGCTCGCGCAGCAACAGGTCCTCGGGGGGATAGCCGGTGAGCGCCAGCTCGGGAAACAGGACCAGCGAAGCGCCGACGTCACGCGCGCGCGCGAACTCGGCGAGGATCCGCTGCGCGTTGCCGGCTATGTCGCCGACGGTGGCGTTGATCTGGCAGAGCGCCAGCCTCATCGGGGAGGCGCGCCTCTGTCAGCTCCGCGAGGCGGACCGGCTGGTGCGCTTGCCCTTGGCGGCTTTGGCGGGTTTCTTCTTCGCGCTCGCCGCGCCCTTGCTCGGCGCGCCCTTGCTCGCCGCGGGCTTGCTCGGCGCAGCCGTGCGCGCGGGATGCCCGTTCGCCGATGCGCCATTGCGCGATCCGCCATTGCGCGATGCGGTGGCGCGCGAGCGCCTCGAGCGCGAGGACACCGCTGTCCGCGTTGCAGCGCTTCGCGGTGCGGCGCTGCCGTTGTTCGCGCGACTGGAGCTCGTCGCACGAGCGCCGCCGGAGCGTCCGCTCGAGGCGCGTGCGCGTGAGCGTCGCGCGGGGACGCCCGCGGCGCGCGAGAGCGAGGCGATCGCACGCCGCAGCCCGGTGGCGATTCCCTCGAGTTCGGGCAAGGCGTCGAAGTCAGCGAGCAGCCCGAAGCCGAGGTTGCCGTCGTAGCTCATCACGGCGATCCCGAGAGCCTGGCGTCGCGCGAGCGGGACGACCGGGTAGAGCCTGCGCAGGCGATGCCCGAGCAGGTACAGCGGGAACTGCGGGCCGGGCACGTTCGTGACGACCAGGTTGAAGAAGCGCTGGCGCGCCTGCAGGCGCGCGGCCTGGCTGAGGATCGTCGGCGGCGCGAAGCCGGCGAGGTTCGTCAGCACCTGTGCGCCTACCGCCTGCCCGGACTCCTTGATGCCCTCCATTGCCACGCGGACCTGAGCGAGGCACTCGGCGGCGTTCTCGACGCCGACCGGCAGCGGCGCCCACATCGCCGCGACCTGATTGCCGAGCGCGCCGCGCTGTGAGTCGGCGCGGACCGAGACCGGCACCATCGCCTTCAGCACGAGACCGTCGGTGTCGAGTCCCTGGGCGCGCAGGTAGCCGCCGAGCGCGAGGCTCACGGTCGCGAGCACGACATCGTTGAGCGTGCCCCCGAGCGAGTCCTTGATCGCCTTGAAGCGCGAGAGTTCGGCGTCGACCCAGGTGTAGCGCCGGTGGGTGCCGATGTCGACGTTGAACGGGCTGCGTGGAGCGGGCGCGCTGATGCCGGCGATCGTGCTCGCGCCGACGCTCGCGAGGCCCTCCCGCACCTGCGTGACGGCCAGCCGCGGTGCTCGCAGCAGCTTGCGCCCGCCGCGCAGCATCTCGCCGGGAACCGTCGCGCGCTCGACCAGCGCCTCGCCCAGCAGCTTGGCCGAGCCGGGCAGTGGTTTGGCCGCCCAGGGCGCCGTCGGCTTGCCGATGCCCGCGGGTTCGGGCGAGGTGTCGAACAGCACGGTCGTGATGTCGACGCCCGAGATGCCGTCGACGAGCGCGTGATGGGTCTTGGCGATCAGCGCGAATCGATCGCCGGTCATCCGCTGGACGAGCCAGATTTCCCACAACGGCTTGGAGCGGTCGAGGCGCTGCGAGAACAGCCTGCCCGCGAGACGCTTGAGCGCCTCCTCGTCGGCGGGCCGCGGCAGCGCGGTGTGGCGGATGTGGTAGCGCGCGTTGAAGTAGGGGTCGTCGGTCCACACGGGGCGACCCTGCCCGAATGGCACGAAGGCGAGCCGCTGGCGGTAGCGCGGCACGAGGTGCAAGCGACTGAGCACGTGGTCGACGAGCTCCTGCGGACTCGGCGCTGTACCCTCGAACACCATCACCGAGGCGACGTGCATATGCGCAGTGGAATTGTCCTCGAGATGCAGAAACGCACTGTCGAGGGCCGTGAGACGGTCCGGGTTGGCCATCCGCTCGATTGTCGCTGTTTGTGCAGCCCGCGTCAACGGCTGCGAGCGAACCTCTTCAACGTATCTTCGCCAGCGCCCGCCACGAGCACCCCACGCCGCTCGCCGAACTCTTCAGCACGGGCGTCGCAGCAGCGCGAGCGCGCCTCTGATGCTCAAGCCAACCGGCGGTTCGGCCGACCGATGAGCGATGACGAGACCTAGGCTCGGCCTACCCACTCTCGCGCGCGCGGGCGCGCCCTCCCGGCGTGAGGGCGCAGACCTCCTCGTGGACGTGCGCGAGGCCGAGTACCTGATGCGCGTCGTGGGCGTCGCGATGTTCCTGCTCGGCTCCTCGGCGCTGCTGGCCACGCTGTCGCTGCCCGACCCAAACCGCAGCGACCATCCGGCGATCAAACTGATCGCGGCGCTGCTCGGCCTCGGGGCGGTGCTGATGCTGCTCGTCCGCCCCGGGCGTCGCTGGCTCTCGCGGGCGGCGGTGATCTACGGGATCCTGCTCGTGAGCGCCCTGATGGCGGTCACGCGTCCGCTCGAGGCGACGCCGTTCTTCTACCTCTGGCCGATGGTCTTCTCGGCCTACTTCTTCTCGCGCCGCGAGGTCGCCTTCGACCTGCTGCTGATGTGGGTGACGCTCGGAATCGCGGTGTTCGTGTGGTCCACCGATCCCGTCAAAGCCGAGATCTTCGTCGGCGTCGGGGTGTCGGTGACGGTGACGACGATTATCGTGGTGCTGCTCGCCGAGCGCCTCAACGCCGTCATCGAGCAGCTCGCGAGCGCCGCCGCGACTGACTACCTGACGGGCTTGCTCAACCGCCGGGCGTTCGACGAGGAGTTCCGCCACCAGGTCGAGCGCGCCGAGCGAAGCGGCCTGCCGCTGACGCTCGCGATGCTCGACATCGACCGCTTCAAGCAGGTCAACGACCGCTTGGGACACGCCGCCGGCGATCGCGCGCTGCAGAGCTTCGCCGCGCTGTTGAAACGCGAGCTGCGCGGCGGGGACACGCTGGCGAGGGTGGGCGGCGAGGAGTTCGCGGTGGTGCTGTTCGGCATCGAGCTCGACGAGGCGATCGCCTTCACCCAGCGCATCGGCGCGCGCATCTGCGAGCTGCACGACGACGAGTTGCCGGGCCTGAGCGCCAGCGCGGGCCTGGCGAGTCTCTCCGAGGACGCGCCGGACCCGGAGACGATCCTGGTTCTCGCCGATCGGGCGCTCTATGCCGCCAAGGACGCGGGACGCAGACGGGTCGCCGTCTGGAGCCAGGGTGCGACGCGAGTGGCGGGAACGATGGACGGGCTCGATCCCGTGCCGAGCGGAGCTGCTTGAATCAAGGCATGAGGAGACGGCCTGCAGCGAGGTGGCTTGCGTCGGCACCGAATGATGTCGCCGCCGACATCATCTGCGCACGACTCGCCGAGGGAGGCGTTCACCCGCGACTGGTCGGCTCGGATCCGCACACGACAGTGGTGCTCGGGCCGCGGGACATCTACGTGGACGAGGAGGAGCTCGACCGCGCCCTGGAGATACTCAGGGCCGCCGAGGACGTCGACGACTCGCACCTGATGGAGCCTGACGAGCGCGAGGCCGATCGGCCCGTCGACGGCAGCGACGCCTGAGCGCCGCCACGCGCGCGAGCACGAGGGAGGCGCCGCGGATGTGGTGTCGCCGATGCGGTCGGAGGTGGCCGCGTGAGCCAGCGCCGCTAGCGTTTCGCGGCGTGGCGCAGTTTCGCTGGGACCCCGAGACATACCTCGAGCTGATGCGCGAGGAGGTGCCCGATTATGAGCACCTCCAGGAGCAGGCTGCCGCCGCCACCGGCATCGGCGCGATGCGAGTGCTCGAGTTGGGGATCGGCACTGGCGAGACAGCGCGACGCGTCCTCGCACGCCACCCGAGCGCGAGTCTGATCGGACTCGACGCCAGTCGTGAGATGCTCGAGCACGCCCGCCATGCGCTCCCGGACGACCGGGTCGAGCTGCGGGTCGCGCGCCTCGAGGATCCCCTGCCGGATGGTCCATTCGACGTCGTGATCTCAACGCTCGCCATCCACCACCTCGACGGCCCAGGCAAGGCGCGGCTGTTTCGACGCGCCGCGAGCGTCCTCGCACCAGGTGGGCGTCTGGTGATCGCGGACGTCATCGTCCCGGAGGACCCCTCCGACGCCGTGACACCGATCGACAACGTCTACGACACGCCGAGCAGCATCGCCGAACAGCTCGACTGGCTTGCCGAAATGGGCCTGGAGCCCTCGCTGGCGTGGGCACTCCACGACCTCGCAGTCATCATCGCCACGCGGCCCGCGAGCTCATAGGCCGACGAGCTTCCAGCCGCGTCCGCTAATGGCCGTCGAGCAGGTGCTTGGCCGAATGGAGCGCGAGAAATCCACAGCGGGTGCACACCTGACCGATTGCCTCGATCGGCTCGACTCCCGGCGCATCTTGCGGGCTGACGACGAATCGAGCGCGCAATGGTTCGAACTGCCCGCGGACACAGACCGGGCAGTTGCGGGACGAGAGCTTCTCAGTAAACGCGTGGGTGACGCGAGCGAAGTCATCTCGATCGTTCACGAGCAGCGCCCCGTCTCAGCTCGGCCTTGAAGATCGAGGGGAGGTCGATGACTCGGCCAAGCCGCCTCTAGGGCGCTCGCTGGGCAGCGCCGCATCGATGTGCTCCTGCGTGATCTTGCCGTCGCTGGGGACCAGCGGGTGGTGTATGCGGCAAAGTTTGTAGCGGCCATGGACGAAGCGCCCGAGCCGGTGGCAGCCGGCCCGGTGGCATTCGAGGTGCCTGTAGACGCCGATCACGAACGCGATCAGCGTGATAGTGCTGGCGAGTTCGACCCAGCTGTCGGTGAAGACCTGCGGCTGACTCCAGAACGTCAGTGCGAAGATCACGGCCCCTCCAGCCGATGTCAACTCGCTCGCCGATGCATGCTCGCGTCCTCCATCCAGCGGCGAGACTACCGGGCGGGCGGGCGTCTGAGGTGGTTGCGCTCGGCAGTTGCCGCGGAGGAGCTAGTGCAGATCATCACTTTCGCAGCAATCGGCTAAGTGTGACCGTCGTCACACAGGCAAGCCTTGTCCTCCGCTTAGGATGCGAACGATTGTTCGATGTTCTGCCGAGTCGCCTTCCCATCGGGAGGCGAGCGGGGGGCCCACTACCAGGCCGTATGACGGTGGCCTGGATGGGGCGAATCGGCCGCTGATGCGGCTGTAACGCCCGGTCGAAGCGCGGTCAAGTTCCGCGCGTCGCCGTGCGCGAGCCCGACAGCTAACCCCGTAGGCGGACTGGAGCTAACAAGGAGGTTTCAACCTATGTACGCCCCCGCGCCGCCCGCGCAGCCTGCTGTTGCGCTGGCTCCGATAGGGATCGAAGCGAACGCTCTGCCGCTGGAAGCGACGCCGATCGAACGACCGCTCGACACGCGCTTGCGCATGCACCGCAGCACATTGAACGTGCTGCGCGGGCATCTCGCAAGCGTGACCGGAACCCTGCGCGCAGAGCTCCGCTCGACTGGGCTGCCCGGCCGGATGGTGGTGCTGCAGACGCTCGGCCGCCACGGCTGGACCACGATCGCGCACGTGCGAACGGCGGCGGGCGGGCATTTCCGGCTGCGCTTCCGCGCGCGCCGCACCGGTAGTGAGTTGGTGCGGGTGCGCTTCGCGGGCGATTCGCTCGACCATGCCTCACAGCATCGTGCAGGCAGGCTCAACGTCTTCCGTCTCGCCGGGGCATCCTGGTACGGCGGCGGCGGGGGGCTTGCGTGTGGCGGTGCCCTCACCAGCTCGACGTTGGGGGTCGCCAGCAAGACGCTTCCCTGCGGCACGCTCGTGACGCTGCGTTACGACGGGCACTCGATCCGGGTGCCGGTGGTCGATCGCGGCCCGTATGTCGCCGGCCGGGAATTCGACCTCACCGAAGCCACCAAGCGTGCGATCGGCTTCGGCGACACGGGGGATGTCTGGAGCACCCGCTGAGAGGGCGCCCGAGGGAATCGAAACGGCGAGGGGAAACAGAGGGGGGCACGCGCGAAAGCCCGCCCGGCGCAGGTTTGGGCACGTTCGTGCAGGGGTTCTGTTTCGGCCCTGAGCATCCTTGAATCTGTTCGATGTCGGGCAGAGCGAGGGCTTCGCGCACGCAGATCTGGCTCGAGGGCCAGGGCGACTGGTCCTGGCCGGGCAGCGGCGGTGCCGCCGCGGTCGAGCTCTCGCCGCCGTCGTGGGTGCCAGCCCTGCCGATGCCGCTCGAGGTGGCGCGGGCCGCGCCGGTGCTTCCCCAGGAGCGCACGCCCAGGCGCGCGCTCCCGCGCCGCTTCGGCTCCAGCGCGCTGCTGACAGGGCTTGCGATCGCGGCCGTCGCGCTGGCGCTCGATGGCCGTTCGTCGCTCGAACGGCTGGTGGGAGCGAGCGCGGCGCCGCATGCCTCGTTCGCGGAGATCTCGCGCGCGCCGTCGGTGTCGGTGCCCTCAGCGCCCCTCCCAACGCTGGTGAGGGTCGGCGAGGACGCGGCCGGGAGCGCGATCGACTCGAGCGCGTTCGACTCGGTGGCGCTGCACGGCGAAGGCTCGTTCCTCGTCTATCTGCCGCCCGGCTTCGCCAGCACCAGCCGGCGCTATCCGGTGCTTTACCTGCTCCACGGCACCGACCAGACCGATCGCTCGTTCCTTCAGATCGGGCTACAGAGCACGCTCGACCAACTGATTGCGCGCAATCAGATGCCGCCGACGATCGCGGTGATGATCCAGGGCGGCAGCGGCACCAACAACTGGCTCAACCATGGCGCGCGTGGCTATGAAGCGTACGTGCTCGAAGTGCAGCGGCTGATCGACCGTACGCTCCCCACGATTCCCGAGCGCGGCGCGCGTGCGATCATCGGCTACTCGATGGGGGGCTATGGCGCCATGCACCTCGCGCTCGCGCACCCGAGCGACTTCGGCGTCGCCGAGAGCTGGCTCGGTTTCTTCAACGGCCTCGGCGGACTCGTGGACAGCGACCGCTCGCAGCTTCGCCACATGGGGCTGCGCGCGTTCCTCTACGGCGGCGGGTCGGACGCGATCGCAAGTCCCGCCGAGGACGCGCCGTTTGCGGCCGCGCTGCGTGCCGCTGGCGCAGACGCGCACAGCGCCATCTACCCGGGCGAACACGACTTCGCGACTCTCCAAGCGCATCTTCAGAGCACGCTCGCGTTCGCCGGGCGCGCGCTCTCAGAACACGAACCGGCAAGCACCGACGCGCCCGCGCAGAGCGAGCCACGATGATGCGCCGCCAGCACCGCCGGCGTGCACCCTCGCCTGGGCTTCGAGCGCTCACCGGCGGCGCGCTCGGCGCGGGATCGCTGGGCGCGGTCGCGACCGGGGCGCTCGCGGTCGGAGCCGGCGCGATCGGCGCGCTGACGATCCGCGCACTTGCGATTCGCAAGCTCTCGATCCGCCGCGCCAGAGTCGGTTCGCTCGAGGTCGGCGAGCTCGACGTCAGACGTCTGCGGGTCGCCGAGCTGATCGTCGCGAGCGACCAGCGCCCGGGCCACACCGACGCCGGCCCCGACGCCCCCGCCTAGCAGCGGCACGCAACCTCAGTCGAAGCCGAGCTGCAGGACCAGCACGAGCGCGATCCAGCTCGCACACAGCAGGTGATCGCGGCATACCGCGCGGGCGAGGGCGCTCTGGTCCTCGGCCGAGTCGCTGCGCGCGCCCAGGCGCACCGCGCTGGGGACCGTGTGCGCGGCGGCGAGACCGATCGCGGCGGCAGCTAGGACGAGCGAGCCGACGGACACCCAGCGCCGGCCACTGCCCTCGATCAGCTGTACGACGATCGCGGTCAGTGTCGCCAGCATCGTCAGTGCGATCAGGCGGTTCATCGGTCGGGCGGTCGTGGTCACGCGGCGGTAGTAGCCGGCGATCGACGCGAGCACCGCCTCGGGCAGCGGGTTGGCCTGCACGCGCAGTGTCTGCACGTCGAACATCAGGTCAAACCACAGCACCGCGAGCAGAAAGCCGGCCCCCGCGGCGACGAATGCGTTCATCGCGCGAGTATCGCCGACGCGCGAGTCGGCCGCTCGCAGCGAGACCCGGCCGCTCGCAGCGAGACCCGGTCGCTCGCGCACCGCCGCCCGCCGCGCGCGGGCTGTGGCTAGCCTTCAGGGATGAACGCTACGCGGGCAGGAGTGCGGTTGCGCCAGGCGGTGTTCGTCGCGCGCGAGCTCGAGCCGGCGGCGGCGGCGCTGTGCGAGGCGCTCGACCTCGATGAGCCGTTTCGCGATCCGGGCGTCCGGGAGTTCGGCCTGCAGAACGTCGTGTTCGCGCTCGGGGACTGCTTTCTGGAGATCGTCTCGCCGATCAGCGACGGCACGGCGGCGGGGCGCTATCTCGATCGCCACGGCGACGGCGGCTACATGGCGCTGTTCGACCTCGAGGACCTCGACGCCGCCCGCGAGCGCGCGCACGACGCCGGCGTTCGCGTCGTCTGGCAGATCGACCTGCCCGACATCTCCGGGACCCACCTTCATCCCGCGGATATGCGCGGGGCGATCGTCTCGCTCGACTGCTCGCGCCCCTACGGCACCTGGCGTTGGGGCGGCCCGCAGTGGACCGGTCGCACCGCGCGCGGCGCAGCTGGGGCGCTGCGGGGGATCACGTTGGCGGTACCCGACGCCGAGGACGTGGCGGCGCGCTGGGGACGGATCCTCGCGGTGGGGCTCGACGACGGCACGCGGCCGTCGCTGCGCCTCGACGGCGGCGCGATCGAGTTCGTCGAGACGAGCGATGAGATGGGGGAGGGGCTGATCGAGATCGCCCTCGATCTCCCGCCCCAGGTCCGCGACGGACGCGATTCGCTCGATCTCGGCGGCGTGCGGCTGCGGCTGGGCGAGCTCTAGCGCGTTCCCCGAGCGGCCGGCAGCGCGCGAAGGCCCGCATGATGCTCTCGCCGCAGGTGTGCTCACGCGGCGGCCGAGGCGCCGAGGCGCTCGGCGAGGATTGCCGCCAGGCGGGCGCGGTGCTGCTTGGCGCCGCCGAGCAGGACGGCGTCGATCTGCGCGCGCTTGTACAGCCAGTGCACGTCTGCCTCCCAGGTGAAGCCGATGCCGCCGTGTGCCTGGATCGCGCTGGCGGTGACCTCGCGCCCGGCATCGGATGCCGCCGCCTTGGCCATCGCGGCGGCCTCGGCGAGGCGCTCGGGGTCGGCGTCGGCTGCCCAGGCGGCGAACGCGGTCAGCGAGCGAGCGCGCTCGGTGTCGAGCAGCATCTGCGCGCAGCGGTGCGAGACGGCCTGGAAGGAGCCGACCGGGACTCCGAACTGGCGGCGCTCCTTGACGTAGGCGACGGTCATCTCCAGCGCGCGCTCGCACACGCCCACGAGCTCTGAGCCGATCGCCACGAGCGCACGCTCGACGCCCGCGCCGACGTGCTCTGGGAGCGCTTGGTCCGCGTCCTCGCCTGCGCTCACCGAGCCGGCGGAGCGCGTCGGGTCGATCGCCGGATGGGAGCTCACCTGGGCCTGCTCGGCGGCGAGCACGCGACCGCTGCCGTCGTCTTCGACGAGCACGATCACGCCCGCGTCTGCGGCTCCGATCACGAGCTCGGCAGTGCCGTCGACGGCGAGCCCGAGCGCGCCAACGGTCTCGCCCGACGCGAGGCCGGGAAGCCAGCGCTCGCGCTGCTCGGGGGAGCCGGCCTGCTCGATCACCGTCGCCGCCATCGCGCTGGGCAGGAACGGCACCGGCGCGAGCGAGCTGCCGAGCTCCTCGCACAGGATCGACAGCTCGACGCAGCCCAGCCCCTGGCCGCCGTACTGCTCGGATACGGCGATGCCCGGCCAGCCGAGCTCACAGAGCTCGCGCCACAGCGCGTCGTCGGTTCGCCTCGCTTCCGCGTGCTCGCGCACGCGCTCCGGTCGCGCGCGCTGGGCGAGCAGCTCGCGCGCGGTGCGCTGGATCTCGCGCTGGTCGTCGCTGAGGCCGAAGTCCATCTGCCTAGGCCGCGGCCTTCAGCCGCGGCAGCCCCAGCACGCGCTCGGCGACGATGTTCTTGAGCACCTCGGTGGTGCCGCCCTCGATCGTGTTGCCGCGGGCGCGCAGCAGCTCATAGCTCCAGTCGGTCTCCGCGGTCAACGCCTCGGGGCCGACGATCTCGACCGCAAGCTGCGTCAGGCGCTGGTTGGTTTCCGACCACAGCCACTTCACCAGCGAGCCCTCGGGTCCCGGCTGGCCGTAGCGTTCGACGTCGGTGAGGCCCTTCCAGGCCAGCAGCCGGATCGACTCGCAGCGCACGTGCAGGTCGGCGAGCTCCTCCGCGTAGCGGGCGTCGTCGAGCAGACCACGGCGCGCGGCCTGGGCGATCAGATCGTCGAGCAGCTGGCGCAGCCGTATCTGCAGCGCGAAGCCGAGCCCCGCGCGCTCGTTCATCAGGGTCGTGAGCGCGACCTTCCAGCCGTTGCCGACGCCGCCGACGACATTGGCGTCGGGAATCCGCGCGTTCTCGATGAACAGCTCGTTGAACTCCGACTCGCCGGTGATCTGACGCAGCGGGCGAACCTGCACGGCGTCCTGCTCCATGTCCATCAGGAAGTAGGTCAGGCCCTTGTGCTTGGCAGCGCCGGTATCGGTGCGTGCGACGAGCATGCACCACTTCGAATACTGGGCCCCGCTGGTCCAGACCTTCTGGCCGTTGACGATCCACTCATCGCCCTCCTTGAGGGCACGGGTCTTGAGCGCGGCGAGGTCCGAGCCGGCGTCGGGCTCGGAGAAGCCCTGGCACCAGATCTCCTCGGCGGACAGGATCGGCGGCAGGTAGCGCTCCTTCTGCTCGGGCGTGCCCCACACCATCAACGTCGGCCCGCCCAGCAGCAGCCCGAGGACGTTCGCCGCCAGTGGCGTCCGCGCGCGGCCGATCTCTTCGAAGTAGATCGCCGATTCGCTCAGCGTGACGCCGCGGCCGCCGTACTCGACCGGCCACGCCGGCGCGGCCCAGCCACCGTCGTACAGCCGACGCTGCCACGCGCGCCGGCGCGCATAGCCGGCGTCCTCACCGCTGATCGCCGGCTCTGGGTCGGGCTGGTTGTCGGCCAGCCAGGAGCGCAACTCGTCGCGAAATGCCGTCTCCTGAGCGCTGAACGTCAGATCCATGGCGGTCGGCTAAGCGTAGCCGAGCGCGAGCCGGTCAGGTGATTTCTATCGGAGTGCCGACTTCGACCATGTGCCACAGCTGGGTGATGTCGGCATCGTGCATGCGCACGCACCCGTGCGAAGGCCGGCCGGGGATCAGCTGCGGTTCGTTGGTGCCGTGGATGCCGACGACGCCGCCGCCGGGCCACTCGCTCAACGTCGGCGCGTATGCGCTCGTGCCGATCGCGTAGGGGCCGTAGGCGGGATCGTCGACCGTGATCAGCTTCTCGTCGACATAGAAGTGTCCCGGCGGGGTGATCGTCCCGGGCTTGCCGACTCCGATGGGCGCGCTGAACACGGCCGCGCCGTTGCGGTAGAGCGTCGCACGCAGCGCCGCGCGGTCGATCAGCAGATAGGAGCGCACGGTGTGCAACGTTCCGAGCGCACCTCGCTGGACCCAGCCGGTCCTGCCGTTGGGCCGGCCGGGGACCTCGATCTTCAGCCACGTCTGGCCCGAGGGCAGGCGCGCGGACACGAGCGCGAGATACAGCTCCGCCTGTGCGTCGCTGGTCAGGAAGCGCAGCCGCCCGACGGCGCGCGCGCTGCCTGATGGCGAGGCCCGGACCGTCGCCGCCGCGAGCGGGTAGGCCCAGCGCGTGAGCGTGCGTTCGTTCGACAGGGTCGTGAATGCGCTCGCGGGCAGGGTCGCCGTGTCGGCGAGCGCGGGCGCGACCGGCAGCGCGACTGCGGCTGCGCTCATCAGCAGACCGCAGAGCACGCGGTGCCAGCCGACGCACACGCGCGCTCGCCTACCCCGTGAACTTCGGGGTGACTGCGGCGGAGCGGCAGCGCACGACAGTACGCGTGCGTGACCCCTGGACGTGCTTGCCCGACGATGACGTCGCGGTCATCGTGATGTTCGCGCGCAGTTTGTGTGCCCCCACCTTCAGCTTCCCGCCCTGCACCGTGACCGAGATCTTTCCACGGCGAGCGCTTTTGGCGGTCAACGCCTTGAGCTTGTGCCCGTCGAGGTAGAAGGTGACCGTTTTGACCCCGGTCGACTTCACGTAGGCCAGGAAGCCGCTGCGCACGCAGCCCTGAGGGACGTTGAGCGCGGGCACCTTCGCGGCCGAGAAGGGCAGCACGCCCGATTTCGCCGCGGGCACGGTGCCGGTGAGCGGTTTCGGCGAGGCCCCCGTTATCCCGGCGAGCCCGGCGAGCGGATTGCTGCTGGTGGTCGTCGTGGTCGTCGTCGGCGGGGTGCCGCCACCGGTGCTCGTTTCTTTTTCTTTTTCTTTTTCGTGTTTGGCGGCGATCTGGACTTCGACCTGGTTGGAGGTCTCGGTTATCGGCTCACTTTCCCCTTCGCCGCCGACGTCTTCCGGTGGCGTCCCGGTAGCCGTGGCGATGTTCGTGTAGCTGCCCGCAGCGCCGTCCGCCGGGGTCAGCACGTGCGAGCATTCGAACGCGCTCGATCCTCCCGGCTTCACCGGGTTCGTTCCGGGCCCGCCTGCGATCGTCCCGGGGTCGCAGTGGGGGTCGCTGAATTCGCTGATCGTCAGGGGCTGGTTGCCCGTGTTCTGGATGACGATCTTGTATTCGACGGTCTGCCCGACTTCGGCCGTACGGGGCCCAGCCGTGAATGAGCTTTCGGTCCCGGCGATCCGCTCCTTCTTTTCGATCAGGAATGCGGGTGCGGGCTTGCAGCTGTTGACCCTGATCGGAATGTCATAGGAGCCGCGGATGCCGTTGCCGTTCCATTTCAGGTTCACATCCACCTGATATTCGTTGCCAACCGGATAGATGGGAGTCGTGTTTTCGCCGTTGGGACCGTCGAATTTGAAGGTTTCTTCCACCAGCACGTTGTGGAATACCGCGATCACCTCGGTAACCGAGTTCCCCGGCAGATCCGGGAAGCCGCTGACTTTGACTTCGACTTTCGAGCAGCTGACGCTGACGATCGCGCGCACGCCCCTGTTTTCGCGTTCCTTGGTCCCGGGGACTTCCCCTGAGCCTTCTTCAGAGCCGCTCGTGCCTTCGTCGGCTGGCGCGGCCGGGGCCTGCTGGCCGCCGTCGCCGCCCGAGCTCGCGAGTCCGCTCTGGGCCCCCAGCGCGCCGAGCAGCAACGCGATCAAGACGATCAGCGCGAGCAAGCCGACGGGCAGCCGCAAGCGGCGCCCCCCGGCGCGTCGGCTGCTCGCGCCGCGCTCCCTCTTGCCCCGGACAGGCCACCGGCCCCCGTCTCGGCTATCGGTCCTCTCCCGTCTCATCGCCATCCCGCGTCCCGTTCGGTCCTCTCTCGAATGCGGTTCGCGGGCCTGCGATGTTCCCGATCGCTTCGTCGCTCGTAGGCCGGTTGTCCGCAAGGACATGGTCGCGCGCCAGCGTCGCGTCGGGATCCCCCTTGCAAGGGGATCTTCGGGTGAGCGATGGGGGGAAAAGAGGGTTAGACTGAGATCCCCCCTCTGGGTGAGGCAAAGCGTCAGGCCCAGGTACCGCCATGCAAGAGCCATCACCGATAACCGTCGCTCTCGGCCGCTTCGAGGATCTGCTTTCACGCGGCTTGCGCAGCCTCGTCAGGGAGGACCCGAGCCTCGATCTCGTGGCCTCGGACATCGCCCGCGAGCGCCTGTCCGCGCTCCTGCGAGAGCGCCAGCCGCGGGTCGTGATCCTCGATGGGGCCTCGCTGCGCAGCCCTGTCGAGATCCGTGACCTGGCCGCACAGCACCCGAGTACGCGGGTGCTGCTGCTCACCGGCCAGCCATCGAGCGTGGAATCTGCGCAACTGCTCGCGTTCGGCGCCGCCGGCTGCCTGTCGAAGGCGACTCAGTCGCGCGATGTCCTGAACGCCATCCATCTCGCCTCGCGCGGGCTGCAGGTGGTTCCGCGCGACAGCTACCCGACCGTGCCCGTCGGAGCGCGGCTGCTGACGGCGCGCGAGTCAGACGTGCTCGCGCAACTGCACCAGCGCCGCTCCAACTCACAGATCGCGGCGAACCTGCACATCAGCATCGAGACCGTGCGCACCCATGCGCGCCACATCTACCGCAAGCTCGGCGTCTCCTCGCGCCGCGAACTGCTGGGCCCGACCGTCCACATCGACGACAGTCGCTCCTCGGCGTCGGCACGCTGAGACCGGCGCGCCGAGTTCACCACCCGGGCTCGCGCAGCCAGGCGCTGCTAGCGCGACTGCGCATCGGCGATGAGCCTCCCGTCGCCGTCGAGCCCGAATCCGGGAAGCCCGAAGCGACTGGCCAGCAGCTCGGGCAGCTGCTCACGCTCGACGGCGCTTGTCGTGATCGCCGCCGGGGTGCGTTCGGCGAGCGTCGGCGTGCCCCGGTCGCTGAGCGTCAGGTGCATCCCGGCGTCGGTCTGGATGCTCGCGGTGAGCCCGGTCACGAACGGCGAGCGGGGATTGGTGCAGGCCCACCAGTTGCTCGTCTCGATGTCGATCGCCGGAGCGGGCTCGGGAACGAAGCCGTAGAGGTCGACCCAGCGGCCATCCTCGAAAACCTGCAGCACGAGCTCGGAGCGATCCTCGATCAGGCGCAGCCGCCAGCCCGACTGCTCTGCGGCCGCCCCGGGCTGAAACGGCAATGGCTCGAACAGGCCGCCGCGCCCGAAGCCCACATCGGCGAGCCAGCTCGCATTTTCGGCATCGACGCGCAGCACGAGGTGGCTACGCGGTCGCAGGACACCTGGCTCCGCGTCGTAGCGTACGCGCGCCAGAAACGTCTCGACGCTCGCGCCGATGCTCTCGAGGGCCGCCTTCAGCAGCAGGTTCTGCTCGAAGCAGTAGCCGCCGCGGTGCTCGTCGACGAGCTTGCGCTCGATGTCGGCGGGCGCCAGCGACACCGGATCGCCCAGGTATGACTGGGTGTTCTCGAACGGAATCGCACCGACGTGCGCCCGATGAACCGCAGTCACGCTCGGCGCTTCGTGCAGGCCGATCCGAGCCAGGTAGCGATCGAGATCGAGCACCCGGCCCACTCTAGCCACGGCCTCTCGCACGCGCGCGCGAGACGGAAACGTGCTGGCGAGCTGCGCCGGGAGTCGCCCGTCGGGCGCCGGCGCACCGCTGCGGCGCCGGCCCGCGACCGCCGACTGCGGCGCTAGATTCGAGAATCGTGTCCGTGGATCCACACGCCGGGCAGAGTGAGCTGTGCGTCGCGCATCTCGACGCGGATGCGTTCTACGTCGCGATCGAGTTGCGCCGGCATCCCGAGCTCGTGGGCAAGCCGGTCGTGGTCAGCGGCAGCGGACCGCGCGCGGTCGTGACGACGGCCAGCTATGAGGCGCGCGCATATGGCGTCGGCTCGGCGATTCCGGCGGCGAGGGCACGGCGGCTGTGTCCTCAGGCGGTGTTCATCGCGCCCGACTTCTCCACCTACCGCGAGGCCTCGCGAGAGGTGATGGAGATCGTTCGCGCGCACGTCGAGCGCGTCGAGGTGGTGGGTCTCGACGAGGCCTACCTGGACCTCGGCGGCCTGTTCTCGCCGCGGGCGGCGATGCGCAGGCTGGTGGCGGAGATCCGTGCGGCGACCGAGCTCAGCTGCTCCGTCGGGATCGGGCCCAACAAGCTCGTCGCCAAGGTGGCCTCCGACGCAGAGAAGCCGTCGGGGTTCGTGGTGCTCACGCGCGAGCAGGCCTGCGCCCGATTCGCGGGCGCGCCGCCCGCGCTCGTGCCAGGCATCGGGCCGAAGACCGCGGCGCGGCTGGGGGCGCTGGGACTGCGCACGATCAGCGAGCTCGCGTCCGCGCCCGAGCAGCTGCTCGTGGAACGCTTCGGCCCCAACCATGGAGCGGACCTGCGCCGGCGCGCGCGCTTCGAACACGATGGCGTGGTCGGGGAAGAGCGCAGCGTCGTGTCGGAGTCGCGCGAGCGGACCTTCGACGTCGACATCGCCGATCGCACCCAGCTGAGCGAGGCGCTCGCCCGCATGACCTCCGAGCTGTGCTCGAGCCTGCAGGCGCGCGGACGCCGTGGGCGGACGATCGGAATCAAGGTGCGACTCGATGACTTCACGACCGTCACCCGCGCGCGCACGATCGAGGCGCCGACGAGCGACTCGCAGCTCGTGCGCAGGGTCGCCCAGGACCTGCTCGAGCGCTACTCCCCGCCACGGCCCGTGCGCCTGCTCGGCGTCCGCGTCGCGGGGCTGAGCAGCGCTTCATCGAGCGCCGAGGACGGGGCGCATGCGCAGGGCGTCGGGCCCGACGCCGCAGGCGGGTCCGCCTTCCCCGAGAGGTCGCGAACGGGCTCTGGCGGGGCGCCCGGCGAGCACGCTGGCGCCAGCGGCTCGGGACCCGATCGGCGCGCGAGGCTGGACCAGCTCTCGCTGCATCTATAGGATCGACGGATGGCGCTGATCTCGGTAGGTGATATCGAGCTCGACTACGAGCGCTCCGGCTCGGGGCCGCCGCTGCTGCTGATCATGGGCATGTCGGGAACGCTCGAGCACTGGGGCGAGCCGTTCCTGGAGGCGCTGCGCCCGGACTTCGACGTGATCGTCTACGACCATCACGGTGTCGGCGCGAGCACGGCATTGGACGGGCGCATCACGATCGCCGAGATGGCCCGCGACGCGGCCGGCCTGCTGACGGCGCTCGAGCTCGAGTCCGCGCACGTGATGGGAATCTCGATGGGTGGCATGATCGCCCAGGAGCTGGCGCTCGAGAGCCCCGCGCGGATTCGCACGCTGACGCTCGGCTGCACCTACTGCGGCGGCGAGGGCAGCGTGCTGGCATCGGAAGCGGTGATGCGCACGCTCGCCGAAGCGATGGCATCGGGCGACCGCGAGCGCGCGATCCGCGCCGGCTGGAGCGTGAACGTCTCGGAGTCCTTCGCGGGCGACGAGCAGGCGCTGGCGCGGTTCCTGGACATCGGGCTTCGACGCGGGGTGGCGGTGCCGGTGATCATGGAGCAGATGGGGGCGGTCGCCGGCCACAACACCTCCGCGCGGCTCGCCGCGATCGAGGCGCCGACGCTCGTGATCCACGGGACGCGCGATGAAATGCTGCCGGTCGAGAACGCGCGGATGATCGCGGAGCTGATCCCAGGTGCCCGCCTGGAGATCATCGAGGGTGCCGGGCATCTGTTCTTCTGGGAGCAGCCCGAGCGCTCGGCGGAGCTCGTACGCGAGCACGCCGCCGTGCATGCCTAGCGCCGGCGAGCTGACATTCGAGACCGACGACGGAGTCGTCCTCGCCGCAGAGCAGTCGGGCTCGGGCCCGGCGGTGGTCCTGCTGCACGGCCTGACAGCGACGCGCCGCTACGTCGTGATGGGATCACGGCTGCTCGAGCGCTCGGGCCTGCGGACGATCTCCTACGACGCGCGCGGCCACGGCGAGTCGGACCCGGCGCCCGACAGCGGCGCGTACGGCTACGAGCGGCTGGCGGGCGACCTGCTGTGCGTGCTCGACTCCCTGTCGCTCGATCGCTCCATCCTCGCCGGCGCCTCGATGGGCGCGCACACGCTCGTGCGCTTCGCGATCGAGCATCCGCAGCGGGTCGGCGCGCTGGCCTTGATCACGCCCGCATTCGACCCCAGCGAACCGGTCGCAGCCGACGCCGACGGGTTCGCGCACTGGGACGCGCTCGCTCGCGGACTGCGCGAGCATGGGGTGCAGGGCTTCATCGATGCCTATGACCTCGCGACGCTGCCCGAGCAGTGGCGCGAGCTGACCGAGAAGATCGTGCGCCAGCGCATGGCGACGCACCGGCACCCACGGGCGGTCGCCGACGCCCTGGAAGCGGTGCCACGTTCACGACCGTTCGAGGACCTGCTGGAGCTCGAACGGATCACCGTTCCGACGGTCGTCGTGGGCAGCCGCGACGAGGCCGATCCGATGCACCCGCTCGCGGTCGCCGAGCGCTATGCACGACTGATCCCGGGCGCGCGGCTGGAGGTCGAGGAGCGTGGCCCGCCGCCGCGCTCGCCGATCGCCTGGCAGGGCGGACAGCTCTCGCGGCTGATCGCCGATCTCGCCGCGCGGGCGAGCTGAACGAGGGCGCGCGGGCGTGCTCGCGAGCATCCGCGTCCGGCGCGCGGCTCGGTCGCTGCGCGTCACTGGCCGTCCGTGATAACGTACAGACGTATGCCGGAGGTACGCGCTTGGGACGGACAGATCTACGACCGAATCTCCGGTCCCCAGCAGAAGCTCGGCATGGCGGTGCTCGAGCGACTGCCGCTCGAGGGCGATGAGACGGTGCTTGACGCGGGCTGCGGCTCGGGGCGGGTCACCGAGAAGCTGATCGAGCGCCTGCCGCGCGGTCATGTGATCGCGATCGATGCATCGCAGTCGATGGTCGAGGCCGCACGGGCGCGGTTGGGCGAGCGCGCTGACGTACGGCGCGGCGACCTGCTCGAGCTCGAGCTGGACCGGCCGATCGATGCGATCCTCTCGACGGCGACATTTCACTGGATCGCCGATCACCAGCGGCTGTTCGCGCGCCTGCGCGCAGCGCTGCGAGACGGAGGAAGGCTCAGCGCGCAGTGCGGGGGAGAGGGCAACATCACGCAGCTGCGCTCCCGTGCCGCGGTGGTGCTCGAGCGCGAACCGTTCGCGAGGCACTTCGCCGACTGGAACCCGCCCTGGTACTACGCGGCGGCGGAGGTCACCCGCGAGCGGCTGCTGGCGGCGGGCTTCGCGAGCGCCGACTGCTGGCTTGCGCCGGCGCCCCAGCAGCCCGAGCACCCGCGCGAGTACCTCGCGACGATCGTGCTCGGACCCCACTACCAGCACCTGCCCGAATCGCTGCGCGAGCCCTACATGGACGAGGTGATGAAGGAGCTGGGCGAGCCCGTGGTGATCGACTACGTGCGCCTGAACATGGACGCCGTCGCCTGAGCCTCGTCGCACTGCCGTCGCCGGCGATCGCCCCGCCCGGCGCTCGCCGGCGCGACGGGCGCGCTCAGGCGAGCGTCGCGGGCTTGCGAATCGCGGCCACGCGCCCATCGACCTCGCCATCGCCGTCACGGCCGTCGTGGCCATCGATCGTGCCCGAGCCGCGCACCAGCGCCGCATAGCGGGCGCCGCGCGCGAGCAGCTGGGAGTGGGTGCCGCGTTCGACGATCTGACCGCCGTCGAGCACCAGGATCTGGTCGGCGTCGCGAATCGTCGAGAGGCGGTGTGCGATCGCGATCGTCGTGCGTCCGCGGCTGAGCTCGTCGAGCGCCTGCTGGACGGCGTGCTCGGTCTCGGTGTCGAGTGCCGAGGTGGCCTCGTCGAGGATCAGCACCGGCGGGTTCCTAAGCACCGTGCGGGCGATCGCGATCCGCTGCTTCTCACCGCCGGAGAAGCGGTAGCCGCGCTCGCCGACGGGGGTGTCATAGCCCTCCGGCAGCGACGCGATCAGCTCGTGGATCTGCGCCGCCTTGGCGGCGTCTTCGATCTCGGTGTCGGAGGCGTCGGGGCAGGCGAAGCGCAGGTTCTCGCGGATCGAGGCGTGGAACAGGTAGGTCTCCTGGGAGACCATCCCGACGGTCGCGGCGAGCGAGGCGAGCGTGATATCGCGGATGTCCACGCCGTCGATCAGCACGGCTCCGCGCTGTGGCTCATACAGCCGGGCTACCAGATAGGCGAGCGTCGTCTTGCCCGAGCCGGTCTCGCCGACGAGGGCGGTGCGGGTGCCGGCGGGTATCTCGGCCTCGATCCGCTCGAGCGTCCAGGGGGCGTCCTCGGCGTAGCGAAACCACACATCGCGCAGCCGCACGTCGCCGCGCACGCCCGAGAGCGCCGCCGCCCCGGGCTGCTCCTCGATGTCGATCGGCAGATCGAGGTACTCGAAGATGCGCCCGAACAGCGCCAGCGAGGTCTGTACTTCGAGGCCGACCGACAGCAGCTGCTGCATCGGGAACAGCAGCCGCGTCTGCAGGGTCGTGAACGCGACGACGGTGCCGATCGAGATCGAGTGATCGCCCTGGGAGATGCTGTATCCGGCGACCCAGTAGACCGCGGCGGGCATGATCGCGAAGCTCATCTGCACGGTCGCCATCCGCCAGCGTCCCGCCATCCGCGCACGCACCTCGAGGTCGGCCAGCTGCCCCGACTCGCTGCTGAACCGATCGACCAGCTCACGCGAGCGTCCCATCGTCTTGCCGAGCAGGATGCCCGACACCGACAGGGACTCCTCGACGAGCGTCGACATGTCTGCCAGCCGTCCCTGGCGGACGGTCTGGATGCGCCGGCGCTCGTTGCCTACGCGCCGGGTTAGCCACACGAAGAAGGGCAGCAGCGCGAGCGAGAACACCGCCAGCAGCCAGCTCAGCGCGAACATCGCGACGATCGTCGCGACGACGGTGGTCACGGTCGAGACCGTCGAGGTGGCGGTGCTCGTGACGACGTCGTCGATGCCGCCGATGTCATAGGCGATCCGCGACTGGACCTCGCCCGAACGCGTGCGCGTGAAGAAGGCGAGCGACATCTTCTGCAGGTGCGCGTATACGGCGGCGCGCAGATCGTGCATCACGCGCTGGCCCACCTGGTTCGAGATCCAGGTCTGTGCGACCCCGATCACGCCGGTTATCACAGACAGCGCGACCATGCCGCCGACCAGCAGCGACAGCAGTTGCACGTTGTGCTGGGGAATCGCGTTGTCGATCACGCCGCGCAGCAGAAACGGCGACAGGACGCCGAGGATCGAGGACAGGAAGATCAGCGCGAGCAGTGCTCCCAGGCGCGTGCGGTAGGGCACGAACAACCGTGCGACTCGTCGCACCGACACGGGCTCGGCGGGCATGTCCTCGGGTCGCAGCTCCTGGGGCGAACGCCCGCGAGCGCCCCCGCCATGCTCGCGTGGCATGCCGTGAGAACTCAAGGCGCGGGCGTATCCGGTTCGGTCACCGCTTCGATGTTACCGTCGCCAAAATCGCGTCTCGGAGCGGGCGGCCGGCGCGGTTGGGGACTCGACGGGGGTCGGGGGCGGTGACTCCAGATGTCGCGGCGACTCCTCCAGACCGCGGGCGGGGCGGCCCCAGCTACGGGGTGCCCCGAGGCGGCCGGGCCGGCCTCGCGGCACAGTGTGCGCTATGCGTCAACAAAAGCAGGCGCGGCTTGCTCGCAGGCGGCCCGGGCAAGGCCGGGCCGCCGTGACACGAGACGCTTGCTGCGGTGCTAGGGGATCGCTTCGTAGGTCTCGGTCGTCTTCAGTTCTGCGCCCCCGAAAATGGAGGCCCAGCGGCCCGTTTCGATAGTGATGTTGTTAATGCCGCCACCGATCCAACTACTCTGGCCTTGGGTACGGTTTCCCGCGCCACCGCTGATCGATGAGCCGCCGTTTTCAGCGCTGTTTTCTTCGCCGCCGCTGACCGACGTCGCTTCCCTCGTCGCCTGGTTTCCCGTGCCACCGCTGACCGAAGCGTAGTTGCCGGTGGTTGAGTTCCCCCCGCCGCCGCTGATCGACGAGTCTGCGCCGATGGCCAGGTTCCCGCCGCCGGCGCTGATCGAGGTGTCGTGGCCCAGGGTTCTGTTCAACGAACCGCCGCTGATCGACGAGTCTTCGCCACTGGCCAGGTTTATTTCGCCACCGCTGATCGAAGCGTACTTGCCTTCGGCCTTGCCCCGGGAGCCGCCGCTGATCGAGCCATATTCACCACTCGCGGTGTTGCTCATGCCGCCGCCGACCCAAGCGTAGAGCTTGGTGGCTACGTTGGAGGAGCCGCCGCTGATCGACGCGTTGGAGGCGCTGGCGGTATTGCCGGCGCCGCCGTTGACTGAAGCGTCCTGGGCGCTCGCCTCGTTTTCGCTGCCCCCGCTGATCGTGGCGTCAATGTTGCTGGTGCTGTTCTTATAGCCTCCACTGACCGACGTGTTTTCACCTTCGGCGATGTTGTCGGCGCCTCCAGCGATCGCGGTCGAGCTGCCAGTCGAAGAGTTCTTCCAGCCACCACCGACCCAGGCCCCGTACGTCCCGGCTGCGATGTTGTCGTTTCCTCCGCTGACTGAGGACTCGGACTTGCTGGCGGTGTTGTATGTGCCGCCGCTGACCGACGCAAACGGGCCGCTGACCGTGTTCTCATAGCCGCCGAGGATGCCGCTGTAGCTTGTGAAGGTCTGTTCTTCGCCGAGGATCACGTTGTCTGACCCGCTCTGTTCGTGTTTGCCCGGATTCTCGTCGTAGCCGATTACGAGATTACCCTCGCCATTGACAGCTGCATTAGTTTTTCCCGCCCCCGAGACCACCTGCACATTGACCCCCGAGAACTGCACTGTCGGCTTGCCGCCGATCCCTGAGGGGACGAATTTGATGTAGGGGAGGACTTCGACGAGCTTTTTCGCTTCGGCCGCCGAGAGGCCCGAGATCTTGCCTTCCTTGCCTTCTTTGCCTTCTGGACCTTCTTTTCCCGCCGGGCCTTCCGCGCCGAGTTCAGTCAACGTGTAGGTGGGTTTGCAGACGCCAGCTTTGGGAGTCTTGAGTGGCTTGCCTTCGGCCTGAGGCACGCAAACCTTGATCGACGACGCCATCGCACCGCCTACCAGCATCAGAAACGCTGCTGCAAGAAGAACGCAAGCAGCGGTCATACGCATTGCGACAAGCCGAGACTTGCCCTGCATCTGGCGCAACATGGGGCTACCTCCTTGGCGAGTGGGCCTGCCCGGAACCTACGCGCGCGTTGGGTCGTGCGCATCGGGAGGAGTCCCTATGTTGCGTGCTCGCGATACCCATCTTGGCCTGTGCCTGCGGGCTCGCGCAGCTTGCGCCGCGAAGATACGCTTGGTAGTGCCGTGAAGCTCGCCAACGACCCGATATCGTGCCTGTTCAGCTTGGCCGAGGAGTAGCCGCGTGAACGTAGGAACTCGTGGATTTGCAGGCGTTTCGCCGCTGAGCGCAGCCGAGGCGCGGGTGCTCGGGTGCATGATGGAAAAGCAGGTCACCACGCCCGACATCTATCCCCTGACGCTCAACGGGCTGCGGCTCGCCTGCAACCAGTCGACCAACCGCGACCCGGTGGTCAGCTACGACGACGCGATCCTGCGCGATGCCCTGCACCAGCTCGAGCGTCGCGGCTACGCGCGGCTGGCGAGCGGCCGCGGCAGCCGCGCGCCGAAGTACCGCCACCTGCTGGCTGACGCGCTTCCGTTGCGGGCCGATGAACATGCGCTGCTGTGCGTGCTGCTGCTGCGCGGGCCCCAGACGCCAGGAGAGCTCAAGCAGCGCGCCGAGCGCATGCATGCCTTCCCCAGTCTCGATGATGTACACGAGGCGCTCGAGCGGATGATCGAACGCCGGCTCCTCGCGCGCCTGGAGCGGCGGCCGGGCCAGAAGGAGGAGCGCTACCAGCAGCTGCTCAGCGGCGACTCGGAGGAGGACGCGGGCGCCGCTGTGACCCACGCGACGACCCCCACCCGCCCGCAATCCGAGCATGCCTCGCTCCCGAGCCCACGCAGCGAGGGCGCCGGGGAGGCGCTCACGGTGACATCGACGGGCCCTGGCGGCGGCACGGCCGATGGCGCCGACGGCGCGTCGCTGTCGAGCCTCGAGCGCCGTGTCGCGCAGCTCGAGCAAGAAGTCGCGCAGCTGCGCGCCCAGCAGCGATCGGCGGGCCTCGTATGAGCGTCCTCGCCCTGGCGAGCAGCGCGGACGCGGCGAGCGGTGTCGGCATCCCGCTCGCGCTGGCGGCTGGGCTCGTGTCGTTCTTGTCCCCCTGCGTGCTGCCGCTGGTGCCGGGCTACCTCTCGACGGTGATCGGCGTCACCCCGGCGGAGATGGGCGACGCCGGAGCGCGCCGGGTGATCGTCCCGAGCCTGCTGTTCATCGCCAGCTTCTCGATGATCTTCATCCTGCTCGGGCTCGGGGCGACGGCGATCGGCTCGACGCTCAACGATCACCGCCAGGCCCTGCAGCAGGTCGGAGGCGTCCTGATCCTGCTGATGGGAGTCGTGTTCCTGGCGACGCCGTTCGTGGACAAGCTCAACTTCGAGTGGCACTCGCAGGGGCTGATGCGCCTCGCCGGCAGGGGCGGACCGCTGCTGGCGGGAGCCGCTTTCGCGATCGCCTGGACCCCCTGCACCAGCATCACGCTCGGGGCGATCCTGACGCAGGCGGCGATCTCGAGCTCCGCGGCCCACGGGGCGCTGCTGTTGGCCTTCTACTCCGCCGGCCTGGCGATCCCGTTCCTGGTGATCGCGCTCGCGTTCGAGCGCGCGACCACTGCGCTGACGGTCGTCAGGCGCCACTTCCCGATCGTGATCGGGATCGGCGGCGCGGTGATGATCGCGCTCGGCCTGCTGATCCTGACGGGTGAGTTCACGGTACTCAACGCGAAGGCCAATACGTTGCTCCAGGGCACGGGCCTTGACTTCTCAAACGTCTGACGATCGCGGGGCGCGCGCGGGCTCACCGCAGCGCACAGCGCTCGTTTCGGTGCTCGCCGCAGCGACGCTCGTGGCGGTCAAGCTGACGGTCGGCCTGCTGTCGCACAGCCTCGGGTTGATAGCCGACGGCATCCACTCGGCGACAGATCTGGTGGCGGCGATGCTGACGTTCTTCGCCGTCCGCGTCGCCGGGCGGCCGCCCGATCGCGAGCACCCCTACGGCCACGGCAGGGCCGAGCACCTGTCGGCGCTCGGCGAGAGCGCGATCCTGATCGTCGCGGCGATCGTGATCGCGGTCGAGGCGATCCACCGGCTCGCGGGCAACGGCCGTGCAGCCGACGCGCGCTGGTACGTGCTCGCGGTGATCGGGGGCGTGATCGTGATCGACGCCGGCCGCTCGCTTGCCTCGCGTCGAGCAGCCCGCCGTCATGCGAGCGCCGCCCTGAGCGCCAACGCGCAGCACTTCACGCTCGACATGGTCGGATCGGTGGCGGTGCTGATCGGCCTCGTGCTGGTGCGCCAGGGCCATCCCGATGCCGACTCGATCGCCGCGCTGCTGGTGGCGGCGCTGGTGCTGTTCTCCGCCGGACGGCTGATGCGTGGGAACGTCGAGGTGCTGATGGACACCGCGCCCGCCCCCGCCGAAGGCGCCGCCAGGGCCGCGATCGGGACGATCGACGAGGAGGTGACGCTGCGGCGGCTGCGGATGCGCGAGTCAGGCGGCAAGCACTTCGCAGATGTCGTCGTCGGCATGCAGCCCGACGCCGACCTCGCCCACGGCCACGCGGTCGCGAGCGCGATCGAGGGCGCGATCGAGGGCGCACTGCCCGGCAGCGACGTCGTCGTCCATGTCGAGCCCGACACCGCGCTCGGCCCGCGCGCGCTCGCCGATGGGCCACGCGCTCTGCTGACCTTGCGCCTCGGCGGCGCACACAGCCTGCAGGACGTGCGCGAGCTCGCCGACCGGCTCGCAGATCAGATCCGCGCCGAGCACCCCGAGGTGGTGGACATCACGATCCACACCGACGAGGAGTGAGCGCGGCGCCCGTCTGAGGACGCCCCTCCCGGCGCCCCTACGCCGCGGCGGTCTGCGCCTGAGCGCCCTTGCGCTCGCGGTAGCGGCGTTCCCAGGCCTCCTGGTTGCGCTTGGCGTCGAGCACGAACGGCGAGTACCCGATCGCCTTGACGATCGCCCGGTTGATCAGCGACTCGGGGGACGGCAGCGGTCGCAGCAGATCGACGAACAGCACCACCCGGGTCTCGTCCGTGTCGTTCCAGACCTCGTGGTTGAAGGTGTCGTCGAACACCATGCTCTTGCCCTCCTCCCAATGGCGGAAGTCATCGCCGACGCGGATCCTGCAGGCCTGTGCATCGCGCGGCACGATCAGCCCGAGGTGGTAGCGCAGCACCCCCTTGTAGGGGCCGCGATGGTCGAGGATGTGCTTGCGAGGGGAGAGGATCGAGAACATCGCGGTCGTCATTCCCGGAATCCGCTGCATCAGCGCAGCGGTCTTCGGGCACATCTCGACCCCGAGCTCGGCCTTGAAGCCATACCCGTACAAGAAGAACGTCTTCCAGTCGTCATCGTCGGTGATCTCGATCTGATCCTTCGAGATGTCCTGGAAGTTCGGCAGCCCCTCGCGATCCTCGAGCACCTTCTCGAGCTCCTCCCTGATCGTCGTCCAGTTCGCCTCGATCTCCCCGATCCAGGGAAACCGCTCGTTCGGGAAGAACGTCGCATCGCCGACCAGCGAGCGCTTGCCGATGAACCGCTCGATCGGCGCCAATATCCGTTCGCCCGCCACGATCGTCAGCTCGACAGTCCGCTCCCACAGAGTCTTTCCCGTCTGTCCCTCGCTCACCGATCCACCTCCGCACTCTCGACGTCAAGCGATCCCCCAGGGTAGAAGCACCAGGGGACACCCCCCGAGCTACCCCCGAACCGCGCTCCGTCACACCCGCCGGACTCTCCGTTGCAGGCAAGTGCCCTGAGCGCCATACGCGCGCACCACGCGAGCTTGACGGTCGAGTGCCAAGCGGATCAAGGACGCAGGGAGCGTGGCGCACTAACGGTACGCGAGCTCACCGATCGGAGATCTCGCGATCTCCGATCGGTGAGGACGCCGAGCCCGCGCCGGCAATCGGCCGTCAAGCGGCCTCGCGGAGGGCTGCCATCTCTGGCGACTCCGCGAGCTTCTTCAAAGCGCGCTGCTCGAGCTGCGAGGCACGCTCCGCGGAGAACCCGAGGCGCTTGCCGATTGCGGTCAGCGTCTGTGGCTCCTCGCGCCCGGTGCCGAATCGCAGGGTCAGGACCGTGCGCTCGGTGTCGGGCAGCTGTGCGATCGCCTCGTGGACGATCCGCTCGCGCTCGTTGTCCCAGGCCGTGTCCTCGGGGGCCTCGGAGTCGGAGGGCAGGAGATCGCCAAGCGCCGTATCGCCGTCCTCGCCTACCTGCTGGTCGAGGCTCACGAGCGCGGCGCGCTGGTGGCGCACCTCCTCGATCTGCTCGATCTCGAGGCCGGTCTCGGCCGCGAGCTCGTCGATCGTGGGCTCACGCCCGAGGCGCACCGAGAGCTCGCGCTCGACCCTGCCGACCTTGCGCGAGCGCTGGGCGACATGGACGGGGAGCCGGATCGTGCGTCCCGAGTTCTCGAGTCCGCGCTGGATCGCCTGGCGAATCCAGAGGGTTGCGTAGGTGGAGAAGCGAAAGCCCTTGCGCCAGTCGAACTTCTCGCTCGCGCGGATCAGGCCCAGCATGCCCTCCTGGACGAGGTCGGCCAGCGGGAGTCCCTGGTTCTGATAGCGGCGGGCGTTCGAGGCGACGAGCCTGAGGTTGGAGTTGACGAGCAGTTCCTTGGCGTGCAGGTCACCGCGCTCGATCTTCTGCGCGAGTTCGATCTCCTGAGCGGGAGTGAGCAGCGGGTAGCGGCGCGAGTGCGCGAGCAGCTGGTCGACCGACTCCGGGATGAAGCTGTCGGGCACCGCATTGATGGTGTTGTCAACCGGCTTCGAGGCGCGATCGACGCGAATGGGGGAGGTCTTCTTGAGTGTGTCTGCCATGATCAGGGTCCTTCTATTCCGATGCTTGCAGTCGGAATTATACGCCGCGATAGTTGCGTTGTCAATTATCTTTGTTGGAGCATCAGACCTGCGTCTCGTTCGACATCGGACCTGCCGCTCCCTGCTAGCGACGCAACCTTCTTGTCGGCGGCGCTAGCCAGTTGCTGATCTCCGAGTCGCGTTCCTGGACATCGTGCGGATGCGCACAGAAGCCGGTCAAACCTCTACAACGCATCGTCTACCCGGGGATTCGACCGCGAACCCCCTAACCCGCAAGCCATGCCGAAGTCGCTGTCCTGGCCTCGATTTCCGAGCTTCTTCGGGGCATCGGGGCCAAAGCTCGTAAGCTCACCACGATGGAGGTCGAGCTGTCGGGCAAGGTGGTGGCGGTGACCGGCGCTTCGTCGGGCATCGGCGAGGCGACTGCGCTCGCGTGTTCGCGGGCGGGGGCCGACGTCGCGGTCGCCGCGCGCAGGACCGAGCGCATCGAGATGCTCGCGGAGCGGATCGAAGCAGACGGCGGGCGCGTGCTCGCGATCACGGCCGACGTAGGCGAGGAGGAGCAGGCGCGAGGCTTCGTGGAGCGTACGCACTCCGAGCTCGGCCGGCTCGACGTGCTCGTCAACAACGCCGGCGTGATGCTGCTCGGGCCGATCGAAAACGCTCCCACCGAGGAGTGGCGGCGGATGATCCATGCGAACGTGTTCGGGGTTCTGTACTGCACCCATGCCGCGCTGCCGCTGATGCGCGAGCAGCAGTCGGGGCACATCGTCAACATCAGCTCCGTCGCCGGGCGCGTCGCGCGTGCGGGCTCGGGCGTCTACAACCTCACGAAGTGGGGCGTCGGCGCCTTCTCGGAGGCGCTGCGCCAGGAGGCGGTCCCGATCGGCGTCAGGGTGACGCTGATCGAGCCGGGCGCCGTCGCAACCGAGCTGCCGGGCCACAACCGGCCGGAGATACTCGAGCAGATGGCCAAGAACTTCGCCGGCGTCACGCCGATGGCGGCAGAGGACATCGCAAACGCTGTCCTATATGCGATCGGCCAGCCGCCGAACGTGGCCATCAACGAGATCCTCGTGCGTCCCAGCGCGCAGACGCGTTAGCGCGCCCGGCGACTCCTCAGAGGCGGCTCGGCTGGATCGCGCGCACCCGCCGCCGCGCGAGACCGGCCGGTCGGGTGCGTGGCGGTCGACGAGCGCCTGGCCGGTGGCAGGCGTCTCCGGCATATGCGAACATATGTTCGTGCGCTGGAACAACCTCACGCTCGAGCAGGAGGAGGTGGCGCGGCTGCCGGGCTATCGCGACGAGGCGGTGGTGCGGCGCTTCGATGCGCCCGAGGCGCTGCAGACGCGCTTCTATGAGGTGCGCGCACGCTCGATCCTCAACCGCGTTCCGGGGCGCTCGCGGATGCCGTTCCGCTGGACGATCAACCCGTACAGGGGCTGCACTCACGCGTGCGTCTACTGCTTCGCACGGCCGACCCACACCTACCTCGGCTTCGACGCCGGGCGCGACTTCGAGCGTGAGATAGTCGTCAAGGTCAACGCTCCCGAGGTGCTGCGGGTCGAGCTCGCGCGCCCGTCCTGGAGCGGCGAGCACGTCGCGCTGGGCACGAACACGGACCCCTATCAGTGGGTCGAGGGTCGCTACCGCCTGATGGAGGGCATCTGGTCGGCGCTGCGTGACGCTGCCAATCCCTGCTCGATCCTGACCAAGTCGCCGCTGCTGCTGAGAGACCTGCAGTTGATGCTCGAGATAGCGCAGCGCACCAGCATCAGGGCGAGCCTGTCGATCCCGACGCTCGACGAGAAGGCATGGCGCGCGAGCGAGCCCCACACGCCCAATCCGCGCGCGCGGCTGGAGGCGGTTGCGGAGCTCAATCGCGCCGGCATCCCGACGGGTGTGTTGATCGCGCCGCTGATGCCCGGCATCAACGACTCCCCGCGCCTGCTCGAGCCGCTGCTCGAGCAGGCGCTCGCCGCGGGCGCGCGCAGCATCGGCGGAGTCGCGCTGCACCTGCGGGGCGAGGTGCGTGACGTGTTCATGAGCTGGCTGGGGGCGGAGCGCCCGGACCTGGTACCCCGCTACGAGCGGCTCTACCGAGCGCGTGCATATGCGCCGCGCAAGGAACGCGAGCGGCTCGCCGCGCTCGTGCGACAGCACGGGGCGCGCTCGCCGAGCAGGTTCTCGGACTTCGATCCCGGGCCCCCGCAGAGCTCGCGCCCGCCTGCGCCAGACGGGGCCTCGGCGTCTGCTGAAAGGCCCCAGCAGACGCTGTTCTGAGCTGCGATCGCTCTGCACTGGGGGGCCGATCGAATCGGTCCTCGGCGCCCGGCGCCGTCGCTTCAGAGGCGCGCGGGGGAAGGTTCGCGGGCGCCGGGCGTCTATAGGGGCAAGGCGCCTTTCACACCGACGTGCTGGCGCGAGATCCAACACAAGATGTCAGGAGTCAATGAATGGTGAGAAGCCCAATTGCGCTTGCAGCCGTCGCATCGGCGACTGCGCTGCTGGCAGGCGGTTGCGGTAGCAGCAGCAGCGGCACGAGCAGCACGAGCGCCAGCAGCGCGGCGGCGAGCAACTCGCCGTACTCCCATTCGGGCGGCGAAGCCGCGCCCGCCAGCGCGACCGGCTCGAGCTCGTCGCCGAGCGGGAGCGTGGTGGTGGTCGCGAGCAAGCACAACGGCCTCGGGACGATCCTCGCGGCGGGTCCGCAGCGACGGACCGTCTACCTGTTCGAGGCCGACAAGGGCTCGAGCTCGAGCTGCACCGGCGCCTGCTCCCAGGCCTGGCCACCGGTGACGAGCACCGGCGAGCCGACGGTCGCGGGCGCCGCGGTGTCGGCCGACCTGGGGACGATCACACGCTCGGATGACACCAAGCAGATCACCTACAGGGGCCACCCGCTGTACTTCTTCGCCGAGGACACGAGCTCATCCGACGCCAAGGGCGAGGGCTCGACAGCGTTCGGCGCGGGCTGGTACGTGCTCAAGCCGAGCGGGTCGAAGATCGACAACGACGAGGGCAGTGGCGGCGAAAACTCCTGACCGCTAGCGCATCCGCCCAGTGCACCTCGACCGCGGAGCTCTCGGGCCGTATCGGTCGAGGTGCAGGCGTATGGAGTCACTCGACCGGCTTGCCGTTGGCGGTGAGCGCGACCTCGATGTTGCCGCGGGTGGCGTTGGAGTAGGGGCACACGCGGTGCGCCGCCGCCACGAGCGCCGCCGCCGCCGCCGGGTCATCGATCGAGGGCAGGGTCACATCGAGTGCGACGCCGAGCTTGAAGCCGCGCTCCTCGGTGGTCAGCAGCATCACGCGTGAGTCGATCGCCACGTCGCCGACCTCCTGGCGCTCGCGCCGGGCGACGGTCCCGAGCGCGCCCTCGAAGCAGGCGGCGTACCCGACCGCGAACAGCTCCTCGGGGTTCGTGCCGTCGCCCTGCCCGCCGAGCTCGCTCGGCAGCCGCAGATCGACCTCGAGCTGGCCGTCGGCGCTGCGGCCATGACCGTTGGCACGGCCGCCGGTGACGTGTGCACTTGCGGTGTAGAGGGGTTTGCTCATCGTCGCCTCCTGTCTCGTCGCTGTGGTTCACGCCAGCATGGCGGATGCGCGCGCGCGAGCGCTCAGGGGCGCGTCCAGGCTGCATTCGAGCGCGAGGCAAGATGCACCGCCAGGCCGACCGTGGAGACCAGAGCCAGCGCGAGCGCGAGCGAGGCGGCGACCGAGACGTGCAGCACCAGCAGCGCCCCCGCGAGCGCGCCGGTGAGCATCGCTGCGATCGCGATCACGCGGCGACCGAGCTTGACGGCGCCGCCGTCGGCGAGGCCTGTCTCGGCCGCGAGCCCCGTGAGCGTGCGCGTCAGCACCGTCGTCGTCAGGTCCGGTATCGCGAGCCGCTGGGCGGCTGCGTTCTGGACGCCCATCGCCAGCGCGAGCAGCGCGGCGAGCCCGTATCGCGAAGCACGGTCGAACGGTTCCGGAGCGACCAGTGCGAGCAGCAGTGCGCCCGCGACCAGCGGTCCCTGCGCGAAGCTTGCGGCGCGCAGCACGTGGCCGCGGTGATCCGGGTGGCGCGCGCCGAGCTTGCCGCCCGCGAGCGCGCCGAGCAGGAACGCGACCAGCGCGATCAACGAGGCGACCAGCGACAGCCCGCCGGCGCCCGCGAGCGCGAAGCCGATGAACACGACATTGCCGGTCATGTTGGCGACGAACACGTGCCCGAGCTTCAGATAGCTCGCCGCATCGACGAGCCCGGTGACGAGCGTCAACGTCACGAGCATCGGCGACAGCGGCCCGTGACGGTCGCCCGGCGGCGGGCGCAACGGCGCGAAGAAGTCCGCGAGCAGGCTCATCCGCAGAGCGCTCCTGCGGGGGCGGCGGCGATCGCGCGACGGGGCATCGTGGCCGCAGTGTCGAGCCCGCAGCGGACGCCCTCGCGCGGGCGCCGGAGCTCTCAGGCCTGCGAGCGCGCGCCCTGCACGGCGTCGCGATAACCGGCGCCGTCGCTCTCGGCGCCTCGTCCCGCGGTCTTGTTCTCGTAGAGCGCCACATCCGCCGCTCGCACGAGCTCATCCGAGGTGGTTTGCACGCCGCTTGCCACGCCGATGCTCATCGGCACTCCCGCGGGCAACGCGATGTCGCGCAGGTCCACCCGGCTCGCGACCGCGCGCAGGCGCTCGGCGACCGCGTAGGCCGCGTTCTGATCGCTCGCGGGCAATGCGATCAGGAACTCATCGCCGCCCCAGCGCCCGTACAGGTCATCGGCGCGCAGCACCTCGCGCAAGCAGTCCGCGACCGCGCACAGCACGCGATCGCCGGCCTCGTGCCCGAAGCAGTCGTTGGTCTGCTTGAACAGGTCGAGATCGATCATCAGCGCCGAGATCGGCTCGCGGCGCCGGCGCGCGTGCGCGATCAGGCGCGCGAGCTGCTCGCTGAGCGCGCGGCGGTTGTACAGCCCGGTCAGCGGATCCGTGCGCGCGGTGCGCCGCAGCGTCAGCGACAGCTGCGCCAGCCGAGCGCGGTCTGAGAGCGAGCGCGCGAACAGCGCCACCAGCAGAATTCCGAGCACGCTGACGAGCGCGAACACGAACCAGGGGATCACCAGCGTCAGGCCCCCGATCGACGTGTACAGGCGGCTGTTGGGCACCGCGATCACCAACCGCCACGGAGTGCCCGCGACGGGCTCGGTGGCGAACGTGGTCGCGACGCTCGCGCCAGCGACGGATCCGAATGTTGAGTGAGCGAGCGCGTGTGCCAGCTTGGGGTTCGCCTGGGCGAGCGTGAGCTCGCGCGTCGTGGGGCTCGCCGCGAGCAGGCGCCCGTTGGCGTCGACCAGGAACACCTGGTGCGGGCGGTAGGCGATCGTGTGCGCGACGATCACGCCGAGGAACCGGCTGGCGACGCGCGTCTCGCGCTGGGCCTGCTGGCCGAGGAATGTCGACAACAGCTGTGCCGAGCTCGCGGCGCGCAGGCGCAGGTTGTTGTTCACCGACGAGCGCGACTGGCGCTGGGAGAGCGCGATCGCCGTCGCAAGCGTCCCCAGCAGCAGCGCGAGCGCGACGGCCGCGAGCAGGACGGTCGAGCGTCGGCGCGCGTGTCCCAACTCCCGGGATGGGGTCGTCGAGGATTCGGCTGTCTCGGTCTGCATCCGCCCGCCGACCGCCCCCGCGGACTCGTTCCCCGCCTGCCGCCTGGCCATGAGCCTTGGATCGGCGCGAGCTGCGATCGGCTTTAGGCGGTCTGTTGCAAGTTATACGCGCGCAGCGGGTCGGCCGCGGGGACGCCGCGCGGCGCGCGCCGGCGCGCGTGCGAGAACGCGCCGCAGCGCCAGCGCGCAGATAGGCTGCAACGCGTGAGGTGCGCCCGGTGAGCGTCGGCGAGATCATCTGCATCGCGCTCGCCGGCCTCGCGGCGGGGACGATCAACACGGTCGTGGGCAGCGGCACGTTGATCACCTTCCCGGTGCTGCTGGCATTCGGTTACGCGCCGGTCACCGCGAACGTGACCAACAGCATCGGCCTGGTCCCGGGATCGGTCTCGGGAGCGATCGGCTACCGGCGCGAGCTCGTCGGCCAGCGCGGGCGGGTGCTTCGGTTCGGCGCGGTGTCAGCGCTCGGCAGCATCACGGGCGCGGTGCTTCTGCTGCTGCTGCCGGCGCGGGCCTTCAAGGCGGTGGTTCCCGTGTTCATCGCGATGGCGCTGGTGCTGACCGTGATGCAGCCGCGCTTGAATCGCTGGCTGATGAGGCGCGAGGTCGACGTCCAGCATCACGCCGGCAGGCTGGCGCCGCTCGCCGTGCTCGCAACCGGCGTCTACGGCGGCTACTTCGGCGCCGCCCAGGGAATCCTGCTGCTCGCGATCCTCGGCATCGCGCTGGCTCAGGATCTGCATCGTACGAACGCTCTGAAGAACGTGCTCTCGGGAACGGCCAACGCGGTCGCCGGGATCTACTTCGCGTTCGCCACCCACGTCGCGTGGGCGCCCGCGGCGATCCTTGCCTGCACCTCGGTGTTGGGGGGGCAGCTCGGGGCTCGCTACGGGCGCCGGCTGGACCCGCGCCAGCTGCGAGCGCTGATCGTGGTCGTCGGAGTGGCGGCGATCCTGCGGCTGGTGCTCGAATAGCAGCAGGCGGCCTCAAGACGTCGAGACGGAAGACGTCGAGACGGGCTCGCGCGCGAACGCAGCGATCAGCTCGCTGGTGCGCCGCGGTTGGTCGACGGGCACGAACGTGAGGCTGTCCTCGATCAGCTCGAGCCTCGCATTCGGGAACGCCTGCGCGAGCTTTTCGCCGTACGAGAGCTTGAAGAAGCGATCTTCGGGTGCCCACGCGATCAGCACCGGCTGGGTGAACTCGCCGAAGCGCTGCGCCGCCTCGAGGGTGTAGCGGTTGGAGATGCCCTTCAGCACCGCCGCGACGTCGCGGCGGACCTGCGCGCTCGCGAGCGCCGGCTCGATCCAGGAGCGGGTCAGGGCTGCGTCCGCGCGCCTGCTGACCATGCCGTAGGCGATCGGCAGCCTGCGCATCGGGGCCGGGCGCATCGACTGCGCGAGCGCGAACACCGAGCCCGGCACCCGCGCGAGCCACTGCAGCGGGCGAAACGCGGGCGGCAGGAAGTTCTCGTACGCGTCGCAGGGGGTCAGGACGAGCCGACCCAGGCGCTTAGGATGGTGAGCAGCCACCAGCTGGCAGAGCGCGCCCCCGGTGTCGTTGCCGACGAGCGTCACCCGCTCGAGCTCGAGCGTCGCGATGAACTCGGCGATCATCGCCGCGAGGCCGAGGGGGGAGAGGTCGGCGCCGCGATCCATCGCCAGCTGATGCGAGCCGAGCGGCCAGTCGGGCGCCAATACGCGAAAGTCCGCGGCCAGGCGCGGGGCGACCTCACGCCACAGCTCACCGTCGGTCAGCAGGCCGTGGACGAGCACGATCGGCTCGCCCGCTCCCGTCTCGCGATAGCGGATCGTTCCCTGCGACAGGCGCACCTCGTTCATCGTCTGCTCCTTCGTCCGGTTTGGTTGGGCTCGGCTGCGGTTGGCTGCGCTCGGGGACCCGCTCGAGTCGCGGGCGCGCAGGCGGACGAAGCGCGGCCACGCGCGCGGCGTTCTCGCCACCGCCGTCAGCAGCGGAGTCGGGTCGTAGTAGGACTCGCGTTCGATCGCGACGCCGGCGCGCAGCCTGACGCGGTCGCAGACTCGCCAGCGCACCTCGCGCCCGCCGAGCCTGCCGCTCAGCGTCAGCTCGATGTAGAGCGCGTCTCCGCGGGATGCCCAGCGCTCCACCTCGCCGTGCACGCCCTCGATCAGCTCGAACAGGGGCGCGACGAACTGCTCTTCGAACGCGCGAAATCCGACAAGTGTCGGGATCTGGGGCTGGATCAGGCGAATGTCGGGCGCGAGCAGGCTGCGGAAGTGCTCGACGAACGCGCCGGCCCCAGTGGGCGCGCGCCAGCCTTCGGCGAAGCCCGCCACCCAGCGCTCGGCCTCTGTGACGGGGTCTGTGAGCGTCCCTGCGCTCGCGGTGGTGCCGTTCTCACCCATGTCCGCTCCCATTCCCACGCCGGCCGGTGGCGGCGCGAATCGTGACTGTCGGCGGCGCCTGCTCCCGCGCCAGGGGACGGGCGGCAGGTCGCCTCCCACCTACACATACAGACAGTATGTATCTATCATAGTTCGTCCATGGATGTCAACTCGAGCGCAGATTCAGCAGCCGCGCCGGCCGAGCCGCCCGTCGCAGGCGGGGCACGCACGCAGAAGGCCGAGCAGTCGCTGGCGACGCGCGCCGCACTGGTGGCCGCTGCCCGCGAGCTGTTCGCCGAGCGCGGCTACGCCGAGGTCGCGACGGAGGGGATAGTGCGCGCGGCGGGCGTGACCCGTGGTGCGCTCTATCACCACTTCGCCGACAAGCGCGAGCTGTTCGCCGCCGCCTACGAAGACGTCGAGCGCGAGCTGGTCGAGCGGACCGCACAGTCTGCGCTCGCCTCCGCCGCGGACCCGCTCGAGGCCCTGCATGCCGGCGCGCAGGCGTTCCTCGAGGCCTGCGAGGACCCTGCGGTGCAGCGGATCGCGCTGGTCGACGCGCCGGCGGTCCTCGGCTGGGAGCGCTGGCGCGAGATCGGGCTGCGCTACGGCCTCGGGCTCGTGCAGGGCACGCTGCAGGAGGCCGTCGAGGCGGGGCTGATCGAGTCCCAGCCGGTCGGCCCGCTCGCGCACCTGCTGCTGGGAGCGATCGACGAGGGAGCGATGCTCGTCGCCCGCGCCGATGACGGTGGCCAGACGCGCGAGCAGGTGGGGGAGTCGCTCGGACGCTTCCTGGACGCGCTGCGCGCCCGCGAGCGCTCGTAGTCGATCGTCAGCCCGCGCCGGCGAGCAGCGGTGGATGATCAGCCGCGACGATCAGCTCACGACGACGATGTCGCCGATCTGCAGCATGTCGAAGACCGAGTGCGCCGTTTCGATCGGCAGCTCGACGCAGCCGTTCGACTGCGGGAAGCCGTAGGAGGCGCGCGGGTAGCCGTGGACGGCGTCACCGCCGTTGAAGTAGTTGACCCACGGCACGTCAGGCGCGACGTATTTGGTGCCGTCGGGGTCGGTGCCGACCATCGTCGTGGACACGAAGCGGGAGAAGATCGGGAACACGCCCTGTGCCGTTTCCGCGCCCGGGACGCCGGTGTTCACCGCCGTGCTGAGCGCGACGTGATGGCCGCGGTGGACCTCGAGCGTCTCGGGCACGGACTCCGACACCGTCACCCAGGTGTAGGGGTGGGGGCTGCGGTGGTCGTCGGTCTCTGCGGCGAGCAGCGAGGCCCAGGTCTCGCGGTTCGGTTCGCCGGTCACTTCCAGGTTGTGGTCTGACTGGTAGACCGTGAGCGCACCGCGCGTGGTCGCGTCGAGGTGTCCCGTTTCGATCGGCGGGGCGTCGGAGGGATCGGGCACCAGCACGCCATGCGGCGGGTGATACGCATGCGCTGCCGCTTCGTGGCGGGTCTCGGGACCGGCCGAGGAGATGTGCACGGCGTACAGCGGGTGAAACTTCGCGTCCATGTAGCCGAGACGCGCGAGCGCCTGCTGTAGCGAGCCGATCGGCGGGCATGCGACCCGCAGTCTGAGCGTGCGGCGCTTGCCGAGGCTCGCATGGTCCTTCGCGGTCGTGCCCGACCACACGGTCAACGTGTAGTTCGAGCACGGCTGCAGCGTCGACACTGGCGTGAACACCTCCGAGTCGCCGACCGTCGTCCAGCTGCCGGCGACCGCGGGGTGCAGCATCGGCACGGGCGAGCCCGTCGCAGGCGGCGCCGACAGCGTGACCGACAGCGGCTCGGCGCCATCGAGGACGTGCCGGGATGGCAGCCCGACGAGCTCTGTCGGGCTCAACGATGCAGCCGCGGCCGATGCGCTCGCACCACGCGAGCCGAGCAGCCCGCCGACGCCGTGGTCGCGTCGCAGCAGGACAGCGATCCCTGCCACAGCGAGCACCAGCACGAGCACGGTCGCGCTCATGCCGACGATCCTGCCGCGCGAGCGATGGGGTCGTGGAGGCGGCCCAGAGCCCGTTCCGAAGCCACCGAGCTCGCCGCCACGCGCGCGGCGACGGTCGTGGAAAACGCCCATGCTCAAAGGCTAACGCACGTTGCACTCGGCACATGACGGCTGGACGGAATTTCCCGCGAGTGGCCCCGCGAGCGGGCGGCGGCGTCAGACGGGGCGCTCTGCGCGGCGTTTGATCCCCGCGAGCATGGCGCGGACCACGACCACGTGGCCACGCGTGCCGATCACCAACATCCGGTATGCGCTGCCCTCGAGCCCGGGGAACGCGGCGCGCGTCTCGGCGACGACGCGCGTGCGCCGCGCTCCGAGCTGTTCGAGGCGGAACAGGAGCGAGTAGCGCGAGAAGCGATGCCGTCCCTCGTATCGGAGGTCGATCGGCTCACGATGCCGGCGCCCTCAGCGCGGCCATCGCATCGGTCACCTCGGCGGCGCTCATCAGGCGCACGCCGATGTTGATGAGCTCACGCTCACCCCGCTCGTACAGTCCCGAGATCGCGTCGCGTGCGAGCACCACGCGAAAGTCGCGCTCGCTCGCCTCGTAGATCGAGGTTCGCGGACAGTTGGGGAAGTTGCAGCCGCAGAAGACGAGCGTGCTGACGCCCTGCCCGCGCAGATGGTCCTCGAGCGGCGTCTGGTAGAAGGCCCCCCAACGCGGCTTGTAGATCGCGACCTCGGCCTCGCCGAGGGACTGGACGCCGCCGGTCAGCAGCAGCCGGTCATCGAGCGTCACCGCGGGTGCCGGCAGAAGCTCGAGCGCGAGCTCTGAGCCCGGCTCGCCTGGCGGCAGTATGCGGGCGCCCTCCTCGACAGCGTGGCGGCGACAGATGTCGACGTTGGCGCCGTCGCTTTCATACAGGCGCACGATGTGCACGATCGGCCTGCCGGCGGCGCGGAACTCGCGCGCGAGCAGCCGCATCGCCGCGAGCGCCTGGGTGGTGCCCGCTATCTCCAGCGGGCCGCCGTCGAGCACGTCGCGCTGGGTGTCGATCGTGATCAGCGCCGCCGCGGCGAAGTCGGGCTCGGTATATGGATCGTCGCTCATCGTGTTGGCCTGCGCGCACTCGTGATCTTGTCAGAGCTCCCACCGCGCTGCTCGAGCCCGAGGACGCCGAGCGCCGCCCGCTCGGCCAGCATCTCGTCGTGCCGATCGCTTGGTGGCTGTTGCGACGCGCCCGTCGCGGCTGATCACTTCTGCCGGTCTATCCAGGAGAGGATCGCGCGCGAGTGGGTGATGACGGTCCCGTCATCGAGCTTGAGCGTCGGCAGCTTCGTCGACCCCGTCGCGGCGCGCAGCTCCTCGCGCGAGCCTTTGCGCATAAACGGCAGCGGGCTGCCGTGGGCGGCGATCACCTTGTCGTATTCGATGCCCGCCGCGCGCAGCGCTTCCTGCACGCGGCGACACGGATGAATCCGCGGACCTCCGTCATCGCCGTGGCAGACGTAGAGCGTCGGCACGCCGCCAACGCTACCAGCGCCCGGACGCCGGGGCGCGGCGGCGCTCGCGGTCGCCGCGCAGCCTAGGCGAGGACGCGCGTGAGTGCCCGCCAGCGCATCTGGCGATAGCGATATATGAACTGCGCGTACAGCGCGACGAGCGGCGTCAGGACGCCCGCGCGGACCTCGATGCGGTCGGTGTAGCGACACGACGCCGGCGAGATCGGATCGAACGTCAGCCGGTGATCCCACCTCGTGACGGGACCGCCGCGCTCGAGCGAGACGATCTCCGTCGGCGCCAGGCGTGCGATACGGATCGTGTGTCGCCAGCCGGGAAGCAGCCCGAGGAAACGCAGCTGAACCGATATCTCATCTCCCTCGGCGACCTGCTCAGCCAGCGGGTTCTGCGTGGTCAGGCTGATCCAGGGCCACAGCACGTGCAGCAGCAGCGCGGGCTTCTGGGCCAGCTGGCATGCGCGCTCGGCCGGGATCGGCAACTCGGTGCTCACGACGACGGTCATGGCCGCTCATTATGAGCAGGAGCTCACCTTTGTCTACTCGCTTTTGAGGCCCCCGAGACGAGGGTTCGCGCGCCGTCTGGATCGGCGCACTGCAGCAAGGCCCGCGGACGCGCGCGCGTCGGGCATGCGGCTCGGATCGGACGGAGAGCTCACGTTCCGGCGCCGATCGGGACGTCCGCTCGGCCGACCATCCGCGGCGCGCGCCGATCGCGCGGCCCTTTGCTCGCCGCGATCAGCGGTGGCCGTGGTGGCCGCGCACCGTCTGCCAGGAGTGCCAGGTGATGCGCAGGACCAACAGGCAGACCAGCAGGCCGATGATCGGGTCGGCGATCGGCAGGCCGATCGCTACGACGAGCGCGGAGGCGATCACGGCGAGGCTGACGTACGCGTCGGCGCGAGCGTGTTCTCCGTCTGCGATCAACGCCGCGCTGCCGAGGCGACTCCCGGCTCGAGTGCGAGCCCGCGCAGCCAGCAGGTTGCCTGCATAGCCGATCGCGCCGGCCAGCGCGAGCGCGAGCAGATGGGTCGGGGCGCTCGGATCGACGAGTCGCCGGACAGCCTCCAGCCCCGCCACGCACGCGCTGATGAGGATCGCGCCGACGACGGCCAGCCCGGCCCATCGCTCCGCCCGCTCAGAGCGCAGCGCGAACGCGGCGCCCAGTGGAACCGCAGTCAGGGCGTCGCCGAAGTTGTGGATCAGATCGGCGAGCAGCGCGATGCTGCCGCTCGCCACGAACACCAGCGTCTGAGCGAGGGCCGCCAACCCGAGGACGGCGAACGACAGGAGCACTGCCCGGATGCCGGCGCGCGAGCGCTTGATGCTCTCATCGACCAGCCCGTGCGAGTGGCTCTGCCGGACGGAGTGTCGATCGGCGTGCGCGTGTCCGCTGCTGCGGCCCGTCTGCGCCCCGTCAGCGCGGGAGAGCCGCGGCACCGTCAGATGTCGGTGCGGCCCGCGATGAGGGTGGCTGTGGACGCGACGTCCATGCCGGTGCTCGAGCGAGGTGCCCTGCATGTCTCAGGAGCCTAGATCACACGCGCGGAGGCATCTTCACCACGGTGCGAGGAGCTCTGCTGTCCGCGAGCGAGGTCCTATTACATTGACGGACCTTGCTTCCACTACGTCATCTCCACCGCTCTGCGCGAGCTCTCAGCGTGGCTGAAGTGATGGCGCGGGCCTCGGGCTGAGAAGCATGCTGACGGCATTCGGTGCAACGGCAGTCACCTTCATGATCCTGATGTATGCGCTGGAACGGCGCCATCGCGGGTACATCCTCGCCTTCGCCTGCGGGTGCGCCTTGTCGAGCGCCTACGGGTTTCTCGCGGGGACGTGGCCCTTCGGAGTCGCCGAGGCGATCTGGGCACTCGTGGCGCTCAGGCGCTTTCGCAGCTCGGCGCCCTGCTGATGGCCGTTCTCACGTTTCGAGCCGGTGCCACGTTGAGAATGCATGGTTGTGACTACCAGGTGTGCAACCAGCGCCAAACGCCGCGCGATGCCAGGCCACGCGGCGCCCAGAGCTGAAGGAGGGCCGATGTTCCTGTTTGAGACCACGCTCGGAAGCTGTGGCGTGCGATGGAGTGAGAACGGCATCACCGAGGTGCTCATGCCGCGATCGCGGCAACTCGGCGCGATGTCGCATGTCGCTTCGCGCAGCGTGCCGGAGCCGGTGCTCGAGGCCGTCCGCGGGCTCGTCGCGCTGCTCGAGGGCGAGCGGCGCGACCTGCGCTCGGTCGTTCTCGACCAGAGCGGGGTGGACGCGTTTCGTCGCCGCGTCTATGCCGCCACGCGCCAGATCGCTCCCGGGCAGATCGCAAGCTACGGCGAGATTGCGAGAGCGATCGGCGTACCGGACGCCGCGCGCGACGTGGGGGCCGCGCTCGGAGAGAATCGGATTCCGATCATCGTTCCCTGCCACCGAGTGCTCGCGGCGGGCGGCGAGCTGCGTGGGTTCTCGGCGCCGGGCGGGATCGTGACCAAGCGTCGGATGCTCGCGATCGAGGGCGCCCCGGGCTTCACCCAGCAGGCGCTGTTCGCGTGACGCGGGCAGGGACTGGCTTCCGGCTCGGAGGATCGCCTCGGGCGCAATCCGAGCCTCGGCCAGCGACGTTAGCTGCTCTAGCCGACCGGGCTTCGGTCGGGCGCGGCCGACTCCGTGGAGTTCGGCCCTCAGGCCGTTGAATCGGCGTCGGATGGCGCGCCGCCGAATCCCAGCTCGTTGCCGTCGGGGTCGCGGTAGAGCACCTTACGTATGCCGTTGGGGTAGGTCTCGCGCCGGTGGGGCTCGAGCCCGCGGGCAGCGATCGCGGCCACGTAGTCATCGAGGTCATCGAGGATGACCGTAACCACGCAGTCGCCCGGGCCATCGGCATGCTCCACGACGTAGACCGACCTGTCCTCGGCAAGCGTCCACACAGCCTCGTTGGCATGTGGAAAGAACGCTGGCTCGCCGAGCAGCTGCTCATACCACGGCAGGGTCGCTTGGAAGTCCCGCACACGTAGGCCCGCGAAGAGGTGCAACGACATCCCGCGAGTCTAGGCATGCGACGATGAGAACCGGTTACATGAGCCGCACGGAAGCATGGAGATGTCCAAGCGGATCGAGCTTGCAGCCGACGGTCTGGCGGCGCCTCAGTGAGGCTGGGAGACCTCAACCCCAAGAGCCTGCGCCGCGTCTCCCAGGCGGCTGTCGTAGCAGAAGAGACGCTCAAGAATCCTCACCGAGGCTGACGGCGGTTGCGAGGTGCAGGGCGTCAAGTGAACGCAACTCGGCTGGGTCCAGTTCGGCTGCGGTGTCGAGGATCGGCTGATCCAGCGGAATCAGCGTGATCGCGGTGAGCGCAGTGCGGCTGCGTCTGATGGCCAGCTCGCCGTAACGCCGTGCGGCGCGGCGTCCCTCCACGATCAGCAGGGTGCTGCTGAGAAGCTCTCTGCCAGCGAGCTCCCGGCGCAGAGCGGGGCTCTCGGCCTCAGAGCGCACGAGCTTGATGAAGGCCGAGGTATCGAGGTAGTCGGGCAAGCGCTCTACAGGCGCTCTGAGCGGATCTCATCCACGACAGCGCTCGAGGGCGCGCCGGGAATCGGCGCTGGCAGTTCCTCCAGAACGTCGAGCAACTCGCCCTGTCCGCGCCTGGCTCCCCGCTCAGCGACGAGCCGGTCGATCACCGAGGCGCGTCCGGGCGCAGGCGTGAGCTGCGCGACCTCTAGGCCGCGGTCAGTGATCAGGAACGACTCGCCGTGTCGAGCCCGCTGCGCGTAACGGCTGAGGTTCTGGCGCATCTCACGAATGCCTACCACCTCCATGTGCGTCATTGTAGCGCCATGGGTGGGGGGAAGACGCCACGGCGACTCAGAGGCTGGGCTCCGCCAGCTCACGCAGCCGGGCGTTCGGCGCGCAGGCACCGTGGTCGACGGAGGCGCGCCGCGCTGTCACGAGACAGGCGAGGGTGCTCGAGCGAATCGGTCGCCCAATCCGCTCCTGCAGCGCTCGGTTCTCGCTCTGAAGCGCGGCCTGCTGCACCGGTGAGAGCCGCGACCAGAACGACAACGTGCCCAGCAGGGCGTTGAGCTCCTCAGCGGTGTGCTCGACCGGCGTGGGCAGCGCGGCGATCTCGGCGTCGTCGAACAGGCCGCCGGCATAGGCGCGCGCCACGTCGTAGCTGCCGAGCCAGGCCCAGACCTCCGAGATGTTCTCGCGGCGCTCGTAAACCCCTGCGAGCGTGGTTTCGAGGTCGCGGTAGCTCGGCCAGTTCGCGGCAGCCTCCGGCGCGATCGCGGACATTGCGCTCAACAGCGCCCGCTGGTCCTCAGCGCTGTGCTGATCGTGCATTCCGAAGTACTGGACGAGTGCGAGCGTCCCGCCGGGCACGAGCACGTCGGCTGCTCGTTGCCAGCTGACCTCGGGATCGGTCCAGTGGATCGCCGATGCCGAGAAGAAAGCCGAGAAGCGCTCCCGGGGGAGGCGCGCGTCCTCCAGCCGGGTGTTCAGGAACTGAACATCGCCGCCGCCCGCGAGGTTCTGCGAAGCGAGCGCGGCCAGCCGATCACCGGGCTCGATCGCCGTGACGCGCAGGCCTCGGGCCAGCAGACCGCGGGTCAGCTGTCCGGTCCCGCAGCCGATCTCGAGCACCTCATCGCCGGGGCCGATACCCGCGATCTTGCAGGCACGATCGATCAGCTCCTCGGGGTAGGAGGGGCGGTGGCGATCGTAACTTGCGGCCACCCGATTGAAGACCCTGCCGTAGCTGCGCTCGAGTGTCGCCTCAGGCATCGCCACAAGGTAGGCGAGGCGCCCGACGCAGCGGTCGGCGTGTTCGTCGAAGGTGCGGACGAAACTCCCGCCGTCATAGGCCAGACCGTCCCCGCCCAGGCGCGCGGGCGGCTCGACATGGTCTACGACACGCTCGAGACGCAGCTGCCGATTTCAACGCTCGATAATCGATGTTATGTAAACCAACCCGAATTCCCAGGGCGTCGTGCGGCCGCTGACGCATCCAGGGGTCGCCTATGCTCCACCGGTGAGCGCGATCGCGGAGTACCGAGCCGCGTCCGAAGCCAATGATGTCGACAAGCTCGTGGACACACTGGCGCCAGACGCCGAGCTCGTCTCGCCGCTGCTCGCACACGGCGTGATCCGCGGCAAGAACGATCTGCGGCTGCTGTTCACGGCGGTCTACGGCAGCCTGTCCGAGCTGCGCTGGACCGAGGAGACGATCGACGGCGACCGAGGCTTCATGATCGCCGAAGCGCGCCTTGGCCCGTTCAGGATTGACGACGCGATGGTGTTCGAGCTCGATCCCGACGGGCGAATCCAGCGGATAAGGCCGCATCTGCGCCCCTGGCTTGCCACCACCTGGTTCGCCCTCGTGATCGGCGTCAAGGTGGCGCGCCATCCGGGGGTTCTCTGGCGTGCCGCGCGAGGTTCCTGAGAGCCTTGCAGCACGTACCTCGCTAATCGCGACAACCCTCGCATCCAGTTGGCGGAGCTAGGGACCAGAATCTCCGCTCAGTTGTAGACGCTATCTCCAGCGCTCGCACGAACACCGCGTCGATCATCGGCTCGGTGAGCCTGCCGGTGAACGTGTTCTGCTGGCTCGGGTGAAAGCAGCCGAGCAGCGGATAGCGCGCGCCTTCGTGTTCCGCGCCATGGGCAAAGCGCGGTCGCGGGCGCGGCAGCACGGCCGCGTCGAGGTCGCCTCCTGCCGCGACCGCAGCGTCGAGGCGCAGCGCGGCGTCCCATGCGAACGCCCCCAGGCAGACGATGACCCGTACCGAGCCCAGCTGCTCGAGCTCGCTGAGCGCCCACGGCAGGCATTCATCGCGCTCGGCCGGCGTCGGACGGTTCTGCGGCGGCGCGCAGCGCACGGCGGCCGTCACCCGTGCCCCCTTGAGCTCCAGCCCGTCGTCTCGAGAGGTCGCGGACGGCTGGTTGGCGAGGCCCGCGCGCCACATCGCCGCATACAGGAAGTCGCCCGAGCGATCGCCCGTGAACATCCTGCCGGTGCGGTTGCCGCCGTGCGCTGCAGGCGCGAGACCGAGCACGAGCACGTGCGCCCCGGGATCGCCGAAGCCGGGCAACGGCCTGGCCCAGTAGGTCTCGTGCGCGAACGCCGCTTTGGGCTCGCGCGCCGTCTGCTCGCGCCACGCGACGAGTCGGGGGCAGCGCCTGCAGGCGATGATCTCGCCCTCGAGCTCTCGCAGCCGCCGCTCGCGCCGGCGCTCGGAATCCTGCTGCGCCACCACGCCAGTAGTAGCATCGGTGACAGTGTCGCTATGGCTGCTCATCGCTCTGCTTGGGCTCGTGAAGCTTCCTGTGGCTGCGCTGATGCTGTGGCTTCCTTTCCGCGAAGACCACGCGATGCGCGCGACCGACGTCGGCGAGGAGCCGCCATCCGACGACCCCGATGGCGAGGGCGGCAGCAAGATTCGCGTTCACGGACGTCACCCGCGGGGCCGACCGCCGCGACCGCCGCGCAGGCCTTCGCCATGCGCGCCTGTCAGCGGTTTCTCTTGCGCTGACGGCGGGCGGCCTTCGCTTTCGCACGCCGCCTGCGGAGTTCGGCGGCGGAGTCGCGTCCCGAGCGCCCGCCCGTCGCCAGTCCGTCGCTGACCGGCGCGACGCGGCGCGCGTCGCGCACGATCACGAATGCGATCCCGCCGAGCAGCAGCGCCGCCGCGCCCAGCCCCAGGATCAGGATGGTGGTGGTGCTCGAGCCGGAGCTCGACGACGTGCTCGTGGTCGAGGTGCTCGTCGTCTTGGCCGGCGTCGTTTCTTCCTTGCCGCCTTCGGCCAGTTCGTTGAAGGCGTTTCCTTCCGCCCCCCAGGCGCCGGCCGCGAACGGCCCGCCGGCGCACGTGAGCGCGAGGGCGGCGATCATCGCTGCGAGCACCAGTCGTTGCGGCTGCCTCCGTGACATGCTCGCGAGCATACCGCGTGCGAGACCGTAGAATGGGCGCGCGATGGCCCCCAAACAGCGTCAGATAAGGATCGAGCAGCGCGGCGCGCTGGCCGCGATGGAGGCACTCGAGCAGCGCTCCGACGAGGAGCTCGAGGCCGAGACCAAGTACAAGTCAGCGGCGCTCGCGATTCTCGGCGCGCGCGCATCCGAGCGCTTCGACGCCGAGAAGGCGCGTGGCTACTTCCAGCGCGCGATCGCCGCCGCGCGCCCGCAGGAGCGGATGCAGCTGCGGCGGATGGCCGATGCCTCGCTTGCGCTCGCCGAACGACGCGCGGGCGACCTCAAGGAGGCCGTCGAGCGACTCGGACAGGCGCCGCCCAGCGGTCGCCAGCTGTTCGCGTTGCGCGCGATGGGGCTGCTCGTCCCCACCTCCTCGGCCGGCGTCCTCGCGCGCGTGCGCGGGATCTTGCTGATCATCCTGCTGATCATCGCGATCCTGGCGCTTGGGCTCGGGATCGTCGAGCTGGTCTCGCTGCCCTTCGGGGGCATCGGCCTCGCGCCGGGCATCCTGCTCGGCCTGTTCGTGGCGATCGCCGCGATCGGGATCATCGCTGCGGTCGGCAGGCGCCGGCGCGATCGCGCGCAGGCGGCCCGCGCGGGCGGCGGCTGAGCGCTCGTTAGCTGCTCGTCTCGCCCCACAGCGTCGCTATCAGCGAACGCGGTCCGCCGTGGTCGCGGTGCTCGCAGAGGTAGATCCCCTGCCACGTTCCCAGCGCCAGCCGCCCGCCGGCGATCGGCAGCAACAGCGACGCGCCCAGCAGCGAGGCCTTGATGTGGGCCGGCATGTCATCGGCGCCCTCGAGCGTGTGCGTCCAGTAGTCGGCGTCGGCCGGCACCGAGCGATCGAAGTAGCTCGCGAAGTCATGCCTGACGTCCGGGCTGGCGTTCTCGTTGAGCGTCAGCGAGGCCGAGGTGTGGCGCAGGAACAGATGCAGGATGCCCACCCCCACGTTCGCGATCTGCGGGACCGCGCTCAGCACCTCGCGCGTGATCAGGTGATAGCCGCGCGGACGGGCGTCGAGTCGGATCGCAAGCTGTGCCCACACCGGCGAAACCGTAGCGCCACGCCGCTCGCTCGTTGCGGCCGCCCGAGCGCGGACAATACGCTTGAGCGATGCCCGCACCCGTCTGCCTGCTCGTCAATCCCTCCGCCGGCGGTGGCCGTGCGCGCAAGGCCGCGCCCGCAGTGGAGCGCGCGCTGGCCGCGCTCAACCTCCAGGTGCGCCGTGAGGACACCCGCGACCTCGAGCATGCCCGTGAGCTCGCGCGCAGCGCAGCCGAAGCGGGCGAGACCGTCGCGGTGCTGAGCGGCGACGGGATGATCGGCGCGGTCGCCGATGCGATCCGCGAGGTCCCCGGCGCCGTGCTCGGCGTTCTGCCCGGCGGACGCGGCAACGACCTCGCGCGCGTGCTCGGGATCCCGACCGACCCGGTGAAGGCCTGTGCGACCATTGCCGCCGGCACCCCCCGCGCGATGGACCTCGGCGAGGTCGACGGGCGCACCTTCGTCGGGATCGCCTCGGCCGGCTTCGACTCCGACGCCAACCGCATCGCCAACGAAGCGCCATCCTGGCTCGGGGCGCTCGTATACGCCTACGCCGCCTTCCGCGCGCTCGTCTCGTGGCGTCCCGCGAGCTTTGAGATCGTGCTCGAACCCTCGGGCGAGCGACGAAGCTTCAGCGGCTACTCCATTGGCGCCGCCAATTCCAAGGCATATGGCGGCGGCATGCGCGCGGCTCCCGACGCGCTGCTCGACGACGGCCAGCTCGAGGTCCCGCTGCTCGAAGACGTCAGCAAGCTCACGTTCGTGACCAGGATCCTGCCGCGAGTGTTCAAAGGGACCCATGTCCAGCTGCCCTTCGTGCACGTCTTTCGCGCCGAGTCCGTCTCGATCTCGGCCGACCGCCCGTTCGTCCTCTACGCCGACGGCGATCCGATCGCCGAGCTGCCGGTGCGCGTGCGCGCGCTGCCCGCAGCCGTGACAGTCCTGGTTCCGCCCACGCCCGCCGCGTCCGCCGCGTTCGGCTCTCCCGCCCCCGCGACGGCGAGTCCGAGCGCCGCGGGCGGCGCCGGCGACGTCGCGCTAGAGCCCTGATGGCTCGCATGCTCGCCGCCAAGCTCGCGCTCGCGCGCGGCGCCGGGACGCTTGCGCGACTGCGCGGCGGCGGCGCCACGAGCGCCCCCGGACGGCTGCTGCTGGCGCTCGAGCCCCACGCGATCGGGGAGCTCGCCGCGCGCCTGCCGCGGGGCAGCGTGCTCGTGTCCGCCACCAACGGCAAGACCACCACCGCCGCGCTCGCCGCGTCGGTGCTCGAGCGCAGCGGCATTGCGCTCGTGCACAACCAGGCGGGCGCCAACATGGCGGGCGGAATCGCCTCGACGCTCCTCTCCTCCGCACGTCCCGGCGGGCGCATCGGCGGCGAGCTCGGCCTGTTCGAGGTCGACGAGATGTGGCTCGCCCCCGTCGCCGCACAGCTCGAAGGCCCGCGCGCGGTCCTGCTCTCGAACCTGTTTCGCGACCAGCTCGACCGCTACGGCGAGCTCGAGGCGATCGCCGACAGCTGGGCACACGCACTCCGCGACGGCCCCGCACGCGACTCGCAGCTGGTGCTCAACGCGGACGACCCCTTGATCGCCGATCTCGGACGCGAGCGCGACGCGGTCCTCTACTTCGGCGTCGAGGACGATTCGCTCGCGCTGCCGGGGATCGCCCACGCCGCCGACGCGACCCACTGCCGGCGCTGTGGAGCGCCCTACTCATTCAAGGCCGTCTACCTCGGCCACCTCGGCCACTACCGCTGTCCGAGCTGCTCGCAGTCGCGTCCCGAGCCCGCGGTGAGCGCAAGCGCCGTCGAGCTGGAAGGCGTTCGCGCGAGTCGCTTCACGCTGCGTACGCCCGCCGGCGAAGCGCGCATCCAACTCTCCCTGCCCGGCCTCTACAACGTCTACAACGCCCTCGCCGCCGCCGCCCTGGCGACCGCGCTCGATGTCCCGCTGGAGAGCATCGCCGAGGGGCTGCAGGACGCGAGGGCCGCGTTCGGGCGCGCCGAGACGGTCTCATTGAACGGCCGCGAGCTGCGGATCCTGCTCGTCAAGAACCCCGCCGGCGCCAATGAGGTCCTGCGCACGCTCGCGCTCGAGCCCGGCGAGCACGACCTGCTCGGCGTGCTCAACGACAACATCGCCGACGGCCGCGACGTCTCCTGGATCTGGGACGCCGACTTCGAGCTGCTCGCCGGTCGCGTGCGCTCGGTCATATGCGCCGGCACGCGCGCGCCCGAGCTGGCGGTGCGCCTGAAGTACGCGGGCGTGCAGCCTTCGCGCATCGCCGTACAGCCGAGCCTCGACCGCGCCCTCGAGCAGGCCGGCGAGGATCGCGGCGAGGCCTCCTCCCCCCTCTACGCGCTGCCAACCTACACCGCGATGCTCGCGCTGCGCAAGCTGCTCGTCGCACGCGGCGAGGCCCCGAGCTCATGGTCGTGAGCGCCCCGTCCCTCACGCCGCAGCGACCAGGGGCGCCGGCCGGCGCCTCGCGGGGGCGGCGATGAGCTCACCGTCCCCCGCCCTGCACGTCTGCGCCCTGTACCCCGACCTGCTGAACATCTATGCCGACCGCGGCAACCTGCTCGTGCTCGAGCGGCGCTGTCGCTGGCGCGGGATCGACTTCCGGCTCAGCGCGAGTGGCCTCGGCGAGCCGCTCGACCCCGACGCCCACGACCTGTTCTACATCGGCGGTGGCCAGGACCGCGATCAGCGGCTGTGCGCCGAGGACCTGCTCGCCACGAAGCGCGCCGCGCTGCACGCGGCCGCGGCGCGCGACGCCGTCGTACTCGGGATCTGCGGCGGCTACCAGCTGCTCGGTCACGACTACGCGCTCGACGGCGAGCGGATCGAGGGCGCCGGCCTGCTCGACGTCCACACGGTCCGCGAGCCGGGCGAGCGGCTGATCGGCAACATCGCGATCGAGGTCGCGCTGCCCGGCCAAGCCACCGGTGGACGGCGGGTGCTGGCGGGTTTTGAGAACCACGGCGGGCGCACCCGACTCGGCCCCGACGCAGAGCCGCTCGGGCGCGTTCTGCGCGGGCACGGTAACGACGGCCGCTCGGGCCAGGAGGGCGCCCGCGCCGGCAACACGATCGGCACCTACATGCACGGCCCGCTGCTGCCCAAGAACGTCTGGTTCGCCGACTGGTTGATCGCCACTGCGCTGCACATCGAGCCGCACGCGCTCGCGAGCCTCGAGGATGACCTCGAGCGCGAGGCCCACTCCAGCGCGCGTCACGCCGCGGGCGTCTGAGCGCCAGCGCCGCGGGCCGGGGGCTCGGGAGCCCTCGGACGGCCGTGCAGCGCAGCGATGCCGCGCCTCAGGACGACGGCGCGACCACGAAGCGCGAGAAGCGCTCCGCTACCCGCGCAGGCACGAGCGCCCGCACCCGCACGCCGTCGGGGGTGTCGAGGCGCGCGAGCTCGCCGGCCAGCTCGTGCAGCTCCGCCAGCGAGCCACCGTTCTCGTAGGGGACCAGCAGCTCGAGCGCCTCGAGCGTGTCCGCGAGCTCAAGCTCGATCCGCTCGCCGAGCTCCTGCACGCCCAGGCCGCTGGCGCCGCTCGTCAGGACCGCGTCGGGGTAGCGCGTGCGCAGGTCATCGCGCTGCTCTTGATCGAGCAGGTCCACCTTGTTCAGCGCCAGCACCCGCCGCTGCGCATCCGGGACTCCGATCTCGTGCAGCGTCGTCTCCACCGAGGCGCGCATCTCTTCCATCTCCGGCTCGGGCGCGCTGGCGTCGAGCACGTGCACGATCAGGTCCGCGCGCCTGGTCTCCTCGAGCGTCGCCCCGAACGCGTCCACGAGCTCGTGCGGGAGCTTGCGGATGAAGCCCACCGTGTCGCTCAGCAAGCGTCTGCGGCCGCTCAGCCTGACCGTTCGCACGGTCGGGTCGAGTGTGTGGAACAGCCTGTCGCGAACCTGCACCGAAGCGCGCTCGCCGGCGCCATACTCCTCGGTGAGCGCATTCAGCAGCGTCGACTTGCCGGCGTTCGTGTAGCCGACCAGCGCGATCGACGGCAGCGCCGCGCGCTCGCGCTCGGCCCGCATCACCGCGCGCGTCCCCTTGACGTGCTCCAGGCGCCGGCGCAGCGCGGCGATGCGATCGCGCGCCAGACGCCTATCGGTCTCGATCTGGCTCTCGCCCGGGCCCCTCGTGCCGATGCCGCCGCCGAGGCGCTCGAGGTGGCTCCACAGGCCCCGCATCCGCGCGAGGTTGTATTCGAGCTGCGCCAGCTCCACCTGCAGCTTGCCCTCCGCGCTGGCCGCGTGGTCGGCGAAGATGTCGAGGATGATCGCCGTCCGGTCCACCACCGGCAGGCCGAGCTCTGCTTCGAGGTTTCGCTCCTGGCGCGGGCTGAGCTCGTCGTCGCACGCGATCAGGTTCGCATCGCACTCGTGCGCGAGCTGCTTGGCCTCGCGCACCTTCCCCGGACCGAGGTAGCTGTTGGGGTGCGGCTGCTCGCGGCGCTGCACGAGCTCTCCCACGACCCCCACTCCCGCGGTACGCAGCAGCTCCTGGAGCTCTGAGAGATCGCCCTCGTGATCGAGCGCGGCGATGCACAGCGCACGCTGGCGCGCCCGCTGCGCGCGTGGCGAGCCGTTCTCGAGCCCGCCCGCATCCGCACGCGACCCCCTCTCCGCCGTCCGTTGGCCGTTACGGCTCCTATCCATCCGCTGCCAATTCTAGAGCCATCGTCGCGCCTGCAACTGCGGTGACCGGCGCCACCGGCAAATGACGAACCGGCGCGCTCGCGGGTCTCCCCGAATCAGCCCGCCAGCGTGCCCAGCCTGCGCACGGCCTCGAGCAGCCGCTCATCCGGCGTCGTCAGCGAGATCCTGAACCAGCCCTCCCCCGCCGGCCCGTAGATCGCGCCCGGCGAGACGACCACCGCCGCCCGCTCGAGCACGTGCTCGCAATACGCCGCCGAGCTGGCGAACCCTCGGGGAACGGGCGCCCACACGTAGATCGTGCTGTGCGGCGGTTTGACCTCGATGCCGATCTCGTGCAGCGCGTCGCAGACGAGGTTGCGCCGACGCAGGTAGAGCTCGCTCATCGCCGCCACCTCCGCGTCCGCGTCGGGCGACAGCGCGGCGACGCCTGCCAGCTGCACCGCCTCGAACAGCCCCGAGTCGATGTTCGTCTTCAGCCGCCAGTAGATCTCGAGCGCCTGCGCGTTTCCAACCACCACCGCGCAGCGCCAGCCGGTCATGTTGTAGCCCTTGGACAGCGAGAACACCTCGATGCCGACGTCCTTCGCGCCGGGCGTTGCCAGGAACGAGGGTGCGCGATAGCCGTCGTAGGAGATCTCCGAGTAGGCGTTGTCGTGCACCACCAGGATCTCGTAGGCGCGCGCGAACTCGACCACCTGCTCGAAGAAGCCCTCCGGCACCACCGCGCCGGTGGGATTGTTGGGGTAGCTGATGTACATCAGCTTCGCCTTGCGCCCGATCTCATCCTCGATCGCCCCCAGATCGGGCACGAACCCGAGCTCCGGCACCAGCGCCATCAGCACCGGCTCCGCGCCTGCCAGCCACGGCCCGCCGGTGTAGACCGGGTAGCCGGGGTCCGCCGCCAGCGCGTAGTCGCCGGGGTCCAGGAACGCGAGGTTGAGGTTGAAGATCGCCTCCTTCGCACCCAGCGCGGGGATGATCTCGCTGTCGGGATCGAGCCGCACGTCAAAGCGGCGCTCGTAGAAGTCGCGCACCGCCGCACGAAAGTCAGCCCGTCCGCGGTTGCTCGGGTATTTGTGAGTTTCCGGCTCGCTCACCGCCTCCTGCATCGCCTCCACTATCAACGGCGGCGTCGGGCGGTCGGGGTCGCCGATCCCGAGGCTGATCACGTCCACTCCAGCCTCGCGCTTGGCGGAGATCTTGCGCTCGAGCTCGGCGAACGCGTATGGCGGGATGCGCTCAAGGCGCTTACTCGGTCTCATTCAGCTCCTCTGCGAACTCGTCGCTCAATCGCCCTTCGAACACCGGCTTGGCCCATCCTGTCAGGTCGACCCGCAACTCCTCCCCGACCTCGACCTCGAGCTCTCCTCCGTCGAGCACCACCGTCACCGTCCCGGCCCGCGCCGTCCCGCGCTCGCGCGCCAGCCTGCACACGTGCGCGACCGCCGCCCCGCTCGCACCCGTCCCCGAGGCCAGCGTCTCGCCGACGCCCCGCTCGAAGATCCGCGCGCGTATCCGTCCCTGCTCGAGCTCCGCATACCACGACACATTCGTGCGCCGCGGGAACTGCTCATCCGATTCGATCGATGGCCCGATCGCGGGCAGGTCGAGCCGCTCGAGCTCGCCCGCGTCGGCGACGTGGATCGCGCACTGCGGGTTGCCGATCGACACGTGCTGAAAGCTCCAGCTGCGCCCGCCCGCGCAGACCTCACCGAGCCCATCCGCGCCGCCGGAGGGGAAGGCCGGGGAGTGCAGGCTCGCGGCGCCCATGTCCATTCGGCACGTGTTCGGTCCCGTGATCGTCGGTGAGATCGCGCCCGCGAGCGTGCGGATCGAGAAGCTGTCAGCGTCCGTCCACCCGCGCCTGCGCAGGTACAGGACCGCCTCGCGCGCGCCATTGCCCGACAGCTCCGCCTCGGAGCCGTCGGGGTTGAAGATCCTCAGAATCCGCGACATCCTGCTCGCGCGTCGGCGGCGAGAGCAGCAGCACGCCGTCGGCGAACACCCCGAAGTGCCCCTCACACAGCCTCCGCACCCGCGCCGGCGTCAGCTCGAACGGCAGCCGCTCACGCTCGACTATCAGGTAGTCGTTGCCCAGCGCCTGCCACTTCTCGAACTCGATGCTCACGGGGCGCCGGAGTCTAGTGTCCGGAGTCAGAGACTCGGGGACCGTTCAGGACGCCGGGTCATCGAGGATCTCCGCCGCCACCGCATCGGCCTCGCGCCCGCCGACGTCGATCAGCTTCACGCCACCGAGCTTGCGCATCCACGAGAGCTGGCGCTTTGCGTAGTTGCGCGTGTGGCGCCTCATCGCATCGACGTCTCCGCTCAGCAGCTCCTCGAACCCGAGCGCCTTGCGCGCCGTCTGCGACGCCCCCGCCGCATGCGCGCGCTCGACCTCCGCGCGCGCCCCCGCATCCACCATCGCCTGCACCCGCGCGTCGATCTGCGCATACAACAGCTCCCGCTCCATCGTCAACCCGACGAGCCTCGTCGGGCGCCGCATCTCCGCGCTCCACAGCTGCGAGCTCGCCTCCTGCCCGCCTGCGGAGTCCACCGCTTGCCCGTCACCGGGCTCCCATCCATCCGGCGCCTCGAGCTCCCCCGCCGCATGCAGCTCGAGCGCCCGCACTATCCGCTGCTGGTCGTTGGGCTCGATCCGCTGCGCCGCCCACGGTGCCAGCGCTGCGAGCCTGCCGTGCAGCGCCGGGGCCCCGAGGCGTTCGAGCTCTCCCCGCAGCCGCTCGCGCACTCCCTCCGCCGGAGGCGGCTTGAGATCGAGCTCGCTGAGCGCCGCCCGCAGGTACAGCCCCGTGCCCCCCACCACTATCGGGCGCCTGCCCGCCGCCAGCAGACCGTCGATCTCCGCGTGCGCCAGCTGCGCGTACTGACCCGCGCTGAACGTCGCATCGAGCGGCAAGAACGACACCAGCCGATGCTCGAGCCGGGCGCGCTCGGACGCATCCGCGACCCCCGTGAGCGTCTCGAGCCCCCGATACACCTGCATCGCATCCGCCGACACCGCCACCGGGTCCTCGCCGAGCGCCCTGAGCCTGCCCGCCAGCGCCACCGCCACGGCGGTCTTGCCGACCCCGGTGGGACCGAACAGCGCGAGGATCTCCATTGTCGTAGGCTCGCACCTGGATGGTGATCTCAGGTTCCCGGGTCCTCCTGACCGGCGCCACCGGCGGTCTCGGCCAGGCCATCGCCCGCGCACTGCACGCGCGCGGCGCCGAGCTGATCCTCACCGGCAGGCGCGCCGAGGTGCTCGAGCCGCTGAGGAGCGAGCTCGCGGGCGCTCGCGCGTTGGCCGTCGACCTCAGCGAGCGCGAGGACCTCGAGCGCCTGCTCACCGAGTCAGGCGAGCTCGACATCCTGATCGCCAACGCCGGCCTCCCGGCCGCGGGCAGGCTCGAGACCTTCACCGTCGAGCAGCTCGACCGCACGCTGGAAGTCAACCTGCGCGCCCCGATCGTCCTCGCCCACGCGCTGCTGCCCTCGATGCTCGAGCGCCGTCACGGCCACCTGCTGTTCACGTCCTCGATCGCCGGCAAGACCATCGTTCCCGGCAACCCCCTCTACCACGCCACCAAGTACGGCCTGCGCGGGTTCGCCGCCGCGCTGCGCACCGACCTGCACGGCAGCGGCGTCGGCGTCTCCTGCATCTTCCCGGGCTTCATCCGCGAAGCCGGCATGTTCGCCGAAGCTCACGTCAAGCTGCCTCCCGGCACCGGCACCCGCACGCCCGAGGACGTCGCCGACGCCGTAGTTCAGGCGATCGAGCGAAACCGGGGCGAGGTCGACGTGGCCGCGTTCTTCCAACGTGGCGGCGCGATCGTCGCGGGCCTCGCCCCCGACCTCGCCGCCAGCGTCGTGCGCCGTTTCGGCGGGCTCGACATCGCTCGCGAGATGGATCACGCGATGCGCGACAAGCGCTGAGCGCGACCTTCGCCCTCACCTCCGCCGATCGTCGCCGTGCGCTCATGACGCCGCAGGCCGAGAATGCGCGCTTTTACAGACGTTCGTCCAGTCCACGTCTGAGAAGCGCCGATGGCGGACAAGATTTTAAGCCTGCCTTCAGGCGTGGAGCGCAAGAGTGTGTGTGCCACGGGGGGCTCATCAACCCAAATCAAGAGGAGCCAGCCAATGCCGAGAATCATCGTCACCACCGATCCGCTCGAGCGGCGCGAGGACACCCCAGTGCTGCTGGACGAGCGCGTCGACTCGCTTCACCTCTGCGACGACCACGCCGCCGAGCAGCTGATCGAACGGCTCGCCTGGGCGGTGACCGACGCCGAGGACACACAGCGCGCGCTGCGCTGATGGCCCCATCCCGGGCGGCCTGCGCCTGCGCGCGGGCCGCCCCGCGGCGTCGCCACCGGCGCTCGCACGATCGAAGTTCGTGACCGGCGCCCGCTCTCCAACCGCTCGAGCCGAGAGGCGGACGGGTCGATGAAGCGAGCCCTCAAAGTCGAGGTGGAGGTGCAGATCGCGCGCACGCCCGAGTAGGTGTGGACGTTCGTATCCGACCCCGAGCTCCTACCCGAGTGGCTCGAGGAGCTCCGCGAGGTGAGCGTGCAGTCCGACGGGCCCATCGGCAAGGGGACCGTCTTTCGCTACACCATCGATCCGGGCGCGCGCTCGAGCATCATGCACTTCGTGGACTGGCAGCCCGGTCGCCGCTTCGCCTGGGACGGTCCACCATCGAAGTGGCACGGTGGCGCGGCTCGCCCGCGCGGCCACTGCGAGGTCACAGGCCTCGGCGAGGGACGAACCCGCCTCATCTGCTGCTTTCGGCCCGAGCTGACCGGCACGATGGCGCTGCTCGCACCCGTGATGAAGCGCTGGCTGCGCAAGCGGTGGATGACCGACGCCGCCGCGCTGAAGGCGCTGCTCGAGAAGGCTCCTTCCGAGAGCCCTTCGACCTAGAAGACCCCTGAAATAGTCGCGGGTCTGTCCGGCGGGTTTAAGACCCTGTGGACATGTCGCGGGTCCTCGGTGATACCGCCTACGGCAACGGTCCGGTTCGCGCCGAGCTGGCCGAACGCAACGTCGAGATGCTGGCTCCGGTCCCGGAGGGCAAGATCGTGGAGGATCGCTTCGGCAAGCACGACTTCGCGATCGATCTCGAGCAGGGGACAGTCCGCTGCCCCGCCGGACACACCGTCCAGGTCGGCGTCTCCACGAAGGGCCTTCGCCAAGCTGGCTTCTCGGCAAAGGTCTGTGGCGCTTGCCCGCTGAAGGCGCGCTGCTGTCCCGGGCGCGCTCGTCGCCAGGTCAAGCTCGGAGAGCATGACGAGTTGCTGCTCGCGGCTCGTCGAGCTCTCGCAGATCCCGACACAGTCGAGCATCTGCGCCGAGAGCGACCACGGATCGAGCGGCTGCTCGGGCTCCTCGCCTACCGCTACGGCGCACGCAAAAGCCGCTACATCGGCGGCGCCAACGCGCGATTGCAGGCGGCATGGGCCGCGGCACTGGTCAACCTCAACCCGATCGGACACCGACTCGCCAGCCAGACCGCCTGAGAGCCTCCGCGCAAGCCGGGCACCCCTCACACACCAGCGCCACCAAACGAGCCACGACCCCAAGACCGCAAGGCCGCCCGCCACGACACCCACTTCTTCAGGGGTCTTCTAGTGTCCCGGCGCCCGTGCCCGGCACGTTGGCGCGCGGCAATACGAACAGACGTTCCGTCCGCAGCCGTCTCTAGCTTTTGTAGCCCATCTTCGACCGGAGGAGCCCGACCATGCCTGTGAACGACGACGAGAAGGCCGCGAAGGCGCGCGACGCCGCTCTGAAGGGTGCGCTGACGCAGATCGAGCGCGAGTTCGGCAAGGGCACGGTCATGCGCATGGGCGATGAGGGTGCGCAGGTGCGAGTCGACGCGATCCCCACAGGTGCGCTCTCGCTCGACCTCGCGCTCGGCATCGGCGGCGTGCCGCGCGGGCGCATCATCGAGATCTTCGGGCCCGAGTCCTCCGGTAAGACGACACTCGTCTACCACGTGCTCGCCGAGGCGCAGCGTCTCGGCGGCGTGTGCGCGTTCATCGACGCCGAGCACGCGATGGATCCGCTGTACGCGAAGGAGATCGGAGTCGACATCGACGAGCTGCTCGTCTCCCAGCCCGACTACGGCGAGCAGGCGCTCGAGATCGCCGACATGCTCGTGCGCTCGGGCGCGGTCGACGTGGTCTCGATCGACTCGGTCGCGGCACTCACGCCGCGCAAGGAGCTCGAGGGCCAGATGGACGACACGTCCGTCGGCGAGCAGGCGCGGATGATGTCCAAGGCGATGCGCAAGCTCGCGGGCAACCTTAATCGCACCCAGACGCTGTGCGTCCTCACCAATCAGATCCGCGAAAAGGTCGGCGTGATGTTCGGCTCGCCGGAGACCCAGCCGGGCGGGCGGGCGCTGAAGTTCTACGCCTCCCAGCGTCTGGACATCAGGCGCATCGAGACGCTCAAGGACGGCACCGAGGCCGTCGGCAACCGGGTGCGGGTGAAGGTCGTCAAGAACAAGGTCGCCGCGCCGTTTCGCCAGGCGGAGTTCGACATCGAGTTCGGCAAAGGCATCTCGACCGCCGGCTGCCTGATCGATCTCGGCCTCGAGCACAACATCGTCTCCAAGTCCGGCTCGTTCTTCTCCTACGGCGAGGAGCGCCTCGGGCAGGGGCGCGCAGCTGCGAAGGCCTATCTCGACGGCAATCCCGCGATCGCGAAAGCGATCGAGCGCAAGGTCTATGCCGCGCTCGGCATCGGCCGCGAGCACCTGACCCCAATCGATCGCGAGGGCAGCTCCCCCACGCCGCCCGAGGCAGAGGCCAAGCCGGCCGGCGAGCCGGCGCCGCCGCAGGTCGTGCGCGCGGCCTGAGCGGTCATGTGACCAGCAGTAGTGTGGTCACGTGGACAGGAGCTTCACAGCCACGCGTTTCGAGGCTGAGCGCTTGGCGCTTCTCGACGATGTCGCGCGCACGGGCGACTCGTTGGTCATCACCAAGCGCGGCCAGCCAGTCGCTCGGGTGGTGCCGGTGCAGGCGCCCGAATCGCTGCGGGGCAGCGTCACGTTCGAAGTCTCCGACGAGGAGCTGGTCTCCCCCTCGCCGACACGCTGGGACGCCGCGACAGGTTGATCGCTCTCGTGCACGCGCGGCTTCGATCCGCGCAACACGATCTGGTAGCAGCGGCTTCGGCCAACTACCCTTCCTGGGGCGATGAAGAGCTACCACCTGACGACGTTCGGCTGCCAGATGAACGAGCACGACAGCGAGCGCATGAAGGGGATGCTCGAGTCGCTCGGCTACGGCGAGGCTGGGCAGCGCGGCGATGCCGACCTGATCCTGTTCAACACCTGCTCGATCCGCGAGTCGGCCGACAGCCGCTTCATCGCGCACCTCGGCGAGGCCAAGCGGCTGAAGCGCGAACGACCCGAGCGGGTCGTGGGCGTGGGCGGCTGCTGGGCGCAGTCGGTCAAGGAGGAGGTGTTCGAGCGCTTCCCGTTCGTGGACGTCGCATTCGGCCCGGGTCAGATGCACAAGCTCGCCGAGTTCCTCACCAGCGACTCGCTGAGCGCCCAGGGCTTCTTCGAGTTCGAGGGCTTCAGCGGCCACCTGCCCGCCCACCGCGAGCGGCCGTTTCAGGGTTGGCTGCAGATCAGCGTCGGCTGCAACTGCGCCTGCTCGTACTGCATCGTCCCCTCCACCCGCGGGCGCGAGGTCTCGCGACCGCTGCCCGAGCTCGTGCGCGAGACGCAGGCGATGGCTGAGGAGGGCGTGCGCGAGGTGACGCTGCTGGGCCAGAACGTGAACTCCTATGGACGCGACCTGCGCAGCCGCGGGCATTCGCCGGCGACCTTCGCGCAGCTGCTCGCGCAGATCGATGCGATCGAGGGGATCGAGCGCATCCGCTACACGAGCCCCCATCCGAAGGACATGCGCGAGGACGTGATTCGCGCGCACGCCGAGCTGGCGAGCGTCTGCGAGCACATCCACCTGCCGCTGCAGTCGGGCTCGAGCAGGATCCTCAAGGCGATGCGCCGCACATACGACCGCGAGCGCTACCTGGATCGCGTCGCCTCGATCCGCGAGCGCGTCCCCGATGCAGCGCTGACGACGGACATCATCGTCGGCTTCCCCGGGGAGAGCGAGGAGGACTTCGCGCAGACGCTCGCGGTGGTCGAGCAGGTGCGCTACGACGGCGCCTTCACATTCCTGTTCTCGCCCCGGCGGGGCACCGAGGCGGCCGCGATCGATGCCGGGCTCGTGCCGCACCCTGTCAAGGTCGAGCGGATGCAGCGCCTGGTCGCAGCGGTTCAAGCTGGGGCGCAGCTGCGCGCGCAGCGCTTCGTCGGGCGTACGCTCGAGGTGCTCGTCGAAGGGCCCTCGCGCACCGATCCCGAGCGCCTGCGCGGGCGCACGCGCCACAACAAGGTCGTCAACTTCGCGGGCCTGGCGGCGCCCGGTGAGCTGACGCAGGTGCGCATCGACTCCGCCACCAGCCAGACGCTCGCCGGCGAGGAGCAGCTGCTGGCGCGAGCCGCGAGCGCATGAGGATTCGAGCGGCCGTCCTCGAGGAGTTCGGCAAGCCACTCGTCGTGCAGGAGGTCGAGCTCGCCGAGCCCGGCCCGAAGGAGGTGCTGGTGCGGCTCGTCGCCTGCGGCGTGTGTCACACCGACATGTACACCGCCTCCGGCGTCGACCCGTCCGGCTACGCGCCGACCGTGCTCGGTCACGAGGGCGCGGGCGTCGTCGAGCGCTGCGGAGCGGACGTCTCACTCGTGCAGGAGGGCGATCACGTCGTCACGCTGTTCTCGCCCCAGTGCGGCGAGTGCGTGCACTGCCGCAGCCCGCTGACGAACCTCTGCCTGGCGATCCGCGAGCAGCAGAACCGCGGCTACCTGCCCGACGGCACCGCACGGCTCTCGCGCGGCGGCGAGCCGCTGCGCCACTTCATGGGCACCTCGACCTTCGCGCAGTACACGGTGATGCCCGAGATCGCGCTCGCCCGCATCGACCGCGAGGCGCCGCTCGACCGCGCCTGCCTGTTCGCGTGCGGCCTCTCCACCGGCCTCGGCGCAGCGCTCAAGACCGCGTCGGTGCGCAACGGCTCGAGCTGCGTCGTGTTCGGCGCCGGCATGGTCGGCCTCGGCGCAGTCGCGGGCGCTCGCCTGCAGGGCGCTGAGCGGATCATCTGCGTCGATCTCGCACCCGAGCGCCTCGAGCTCGCGCGCGGCCAGGGGGCTACCGATGTGCTCGAGGGCGGCGATGACACGGTCGCGACGATCCTCGAAATGACGGGCGGCTTCGGCGCCGACTACACCTTCGAGGCCACCGGCAGCGTCGCCGTGATGCGCCAGGCGCTCGAAGCCGCGCGCATGGGCTGGGGCCTGTGCACCGTCTGCGGCGTCGCCGGCCGCGGCGAGACCCTCGACGTCGTGCCGCGCCTGTTGATCACGGGCAGGCGCGTGTGCGGCTCATCGTTCGGCGGCCTCAAGGGCCGCGACGATGTGCCAGCGCTGGTCCGCCGCTACCTCGATGGTGAGATCGACGTCGATCCGTTCATCTCCCATCGCATCTCACTCGATCAGGTCAACCGCGGCTTTGAGCTGATGGAGGCGCAGGACGGCATTCGAAGCGTGATCGAGCTCTAGCTCGCCCGTGCCCGACCAGGTTCGTGCCCGCCGCCCGGCGGGCGCCACACCGGGGCCCGCCGGGCGGCCTGGGAGGCGGCGCCGGGCTGTGAGAGGCCGTGACTGCTCGCGCGCCTGCGCCACCTCCTGGTCACGCTGTGAGGGCGCGCTCTAGCCCGACTGCGGGGGCGCTCCGCTCGGCGGAGCGCTGCCGGAGCCCGGGGCCTGACGGCCAGGCGGCGGCGAGCTGCCCCGCGAGCCCGAGCTCGAGCCCATGTTCGGACACGGGTCCTTGCCGGCTCTGCCCGCTCCCTGGCCGTATTTGGAGCCACTCGCGCCCGTTGGCGGCGATTGCGGCGCGGTGGTCGACGGAGTCGTGCTCGTCGACGGAGCCGTGCTCGTCGAGGTCGTGCCCGACTTGGCGCCGGCGCTGGTGGAGCTCGTACCGTTGGTGGTCGCGCCGGAGGCAACCGCCGCGGCGCCGCCGCCCGCGAGCGCGCCCGCGACCATCGTGGCGCCCAGCATCTTTGAGATCTTCATCTGATCGATCCTCCTGTGGATGGTTGGCGAACCTGTTGCATGCCATCCTCGCCCCGGCCGCTAAGGGCACCCGCAGGCCCGGCTAAGACCTCGCGCAGAGCTTCGTAGGGCGTTCGTAAGTGGGCTGCGGCCCCACCTGGCGTCCAGCCGGGCGCGCAATCGCTTGGGGCGGCGGCTGCGCTGCCGATGAGCTTCTTGAACGCTCCGCGCCGCCGGCCGGAGCCCTGCGCCAGACGATCGGGGAGATCGCTACGTGAAGAACTCAAGCTCTGCGGCCGACGGACACCGCGCCCGTGCGCATCGAGCGGCCGGCGTGCTGCTGTGTCTCACTCTCGCCCTGGCCGCAATGCTGAGCGCCTCGGCGCACGCCTACCCCGTTTCCGGCGCCCAGCGCCTCGCCCGCGCTCAGGCCCACCACCCTGCCTCGCGTGGCGCGCTCGCCGCTGCCAGCGCGCACAACGGGCCGAGCGGCAAATCGCACGGACATGGCCGATCCACGCAGCATCGGCATACGCACCGCTCTCACCACAGCGCAACCCACTCCCACGCCACTCATCACACGGCCGCAGGCGGCAGCCCGGGCGCGAGCCCGACCGACCCGCCGGCCTCCGCGCCCGCGCGTTGTGAAGACGGCAGCGTGCCAACGCTCGCCGAAGAAGGGCAGTTCGGCTGTCGCGACGGCTCAGAACCGGCCTGCCAGGAAGGCTTTCAGCCGGTGCTCGCGCACGGAGGAGCCAAGCTCGTGTGCGACGCCGAAGCACAGGAAGAACCGATCGAAGAAGAAGCCCTCGAAGAAGAACCGGAAGATGAAGAAGGCGAATAGCTCAGAGGCTCTGCTGGGCGAGCGCTTCGTAGCTCGCTCCGGCGGGCGACAGCCAGGAGCGGTACAGCGCGAGCGCCGCGGGGACGAACGACAGCGCGGGCGTGGCCGGCAGCTCCTGGCCAGCCCACCAGCGCGAGACCTCGCCCCCCTCCCCTCCGCCAGGCCCCGGGCGCCGCGGCCGGCGCCCGCCACCACGCAGACGCGCGACCGTGACATGCGCGCGAAAACGACGGCTGTCCTGCTCGCGAAAGCCGCAGGATTCCGCGAGCGCCAGCAGCAGCGTGCGATGCAGCGCCTCGAGCCCGCAGTGCGCGTCGTCGTGGATCTCCACCGCGAGCGCGCGCGGGTTCCGCGGCGGGAGCCACAGCGGGGCGCCGAGCGAGAGCTCGCCCAAGCCAGCGGTACAACTCGCGAGGGCCTGCGCGATCGCGTCGAGCTCGGCGAGCGGCCGCTCGCCGAGGAAGCACAGCGTGATGTGCAGCAGCTCGGGGTCGAGAACGCGCGCCGACGGCTCACCGGCCGCCCGCACGCCCAGCCCACGCAGCGCAGCGCGGGCCCACGCGACGAGCTCCTCGCACACCGCTGAGGGCGGATCGACCGCGATGAACAGGCGCGCGTGGTCGCGCGTCATGCTCAGAGGTCCGACTGGCCCAGCAGCATCCGCCGGAGCAGGTGCAGGGCGACGGTCGTCGATCGATCGCGGATGTCCGCGCGTCCGCCCGGCAGGTTGACCGAGCGCGTGACGCCGGTCCCGTCCGGTCCGGCGACGCTCAGCCAGACGAGACCCACCGGCTTGTCCTCGCTGCCCCCGCCCGGACCCGCGATGCCGGTGACTCCCACCCCCACGTCCGCCCGCAGGCGCTCCCGGACCCCGAGCGCGAGCGCGCGCGCGACCTCCTGCGAGACCGCTCCATGGCGCTCGATCAACGCAGGATCGACGCCGGCGGCGGCGACCTTGGCCTCGTTCGCGTACACGACCAGGCCCCCGCGCACGTACTCCGACGCGCCTGCCGGAGCGGTCAAGCGCGCCGTCAACTCGCCGCCGGTGCAGGACTCGGCGACCGCGATCGTCAGCCCGCGCTCGATCAGCAGCTTCGCGACCTGCTGATCGATAGTGCTGCCATCGGTCGAGAACAGCGTCTCCGGATGGCGCTCGGCGACGAACTGCGCGAACGCTTCGTAAGTGTCCTCGTGACGCGGCTCAAAGCGCGTCACGACCTCGACCTCGGCGCGTTTGAGGCAGGTCGTGATCTCGAGGTCTGAGAGGTCGATTCCCTGCTGCTCGGCATCGCGCAGCGTCTGGGCTATCTCGGACTCGGGGATCCCGAACAGCCGCAGCGTCCCGCGCAGGTAGGTCGGCGCACCGGCGATCGCTGCGCGCAGCGCCGCCGTCTCGACGGCGCTCGCGAACATCGGCTGCAGCTCGCGCGGTGGACCGGGCAGCACGACGATCGTCGGTCCGCTACGCCCGTCCGCGGGCTCGACGACCAGACCCGGGGCGGTGCCGACAGGTTTGAGCACGGTCGCGCCTTGAGGGATCATCGCCTGCTTGCGCGTTCCCGCCGCGAGCGCATCCATGTCGAGGTTCGCCCAGCGGCGTCGCAGCGGCTCGACTATCGACGCGATCCGCCGCTCGAGCTCGTCGTCGAGGACCATCTCGCGACCCTGAAAGCGCCCTACGACCGCGGCCGTCAAATCGTCGGCCGTCGGCCCGAGGCCGCCGCTGGTCAGCACGAGCTCGAGGCCCTCGCCCGCCATGAAGCCAAGCGCCGCCTCCATGTCCTGCGGGCGGTCGCCGACGATCGACACATACGCGAGATCGACGCCCAGCTCGCTCAGCCGGTCGGCCAGCCAGGGGCCGTTGCGGTCGCTGACCCGTCCGCTCAGCACCTCGGTCCCGGTCACGACGATCCCCGCCCGCGGCGCGCGCGGCGCCTGCTCGCCCTGCGCTGCATGCCGGTCGTCGGACCCGGCGGCGCTGGCCGGCGCGGGATTGCTCATGTGCACGTGGGCAGGTGCCCCGCCGCGAGCGTGCGACGTCCAGCCTTGGTGATCGCGTAACCGATCGCCCGTGGGCTTGCCGGCACGACGCGCGGCGTGCCGTCGATCGTCAGGGTCACCGCGTTGTTGCCGAGCGTCAGCTCGAAGCGCTTGGCCTTGTAGGTGGGCGTGCGTGCTCCCGCCTGAAGCGTCCGCCCCGATATCAGCCTCCTGCCGTCGCCGATCAGGCACACGTAGACGGTCCCGGTTGCGCCCAGCGACAGCGAGACGGTGTGCGAGGCGCCCGCCGTGCCCGCGCTCGAGACGTGGTGGTGGTGGTGATGCGTGGCATGCGTCGACACGTGGCTGGTCGAGCTGCTGGTCGTGCTCGGCGATTTGCCGCCTTTGGTTGCGAGCCCGATGATCAGCAGCACGATGATCACTCCGACGACGCCGACCAGCGCCAGGTAGCCGCGCGAGGGCCGCTCGCGCGGGCCACGAGCGGAGCGGGCGTTACGCGAGGCGCCCGAGATCGGCTCGATCGGCTCGCTCGGCGGTTCGGCCGAGCGGCGGTACTCCTCCACCATCGCCTTGCCATCGAGCCCCAGCGCGGCTGCATACGTGCGCAGGAAGGTCTTCACGAACGTCGGACCCGGCAGCAGGTCCCACTCTTCGTTCTCGAGCGCGCGCAGGTACTTGGCGCGGATCTTGGTCTTGGCCTCGATCTCGGATACGTCGATCCGCGCGCGCATTCGCGCCTCGCGCAGCGTCTCGCCGATCTCGGGCATGCGCCTCTAGGCTAGTCGCTCGCGCTCACCGTCGACTCGCCAAGCGCAGCCAGAACGCGCGGCAGATCGGCCTCGCTGACGAGTACCTGGCGGGGCTTTGAGCCCTCATATCCGGAGATCACGCCGCGGCGCTCGAGCATGTCGATCAGGCGTCCCGCACGCGTGTAGCCGAGCCGCAGCCTGCGCTGCAGCATCGACGTCGACGCGGTGCCCATCTCGGCGACCAGCACGATCGCGTCGCGTAGCAGCGGATCCTCGTCGGGATCGAGCTCGTCGCCGCTCTCGCCTTGGGACTCGGCGGGCTCGACCTCCTCGAGCAGCTCCTCGTGCAGCTCGGGCTCACCCTGCTTGCGCCACATGTCCGTCAGCTTGGCGATCTGGTCCTCGTCGATGTAGGCGCCCTGGATCCGCTGCAGCCGCGAGGTGCCGACGGGGCTGAACAGCATGTCGCCCTGCCCGAGCAGCGACTCGGCGCCGTTCTGGTCGAGGATCACGCGCGAGTCGGTCTGGCTGGAGACGGCGAACGCGATCCGCGACGGGACGTTGGCCTTGATCATCCCCGTGATCACGTCCACGCGCGGGCTCTGGGTCGCGAGCACGAGGTGGATGCCCACCGCCCTGGCCTTCTGCGCGAGCCTGATGATCGAGTCCTCGACATCGGCCGGCGCGACCATCATCAGGTCCGCGAGCTCGTCGATCACGCACAGGATGTAGGGCAGCGGCGCTTCGCCGCGGCGCTTGCGCGCCTTGTTCAGCTCCACCAGGCTGCGGGTACGAGACAGCGACATCGTGCCGTAGCGCTGCTCCATCTCCTTGACGAGGTTCTGCAGCGCGTTCGCCGCCATCCGCGGGCTCGTGATGACCGGCGTCAGCAGATGCGGGATCGACTCGTAGTGGTTGAGCTCGACCTGCTTGGGGTCCACCAGCACGACCCGCACCTGATGCGGAGTCGCTCGCAGCAGCACGCTGCAGAGCATCGCGTTGATCGCCCCCGACTTGCCCGCGCCGGTGGTGCCCGCCACCAGCAGGTGGGGCATCTTCGCCAGGTCGGCGCCGATCGCCTTGCCGGCGACGTCCTTGCCGAGCCACACCGTCAGCGGAGACCAATCCTTGGGCGGCTGTTGAAAGACATCGCCGAGGCGCACGATCCGCCGGCGTAGGTTCGGAACCTCGACGCCCACCGCCTGCTTGCCGGGGATCGGCGCGAGGATCCGAATCTCGGTCGCGGCGAGCGCGTAGGCGAGGTCGTCCTTCAGCTGCGCCACCTTCGCCACCTTGGTGCCCGGCGCCAGTCGCAGCTCATAGCGGGTGATGTGTGGTCCGGCGACAGTGCCGATCACCTTGGCCTGCACGCCGAAGTGCCCGAGCGCCTCGGTCAGGCTCTGGGCCGTGCGCTCCTGGCCGGCGGTGTCGGGCTTGGCCTGCTCGCCGCTCGAGCGGGTCAGCAGCCGGCCCGCGTCGGGCAGATCCCAGGCGAAGTCGGGATCCTGGGTGTGGGAGTCGCGATAGCGGCCCCGCGGCGTGAGCTCCTGCGGATCGGCGTGGGCGACGCCGGATATCTCCTCCTCGGGCTGGGACTGCTCGCGCGCCGAGGGCTCCTCGGCGGACGCCTGCTCGTCGGTCTGCGATCCGTCGATCGCGCTCTCGCCGGCGCCCTCATCGGACGCGCCCGCGGCGATCGCCGCGGGCCAGTCCCGGGCGGCATCCTGTAGCCCGTCGGTGACGCCCTCGTCCTGGGAGGGTGCCTCGACGTGGGTGGCCCTGACGATCAGCTCGCGAGGCTCGGGCTCGGGCGGGGTCAATGGGAGGTCTGGGTGCGCCTGTGCGTCGCCGTCGCGGGCTGAGCCCGGTGCGGCCCCGAGCGCCCGGTCGAGCAGCCGCAGCGCGCTCCTGCCGGCCCGCGCGATCGCCTTCGCGGCGCGGCGCACGGTGCCCGCGGGTGAGAGACCGGTCAGCAGCGTCACCCCGACGAACAGCAGGAACACGATCAGGATGTCGACGCCGACCCGCTGCACGAGCTTGTGCGCGACTTGGTAGAGCGCCTCGCCGACGACTCCTCCATGCGCCTGCATGAAGGTCGAGGACCAGGAGGCTTCGCCTGCGCGCGGGTTCGGCGGCGGAGCGACCGCGAACGTCCCCGCCGCAAGGCCCATCGTCACGCCCGCCGTGAGGCAGATCGCGCCCGCGCGCAGCGGTCGCAGATCGGGCCACACCGGGCGCGCGAGCAGGGCCGCGCCGCCCGCCACCAGCGCGATCGGGGCCAGCACCTTGCCTTTGCCGACCAGCCAGCCAAGGGCTTCGCCGAGCCCGCTGCCGATGCGCCCCCCGTCCCAGCCGCCATAGAGCACGAAGCCCAGATAGATACCGATCGCGACCAGCGCCAGCCCGAGCAGGTCGCGCTGGCGCTGGTCGAGCTCAGGGATGCGAGGCGGCCACAGCCTCTGGGCCAGGCCCAGGCCGAGCAGCGGCCGGCGCGCACGGCGGCGGGCGCGCGTGCGTGTACGGGTGGTTCGGCGCCGGCTGGGCGCACGCCGAGTCGTACGGCTCTTTCGAGGGGCCATCGAGCGCAACTTCGACGCCGACTCCTGCGAACCTGCCTTACGATCGCTTTACTGCACTCCGATACTTAAAGAAGCCTGCTCATGAACGATTTCTCCCGTGCACCACGCGTACTGGTCGTCGAGGACGACGAGGACATCGCCCAGGCGTTGCAGCGCTCGCTGCGAATGGAGGGCTACGAGGTCCGGGCCGCGCCCGACGGCCCGACGGCGCTCGAGCACGGACGGGCGTTCGCGCCCGATCTCGTGATCCTCGACCTCGGCCTGCCGGGGATCGACGGCCTCGAGGTGGCGCGCGAGCTGCGTGCCGACGATGACGTGCCGATCCTGATCCTGACCGCGCGCGACGCGCTCGAGTCGCGTGTCGAGGGGCTCGACGCGGGCGCGGATGACTATCTGGTCAAGCCGTTCGAGCGCCAGGAGCTGCTGGCACGGATGCGTGCGCTGCTGCGCCGGCGCCCCCCACGCGGATCGGCACCGCTGCGTGTATCGGACCTGTCGCTGAACGTCGACACGCACGAGGTCGAGCGCGGCGAGCGCACGATCGACCTGACCCAGCGTGAGTTCGAGCTGCTCGAGTACCTGATGCGAAACGAGCGGATCGTGATCTCGCGCCAGCGCCTGCTCGACGAGGTCTGGGGCTATGACCCCTTCTCGACCACGAACACGATCGAGGTGTTCGTGTCCAATCTGCGCCGCAAGCTGGAGGCCGCCGGCGAGCCGCGGCTGCTGCACACGATCCGGGGAGCCGGCTACGTCCTTCGTGCGTAGCCTCGCCGAAGTGGCGCAGCGCGCCGGCAGGCGCCTGTCGGCGGCGTTCGACCGGCTGCCGATCCGCGCTCGGCTCGCAGGCGTCTCGGCGCTGCTGACGTTCTCGATCCTGTGTGCGTTCGCGGTCGCGATCGGCTCGCTGACAGTGCATCGGATCGACTCGGACTTCAACCACCAGGTCGAAGACACCGCCCGCCAGCTGCCCTCCCAGCTGAAGATCAAGGTCAACCCGGCGACGTATGACATCGAAGCGATCCAGCCACCGCTCGCGGACCTGATCTCGCCGGCGCATGACGCGGTGATCCGCGTGCTCACGCTCGGCGGCGCGGTGATCGAAAAGGCCCCGTCCGACGCCCTCTCGCTCGGGACGCCGTCCAATGCGCCACGAACAGTCCACGGCTACCGGGTGATCAGCCGCCCGGCGGTCGTGCGGATCGCCGGCAGCGATGAACCGATCGGGCGCGTGATCATCCAGTACGGGCGCTCGCTGTCGGATACCAACGCGACCATCGCGCGCGTGGAGCTGTTCCTGCTGCTTGGAGTCTTCGCCGGCGCGGGCCTCGCGCTGCTGGCGGGGACGATGATCGCGCGGCGGGCGATGGCGCCGATCGCCGAGCTGACCTCGACTGCCGCGGAGATCGCACGCACGCGCGATCCCTCGCGCTCGGTCCCGCAGCCGGCCGCCGACGACGAGGTCGGCGAGCTCGCCCGCACGCTGTCGGGAATGCTCCGCGAGCTCGATGCCGCCCGCGGCGAGACCGAGGCGATGCTCGACCGCCAGCGGCGCTTCGTCGCCGACGCCTCGCACGAGCTGCGAACGCCGCTGACGAGCGTGCTCGCCAACCTCGAGCTGCTCGCGGACTCGCTGCACGGCGACCAGGGAGATGCCGCGCGCTCGGCCCTGCGCTCCTCGCGGCGGATGCGCACGCTGGTGGCGGACCTGCTGCTGCTCGCGCGCACCGACGTCGGGCGGGTCGTCGCCCACGAGCCGTGCGACCTGGCGCGGATCGTGGTCGAGGCCGCCGCCGAGCTCGGCCCGGTGAGCGACTCGCACGAGATCATCCTCGACGTCGAACCGGTAACCCTGGAGGGCTCGCGCGATGAGCTGCACCGGCTGACGATCAACCTGATCGAGAACGCGCTGCGCCACACGCCGCCGGGCAGCGAGATCAAGGTCCGCACCCGCAGGCTGACTCCGGCCGCCGCCGCCAAGCTCGACCCCCGCGCCGGCGACAGTGCGGGAGGGCTGGCGGAGCTGATCGTCGAAGACGACGGCCCCGGCGTGTCAGCGGAGCTTGCTCCGACGCTGTTCGAGCGCTTCGTCCGCGGCGCCGGCGACCGCGGCGGGTCGTTCGGCCTCGGCCTGGCGATCGTCAAGGCCGTCGCGGAGTCCCACGGCGGCTCGGCGACGCTCGAGGGCCGCTCGCCGCATGGCGCCCGCTTCGTGGTGCGGCTGCCCGCGAGCGCGAGCGAGGAGGTCACACCTCAACAACCACGGGCAGCACCATCGGCCGCCGCCTGAGCCGGTCGTAGACCAGCTGGGCGAGGTCGTCGTGCAGCAGCTGCTGGACCAGGTCGACCTCGTGTATCTCCTCGACCGCGGCACGCCGCAGCGAGCCCTCGACGGTGCTGCGGATCTCGTCGACGAGCTCGTCGGCCTCGTCCATGAATGGGACGCCGCGGAAGATCACCTCGGGCTCGGCGACCGAGCGGCCGTCATGCTCGCCGATCGTCGCCACGACGATGAAGATGCCGTCAGCCGAGAGCATGCGCCGGTCACGCAGCGCGACGTCGGCCATGTCGCCGATCTCGACCCCATCGACGAACACCATCCCCGCCTGCTCGCGCGAGCCGAACCGCGCGCGCCCGTTCGGCTCGATGTCCAGCGGCAGGCCGTTGTCGCCCTGGAACACGTCCTCGGCCTCGATGCCGACCGCTTCGGCGAGCTGCGCATGCATCCGCAGGCGCTTGAAGTCGCCGTGGAACGGCATCACGTAGCGCGGTTTGACGAGGTTCAGCATCAGCTTGACCTCCTCGGCGTAGCCGTGACCGGACGCGTGCACGGGGGCGTCGCGAGTCGTCACGACCTCGCAGCCGATGTGGTACAGGCGATCGATCGTCTCATTCACCGCGCGCTCGTTGCCCGGCACCGGCGTGGCCGAGAACACCACCGTGTCGCCGTCGTGCAGCGCGACCTGGGGATGGTCGCGATAGGCCATCCGCCGCAGCGCGCTGAGCGGCTCGCCCTGGGAGCCAGTCGAGATGATCACGATCCGCTCGTCGGGGAAGTCCTCGACCTCGCGCAGCCCCACGAGTATTCCCTCGGGCACGTCCACGTGGCCGAGCGAGCGGCCGATCGCCATGTTCTTGCGCATCGAGCGCCCGACCAGCGCGACCTTGCGATCGAGCGCTGCCGCCGCGTCGACGACCTGCTGCACGCGGTGGATGTTGGACGCGAAGCTCGTCACGACGATGCGCCCCTCGCAGCGCGCGAACACTTCCTCCAGGTGCGGTCCCACGAGCGACTCCGAGGGTGAGAACCCGGGCCTGTCGACGTTGGTCGAGTCGCCGCACAGCAGCAGCACCCCCTCGCGGCCGAGCTCGGCCAGCCGCGAGATGTCCGCCGGCGGGCCGTCGACGGGGGTCTGGTCGAACTTGTAGTCGCCTGTGATCAGCACCGTGCCCAGCGTCGTACCCAGGACGACCGCGCTCGAGTCGGGGATCGAGTGGGTCATGTGCACCAGCTCGAGCTCGAATGGGCCGAGCTCGAGCACGTCCCCCGCCCCGACCCGCTCGAGCGGGATCTCGGAGAGCTTGTGCTCCTCGAGCTTGGAGCGCGCCATCTCGAGCGTCAGCGGTCCGCCATAGACGGTCGGCGTCGCGCCGAGCTCGCCGAGCTCGCGCATCACCCACGGCAGCGCCCCGAGGTGGTCCTCGTGCCCGTGCGTGACGACGATCGCCTCGATGTCCTGTGCGCGCTCGCGCAGGTAGGAGAAGTCCGGCAGCACGAGATCGATGCCGATCATCTCCGGCGTCGGGAAGCGCAGGCCGACGTCCACCACGACGATGCGACCGTCGTGCTCGACGACCGTCATGTTCTTGCCTATCTCGCCCAGCCCGCCGAGCGGCAGGACGCGCAGCGCCGAGCTCACGCTGCGGGAGCCCCTCCCGCCGAAGCGGCAGGGGCGGCGCTGACACCATCGGGCTGCGCGGCACCCGCGCCGGGCGCGAGCAGGCCATGGCGCACGAGCATCTCGCGCACCGCCTCGAGCTCCTGCTCGGTGGCCTCGACGATCGGCAGGCGTACGCCTCCGGCCCGCAGTCCCATGAGGTTCAGCGCGGCCTTCGTGCAGGTCGGGCTCGAGGTCAGGAACAGCGTTCGGTAGACGTCCTGCAGCGACGCGTCGATCTCGTGCCGGCGCTCGGGCTCATCGACCATCCGCCGCATCTGATCTCCAACCACGTGGCTCGCGACGAGGATCCCGCCGGCGCCGCCGAGGTCAAGCGTGCGCGCGAACGTCGCGTCGTCGCCGGCGTACAGTTTCATGCCCTCGATCGGCTGCAGCTCGGCGGCGTTCGCCTGCTTGACGCCGACGACGTTCTCGATCTGCGCGAGCTCTGCGAGCAGCTCGGGGGGCATGTTGGTCGCGGTGCGCCCGGGGATGTTGTAGAGCAGAATAGGTTTGTCCGTCGCGGCCGCGATCGCCTGGTAGTGGCGCATCAGGCCCAATGGGCTCGGCTTGTTGTAGTAGGGGCAGACGCTCAGATGCGCATCGGCGCCGAGCTCGGTCGCGCGCTCGGTCAGGAACACCGCGTGGCGGGTGTCGTTGGTCCCGGTGCCGGCGACGATCGTCGTCCCCGGCGGGCGCTCGCGGACGGCCAGATCGAACAGGCCGAGCTGCTCGTCGTCGGTCAGCGTCGAGGCCTCGCCGGTCGTGCCGGCGACCACGAAGCCGTCGGAGCCATGTGCGGCGAGATGGCCCATCAGCGCCACGAACGCCTCCTCATCGACCCGACCACGCTCGTCGAACGGCGTGACGATCGCGGTCAGGATGGTGCCCAGCTCGACATCGCTCATCGGTTCAGTATCTCATGCTCCACGGCCCATCTCTCGGGCCCGTCTGGACATACGGCCAGTTTCGCGCGCCGCCGGGCCACTCAGAAGAGCAGCTTCTCGAGGCCTATCAGCGGCGACTCCTGCAGCTCGCCGACGCGCCTGATCGCGAGCAGCACTCCGGGCATGAAGGCCTCGCGCCCGATCGTGTCGTGGCGAATCGAGAGCGTCTGGCCGAGGTCACCGAAGATCACTTCCTGGTGGGCGACCAGCCCGGGCAGGCGCACCGAGTGGATCGGCGGCTGCCCACCCCCGCCCGCCTGGGCCATCAGCTCTGCTGTGAGTTTGGCGGTGCCGCTCGGCGCGTCGAGCTTCCCGTCGTGGTGCAGCTCGATGATCTCGGCCGAGCGCATGTGCGTTGCCGCCTCGGCGGCGAAGCGCATCATCAGCACGGCGCCGATCGCGAAGTTCGGCGCGATCACGATCTTGGCGGGAGTCAGGCCCGCCGGCGTGCGCGCCCGGCGCAGCGGCTCGATGTCGAAGCCCGTCGTGCCGATCACCACGTGGACGCCTGCCTGCACGCAGGCGAGCGCGTTGGCGAGCGCCGTGTCGGGCTGGGTGAAGTCGACGACCACCTGCGCCTCGCCGAGCACCTGCTCGAGCGAGACCCCGAGCAGCGGATCGGCGCGCCCGCTCAGCTGCATGTCGGGGGCTTCGGAGACGGCGTGGCAGACGGTCTCCCCCATCCTGCCGGCCGCGCCGGCGACCGCTACGGCTATCGGCCGCTGGGGCCGAGTCGTGCCGGGCGAAACGTCGCTCACGCGGCGATCCTCTGCAGCGGCGCGAGCGATTCGTGGAACACGCCCTCATTGGGCCCGATCCCGGCGGCGGAGAGCTCCTGCGGCGCGAACAGCTCGCGTGCGAGCTCGCCGAGGTCCTCGACCTCGACCGCGTCGATGCGGTCGACGATCTCATCGGTGCCGAGGATCGGCACGTCTCCCAGCAGCGCACCCCCGAGCCTGCCCATGCGCGCCGAGGTCGACTCGAGCGACAGCGCGACGCGGCCCTTCAGGTTCTCGCGCGAGCGGTCGAGCTCCTCGGCGCTGGCGGGGTGATCGACGAAGCGCTCGAGCTCCTCGGCGATCGTCGCGAGCGCCTCGTTCAGTTTCTCCGGGCGTGTGCCGACGTACAGTCCGACCTCGCCGGTGCCCGCGAACTGGCTCGAGAAGGAGAACACCGAGTAGGCCAGGCCGCGCCGCTCGCGAACCTCCTGGAACAGACGCGAGGAGGATGTCCCGCCGAGCACACCCTCGAGCACGCGCAGCGCAAAGCGCCGCTCGTCGTGGCGTGAGATGCCGCGGCCGCCGAGGCAGACGTGGTACTGCTCGGTCTCCTTGCTCAGGAAACGGATGCGTCGCTCGAACACCGGATGGGGCACGCGCGGGGGCTCGGACTGGGCGCTGGCCCGCGTCGCGGGCCCGGACGCGCCCTGCTGCGCCGGCGCCGGTCGATCGCCGCCAGCCTGCGGAGTTGGCGGCGGGGCGGGCGCCTCGCCCGCGGCGCGCTCGGGCGCGGGGAGTGTCGCGGGAAGCTGATTCTCGCGGACGGTCTCTGCCATCCTCACCAGCGCGTCGTGCTCGATCGAGCCCGCCGCCGCGATCACGACGCGCTCGGGCGCGTAGCGCTGCTCGTGAAACGCGCGCAGCATCTCGAGCTTTACGCCGCCGATCACAGCGGCCGTGCCGATCGTCGCCCGCCCCAGTGGATGGGCGCCGAACACGGCCTCGCCGAGCAGGTCGAACACGCGGTCCTGGGGGTCGTCCTCGTACATCGCGATCTCCTCGAGCACCACCTGGCGCTCGGCCTCGAGATCTTCGAAGCGCGGGCGCCAGACCATCTCGGCGGCGACCTCGAATGCGCGCGGCAGATGGCGGTCGAGCACGCGTGTGTACAGCGAGGTGCTTTCGCGGTCGGTGCCCGCGTTGATCTCCGCCCCCATCGCGTCGAAGATCTCGTCGATCTCGCGCGAGCGATGGCTGGCGGTGCCGCGGAACAGCATGTGCTCGAGCAGGTGGCTCATCCCCGCCTGCTCGTCGCGCTCCATCGCCGAGCCGGTGCCGATCCAGAAGCCGAGCGCGACCGAGCGGACGTTCTCGATCCGCTCGCTGACCACCCGCACGCCGTCGGGCAAGGTCGTGATGCGGTGGTCCGCCACCAAGACCTCGCTCACCGGCAGCCGCTGCTCCCCCGGCATCCGCGCGCGCGGATGCCGGGAGTAGTCGGGCTAGTGGCGATCCCTGTCACGGCCCGCGCCGTGCCGGGGACGTCCCGAGCCGCGCTCGCCCTCGCGTCGCGGAGGTCCGCCGCGACCGTTGGAGTCGGGCCGGCCGCCCGAGCGGCGTTCGCCGCCGCCACCGCCGCCGCGCGGACCCCGCCCGCCGCCGCCACCGCCACCGGCGCCGACGCTCGCGAGCTCCTCGACCGACTTGCCCGCGACCTCCGGGTCCTCGGTCAGGCGCAGCCCGATGCGGCCACGCTCGCGGTCGACCTCGACGACGCGGACGTTGATCTCATCGCCCTTGTTGAGCACGTCCTCGACGCTCTCGACGCGCTCGCCGGGCGAGACGTTGGAGATGTGCAGCAGGCCGTCGGTGCCCTTGGTGAGCTCGACGAACGCCCCGAAGGTCGTCGTCTTGACGACCTTGCCGACGTATTCGTCGCCGACCTCGACCTCCTTCATCATCACCCGGATGCGCTCGACCAGCGCGTCGGCGAGCTCGCCGTTGGCGGAGTAGATCAGGACCTGCCCGTCGTCGCCGACGTCGATCTGCGATTCGAACTCGTCCGAGAGCCCGCGGATCGTTTCGCCGCCCTTGCCGATCAACATCCCGATCTGCGAGGGGTCGATCTGGATCGTCTGGATGCGCGGCGCGTAGCGACTCAGCTGCTCGCGCGGGCCTTCGATCACGTCGGCCATCTTCGCGAGGATGAATGTCCGCGCCGTGTGCGCCTGGGTCAGCGCGTCGCGCAGGATCTCGAACGTCACGCCCGAGATCTTGATGTCCATCTGCAGCGCGGTGATGCCGCGCTCGGTGCCGGCGACCTTGAAGTCCATGTCGCCGAGGTGGTCCTCGACGCCGGCGATGTCGGTCAGGACGACGTAGTCATCGCCCTCCTTGATCAGGCCCATCGCGATGCCCGCGACGGGGCGCTTGAGCGGCACACCCGCGTCCATCAGCGACAGCGAGGAGCCGCACACCGACGCCATCGAGGAGGAGCCGTTGGACTCGAAGATGTCCGAGACCACGCGGATCGTGTAGGGGAACTCCTCGATCGATGGCACCACCGGCACGAGCGCCCGCTCGGCGAGCGCGCCATGGCCCACGTCGCGGCGCTTGGGCCCGAGCCGCCCGGCCTCCCCGACCGAGAACGGCGGGAAATTGTAGTGGTGGAAGTAATACTTTTTCGTCTGCAGCCCGAGCGTGTCGAGGCGCATCTCCTCCTTGAGGGTGCCGAGCGCAGCGACGCTCAGCGCCTGCGTCTGGCCGCGCGTGAACAGCGCCGAGCCGTGCGTTCGCGGAGCGACACCGACTTCGATCGTGATATCGCGGATCTCGTTCTCGCCGCGTCCGTCGGGGCGCTTCTTGTCGATCGCGATGCGCTCGCGGATGATCGACTTCTCGAGCTTGTCGAACACCATCTGGGCGGCGGCCCGACGCGACTTCGCGCGCTCGAGCTCCTCCTCGCTGGCGCCCTCGCCGGGCGCGGGCGCGTACTGCGCGAGGATCGAGGCCTCGACAGCCTCGGTGGCGTCCTGGCGGTCGAGCTTGTCCTGCACCTGGGTGGCCTGATCGAGCGCTGCGCCGTGGGAGCTGCGCACCTGCGCGAGCAACTCCTCGTCGACCTGGGGAGCCTGCGCCGGGGTCTTCTCGCGCCCGACCCGGGCCGCGAGATCGCGCTGCAGGGCGCAGATCTTCTTGATCTCGGCGTGTGCGATGTCGAGCGCGTCGAGGATCTCCGCCTCGGAGATCTCGTTCGCGCCCGCCTCGACCATCAGGATCGCATCCTCTGAGCCCGCCACGACGAGGTCGAGGTCGGAGGCGTGAACCTCATCCTCGCCATCCTCGCCATCCTCGGTGGCCGCGGCGTTGGTGCCCGGGTTGGCGCCGCGCAGCGCCTCCTCGGAGGGGTTGACGACGAAGTTGCCGTCGATCTTGCCGATGCGCACGGCTCCCACCGGGCCGGCAAAGGGGACGTTGGAGATCATCAGCGCCGTCGAGGCGCCGTTCATCGCAAGGATGTCATAGGGATGGACGTGATCGACCGAGATCGGGATCGCGACGAGCTGCGTGTCGTAGCTCCAGCCCTTCGGGAACAGCGGGCGCAGCGGACGGTCGATCATCCGCGCGGTCAGCGTCGCCTTCTCGCCCGAGCGCCCCTCGCGCTTGAAGAACGAGCCCGGGATCTTGCCTGCGGCATACATGCGCTCCTCGACGTCCACCGTCAGCGGGAGGAAGTCGACGTCGCGCTGGGCGCCGGCGGTTGCCGTCGCCAGCACCATCGTGTCGCCCTGGCGTACCACTACTGCGCCGGAGGCCTGCTTGGCCATCCTGCCGGTCTCGAACGAGATCTCGCTACCTGCGATCTCCACGGAAACCCGCGTAACGGCGTCATTACTACTCATATTCTCTGCCTTCCTGTTCCGCCCGTCGGCGTGAAGACCGTCGGTCTCCTGGCGGATCGTTTTCTTTTTTTCTCGTTATCCGAACCAGCGGAGCTTAGCGGACCGGCGCGCCCGCGCCGGCGCGAAATCGATCTTGCGAAGCGGCTTTCGGAGCCGCCATTTGTCCGCCGGGCAGCGGCGCGCGGCGCACGTTTGGGAAGCGATGGAGCCGGCGAGCGGCGCGCGTCTGCTCAGGCCTGCGCGACGCGGACGGCGGCGAGCCCTTCGCGCACCAGCACGACTGGAGGCAGCTCGGCCGGGCTCGGCGCCTGATAGCTGAAGTGAACAACCCCGTCGGGGCCGACGATCACGAGCGCACGCTGGGGAAAGCCGCCCTCGTGCAGCACGCCGAAGGCCCTGCACGCTGCACCCTTGGGCTCGAAGTCAGACAGCTGCGGGATACTCACGCCGAGCTTCTCGCGAAACGCGGTCTGGGCGTAGGAGCTGTCACAGGAGACGCCGTAGATCGCAGTGCCGCCGGCGGTCAGATCCTCGAGCGAGGCCTCGTACAGCTGCAGCTGATCGGTGCAGACCGGGCTGAACGCAAACGGGTAGAAGACCAGCACGGTGCTCGCGCCGCGCAGGTCCTTCTCGCTGAACGGCTGTCCGTCCTCGCGCGCGAGCTTGAACTTGGGTGCCGGCGTGCCGGGCTCGATCACGCTCATGGCCAGCGCGAGTGGCGCGCCTACTTGCGCAGGCCGAGGTCTTTGATCAGCGCGCGGTAGCCCTCGAGGTCGCGGCGCTGCAGGTACTCGAGGAAGCGCCGGCGCCGCCCGACCAGCATCAACAGGCCACGGCGCGAATGGTGGTCTTTGCCCTGCTCGCGCAGGTGCTCTGTGAGATGGTTGATGCGCTCGGTCAGCAGCGCGACCTGGACCTTGGTCGAGCCCGTGTCCTGCTCGCTCGAACCGAACTTCGCCGCGAGCTCGCGCTTGCGCTCTGAGGTGATCGCTGTCATCGGCGGGCAACGGTAGCAGACGCCCGGCGCGCTGACGGCGCCTGGCGTCGGCTGCCGGTGCCTCGCCGCGGCGCGGGACGGGCGCGCCGGCGCGGGCAGCGATCAGCGTGGCGCGAGAATCTCGCGCGTGCGCGCGACGTCGTTTCGCATCTGCGCCACCAGCGACTCCGGTGTGTCGAAGCGCCGCTCGCCGCGTAGCCGCGCGATGAAGTCGAGCGTCAGCGTGCTGTCGTAGAGGTCGCCGTCGAAGTCGAGCAGGTGGGCCTCGATCAGCTCCCCACGCCCGGTCGCGAAGGTCGGGCGCACGCCGATGCTGACCGCCGCGAGAGCCTCGCCGTTTGCGATGCACGCATACACGCCGTGTCCCGGGCAGGCGAGCGCCTCGTCGGGCACCAGGTTCGCGGTCGGAAAGCCGAGCCGGCGGCCACGCTCGTCGCCGTGGATGACCTCGCCCTGCAGCTGGAACGGCGCCCCGAGCAGGCGCGTCGCCTGATCGACCTCGCCGGCTAGCAGCAGCCCGCGGATGTGGCTCGAGGAGACGACCTCACCGTCGATTTCGAGCAGCGGGTGTACGACGGTCTCAAAGCGCGGCTCGGCGGCGAGCAGGGTCGGATCGCCCTTCGCGCGGTTGCCGAAGCGGAAGTTCTCGCCGATCGCCACACGTCGCGCGCCGAGCGCGCCGATCAGCACCTCCTGCACGAAGTCCTCGGCCGAGCGCGCGGCGAAGTCGGCGTCGAACGGAATCACGATCAGCTCCGCCACCCCGAGCGAGGCGATCAGCTCGGCCTTGCGCGCGAGCGTCGTCAGCAGCCTGGGCGTGTGCTGGGGCGCGACCACCGACACCGGGTGCGGGTCGAAGGTCAGCACGCTGTCGGATCCCTCGATCACCGCGCGGTGGCCGAGGTGCACGCCGTCGAAGGTCCCCACCGCGACGCTGCGCCCGCGCTCGCTCGGCGCGACGTCGGGCAGACGGATCACCTCCACGCCGCTAAGCCTATTGCGAGCGCGCCGCCGGGTGCGGCGCCGCGCCCGCCTGGGCCGCCGCGCCTCAGGCGCCGCCCGACCCCACGCTCCGCGCCGAGCCGGCACGCTCGAGCGCGAGCGCGGTCGCGAGCGGCGGCGGTCCACTCCAGGGCTCGCCGCGCGGCGGCAGCGCCACGGCCTCGGTGAGCTCGAACGGTCCGATCGCGGTGCGCCTGAGCTGCTCGCAGTAGGCGTCGTTCAGGTCTGCGATCAGCGAGCGAACGTAGGTGCCGGCCGAGCATTCGATCGTGAACGCCGCGCGGCCGAGCCGCTCGCCCGCGCCGGGTGGCTCGCGCCAGAGCTGCTCGAAGCGGTAGACGGTCACGATCCGCTCGGGCACCTCGAACTGCTCGCCGCGGCGGGCGCGCTTGTATGCGCGCTCGCCGCCGATCTTGATCGCCGAGTGCCGCGGCGGGCGCTGGGAGATCTCGCCCGTCGGCAGCAGCGGCGGATCGGGCGGGACGCAGCCGGTCTCGGTGATCTCTCCCTCGATGTCGCCGGTGCTCGAGAGGGCGCCGAGCCGCGCGACCGTCTCATAGCGCTTGGGCAGCTCCATCAGCGCCCGCTGGATCTTCGTCGCGCGGCCGACCAGCACGAGCAGCAGGCCTGTCGCGAACGGATCCAGCGTGCCGGCGTGGCCGACCTTCGCGCCGCCAAGCGCGCGTCGCAGGTGCGCCACCACGTCGTGCGAGGTGATGCCGGCTGGCTTGTCGATCAACAGGACGCCCTCGAACGCGTCGCTCACGGCGCCTCTGGCCCCTCGCTCGAGCGACTCACGCGGGCGCGGGCGCGGGGTCCAGCTGCGCGGCGATCTCACGCCGCAGGAACTCGACCAGCTGCTCGGGATCGAGCGTCGTCGAGAAGCCCGCCGCGCGGCGGTGCCCGCCTCCCCCCTGCTCGCGTGCGATCACCGACACGTCGACCTCGTCGTCGGTCGCGCGCAGCGAGACTTTGCGCTGGCCGCCGCGCGCGCCGGTGCGCAGCTCTCGCACGAGCGCCGCGACCTTGGTGCCCTGGACCGCACGCAGCTGGTCGATGATGCCCTCCGAGTAGCTGTCCTCGGCGCCGGCGTCGCTGAAGTCACGCGCGCTCAGCGCGGCCATCGTCAGGACGCCGCCGTCGAAGCGGCGCATGTGCGCGAGCGCGAGCGCGAGCAGCGTCAGCTTGGCGGCTGGCATCTCCTCGTACAGGCGGCGGTAGACGTCCTGCACGTCGACTCCCGCTTCGATCAGCTCGGCCGCCATCTCGTGCGCCCGTGGCCCCGTGTTCTCATACATGAAGCGACCGGTGTCGGTGATCAGCCCGACGTACAGCGCGCTTGCCAGCTCGGGGGTCGGCGGGACTTCGAGGCCGTGCATCAGGTCCCACACGATCTCGGCCGTGCAGGAGGCGTCGGGGACCACGTGATCGAGCGTGCCGAAGCGAGTGTTGTCGTGGTGATGGTCGATGTTCAGCACGTGCTGGACATCGACCAGCGCGAGCGCGGAGTTGCGGTCGATGTTGCCGCAGTCCAGGAACACCACCGTGCGCTGGGCGATGTCGGCGGGCGAGCTGTGGATCGCCGCCCGCAGGTCGAAGAAGCCGCGGTACTCGTAGGGCAGCGGCAGGTCATCGGCCGCGATGAACATCTTCGCGTCCTTGCCCAGCGCGCGCAGCGTCCCGTGCATCGCGGCGAGCGAGCCGAGCGCGTCGCCGTCGGGGCTCTCGTGGCCCGCGAGCACGAAGCTGTGATCCTCGCGCAGGCGCTCGAGCACGAGCGCGCGCGAGGTGTCGGTGCTGAGCGAGGGCACGTTCACGCGCGCACCCGCTGCGCGCCGATCCTCATATCCCATCCTCCTCGCGCAGCAGCTGCTCGAGCCGAAGCGCCCGATCGGTCGTGTCGTCGTAGCTGAACTCGAGCGTCGGCGTGCGCTTGAGGTGCAGCTCGGCGGCGATCCGCTGCTGTAGGTAGCCGTGGGCGCTGCGCAGCCCCGCCAGCGAGGCCTCGCGCTGTTCGGTGTCGCCGAGAACGCTCACGTATACGCGCGCATGGCGCAGGTCGGCGCTTGTTCTGACATCTGTCACTGTCACGAATCCAACTCGGGGGTCCTTCAGCTCCGTGGCCACCGCGTCTCCGAGCACTTGCCGGACCCCCTCGTCAACGCGACGCATACGGCCTGAGGCGCTCATCGTATCCCCTCGCGATCTTGGGACCGACTGTGTGGTCGGCCGCTCAGGAAAGCTCGCGCTCCTGCAGGCGGGTCTCGTACGTCTCGAGCACATCGCCCACGCGCAGGTCCTGGAAGTTGATGAGCACGATCCCGCACTCGAAGCCGGCGGTGACCTCGCGGACGTCCTCGTTGAAGCGCCGTAGGCTGCCGATCGATGTGTCCTGGATCACCGTGCCCTCGCGCACCACCCGCGCTTTCGCGCCGCGCGTGACCTTGCCCTCGGTCACGAACGAGCCGGCGATCGTGCCGATGCGCGAGGCTTTGAAGAGCTGGCGCACCTCGGCCTGACCGAGCGGAGTCTCGACCTCGGTCGGCTCGAGCATGCCCTGCATCGCCGCGCGCAGGTCTTCGATCGCGCGGTAGATGACGGAATAGGAGCGGATCTCCACGCCCTCGCGTTCGGCTGCCTGGCGCGCTTCGCCGACGGGGCGCACGTTGAAAGCGAGGATCAGCCCCTGCGAGGCTGCCGCCAGCATCACGTCGGACTCGTTGATGCCGCCGACGCCGCGGTGGATCAGGTTGACCGCGACCTCGTCCTGGGGAAGCTTGGCGATCTCGTCCTCGATCGCCTCCAGCGAGCCGGCGACATCGGCCTTGACGACCAGGCCGAGCTCCTTGACGGCGCCCTCTTGCGCCAGCTTGAAGACGTCTTCGAGCGAGACCTTGCGGCCCGAGCGCCGCGCCAGCGCCTCGGTCTTCAGGCGGTTCGCGCGCTGTCCAGCGAGCTGGCGTGCGCGACGCTCGTTGTCGACGACCCGAACGAGCTCACCGGCCTCGGGCACGCCATCGAAGCCGAGCACCTCGACCGGCTGGCCCGGCGTCGCGTGCTTGACGCGCGCGCCGACGAAGTCGCTCATCGCGCGCACGCGACCGAAGTGGGCGCCCGCGACCAGCGCGTCGCCGACGTTCAGCGTCCCGCGCTGGATCAGAACACTCACCACGGGACCGCGTCCGGGATCGAGCTTGGACTCGATCACCGTGCCGGAGGCCTGTGCGGCGCTGTTGGCCTTCAGCTCCTCGAGATCGGTCACCAGCTGAATCGTGTCGAGCAGCGAGTCCAGCCCCTGGCGCGTCTTGGCGCTGACGTCGACGAACTCGATGTCGCCGCCCCACTCCGAGGGCTGCAGGCCGTGCTGGGTCATCTCGGTGCGCACGCGTTCGGGCTGGGCGCCCTCCTTGTCCACCTTGTTGACGGCGACCACGATCGGCACCTCTGCGGCCTTGGCGTGGTCGATCGCCTCCTCGGTCTGCGGCTTGACGCCGTCATCGGCGGCGACGACGATCACCGCGAGGTCGGTGACGCGGGCGCCGCGAGCGCGCATCGCGGTGAACGCCTCGTGGCCGGGGGTGTCCAGGAAGGTGATCTCCTTGCCGCCGTGATGGACCTGGTAGGCGCCGATGTGCTGCGTGATCCCGCCGGCCTCACCGGCCGCGACCTCCGTCTGGCGGATCGCGTCGAGCAGCGAGGTCTTGCCGTGGTCGACGTGGCCCATGATCGTCACGACCGGCGGGCGTTCGATCAGATCGTCCTCGGCGTCCTCGTAGGTCGGCTCGACCTCGACCTCATCGGCCGCGTGGACGATCTCGATCTTCTTGTCGAACTCGTCCGCGAGCACCTGGATCGCGTCGTCGGACAGCGTCTGCGTCAGCGTCGCCATCTCGCCCAGCGTCATCAGCTTCTTGATCACCTCGGGCACGGGCACACCGAGGTACTCGGCGACATCCTTGACCGTCGATCCGGAGTTGACCCGGATCAGGTCGGTGGCCTCCATCGCGGCGGTATCGATCGGCGCGATCGTCTCGTCGTAGGTGCCGCGCCTGCGCCTGCCGCGGCGCGGCCGTCGCTGCGGCTGGTTGGCGGGGCCGCTCTGCTGGCGGCGCGAGGCCTGCGAGTCGATCACCACCCGGCGGCGCCCTCCCGGGGCACCGCCCGGAGCACGCTCGCCGGTGCGCGAGTCGCGCGTCGGCCGGACGCGCTCGGGTGACGCAGCGCCGCTGGCGCTCGCCGCGCCGGCGGCGGGCTCAGGCGAGCCGGGCGCCGCGTCGGAGGCGTTCTCCGCCGGCGCAGGCTGCCCCGCGGGGGCGGCCTGCTCGCGCGAGGCTGGCGGCGAAGTCGGGGCGTCGGCAGCGGGCGCGCTCTCGGCCCGCGCGCTCGTGGCGGCGTCAGCGCCGTTGGCGCTGGCCTCGGCGCCGTTGGCGAGCTGCGCGGCGCGCGGCGGCGCTGCGGTCGCGGTCGAGCCGCTCGCAGGCGTTGAGCCCGAGGAGGCGGAGCCGTCGGTCGCGCCGCCGTTGAGAGCCCTCAGGGCGGCATCCTCCTCGACCGAGGACGACGCGGTCTTGGCGTCGATCCCGGCGGCCTTCAGCCGCGCCAGCAGGTCCTTGCTGGCGAGGCCCTGCTCCTTGGCGATCTCGTGCACTCGCTTTTTGCTCATCTGCATACCGATTCTACGTCCCGGCCTCCTGCTCGGCTGGGGCCGCGGACTCCGGCGGCACCGCCGGCAGATCCTCGGCGCCGGCAGAGGCAGGCTGCTCATCGTGCCCGGGCACCTCGGTGCCCGCTGACGGTTGGCCGTCGGGCTGCTCCGATCCGTCGTGCGCGGCCGCGGGCTGCGGCGGCGAGACATCGGTCTCGCTGTCGTGGGAGCGCTCGACAGGGTCGTCGTCGTCGCTCTCCGGCGCCTGACCGTCGCCCGCCTGCGAGTCGCCCGCATTCAGATCGGCGACGTTGTCGGTGGCGATATTCGCCAACGCCTGGTGGGTCTCGAGGCCGCAGTAGCGCGAGCTGGGGAGCGCGGCATTCGGGCAGCGGCGCCCGTTTGAGAGGACCGCGGCGCAGCGCCCCCCCAGATCCTCCTCCTCATAGCCGTGCTCGGCCTCCTCGGCGGCGAATTCCGTCTCCGAGCGGATGTCCACGCGCCAGCCGGTCAGACGCGCGGCCAGGCGCGCGTTCTGACCTTCGCGGCCGATCGCCAGCGACAGCTGGTCGTCGGGCACGATCACCGTCGCCTGCTTGGCCTCGTCGTCGACCAGCACCTCGCGCACGCGCGCAGGCGATAGCGCCTTGGCGACGAATCGCGCCGGCTCGTCGTTGTGGGGAATGATGTCGATCTTCTCGCCGCGAAGCTCGGAGACGACCATCCGCACGCGCGAGCCGCGTGGGCCGACGCAGGCGCCGACAGGGTCGACGCCGTCGGTGTGCGAGACGACCGCGATCTTCGAGCGGTAGCCCGGCTCGCGGGCGACGTTGGCGATCTCGACGAGGCCGTCGGCGATCTCGGGGACCTCGAGCTCGAACAGCTTCTTGATCAGCTCGGGATCGCGTCGCGAGACGATGATCGACGGCCCCTTGGTCGACGGCGAGACCTCCTTGATCACGGCCTTGATCCGCTGCGAGTGGTCGTAGCGCTCACCCTCGACCTGCTCTGACTTCGGCAGCAGCGCCTCGACTCGTTCGCGCAGCTGCACGAGCGTGTAGCGCGAGTCCGACTGCTGCACGATGCCGGTGATCAGCTCGCCGACGCGGTCGCGGTATTCCTCGTACATCATGTCCCGCTCGGCCTCGCGGATGCGCTGCAGAATCACCTGCTTGGCGGTCTGCGCGGCGATCCGCCCGAAGTCGTCGGGCGTCACGTCGCGCTCGTCTATCTGGTCGCGGTATTCCGCGAACTTGGCGGGGTCGATTTCCGGTTCCTCGGGTTCGCGCATCTCCCCCGTCTCGGGGTCGATCGTCGTTTCCTCGTCGATCGTCTCGACGATCAGGTGGGCCTCCAGGCGCTCGGGGATGATCAGTTCGATCACCCGGAAGTCGGCGGTCTCGCGGTCCATTTCCACGCGCGCGTACTTGGCCGAGCCGGGCTGCTTCTTGTACGCGGACAGGAGCGCGTCCTCGAGCGCCACCATCAGCTTCTCTGGCTCGATTCCCTTCTCGCGCGCGAGCGCGTGCATCGCCTCCAGGATCTCGCGTGACATATCTCTACTCCTCGACCAGGTTCGAACGACGGATGTCGGCGTAGGGGATCGCGACGACCCCCTCGTCAGCGGCGAGCGTCACGTCGTGCTCGGAGGCCCCGACCAGCTCGCCAGTGAAGCTCTTGACCGGGCGACGCGCGGCGGCGGAGAGCGGCTCGTGGGCGCTGCGCGTGCGCACCCGCACGCGCCTGCCGACGTAGCGCCGGAAGTGCGACGGCTTGGTCAGCGGGCGCTCGCTGCCGGGCGATGAGACTTCGAGCGAGTAACGCTCGCGCAAGTCGTTCAGACACGCGCTGACGCGCTCGCAGAGGGCGATCGTGACGCCTTGGGGATGGTCGATGAAAACGCGCAGCCGTCGGCCGCCGACGACCTCGGCGAGCAACACCTCGACGTCGGGCTCGCTGGTCGCGAGCCGTCCTTCGATATCGGCCTGAAGCGCTGTCATCTGGTTGCGTTGTACTCCTCTGTGGGTGTCCGCTGTCGCGCTCTGGAGCGCGTTCCGGGCTCGTGTTGGCGTAAAAAAAGCGGGCGGGCGCCCACTCTCGAACTGCTGCCGAATAGCTACACCGGCACGAAAGCTGTAGGTCGAGAATAGCAGCGAGCGGCGGGCACAACATCGGCCTGGCCGGCCGCCTGCAGCCGCGTATGCAGAATCCTCAATCGCCGTGCGCAGCGCGTCGCGCGCGGTCGCGATATCGCCTGTAATCCTCGCGATCGGGGCGCAGCGAGCACGCCAGCGCGAGCGGCTGACAGGCCTCGCGATGGCGCCCGAGCAGTTGCATCGAGCGACCGAGGCAGAACAGCGCGTAGTCGTTGGTGGGAGCGTCCGCGGCGATCGCCTGGAACTCCGCGGCAGCGCTCTCGTAGTGCTGCGCGTGGAACAGCGCACGGCCGAGCGCCTCGCGAATCGAGGCCTTGTCGGGCTCGAGGTTGCGCGCCCGGCTCAGCGGCACGATCGCCGCCTGGTGATCGCCGTGCTCGAGCAGCTCGCAGCCACGGCGATAGAGGTCATACACACTCTCCATGCTCCGGTTAATGTAGGACGCGCGCGCGTAGCTCGTGCACGGCGTCGAGGATCGCCTCCGCGACGCGCTGCTTGCTTGCGCGCGGGACCTCGCGGCGGCCGTCGGCGGTCACGATCGTCACCTCGTTCACGTCGACCTCGAAGCCGATGTCCGCGCGCGAGATGTCGTTGACGACGACCGCGTCGAGCTGCTTTGCCCCGAGCTTGCGCCCGCCGAGCTCGACGGCCTCCTCGCCGTGCTCGGCGGCGAAGCCGACGAGCGTCTGTCCCGGGCGCCGCCGCGCGGCCAGCCCGGCGATCACATCCACGGTCGGCTCGAGCTCCAGGTGCAGCTCGGCGCGACCCTCCTTCTTGATCTTCCCGCGCGCGGGCGCGCGCGGGCGGAAGTCCGCCACCGCCGCGGCCATCAGCAGCACGTCGCAGGCGGGGAATCGCTGCTCGCAGGCCTGCGCGAGCTCGGCGGCGCTCGACACCGGCACCCACTCGACTCCAGGCGGGCGCTCCAGCGAGACGTTGGCGGCGATCACCGTCACCTGCGCGCCACGCGCGCGCGCGGCGCGCGCGAGCGCGAGACCCATCCGCCCCGAGGAGCTGTTGCCGAGGAAGCGCACGCTGTCGATCGGCTCGCGCGTGCCGCCGGCGGTGACGAGCACGTTCAACCCGCTCCACGCTCCTTCGGCGCCGGCGGTCGAGGCCGTGGGCCCGTCCAGAAGTGCCTGCTCGATCGCCACGAGGATCCGCGCCGGCTCGGCGAGCCGCCCGATCCCCTGCTCCTCGCGCGAAGCCAGGCGCCCGCTGTCGGGCTCGACGATCTGCGCGCCGCGATCGCGCAGCCTGCTCAGGTTCTCGCGCGTGGCCGGATGCTCGTACATGCGGTTGTTCATCGCCGGCGCGATCACCAGCGGACAGTCGGCGGCGAGCGCGCAGCTGCAGAGCAGGTTGTCAGCCAGGCCGCTAGCGAGCTTCGCGAGCGTGTTCGCCGAGGCCGGTGCGATCGCGAACACATCGGCGTTCGCGACCAGCTGCAGATGGCTCAGCGGCTCGTGGGCGGGCAGCGGCTGGCCGGGAAAGGCGCCCCGCGCCGGGTCGCGCTCGAACTCGCTCACGAGCGTCGGGCCCCCGGTGAGCGCGTCGAACGACGCCGCGCCGACGAAGCGGCGACTCGCGGGCGTCTGCACGACGCGCAGCGAGTGGCCGGCGGCACTCGCTAGGCGCACGAGCTCGAGCGCCTTGTAGGCGGCGATGCCGCCGCTCACGCCGAGCAGTATCCGTGCCATCGCTTTTCAGGTTTTAGAGCGCCGCTGGCCGATCGACAAGCGCTGGCGGCTCGCTTGCTCGCGCACGCGGCGCGTGGCGCAGCTCAGCGGTAGTGGTACTTGATCTTCCCCGCCGCTACCTCCTCGAGTGCGATCGTGAGGTAGTTCTTGGAGGCGGTGTCGACCATCGGCGGCGGGAACTCGTCGAAGGCGCCCTCGCCGAGGTTGTGGTAGTAGCTGTTGATCTGGCGGGCGCGCTTGGCGGCGACCAGCACGCTGGCGTAGTTTGAGTCGACGTTCTGAAGCAGCCTGTCGATGCGGGGGGAGATCACGTAATCAAAGCCTTTCTCGGTTGCGCTCCGATTGTAGTCGCTGCCGGGATGCCCCCCGCGCGGGCGCTCAGGAGAGCTCCTGCGCCACGATCGTGCTCAGTCGCTCGAGCGCATCCTCGAGCCGGTCGTTGACGACCACGTGCTCGAACTCCGACTGCGCCTGCAGCTCGCCTTCGGCGACGCGCAGCCGGCGCTCGACCTCGGCGCGATCGTCGGTGCCGCGTCCCACCAGCCGGGTGCGCAGCGCGCCGAGCGATGGCGGGGCGATGAACACCTGCACGGCGTCCGGCATCGCCGCGCGCACCTGCCTGGCGCCCTGGACCTCGATCTCGAGCACGACGGGCACCCCCTCCTCGACCCGTCGCTGCAGCTCGCTGCGCAGCGTCCCATAGCTGCGTCCGGCGTAGTCGGCGTGCTCGACGAAGTCTCCCGCCGCGACGCGACGATCGAACTCCTCGCGAGACAGGAAGTGGTAGTCGACGCCGTGGCGCTCGCCGGGGCGGGGTTCGCGGGTGGTGGCGGAGACCGACAGCGCCAACTGGGGCTGTCGCTCCATCAGGCCGCGGATGAGTGTGCCCTTGCCGACGCCGGAGGGTCCTGTGATGACGAACACGCGCGCCACGAGCTGTGACCCTATTCGCGGGTCCGGCTGGAGCGCTCAGCGGCGTAGTAGCGAGACCAGCTCACTGCGCTGGCGCTCGGAGAGCCCGCCGATCGTCTTGCTCGGCGAGATGCGGCAGTGCGCGAGGATCTTGTTGACCTTCACGCGCCCGTACTTGGGGACCGCCAGCAGCATGTCGAAGACCTTCGCCGTCTCCAGGTACTCCGGCGGCTCCAGCAAGAGGGCGTGAATCGAACGACGACCGGCCTTCAGATCGCGCTTCAGTGCCGCGCGCTTGGTGCGAATCTGGTTGGCCCGCGCGAGCGCGTCCATCCTCTGATTCAGCGAGCGCTCGGGGGCCACGAGCTGCTTGGAGGAGGTCGTCTCGGTCGCCAGCGCCATGGGCGGCGAGTCTACACGCCGCGGCGTGTCGATCAAGGGGAAGTGGGCGAATTCAGCTCCAGCTCAGGTTGAGGTTCAACCATATCGAGGATGGTGGACCCCTGTCAGCGCATTTTGCAGGGATTTTTATCGGCCAATGCGTGGTTTTGCTGACCGCAGGTCGAGCTGGGTAGCGTCAGGCTTGACCGCTGCTCAGTTCGGCCGCGATACTCGCGCCGACCATTGGATCGCGGAAGCTCTCGGTGCCGACGGCCACGAGCGTCGCGCCGACGTCCAGCAGGTCTCGCGCGTGGCGCGCGCGCTGCACTCCGCCCATACCAACGACCGGCACCTGGACGCGGTCTGCGACCGCTGCGACCTGGGCGAGCGCAGCGCTGCGGATCCCGGGTCCGGACAGTCCGCCGCTGCCGCCGCCGAGCCACGGCCTGCCGGGGCCGTCGCTCCTCGGATACAGCGCGAGCGCGCGCAGGGTGTTCACCAGTGACAGCGCATCGGCGCCGGCGGCCTGCGCGGCGACCGCGCAGGCCGGCACGTCGGCGGTGTTGGGAGTCAGCTTCACGATCAGGGGCTTGCGCGTGCGCGGTCGGACCTGTTCGAGCACCTGCCCCAGCAGCATCGGGTCGGCACCGATGTCGAGGCCCGTCTTGACGTTCGGGCAGGAGACGTTGAGCTCGACCGCGGCGATCTCGGTGCGCTCCTCGCAGGCCTCGAGCAGGCGCTCGATCTCCCGCGCGCTCGGCCCCATCACGTTCGTGATCAGCGGCACCGGGAGCTTTGCGAGCGCGGGCAGGTCCTCCGCGAGATAGCGCGCCAGGCCCTTGTTCGGCAGGCCGATCGAGTTGACCAGCCCTGCCGCCGACTCCCACAGCCGCGGCGGCGGATTGCCGGCGCGCGGATCGAGAGTGATCGTCTTGGAGACGAACGCCGCGAACGGGAACTCGTCGGCGAGCTGTTGGCCGAACGCGCGCAGCGCGGCGATCGCGTCGAAGGTGCCCGAGCCGTTGATGATCGGGTGGGCGAGCTGCAGGCCGCAGAAGCTCACCCGGCCGGGCTGTGTCGAGTCGCTCACGCGGCGGCCCCGGCGTGCTCCTCGACGTGCGCGAGCGCAGCGGCCTCGATCACGGGGCCATCGAGGCAGACCCGCAGATAGCTGCCGTCGCGGGCCGGAACGACACAGCCGTAGCACGCCCCGAAACCGCACGCCATCCCCGCCTCGAGCGCCAGCTGCGCGGGCACGGCGGTGCGCTCGCACAGCGCTCGCACCGCCTCGAGCATCGCGCTGGGCCCGCAGGCGTAGACGACCGCATGGTCGTCGCGCTCGAGCTCGGCGGCGAGCAGGTCTGTGACGAGGCCGGCGTGGCCCACCGAGCCGTCGTCGCTGGCGACTCGCGCCGCCCCCAGCAGGCTCGCGCCGGCGGCGCGGGCGCTGTCGCGAAAGCCGAGCAGCACCGTCGCTGCGCTCGTCCTCGTCGCGGTCGAGGAGGGCGTCGGGGCCGCGGACTGCGCCGGGGTGGCGGCGTTCGATGGCTGGAGGCCGGTTGTGAAGGACGGGCAGCAGGGCGCTCCGCCGAGGGCGTCCTGCAGGATCGCCAGCGGGGCGATGCCGACACCGCCGCCGACGAGCAGCGCGCGCCTGCGCTCGACTGGCGCGCTGAAGCCGCGCCCGAGCGGCCCGAGCGCCCACAACCCTTCGCCTGCGACGAGCTCGCACAGGCGCTTGGTGCCGGGGCCGACGTCCTCGAGCAGGTAGTGCGCCTCGCCCCGGGCCCAGCGCGCGACCGAGAAGGCGCGCGCGAGGTAGGGCCGCTCGTCGGCGCCGCCGCCCCAGCGCCGCGCGGCGGCGAGCATCGTGAACTGGCCCGGACACGGCGGCGGCCCGTCCGGATCGGCGACCTTCAGCACCGTGTAGGCGCCGAGGCGCTCGTTGGCGGTGACCTCGAGCAGCCGCCGGCGCGTCGGTGCAAGGCTCACCGATTGAGCTCCTGCAGGCACAGGACCTCTGGCGCGCCGGCGCGGGCGCTGGCGATCGCGCGTGCCGCGCTGACGCCGGCGGCGAGCGTGGTCACGCAGGGAATGCCGTGCGCGACGGCTGCCCGCCTGATCTCCCAGCCGTCGGTGCGAGCGCCCGAGCCGGTCGGGGTGTTGACGACGAGATCGACGTCGCCGCGCTCGATCCAGTCGACGACGTGGGGCGAGCCCTCGCCGATCTTGTTCAGGCGCTCGACGGGCACGCCCATCCGCGCGATCGCCTCGGCGGTGCCTCTGGTGGCGAGGATCCGAAAGCCGCTGTCATGCAGGATCTGTGCGACCGCGAAGGCGCCGGCCTTGTCGGCGTCCTTGACCGTTATGAAGACCGTGCCCTTCCTCGGCAGCGGCACCCCCGCAGCGGCCTGGGCCTTGGCGAACGCGGTCGGGAAGTCACGCGCGATCCCCATCACCTCGCCGGTCGAGCGCATCTCGGGGCCGAGCACCGCGTCTGATCCCTCGAAGCGATCGAACGGCAGCACGGCCTCCTTGACCGAGACGTGGTCGCCCTGGCCGAGTCCCTCGCGCTCGCTCGGGAGCCCCAGATCGGCGATCCGCTCGCCGAGCATGATCCGGCAGGCGAGCTTGGCCAGCGGCACGCCGACGGCCTTGGAGACGAACGGCACCGTGCGTGACGCGCGGGGGTTGGCCTCGATCACGTACAGCTCGCCGCTGTGGATCGCGTACTGCACGTTGATCAGGCCGACCACGCCAATCGCGAGCGCGAGCTCGCGGGTGGCCTCTCTGATCTGCGTCAGCATCTCCTCCCCGAGCGAGTGCGGCGGCAGCACGCAGGCGCTGTCCCCCGAGTGCACGCCGGCCTCCTCGACGTGCTGCATGATCCCGCCGATCCAGACCTGCTCGCCGTCGCAGAGCGCATCGACGTCGACCTCGGTGCTTTCCTCGAGGAAGCGATCGAGAAAGATCGGGCTGTGCGCGGGCGCGCCGGCCGCGTCGGCGCGCCCGCCCTCGGTCGCTGCGGCTGCGCCGTCCGCGGCGAGCGCGCCGGGCACCCCCACGACCTCGCGGCTGAGATAGTCGGCGAGGCCCTCGCGGGAGTAGACGATCTCCATCGCCCGCCCGCCGAGCACATAGGAGGGGCGCACGAGCAGCGGATAGCCGACCTCCTCGGCGCACTCGAGCGCCTCGGCGACGGTGCGGGCGGTCGCGTACGGCGGCGCCTTGTAGCCGAGCTCTGCCAGCAGCGCGCCGAAGCGCGAGCGATCCTCGGCGAGGTCGATCGCCTCGACGCTCGTGCCGAGCAGCGGCACCCCCGCGCGCGCGAGCCCGGCGGCGAGGCGCAGTGGCGTCTGGCCGCCGAACTGGACGACCACCCCAGAGGGCTTCTCGACCTCGACGACGCCGAGGACGTCCTCGAGGGTCAGCGGCTCGAAGTACAGGCGGTCGGAGGTGTCGTAGTCGGTCGAGACCGTCTCGGGGTTGCAGTTGATCATCACCGCGTCACGACCGGACTCGCGAACGGTCATCGCGGCGTGCACGCAGCAGTAGTCGAACTCGATGCCCTGGCCGATCCGGTTCGGACCGGCGCCGAGGATCACGACCGACTCGCGCGTGCCGCGGACGACCTCGTGCGCCGGACCGGCGCCGTTGCGCGAGCGCTCCCAACCGGAGTAGTAGTAGGGGGTGCGGGCGGGGAACTCCGCGGCGCACGTGTCGACCGAGCGAAACGTGCGCTCGCCCGAGAATGGCGCCTGTGGATCGCGAGCGAGCGTGCTCAGCTCGCGCAGGAACCAGGGGTCGATGCTGGTGCGCCTGCGCACCTCCTCGACGCCCACGTCGCGGCGCAGCAGCTCGAGGATCGCCTCGAAGCGGTCGGGCGCGGGCAGCTCCAGGCCGCGCAGCAGCTGCTCGTCCTCTACCCCACCGAGCGCTGGAGGCTTGTCGAGCTCGCGCGAGCGCAGCGCCTTGGCGAACGCCTGGCCGAACGTGCGCCCGATCGCCATCGCCTCACCGACGGACTTCATGTGGGTTGAGAGCGTCGGATCGCTGCCGGGAAACTTCTCGAAGGCGAACCGCGGCCACTTCACGACGACGTAGTCGATCGTGGGCTCGAAGCAGGCGGGAGTCACGCCGGTGATGTCGTTGTCGATCTCCTCCAGCGTGTAGCCGACCGCGAGGCGGGCGGCGATCTTGGCGATCGGAAAGCCGGTCGCCTTCGAGGCCAGCGCCGAGCTGCGCGAGACGCGGGGATTCATCTCGATCACGAGGATCTCCTCGCTCTCGGGTTCGACCGCGAACTGCACGTTGGAGCCGCCGGTCTCGACGCCCACGGCCCGGATCACCTTGATCGCCTGGTCGCGCAGGCGCTGGTAGAGCCTGTCGGTGAGCGTCTGTTGAGGCGCCACCGTGACCGAGTCGCCGGTGTGGACGCCCATCGGGTCGACGTTCTCGATCGAGCACACGACGACGACGTTGTCGGCGCGGTCGCGCATCACCTCGAGCTCGAACTCGCCCCAGCCGAGAACCGAGCGATCGAGCAGCACCTGTCCGATCGGCGAGGCCTCGATGCCGCGCGCGACGATGCGCCGGAACTCCTCCTCGCTGCGGGCGATGCCGCCGCCGCGTCCGCCGAGGGTGTAGGCGGGGCGCACGATGCAGGGCAGGCCGATCCGCGCCAGCGCCGCCAGCGCCTGATCGACTCCCGCCGCGGTCGTGGGCGCGCCCGTGTCGCGGTCGATGCCCGAGACGATTGCGCTCGCAGGCATCCGCAGGCCCGCTCCCTCCATCGTCTCGCGAAACAGCTCGCGGTCCTCGGCGCAGGCGATCGCGTCATAGCTCGCGCCGATCAGCTCGACGCCGTAGCGCTCGAGCGTGCCGTCGTCGCGCAGCGCCTTGGCGAGGTTGAGCGCCGTCTGGCCGCCGAGCGTCGGCAGCAGCGCATCGGGGCGCTCGCGCTCGATCACCTGCGCGACCGGTCCAGGCTGCAGCGGCTCGACATAGGTCGCGTCGGCGAGCTCGGGGTCGGTCATGATCGTCGCCGGGTTCGAGTTGACGAGCACGATCTCATAGCCCTCCTCGCGCAGTACCTTGCAGGCCTGTACGCCGGAGTAGTCGAACTCCGCCGCCTGGCCGATCACGATCGGCCCCGAGCCGAGGATCAGGATCTTCTCGATGTCGCTACGCCGCGGCAATGCGCTCCAGGAAGCGGTCGAACAGGTACAGGCTGTCGTGGGGACCGGGGCCCGCCTCGGGGTGGTACTGGACGGTGCCGCCGGGCACGTCGAGCAGCTCGAGCCCCTCGACCGTGCGGTCGTAGAGGTTGACGTGCGACAGCTGCGCCTCGCCGAAGTCCGTCTGCCAGCGAACGGGCTCGTCGCGCTCGATCGTGCGTGCGCCGCCGGGGGCCAGCGCGGCGAAGCCGTGGTTCTGGGAGGTGATCTCGATCCGCCCGGTCTGCAGGTCCTTGACCGGGTGGTTGGCGCCGCGGTGACCGAACGGGAGCTTGAAGGTCTCCAGCCCGACCGCGCGGCACAGCAGCTGGTGGCCGAGGCAGATCCCCCACACGGGACGGCGCCCGACGATCTCGCGGACCGTCTCGACGACGTGGTCGAGCGCGGCGGGGTCGCCGGGGCCATTGGAGAGGAACACGGCGTCGGGCTCCGCGGCGAGCAGCTCCGCAGCCTTGGTGGCGCACGGGTACAGGGTCACGCGTGCGCCGCGCGCCACCAGTTCGCGCACCATCGAGGCCTTGATGCCGGTGTCGATCACCGCGATCCGCGGGCCCGAGCCGGACTCGCCGTGAGTGCTCGGCGCGCTCGGGCTGACGAGCCCGGCGAGGTCCTGGCCGACCATCGGCGGCTCGGCTTCGATCAGCTCGCGCGCCTGGCGCTCGGCCATCGACTTCGGGAACACGCCTCCCCGCATCGCGCCGCGCTCGCGTATGTGTTTGACGAGCGTCCGCGTATCGACCCCGCTGATCGCGGGCACCCCGCAGTCGGTCAGCCAGCTGAGCCAGCCGCCCTCGGCGCCGGGCGCATCCTCGCGGTCGCCGGCCTCGCGCATGATCGCCGCGCGCGCCCATATGCGCTCGGACTCCATCGCCTGCGCGCTGACGCCGTAGTTGCCGATGTGCGGATAGGTGAACGTGATCAACTGGCCGGCGAAGGAGGGGTCGGTCATCGACTCCTGATAGCCGCTCATGCCGGTCGTGAACACGACCTCGCCGACCGCGTATGCGTCTGCGCCACACGCGACGCCATCGAGCCGCGTGCCGTCGTCCAGCAGTACGTATGCCATCAGAGGATCAGCTTCTGCACGGCCTTGAACTCAGGCGTGCCGGCGCGCTCGAGCAGCTCGAACAGCGCCGCCTCGACCGTGGTCACGACGGCGCCTGCGAGCTCCAGGCGCTCGAGCCCGCGCTCGTAGTCGATCGTGTGCCGCGAGCCGACCGCGTCGGCGGCGACGTGCACCTCGATGCCCTGCCCGAGCAGGTCGTGAACGGTCTGGCTGACGCAGACGTGAGTCTCGATCCCGCAGACGAGCGCCTGCCCGCGGCCGTCCAGGTCAAAGCCCTCCGCCCGCGCGGCCGAGAAGACGGTCTTTGAGATCACCCGCTCCGGACCCTGCTCCGGCGCATGCTCGCCCGCTTGCAGCCCCACCTCCGGCGCGGTGTGGCCAAGGCCTTTCGGGTACTGCTCGCTGATCAGCCGCGGCACGCCGAGAAGCCGCGCGCCCTGCAGCAGCTTTGCGCACGACTCGGCCACGCCCTCGAATGACGCGTAAGGCCTGAAGCCCTCCTGGACGTCGACGACCACCAGCACGGCACGCTCGCGCGAGAGCAGGCTCATACCGCCTCCACCACCGAGAACACGCGCTCGCGATAGGCGACTGCGCCGGCTGCGAGCGTCAGCAGCACGCGTCCGCGCAGGCGCCGCCCGGCGAAGCAGCAGTTCTCCGAGCGGCTCTCCCAGCCGCGCTCGCCGGCGAGGTACTCGGCGTCGAGGTCGACGAGCGTCACGTTGGCGGGCTGCCCGACGGCGATTGTCGCGCTCGCCAGCCCGTATAGCTCTGCGCCGGCGGTCATCCGCTCGATCAGCGTGGCGAGATCGAGCTCTCCCGGCAGCACGAGGCCGGTGTAGAGCGCGGGGAAGGCCGTCTCGAGACCGGTCGTGCCCATCGGTGCCTGCTCGAAGGGCACCTCCTTCTCCTCGCGCGCGTGCGGGGCATGATCGGTGGCGACGCAGTCGATCGTGCCCTCGCGCAGACCCTGCACCAGCGCGCGCCGATCCTCCTCGGAGGCGAGCGGCGGGTTCATCTTCATGCGCGTGTCGAGCGAGCGCACGTCGGCGTCGGTGAGCAGCAGATGGTGCGGTGTCACCTCGGCGCTGACCCTCACCCCGTCGGCCTTGGCTCGCCTCACGGCCGCCACCGAGGCGGCGCAGCTGAGGTGCTGGAAGTGCACGCGCGCGTCCTCGTAGCCGGCCAGCTCGGCGTCGCGCGCGACCATCGTCGACTCGCTCACGGTCGGGATCCCGCCGATGCCGAGAGCCGCGCTGAGCGCGCCCTCGTGCATGCATCCATCGCGCGACAGGGTCGGGTCCTCCTCGTGCAGCGCGATCACGCCGCCACACAGGCGCTGGTACTGGAGCGCCTTGCGCAGCGTGCCCGCGCTCGCCACCGGGCGCCCGTCATCGGTGAAGCCGAGCGCCCCCTCCTCGCGCAGCTGCGCCATCTCGCTCAGCTCCTGGCCCTCGAGGCCGCGGGTGATCGCGGCGAGGAAGCCGACCGGCACGCACGCTTCGCGGCCCGCGCTCTCGCGCAGCGAGCCGAGCAGCGGCGGGGAGTCGATCACCGGATCGGTGTTGGGCATAGCGATCACGCCCGCGAAGCCGCCGGCGGCGGCCGCTCGTGTTCCGCTCAGCAGGTCCTCCTTGTGCTCCTGGCCTGGGCTGCGCAGGTGCACGTGCGGGTCGAAGAAAGCCGGCAGCAGGTACCGGCCGGCGCCGTCAATCGCCTCGGCCTCGCCGGCGTCGGCAATCGAGCCCGGCTCGGCCAGCGCCGCGATCTCGCCGTCGCGGATCAGCACGTCGCGGCGAGCGTCGATGCCCGTGCGCGGATCGAACACGTGCACGCCCGCCAGCAACAGCTCGGCCGGCGAATGCGGGCCGTGAACGAGCGGACTTGCGGCCATCACGCGAGCTGCGGCTCGGGGACCGGACCGTCGAGTGACGGGGCGCCGACGTGACTGCCGGCGAGCAGCTCGTACAGCACAGCCATCCGCACGACCACTCCCGCCTCGACCTGGGCGGTGATGACAGCCTGCGGAGAGTCCACCACCTCGCCGGAGAGCTCGACGCCGCGGTTGACCGGTCCGGGGTGCATCAGCACCTGGCGCGGACCGAGACGGCGGCCGTTGATCTGATACCAGGCGGCGTACTCGCGCAGTGAGGGCACCCACGCCTCGCTCATGCGCTCGCGTTGCATGCGCAGTCCGTAGACCACGTCTGCGGAGCCGAGGTCGTCGAGTGCGTAGCGAACCTGACAGCCGAGCGCCTCGATCCCGCGCGGGATCAGCGTCGGCGGTCCGGCGACGGTCACGTTCGCGCCCATCCGCTGGAAGGCGATGATGTTCGATCGCGCCACGCGCGAGTGCGCGACGTCTCCGACGATCCAGATCGAGCACCCGTCGATGCCGCCAAGTCGCTGCTGCAGCGTGTACACGTCCAGCAGTGCCTGCGTGGGATGCTCGTGCTTGCCGTCGCCGGCGTTGACGATCGCGGCGCTGCACCAACGCGAGACGAGCTCCGCCGCGCCGGCCCACGGCGTGCGTAGCACGATCGCATCGGGCTTGTGGGCGCTCAGGGTCAGGACTGTGTCCTTCAACGACTCCCCCTTCTCGACGCTCGAGCCGCTGGCGGCGAAGTTCACGACGTCGGCCGACAGCCGCTTGGCAGCCAGCTCGAATGAGCTTCGTGTCCGCGTCGAGGCCTCGTAGAAGAGGTTCAGGACCATCCTGCCGCGCAGCGCCGGGACCTTCTTGATCTCACGGTCAGAGACCTCGGCGAAGCGCGCGGCCTGGTTGACGATCCGCTCGATCGCCTGGCGGTCGAGATCCTCGATCGAGAGCAGGTGGTTCATCGTCGCTCGCCCACGCTCTGGCGTCGCCTGTTCATGCTCTCGCCTCGACAGCCGCGGGGCCGATCGCGACCTCGTCCACCCCGTCGAGCTCGAGCATGCGAACCTGGACATGCTCGGCGCGCGAGGTGGGAAGGTTCTTGCCGACGTAGTCGGGCCTGATCGGCAGCTCTCGATGGCCGCGGTCGGCCAGCACCGCCAGCTGTAGGCGCGCCGGGCGGCCGTAGTCGAACAGCGCCTCAATCGCCGCTCGCACTGTGCGACCCGTGTAAAGGACGTCGTCGACGACCACAACGGTGCGGCCGGATACGTCGAAGTCGATGTGTGACTCATGCACGACCGGAGCGTCCGGGCGGCGGCTGACGTCGTCGCGATAGAAGCCGATGTCGAGGTCGCCGAGCGGAACGGGCGCACCCAAGAGCTCTTCCAGGAGAACCTGCAGCCGCCCTGCCAGGAAGGCACCGCGACGGTGGATCCCGACGAGCGCCGGAGCGGGAGCATCGGGATTGCGCTCGACCACCTCGTGGGCGATCCGGGTCAGCGCCCGCCGCATTTCGTCCTCGCGCAGGACGATCTTCTCGTCGTTCATAGGTAGCTTCCTTCCTGGCCTCTCGGGACCGGGTTAAAGGACCGCCGAGACTGTATCAGCGCGCAGCGATGGCGCCAGGCGCCGGCGTCGCGCCGGCGGGCGCTCGCGCAGGCGATGCCCCCTCGCCGTCGCGCTCGCTATCGCCGCGATCTTCTTCGCCGCGGTCGGTCACCTCAACCGACTCGCGTCCGCCGGCCTCGGCGGTCGCTGGCGACGGGCCGGCGGCCTCGCGCTCGCGGCGCTCAGACCAGCGCACGAGCTCGGGCTCGCCGCGCTCGGCGAATGGAATCTCGATCGTGTCGAAGTCGCGCGGCGCCTCGGTGCGGGCGAACACCGCCCGTGCCTGCTCACGCAGCTCGCCGCCGGGATAGCGGCTCGAGATGTGGGTGAGAGCGAGCATGCGCACGTCGGCATCGCGCGCGACCTCGGCAGCCTGGCGGGCAGTGCTGTGCAGTGTCTGGCGCGCGCGCTCGAGCTCGTCCTGCGCGAACGTCGCCTCGTGCACGAGCACATCGGCGTCATGGGCCGCCACGATCAGCGACTCGCAAGGAGCGGTGTCGCCGGACAGGACGATCTTGCGACCGGCGCGCGCGGGTCCCAGCACCTGCTCGGGGCGCACCCCGTCCACCGTCTCACCACGCTGAAGCCGGCCGAAGTCGGGACCGGGGCGCACTCCCAGCTGCTCGGCGAGCTGCGGGTCCAGCCGACCCGGACGCGGGTCCTCGACGAGCGCATAGCCGAAGCAGCGATCCCCTTTGTGGCGCACCGGGATCGCCGCGATCGCGTAGCCCTCGCGCTGCAGGGTCTCGGCGGGTTCGAGCTCCGTGACGGTCAGCTGATAGGGCGGCCGGCCGTATACGAAGCGCATCCGCTCCATCAGCTCCGTCAGCCCGCGCGGACCGTAGAGCTCGAGCGGGCGCTCGCGATCCCTCAGCGCGAACGACTTCAGCATTCCCGGCAGCCCGAGCCAGTGGTCGGCGTGGAAGTGGGTCAGGAACACGCTGTCTATGTCCGCCAGCCCGACCGAGCGAATCAGCTGACGCTGCGTACCCTCGCCACAGTCGAACAGCAGGTGCTCGCCTCCGCGGTGAATCAGCACCGCGGGCAGCCCGCGACGTAGGGTCGGCACAGAGCCGCCCGTCCCAGCGAAGAACACCGACATGTCCATGAGCGCAACGGTAGCGGCGCGGCAGCGCGTGCCGCCTTCTGGGCGCGTGCGTTCGAGCATGAGACCACCACACCCCGTGGCCGCTTGTGCCATATCGCCCTGTCCGGCGCGACCGGGCGGGCGGTGCACGCCGGTAAGCTTGGCGAGTGACGGCATCGAGCGCTGCTCGTGTCGCCTGGCGCCCGTAGCTCAGTGGATAGAGCGCTCGCCTCCGGAGCGAGAGGTCGCAAGTTCGAATCTTGCCGGGCGCGCTTCGAGAAGCCATGCCAACCCAATGGGATACGGGTCATCGGGAGAGTGCGTCACAACGGTCTTGCGCACAGCGTGCGGGCGTCGCTGTAGTAGATGTAGATCCACAGTTTGGGCACGCTCGGCAGCCGTCGGGCGATCGTCGCGATTTCGTCCGGCGTGATCGTGCTCGCGTAGGTGATCGTCCAGTCCCCGGTTCCGACGTGACAACGATGGAGACCTCTCGTGACCCGTTCGAATGGCTTTTCGACGGTGTAGTTTTCGACGCGATCGTTGAGGATCGGGATCGCTTCGGCGACGTCCAGCACGCCGGACCTGCGCAAGGCGTGGTCGACCTTTCGCATGTCGGCGAGCGTCGGCACGCCATAGCGCTGGTAGCCATCCGTGTCGGCCCGGTCGAGGTAGTTTTCGCCGATCGCGTTCGGCGCCACGCCGTACGCGGCGTAGCGCTCCTGCGTGCCCGAGCGGAGGCGAAAGGCGAGCCGTTGCTCCGTCGCCCGGCTGTCCAGCAGTCCGCCAACCGTGTCCATGCGAGCGTGAGCCGCGGCGCCGGGCGCGTCGACCTCCGTAATCAGACGATTAGCGTCGTAGTGGTAGGTGCGAACCACGCCCGCAGGCGCACTGACGGTCGTTTCGCCGCTTGCGTAGCGGATCGTCGTCAGCAGGGGCTCACCGCGAGGCGTAGCCCAGCGCAGCCGCACTATCCGCCCGCGTCCGTCGGCCGTCAGCTCCACGCGCTGGCCATCGGCGAGCACTACCGCGATCGGACTGCCCGCCCGGGTAACCATGCGCGGTGGCGTCCACGGCGGAAGCTTGCCGGGTGCGGCTGACGGCGCCTTGCCCCAGTGAGGATCCCAGGCAGGCTGGCCGGGAATGCCGTTGTCGAGGTAAGCGAAGATCCGATCATCTAGCTGCGGGTCCATCAGGCCGATCAGCCCTTCATGTTCGTGCGGGCTTGAGTACTCGGGACGCCGTTCTTCCGCCGGCGCGAACAGCCGGCCGCTGATGACGTCGACCTCCAACTCTGTTTCAGGCATCAAGAACACGACGGCGACCCCCTGCTGCAGCGGGTCGCGGGTGGGGACTGATACGACGCGCTCGCCAGGCCCCAGTGCGAGCTTCGGTACGGCGTCGCTGCTGTGGCGCCCGCCACCGCAACCCGCGAGCGCGAGCATCGCCAAACACGGAGCTGCGATCGTGGCGCATATCCTCAAGAGAGCGCTCCGGCTCCCCGCCTGGCGTGGGTCTTCTCCGGTGAAAGCAACGCATCGTGGCCGGATCATCTGACCTCGGCCATCGTCTGGCCCCTACGGAAGCGTCGCGCGCGGAGAGCTCACCAAGGCGCCCGCACGTCAGTGAGATTCTCGATGATCGCGAACTCGCCTACGTCGTGTGTCAGCAGGGGGACGCCGTGGACATTGGCGGTGGCTGCGATCGCGAGGTCAATCGCCCGGCGACGCGGTCTTCCACCTCGAGCTCTCACGGCGGCGGCCAGTCGACCCCACTCCCGCGCGACCTCAGCGGTGATCGGCAGGGGCTGAAACGCAGCCTCGATCGCGCCGAGCCGCTGGGTTCGGAGCGCCCGCTCGTCGTCATCGGCGGCGATGAGGACGCCGAAGTGCAGCTCGGTCACCGAGGCCACGCTGATGGCCGCCTCGACAGCTCGCGGCGCTTCTCCGCCGATCAGGATCGAGGTGTCGAGCAGCGCTCGCATCAGCTAGGCAAAAGGGTCCTCGACTGACGCCCGAAAGTCGGTGAGATCCTCATCGAGAGTTTCTGGTGTGGGCGTCCGCCAGACGGCGCCCAGGTCGGTATCCGTGACCCACTGCCGGCGCTCGGTAGGACCGAGCTGGGCAACCGGCCGGCCGGCCACCGTGATCGTGATCCGCTCGCCAGCCTCGGCGCGGCGAAGAACCTCCCCGACGTTGTTGCGCAGCTCCTTCTGTGGGATGGTGGCCACGGGCAGACGGTAGCAGAAGTGCTACCTCGCTTTCCATGAGTCCTCTGCGTCTATGTCAACAAAGCGGTCCGCCTGAGTCCGGCGACGAGAATCGTCGTCAATCCGGAGATCTCCCCCTCGCCCGCGCGGGAACGGGAAGGTTCGGCTTCATGATGGCCTGGACGACCACTGCGGCGGATCCCGGAGCCTTCGCCACCTATACCGTGACCGCGGGCGAGCGGCGCGCTTGGGGTGTGACACCTAGGCTCAAGAGAGTTTCCGTCCGGACGCGAACCTAGGCTGCGCGACCTCCGATGTCTCCATCGGCAGACGGCGGCCAGGCCCCCGCAAGGGATTGCGGTCCTGGCCGCCATTCCGTCGCTTCGGATTGAGGCCGGTTGGGCGCCTTCTGCGGCTCGGTAAGGTCGCAAGGTGAGCATTGAGGCGAACGCGTGACGGGCGTGCTCGACGTCTTCTGGCATGGCATCAGGGACTCGCTGCTGATGGCTTGGCAGGTCTGGTGGGCGTTGGTGCTCGGCTTCGCGATCTCGGCGATCGTGCAGGCCTGGGTCCCCCGTGCGCGCATCGAGCGAGCGATGTCGGGCATCGGCCCGAGGCCGGTCACGCTGGCGACGGGTCTCGGCGCCGCCTCCTCGTCGTGCTCATACGCCGCGATCGCAATCGCCAAGAGCCTGTTCGAGAAGGGAGCCTCGACGGCCACGGCACTCGCGTTCCAGTTCGCCTCGACCAACCTCGTGTGGGAGCTCGGGCTCGTGCTGTGGGTTCTGATCGGCTGGCAGTTCACGGTGGCGGAGTACCTCGGCGGCATCGTGATGATCGTGCTGATGACGGTGCTGCTGCGCGCGTTCGTCTCGCCGCGGCTCGAACGCGCGGCGCGTGCCCACGCGCAGCGCGTCGATGCGGGCCATCAGCACGTCGGAGCCGGCGAGAGCATGACCTGGCGCGAGCGTCTGCGCTCGATGTCTGCGTGGTCTGACGTAGCGCACAACTTTCGTGGCGACTGGCGGATGCTCTACCGCGAGATAGCGGCCGGGTTCCTGCTGGCCGGCTTCATCGCCCAGCTCGGCGACGACTTCTTCAACGGCCTGTTCCTCGCGCACACCTCAGGTCCGTGGTCGGCGCTCGAGAACGTCATCGTGGGACCGCTGATCGCCGTGCTGAGCTTCGTGTGCTCGGTCGGCAACGTGCCGCTGGCGGCGGTGTTGTGGTCGGGCGGCATTTCGTTCGCGGGCGTGCTCGCGTTCCTGTTCGCGGATCTGATCGTGCTGCCGATCGTGGTCGCATACCGCAAGTTCTACGGCAGCGCCTACACGCTGCGGATCGTGACGTTGATGTTCGTGACGATGGTTGCCGCGGCGCTGCTCGTCAACGGTCTGTTCAGCGTCACGGGACTCCTCCCGAGCGGGCCGCGCCCGTCGCGCGGTGACGTCTTCGGCAGCGTGTCGCTCAACTACAAGTTCGTCCTCAACATGATCGGACTGGTCGTGTTCGTGGCGCTGTTCTGGCTGACCGAGCGTCGCGGCGCCACCGATCCTGTGTGCGGCATGAAGGTCGATCGCCGCAAAGCGATCCGCGGCACGGGCGTGGGCGCCGGGCACTTCTTCTGCAGCGAGCGCTGCGCGGCGTCGTTCGTGAGCGATCGGACGCCTCACCCAGGCGCAGTCGAGGGCGCTTCGGCGAGCACGATCGAGAGCATCGACATGCGCGGCTGAGCGCGGACGCCACGACAGCGCTGCAGACAGTCACGACAGCGCTGGCACACCGCGTGGTGCAGCGCACGGACGATCACAGCAGCGACTTCAGCGTGAGCGCCTTCGAGGCGCCGATCACCGCACCGCCCAGGTCGAGCGCCTGCAGCTCGACGTAGGCGCTCGCGTGCGCGAGCGGGATCGCGGTCTCGAAGCCCGTCCGTGGAGCCTGCGCGAGCGCTCTCAGCGCGCCGGTGCTCGCACCCGAGAGCACCCGCCAGGACGCGACCTGGGTGGCGCCGTTCCAGCTCGCGAGGATGTCGAGCCCGCCGTGGGCGCCGGGCCTGACAGCGACCGCAGGCTGCCTCGCCGGCTGACCGGCCCACGGCAGCCGATAGGCGCGGTAGGAGGTGTAGCCGGCTGACATGTGGCCGTCGAGCAGCAGCTTGCCGCTGGGCGCGAATTCCGAGAAGTAGCGCGACTGGCCCCAGCCGACCATCCAGTTGCCGTCCGCCAGCGCCTGCATGTTCCCCTGGCTGCCAGAGACGATCGGGGTCGGATGCGCGTATGCGTGCACGAGCGTCTCCGTGTGCTTGGCCATGTCCAGGCGCACGACGATCGTCCGCGTCTGCGGCTGCACGCGCGGCGTGGCGCCGTTGTCGAAGAAGCTGATCGTCCCGTCGGGCTGCTGGCGAGCGTCGTGCTGCCAGGCCGTGCGCGTGCCCGGGCCCATCGCAAAGCTGCTGTGCTTGCCGCCGAGCTCCCAGGCCACCTGGCCGCTGACGGGATCGACGTCGTAGGCGGCCCAGGTGTCGCGCGAGTCGATCAGCAGATGGCCGTCCTGCTCGATGTCGATCGAGTTGATGTGAAAGAAGTCGAACGGGATCGTGAGGCTGGTGGTGCGAGGCGAGGAGTAGGAGCTCTCGAGCGCGACGTGATCGACGCTGTGCCACTCGAACATCACGAGACCCGTCTTGAGGTCGATCTCCTGCATGATCGAGTCCGCGAGCGCCCCGTCGCGCGGCCCGCCCGCCGCCGCCAGATTGCACTCGATCGCGTTGTAGACCGTGATCAGCGCCGTCCCCTGGGGGGTGATCTGGAATTCGTGCAGGTCCGGCTGGTAACCGTTGCCGGCGCTCATGGTCGCGATCGTCTGGTAGGCGCTGTTCGCGATCACCAGTCCGGCGCCGGTGTGCCCGGCGATCGTCAGCGGATCCTGCCACCAGGTGAGGACTTCCCTGCCTTCGTAGCGCTGCACGCGGAAGTCCGCCGCGCGCGCCTGATCGGGCAGCGGGTCGAACCACAGCAGGTGCCCGCTTTCGTCGAGGATCATCGGTCCGTACTGCCCCGGGCCGCCATAGGGAGCCAGAAATATGTCGCCCGGCGCGGCGCCCGCGGCGTGGGTGCTGAGCGCGATCGCGGGAGGGCGCAGGTCGGGGCGCGAGGCGAAGCTCTGGTACTCGCCAGGCCGGGGCGCCGGCGGCGCCGTACTCAATGCCGCCGCGTGGGCGGTGTCGGGGACCGCAACCGTGAAGCTCCAGGAGAAGGGCGTCGCGGTGCCGGCCTCGGTCAGGGTCGCGCTGACCGAGACGAGCTCGCCGGCGAGGAACGGAGCCGACGGGACGAAGCTCGCTCCGTCTCCCTGCGAGTAGGCCAGCAGCCTGCCCGCATGGACGCCCGTGCGCGAGCCGCGTACCTGCACCTGCGAGAGCTCAGACGCGGGAACGCCGAGGAAGCTGACCTGGGTGGCAGCCGAGGCGTCGCGCGTTTCGGGTGCCGGCGAGACGGTTACGGGCGAACCAGCGAGCGCCGCCGAGGGATTCAGCTTCGGCGGTACGCACGTGGGCGAGGCCGCGTTCGCGCAGCTCGCGCCCAGGCCAAGGCCCAGCAGCGCCGCCGCGACGGCGGGCCAGGCGCGGCGGAGGGCGTTCAAATCTCCAGATAGCGCAGCACGACCCGACCGAGCAGGATCACATCGCCGTTGCGAAGATCCGCCTGAGTGACGCGACTGCCGTTGACGAGCGTGCCGTTGGCGCTGCGGTCGTCGAGGATCCGCGCCCCCGCGCCTCGGTGCACGACGATCGCGTGCCGGCGCGAGACCGAGCCATCGTCCAGCTGCAGATCGGAGGACAGCCCGCGCCCGATGTGGGTGACGTCGCGTTGCAGGGGCACGAGCAGCACCTCGCCGGTCCCCTGCACCTCGAGGTAGCGGCCGGGCTCGGCCGCGGTCGGCGGGGTCGCCTGGCGGCGACTGCGCTCGTCCAGAAGCGAGATGACGTCGATGCGCTCGGTGACTCCGGCGTCGACGGGATGGAGGGGGACGGGGGGCGCTGGCGTGGAGGACATACGACCAGTCAATCCCATGCTACTCACGTGAAGCTCAAGGCTCGTGAAGATTTCCTGAAACGAGCTGTCAGCGCGCTGACCGTGCGCTCAGGCCACGGGCGTCGTCTTGCGCGCTGCCGAGCGGCGCGACATGCGCCGTGCGCTCCACCAGCCCCAGCCTCCGACAGCTAGGACCGGGACGACGTAGAGCATCGATATGTACCAATGCATGAGGCACGCCAAGGCCGACATGACACCGACAAACTATCACGCTCACCACGCCTCCTTGCCCGATCCAGCGCCCCCGATCGGCGCCCCCGGCTCCGACCGGCGCCCGGCCCGCGAGCGCCGGCGGCGAACAACCACCACGAATGCGAGGCCGCCGAGCACGATCAGCACGCCGAGGCCGATCACGACCGGCGAGACCTTCGAGCCCTCGGGGGCCCAGAACAGCTGGCCACTGACCGCTCCGCTCTGGGTACCGACCTGGATCGGCACGCGCCAGTCGAACACCAGCGTTCGCCTGCCGCGATCCTTGACCTGCGGCGGGGGCACCGGCGACATCCAGTGGATGCGATGGTCATGCCATTCGAACTCGCCCGTACGGTCGACGACCTGCCAGCGTGGCGGAGCGCTTGCGCTCGCGGACGGCGGCACGTTCACATCGCCGTAGAAGTTCGTGTTCAGGTACGTCGCCGGCGCGCGGGTGTTCTGCTCGGCGGTGCCATTCGCGAGTATTCGCGCATAAGGTTCGCCCGAGTAGCCGTAGATCGTCACCGTCCTGCCGGTGTGGTTCGTCAAGAGCAGGCGGTCGGCGAACTCGAGCACCTGCACGTTCAGCCCCGGCGTATTCGGTGTGACGGCGCTGATCAGCGAGCGATAGTGGTAGCTGCTGCCTTCGTCGTTGATCGGGTTGGAGCTCTCGGCGGCGCCCGCGCCGGTGGTGGTGGCGCCCGCCCCGGTGGTCGTGGCGCTGCGGGGCTGGGCCGCGCCCGCGGAGCCCATGATCGGGAGCGCCGAGCCGAGCGGCGTGAGGGCGAGCGCGCCGGCGGCCAGAACGAGCGCTGTTGATCGGGCAGGCACCGATGTCCAGCGTACCCGAGTGCCGCTCACGTGCCGACAGCAGACAGCAGCCACAGACCGAAGCTCGTGAAGGCCACCATCACGGCCAGCATCCAGTACTGCGAGCGCACCGCCTCTTCGACGTTCGTGTACATCGCCAGCGCACGGTCGTGGGCGAGCGCGAGGCCACCGACGTGACCGGTGATCAGCGCGAGCACCTGCACGTACCAGATAGCGGCGAACGAGATGACCCCGTAGTCGATCTGATAGCTGCTGGTGCCGAACAGGTTGGCGCCGTTGCCGAGCGGGTCGGAGGCCAGGTAGCCGATCGCCTGGCCCTGCCAGATCAACAGCGAGAAGTAGTGCGCGAGCACATAGGCGAAGCCGATCGGCACCAGCGTGTGCGCGAACGCACGCGTCAGTTCAGGCGTCGAGTAGCGTGAGCTGACGCTGCGAACGCCGGCGATGCCAATCCGGTAGACGCCGGCGACCAGCCCGAGGCACAGCAGCAATCCCAGCGAGTAGGCGAGCTCGAGCGCCGGCGTCTGGTTGAAGCCGAGGTCCGCGAACAGGCTCTGGAAGCTCGGCTCGATGTTGCGCCAGACGCCGCCATTGCTGAAGCCGTCGAACGTGGTCGTGCCGATGATCGCGCAGATCAGCCCGACCGTGCCGCGGCGGATCGGCAGGTCGGTGATGCCGCTGAGCGGCCGGCGCGAGCAGACGTAGCCCTGCTCGTCGCGACACAGCGCCGACAGGCCCGCGAGCAGGCCGAAGTAGGCGCCGAAGCCGTCGGCCTGCCCGCCCCACTCCTCGACGCCGAACGCCATCATGCCCAGCACCGTCGCGAGGAAGTAGGCCAGCGACAGCGACGCGAGCGTCGACGGGTCGTCGCGGTCGGGCAGCACGTACACGAGCTCGAGCCACGCGAAGCCGACGATCACGGCCACCGCCGGCCACATGCCCAGCCACTGCGGGTAGCGCAGCGGGGCCTCGCGACCGTCGCGTGCGGCGGTACGGATGCGGCGTGCGAGCGCCACCAACACGCGGGCGGTGGTGCGCCAGGGGCTGAAGGCGCGAAAGATGTCGCCGAACAGGACGCTCGCAAGCGGCACGCCGACCCAGAAGATCACGTAGATGAACGTCACCGAGAAGTTCGCCGTCGCGACCTGCGCGCCGCCGAAGCCGCTGTACAGGACCAGCGCGAACAGCCCCAGCCCGATCAGCGCTGCGAGCCATTCGAGTGCCGCCGGCAGGTGGAACAGACGCCGCCGGTGCTGGCGCTGCAGGCGCGGACTGGTCCAGAGCGTCGACAACGCGATGAACGAGACGACGAGCACGATCGCGGCGGTCCAGCTGAACAGCCACACCGGTATCGGCAGGTCCGCGCGGCCGACGATCCCGTGTGCGAAGGCGCTCGCCGGCGCCAGCAGCGCGGCCAGCGCGATGGCGCCGAGCAGCCCGGCGAGCGTGCGAGAGGCCTTGGCGCTCATGCCCGCGGCAGTCTAAGCCGCGCCCGGCGCCACCGGCGCGGTTCGGCGCTGCGCCCCGCTGGGAGGACGCGCAAAGCCCTACCCTGATCTCCGATGATCGACGCCTATCCCCTCGCGGTTTCGACCGGTATCGAGGCTGCCGTGCAGCTCGGCCCGCTCGCGATCCTCGGCGTGCTGTACGCGACGCGGGTACGCACGCTCGCGGGCGAGGGTCACCCGGTGCCGGGATGGCGCCAGGGCTGCTTCTACGCCGGCTTTTTGACGATCGCGATCGCGTTGACCTCGCTCGGGGGCGCGAGCCAGAAGCTGCTGCTGGCGCACATGGTCGAGCACCTGCTGCTCGGCGACGTCGCAGCGCTGCTGATCGTGCTCGGCCTGACGGGTCCGCTGATCGCGCCGATACTGCGGATCCGCTTCTTCGACCGGCTGCGGGTCCTCGCCCACCCGTTGATCGCGTTCCCCCTGTGGGCGATCGACCTGTACCTGTGGCATCTGCCTGTCTTCTACGAAGCGGCGCTGCGCCACGGCGGCGTGCATGCGCTCGAGCACATGATGTTCCTCGGCTTCGGCATCAACATGTGGATGTGCCTGTTCGGCCCGCTGCCGATGCCGAGCTGGTTTGGCAACCTCGCGAAGCTCTGCTACATCGTCGCGGTCCGGCTGACCGGGACAGTGCTGGGCAACATCTTCCTATGGTCGGGGACCGTCTTCTACCCCTACTACATACACGGCGACGCGATCTACCACATCTCCCCCCTCGCCGATCAGAACATCGCCGGCGCGATCATGATGGTCGAGGAGTCGCTGCTGACGATCGGGCTGTTCTGCTGGCTGTTCCTGCGCACCGCGCGCGAGGGCGAGGAGCGCCAGGAGCTGCTCGACTTCGCATCCGCCCACGGCCTCGAGCTCTCTGACGCGCGCGCCGCGCGCGCGGTCTCGGCGGGACGTGGCGGCGAGTTGCGCCGCCGCCTGGAGTCCCGCGCCGGGACCCCTGAGCGCTAGCCGCAGACGGCCGCGCCCGGGCGCTCGCCGCTCAGCGCCCGCCGGCGACGGCGGGCAGGATCGTCAGCTCGGCGCCGTCGGCCACCGGCGTTGCGAGCCCGTCGAGGAAGCGGATGTCTTCACCGGCGACGTAGACGTTTACGAACCTGCGCAGCGAGCCGTCCTCGTCACTGATTCGCTCGCGCAGCTCGCGATGGCGCTCATACAGCGCCTCCAGCACCTCCTGCACGGTGCTGCCGTCGAGCGTCGCCTCTGCCTCCCCGCCGGCGGCCGCGCGCAGCTGGGATGGGATCTTGACGGTCGCGGCCATCAGACGGCGAGCGAGCGAGCGCTGGCCGTCGCGACCTCGGGCACGCCTTCTTCGAACGCCTCGACGCTCGGCGCGATCGTGTGCGTCTCGAATGTGCCGCGCACCGCGTCGAGCGTCTTCAGGCCCTCGCCGGTGATCACGAGCACGACACGCTCGTCGGGATCGATGTCGCCGCGGCGGGCCAGCTTGGCGAGCACCGCCGTCGTGACGCCGCCGGCCGTCTCGGTGAACACGCCGGTCGTCTGCGCGAGCAGGGCGATCCCTTCCTTGATCTCCTCGTCGCTGACCGCGTCGATCGAGCCACCGCTCGCGTGTGCGAGCTCGAGCGCGTAGGGGCCGTCGGCGGGGTTGCCGATCGCCAGCGACTTGGCGATCGTGTCCGGCTTGACCGGCCGGCAGACGTCGTCGCCGTCGGCGAACGCGCGCGCCACCGGCGAGCAGCCATCGGCCTGCGCGCCGTTCATGTGCGGCAGCTCGCCCGTGACCAGGCCGAACTCGTGCCACTCGCGAAAGCCGTCGCCGATTTTGGTGAACAGCGACCCCGACGCGATCGGCGCCACGACGCGATCGGGCAGCTCGAAGCCGAGCTGCTCGGCGATCTCGAACGCCAGCGTCTTCGAGCCCTCGGCGTAGTAGGGGCGCAGGTTGATGTTCACGAACGCCCAGTCGCGCTCCGCGCAGAGCTCGGTGCAGAGCCGGTTGACGTCGTCGTAGTTGCCCTCGACAGCCACCAGCCTGGTCCCGTAGACGCCGGTCGCGAGCACCTTCTGCTCCTCCAGATCGGCGGGGATGAAGACGTAGGACTCGAGCCCCAGCGCGGCGCCATGGGCGGCCACCGAGTTGGCGAGGTTGCCGGTGGAGGCGCACGCGATCGTCTGAAAGCCGAGCTCGCGCGCACGCGCGGTCGCGACCGAGACGACGCGGTCCTTGAACGAGTGGGTGGGGTTGGCCGCGTCGTTCTTGACCCAGACCTCGCGCAGTCCGAGCTGTGCCGCGAGCCGGTCGGCGCGGATCAGCGGCGTGCAGCCGGCCGGCAGGCCGACGCGCGAGGCGAACCGCCCCGAGGGGCCGGGGGGGCCGCCCGCGAGCGGCAGGAAGTCGGCGTAGCGCCAGATGTTCTGCGGCCCCGCCTGGATGCGGCGGCGCAGCTCATCGACGCCGCCGTCGAGCAGGCGACTGTGGTCGTATGCGACCTCCAGCGGCCCGAAGCAACGCTCGCATACGTATTGAGCCTCCAGCGCGTACTCGGCCTTGCACTCCTTGCACTGCAGGTGCCTCACAGCCATTTCGCGGAACTCCTTGGTCTTCGCCGATAGAACACGGTGTGGCGAAGAGCTTGAAGCCCGGCCACACATCTTCTGGAATTGGCACCTTCCCGCCGAATGACGGTGGTTGCCGGGGCTTCATCGGGCCAGTCCCTCCACCCCTCTTGATGTGTACTGCTATGTGGTCGCGGAGTTTAGCAACCCCGAGGACAGACGTTCGGGAAGGCTCGGCGATCGTCCGATTTGAGCGGTAACGCTCGCACGCCGGCGGTGTAGGGCGCTGCATATGGACATCAGCACCCCACTCGACGAGCCGAGCCAGCTCTCGCGGCCCCCCGAGAGCCTCGCGGCGGCGCCCGAGCGCGAGCACGAGGGCTCTGCGCCCGAGGCGCTCGAGCCCGAGGCGCAGGCGCTGAAGCGCAGGATGCTGATCATCGTCAACCCGTACGCCACCACCGTCTCGGACCGGCTCCGCAATCTCGTCGTCTATGCCCTCCAGGGCCGCTACGAGGTCGATGCGATCGACACCGAGGCCCGTGGACACGCAACGGTGCTGTGCCGCGAGGCGGCCCACGAGGGCTATGACGTCGTGGTCGCCTTCGGCGGCGACGGCACGGTCAACGAGGCGGCCAACGGCCTGCTCGGGTCGAACACGCCGCTCACCTGCCTGCCCGGCGGCTCGGCGAACGTGTTCGGCAAGATCCTCGGCATACCCGGCGAGCTCGTCGACGCCACCGAGCACCTGCTGGCGCTCGCCGACCGCTGGGAGCCGCGTCGCGTGGACCTCGGCGTGGTCAGCGCCGAGGGCGGCGACGAGCTGGCGGCGCAGCGCTGCTTCACCTTCGCCTCGGGCCTCGGAGTCGACGCGAGCGTCGTCCAGCGCGTGGACTCCAACCCTCGTCGCAAGGCCCGGTTCGGCGCCTACTACTTCACCTGGGTGGCGCTCGGCACGTTCACCCGCCGCTATCTGCTGCGCCCGCCGCGGATGGAGGCGGTGGTCGGCGATCGCACGCTCGGCGGAGTGACAGCGATCGTGCAGAACGGCTCTCCCTTCACCTACTTCCACGACCGTCCGATCGAGGTCGCCGACGGCACGACGCTCGACTCGGGCTCGCTGTGCGGGTGCGTGCTGCACCGCGCCACACCGCTGTCGATGCCCTCGCTGGGGCTGCGCGCGTTCCTGCCGCATCTGCGCGTCTCGCGCCATCGCAACGTCACCGGCCTGCCCCAGTTCACGAGCCTGACGGTGCGCACGGCCGACGGGCGCCCGCTGCCGCTGCAGGTCGACGGCGACTATCTCGGCGAGGTCTCCGAGGCGCGCTACTCGATCCTGCCCCAGGCGCTACGGGTAGTCGCATAGTCGAGCTATGCGGCCCACGCGCTGCCGGTCGTCGCGTGAGCTGAGCCGCGCGGCTGCCGCGGTCGCTTTAACGGCGCGCTCGACTATGCCGCCGAGGCGCCAGGCGTGACCCGGTAGGCGTCGAACACCGACTCGATGTTGCGCAGCCGCGTGATCGCGCCTTTGAGCGCGTGGGTGTCGGCGACCTCGACGACGAACCGGTTCTTGACCATCGGCGGGTTCGACAGGCAGCGCGCCTCGAGGATGTTCGCGCCCGCCTCGGAGAACACGCGCGAGAGGTCCTCGAGCAGCCGATGGCGATCCCAGGCGTCGATCTGGATCTCGACCACGAACGCGGAGCTCAGATCGCCCTCCCAGGCGACGCTCGTGAAGCGTTCGGGGTTCTTGCGCAGGGTCGCGACATTGGGGCAGTCCTCGCGATGGATCGTGATGCCGCGCCCGAGCGAGATGTAGCCGACGATCTCATCGCCGGGCACCGGGCGGCAGCACTTGGCCAGGCGCAGCATGACGTCGTTGACGCCATCGACCCTGATCCCGTACTGGCCCGAGGACTTCGTCGGACGCCGGCGCGGGCGACCGACGCGCAGCAGCTCGGCGCCGCTGGCCTCGCTGTCGGCAGCCTCGCCCTGCTTCAGGCGCTGCATCACCTTGTTGACGACCACCTTCGGCGAGACCTTCGCCGCGCCGAGGGCGATGTAGAAATCGTCGGCCTTGCGATAGCCGACCTCGCGGATCACGTCGGCGAGCAGCGCCGAGCCGGTGATCTTCTGCGCGGGCAGCCCCTGCTTACGCAGGTGCTCCTGCAGCAGGTCGCGGCCCGTGTGCTCTGTGTCCTGGCGCGACTCCGCCTTGAACCACTGCTTGATCTTGTTGCGCGCGCGGGTCGTCTTGACCATCGCAAGCCAGTCGCGCGAGGGCCCGCGCTCGCGCTTGGCGGTCAGGATCTCGACGATGTCGCCGCTACGCAGCTCGCAGTGCAGCGGCACGATCTTGCCGTTGACGCGCGCGCCGACGCAGCGGTGCCCGATCTCGGTGTGGACCTCGTAGGCGAAGTCCAGCGGGGTCGCGCCGGCCGCCAGCGACTTGACCTCGCCCTTGGGCGTGAACACGTAGACCTCGTCCTCGAACAGGTCGGTGCGCAGCGTGTCCATGAACTCCTGTGGATCGGAGAGCTCCTTCTGCCAGTCGAGCATCGAGCGCAGCCATTGCAGCTTGGCGTCCTCGCCCGAGCTGCCCTTGCCGCCCTCGAGCTGGCCGCCGTGCTCCGAGCCCGGCTGACGCTTGTAGCGCCAGTGGGCGGCGACGCCGAACTCGGCCATCTCGTGCATCTCCTGGGTGCGGAATCTGGATCTCCAGCGGCCTGCCCTCCGGCCCGATCACGGTCGTGTGCAGCGACTGGTACATGTTGAACTTGGGCATCGCGATGAAGTCCTTGAAGCGTCCCGGCAGGGGCTTCCACAGCGAGTGGATCACGCCGACGGTGCCGTAGCAGTCCTTGACCGAATCGACGATCACGCGCATCGCGGTGAGGTCGTAGATCTCGTTGAACTCGCGGCCCTTCTTGGTCATCTTCGAGTAGATCGAGTAGAAGTGCTTGGCGCGACCGGCGATCTGCGCGTCGATGCCGAGCCCGCCGAGCTCGCGGCTCAGGTACTCGCCCGCTTCGCCCACGTAGCGTTCGCGTTCGTCGCGCTGCTGGGCCACGAGGCCCTTGATCTCCTGGTACTTGCGCGGATGCAGCGTCGCGAACGCGAGGTCCTCGAGCTCCCACTTGATCGCGTGGATGCCGAGGCGATGCGCGAGCGGCGCGTAGATCTCGAGCGTCTCGCGCGCCTTCTCCATCTGCTTCTGCTTGGGCATCGCATCGATCGTGCGCATGTTGTGCAGGCGGTCGGCGAGCTTGATCAGGATGACCCGCACGTCGGTGGCCATCGCCACCATCATCTTGCGGTAGTTCTCGGCCTGCGCCTCATCGCGCGACTGGAACGTGATCCCGGTCAGCTTGGTCACGCCGTCGACGATCTGTCCGATCTCCTCGCCGAAGCGCTCACTCACCTCCTGCATCGACGCCGAGGTGTCCTCGACCGTGTCATGCAACAGCGCCGCGCAGAGCGTCTCGGTGTCGAGCCTCATGCCGGCGCAGATGCGCGCCACGCCGACCGGATGGACGATGAAGTCCTCGCCGGACTTGCGCCGTTGCGCGGCGTGGTGCTCGCACGCGAACACGAACGCGTCCTGCACCTTCTGGCGGTCGATCTCGACGCCCGCATCGGCGGCGTGCTCGGAGACGATCGCGAACAGAATCCTTCAGCAGCCTGCGCTCGAGCTCGTTCAGATCCAGGCGTCCGGGGGCCTGCGCGGCGACTCCGCCGCCGAGGCCCGAGCCCTCGAGCTCCTGCGCGAGCAGCGGCAGCGACGCAGCATTCGATGCGATCGGCGTGCGCTCCTTGACCTCGATCCCTCTCGGTCCCTCTGAATCCTCAGGAAGCTTCATGCTCAAAGGTTAGGGGACTGCGATCACAGATCAAAGAGGTCAGCTGAACAGAGCGAGCTCCTGGGGCGCTGGCTTGGGCGCGCGCCTGCGCCCCGGCGGTCGGGTTCGCGGCAGCGGGGCCTCGGGGGCGGGTTCAGTCGAGGTCGGCTCCGGCTCAGGCGCAGCGGCTGTGGAGGCCGGCTCGGCCGTCGCATCCGTCGGGGCCAACTCGGGCGCGGCGCCCGTCGGCGCCGGCTCCGGCGCTGCGCGCGCGTGGCGCAGCACGAGCCGGGGCTCGACGACGCCGTTCCATTCGTTGACCTCGAGCTTGAAGGTCGCGAGCGCCGCATCCCCCTCTGCGACCGCGAGGCCCGCGCCGACGTTGAACGCGACCGCGCGCACGCTGCCGCGGGGCGATTGCACGGCGAAGCGCAGGTGCTTGCCTTCTCCCATCGGGCGCATGTCGGCGAAGCTCGCGTCCCTGACCATCAGCGAGACGGCCGGGTTGCCGCGGCCGAAGGGGGCGAGGTTCGCGAGCTCCTGAGCCAGCGCCATCCCGAGCTCATCGCCCTCGACGACCGCGTCGACCCGCTCCACGGGCATCATGTCGCGCTCGTCCAGGACGCTGCGGGCGTGGGCATCGAGTGCCGTGGCGAGCGCCTCGACGCGCCCACGCTCGATCTCGAGGCCGGCCGCCGCGCGGTGGCCGCCGAAGCGAGTCAGGTGCTCGGCGCAGGCGCTCAGCCCGCCGAGCAGGTCGAAGGCCTCGCAGCCGCTGCGCCCAGAGCCGCGGCCGTGCTCACCCTGCAGCGCCACGAGCACCACCGGACGGCCGTGACGTTCGGCCAGGCGCGAGGCGACGATCCCGATCACTCCCGCGTGCCAGTCCTCGCCCGCGAGCACCAGCGCGCGTCGCTCGCCCGCGTCGGCCATCGCCCCGATCTGGGCTTCGGCGTCGTGGCGGATCCGCTGCTCGGTGCTGCGGCGCTCGTGATTGACGCGGTCGAGCTCACGCGCGATCCGCCCGGCGCGCTCGTGGTCCTCGGTCAGGACCAGCTCGAGTCCGGCATCGGCGCTGTAGAGGCGTCCCGCAGCGTTCAGGCGCGGCGCCAGCGCGAACGCGATCGCGCGCTCGTCGAGCCTGCCGGGGTCGACTCGCGCGAGGGCCATCAGCTCGCGCAGCCCGGGCTTGACCGTGCTCGCCAGCGCGCGCAGCCCCCGCCGCACGAGCGCGCGGTTCTCGCCCAGCAGCGGCACTACGTCGGCAACTGTCGCGAGCGCCACGAGGTCGAGGTCGGGGTCGAGCTCGCGCGGGTCGCGGCCGCGCTCCTGCCACAGCGCCTGCGCCAGCTTGTGCGCGACCGCGGTCGCGCACAGCTCGCGGCAGGGATAGCCGCAGAGCGCCGGGTGCACGATCGGCGCGTCGGGCAGCTCGCCGTCGGGACGCGGCGCATGATGATCGGTGACTACGACCTCGACGCCGAGCTGCTCGAGCAGCGCGACCTCCTCGACCGCGGTGATGCCGCAGTCGGCGGTGATCAGCAGGCTGGTGCCGCGCTCCGCGAGCCTGCGGGCCGTCTGCGCGCTGAGGCCGTAGCCGTCGCTGGCGCGATCGGGCAGGTACCAGTCGACCTGCGCGCCGAGACCTCGCAACGCCCGCACGAGCACCGCCGTCGAGCAGATGCCGTCGACGTCGTAATCGCCGTGGATGGTGATCGGCCTGCCATCGCGCAGGTGCGATCCGATGCGCGCCAGCGCGTGCTCGATGCCGGCGAAGGCGTCGGGCGAATGCTGCTCGTCGCCGCGCAGGAACGCGCGTGCGTGCTCCGGGTCGCTCATTCCCCGGCGCACGAGCACCTGCGCGAGCGCGCCGCTCACGCCGAGCGCGGCGCTCAGGTGCTCGATGTCCGAGCGCGGGCAGTCTGCGATCTCGAAGCGGGGCTCGGGCACGCCCCAACGGTACGGGCGGGACTAGACGGAACTCGCGTGAAGCCGTTCGCGGCGCATGCCCTCGAAGTACACGAGCGCGATGCCGATGATCGCGCCCGGCACCGCGTACAGGACGACCCCGATGTCGGTCGCCTTTTCGCCGGGCACCTTCAGCGCGCCGACTTTGGCACCGTAGATCACGAGCCCGAGCACGATCGCCCCGATCAGCGCACCCACGAACGCGCCCACGATCCCGCCCCAGAAGCGGTCGGGCAGGAAGATCGTGAAGTGCCAGATCGCGAGCCCCATCATCACCCAGCCGAGCATCGCCATCAGCGCGACCTACCGTGCTTGCGACGTTTGCTTCCCGGTCCCGAGCGCCGACGCCTCTCCTTCGGCTTCGGATCCTCCTTGAGCACGAGGTCCTCCGGGGTCAGATCGGCTGCAGGATCGCGCTCTGGCGAGGGCTCGGGCGCCGGCGCGGGCGCGGGCGGACGCTCGACGGTGGCGGTCCCGTCCCCGTCGCTCCGCGGCGCTGCGCCGTCCGTGCGCCGCGGCGCGCCGCGGCGGCGCGATGACGCGCGGCCGGCGGCGCGGGTGCCTTCGGTTTCTTCGCGCTCGGTCTGGATGTCCTTGACGAGCTCCTGGAACTCGTCGTGTGAGAGCTGCTCCCCGGGCTCCTCGGGCGTGGTCAGGGTGCCCCGGCGTCCACGGCGGCCCTTGGTCTCGGGCTCGACGTCGATCGGCGCCCCATCGATAGCGGTCGCATATGCGGGCACGGCGCCCAGTTCGCGGACGATGCGGGTGCGGCGATGCCTGTAGGCGACCTCGCGCTCCTTCCAATGGGTCAGGACCGGCGAGGCGATGAAGATCGATGAGTACGCGCCCGAGGCGATCCCGACCATCAACGCGAACGCGAAGTCCTTCAGCGTGCTGCCGCCGAACAGCAGCAGAGCGACCACGGGCAGCAGCGTGCAGAAGCTCGTCGCCAGCGATCGCGTCAGCACCTCGGACATCGAGCGGTTGACGATCTGCGAGAACGCGGCGCGCGGCATTCGCGGCACGTTCTCACGCACCCTGTCGAACACGATGATCGTGTCGTACAGCGAGTACCCGAGGATCGTCAGCAGCGCCGCGACCGTCGCCGAGGTCACTTCCCTGCCGGTGAGCGAGTAGATCCCCGCCGTGATCAGCAGGTCGTGCATCAAGGCGATCAGCACCGGGACCGCGTACTTCCACTCGAATCGCAGCGCGATATAGGCAGAGATCACCAGCAGCGAGGCGATGATCGCGATGATCGCGCTGTTGGCGATCGTCTTGCCGAACGTCGGCCCGATCGATGTGCTCGAGAAGTTCTTGACGCCGAACTTCGTGTTCAGGGCGGCCTTCACTTTGCTCACCGAAGCCGGCTGGAGTTTCTCGGTCGAGATCTGATAGCCGCTGCCGCCGACGCCCTTGCTCGAGTACTTCTGGACCTGCGCGCTCGGGTAGCCCTCGGAGCTCATCACGGTGCTCACTTCCGAGGAGCTGGCGGGCCGCACGAATGCCGTCTGGATGCGTGTGCCGGACTTGAAGTCGATGCCGAAGTTCAGGCCCTTGCCGCCGATCGCGAGCGCGCCGATCAACAGGATCGTGCCCGACAGCGAGAAGAACCACCTCGAGGCGCCCATGAAGTCGAAGCGCCACTGGCGCCGCCGTTTGGCGGCGCCGAGCGCCGACGGGTGTGTGACCAGGCGCGAGCGCCCCATCGTGCCGAGCGCCGCGCGCGTCGCGAGCACCGCGGTGAACAGCGACACGAGGGTGCCGATGCCGAGCATGAACGCGAAACCCTTCACTTCCGCGGTCGCGAGCGCGAACAGGATGAACGCGGTCATGAACGTCACGACGTTCGCGTCGACGATCGCCGCGAAGCCGCGCGTGTAGCCGGTGGCGATGCCGGAGATGATCGATCTCCGCCCCGGATCTCCTCCTTGACACGCTCGAAGATCACGATGTTCGCATCCGCCGCGACGCCGATCGTGAGGATCAATCCCGCGATGCCCGGCAGCGTCATCGTCACCGGGATCAGCTTGATCAGCGCGAACAGGTAGATCCCGTAGACGATCAGCCCGCCGACCGCGATCGCCCCGAGCACGCGGTAGAAGAGCAGCAGGAACGCGCACACGACGATGAATCCCGCGAGACCGGCGACGAGGCCCTGGTTGAGCGCGGTTTTGCCGAGCGTCGCTGAGATCTGCGAGTTCGAGATCAGTTCGAGCCTGATCGGCAGCGCACCCGACTGGAGCTCGTCGGCGAGCGCCTGCGCGGAGGTGATCGTGAAGCCGCCCGAGATCTGCGAGCCGTTGCTCGCGTCGATGCCTTCGGGGTATTCGGTGTAGTCGATCGACGGCGCCGTGATCACCTGGCCGTCGAGCACGACCGCGAAGTGCTGCTGGGCGGTTTCGCGGCTCACGCCCGGCAGCTGCGCTTCCTGGCCGCGATGGGCGATTTCCTTGGTCACGCGCTGGAACACGCTCTTGCCGTGAGAGGTGAAGCCGAAGTTCACATTCGGCTCGCCGTTGCCGCCGCTGCCTTCGTTGAAGCCCTGCTGCGGGTTCTTGATGTCCGCGCCCGAGAGCACCGGATCGTCGTTGATCACGTACCAGCTGTTGGGGCTCGCCTGCGTGACCTTGCCGCTCGTGGTTTCGACCGGGCGGGCCTGCACGATCACCGTGCCCGGGTTGATGCGGACCGCCTTCGGCGTCGATCCGGGCGGCGCTTTGTAGCCGTCGGCGTACAGGTTCTGTTCGGTTTCCTCGGGGCCGCGCAGCACCTTCTGGTGCTTGGTGTCGACCAGGTACCAGGTCCCGTACACGCACCCTTCGACCTGCGCCGGCGTGCAGCCGGGCGCCCACGTCGTGTCCGTCTTGAGCAGGATCGCCGGCCGTTTGGCTGCCCGCTGCACCGCCTGGTACTCGAGCAGCCCGAACTGCGAGGTCGCCGCCGCGGCGCCGCCGGTGACCGTCGGTTCGCTCGGGCCCGCCGGTTTGCCGCTCGGGCCGATCACGTTCGGCTCCCAGTCGTAGAAGTACAGCTGCGCCGTCTTGCCGACCTCCTTTTCGGCGCGTTCGGCGTTGCTCACGTCGGGCAGCGCGACGTCGATTTCGTTCGCGCCGCTGCGCTGGATTTCCGGCTGGGAGACGCCGAGCTGATCGACGCGCTTGCGCATGATGTCGATCGCACGGTTGAGCGATTCGGTGTCGACTTTCGACTGCGCCGTAGGCTTGGCCAGGTACACGAGCTGCACCCCGCCCTTCAGGTCCAGGCCGAGTCGCGTAGGCTTGACCGCGATCACGACGAGCGACGCCGCCACCAAGGCGGCGACGATCAGCAGGATGAATGTGTTGCGGCGACGGTCTGTCATGGCAAGCTCGCGGTGATCATCGTCCCACGGAGACTACTTATCCGGGGTCAGCACGAGCAACAGCCCGCCGTCGTCGTCATACGCGGGGAACATGTCCGCGGTCGCGCTCGCCGCCACATCGCGTTCGCCCTCGACCACCACCGGCACCTCCAGCGCCCGCACTCCCCACTCGAGCACGGTCGCGACGGGGTCGTTGCCGTTGTTGAAGCGCAGGCCCAGAACCTCCTCGACGCGCTGCCCGATCACCTGCTCCTCCTCGAGCCCCGTGAACGCGAACGAGTTCTTGCCGCAGCCGATCACGCGACCCTCGTTGTCGCACACGAAGAACGCCGCGTCGGGCGCCGGGTAGTAGTCGTCGAGCAGCTCGAACAGGAACGCGAAGCCGCACTTCGCGCAGCCCTTGGGCTGACGCGTGAAGCCGATGTTGCGATCGAGCTCGCTCGTGCGGTGCCCGCAGTTGGGGCATATGAACGGATGAGCCATGGCCACAGACTAGAAGAGCGTGTCGAACACTGTGTTACTAGAGCAGCGTCCGCGCGCGACTCAGAACAGCGCCTGCTCCTCGCCCGCGCGCAGCGCCGCCGGCGCCCGGAGCGAGAGGTGCGCGAACGCCGCGAGCGTCGCCGCACGCCCGCGCGGGGTGCGCTTGATCAGGCCCTGCATCAGCAGATATGGCTCGTACACGTCCTCGATCGTGTCCTGCTCCTCCCCCACCGCGACCGCCAGCGTCGACAGCCCGACCGGGCCGCCGCCGAACTTGACGCAGATCGCACGCAGGATCTCGCGGTCGAGCCGGTCGAGGCCGAGCTCGTCCACCTCCAGCAGCTCGAGAGCGCCCTGCGCGGCGGCGTCGGTGACGATCCCCTGCATCCGCACCTCGGCGAAGTCGCGCACACGCTTGAGCAGCCGGTTTGCGACCCGCGGGGTGCCGCGGCTGCGCGAGGCGATCGCCAGCGCCCCCGCGTCCTCGAGCTCGATCTCGAGGATCCCCGCCGAGCGCCTGACGATCGCTGCGAGCTCGTCCGTCTCATAGGGCTCGAGCCGCGCCTGGATGCCGAAGCGGTCGCGCAGCGGGGTCGTCAACAGGCCGCTGCGAGTGGTCGCGCCAACGAGCGTGAACGCCGGCAGCTCGAGCGTCACCACGCGCGCGCCCGCGCCCTGGCCGACGGTGATCGGCAGGCGGCGGTCCTCCATCGCCGGATAGAACGTCTCCTCGAGGGTCCGCGGCAGCCGGTGCAGCTCGTCGACGAAGAACACGCTGCGCGGCTCGAGCGCGGTCAGGAACGCCGCGATGTCTCCCTTGCGCTCGAGCGCCGGCCCCGCCGTCTGCACGAACGGCACCTCGAGCTCTGCCGCCACGATCTGCGCGAGCGATGTCTTGCCCAGGCCCGGAGGGCCCGCGAGCAGCAGATGGTCGAGCGCGTCGCCGCGCGCGCCGGCCGCCTCGATCGCGACCGACAGCTGCTCGCGCAGCTGGCGCTGCCCGACGAAATCCGCCAGCCGCCGTGGACGCAGCGAGCGATCGAGCTCGTCCTCGGGGACGAGGTAGGGGGTCTGGATGCGCTCGGCAGTCTCGCTCACGGCGCGCTCATCCGGCCCGTGCGCTGCGCAGCGCGTGCGCGATCAGTTCCTCGGCGCTCTCCCCTTCGGCCTCGCGCAGCAGGTCCTCGACCTCGCCGGCGCCATAGCCGAGCTCGAGCAGCCCGTCGCGCGCGAGCCCGCGCTCGCCGAGCTCGCCCGTGTCGCCGCCGCCGCGTCGCGCGGCGATCTGCTCGCCCTCGGCGAGCCCATGCTCGCCGAGCACCTTCTCGCGCAGCTCGACGATGATCCGTTCGGCGGTCCGCTTGCCGATCCCCGGCGTCGCCTGAAAGCGCGGCGCGTCGCCGGCGGCGATCGCGCGCAGCAGCTCGCGCGGGCTGCCGCCCGAGAGCGCCGCGAGCGCCACCTTCGGGCCCACCGCCTGCACCGCCAGCAGCATCAGGAACAGCTCCTTCTCCTGTTCGGTGTGAAACCCGTACAGCGTCAGCGCGTCCTCGCGCACGATCAGATGGGTGTGGAGGGTCACCTGCGAGCCCGCCCCCGGGACGTGACTCAGCGTCTGCGCCGATACAGCCGCGCGATAGCCGACTCCGCCGCACACCACCACGACGTGGTCGGGCCTGCGCACCGCGACCTCGCCCTTGAGCAGGCCGATCACGATGCAGCCTCGATCCTCGCGCAATCCAGCGACGGCGCGGCCGCGGGCGCACTGCGACCGGTTGACGGCTCGGTCGCGATCACGACGCAGCCTCCGAGACAGCGAGCGTGAAGGGGGCGCGGTTGACGTGGCAGATCGCGACCGCGAGCGCGTCGGCGGCGTGGTCGGGTCGAGGCTCGTGCTCGAGGCCGAGCAGCGCCTGCACCATCCGCGCGACCTGTTCCTTGCCCGCGCGGCCGCTGCCGCAGACGGCGCCCTTGACCTGCTGCGGCGTGTAGCTCTCGCACGCGACCCCGCGCCGCCCAGCGGCCAGCAGGGCCACGCCCCGCGCCTGCCCGACCGCGAAGGCCGTTTTCACGTTCTGGCCGAAATACAGCTCCTCGAGCGCCATCCCCTGGGGCTCGTGCTCGTCGAGCAGCGCCTCCAGGGCGTCGTGGATATCGACCAGCCGTCGCTCCACGGGCACGCCCGCGCGCGTCTCGATGACGCCGCCGTCGAGCGCCACCAGACGCCCCTCGCGACGCGCCACGACCCCGTAGCCGGTGCTCGCGAGCCCCGGGTCTATGCCCATCACCACCATGATGTTGGATTCTGCGTTGCCCATCGGACGCCTGCCTGTCGTGACCCGCAGCGGCACGACGGCCGCGAGGAGACCATCTAGGCTGGCGGCTTAATGTCACAGGAGCCGATCGACTTCGAGGCCGAGGGTCTGCTCGACGGCCTGCAGGGTCAGCAGCGCGAGGAGCGCATCGCGCTCTTGCGATCGCTCGTCGCCGAAGGCGTGCCGCTGTCGGAGCTGCAGCGCACGCGAGCCACCGGGACGACCGTGTTCCTGCCAGCCGATCGCGTGATCGTCGGCCCCGAGCGCTACACCGCCGCACAGGTCGCCGAGCTGGCGGCGGTCGATCTCGACTTCCTGGTCGCCGCGCGCCGCGCGATGGGGCTGCCGATCCCCGAGCCGCAGGAGGCCGTCTACACGGAGGCAGAGCTGGAGTCCGCGCGCATGATCCACGCCGCCCGCGAGGCCGGGATCCTCGACGAGGACATGCTCGCGCTGCTGCGAGTGCTCGGCCGCGGGCTCTCCCAGGCGGCGCAGACGCTGCGTGCGCTGCCGCTGAAACTCGTGCTGCGCCCTGGCATCAGCGAGAGCGATCTCGCCGGGCAGTACGCCCAGGCGGCCGCGCAGCTGTACCCGCTGGTCGACCCGCTGCTCAGCAACCTGCTCGCGCTGCACCTGCGCAACGCGACCGAGAACGAGGTCGTGAGCGCGCTCGAGCGCAGTGGCGGCCAGCTGCCGGGCTCGCGCGAGGTGGCGATCTGCTTCGCCGACCTCGTCGGCTTCACGCGGCTCGGCGAGGAAGTCCCGCCGGATGAGCTCGGGCGCCTGGCGGTGCGCCTCGAATCCCTCGCCACCGACGTCGCCGAGCCGCCGGTGAAGCTCGTGAAGACGATCGGCGACGCCGCGATGCTCGCCTCGGTCGAGCCCCAGCCGCTGATCGACGCGGCCCTGATGCTGCTCGATGCCGCCGATTCCGAGGGCGAGGACTTCCCCCAGCTGCGCGCCGGCGCAGCTTTCGGAGCTGCGCTCCCGCGCGCGGGTGACTGGTTCGGGCGACCCGTCAACCTCGCCAGCCGCATCACCCAGATCGCGCGCCCCGGCAGCATGCTGGTCGAGCGCGACGTGCGCGACTGCGCGCGCGAGGCCTTCCGCTTCTCCTACGCGGGCGAGCGCAGGCTGCGCGGCGTGCGCGAGCCGGTGCACCTGTACCGCACCCGGCGCGCCGACAGCGAGCCGGTCTAGCGCGCGGCGCTCACGAGCGACGCACGCTCACCCGCGAGGGCCGCGCCGACAGCCGCCGCGCGGCGCATACGAGGGACCGGCGCTCAGCGCCGGCGCGCGGCGCTCACGACCACACGCGCCAGGGGGCCTCGCCGGAGGCCCAGAGGTCGTTGAGGGCGACGGAGTCCTTGTAGGTGTCCATGCACTCCCAGAAGCCTTCGTGGCGATATGCGCGCAGCTGGCCCTCGGCGGCCAGGCTCTGCAGTGGCTCGCGCTCGAGGATGCTGTCGAGCGGGATGTGCTCGAACACGCCGCGCTCGAAGCAGAAGAAGCCGCCGTTGATCCATTGCTCGGATTGCGGCTTCTCGCGAAAGCCGGTCACGCGGCCGTCGCCGTCGAGCTCGGTGACGCCGAACTGAAGCGTCGGGCGCACCACGGTCATCGTCGCGAGCGCGCCGTGCCCGTGGTGGCGGCGCAGCAGCGTGTCGAGGTCGATGTCGGCGAGTCCGTCTGCGTAGGTGGCGCAGAACGTCTCGACGTCGTTGAGATGCTCGGCGAGCAGTCTGATCCGCCCGCCGGTGGGCGTGTCCTGACCGGTGTCGATGCACTCCACGCGCACGTCCGCGGGCCACTCGCTCGCATCCGCGTACTCGTCGATCAGCTCGCCCTTGTAGCCGGTCGCGAGCACGAACCGGCGAAAGCCCTGGGCCGCGTAGAGCCGGATCACGTGCCCCACGATCGGCTCGCCGCCGATCTCCACGAGCGGCTTGGGGATCTCGCGCGTGCGCTCGCGCAGCCGCGTCCCGCGCCCGCCGCAGAGAATCACCACGGGCGGCATCGAGCCGTCCGTCGCCGGCCCACCGTCCTTGGCGCTCATCGCCTGCATGCGGGCCGCCGGGGCGCGGTCCCGCATCCCCCTCTCCAGACGCTAGCCGGCAACCCGTTCGAGCACCTCCGCGGGCACGTCGAAGTTGGCGTGCACCTCGCCGACGTCGTCGTTCTCCTCGAGCACCTCGATCAGTTTCATCAGGCGGGCGGCCTGGCTCTCGTCGATCGGCACGAGGCTCGAGGGTCGGTAGCCGAGCTCCGCGCTCTCGATCTCGACACCCGCCTGCTCGAGCGCTTCGCGGACTTTGGCGAAGTCCGCCTGCGGGGCGACGACCTCCCACAGGCCCTCGTCGGCCGTGATGTCCTCGGCTCCCGCCTCGACCGCCACCATCAGCTCGTCTTCGTCGTGCTTTCTCGCGTCGATCGTGATCGTGCCCTTCTTGTCGAACAGGTAGGCGACCGAGCCCGGCTCGCCGAGGTTGCCGCCGTGCTTTGAGAACAGGTGGCGGACGTCGGCGCCGGTGCGGTTGCGGTTGTCGGTCACAGCCTCGACGAGCACCGCGACCCCGCCGGGGCCGTATCCCTCGTAGAGCACCGTCTCGAGCGCCTCGCCGTCGCCGCCCTCGCCGGTGCCGCGGGCGATCGCGCGCTCGATGTTGTCCTTCGGCATCGACGCTTCCTTGGCCTTGCGGATCGCGTTCTCGAGCGTCGCATTCGCGTCGGGGTCCCCCCCGCCGTCGCGCGCAGCCACCGTGATCGCACGCGCCAGCTTGGTGAACTGCTGGCCGCGTCGCGAGTCGACGATCGCCTTCTTGTGCTTGATGCTCGCCCACTTGGAATGCCCGGACACATCTGGAAGTCTACGAATCCGCCGGCCTTGCGAGCGCTCCGGGGCGACGAGGGCGAGGCCGCGTCGGCGGCCCGACTAGGATGCGCGGGCGCATGGCGGTGAGGGCTTCAGAGGAGATCTTCAAGGCGTACGACATTCGCGGCCTGTACGGATCGCAGATCGACGAGGAGCTGGCCGAGCAGCTCGGGCGTGCTTTCGTGCGCGTCCTCTCGCAGCTGGAAGGAAAGCCCGCGGGCGAGCTGCGGCTGGCGCTCGGTCACGACATGCGGCTCACTGCTCCCGCGCTCGCGGCCCGCTACCGGGTGGGCATGACGAGCGAGGGCGCGCATGTGATCGACGCCGGCGAGGTGGGCACAGAGATGCTCTACTACCTCGTCGGCTCGCGTGAGCTCGACGGGGGGCTGATGTGCACGGCCTCGCACAACCCGCCTGCGTACACGGGCGCGAAGCTCGTGCGCGCAGGCGCGCTCGCGCTGTCCGGCGATGAGGGGATCCAGGACATCCGTCGCGCGCTCGAGTCGGGCCTCGGCCCCGCGCCGGGGGGGGGAGCGGTCGAGCAGGTGGACCTCTACACGGAGTACCACCAGTATCTCGGGCGCTTCTTCGACGCCGATCAGATCGGCGGCCTGAAGGTCGTGCTCGACGGCGGCAACGGGATGGCCGGGCCGATGATCGGTCCCGTGCTCGAGCGGCTGGGGATCGAGACGATCGAGACCTTCTGGACGCCCGACGGCAACTTTCCCGACCACGAGCCGAACCCGCTGCTGGAGGAGAACCGCACTTTCATCATCGAACAGGTCCGGTCCAGCGGCGCCGACATGGGGATCGCCTGGGATGGGGACGCGGACCGCTGCTTCTTCATCGACGACACCGGCACATTCGTCGACGGCGACTTCCTGACGGCGATGCTCGCGCAGACGCTGCTGCGTCGCCACCCCGGCGGAGAGGCGGTGCTGTACGACGTCAGGGCCTCGCGCGCGGTGCCCGACACCGTGCGTGCGGCGGGCGGGGTGCCGTACATCAACCGGGTGGGCCATGCGTTCTTCAAGGCCCGCATGCGCGCCGAGGGCTCGCTGTTCGGCGGCGAGGTGTCGGGCCACTACTACTTCCGCGACTTCTTCTGCGCGGACTCGGGCGCGATCCCGGCGCTGCTGGTGCTCGAGCATGTCTCGCGCGCGCAGGCCTCGCTGTCACAGCTGCTCGGGCCGATGCGCGAGCACTACTTCATCTCCGGGGAGATCAACACCGAAGTGCAAGACCCCCAGGCGAAGATCGAGGAGCTCGCACAGCGCTACTCCGATGCCCGCCAGGATCGCCTCGATGGGATCTCGATCGACTACGAGGACTGGCACTTCAACGTGCGCCCGTCCAACACCGAGCCGCTGCTGCGCCTGTGCCTGGAGTCGCTGGTCTCACACGAGGACATGGAAACGCGTCGCGATGAGGTGCTCGAGCTGATCCGCTCGTGAGCGCGGAGGACCCGCAGCGGGCGCAGGAGGAGCAGCTGCTCGCGCTCGCCGCCGACGCCGGCATCCACCGCCTGGCGGTGCCGACCCCGTTTCAGGTCGGGCGCGTGAACGCGTACCTGATCGAGGACTCGCCGCTGACGCTGCTCGACTCCGGTCCCAACTCCGGCAAGGCCCTGGACGAGCTCGAGCAGCTGCTCGCGGCGCGCGGGCACGCGGTCGAGGACATCGAGCTGCTGATCATCACCCACCAGCACATCGACCACTTCGGGCTCGCCTCGATACTCGCGCGGCGCTCGGGCGCGGAGGTGGCGGCGCTCGATCGGCTCGCGCCCTACCTGTTGCGCTTCCGCGAGGAAGCGGAGCTCGACGACCGCTTCGCCCAGAGCATCATGCTGCGCCACGGAATTCCCGCCGACATCGTCACCGCGCTGCGGGCGGTGTCGGCGAGCTTTCGCGCCTGGGGGTCCTCGGTCGAGATCACGCGGCCGCTGCGCGACGGCGAGGAGCTGAAGCTGCGCGATCGCACACTGCAGGTGCTGCACCGCCCTGGCCACAGCCCCTCGGACACGGTGTTCCTGGACGACCGATCGGAGATCGGCCAACGCTCGATGCTGTTGGGCGCCGACCACCTGATCAAGCACATCTCCTCGAACCCGCTGCTGACGCGACCGCTGGGCGCGGGCGAGGACTTCACCGGCCCGCGACCGCGGGCGCTCGTGCAGTACATGGCCTCGCTGCGAGCCACGCAGCGGATGAGCCTGCAGATGGTGCTGCCCGGACACGGCGCTCCGATCGCCGACCACGCAGCGCTGATCGACGAGCGCTTTCGCATGCACGAGCGCCGCGCGAAGCGGATCCACGGGCTGATCGCCGAACGGCCCCGCACCGCGCACGAGGTCGCCACCGCGCTGTGGGGAAATGTCGCCGTGACCCAGGCGTTCCTCACGCTCTCGGAGGTCCTCGGCCACATCGACCTGCTGCTCGACGAGGGCGTCGTGGCGGAAACCGAGCGCGATGGAGTCGTCAGCTTTCAGAGCATCGAGGGCGAGGGCTGATGCGAACGCTCGTGCTCGAGCAGGCGCGCAAGCCCAGTCGGCGCGACGTCTTCGAGCGCCGGCTCAGCGGTCCTCGATCTGCTTCAGATGCTCGACGTTCGCGCGGTCCTGCGCCTCGGCGCTGGCCTCGCCGGCGAACCAGGCGTCGAGTATCTCCCCCAGTTGCGCCTCGGAGGTGAGCCGCAGGCTGAGCACGAGCACGTTGGCGTCGTTCCAGCGCCGCGCGCCCGCGGCGGTCTGAGCGTCGGTACAGAGCGCGGCTCGCGCCCCGCGCACCTTGTTGGCGGCGATCGCGGCGCCGGTGCCTGTCCAGCAGCACACCACAGCCTGCTCTGCGCGGCTCTCGGCGACGTCGCGCGCGGCGGCCTCCGACGCCCAGGCCCAGTCCTCGCGCTCGCCCTCGCCCAGCGCGCCATGCGCGAGAACCTCGTGGCCGCGCCTGGCGAGCTCGCCGGCGAGCCCCTCGGCGATCCCCACGCGTTCGTCCGCCGCCAGCGCGATTCGCATCGGCCTAAGTATCGCCCCGGCCCGATGCGGGTGCAGGAGCGGGCGCCGACCCGTCGATCGAGTCGAGCAGCAGCCGGTGGACTCGCTCGTCGTCTGTCAGCTCGGCGTGGAAGGCGACCGCGAGCATGCTTCCCTGCCGGGCGGCGACCGGGCGGCCGTCGATCTGCGCGAGGATCTCGACCTCTGGGCCGTGCTCGGCGATCCAGGGAGCGCGGATGAACACCGCTCGCAGCGGGCCGCCCTCGACGCCCTGCAGCTCGAGGTCGGCCTCGAAGCTGTGCAGCTGGCGACCGAACGCATTGCGCTCGGCGCGCATGTCCATCAGGCCGAGGTGATCGCGATCGAGCATGATCAGCCCCGCGCAGGAGCCGAGCACCGGCGTTCCCCCCTCCACCAGGGCCCGCAGCGGCTCGCGCAGCCCCTCGCGCTCGACACCGAGGGTCATCGTCGTGGACTCCCCGCCCGGGATCACCAGCGCGTCGATGCCGTCGAGGTCTGCGGGGACGCGCAGCTCGCGCACGCCTGCGCCGACCCTTCGCAGCATGCGCTCGTGTGCCTCGAAGCCACCCTGCAGGGCGAGCACGCCGACGAGGGGGTGGGTGTGTGGTGATGTTTTTTGAACTGTGTGTGCGATCGTATCTACGCCGTATAGACCATCGCGCACACTACGCGAAAATCACAACAACATACGCCCCCACCTCGCCACCACGAACGCTCCAACGCCGGACGCGCGCCCACGACCACGACGCTCCCTGCGCGACGCAACCCCCCGGCGGCCGGCGCAAGACGACGAGCGCCCGCTCACCAACCGCGCTGGGCGAGCAGCTGCTCGTCCTCGAGCTTGGAGGTCTCGAGGCTCGTCATCGGGGTGCCCAGCCCGCGCGATGCGGCGGCGACGCGGTCGGCGTCCTGCCAGTGCGTCGTGGCCTCGACGATCGCACGTGCGCGCGCGGGCGGGTCCTCGGACTTGAAGATGCCCGACCCCACGAACACCCCTTCGGCGCCGAGCGCCATCATCAGCGCCGCGTCCGCCGGCGTGGCGATGCCCCCGGCGCAGAACAGCACGACCGGCAGGCGGCCCCCGTCGGCGACCGTGCGCACCAGCTCGAGCGGCGCGCCGAGCTCCTTCGCGGCGCCGGCAATGGCGGCCGAGTCGAGCGTCGTCAGCCGGCGGATTTCGCCGGTGATCGCGCGCATGTGACGGACCGCCTCGACGATGTCCCCGGTGCCGGCCTCGCCCTTGGAGCGGATCATCGCCGCGCCCTCGCCGATCCGCCGCAGGGCCTCGCCGAGGTTGGTGGCGCCGCACACGAAAGGAACCTTGAACTGCCACTTGTCGATGTGGTTGATCTCATCCGCGGGCGTCAGCACCTCCGACTCGTCGACGTAATCGACGTCCAGCGACTGCAGCACCTGTGCCTCGACGAAGTGCCCGATCCGGGCCTTGGCCATCACCGGGATCGAGACGGCCTCCTGGATGCCGGCGATCATCTCCGGGTCGGACATCCGCGCGACGCCGCCATCACGGCGGATGTCGGCGGGAACGCGTTCGAGCGCCATCACCGCGACGGCGCCCGCCTCCTCGGCGATCGTCGCCTGCGCGGGCGTGACCACGTCCATGATCACGCCGCCCTTGAGCATCTCCGCCAGGCCGCTCTTGACTCGGAATGTCGCCTCGTCGCGCATCTGGCCTCAGTTTGACATGCGGCTGCGCGTTTGTCCGCGAACGCCCGCCCCCATTCCCAGCAGGCGCATGCGCCTGCTGGCGAGACCGCGCATGCGCGGTCTCGGCTCGTGCCGCATGCGGCACGAGGTCCACGATCGCGCGCCGGGTCCGACTACTTCAGGCGGAAGGCCTTGATACGGTCGTCGTACTGCGCTGTGTCCTGCGAGTAGACGCCGAAGGCGAGAGCCTGGATCACCGACAGCAGCGCCACGTGTGAGCGCACGTAGGCGGGGCTGTTGGAGGAGTAGTAGAGCTTGATCTGCGCGAGCTTCGCGACCTCCGAGAGAGTTGCGTCGGTGATCGCGGCGGTGCGCGCCTTGCGGTGGCGCGCGAGCTTCATCGCGCGCACCACCAGCGGGTGCGGGCGTCCTGCCGAGAGGCCGATCACGAGCGTGCCCGTGTCGATGCGACCGAGCCGGCTGAGCGCCTCCTGGGAGGGGCTCGCGACGACGTCGACGCGCAGGTCCAGCAGCATCAGCAGGTGGCGCAGGTAGCTGGCGAAGAACGCCATCTGGTCGGTGCCCGCGACGAGGATCTTCTCGGCCTCGACGATCGCCTCGACCAGCGCCTCGACGGAGCTGCGCGAGATCTTGCGGGCGGTCTCCTCGACGTTGAGGTAGTCGGCGTTGAGCGAGCTCTCGAACTCGTTCTGGTCGAGCGAGAACAGCGGCGTCGAGGGAGCCGGCGCGGCGCTCGTCGGCGCGGTCGCGTGTACGCGGCGATATTCCTCGCGCGCGGCCGCCTGCAGCTCGGGGAAGCCCTCGAAGCCGAGCGCCTGGGAGAAGCGCACGACGGTCGAGCTCGAGGTGTTCGCGCGGCGGGCCAGCTCCTCCGCCGTCTGGAAGGCGGCCTCGTCGAGGTGATCGACGATGTACTGCGCGACGTCCTTCTGCGAGCGCGAGCATTCCTCGAAGCGCGCCTGGATGTAGGTCGAGAGGCTCTGGTGCTGGCTCGTGCCGTTCATCGCCTCTGCGGGGGCTGTGGTTGTCGCGCCACGCTTCATCGGCGCATTTGTTCGACGGCTGCGGCCCCCACTCCTGCACGCGGGTTGCGAGCGCGTGCGTGGCGGAGCACGCCGGGGCTCCTCTTCGGGAGGACCGGACCGGCTCGGCGAGCGCGGCGAGGTAGGGTCTGAGTGGCGATGAGGCGCAGGCTGTATGAGGACGTGCACGAGGACTTCAGGGCGAGCATGCGCACGTTCCTTCAGCGCGAGGTCGTCGGCGAGGACGGCCGCTACGGCGAGTGGGAGCGCGCCGGGATCGTCCCGCGCGAGGTGTTCGCCCGCGCGGGCGCAGCGGGCTTCCTGGGGATGGAGGTGCCGGCGCGGTACGGCGGCGCGGGAGTCGAGGACTTCCGCTTCAACCTGATCGTCGGCGAGGAGTGCCAGCGCGCGGGGGTCGGCGACTTCGGGCTCGGGGTGACGCTGCACAACGACATCTGCCTGCCCTACTTCCTGCGCTACTGCACCGAGCTCCAGCGCGAGCGCTGGCTCGGCGGGATCGCGTCGGGCGAGCTGATCACCGCGCTGGCGATGACCGAGCCGGGGATCGGCTCGGACCTCGCGAACATGTCGACGCGCGCCCGGCGCGAGGACGGGCACTACGTGGTCGATGGCTCGAAGACCTTCATCACCAATGGCATCAACGCCGACCTCGTGATCACCGCGGTCAAGACCGACCCGGCGGAGCGCCACCGCGGTATCAGCCTGCTGGTGATCGAGCGCGGGATGGAGGGCTTTCGGCGCGGGCGCAAACTCGAGAAGCTCGGTCAGCACGCCCAGGACACCGCCGAGCTGTCCTTCGAGCAGGTGCACGTGCCGCTCGAGAACCTGCTCGGCGAGGAGGGCAAGGGCTTTCGCTACCTGGTCTCGAACCTCCCTCAGGAGCGGCTGTCGATCGCCGGCAACGCGGTCGCCGCAGCCGAGGCTGCGCTCTCGCAGACACTCACATACGTGCGCGAGCGCAAGGCCTTCGGCCAGCCGATCGGCTCATTTCAGAGTGCCAAGTTCGCGCTCGCGGAGCTGTATGGCGAAATCGAGATCGCGCGCGTGTTCCTCGACCGCTGCGTGAGCGAGCTGAACGCGGGCGAGCTCAGCGCCGAGGACGCGGCGGTCGCGAAGTGGTGGTGCACCGAGCTCCAGGGGCGCACCGTCGACCGCTGCCTGCAGCTGCACGGCGGCTATGGCTACATGCTCGAGTACCCGATCGCGAAGGCATTCGTCGACGCGCGCGTGACCCGCATCTACGGCGGCGCGAACGAGATCATGAAGGAGATCGTGGGGCGCTCGCTGGGGCTGTGAAGGGCCGGGCGCCTCAGCTCGCGCGGCGCGCCGCGTCCGTCGAGCGCTCGTGCTGGAGGCTCTCGTGCAGCCTCACGAAGTACTCGAGCGAGCTCGGGTTCGCGAGCGACTCGATGCTCGCCGCCTGCGCGGCGGGGGTGCCCATCAGGATCTTCTTGACCGGCACCTCGAGCACCTTGCCCGACAGCGTCCGCGGGACCTCCTCGATCTGCAGGATCTCGTTGGGGACGTGCCGCGGCGAGCACTGCTCGCGGATGCTGCTCGAGATCCGCGCGCGCAACTCCGGGTCGAGCTCTGCGCCCTGCTCGAGCACGACGAACAGCGCCATCCACAGCTCCGCCCCGGTGCTCGGATCGCCGCGGGGGACGTCGACGACGAGCGCATCGAGCACCTCCGGCACCGAAGCCGCGGCGCGGTAGATCTCGCTCGTGCCCATGCGCACGCCCTGGCGGTTGATGGTGGCGTCCGAGCGGCCGTAGATCACCGCGCCCCCGCGGGGGGTGATCCGGATCCAGTCGCCATGGCGCCAGACGCCGGGGTACATCGAGAAGTAGCTCTCGCGATAGCGCTCGCCGCCGCTGCCATCGCGCTCGGGCGGGTCCTCGCCCCAGAAGAAGATCGGCATCGACGGCAGCGGCTCGGTCAGCACGAGCTCGCCGACCTCGTCGATCAGCGGATCGCCGCGCTCGTCGAAGGACTCGACCGCGCAGCCGAGGATGCGGCACTGCAGCTCCCCCTCATACACAGGCAGCAGCGGGCAGCCGCCGACGAACGCCGAGCACACATCGGTGCCGCCGCTGGTCGAGAACAGCCACTTCTCGGCGCCGACGCGATCGTGGACCCAGCGAAAGCCCTCCGGCGAGAGCGGCGAGCCGGTCGAGCCGATCGCGCGCAGCTCGCTCAGGTCGCAGTCGCGCGCGGGCCGCAGCCCGGCCTTCGCACAGGCGGCGATAAGCCCCGCGGACAGGCCCATGCAACTCATCCGCGTGCGCTCCGCCAGCCGCCAGAGCACACCCAGGTCGGGGTGGCCCGGGCTGCCGTCATAGAGCACGATCGCGGCATCGCTGAGCAGGCAGCCGACGAGGAAGTTCCACATCATCCAGCCGGTCGTCGTGAACCAGAACATGCGATCGCCCGCGCGCAGGTCGAGGTGCATCCGGGTCCTCAGCTGGTCGAGCAGGATCCCGCCGTGGCTGTGGACGATCGCCTTCGGCAGCCCTGTGGTGCCCGAGGAGTAGAGCACCCACAGCGGGTGCTCGAACGGCAGCGCCTGGAAGCGCAGCGGCTCCAGGCCGGCGCCCGCTCCGAGCGCGAGCAGCTCACTCCACCCCATGCCGCCCGGCAGCTGCGCGAATGACGCCTGCTGATCGAGGTAGGGCAGCAGCACCGTGTGGCGCACAGTCGGCAGCTCGGCGAGGATCCCACGCAGCGCCGCGGTGCGGTCGAAGTCCTTGCCCCCGTGGCGGTAGCCGTCGACCGCCAGCAGCGCCTTCGGCTCGATCTGCGCGAAGCGGTCGATCACGCTGCGCGCGCCGAACTCGGGGGCTGCGCTCGAGAAGATCGCACCGATGCTCGCGCTCGCAAGCAGCGCGATCAAGGTCTCGGGGATGTTCGGCATGTAGGCCACGACGCGATCGCCGCGCCCGACCCCGAGCGCGCGCAGACCCGCCGCGACCGCGTCCACCTGCCCGCGCAGCTCGCCCCAGCTCAGCGAGTCGAGCTCGCGCAGCTCCGAGCAGTGCAGCACCGCCAGCGAGTCGGGATCGTGCTCGCGCATCAGCAGGTTCTCGGCGTAGTTGAGCTCAGCGCCCTGAAACCAGTGCCCGCCCGGCATCTCGCGCGAGTCGAGCACGCTCTCATAGGGACGCGCGCTGCGCACCCCGCAGTACTCCCAGATCGCCGCCCAGAACTGCTCGACCTCGGCGACCGACCACTGCCACAGCTCCTCATAGCTCTCGAACGGGCTCCCCGCGCGGGTCTCCTTCACCGCCGGCAGCCGCGCGGCGAAGCGCATGAAGTCGCTCATCTCGGCACGCTCGAGCCCCTCCGCGGAGGGCTTCCACAAGGGCTGCTGCGCACCATCTGCGGTCATGCCCGATTGATACTCGCTTTCCCGTGCCCGCGGACCCTCGTCGTCGCGGCTCCCCCTGCGGGTATCCTCGCCGATCGTGAACTGGCAGGAGCTGCGCGAGGAGTTTCCGGTGCTGCGCGAGCGCGCGTACCTGAACGCTGGCACCGACGGTCCGCTCGCGAACAGGGCCTTCGCGGCCGCCACGGAGGAGCTGCGCCGCGAGGCCGTGGGTGGGCGCGCGGGGACCCACTTCGAGCGCCGCTCTGAGCTCGGCGCGCAGCTGCGCGCCCGCTATGCCGCCGCGCTCGGCTGCGACACCGACGAGCTGGCGCTCACCACCTGCACGAGCGAAGGCATCGCGCAGGTCATCGGCGGCCTCGAGCTGGGCGCTGGCGATGAGATCCTCACGAGCGACGAGGAGCACCCCGGCCTGCAGGGCGCGCTGAGCGCCGCGCGCGAGATCACCGGGGCCTCGGTGCGGGCGGTGCCGCTGGCTGAGATCGCGCAGCAGCTCGGGCCCCGGACGCGCCTCGTCGCCTGCTCGCACGTCGGCTGGATGAGCGGCAGCTTCGCTCCGCGGGAGCTCGCCGAGGTCGATGCTCCCGTTCTGTTGGACGGCGCCCAGGGCGTGGGCGCGGTCGCGACGGACGTGCGCGCGCTCGGCTGCGACGCCTACGCGGGCGCCGGCCAGAAGTGGATGTGCGGGCCCGATGGGACGGGGATGCTGTACGTGAGCCGCGACCTGCGCCCGCGCCTGGCGGTCCAGCGGCGCGGCTACGCGAACCTCGAGCATCCGGGCGCGGGGCTCGAGGCCCAGCCGCACGAGGATGCGCGCGCGTTCGACGCGATGTCGCTCAGCGCCGAGACGCTCGCCTGCGCGCTTGCGGCCGCGCGCGTGCTCGAAGGCGCCGGCTGGGAGGCCGTCCACGAGCGCTCGCGCTCGCTCGCGGCGACCTTCGCCGAGCGCCTTGCCGAGCACGGGCGCGAGGTGGCGCCGCGAGGCGACACGACGCTGGTCTCATTCACGAGCCCCGACCCCGAGCACGAGCGCGAGGAACTCGGCGAGCGCGGCGTGATCGTGCGTAACATCCCCGACAGGCCCTGGCTGCGGGCGTCGGTCGGGGCCTGGAACGACGAGAACGACCTCGACCGGCTGCTGATGGCGCTCGCGACATGAACTCCGCTCAGCAGACCTCGTCCATCCTCCCAGCGGATCGGCCGCTCGAGCACGGCGCCGCCAGCTCGCCGCTGCGCGGCACGCGCGTGCGCGCCGAGCACATCGCGCTCGGCGTGGTCCTGGCGCTGTCTGCGCTCCTGAACATGGTGCGGCTCTCGCGCAACGAATGGGGGAACACCTTCTACTCGGCGGCTGTGAAGTCGATGCTCCACTCGCTGCACAACTTTGTGTTCGTGTCATTCGATCCCGGCGGGCTGGTGACGGTCGACAAGCCTCCGCTCGGCCTGTGGGTGCAGGCGCTGAGCGCGAAGATCTTCGGCTTCACCCCGCTCAGCCTGCTGCTGCCCGAGGCGATCGCAGGCGTGCTGTCGGTCGCGGCCCTCTACTGGGTGGTGCGCCCCCGCTTCGGCGCCGCCGCAGCACTCGCGAGCGCGCTCGCGCTGGCGGTGTTCCCCTCCTTCGTTGCGGTCTCGCGCGACAACAACCTCGACGCGCTTCTGATCCTGCTGATGATCCTCGCCTGCGGCTTCGCGCTGCGCGCGGCTGAAAGCGGCCGCCTGCGCCCGCTGCTCGTCTCGGGGCTGCTGGTGGGGCTGGCGTTCAACACCAAGACGCTCGCCGCCTACCTGGTCGTGCCGGGGATGGCGCTCGGCTACTTCGTCTGCGCGCCCATCAGCATCCCCCGGCGGCTGCTCTCGCTGCTGGCCGCAGGCGCCGTGCTGCTCGTGGTCTCCGCCTCGTGGAGCGCATTCGTCGAACTGACCCCCGCGCACCGGCGCCCGTTCGTCGGCGGCTCGACCGACAACACCGAGCTCGGGTTGACCTTCGGCTACAACGGCTTTGGCCGCGTCGGCGGCCAGGTCGGCGGCCCGGGGCAGATCCCGGTGGTGTTCCGCCATGGCTCACTCGCGCACATCGAACGAGAAACCCTGCGCCTGCAGGCGCGCGAGCACGGCCTCGCGATCCCCCCGCCACCACCGCCGAGCCACGCGAAACCGCACCCGAAACCGCCGGCCCCGAAATTCCTCCCCAACGGGCGTGCGATCCATCCGACCTCCTTCGGCGGCCCGACCGGCCCGCTGCGCCTGTTCGGGATCGGCCTCGGCAGCCAGAGCGCGTGGATGCTCCCATTCGCGGTTCTCGGGCTGATCGCACTCGCGCTCTGGTCGATCGGCGTCCCCGGCCCGGGTCGGGGACAGGACGGGAGCCGCCGCGACCCGCGCCTCGCCGGCCTGCTGGTGCTCGGCGGTTGGTTCGCCGTCGAGGCGCTGACGCTCAGCTTCTCGAAGGGGATCGTCCACCCCTACTACACCTCCGCGCTCGGCCCCGGCACCGCGGCGATGGTCGGCGGCGGGGCTGTCGCCTTCGTCGCCCGCGGTGCGCGGCGGGCGCTTCGCTTCGCGCTGCTCCCGCTCGCGGTCGCGGGGACGGTCGCCGCGCAGCTCGTGCTGCTGCACCACGACCACTACATGCGCTGGTTCTGGCCGATACTCGCGATCGGCGCCGCGATCGGGGTGATCGCGGCGCTGCTCACACAGCGCTGGACGCGCCCCGCGATGGCGCTGACGCTCGGCCTGCTGCTGCTAGCTCCCACCGTCTATGCGGCGACCACCTGGCAGTTCGCCGTCGAGGGCACCTTCCCCGCGGCGGGCCCGCGCGCGGCGGGCAGCGTCGGACGCTATGGCGTGACCCCCGAGTCGCTGAAAGTCAATCGCGAGCTGATCCGCTACATCACCCCGCGCGATCCCGCGAAACGCTGGTACATGCTCACCGAGGCTTCCGACAGCGCCGCGACGATGATCCTGTTCGGCTACAACAGCGGCGCGATGGGCGGCTACAGCGGCAACGATCCCGCTCTTAACGGCCGCAGTCTCGCCCGCCTGGTCAGGCGCGGCGAAGCCCGCTACATCGCGCTTGGCGGCGCCTATGCCGAACGCGGCGGCAACGCCGCCTCCACCGCGGTGCTGTACGCGTGCACGCTGATCCCAACCGCCGCCTGGATGCCACCGCCGGTCAATCGCAACGCGCTGCTGCTGTACGACTGCAAGGGCCGCGAACGCGAGCTCGAACGCATGCACGGGCACGTGCACGGCCTCGGCTGAGGCCGTGCAGTCCGCTCAGGCCGCTCACGCGGCTCAGGCGGCGACCGACAGCTCGCGCCCGAATGCGCGCGCGAACAGCTCGCTCTCGCGGCTGGCGGCCCAGCGTGGCACGGTGGGCTCGCCGTCCGCGATCAGGCGCAGCTCGATCGGCGAGAGGTCTGCGGGCGAGGCCTCGCTCGACGCGAGGGCCGGCGCCGGCGGCTGGGCGAGCGTGAAGCGCGTCGAGCGTACGAGCTGATCGCGCGAGCGCTCGAGATCCTCGGCGAGCCGCAGCAGCACCGCGCAGCGGTCGAGCACAGCCATGTCACCTGGCCTGAACAGCGCCTGCAGGAAGCCGGGCTCGGGCATACCCTTGCGGTGGTAGCGGGCGGCCTGGGCGATGATCGCGACCTCGCGCGGCGAATAGCCCGGCAGGCCGCCGTTGAGGATCAAGTAGCGCGAGTGCTTGTGGTGGTCGTCGTAGTCCACCGACATCCCGATGTCGTGGAGCATGCACGCTGCCCACAGCAGCTCGCGCTCGTCGGGATCGCCGCCGTGCAGGCCGAGCCGGGCGAGCTCGTCGAACATCGCCAGCGCCAGCGTGGCGACATGCCGGGTGTGATCCATGTCGGGCAGGTAGCGGGCGGCGAGGTTCAACACGCTGCAGCGGCGCACGTCCGCGAACAGCGGCGGATCGCGTTCGGAGAGCAGGCGCTCGAAGAACACCCCCTCGCGCAGCCCCGCCTCGGTGACCTCGAGGCCGTCGAAGGACCCGGCCTCGAGCACCCCCTGCACGACGATCGCACCGGCGAGCACCAGATCGGCGCGCGCGGGCTTGATCCCCGGCACCGAGCTGCGCTTGGACGCCGGCAGCGCCGCTAGGACCTGCACGAGCTCATCGAGCGCATCCGCCTGCACCACCATCCCCTGAACGCCATTCGAGGGAAGCCCATGCAGGCGCTGCAACGCCGCGGCCAGGTTGCGGACGGTCCCGCCCATGCCCACGAGCCGCACTCCAGGCTCTGCGCGACCCGCGCCCCCCAGCCAGCCGGCGGAGCTCAACTCGCGTGCGATGTGCTCCCGCAGGGCGTCCATCTGGCGGCGCTTGGCGGGTCCGTTGGCGGGCAGGAAGCGCTCGGTCATCCGCACCGCCCCGAGCCGCCAGGAGCCGATCTCGTGCGCCATCCGAGCCGCGACGCCGACGAGCTGCAGCGAGCCGCCGCCCAGGTCCAGCACACAGCCGTCGGACAGGGTCGTCGAGTTGACCGCAGCCAGATAGGCGTAGCGCGCCTCCTCCTCGCGGCTGAGCACGCGGATCGGAAGGCTCGTGTTCTCGCGCGCGAGCGCCAGGAAGCCGGCCGCGTTGGAGGCGTCGCGGATCGCGCTCGTGGCGACGGCGTCGATCTCGGCGCCCTCGAGGTGAGAGGCGCGGCAGAAGTGCTCGAACACATCGAGCGTCGCCAGCGCGCGACGCATCGGCCCCTCCCCCAGCCTGCCGCTCGCCGCCAGCCCCTCGCCGATGCGCACAGGCTCGTAGAATCTCATCCGTGCGCCGCCACCAGCCGCCGGATGCACGGAACACGACGAGTCTGAAGGAGTTCGAGCCGAGATCGACGACGGCGAGGCGCTCGCAGGCCATCCTGTGAGCGTATTCAGCGCCCCGGAGGTCCCAGTGGCCGCGCCCGCGCCGGCGTCAGAGGAAGCCCTCGGACAGCCCGAGCTCGGAGCGGGCGATGCGCATCCTGTCTGCCAGCTGCGCCTCGAGTTCGGCGTCATGGGCGATCGCAGCGACCGGGACATCGAGCGCGCGCGCAAGGCCGGCGAGCTTCTCCCAGGTCGGGTTGCGCACTCCACGCTCGATCCCCGAGAGGTATGTCGGGTGCATGTCAGAGGAGTGCGCGAGATCTTCGATCGTCACCCGTCGCGCCCGGCGCAGACGACGGATGGCACGACCGAGGTCAGCGTTGGACGGCACGACGACGGACACCCTCCTAAAGGTCGCCAGCCAACGCGCGCATGACTACAGGAGATAGTCTCTAATGTATACGGTTGTCTGACAACTTTATGTCTTCTTTGTGTCATGTGGGGTGGCTGGGCCCTTGACGCACCGGCGCGGGCCTTCCAGCGCCGCCTCCTCGACGTTGTCTCAGCACCGCCTCCCCGCCACCCTCCCGCGGCCCCCTCGGCACCTCGTCGCGTCCCTCCGCGGCCCCCGGGGCGAAGCCCGGGGCGAGGCCTCTGACATCGGCGGCAGGCCCGCGCTCGGGCTGGTGTCCCGAGTCGGCGTCGAGCGCCGATCAGCCCTGCAGGCCCTGGTCGGAGGCGGCGTCGGGAGTGCTCGGGCGCCCGCCGACGGCGTTCAGGCACCTGGTCCGGATGCGCGCCGCGAGGCTGTCGGGATCCTCGAAGCGGTGGCGCGCACGCGCGAGCTTGCCGCTGCCCGGCGGATACCGGTGGCGTGCCCACGGAGATTCGGGATGACCGATGCGCACGGCGCCCACCAGGCCCGCGGGCAGGATGAACAGCCCCACCACGCCAAGCGGGATGCGCCCCTTCAGGAGCGCCACCACCGAGACCGCCAGCGACAGCGCGATCACGGCGCTCACAGTCACAGCCGACGCGGGCGCGTCGAGGTCGAATGGGCGCACACCGACCACTATCAGCAGCCCGACCGTGCCGACGACCGCGACCGCCTCGATCGACGAACGGCCCTTTTCGCTCCAGTAGACGTCTTCCATGCGGGTCCACAACGCGAACTCGTCGAGCGTCAGACCCGCGCCCACACCGAAGATCACCGCGATGATCCCCGCCCACGGCGGGTGGAGGTGCAGGCTCACCCCGATGAAGCCGCTGCAGAGCATCAGGAAGATGCCCCACACGAAGTGGTGCAGGTGAACCCCGCCATCGGTTTCCACGCCCCCCGGCCACCAGCTGAAGCGGCGCGTCATTCTCGCGGAGGTGCGAATCAAGAAGAACGAGATCAGCAACGCCGCCAGGCACGCGAACGCACGCTGGCGACCCTCGTCGGCCACGACGTCGTTGTAGAGGTGCCCCACCGGGAAGATGCTCTCCGCCAACCCCATGCGGCCACGCTACTAACGCGGTCGGCCATCGTCCAGCCTCCCGATCGGCCGATCGTCCAGCTCGGTGTCGGCGGATGGTCCAGCTCGGGGTCGGCGGATGGTCTAGCTTGGCCTGATGCCATCCGCCTATGCGGGCATCGGCTCGCGCGAGACGCCCGCCGAGGTGCTGGCGCTGATGGAGCTGCTCGCACGGGCGCTCGCGCAGCGCGACTGGACGCTGCGCAGTGGCATGTCGCCGGGAGCCGACCAGGCGTTCTACCGCGGGGCCGTGCGGGGGGTCGGGAAGATCGAGCTATTCCTGCCCTGGCCCGGCTTCGAGGCGGATGTGCTGATCAGGGGCGTGGGCCCCGAGCCGCTGATCCAGGAGCAAGCCAGCCCGGCGGCCCACGAGATGGCCGCGAGCTTCCACCCCGACTGGGAGAAGGTCAGCGCTGTCGAGCGAGATTTGCTCGCGCGCGACATCCATGAGGTGCTCGGGCGCGACCTCGCCGCGCCGGTAGCGCTGGTGTTGTGCTGGACGCCGGACGGAGACCTCGACGGCAACGGCCCGCGCGCCGGCGGAACCGGCCAGACGCTGCGGGTCGCGAACGCCCACGCGGTGCCCGTTCTGAACCTCGCACGCCCAGATCACGCGCTCAGCGCCCAACGACTGTCTTGCGGCAACCTCGCGACGGCAGAGGACAGTCGCGGGAGAGGACGTCGCGACGGAGGAGCGCTCTGGGCCACCGACTTGAGGACCGCCGCGGCGCCCGCGCTCACCCGTCGGGGACCGAGAGGCGGTCGCCGTTCGGGGTCCGTTCGCGCATCGCGGACGTGTTGCCGCCTGACGGTCGAGCGCTGTCGATCGAGCAGCGCCCGTTCCAACCCGCCGAGCCGCCCGGCGATCTTCTGGACCCGAAGGAGCAGGTCGTCCTCTGCCGCCTCGACGCCTTCGGCGGCATTCACCACGTCGCTACTGAGGAGCGCCGGGAAGGCCCGGGTCGGGGGCACCGAGCTTGGAGACCTCCGAAGCCTCATATGGCTGCCCGGGCCGCCCGCCGAGCGCGAGCAGGCGCATGCCGTCAGAGCCCGGCCAGATCTTCCGTTGTGGATCGGGAGCGACGCGAACCATCGTCTCGGGGTCGATCGGATGGCGCTCGCCGTCGATCTCGATCTCGCCCGAGCCACGGAGCACGATGAAGACCTCCTCCTGTCCGTCTGCAGCGTGGTTGTGCTCCGGGTACTGGGTTGCGTTGGGGGGCATGTCGATGACCTGCATTCCGAAGGACTCGACGCCGAGCTGCGCCCGCGCGCGCTTGAAGGAGCCGAACACGACCGCCTCCATGTCGTCGATTCGGCTGACCGTGTAGTCCGACATCTGCTGTCTCCATTCGCTCGCTTGACGATCACCGCGCCCTCGCTGGACAGTCGGCGCGAAATTAATAGCACGATCGTTCGTTAGTTAGACTGCAGGCGATGGGCAAGGCAGCAGCGACGCGCCAGGCGATCCTCGAACGCTCGGTCGACCTCGCCTCCTCGGAGGGGCTCGAGGGACTGACGATCGGCAGGCTGGCGAGCGAGCTGCAGATGAGCAAGAGCGGCCTGTTCGCCCACTTCGGCTCGAAGCAGGAGCTCCAGCTCGCGACGATCGACGCCGCGGCGAGCCGCTTCTTCGACGAAGTGGTCGCGCCAGCGCAGAGCGCGCCGGAGGGGGCAGCACGATTGCGCAGCTACTGCGAGCTGTACCTCGAGTATCTCGAGCGCAAGGTCTTCGCCGGCGGCTGCTTCTGGGCCGCCGCAGCCGCCGAGTTCGACGATCGGCCGGGCCCGATACGCGATGTCGTTCGCGCAGGGGTCAAGGCCTGGCTGGGAGAGCTCGAGCGCCAGGCGAGCATCGCCGGCGTGGGCGACGCCGCGGAGCTCGCGTTCGAGGTCTACTCGCTCGGCCTCGGCGCCAACGCCTGCTCCCGCCTGCTGGCAGACGAGGATGCGTTCGCGCGTGCACGTGCCCTGCTGATGCGTCGCGTCGCAGAGGGAACGCCGCCGCTCAGCGCAGCGGGCGGCGGTAGCGGATCACCTCGGCGGTGACGCCCCAGAAGTCCTCGGTGCGCCGACGTCCGTCGCTACGCCAACCACCGGCCCGGTAGAAGCGCTCAGCCCGCTCGTTGCCGACCAGCACCCACAGGATCGCTTCCGAGGCGCCAGTGGCACGCAGGTCGATGTCGACGCGCTCCATCAACGCACGGCCGACGCCGCGACGCCAGATCGCGGGGTCAACGTAGAGCGCGTAGAGCTCGCCCGCCCCGGGCGTGTCCTCGTCGCGGGCCGGGCCGAAACTCGCAAAGCCGCGTACACGCCCCTCGCTCGAGGCGAGCAGCGTGCGCGGCGCGTCGGGGTCGCTCGAGGCGAACGTGTAGCGGTCGGCTCGCTCCTGAGCCTGCAGAGAATCCAGATAGGTGTCGGGAAGCAATCCCCGGTATGCCGACTTCCACGCGCGCACGTGGACTTCCGCCACCTCGATGGCGTCCTCGGCGTTGGCTGTGCGGACGGTCAGGGTCTCCACGCGAGTGTCGGGGATTGGCCCAGCGGTCGCTTCGGCCGCCAAGCCCGATGTTCGGCCGATTATGGGCGCAGCGGCGCGGACCGATACCTCCGCACGAGGCGGGGCCTTCGTGCGAGATGCCGAGCAATCCTCGGTGCAGTACGATGATTTCTCGGTATGACGCCTGTGGTCGAAGATCGACGCCGTACCTCCCCCGGGCCAGCGCAGCGACGCGCACCAGCCGCGGCCCGCGAGCGCCTGCTCACGGCGGCGCTGTCGCAGTTCGCCGAGCACGGCGCGCTGGCGCCGACGCTCGAGGACATCAGGCGCGAAGCGGACGTGAGCGTGGGTGCCCTCTATCACCACTTCGCCGACAAGGCAGAGCTGGCGGCCGCGCTGTACGTCGAGCTGACACGCGACTTTCAAGACGGCTTCATCGCGCGGCTGCATTCCAATCCCGGCGCTGAGGACGGGATCAGGGCCGGAGTGCGCTTCTACCTGCGATGGGTCGGCCGCGACCGCGCGAGCGCGCGCTTCCTGCTGGACGGCAGGCCCGTCGACGATCCCGCGCTGCGCGAGAGCAATCGCGCCTTCCTGGCGGAGGCGATCGCGTGGTGGCAGGTGCATGCCCACTACGGCGCCCTGCGCAGCCTGCCGCTCGAGTTGATCCAGCCGCTGTGGCTGGGCCCAGCTCAGGAGTACACGCGTCATTGGCTCGCCGGTCGCAGCAGGCGTGTTCCGGCGTCTGTCGCAGAGGTTCTCGCCGACGCCGCCTGGCAGGCGCTGAAGGGAGCCCGCAGATGAGCTTCTACGACGACCTCGTGAGCAGCGGCAGCGAGTCTGCCGAGCAGCTGGTGAGTGTCAGCAGGGACGGGCATCGCGCGGTGGTGAGGCTCGAGGACGCCGAGAAGCTCAACGTCCTCAGCGCGCCGCTCGTGCAGCAGCTCAAGGCGGCGCTGAACCAGCTGGTGGCCGACCGCTCGATCCGAGCGATAGTGCTGACGGGATCCGACCCCGGCTTCTCGGCCGGCGGGGATCTGCGGATGATGGACCAGGCTCCGGAGGCGCTCGCGACAGCCCCCGGCACGACCGACATCTGGCGCTGGATCCGGTACGAGTTCGGCGGCATGGCGCGCCTGATAGCGCGCAGCGACACGGCATTCATAGCCGCGATCAACGGCCCGGCGGCAGGCGTGGGCCTCGCCTGGGCGCTGACCTGCGATCTTGCGATCGCCTCCGAGCGGGCCGTGATCGTGCCCGCATTCGGACGCCTTGGCCTGTTGCCCGAGGTTGGGACCTCGTGGGCGATCACTCGCCGACTCGGCTACCAGGGGGCGTTCGCCTACTACGCAGGTGGCCAGCACCTCGATGCCCAACGTGCGAAGGAGCTCGGGCTGGTGCACGAAGTCGTCGCGCACGATCGGCTGATGGCGGCTGCAGAGGAGTGGTGCGCGAAGATCGCCGCGCTGCCGCCACACGCGATCGCGATGACCAAGCCGCTGCTGCGCGCGGCCGCCGACGGCAGCTGGGACAACGTCCTGGCGATGGAGGAGTTCGCCGAGCCTCAGTGCTTCACGACGGGCGCGTTCCAGGACGCGGTCGCCGAGCTGCTCGGTGGCGGGCGCTAGCGCCACTGTCGCCCGCTGTGCTGCGTCGAGGCGCAAACGTTGGATGCACAGCCCGCGGCAGCCGGCAGCGCCCGGCAGCCCGAAGCTCGCGTGGCCAAGCCCGGCAAAAAGACCTGCGGCCGGCCCCGCGTGCGGCCACGACATCTAAGCGTCAGCGACTAAGAAGACGCGCCGACAGACCTCGCGCAGACGAAGCGAAGCAATCGAATACACGGTCATCCGCGGAAACATGTAGGATTCTTGGGAATCGAACAACGTGGATGCACGCCTCTGCGGACACGGGACACGGGAGAGGAACATGAAAAGCGCAAGGATCGTAGTGCTCTGCCTGGTGGCAGCGCTCGCGCTGAGCGGGCTCGCGGCTAACGCGGCATCGGCTGCGACCCCAGAAGAAGTCGCGACCGAACAGGCAGAAGAAGCTGCAGAAGCAGCGGAAGAAGCCGCGGCAGCGCCGCTGGACGCGCTCGCCGAAAAGACGTACGCCGGCTACGGCTACAGGATCAGGCATCTGAAAGCCGAGATCAAACGAATCCATGAACGGAAAGCCGAAATCAAGGCGCTTCCGAACACGGGCCGCAACGCTGAACGACTGCAGCGCAAGAAGGAAAAAATCAAAGAAACCAGGGCACGCCTACGCGAAGTGCGCCAGAAATTTAGGGAAAAGAAGCACGGGTAGCACCCCGTAGCTGCAGAGGCGCAACGAGTTTTGGCAGGAGACGCCCCGGCGAACGCCGGGGCGTTTTTTTGGCGTCCCCCTTGCCCCCGCGGGCGCGCTGAGCCTCGAGCGGGCGAGCCGGGTCGCCGTTCGAGGTATCGGCGTGGCTGAAGCGCCCGTGGATTGCGGGCAGGGCGATCCAGCGGCGGTGCTTTAGGGTCGAGAGATGACGAGGACACGCCAGCTCGAGGGCGGAGAGTCTGCGTGAAGGATCCGCTCGGTCAGGGGATGCAGGAGCCGGAGAACCGCCACGGCGCCTACCCGCGGCTCAGCGCGGACCAGCGCGCACGGCTACGCGCGCTGGGAACTGTGCGCGAGGTGCAGGCCGGCGATGTGCTGTTCCGGGAGGGCGAAGAGGGCTATGACTTCTTCGTCGTCGAATCGGGTGCGGTCGCGATCGTGCAGGGCTACGGGGCAGAGAACCGGGTGCTCGCGATTCACGGGCCACACCGCTTCGTCGGCGAGCTCAACCTGCTGACCGGCGGCCGCGTCTATCTCACGGCGCTGATGCGCGATCCCGGCGAGGTGACGCAGGTTCCGGTCTCTACCCTGCGCAGGGTCGTGGCCGAGGATGAAGAGCTCGGCAACATCATCCTCAGCGCGCTGCTCGCCCGGCGCTCGATCCTGATCGAGGCCGAAACCGGAGTCAAGCTCCTTGGCTCGCGCTACTCGCAGGACACCCGGCGCCTGCGCGAGTTCCTGCAGCGCAACCGCCAGCCCTACCGGTGGCTCGATCTCGAGCAGGACGAGGAGGCGGACCGGCTGCTGCAGGGTCTGGGTCTGGAGCCGGGCGACACCCCGATCGTGATCGACGGCAACGAGGTGCTCAGAAATCCGTCGAACGCGCAGCTCGCGGCGGCGCTCAGCCTGGGCTCGCGCGGTGCTCCGCCGGCGCTGTGCGACCTCGTCATCGTCGGCGGTGGCCCCGCGGGCCTCTCCGCGGCGCTATACGGCGCCTCGGAGGGCCTCGACACACAGGCGATCGACGCAGTGGCGTTCGGTGGCCAGGCGAGCACCTCGTCGCGGATCGAGAACTACCTCGGGTTTCCGTCGGGAATCTCTGGCGGCGAGCTCGCGGCCCGCGCGGCCCTGCAGGCGGCAAAGTTCGGCGCCCGCATGGTCGTCCCGGGGCAGGCCGTCGATCTCGTACCCGAGGACGGCCACTTCGCGATTGGCCTCGCTGACGGCGACACGGTCAACGGCCGTGCGGTGATCGTCGCCAGCGGCGCGCAGTACCGCAAGCTCGACCTGCCCGAGCTCGAGCGCTACGAGGGGCTCGGCGTCTACTACGCCGCCACTCAGGCCGAGGCCCAGCTGTGCGCCGGCGATCCCGTGCTGATCGTGGGCGGCGGAAACTCAGCCGGACAGGCGGCGATGTTCCTCTCGCGGCACGCAGCGAGCTGCCGCCTGCTGATTCGCGGCGGAGATCTCGCCAAGTCGATGTCGCGCTACCTGATCGACGAGATCGAGCGCCACGACGAGATCGAGGTCTGCACGTATTGCGAGATCGCCGCCCTGCACGGCGAGCGCGCGCTCGAAGCGGTCACCGTCGCAGACAATCGCACCGGCGAGCAACGCGAGCTGCCCGCAACTGCCCTGTTCGTCTTCATCGGCGCCTCGCCGCACACCGACTGGCTGGGCGCGCAGGCGGTGACGGACGAGCACGGCTTCCTGCTGACCGGGCGCGATGTGCCCGACGAGCGCCTGTCAGCCTCCTACGATCGCGAACGCCCATACTTCCTCGAGACGAGCCAGCCGCGGCTGTTCGCGGTCGGAGATGTGCGCTCCGGATCGATCAAGCGCGTCGCCTCGGCCGTCGGCGAGGGCTCGATGGCGGTGCGACTGGTGTACCAGCGTCTCTCTGCCAGCTGAGACAGGAGGCTCGGCGAGCCCTCGCGGGGCGACTCCCCCTTGGGGGAATCGCCCGCGAGCGCATCGCATGCGTCAGGCCCTGCGGAGCTCTTTCAGGACCGGGTACTGAACGAATTCTTCGCCGTTCCAGTAGTAGAAGTAACCGAAGTAGTTCTTTTTGACTTTTTTCACCTGCAGGTACGAGCCAGTATCAAATTCTTCGGTGTAGTAGAAGATCGTGTATTTGCCGCTCTTTTCCCAGACCCCCCCGAAGTTCGAGAAGCCTTCGAACTCCCAGGTATGGCTTTTTTTGTAGACCAAGAACGGAGTGAATTCGCAGTCCCAGTTGCCGGGTTCCACTTCTTCACACCATTCGTACGTAACTGCTTTTGGAGGTTTTTTGGCCAGTGTGACACTGCCGCTGCTCGGCAGTCCGCCCCCGTTGGTGCCTGCCGCCTGCGCCGATCCTGCCACCAGCGCCAAGCCAGTGAGCGCACAGATCGCCGCCGCTATGAGTGTGCGTCGCATTTGCATTCCTTTGTCTAGATTTGGCCGCTCCTTCTTGAACGGACAGGCGATGATACTGGATGATCGAACGGAAGCGACGTTCTGTCTCCGCGCGTCGCCACCGTCCAGCGCTTCGACCATGCGCGTCGCGCTGCTGGAGGTCACACGGCAATCGTCAGTGCCACTACCTTGCAGCCCGGGGCGGGGACCTGTGGCAGCTGTCGACTCGAAGCCAATGGCCGGACGCTGACCTTGTCGGACAGGGGCGAGTCGGATAGGTTGCGCCGCATGACACTTCCGGCCGTCGATCCTCAGGCTCCGGCTACTGCCGCCAAGCGCATCGTCACGCAGTTCGCGCTGACCAAACCGGGCACCTGGTTTCTCAAGCACGTCTCCAAACGAGTCGACCCGTGGCTGTTGAGGATCTCGCGCGGCAGGCTGTCGACGGTCCTCGTCACGCCGATCGTGCTGCTGACTGCGACCGGCGCCCGTTCGGGGCGCATGCGCACGGTGCCGCTGGTGTACTTCACCGACGGCGACCGAGCCGTGCTGATGGCCTCCAACTACGGAGGGACGCGCCACCCGGCCTGGTATCACAACGTGCTCGCCAATCCGGAGGTCACGCTGACGGCCGGCGGCTGCAGCGGCCGCTTCAGCGGCGAGGCCACGACTGGCGAGGAGCGCGAACGCCTGTGGGGGCTCGCGCAGCAGTTGACCAAGGCCTACACCCGTTACGAGGACACGGCCCAAGGCCGCGAGATCCCGGTGCTGGTGTTCAGGCCGGTTTGAGGGCCGCGACGCAATGCCCGAGTGCGGGTCTCGCCGGGCCGGCGCGCGGGAGGGGCCAGGCGCTCTCGTCGCGTCCATATCAACAGGCCGTCTGCGATCAGCCCCCGACGGGACGCCCGCCGGACGCGCTGGTGCTCGAGGCTTCTTCTTCGCCTTCGCAGGTTTCCGTCACCTCTGAATCGAGCGACCCGAGCTTTTCGCTGCTGAGACGCGTGTTCGAGAGGCGCGAGCGCCCTCACCACCTGCTGAGCGAGCTGGTTGGAGCGCTTGGTTATCGCCCTGTCCCCGGCGTCCTCGTAGCGGGCCAGCAGATCGCCGACGGATTGCGCTGAGGCCAGACGCTGCGTCGCCGCCCGCCTGGCTTCGAGCTGGTTGACGAGCGCTTTCGTTGCTTCGGACAGCGTCCGGTAGCCGCTCGCCACCCACGCCCTCATGTCAGCGCACACATCGGGCTCAGGTGCACTCAGCTCTTGTTCAAGTTCGGTGAGGCGCATTCCCACATCTCGCTCGAGCGCGGCGTCGCTCCAGTGCGAGGGTCTCACGGTGGCGATGAGCTCTTGCGCGGCCGATCGATCTGCCTGATCAGCCGTCAACCCCAGGGCCGTGCGCAGCGCTTCTTCGAGATCGCCAAGCTGTTCCTGCTCGCGCCGGGCTTCAGCGACCCTCCTTGGGAAGGAGCTCGAAGCTCCCGGACTCGGCTCCGAGGGCGCTGCCGCGAGCACGTTCGGGCATTCGCCGCCGATGCGGCTCGCCAGGCCTTCGGCGGCCCCTCGTTCGGCCATTGGGCGGACCCTACTCGATGTCCGAGCAGCCGAATCGCCCTGGCATTCGATAAGAGGCTACGCGCGCCGCCGTCAACCGATGTGAACCACGTTGCGCGCATGCCCGACGAGCCGATGCCGCTTGACCGGGCCTGGCGGCCGGTCGGCCAAGGTCGTTCTGTCCGGGGGTTGTGCAGGACGCCGGCTGGCCGTGTCGAGCAAAGCGCGGAAATGGGCCAGCCGCCGACCGGATCGCGCGGTGATAGTCGTCCTCCCTGTCGATCGCGACCTCGCTCGCGACGCCCTCGGGGAAGGTGATCACCGGGGTCGCGCAGGCAAGCGCCTTGACCATCACCATCCCGAACGGCTCCGGCCAGCTGATCGGCATCAAGAACGCCTTTGTCCGCGGAAGTTGTCGGCAGTCATCGCGGTCGATCACAGTGCGCTGGGGTAGGTCTCGGGTGGCTCCCCGAGCTCCCACCTGCGAGTGCGCTCCAGTGGCTCCACTGCGCGGGTGAGGTCGATATGTATGAGCGCGTCGAACTGCTGGGAGGCACACGCGGCGAACCAATGGCTCTGCCGTTCGCTCTCGGGACGGTAGATGACCCCGATCGCGCGCTGCAGCCGCGGCTCGCGCAGCGCGCGCCCGCTGACGCTCATGCCCAGGGGACACAGCAGAAAGGCCGGGACACCGGTGGCGTGCAGAAGCGCCTCATAGCTGTCGGGGAGCGCCGGCCTGACGCGCTTGCGCTCGGCCTCCCCGCCCCACTCCGAGGCGGCCGTGGCCGTCCCGCTGTAGGTGCTGAAGCCAACGAGCACCGCGTCGTGCGCGTGGCGCTCGCGCATCAACTGCCCGAGGTTGAGCTCGCCGCGCTGGGCCATCTCCGTCGAGCGGGCATCGCCGACATGCGAGTTGTGCTCCCACACGACCACCTTGCCGGTGTCCCCGTGGCGGGCGAGGTGGACCTGGAGCTGATCGAGCGTGTCGGCCATGTGCCGGTCGCGCAGGTTCCAGGACGGCGCCGGGCCAGCGAACATCGTGCGGTAGTACTCCTCGGCGTTGGCTACCACCGTCGCGTTCTGCTCGGCCAGGAAATACCTATCCTCGGCTACCAGGCCGTCGGAGCGCAGGTAGTCGCCGGCGTGACGTCGCAGCTCGACGAGCTGCTCCAGCACGCGCCGTCGGCACGGCTCGCTGACGCCCAGCAGCACCGCCTGCCCGTAGCCCGCGCTGTCGCCTGAGAACGGGTGCAGACACTCATAGCGGCGGCGGGCCCGCTCGGCACCCGGCGGGTCCACGTTCTCCAGGTAGGCAACGACGGCTTCCATCGATGCAGCCAGGCTGTAGAGGTCCAGGCCGTAGAAGCCCACGGCGTGCCGGCCGCTTGCGAGCTGTTCGTTGTGGGCTCGCAGCCATCCGACGAAGTCGAGCACCTCGGCGTTGCGCCACATCCAGGTAGGAAACCGTTGGAAGCCGCGCAGGGCCTCCTCGGCGTCCTTGTCCTTTCCGCAGCCCTTCACGTAGCGGCTGACGCGGTCGGCGTCAGGCCAGTCACCCTCGATCGCCACCGCGGTGAACCCGCGCTCCTCGATCAGCCTGCAGGTGATCCGCGCGCGCTCACGGTAGAACTCGTGCGTGCCGTGGCTCGCCTCGCCGAGCAGCACCAGGCGCGCATCGCCGATCAGTTCCAGCAGCGCGTCATAGTCGCCATCCCCACCATGCAGCGGCTTGGCGTCGAGGCGCAGCGCGTCAAGCGCCGCGGTTTCACCGATCGGAAGAGTCAGCGGCGAGGCCATTGCTCATCCCACTCCGTGCACCGCATCGCCGACGGGTGTAGCTGTCGGGTTCAACTCGTCCATCGATGACCGTGCCGTTTCATCCCTGCCGGCCTCGGCGAGGAGCGCGATCACGTGCTCATCGGCGACGGGCGCGAAGTCGCGGTACCACATGCCCACGCCGAACAGGCGCGGCGGGACCTCCAGACAGACGACGCGGTCGGCCTCCTCGGCCAGCATCGACACCGCCTCTCTGGAACCGACAGGGACCGCCACAACGATCCGGTGTGCACCACGCTTGCGCAGCGCACGGACAGCGGCGAGATCGGTCAGGCCTGTTGCCAGCCCGTCGTCGACGACGATCACGGTTCGTCCTTGCACAGGGATCGAAGGTCGACCGTCGCGGTAGTGCTCCACCCGGCGGCGAAGCTCCCGCGACTCCAGCGCGAGGGTCGCGTCGAGCGTCGACTGCGTCATACCGTGCATGGCGGCCGAACCTGCGTCTAGGACCCCTGTCCCGTCCTCGGCGACAGCACCCACCCCGAGCTCTGGATCTCCCGGTGCTCCAAGCTTGCGCACAGCGAGGATGTCGAGCGGCGCACCCAACGTGCGCGCGATCTCGAATGCGACGGGCACGCCTCCGCGCGGCAGGGCGACGATCACGGGCCGCTCTCCCGCGAGAGACACCAACTCCCGCGCAAGTCGAGCACCAGCATCCTGACGGTCCGGAAACACCATTACGAGATCGTCTACGGTCAGGCTGCCGAGCGCGTCCGGTAGATGCCCCATAACCGGCGCGGCGGACTACTCAAAGCCGATCGTCACGCGATGGCTTCGAGCGAAGTGGCTGTGCGTTACGGCCAATCGCGGACCCGTGCCCCGTGGCGGACGCGGATGACAAGGAGAGCCGTGTGAGCGGAGGATGGTGGGTGCGATGAGAAGGCCGCTTGGCCCAATAGGGACCGGTCCCACCGCTGGACTATCAGACAGCGGCACCAATGAGCTGCTATTGATCGCCGGCGGAGCGGTGGACGGCGCCGCGCGGCTGCTGGTACAGGGCCGTTCGCATCTTGGCGGGCTGATCGCCAAGGGCGACCGCGACTACGCAAGCCGCGTGGATTTCCAGATTGAGGACTTCGTCAGGGGCGTCCTAGCCACCACCACCCAGGGCATACCGTTCCTGGGCGAGGAGCGTGGCGGCCATCTGCACGCCCCACTGCTGTGGGTGCTCGATCCCATCGACGGCACCACGAACTTCATCAAGGGGAGCCCCCTGTGCGCGATCTCCCTGGCGCTGCTCGGTGATGGTCAGCCGATCTTCGGGATCGTCGATCTCCCGCTGCTCGGCGAGCGCTATGTCGCGCGCGCTGGCGCGGGCGCCTATCTCAACGGAGCGCGCCTGCAGCTCCTCGACGTGCGGCGCCTCGCCGACGCGGTCGTCGGGATCACTGACTTCGCGGTCGCCGACGACCGGCTCGTGGAGAACCCATTGCACGTATCGCTCCTCGCCCGTCTCGCGCCGCAGGCGCTGGCGGTGCGCACCCATGGCTCGGCCGCGCTTGACCTCGCGTGGCTGGCGGCTGGGCGTCTGGGCGCTTCGATGATGCTCTCAAACCGCGCCTGGGACGTGAGCGCGGGCGTGCTCCTCGTGCGCGAGGCAGGCGGTCTGACCTACGACTACGACGGATCTGAGCACGGCGTCGATTCCCGCTTTACGATCGCCTCCGCTCCGAGCCTGAAGAGCCTCCTGCTCGAGCTGCTCCCGGTGCCGCGATGAGCCCGTCACTGGTCGTATTCGCGCCTTCACCGCTTTTGACGATCACCGTCGAGGCAGCAGACACGCCCGCACAGGAGATCCACCTGCACGCCGGCGGACAGGGCTTCTGGGTGGCCCGCATGGCCGTGCTCCTCGGGGCGGACGTCTCCCTCTGCTGCGCCCTTGGCGGCGAGTCGGGCGCGGTGCTCAGCGGGCTGATCGCGAGAGAGAGCGTCGAGCTCCTCAGCGTGGAGTGCGATGCTCCCAACGGCGTCTACATCCACGCTCGACGACACGGCGGTGCGCGCCAGCAGCTGGCGCGCACCGAATCCGGGCGCCTGTCCCGACACGAGGCCGACGAGCTCTATGGCCTCGTCCTCAGTACAGCGCTGGACGCGGGCGTGGCGCTGCTCACCGGTGTGGACCCTCCCACAGTGCTCGACAGCGAGATCTACCGTCGACTCGCGAGGGACCTGCGCTCCAATGGCGTCCAGGTGATCGCCGACCTCGCCGGCTCCCCGCTGAAGGCCGCGCTCTCCGGAGGCTTGGACCTCTTGAAGATCAGCGAGGAGGAGGTACTCGCCGAGGGCGTAGCTCGCAGTCCCGATGAGGCGGATCTCCTGCGGGCGCTCGAGAGACTCCACGATGACGGCGCGATGACGGTGCTGATCTCGCGTGCGGCCAAGCCGGCGTTGGCGGTCGATGGCCGCGGCCGCTATCTGGAGCTCACAGGCCCCCGTGTCGAGACCCTGGAGCCGCGAGGCACGGGCGACTCGATGTTCGCCGCGCTCGGCGCCAGCCTGGCCGGCGGCCAAGAGCTCGACCTCGCCCTGCGCCTGGCAATGGCGGCAGGGTGCCTGAACGCCACCAGACACGGGCTCGGCACCGGGACGCGCCAGCAGATCGAGCAGCTCAGCCACCACATCGCGATCAAGGAACTGAGCGGCCTCCCGGGGAGCCATGGGTCGACGATCGACCAGTAGTTCCCACGGAGCCGCTTGCGCGGCTTACCCCGATACGCGGCCACCATCCGGCGAGATAGGTTGGCTGACGATGAGCCCTGGGAAAATGGACGGCAGCTACCTCCTCCCGCGTCTTGAGCATGCGCGTGTTGCCGATGCGATGCGCCTCGGCATCCTCAGCTGCCCGGCAGACGCCTCTCTGCGTGAGGCGGCGCGAACCATGTCGCTGCATCACGTGCACACGATCGTGGTGAGCGATCCAATCGACGGCTCGCCATGGGGCATCCTCTCGGACAGGGCGCTGGTGAGTGCGCTGCTCGACTTCGACGGCGAGGAGCGTCTGCTGCGCGATGTCGCCGACCGCGATCTCAACATGATCTCCAGCAGCGAGCCGCTCACCACAGCCGCCGAGCTCATGCGCGAGCGCGGCATCGCTCATATCCTCGTGCGAGACGCTCAGAGCGGCATGCCGACGGGCATGCTGTCGACCTTGGACGTGGCCGGCATCCTTGCCTGGGGTGAGGCATGAGAGCCACATCCCGCAACCGATCACACGACGAGAAGTGCCGACGCCTGAGCGCGCTCCTCGTGACTGACGCCGGCGGCGATCGCACTCTTGTTCGCCGGTTCCAGCCGGCAACCCTCGAGGCGTAGCCGCGGCGATCGTCGCCTGCGGCGCGACCGGGCAATGGGTCATGCCGACGCTCATTCACAACATCGTCGATCTGCAAGGAGTTCACCATGAGTGACAGCGAGCCAAGCATCATCCAGCACAGCGTCGAAAAGACACACATCTGGTTGAACGATGTGGCCGAGGCACTGGGCGACGAGGACCGCCAGTACGCGTATCGCGCATTGCGGGCAGTGCTGCACGCGTTGCGGGATCGTCTGACCGTCGACGTGGCGGCCAAGCTCGCCTCCCAGCTGCCAACACTGATCCGCGGGGTGTACTACGAAGACTGGGATCCCAGTCGCACGCCGCTGGCTATCCACGACGTGGGGACATTCCTCGATCATGTCGCTGAGGAGGGCCACATGGCGGGAGAGACTGAGGCGTCGCTGGCCGTGACCGCCGTCGCAAAGGTGCTTCGCGCGCATGTCTCCGATGGAGAGATCGACGCCGTGCTAGCGGTCCTACCCGATAGCTTCAGGGCGCTGATCAACGCCTGAGCAGCGGCGCCGCTCTGACGCGTCCAGAGTCAGGCGGGCAATCGGAAAGTAGCTGGAGGACTGCCTAACGCTTGAGATCCAGCCACACGCTCCGGGCGAGCTACAAAAAATGGGCTGCGGCCAGTCCCCACCGCCCAATGCCCGCAGGCGGCGTGATGCAGGTATCCACCAGGAACACCGATCGGCCCCCGGCAGACTGATCCAGACCCGGCTGAACTCGCGACGTGAGCCGCGCCCACCGGGTTATTACGGAGCGCCCATGAGGTCAGCTCCCGATGTGGCCGGGCTCGCCGCTGGATAGGTTCGCTGGAACCCGACCTTTGTAGTAAATGAACAAAGGAGACAGCCATGCCTGGAGCACTCACACGATGGGAACCCTTCGCCGAGCTCGGCGAGCTGCGCAGCCGTTTCGACCGCATGTTCGATGACATCCTCGACGGTCGCGAGCGCGGCTGGACACCGGCGGTCGACGTGATCCGTGACAACGACAACCTAGTGGTGCGCGCCGACGTCCCAGGGATCAAGCCCGATGAGGTCAAGATCGAGATCGAGGATGACATCCTCACGGTCACGGGAGCACACGAGGAGCGCAAGGAGGAGAAGGACAAGAACTTCCTACGCCGCGAGCGCCGCTACGGGTCGTTCAGGCGCTCCATGGCGCTCCCGGCCGGTGTCGACGCTAAGAAGATCAAGGCCAAGACCCACGATGGCGTCGTCGAGGTGACGGTCCCCCTGCCTAAGGAGGCCAAGAAGGAGACGGTGACGATCACGCCAACCGCAGCCTGAACAGAACTCTGAGAACCTGAGGCCAGCCTGGGACACCTCCGCGGCCTAGGATGGCCTCAGTGTCAGCCTCTGCGGCCTGCCTACGGAGTCTTCGGTGGACGAAACGTAGGGAAGCACGTTGGGGTAGGGTTCGCTTCAATTTGGCCGCTCCTTTCCGATGTGGAGCTCCTCTCGGGAGTTGAGGTGCCGTGAGCACGACATCCCCAGGACAGGGCTTGGCGACGGCAGGCTGGGTGGGCCCTGCGCGCGCGTTCATAGCTCCGCTCGCTCTTGCTCAGTTCATTTGCAGCTTCGCGGGCTCGAACATGAACGTGATGATCAACGACATCAGCCACGATCTGCACACGGACGTGAAGGGTGTGCAGACCACGATCACGCTGTTCCTGGTGATCATGGCGGTCCTGATGATCCCCTGCAGCAAGTTGACCGACCGTTGGGGTCGCAAGCGGTGCTTCGTCGGGGGCCTGACCCTCTACGGGATCGGCGCGGTACTGAGCGCGATCGCGCCGGGGCTGGGCGTGCTGATCCTCGGCAACTCGGTGTTGGAGGGTGTGGGCACCGCCTTCTTGATCCCGCCCGTCTACATCCTCACGACGATGGCGTTCACCTCGCTTCAATCTCGGGCCAGAGCCTTTGGTGTGATCAGCGGGCTGGGCGGCATCGGCGCCGCAGCCGGACCATTGATCGGCGGGATCATCACTTCGGGGATCAGTTGGAGAGCTGCGTTCGTGTTTCAAGCCTTGGTCGTGGGAACCATCGTCCTGCTCAGCCGTCGCATCGTGGATCCGGTCGCGCCCGACCCCGGGCGCCCGTTCGACGCGATGGGGGCCGTGCTGTCCGCGGTCGGCATGTTCTTTCTCGTGTTGGGGATCCTTCAGGCTGGCGTCAACAACAGGCTGCTGGTCATCTTTCTGGCGATCGGAGTCGCGCTGCTGGCCGGGTTCTTCTTCTACATCCGCTCCCGGGAGCGGGCGGACAAAGTGGCGCTTCTGTCGACTGAGCTCTTTCGCAACCGGATATCCAACCTTGGCCTGCTCACGCAGAACCTCCAGTGGCTGCTTCTGATGGGGGTGTCGTTCGTCGTCTCGGTCTTTCTCCAGACCGAGCGCCACTACAGCGCGATCAAGACCGGTGTGATCTTCACCGCAGCGACGATCGGCGTCCTCGTCTCGTCGCTCGCGGCGGAACGACTGGCGAAGAAGTTCGCGCAGAAGACCCTGATATCGGCTGGGTTCGTCATGACCGCGGCCGGGATCGGGCTCCTGCTCGTCCTCTTGAAGGCGGCCTCGTCGAGCGCTTGGGCCTTCGCTCCTGGCCTGCTGCTGATCGGGCTCGGCCTCGGCGTGATGCTAACGCCCTCGGTCAACCTCGTGCAGTCGGCCTTCCCCGAGGAGAAGCAGGGCGAGATATCAGGGCTGTCGCGCAGCATCTCGAACCTCGGTTCGTCCTTCGGCACCGCGATCGCCGGAACGATTCTGGTCTCGAACCTCGTCTCTGGCAACGGCACCTACGTAGCGGCAATGATCGTTCTCGCCGTCGTCGCTCTTGTCGGACTGGCCACCGCGACTCGCCTACCGTCCAACCCCGTCCGAGCGGCTCGCGGTGACGTCCCGTCTTCCGCCGCTGCCCCAGGCGCACTCGACAGGGCGACCTGATCGGCGAGCCACCTGCGGGCCCGGGCCGCGACCGCGTGCCGCTGCCGCCGTCGAAGACGGGCCGGGGGTTCGCGCAGCGCGACACGTCGTGGGTGCCCCAGGCGACGTGCTGGTGCCCGTTCAGGACGTTCCGGCTGCTCCTGTCTCGTGGTACGCTCCCAGCCACTCTTGGGCGGTCCGAGCGAGAACCGGACCACAAACACGCGGGGGGAGTCGTCATGAGGTTTCAGGCTTGTCTCGTGCAGCTGGGCATCCTGCTGACGCTGGTAATCGTGGGGGTCCTTGGGGTCAGCGCGGGCGCGTATGCGGAAACCGAGAAGTTCCTCGCCACCGAAGGCGCTGAACATTCCTTTGAGGTGCCGGCAGGGGTCACCACGATCCAGGTCGTTTCCGTTGGCGGCAACGGGGGCGAAGGCAGTAGTGCGTGCTACGGAGCTCTTGGAGGTCACGGCGCCGTACTGACTGCGACGCTCCATGTGACCGGCGGCGAAACACTGCACGTCCGCTTCGGGGAAGGCGGCACGGGCGGAGGCGAAGACGAACACGAATGCGCCGGCGGACCCGGTGGCGGAGCATCCGAGCTGCTGGACGGGGGAACGCCGCTGCTCGTGGCAGGCGGCGGCGGCGGAGGAGGCAGCGGAACACCAGCTGATGTGATCGTCTGCAAAGACCCCAACCACGCGTGCGAACCCGGCCTCGGAGCCGCAGGTGGTGCGGGTGGGAGCGCCCAGGCTGGAACGTTGTCTGGGGCTGGAGTACTAGCTGGCCTTGACGGCGCCAACGGCGCCCCCGCGCTCGAAGAGGTTTGTGAATTCAATATAGAAACAGGAGTAACCTGCGAATCCCAGCTCCGTGAATTGGGCGGACATGGTGGCGGAGGGGGCAGTTCGTCACCGGGCAACGGAGGCACGGGAGGATGCGTGGCGGGGTCGCCCGGCACCGTCGCGGCCGAAGGCTCGCCCGGTACGGGCGGAACCGGCGCAACCAGCGCGAAATGCGCTGGTGGTGGCGGCGGTGGCGGCGGCTATACCGGTGGAGGTGGTGGTGCCGGCGGCGGCTATGCCAATTGTTGCAGCAGCCTGCTCATTGGTACTGGTGGCGGTGGTGCTGGGTCAAGCTACATCGATACCGAAGGAGGCTTCGGCAGCGTCACCGTCAACACGGCAGAACCGCAGGAGGTGTCGATCTCCTACACAGTCGCCAAGGAGTGCCAACCAGGCTACTTTTCCGCGACCGGGCACGAACCGTGCACCGCCGCGCCGCCCGGGGAGTTCGTCGACACTGAAGGTGCCACGCTGGCGGTCCAGTGCGCCCTGGGGTACTACGCGGAAAACAGCGGGTCGATCTCGTGCACCCCTGCGCTTCCGGGCTATTACGTCGATACGGCGGGTGCGACCACGGCGAGCGCTTGTACCCCCGGGAGCTACACGAGCGTTTCCGCCTCCTCGAGCTGCACCGCGGCGCCCCCCGGCAAGTATGTCGCCGTACCCGCCTCCGAAGCGGCCGAACCGTGCCCGCTCGGCACCTACCAGCCCCTCTCGGGGCAGGTTGCGTGCGACCAAGCGAGCCCGGGGCACTACGTCGGTCTGACCGGCCAGGCAACCCAGACACCCTGTCCTTTGGGCTCCTATCAGCCTGACGAAGGCGCCACGGCCTGCCTTGACGCCGGGGTCGGCTACTTCGTAGCCAACGAAGGATCGTCCTCGGAGACGCAGTGCCCGGCGGGCACAACGACGGCGAGCACCGGTGCGAGCTCTGAGTCGGACTGTATGTCCATCGCGAAGGCCACATGCACCACCAACAGCGGCACGATCACGCTTTCGCCGGGCCTGACAGGCACGGCGGTCTATCAGCGCGTGAAAATCCAAGGCACGCTGAAGGGCTGCACGGGCGAGCCGTTCACGGAAGCGAAATACGCCGCAACGTTGACAACGACCGGCAAGGTGACCTGCTCCGCGCTGAGCGGGCCGGGCGCTGCTACGTTCGGTTCGGGAAAATACGCCTGGACACCGAAGACAAGAGCCACGACCGGCACGTTGAACATGCCACTGACCGAAACCGCGGACACCGCGCTCTCAGGTGAATTGGAAAGCGGGCCCTACTCGCCGCTGACGCTCTCGGGGACGGCCTCTGAGAGCTACACCAACGCAGCCATATGCGGTGTCCCGCAGGGTAAGCACGGCATCGTCAAAGCGGTCAGGAAAGGCACGTTCAGCGGATCAGCGGTCAGCTTCGAATAGGCCACGGATAGGGAGCGGGCGCTGAGCGCGCGCCCGACCTGACCGGCACCGAACACCACGTGGAGTGGATCCTCGCTCACGGCCGTGCTGCGTCGATTCCGGCGCCAGCTGTTCTGCTCGCGGCCTGCGAGGCACGGGTTCGCGCTCCGGCGAGGTCGTGGAAGCCTGCGGCGGCGGTGCCGAGCAGGAGTATCCCGGACGCGATGCCCGTGGTGGCGATGAGCGGTGTGCCTGACATCGTCGCAACGAGGATCACAGGACCTATGGTCAGCAGCCATCCCACGGGCCGGTAGCGGGGGATGTGCACCCGGTGATTCAGATATAAGAGCAGCGGGCCGATCGTGATCGCGATCGACGGCAGGACCCAGTCGGAGTGGCCGGCAGCGGCTACGAACACCGGGAGAGCGAACGCCGCCACGAGCTCGATCACTGTTGCGAGGGTGATGTCCCGCTCGAGCCTCTTACCCTCCTTGCTCATTGGTCGCGGCGCGGTTCCGGCCGTGACCCTGACCGCATAGGACAAGACTCCGATCACCGCCACGCCGGACAGAGCGATCAGCACAGCTGACACGCTGCCGCCGATTACCAGGCTTCCGCGTGCGAGCCACAATGCAGCAAAGGCCACCTGCATCAGACCGCCAACCCGCCGCACACGCCTCGACCATTGTTCGGTTGGCGTTAGCGTTGCGGCGCTGGGCGAGTCGAGGCTGAAATCTCGCGCACCGCCGGTCGCCGGCGCGATCGTCCCAGCACGCTGCGCTTCAAGCTCACTTACCGGCATGACTGCTCCTTTCAAGCGGTGATGAGTCGTAGCCCATAGCAAGAGCGCTCGAAACGTTGGCGTCGATGGGGCTTCGACGATGGCTGGAGCGCGACACGGGCGGCTGCTCATGCTCGGACTGAGCCGCCCAACCGCGCGAGGACGCCGGCACGCTCATGCCAGCACGCTTGCCGTGATGACCGGCTCCGAGTCGCCGCGGACCTCGCTTCCTTCGAGCACCACCTTGAGTGCGGCTGTCCTCGACGCGTCAGCGAAGGTGTCATACGCGCTCATCGTGTCCTCGAGCGCGAAGCGGTGGGTGGCGAATACGGTCGGGTCCAGGCGGCCGTCGGCTACGAGTTTCATCAGCCGGGGGATCGTGTTGGTGTCGACCAGTCCTGTGGTGATGGTGACGTCGCGGGTCCAAAGCTTCTCGAGGTGAAGAGTGGCGGGGTGACCGTGTACTCCGATGTTCGCGACGCGGCCTCCCGGACGGATCAGCTGGCAGGCGAGCTCGAACGTGTCGGACAGGCCGACTGCCTCGACCGCGACGTCGGCGCCGAGCCCGTCCGTGAGCTCGATGATCTGCGCAAGGGCGTCCTCGCGGCCGTTGTTGATGGTTGTATCGGCGCCGAAGCTCTCCGCGCTCGCCAGGCGGCTGTCGGCGAGATCGATCGCCACAACTCGCCCGGGCGTATAGAGCTGTGCGGTGAGGATCGCGGCGAGGCCGATCGGCCCGGCGCCTACGATCGCCACGACATCGCCGGGTGCGATCTCGGCGTTCAGCACGCCAACCTCATAGGCGGTGGGCAGGATGTCAGCGAGGAACAGGACCTGCTCGTCGGTGAGTCCCTCGGGCACCTTGAAAACCGAGTTGTCTGCGAACGGCACGCGTGCGTATTCGGCCTGCAACCCGTCTATCAGGTGGCCGAAGATCCAGCCGCCCCCACCGAGGCACTGCCCGTAGCGGGCTTGCTTGCAGTAGCGACAGCGCCCGCAGGCGCTGATGCATGAGAGCAGCACACGGTCGCCGACCCCCACGGTGCTGACGCCGCTACCGATCTCCTCGATCGTTCCGACGGCCTCATGGCCGAGCACGGTGCCGGGTGTCGTCTCGGGCACGTCGCCCTTGAGGATGTGCAGATCCGACCCGCAGATCGTCGAGGTGTCTATCCGCACCACGATGTCGGTGGGGTCGACGATCGTGGGGTCCGGCACATCATCCCAGCCGCGCTGGCCTGGGCCTTGGTAGACGAGGGCCTTCATGCTGATCTCCGATGTCTAGTGGGGTGACTATTGCCCGCAGCGGACTGGAGCATCACGAGGGAGCCCCCACGAGCTCCGGGCTGGGCTTGTGAACGAGCAGCTCCTCCTCGTCGGGCGTCAGACGCGCGTGGCGGAAACCCAGGACGACGAACCCGAGCATGACCAGGGCAAGAATGAACGAGACGATCGAGCCGATCAGCATGATCGTGCCGATCTTCGAGAAGCCGTAGGCCTCCAGCAGCAGTCCGCGGAGGGTCGTTCCCTGGAAGGAGGTCGTCTCGAGCGCTGCCAGCTTCGCGTTTGTCGGTTCCGCCCGCGCCGCTGCGCTGATCTTCGAGTAGACCCCTCCGTAGGGCATCTCGGAGAGGTGAATCGCGATGAAGTGGTCGGCGTAGGCCTCGGCCTGAGACCCGGTGAGCAGCTGCTGGCCGGAGTACTTCTCGAGGTAGGGGATCATCGCCGGCGTGATCTCGGTGCCCGCCTTTGCGGTCGCGAAGGCAGGCTTGGGCGGGAAGAAGATCTGCTGCTGGGCGAGCTGGTTGTGAACGTTGCTGTGAACGTAGCTGTAGCCCCACATCAGCAGTCCGCCTGCGACGAGAAGCACGACCACCAAGATCAGGCCGACGGCGCTGGTGAGAACGTCAAAAATGGTACGGCGCATGAGAACGGCTCCTATCGACGGGGGACGGTACGCGGTAACGACTGCGGCTCTCGCGTTGTTCGGCGTTCCCCTGAGAGGAGTGCCCACCCTGCCCGCTCTGCTTCAGTGCAGAGCGGGCAGGTAGCCACTCGCGGCCGCGCTCGGGGGAAACGCGGCACGCTCGTCGATGGCGGTGGTGCCTCTTGGGCCATCGGAGGGTCAAGGACGAGCATCTGCGACCGCTACTCGATCGCCGTCGAGCCGTTTGACGCGCTCGGCGTCACTTTCGGCGCCGCGGGCAGGCCGCCGGCAGCCACAGCCTCGCGTTTGAGAAAGGCGCCGAGCTCTTGGATCGTGCTCATCAGCGGGGCCGGGAAGACGACGGTGGAGTTCTTGTCGACGGCGATCTCGACGAGCGTCTGCAGGTTGCGTAGCTGCAGCGCCAGGGGGTGCTCCATCATCACGTCGGACGCTCGAGCAAGCTCACCGGCGGCCAGTGCCTCTCCCTCCGCGGCGATGATCTTGGCTCGCTTCTCGCGCTCGGCTTCGGCCTGACGTGCCATCGCGCGCTTCATCGAGTCCGGTAGCTGGATGTCCTTCAGCTCAACCGTCGTGACCTTGATCCCCCACTCCTCGGTCTGCACGTCGAGAATCTCACGGATATTTCCGTTGATCTTGTCGGTCTCGGAGAGTGTCTCGTCAAGCGTGTGACGCCCGACGACGGCACGGAGCGTGGTCTGCGCGATCTGGTTGATCGCGGCTTCGACGTCCTCGATCGCGACGACCGACCGGACCGGATCGGCCACGCGGTAGTAGGCCACGGCCGAAACGTCGACGCTGACGTTGTCGCGGGTGATGATCCCCTGCGACTGGATCGGCATCGTCACGATCCGCAGCGAGACCCGGTGAACCTGATTGATGAACGGAGCGAAGAAGATCACGCCCGGGCCGCGCGCGCCGTCACGCACCTTGCCCAGGTGGAAGATCACGGCGCGCTCGTACTGCTTGAGGATGCGGACCGACTGCGAAAGCAGGACCAGCGCCACAAATGCGACGCCTAGTACCACGAGAACGGCGGTCACGATAGCCCCTCAGTGGCGGGGCGAGGTGCTGCTGCTCCGGCGCGATTCGGCATGAAATGGCTCCTGACGCTGGCGGTCGAGACGTTGACCGATGGGGTCAATCGCTTTGCGCCGGCCAGGTGTCGAAGCCGGGGCTGCCACCCGCCGAGGATTGAAGCGGGACAACGCCTACTCTAACAGCATCGACTGGTCCGCCACACCGGCTGTGCATCGATGAGCTCCCGCGAAACCAAGCACCTGCGCGTCCTGATCGCCAATGAGCGCAAGGACCGACTGGCGCTGGTCGCTCCGATCGTCGTAGGCCTCGGCCACGAGGTCATCGCGCGCGAGATCGACGTTCAGGACGTCGGCCCTGCGACCGCCAGAGAGCGCCCAGATGTCGCGCTCGTCGGGCTCGGAGAGAGCTCTGAGCACGCACTCGCACTGATCGACAAGATCGTCCGCGAAGCCGCCTGCCCTGTGATCGTCCTGCTCCACGCCCGCGACCCCGAGTTCATCAGCGAGGCCTCCAAGCGAGGGGTGTTCGCCCATATCAGCGACACCGACGTCGAGGACTGGCAGAGCGCCATCGAAATCGTCCTCCGGCGATTCGCCGAGTACCAAGACCTACAGGGCGCGTTCGGCCGCCGCGCACTGATCGAGCGCGCCAAGGGCATCCTCATGGAGCGCCACGGCATCGACGAGACAAGCGCCTTCGAGATGCTGAGAGAGCGCTCGAGGATCGACAACCGCAAGCTCATCGACCTCGCCACCGCAGTCGTCGACGGACACCGCCTGCTGCCGAGAGAGCCCCAGACATCACCTCAGGCCCAGGCGTTCTAGGTCTCACCGACTCGGCGGGGTCGCCACCGGTAACGTCCACAGCCCGGACCGTCGGGTTGGAGTCGGACCACTTCGGTGCCTTAGGAGTGGGCCCGGCTGGACTCGAACCAGCGACCTACCGATTATGAGTCAGCGGTTTAGGCTCTGTTTGGCCCAGTTTCGGCGGTATTAGCCCTAGTTTCAGCCCCTTTCGGCGCCCTCGCTGCGCCCTCTAGGGAAAGGCTGGGGAAAGATGCCCCGGCGCCTCCTACGGAATTCGTTGGCCGGTTTGAGTCCGAGGAGGTCATAGACACCGTGAGCAGAACAACTCGCCCGACAGGGCATCTCCAGGTCAGAGCCGAAGGCAGGGGCGGCGAGCGTGCCTACTACGCCTTCTGGCGCGACGAACATGGCGCCCGAGGCGCCAAGTGCCTTGGCCCCGCGCACGTGCGCGACTCCGGTCGCCGCACCGCCCGCGGCGCGATCATCTGGCGGGCCGGTGACGGCCCCCGCCCCACTCCCGAGCACCTGACGCCGAAGGACGCCGAGGAGCAGCTCGAGGCGATCCTAAGCGAGCTGGCCGGCGACATCGAGGACCACGACGAGGCCATCCAGCTCCGCACGCTTTTCGATGCGACCCAGGGCTGGGTCGCCGAGCGCCACCGAGACAAAGACTTGAAGCGCACCACACTCGCCGGCTACGAGGTCATGTTCGAGCGTCTGTATCGAGACCTCGGCGCCGAGACCCCCCTCCAAGACTTCATGGACGGACGCCTGCGAGGCTACTTCGACGACTTCCCGTCCTACAAGGTCATCAGCGAAAACACGGCCACGAGGGCGCGCACCGATGGCAAGGACGTTGAGCAGATCGAGGTCGAACGCTGGACCGTCCAGCCGCGCGAGAGTATGCCCGTCGAAGTCGCCACCAAGGACGAGGCCGTTCGTGTCGCCGACGAGCTGCCGGGAACCTGGCACCATCTACGCCGCGGCGCCTACCGCGTCGTTCCGCTCAACGCACAGCGCGCTAGGTCGGTCACGTACGCGAAAGCGAAGGAACTCGAAGCGGACGGCTGGATCGTGGTTCGCCGCAAGAGACGCCTGTGGATGCTCGTTGCGCCAGCGGCAGCCCAAACCCGCAACGAGTACCGGGACATCTTCTCAGCGTGCCTCAACTTCGCCGTGCGGCAGCGCTGGATACCCGCGAACCCGCTCGTCGAGGTCAAGCGGCGAAGCAAGCGCGAGCAGCGCGAGCGCGTGCTCCGCCGCGACGACTTCTACGACCCCAGCGAGATCGACAGCCTGCTCACACACGCTCCGCGTGTCTTCGAGGAAGCGTTCTGGCTGTGCGGCGCCCACGCCGGTCTTCGCCTCCCCGGCGAGGCCCTCGGCCTGCGCTGGGGCGCCGTCGACTTCAACGCCCTTGTCCTACGTCCCTACGACAACTGGGTACGCGACCAGCTTGACACTCCAAAGACCTCCGACTGCGAGGCGATTCCCATGACCCCGCGCCTCGCCCGCGCGCTCCTGAAGCTCAAGCAGCGGGGCTACGCCACAGGCGATGACGACTTCGTGTTCGTCAGCGAGCTGGAGCCCGATCGGCCGGTTCGGGACAAGCCCCTCCGCGCCGTGTTCAAGCTCGCGTGCCAGGAGGCTGGCCTGAAGCCGATCAAGATGTACAACCTGCGCCACTCCTTCGGCACAAGCCTCGCCGCGAAGGGCGTTGACGTGCGAACAATCCAAGGGCTCATGCGCCACGCACGCCTGAACACGACCGAACAGTACATGGCATACGCGCCGCGACCCGAGCTTGCTAACCAGATCACGCGAGCACTAGACCCCGAGAGCCTGCCCGAGAACGTCACCCCGATCCGCGCCGCGTCGACCGGCTCGTTCCTTGAGCGCCTTGAGGAGGAGATACCCGCCAAGTGGCTGCGCGAGGTCGAACGCATCTTCGCCGAAGGCCACATGCCGCTCCCGGCCGGCGACGAGCCAGGCCCTCTCGACAGAGGCGCAGAGTCCGGGCGCCATGTGACGGCGATCGAGGCGCCCCGCCAGACCCAAACCGAGACTTCAGATGCGAGGCGTGACGTCGGAGCTTCCTAGTGCAGTGTTCCCGAAGGGGCTTGCTGTTACAGGCTCGCGATGCTGCCGGGATGTCGGTACAGGCAGACATATGGGCATCGCGAGCCGGGCACTCGCTGCTCGGCGGGGCGGTCGCGATCGCGTGCGGGCAGAGACTCGCTTTCCGCGCCTTCCGGGTCTCCGGGCGGGTTCGGCACGAATGCCCCCGCGGGGGCGAAAGCAGGGGGTTCGCCTCGGCCCCACATGGCGGCCTTGCAGAACCCTGGGAGCGGCGTCGCCGCTGACGCGGACGCGCTCGCAATCGGGGACGAAGCAGTAGCCAACGGAGCGACCAACGGGCTCGCTCGCGCACAAGAGCGAGTACGTCGACGGTCAACCGATGTGGTTCGGCCCAGTCCAGCGGGGTCCAGGCCCAGGAGACCTAGCTGATCCGGTAGCGCTCGAGCGCCCGCCGCCGAGCGTCGGCATGGTCCACGATCGGCATCGGATAGTCGATCCCGATCACGCAGCCCGCCTCGCGCTGCACACGTGCCGGCATGGTCCACGGCTCGCGGATGTAGTCGTCGGGGACGTCTTTCAGCTCCGGAACGTAGCGGCGGACGTAGCTTCCGTCAGGATCGTGCGCCTGCATCTGGCGCGTCGGGTTGTAGATCCGGCGATAGGCCGGTTGGGGGTCGGTCCCGACCGAGGCGATCCACTGCCAATTCCCGTTGTTGTTGGCCTCGTCCCCGTCAACCAGCAGGCGCATGAAGTGGCGCTCCCCCCAGCGCCAGTCGATGCCGAGGTCCTTTGTCAGGAATGACCCGACGACCAGTCGCGCGCGGTTGTGCATCCAGCCTTCGTGCCGCAGTTGTCGCATGCCCGCGTCGATGAGCGGGTAGCCGGTGCACCCCTCACACCACGCCGCAAACCGCCGCTCGGCGTGGCTCCATTTGATCTTTCCGCGGTAGCGCGGCTGGAACTCTGACGTGGCGTTGCGGGGGAAATGGAGCAGCACGTGATGGTGGAAGTCGCGCCAGCAGAGCTGGCGGCGGAAGGCAGCGGACCGGCCGTCGGACCCCAGCCGGTGCTCGACCTCGCGTGCAGAGACGCAGCCGAAATGCAGGTAGGGCGACAGCCGCGACGTGGAGCTGCTGCAGAGCGCATCACGGCTCTCGCCGTACCCCGAAACGTCGCGCGCGAGGAACCGCTCGAGCCGCTTGCGCCCCTCATGCTCACCGCCCTTGGGGGGTTCGTCCACCTCCTGCACGAGGCCGAGCGAGGCAAGCGATGGAATCTCGCCTCTGGCGAGGCCCGATGGAAGCGCGGGCAGTCGACGCGGCGCGCCCAGTGCTTCGCGCCTGCCCTCTCTCTCCCACGAACGGTGGAACGCGGAGAAGACTGAGCAGGGCTTGCCCGCCTGTGTTCGCGGTGCACCGACGTTGTCGATCGCTCCGAGGCCGGGGTGGCCATGAAGCGTGGGCCCGGCGGCATCGAGCACCTGCCGCACACGCTCCCCGCGTTGTCGTGCGAAGGGGGTTATGTCCGCGGTGAAGTGGAGCTCCTCGGCGCCGGTCTCCTCCGCGAGCGCTGCGAGCTCGCGCTCAGGGGGGCCGTGGCGGACGACGAGGCCGCTGCCGCGCCTGCGCAGCGACCTATCGAGATCTGAGAGGCATTCGAGCAGGAACTGCGTGCGTGGGCCGGACGCGTGACGGCCATGGAGCAGACGGTCATCGAAGCAGAAGACGGGCACGACGTGGCTGTGGGCCTCCAGCGCCGCGCGCAGCGCAGGGTGCTCATGCAGGCGCAGGTCGCGCCGGAACCAGACGATCGCACTCACGTACCGGCCGGCACTGGCTGAAGTCGTTCTGCCACCGCCCGCTCGCGGTAGTCGAAAATCCGATTGAGATCGCGCTCGACGAACGCCGCATGAGCGCTCTGCCCGAGCAGGCCTAGCGGCATCGCGTAGCGGACGCGGTCGCTGATCAGGACCGCCTGCTCGCCGTCGGGCTCAAAGGTGTGCGTGTGCTCCCAGAGCGCGTACGGGCCGCGCACCTGGACGTCGATGAAGCGCACCGGTGGCTCCCAGACCGCGATCCGCGTGCGCCAGCGGAGAGGGATGCCATGCAGCTTGATGCGGTAGTCGATCAGTGCGCCAGGGCGCATCTCGATCGTCCCCGGCGTGATCACCTCGAAACCCATCCAGGGCGGCGTGATCGCCGCGAGGTTGCGTGCTTGGGCGTAGAACTCGAATGCCCGCTGGACCGGCAGCTCGAGCCGCTGTCTGCGCTCGAGTACGTAAACACGCCTGCGGCTCACGAGACGGGCTGCTTGGCTCCGAGCGTCTTGCGCATACCCGCGAGGGCGCGATCGCCGACCCGCTTGAAAGCGAGCGCGAGCAGCGGGTCGGCGAGCTTGAACGGGGCCCCTCAGCGCGAGGTCGGCGTCGTAGGTGATTCGCGTGCCGCCGTCCGACGGCTCGAAGGTGATCCGGTCCAGCGAGACGACGCTCGAATTCTCGCCGCGAAAGGTGACCGCGTTCGGCGGGTCGTACTCGACGATGCGGTAGGTGAGTGGTGTCTTACGGTGAAGGAACTCGGCCACGAGCCGAAACTCGCTCCCCTCTGCGACCGGCTCCTCGCCGAGGCGTTCGGCTTCGAGGACCCCCGGGTCCCACTCCGCGGTCGTCGAGAAGTCGCTGAGGTAGGCGAACACCTCATCGGGGGGACGGGGCGTGTCGACTGATGCCATGTAGTGGGCCATCGGGTTCTCCTTATCTGTTTGAGGGGTTTCGGGCCGGAGTGTCCTGTGAGCCGCTGAGTCGTTCGCACTCGGCCCAGAGCCGCTCACGGTCCGCTGAGGTCTCCTTGGTCCACGGCACGCGGTGGGTCGGGCGTTCTCGGCGGTCATGCCAGAAGCCGCCGGAGCAGCGTGCTGGCTCGGGAGCGGCACCCAGCCAGACGATCGTGTCGGCGCCCTGCTGCGGTGTGCGCAGCAGCCTCCTCGTCGCGCTGTAGAAACGCGGTAGCGAGGACTGCAGGCCCGGGGTGTCCACCCAACCGGGATGCATCGCGTGGACGACGACGCCGCTACCCTCGAGCCGCTGCGCCCACTGCTCGGTCAGGATCACCTGGGCGCGCTTGGTGCGAGCGTAGGCGGTGGCGCCGTCGAACTCACCGTGGGCGCTCTGCAGGTCCTCGACGTGGATCCGCTGCGTGTACATGCCGCCTGAGGACACGTTGACGATGCGAGCGGGCGCGCTCTTCTCGAGCAGCGGGGTAAGCAGGTTCGTCAAGAGGAACGGTCCGAGGACGTTGGTGGCGAATGTCAGCTCGATGCCGTCGACCGAGAGCGTCCGCTCGTCGAGCAGCGCGCCTGCGTTGTTGACCAGCACGTCCAGGCGTGACGCTTCACCGCTGAAACGCTCGGCGAACTCCCGCACGGCTTTGAGGTCACCGAGGTCGCAGAGGCCGACGTGAATATCGCGGTTGCCCGACTGCGCCACGATCTCCTGGCGAGCCCGCTCACCGCGCTCCTCGCTGCGGGCGAGCAGCCAGACGGCGGCACCGAGGCGCGCGAAGCCCTCGGCGGCGGCGAGCCCGAGCCCGGAGGTCGCGCCGGTGACGAGCACTGCCTTCCCGTCCAGCGACGGCAGGTCGGCGGGGCTCCACATCCCGCTGCGGATGCGATAGCCGACGCTCGTGTAGCCCGCAACGACGGTGCGGTCGAGGATCGTGTCGAGCAGCGAGTTGGTCATGCGGTTCGTCCCGGGCGATCGAGCCGCTCGCACGGTGAGCTTGACGCATCGGCTCGCCGTGCCGGCTTGCTCGCCTCGGCTAGGTTTGTGTTCCCGTGCAAGTCCTCGTCACAGGCGCCAGCGGCTTCATCGGCGGGCGACTCGCCCGCCGCCTTCGCGACAGCGGCGATGAGGTGCGCTGTCTGGTCCGCAACCGCGACGCCGCTCGTACCCGAGCGCTCCTCGACGAGGGCTTCGAGGTCCACGTGGGGGACGTTATCCGTCCCGACTCGCTCTCGGGCGCCGGCCGTGGCGTCGATGTCGCCTACTACCTGGTGCACTCGATGGGCCGGGGCGGCAGCGGCTCGGACTTCGCAGAGCGCGAGCGACGAGCGGCCGAGGGATTCGGGCGCATGGCCACGCAGGAGGGCATTGGCCGCGTCATATACCTCGGTGGCCTCGGTGACAATCCCCGCTCCGAGCACCTGCGAAGCCGCCACGAGACCGCCACACAGCTCGCGGGGCAAGGGCCGCCGCTGACCTACTTCCGCGCGGGAATGGTCGTCGGCAGCGAAAGCGAGTCCTATCGCACCCTGCGCTACCTGGTCGAGCGTCTGCCCGCGATGATCGCTCCCGCCTGGCTCGCCACCAGAACCCAACCGATCGGGATCGACGACGTGCTGTCCTACCTCTCGCAGGCGCCTCACCTCGAGGCCTCGACCGGCCGTGAGCTTCAGATCGGAGGCCCGGACGTGCTCACCTACGGTGAGATGCTCGACGTGATGGCACGCGCCCTCGGCAAGCGCCCGCGCCCGAAGATCCCGGTACCGTTCATAACGCCGTGGCTGTCCTCGCTGTGGATCGGTCTCGTCACGCCGGTCGACGCTGGCGTCGCGCGACCGCTGATCGAGGGACTCAGCACCGAGACGGTCGTGACCGACGACTCCGCCCGCCGGCTCTTTGACATAGAACCCACCGGGTTCGAGACAACGCTGCGCCGGGCGCTCGCCGAGGACACGCGTGTCCCATCGCTGAACTAGGGGCTCCCGAACGCACGCGGGCCGCTCACGCTGCAATGCGGGCCGCCTCGCCAATCGCATCTCCTGCAAGCAACTCAACGCCCAGCGCTTGGGCGAGCGCCGAGGTGGCGCCTGCGCCGCCTATGCACACGCGCACACGACTCCCGAGAACGCCGATCTCCTCACTGGCGTCGAGGAAGCGCTGCTGGCTGATCGCGGAGAGCACCACCATGGTCGGCAAGAGCTCCCCAAGGGCGTCAGTGATCTCGCACAGAGGCGTGTCTGCGCCGAGGTAGGCGATCCGCCAGCCGTGCTCCCTCAGGGCGAGCCCGAAACAGAGCAGGCCAAACTCGTGTCGCTCGCCGGGCGGACACGCGAGCACGGCGCGCGGGCCCACGCCGTTCCCCCAGCCCTGGGTCAGCGCGCGCAGCCGCCCGCCGAGCACGTTGCTCGCGAAGTGCTCGTGGGCGATGCTCGTTTCCCCTGCCGCCCAACGCTCACCGAGCTGGTGCAGAAACGGGAGGATCACCTCCGACAGCGCGTATGGCAGCGCGAAAGCTCTGAACAGCCGGTCGAGCGCCGACTGGGCCATCGGCTCATCGAGCGTCTCGATGCCGTGCGCGAGCGCCGTCTGGATCTCGGCGAAGCCCGCCGAACCCGAGCGCGCGTCCGAGTCCTCGCCCGAGGAGGCGAGTCGGGCGGCCTCCGAGGCGGACAGCCCAGCGGCGATGTGCTTGCGCATCAGACGCACGCGCCGCTCGTCCTCCTCGGAGAACAGACGAAGCCCGCCTTCGGTGCGGTCAGGGCGCAGGAGCCCGTAACGCGTTTCCCAGGCGCGCAGCAGTTCGGGGCTCACACCAACGCGTCTTGAGAGCTCGCCGATGCGCAGTCGTGGACCGTCGGTCACAGCCGGAGTCTACCGAACTTACACCGAATCTCTACAAAAGCTGTACACTGAACCCCAATGACGCTGAAAGCCATCAAGGGCGCAGGGCGACGGCATGTCGCGCACGCCCAGCGCTGGGCTCTGTTCATCGCCGGTGATCCTCGGTGCGCTACGGCCCGTATAGGTCGGGCATGAGGCTTGCAATCATCGGTGGCGGAATCTCGGGCCTCGTGTGCGCGCACATACTGCACGCCGAGCACGAGGTGGTGCTGTACGAGGCGGGCGAGGAGCCCGGCGGGCACGCGAACACCGTGCGCGTCGAGACCGAAACCGGCGTCCATGACGTGGACACGGGGTTCATCGTCTTCAACGACCGCAACTACCCGAACTTCGAACGCCTGCTCGACGAGCTGAGGGTCCCGACGCAGGCGTCCCCGATGAGCTTCGGGGTGAGCGACGGGCTCGACTTCGAGTACAGCGCGACCTCGCCGAACGGCCTGTTTGCGAGCCGCGGCAACCTGATCAAGCCGTGGTTTCACCGGATGGTCGCCGATCTCGTGCGCTTCAACCGGGAGGCCCGCGAACTGCTCGGAAGCGAGGAGGATCCGTCGCTGCGCGAGTGGCTGGCCGAGCGGCGTTATTCGCACGACTTCGTGGAGCGTCTGATCGTCCCCCAGGCCTCCGCGGTGTGGTCGGCGGACCCGGCGCAGATGTGGTCCTTCCCGGCGCGCTTCCTCGTCGAGTTCTTCGACAACCACGGCATGCTCGGATTCCGTGGCCGGCCAGGCTGGCGCACCATCACCGGGGGGTCGCGCAGGTATGTCGAGGCGCTCACGCGTCCCTGGCAGGAGAGTCTCAGGCTCTCGACACCGGTGACGAGCGTCTCTCGTCATTCCGACCACGTGGTCGTCTCGACGCGGGGATGTGAGCCGGAACACTTTGACGCGGTGGTGATCGCCACTCACTCCGATCAGGCTCTCGCCCTGCTGGCCGACCCCAGTGAGCGCGAGCGCGAGCTGCTCGAGGCGGTCCCCTATCAGTGCAACGAGGCCGTGCTGCACACCGATCGCTCGCTTCTCCCGCGGCGCCGCCGCGCGTGGGCAAGCTGGAACTACCATCTCGGTGCCGGTGCGACTGGGGGCTGCACTGTGACCTACCACATGAACCGCCTACAGTCGCTGCGCGCTGAGGAGGAGTTCTGCGTGACGCTCAATCGCACCGCCGCGATCGACCCCGAGCGGATCATCCGCAAGATCGGCTATTCGCATCCCGTCTACACCCCCGCGGGCGTCGCGGCGCAATCGCGCCACGCGGAGATCAGCGGGCGTAATCGCACGCACTACTGCGGCGCCTACTGGGGATGGGGTTTCCACGAGGACGGCGTCAACAGCGCGCTGCGGGTGGCGCGCGAGATCGGCGCCAGGCGCGCGGAACCCGTGAGCGTATGAGCACGAGCGCGATCTACGAGGGCACGATCCGCCACCGGCGGTTTGCAGCGCGGCCACATGAGTTCAGCCACCGCGTCGCGCTCTTCTATCTCGACCTCGAGGAGCTCGACGGCCTGCTCGACGGCCGTCTCGTCGCCACCCGTCCCGGCGCGGTGCGCTTCCGCCGCGCCGACTACCTCGGCGATGCCTCCGTGGAGCTCTCAGATGCGGTGCGCATGAAGGTTGAGCGCGAGACGGGCACGCTGCCGACGGGCCCTATCCGCCTGCTCACGCAGCTGCGCACGTTTGGACACTGCTTCAACCCCGTCAGCTTCTACTACTGCTTCACGCCACAGGAGCAGCTCGAGGCGGTCGTGGCGGAGGTGACGAGCACGCCTTGGGGCGAGCGCCACGCCTACGTGCTGGCGCGAACGGCCGAGGCAGGCGTGCTCGCGGGCGACTTTGAGAAGAAGCTGCACGTGTCCCCGTTCATGGGCATGCAGCAGCGCTACCTCTGGCGCGTCGCCCCGCCCGGCAGCAGCCTGTCGGTTCACATCGAGAGCCGAGAACGCGAGCGGCGTGCCTTCGACGCAACGCTCGCACTGCGTCGCTCAGCGCTCACGCGCGGCAGCCTGGCGGGCGTCACCGCGCGCTACCCGGCGGCAACGCTTCGCGTGCTGGCGCTGATCTATGGCCATGCGCTTGCGCTCAAGCTGAAGGGCGTGCCCGTCCATCACCGTCCGCAGGTGCCGGCATGACGCCCGCAGGCGCCGGCATAACGCCCGCAGGTGCCGGCATGACGCCCGGGCAGCGCCTCGCGCGGCGGGTCGTGCTCGGCCTGCTGGCCCACCTGCACTCTGGCCAGCTGACAATCGTCGAGGGCGCGGAGCGGCTCCTGTTCGGACACGGCAGCCCGCAGGCGACGGTGGAGGTTCGCTCGCCGCGGCTCTGGCCGATGCTGCTGCACGGCAGTCGCGGTATGGCCGAGGCCTACATGGAGGGACTGTGGGCATCCCCCGATCTCACCGCCGTTGTACGCGTGGGCGCACGCAACGCCAGCGGCCTCGATCAGTGGCGCCGGCGCCTGGCGCCCGCGCGGGTCCCGCTGCAGACGGTGCGCGGCATTCGCGCACGCAACACGCACGCACGCAGCCGCCGCAGCATCGCAGCGCACTACGACCTCGGCAACGAGTTCTTCGAGTTGATGCTCGATCAGACCATGATGTACTCCTCCGGGTACTTCCCGCGCCGCGGGATGACGCTCGCGGAGGCCTCGACCGCCAAGCTCGAGCTGGTGTGCGACAGGCTCGACATAGGACCCGGAGACCATGTGCTCGAGATCGGCACGGGCTGGGGCGGCTTCGCCGTGCATGCCGCGAGCACGCGGGGCTGTGAGGTCACGACAACCACGATCTCGCGCGAGCAGTACGAATATGCCCGCGCACGCGTGCGTGCGGCCGAGGTCGAGGAGCGGGTGACGGTTCTCTCCGAGGACTATCGCGATCTGCGCGGAAGCTACGAGAAGCTCGTGTCGATAGAGATGATCGAGGCGGTCGGCTGGCGCGATTTCGACACGTTCTTCGCGCGCTGCTCGGACCTTCTCTCAAACGACGGCAGCATGCTGCTTCAGGCGATCGTCATCGACGACCGCGCCTATGCGGTCGAGAAGGCCTCACGGAGCTTCATCCGCACACACATCTTCCCCAACGGCTGCCTGCCCTCGCTCGAGGTGATAGCGCGCTCCGTCGCCCGGCACACCGACCTGCGAACCGTCGGGCTCAAGGACCTCACGCCACACTACGCCGAGACACTGCGGCGCTGGCGTAGCAACTTTGAGCGTGCAAGTACTCGCCTGGCCGACCTCGGTTACGACCAGCGCTTCCGGCGGCTGTGGCGTATGTATCTCGCCTACTGCGAGGCCGGATTTGACGAGCGCCGTATCGGTGTCGTGCAGATGCATCTGGCCAAGCCACAGTGGCGCGAATACGCTGGCCTCGCGAAGGCGGGTGAGGCGCCGCTGGCGCTGGCGTCTTAGTTGGTTGGCACGGTGAAGGCCGCCAAGACGCGTTCCGTCACGGGGCGGCCCGACAGTTGCGCTCGAGCCGCCGTCTCGAGATCGCGAGACTCCCGCTTGTCCTGCGAATGCGAGCGCGCCGATGAGCCCGGGCAGACTGCTGATTTGGACCAACAACAGCAGCGCGACGACCAAGAGCCACGCTTCTGCTTTTGTGGTGGGAAACCCGACAGGCGATAGGAATCAGGAGGCGTGAGACGATGGCCGAGAACCCGCAAGACCCCGAGCTCGATGCAGCCGAGCGTGAGCAAGACGATGAGCTCGATGACTCAGAGCACCAGCTGGAGGCGAAATGGAATGTCGCCGAGTGGCACGGCAGGATGCTCATAGACCGCGACGGCGAGAAGATCGGCAAGCTCCAAGATGTCTACGTCGACGTCGAGACCGACGAGCCGCAGTTCGCGACCGTCAAGGAGGGCTTCATCTCTCGCCACCTGACGTTTGTGCCGCTCGCTGGGATTGAGGTGGGCCCCGATAGCCTCAGGGCGGCTGTTTCCAAGGCGCAGGTCGAGGACGCCCCCAACATTGAGCAGCACGGCGAGGAGCTTTCCCAGGCAGACGAGTCAAGCCTGTACCACCACTTCGAGCTCAACTACACGCCGCCCGAGACGGAGAGTGGACGCCGGCTTGCCCGCCGCTGACGGTCGAGGAGGGCAGCGCCCTGATCGATCTGGACCGTGACGACGACGCGGTGTGCGTTTGACCGGGCGGTCGAGCAGTAGGGTGAGGAGATCGCGGCCGACCTGCCTGAGTGATTGCCCCTGCCAGGCGCTTAAAGAGCCCCTGAGACGCTCGCCTTCTCATCCAAAGCGGTGAGCGGCGACGAGCTCGGCGACCCGCGGATCGTTCAACGTGATCGCCGGCGTGCCGCGGGCGGGGGAAGCGGAGCGCGCAAGCCGAGTGGAACCCGCCGGCCGAGCTGACTGTGTGCCATGAAGCCTCCCTGATCCTCGCCTGGTGCTTACGACGCCGAGCCCTCGAGCACGGCGGGCGGCGCTGCCGGCACCTCGGACGGCGGCGCGCGATTCGCCAGCGTCGTGAGCACGGCGGGCAGGTGAAAGCAGGTCCACACGCCGGCACCGCGAGTCCCGCAAGTCCACCCAACCTCGAATCGCTCGGTTCGGGAGCACGATGCTCCCGTTGTGCTCCCGAGTCGCTGCTGAGCCTATTGCAGGGACGCTCGCGGGCCTGCAGCCATTTGCACCCAAATGCCGCGCATTAGCAGCGGCTTTGCTCACTCGCTGCGCGTACGGGCATTCGCGTGCATGCGGCGGCAGCCTATGGCGGACGCTGAAATCAGTCCTGCTATCCGCGCAGAGCAGGGCGGCGACCAGTCCGGCCGGATGCGTGTGCCACGACCGAAGCAGGTCTCCGAACAAGGGACGGTGTCCCGCTCGAGGATGGACCCCTCGGACAGGTCGTGGCGCCCGCCTGATTGCCACTCGTCTGCATGTCGGCCGCCGGGCGGCGCTTGATCCGCGGCTGCTAAATCGCCGGCGGGTCGAGGCGACCCACAATTTCGCTTGCGACCTTGATCGCGGCGAGGGTTTGCGTCGGGGTGGGAACCTGGTTTTTGTGGACAGCATTGTTCCGCGGTTTCACAAGATCGTGGTCCGTCGCCTTGGGAATCGCAGCCGCTTTGACTATTGCCTTGCATTTCACGTACCAGCCAAGCGTCGGAAACCGTCCACGGCTCGGTTTCGCTTTCGTAACACGTGCATTGAAAGCCGCCAGCGTCAGCTCTACGGCGGTGCCAGCATCAATGACCGCGCGCCGATACCGTCCCCGTCGAAGCTCGGACCGCGCGTCCCGAATCAGCAGTTGCGCATCGCTCGGCCGCAGCCCCTTGCTGGCGCCATGAAGGACGCGCTGAAGCTGGTTCAGCGAGAGCTCTTCGACTTCGCGAAGGATGATGGACATTTCGTTCGGATGGGAGGGCAGGGAGACGCCTAAAGCGTCATGCGTGAGGAGCGTTAGCCCCTCTCCTGGCGTCTCGCCCACCCGCACTTGGCCGTCAGCCAGAAGGTCCTGGTCCGCGAGGACTTCGGTCCATGTACGCAGGATCTCGAACCAGCCGTCGATCGCATGAAACAGCTCCTTTACCGGGTCTCCCCTCGGCTGCCCTCGTGGACCACCGGGGTACTCGCTGTACTCGATCTCTTCCGCTGGGACCGAGAACGTTAACCACAGTGCTGCCACGAAGGCTCCATCGATCGTGCGGTCGTGCGGGTTCCACTTGCTGCTCAGGCCCCAGTAATCCCAAGCTTCGTTCTCGATGCTGTGCTCCACGCGCTCACGGAGCGCCCGGTCGGCCGGAGGCGCCACCAGGATCGGCCGCTCGTCGCGCCAGTCCAGCTGGGGGAGCGAAAGGCGCCCGTCGTGGTTCCCGAGCCGCACGGGAAAGTCGTTTCCGAGGCACTCTTCGGACACCGCAAGGGGCGCCCGGAGCTTGTACGCGCCAAAGAGGTCGACCAGCTCGCTCATCGCAGACACGCTAGTGGCTGCAGCCAACTGGCCACGTCCGGCCGAGCATATGCGGAGTTGTGCGTTGCGATCACCTTTCAGCGGACTGCTGATCCCACTCGCCCGAGTGTCGGGTCACGTGTTCCGTCCGGGCACCGCCGGCATGTCGGCGGTGCGGCGAGCGGTGTTGTGTTTACCTAGGAGCGCTAAGCATCCGGTTGGAGGGCCCACTGTCGCCCTTCGTCTCTACGCCAATTAGACCCCGGGCTCCCATGGTGGTTCGTATTCGTAGCCGGGCGCGTTGAACGCGACGTCGCCAAGATCGAGCGTGCCCTGGCCCTTCGCGCGGTCCCTCGCCTCCTGTCGCATGGCTGGGACGAGCTTGGCGGTTTTTGCGTACAGGTCGATCATGATGCGCTCGCCCGCCTCGTTGTCGGTGGCGAAGATCATGTGGTAGACGGTTCCGCCGCGCGTGTTCTTCAGCTCGAATGGATGGGTCTTGGCGTATCCGAGGTTGTTGGTGAGGCGCCACCGCATGAGATTGACGTACTCCTCTCGTGCCTCAGACGCACTCAGCGTGCCCGCGACACGGCGGTCGTAGATCGCCCGCCAGGCATCGGTGCCGTAGAGCTTGGTCGCGCGATCCTCGTCGGCGGGTCGCAGCTTGTCCTCGTCGAGCGCGAGGGTGCGGATGAGACCCTGGGTTGGGAACAGGAGCCAGAGCTCGACCTTGTACTCCGGCTTCGGGCTCCCGCTCGGCCTGTAGCCGCGCTTATGGTCGGCGAGGCATTCGAGTGTTCCCCACGCGAGCTCCATGCCGTCCGGGTCGATGAACGCGAAAGTTGGCGCCCAGTTGAGATGGCGAAGCTCGACGAGCGCCTTGGGGATCTCGACGTTGCAGTCGCCGCCGTAGACCTTGATGTCGCGGTCTGGGTATTCCGCGACGAGCCTTTCCTGCAACTCCTTAGCCTTGGTCGCCCGCTCGAAGTACCGCAACCGCGTAAAGCCACCGCCCTCGTTCGTCTCGAGCGCGATGCGGGCCGAGCCGTTGAACTCCTCGCCGGTCAGCCGATCGATCCCAAGTCCCTCGCCAGCGAACGCATCGAGGTATACGAACTCGGCTGTCTTGCCGGCAGATGCGCGCAGGAACGCGGGTAGATATTCGGCGAGGATCGCGAGCTTCAGCCGGGTCCAGTAGCCCCACGGCCGACCTTGGTGCTCGCTCATGCCGGTTGCAGCGTCGGCGACCTCGGCATCTCATCCCAGGTGCGTCCGTCTAGCAGACGGCCACCGGACTTCGGTCGGTGGCCGCCCCACTGCTTGAAGAAGTACGCAACACCCTCGTCTACGCAGCGGTCGCGCAGTTCGCGCAGCCACTCGATCCTCACGGGTCGGTGCTTGGGGCCGGACTCGCCGCCGGAGATGAGCCAGTCGATGTCCGTCAAGTCGAGTCCTTCGAGCGGCCCGAGCAACGGCTCCGCGGAGATGAACCGCACGGCCGCGTCGACGTCGCGCAGACAGTCGGCGCGGTGAACGAAGCGGCGGTTCTCGATCGAGACTCCCATCCAGACGTTCGGATGCCATGGCAGAGAGGGCGCGAGCTCAGCCAGACGCTCGTGGCGCTTCGTCAGGATCTGAAACGTGTGCAAGTGGGCCTGTCGCATGACCTCGAAGACCTGCTCGATGTAAGCGTCGGGGATGCTCTCGTGGAAGAGGTCGCTCATCGAGTTGACGAAGATCATCCGCGGCCGCGACCACTTCAATGGCTGCTCCAACCGCTGTGGCCAGAGCTTGAGTTGAAAGCCCTGCTCGTAGGCGTGCCCTGGGATGCCGCGCCAGCGCTCGGCGAACGTCTCCGCGTAGCAGTGCGCGCACCCGGGCGAGACCTTGTCACAGCCCGTCACCGGGTTCCAGGTTGCCTCAGTCCACTCGATCGCGCTCTTGTCAGCCATCACGGTGCTCGTTCGCCGCCCACACGTTGCATCCTGCCCCTGCAGTCGAACATATGTTCCCATCAACAGCAGACGGCTCGCGGGCTGCTAGCTCCCAGGCGAGCCTACACCCGATCTGCGGTGAGCGTTCGACAGCGACCTGCCTTGAAAATGGGCCGGAGACGCTGTCCAACAGACCGATCTCGGGCAAGGATTCAGGGAGCGCGAGCACCACCCCGTGCCCGCCCCCGCGGCGGCCGTAGACTCGGGCGCCGATGGACGCCCTGGACTTCAGTGATTTCACCCCGACTGAGTTCGAGGAATTCTGCTTCGAGCTGCTGCGGGGTCTGCCCGGCGTGCACAACGTCGATTGGCGCAAGGGCACTCCGAAGCCGGCGAGTCCGGCCGACCGAGGACGCGATATCACGGCGGAGGTCGATCACATCGAGATCGACGGCGCCCGCAATGTGGAGACGTGGTTTGCCGATTGCAAGCACTACACCAGCGCGGTCCCAGCGGAGGCCTTGCAGAGTTTGTTGGCGTGGGCTCAAGCGGAGCGACCACACGTCGCACTGGTTATCGTCTCGGGCTTTCTATCCAACGCCGCCAAGGACTTCCTCACCGACTTCGAGCGCAACAACCGTCCCCCGTTCCGCATCAAGTACTGGGAGCAACCAAATATCGAGACTCTCGCCCGGGAGAACGGCGAGCTGCTCCAGCGGTTCTTCGCGAGCGGGACGCCGTTTACTCCGAGCGACGCCGAGCACATCGAGCAGTGCGAGACGGCGGGGTGTAGACACCCAGCCGTCTACGTCAATCCGACCGATCCAGCAGACACAGCGCAGGGTTGGTGCGCTCTCTGCCGGGAGGTCGCCCACCAGCAGGAGGACGAGCTGCTCGCTCGCGCTACCCAGCGCCGGCGCAGCCGCAGCGCCGCAGACCCCGGGGCCTAATGAGGAGCGTTCGTGGGCTCGATGCCGCTACCGCGGCCGACGGAGGCGGTAGCGCTCGCGATGCCAGTCGATGAGCTGGGGCGGGGGCGCCTGCTTTCCGCGCTTTCCAGGACTGACGCGGACGCTGACGTGGGTGGCCGTCGTGGTGTGAAGCAGGCCGCGTCCAATCGAGAGCTCATTCGTCTGACCGCTGCTGCCCTCCTCCGCGTCTCAGGGAGCGGCCTTCCAGTCGGACCGGCGCAGTTTGTGGAGCAGAAGCGGCGGGAGGACGCCGACGAGGAGGGTCGCGGCGAGCAGCGCCAGGAGGTACGGCAGTGGGCTTATGTGTCCAAGCTGGCTCGGCGGGAGCAGACCGATCACGCAGGCGGCCGCGGAGGCGAGCGTCCCCACGACGCAGATCGTTAGGAGTGCGGGTGCCCGGTAGCCACGCTCGTGCTCGGGCTGTCGCCGTCGTAGGTTGATCGCTGCGACGAACATCAGGACGTACATGATCAGGTAGACCTCTGTCGCCAGGGCGGCGAACACCCAGTAGGCGCGTGAGACTGCCGGCACCACGGCGTAGAGCAGTCCGATCAGCGTGATGACGAGTCCCTGGGCGACGAGTATGCGGACTTGGACGCCCGTTGAGTTGAGCTGCTGGAAGTACCGCGGCAGGTAGCCACGCTCGCGAGCGATCTCCAACAAGCCGGTCGAGGGACCGGTCAGCCAGTCAAGCAGACCGCTGATGGAGGCGACCACCAACGCGACGGCGATGATCGGCGCGAGCAGGCTCAGACCGAAGTGATCGAGCAGGCTCTTGAACGCCTGCATGACACCCGCGGTGAAGCTGATGTGCGCCGCCGGGATCGCGATCGAGATCGCGAGCGTCGGGAAGATGAAGATGAGCAGAATCAGCATCACGGCCAGGAGGGTCGCCTTGGGGAACTCGCGGGGGGCGTCGCGCAGCTCGTCGACGTGGACTGCGTTGACCTCAACCCCGGCGTAGAGGAAGAAGCTGTTGACGATGAGCACAATACTTGTCAATCCGCTCCACGCCGGGAGCACGTGGTAGGTGTTCAGCGGCGCCGCCGAGGCGTTGCCCTGCAGGAGGTAGATCGCGGCCAGCAGGACGAGAAGCAAGCCCGGGATCAGCGTTCCGATGAGGATCCCGTACGACGCCAGCCTGCCGGTGGCGAGTACCCCTCTGGCGGAGACGAGCACCGCCGCCCAGAACAAGACGATGATCACCACGCTCGTGTAGAGGCCGCTATGAGCCAAGCTCGGCGCGAACACATACGCCAGCGTGCTCGCGACGTAGGCGAGCACTGCCGGGTAGTAGAACGTCGTCTGCGCGAACTGACACCAAATGGCGACGAAGCCCATCCTGGGAGAGATCCCCTCTGACACCCATTTGTAGACGCCACCCTGCCACCCCGAGGCGAGCTCGGCCGACACGAGCGATGCCGGCAGCAGGAACACGATCGCGGGCAGGACGTAGACCACCACCGAGGCGAGACCCAAGACGGCCGTCGCGGGCGTGGCGCCCAGATCCCCACCGACCCCACGGTCAGCAACGCCATCGCCAACCAGCTGAGCGTCGCCTTCGACCCGACCGGCGCGCGAGCCCGACGCTTGGCAGGAGGCGGATCCGGCTGCTCGGGTGTAGGTGTCATCTCTTTCGGGGAGGCTTCGGCGGCGCGACAGCTCTGGCGAGACATTCTCGCCACTCCGACCGCGAAGTGTTTGCGAACCTCGGCGTGGACCCCCGATCAGGCCTGCTTCCACGCGCTCGTCAGCGACACCGCATCCGAGCGCCTAACGACCCAGCAGGCTCAACCCCCACGTCCCTGCCGCCCGCGCTTTCCGGTCTCCGGGCGGATTCGGGACGAATACCCTCGCGGGGCGAGAGCAGGGGGTTCGCCTGGTGCCCACGTGGACGGCGTTGCGGCACCGTGGGAGCGGCGCCGCCGTTGACGCGGACACGCTCGCAATCGGGGGACGAAGCAGTAGCCAGCGGAGTGACGCGGGGCGCGGCTGCAGCTCGTCCGTTCTAGCTGTCTGGCGCAGGGAGGGTCGCGCTCCTGCTTGGCCGAGATTGCGAGCGTGAAGGCTCGGATGGAGCGCGGGGCCAGCGGTCGCGGCCTGGAGTGATGATTCCGGCTGGGAGGGTGATCGGCGTGAGCGGCTTGCAAGCCAAAGGACTTGCTCGTCTGCTCCTCCCCGCCGGTGGGTGCTGCTGATCGGCTCAGATCGGGGGAGTAGTTTTCCGATCGCGGTTTGCCGGGATTGGCCGATTCGCTGGCGGTGTGGGAGGCTCTGTTTGCGGTGAGTCAGACCGAGCCACGAGATGCGTTTGCACCCGGTTCAGATTCCGAGCTGCCGGTCAACGCTGCGGGGGGCCTGAGCTCGGCGGAGGCGGCGGGGCTGCTTGAGCGGTTCGGCCCGAATGAGATTCCGGAGGAGCGGCGGAGCTTGTTGTTGGAGGTCGGCTTGCGTTTTTGGGGGCCGATCCCGTGGATGATCGAGGCCGCGGTGGTGCTGACCGCGGTGATGGAGCGGTGGGCGGACTTCGCGGTCATCAGCGTGCTGCTGATCGTGAACGGGGTGGTCGGCTTCTGGGAGGAGCACCAGGCGGGCAATGCGATCGCCGCGCTCCGGGATGAGCTTGCGGTCAAGGCACGTGTGCGTCGTGATGGGGGTTGGCAGACGCTGGAGGCGCGTGTGCTCGTGCCTGGCGATCTCGTTCATGTCGAGTTGGGGCAGATCGTCCCGGCCGACGGTCGCGTGATCTCCGGGGCGTGCGAGGTCGATGAGTCGGCGCTGACCGGCGAGTCTCTGCCGACGGACAAGCAGCCCGGTGAGGAGCTGCACTCCGGGTCGGTGCTCGCGCGCGGGGAGGCGAGCGCGCTGGTCACCGAGACCGGGCTGCGGACGCTGTTCGGTCAGACGGCGAAGCTCGCGGGGGCGGAGCCGCCGCCGAGTCATTTCCAGCAGGCGGTGCTCGCGATCGGCCGCTACCTAATCGTGCTAGCGCTCGCGCTGGTGTCGGTGATCGTCGCTGTCTCGCTCCTGCGCGGCGATGGGGTATCGACGACGCTCGAGTTCGCGCTGGTGGTCACGATTGCCTCGGTGCCGGTGGCGCTGCCGGCGGTGTTGTCGGTGACGATGGCGATCGGCGCGCGCACGCTTGCCCAAAGCCAGGCGGTCGTCAGCCATCTGCCCGCGGTCGAGGAGCTCGCTGGCGTGGATGTGCTTTGTGCCGATAAGACCGGGACGATCACCCAGAACGCGCTCACGCTCGCCGAACCAGTAGTCATCGACGCGGGCGTGGACGCGCAGGCGGTGAAGATCGCGGCGGCGCTCGCCTCGCGCGGGGAGGGACATGATCCGATCGACCTTGCGATCCTCGCCGCCGTCCCCGAGCAGGAGCTGGGCGACTATAAGATCGTCGAGTTCAAGCCGTTCGATCCCGAGCGCAAGCTCGCTGAAGCGCGCGTTCGCGGCCCGGACGGGGCGGTCTTCGAGGTTGCTAAGGGCGCGCCGCAGGCGATCGCCAAGCTCGCCGCGGGCGGGAGCGACGGCAGTGCGATGGACGCCGCTGTCGTGGGGTTCGCGGCGCGTGGCTTTCGCTCGCTCGCCGTCGCCCGTCGGGACGGCGAGAGCAAGGAGTGGCGTCTGCTGGGGGTGCTGCCGCTGCACGACCCGCCGCGGGAGGACTCCCGAGCGACGATCGCCGAAGCGGGCGCACTCGGGCTGGCGGTGAAGATGGTCACCGGCGACCGGGTGGAGATCGCCCAGGAGGTCGCACGCGAGGTCGGGCTCGGCGACAAGATCCTCGAGGCGGGCGCGCTCGATGAGAGCAGTCCGGGCCTCGCGGGACGCATCGAGGCGGCGGACGGCTACGCGCAGGTCGTGCCCGAACAGAAGTACCGGATCGTCGAGGCGCTCCAACAGGCCGGGCACATAGTCGCGATGACCGGCGACGGCGTCAACGACGCGCCCGCGCTGCGGCGGGCCGACGCCGGGGTCGCCGTCGCCGGTGCGACCGACGCCGCCCGCGCTGCCGCCGATGTCGTGCTGCTCGCCCCTGGCCTGTCGGTGATCGTCGAGGCGCTCGGTGTGAGCCGGCAGATCTTCCGTCGCATGAACAACTATGCGATCTACCGGATCACCGAGACGATCCGCGTCGTCATCTTCGTCACGCTCGCCATCGTTGCGCTCGGCTTCTTCCCGGTGACCGCGGCGATGATCGTGCTGCTCGCACTGCTGAACGACCTTGCGATCCTCACGATCGCCTTCGACCGGGTGAAGGTGTCCGCGCTTCCCGAGCGCTGGGACATGCACGAAGTTCTGACGATCTCCTCGCTGCTTGGCCTCGTCGGTGTCGTTGAGAGCTTCTCGCTGCTCTTGGTGGCCGACCTCGTGATCGGCCTCGACCACGAACTGCTGCGCACCCTGATGTACCTGAAGCTCTCGGTCGCCGGCAGCCTCACGCTCTACATCGCCCGCACGCGCGGCCCGTTCTGGTCGGTCCGCCCCGCCGGCGTCCTGTTCGCGGCCGTCACCTTCGCCGAGCTGCTCGCCACGATGATCGCCCACTTCGGCCTTCTGATGCACCCGCTCCCCTGGCGCTATGTCGCGCTCGCCTGGGGTTGGGCGCTCGTGTGGTTCCTCGCCCTCGACGCCGCCAAGGTCGCCACCTACCGCACAATCGACCGGCGCCACGACAAGGCCACGGCCAAGGCGGCCTGACTCATCGAGCGGTGGGGGCGGCGGGCGCAGGGGCAGGGTCGGTCTCAGTCAGGATCTCCCTGAAGGTTCGCCCAGTTGTGTGGCGGTACACACTCTCAAACAGGAAGCTTCCTGCAAGCGTGACGGCGAGAGCGATCGCTGATGTCGGCGCGGTGGTGATCATGTGGTAGACGAGGACCACGAACAGCGCGAGGCACGTGAGCGCCGAGGCCATCACCGGCCACGCCTTGGCCCCTGTCTGCTCCCGGACCCTCATGTGGCCGATATTGACCGCCGCGTACACCAGCAGGAACGCGGCGCTGCCCATGGAGGCGACGGCACTCAAGGGAAAGATCAGCACGAACACGAGCACCAGTCCGGACGTGATGAAGAGTCCCTCGACGTCACGACCCCAGAGCTTGCGGTCAAACGCGGGTGGCAGACCGCCGTTCTTGGCGATCTGGTAGGCGACGTTCGTGGATCCGAACAACGTGGCGTTCACCGCCGAGGCGGTGGAAAGCAACGCGGCGGCGGCTATCAATCTGAAGCCCGCTTGGCCCAGGGACGGCCTGGCCGCGACGGCCAGGGCGGAATCTCCAAGTCCTTTGAGGACGTTGAGCGGCACGTTGCTCACCACACCGGTGGCGACAAGCACGTAGATCACGATCGCAGTAGCCACGCTGCCGTAGATCGCGCGACCCAACTCGCGCTTCGGGCTCGCCATGTTGGCGGCCGCGTTTGTGATCAAACCGAAGCCCTCGTAGCCAACGAACAACACCCCGGCTCCGGTGAAGATCGCGAGAGGACCTGGCCAGGCGGCCGGCGACAGGCGAGCAACCCCGCCTCCGGGCAACGCGATGAACGCTGCCGCGACGAACACGATAAGGATCGCCACCTTGATGATGACGATCACGGACTCCGCCCGGCCCATCGTTCGGCTGCCGAGAAAGTTGATCGCCGTGAAGGCGAGCACCACGCCCACCGCCCACACCTTCGACGGGAGATCAATAAAAGTCACCGCATAAGCGGCGAACCCTCTGGCGTAGAGGGCAATCGTGATTATGAAGCTGAAGTATTGGAAGAGACTCAAGGAACCCGAAGCCACGCCCTCTCCGTAGCCACGAACCAGAAACGTGACGGGGCCCCCGACACTCGGGAACGTTCGGCCGAGCGCAACGTAGCTGTAGGCGGCGAGACCGGCGACGACTCCTCCGATGGCGAAGGACACAGGCATTGCGGAGCCCGCGACGCTTGCCACGACCCCCAGGATCGAGAAGATTCCCGCACCGATCATGCCGCCCACCCCGATGCTCAGGGCGGCAAGCAGTCCGATGCTCGGCTTGTTTGTGGAGTCTGTCATCGGCTCGCCGCTTCCCTGGAGGATCTTTCCTTAGATACGTCCGCCGAACACCTCAAGGGCTTGCTCGACCGGGGGTCGCTCGACAGCGCCGACAGCCCCGCCTCAGGCTGCTGCTTTCGCCGGAGCGAAGCAGGCCCCTCCCCATGAGCCCGGGTCTAAGCTGGGTGGCTAGTCCGTGATGGCAGACGAGGAGGCTTCGACCATGAACGATCAGCAAGACGCCGAGTGGAACGTCGCCGAGTGGCACGGCAAGATGCTCGTCGACAGCGACGGCGAGAAGATCGGCAAGCTACAGGACGTCTACGTGGACGTTGAGAACGACGAGCCGCAGTTCGCGACCGTCAAGGAAGGCTTCATCGGCCGGCACCTGACCTTCGTGCCGCTGAGCGGGATCAAGGTGGGCCCCGACGCGATGCGGGTGGCGGTGACCAAGGAGCAGATCGAGTCTGCGCCCAACATCGAGCAGCACGGCGAGGAGCTCTCCCAGGCCGATGAGTCGACCCTCTACCACCACTTCGAGCTGAACTACACCCCGCCCGACACCGAGAGCGGGCGCCGGCTCGCCCGCCGGTGAGGCATCAGCGCTGCGACAGGCCGGGCGGGTGCCGCCAGCGCAGCAGTCAACCTCTCGGTCGAACATCTGGATGAGCTGCGAGCGGAGGCTCAGTATGCCCGCGAGCGTGCGTGCAACAGCTCGGCCAGCCGGTCTACTTCGGCGACCGTGACAGTCAGCTCGGGATGGCGGAGCATTCCGAGCGGATCGAGACCGCGTACTGGTGTGCGGAACGAGATGAGCACTCCCCGGTCACCATTGGTCGCGAACGTCAGGCCCCCGTCGGTGATGGCAAGTCGAGCCGGCCCCGCGGTCTTCAAGAATGCATACGGCCCGGTCACCGCCACATCGGTGATGTTCGCGAGCGGTGTGGAGACGCACCACCGACCGAAATGGGCATCGAGTTCCCCGTCGCCCACATCCACGAAGGCGTTCGTAGGACGGACGCCGAACGCGCGAGCCGGCAGACGATACGTCCGCGCGAAGCAAAAGGCAAAACGCTCGATGTCACTCACCGCGGCGATGCTACTGCGCTCGCAATCACAGAGAAAGCAGTAGCCAGCAGGCGACGGCCCGGGGCTGCCGATGGTCGTCCGACCTACCATTTGAGCGCGTGACCGAAGGATTCTCAGCGGGCCAAGCGGTCTATGTCGAGATCAACGGCGAGCAAGTCGAGGGCGTCACTGGCGTAAGGCACAACCTGCTCTGGGCGGCTACGGCAGCCGGAGTATTTGGTGTTCTGAATATCTTGTCCTTCGAGTTCGAGGAGCGCCTCGATGGGCCAAGGCTACGAAGTGATGGTCTCGTGGCACTAAGGGCGGCACGGCTGGCGCGGTTCCTCCGCTGAATCCGCGTCGGCGGCTGAGGGAGGCGTCAACCGCCGTGAGCGAGCGGGCTGTGCCTTGAAGCCGGCTAGCGCTATGCGCCGCAAGCGACACTCCTTCGAGCCTGGCCCGGCTAGCACTTCCCGGCGGACGTTGTAGCCCAACCCCGGATTGCCGATGCCCTCATCCATCGTCTCGGCCAGGCGCTGCCAATGCGGGGGACGCTCCTCGCCGAGCGGCGCGATGATCGCCTCAAGTGTTGCCCGCTTCGTGGGGCCACCGATCGCGCCGACGGCGAACAGGAAGTAGACGGCGATCAGCTCGCAGACCAGCCAGCGGACATCCTCGGAGGCCGTTTCCAGTTGTGTCGTGAGCTTCTGGCCAAAGTTCTCCTCGGTCCCGAAGAGTGGGTTCTCGAGGAAGCGCTGCCGGAAGTCCTCGAGATGCGGGATCGTCCAGATCGCTCGGTCGTCAAAGAGCAGCGAACCGCTCTCGATCAGGCAGTCTTTCTTCCACGCATCGACTAGAGAGTCGATCTTTGCCCGGCCCGCATCGTAATCTCGCGCCATCGCCGGCTGATCCTATCCCGCGCTGGACGGCCGACGCCGGACTGTCGAACCGGGCCGGTGGCCGCCAGAGCGATCCGGCGCAGCAGGCCGCGGAACCTACCAGCTGCTCTGGCCGCTCACCCGAGAATCATCTGCCTGTCTGCGATCACCTGGACGGCAGCCACAACCTCCCCCGTGGCTCCCTCATCGAGGTCATCGGGCCTCTCGTTGATCCACTGGCGCAGCCGGGAGCCGTGCACGATGACGCATCTCTCGTCTTCATAGACACCTTCCTCGAAGTCTGACCAGAGCACAACGACCGCCTGAACCCATAGACGGTGTCCAGCCAACTGCTCGATTTCCGCCTTCAGCCTGGCTGCGCTGGCAAGCGCGCCCGAACGCACCCACGGACAGGGTTTGTCCTCCTCAGGGTCCAGCCGTCGCCGCAAGCACGGCACGCCGTCGCGCATCTCCACCGTGCCCAGCAGGTTCTTAGTCTCAAGAAGGAAGACGCCGGCCCGGCTCACCACGATGTGGTCGTAGTTGCCGCAAGCGCACTCGACATCGTGAACTACCAGCCACCGTGACCGATCCAGCCGCGCCAACGCCTTTGCTGTTTTCCGCTCGCCTTCGGCGCCCACCTGCCAGTTCTCGATGTATGCCGGAGGCGATTCGCGCATCACAATCCAGACTCCGAGACCGAGGCCGAATGCTGCCCCGGCAACCCAGGTGGCCACGTTCCCCTCGACGACGAGCCCAGCCAATCCGCCCGCGACAAACGGTCCGAGCAAGAGAGCGAGAGGCAGGCGACTCCGTGAGCGCCAATTGCGCAGACCACGCCTGTATCGGCCGTGGGCATAGCCGCCAGCCCGCTGAGTAGTCGCACCGAATGCCATATGCCAGCATCGGCCCGATTCTCAGCTGACCTGAACTGACCGAGGCGCCTCCTATTCCGGAGCCGCGCGAGCAGATGAAAAGCGGGAGCCGCGACTCCCGCGTGCGGCCATGCCCGCGCGATTGTCGCACGCCCGTTGGGCGTGCCGCGCGTCCGGCATCGGCCTCACACGGGGTGGGGCCCTTGCGAAAGGACGGTCATGTCTGGATCGGTTGCGGTCGCAGCTCCCGTGGAAGGCGGCAAGCGCAGCGAGTTGTTCGGCGGTGCGCTGACGGATGAAGCGCTCGACTCCTCCCGCAGCGTGCTCGGCACCACCCGCTTCGGCGACATGCGCGGACTGCAGCAGTTCTACACGCCGCCGGAGGTCGCGGCGTTCATCAAGCAGGCGATCGACCCGCTTGGGCGCCTGCCGGTGCTCGACCCCACCGCCGGCAACGGCGCGCTGCTTGCGCCCTGGCCGCGCGAACAGCGCTTCGGGGTGGAGATCGACGGCGATCAGGTCAGGGCCGGCGACTATCACGCGATCACCGGCGATGTGCAGCGCGCGTTTCCGATGCTGCGCAAGCTCGGTGTGCAGGTCCCGCAGATCGTCGCCAACCCACCCTTCGGCCTGACGTGGACGGACGGCGCCGGGCGCGCAGAGAACAGCACGGTCGCGGTGTGGCGCATGAGCCTCGCGCTGCTGGCCCCCCAGGGCGTCGGAGCGTTCATCTGCGGGCGCGACCGCTTTCGCCGCGAGGTTCTCTCGCGCGAGGACGCGGCAGGCGTGTTCGCCACCGTGGAGTGCAACGACCTGTTCGAGGGCGTGGTCCTGCCGTGCCTGATCGCGTTCTTCGTCGGACCGCAGGACCGCAGCGACGACGGCGGCCTGGTGGTGGAGGCCGAGGCTTCCAAGGAAGAACTCGCCGAGCGTGCGTTTAGCCACGAAATCAAGACCGCGTTGCGCCAGGCCGGCCACTACTACCTCGGCACGCTCTCCTGCCCGCCCGGAGGCCCGGTCGAACCGTGGCGTCTCGTCGGGCGCGAGCTTGACCGCCGGCGCCGAGAGGAGGCCAGCCAACAGCCCACATACGCGGTTGAACTGCGCGCCCGCGATCGACTTGCGATCCGGCCGGGTCCGTTCGTGCGCCAGGCGCTCGCCAAGGCCGGGCGGCTGAAGCTGGTCGAGACGCTGCACAACCAGCCGGTCGGGCACTTCGCGCTGAACGCACTGGACTGGCGGCTGCTCGGCGAGCTGGAGCAGGAATGCGACCTGAGCATCTCCCCGGCGGTGCGCGAGGCGGTCGCACAAGTCGCCGACGCCGCCGAGCGCGAGGTCATCCCGCTCTACGAGGTCCGCCCGCAGATGCGCCTCGGATACCTCACCGACCTCGACTCGATCCTCTGCACCAGCTCAGACCCCGAGCACGGCTTTCAAGAGGGCACCCGCTACCCGCTGCGCACGGACTCCCGGATCAACGTCACCAGCGGGCAAAAGGTCACGCGCAACAAGGACGGCGAGCCCGTTGTGCGCAAGTACGAGGAGGAGGCCAAGGTGCTCGTCATCAAAGTTGCCGACAAGGAGTTCTCGGAGTCAACAGAGGACATCGAGTACCTGCTTGAGCACTTCGAGATCCCCAACCCCGGAGACATCGCCACCCGGTTCCCCGAGGAGGTCGAGCGCCAGCGCCAGATACTCGACGAGGTCGCCGCGGACGGTCGCACCAACGGCAAGGACCCCGCGTTCGATTGGAAGCGCTTCCAGCGCGAGGACCTCGCTCGCGCCCTGACCAAGACCAAGGATGGCGGCGGGTTCATCCTCAGCTGGGAGCAGGGCGGCGGCAAGACCCTCGGCGCCGCCGGCTACGCACAGGGCGCGGTACGCAACGGCGCACGCAACCAAGTCCTGTTCATCGTCCCCCAGGACCTCATCCCGCAGTACCGCCAGGACATCTCCGAGAAGCTCGCGATCGAGGTCGAACACATCGCCACGCCCGCCCACGCGCGCCGCGTCGCCAAGCACCTGCGCGCCGGCGGCGAGGGCTGGTACATCACCCACTACGAGGCGCTCTCGCTGCTCGGGGTCAAGAACGAGGCGCTGCCCGTCCAGAACGTTCCGGTTCACGAGGACGAGGGCGAGCGCACGGTGCTGGACTCCACCGAATTCTGCCCGGCCTGCCACGCCTCCCGCCACGGCGGCTGGCAGACGGACAGCCCGCTCGTCTGCGCCGCGGTCCACACCGAGGAGGTCAAAGGCGAAGTCCGCAGCCGCACCTGCGGATACGTCCACAAGCGCCTGCGCGTCAAGAGCGCCGCGCACCATCTCGCCCCCGCGTTCCGCGACGGCGTGATCTGCATAGACGAGGGAACGCTCATCAAGGGCGACGATTCGCAGCGCAGCAAGGCAATCCGAGGGCTACAGGCCCGCAACAAGCTGCTGGCCACCGGCACACCGATCTCCAACTACGTCAACCAAATCTTCTGGCTGATGTGGTGGTGCCTCGGCGACTCCAGCCTGCGCTTCCCCTACAGCTACGACGGCGGGCTCGCCGCGTTCGAGGCCGACTTCTGCGTCCTTGAGTACACCTACGGCCGCCAGGGATCAGCCACGGCGCACCGGCGCGAGAAGCGCAAGGTACTACCGCAGATCACGAACGTCAGCCGTTTCTGGCGGTTGAGCGCCGCGGCGATGATCCGCCGGCGCAAGCGCGACTTCGGCGAGCCGATCGTCCCCTGCACGCTAAAGACGGTCAGCGCGCCGATGGGTGTCGCCCAGCGCGAGCTCTACGAGAAGTGGCTGAGCAAGTCCACGTTCGCGTCGTTCTTCACCTGGAAGTACCCCGACCACGCACTCGTCGCCAGCGGCCAGATCGAGCGGTTCGCCGCGGCGTGTGGCCAGCTCACCAAGCTCGAGTACGCCACCACCACCCCGGAGGCCGCGACCGACCGCGACTGGCCCGGCCTGGCCGGACTTCAGCACTCCAACTGGACGCCGAAGAACATGAAGACGCTCGAGCTGATCCTCCAGCACGTCCAGGCAGGCGAGAAGATCCTCGTCGGCTCGGACCTCATCGAGACCGGCCGCTGGCTCTGCGACCGCCTCAAAGAAAAGGGCGTTCGCGCTGGGCACATCGTCGAGGAGCGGAACGGCAAGCCCGCGACGGTGAACCCGAAGAAGCGCACGGTCGTCATGCGCGACTTCCGCCACGGCAGCCTCCAGGTGCTGCTCTGCGGCATCCCCGCCATCCGCCTCGGACACAACCTCGACACCGCCTCAGTCGTCATGGTCGACGGGCTCGTGTTCTCCTACGAGATGTTCGACCAGTTCATCGCCCGCGCACACCGTCTGTCCTCCCGCAAGCCCGTCACCGTCTACGTGATGCTCACCAAGGGCTCACTCGACGAGAAGAAGTGGACGCTGCTCTCCGCCAAGGCCGCCGCCGCCGACCTCGCCCTCGACGGGCAACTCATGGACGAGCGCGAGGAGCCGATCTCCCTGGAGCAGGTCCTCAAAGACCTCCAGGCCAAGGGCGTGCCCCTCACCGGCGACGAGATCGCCGAGGCCGAGCTGCGCGCAGCCTGGGAGAACACCACGAACGTCATCCCACTCGTTCCTCATCGCAAGCCGCTCCCGCCGATCCAGCCACTCAGCGAAACCGAGCAGCTGGAGCTGTTCGCGGCACAGTGAGCCGCTGTTCGAGCAACTACCAGAACGGGCGGCAGGCGGCACAGGCTGACTTTCGCGGAGATCGTCTGCGGGTGCTAGCGGCGCTAGCACCCATCGAGGATATGCGCCAATCGCTGTCGTCGAGTCGACCGATGACTTGTTAGACTCCTTGTATTGCTCGGCCGGCCCCCGGAACAGGGATCGCGGGCGGAGCGCCGCTAGGCCCGCTTTTGGCGGGTCTAGTGCTTTCTCGCCCCATGTGAAAGACTCGGCGCGCTTTGGGGGGTCTTAGAAACGAAGACTATGTGGCCTTCGTTGATGAGTCGATCCAACCGGGGCCGGACGGGTTCACGATGGTTGCCGGACTCCTCATACCGGCGAGACTCCTCAGAAGTGCCGAGCGTCGCTGGCGCGATTTCATCACGGATCGACTCGGAAGTCGGTCCGGCCGTAGAGAGATCAAAAGCAAGGACCTGATCGCAGGCCATGGGGCGGCAAAGAATGCCCAGAAACGCCTCCTCGCCAGCGGCGCGCCTCCTATCAGCGCGCTCGGAGCCGGACGTCAGTTCTATCGAGAGGCCCTACACCACATCGCCAGTCTTACCGAGATTCGCGTGTTGACCATAGGGCGTCCCACCACGAAGGCCGTAGAGGCCTACCACCTGTGGTTCTGGATGTGCAACGGGCTCCTAGTAGAGCGGCCGCGGGCTCCCCGCCCTCGCCTGCCGCTGATCGTCATTGACGGTCGCGACACAAACCTCCGCAACGCGCAAGACCTCGTTGCGTGGCGTTTCTGCGAGACATCGCCCGGCGGCTTCTCCAGCTGCGGCCTGCAGTACTCCCACCACGGGCAGGAGCCGCATTCGGAGATCTTGACCGGCACCGTGAGCAGGTCAATCGACGGGTCGCGCTTGTGCTGCTCTGCCACGGCGACGACGTCGAGCCGAAAGGCGAACTCGAAGTCGTAGCGGTCCATGGTGGAGCGCACCTTGGTATGTCCCGCGGAGGATGGCGTTTGCCAGATGGGTGCGTCGAGGTCGTACCAGACCACACGTTGCTCCGTGCCGATGATTCCGGCCCAGCGACCATCGGGTGCCTGCATCCCAATGGACTCGAGCATGCGCTGGTAGTGCGCGAGCTGAAGCAGGTCTTCTTCCCTCTTTCTCGCCGCATACTGCTCATCGAGGATCGCGGCGTCGCGACCCAGTGCATCGAGGGCGGAGCTGAGCCCGGGCAGCGCAGATCTCCTGCCGCTCGCGGGCTCCAGGTTCTGGTGCCACTTGATGTCGACGGGCCAATACCCACCGCCAGGAGCGCCGATCAGGAGGTCAGGCCTGCCGACGCGCCGGCCGGCCAGGTCTGCGGGAAGCCGCGCGCTGAGGACGGGCGAGGAGCCCTCGCTCATGGCCGCGTGCGTGGCCGCCTCAAGCGCATCCGAGCTCTCTGCACCGATGACGACCGCTCGTGGATGCAGCCGAAGCACCTCGGCAATGATCTCGGCCTCGAACGCGTTCCCACTTGCGAACAGCCGCCGCATGAAGGGATCCGGCGGAAGCGGCTCTCCCGGCTCGAGCATGTCGTTCTGGGCGCGGACGGGACACTGCTTGGCTACGTAGCCGCCTTGCAGCGGAACCTGGCTGACGTCGAAGCGCGGCGGCATCTTGTTGATTCTCGCGCACAAAAGGCGGATGCACGCGGAGCGGTTGCGAAACGGATTGCGGCCCACGAATGGTTCTAGTAAGCGAAAACGCCCCGTCTTTGAGGGCGTTTCCTGTGCGAGGACCCAGCATCGAACCTGGCGTGGCGGTTGTGGAGACCACCGTGGGAGGGCGGTTTCGCCAGTAAACGCCGGGCATCGCGGGCGCTAGGGATCGTCGTAGGGATAGAAGTTGATGGGGTCAGGCGTGTTCCGTCCGCGACTGGTGAGGACGACGATGCCGATGATCATCATCACGACGATCACGATCATCGTCAGCAGCAACAGCACGAGCAGCAACAGGAACCAGCAGCAGCCGCCGCGGACGAGGGATCGTTCTATTCATCGATATCGAGGCGGTTGCCGGTGGATGTCAGGGGCCACGCCGACGTCTGACCACTTGCGCGGCAATACTTGGCCACCGGCCCGTCCAGGGTCCCGCCCCGCGGAGATGAGACACGAATGCCAGACCTGAACTTCAACCATTTCCTCAACGACGGCGATGCGGCTGCGCGGGCCCGCTTCGACGACTTCGCGGTCGCACTCGCGCGTGCGGTGCGCACCAACGTTCGCGGTATGCGCCCGGCGCCGGGGGATTGGGGGATCGACGCGTTTGTCGGGGACCTCGCGGCGTCGATCGCGATCTGGCAGGCGAAGTTCTTCCTCACGGGGATAGGCGAGGCGCAGCAGCAACAGATCCGCGAGTCCTACAAGAGCGCCAAGAAGGCAGCCGCCGAGAACGGCCACACGATCATCAGCTGGACGCTGCTGATTCCGCAGGAGCTGTCCCCGAAGGAGCGGCTCTGGTGGGACAAATGGGTTGCTGCCCAGAAAGGCGATGGCATCGCGATCGAGCTATGGGAGTTATCGAAGCTTCAAGAACTGCTGCGGGCCCCCGACGCCGCCGACGTCCGTGCGGAGTACTTCCCGCATCTCGACCCCGTGCATCCGTCGCAGCCGCCCCCAGTGCTCGAGCCCCCAGCAGGGGCGGTTAGCCAGGACATGCTGTTCATCAAGCAGCTTCAGGCGGCGGGCCTATCTGAGCTCGAGGTGGCGAGCGAACAGTTCTACAACGCGGAGATCCTTGAACGTGATTTGGCCGATAAGCGCCTCGAGCGCCAGATGGCCGCCTATAACGGCCTTCGCTCGGACCTTCGCGGGACGTGGGCCGATCGTTTTGACCACCACTGCGCCGCGACTCCGGCTGAGGAGGATCGGCTGGACGCGTTGCATGCGGATGTCATGGGGCGGATTGACGCCGACCACCTCTCCGCGCCGATGCACCCGCTACCGCTGACCAGGACGCATCGTAAGGGCGCGATGCACCAGATCGTCAATCGGGCGCAGGCTGGCTGGACCCGCGGCTACCGAAAGATCGCTAAAGCGCACGCCGAATGAGTAACCCAGATCTCGAGCTCACCCGCCGCCCGGACGACTTGACGGTGTCCCGACTCGCGCGCCTTACGCTACTGCTGTCCGCGACACCAGACGAGCCGAACGCCAAGCCGATGGATGTCGAGCGTCTCGCTACCTACGACTTCTTCGCCGACAATCCGCTGCTCGTGTTTGCCCCAGGCACGTCGGAGCGCACGGCCGTCCTGACTGCCGGCTTCGACTCGACCACGCTTAGCTATCACTCGTCGAGTCAACGCTTCTCAAACCGGCGCGCACGCCTGCAGCACGACCTTGCGCAGCTACTCGCCCGCGGGCTGATCCGAGCACGCACAGACGGCAAGCGGGTCGTCTACGAGCTGACCGCGTCCGGCGGAGAGCTCGCCGATGCGTTCTGTTCGGTCTACGCGAATGCCTACCGAGAGAGCGCGCGTCTCGTTACGCGCGCGCTTAACCGGCTCGGTCCACGTCAGCTACGCGTCCAGACTGAGAGGATGCTTCACGCAGAGGCATTCCTTGTCGACCTCGAACTGCCAGAGGCGTGACCCGTTGATCCATCTCACCAAGATGCGCCTCACGGGCCCTACTGGTGACTACGGCGTTGATTTCGACGCGCGTGGCAGCAACTTGGCGGTGATCGCCGGGCAGATCTTCACCGGAAAGACGACCATCCTGGGATTCGTCGACTACTGCCTCGGAAACGATGAGCATCCGACGCACCCGGAGATTGCGAAGCGAGCGAGGGCAGTCTCGCTCGAGATCGCCGTTGACGGGACCAGCTGGACGATCGAGCGCCCGATCTTCAGCTCCGAGCAGCTTGCGTGGGTGCATCTCGGCGACATAGACGACACGAAGGCCCCAATAATCCGCAAGAACCTCGAGGCGCCTAGTGACCCTGACTCGCTGTCCTTTTGGCTCGTCCAAGTGGCGGGCCTCGAGGGCCTGCGACTGAAGGTCACCGCTGGGAACCCGAACTCGCCGACGAACCTACTGTCCTTCCGCGACCTGATGTGGGTGTGCTATCTGCAACACCGGCGCCTTGACAACCAAGCGCTGCTGTTCGAGGACAACCCATACAAGCGATTCAAGCTGCAACAAGTAATCGAAGTTCTATTCGACGTCGCCGACCAGCGCCTGACGGACCTCATGGACCAGCTAAGCCTGCTGCGAAGCGAGCATCGCGAGAAGGTGGGTGAGATCACGTCCCTGAAGGGGTTTCTGTACGAGAGCGACACGCCTGCGCGTACCGAGATCGACTCGCAGCGCACCGAGATCGCGGCGGAACGCGAGCTACTCAATGAACGCCTCGCCAACACCGATAGCGAGATGCGCGCAGCGACGGGGTATGCGCGCGAGCTACGAACTCGCTACGCGGAGGCCAGAATGAACTCAGGTGCGGCGGCCAGCCATCAGCGGGACCGCGAGACGCTTATCGAGCGCCTGCTGCCCCTGCGCGGCCAGTACGCGGAAGATGAGCGAAAGCTGACTCTCGTCGGCGAGGCACGCCGGCTGTTCGACCCGTTGCACGTGATCAACTGCCCGAGTTGTCTTCAGAAACTCCCTGAGGCGCCGGGCATCGTCGACGCCCATTGCACGCTCTGCGGGCAGGAACTCAGGGATGACACAGACGCTGGCTTCGACGTGGATGCCGAGCGGCACGCCACGAAAGAGCGCACGCGCGACCTCGACCGTTACATCGACCGAGTCCAAGAGGAGGTGGATCTCGCGCGACGGACGGTAGCGCAGGTTCGCGCGGTGGAGGAGCGTGTCGAGGCTGAGCTGAACAGTGCAGTCGCGCGCGAGCTGAGTCCATATGTTCAGGCCCGCGAGGGCCTCGTCAGCGCCCGTGAGCAACTTGCCGCGAAGGATGCAGCGCTTGAGAAGGCGGTCCGGTGGCATGAGGGTCTCGAGCGTCGCGAAGCCGAACTCGCCATGCTCGAGGCGCGCCAGAAGGCGCTACGCAAAGAGCTCGACGAGCGGCGCGAAAACAGGCCCGAGAAGGCAGTCGTGATCGATGACCTCAGTTCCCGCTTCGCAAGCCTTCTTCGCGAGTGGGGGTTCCCAAAGGTCGACGAGGGAGAGGCACCGAGGCTGGATGACGGTTTTGTCCCGTGGGTGCGGGGCCGTCCATATCGTGAGGTCGGCTCCTCGGGAGCAATGACGCTAATCGCGGTTGCGTGGCAGCTAACTCTCTTCGAGCGCGCTATCGAGGAGGGCCTCCCCCACCCAGGCTTCGTGATGATCGACAGTCCGGAGAAGAACCTCGCTCCCGATAAGGTCGGCGACACCGACTTCTTGGATCCGAAGATCGTCGAGCGCATGTGGACACACATGAAGGTCTGGTGTGAGAGCCACCCGCGGGCGCAGCTCGTCATCGTGGAGAACACTCCTCCCGCGCTCGTCGATGACAACGTCATCATCCGTTTCAGCCGTGACCCGGCCGTCCCGCCCTACGGTCTGATCGCCGATGAGACCGGCTAGATAGCGAGGTTCGCCCGCCTCGCGAGCGAGCGCCGCGCCGTGTGTTCGGTCAGATTAAGCTCCTGTGGGTCGCCAGTCGGCCGAGGGGCAACGATGGAAGGGCGTAGCTCAATGCGGCAGCAGTACGCTGTCCGCTCGCGGCCGTCTCCACAGAGAGCCGCTGGACCTTCCGCAGCCACTTCGCCGGAATGTCCTCCTCCAGGCGCTCCAGGAACCTACCCTCGGACCACAGACGCATCGGCACGACGTTCTCGGGCAGGCGCGGAGACCCCGGGGCGGCTCACAGGGAAATCAGCTGCCCATTCGTAGGCACTGGTATCTTCCAAAACGTTGGGTTTGCAGGGGAGCCCCAATAGCGTGACGCCCAGCGCCTTAACCGAGCACTGTTGAGCAATGTATTTCGCCGATCGACCCGTTTTCGCCGAAGAGCGGCTCAATGTTCGCCGTGCCCGATGACTGCTCCCCATAGGGGGCGCCCCCCGTGAAGCGGTAGCGTGCCCGCGAGTAGAAGAGGGTCCCTTCGCAGCGAACGACATCGGCGAGCGTGATCGTTCCAGGAAAAGCATGGAACCGGGACTCAGCGCAGTTCGGGATGCAGTTGTGGGTGTGCAACTCGACAGTCGCCGCCGCGGTCTCTCCTCCGTAGAAGCGGTAGCGGATGTTGGTGGCGAAGAGTCCGCCGTCGCCGCAGGCGAGGACGATGCTCGCTGGACGATACGCCTGCCCGCTGCACCCGCTCGCGACGTAGACACGTCCACCGTGGAACCGCGGATCGGCGTTGACCGAGGCTGCGAATAGCAGCACAGCGACGCTAGCGAGGAGTACCACTCCAGGGACCACACGACGCTTCATGTCCCGGCTCCCCGATCACGGCGCCGGGCGAGCGTCACCACGACCGCCAGTGCAATGAACACGACGACCGCGACCTGCGAGCCGGTGATCCCCCCGGCGATCGCCGCGACCGCTACGTTGCCGATCAGCGAGCCGCCGTGGCTGCGCTTCCACCGTCGGTGGGCCAGAAGTAGCTCCAGGCGGTCTTGTAGCTCTCCGGCTGCGGGCGGGGCATCAGGCATCATCCTCCCCGCCCGTGAGTCGCCGCAGGACCTCGGCCTCTTGGCGCGTCTGAGCGTCGGCGTCTGCGAGTACGTCCCGTTCGAGCTCGGGGGTCAGTTCGAGGTAGCCGAGGACCGCCTGTCCCTCATCCGACGTCTCGCAGTCGGGGCAGACGAGCTCCTGCTTGTCCTCGTTCCACGTCCAGTCATTTGGCTCCGCTGGCATCGCCGTTCCGCAGCGCGAGCAGCTATCGACTGGCGGATTCCAAGGGGGCGCCATCACGCACCGCCTCCTTTCCCGGTTGCGTGCTGGGGCAGAGTAGGCTCACTCGGCCACCACGACGACGGGAGCCAGCCTCATGTTGAAGAAACTGCTGGAGATCATCCTTTGCATCCTGCACCCGGTTGCCGTGGTGCTGATCTGGATCAATTTGATCTTTGGGCGACGGGGCATGGGCTTTATCGCCCGACTCGCTTGGGGCGTCGCCGTCATCGTGCCGTTCGTACCGTTCCTGTACGTGCTGACGGGGAACGATTTCCTCTAGGACCGCGGCCATCACGCATCGCCTCCGTTATCGGCCCAGCCGACTCGCAGTATCAGACCCCCACCCAGAATCCATTGCAGATAGCCAGTGCCAGCCTCGGCGTATTCCCGTACATCGCCCGGAAGCGGTGGCACCGCAAACGGCTGATCGTCAACCGTGTACACGAGATGATCGCCGGCCGGCGCTGGCCCTAGCTCACCAGAAAACCGAATCACGCTGGTCGGACCGGGGATCTCGCCATCAGCGGGCCCTAAGACGCTCAGGTCGACGTAGACCTCCTCCGCGAGATGCGCGTTGAGGACAGAGAGCACCTGCTCGTGACTGAGTGTGTCGTCTGGCGCCTCAGGGTCCGCCCATGCGATGCGCAGCGTCAGACCATCGGTCAAGTCGAAGTCCAAGCCATTGTTGCTTTCTCGGATCGTCCCCGGCAGCTCCGGCAACGAGAAGGGCTGCTCGCCCACCTTGTAGACCGCACCGAAGATCTCTCGCTCGGGGTCGGGGACCTCCCTTAGGGTCCCGGCTTTCCACGGGCGGCCGAGGCGGCCGTGTAGTTCGATCACCGGGGACGAGCTTGCCGGCTTGTCCCCCTGGCCGTCCGAGGAGACGCGCAGCCCGAAATATGCTCGCTCGCCGACGTGGTCGTTGAGCTTCATTCGAGCCTCCTCATATGTGAGCTCGGCGTTGTCCGCACTCATCGCCACAAGCTTCGCCAGACGCCGGCCCGGCCCAACGCCCGACCGATGGTGATGTTCTTGGCCCTGCGCGCCATGCGCTTCGGGTTGCCCGACGCTGCAGCGCTGACGGTGCTCGACAGACGCGCCGCACGGTAGAGCTGCGACGTAAACGGTCTGCGACGAGGCATCACTCCTCACCCCATGTCTCGAGCCGCCGGAGCACCTCGCTGCCGGCCAGCACCTCGATGTCCCGGTTCGCGATCGGGTCGAACAACTCCTCGCTGATCTCCCCTCCGCCTGCAACGCGGAGCAACTCGGCGTAAAGCTCGAGCATGGCGCCTGTTCCTATCGATCGCGTCTGGGCTTGGCTCGTCCGTGGTCTCGAGTAGCTGTTGCCCGATCTCCCGGAGCGCGAGCGTGATACGGCGGCGGAGGTCGTCGGCTTCCTCGGCGCTAAGTCGGATTGAGTCTCCGGGGATCACGCGCCACCTCCCTGCAATCCCGCGGCGAGCTGATGGGCCGCCTCCCGCGCTGCTGCGAACCCGACGACCTCCCGCTCGTCCCCTGGTGTCGACACACGGAAACGCTCCTGGCCGAGACTCTCCACAGCCACCGCTCCGTGCGGCGAGCCGATCGTGAGAAACGGAGCCGCCGCACTTGTCTCCCAAGTTTCGGGCTTACGCACTTCTGCCGCCATCGCGTGATCGTACTGCCGGCCCGTTTCAGGCGATCTCAGCCGGTTAGGGTCCCTACGGCCGCAATCACCCGCCCACCGCCAGAACGCGCGAGAAAGCACGGCCAGCGCGAGGTTCTAGACCCCGCCCCGGCCGCTACCGTCGGGGCTGCTCGGCGAGCCATTCGTCGAGCATGGGGCGCGTGAAGCGGATGTGCCGGCCGACCCGATGGCACGGCAAGCGGCCCGTCCTCACGGCCTCGTATACCCAGCTCGTTCTGACGTTGAGATACCAAGCGGCCTGATCTGGCCGAAGCAGCCGATCCTGCTGCAGCGGAGCTTCTGTTGTTGTCGTTGCTTCCATGCGGATATAGACCCCAAGGCGGCCAAACCGGCCAACGAATTCTCCGTCCAACGCTCGGGCCGCCTCACGACCTGGCGTGCCAGCAGGGCCAACGGAGGCGCCCCAAAAACGAGCCCCGGCGACCGCCGGACGACCGCTGGGGAAAGGTGTAGGGAAAGATAGCCTCCCGTCCCAGGCTCGTGATAGGGTGGTTTTTACCCCGTTTGCAGGCGTTTACGTCATGGGCCCGGCAGGACTCGAACCTGCGACCTACCGATTATGAGTCGGCAGCTCTAACCAACTGAGCTACGGGCCCGCTCGCCCGGGACGCGCCCGCGCGACCGGCCAGACGCTAGCAGCGAGATGTGGAATGCTCACGGCCGCCGCTCGCGAGACGTCGGCGGGATCGTCGTCGCGGCGGTCGCAGCTCCCGAGCAGACACCAGGAGGAGGAAGGCTATGGCAGAGCGTGCAGCGATCGTCACCGGCGCGTCCAGCGGGATCGGGCTGGCGATCGCGAGGATGCTGGGCGAGGAAGGGTTCGCGCTGACGCTGGCGGCACGGCGGGCCGAGAAGCTGCAGGCAGCGGCGGAGGAGCTCGAGAAGGACGGGTTCGATCTGCAGGCGATCGCGACGAACGTAGCCGATGAGCAGGAGATCCAGCGGGTCGTCGCCTCGCACCGCGACCGCTACGGCCGCCTCGACGTGCTCGTCAACAATGCCGGCGTCGGCGTCGGCGCGCTGGCGGGCGAGATCGTGACCAAGCGCCTGGACATGCAGCTCGACATCAACCTGCGCTCGATAGTGCTGTTCTATCGCGAGACGCTGCCGATGCTCAGGGAGGCGGCTGCTGAGCACCACAACGCGCTGGTGGTCAACACGTCCTCGATCTCGGGTAAGCACGGCGAGGCGTGGCTGTCTGTCTACTCCGCGAGCAAGCACGGAGTGGTGGGCTGGACCGAAGCGATGAACAAGGAGCTCGGCAGCGAGGGCATCAAGTCGACCGCGCTCTGCCCGGCATTCGTGGACACGCCGATGACCGACTTCGTCAAGGAGCAGGTCAAGCCCCAGGAGATGATCCGCCCAGAGGACATCGCCGAGTCCGTGCGCTTCCTGCTGAGGGTGTCGCCCGCGTGCGTGATCCCGGAGATCATGTTCGTGCGTCCCGGCGAGGCGCTCTAGGCGTGCGTTCGGGGGATCCGCTGCAGGGTGGATTCGCTGTAGGGTTGGCGCGATGAAGCTGGGGGTGCACATCGGCTATTGGGGCCTCGGCCTCAGCTCCGCCGACCAGCTGGCGATCGTCCAGGAGGCGGAGCGGCTCGGCTATGACTCGGTCTGGGCCGCGGAGGCGTACGGCTCGGATACCGCGACGGTGCTCGGATGGCTCGCCGGTCAGACCTCGAAGATCGGGCTCGGATCGGGGATCTTCCAGATGCCCGCGCGCTCGGCGACGATGACCGCGATGACGGCGGCGACGATCGACCAGCTCTCGAATGGGCGCATGATGCTCGGCATCGGCTCCTCCGGTCCCCAGGTCGCGGAGGGTTGGCACGGGCAGCGCTTCGCCAAGCAGCTGCAGCGCACCCGCGAGTACATCGCGGTCGTGCGCATGGCGCTCGCGCGCGAACGGGTGGAGTTCCACGGCGAGACCCTCGAGCTGCCGCTTCCCGACGGTCCGGGCAAGGCGCTCAAGCTCACGATCTCTCCGGTCCAGGAGCGGATCCCGATCTACCTCGCGGCGATCGGCCCGAAGAACACCGCGCTCGCCGGCGAGATCGCCGACGGCTGGATCCCGACCCTGTTCTCGCCCGAGCACGTGTCCGAGCTGCGGCCGCTGCTGGAGGAGGGCGCCGCCCGCTCGGGGCGCTCGCTCGAGGGCTTCGACATCGCGCCGACCGTGAACGTGTTCGTCAGCGACGACCTGCAGGCGGCGCGCGACGCGATGCGGCCGTTCATCGCCCTGTACGTCGGCGGCATGGGCTCGCGCAAGCAGAACTTCTACAACCAGGTCGTCACCCGCTACGGATTCGGCGCCGAGGCCTCGAAGATCCAGGATCTCTATCTCGAAGGCAAGCGCGAGGAGGCGATGGCGGCGATCCCCGACGAGCTGATCGACACCGTCTCGCTGTGCGGCCCCCGCGATGTCGTTCGTGACCGCCTGGCGGTCTACCGCGACGCGGGCGTGGGGACCCTCGGTGTGACCCCGACCGCGTTCACGGCCGAGGATCGCCTGCAGCAGCTGCGCCTCGTGGCCGAGCTCGCCGCGGCCTAGCCCGTGCGCCTGCTGCTGGGCGCGTTCGGCGACCCGGGGCATGCCTTTCCGATGATCGCCCTCGGCCGCGCGCTGCGTGCTCGTGGCCACGATGTGACGCTGCAGACATGGCGACGCTGGGCCGCCGTGATCGAAGCCGAGGAGATCTCCTTCGCGCCCGCGCCCGAGTATCAGGTGTTCCCGTCCGGCGGGCCCGATGGCGAGCCGCTGGACTTCTACGAGGCGGTCGTCCACGCGACTCGGGACACGCTGCCCCTGGTGCGCGAGCTGGCGCCCGACGCGGTCGTGGCCGACATCCTCACGCTCGCCCCCGCGCTCGCCGCCGAGCTCGAGGACATCCCCCGCGCGACGCTGATCCCGCACGTCTATCCCGAGAGCGATCGCGGGTTCCCGATCTACTCGCTCGGCGCGCGCCTGCCCCGCACGGGCGTCGGTCGGGCGTTCTGGCAGGCTGCCCAGGCACCAGCGCGGCGCGGCCTCGAGCAGGGTCGGCGCGAGCTCAACCACACCCGCGCCCGGCTCGGCCTGCCGCCGCTTGCCTATCCACACGGCGGCATCAGCCACGACCTGGCGCTCGTCGCGACCTTCCCGGCGCTCGAGTACCCACGCGCGTGGCCAGCGTGGGCGCATGTCGTTGGTCCGCTGATGTGGGAGCCCCGCGCCGAGGACGTGGAGCTCCCGCCCGGCGATCAGCCGCTTGTGATCGTCGCGCCTTCAACGGCCCAGGATCCCAAGCACCGGCTGCTGCACGCGGCTCTCGAGGGTCTCGCCGACGCGCCCGTCAGGGTGCTCGCCACCTACAACCGGCGCCTTCCCTCGAGGCCCCTGCCAGTGCCCCGCAACGCGCGAGTCCTCGAGTGGATCTCCTACTCGCGCACGATGCCGGCCGCCTCGCTGGTGATCTGCCACGCCGGCCACGGGACGCTCGTCCGGGCGCTGGCGAGTGGCTGCGCGGTGCTCGCGTGCCCGTGCGCCGGGGACATGAGCGAGAACGCCGCGCGGCTCGACTGGTGCGGCGCCGGTGTGCGCCTGCCGCGCCGGTTCGTCTCACCGCGCCCCCTGCGGCTGGCCGTCGAGCGGGCTCTGGCCGACACCTCGATCCGCCAGCGTGCGGGCGAGCTCGCCGCGTGGGCCGCGGACAGAGACCCCGCCGACCGTGCAGCCGCGCTGGTCGAGAGACTGGCTATCGCAGGCGCTTCTCGTAGGAGGGGCTCGGGCCACGTCGCGCTCGCCTGAGGCCCGCGCACGGCCGCGGCGAGGCCGCGGCAAGACACCGACATAGCCCCGTTGTCCAGCGAGAAGCTCCGGGGGTGGGACTCGAACCCACAACCCTTCGGTTAACAGCCGAATGCTCTGCCGATTGAGCTACCCCGGACCGCCGAAGGCAACTGTACTAACCCGTCCCCGTCGACGGCGCTCCTGCGGCACCGGGCCGGCAGCGCTCAGCCCGAGCTCGTGAGCTCGAGCGCCTGCTCGTAGGCACGCTCGAAGTCGCGCCTGACCTCCGCGCGCCTGGCCGCCAGCCCGCTGATCTCCCCCTCCTCGCGCGGCTCGCCCCCGGCCACGTCGGGGTCCGATCGGAGCGCCCCTGTGTGCAGCGGGGCGCGAGCCGCCTGGATTTGACGGTCGATCAGCGCAAGCTCGAGCTGCAGGCGCTGGACGTTCAGCATCGCGGGATTCTGCTCGTCAGAGCCAGCTTCGACGATCAGCTCCGCCAACAGCGCCTTCAGCTGCGGATCGTCGTCGAGGTCCTCCCCATCGCCGCCGCGCGCGAGCGGCTGGTGCAGGTTTCCGCGCAGCCTGAGGGCGGCCTTGCTCAGAAGCGCGCTCGTGAAATAGCGCTCGACATCGATCTCCGCCAGCGCGCTCTCGCCCTGCTCCGGGCCGGCGAGGCACAGGGCCAGGAACGCGCGCTCGGTGTCCTCGCGGCGCGAGAGCCTCCTGCTCGGCGCCTGTGGCTGGGCGCGAGTCCGCGATCCCGTCGCCTCCCCCCGCGCCGGCGGGCGCGCCGCTGGGCGCCCCTGTGACTGGCCCTGCCGGGCTGGCGCCTGCTCGCTCGAAGAGGAGGCGCGCTGGGCCAGCAGAGTCTCGGTCACGCTCTCGGGCAATCCCAGGCTTCCCGCGACGAGCGCCGTCAGCTCCATGCGCATCGCGCTCGGCGCGAGCATCGCGAACACCGGTCGCAGCTCGTCGAGCATGCGGTCGCGCCCCTCTGCGCTGGAGTGATCTCCGGCCGCGAGCACGCGCTGCACGCGAAAGCGCACGAACGGCAGCGAGCGCTCGATCGCCCGCTCGATCGCGCCCGCGCCCTCGTTCTGGACGAGCTCGGCGGGATCGGCGCCGGCGGGCAGGTCGACGACGCGCAACTCGAGATTGCGCCGTGCTGCGAGCCCCGCCGCACGCACCATCGCGCCCTGGCCGGCGCTGTCGGCGTCGAGCGCAAGCAGCACAGTCGGCGCCAGCCGCGCGAGCTCTCCCACCTGCTCAGGGGTCAGGGCCGTGCCCATCGACCCGACGACATTGCGAATGCCCGCCTGGTGCAGCGCGATCACGTCGGTGTAGCCCTCGCACAGCACCGTCGTGCCCGCACGAGCGGCGTGGGCGCGAGCGAGGTCGGCGCCATAGAGATGGCTGCCCTTGTGGTAGATGGAGTTGTCGGTGCTGTTCAGGTACTTCGGCCCGCGCCGCTCGCCCTCCTCGTCCAGCACCCGCGCGCCGAAGCCGAGCACCCGCCCGCGCAGGTCGCACAGCGGGAACATGATCCGAGCACGGAAGCGGTCGTAGGGACGCCCGCCCTGCTGCGAGCGCTGGGCGAGCCCAGTGGCGAACAGGTCCGCCTCGTTGAAGCCGCTGCGAAGCGAGGCGCTCAGCACCCGATCCCACGCGCTCGGAGCGTAGCCGACGTGGAACTCGCGCAGGATCTCCTCGCCGAGCTGGCGGCCGCTCAGGTACCCGCGCGCGCGCTTGGCCTCGGCGCTCTCCCACAGGCAGCGCTCGTAGTAGGCGCTGGTGCGCGCCAGCAGCTCGAGCAGCCGCTCGCGCCCGCGACGACGCTCGGCGTCGCGGGGATCCTCGCGCTCGAGCTCGAGCTCGACTCCCGTGCGCTCGGCCAGCAGCTCGAGGGCGTCGCGGAAGTCGACCCCCTCGGTCTCCTGCACGAACGTGAACACATCGCCCGCCGCCTGACAGCCGAAGCAGTAGTAGACCTTCTGCACCGGGTCGATGCCGAACGAGGGCGTGCGCTCGTCGTGGAATGGGCACAGGCCCTCGTAGCGGCTCTGGCCTGCGCGCCGCAGTTCGGTGCGGGCGGACACGAGCTCGACGAAGTCGACGGCGTCGCGCACCTGCTCGCGTGAGTCGCTCGTGTAGAGGGCCATCGACGCAACGCTAGTACAAGCTTCTCGTCACGTCTCAACTCGCCGCCGCACGGGGGATCTGCAGCTCTGTGTACTCCTTCGTGCAATAGCGGTCGGTCATGCCCGCCAGGTAGTCGGTGATCCCCCGCGCGGGGTCATCCTCGGCGCCCTCTGCGAGCGTCGCCGGCAGCAGCTCGGGATGGCTCGCGTAGTGCTCGAACAGCGTCCGCAGCACCACCTCGATGCGCGCATGCTCGGCCCGGACGGCCGGTCCAAGGTAGATCTGCTCGAACATGAACTCGCGCAGCGAGTCCATCGCCGGTCCCGCGTCGGGCCCCTGCACGATCTCCCCGGCGCGCCGCGAGTGCTCGACGAGGTCGTGCACGAGCGCGTCGATTCGCGCGGAGCCGGTGTCACCGAGCACCGCGATCGGCTCAGCCGGCAGCTCGCGCTCGTCCAGGATGCCCGCGCGCAGCGCGTCGTCGATGTCGTGGTTGATATAGGCGACGCGGTCGATCAGGCGCACGATCCGACCCTCGAGCGTCGCCGGCAGCGACGCTCGTCCGGAGTGGTGGGCGATCCCGTCGCGAACCTGCTCGGTCAGGTTCAGCCCGGCGCCGTCGCGCTCGAGCGTCTCCACGACCCGCAGCGATTGCTCATAGTGGCGAAAGCCGCCGCCAAAGCGCTCGCGCAGGCACGCGTCGAGCACCTCCTCACCGATGTGCCCGAACGGCGGATGACCGAGATCGTGGCCGAGACCGATCGCCTCGGTGAGATCCTCGTTCAGACGCAGCGCGCGCGCCGCCGTGCGCGAGATCGCGCTGACCTCGAGCGTGTGTGTTAGGCGCGTACGGTAGTGATCGCCCTCGGGCGAGACGAACACCTGGGTCTTGTGCTTGAGGCGCCGAAACGCCTTGCAGTGGACGATCCGGTCGCGATCGCGCTGAAAGGGCGTGCGCAGCGAGCAGTCGGACTCTGGCACCCGCCGGCGCGCCGGGTAGGAGGGCGCCGCCAGCGGCGACAGCGTCGAGCGCTCCTGCTCCTGCATGCGCGCCGCGAAGCTGCTCGCGACCGGCGGACGCTCGGCCGAGACTCTCATACCTTGATTGTGGCACCGCTTGCGGTGCCTGCCCTCAGCGGTCGGGTTTCCAATCTCCGCGCAGGCCGAGGACATGCATCCAATGCGCCCAGCCCTTCATGTCGCCGGGGTCCTCGTCGAAGACCGCCGCCCCGCCCCCCGGCTTCGGCAGCTGTCGCGCCGCTGCCGCATCGAGGCGAAGGTCCACCCCGCGCTCGTGCAGCGAGGCGACGTCCGCGGCCGCGACGAACCGCCGCCCCGAGCGCGTCGCGATCACGAGGCCGTGAAAGATGTCCTTCTCGAGCGCCGCCACCACATGATCGACCGTACCCACCCGTGCCCCATCGCTCGCGAGCACGGGCACGCCCTTGTCGAGCACCCCGTAGGCGATTGGCAGGCCCTCGTCCACGACATCTACGATAGGGCCGCGCCCGCCGGCATCAGGCGGACGTGCGCGTGATGCTCGAGCGTCTCGGAGATCGCACGCTCCACCTGCACGAGCGCGCGCTCCGACGCCCGCGGGGCGTCGGCGAGCGGTCGGCCGAGCGCTGCGGCCATGAACTCGTATGCTTCTTCGCCCAGCGCGAACGAGCCCGCCTCGCAGGCGCCGCAGACAACGCCGCCGGCGGCGCCCGAGAACCCCACCAGGTGCTCGCGCTCGCCGCAGGATGCGCACGCGCCCAGCTGGGGCGCCAGGCCCGCCGCCAGCATCAGCTTGAGCCGGAACGCGAGCGCGGCGTCGCGCCCGACCGCCGCCGGGTGCTCGTCGAGCAACGTCAGACGCCTGCAGAGCAGGTGAAAGACGTTCGGGTGCGGCTCCTCGGTCTCGAACAGCCTGCCGACGGCGTCGCACGCGCGAGCGGCCGCATCGAGGCAGCGCGCATCCGTGCGCAGGCGCGCATAGGCATCGACCGTCTCCGCGCCCGTCACCGTCAGCAGCTCGCCGCGCCCTTCGTGGAGGTCGAGCTGCAGGCGAAAGAACGGCTCGAGGCGCCCGCCGAAGCGGCTGCGAGCGCGTCGCACGCCCTTGGCGATCGCCCCGACGCGTCCGCGGTGAGGCGTATAGACGTGCAGGATGCGATCGGCCTCGCCGTAGCGCAGCGAGCGCAGCACGATCGCCTCGGTCTTCAAAGGTCCCGGCACAGTCAGTCGAGTCTAGGGCCGCCGGCGGCGCCATCTCATGCCCCGCGCCAAAGCTATACTTTGTGAAGTATGAAAGACGTCGTCATCTACAGCACCGATCCGTGCTCGTTCTGCGCGCGCGTCAAGGGCATGCTCGCCTCGCGCGGAGTCGAGTTCAGGGAGGTCAACCTGTCGAAGGATCCGCAGGGCCGCGCCGAGCTCGCGCACAAGACGGGCATGATGACCTTCCCCCAGGTGCTTGTCGACGGCGAGCTGCTCGGAGGCTTCGAGGAGGTCAAGGCGGCCGTGCAGAATGGGCGCCTGCACGAGCTCCTGGAGTCCGAGGCCAGCAGCTAGCCGACCTGCCCACGCGGGTCGACTAGCGCCGGCGTGGAGGGCGCTGGCAGGTCGGGCACAGATAGGTGCCACGGCTCGCGACATAGGTCTTGACGATCTCGCGGCCGCAGCGAACGCACGGCTCGCCCGCGCGCAGGTGCACGAGAAAGCGGTCCTGGAAGGAGCCGCGCACGCCGTCGATGTGGCGGAAGTCATCGATGCTCGCACCGCGAGCGTCGATGCCCTCGCCGAGCGCCTGCACGATCCCCTCGCGCAGCCGCTCGCGCTGCTTGCGCGTCAGGCGTCCTGCGGGACGAGCGGGATGGATGCCGGCACGAAACAGAGCCTCGTCGGCGTAGATGTTTCCGACCCCCGCGATCCTCCGCTGGTCGAGCAACAGCGCCTTGATCGGCGCCCTGCGTCCATGCAACAGCGAGCCGAGATGCTCGTCGGTGAAACGATCATCGAACGGCTCGAGCCCGAGGCGACCCTCGAAGAACTCCTCGAGCGCCGCCTCGCCGAGCAGCAGCTCGCCGGTGCCGAAGCGGCGCGGGTCGAGGATCACGAGAGTCGCGCGTCCGCATGCGGCGCCGCTGGCTCGTCCCTTCGCGCTCGGCGGCCCGAGCTCGATCCGCACCCGCACATGCGCCGGCTCGGGATCGGGCTGATACAGCAGCGAGCCGGTCATGCGCAGGTGCTGGGCGAGCGCGACATCGCCCGTGAGCCGCCACAGCAGGTACTTGCCGCGGCGCTGCAGGCTCTGCACCTTGCGCCCGGCGAGCGCATCCGCCAGCTCGTGTGGTGCGAGCGGTCGCGACCAGCGCGGGTCGAGCACCTCGACCCGCGCGAGCCTGCGACCCTCGACCAGCGGCGCGAGCTGGCGTCTGATCGTCTCGACCTCAGGCAGCTCGGGCATCGCTCTCGCTCAGCTTACGAACGAGCGACCCGGGAGCCCCGGCGCATCGCGGCCCACCAGCCAGCCCAGCGCGCTCGCGCCCACGTCGGCGAGCGGCCCGTCGTGGCGCAGCGCCGCGCCGCGCGGCCGCGGCTCTCGATCCGGCTCGCCCGCGACCCCGCGCGTACGATCGCCGCCACCGCCAGCGGGCGGCCCCGGAGCCAGGCCGCGCTCGCTCAGCATCCGACCTGTCGCCGCGAGCAGCGGGGCGTGCTCGCGCGTGTGATCGGTCGAGGGGTGCGCTGGATCGACGCCATGGTCGGCGGTCACCACCAGCAGGTCGCCGTCGCGCAGCCGCGGCAGCCAGCGCCGGAGCTCGTAGTCGATCTCACGCAGCGCCCGATGGAAGCCCTCGACGTCCTTGCGGTGCCCATAGCGCTGGTCGGTCTCGATCAGATTGACGAAGATCAGCCCCTCCTCGAGCTCGCCGAGCAGCTCGCGCGCGCTCGCCAGCGCGCGCTCGTTGGTCGAGCCGGGGTGTGAGTGCTCGATCCCGACGCCAGTGAACAGGTCGGAGATCTTGCCCACTCCGTGGGTGGCGACGCCAGCGTCGCACAGCTCCTGCAGGTAGCTGCGCGAGGGCGGCGCAAGCGCGAAGTCGCGCCTGCCCTCGGTGCGCGCGAAGCCACCCGGCGCACCCGCGAACGGGCGGGCGATGACGCGCCCGATCGCGTGCTCGCCGTTCATCGCCTGGCGAACAGCCGCGCATGCCTGCCACAGCTCGGCCGTCGACAGGCGGTCGACATGCGCGGCGAGCTGCAGCACCGAGTCCGCGGAGGTATAGAGAATCAGGGCGCCGCTGCGCAGATGCTCGGCGCCGAAGTCCTCGATCGCGGCGACGCCGTTGTAGGGCCGGTTGCAGATGACCTCGCGCCCCAGTGCAGCCTCAAGGCGCGCCACCACGTCAGGGGGAAAGCCCTCGGGATAGGTTGGTGCCGGGCGCTCGAGCACGACCCCCATCAGCTCCCAATGCCCCGCAGTCGAGTCCTTGCCCGGGCCGAGCGCATGCAGGCGGCCGTGAATGACCGGGTCTGCAGCCGGGGGGACGCCCGGCAGCGAGATGATCGAGCCGAGCCCGAGCGCGGCGAGCGTCGGCACGCGCAGCCCGCCGACGGCCTGCGCGACGTGCAGCAGCGTGTTTGCGCCGGCGTCGCCGTAGGCCGGCGCATCGGGCAGCGCGCCCGCGCCGCAGGCGTCGATCACCAGCACCACAGCGCGCCGTCCTGTGAGCGGTGCTCGCTCCACCCCGCCCACGCGATCTGCCAGAGACGCGCTGCTGCGGGGCGCGCTGTCGCTGTCCGCCGGCATCGTCGCCGCCGCCTCGCTAGCGCGCGCGCCGGGCGCGCGGATGAGCGTCGAAGTAGACGTCCTTCAGACGCTCGGTCGAGAGGTGCGTGTACAGCTGTGTGGTCGCGAGGTCGGCATGACCGAGCATCTCCTGCAGCGAGCGCAGGTCACAGCCGCCCGCGAGCAGGTGCGTCGCGAACGTGTGACGCAACGTGTGCGGGCTCATCTTGCGCTCGAGGCCCGCGCCGCGTGCATGCCCCTGCACGACCTTGTAGAGACCCTGGCGCGTCAAGGCGCCCCCGCGCCGGTTCACGAACAGCCGCGCCTGCAACTGCATGCCGACGAGCACCGGACGCCCGCGCGCGAGATAAGAGCGCAGGGCAGAGAGCGCGCTGGCGCCGACCGGCACCAGGCGTTCCTTGGAGCCCTTGCCGCGCGCGCGCAGCAGGCCCTCGTCGAGGTCCACGTCACCGAGCTCGAGGCCGACCGCCTCCGAGGCGCGCAGGCCGCACGCGTACATCAGCTCGAGCAGCGCCCTGTCGCGCAACGCGAGCGGCTCTGTTCCGCGCGGCTGGCTCAAGAGCTTGGAGACCTCCCCGCGCGTCAGCGCTCGCGGCAGCCGCTGGCTGCGCCGGGGACCGCGCAGCTCGGCGGTCGGGTCGTGGTCGATCGTCCCCTCGCGGCGCAGGTAGCGATAAAACGATCGCACGCACGCGGCCTTGCGCTGTAACGTCGCCGCCGCCAGCGGGGCGACACGCTCTTGGCCCGCGGTCTCGCCGCGGCTGCCCGCGGAGCGCGAGCGAGACGCGCTGGGCTCACCGGCGAGCCTTGCGAGGAACGACGCGAGGTCGCTGTGGCTCGCGCCCAGTGGGCTGACGCCGCGGGCGTCCAGGAACTCACCGAGCTGCAGCAGATCGGAGCGGTACGCCTGCAGGGTGTTGCGCGATAGACCGCGCTCGAGCTCGAGGTAGGCGAGGAAGTCGAGCACCAGCGTCCCCATCTGAAGGTCGCCGGCAGGCGTGGTGATCGCGCTCACGCCCCGAGCTTCGCCTCTCCCCTCGCCGCTCCTGCCCGCTGCGAGCCGCCCTGCGCCCCGGCCGCACGCTCGACGCGGTCGCCGGCAGCGCCTTCTCGATCTGCGTCCTCGCCATGGTCGGCGCCCGCGATCCGCTCGCTGCCATCGACGCCGTCGAGCCCATCCGCGGGCTCGGCCGAGCGTGCGGCGAGCGCGAGCTCGGCGAGCGCCACGCCTCCCGCGAGCGCGGAGGCGAAGAACAGCGGGTCTTCTACCAGCGTGCGACCCATCGTGCGAGCCGGCAGGCCCGAGGCCGAGTAGCCGGGCAGATCGACGGCCGCACGACGCCAGTCGTGGCGTGTGATGCGCGCCGGACGCTCGACATCGAGCTCGAGCCCTGGCCGGTTCGGCATCGAGCCGCCGAACACCGAGCCGAGACCCGCCCGCAGCTCGGCACCGACCGGAGAGCGCATGCCCGCGGGCAGCGCGACGGTCACCGGGGCGAGCAGCAGATCGAGCACCGTCAACGTGTGGTGGGAGATGCTGCGATGCCGCGCCCGAGGGTCGCTCGAGGACATCCGTGCCACCAGCAGCGCCTTGCACTCGAGCGCAAGCGCGGCGTGGGCGGAGTCGAGCGCCGCCAGCCCACCGTGGCCGAGGGTCGAGCTCGAGCCGACGATCCCGGGGCCGGGCCCGCACACGGCCGCGTCCCAGCCGAGCGTGCCGAGCCCGTGTTGCAGTGCGCCGGCGGTCGTGATCGCCTCGGCCTCGCCGCCGAACGATGTGCCGGCGGTGATGTGTCCCGCGAGCAGGCCGCGCTCGCGCAGCACGCGCACGGTGCGCGAATGCCCGCCGGGCAGCGCGCCGCCCTCGGTCTGCACATAACCGAGCCGCGCCCCGGGAGCGGCCTGCGAGAACGCCCACGCGACCGCCGCCAGCTGGCCGTGCAGGGCCAGCACCGCGACCGGACGGGCGCGCAAGAGCTGCATCTGCTCCTCCTCGACCGGACGGACCGCATGCTGCAGGCTCGTGTAGTTGAGCTTCATCACGTTCGCGTCCGGCACGCCGTCGCCGGCGAGGCCGCGCGTGAGGTTGACGTGGACGATGTCAAAGCCGCCCGAGCCGAGCCCGAGGTCGAGCGCCTGGGTGTTGACGATCACCTCATCGGCCACCTGCGCGGCGCCCACCAGCGCCACGTCGGCGATCGCAGCGCGGGTTCGCCCGGTTGCGCCCGCGGCGGCGAGCAGCTCGACCAGGAGCTCCTGCTCGGGACCGTCGCTGGGCCCGGCGTCAACGACCGTGGCGCGGCGCAGCTTCAGCATGGCGCTCGCAAGCTACTGGGATGCCTCGTCGCGGGCGCCGGCATCCTCGCGCCCGCCGACGCGGATGCTGACGTCGACGTCGCACTCGCTCTCGGGCAGGTTCGCGAGCTCGTGCGCGCGCGAGACCATCTCGGCGGCGACCGCATGCGAGCGGCGCGCATCGAGGTCGCGAAACACGACCTCGACACGCAGCGTCGAGCGCCCGGCGGACGCGCCGGCGCCAGGCCCGCCGCTCGATGAGAGCTCGACGCTCACTGCTGCCGGGAAGCGGTCGGGGAGACGTCTGCGTCGACGCCTGCCTGTGAGTCCTCCGCGGCGCCGCCGCTGCGGGCCAGCGCTGCCGCGAAGAACTCGCGAAACAGCGGTGCGGGGCGCTCGGGCCGGGACTTGAACTCGGGGTGAAACTGGGAGGCGACGAAGAACGGATGGTCGGCGAGCTCGATCGCCTCCACCAGGCGCTCATCGGGCGAGGTGCCCGACACGATCAGACGTGACCGCGCGTCCGCGGGGTTCGTGAGACGCTTGCGCAGCAGGTTGTTGACCTCATAGCGGTGGCGGTGACGCTCGTACACCACAGCTTCGCCGTAGAGTTCGCGCACGCGCGTGTCGGCGTGCAGCTTGATCGGGTCGGCGCCCAGGCGCATGGTTCCGCCGAGATCAGCGATTTCCTTCTGCTCTGGCAGCAGGTCGATCACGGGATAGGGCGTCTCGAGGTCGAACTCGGTCGAGTTCGCGCCCTCCATCCCGACGACATGGCGGGCGAACTCGCAGACCGCAACCTGCATCCCCAGGCAGATGCCGAGGTAGGGGATGCCGCGCTCGCGAGCAACGCGCGCTGCCGCGATCTTGCCCTCGATCCCGCGGCCGCCGAACCCGCCCGGAATCAGGATCCCATCCGCCGCGCAGAGCAGCTCGCTGGCGTGCGAGTCGGGGTCCTCGAGCCGCTCGGAGTCGACCCACTCGATGTCGACGCGCGCGTCGTGCGAGGAGGCGGCGTGCCGTAGCGCCTCGCACACCGACAGATAGGCGTCCTCGAGCTGTACGTACTTGCCGACGAGCGCTATCCGCGCACTCGCGCGCGCTCGCCGGGCGCGCTCGACCTGCTCACTCCACACCGTCAGCTGCGGCGCGGGCGCCTCGACCGCGAAGTGCTCGAGGATGAAGTCGTCGACTCCCTGGTCGCGAAACACGAGCGGCACCTCGTAGATGTCGGCGACGTCGCGCGCCGACACGACGGCTTCGACGGGCAGGCTCGCGAACAGCGCGATCTTGCGGCAGATCTCCTGCGAGAGGGGGCCCTCGGAGCGGCACATCAGCATGTCGGGGGCGATGCCGATCCGGCGCAGCTCGTTGACCGAGTGCTGCGTCGGCTTGGTCTTGAGCTCGCCCGCATGGCCGATGTAGGGGACGAGCGTGAGGTGGATGAACATGCACCGTCGGGTGCGCACGTCGACCGGGAACTGGCGGATCGCCTCCAGGAACGGCAGCGACTCGATATCGCCGACGGTACCGCCGATCTCGGTGATCACGAAGTCGACGTCGCTCGACTCCGCGATCAGGGCGATCCGCTGCTTGATCTCGTCGGTGATGTGGGGCACGACCTGCACCGTGGCGCCGAGGTAGTCGCCGCGGCGCTCGCGGCGGATCACCGTGTCATAGACGCCGCCGGCTGTCACATTCGAGGCGCGGCTCGTGTTGGCGTCGGTGAAGCGCTCGTAGTGGCCGAGGTCGAGGTCGGTCTCGGCGCCGTCCTCGGTGACGAACACCTCGCCGTGCTGGTATGGGGACATGGTCCCGGGATCGACGTTTATGTAGGGGTCGAACTTCTGCATCGCCACCGACAGGCCCCGCGCGACCAGCAGCCGACCGATCGACGCCGCCGCGATGCCCTTGCCCAGCGAGGAGACGACGCCGCCGGTGACGAAGATGAACCGGGTCTTGGACGGTGGATCCGCGCGGCGGTCGGAAGAGTGGGAACTCATGAGGGCCTGCCCAAGGAGTCTAGCCTTCGCAGCAGCGGCACCCTGTCCACGAGCGCCGAGATCGAGCTCAGCTCGCCGTAGGCGGCGAGCGCGAGCAGCAGCGCCAGCGCGATCAGCTGACCGGTGCTCGACAGCGCGGCCACCAGCCACAGGCCCGCGAGCGCTCCAAAGGCGCCCGCGCCGGTGTCGCCGAGCATCGCCCGCTCGCGCAGGTCATACAGGCCCGCGACCAACATCGGCCCGGTGAACAGTCCCTGCGCCCACAACGGACGCAGGTCGCGAGCGCCGATGCCCAGCCCGACGCCGAGCGTGACGAACGCCTTCAGCGTGCGGCCGGGCCGCAGGTCGAGCAGGTTGAACGCGTGGGTCGCCAGCGCCAGCAGGGCCGCCGCCAGCAGCCAGCGCCCGGTCGACAGTCGCGCGAAGTCCGTCGCCAGCAGCGCCAGCCCGAGCGTGCCTGCGGCCTTCAACACGCCGGTCGAGGGCTCGCCGCGCAGCGCCGCGGCGGCGTGGCCGCGCAGACCCCGCGGCGCCGCTGGCGCCTCGCCCCGCCCTCCGCCGAGGAGGTCGTCGATCAGCCCGAGGCAGGCGACGCCGAGCACGAAGGTCGTGACCGGCAACAGGCCCCGGTAGAGGATCCGCACCTCTGCGAGGCGTTCGAGCAGCGTCAACGCCACGAGCGCCGGCAGCGCCGCGGCGGGCAGCAGGACCCCCAGTGGCAGCGGCAGCTCCACGCCGCGGTAGTTGGCCTTGACCTGGCCGCGGGCGCGCAACGCGCGCAGCGTCGCGGGCGCCAGCACGAGCGCCAGCGCGAACGCCAGCAGCAGGGGCAGGGCGCGCAAGCTCAACGACCGGTCACGGGTGCACGGCGGTCGGGGTGCTCGGCAGCAGCGAGTCGGCGGTCGGCTTGAGGCCGAACGTGCCACGGGCCCCAGCGAGCGCATAGACGAGCGCCGTACGGCCCGCGGGGGTCTCGAGGTCATCGACGCTCGAGAGCCTGCGGCTCCTGTACCAGGGCACCTGTGAGGGGTCGGTTTCGGTCAGCTCGACCCCGATCGCCGGCACGCCGGCCGCGGCGACGCCGGTCAGTAGGCCCGACTCGAACGCCGCTGCCGCTTCGCTCTGTTCAGGTCCCATCCCGGCGGGGTCCGAGCGCACCACGACGAGCCCATTCAGCTTTTCGAGCTGGCCGTCGAATGCGCTCCACAGGCTCGAGCGCACGCGGCTGATCAGCTCACGACCGACCAGCGGTCCGCCGCTGACGAGCTGGCGTCCGGCCAGTTCACCGAACCGTTGGATCAGCGCGGTCGAGCCCGCGAGCGAGGCGTAGTGGGTGCCCGCGGCTTCGTGGCCGATTCCCTGCAGGTCCAACGGCTCGCGCACGGCGGCGACCGTCGCCAGCGAGCCGCCGGCCTGCGTCACCGCCGAGCGCACCAGACCGTCGACGCGGTCTGAGGAGTTGCCGAGGAACAGCAGACCGATCGTGCGCCCGCTCAGCTGGGCGTTGGTGGCGAGCGGATAGAGATCGTTGGCGAACGCTTCCTCTTCGGCGAGCTTGTCCTGCAGCTGGCCGAGCTGGCGGTGAGCGCCTTCGACTTCCGAGTTCAGGTTGTGGACGATTCCGCTCTTGGCCGAGGAGACGAGGTTCGAGTCCCCGATCGCCACGCCAATCAGCACGCCGACGGCGAGCGCCAGCAGCACAGCGGCAAGGGATAGCGCGTGATAGCGGTAGTCGAACATCGCCTCGGCGAGCTGCGGCGCGGCTCAGCCGCCGCCGAACAGCAACTGAATCTTCAGCCACAGCAGGTCGGCGAGGTCGCGCAGCGGCGGCGTCATCAAGATCACGGCGACCATCGCGATCAGGCCAGCGACGATCACGACCAGCAGCGGTGTGATACCGGGACGAGGACGGTAGAGGCGGCTCACACCCTTGGCGTCGACGAGGATCTCACCGATGCGCAGGCGCGTGAGGAACGTCGAGGACATGCCTTCACGATTGCGGTCGAGGAACTCCACGAGGTTGAACTGCGAGCCGACTGACACGATCAGCCGCGCGCCCTTCTCGGCGGCGATCAGCATCGCGACGTCCTGGCTGGTACCCGGCGCCGGGACGAGCTTGAACGGCAGCCCGAGCTCCTGCAGCCGCGCGCGCCCCGGAGCACGACCGTCGGTGTAGGAGTGCACCACGAGCTCCGCGCCGCCGCGAACCGCGCTTTGGAGCGTGCTCTCGCCGGCGGAGTCCATGTCGCCCACGATCATGTCGGGGCGCAGCCCCACCTCGAGCAGCGCCTCCGCGCCGCCGTCGACTGCGACCAGCACCGGGTTCATGTCGCGGATGAACGGCCGCAGCGTGCGCAGGTCGCGCCGGCAGCCGACGCCGCGCACGACCACGAGCGCGGAGCGATCGCGGAAGTCTGTCGCGAACAGCGGCAGATCGATGCGGCCCGTGAGCAGTTCGCGCTCCTCGCGCATGTGCTCGATGGTGTTGTGGGCGAAGCGCTCGAGCGCCTCCCCCACCTCGCGCCTACGGGCCTCCGTCTCGGCAAGCACGCGCGCACGATCGAGCACCTGGCCGCTCGCCAGCAGCCGCCCATCATCGCGGCGAACGTCGGCTCCGCGCACCACGATCCGCTCGCGATCGGAGACCGCGTCGAACAGCGAGTCGTCGGGGAGGTCCACCAGGTGCACGCCCGCTTCCACGAGCAGCTGCGGACCGAGGTTCGGGTAGGAGCCACTCGAGGAGGCGCGGCAGTTGAGCACCGCCACGACGCCCGCGGCGATCAACTCCTCGGCGGAGACGCGGTCGACATTGAGATGGTCGATCACGGCGATGTCGCCGCGCTGCAGGTGCCTGACGAGCAGCTTCGTGCGTCTGCCCAGGCGCACCGGCCCGCTGAGGGCGCGGACGGATGCACGCCCGCCTAGCTGGAGGGCGATCCCAGGTGGCTGCTCGGTCGCGGCCATCGCAGCCGAGGGTAACCGCTCACGCCGCCTTGCGCAGGTCCCTGGCGTGCCTGCGGGCAGCCGCATCGCCGTCGTCGGCGCCGAGCATTCGCACGAGCTCGGACACCACCTCGCGCTCCGCGAGCTGTATGACGGTCGCGACCGTCGGCTCGCTGGAGGTGTCCTTCGCGACCGAGAAGTGACGGGCGCCGAGGGACGCGATCTGCGGCAGGTGCGTTATGCACAGCACCTGCCGGATCTCGCCCAGCTGGCGCAGGCGCTCGCCCACCGCCCGCGCGGCGTGACCCCCGATGCCGGCGTCGATCTCATCGAACACCAATGTCGGGCGCTCCGCGCCGGTCGTGGGCCGCAGTCCGCGCGCACCGGCAGGCTGGGTCGAGGCACCGATCACCGCCAGCATCGCTCGCGAGAGCTCGCCCCCCGAACCGATCTCACGCAATGGACCGAGCGGCACGCCGGGGTTCGGCGCGATCATCAGCTCGACGCGATCCCCGCCGCGCGGTCCGACGGCAGCTGGCGAGAGCTCGACCGCAAAGTCCGCGCCCGCCATCGCAAGCGCCTGCAGCTGCTTGCGCACCGCCCGTGCGAGCCGCGGGGCGGCGTGCGCGCGGGCTGCGCGCAGCGACGAGACGTGTCGGTCGAGCTCTGCGCGCGCCTGAGCCAGCTGCTCGTCCACCCGCGCCAGCGCGGCGTCCGCTCCCGCGAGCTGCTCGGCCCGGGCGCGGGCGCGGACCGCGTAGTCGAGCACGCTGGTAATCGAGCCGCCGTGCTTTCGCATCAGCCGCTCCGTCGCCGCCAGCCGCTCTTCGATCGCCTGCAGCGAGTCCTCTTCGCCGAGCAGGCCTTCGCCGAAGTCGCGCAGCTCGCCTGCCAGCTCCTGTGACTCGAGCGCGATGAAACGCATCCTCTCCGCGAGCTGATCGAGATGCCGATCGACGCCTGCCGCCCCGTCCAGCTGCGCGCTCGCCGACGCCAGCAGCGCGCTCGCGCCGGCGCTCTCGGCCGGCTCCGGCGCGAGGGCCTGCGTCGCGCAGGACGCCGCGAGCCGCAGCGCATCGAGTCCGCGCAGGCGCTCGCGCGCGCCGAGCATGCGCTCGTGCTCCTGCTCCTGCGGCGCCGCCGCCTCGATCTCGGCGAGCTCGTGATCGAGCAGCTCGAGCTCGCGCTCGCGCGCCGCCGCCAGCTCGCTCAGCTGCTCCAGCTCTCCCTGCAGTCGCCGACACCGGCGATAGGCGTGAGCGCATGCGTCCAGGCACGCACGCTGATCTCCGGCGCAGAAGTCGTCGAGGATCTCCAGCTGCGAAGCCGAGAGCGTCAGCTTGCGATGCTCGTGCTGCCCGTAGAAGGAGACCAGCTGGGCACCGAGGTCGCGCAGCTCTGCGACCGTCGCCGAGCGCCCGCAGAGATAGGCGCGCGTGCGACCGTCGGCGCCGACGCGCCTCGCCAGCACTATCTCCCGCGCCTGCTGAGCATCGGCCGGCAGGCGCTCGCCGAGCTCCTCGCGCACGCTCTCGGGCAGCTCGAACACGCCCTCGACGTACGCCTCCGCCGCCCCCGGGCGCACTACTCCCGGACGCGCTCGGCCCCCGAGCAGCAGATCGAGCGCGTGAGCGAGCACCGTCTTGCCGGCACCCGTCTCACCGGTCAGCACGTTGAGTCCCGGCGCAAGACGCAGCTGGGCGCTCTCGATCAAGAGCAGGTTCTCGACGTTCAGCTCCAGCAGCACCTGCGCATGTCTAGCAGCGGATGGGGACGGATAAGCCCTTTTCAGCGGCGATCGAACGGGCGTATAATCGCCGCGGGGACGCACGGGGATGGATCCCACTGACGACAGGCGTCCCAAATCGTCTTCGTTCGTCCCACGGCATGGCTGCCAACGACCCCGATCAGCGCTCAGACGACCCGCCCGGCGGGGACGAGCCTCCCCGCGGCGACGATCGCGGGGGCGGCTGCCTCTCGGCGAGCGGGCTGCAGGCCCGCCTCGAGGAGGAGATCAATCGCGCCGCCCGCCACGGCACCTCGCTCAGCTGCCTGGTCGTGTCGATCGATGATCTCGAGGAGCTGGCGCTGCGCCACGGCGAGCAGCTGCCCGCGCAGGCGATCGCATACGCAGGCCCGACGCTGCGGGGCGAGCTGCGCTCCTTCGACCGCGTCGGGCGCCCGAGCCAGGGCGAGCTGCTGGTGCTCCTGCCCGGTGCCGACGGCCCCCGCGGTGAGATCGTCGCCCGGCGCCTGATCGACCGCCTGCGGGCGATCAAGGTAGAGGCCGCCGGCGTGCGGCGCTCGCTGCGCATCTCGATCGGTCTCGCGGCATGGCGCGAGGAGCTCAGCGCCGAGCAGCTGATCGAGAATGCCCGCGCTGCGGCGCGCAAGGAACGCAACGGGCTCGGCAACGGGCTCGCGAACGGGCTCGCTCCGACATAGGCCGGCGGTGGGCTCCGGCGCGTAGGCAATACTTCGCTCACTGTGCTCTCCGGCTCTGAGCTCTGGCTGCTGCGATTGATGGCCGACCGCGGTCTTGCGCTGCTCGACGCGAGCACGCTGATGATGGTGATCGAGGAGCGCGGCGAGCTCCGCGTCGCCGCCGCCAGCGGCGAGGCGAAGCCGCGGCTGCGCATCGTGCCGGTTGAGGGCACGGCACTCGGTGCCCTCTATCAGGCAGGCAAGCCGGTCGCGCTCGACCGGCCGCGTGGCCAGGATGCCGTGCTGCTGCACGAACTCGGCGTCGAGGCGCGGGCCGTGCTCGTCGAGCCGCTGAGCATGGAGGGGCAGGGCGGCGGGCTGGTGATCGCGCTGCGCCGCGACAGCGGCTTCAAGGGTCCCGACCGCGAGGCTCTGAACGCGTTCGCGGCGAGCGTCGCACAGAGGCTCGCAGCAGAGCGCTCGGTTGAGATCGAGCGGCTGCGCTACGGAATGGAGGCACGCGAGCGCGAGCGCACGCGCTGGGCGCGTGAGATCCACGACGAGACCGTGCAGGGACTCGGTGCGTTGCGCCTGAAGCTCGCGAATGCTCGCGACATCGACGACCAGAACGCGCTCAGCGGCGCGGTCGACGCGGTGCTCGACGGACTCGGTCAGGAGATCGACGGATTGCGCCACCTGATCACCGAGCTCAGGCCCGCGGCGCTCGACGACCTGGGCTTGGCCGCGGCGCTCGAGGCGCTCGCCCGTCGCGGCCAGGCGATCGACGGGCTCGAGGTGGCAACCGAGATCGAACTCGGTCCCGAGCACGACGACTCGCGGCTCGACCCCGAGCTCGAGAGCACCATCTACCGGGTCGTCCAGGAGGCGCTCACGAACGTCAGCAGGCACGCCGAAGCCACCCGCGCGTTGGTGCGGGTGACCGAGCGCGACGGACGCGTGATCGCGTCGGTCACGGACGACGGCAAGGGCCTGCCCGAAGCCGACCGGCTCGGGCCACGCGGCGACGGTCTCGAGGGCGGGTTCGGGATGTCGGGCATGCGCGAGCGCGCAGAGCTCGTCGGCGGCGAGCTCGAACTCGTGCCCGCGCCCGAGCGCGGCACGGTCATGCGACTCACTGTCCCGCTGGCCGGGCGTCCCACGACCGTCCACGCGCCGGCGTAGGCCACCTGCGCGGGGGCAGCGGCTCGCGCCGGCCTGTTCGATCGGTCCGGGTCGCGTCTGCGAGTATGGATGGGATGGCGCGCGCGGGGAGGAACACTTGCACGGCGCTGCTCGCAGCGGCGCTGGCGGCCTCGGCGCTAACGGCCTGTGGCAAGCAGGCGCCGACCGCGAGCGTGCACACCACCTTCTCGAGCGAAGGCCTGCACGGCCAAGGTGAAGGGACGAGCAAGGGTGAAGGCAGCGGCAAGGGCGAAGGCAGCACCGAAGGCCAGGGCGGCTCGGGCGGCGAAGGCGACAGCACGCTCTCGAAATCCCAGGCGGCGGCGTTCGTGCATTCGGTCAACCTGCGGGCGAGCGACGTATCGGGCTTCAAGGCCTCGCAATCACATAACACGCCCGCGCACGAACGGCAGCTGGAACGCCAGCTCACCCGGTGCCTCGGGGGCAACGCGAGCCGCGAAGGCCACGGCACGGGGGCGCTCGCCGAAGCGAGCTCCGAAGAATTCGAGCGCACCGGTGACACGGGCTATTTCGGTGTCAGCTCAACTGCGTCAGTAGCCCGCACGGCGGCGATCGCGGCCGAGTCGCTGGCGGCGATTCGCAGCGAACGGGTGCGAGATTGCATCTCGAGCTATGTCACGAAACTGCTCGAGGGCAAACACTTCGGCAGCGCGCGCCTGGGACACGTCCACGTCTCCTCCCAGGAAGCAGCAGCGCCCGGCACGAGCGGCGCATTCGTGCTGCGGATCCGCGCGGGCGTCAGCGTTGGCCACACGACGCTGCCGATCGAGCTGGACCTGTTCGGCTTCGTCTGCGGTCAGGCCGAGCTGCAGCTGTTGACGACGAGTCTGCCGGCTCCGTTTCCTGCGCAGGCGCGCCAGCAGCTGCTGTCGATCCTGCTCGGGCGGGCAAAGGCGCACGGCGAGTGCGCGGCCGCGAGCGGCTCCGGCGAAAGCTCAGGGCTCGCGCAGTAGGCGAGCGCTACTCGACGAGCCCCAGCTTGCGCGCGTATGCGGTTATCTCCGCACGTGAGGAGAAGCCGAGCTTCTCGATCGCGCGGGCACGATAGGTCTTCACCGTGCGCTCGGCCACATGCAGCTGATCGGCGATCTCGGGGTTGGTGTATCCGTTGGCGATCAACCGCACGACCTCGCGCTCACGCTCGCTCAGCGACACCCCGTCGACGGGAGCGTCATCGCCTGCGGCCATCTGCGCGCCGAGGCGTGGATGCAGATAGTTGCCGCCCGCGACCGCGAGCCGGAACGCCTGGAGCAGCTCCGCGGGCTCGGCCTCCTTGAGCACGTAGCTGCGCGCGCCGGCGCGCAGGGCCTGTCGCGCGTACTCGGGGTCCTCGCGCATCGTCAAGATCGCGACGGCCAGCGTCGGATGAGCCAGGAAGCAGGAGGGCAGCGCCGCGAGGCTCGAGCCTCCCGGCATCGTCAGGTCGAGCGTCAGCAGGTCGGGCGTGTGCTCGCGCACGGCCTTGACCGTCGAGGGGACGTCGGCGGCTTCGGCGACGATCTCGAATTCGCCGGCCTCGCGCTCGAGCACCGTCCTGATGCCGTCGCGCACGACCGTGTGATCGTCGGCGATCACCACCCGGATCGGTGCGCTCGCCTGTCGTGCATGCGCCTCCATGACGCAAACCGTAGCGCCCACAGCGGCGGCTGCCCCGCGACTGCCGTGTAGTCCCCTGCGACACCGGCATGTGCGCCCGCGTGGGCGCGCAGACGACGCCAAAAGCGCTTTGGCGAGCCAAAAACCGGTGCCTCGTGACCAACAGGGACGACATCGCGCGTCCCGATGGGACCACAGACATCGGCACCTTTGGGACGACACGATCGACACCATCAGCCCGACAGACAAACGCCCCGCAAGGGCTCATCATGTCGGTTGTGAGGACCACCCCGTCTAACAGCCCCTCTCACAGCGACCGCGGCCGCGGCGCGAACAAGGAGGCCAACCGATGATCGCCTTGAGCATCGCGACAACCTGGTTGACGCTGACGGCCGCCGGCTTCGCGGGCCTGTCGGCGTTGGACCGCCCCGGCGCCGACGGCGGCGACCAGCTCCAGTCCACGGTGTCCGGGAGCAGCACGCCCCCGGACACGAGCAGCGATCAGTCGATCGTGCTCGCGGACACGCGCTCGCTGATCGCCCGGACGCTGTCTGACTGATCAGCCGAGAAGCTGACAACACGGTTGCAGCGCTAGCCCCGTCACAGACAGCCGGTAGCGTGCCCCCGGAATGTCCTCGCCGGCGACCAGGACGGGCACGCCGATGCGCTCCCCGAGGCTGCGCAGAATCGTCGCGGCCTACACGATCAACAGGACCGGTACCTGGTTCGGGTACGTCGCCCTTTCGATCGCCGTGTTCGACGAGACCCACAGCGCGATCGCGGTCGCGGCGGTGCTGGTCGCAAGCCAGGTGCTCTCGGCATTCCCGGTGCCGGCGCTCGTCGCACGCGTCGAGGCGAGCACCATGCGGGGCGGGCTATCACAGCTGTACCTGTTCGAGGCGCTCGCCACCTTCGCGCTCGCCGCGCTGCTGAAATCGCACTTCTCGCTGCCGGCCGTGCTGGTGCTGGTCGCCCTCGACGGCACCGCTGCGCTGGCGGCGAGCGCGTTGCTGCGTGCCGCGGCGGCGCGCACGGCGCGCGAATGGGCGCGCGCGCAACACGAGCCGGCCTCTGCCCCGGAGCTCGATGGGACGGCGCACACTCCGGCCGGACAGATGCTCGCGGACGCCGACGCACGCGATCGGCTCGGCGGGCAGTACGCCAGCGATGTCCGCGCAAGCGAGCTCGAGGCCGAGCGCAAGGCCAACGCGGCCCTCAATATCGGCTTTGCGATCACGTTTACGCTCGGGCCGACGCTCGCCGGGGCGGTGGTCGTGCCGGCCCTCGGGGCTCCCGCAGCGCTGCTGATCGACGCGGCCTCGTTCCTACTCTGCGGCGCGATGCTGCTCGATGTCCGGCCCCACGTCGAGGACGCCGAGACCTCCTCGGTCGGGGCACGCCTGCGCGCGGCATGGGGCTATATCCAGCGCGCCCCCACGTTGCGCCTGCTGCTGGCCGCCGAGGGTGTGGCGCTCGTGTTCTTCACCTTCTCGGGCCCCGTCGAGGTTGCCTACGCAAAAACGAGCCTGCACGCCGGCGCGAGTGGATACGGACTGCTGGTCGGGGTATGGGGCCTCGGCGCGACGATCGGCAGCGTCGTGTTCGCCCGCTCGATCAGGCGCTCGCTCGGCCTGCTGCTGAGCCTCGCGACGCTCGCCGTCGGCGTCTCCTACCTCGGCTGGGCCGTGGCGCCGTCGCTGGCCATCGCCTGCGGCGTCGGACTGTTCGGAGGCATCGGCAACGGCGTCCAGTGGGCATCTTTCATCAGCGCCGTCCAGAACCTGACCCCCGCCAGCCTGCGCGGGCGCATGATGGGCGCCGTCGAATCGCTCGGGGCGATATGCCCTGCGATCGGCTTCACGCTCGGCGGCACGATCACCGCGCTCAGCTCACCGCGCGGCGCCTTCCTGGTCGCGGGCACGGGCGCAACGGCGTGCACCTCGGCGTTCATGCGCCTGTATCGGATCGGGCTCCCGGGGGCCGGTTCAGAGCAGGGCGAGGGCGAGGGCGAGATCGCTGGCGCTGAGAACAGCAGCGCAGCCGACACGCCCGCGCGCGCGCAGGCGGCGACGAGTGGCGCCGAGGACGGCCGCGGCGGCGCGAGCGAGGGCCTGCAGAGCGGCGGCCCGCTGCCCTCGGGTGCGGCGGACTCCGCGGCGCAGGTCCCTCTGACGGGCGCCCAAGGCCAGCCGGGCGGCTCCGAAGGGACCCGCGAAGCGCCGTAGGGACCCTTCGGGATCCGCTCAGAGCGGCGCCCAACCGCCGTCCAGTGGGCCGCCGGCACCTTAAGGGCGACGCGAAATCGGCCGTTAAGTACAACGAGCCCACCGGCATGTCGTCCTCGAAGCTGACCACTCGCCTGTTCTTCGCCGCCGAGAGCATCGCGCTCGCGGCCGCCCTCGGCACGGCTGCGTGGATCTCCCGTCCGCAGGAATGGCAGCCGCTGCTGCTGGTCGTGCTGCTGCTCGCGCTGTCGCTCGCCGGCCAGGGCCTGCAGTTCACGATCCGCGGGCAGAACCTGTCTGCGGGGTTCGTCGCGCAGGTGCTGGCGATGAGCCTGCTCGGCCCCGCGCCCGCGGTCGCGATCGCACTGGTGGCGGCGATCTTCATCTCCGCGCGACGGCGGCTGTCCCCGGCCTATTGGCTCGGCAACATGTCGAGCTTCGCGATCTTCCCGCTCGTCGGCGGACTGCTCGTGATCGCGCTCGTCGGCAACGTCCACGACCCCCACAACGAACTCACCAAGTCCGTCACCTTCGGGCTCGTCGTATTCGGGGTCTTCATGGTCACCAACGCGCTCAACTTCAGCGTGATCGCGCTCGACAACCGGATCGTCGAGAATCGGCGACTGCTGCAGCAGGTGCGCGAACTGTTCGTGCCGATGCTCCCGGGTCAGATCGCAGCGGGCGCGCTGACGGCGGTGCTCGCTGTCGCCTACACCAACCTCGGCCTGTCAGTGCTGTTCGGGGCGGTGCTCGTGATCATGATCTTCCAGTACCTGATGGTCGCGTTGCTGCGCTCGGAGGATCGCGCCGACCAGCTCGAAGCGCGCTCGATCCACCTCGCTTCGCTTCAGCTCGGGGTGCTGACGACGCTCGTCGAGACCCTCGCGCTGCGCGACCGGACAACCGCTCGCCACGCCGCCGCGGTCGCGCGCTACTCGCGCGAGCTCGCGCGCGAGGTCGGGTGCAGCGAGGCCGACCAAGACCTCGTCCACACGGCCGGGCTGCTGCACGACATCGGCAAGTTCGCCTTGCCCGATCGGATCCTGCATGCAGACGTACTGTCGGATGAGGACTGGGCGGTGATCCGCCGTCACCCGCAGGACGGCGCCACGCTCGTCGGCCGGCTCGACGGCTACGGACCGGTCGCCGACGCGATCCTCTACCACCACGAGCACGTCGACGGCAGCGGCTATCCCGCGGGCCTGATCGGTAACGAGATCCCGCTCGCTTCGCGGATCCTCGCGGTCTGCTCCACATACGACACGCTGACCGCGCGTGAAAGCTACCGCTCGCCGATGACCCCGCAGGATGCGATGGCGGAGCTTCGCAGAGTCAGCGGGCGCCAGCTCGACGGCGAGCTGGTGAACAGCTTCGTGGCAATGCTGGAGCGTGATGGCCCCGTAACGTCGGTAGACGACGCCGACTTCGAGCAGGAGCTCGCGTTCGGCCGCCGTGCGCACAAGATCGCTCAGCCCTCGCTCGGCTGAACAGTCGGAAGCAGTCGTCTAAACGGCAAAGGACGCCGCGCCAGAGCCTCGGTGGTCAGCGCGACGTCCCCAGCTGGTCGCGGTGCGACCCTTAAGGTGCAACTACTAGTGATTCCAGCGCATAATAATCGCTCCTTCGCCTGGGGCACAAAGCCGTTTGCGAGGCGGCGCCCGTCTGTCTCCATCCACAGGAACCGACCACTCGTTGAGTAGGTTTTTCGAGCATAGCGGAGCTATGGACGAGTTGTCCAGTTTGCGAAGTTTTGCTTGCAGGATCTATTGCAAGTGGAGGGCTGGCAGCGTTTTCTGCCGACGGATGTCCCGATTCGCAGAGACGTTGCAGGCGCTGCGCAGGTTCGGGGGCCAAAAGGTCCACAAAGCTGCATCTCGCTCGGACCCGCCGGCGTCGGCGCCGATATCTCTCCCGTCAACGACAGACGAGGCCCAAATGTCTCCCAAGCAGAGCAACCCCGACCGCCGTCTCGTATTCACGAGTTCCGAGGCCGCCGACTACATCGGCGTCTCACTGGCAACGATCCGTCGCTGGACCGATGCCGGATACGTCGCCTGCTATCGCACGCCGGGCGGTCAGCGCCGCTTCTCGAGCGACCAGCTCGACCACTTCGTGGCATCGCTGCAGCGCGACGAGACCGTCCGCGTAGGCGTCGGCGAGTCGACTTCCAAGGCCGCCTGAGGACAGCGGCGGGCCCCGTCGCCGAACGACTCCGGCGCCGAGCTCCGCCCACACGGGCGATGGGTCAGCTCGCGAGCCGGCCGAACTTCTCGCGCAGGCGCCGGTAGAACGACGATCCGGGCAGCTGCGCGATCGTCCCGACGGCGTTTGCGAAGCTCGCGTCGATCGAGCCGCCGGGGGGAATTTCTCCGGCTGGACGGCCGTCGACGGCGATATCCAGCGGCTCGTGCGAGCGGTTGTGGATCGTCAGACGGTCACCTGGCGCGACCACCAGCGCCCGCGCGGTGAGCGAGTGGGGAGCGATGAACGAGACCGCGAACCCCTCCACCCCCCAGGCCATCACGGGGCCTCCATTGGCGAGGTTGTAACCGGTCGAGCCGGCAGGAGTTGACACCACCAGACCGTCGCAGCGCACGCTGCCAACGATCTCGTCCTCGAGCGCATACGCGATCTCCGCGACCCGCTCGCCGACCTTGCGGTGGATCGCGACGTCATTGATGCCGGCCTGACGGCCGAGCGGCGACTGGGCCGGCAGCAGTCGCCCGTCGGCGGTGTCGAGGACTATCGCGGGCAGCCGCAACAGCTCGAAGTCTCCGCGGAAGGCGCGCGCGACGCCCTCGTCCAGCTCGGTCGGCTCGATCGTCGCCAAGAAGCCGATCTGGCCGAAGTTGACCGCGAACACCGGCACATCGCTGCCCGCATAGCGCTGCAGCGCGCGCAATATCGTGCCATCCCCACCGAGCACCAGGCACAGCTCGACGTCGTCGAGCACGGGCGCGTCGAGCGCCACCCCAGGCCCCGGCGCAAAGCCGTGCTTGCTGGTCTCCTCCGCGTCCAGGCGCAGCGTCACGCCCGCGTCCGCGGCCGCCGCCACGGCCCGGCGCAGGGCATCGGTGGTGTCGTAGGGGCGGCGGTGCGTGAACACCGTCATCCAGCGCTCTGCGCCCGGCGAGGGCGGACTCACGGCTCGACCGCCCGCGCCAGCTCGAGCAGCTCGTGCCGGTCGCGAGCAGCGCGCTCATGACCCGGCTCGGCGAGCTCGATGAAGGTCTCGCGATTGCCCTTCGGCCCCGGCAGCCCGGAGGAGTGATAGCCAAGCACGCTCGCGCCGAGCGCAAGCGCCGCCGCGCCGACCGCCACCAGCGCCGCGCGGCGGTCGTTCGCGTCACGCACCACCCCGCCTTTGCCGAGCCGCTCGCGCCCGACCTCGAACTGCGGCTTGACGAGCGCCAGCACGCGATGGCGCTCGGCCATGCACGGGAGCACCGCCGGGAGCACGAGCTCGAGTGAGATGAACGACACGTCGACGCACGCGAACCCGGGAGCGTAGGGAAGCAGATCGGGTCGCAGCCAGCGTGCGTTCGTGCGCTCGAGGACCGTCATGCGGGGGTCGTTCCTCAGCTTCCAGGCGAGCAGGCCGTAGCCGACATCCACCGCCACGACCCGCGCGGCGCCTCGCTGCAGCAGGCAGTCGCTGAAGCCGCCTGTCGACGCCCCGACGTCGAGCGCAAGGCTGCCCGAGACCTCCAGGCTGCAGGAATCGAGGCCGTTGGCGAGCTTGATGCCGCCGCGCGAGACGAATGCGGGCCCGCTGCTGACGATGATCGACTCCTTTGGATCGACGAGCTCGCCGGGCTTCTGGGCCCTGCGTCCCTGCTCGCCGACGCGCACGTCTCCCGCCATAACCGCCACCGCCGCGCGGCTGCGAGTCGGAAACAGGCCGCGGTCGGCCAGCAGCGTGTCGAGGCGCATCCGGTTACCGGCCATATCGCCCAACCGTATCCGCTCGGCCCTCGCCGCCGCGCTCGCGGCCATCCAGGGCTCTGTGACCGATATCACACATACTCGCGGCCGCGGCGGGCACCATAGTGATCGACCCGAAGTACAGCAGCATCCCTCCTCCCTGAAGCGGCCCGTTTCCCCAGCGGGCCGCTTCTCTTTAACCGCACGCGCGCGGCGCACGCCCGCCGCGGGGCACTGCGTCGCTGCGCCCCCGGGCCTGATCCGGGGCACCGTGCGCCTCGGGGCCCCTAGGCGCCAATCGCGGTGGAGTCGCGCGAGAGCATCGCCGCGCGCACGCGCTTGGCGATGCGGGCGCCGGTGAAGCCGACCTCCTGGTGCAGCAGCGCGGGCTTGCCGTGGGTCACGTAGCGGTCGGGCAGGCCGACGCGCATGATCCGCGGCGTGCTGCCCGTCTCGTTGAGGGTCTCCCACACCGCACTCCCGAAGCCTCCGGCCAGCACTCCCTCCTCGACGGTCACGAGCAGGTCGTGCTCGGCTGCCAGCTGGGCCATCAGCCCCGCATCGATCGGCTTGGCGAAGCGCGCGTCGGCGACGGTGACCTCGATCTCGCTCGCGCTCAGCTCGTGTGCCGCCTCGAGCGCCTTCGCGACGCCGCTGCCGTAGCCGATCAGGGCCACGCGCCTGCCCGCCTCGCCGCCCGCGCCGCCCTCGCGCAGGATCTCGCCGGTGCCGATCTGCAGCGCGCGGGGCTGTGCCGGAAGCTCGATGCCGAGACCCTCGCCGCGGGGGTAGCGCAGAGCAACCGGGCCGTCGTCGTAGGCGAGCGCCGTGCGCAGCATGTGCACGAGCATCGCCTCGTCGCGCGGAGCCATCAGGACGATGTTCGGCAGACACCTGAGGTAGGCGATGTCGAATGCACCATGATGGGTCGGACCGTCGTCGCCGACGAGGCCGGCGCGGTCCATCGCGAACACGACATTGAGCCGCTGCAGGCAGACGTCGTGCACGATCTGGTCATACGCCCGCTGCAGGAAGGTCGAGTAGATCGCGGCAACTGGCTTGGCCCCCTCGAGCGCCAGGCCGGCGGCGAACAGAACCGCCTGCTGCTCGGCGATGCCGACGTCGAAGTAGCGCTCTGGCATCGCCTTCTGCAAGATGCTCAGCCCCGTGCCGGAGTTCATCGCAGCGGTGATCCCGACGACGCGCTCATCGCGCCTGCACTCGCGCACGAGCGCCTCTCCGAATACCTGTGTGTACTGCGCCGGGGCGGCCGCGCCCTCGGCCTTCGGCGAGCTCGGCGCGGGCGCGCCGTTCGCGATCGACTTCGGCTTCGCCGCGTGCCACTTCTCCATCCCCTCGAGGCCACCATCCTCGGCGGGGGCGAATCCCTTGCCCTTGACCGTTGCGATGTGCACGACCACCGGCCTTTCTGCAGCGAGCGCCTCACGCAGGGCCTCGCGCAGCGCGCGCACGTCGTGCCCGTCGATCACGCCCATATACGCCCAGTCGAGCTCCTCCCACCACAGGCCGGGCGCCCAGAACGCCTTGATCGACTCCTTCAGCTGCGGACCGAGCCGCTCGAACGCCGAGCCGATCCCGCCGGGCAGCTTGACCAGGCCATCCTCGACGCCGGCGCGGGCGTGCCACAGTTTCGGATTCAGGCGAACGCGGTTGAAGTACCGCGACAGCGCGCCCACGTTCGGGGCGATCGACATACCGTTGTCGTTCAGGACGACCACGATCGGCGTCCCCAGACCGCCCGCCTGACCGATCGCCTCGAACGCCACGCCGCCGGTCATCGCGCCGTCGCCGATCACCGCGACGACCTTGCCCTCGTCATCGACCGTGTCCTCGCCACCGTTGACCGGCGCGCCCTCAGCCAGCTCGCCGGTCAGCTCCCGGGCCGCCTCGGCGCGTTCGCGGGCGAGCGCCTGACGATGACGCATGCCCTCCTTGATGCCCACCGCATAGCCGATCGAGGTCGACGCATGGCCGGCCCCCATGATGTCGTGATCGGACTCGCCGATCGAGCAGAACGGCGCCAGCCCGCCGTATTGACGAATCGTGCTCAGCCCGTCGCGCCGGCCGGTCAGGATCTTGTGCGGATAAGCCTGGTGGCCGACGTCCCAGAGGATCTTGTCGCGCGGCGATTCGAGCACCGAATGCAGGGCTACCGCCAGCTCGCATGTGCCGAGGTTCGCGCCGAAGTGCCCACCGATCTCGCCAACGGTGTCGATGATGTGCTCGCGCACCTCCCCCGCGATCTGGCTGAGCTCGGCCTCCGAGAGCCCTTTCAGATCCTGCGGGCCCTCGATCCGGGACAGCAGCGTGGCGCTGCTCGGGCCGTCCTTCGCCCCGGCTTGGTCCTTGGCGGATGGCTTTCGCCCGCTCTTTGATTGCTTGCGGCTCATGAGCTGCGGGTGTAGATGAAATCAGCTATCTGCTCGAGCTCTCGCGCCGCCGCCTCGTCGCCGATCGCGCTCGCCGCCGCGGCGAGCGCCTCGCGGGCTGTGCGGTGCGACTGCGCCGCCAGCTCTGTTGCTCGTTGGATGCCGAACTCGCTCACGTATGTCCGCTTGCCATGCCGCTCGTCGCTTCCCTGCGGCTTGCCGAGCGCCGCGTCCGTGCCGGTCACGTCGAGTATGTCGTCGACGATCTGGAATAGCACGCCCAACTCGCCGCCAAAGCGCTGAAAGCCAATTGTCGCAGGTCCGTCGGTCCCTCCGAGCAGCAGCACACATATGACCGATGCCGCGATCAGGCGTCCGGTCTTCAGCTCGTGCAGGCGCCGGAGCCCCTCGGCGCCCTGCGGCGCGGGCGAGCTCACGTCGGCGTACTGGCCTCCCACCATGCCGTCCACCCCGGTCGCGGCAGCGAGCTCGGCGGCGGCGGCCAGCACCCGCTGGGGGTCGGAGCGCTGGCGCGTTAGCAGATGCCTGAACGCCTCCGCGTAGAGCCCGTCTCCCGCGAGTATCGCCACGTCCTCGCCGTACTTGACGTGGCAGGTGGGCATCCCTCTGCGTAACGCGTCGTCGTCCATCGCCGGCAGGTCGTCGTGGATCAGCGAGTAGGTGTGGATCAGCTCGATCGCCCCGGCCAGCGGCAGCACCTCGCGCTGCTCGAGCCCTATCGCCCGCGCCGTCGCAAGCGCCAGCACCGGCCGGATGCGCTTGCCCCCGGCCAGCAGCGAATAGCGCATCGCCTCCTCCAGCCCGGCCGTCAGCGGCTCGTGCGAGAAGCGCAGCTCGCGCAGATAGCCCTCGACCTCCTCGCGCAGATGCTCCGGATAACCCGCCGGCCCGCCAGGGCCGCCGGGCTCGCTCGCCACGTCGGCGCTCACCGACGCAGCTATAGCAGCGAGTCCTGACCGGGCGCGACCGGTGAGGCTTCGGCGCGCGCCCTGCGCTCGAGCTCGCTCGCCGCCTCGCCCGCGAGACCCGCGCAGTCCTCCACCAGAGTCGCCGCCGCGTCGGCCGACAGCTCTCCGGAGCGCAGCTGCTCAGCCGCACGTTCCAGCTTGGAGATCAGCTCATCCAGGCGCTCGTCAACGATTCGCTCGGTCTCGTTCATGCCGACTCCCTGCCTTGGTCTGGAGGATCACCGTGAGGTCTCGGAGGTCTCGCGCCGTCACGAGGCTCCTTGGGGCGCATTCTCGCGCACTTCTCGCAGCACTGCCGCCAGCACGCCGTTGACGAACGACGGCGCGTCGCTGCCGCAGAACAGCTTCGCGCTCTCGACCGCCTCCTCGATCGCGCCCTCGGCGGGGATCGGCTCGAGCGCGGGCACAGCGCCCGGATGCAGCATCTCGACGAGCGCCACCCGCATGATGCTGCGCTCCAGCGGCTGGATTCGCTGCACTGACCAGCCATGCGAGTGTCTGTCGAGCGTCTCGTCAAGCTCGCGCTCGCGCTCGGCGACCGCTTCTGCCAGGGCCCGCGTCAGCGCCGGCGCGTTGCCTCCGAGGGTCTCCGCGAGCGGCCGGCCCGTGAGATCGTGCTGGTAGAGCGCCACCACCGCGGCTCTGCGCTGCTCGGAGCGGCGCATGCTAGAAGGTCAACCCCATCGACAGCCGCCGTTAGGCGCGTGAGACATATTCGCCCGAGCGCGTGTCGACCCTTATTCGCTCGCCGACGTCGACGAACAGCGGCACCGCGATCGTCGCACCAGTCTCGAGCGTCGCGGGCTTGCTGCCGCCGCCGGAGGCCGTGTCGCCGCGCAGGCCTGGCTCGGTCTCCGTCACCTCGAGGTCGACGGCGCTCGGCAGCTGCAGATCGCCTGGCTGGTCGTCGATGAACAGCAGGTCCACCTCGCTGCTGGGGGTGATCCAGCGCAGCGCGTCGCTGACGGCCTGCTCGGCCACGGCGATCTGCTCGAAGGACTCGGTGTCCATGAAGTGGGCGTCGGTTCCGTCCGCGTACAGGAACTGCATCCTGCGCGTCTCGGTCCGCACCGAGCGAAACTTCTCGCCCGCCCTGAATGTGCGGTCGATCATCGCGCCGTCCGCGGCACGACGGAGCTTGGTGCGAACGAACGCGCCCCCCTTGCCGGGCTTGACGTGCTGGAACTCGACGATCTTGTAGATCGTCCCATCGACCTCGATGTGGTTGCCGTTCTTGAACTGGTTGGTCGTCAGAGCCATTGCCTACCCTTGATCCGAAGGTGGGATGCCTACTCCAGAGCGCCTCGACGGATACATCCGAGTCAGCCGCCGATAGGTCGCAACGGACCCGGCCACATCTCGCCCACCGTGCAACGACAGGCTATCGTCCGCTGGGCAGCGTACCGGGGCGTGCAGATCGCACCGTGGCACGGCGACGAGGACGCTTCAGGCTCACCCGCTGTAGATCGTCGCCGGCGTGCCCGGGCCGATGCGGGCGGCCAGCCACTCGATGCTCGCAGTCGCAAGGCGAATACAGCCGTGCGAGGCGGCCGTGCCCAGCGTTCCTCCGAGGTGGTTGCGCCCATGCACAGCGATTTGACCCGGACCACCTTCGAATTCCTGCAACACGTCAGAGCGGGCGCTGAGCGCCAGCGCGAACGGTCCACCGGCCTCGCTGACCGGCATCTGCAGCGCCTCCTCGACGAAGAACTCGCCGGTGGGCGTCGGTGTCGAGGGCTTGCCCACCACCGCCTGAAAGCTTCTCATGAGGCGGCCGTCGTTATAGGCGCTCACGCGGCGGGCCGCAAGATCGACCACGATGTGCCAGCCCGTCACGAGCTTGCGGGTGCCCTTCTCGGTGATCCAGCCTGTCGATGAGTTGGGGCGACCGGGCAACATCACCTGCAGCCACCGGCCCCCGTCGGGGCCGATCAGGCTTCCGGTCACGGGCAGGGTGGTCCGCTCGCCGGTGATCGGCCTGTGGGAGGGCACGAGCTCAGTCTGCGGAGATCCGGTGTCGGGCTCTCGGTGTACACCGTGTGCGCTGAGCAGCACGGCGAGCTGCTGAGCCGCCGGCACGCGAGCCGGGACACCGCCAGCCACCGCCAAGCCGCCGGTGACGCCAGGCAGGCACACCACAGCGAGCCCGACCGCCAAGCAGTATCCGAACCGGGAGCGCAGAGAGCTCATCCGGTGAAGGAACCTCGCCTGTGTGGGAGCGCCGGCCGTGCGAGCCGGTGCCTGCGCGAGCCGTGGTGAGGACGTTTGGCCGAGGAGCGGTGCTTGATGTGTTTGCCGACGGCTTTTGGCGCGATCGGTGCTAGCGGGGTCGTCGTCGCGCCGGGGGTCGCACCCGAGCCGACGGCTTCTGCGAGCGTGTTCGCTTCCGCGAGCTTCATCGCTTCTGCGGGCGTGGTTGTTTCCGTGCCGCCCCCTCCACTGCCGTTGGAGGGGCAGTTGGAAGTGGTGATGGTGTTCGTGTCCATGGTCACGGCGCCGGTTTGAGCCAGCAATCTGCCGTGAATCGTGGCGGCCGTATTCGCGGTGATGCTCGCCGAGGCCATGATCGTGCCGACGAAGCGCGTGCCCGTCCCCAACGTCGCGGAGGAGCCGACCTGCCAGAAGACGTTGCATGCCTGCGCGCCGTTTATCAGCGAGACACTGGCGCTCGAGCCGGTGATCAGCGTGGAGCCGACCTGGAAGATGAAAACTGCGTTGGGGTCACCCAGGGCGTTGAGCGTGACGCTGCCCGATGACAGCAGCAACGAGCTGCTGGCGTCGCGAACGCCTGGTGTGAAGGTCTGCCCGGCGAGGTCCGTCCCGGCCGAGCCTTCGCTCGGACGCGATGCCGCGTCGTTGTAGGCCGTGGTCAGGTCGTTCTTGGCGCCGATCGCAACCGCGTCGTCGACGTGGGTCGCGCCAAGCACGTCCGGCGAGCCGGTGACCGATGAGCCGGGGCTCAATCCCAGATCCCCGAACATCGTCGTCGGGCCGGTGTTGGTGACCGTCGAGCCACCCAACACCGAGAAGCTCGCCGCCGATCCCAGCCCCACGGTCGCAGTGGCGCCCAAGGCGCTGCTCGTGAAGATCAGGGTGGACAGCAACCCGAGCACGAGGAGTCCGACTCGAGACGACATGCGGCCAGCCCGAAGGATCGAATGCCTCCTTACTGCAAGGAAGTCGCTAGAAAGCGACGCGAACTTCTGTGGGACGCCACTGTTCATGGGCGTCTCCTCGCTGCGGCGTAGAGCACCGCGATAGAAGGGGATGGCTCCCCGGGTCTCTTCGACCTACCACTTATGCCGACGGTTCGGTTCTTCAGGATGAGCGCATGGCACTCAACTCAACAAATGTCCATACCCGGCCCGCGGCCACGGACGCCCCTTCGTGCTAGGGCCTGGGCGCGAAGCTATCCGCCAGACCTCGACCGTCGAGTCAGCGAGCCGCCATTCAGCCATCTGCGACGGCAGCGCTACGGCCGGCGCCTCAATCCGTCGAGATTCCAGGAGATGGCCACTTTCCGGAAAACCGACTCAAGCCCGACGGCCCACCAACGTCTTCTTGGCGTGCTCGCGGCGGTGGCCTGTGCCTTGGGCTTTTCAGTAGCCGCGACTGCGACTCCCAGTGTCGCGGCACGCCAGTCAACCTCTGCTCGACCCTGCCATGAGGTCGCATTCACAGGGCGGGTGGGACCACGTCGACCTTTGTGCCAAAGACGGGCACGAGAAGCTCCGGTACCGCGGGGACACGCGGGCGTCCGCGGCCCGGCGGGTCTCACGGGTCTACCCGGACCGGCCGGCCCAGAAGGCCTGCATGGTCTCCTAGGCGCCACGGGGTCTACGGGACAGGCCGGGCTCACGGGCGCAGCGGGCGCCACAGGGCTGACGGGACTCAGCGGCGCGACGGGCGCGACGGGATCCGCAGGACTACCCGGACCCGCGGGCGCGACAGGACCCACCGGCATCAGTGGAGCCTCAGGAGCAACTGGACCCGCGGGCGCGACGGGACCAACCGGACTGATGGGACCCGCGGGCGCGACGGGATCCATGGGACCAACCGGACTGACGGGCCCCGGCGGGTCTGAAGGACAGCCCGGACCCAAAGGCGAAGAAGGTGTCGCGGGAAGTGCGGGGCCAACCGGGTCCCGGGGCGAAGCAGGCGCCCTGGGCACCCCGGGCTCGGTCGGACCCACAGGCGCGTCGGGGCCCGCAGGACCGCCTGGCCCGGAAGGCCCATCCGGATCGCCGGCATACGCCGAGTTCTACGCCCTCATGCCGCCTGACAATGCAGCGACGGTCGCGGCCGGAACCCCGGTCGAACTCCCCCACAACGGCCCCGCGACGGGCGGCATCACCAGACTCACCACGGCCGAATTCTTGCTGCCCAGCATCGGCACGTACAGCGTCAACTTCTCGGTGTCCGTCAACGAGCCTGGGCAGCTTGTGATTGCCCTCGACTCCGGAGGTGTCACTGCCGAACTGCCCTACACGGTTTATGGGCGAGCGACCGGCACGAGCCAGATTTCCGGCGATGCGCTCGTCATGACCACCGCCGCTGACTCTACGATCGAGCTCCGCAACCCAAAGGGAAACAGTCCGGCGCTCACGATCACACCGCTCGCCGGAGGTACGCAGCCCGCCGTCGCTTCCATCCTCATCCAGCAGCTGGACTGAAGCGGCACCCAACCATCCCAACGCTTCGCCCCGGTTTTGTGACTCAGGTCGCCGGCCTATGTAGTCAGCGAACGCACCTGAACTGGTTGGTCGTGACAATCGTCAGACCAGTCCGGGGGCGCAATGCGCACGCGCCCGAACTCGTGCAGCGACCCCGCGATATGGCCCTCGTGCGCGCCAGCGGCGATGACGGGGTGCCTGGGAGGCCATATCTAAAGGAGCGTTGGGGCACTCTATTTTTTGCGGAGTGTGCGCAATGGCACTACACCGTCCCGTAGTGCCTCAGTTTGAAACCGAGACACCACCCGAAAAGGACAGGGGGACACCCCGGGCCGCAAGAGCAGTGGTGACCGGCATACCCCACCCAGCCTCGCGCGCGAGCACAACGACATGCACGGGCATGCACGCCCGCCCGGCCCACCGCCACGGCGGCCATGGGCATGCTTGGCAGGGTTCCCGACCCTCTAGCTCTCGATCGCTGCGAAGACCTCGTCCAGCAGGCGCTTGCGGTCGTCGACCTCGTAGTTCTCGGCGATGTAACGATCCGTGTCCTCGCGCGATTCGCCGTTGAGCGCCATGTTCAGCGCCACGAGCCGCGCGTCGTACTCGCTGCTCCCGGCTCCCTCGCCATTGCGGCGCATGGCGCCCGGCTCCGCCTGCGTCTGCTCGACCGACGCGTCCGCGGGCGTATCGCCAGGCGCGGGCGTCTTCGAGCTCGCGGGATCGAGGAGCGGCGGCGGAGCGGCGGCGGCGGAGGCCGGGGACGCCTGCGGCGGCGCGGCTGCGCCGGCGACACCTGGCGGCGCTGCGCCGGGTGCGCCCGAGTCGGCTGCGGGGTTTGACCCGGCGAGCCCAGGCGCGCGAGCCGGGGGAGCCGGAACCGGGGTGTCGGGAACGGGAGGCGCTGGGGCACGAGGCGTCACGCCGCCCTGCTCGCCGGCCGATGCGGATGACCCCGCGACCGCCCCCGGCTCGAGCGACGCGGCCGAGCGGCGGCCGGCGGCCGCATCGTAGAGCTCGCCCATGTTGGTGTCGACGGCGGCGAGGTCGCCTGCCAGGCGTGTGGCTCCGCCGCGCAGGTTCTCGACCAGCGCGCTGACCTGCCCGTCCATCGACTCGACTCTCGCGAGCAGCGTGGCGGTCGCGCGCGCGACCGCAGCGACGTGCGCCTGAGCCTGCGCGACCGCCTCGCTGCGAGTCTTCTCGGCGTCGCTCCGCGCCTGCTCGCGGGTGTCGTGGGCGCTCGCCAGCGCCTGGCTCTCGATCTCGGCAGCCGCGGACTCGGCGGCGGCGACGATGCTCTGGACCTGCGTTCCCGCACTCACTGCGAGCGAGTCGGGACCCGGACCTGCGAGCGCGCGCTGGAGCTCCTCGATCTCACTCGCGAGCATCCGCAGATGTGCGTCGACGGCGGCCGGGTCATACCCACGGCGCCCGATCGGGAAGTCTCGCTTTTCGATGTTCTGCCTGTCGAGCTCCACCGGCTGCGAAGCCTAGCGGACGCCTCAGGCGACCTCGCCGGCAGTCGCGGCCTCGGGATCGACCTGCCGCATCTCGCGCAGGTCGCGACGCAGCTCGCGCAGCTCGTCGCGCACCTGCGCGGCGTACTCGAAACGCAGGTCCTCCGCAGCCTCGCTCATCTCCTCCTCGAGCTCGATCACGAGCCGCTCGAGCTCGCTCTGGCCCAGCTCCTGGCCCTTGCCGGCGCGCTCGCTGGCGCGGCGCCGTTTGCGTGGAACCTTCGAATCCCCCTGCAGGAACTCGGCGATGTCGGAGATTCCCTTGACGATCGTCGCTGCCGTGATCCCGTGCTCCTCGTTGTAGCGGAGCTGGATCTCGCGCCTGCGCTCGGTCTCATCGATCGCCGCACGCATCGCCTTGGTCTCCTTGTCGGCGTACATCAGCACGGTGCCCTCGACGTTGCGGGCGGCGCGACCGATCGTCTGGATCAGGGAGGTCTCACCGCGGAGGAAGCCCTCCTTGTCGGCGTCGAGGATCGCCACCAGCGAGACCTCGGGCAGGTCCAGGCCCTCGCGCAGCAGGTTCACGCCGACGAGCACGTCGTACTCGCCCAGGCGCAGGTCGCGGATGATCTGAATCCGCTCGAGCGTGTCGATCTCGGAGTGCAGGTATCGGGTCTTGAACCCCATCTCGAGCAGATACTGAGACAGGTCCTCGGACATCTTCTTGGTCAACGTCGTGACCAGCACTCGCTCGTCGCGCTCGACGCGCCGCCGCACCTCGTTCATGAGGTCGTCGATCTGGTTGCGCGTCTCGCGCACCTGGACGAGCGGATCGACGATCCCGGTCGGCCTGACGATCTGCTCGACGACACGCGCCGAGCGTGTGCGCTCGTACTCGCCCGGCGTGGCGGAAACGAACATCAGCTGCGGGGTGATGCCGAGAAACTCTTCGAAGGTCTGCGGGCGGTTGTCGAGCGCGCTCGGCAGGCGGAACCCGTACTCGACGAGCGTCTGCTTGCGCGAGCGATCACCCTCGTACATGCCGCCGATCTGCGGCACCGTCTGGTGGGACTCGTCGATGAAGCAGATGAAGTCCTTCGGGAAGTAGTCGATCAGGCAGTAGGGCCGCTCGCCCGGGCGCCGGCCGTCGAGGATCCGCGAGTAGTTCTCGATGCCCGAGCAGAAGCCCATCTCGCGCAGCATCTCCATGTCGTACTGCGTGCGCTGGCGCAAACGATGGGACTCGAGCATCTTGCCCTCGGCCTCGAGCTGCTCGCAACGCTCCTGCAGCTCGCGTCCGATCTCGGCGACCGCGCCCTCGATCATCCCCTCCCTGACGTTGTAGTGGGTGGCGGGCCAGATCGCCGCGTGCTCGAGATCGTCCTCGAGCACCTCGCCGGTGAGCGGATCGAAGTGGGTCAGACGCTCGATTTCATCGCCGAACATGCTCGCGCGAAACGCGGTCTCAGCGTAGGCGGGGAAGACCTCGAGGGTCTCTCCCCGCACCCGGAAGGTCCCGCGCGCGAGCACCGTGTCGTTGCGGGTGTACTGGATCGAGACGAGCTTGCGCAGCAGCTTGTCGCGATCGATCTGCTCGCCACGCTTGAGTATCTGCATGTTCAGCTCATAGGTCTCCGGCGAGCCGAGCCCATAGATGCAGGACACCGATGCGACCACGATCACGTCCCTGCGCGCGAACACCGCGGCCGTGGCGGCATGGCGCAGGCGGTCCACCTCCTGGTTGATCGCGGAGTCCTTCTCGATGTACAGGTCACGGCTCGGCACGTATGCCTCGGGCTGGTAGTAGTCGTAGTAGGAGACGAAGTACTCGACCGCGTTCTCGGGGAAGAAGGTCCTGAACTCGTTGCACAGCTGGGCCGCGAGCGTCTTGTTGTGGGCGATCACGAGAGCCGGTCGCTGCACCTGCTCGATCACTCCCGCCATCGTCATCGTCTTGCCGGTGCCGGTCGCTCCGAGCAGCGTCTGGAAGCGCTCGCCCGCCTGCACCCCCTCGGAGAGCGCGTCGATCGCCCGCGGTTGATCCGCGGTCGGCGTGAACGCGCTGTCGAGCTTGAACGGAGGCATCGGACGGGCGCCCCCTACGTTAGCGACGGCCCGCTAAGTGAGGCCGAGCTGCTTGGCGTAGAGCGCGCGATATTCCTGCTGGGCGTGGGTCACCCGCTCGACGTAGTCGCGCGTCTGCGCGAACGGGATTTCGCTCACGCTCAGGCGTCTTCCGCGCCCGCCCGCGCGCGCCACCCAGCGGTCGACGTTTGCGAGCCCGGCGTTGTAGGCGGCCACCGCCAGCATCTGTTCGCCGCCGTAGTGGTCGAGCAGGTAGCGAAGGTAGTAGCTGCCGTAGGCGATATTGATCGCGGGTGTACCGAGATCGCTGGTCGTGAAGCGGAAGCCGCCCGAGCGGCGTGCGAGGAACTCGGCGGTGCTCGGCAGGATCTGCATCAGCCCCTCAGCGCCTGCGGAGGAGGTGCGGGGATCGAATTTCGTCTCCGCGTATATGACTGCCGCGATCAACGCCGGGTCCAGGTGCTTGTCGGCCGCCTGTTCGCGGATGATCTGTTCGTGGCTCAGCGGCAGCGCGAGCCTGCGCACGGTGTGGCTGAGCTTTGGCCCCAGCGTGACACCTAGCAGAGCGGCAGCCAGTAGCGCGGCCAGCACCAGCACCCGCCCGCGCGCGCGACCACCATCGCGTCCCGGACCCGAGCGGCGCGCGGGCGCCGGTCTGCGGCTGCGATACGCCTGGCGGCGAGCGCCGTAGGTGGTCGTTGCACTCGAGGAGGCCTTCATCGCCGTTCAAGGTTCTCAAGCACGGCCGACAGCTGCGACGCCAGCTCCCGCACGCTGCTGTCGTTGCGAATCGCGAACGTCGCTTTGCGCGCCTTCTCGCCCTGGTCGAGCTGACGCGCATGGCGCGCTCCGGGGAGCGCGTGGCCGCGACTGGCGGCGCGCTCGCGGCGGACGTCCTCCTCGGCGACGATCGCGACGGTGGCGTCATACAGGTCCTGGAGCCCGGCCTCGAACAGCAGCGGCACCTCGACGACAGCCGCGCGCGGCGGCGGGGTCCGCCCGCGGACCTCCTGCAGCCAGGAGGCGACCCGTTGGCCGACCGCCGGCCACAGGACGCTCTCCAGCCAGGCCCTGGCCTCGGCGCTCGCGAACGCCCGCCGGGCCACGGCGGCGCGGTCGACGACGCCCTCGGGTGCGACCTGCGGACCCCAGCGCTCGACGATCGCATCGCGCAACACCGGGTCGCTCGCGTACAGCTCGTGCACTACTGCATCGCTCGAGATCACGGCCGCGCCCAGCCGCTCGAGCTCGGCGAGCGCCGTCGACTTGCCAGCGCCCATGCCGCCGGTCAACCCGACGAAGGGCACGCGCTGCTGCATCTGCCCGCCGTCTCGCGCGGCGGCTCAGTCCGGGGCCGGCTCGCCTGCCGGCTGGAGCTCGGCGTCGCCGTCCTGGCCAGGTGTCGGCGTCGCAGCCGCCTCGCCCTGCGTTTCACCATCGCCCTGCGCAGCCGGGGCGCTCGTCTGGGCGGCATCAGCCACGCCCTGCGGGGTCTCGGCAGCCTGGTCGCCGGCGTCAGGCGCCGCTGCGGAAGCCTCGGCGCCGTTGGGCGTCGCGTCGGCGCTCGCGGGCTCGCCGGTGGGGGGCGCGTCAGCGGCCGCGGCCTGCGCCTGCTCGGGCGCAGCTGGCTGCTCTGGCGCCTCTGCCGCCTCGGGCGCGGCAACCGCCTCGGCTGCTGCAGGCGCCTCTGGCGGTGCGACAGTCTCGGCGGCGGCAGCCTGCTCGGGTGCTGCAGCTGCAGCTTCGGGTGCCTGAGCCGATGCCTCCGCGCCGGGCTGCTCGCCAGCGGGCTCGCCCTGCGCAGCCGGCGCCTCGGGCCGCGCGACCGGCAGGATCTGGTCCTCCACGCGCTTTGCCGACAGCGACAGGCGCCGGCGCTCGGAGTCGATCTCGAGGATCTTGACCCGTATCTCGTCACCTGGATGGACGATCTCGCGCGGGCTTTCGACGTGGTGGGGCGCAAGCTCGGATATGTGCACGAGGCCCTCGACCCCATCGAGTATCTCGACGAATGCGCCGAACGTGACCACCTTCGTGACCTTGCCCGCGAGCTCGTCGCCGACGTTGTAGGTGTCGACGATCCGCTGCCAGGGGTCCTCCTGCGTCTGCTTGAGGCCCAGCGAGATTCGCTGGCGGTCGCGGTCGATGTCGAGCACCTTCACCTGCACGGTCTCGCCGATGCTGAGGATCTCGCTCGGATGATTCACGTGCGACCAGGACAGCTCGGAGATGTGGATCAGGCCGTCGATGCCATCGAGGTCGACGAACGCGCCGAAGTCGACGATGTTCGAGATCTGCCCCTCGACGACCAGGCCCGGCTGCAGGCGGTCGAGTATCTGCTGGCGCACCTCCTTGCGCTCCTCCTCGAGCACGGCCCGGCGTGAGAGCACGACGTTGTTGCGCGAGCGATTGAGCTCGATCACCTTTGTCTCTATCTTCGTGCTCAGATACTCGTCGAGGTTTGGCACTCGGCGGATGTCAACGAGCGAGGCGGGCAGGAAGCCGCGTACTCCGAGGTCGATGATCAGACCACCCTTGACCACCTCGATCACAGTCCCCTCGACCGGCTCACCGGACTCAGCCGCGGTTTCGATGCGACGCCACGCTTTCTCGAAGCGAGCGCGCTTCTTGGACATGATCAGGCGTCCGTCCTGGTCCTCCTTGGTGAGGACGATCGCGTCGACCTCCTCGCCGAGATGCACCTCGTCGTGCGGATCGACGGCCTTTCGGATCGAGAGCTCGTTCGCTGGGATAACGCCCTCGGACTTGTATCCGATGTCGACCAGGACCTCGTCGTTGTCGATGCGAACGACGTTCCCGGTGACGACCTCGCCCTCCTCGATGTCACGGAAGGTCGCGTCGTAGTTGGGCACGATCTGCCCGTCAACCTCGAGCAGCAGCCCGTTTGATCCCTCGACGACTTGACCGCGAGGACTCTCTGTCGCAGTTTGCACCTTGGGAAGCCTAGCGCAGCGGGCTGGGCGTTGGAGATCGGCGCAAGATGCCACGGTCGCGTACCGTGGACGGCACACGGCACGCGCGCCCAGACGGTGCCTGACGCACCTATGATTGCGCGAGATGCCGGTGCGAGCTACCAAGCGGGGTGCGCAGCGAACGCCCCTGCAGCAACAGCGAGACTGTGACGTGCTCGTGTGCGGCGCTTCGTTCGCCGGCCTCGCCGTCGCCCGGGAGCTCGCAGGATCGGGGATGCGCGTCCTACTGGTGGACCGCTACGAGCTCGGCGAGCGCCAGACCTCGGCCTGCGCGATGCCGACGCTCTGGCTGCAGGCGCTCGATCTGGAGAGCTCGCTGCGCCAGACGTTCGGCGAGCTGGTCGTGCACACGCCGCTGCGAACCTCGCGCTGGAGCCTGCCGTGGTCGTTCTCGACGTTCGACTACCGCGAGCTGTGCGCTCTGCTCTATGGCCAGGCGGACCGGGCCGAGACCGAGTTCGAGACCGCGACCGTCACCGGCCGCGAGGGCGCGACCGTCCACACCGACCGTGGATCGCTGAGCGCGCCCCTCATCGTCGACGCGCTCGGCTGGCGGCGGGTGCTCTCGAACGGCAGCGCGATCCAACCACCCAACGCGCGACTGTCACGCGGCCTCGAGGTGCACCCCCACGGCGCCGGCGAGGAGCTCGAGCTGTGGATCGATCATCGCTACATCCGCGCCGGCTACGCGTGGAGCTTTCCCGCGCGCGAGGAGGTGCGGGTCGGCGTCGGCTCGTTCTGGCCGGCACACCACGTCAAGGAGCCGACCGTCCGGCTCGCGCACGAGCTCGGGCTTGGCGCCGACGGCTACCAGGGGAACTGGATTCCCCATCAGCTGCGCGCCGCGGTCGAGGATGACGTGTTCTTCGTCGGAGACTCCGCGGGACACTGCCTGCCGCTCACCGCTGAGGGAATCCGCACGGCTCTGTACTTCGGGCTCGCGTGCGCGCGTGAGCTGCGCGCGGTCGGCGCTGGTCGCGTGACGCGCGCGCAGGCGCAGGCGCGCTACGGCTCGTTCTCCGATGCGCATGCGCGCAAATACCGCTGGCTGCTGCGAGTCCAGCGTGCGATCGGCCAGCTGACGCCCACTCCCGCGCCCGCGACGTTGTCGCTGGCGCTCGAGTCGCGGCGCCTCGCGGCGTGGGCATTCGAGCACTACCTCGCGATCGCGCCACCGTCGTTCGCCCGCCTCGGACCGCCGCGATCGCCCGGGCGAGGACGCCTCGACGTGCCGGCGCCCGCGAGCGTGGCCTGAACCTCAGGCGACCTTGCGCAGGTGCGGCCTGGCCGTGCCACTCGCCACCAGCGCCAGACGGCTGGCCTCGATCGCGCTCGCCCAGGAGACCTCGGCGAGCAGCCCCGGCGCCGCGACCATGTCGCCGATGACATAGACGCCGTCACCGCGCTCGATCGCGGGACGGTCCCGCCAGCTCGTACCCGGCAGGTCGAGGGCGCCGCTGCGGCCGTCCATCACCTGGCGCCGGCGCCACGTGACGCGCTCGCGCCAGGCTGGATAGGAGGCATCCAGCAGCCGCTCGAGCCGCAGCGCGGCCTGCTCAGGGCTCTCCTGCGGGCGGATCGGCATCTGCGCCTGCACGAGCTCCTCGCCGTCGGGCGCAAGCGATGGGTCGGCGGCGCTGAAACGCTCGATCCAGCCGGCCTCGTCGCAGTCGGACACCGCGAAGGGGTCGCCGCGGCGATGGCGCAGCCCGAGGTCGAGGCACAGCGTGCGTCCGCTCAGCCAGCTCAGCGAGTCCTCGCCGAGCAGGTGTGCGGCATCCGCGAGCTCGGTCGCGATGATCACGGGCGGGTCGGGTAGCGCCTCGACGCGCTCGCCGGTCTCGATCGCGACCCCGAGCTCGCGCGCCCGCGCTCCCAACGAGTCGATGATCGCGCTCCAACCGCCGACCGGATAGCGGGCGGTGGGCGGTGGGCTCAGCAGGATCCGCCGTGTGCGCGGCCAGATGAACGCCGCCGAGAGCTCGCCGGGATCGTGGTGGAAGGTATATACGCCGGCGGCCGCCGAGGCCAGGTCGGCAAGCCTCTCGTTGCTGTGCTCGGTGGCCCAGGTTCGGAAGTCGAGGTCGACCGGCGCCTCGCGACCCCGCAGACGCAGGGCCGCCGGCAGCACCGCCAGCGGCGGGGTGCGGCGAATCTCACCCTGCCAGCGCAGGCGCACGCCCGCCAGCGGGATCCCCGCGTACCGGGGGAGCAGCTTGTGCTCGGAAAGCCAGCCCCAGAATGGGCCGTCCTTGTACAGGGCGTGCGGGCCGAGGTTCGCACGGTAGTCGCCGTCGTCGTTGCGGGCGCGCCCGCCGAGCGTCGCGTGCGCCTCGAGCACCTGCACGCTCGCGCCGCCTTCGGCGCAGGCGATCGCAGCCGTCAGGCCGGCGATGCCTCCTCCGACGATGGTGATCCGCCTGCTCGCTGCGCTGGCACGGCTCATTGCGGTCCTCCTGTGTTGCTGAGCGGGGTCCACGCCTCCGATATGACGTGCAAGGATCACCCTACGACGGCACTGGTCCGCTATACAGTGCCAGTAATGACGGCATCGAAAGGACCAGTCACGGGTCCTGAACTGCTGCTCGAGATCGATCGCGACAGCGAGCTCCCGCTGCACGAGCAGCTCGAGCGCGCGCTGCGCGAGGACATCCGCCGCGGGCGGCTGCCGGCGGGCATGAGGCTGCCCTCGACACGCGGGCTTGCCGCGGAGCTGGGGATCTCGCGTGGAGTGGTCACCGAGGCCTACGGGCAGCTCGGTGCCGAGGGCTACCTGGAAGCGCGCCAGGGCGCGGCGGTGCGCATCGCGAGGGCCGTGCGCAGCGCGGTCCCGCGCGCTCCCGCACGCTCACTTCTGCCGACCTTCCCCTACCACTTCCACCCCGGGCTGCCGGACCTCGCGGGCTTCCCACGCGACCGCTGGCTGCGTTCGCTGCGAGCCGGGCTCGGCTCCTCGCCGCTGGAAGCGGTCGGCTATGGCGATCCGCGCGGGCTGCCGAAGCTGCGCGAGGCGCTCGCCGAGTACATGGCGCGCGCACGCGGGGCCGCGGCCGACCCCGAGTACACGCTCATCTGCACGGGCTTCATGCAGGGCTTCTCGCTGACATGCCGCTGGCTTCGCACTCAGGGGGCGGAGTCGATCGCAGTCGAGGACCCGGGCTGGCACATCCACCGCCTGATCGCCGAGCAGGCGGGACTGCAGACGATCCCGGTCCCCGTCGACGAGAGCGGGCTCGATGTAGAGGCGCTCGCGGCCCATGACGTCGCGGCGGTCCTGCTCACGCCCGCGCACCAGTTCCCCACCGGGCGTGTGCTCAGCAGCGAGCGCCGCACCGCACTGGTCGAATGGGCTGAGCGCGGTGAGCGGCTGATCGTCGAGGACGACTACGACGCCGAGTACCGCTATGACCGCGTCGCGGTCGGCGCACTGCAGGGCCTGGCCCCGGAGCGGGTGCTGTACATCGCCTCCGCGAGCAAGCGCCTGGCGCCGGCGATGCGGCTCGGCTGGATGCTGGTGCCGTCGTGGCTGGCCTGGCAGCTGGTGTCGATGAAGGCGATCGAGGATGGCGGCTCGGAGGTGATCGGCCAGCTCGCGCTGTGCGACTTCATCGAGCGCGGCGAGCTCGACAACCATCTGCGGAGAATGCGGCTGCGCTACCAGCGCCGGCGCGAGTCGCTGCTGGCGGCGCTCGAGCGCTGGCTGCCGAGCGCATCTCCGAGCGGCGCGGGCGCGGGGCTGTACGAGCTCGTGATGCTGCCCGAGGACGTGCATGAGCGGGCGCTGCTGGAGGCCGCGGCGACGCGCGGTGTGGGCATGGAGGGCTTGGGACTGCATCGCTTCACCCATCGCGGTCCTGCGGGCGTGGTGCTCGGGTATGGCAATCTCTCGGAGCCCGCCATCGAGCACGGGATACGCATGATCGGCGAGGCACTCGATGCGCCGGGAGCGCGCATCTGAGCGTCAACTGACAGCGCTTTGAGTCACGCGACTGGACCTGCCGCTGCGCGGGCCGATCCGTATGGTGATGGCGTGAGCGCACCTCCCGAGCACCTCGCAGCCTCCTCCGTCGCGGCCCCCGCCCCATCGATCGTCCCCGTCGGACTGGTCGCGTTCGGGACGCTCGAGCTCGCGCTGGCCGTGTTCATGGCCGCGGCGCCACATCCCTTCTACACGGCGATCGGGCCGTTCGGGGGCTACAACCCGCACTACATCCGCGACGTCGCGAGCTTCGAGGCCGCGCTCGGCTTCGGGTTGCTGGTGGCGGTGCGCCATCGCAGCTGGCGCGTGCCGGTGCTGGCGCTGGCGACGGTGCAGTTCGCGCTGCACAGCCTCAACCACCTGCTCGACATCGGCAAGGCCCATCCAGCCTGGAACGGCTACTTCGACTTCTTCTCGCTCGCAATCGCGACCGCGATGCTGGCCTGGCTGTGGCGTGCGGCGGCGCTCGAGGCCAGGACGTGAGGGTCTTCGTCGCGGGCGGCACAGGCGTGATCGGGCGTGCGCTGCTCCCCGCCCTCAGGGCCGCCGGGCACGATCCGATCGCGATGACGAGATCAGAGCAGAAGGCGAAGGCGCTGCGCGAGCAGGGCACGGAGGCGAGCGTGTGCGACGCCTACGACGCCGAGCAGCTGCGACGGGTCCTCGCCGACGCGCGTCCCGATGCGGTCGTGCACGCGCTCACCGATCTGCCCGAAGAGGTCAACATGCGCCGCTTCGTGCAGGAAACGATGAGCACCGGCCGGTTGCGTCGCGAGGGCACGCGCAACCTGATCGCGGCGGCGCGCGCCTGCGGGGTCGGGCGGATCGTCGCCGAGAGCATCGCGTTCGCCTACGAGAACGAGGGCAGCTGGGTCAAGGACGAGGATGCGCCGCTCGCCAGCGCCTCGCTGGCGGTCGTGGTCGAGCCGCTCGCCGACCTCGAGCGCCAGGTCCGGGATGCCCAGGGCACGGTGATGCGCTACGGACAGCTCTACGGCCCCGGGACCGCGTTCGTGCGCGATGGATCGTGGGCGAGGAACCTGCGCCGCCGGCGTCTGCCGCTGGTCGGGGCCGGCAGCGGAGTGTTCTCGTTCCTACACGTCGATGACGCCGCAAGCGCGACCGTCGCCGCGCTCGAGCACACTGGACCGGCGACCTACAACGTCGTCGATGACGAGCCCGCGCCGGTGCACGAGTGGGTTCCCGTATACGCCGAGGTGGTCGGCGCGCCGATGCCCTGGCACGTCCCGGCGTGGGTTGGACGGCTCGCCGCGGGTCCGATCGCGGTGACGATGACCAACGAGCTGCGGGGCGCCAGCAACGCGCGCATCAAGCGCGAGCTCGGCTGGCAGCCGCGCTACGCGAGCTGGCGCCAGGGCTTTCGCGAGGCGCTCGGCTGAGCACGCCACGCCACGCCACGCCACGCGGCGGCGGCGGCACTTGAACGCTGCCTCAGCTCGGCCCGGCCGCGCAGGCGATCACTTCGCCTCGAGCCAGTTGGCCCCGATTCCGATGTCGACGGCCATCGCCGGCTCGCGCTCCCACACGCCCACCATCTCGCGCTCGATCAGAGCGCGCGCGGCGTCTGTCTCGGCGGGCGGGCCCTCGAACAGCAGCTCGTCGTGGATGGTCAGGATCAGGCGTGTGGCGAGTCCCTCCGCAGCCAGAGCGGCGTGGCAGCGAACCATGGCGAGCTTGATGATGTCCGCCGCGGTGCCCTGGATCACCGTGTTCACGGCGAGGCGCTCGCCGAGCGTGCGCACCTGGTAGTTGCGCGCCCGCAGCTCGGGAATCTGGCGCCGGCGCCCCCACAGCGTGGTGACGTAGCCCTGCTCGCGGGCCTGCTCGATCGTGCGGGCCATGAACGCGGCGACGTCGGGGAAGCGCGCGAGGTAGGCGTCGATGAACGCCTTGGCCTCCTCGCGGGGAATGTTGAGACGGTCCGCGAGACCGTAGTCGGACAGGCCGTAGACGATCCCGTAGTTGATCATCTTCGACTTCGAGCGCATGCCCGGATCGATCTCCTCGGCGGCCACTCCGAAGACCTGCGAGGCGGTCCCGGTGTGGACGTCTTCGCCGCGCGCGAAGATCGCCTCGAGCGCGGTGTCGCCGGCGACGTGCGCGAGCACGCGCAACTCGATCTGCGAGTAGTCGGCTGAGATCAGGATCGCGCCCGGAGCGGCCTCGAAGCAGCCACGGATCTCGCGCCCCAGCTCGGTGCGGATCGGGACGTTCTGCATGTTCGGGTTGGTGCTCGACAGGCGACCCGTCTGGGCGACGGCCTGCAGGAAGGTCGTGTGGATCCGCGAGCGCTCGTCGACGAGCTGCGGCAGCACGTCGAGATAGGTCTTGATCAGCGTGCTCAGCTCGCGCCAGCGCTCGATCCGCGGCACGATCGCATGCTCCTCGCGGATCGCCTGCAGCACCCGGGCGTCGGTCGAGTAGCCGGTCTTGCCGCGGCGCTTGCGCGAGAGTCCGAGCCGCTCGAACAGGATCTCCCCCAGCTGCTGCGGCGAGCCGATCAGGAACTCCTCGCCCGCGAGCGCGAAGATTTCGCCTTCGAGCTCCTCGATCTCCTCGCGCACGCGCGCCGTGATCTCCGCCAGACGCTCGCAGTCCAGCCGCACGCCGATCTGCTCCATGTCGCGCAGCACAGCCACGAGCGGCAGCTCGATCTCCGTCATCAGCTGCTCGAGGCCGCGCTCGCCGATCTGCGTCCGCTGCCATGCGGCGAGCGCATCGAGCATCAGCGCGTCCGCGGCCAGCGGGTCCTCGACGTCGCTGTGCAGCCCGCGCTCTTCGCACAGCTCGATGAACGGATAGCCCCTGCGAGCGGGCTCGAGTAGATATGCGCCGAGCAGCGTGTCGTGCAGGAGCTGCTCGGGGATCGCTCCGAGCGCTTTCGCATCGTGGACGACCAGCACCCGCTCCTGGCATGCGGCGACGAGCGCCTCGGAGCTCTCGCACTCGCCAACCAGGACCTCGCGCGCTGCGCGCGCGCCCTTGTGCGCCTTCGCTCGGCGGGCCCCGGTGGGCTGAGCACCGGTGGCCAGCGCAGGGGTGACCGCGAAGCGCCAGGGCACATCGGCGGCGAACAGGGCCCCTTCGGGAGCCTCCGGCGCGCGCACCGCCACGCACAGCGCCGAGTCGGGCGCGAAGTGCGGGACGTCGGCGAGCGTTCCCTCGCGGACGCGGGCGCGCAGCGCGTCGGAGTCGGCGGCGGTGGTGGGCGTCGGTGCGGCCTGTTCCTCGCCGAGCGCCTCCTCGAGACGGCGCAGTGGATCGCGCAGCTCATAGCGGCGGAAGAACTCACGCAGCTGCGAGCGATCGGGCTCGCCGGCGAGCGCCTCGCCGATGTCGAGGTCGAGCTCGAGGTCGCGGCGCACGGTCGCGAGCAGCTTCGAGGTGCGAGCCGCGTCGCTGTGCTCGAGCAGGTTCTGTTTGCGCTTGGCCCCGCCGATGTCGTCGATGTGCTGGAGCACCTGTTCGAGCGAGCCAAAGCTCTGGATCAGCTCCGAGGCGGTCTTGTCGCCGATCCCCGGCACGCCCGGGATGTTGTCGGAGGTGTCGCCCTTCAGGCCGTAGAAGTCGGGGATCAGCTCCGGCGCGATCCCGTAGCGGTCGATCACCGCCTGGCGATCGTAGATCTTCGTCTCGGTGATGCCGCGCGAGGTCGCCATCACCTTGACGAGCCCCTCGTCGTCGATCAGCTGAAAGACGTCGCGGTCGCCGGTCACGATCATGCTCGCGACCCCCGCCCGGCGCGCGCGCTCGGCCAGTGAGGCGATCACGTCGTCGGCCTCGTAGCCCTCGAGCGTGACGTTGCGATAGCCGAAGGCCTCGACCAGCGGCTCCATCGCGGGCCACTGCGACTTGAGCAGGTCCGGGCGCGAGCGTCGCGTCGCCTTGTACTCGGAGAACAGCTCCGTGCGCCCGGAGGTGCCCGCGTCCCACGCGACGACCGTCGGCTGCACACCGTACTCGGTGACGATCTTCACCAGCATCGACGCGAACCCGAAGATCGCGTTGGTCGGCTCCCCCGTCGAGGTCGCGATCGACTCCGGCAGGGCATAGAACGCGCGGTACACGAGGCTCGGCCCATCGATCAGGAACAGGCGCCGTTCCTGCGCGCCGGATGCTGCCTGCGGACGGGCTCCGGCGTCGGCTTTCGTGGAGGTCGCCATTCACCGACCACTCTACGAGAGCACTCGACGAAATAAGATGCCGAGCCGCCATGAGCAGCCTTACGCCGAGCGCCCAATACCGGTTGAACATTCGCGTCGAGATCGACGACAGCCCGGGGCTGCTGGGGAAGGTCACGAGCGCGATCGGCGATGCCGGAGGGATGGTCGCCGCGGTCGACCCCGTCGAAGTCGACTCCGGCGGCAGCCTGCGAGACATCGTGGTCGACGCGGCGGGACCGGAGCACTGGGACAGCATCCTCGCGGCGATCGATCGCCTCCCCGGCGCGAAGGTGATCGACAAGATCGACCGCACGTTGCAGCTGCACATTGGCGGCAAGATCGAGCAGCACAACAAGCATCCGCTCAAGACCAGAGACGACCTCTCGATGGCCTACACACCCGGGGTCGCGCGGGTGTGCCTGGCGATCGCCGAGGACGAAGACCGGGCGTTTCAGTACACGATCAAGCGCAACACGGTGGCGGTCGTCAGCGACGGGACCGCGGTGCTCGGGCTGGGCGACATCGGTCCGCGCGCGGCGATGCCCGTGATGGAGGGGAAGTGCTGCCTGTTCAAGGAGTTCGCCGGCGTCGACGCGTTCCCGATCTGCCTCGACACGAAGGATCCCGGCGAGATCGTCGACACCGTCAAGCGCATCGCTCCCGCGTTCGGGGGAATCAACCTCGAGGACATCTCCGCGCCGCGCTGCTTTGAGATCGAGGACCGGCTCAAGCAGGAGCTCGAAATCCCGATCTTCCACGACGACCAGCACGGCACGGCGGTGGTCGTGCTGGCGGCGCTGCTGAACGCGGTCAAGCTCACGGGGCGGCACATGGAGGACATGAGGGTGCTGGTTATCGGTCTCGGCGCGGCGGGGATCGCGGTCACCAAGATCATGCTCGAAGCCGGCGTCACGCAGATAATCGGCGCCGACTCGCGTGGCGCGCTGCACGTCAGGCGCGATGACTATCTCGATGGCACGATGAACCCCCAGAAGCGCTGGTTCGCGGAGTCCACCAACCCGCAATGTCGCGACGGCGCACCGGAGCTCGTGATCGACGGCGCCGACCTGATGATCGGCCTGTCGGGCGCCCGCGCCCTGCCCTCCGAGGCGCTCGCGAAGATGAACGACGACGCGATGGTGTTCGCGATGGCCAACCCGAACCCCGAGGTCGTGCCCGAGGAGGCAGCCAAGCACGTGCGGATCATGGCGACCGGCCGCTCGGACTACCCCAACCAGATCAACAACGTGCTCGCCTTCCCGGGAATCTTCAGGGGCGCGCTCGACGTGCGCTCGGCGGCGATCACCGACCGCATGAAGCTCGCAGCCGCGCGGGCGATCGCCGAGATCGTCACCGACGAGGAACTGCGCGAGGACTACATAATCCCGTCGGTGTTCAATCGCGATGTCGCGCCCGCCGTCGCCTCGGCGGTGGCGGAAGAGGCCCGCGCCAGCGGAACTGCCACGGCCGGAGCGGAGGTCGGCTTTGCGCAGGGCGACACACTCACCGGCATCCACCCCGTCGCACCCGCAGCAGAGGGGCGCGGCTCAGCCGACGGTCGCGGCGGCCGATCGCCGTGAAGGTCGCCGTGACCGGAGCGAGCGGCCTGATCGGCAGCGCCCTCGTGCGCGCGCTGCTCGCCCGCGGCGACGAGGTCGCGGTCCTCACGCGCAACCCCGAGCGAGCGCAGGTGCGGCATCGCGAAGCACCTGCCGCGGGCGAGTCGGGCCCCGAATCGAGCGGTCGCGCGGAGCCGACGTTCGCAAGCTGGGACCCCGTCGGCGAAGCGGCGCCAGCGCAGGCGCTCGAGAACCGCGACGCGATCGTTCACCTCGCCGGCGAGCCCGTGGCCAGGCGCTGGAGCGAGAGCGTCAAGCGCGCAATCCGCGACAGCCGTGTGATCGGGACGCGCAACCTCCTCGAGGGCATGCGCGCGCTCCCCAGCGAGAGCCGGCCGGCAACGCTGCTGTCAGCTTCGGCGGTCGGCTACTACGGCCGCCGCGGCCCGGAGCCGATCGACGAGGAGGCCTCGCCCGGGAACGACTTCCTGGCGCGCGTGTGCGTCGAATGGGAGACGGAGGCGCGAGCCGCGGAGGCGCTCGGCGCCAGGACCTTGGAGATCCGAATCGGAATCGTCCTGCACCGCTCCGGGGGAGCGCTCGCGCAGATGCTGAGGCCGTTCCGCCTCGGGCTCGGCGGTCCGATCGGCTCCGGCGAGCAGTACATGGCGTGGATCCATCGCGATGACCTCGTCGCGATGATGCTGTGCGCGCTCGAGGACGAGCGCTGGTCGGGGCCGGTCAACGGCACCGCCCCCGAACCGGTGACCAACCGGGAGTTCACTCGAGCGCTGGGGCGGGCGCTGAACCGCCCGGCGCTGCTGCCCGTTCCCACGCTCGCGTTGCGGGCGCTGTATGGGGAGATGGCGCAGGTCATGACGGGCGGGGTGCGGGCGGTACCAGCGAAGGCGCTGGTGCTCGACTACGACTTCGAGCGCCCCAGTCTCGAGAAGGCGCTGCGGGCAGCGCTCGCCTGAGCTCGACGCCGGCCGGGGCAGCCAGGCCGGCTCAGCCGCTGCGGCTCAGCCGTTGGCGAGCACGCGCCAGAAGACAGGGCGACCGTCGACGATCTTGTCGGCGGCGTAGGTGGCGAGCGTCGTTTCGCCATCGGGTTCGACTGCGTAGCGCCCGATCACCGAGTCGCGCTCGCCGCCCGCGAACAGGGAGTCGATCACGGCCTGGCGGTCGTTGCCACGCGATCCCGCGGCGCGAATCGCCTGCAGCGTTGCGTTCATCGCCTCGTAGCCGAACAGGGCAGACGCCTCCGGGGCTTCGTCGAAGCGCACGCGATAGGCGGCCAGGACTCGTTGCGCGCTGGCGGAGTACATCGCGGGCCGAAGCGCGGGATCGCTGAGCAGCGTCTTCTGCGCCGCCTGCGCGTCGAGCGCATCGCTGAAGCTCGGGTCCAGCAGCGCGCGCGAGCCGAGCAGCCACAGCCCCGCGTCGGCGGAATGCAAGGCGGCGAACAGCGCGAGCGCTCCCCGGCTGGGTTCGCCGGCGAAGAACACCGCGTCGGGGGCGGCGCGGGCGACCTTCGAGGCCTCGCCGGCGAAGTTGCCGGTGGCGCTCATGTCGAGGCTGTCGCTGCCGGCGATGTGGATGCCGGCATGTTCGGCATCGTTCGCGACCATCTGGGCCAGCGGCTGCTCGAACGGTTCTTCGTCGTCGATCACGTACAGGCGCTTGACCCCGAGGTCCCGCATCAGCTGCGCCTGCGCGTGCGCCTGCTTCTCGTCCCCTGGCTGCAGTCGTGCGAAGTTGCGGCGCGCGGTCGGATAGAAGCGTTCGGGCTCGTCCTGACCCGCGTACAGCGAGGAGGTGAGGCCGCCATAGGGGCTGGCGGGGCTCAGCTGCAGGATGCCCGCGGCGTTGATCAGCGGCAGCGACACCGCGGTTGCGCCGGAGTCGTAGTCGCCGAGGTAGGCGATCGTGCTCGGGTCATCGGCGGCTGTCTTCGCGTTCGAAGCCGTCACCCCGGGATCCCAGCGCCCGCTGGTGGGATTGGAATCATCGAGCGACACATAGCTGACCTTGAAGCCGCCGACGTGGCCGCCAGCGCCGTACAGGGCGAGCTTCTCGCCATTGACGATCTGACGCGAGGTCGCCGCCTCGGGTCCCTGCAGGGGCAGGCTCGAGTAGACGGTCAGCTGGTTGCCCGGGCTACCGGCTGCGCCCGACACGCCGCCACAGCCGGACGCCTCGACCGCCGCCAGCGCGAGCGCGCAGCCGAGCAGAAGAGCCGCTGCAAAGCGTGCGCTGGGGACGATCAGGCGGGGTCGGTGCGTGCGCACCAGCGGTGTCTCAGCCGCTGGTGTCGCGGCGGCCCGGCAGATAGCCCGCGAGGATCTTCAGGGTGGCCCCCACGAGGATGATCACGGCGGCGAGCATGAAGGCGTCGAAGCCCTTGGCCCCGAGCGCCCACAGCACAATCCAGACGAGTAGCCCGGCGGTGACCGTGAGGATCAATCCCATTGCGAGCGCATCCTAGCGGAGGGGGCACGCAGCAGTCGCCGCTCCGGGAGCGAGCCACGTGATCGCCTCGCACCCGTCAACGGGCGAGGCCAGCGGCGAGATCGGCGACGACGGCGCCCACCGCACCGGCCGGATCGCGCGGCGAGTCGGCGGCCGCTCGCACGAGCCGCGTCCCGACGATCACGCCGTCGGCGCCCGCGTCGGCCGCGAGCCGCGCCTGCTCGGGCGTGCCGATTCCGAAGCCGAGCGCCACCGGCACGCGGGTGCTCGCGCGCGCCTGCGCGACGGTCTCGGCGAAGCGCTCGGGCAGCGACTGACGCTCGCCGGTCGTGCCGACGAGCGAGACGGCATACAGGAAGCCACGCGCCTGAGCGCCGATCGCAGCCATCCGCTCAGGGGAGCTGGTGGGTGCCACGAGCGGCACCAGCGCGACCTCGTGCGCGTCGCACGCGGCCCGGATCTCAGCCGACTCCTCCAACGGCAGGTCGGGCACGATCAGGCCGCATGCGCCGCTCTGCGCCAGTCGCGCCACGAACGCCTCGGCCCCCGGCGCGAGCACCATGTTGGCGTAGCACATCAGGACCACGGGGACGCTCGCGGAAAGCGCGCGCGCAACCTCGAGCACGCCCGCGACATTTGAGCCTGCTGCGAGCGCCTCGGTTGCGGCCGCATGGATGACGGGCCCGTCGGCGAGCGGATCCGAGTAGGGCATGCCCAACTCGAGCAGGTCGGCGCCGGCGCGCACACAGGCCTCGCCGATCTGCAGCGACTGCTCGAGCGTCGGGTAGCCGGCCATCAGATAGGGCATCAGCGCAGCTCTACCGTCAGCCCCAGCGAAGGCGGTGTCGATGCGCGAGAGTCCTGTGGAGGGCGACGAGGTCGCGCTCATCATTCGCCCCCGAGCACCTCGGCAAGGTCCTTGTCGCCGCGCCCCGACAGGCACAGCAGGTCGAGCTCGCCGTCGGACTGCGCGAGCGTCCAGGCGAGCGCGTGAGCGGTCTCGAGCGCCGGGATGATGCCCTCCAGCCGTGCGAGCTCGCGAAACGCCGCCAGCGCCTGCTTGTCGGTCACGGCGACATAGCGGGCGCGACCGCTGTCGCGCAGCTGGGCGTGCTGCGGGCCGCTGCCCGGGTAGTCGAGCCCGGCCGAGACCGAGTGAGCCCGCGCGATCTGGCCCTCCTCGTCCTGCATCACCGCCGACAGCGCTCCGTGCAGGACGCCGGCGCGGCCCCCGACGGTGAGCGGCGCCCCGTGGCGGGGCGTGTCGATTCCCTCGCCGGCGGCCTCCACCCCGACGAGCTCGACGTCGGCGTCGGCGAAGAAGCCACTGAAGATCCCGATCGCGTTCGAGCCCCCGCCGACGCACGCGATCACGCGGCCTGGCAGGCGCCCCGCGCGATCGAGCACCTGCTCGCGCGCCTCCTCGCCGATGACGGCCTGCAGGTCGCGGACCAGCGCGGGATAGGGCGCCGGGCCGACGGCGGAGCCGATCACGTAGTGGGTGCTCTGGACGTTCTCGACCCAATCGCGGATCGCCGCCGAGGTGGCCTCCTTGAGCGTCTTGGCACCCGCATCGACCGCCCGCACGCTCGCGCCCAGGAGGCGCATCCGCTGCACGTTGGGCAGCTGGCGGCGCGTGTCCTCGGTGCCCATGTAGACGACGCACTCGAGCCCCAGCAGCGCGCATACGGTCGCCGTCGCCACGCCATGCTGACCGGCGCCGGTCTCGGCGATGATCCGTCGCTTGCCCATCCGCATCGCCAGCAGCGCCTGCCCGAGCGCGTTGTTGAGCTTGTGCGAGCCGGTGTGGTTGAGGTCCTCGCGCTTCAGATACAGCGTCCGGCCCAGCTGGCGTGAGAGCCTGCGCGCCTCATACAGCGGGGTCGGGCGACCGCTGTAGTCACGGCGAAGGCCCTCGAGCTCGCGCGTGTAGGCGGGATCGGCGCGGGCCTCGATCCACGCGCGCTCGAGCTCCGCGAGCGCCGGCATCAGCGTCTCAGGAACGTACTGGCCGCCGTAGCGACCGAAGCGGTGCTCGATGCCTGGCGCGGTTGCGCTCACGCGGTGGCGCCCTCGATCGGGGCGCCGAGCTCACTCGGGTCCTGCTCATGCTCGTGCGCGCCACGGGGCGGCTCGGGCTGGATCTGCGCGGCGGGGCCGGCAACGCCGGCGCCGCCGCCCCCGGCCGCGACGGCGTGCTCGGCGCCGGCGGCTCCCGCCGCTGCAAAGAACGCGCGCAGCTTCGCCTCGTCCTTGTGACCGGGAGCGCTCTCGGTGCCGCTGGCGCTGTCGACGGCCCACGGCCGCGCCTGCGCGATCGCCGCGGTCACGTTCTGCGGGCCGAGCCCGCCGCTGAGGATCAGCGGAATGGACGAGTGCCGGGCGGCGATCAGGCTCCAATCGAAGGTCTCGCCGGTACCGCCCCGCAGGTGCTTGCGGCCGGGCGCGCTCGCGCGTGCGTCGGCGAGATGGAAGTCGACGTGAAAACGCTCGAGCTCGCGGGCCTCGCCGGGGCTCGAGACCTGCGTCGCCTTGATCACGCGCGCGCCCGTACGACGAGCCGCCTCCGCACAGAAGGCCGGACCCTCGTCGCCGTGCAGCTGCAGCAGCGTCAGCCCGAGCTCCTCGCTGCGGTGAGCGAGCTCCTCGAGCGTCGGGTTCACGAACACCCCACACAACTCCACCTTGCGCCGCAGCGCCGCGCCTATCCACAGCGCCTGCTCGGTCGAGCAGCGCCGCGGGCTGGCCTCGTGGAACACCATCCCGATCGCCCACGCGCCGAGGCCCACCGCGAGCTCCGCGTCGCGCAGCTCGGTGACACCGCAGATCTTGACCTTCACGGCGGGCTCAGACATACGACAACGGTAGCGTCGCGCCGCCTTGCGCGCCGCCCCGCGAGCGGCGTTGCCGCCGCCCTGCCGTCAGCCTTCGGGCGTGTTCGAGTTCGGCACGGAGTTCGGCCGTGTGCCCAGCTTGACCGACACGCTCTTGTGTTCGTAGCTGCCCTTGCCGTTGGCCCGCAGGAGGCCCACCGCGACGGAGTCGCCGGGTTTCTTGGACGCAACGAAGCCGGCGAGATCTTCTGAGCTCGCGACGTTTTTTCCGTCGAAGGACACGATGATGTCGCCGCCGAGCTCGACGGTGCCACCTTCGGTGCTGCCGCTGACGCTGCCGCCGTGGATACCCGCCTTTTCAGCCGGGGTGCCGTGCTGGACGGTCTGCACGAGCGCGCCGCTCTTGACCGGGAGGTTGAGGCCCGACAGCGAGCCATCGATCGTCAAGGACGTCAGGCCGAGGTAGGCGCCACGCAGCGTGCCGCCTTTCTCGAGCTGGGAGATCTCGGACTTGGCCGTGTTGATGGGCACAGCGAAGCCGATGCCGACGCTGCCGTCGCCGCTGCCGCCGGTCTCGATCTGAGAGTTCAGACCGATCACCTTGCCTTCGGCGTTGAGCAGCGGTCCGCCGGAGTTGCCCGGGTTGATCGGCGCGTCGGTCTGCAGCACGTTGTTGATCGTGAAGCCGTTGGGCGCCGTGATCTCGCGTTGCAGCGCAGAGATGACGCCGGTCGTGAGCGTCCGTTCGAGGTCAAACGGATTGCCGATCGCGTAAACGGGGTCGCCGACCTGAACTTTGCTCGAATCGCCGAGCGTGAGCGGGTGCAAGGTCAGCCCATCGGTGGGGATGCGCAGCACTGCGAGATCATTGGACGGATCCTTGCCGACCACCTGCGCGTCGACGCTCTGGCCCTTTTCGAGGCTGACCGTGACCTTCACCGCGTTCTCGACCACGTGGTAGTTGGTCAGGATCGTGCCATTGCTGTCGATCACGATCCCGGAGCCGGTTGCCGTGCCACGGCGCTGGCTTTCGCCGCCGCCGAACAGGTTGAAGGGCGAGGATTCGCCCTGCTGCACGATGGTCGAGGTCACGAACACGACTCCCGGCGCATCGCGCTGGTAGATGTCGTGCGGGGTCAGGCCCGAAGTCACCTGCGCAGCGTTCGCACGTGTGAGCGGGGTCGAGACCACGGTGGTGACGGTCTTCGTCGAGCCGCCGAAGCCACCGGCAGCCGCGATCACGCCGGCGACGACCGCGCCGCCGATGAGCGCCGAGATGAAGGGGATCGCAAAACCGCGTTTCATTAGCTGGAGAGCATGATCGGCAGCTATGAAGCCGAAGTAAAGCGAAACATCGGCGCGCTTAAAACCTTCAGCCCGCCCCGCGCTCGGCGCCCTGGACCGCGCGCACCGGTCCCAGCAGCGCCGCCAGCGCCGACTCCGGCTCCCTGGCTCGCATCAGCGACTCGCCCACCAGCACGGCGGAGACTCCGGCCTGCTGCAGCCGCTCGAGCTGCTCGGGCGCGCCAATGCCCGACTCCGACACGACCGGCACCTCGCGCGGGATCTGTGCCAGCAGCTCGTAGGTGCGTTCGACGTCGACGCTGAAGTCGCGCAGGTCGCGGTTGTTGATCCCGATCGTCTGCGCCCCGGCCGCGAGCGCGATCTGCAGCTCATCGAGATCGTGGACCTCGGTCAAGGTGTCCAGGCCCAGCGAGCGGGCGCCCTCGGAGAGCTCCTCGAGCTCGCGGGCGCCGAGGGCAGCGACGATCAGCAGCACCGCATCGGCGCTCGCAGCAGCGGCCTCGTACAGCTGGTAGGGATCGACCACGAAGTCCTTTCGCAGCACCGGCAGCGCGCATGCAGCCCGGGCCGCGCGCAGATCCGCGAGCGAGCCGCCGAAGCTGGGGCCCTCCGTCAGGATCGACACCGCGCACGCGCCGCCGCGCTCGTAGGCCGCCGCGATCTGCGCCGGATCGGCGCCGTCGCGCATGGCGCCGGCCGAGGGGGAACGTCGCTTGAACTCGGCGATCACGCCGATCCCGGGAGCGCTCAGAGCGGCGCGGAAGCCGCGCGGCGCATCGCCCGCCGAGTCGCCGTCGCGCTCGCCGTCGCGCTGCTGCACGCGCTCCATCAACTCCGGCAGCGGCAGCTCGCGCTTGCGTCGCGCCAGCTCAACGCGCGTGCTGTGCAGGATCCGCGCAAGCACGCTCGGCGCGCCGGCGCCGTCGCGTGCGTCGCTGAGCTCGCCAGCGCCGCTCACCTCGCTGCCGCCTGCGCGGGGGCATTGCGCCGGCTCGCCTCCAGGAAGCGCTCGAGCGCAGCCTGGGCCCGCCCGCTCGCGAGCGTCTCGCGTGCCAGCGCGACGCCGTCGGCGATTGTCGGCGCCACGCCAGCCGTGTAGATCGCGGCGCCTGCGTTGATCGTCGCGAGCTCCGTGCGCGGGCCCGGCTCGCCGCCCAGGATCGCGAGCGTCACGGCCGCGTTCTCCTGCGGCGTGCCACCCGCCAGCTCGGCGTCGGACATGCTCAGCGACTCGGACCCCCGCGGCGGCTCTGCCTGTAGCTCCTCAGCCGGCGCTGCACGATCATGCGCCGCGGAGGGCTGCACGCCCACGTCCCTGGCGGCGACCGTGTAGCGGCTCAGGCGCTCGCCATCGACCTCGATCACATGCGTGAGCCCGGCGGTCGAGAACTCGTCGAGCCCGTCCTCGCTCGAGACCACCAGCGCGCGATCGACTCCCAGGCGCGCGAGCGCGCCTGCGAGCGTCGGCATGTAGGAGGCGTCGGAGACACCGATCAGCTGCCGGCGCGCACCCGCGGGGTTGGTGAGCGGGCCGAGGAAGTTGAAGATCGTGCGCACCGCCAGCTCGCGCCTGACTGGCACCACGAAGCGTGTCGCCTGATGGTGAGCGGGCGCGAACATGAACCCGAACCCCGCTTCTTCGATGCACGCCGCCACGCCGGCGGGAGCTAGATCGATCCGCGCGCCCAGCGCCTCGAGCACATCTGCCGAGCCCGAGCGGCTCGTGGCCGAGCGATTGCCGTGCTTGGCCACCGCGCAGCCCGCGCCGGCCGCGATCAGCGCAGCGGTGGTCGACACATTGAACGTGCTGCGCCCGCCGCCGGTACCGGCAGTGTCGAGCAGGTCTCCGCGCGCCACCGGCACGGGGGCGGCGAGCTCACGCATCGTGCGCGCCAGCCCGGTGAGCTCGTCGACGGTCTCGCCCTTCGTGCGCAGCGCGATCAGAAACGCCGCGATCTGCGTCTCGGAGACCTCGCCGTGCATGATCTCGGCGAGCACCTCCGCGCTCTCGTCGGCGCTCAGGTCGCGTCGCTGGGTGAGCGCGTCGATCGCGCGGGTGAGCGTCGCGTTCGGCATCAGCCGCGGCCCCCCGCTCCGCGCGCCAGGAAGTTGCCGAGCAGTGCCTTGCCCTTGTCGGTGAGCACCGACTCGGGATGAAACTGGACGCCCTCCGCAGGCAGCTCGCGATGGCGAACGCCCATCACCACCTCGGCGCCGCGTGCCGACTCTTCGAGGCACGCAGGAAGCTCGGGGTCGACTACGAGCGAGTGGTAGCGCCCGACCTTCAGTGGCGATGGCAGGCCCGCGAAGATCGTGCGACCGTCGTGCTCGATCGTGGTCGCCTTGCCGTGCACGGGCGGATGCAGCTTGACATGGCCGCCGAAGGCCTGGGCGAGCGCCTGATGGCCGAGGCACACGCCGAGCGTCGCGACTCCAGCCTGCGGCATCCGCCGCGCGACCTCGAGCGAGATCCCGGCGTCGTTGGGGGTGCAGGGACCCGGAGAGATGACGCACCGGTCGTAGCGCTCGTCGAGCAGCTCGCTCACCTGCGCGCGATCGTTGCGCACGACGTTCACATCGGCGCCGAGCTCGCCGAGGTACTGAACGAGGTTGTAGGTGAACGAGTCGTAGTTGTCGATCACGAGCACGCGCATGTTCGTCGGCCCTCCCGTGTGCCGCGGGCCCACTAGGGCCAGTCGGGCTGTTGCACCGCCAGCTCGATCGCGCCGAGCACAGCCTTCGTCTTGGCTTCGGACTCTGCCAGCTCGTAGTCGGGTTTGGCGTCTGCCACCGTCCCGCCACCAGCCTGGACGTGTGCGACGCCATCCTTGACGACGACCGTGCGGATGTGGATTGCGGTGTCCATGTCGCCGCCATAGGAGAGATAGCCGATCGCGCCGCCGTATCCGCCGCGCTTGATCGGCTCGAGCTCGTCGATTATCTGCATTGCCCGAACCTTCGGCGCCCCCGAGAGCGTGCCCGCGGGCAGCACGGAGCGCAGCGCGTCCATCGCGCTGACCCCCTCGCGCATCACTCCGATCACCGAGGAGACGATATGCATGACGTGCGAGTAGGTCTCGATCGCCATGAACGTCTCGACCTCGACCGTGCCCGGCTCGCACACCCGCCCGAGGTCGTTGCGGCCGAGATCGACGAGCATCACATGCTCGGCGCACTCCTTCTCGTCCTCGAGCAGCTCAGCCGCGATGCGCTCGTCCTCGGCCACATTGGCGCCGCGCGGGCGCGTGCCGGCGATCGGCCGCGTGGTCACGAGCGCGCGGCCGTCGTCGCGTCCGCTGGCGGTGACCGTCAGCAGCGGCTCGGGGCTCGCGCCGGCGACCTGGAAGTCCCCGAAGTCGAGGAAGTACATGTACGGGCTCGGGTTGACCACACGCAGCCCGCGATAGATCGAGAACGGGTGCACCGGAGTGGGCGCCGACCAGCGCTGTGAGGGCACGACCTGGAAGGCGTCGCCGGCGTATATATAGTCGATGATCCGGCGCACCATCGCTTCGAAATCGCCCCCGGACATGTTCGACTCGAACTTCGGCATCTCCCTCGAGCGCCGCGGGTCCGGCCGCTGATGCGGGACCGGACCGGCCAGCGCGCCGCGGATCTCGCCGATCGTCGCGGACGCGTGCGCGTAGGCCTCGGCGACGTCGGGGTGGGCCTGCAGGTCGGCGTTGGCGAGGATCGTGACCGTGTGCTTGAGGTGGTCGAACACGACCAGTGCGTCGGAGAACATCAGCGCCATATCAGGCAGCCCCAAAGGGTCTGGCCCAGGCTCGCCGAGCGGCTCGACGGTGCGCACGAGGTCATATCCGAAGTAGCCAACCGCCCCGCCGCTGAACGGAGGCGCGTCGGCGATCGGCGCCTGGCGAAAGCGCGCCACCTGGGCGGCAGCGAGCGCATAGGGGTCGCCACCGTCTGCGAGCGACCAGCGCAGGACCTCGCGCGGGCGAAAGCCGATGAAGGACCAGCGACCGACGCGCTGGCCCTGGTCAGCGGACTCGAGCAGGAACGCGGGCTCGCCAGGCGCGAGCGCGCGCAGCTTCAGGTAGGCCGACACCGGCGTCTCGCAGTCGTCGATGAAGGTGTGCCTCAGCGGCAGGAGGTTGTAGGGCTCGCCGTCGGCAACGAGCCCGAGCTCGGCCGCGCCGTCAGAGCCGTGATCGGCGGGTGCGCGCATGTCCGGCGGGCGCTCGCCGCTGCCCGCAGAGCGCGCCAGCCCGCGCGCACGCTCGAGGCTCGGCTCGATTGCGAGCTCCCCCGCGGCGGTCCTCGCCGCGAGCGCCTCAGCGCCGGCGGCCATCGAGGATGCGCTCAGCGTCGGCGAGCTCGCGTCCGCGACCGTGGACGAGCACCAGCAGGTGATAGAGCAGGTCCGCCGCCTCTTCGTCGACGCGCTCGTCGGACTCTTCGCGCGCCGCGCGAACGACCTCCTCGGCCTCCTCGCGTACCTTCTCGCCGCTGAGCTGCGGATCGTCGAGCAGCGTCACCGTGTAGGAGCCCGTGGGGCGTTCTGCGGCGCGGGCGCGCAGCGTCCGCTCGAGCGCCGGCAGCGACTCGTGCGGCGCCCCCGGCTCGAACTCGCCGCGGTGAAAGCAGCTGCGCTCGCCCGTGTGGCAGGCGGGACCGGCAGGGTCGACGAGCGCCAGCAGCGTGTCGCCGTCGCAGTCGACTCGCAGCGCTCGCACCGCCTGGACGTTGCCGCTCGTTTCGCCCTTGTGCCAGAGCTGTTCGCGCGAGCGGCTGTACAGATGCAGCTCTCCACTCTCGCGCGTGCGCGCCAACGCCTCAGCGTTCATGTAGGCGAGTGTCAGAACCTCGCCGCTGCTCCAATCCTGCACGACGCAGGGAATCAGGCCGTGCTCGTCAAACACGATTTGCTGCTCGATCGGGCTCTCGCGCAAAGCGCTCACCCGTGGGATTGTAGGTTGCAAGGCAGCGATGGCATCGGTGCTGGCACGCGAACTGCTGGTTGTGACGGGGAAGGGCGGCGTCGGCAAGTCGACGGTCTCCTGCGCGCTCGCGATCGCCGCGGCGCAGCGCGGCCTGAGCACGATCGTGGTTGAGCTGGGCGACCAGCGCAGGTTGCCCGAGCTGGCCGCGGGAGCGGACCGCGGCACGCGCACCGAGCCGGGCGCCGAGACGCAGGTCGCCGAGGACCTCTGGAGCCTCACCGTCGACCCAGACCAGGCGCTGCTCGAGTGGCTCCAGAAGCTCGGCGGGCGCGTGCCCGGGCGGGTGCTGGCGAACAGCGGCACGTTCCAGTACTTCGCCGCCGCCGCTCCCGGCGCGAAAGAGCTCTTGAGCATGGTCAAGATCTGGGAGCTCACCCAGGCGCAGCGCTGGCGCAGGCGCGCACGCCACTACGACCTGGTGGTGCTCGACGCGCCCGCGACCGGGCATGCGCTCGGGCTGCTGCGATCGCCGCACACGTTCGGTGCGATCGCGCGCATGGGGCCGATCTTCAAGCAGGCCGAGGGCATCCGCGAGCTGCTCGAGGACCCGGCCCGCAGTGGCTATCTGGCGGTGACTCACGCGAGCGAGATGGCGATCTCAGAGACACTCGAGCTCAGCGACTCGCTGCAGTCCCAGCTCGGCCGCGAGCTCGACGCGACCGTCGTCAATGCCACGCTTCCGCGACGCTTCGACGCCCGCGAGCTCGCGCTGCTCGAGCGCCTCGAGCAAATCGACGGCGACGATCCCGTACTGCGCTCGGCAATGCTCGCCGCGCAGGCCGTGCATGCGCGAGCCGCCGCCCAGCGCAATCAGATCGCGCGCATTCGCCGCCGCGAGCGGACAGTCGTGAACGTCCCTTTCATGTTCGCCGCCGACCTCGACCTCGCAGCGGTGAGCGCGATCGGCGAGCGCCTCGCGAAGGCGCTCTGAGGGGGCGGTGCCCGTCGGGCGATACGAGCGGGCGGGCGGGGCCTGCGGGCGGGCGGGGCCTGCAGGGCGATCCGAGCGGGCGTGCGGGGCCTGCGGGGAGGTCTCAGACGATGCCGAGGCGATCGAGCAGGCCTTCGTCGGCGCGCCAGTCGCGGCGCACGCGTACTGACAGCTCGAGATAGACCTGACAGCTGAGCTCGCGCTCGAGCTCGCGCCGGGCGGCGGTTCCGATCGCCTTGATCATGCGACCCCCCGAGCCCACCACTATCCCCTTCTGCGATTGGCTCTCGACCCAGATCAGAGCGCGCACTCGTTGCAGGCCCTCACGCGGGTATTCCATCTCCTCGATCACCACCTCGACGGCGTGCGGCACCTCCTGGAAGGTGCGGCGCACGACGGCCTCGCGGACGAGCTCGGCGAGCAGCTGCTCCTGCGGCTGGTCCGAGCGCTGCTGGGGACCGAACATCAGCGGTCCGGCCGGCATCAGCGCGGCGAGGTGCTCGATCAGCGCCGGCACACCGGCGCCGGTGCGCGCCGACACGGGAAAGATCTCAGCGTCCAGCCCGAGCTCGCCGGCGGCGTGCAGCGCCGCCGAGGTCGCAGGGCGCCGGAGCCGATCGACCTTGTTCAGCGCGATTGTCGTGCTCGTGGGCGAGTCGACCAAGGTCCTCGCGATGAAGCGATCGCCCGGCCCCACTCCCTGCTCGCCGTTCAGGACCAGCAGTGCCGCATCGGCGTCCTCGAGCTCCTGCGAGACCCGTTTTGCCATCCGCGTCGTGAGCGCGTCGCGCGGGCGCTGCACGCCGGGCAGGTCGACGAGCACGACCTGGCTCTGCTCGTGGGTCCAGACGCCGCGAATCGCGCGGCGCGTGGTCTGCGGGCGATCTGTGACGATCGCGACCTTTTCGCCGACGATCGCGTTGACGAGCGTCGACTTGCCGACATTCGGCCGCCCGGCGAGCGCGACGAAGCCCGCGCGGCTCACGAGCGCTCCTCGGTGAGCAGCCGCTCCTGCAGAGCGAGCATCTCGCCATTGTCGCTCTCGTGGTCCATGCCGAGCAGGTGCAGGACGCCATGCACGACTGCGGTCGGCACGTCCTCGGTGTGCTGAGGGCAGATGACCACGTCGCCCAGCTCGGCGGCCGGGCCCGCCTGCAGGCCGTCGATCGGGAACGAGAGCACGTCGGTGGCCTCCGCTTTGCCCCGATGTTCGCGGTTGAGTGCGGCGATGCGCTCGGGCTCGATGAACTCGACGGCGAGATGCCCGTCGGCGACCCCGCGCGCGCTCGCGGCCAGGATGCACAGGCGCTCGAGCTCGGCCGCGCTCGGTCCGGCGCGCAGAAGCGACGTGCCAATCAGCTCGACTTCGAGCATCCCCTCGGCCTCAGGCCCGGCGGCGCTCCGCTCGGCGCGGTCCCGCCCAGGCCTCCTGCGCGCGCGCAGAGGACGCGGCCGAGCCGCCGGCGGGTGGGCCAGCGCGCTGGGAGTGCTCGTCGTAGGCCTCGACGATGCGCTGCACGAGCTTGTGCCTGACCACGTCCTCGCCGCCGAAGCGCACGAACTCGATGCCCTCGACCTCTTCGAGCACCTCCCCGACGGCGATCAGCCCAGACTTCTGCTCGCGCGGCAGGTCGACCTGCGTGACGTCGCCCGTGACCACCATCCTCGAGCCGAAGCCAAGCCTCGTGAGGAACATCTTCATCTGCTCGGGCGTCGTGTTCTGAGCCTCGTCGAGAATCACGAAGGAGTCGTTCAAGGTACGTCCGCGCATGAACGCCAGCGGCGCGATCTCGATCACGCCGCGCTCGAGCTGCTGGGAGACCTTCTCGGGATCGAGCATGTCGTGGAGCGCATCGAACAGCGGGCGCAAGTAGGGGTCGACCTTCGCCATCAGATCGCCGGGCAGGAAGCCCAGTCGCTCACCGGCCTCCACCGCTGGGCGCGTGAGGATGATGCGGTTCACTTCGTGGCGCGACAGCGAGGCGGCTGCCATCGCGACGGCCAGGAAGGTCTTGCCGGTGCCTGCGGGACCGACTCCGAACGTGATCGTGTTCTCGCGAATCGAGTCGACGTAGCGCTTCTGGTTGACGGTGTTCGGTGCGATCTGGCGGCTGCGATGGCGCCAGACGACATCCTCGAGCACCCGCGCGGGAGACTCGTGGGCGTCCAGCGCGCCCGTGACCGCGGCGATCGTGCCGGGGCCGATCTGATGACCACGCGAGATCAGCTCGGACAGCTCGCGCACGATCCGCTCACCCACCCGCGTCTCGCCTTCCTCGCCGTCCAACGTGACCAGGTTGCCGCGCAGGAACACTTTGCATTGCAGATGGGTCTGCAACGCGCGCAGCACAGCATCCTGGCTGCCGGCCAGCTCGGCCGCGACGTCGTTCGGCAGCTCGAACTGAGTCCTCATCCGCCCTCGCGGGCTGCGGCGCGCGATCTGCAGCAGCTCATCCGCCGAGTGCCACCTTGACCAGACCCGAGACGCGGTTTCCGTCCGCGCGCCCGTCGACGGCGGCCATCGCCTTGCCCATCGCGCGGCCCATGTCCTTGACCGATTCGGCCCCGCTGTCGCGAACCGCCTGCGCGACGATCTGCTCGAGCTCCTGGTCTGAGAGCTCGGCGGGCAGATAGCCGGAGATCAGCTCGGCCTCGCCCTGCTCGCCCCCGGCGAGGTCCTCGCGGCCGCCGTCGCGGTAGGCCTTCGCGGCCTCCAGGCGCCGCTTGCGCTCGCGGCGCAGCACGGCGAGCTCATCATCGGCACCTTCCTTGCTGGCCTTCTGCAGCTCGGACAGCAGCAGTCGCAGCGCGCTCACGCGCTCCCTCTCGCCCGCGCGCATTGCATCCTGCAGGTCCCCTTTGACCTCGTCCACGATGGCCATCCACCGTCAGGATACGAGGTCGCCGGGTCGCTATGTGTCGGGCTGGTCATCGCTCGGTGCGGCCCAGGCATCGGCGGAGCACGCAGTCGGTTACGCGGCCGCTCAGCGTCGCTGCAGTGGCGGCGCGAACCCGAGCCTGCCCGGTACGGAGATGTCGCGTCCGAACACGAGTGCCACATTCCAGTCGACGAGCACTCGCAGCCGCCGCCCCATTCCTGGCATCAGCAGCAGGTGATAAGTGCGCGCGAGCAACCATGCGGGCAGCCCCCGCCAGCGAACTCCGAGCGTGATGGCGACAGCCTTGCGCGACCCCAGCTCGGCGAATACACCGGCTGTGCGGTAGCGGAATGGGCGCGGGCTGCGCCCCGCGAGCGCGCGGGCGATGTTCTTGGCAGCCAGCCGGCCCTGGCGGATCGCGTGCTGGGCGGTCGGCGGGCAGGGGGAGCCGCGACGGGCCGGGTCCGGAACGGCGGCGCCGTCGCCGATCGCCCACACGCCCTCGTGCGCTGGAACCCGCAGCATGCGGTCGACGATGATCCTGCCCTCGCGATCGAGATCCAGCCCGAGCGACTCGATCACCGGGCTCGGCTTCACGCCCGCGGTCCAGACGACCGTGCGCGCGGGCATGCGGCGACCGTCGGCGAGCTCGACACCAGCGAGAGCGATCTCGCGCACGGTGGTCCCGGTGCAGATCTCGATGCCGCGCCGGCGCAACTCCCCGCTCGCGAAGCGCGCGAGGCTCGCCGGCACCTCGCCCATGATCCGATCGCGTGCCTCGACGAGCGTCCAGCGCATGCCCTGAGCGCGGCAGCGCGGATACAACTCGATCGCCTGCGCGGCGAAGTCCTGCAGCTCGGCGAGGCCCTCGACGCCCGCGTAGCCGGCGCCGACGAAGACGAAGCCGAGATACTCGCGGCGGACCTCCTCGTCATCGATCGACTCGGCGATATCGAGGCAGTTGAGCGTGCGGTTGCGCAACGCGATCGCGTCGGCGAGCGACTTCAGCCCGATCGCGTGCTCGGCCAGACCGGGGATCGGCAGCGTGCGCGACACCGATCCGAGGGCGATCAGCAGGTGGTCGCACGCGAGCTCGGCAGGCTCACCGTCGAGCCGCTGGACCGCGAGCGTGCGGGCATCCGGATCGGCGCCGGTGACGCGACCGATCACGAGGTCCGTGCGCCGCAGCTGCGAGCGCAGGGGCACCACCACATGGCGCGGATCGAGCGTCGCGCCGGCAGCTCCCGGGAGCAGCGGGGTGTAGAGCATGAAATTGGCCTCGTTGACGAGTGTCACGCTGGCGCTCTGCCGGGGGAGCAGCCGCTCGAGCGCCCGGGCGGCGTAGAAGCCGCCGAATCCGCCACCTGCGATCACAACTCTCCAGGCCACTGTCTCAGGCTAGAGCGCGAACCCGGTAGAGGCCAATGACACGAGTTGGCCGACGACGAGTTCGTGCACGAGCCACTAGGGTGCCGGTCGATGAACGAGTCCCTGTACGCCGATGCGCTGGCGCCGTTTCTCGCCGAGGTCGAGAGCATGCGACCGGCGGACGGCGAAGTCGTCGACGCGCACACACACCTCGGTCTCGACGAGGACGGTCGCTCTCTGACGCTCGCGCAGCTGCTCGCGCAGCTTGACGCGGCCAAGGCGCGGCGCGCGTGCGTTTTTCCGTTGCACGATCCCGAGCGCCGGCCGGCATATCGCGTGCCGAACGACCGCGTGCTCGCCTGGGCGGGTGAAAGCGAGGGACGCCTGGCGCCATTCTGTCGCCTCGATCCGGCCGAAGATCCGATCGCCGAGGGCGAACGCTGCCTGGCGGCCGGAGCGCGGGGCATCAAGCTGCACCCGCGCGCGCAGAGCTTCAGCTTCGACGGCGCCGAGATGCGCGAGATCTTCGCCCTCGCGGAGCGCGCAGGGGTGCCGATCCTGATCCATGCCGGGCGCGGGCTGCCGCCACTCGCGGATGGGCTGGTGGAGCTCGCGCTCGGGCATCCCGAGGTCGTGCTGATCCTCGCGCATGGCGCGATCTGCGACCAGGGCATCATCACCACGCGCCTAGCCGATCACCCCGGCGTGCTGTACGACATCTCGTGCTTCTTCCCGCTCGATGTGATCGAGCTGTTCGCACGCGCTCCCGCCGAGCGGATCGTGTTCGCGTCCGATCCCCCCTATGGACTGCCCGCGACCTCTCTATATCTGGCGTTGCGAGTGGCCGCGTACGCGGGTCTCGACCAGACGGCGGTCCGCGGACTGCTGGGCGCGACGATGGCGGGGGTGCTCGACGGCAAGGGGCTCAGCGCGACGACTCCGCCGCGGCGCGGTTCCTCGATCACGCTCTCCGGCCGCCTGGCGCGGGCCTATGGATACGGCAGCCTCACCGGCCCCGCCCTGTTCACGGGCGCCCACGAACAGGCGCTGGCGATGCTCGAAATGGCAGTCGCAGCATGCCGCGATCCCGATCCCGGCGACGTCGGCGAGGCGCTCGAGGTGATCGGCTCGGCGTTCAGCGCGGCTGCGGTGCTGATGCAGGACCAGGACGGCATCCGTGCGGCGATCGACCTCGTCTACCGAGCGCTCGTGCGCGCGGCGACCGAGGAGTGCGAGCCGGCCTGAGGCCTGCGCCGCGCAGGCCCTGCCGGACCGATGACGCGAGCTCAGGGCTCGCCCGCGCAGAGCCAGATGGCCGACCATTCACCGTTGTGCCTGCGTGCGCGCTCACGCATTGCGGCGCGCTGAGCGAACGCGCCCGCGACCTCGTCGACCTGCTCGCGCAGCAGCCCGCCGGCGAGCAGATGCTGGGGCGCAGGCGTGAGCTCGCTCGCGAGCGCGAGCAGCAGCGGTGCGAGCAGGTTGGCGAGCGCCAGCGTGACCGGGCGGCCTTCGGGCGCCGGCAGCGACTCGCGGCGCAGATCGAACTGACGCGCATCGATCGAGACGCCGTTGGCGCCCGCGTTGGCGCCCACGGCAGCGACACTCGCTGGATCGTTGTCGAGCGCGATCACCGGCCCATAGCCGAGCTTCGCGGCGGCTATCGCGAGCACGCCGGATCCAGCGCCCAGGTCGACTGCCGCGCCTGGCGCACTCTGGTCGAGCTCTGCGCTCAGCTCGAGCAGCAGGCCGAGGCACAGTTGCGTGGTCGCATGCGCGCCGGTGCCGAAGGCGCGCCCGGGGTCGATCACGACCTGAAGAGTTGCCGGCCGTCGGCTCGCCGGCTCCCATGGCGGGCGAATGTGGATCGCGGGCACCGCCTCGCTCGGAGGCTCGATCAGCACCGGCTGGTGAAAGCTCTTCCAGCGCTCCTGCCAGTCGGCCGGAACATCGCTGGTTGAGATTTCGACGAGCGACGCGCCAGCGGCCGCGCGCAGATCGGGCAGCTCGGGCAGCTCGCCGGGAGACCCGTAGACGGCGAACTCCACGCTGCGATCGTCGAGCTCGACCTCTTCGACGCCGCTTGGCGCGAGGTCGATCAGCTCCGCCAGCACCAGCTCGGCGTCCGCGCGGCGCACTCGCACCGCGAGGCGAATCATGTCGTTTGGCCGCGCAGAGCGCGTCGCAGCTTGCCGAGCATCGAGTCCTCCGAGCGTAGGTTCTCGTCGGTCAACGTCTGCTGCAGCCGGCCGATCAGGTCGCGCTGCTCGTCGGTGAGACGTCGCGGAATCACTACGTTCACGACCACCTTCAAGTCACCATGGCGACGTCCGCGCAGCGACGGCATGCCCGCGCCACGTACCGTGATCACCTCTCCGGGCTGGGTGCCGGCCGGAACGTCGACGTCGGTGGAACCCTCGAGCGTGGGCACCGCCAGCGTGCCGCCCAGCGCAGCGGTGGGAGCAGGTACGTCGAGCGCCGTGATCAGGTCGGTGCCTTCGCGCACGAAGCGCTCGTCCTCGCGCACCCGCACGAGCACATACAGATCGCCGGGCGGCGTGCCGTGCTCGCCTGCGTGACCGCGTTCTGCGAGCCTGATCCGCTGGCCGTCGGCGATGCCCGCGGGCACCTTCACCTCGAGCTTGCGCGCCACCCTGCGGCGGCCGCCGCCGCGGCACTCGCGACACGGCTTGCTCGCGACGCGGCCATCTCCGCCGCAGACGTCGCACAGAACCGTGCGCACCATCTGCCCGAAGGGCGTCCGCGTGAGCGCCTGCAGCTGACCGCTGCCGCCGCAGCGCTCGCACGTCTCGATCGGGGTGCCCGGCTCGGCGCCGTTGCCGCGGCAATGCTCGCAGCGCTCGATCGCATCGAACTCGACCTCGACCTCGGTGCCCGACGCGGCATCGCGCAGGTCGACGTCGACCGCGACCGCGACGTCCTCGCCGCTGGCCGGCCCCGCGCGGCCACCGAACTGGCTCGTCCCGCCGAAAAATGCTTCGAACAGGTCGCTGATCGAGGAGAACGCGTCGAAGTTCGGAGCGAAGCCACCCGAGCGCAGGCCCTCGTGACCGTAACGGTCATACGTAGCGCGCCGTTCGGCGTCGGAGAGGATCTCGTAGGCCTCGGCGGCCTCCTTGAACTTCTCCTCCGCCTGGGGATCGTGGGCGTTGACATCTGGATGCAGCTCGCGCGCGAGCGCTCGAAAGGCTTTCTTGATCTGCTGCTCGGAGGCGTCGCGCTCGACGCCGAGCACGTCATAGGGGTCGCGTGGCATCGACGTGCGGCTCATCTACGTCTCCCCATCTCAGCTCCCGGCATAAGCGGCCTCCACGAATCGCGAGAGCTGGAGCGCGGCCTCGCGGACGGTGACGATCGCTTCGGCATAGTCCATTCTCACGGGACCGATCACCGACACGGCACCGAGCTTTCGCTCGGCGACTCCATAGCCGGTGGCGACGAGACCCAGCGAGCGCATCGCGGCGAGCTCGTTCTCGTGGCCGATGCGCACGTACAGGCCCTCTTCTCCGAGCGCCATCCGCAGCACCCGCAATAGCGCGACGCGCTGCTCGAGCAGACCCATCAGCTCGTTTATCTGCGAGGTGTCCTCGATCATCCCTTCTGAGAACAGGCGCGCGGTGCCGTCGACGTACAGTGCGTCCTCGTCATTGCCGTCGACGTCGACGAACGCCGGCGCGAGCCGGTCGAGGAAGGCTAGCTCGGTCGGGCTGAGACTGGGATCGAACAGGCGCTTGTGGAGCATTCGCGCCCCGAGTCCGATGCCGGCAAGCCGCTCGTTCAGGTACTCCCCCGCCCACGCCACCAGGCCCGCGTCGAGCGCGCGCTCGAAGGTCACGAGCATCTTCGACACGCCGCCCGTGGAGGTGATGATCACGACCACCACAACTCGCGGCTGCAGCGCGAGCACCTCCACGTGCTTGATCGCGGCGCTGTTGACCGCAGGCGCGGAAACGACTGCGAGCAGGTTCGTAACCTCGGAGAGCGTCTCGGTCGTGGTGCGGACGGCCTCCTCGACTTCGCGCCTCATCAGGGACAGCTCGAGGCTGGGCTGCGGGTGCAGCGCCTGCTCGAGACCATGTCCCGAGGCGAGCATGCGATCGACGACGTAGCGCTGACCGGCGTCGGTGGGAACACGCCCGGCGGAGACGTGCGGATGGGCCAGCAGGCCCTGCTCCTCGAGCAGGGCGAGCTCGTTGCGAACCGTCGAGGCGCGGCAGTCGAGCTCCTGATCGGCGGCGAGCGTCTTCGATGCGACCGGCTGCCCGGTGCGCAGGTAGTGCTCGACGACCTTGCACAGGATCAGCTGCTGTCTCGTGCTCAGCATGCCTCGATTCTATGAGCACCCGCGGGTGCTGGTCTGGGGGCGGGGAAACTGCCGCTCAGGAGCTTCGGTTGGTCGATCCGGGCCGCCGTCGGCCAGTCGATCACGGGCTCCGCGCTGCTAGTCGATCTCGAGCTCCGCCTCGGCGTTGCGCACGATCTGGTTTCCGCCCTGCTCGGCGACCGTGTCGACGATCACGCGGCCGTCGCGCAGCTCACGCACCGTCCCCTTGACGATCAGCTCCTGCTCGGGCATGCCCATCCCCCGGAACTGGACCGACAAGCGCTTCAGTCGCCCCGGCCCCCCGGCGGCGTCGGTCTGCGCGCGCGCGACCTGCGCCATCGTCCACAGCCCGTGCAGGATGCGGCCCGGCAGGCCAACGGCGCGTGCGAACTCCTCATCGATGTGAATCGGATTGAAGTCGCCCGAGGCGCCCGCATAGCGGACGGTCAGATACTTGTCGGGGGTGACGCTCAGCTCTGGGATCGGGGTCCCCGGCTCCTTCAGTCCCTGTGCCGCCGCGGCCATCGCTCACACTCCTCGCACGATGTTGGTCCAGGTCCCGCGGCAGACCTCTTCGCCGCGCTGATTGGTGGAGACAGACTCGAACACGTAGTAGCCGCGTCCGTCGTTTTCGGAGATGTCCTTGACGCTGGTCGTCGTCGTGATCTCATCGCCAGCGACCACCAGCGGCCCCCAGCGGAACTCCTGCCCGCCATGCACCATCAGGGCGAAGTTCAGCTCGATCTCGGGATCGAAGATCGGGGGTCCGACCGAGGGGGCGCTGTACACGACAGCGAACATCGGCGGCGCCACGACATCGGCGTAGCCGGCCGCGCGAGCCGCCTCCGGCTCGAGGTGCAGGGGATTGGTCTCCCCCACCGCGCGCGCGTACTCGCGGATCTTCTCTCTGCCCACGGCGTAGGTGGTGGGCTCGTATGTCTTGCCGATCGCTTTGGTGTTGACTGGCACGAACAGGGCTCCTTGACGCGGACGGACCTTGCCGACAGGGCAGGCATGCGCCCGCGGCGGGGCCAGTTTACGCACACGCCGCGCCGATGTGCTCGCGACGCGCGCCGGCACGCACCCCCGCGCCACCCGCTCCGCTGCTGCGCGCACCTCGGAGCGTCGCGGCGCGGCGGACGCGTGCCGGTGGGCTAGAAGACGAGCTCCTCACCAGCGCCCGGGCCGACACCGGCGAGCTCTCCATCGGCGCCGGGATCGGCATTCGTGCCCGCGTCGCCATCCGCGACCCCGAGCTCCGATCGCGCGCCTGGCGAATCCAGGAACTGCACGCTGTCCGCGACGATGCTCACGGCCTGGCGACGCTCGTGCTCGTCGGTCTCCCACTCGCGCCACTCGAGCCGACCATCGATCGCGACGCGACTGCCCTTGCGCATGTAGCGATCGACGCTCTCGGCCGAGCCGCCGAAGACGCTCACGTCGAAGAAGTTCGGCCGCTCGTGGAACTCACCGTCGGCGTCCTTCCTGCTCGAGCTGCACGCGATCCGAAGCGAGCACACGCTGGACCCGGAGGGCAGCGCGCGCAACTCGGGGTCGCGAGTCAGGCGTCCCACGATCACAACACGGTTGATGCTGAACTGCGACATGTTCTCGTCTCCTGCTTCAAGGTTGCCCCACGGGCCAAGCTAGGCATCGCTTGGGACGGTATTCGCTCACCGCAGCCTGTAGCCGACACCCCAGACGTTGATCACCCAGCGATCGCCGGCGAGTCGCTGCAACTTCCGCCGCACGCGACTCGCATGGCTGTCGACCGTTCGCGTGGAGCCGCTCGCGCGATAGCCCCATACACTGCGCAGCAGCTCCTGCCTCGTGAACACCCGCCTCGGGTCGCGCGCGAGCTCGCTCAGCAGCTCGAACTCCATACGACGGAGCGCCACCGGAATGCCGGCCACAGATACGGACCTCGTCGCGAGCTCGATCCGCAGCGGTCCCACGCGCAGCTCGCTCTCGCGGGCGGGGTCCAGTCCCGACCGTCGCAGCAGCGCGTCGACACGAGCCCGAAGCTCGAGGTAGCAGACCGGCAGCGACACGAAGTCATCAGCACCCGCCTCGAACGCGCGCAGCACCTCGAGCTCCCCCGCACCGGCGCCGAGCACGATCACGGGGACCCGGGCAAGCTGGGACCCGCGCGCGCCGTGTCCGCGGCGGATGTCGCGCAGCAACTCGAGCGCGGAGTGGGGCGCCTCGAGAGCCGCCAGGAGCACGAGGCGCGGGGATCGCTGGAGCAGCACCTGCGCGTGCCCGGCGCCGGCGGCGTGTGCGACGGCGACGCCGTCGGCCGCCAGCTGCTCGATCAGCCAATCGGCCAGCCCTCGGTCGAATGCGATCACCAGCGTCGCACCCGACTGCGGAGCGCTCGCCGCAAACGCGAGCGCCTGCGAGGAGGTAAGCGGCATGTCGTGCCTGCCGGCTGCTCGCGCGCGCTGATTCGCGAGCGCCGGCGCTGGTTCGCCATCCGCGCCCGGATGTCGGGGCGCGGCGTTGTGCCTCAAGCCAGTTCCACCTCGAGCGGGCTGAGCCCGAGGCCCGAGCGAGCGATCAGCGCCAGGACGTCGGTGTGCACCCAGGGTGTGGGCCGCGCGGCGCCGCTCTCTGCAACGAGCCCCAGCCGCCGCGCCAACCAGCTTGTCTCGCCGCTCGCGTTGCCCTTGCTGTCGCGCTTGACACGACCGCAACGAAGCGCGATCTCGCTCATGCTGAGACCGCCGAGCTCGAGCGCGTCAAGCACCGCTTCCCGCAAGCCCCGGTTGAGCACGATCGGGCTCTCACGCACCCTGAGGAGCTCGAGGCGGAGCACCGCAACCGAGACCCGGTCGTCTCCGGCCCGCCGTGCGAGCGCCTCGCTCGTGATCTGACATGCCGGGTCGTAACGTTCGGTCGCGCCGATCACCTCGCGCAAGCTCACCGGCGCCTGGGAGCTCGCGGCGCGATCGGCGAATCGCAGCCAGCGCAGGTCCCGCACACCATCGCGCGGCTCGAGTCCGAGTCGAAACTCAGCAGGACCGCGACGCTCGCACAGAGTGCCTGACCGGGTCGACAGAGATCGTTCAACGCAGGGCCCCGCAGCGACGCGATATGGATCGCAAACGTGATCGCGCGGATGAACGCGCCGACAGCGCCCGCGGCGGGCATCGCTCAGGTAGCGAGCGCAAACGAGCTCCGCGTTTGCGCGCGGCTCATCTGCGCCGAGATGCGCCACGAGCCGAGAGTCCGAACCGGTGAGCACGAAGCGATCGATCACCAGCACCGTCCCGCGCGGGCCCTTGCAGGCCACGATCTCGCGCATATGCCGAGAGCAATCGAGATAGCGACCCAGGAGACGGCCGGCGGACGCCGACCCGGGGCGCGCCTCGACTTGCTCTGCGAGCGCGATGCCAGCGCCGGGCACGCCGCCGCCAGCGTCGCAAGGGCTCGCGCTCCGCTGCAAGGTCCCCTCGAGGAAGCTGCTCGTCAGGCTCATCGGTCCTCCTGGCATCCGGTTTTCGATCTGTACCGAGCTCCTGCTGGAGGCTCTCCGTTGAACTCCGTCGAGTCGCTCGCCGACGGGCCTCGCCGACGCACGCGCAAGGCAGGCATGGTTCTCGCGAGGCATTGCTCGAGCTCCAGCGCCCGCGCGCGAGCCGACGTGCGCAGAATCCGGTGAAGTTGGCGCGCCGAGATCGGTCGACCGGCCGGCCCGAGACCACGTCCAGACATGCGCGGGCGTGGAGAGCATGGCGGGCGAGGGCGAGCAGCCGCTCGAACGACGGTCCACGGTGCTCGGCCGAACTCAAGCGGTCGATCGAACGATGCGACGTGAATCGTGGATGGATTCCCCGCACCATCGGCAAACCGCGCGGGTCCCTCGGCAAACCGCGCGGGTCCCTCGGCAAGCCGCGCGAGTCCCTCGGCAAGCCGCGCGAGTCGGTGCGACGCTGCGGGTGCTCACCCTGAGCTGCTGCGTGCTCGTTCTCGGCTGCTTTGCGCTTGCCTTTCCAGGCTCGGCCGGCGCCTCGACGATGACGTTCGGCAGTGAGCTCGAGCTAACGGCGAGCCGCGACACCGCCAACGACCTCTCCTACGCCGGCAGCAACATACAGCTGCCCGGAACCGTGTTCCACATCAATCACGACGGCGCCGACACTGCGCTATGGAACGTCCAGCTTCCAGATGGCCCCTCGACCGCACCCGCAGGCGGTCAGGTGGTGAGCATCGGCCTCGAGGGCTGCGCCGAGTCCTACGGTCCGCCGCCGCTGACGCAGATTCACTTTCAGGACCTGACCCCGCAGCAGGGTGGTGCCGAGAAGGTGAAGCTGACCTCACAGGCCTTCGAAATCCCCGTGTGCGGCCAGGGAGGCGCCAACGGTCAGACCGTCAGCACCTACCACCCGGACGACTTCTGCGTCAGCCAGGGCGACTACGTCGCGTTCAACGATGAGGGTGGCTTCGTGGTCACTTCCAACGGTCCGCCGCCGTATCCGAATGGCGTCCCCTACATGGTGATGGGCGTGCAGCCGGGAGCGACCGTCGACGCCTTCGTGCGCAACGACGGCGTCGGCAACGGCGCGACGCTCTCGCCGAGCGACTCCACCTACCACGACGGCTTCTCGGTGAACCCGGGCGAGGAGCTGATGCTCCAGGCGACGCTCGCCACGGGCTCGGACGCGAGCATGCTGTGTCCCGGCGGGACCCGAGGCCGAGAGCACCGGCCAACGTTTCCGAGCCTCACCATCCCGACTCCCCAACACGACGGGATGAATGCCTACGGCGTTGTGCATGTCTCCATCTACTGCCACATGAGCGCTCCCTGCGCAGGCGAGGTCACGTTGAGCTCGCGACCCCGCGACGGTTCGCAGGCGATCGAGCTCGGCTCGGCCGAGTTCACGATCGCGGCGCACACCACCGGCAAAGCCGCGGTGCACCTGCGCGCGCTCGCACGGCACATGATCAAGCACGACGCCGGCGGGCTGCCGATGACGATGACGCTGAGCGGCAACCCGGCCGGCACGACCGCCACCGTCAACGCGCCGATAGCAGTCCACGGCGCGTGGCGGTAGCGGTCAGGGACGAGTCGCCTGCTCGACGCGAGCCCCCCGTTCGGTCAGATGCCACGCGTTCGGAGCGCCCTTCGGCTGACCCTCGCCGCGGTTCTCGACCAGCTCGAGCCGCTGCAACCGGGTCAGCAGCTTTGAGATCTGTCCCTGGTCGCTGATTCCCGAGCGATCCGCGATCTCGCGGTTGCTGGCGCCGGGCTTGGCAGCGATCACGATCAACACCTGAACGGTGCGATAGGTGAGCCGCATCTCGAGGCCCTCGAGCGGATCCTTGCGGGATCCGCTCGAGCTCGGTGTGCTGCGCCGCCGGCTTGCGGGGCGCTCGAGCTCACAGCTCGCGGCCCGCCCACCGAGGTAGGGAAGCACGACCATGCTCATCAGCGGGCCGAGCAGGTTGATCAGGGGCTCGTTCGCGGGCTCGAGCAAACGCGCATGCAGCACCGCGAAGACCGCTCCGACCACGCCTTCGGCAGTCACCGCGGAAGGCTCCAGCGCGTCCGTCGTAGTACGCCCGCGGTCCACGACCGCGGCGAGCTCGTCCAGCAGCTGCGCGCGGCGTTCGAGCACGCGCGTGCCTGCCGCCATCGCGTCGACCACGCACAACCGCGCGAGGCCGGGCTCTTCGTCCATGAACGTCAGCAGCCGCTCGAGCGCCGCTCGAATGCTCTCGCGCCACGTCGACTCGCGTTCGTAGGCCTCGACGACGACTGCGCGGGCCCGCTCGATCGACTGCTCGAACGCAGCCAGAAAGCAGTCTTCGCGATCGTCGAAGACGTCGTAGAAGGTCTTGCGCGAGACCTTCGCGCGGCTGATCACCTGGGCCACCGTCATCCCCGCGTAGCCCACTTCCTCGACCGCCTGCACAGCCGCGCTGAGCATTCGGCTGCGCTGGATCTCAGTGACCTGCCCGCGTGGCATCGCACTCGGACCCGGCCGCAGCAGCGGCGTCACCATCCGTATGTCTTGAACCGAAACCATCTGTTCGTGCCTAATCGTCCTTTTCTCCTCTTGAAATGAGAGCGCCAGTGCTCATCCGAGCTTCGGCCCGGAGTCTGCGTCGCGAAGCCAGAGTCTGTTCGCGCGCACTGCAGAGGTTCATGGCTCTGCCCACACAAGTCGAGACGCGTCTCTTACTATTTCCCCGCTCGTTCGTACGTTCGTCCAGCCCCGTGCAAGCGTGTGCCCATCTGTCAAGCCTGGGCGAGAAAGCACACGATGGCGCCGTCCGCTCGCAGCTCCGCGGCGCCTCGCGCCGGAGGCCGCCTGAACGACCGCAGCCGCAACGCCGTCTGTCGACAGTCCTCACGTGATCACGATCCGCCGCCGCAGTTGCGCGTGCGCCTGGATCATCGTTGATCGAATGCGAGAGCTGCGAATGTCGGGGCTAATTAGAATGCTGCCCGCCGTTTTTATGGCTCTTTGCGACGATTTGCGTGGCGCAGGACCAAGATATCGACGCCTTCGTCGGACACGGGAGTAGCATCGTCGGACGGAGGCTCGGCACGCTAGGGCACATCGGTGACCATCACGGTCAAATCGGCGAGCGTGATCACGGCGACCTCCCCCGCGGATGCGAGCCCGACCGGAGGGATCCTCGTGACCGCGTACCAGTAGTAGCCAGACGGGCGCGGATCGTCTCGTTGCCGTCGATCGCGGGGACCCGACCTCCCGGCCGGGCCCGTTCGCATGTGTGTGATCAGTACGCTGCGTAGGCCAGCTTCGCCATCTCTTCGTAGCCCGTCTTACTGCGGCGGCTGTCGCCGGCGCCACTGTGTTCCTGTCTTTCACCTTCCGTGGCTTCTTTGTTGACTTTGATGTCAGCTGGGTTGCCCATTTCGACGTGCTTCCCGAGCTGGGCCTTGCGGCATTGTTTTCGTCCTACAAGCGTCTCGGAGCAACCGATCGTCTTTTCCTCCGCCTTGCTACCTTGCGTTTTCGGATGGCTGCTGTGATCCGTAGCCCCTGGTGTCCCGAGTCAGAAATTCGACGGCGTTTCGCGGCGCCTGCCCGCGCCTGACGCCCGCCGACGACGCTCACGTACCACCAGTACGCACCGCGCCGCCGTCGAACGTCAGACACGCCCATCCGCTCGCCAAGGACTCCCGAATTTCTGACTCGGGACACTAGCGCTCGTGCTCGCGCAGTCGGGCTTGTGGCCTGCGGGGCGCCGCCACTGCGGAGGCGCATGCACAACTACAACGAACTGAAGACCAGCAGCGGATCGCGTTGCCAGTCATTGCCTGGGCGCGTAGCGAGGTTCGCCGTTACGGCCCAGACAGGGTCCGTTGGACCCTACCGAGGGATCGGTATACCGTCGACATTGAGGCTGCGGCTCCACTGAGTTGACGGCGACCCGTCACGGAGAACTGGGCGCCCGATATCCGGGACGTTCCGGTGTGGCCAACAACAACGAGGCTCGTGCCAATCCCAACCTTCGAGCAAGAGGTCAAGCATCGCTCATTCGTCGGCGCGACCGACCCCTCACACGCCGCGGTCCCAGAGGCCCCAAAACGGCCAAGACCCCCGTCTTTCTGGGGGTCTTGGTTCCGACGTTAGCCATTTGGTGCGGATGAGAGGACTCGAACCTCCACCTGGTTACCCAGACACGGACCTGAACCGTGCGCGTCTACCAATTCCGCCACATCCGCTAGCCGAGACGAACGCGAAGATATAGCACCCGCGACCCTCCGGACCCCGGCGGCGCTCGTGCCCGCTGAGCAGCCTTGATGCCGCGGGGGACCAGCCTCGCACTTTGCTAGCCTCGGCCGGCAAGACTAGCCGCCATCGTCTAGGGGACTAGGACGCCGCCCTCTCACGGCGGTAACACGGGTTCGAATCCCGTTGGCGGTATCGTTGGCTCTGTAGAGCCATTCTCCGAGGGTCGACGGCTGGGGCACCCTATAGTGAGCAATAGCTCACATGTCGGCCACCCGGACCTCACGACGTGCGCTCGCGCCGCGCAAGACACCGAAGCAGCCGCGGTCGCATGCGACTGTCGAGGCGATCCTCGAGGCGAGCGCACAGGCCTTCGAGCGCCATGGCTACGCGGGCGGGACGACGAACAGGATCGCGGCGCGGGCCGGCGTCTCGATCGGCTCGCTCTATCAGTACTTCCCCAACAAGGACGCGATCCTGGTGGCGCTCGTTCGCAGCCACATCGCGGACGGCACCGCCATGCTGGCGCCCCAGGTCGCCCGTCTCGAAGCGGGCGAAGATCCGCTGCGGGTGATCCCTGACGTGGTCGCTGCGATGGTCTCGCTGCATGCCGAGGCTCCGCGTCTGCATCAGGTGCTGTTCGAGGAGACGCCGCTGCCGAGAGCGCTCCGCGACGAGCTGAACGCAGCCGAGGATGCGTTGGTCGAGGTGCTCGCGCGCTCGCTGGGCGCGAACGACACGATCGGGACTGAGGCTCGGCTGAAGGCACGCGTGGTCGTGAGCGCGATCGAGGGGCTGACCCACAGGCTGGTACCGCGTGCCGAGGTAGGTGTGAGCGCCGAGGCGATCAGGGCCGAGGTCACGACGCTGGTGGAAAACTATCTCCGGAGGCCCGCCCCGGCTCGCAGTCGAGCGATGTACAGCTGAGGCTCAGTCGGACGGACCCATCGGCGATCGCGTCGGGCGCCTCGACCATCGCCGTCGACGCCCCGGGGCAACTCCGCCGTCCCCGTGGACGTCGCCACGGGCCCGGAGACGGGCCTATGCCACCGTCGCCGCGCCGCCCACCTGGCTGTAGACGGCAGTCTGCAGCGCGAACATGGTCTGGACGATCTGCGCATCGAAGAACGGCAGCACCTGCGTCATCAGCACGCCCCCGATGCCCGCGGAGCGATCGATCCAGTAGTAGGTGTTGAAGATCCCGGCCCAGTCGCCTGTGCCCTTGCGAACGGCGCCTGGCATGTCGGCTTCGAACAGATGAAAGCCAAGGCCCCACGCCTGCGGGATCGGGAGGCTGGGTATGTCGTTCGTCATCAGGGGATCGGCGGACTTCGTCCCTTCAGGAGGCAGCGAAACGCCGCCCAGCTGGTCGCTGAACGCGAGTGCGACCGTCTCCGGCGCCAGCACGCGTGTCCCATCGAGCTCGCCGTCGCGCAGCATTGCGCGGACGAATCGCCCGTAGTCGTCGATCGTCCCGTAGGAGCCATGGCCGCCCGAGGCCCACTCCGGTTGCGGCGGCAGATCGAGCTCCGTCGGCTCGAGCGGGCCGCCGGGAGAGCGGAGCCGCAGCTCCATCAGGCGCGCCCTCTGAGCGGCGGTGGGCGCGAACGTGCTGTCGCTCATCCCGAGCGGCTCGTAGAGATGCTCGGCGAGATAGCCGTCGAGCGTCTGTCCGCTCACGGCCTCGATGACGAGGCCAAGCCAGTCGGTGCTGAGGCCGTACTCCCACTGGGTGCCGGGGTCGCGCGCGAGCGGCGCCATCAGGGCGGCCTTGCGTCCGCTGAACATGTCGGGCAGCTCGTCGACCTGGCCGACGTAGCGATGGAGATTCGCGTTCGTGAACGCGTAGCCGCAACCCGATGTGTGATTCATCAGCTGTTGCACCGTCGCTTTCGCCGCCGGCGCTCGTAGGCGTGGCTGCGCGCCGTCGAAGCCCTCGAGCACCTGCAGGGCGCCGAACTCCGGAACGATCGACTCGACGGTGGCATCGAGCGCAAGACGACCGCGCTCGACGAGCTGCAGCGCTGCGACAGTCGCGGGCGCCTTCGTCATCGACGCGTTGCGATAGATCGTGTCCTCGCGGACGTCTCCAGCCCTGCCCGAATACAGCACGCCATCGCGACCCACGACTAGCGCCGCGACACCCGCGAACGCCCCGTCCTCCACCGCACTACCCAGCAGCTGGTCGATATCCGAACGCTCGAAGTCCACCATTGTTCCCCTTTGGCTCACCTGCGCCGACCGATCGCGCCAATCAAAGCACACCGTCCCTGCCGTCGATCCTGACGCCGCTAGTCGATCCTGACGCCGCCCTCGGGGGTCAGCTTCCAGTGCGGATTGTGGGCTATCTCCCATGGATGTCCGTCGGGATCGATGATCACAGAGCTGTAGCCGCCCCAGAAGGTCGCGTCGGACTCGCGCCCGATCCTTGCACCGGCGGCGCGCGCTTCCTCCGTGATCGCGTCGACCTCCGCCGGCGAGCCGACGTTGAGCGCGAGCGTGACTCCCCCCCAGCCCGGCGCGTCCTCGACGCAGCTGTCCAGCGCGAGTCGCGCCCGATCCCACAGGGCGAGCACCATCTCGCCCGCCTGGAAGAAGACGACGTCATCGCCCGGCTGCGCGCCGCTGCGCCAGCCGAGCTTCTCGTAGAAGGCTCGCGCGCGCTCGAGGTCGCTCACTCCCAGCGTGATCACGGTGACTCGCTGTCGCATACCGACAGCTTCTCCGATCTCGCGCTAAGGCGAAGTGCGCTCGAACTGCGCCCCGGCGTCGCGCCCGACCCACAACGCGAGCAGCCCCCACGTCATTAGCGTGAACACGGTCGCGCAGGCGAACGCAGCCACGGCGCCGACCGGTTCGATCAGCGCAGCCAGCACGACGAAGAAGCCCGTGAAGCACACCAACGCGGGTACGAGCCCGCCGAGCAGCTCGATCGCGGCGTCGCTGCCGCTGCGCGCCTGCGTGAAGCCGGCGAGCACCGCCGTGATGATCGGAAACGGCGCCAGCAAGCCCGCGAGATGCGCCGACAGCTTGCCGGCGGCGGCGGTCAGCGCGAGCACGAGCAGCGCGGTCACGAGCAGCCGCCAGGCCAGCAGATCGCCGCGGTCCTCGGCACCGGCATGACTGCGCGGAATCCGCGCGATCCAGACGCTGGCGGCGCCGATCGCCGCGAGCGTCAGCGCCGCAGCGACGGCCAGAGGCGGTTCGAAGGAGGACATCGCAGCGGTCAGGACGCCGAAGGCAACCCATCCGGCGGCGAGCGCGAGGGCGAGCGGGCGCCGTGCGCTCGCGACATACGCGACGCAGAACGCCGTCAGCGAAAGCACGCCGAGGACCGCTCCGCGAGCGGCGACAGCGGCGAACGCTTCGCCATGCTCGACGGTATAGATCACGAGCACCGGCGCCGCGACCACGGGGAGGCCGCCGACGAGGCCGCCCGCTCGATGACCCAGCCGGCGGGCGACTCGGGTCGCCACGTACACGAGCCCGGGAGCGAGGGTCAGCTTGAGGATCAGCGCGAGCACACGGCGCCGGAATCTATTCCACCGCCTCAGCGCCGCGGGGACCTCGCGCGCGACTCGGCTCGGCTACGCTCGTGGCATGTGTCGAAATATCCGCACCCTCTACAACTTCGATCCTCCCGCCACCGAGGAGGAGGTGCAGGCAGCCGCGCTGCAATACGTGCGCAAGATCAGCGGCTTCCAAAAGCCCTCGCAGGCCAACGCGGCGGCGTTCGAGCGCGCGGTCGAGCAGATCGCGAGCAGCTCGGCGGAGCTGCTGGAGGCGCTCGTGACCTCCGCGGCCCCCCGTGATCGCGAGGTCGAGGCGGCCAAGGCGCGCGCCCGGGCCGCAGAGCGCTTCGCCGCCTGATCGACTCTCGCGACCCTAGGAGCGGATCCGCTCCCCGCGCGGGTCGAACAACGGCTCCGCCGCGAGCTCGCCCGCGACCCAGCGCCCGAAGATGTCCACCTCGACAGCAGTGCCCAGGGGCACATCGGCGGACAGGTAGGCGTAGGCGATCGAGCGCTCGACCGTGTAGCCGTAGCCGCCGCTCGTCACCCGCCCGAGCAGCTCGCCGTCGATTCGTACGGGCTCGTTACCGAGCGCGACCGATCTCGGATCCTCGAGCACCACACAGCGCAGCCGCTGCGGCGGATCGGCGCGAGCTGCGCCGTCGCCCTCGCCGCCGGCCACCTCCCCCTGGGCCGCCCTCGCCCCGCCCTCGGAGTTCATCGGCGTCGCCGCGTCCGCCCCGGCGCCACGCGCCCGCAGCGCATCCGCGCCCAGGAACTCCTCGCCGTCCTTGACGCAGAAGCCGAGCCCGGCTTCGTAAGGGGTCTGCCCTGGGGTGATGTCGGCCGCCCAGACGCGGTAACCCTTCTCCAGGCGCATCGAGTCGATCGCGCGATATCCGCCCGCGATCAGCCCGTGCTCGCGTCCTCCCCGCCACAGCGCACGCCACAGGCCGGCGCCGTACTCGCTCGGGCAGTAGAGCTCCCAGCCGAGCTCCCCGACGAACGTGACCCGCAGCGCGCGCACCGGAACGTCGCCCACCGCGAGCGTACGCATTCGCATGTAGCCGAAGTCGAGCGGATCGTCGCGGAGCGGCGCGAGGATCGCTCGTGCGCGTGGACCCCAGAGCGCGAAGCAGGACCAGCGAGAGGTCACGTCCTCGCAGCGAACGCTGCCATCGTGAGGGGCGTGGCGGCGGATCCAGCGCAGATCGTGATTGCCGAACGCGGTGCCGGTGACGATCGAGAACAGCTCCTCGGCCACCCGGGTGACGGTGAAGTCGCACTCGATGCCGCCACGGCGATTGAGCATCTGCGTGTAGGTGATCGCGCCGACCGCGCGCGCGACCCGGTTATCGCAGAGCGCTTCGAGGAACGCGGCTGCCCCCGGCCCGGAGACCTCGAGCTTTGCGAACGAGGACTCATCGAACAGGCCCGCATGCTCGCGCGTGCCGCGGTGCTCGGCGGCGATCGCGGGCGACCAATGGATTCCGGCCCAGCCGCGCGGGCGCAGCCCCTCCTGGCCCTGGTGCGCGTTGGGCTCATACCAGTTCACGCGCTCCCAGCCTGACTTCTCGCCGAACGCGGCGCCGTGCTCGAGGTGCCAGCCGTATGCGCTGGAAACTCGCAGTGGCCGCCCTGCGCTGCGCTCGTGGCCGGGGTAGCGGATGTCGTAGTAGGTCTCATACACCTCGCGCGCACGCTTGAGCGTGTAGCTGGTCGAGCGAAACTGCGCACCGAAGCGGCGGATGTCCATCTCCCACGCATCCAGCGACGGTTCTCCCTGGAGGATCCACTCCGCCATCAGCTCGCCCATCCCACCGGCGCCGGCGAGCCCGTGCGCGCAGAAGCCGGCGGCGATGAAGAACCCGCGCAGCTCGCTCTCGCCGAGACAGAACTCGTCGTCCGGGGTGAACGCCTCCGGCCCGTTGATCAGCCGCGTGACGCCGACATCATCCATCGCCAGCACCCGCACGCGCGAGTTCTCTGCGATCTCCTCGAAGCGCGGCCAGTCCTCCTCGAGCAGGCGGCCGTTGAAATCGCTCGGTATCGCATCCCGCAGGCGCGCGTCGAGCGCCCACGGCGCCGAGCGTCGCTCGTAGCCGCCCATGATCAGCCCTCCCGCCTCCTCGCGAAAGTAGATCAGCAGATCGGGGTCCCGCAGCGTCGGCAGATGCTCGCCCGCGACACGATCGCGAAACGGCTGGGTCACGAGATACTCGTGCGCGAACGGGATCACCGGCACCCGCACTCCGGCGAGCCGCCCGAGCTCGGCGGCGAACATGCCCCCGGCGTTGACCACGACCTCGGCCTCGATCGCACCGCGCTCGGTTTCGACACCTCGGACTGCGCTGCGCTCTATGTCGACGCCCGTCACGCGCGTATGCGTGTACACGCGACAGCCACCCTCGCGCGCTCCATCGATCAGCGCATTGGTCAGCAACGACGGATCGAGGTATCCGTCGGTGGCCAGATATGAGGCGCAGCGCACCCCTGCGGTGCTCATCAGCGGAAACAGCTCCTGTGCCTGCGAGGCGGAGAGCAACTCCAGTGGCAGCCCGAACGTCTGTGCCCAGGCGACCTGGCGCAGCACCTCCTGCTCGCGCTCGGGCGTGCACGCGAGCCGGATGCCGCCGCACTCGACCCAACCGCAGTCGAGCGTGCGATAGAGCTCGACCGATCTCATCATCATCCTCGTCAGCGGAAGACTCGAGCGAAGCTGTCCGACCAGGCCGGCCGAGTGAAACGTCGAGCCGCTGGTCAGCTCGCTGCGCTCGAGCAGCACCACGTCACGCTCGCCCGCGGCGGCGAGGTGGTATGCGATCGCGGCGCCCCCGACTCCCCCGCCGATGATCACGACGCGCGCGCGCCCGGGAAGCTCACGCGGCCTGGCCAACGTCCCCACCTGACGGCCGCCGCCGCTGTGCCGGTGCCCCTGCGGCCGCCAACCACGTGTCGAGCCGCGCGGCGTCGACCGAGTCGCGCAAGCGCCGGAAGTGGCGCGCCGCATAGCCTGCGAAGTCGAAGTCGAGCTCGGACAGCTGACCCTGGACCACTCCCCATGCAGCCTCGCGAGCGTCGGAGAGGATTCGCATCAGCTTCAGGCGAGCGGTCTCGGCGCTCGAGGGCGCTCGCTCGAGATAGGCCTGCAGCAGGCGCTCGTCGGTGGCGGCGTCGAAGCCGTTGTTGATCGAGAGGTTGGCGAGATCGAACATGACGCTGCCCATGCCCGCGTACTCCCAGTCGACGATCATCAGCTCGCCGCGGTCTCGCGCGCGGATGATGTTCCCGCTGAGCAGGTCGTTGTGACACGGCCGCGGCTCTCGGACCGGCAGCGCGGCCGCGATCGTCGTGGCGAGGGCGAGCGCCGGGGCGTAGTCGGCGGGCAACGAGCCGCCGCGCTCGAGCACGATCCGCTGGTAGCTCTGCAGCAGGTCGGGCACCGAGAAGCTCACGGGCAGCACGACGCCCGAGTCGTGAAACCGTCGCAGCATGCTCGCGATCTGCTCCACGCTGTCTGCTATCTCGTGAGCATCGAGCGAACGACAGGCGACGAAGCGCGTGACGAGAGCTGTGGGGAGCGCGAGGCTCACCGCGGGTGCGATCCCGAGCGCCGCCGCCGCCCCGCTCGCAAGCCGCTCGGCGTCACGATCGATCCCGAGCAGCGCCGTGTCTCTGCCGTGCACCCGCACGACGTAGTCCTCGCCGCCGAGTGTGAGGCGGAAGTTGCTGTTGGTGATTCCCCCCTCGAGCTTCGTCGCAGGCCCGCTGCGCTCTCCGAGCGTCGCTTCCAGGCGCTGCAGGGTTTGGTCGAGCTCGTTCACCGCCACACGTGCTTCGCTGCGATAAGGCGCACAACCTATACCTTCATCTGAGATGACCCCGACAGGCGACCAGCCCTCGGCGGCAGGCGCGAGCGCCTCGCAGCTGATCGCATCTCTCGACCTCGAGGCGGCGCGGCTGGCTGTGAGGACGGCCGCCGCCCACACGTGCACGATCACGTGCCCCGAGCTCTCCCGACCCGGCGCGCCGGTGCTGCTGAAGGCTGAGTGCCTGCAGGCGACCGGCTCGTTCAAGATCCGCGGCGCGCTTGCGAAGATCAGCAGCCTCGGCGAGTCAGCGGCACGGGGGCTCGTGAGCGCGAGCGCGGGCAATCATGCGCGCGCCCTCGCGTATGCGGCGCGACTCGCGGAGATCGACTGCGAGGTGTTCATGCCGCTCGACGCGGCGGTCTCGAAGGTGGCGGCCGTGCAGGGACTCGGCGCCCGCGTGCATCTGCTCGGCAGCTCGGTCGATGAGGCGCTCGCGCTGGCACGTGAGCGAAGCTCTGAGTGCGGCGGCGCGTTCGTTCATCCGTTCGACGATCTCGAGGTGATCGCCGGGCAGGCGACGCTCGCGCTCGAGCTGCTCGAGGACGTCCCCGACCTCGCGCGGGTGGTGGTCCCGATCGGGGGAGGCGGCCTCGCCAGCGGGATCGGGGCGGCGCTGCGCCGCGCTGGGGCGCACGTCGAGCTGATCGGCGTGCAGGCGCGCACCTGCGCTCCCTATGCAGACGCCCTCGGGTCCGGGGCAGCGCTCGCGGGTGCCCGAACCGAGCCACTCGACGCCGGTGCGGGGGCGACGATCGCCGACGGCATCGCAGTGAAGCGACCGGGAGCGCTGACGTTGCCCCTGCTGAGCGAGCTGCTCGACGGACTCGAGACCGTCGCCGAGGAGGAGATCGCCAACGCGATGGTGTTCCTCGCCGAGAACGCGAAGCTCGTCGCCGAGGGCGCCGGCGCCGCCGCGGTCGCCGCATTGCTCAGCGGACGCTTGGCGCAATCGCCGGGAACCACCGTCGCGGTCGTCTCGGGCGGGAACGTCGACAGCGGCCTGCTGGCGCGCCTGCTGATGCGTCACGAAACCGAGGAGGGCCGGCGGGTGCGCATCTTCACGCGCGTCCCCGACCGACCCGGCGCGCTCGCAGAGCTGCTCGAGCGGGTCGCGCGCGCACGGGCGAACGTCGTCAGCGTCGAGCATGTCCGCGAAGCCGTCGCCCTGCACGTGCGCGAGACCGGGCTCGAGCTGACGCTCGAGACCCGCGGTCCAGCGCACACCCACGAGGTCCTCGAAGAGCTACGCGCAAGCGGTTACAGCGCCGACGCCGAGTAGCGGACCACGGGGCGCCCAGCCGACGCGGGCACTGGGCCCTGCCGCGCGCGAGCCCGGCGCGCGGGAGCGGGCGGGGCTCGCTCGTTGGCCGAGGCGGACGATCTGCAGTACCGTCACCCTTTGTGAGGGTGGAGGAGCTGAGAGAGGCGGCCGCTCTGGGGACGATCGACACGGTCCTGCTCGCGATCACCGACATGCAGGGACGCCTGCAGGGCAAGCGCCTGATGGCAACTCACTTCCTCGACGAGGTGCTCGAGCATGGTGCAGAGGGTTGCAACTACCTGCTCGCGGTCGACGTGGACATGCGCACCGTCGATGGCTTTGCGATGTCCTCGTGGGAGCGCGGCTACAGCGACATGGTGATGGTCCCGGACCTCGACACGCTGCGGCCCGTGCCCTGGCAGGAGGGCACCGTCATGTGCCTGGCCGACGTGGCCTGGCACGACCGATCCGACGTGGTCGCCTCGCCACGTCAGATCCTGCGAGCGCAGCTCACGCGACTGGCCGAGCGCGGCTGGAGCGCGAACGCCGGCACCGAGCTCGAGTTCCTCGTGTTTCGCGACAACTACGAGGAGGCCTGGCAGAAGGGCTACCGCGAGCTGCGACCCGCGAACCTCTACAACGTCGACTACTCGCTGCTCGGGACGGCGCGGATCGAGCCGCTGATCCGTCGCATCCGCAACGACATGTCCGACGCCGGGATGGCCGTCGAGGCCTCCAAGGGCGAGTGCAACTTCGGCCAGCACGAGATCAACTTCCGTTATGCGCACGCGCTGCGCGCAGCCGACGAGCACTCGATCTACAAGAACGGCGCCAAGGAGATCGCAGCGCAGGAGGGCATGGCGATCAGCTTCATGGCCAAGTTCGACGAGCGCGAGGGCAACTCGTGCCACATCCACTTCTCGCTCGCCGACGAGCAGGGACCGCTGTTCGCCCGTCAGCAGGAGACCTTCCGATCGTTCCTCGCGGGCCAGCTCGCATGCCTGCGCGAGATGACCCTGCTGCTCGCGCCCAACGTCAACTCCTACAAGCGCTACGCCGCCGGCGGCTTCGCGCCGACCGCGGTGGCGTGGGGCGCCGACAACCGCACCTGCTCGCTGCGAATCGTCGGCGACGGCCCCTCGCTGCGGTTCGAGAACCGCGTCGGCGGAGCCGATCTGAACCCGTATCTGGCGCTGAGCGCGATCGTCGCCTCGGGCCTGCACGGCGTCGAGCAGGCGCTCGAGCTCGAGTCGCCGCTCGAGGGCAACGCCTACGCTGCGAGCGAGCGCCCGCGGCTGCCCTCGACCCTGCAGCAGGCGCGCGAGTTGTTCGCCGCCAGCACCGTCGCGCGCGAGGCGTTCGGCGAAGAGGTGCTCGCGCACTACCTCAACGCCGCCGACGTCGAGCTCGAGGCATTTCAATCGGCGGTCACCGACTGGGAGCGCGTGCGAGGATTCGAGCGACTGTGATTGCACGGAGAGCGGATGTCGATGGCGGGCCGGCCTGATCAGGGAGCTGTCTCTGACACGCTCCCGCCGCCGGGCGCGGTGTTCGCGCCGGTCCGCTCGCAGACCGCGCTCGAGGAGACCGTCGACCGCCTCGGCACGGCGATCAAGCTCGGGCTGCTCGCACCCGGATCGCGGCTCCCGGCCGAGCGAGAGCTCTGCGCGCGGCTCGGCATCGCGCGCTCGACGCTGCGCGCTGCTCTGACCGCGCTGACGCTCAGCGGACACGTGTTCGCGACCCGCGGACGCGGCGGAGGCACGTTCGTCGCCGACCCTCAGCCGCCGAGCGATCCGCCCACGCAGCATATGCTGGCCCAGTGGCGCGAGATGTGCGACCGGCGCCTGGCTGTCGAGCTCGGTGTCGCCGTGCTCGCGTCCGAGCGCGCCGAGCGCCGCGAGCTCGACGCGCTGGACGACGTCGCCGCCGCGCTCGAAGATACGCTTGAGGACTTCGCCGCCTACCGTCAGGCGGACATTCGACTGCACGTGGGGCTCGCCGAGGCGACCTACTCGAGCAGCCTCGTGCGGGCGACGACCGAGGTCCAGGGCGTGATGACCGACCTGATCGCGCACATCGCGCACCCGCCCGAGGTGCTCGCGTCCTCGAACGCCCAGCACCGCAGCCTGCTGGCGGCGGTTCGCGAGCGCGACGCGATGCGCGCCGCTCGGGTCATGAGCGAGCACCTGCGCGCGACCGAGCACGTGCTGGCCGGGCTGCTGCCCGAAGGCTGACAAGCCTGAAAGACCCGCGCTCGTCGAGCCGCGCGGGCGGCTCGCCCGTGCGCCCGGCGCCATTGGTCGAGCCGACCCGGCCGCGCTGGGATCGGCCCGCAGAACGAGTCCGGGGCGCGTACCCGGCTCGCGAGCGCTCGGCCGGACTCAGAGATGCGGCAATTGCGGAAATCGCACTTGCTTCCGCCAGGGATCGAGCGTATTGTCACGAATGAAGGAAGGATAAGCAAACCTTTTCGTCTCCAGGGCGCACGCGATGAGCACGATCGAGACACGGAGCGCCGACGAACAGCGACTTGCAGAGCTCGGCTACAAACAGGAGCTGCGACGCGGTTGGAGCAGGTTCTCGAACTTCGCGATCTCGTTCTCGATCATCTCGGTGCTCGCGGGTTGCTTCACCACCTACGGCCAGGCGTTCAAGAACGGTGGTCCGATCGCGATCTCGATCGCATGGCCACTGATCAGCCTGCTGATCCTGTGTGTCGCCTTCTCGATGTCCGAGCTCGCATCCGCGTTCCCCACCGCCGGAGGCATCTACTACTGGGCCTCGCGACTCGGCGGCGCGGGCTGGGGCTGGTTCACGGGCTGGTTCAACCTGATCGGCCTGGTGGCGGTGGTGGCGTCGGTCGTGTTCGTGAGCGCGACCTTCCTGATGAACCTGCTCGGCCTCTACGACGTGCACTTCATCTTCAACTTCGCGAAGGCCGCTTCGGGCACGGACGTGCACTACACCGCGCACGTCAACTTCGCGCTGTTCGCGATAATCCTCGCGGCCGATGGGCTGGTGAACGTGTTCTCGAGCCACCTCGTGTCGCTGTTCAACAACGTATCCGTGTGGTGGCACGTGGTCGGCGTGGCGGCGATCGTCGTGATCCTGATCGCAGTGCCGAGCCACCACGCGAGCGTCTCCTACGTGTTCGGCCACAGGATCAACGCCTCGGGCTTCAGCAGCGACATGTACTGGTTCTACGTGCTGCCGCTCGGCTTCCTGCTGACGATGTACACGATCACCGGCTACGACGCCTCCGCGCACATCTCCGAGGAGACGCATGGCGCCGAAGATCATGCGCCGAAAGGCGTCTGGCGCTCGGTGTTCTACTCGGCGGTGATCGGCTGGATCGTGCTGCTGGCAATCACGTTCGCGATCCAGAAGAGCAAGGAACCGGAAATCATCAAAGCCGCGTTCCCCGCGCTGACGATCTTCACCACCGCGCTGAGCTCGGCAGCTGCGAAGGCGGTGATCCTGATCTCGACGGTCGGACAGCTGTTCTGTGGGATGGCCTGCGTGACGAGCGCGTCGCGGATGACATTCGCGTTCTCGCGCGACGGCGCGGTGCCGGGCCACAACCTCTGGCGGCGCCTGGGCAAGAACCGCACGCCGACCCGGTCGGTGTTCTTCGTGGTCCTGTTCGCGCTGGTGATCACGTTCCCGGCGTACTTCCCGAACTCGCTCGGCACGCCGGTCGCGTTCCTGGCGGTCACCTCGATCTCGGTGATCGGGCTGTACATCGCCTACACGATTCCCGTGTACCTTCGTTGGCGCCAGGGCGACAGCTTCAAAACCGGCTCCTGGACGCTCGGCGCCAAGTACAAGTGGGTGAACCCGATCGCCTTCGTGTGGGTCGCGATCTGCGTGGTCATCTTCTGCCTGCCATTCACTCCGGAAGGGGTGTTCTTCAAGAACGGCTTCAACTGGTCTGCGGTCAACTGTGCGCCGCTGGTGACGATTGGGGTGATGGGCGCCGTGACGATCTGGTACTACGCCTCCGCCAAACGCTCGTTCAAGGGACCGATCCGCACGATCGAAGAGCTCGACTCAGCTGTAGCTCTGCCGGACATCGCGCAAGCCCCATAGGCTCGGGTATGCGTACCGGAGCACCAGTCCCACGTGTACAGGGAGGTTGAACGCTGAGCGAACAGCTGGTAGTGATTGAGTCCGCCACCGAGGCGGTGCTCGCGGAGGTCCCGCGGGCGGGCGTGAGGCAGGTGGACGAGGCCGTCGCCGCCGCCGGCGCGGCGCTCGCCCGATGGCGTGCGCTCGCCCCCGCGGAGCGCGCAGCTCACCTGCGCTCGCTCGCGGAGGAGCTCGCGATCCACCGCGAGGAGCTGGCCGTGCTCGAGGCCCGCAATGCGGGCAAGGCGATCCGTGACGCGCGCGCGGAGATGGACATGGTGGTGGACACCTTCCGCTATTACGCAGGCGCGCCCGAGCGCCTGCTCGGCGACACGATCCCGGTCGCAGGCGGGCAGGCGTTCACGGTGCGCGAGCCGCTTGGCGTGGTCGGCCTGATCACGCCGTGGAACTTCCCTTTGACCATGGCCTCATGGAAGCTCGCACCGGCGCTCGCGGCCGGCAACACCGTGGTGCTCAAGCCAGCCGAGCTGGCTCCCCTGACGGCCTTGAGGTTCGCCGAGCTCGCCGCCGAGGCGGGCCTGCCGGATGGTGTGGTGAACGTGGTCGTCGGGCCGGGCCGGACGTGCGGGGAGCGCCTGGTCGAGCACCCCGAGGTCGCGAAGATCGCCTTCACCGGCTCGACCGCGGTCGGTCGCACGATCGCCGCGCGAGCCGCCGCTCAGATCAAGCGCGTGACGCTCGAGCTCGGCGGCAAGTCCGCGAACGTCGTGTTCGCCGACGCGGACCTCGAGGCGGCCGCGGCAGCAGCGCCGCTCGCGGCGTTCGGCAACGCCGGCCAGGATTGCTGCGCGCGCTCGCGGATCCTCGTGCAGGCCGACGCGCTGGAGCGCTTCCTCGAGCTGCTCGAGCCGCAGATCAAGGCACTCGAGGTTGGCGATCCACTCGCCGAGGCAACACAGATCGGACCGCTGATCTCGGCCGCGCAGCGCGAGAGCGTCAGCTCGTTCCTCGACGACGGAGCGCCGATCGCGTTTCGGGCAGATGCTCCGCAGGGGCCGGGCTTCTGGTTTGCTCCGACCGTGCTCGCACCCGTGCAGAGTGGCGAACGGGTCGCCCAGGAGGAGATCTTCGGCCCGATCGCCGCGGTGATCGCGTTCGCCGATGAGGCCGAGGCGATCAGCATCGCCAACGACACGATCTACGGCCTGTCGGGCTCGATCTGGACCGCGGATGGCGCGCGGGCCCTGCGCGTCGCGCGGGCGCTCGATACCGGGGTGCTGTCGATCAACGCGAACACCTCGGTGCGGCTCGCAACTCCCTTCGGCGGCTTCAAGCAGTCCGGCTACGGCCGCGAGCTAGGTCCTCACGCGCTCGAGGCCTACACCGAGCTCAAGACGATCTTCTTCTCGACGGAGCGCGGATGAGCGCCGAGCGCCAGCGTCTCTCAGGGCGCGTCTGCGTCGCGACCGGCGCGAGCGGGGGGATCGGCTGCGCGACTGTCGCGGCATTCCAGCGCGAGGGCGCGACCGTCGTGGGGCTCGACCTGCGGGCCGACGCCCCCGGTGACCTCGCGCTGCAGGTCGACGTCACCGACGAGCGTCAGGTGAGCGGCGCGCTGGCCCATGTGCGTGAGCGCTTCGGGCATATCGACATCCTCTTCAACAACGCCGGCATTGCGCCCGAGGAGGATGGCTCGGTCCTCGATACGACGCTCGAGGCCTGGGAGCACGTCCAGAGCGTGAACCTCCGCAGCGTGTTCCTGTGCTGCAAGCACGGCATCCCGCATCTGCTCGCGAACGAGGGTCCGGCACGAGGCTCGGTGATCAACGTCGCCTCGTTCGTCGCAGTGATGGGGGCGGCGACCTCGCAGATCTCCTACACAGCCTCCAAGGGCGGCGTGCTCGCGCTCTCGCGCGAGCTCGGGGTCGAGTTCGCGCGCCAGGGCGTACGCGTCAATGCACTCTGCCCAGGGCCAGTCGACACGCCGCTGCTGCGCGAGCTGTTCGCGGCCGATCCCGAGAAGGCGGCACGACGGCTCGTGCACGTGCCGATGGGACGCTTCGCGCAGCCGCCGGAGATCGCGAAGGCGGCCCTGTTCCTCGCGAGCGAGGACTCGAGCTACGTGACGGCCTCGACGTTCCTCGTCGACGGTGGGCTGAGCGCCGCGTATACGACGCCGCTGGACTGATCGTCTCGCGCTCAGGCTTCGGCGCCGCGCCGGCGGCCCGAGGGCTGGCTGTGCGCGAACAGCTCTGCCGGGCTGACGGCGAGCGAGTCGGCGATCTTGAGGATGTTCGTCAGGCTCGGATTGCGCATCCCGCGCTCGATCCCACTGATGTACGTGCGATCGAGGCCGCAGCTCTGCGCCAGGCCCTGCTGGGAGATGCCGCGCAGCGCGCGGATGCGGCGCACGGTGGCACCGAACGCGAGATGGGCATCGGATCGAGCAGGAATCGCCATGGTTTTTCCGTCCTGTGGACTATTAGTCTATGGACTATCAGTCACACATGCTTCGACCTGGCGGCTTCGGATGCCGCCAGCGATTGCAACTAGGAGGGTCTAGCGAAACGACTAGCGAAACGGAGCCGCTCCATCACCGTATGCAGCCATTCACGACTACCGGGCTGGGGTTTCCCGTTTCGTTGGCGGTAAAGCAGCGATCTTCGCCAAGCTGTACCCGGAAATGCGAGTCCCAGCCCGGACTTCCAATATGCAGGGTACATTCCCACATGGTGCCTTCGCCCTGACAGCGGCTCAGATTGCGCTGCACTTCGAATGCGCTTGCCACTTCTCCAGATGCAACGTGCTCGGTGTGTTCTGAGTACGCCGTAGACAGCGCCGCTGCCAGTGCGCTGCCGGTAGGGGCGGGCGGACTCGTGGTGACCGTGCTCGTCGTGCCGCAACCCATGAGAGCAAGAATGCCGAGTGTTAGCGCTGCTGCTGGGGCCCGCATGGGCGGAACGCTACATGAGGCGATGTGTCCGTGTCAGTTCGGATTATTGGAGGTAGTTGGCGACATGGAGCCGCAGATACCCACAGTTGGTGCAGGCCATGCCGACGGCATGGACATCGGCGCCGCTGCTGGCGGTCCGCAGGATGACCGGCTCGTTCAAGACGTCCCAAACGGGCTTCCGACAAGCCGGACATTCAGGACGGTCCGCGTTCCGTTCCGCGATGGCTTCGTAAATTACGTGGACGTCAGGGACCTTCAGGTTCATGGCTGGCCTACTTTCCGGGCGGGGGCGGATGAGATCGAGCGCGTTGAGGGACGCTACGCCGCGAGCGCCGCCGGACGCTCCCTACTCAATGCGCTTGCCAACTGCGAGAGAATCGTGAGGTTGGCATGGAGTCGCACACGCTCGATCCTGCGGACGCGTAGCGGTGCGAGCCCCAAGTTTTCCTTGAGGCGAGCAAAGCCGCGCTCGACGGATGCACGGCCCCGGTAGAGGCCCTTCCAGCGCAGAGTCTCACGCGGAATCAGGGGGTGCAGCCGGTCGGCTCGGATCCACACGGACGCGGGCTTGCATTCGCCGGTCGGGCAGCGCCACTTGGTTGCCTTGCGACCATAGTCAGCCCCGGCAAAGCGCCACTTGCCATGCTCGCAGCACGGAGGCTTGTCGGCTCCGCGCTTCACGTCGGGCGTCTGGCGCAACGGGATCACCGGCACGATGTCTCGCGCGGCGCAGTCGCCGTAGACCCTGCTGTTGTCGTAGCCCTTATCGAGCGCTGCAGTCTCAGGCGCGATGCCGAGCGCGTGCAGCCGATCCAGCAGCGGGGCGACCGAAAGCGTTTCGTGGTCGCGGGCCGTCTCGACCGTCCACGCCAGTGGCAGGTCCGTCGCTGCGTCCACCGCAAGGTGCAGCCGGTAGCCGTAGAAGCCGCCGCCCTTGCGTGTCGAAACGGCGGAGCGGTGCCCCCAGCTCGCGTCGGGGTCGGAGAACTCATCATCGGAGCGTTCCCGACCGCCCTTGCTGACGAACCGCTGTCCATTGGCGTACGCGGGCATGTCGGAGGCGTCAATCGCCACGTCCTTGCCAATGTCGGGGTTTCGCTGCTTCAACTCGGCCACGACGCGGGCGATGCAGCCGTCCAGCAGGTGGGCGTGGTCGCGCAGCTTCGCCGTGAAGCGGTAGCAGGCATAGACGGACGGGGTTTCGCCATTCGGCGCGATGACGGCCGCCAACGCGGGGTGCTCACGGACGAGCGCGACGGTCCGAGTCCACGTGGGCAACGCATAGAGGGACTTCGCCAAGGCCATGCCGATCATCGCCCGGATCGGGTAGCCGGGACGACCCGTCCAACGGGTCTGTTGAAGCTCGTCCACGAGGCGGCAAATCTCTGCCGAGTCGAGGATGGTCGAGAGGTCTTCGGCGACGGATCGCCGTGGTACTTTCTGGGAGGTCACGGAGCCTACATCTCCTTGATCCAGACCCCCGGAGATTGCCGTCTCGCGGGGGTCATCTATGGCTCTAGAAAGCCAAAAACTACCAGTCTGATCGGACGGAAAGACCGTCGATCTGGCGACCAAACGGGACCCGCAACCAACCGCCCGGTGAGACCCGGGCGGCCCGGTTTGGGGTATACCGAAGGTGAGCAGGTGGTGCTCCCATGTGCTCATGAAGTGCGGCGGGCGGGACTCGAACCCGCAATCCCTACCAGGAGGCCGATTGATAGTCGGCTGCGTTTGCCAGTTTCGCCACCGCCGCGTGTGGCGGGAGGGGGGTCCATAGCCTCCCTCCCGCCAAACTAAGCTCGTTATCTGTGCTCTAAAGGCGGCCCTTCCGAAAATCTCATGCCGAAATCCCCCTGGGCCTTGATCGCGCTCGGGACACGCGGGCCGTCTCAGGAGTCGAACTACCGGCTGTGCCCAAAGCGGGCTGTGCCGAACTCCTGCGACGCACAAAGTTCTACCACGGCCGCAGGCGATCTACGTTGACGATGGGGTAAGCGGCCGGGAGAAGCGAGGTAACAGCGATGCGAGCAACCCCAACAACCCGCACTACTACAGGGCTAGCGAGTTTCGCTAGACCCTCCTAGGACAGGAGCTGGCTCGATGCTGGACGCGAACTCAGAGGGATGCAGCGAAGGAGACCGCCGGCTCGAACGCGCGATCGTCCTCCAGGCGATTCGCGACGACCACGAGCCGGCCTGGTCACGGCTCGATCTCGAGCTGGAGCTCGGGGACACCGATCCAAGCAGGCTCGACGCCGCGCTCGCGCGTCTCCGCGACGCGGGCGTGCTCGAGATCGCCGAGGAGACCGTGTGGGCCTCGCATGCGACGATGCACATCGATCGGCTCGACCTGATCGCGCTCTAGGCGGCGTCGCAGAGCGACCCGATTTCACGCGCCCGGACCAACTACGCCGAAAAGGCCGCCAGCCGTGGGGCTGGCAGCCCTTTCGGCACTGCTAAATGCGGTTCAGCTCCCGCTGTCGCGCCGCTGGCGACGCTGGACCGCGACGATCGAGAAGCCCGTGCCCATCAGCAGCAGGCCCAAGCCCACCACCCATCGTAGATCGAGGCCCGTGAACGGCAGCGTGCCGGTGGTTTCCTTTTTCGCCGGCGCCACCGAACTGCTCGGCGTGCTCGTGGTGCTCGGCGTGCTCGTCGAGCTTGGTGCGGTCGACGATTTGGAAGGTTCCGAGCTTTTAGAAGCTTCGGTTTCTTTCTTGGGCGTCGTCGGCGTCGGCGTGGGGGTCGGCGTCGACGTGCTCGTCGGTGCGGGTTTCGTTTCCTGTTTGCTCGTTGTTTCGTTTTTGTAGCCTGAAAGCGGTTCGCTCGCCGCTAGGGCCGGGGCCGCTGATACCGCCACGAGCGCCAGCGCCATAGCGAGGACCAGCAGCGGGCGCAGCGACATGCGGCGGCTGGTCGTCGACTTCCTTGCTGCGTTGGTCCGGGTCATGCCCAACCTCCGGTTCTTCGTCTGATACGCGCTGTGGCCCTGTGCGCGGGCCGCCTTTTGCCTGTCTTCGCCGCGATTCTAGGGCCATTGCCGGCATGAACACGGATCGCGTCATGCAAACCTTCCCCGAAATCGGCAATCGTTAAGTTAGCCATGGACTCGGACGATCCTGCCGCAAACTCGCGTGCTGCAGCATTGCTGTCAATAGCCCCAATGCCTCCACTCAACCCGGCTCGACGATCGAGCCCGGCGGCGGAGGCCCAAGAATAGCCGCGCCGCCACAGTCTCGCAGGCAGCGGCGATAGACGGTGTGGAAGCCGAGCAGCTGCGGAACGGTGACGAAGCGATAGCCGCGCGCCCGCAGCGCGCGAATGATGGCGGGGTAGGCATCGAGCGTCTGCTGTCGGGGCCCGCCGCCATCGTGCGAGAGCACGATCGCTCCCGGCCGCACCTGCGCGAGGACGCGACGCTCGATCGCGGATACGCCTGGCAGGGCATAGTCGCTCGGGTCGACTTCCCACAGAATCGTCGCCAGGCCGAGCGACGCGGCGATCTGCACTACCGAGGCGTCATAATCACCGTAGGGCGGGCGAAACACGCATGGTGTGTATCCGCTGAGCCCGCGAATCGCCTGCAGCGTGCGCTGCAGCTGGCCGTGAACGCCGCCGCTGGCGACGAGATCCGCGTGGCTGAAGGTGTGATCGCCGAGCGCGTCGCCGTCGCGCAGCTCTTCGTGCAGGGTCGCGCGAAAGCGCGGCGTGAGCTGCTCGCCGATCATGAAGAACGTGGCGACCGCGTGCTCGGCATGGAGCATGCGCACGAAACTCGGCGTCAGCGGGTACGGGCCATCGTCGAAGCTGAGCGCGACCTCGAGGCGCCGCGGTCCGTGGCGGTAGGCGACCGCCGCCCCACGCCGAATGCATCCGATCGGCCGGTAGCGCGTTCCGCGAGCGACGGGGGCGCCCGACGCGGGCGCCGGCGCGGTGCCGCCGGTCGCGCCCGAGCCGAAACCTGCAGATGCGAACGGGATCAGCAGGATCAGCGCAACGGCGCCCGGGAGCCAGCCGACCGTCGGCGCGAGCGCCCGTCGCGCGGCGCGCAGCGCGCGGGTCGAGCGCGGCCCGCTCAGCGCGCCATCCTAAGGAACCGTGACCCGACCGGCGAGCGTGCCGTCGGCCAGCATGCTGCGCAGCACCTTCTTGTCGAACTTGCCCACGCTCGTCTTGGGCACTTCCTCGACGAACGCGAACTCGTCCGGCACCCACCATTTCGCGACCCGTCCCTGCAGGTGCTCGATCAGCTGCTCAGCGCCTGCGCTCGAGCCCTCCCGCAGCACCACGCAGCACAGCGGCCGCTCGGCCCAACGCTCGTCGGGCTTGGCGATCACGGCGGCCTCGACGACGTCGGGGTACGCCATCACCTCGTTCTCCAGCTCGACCGAGGAGATCCACTCGCCGCCGGACTTGATCACATCCTTGGTGCGATCGGTGATCTGCACCTGCGCGCGTGGGTCGACCGATGCGATGTCCCCGGTCCGCAGCCAGCCGCCGCGGAACTTCTGCTCGTCGAGTGGCTCGCGGAAGTAGCGCGCCGCGACCCATGGGCCGCGGACCTCGATCTCCCCGGTCGAGTCGCCGTCCCAGGGCACCTCGGAGCCATCGTCGTCGATCAGCCGCAGCTCGACCCAGGGCAGCGGGCGCCCCTGGCGGGCGCGATCCTCCCAGTAGGCGTCGTCGTGCTCGCCACGCTCGTCCGGACGCGAGTAGGTCGCGACGGGGCTAGTCTCGGTCATGCCCCACGCCTGGAAGATGCGCACATCGTGGCGCTCCTCGAAGTCCTTCATCAGCTGCCGCGGCACCGCCGAGCCGCCGCAGGCGGCGTTCGACAGCGAGGACAGATCGATGTCCGGGTGGGAGTCGGCATAGCGCAGCAGGTCGGCGAAGATCGTCGGCACGCATCCCATCAGCGTCGGGCGCTCGGCGGCTATCAGCCGCGCCAGCGGCTCTGCCTGCAGAAAGCGGTCGGGCAGGATCAGATCTGCGCCCGCGAGCGCCGCGCCGTAGGGAAGTCCCCAGGCGTTTGCGTGGAACATCGGCACCACCGCCAACACGCGGTCCGAGCGCGAGAGCGCCGTGCCGTCGCAGATCAGCGCTGCGGTCGAATGCATGCTGATCGAGCGGTGCGAGTAGAGCACCCCCTTGGGGTTGCCGGTGGTGCCGCTCGTGTAGCAGAGCGCCGCAGCCTGGCGCTCGTCGACGTCGGGGTACTCGAACTCTCCCGGTCCGGCCTGCTCGAGGAGATCCTCGTAGCGCAATGCGTTCGCGAGCGCGCCCGCCTCGCCGTCGGCCGCCGTCTCGCCGTCGCCCATCAAGACATAGGCACGCACGGACTCGAACGCTGGGGCGAGCTTGGCGAGCAGCGGCACCAGCGAGTCGTCGACGAAGATCAGCTTGTCCTCGGCGTGATTGACGATGTAGGCGAGCTGCTCCTCGAACAGGCGCAGATTGAGCGTGTGCAGTACCGCCCCAACGCAGGGGACCGCGAAATAGAGCTCGAAGTGGCGCTGGTTGTTCCACGCGAAAGTCGCGACGCGATCCCCCGGGCCGACGCCGAGCTCACGGAGCGCGCGCGAAAGCCGGTCGATGCGCTCGACGCTCGCGCCATAGCTCATGCTCGTGGTCTCTCCCCCATCGCCGAGCGTCACGATCTCGCCCTGCGGATGGCAGCGACGCATCCTGTGCAGGAGGTGGTGCAGCGTCAACGGAAAGTCGTCCTGCATCAGACCCTCGAGCGCTTCACTCATCCCCGTCCGGCTCCCTCCTGATCGCGTACTGAAAGGTCACTGTAGACGGCGAGGGTGCGCTGCGCGATGTCATCCCAGTCGAAGCGCAGAACGTGCTCGGATGCCTCGGTCACGAGCCGGTCGCGCAGCTCGCCGTCGACCAGCAGGCGCTCGATCATGACGCCGAGATGCTCGGCGTCGCCGCCGTTGAAACGCAGTCCGACGCGCTCCCCCGGGGGTACGACCTCGCGCAGCCCGCCGGTGTCGGCGACGATGCAGGGACAGCCCGAGGCCATCGCCTCGAGCGCGACGAGCCCGAACGGCTCGTACAGCGACGGCACCACGCAGAGGTCGGCGATCCGGTACAGCGAATGCAGCGCGTCATCGCCGATCCAGCCGAGGAACAGGCCGTGGCCGTCGAGTCCCAGGCGCCGCGCCTGGGCCTTCAGCTCCACCTCGTGCGTGCCCGAGCCGGCGACGATGAAACGAACGTCGCCGACTCGCTCGATCACTCCGGGGAGCGCGTCGAGCGCGAGCTGGAAGCCCTTCTCGTACACGAGCCGCCCGACCAGCAGCACGAGCTGCTCGTCTGGCGCCGCGAACTCGCGCCGCAGCGCGCGCAGGTCCTCGACGGGCTGCAGATCGTTCGGGTCGATGCCGTTCGGAATTACGACCGTGCGCCGCTCATCGATGTCGAAGATGTCGGCTACGTGCCCGCGCATGTAGTGCGAGCAGACGATCACCGCGTCCGCGCGACGCGCCATCCAGTGCTCGACGGCGTGGATGTGCGCCTGCGGCTGATCCTGCACCCACCCCTGGTGGCGGCCATGCTCGGTGGCATGGATCGTGGTCACGTATGGCAGGCCGAGCCGCTCCGAGAGCGCGGCCGCGGCGTTTGCCACCAGCCAGTCGTGGCCGTGGATCAGGTCGTAGGAATGCTCCTCTGCGAGCAGCAAGCCGGCAGTGAGCATGTCGTCGTTCATGCGCTCCACCCATGCGACGAAGCGATCGAGGTCGCGCGGCCAACCGGGCTCGGGGACGCGATAGACGCTGACCCCGCCGCGCTCTTCGACGCTCGGCGTGCCCGTGACAGCGGGAGCGAGCGCGCCGTCGGGGCAGGGCCGATCGCGCGCGGCCAGCTCCCTGCCGACAAGCCGTGCTCCCGCATCGCGCCTCGCGGGCGAGCGTGTGCCGCGCGTCAGCACATCGACGGCCAGGCCCTGGCGCACGAGCGCCTCCGCAAGCTTGCGCACGTGCCGCGCAAGACCGCCCTCGATCACCGGGGGGTACTCCCAGGAAAGGAGCAGCGCACGATCGCTCATCGACAAGACCCTACCTGCCGCCATGCGCGGGCCGCGCCCCGCCGGAGTCGCGGGCCGAGGCGGCGCGCGACTGCGCCGGGGATCGTCTCGGCGCTCGGCCGAGCTAGGACACTGCGCCCGCCCGCACGCGCAAGGCGTCGATGCGGGCATCGATCCTGCGCCAGGGACCGCAGCTGGTCTCGACCCGCCGGCCGAGCAGCACGCTCGGGATCGCTCCGAGCTCGGGACAGCCTCGATATTCGATCGTGCTCGCGAGAAGGTGCGACACTCCGAACCACGCCGCGACCAGCGATCCCGGCCACAGCTCGATCTCTCCCGCGAGCCGCCGCGGGCTGAGCGCGCCGGCGAGCGCCAGGAATGCGAGGCCAGCCACGAGGCGGGCAGCCCTGGCGGTGGCGCCCATCGGCGCAGGCTGCACCTCGGTCCGGCTGTTGCAGGGTTGCCCCGCGAGCGTCTCACCGGCGTCGAGCTGCCCGTCTGTCGGCGGCGCGGCGTCGCCAGCGCAGGAGCAGCCGTGCGACTGCCTTCGCCCGGATTCACGGCTTCCCATGGTCATGCGGTCTCCCTTCGTTGGATTGCCCTCCCCGAAGGTGTAGAACTTCAAGTAGGCTTGAAGTCAAGGGTGGATACGCGCGGATTGAGCATCGGCGAGGTCTCGGGGCGAGCCGGGATACCGGCTTCGACCCTGCGCTACTGGGAGAGCACGGGACTGCTCTCCGCCCCTGAACGAGTCGCCGGCAGGCGTCGCTATGACCCCGAGACCGTGCGCCTGATATCGCTGATCACGTTGCTCAAGCGCGCCGGCTTCACCCTCGCAGAGACCCGCGTTGTCCTCGACGGCCTCTCCGAACGTTCGCCGCCGGACGGCATATGGCGGGCGCTCGCGCAACGCAAGCTGGCCGAGCTGCAGCGCACGGTCGCACAGGCGACGGCCACGATCGCGATCCTCGAGCAGGGGCTGCAATGCGACTGCCTGAGTCTGCAGGATTGCCTGACGCAGATGCAGCGCGAGCTCGATCCGGGAGGGGCCGGCGCGTTCGAGAGCCGAGTATGAGTGGCGTGTGTGGGAGCAGCGCCCCCACACACGCCTTCGCCTCGCCCGCAGGGTGCGGACGATCACTCCCCGTGCGAGGTCAAGCCCTCAGTTCGACTTTTTTCACGGGTGAGCCGAATTCGAGTTCGTCGGTGGCGACGAGCCCAGACTCTTCAAATTCGAATTTTTTCAGGCCTTCGCCCTTGGTTTCGGTGATGTCCGTGACTTTGCCGCCGCTTTCGTTTTCGTATTCGGTGGGTTTCTGCACTCCTTTTGAGGATTGGGCGAAGGTCAGCGTCAGTTTTTCGTGCGCCGGTTCGCCGACCGGGGTCAGGACGCCGATCGTCGAGCCCCGGACTTTCAGTTTCTCGGAGCTCGTGCATTCGATCGTCAGTTCTTTTTCGAGTTCGAGGTCGAGACCGGCTTCGTGGGCTGCTTTGCTGATGTAGACCAGTTTGCTGATCGCTTTGAGGATGATTTCGCCCGCTTTGGCGCCCGTCGTGCTGCATTTCAGGATGCCGAAAGCCGAGCAGCCGGTGAAGGTCACCGTCGCGACGTCGGTTTTGGGCCCGGTGATTTCGCCCGTGTTGGTATCGCCCGTACAGCTGACTTTTTCGCCGCTTTTCGTTTCCAGCGTGCTTTTACCGCTTTTGCTTTTGAATGGGGTTTTGGCTGGTAGTTCTTTGCCTTCGCTGACCAGTTCGGGCAGCGCCGCGGAAGCGGTCGCGACCGCAAAGGCGCTGACCGCGAACAGGGCCACCACCACGAGCCCCATCGTCTTGAGGTGCTTCATCTCTTGGCTTCTCCTTGATCGAATTGCCAGTGGGCGCAGGCGCTCCTGGTCCGGAGCAGACCAATCCGCGCGCGGATCTAGTGAACGGCGTGGCGCGCTGCATATGCAGTTCCACGCCAGTCGCGTCTCACGATAACTCCGGAGCCGACCGAGGGGAAACGGTGTCTCTCACTATTTACAGTCACGACAAACCCCTCCGAAACAGAAACATGCGTGACGGATGTTTCCGACCACGCGCGACGCACATCGATCGCCGGCGCGGCTTTCAGCAGCGGTGCGCGTCGACGCCCGATTGTCTCCAGTTAAACCGCGCGGCGCAGGAGCGCACGCAGCGTCGATGCGTTCCGATAGCCGACGAGCGGCGCAATCTGCTCGAAGCTCATGTCGGTCGTGCGTCGAAGGTGGTGGGCGCGCTCGATGCGCAGACGCTGGATCAGGTCGTGTGGGCTGCGCCCCGTCCGCGCCCGGGTGCGCCGCTCGAGCGTACGGCGGGTCGTCCCGATCGCCTGCGCCGCCGCACCGACGTTGAGGTCCTCCCGGTCGAGGTGCTCGCGAACCCACTCCTCGAACTCGACCACGAGCGCATCGGCGGCGGCGAGATGGCCGACCGCCGCCTCGACGCTGAGCGCCGGGCGCTCGTCGACCAGCAGGTAGCGGGCGACGGCGTCGGCGAGCCGCGGACTGGCTTTGGAGACGAGGCTCATGGCGAGGTCGATATGGGCGAACGCCGCGCCGGCCGTGGTGACCGAGCCGCTGTGGATGACCATCCGCGACATGTCGAGCTCGACGTGCTTGTAGCGGCGCAGGAACTCCCCCGTCAGCCACCAGCTCGTGGTCGCCCGGCGCCCGTCGAGCAGGCCGGCCTCGGCGAGCACGAATGTGCCCGTGCACGCGGCCGCAAAGTGCAGCTCGCCACCGTCGCGCCCGGCCAACCATCCGCGCAGGTCGCGGACCGGGCGGCCGGCGAGCGCAGAGGCGAGCGACGGAGCGGTGCCCACGCCGAGACCCGGGACGGTGAGCACGTCGAGGTCGGCCAGGGCGTCCTCTTCGCCAACCCGGCGGTCGCACTCCATCGACAGGCCCCCGGCGGTAACGGCCCGTGCGGCGGTCCCGATCAGCGCGACCTCGAACGGGTCGATCGCGGGATCGAGCTGTGGACGCAGGCCCTCGGCTGTGCGCAGGACGTCCAGCAGCACCGCAAGGCCGGAGTCAAAGCAGCCCGGAACGACGACGATTCCCATCCGCATTGTCGCGAACGATAATCCCTCAGTCGCATCTGTCGGTTCGGCGACGGTTGCTTCTCCGCTCCCCGTGGCTCGCAGGGCCCCGGGGACTGGGTCGGCTCGGGGCTCTTCAGCTCAGAGCGTGCGGAACCGCGAGCACGCGCCGCGAGAGCAGGCAGAGCGCACATCCGTTGGCGGTGCCCGCGGGACGCCGCCCGTAGGGGTAGGATCGTTTCATGTTGAGGCCTTTGGGGGCAGGCTTCGTGGCCTGTGCCTGGACGAGGACCCGGTGGGGGTGTTGGGCGCGGCCCGATCGGATCGCCGCCGGCACGAACGTGGCCGCGGGCGTCGAGGCGATCGCCGCGGTGAACACGTCAGGTGCGGCCCGATGAGCGAGCCTGGGCGCCCACCCGCAGAGGACCCAACCGGAGATTCCGCACAGGGGCGCAGCTAGCGACCAAGGCATGGCCGGCGCCGGCGCCCCCGGCGCCACCGAGCGATCGCACCGAACATCACCTCCCCACGAACGGCGATGGCTCGTGCGCGTTCTGATCTGGGGCACAACCGTGCTCGCTGTCGTGGCGATCTTCGCGGTCTGGGCCAACCGGCAGCTGCTCAACCCCAACAACTGGGCGAACACGAGCACGAAACTGCTGCAGAACGAACGGATCCGTGAAACGACCTCCAACTACCTCGTCGAACAGCTCTACGCCAACGTCGACGTCGAACAGGAACTGAAGTCCAGGCTCCCCACGCAGCTGCAGCCACTGGCCGGGCCGGTGGCAGGGGCGCTTCAGAATCTCGCCACCACCGCCGCGCGCCGCGCGCTTGCCAACGCCCGCGTCCAGGAAGCGTGGAAGGCGGCCAATCGCGCTGCCGATGAAAGCTTCATCGCGATCGTCAACGGCAAGGGAGCGGTCTCGACCAACGGGGGCGAAGTGACGCTAGACCTCGCCTCGATCGTCGCCAACATCGCCAAACGCCTCGGGCTGCCGAATGTCAGCTCCAAGCTGCCGCCCTCGGTCGCGCACCTGCGGATTCTCAAGTCCAAGCAGCTCAAGACCGTCCAGGACGGGGTCAAAGCCCTGAAAGGGCTCGCCCTGCTGCTGACGATCATCGTGCCCCTGCTGTACGCCCTCGCGATCTTCCTGGCGCGTGCTCGCCGGCGCCAGGCGCTGATGCAGGTCGGCATCGCGATCGTGCTCGCGGGCCTGATCGTGTTCGCTGCACGCGCGATCATCCAATCGCAGGTCGCCGGCTCGCTGGTGAAAGTGGAAGCCAACCGGCCCGCGGCGGAGGCTGTGATCTCGATCGCGACTTCGATGCTCGCCGAAATCGCGGGCGCATTCGTGATCGTCGGCGTTCCGCTGATCGCCGCGGCCTGGTTCGCAGGCCCGGCACGCCTGGCCGTCAGGGCCCGTCGCGCGATCGCTCCGTTCCTGCGCGACCAACCGGGCTGGACCTACGGAATCGTCGCCGCGATCATGCTGCTGATCTTCATCTGGGGGCCGATTCCTGCCACGCACAAACCGGCCGGCATCATCGTGTTCCTCGTGCTCGCCTTCTTCGGCACCGAGGTGCTGCGGCGTCAGACCGCAGCAGAGTTTCCGGCCGTCACCGACCCGGCGACCTGAGCTCGACTGCACTCGCGAGCTCGGTGGGCGATCGGATGGCGATCCGATCGGGCCCGGCGTCGAGCGATCGAGGCTCGCGCCCGCAGCCGGCCCGGCTGCGGCGGTCGGAGGAGTAATGTCCACGTCCTCGTGCTTCACGCTGTGCTCTACCTCGCGCCAGCGATTGCGCTCGCAATACCGCTGCTCGCACGCCGTTATCCGGGCGAGCGCGTTCTGTTGGCGCGGCGCGCGGAGCCGGCCCCCTGGCCACGCCCCGGTTCCTCTGTGCGGCTGCGCCGTCGGGTCGTGCAGCAGGTCGTACGCGGGGGGCGCCTGATCGCCAGCTCGCTCGCGGAGCGCCCGCCGCCGGCCTTGATCGTCTCGAGCTAGGCGGCCTTCCGCGCCCGACCCCGGGCGCCGCCTGCTCGTCCTCAGATGATCTCCGCCGAACGGACGCGTCGGTCCGTTCGCGCGGGTCCATGGCTGGCCGTGCAGGCACGTATACGAGGAGCTTCCGATGTCCCGTTGCCGTCCCATCGTCGCTGCGCCCGGCGCCCTGCTCGTGGGGCGCTCGGTCGCGGCGCAAACGCTGAGCATTGCGCCCTCTCCTGCGAGGGAGAGCGAAAACCCGATCAACGACCCCCACTCCACGGCCCGAGCCGCTCGGAGAGCTCACGGCCTGACCGCGGCTGTGCTGGCCGTGGTGGCGCTGGTCGGGGTGGCGCTGGCGGGCACGGTCGTGCTCGTGGAGGCGCCCGCGGCATGGGGCCATGCCCAGCTGCTCGGCACCTCGCCCGTCTCTGGCTCGACCGTGAAGGTCCAGCCCACCGAGGTGATCTTCGAGTTCAACCAGAATGTCGGCGGCACGCTGGGAGCGGTGCGCGTCTACAACGCCCAGGGAACCGAGGTCGATGACCTCGACGTCTCGCACCCCGACGGCAACGAGCACTGGATCGGTGTGGGGCTGAAGCCGCATCTGCCCGACGGCACCTACACCGGCACCTACCGCGTGATCTCTGCCGACACGCACATCGTCTACGGCGGCCTGGTCTTCAGCATCGGCCACCCGGGAGCCGCCCCCAAGTTCACCGTCGCGGGGTTGATCGGCAAGAACGAGACCGGCAGGGTGACGAAGGCCTCCTTCGGCGTCGTTCGCGCGCTGAACTACCTGACGCTCGCCTTGATGGTCGGTGGCCTGGTGTTCCTGTTCTTCGCATGGATACGCGGCTTGACGGCGGTCGCCGGCAGCGAGGAGCGCTGGTCGCTGGCCTCACGCGTGTTCGCGTCGCGACTGGGAAGGCTGTTCGCCGCCGCCATCGTGCTCGGCGTGATCGTGAGCGTGCTCGGGGTTCTCCTGCAGGGCGCGAGCGCGGCCGGCGTGTCGCTGTGGAGCTCATTGAAGGGCCCGATCATCGACAACACCCTCGACAGCCGCTTCGGCAAAGTCTGGGGCCTGCGCGCGATCGACTGGGTCCTGCTCGCCGCCGTGCTCCTGGCAAGCAGAGCGATCGGCAGGCCCGCAATCCCGGTACTGAGGTCGAACACGGCGGAGGGCCAGACGCCGGCGTTGACGCCGCGCCCGCCGCGCGTGATCCTTGCGCTGCTCGCGATCGGCGCTCTATACCTGGCGATCACACCCGCATTGGCCGGTCACGCGAGCATCGAGAGCCCGGTCGGCGTGTTCTTCCCCTCCGACGCGCTTCACGTGCTGTCGGCCAGCGTCTGGGTAGGCGGGATCGCGTGCCTGCTGCTCGCCCTACCGGGCGCGACTCGCCAGCTGCAGGGACCGGAGCGCAGCGAACTGCTGCTGGCGACGCTCGCTCGCTTCTCGCGATACGCGCTCGCTGCGGTGATCGTGATCGCGATCACCGGCGTGATCCAGGCATACATCGACGTGCGGAGCTTCAATGGGCTGTTCCACACGACCTACGGCGCCTTGATCATCGTCAAGATCGCGCTGCTGTCACTGCTGATCGGCATCGGCCGGGTCAACCGCGAACGGGTCATCCCGGCGCTGAGGCGGCTCGTCGGTGACGGACGGTCCCCCGGTGGCGTCGGCGCGCTGGCTCGCCGTACGATGCGAGGCGAGTTCGTGATCATGCTGTGTGTGTTCGGCGTGACCGCCGCGCTGATCAGCTATGCACCCCCGATCGACGCGGCGACGGGTCCCTTCTCGACGAACACCACGATCGGCCCGGCAGAGCTCGAGATGACCGTCGAACCCGCGAAGGTCGGGCTGAACACGATGCACCTCTACCTGATCGACGCCAAGACCGGTACTCAGCTCACTGCGACGAAGGAACTGACAGTGAACGCCAAGCTCCCTGCAAGGCGAATCGGCCCGCTACGGCTGAAGCCGATCCTGGCGGGACCTGGGCACTACATCCTCAACTCGACAGTGCTCAGCCCCGGTGGCACGTGGGACATCGAAGTGATCGACCGCGTGTCTGAATTCGAACAGTACAACCGCGTCGTGAAGGTGCCGATTCGATGAGCAGCTTGCGTCGGAGAACTCACTTGAACGTTGCAACGCTCCCTCGGCGAAGAGAGTTGGCACGTCCGCAGGCAGCTCTGTCCAGATACTCAGGAGGCACACCGAAGATGAAATCAAAGAAGGTCGCCATGCTCGCCGCCGCGGGGGCTCTGCTCGCCCCGGCGAGCGCGCAGGCGCACATCAGCCTGCATCCCAACACGATCCCGGCGGGCGCGTTCGCGACGCTCGACGTGCGCGTGCCCGGAGAGCAGGAAAGCGCGTACGTCAAGAAGGTCGACGTGCTCTTCCCCCGGGGCTTCACTGGCGTGGACTACGAAAACGTCCCCGGCTGGAGCACGAAGGTGATCGAAAGCAGACTCACGACGCCGATCAAAGAAGACGGCGAAACGATCAGCACCGAGGTCTCACAGATCGTCTGGACCTGGACCGGTCCGCTGGGGAAGGTAAACAACGGGCAGTTCATCAATTTCCCGCTGTCGCTTGCGATCCCCGACGACGCCGCGGGCAGGGCGCTCGAATTTCGCACTGTCCAGACCTACAGCAACGGTCAAATCGTGCATTGGATCGAACCGTCGCTGACCGGTGAACATCCCTCGCCACGGATCAACGTCACGGCAAAAGGTGGCGTGATCGAGGACATCGCGGGCGACGAGGCAGGACCCGAAGCCGGCCAGACCGCTGGGGGCGTGGCGACATCCGCGTCCAAGCCGGTCGCGTCGAAATCGAGCGGCGCCGGCGCGAGCAGAGGACTGGGCATCGTCGCACTGGTCCTGGGCGCGCTGGGCCTGATCGTGGGCCTCTGGGCGCTCGCCGCTTCGCGCCGCAGGGCGAGCGTGTAGGGCGGACGAGTGGCGAGTCGCGTGAGAGAAGCGCTGACGGGACTGCTCGCAGCGACAGCCCTGCTGTCTCTCGTCGGCTGCGGCGCGGCTGCGAGAAGCAGCAGCGAAGGGACCTCGGGCGCATCTGCGCCGTCAGACGCAACCGAACCGTTCACCCACGAGCAGCAGCTGGTCGAGCAGGGCGGGCGACTGATCGTCACCGACGGCTGCTCCGCGTGCCATCTCGCTGCCGCCGGTAGGCGGCTCGCTCCGGGCTTTGCGAGCTTCGCGGGACACCGCGTCACGCTGATCGACGGGCGGCAAGTCCTGGTCGACGAACACTTCCTGCGGGAAAGCCTCGTGCACCCGGGCAGGTACCGGATCAAAGGCTATGACCCCGCGCCGATGCTCGCGGCGATCACTCGCCTGCATCTCGCCCAGCATCCGCAGGCGGTTGCGGCGCTGTCGGCGTTCATCGAGCAGGTCGGGCCTGAACCGTGAAGGACGGCGCGTCGTGAGCACCGTCCTGCAGGGCCTGACTCTCGCCGAGATTCTGCGCTCCAACGCTCCTCGATGTGTCCGAGGCGCCAGACCGACAGAGCGATCGTCCACGTCGCGACGAACATCCCGACGATCAGAAAGCCGAGGGAGTTGACGTCGATCGTCTCGAACCAACTCCAGAAGGAGCCGGACAGGTCGAGGTGTTCTGCGACCAGGCCTCCGAGCTCGATCGTTCCGATCAGGAGCGCGACGGCAACCGAGAGGCCGGTGATCGTGATGTTGTAGAAGACCTTTCGCACCGGGTTCGAGAAGGCCCAACCGTATGCGAAGTTCATGAAAGTGCCGTCGATCGAGTCGAGCAGTGACATTCCGGCGGCGAACAGGACGGGCAGGCAGAGGATCGCGTACCACGGCAGTCCTGCGCCCGCGGCGCCGCCTGCGAGCACGAGCAGGGCGACCTCGCTCGCTGTGTCGAAGCCGAGCCCGAAGAGGACTCCGACCGGGTACATCTGCCGGGGCCTGGCGATCGCCTTCGTCAGGCCGCCGAAGACGCGATTCATCAAGCCGCGGCTGTCGAGCTGCTGCTCGAGCGCCCGCTCGTCATATGCCCCGCTTCTCATCGCGCTGAAGACCTTGACGATGCCGAACAGGATCACCACGTTGAGAGCCGCGATGACATAGAGGAAGCCGCCAGACACGAGCGTCCCGATCGAGCCCGTGACCTGGTGCAGGGTCGAGCTGTCGTTCTTGACCGGTCCCGAGAGCGATTTGATCCCGATCGCCAGCAGGAACGCGAGCCCGAAGACGATCGTCGAGTGCCCCAGCGAGAACCAGAAGCCGACGCTCAGAGGTCGCTTTCCTTCGGCCATCATCTTGCGGGTGGCGCTGTCGATCGCCGAGATGTGGTCGGCGTCGAACGCGTGGCGCAGGCCAAGCGTGTAGGCGGTGAGGCCGACTCCGACCGTGTAGGCGCCGGTACCGCCGAGGTCGTAATGGTTGGGCGCCACGAGCGCGATCAGCGCGAGGAAGCCGACGACGTGCAACCCGACGACGACGCAGATCATCATCAGCAGCGTCAACCGCTGCCGTCGGTCGAGAGATGTCCAGAACCCCCGGACGCCCGCCCGTCGCGCCGCCCCGATCGCCGTCGTCGCCATCCCCCAGCCTCCTCCTCCTCGCGGCGCTGCCAATGGTTGGCTCCAGTGCAGACTGATACCCGGTGCTCGCTATTGCAAACGTGTTGCGATAAGCCTCGAAGGTCGGACCCCTAGACGCCGGACGGTGTGGCCACGAAGACCGGGATGACTCGACTGGTCTTCTCCTGGTAGTCGGCGTAGCTGGGATATGCCTCGACAGCGCGGTCCCACCACAGCGCTCGCTCGTCGCCCTCGACCTCACGCGCAACGAAGTCGTGAGGTACCGCGCCGTCCTGGATCATCAGTGCGGTCGGATCGGCGACCAGGTTGCCGTACCAGGTCGGGTTGTTGGGAGCGCCGCCAAGCGAAGCGACGAGGGCATACTCACCGTCGTGCTCGACCCGCATGAGCGGGAACTTGCGGATCTTCCCGCTCTTGCGCCCTCGGGTCGTGATGATGACCACGGGAAGACCGCTGTCACGGAGGGTGTTGCCACGCTCACCATCGCTGGCCTCGTACTCTTCAACCTGCTCCCGGACCCAGTCCCAGGGACTCGGCTCGTACTCGCCTTCAAGTGGCATTGTGGCTCCTCTACATGGTTGGTTCGGAGGGTGCGTCTCGGCCACTAAGCCTAGAGCTCAGCATCGGAGACGATTGCAGCCCAACGCAGTCATCGAGGTGAATTGACAACCGTCCACGGCGCGAAACTCCGGGTCGTCGGGGAGCCCAACCTGATCGGCGGCGCGGCTGAGCAGCGTCACGAACTGAAGCCGCTGCTCGGCCGTAATGGCGAGGTCGTGATGGCGAACGAGCAGGTGCTCATAGCCGCCACGGCGCTCGGTGTATTGCGCCGGGCCACCCATGACCTCCGCCCACCAGTCGGTCACGTGCTCACGATGCTCGGTGCTCACGCGCGTACCGAAACATCGCTGCGATCCCCGGAGCCTCACGTTCCACGAGATCATAGAAGCGGTTCAGCCACCGCGCGAACGCATCGCTCCCGCCGCCCCACTCGTAGATGGTCTGCGTCGCCATAGCTTCGATGGAGTATTGCGCGACGATCGCTCAGGCCGCGCGGTAGTCGGCGCCCGGGCGCCTCGTCGCGGCGTGTAATCACTTTGTGCACGCCGTTCCCAATTCCTTTACGAGTGGGTCACGCGATCGACACGTTTCACTGGAGCGACGCTCGCAGACTGGCGCCACCCTGACCCCCGGACGCGAAACGGAGATCGAGTCGATGAAACGTAGGCTATCTGGCCGCACAGGCCGCAATAGAAGCTCTGCGTTGCGCCCCCGCGCTTCGCAAAGTCGCCGCATGATCATGCTTGTCCTCGTCGCGGTGGCTGCAGCGCTCGCCGTTGCGGTGCCGATCGTCTCCGCCAGCGGCTCGACATCGGTCGTCGGACCCCCCGGCGCCGCGAGTGCTCTCGCGTCCGGCAAGCAGGCCAGCGACAAGCTCGGAGTCACCAACAAGAAGATCAAACACGTCTGGCTGATCATCCTCGAGAACAAGTCCTACGACGCGACGTTTACGGGCTTGAACAAAAACACCTACCTCTGGCAGACACTGCCCTCGCAGGGCGTGCTGCTGAAGAACTACTTCGGCACTGGTCACTTCAGCCTGGACAACTACGTCTCGCTCGTCAGCGGGCAGGCGCCGCAGGCAGACACGCAGGCCGACTGCCCGAACTACGACAAATTCACGGGCAGCACTGACACCTCGGGCAAGCTCAAGACGAACCCGAACTACGGTCAGGTCGACTCCGCAGCCGGCGCGAACGCTGCGGCGGGCGCGAATGGGTGCGTCTACCCCGAAGACGTGCCGACGCTGTTCAATCAGCTCGACTCGGCCGGCGTCAGCTGGAAGGGCTATGCACAGGACCTCGGCAACACCGACGCAAGTGGCCCAACGCACGATGCGGGAACGCAGTACTGCGGCGCGCCGTACGCGACGCCTGGTGCGACCGGCAGCACAGCGGAGCCGAACCCCGGCAGCGCCAACGCGACCGACCAGTATGTGCCGAAGCACTTCCCGTTCCCGTGGTTCGAATCGATCCTGAACTCCGGCGACTGCAACGAACAGCACATCGCCAACCTGTTCAGCTCGACCGATGGCCTGTACCACGACCTGCAGAGCGCTTCGACAACGCCGGCATTCAGCTGGATCTCGCCGAACAACTGCAGCGACGCACACGATGCCGTCTGCCACGGCAACAACCTGTCCGGCGGATTCTCAGACCCGAACACGCCGAACGCGCCGATCAACTACACGGGCGGGCTGTACGCATCGGACCTGTTCCTCGAGCACATCATTCCCGAGATCGAGGAATCGCCGGCGTTCAAGGAAGGTGGCCTGATCGACCTGACCTTCGACGAGGGCTTCCCGCCGTTCACCTACACCGGCAACAGCTTTGCCAACTCGAACGCCGTACCGCCGAACGCCGCGACGTCGGTCGATTCCGACTCCGCCGCGGAGACGCTGTTCGGAACCGGCTACCACTGGGAGCCGACAGGCCCGAACACGCCGCTTGAAAAGGACGAATTCGGCAACGAGCTCGCCCCCGGCCCGGGCGACAACGCGTTCATCGACCGGCCGAGCAGCTGCGTCGCGCAGACGGTTCCCGCTCAGCCGGCCGGTACGTGCATCCTCGGCGGCGGCAGCCACGTGCCGGGCGCACGCACCGACTCGAGCGCGAACGCCGACGCGGGCAGCACGACGATCGCCGACAACTCGATCGTCGCGACGGACGCCGGGCGCTCGATCAGCGGCGGCGGCATTCCCTCGGGAGCGCTCGTCGGCCAGGTGACCGACACGCCGGCCACCGCGACGGCTTCGAGTGAAAACGGCGGCATCGCCGACACCGGCTCGTTCACGCTGGTCAACAGCGCAGGCGAACCGCTGACGACGACCGGCACCGTGAGTGGCGTGACGCTCGCAGCGCGCACGCCGTCGAACGACCCGCTGTATGACGCGACCGACGCAACAACCGGCGGTGGCGACACCGGCAGCGTGCTGATCAGCCCCTACATCACCCCGGGCAGCGTCAGCACGACCTACTACAACCACTACAGCTGGCTGCGCACGATGGAGGACCTGTTCAAGGTCAAGAGCGCCTCTCCCGGCCTCGACAAGAAAGGTCACATCGGCTACGCCGCGCAGCCGGGTCTCGCGCCGTTTGGCCCAGACGTGTTCAACAACCCGCAAGGGCCGCCGAAGGAACACGCGCACTGATGACGCACTCTGGCGACGCGTCGCCGACGAGCGCCGGGAGCCGGGCCTTCGGGCTCGGCTCCCGGCGCGCTGCGTGGCTCGCAGCGGCCGTGGCGGCGCTGGCGGTGGCCGTCGTGCTCGTCGTCATAGTGGGCAGCGGCGGCTCCTCGTCGGGCGTCACCTTGCATCGGCGCGCCGCGATCGGTACGCCCAACGCGTCGAACGCGAAGTACGGAGGGCTTCCTGCTTGGTTGCCCAAGGCGAAGTTGCCGGTCGGGCAGGTGCTTCACGCCAGCCGAGCGCACCCGGCGCTGTCGATCCAGGGAGAAGGAATCTCTGTCGCGCTCGGGCGCGGGAGCGTGCTCGCCACGGCGGCTGGCCCCAGCGTGCCCGAGGAGGGTCGGACGCCGGTGCCTGAGACGAGCCCGTGCACGTTCATCGTCACCTTTGCTCACGCAACGGGTGTGATCCCTCTCAGCGCGGCCGCATTCAAGTTCGTCGACGAGCAGGGTCATGTGCGCTATCCAGACGTGACCGCGATGGACGGCGGTGCGCCGCCGAGAGCAGTCGCCCCAGGTCATACCGTCTCGCTGGCGATCAAAGGGGTCCTGCCGACCGGCGACGGCGCGCTGAGCTGGGCCCCGGGCGGCGGACGACCGATCGCCTCGTGGGACTTCGACGTTGAGATCGACTGATCTCGAGCCCTGGGCCGAGAGCCTGATCCGCGTCCGCCGTCAAATCGATCTCGACACGGGCGAATTCACATGGCCGAAGGACGAAAAGGGTCGCTCGATCGCGATGAAACCGAGTCCTGCGTTTCGCGAGCACATGGAACGGATGCGCGGTGCGGATCGGGTTCTCGCCCGTGTTCGCATGCCTTCGTGGTTCGATAAGAAATCGGGGCGACCGGTTCGATCCACGCGCAGATCCAGCCCCGACACAGGGTATCTCGGGGGTCTCGCTACCCATTTGCTACTCAGCGGCCTCCTCGGGCCGCCGCCTTGCTACCCCAAGGGCCTGCTCAAGACGCTCGCCAACACCTACGACGCATCATCCCGCGCGATCACGCTGACTGATCCCTCGGCAGGCACCCACGTCTTTCAGGCTATGACGGGTGAATGGCTCGGCAATTCCCTCGAACACCGCTGAAGTGAAGGTCGCTCCCCATGCTGCCAGGGCGGTAACGCTTCGGCCGTCACAAGTGACTGAATCCGCCAGGACGGTGACGGTTCTCGAGGAAACAGTCAACCCGAATGGTCGCAAGGCGCTGAGATCGCTTGTGGCGTTATACCGATGGATCTGAGGGCGCCAGGCCGTAGAGTGATTTCGCCACGACAGACGATGTACGCGCGTCCCGATTCCGCGTCGCGTAGGTCTAATAGAAGGAGGTATGGCAATGACGCGTCTAAGGATCTTCAGTTTGAGCGTTGCAGCGGTCTTCGCAATCGCTGGACTGCTTGCGAGCGATGTCTCGGCGAAGCTGTTCCTCGGAGCTGGTGGAGAACGGCTCGAAATCGGCGCAGGGCTCGAAGTCGAATACCGCGTCGTCCTTGCGGATTACGAGGCCTGCGACCAGGTCTTCCTCGGCAGGGTGACCAAGAACGGCCCGCGAACGGACAGCATCTCGGTCGGGGAACCCATCGAAGCGGAAGACTGCCGCGGCTCCGATGTGCCGCTGCTAGGCGGCTCGACGTTCACACTGCGCCAGTCCGGGAAGGCAGTGTTCACCGGCCTGTCCGACTACGGCATCGAAGGGCCGTGTGAATACGAGAAGAGGGATGGCAAGATCAGAGGCACTTGGGAAGGACGTAGCGTTTTCGCGAGGGTGGAAGGCGTCTTCAAGCTGAACCGAGAACAAAGCAACCACGAATGCGCCAAGCACCAGTTGGTCGCCGTCAACCTGTCCCGCGTTTACGCACGCGCCCAGCGAGAACAAGTGTACATAGAACAGACGGGCCAATGAAGGATGGGTGGGGAGAGCTCGGCTGGACAGTCAGGGCTCTCCCACCATTAAACGTCTTCGATAGTCCGCTCGGTTGCGACCTGGCTAGTTTAGGCCACGGCGCTGGTTGTTCATCAACGGCCACGGCCATGCGCGGTTCATACCGAGGCTTCCGCGCAACCTCGCGTGGCTATCTCCCGGCCGTCAGCGGCGGTCGTGTCCTTCAATCCTCGGGGAGCTTGTGTAGGTGCTTGTAGCGGACTCGCGGCTCAGGCGCATTTGGATTGCTACCGATCCGCTACCCAGACCGTCCTTGGAGGGGTGAGCGGTGGTGCGGGGTGGTGCGCGGATATGCGCTCTAAAAGCCCTCCAAAGACAAGGCGGATTCAAGTGGTGCTCGCAACGGTTTGTGTTCGGAGGGATCGTAGATGCTCGTCGAGTGCCTCGGCGGGTGTCTTCCATCCGAGTGTCTTGCGTGGGCGGCTGTTGAGCGTGGCGGCGACTGCTGCGAGGTCGTCAGCGGTGTGTCTGGCTAGGTTTGTGCCTTTTGGGAAGTATTGGCGTAGTAGCCCGTTTGTGTTCTCGTTGCTGCCTTTCTGCCACGGACTTTGAGGGTCACAGAAATACACCTGCAGGCCGGTGTCGATCTTCACCTGGGCGTGCTCCGCCATCTCTGCGCCCTGATCCCACGTGAGAGAGCGGCGCAGCTGCTCGGGCAGCGTCGTGATTTGTTCGCTGATCGCGTCACGCACAGCTTCAGCGCCACGGCCAGCGAGCGGCGGGCCGTTCTTCACCCTTGGTCCGCCGTGGCCCGGCATCGGCGGTAGGTGGAGCAGCATCGCGAACCGGGTGGTGCGCTCGACCAGCGTTCCGATCGCGGTGCGGTCAGCACCGAGGATGAGATCGCCCTCCCAGTGTCCGGGGACGGCTCTGTCCTCGGCCTCGGCAGGACGCTCGCTGATCATGACCTGCTCGGTGACGAAGCTCTTGCCACGTCCACGCACGCGAGCTCTTGGGACCCTGAGTGCCCTGCCGCTGCGCAAGCAGGCGGTCAACTCCCTGCTCAGCGCGCCGCGGCCCTGCACATATAGCGACTGGTAGATCGCCTCGTGCGAGATCCGCATCGACTCATCATCGGGGAAATCCAGGTGGAGCCGGTTAGAGATCTGCTCAGGGCTCCATGCCTTCGCCCACCGCCGGTCTTTGCGCTGCCCATGACGACGTCCGATCCACTGGACCCACGGCCCGGGCAGGCTGGTTCCGTCAGGGCGCTCCACGGCGCCAGCGAGACGCTCCTGCACGTACCGTCGCAGCTGCTCGTTAGCCGCCAGCTTCGCCCCCCTCGGGCGCTTCGCACGCTTGTCGGAGTGCCACTGTGCCGTCGAGGCTCGATACTCCAAGGAGCCACTGCGAGTCGCCGCGTTTCGGCGCAGCTCCCTCGAGATCGTCGACGGCGAGCGCCCAAGCACCCGCGCGATCTCTCGCACACCAGCTCCCTGGACACGCAGGATCGCGATCTCCTCTCGCTCGGCAAACGACAGGTAACGTCCCGACAAAGGGACCTGGCTGACTGTTGGCATGCCGCCACCCTCACGAAACCACCGGACACCAACGATCGCCGACACGCCCGCCTCGACAGCCGCGTCGTCACTCGAAAGCCCGCGAGCGATCGCCGTCCAGAACCGCACCCTGTGCTCCCGACGTCCCGCCGGCGGACGTCCCGGCGATCTCATCACCGGTCGCCCCGTTCGCTCTGATGCCCACCCTCGCGATCTGCCCATCGCAGCCCCTCTCGATCAAGTGTTGCAACGACCACTTGAATCCGCCCAGGGTTCCTGCGTCGTTGTGCGCTTCCTTGCGCGACAAGCAAAGAAATCGGGGTGAACGGTTCATTTTGGCTTTCCTATGCGGTTTTTCGGCGGTCTGCGGCCCTTCTGCGGTCCCAAATCAGGAGGCGTCCCGACCCTGGAGCCCGCCGCTTCGCTCTTGAGGCTCGATTGCGGTCGATCTGTCGTCCCGAGAACGCCAGCAAAGAAGGTCTGCCATATGTCATGTGTGGTACATTTAGCCCGTGGTAAAGACGACGATCTACTTGCCGACCGAGCTTCATCAGGGGATCAAGCAGGCGGCGAAGGAGCGCGGCACCAGCGAGGCTGAATTGATTCGCACGGCGGTCCGTCACGAGTTGCTCGGCGCGCCCGCGGATCAGCAGGAGCGCGCCCAGCGACGCGCTCGCCTGCTGGCGGCGATGGGTCAGGTCGACAGCTCCACCTACCCGTCTGGCTACCTCGATGAGCTCCGCGCCCAGTGGCGCGGTTGATCGTTCTCGATGCGAGCGTCGCGATCGCCGCGCTGTCGGTCGATGATGCACACCACGATGCGGCGGTAAACGCGCTCGCCGGCGCAAGCGACGACGAGCTCGTGCTCGCCGCCACCACGAGGGCGGAGATCCTCGTCGGCCCTGCTCGCGCGCGCGGCAAGGCACTAGCTGCCGCCCGGGACTTCACAGACGGCTGCGAGACTATCCCTGTCAGCGCCGCTACCGCCGACGGCGCCGCAGCGATGAAGGCCGACCACCGCGGCCTCAGCCTGCCTGACGCAATCGCGCTGGTAGTCGCCGCGATGATCAACGCCGACGCCGTGTGGACGTTCGATCGGCGCTGGCGGGACGTTCATCGGCGCGTGGCGATCCCGTAGTCGGTTGTTCCTGGGCCAAGCACGTGCTCGTAGCGATCCTCGTGTCCACGCGGCTGGCGATCGGTGACGGCGTGGCCGAGCTCGTGCAGGATCGCTCGGAGCTTGTCCGGGCCGTTCAGCAACGGGAGCTGCTTCGCGGCCAGGGTCGGCAAGCCCGTCTGCGGCCTCGCTCGCGGGGTCGGCCTGAGCGCCCTCGACTCTGGCGGCTTCGCCCGTCGATCCCGTTCGTCTCGCTGCAGGCCACGCGCTCGCCGTGGGACGGATCGTGGCTCAGTGCACGATCGGTAAGAGCCCAGCGAACCTCGTCCAGTACGACGGTCTCTTCGGCCCGCAGGCGGGGACACTAGCGATAACCGTCGTCGAAGAGAACGGGAGTGTGCTCGATGCCGAACCCGTTCGTGTTCCCCACGCGGCCAGAGCTACGGTCCCTCTGCGGTCCCCCTTGACTGCTCCTGCGGTCCGCGTGCGGTCCCGAGTCCCACGAACCAGTGAAACCTGTCATGCGAGGCGCAGCGTTTTCGGGGATCTTCGCCCCTGTTCGCTCGTCTTCGCAGACAAAAGTATCGGGGCGCCCGGATTCGAACCGGGGACCTCGGCCACCCAAAGGCCGCGCGCTACCAGGCTGCGCCACGCCCCGCCCCGTCGACAGGGTAGACGCACGGACGGCCTCGCGCGCAGCGCGCCTCTCGCGCACGGCGAGTCGACCGCGCACGAGAGTGCACGCTCCACCCCGCGCATCGCCTCCGGCTGTGCCCTGCCTCCCCTGCCGCTGCGCTCGGGCGCGGCGGAGGTGCAGCGGCGCTGCTAGCCTCGGCGGCCGCGATGGCCGATATCCAACCGCTGCGTGCGCTGCACTACGACCCGGCGAAGGTCGGAGACCTCGCCGAGGTCACGGCGCCCCCCTATGACGTGATCGACCCCGAGCAGCGCGCGGCGCTGCTGGCGCGCTCGCCCTACAACATCGTCGCGATCGACCTTCCCGAGGGCGAGCCGGACCGCTATCGGGCGGCGGCGCAGTTGCTCGAGAGCTGGCAGCTGGACGGGACCCTCGTACGCGACCGTGAGCCTGCGATCTGGGCTCATGAGCAGGATTACGTCGGCCCCGACGGCAAGCGCCGGACCCGGCGCGGGTTCTTCTGCCGGGTGCGGATCGAAGACTACGGCCCAGGACGGGTCCGGCCCCACGAGCGCACGCATCCCGGTCCCAAGGAGGACAGGCTGCGGCTGACCAGGGCCACGCGCGCGAACGTCTCCCCCATCTTCTCGCTCTACTCAGACCCCGAGCTCGCCGCGTGGAAGGCGCTCGAGCCCGCGACCGCCGAGCAGCCGTGGGGCGAGGTCACCGACAGCGAGGGCACGGTGCACCGGCTCTGGCAGGTGGCCGATCCGCAGGCGATCGCGGCGGTCCAGCGGGCGGCGAGCGGATCGGAGCTGTTGATCGCAGACGGCCATCACCGCTACGAGACGATGCAGGCATATGCGCAGGAGGTGGGCGGCGAGGGAGATCACCGCTACATCCTCATGTGCCTGGTGGCGCTGGAGGACGAGGGGCTGACGGTCTTCCCCACGCACCGCCTGATAGCGAAGCTCGACGACGAGCGGCGCGCGGCGCTGCAGGCGACGTTGCAGCGCGACTTCGAGATCAGCGAGGTTCCGCTCGAGCAGATCGCACCGACGCCGCAGGCGCCGGGCGAGCGAACGCCGCTGCAGCTCGGATACCTCGATCATCGCGACGGCCGGCCGCTGCGGCTTACGCTCGCCGACCAGGCAACTGCTGACGCCGCGCTCGCCGGGCATTCGCCCGCGTACCGCCTCCTCGACACGGGAGTGCTCGAGACACTGCTGCTGAAAGGCCCGCTGGGGCTCAGCGAGGATGACATCTCACATCTGAATGGCCTGTTCTATGCACGCTCCACCGAGGAGGCGCTCGAGCTCGTCCGCAGCGGCGCCTACGAGGCGGCGTTCTTCATGCGGCCCACGCCCGTCGATCAGGTCAGCGACGTTGCCGCAGCGGGCGAGAATATGCCGCCGAAGTCGACCTTCTTCTATCCCAAGCTGCTGACGGGACTACTGCTCAACCCGCTCGCCTGAACGCAGTTTCCGGGCTCACAACGCCACCAGCCGCAGTACCATTTGAGATGCGAGGGATGTGTCTAGGAGCAGATTGCATGGGCTATGGGACTGTTGAGCGAGGAGAAAGGTTGCGGGCATGAGAGCTACGGCGCGACGGGAGGGCGGGACGCTGAGGCACACGGTCACGGTGCGCGAGCACCAGCTGACGGTTGACGAGGCGCCGGACAGCGGCGGCGAAGACACCGGACCAGACCCGCAGGAGCTGCTTGCGGTCAGCCTGGCGTCCTGCACGGCGATCACGATGGAGATGTATGCGGCGCGCAAGGGTTGGGACATCGGCCACGTCGAGGTCGACGTCGACTTCAAGGCCGCCGAGCGCGGCTGTCCGACCAAGTTCGAGCTCGTCGTGCGCCTGCCCGACGACGTGCCCGAGGAGCAGCTTCAGCGGCTGCTGGTGATCGCCGCGAAGTGTCCGGTGCACCGAGCGCTCGACGGCGAGGTCATGTTCAGCGAACGGGTCGAGCGCGTCCATATGGCGACCTCGTGAACGGCCGCTGAGGATTCGGGTACCTGCCAGATAGACGGACCCAGCCGACAGATCCAGGCGGCGGTGCTGGTGCCCCTGTACCTGGGCGCCGGCGACGGCATCACCCACGCGGTGCTCACGAGGCGTCGGGCAGATCTGCGCCGTCATGCCGGCGAGATCTCGTTCCCCGGCGGGCGCATGGACCCCGGTGACTGCGATCTCGGCGACACCGCTCTGCGCGAGGCCGAGGAGGAGATCGGGCTCGAGCGGGCGCACGTCAAGGTCCTCACGCAGCTGCCGTCGGTCTCGACGTTCGTGACCAACTACGAGATCCACCCGTTCGTCGGCATGATCCCGGCGGGCATCGACTGGGTGGCCTCGCCGCGCGAGGTCGACGCGGTGCTCGAGCTCCCGCTCGCAACCCTGCAGGCGAGCAGGACCGTCGCACGCGTGCACCGTCGTGGAATCGCGTTCGACACCGATGCCTATGTCGTCGACGACCACCTGATCTGGGGCGCTACGGCACGAATCCTCGACAGTCTGCTGGAGCGCGCAGGCGAGCTGGCCCTGCCGCTCGTCGCACACGGCTGAGACGCGCGAAGCGACCGGGCGCGGGCGAGGGCGAGCCTGCCCGACGCGCCGGCCGGGGCTCGCCAAGGGATGCAGCGAGCCCAGCCCAGCCGTCAGCGATCAGGAGCCGACCTCCACCGGCACGCCCACCAGGCTGCCCCACTCCGTCCAGGAGCCGTCGTAGTTCTTGACGTGGTCCTGGCCCAGCAGCTCGTGCAGCACGAACCACGTGTGGGCGGAGCGCTCGCCGATGCGGCAGTAGGTGATTATGTCCTCGCCGCCGAGCACCTCCTTGCTCGTGTAGAGGTCGCGCAGCTCCTGCTCGGACTTGAAGGTTCCGTCCTCCTTCACCGCCTGCGCCCACGGCACGGACGCAGCCCCGGGAATGTGGCCGGCGCGCTGGGCGCCCTCCTGCTCGTAGCCGGCCGGTGAGATCACCTCGCCGGCGAACTCGGCAGGCGAGCGCACATCGACGAGGCGGGTGGGCTCGTCGATCGCCGTCAGGACCTCGTCGCGGCGGGCGCGGATCGCCTCGTCCCCGGAGGTCGCATTGAAGCTTGCGGGCGCGTAGGAGGGAGCCTCTGCGCTGGTCGGTCGCCCGTCGGCGATCCACTTTTCACGCGGACCATTCAGCAGCAGCACTTTGTCGTGGCCGTAGTACTTCAGATACCAGTAGGTGTACGCAGCGAACCAGTTGTTGCGATCGCCGTACAGCACGATCGTGTGCTCATCGGAGACTCCATGGCTGGCGAACAGCTCGCTGAAGTCCTTGGGGCCGAGGAAATCCCGCCGGACGTGGTCCTGGAGATCCTCCTTCCAATCGAACCCGATCGCGCCAGGTATGTGAGCCTCGGCGTAGAGCGCGGGGTTCTCGTCGACCTCGACGACCCTGATCGAGTCGTCCTTCAGGTGCTGCTCGAGCCACTCGGGCTCGACGAGCACGTCCTTTGCGTAGTCGGACATGGGAGCCTCCTAGGTCGGGGGATATATGGTGCTAAACCTGATCGGCTTTTAGCAGTTTTCTCCAGGATAGCGTCGGTGAGGTGCGCCGCCAAGCGCCGCTTCGTGAGCGCGTTACCCGCTAGTGCTTGCCGCCGGCCTTCGTGTGAGGCCGCACTGCAAGTGTCTGGCGCACCGCCGTGACGGCGGCCCCGGCGGTCGTGCGGACCGCCGCTGACAGGACCGCCTTGAAGCTGCCTCTGCCGGCCGCTCGCAGCGCGCGCCTGGCGTTCGCGTTGAGCTTGATGCGAAGCGTCCCCTTGCCGGGTTTGGTGAGCACGAGCCTGCCCTTGCCGAGCGCGATCGGCCTCGCCGTGTTGCGCCTGGCGGATGTCGTGGCGATGCCTTGCGCGAGCTCGCCGGGCGCCCGCAGCGCCAGCGCGGACGGTTCCATCGAGAAGTCGATTCCGCTGCTCGGACTCGCGCTCGTTTCGCCGGTCAGAACGCAGGCAAAGCGGCAGGAGACCGGCACTTCGACGATGCTCGCGCTCGCGTTCAGCGTTCCTGTGCGTGATACAGCCACAGAGCTGCCGAGCGCGCTGGCGGGCACATAGGCACCCTGTCCGCTGCTGGCGGCGTGTTTGCCGTCGCCGGGGTAGGTCGCGGTGATCGCCGTCGAGCCGCCCGCCTTGGTCGGGGGCAGGAAGCGCACCGAGCAGCTCGCGGCGCCGGAGGTGGTCGTGGAGGCGAGCGCGCAGCTCTTGCCCGCGCTGAAGCTGCCGCCCTTTGAGCTCGCGAAGCTCACTGTGCCGGTGGGATCGCTCTGCGGCGCGGTGCCATCCTTGACGCTCGCCGTGCAGCTGTCCCAGGCGCTTGCGACGACGAGCTTGCACTGCACCTGGGTCGTGGTCGCGTGCGCTGCCGGCGTGGTCGGGCTGGGACTCGGGCTCTGCCCTCCGGGGGGAGTGACCGGCGGCGGGGAGCCGCCGGAACCGCACGGGGTCACGGGCGTCGATGCAAGCCTCCCCCCGCTCCTTCGAGCGGTTCGCCTTCGCCAATCAACTGCCAGCTACGAACTTCCTGGACCGCGTCATAGAGACCGGTCGAGGCGGTGAAGCCCGCGTAGGCGCGTTCGGCATGCAGCAGTTCCGCGAGGTTCACGTGATATTCGAACAGCGGCGGTTCTTCGGGCTGGGTCGCGACCGTGGGAACGACGTTCGTCTGGGCGGCAAAGACCTTCAGCTGCTCGGTGGTGGCGTCGTATTCGACCCACGCGTCGACCGGCTTGCCATACAGTTCGAACGGCAGTTCGTCGTCGGACTGGAGGTGTTCGGCGGCGTTGCCGTTCTCCATGAAGGCGATGTGCTGTTTGGGCGGATCGCCGGGGTTGTAAGGATAGATGTCGAACTCGACCTCCGCGCTCGGGCTGATGCAGGTGTAGCCGAGTTCGCCGCCGACGTCGCCCTGCGCTTCGACCGATTGCGACTGCACGACGAACGCCATCCCGTCCGCGGGGCCCGTGTTGCTTTCGTGCATGTCGATCTGAAATGCGGTCTTGAAGCTATCGGCGGTGCTGATCTCCGTGCGGCTGAACGCGCTGCCTCGCTGGAACGCCGTTGCAGGCGTGATCTGCAACGTCGAGCCGAGCACGGAGCTGCCGTTCAGCTGCAGGTTCGCGTGTTCTCCCGGGACTTCGATCGTTGTCTGCGCCTGCGCTGCGCCGACGAGGGGGATCGCGAGGAGCACGAGCGCGAAGCCCCAGGCGACCACGCCGGGCAGCACCAGGCGGCCTGGCGAAGCGAAGCTGCGATGAGAACGGGGTTGGCGCCGCATGATCCGGTTCCTGCGATCCGTCGAACGCGCGCACGCGTGAGGGCGGATCGGCGAAGAAGGCATGCTAGAAGATCGACATCTCGCCGGCGCCACGCAGGGAGTGTCCAAACCGGCAAGCCACCCTCGCAGGCTCTCATCGCCCCAGGCGATCAGCGGCCGCCGAGCAGCGAGCCAAGCGCCTCCCGACACGCTCCCAACCAGGCCTCGCGCCGATATGGCATGACCCGCACGAATGCCACGGGGATCACGTTCGCCGCGCTGGCAGCACGCACCAGGCGCTCGCCCTCCGCCAGCATCTCGCTCGAGATGGCCGGGCCCGAGCTCGCCCCAGCGCCCGCACCCCCCTCGGCGCCCGGGCCCTCGCTCGCCCCAGCGCTTGCGCCCCCACCAGCGCCCGGGCCGGCCTCGGCGCCCGGGCCCGCCTCAGAGCCCGAGCCCACCCAAGCGTCCCCGCCCGCGTCGCGACTCCCCACGGTCGGCGCCTCGTAGAGGAAGCCGCGCACGGTCGAGTCGATCGCCTGATGTAGGAAGGACTCCAGACGCGGCCCGTGCAGAGCGGCCAGCTCGGGCTCGGGGCCGCTGGCGGTGGCGAGCAGCCAGCAGACGATCGTCACGCTCTCGAGGGCACCGCGCAGGCTCGCGAGGCGATCAGGGGTGCCGATCCAACATTCAGCGCCGAGCGCCTCGATCGCGGCGCGGGAGCTCTCGGAGCGTGTGGTGATGCGCAGCGCGTGTCCGTCGGCGAGCAGATCGGCTGCCAGCGCCCTGCCGCGGCAGCCGCCGCCGACGATCAGCATCCGAGCCACGGCGCGCGATCTTAGTCGGTGCGTGAGTGCGCTCGCTAAAACGCCGGAGCCACGGGTGGACGGCCCCAGCTCCGGCGTTGAGAGGACTAAGTCAGGACAAGAAGGCCCCCCGGGCCGGCCCTCCTGGAGGCCGGCCCGGGGCAATTCCGAGAGCGTGAGACATGTAACGATCCCGAAGGCGTGGCTTGGGCTGGACTTAGCAGCGGACCGCGGCGGAGGAAATGGGCGTCGCGACCCTCAGGCCGCGACGCCCTCCTGAGGGAGGTCGGCACGGAGCGAACACATGCCGAGACCTGCTCGAGCGCCACCGGAGAGGTATGGGTAGCGGCGCTCGAGCAAGCCCCGGCGAGTGGACATCGCCGAGCTTTCTTCCCTCGACTGGAGTCCCTTCCGCCTTGGTTGGCTACCGTCCATTGCCTGAAGAAAAACATAGTTTTTAGCTCCTGTCAAGAGCAACGGCAAATCTCTTGTCAAGCCTCTCCGGAGCGTCCGGTTTCGTGGGCCGGCTTGACATCTGAGCGATCTCGCCAGCGGCGGAGGGCGAGCGTCGAATACCATCTCCGCCGCGATGGATGACGTTGTGACGATGGACAAGGTGGTTTCGCTGTGCAGGCGGCGCGGATTCGTGTTCCCGTCCTCGGAGATCTACGGAGGCGTGGGCTCGACATATGACTACGGCCACTATGGAGTGCTGCTCAAGAACAACGTCAAGAACGCCTGGTGGCGGGCGATGCTGCAGGAGCGTGACGACATCGTGGCTATCGACTCGGCGATCCTGCAGCACCCGCGCGTATGGGAGGCGAGCGGGCACCTGGCTGGGTTCACGGACCCGCTGGTGGACTGCAGGACGTGCAAGCAGCGCTTCCGGGCGGACCATCTCGGCGACCTGCAGTGCGGGCGCAAACCATCCAAGCACCCGGGCGAAACCGATGAGTGCGACCTCACGGACGCGCGCGAGTTCAATCTCATGTTCGAGACGACGATCGGGCCTGTGAAGGAGTCGGGCGCGACCGCGTACCTGCGTCCGGAGACGGCCCAGGGGATCTTCATCAACTTCAAGAACGTCCTGCAGTTCTCGCGCAAGAAACCGCCATTCGGCATTGCCCAGGTGGGCAAGTCGTTTCGTAACGAGATCACGCCCGGGAACTTCATCTTCCGCACGCGCGAGTTCGAGCAGATGGAGATGGAGTTCTTCGTGCCTCCAGATCAGGCCCAGATGTGGTTCGAGCACTGGCTCGGAGAGCGCGAGCGCTGGTACGTCGAGCTCGGACTGCGACCCGACCACCTGCGCATGCGCGCGCATGATCAGGATGAGCTGTCGCACTACTCGAGTGGCACGAGCGATGTCGAGTACCTGTTCCCGATCGGCTGGTCGGAGCTCGAGGGGATCGCCAACAGGGGCGATTTCGATCTCACCCAGCACGCAAAGCACTCGGGCGAGAAGCTCGAGTACTTCGATCAGGGCAGCGGCGAGCGCTATGTGCCGCACGTGATCGAGCCGGCGGCCGGGGCCGACCGCGCGACGCTCGCGTTCCTCGTCGACGCATACGACGAGGAGATGCTCGAAGGCGAGAGCCGCACCGTGCTGCGGCTGCACCCCAAGCTTGCGCCGGTGAAGGTCGCGGTGCTGCCGCTGGTGCGCAAGGACGGCCAGCCGGAGCTCGCGCGAGAGGTATATGAGGCCGTGCGCGAGGGCCTGCAGGCGGAGCACGACGAGGGCGGCTCGATCGGCCGCCGCTACCGCCGCCAGGACGAGATCGGCACGCCCTTCTGCGTGACGATCGACCACCAGAGCGTGGAGGACGCGACTGTGACGGTACGCGAGCGCGACACGCTCAGCCAGGAGCGCCTGCCGATCGCGGGGCTGGCCCAGGAGCTCGTGCGCCGCGTGCAGGAGCCGTGGCGAACGCCGAAGCTCGAGGTCGCGCGGTGAGCCGCCGGGGACGGCGCCACGCGCCCCGGGCGCAGGGGCCCGGGGCCTCAGTCGCACAGACGCGCGCTTGCGTCTCCGCCGCGCAGGCCGTATAGCCATTGCGATACATCAACGAAAATTCATCACCACACACCCACCTCCCCCGCGTCACCACGCGCCAGGCGCGACCACGACAAAGACCACCTGAACGCACGAGGAGTGCCATGGACTTCGACCTCACCGACGAGCAGCGCCTGATCAAGCAGACGGCCCGAGAGTTCACCGACAAGGAGATAGTCCCGCGAGCCAAGCAGAATGCGCGCGAACATCGCTTCGATGTCGAACTCGTGCAGATGGTGGCCGAGCAGGGGTACCTCGGCGCGATCGTGCCCCGGGAGTACGGCGGGGCGGGGCTCGACTATGTGACCTACGGCCTCGTGGTGGAGGAGATCGGCCGCGGGTGCTCGGCGATCAGGACGGTGATCTCGGTGCAGACCTCGCTCGTGTGCTCGGGGATCGTGCGCTGGGGCACTGAGGAGCAGAAGCGCCACTACCTCCCGAAGCTGTGCTCCGGCGAGTGGCTCGGGTGCTTCGGGCTGACCGAGCCCGACACTGGCTCAGACGCCGCCAACCAGCGCACGCGCGCGCGCAAGACCGACTCCGGCTGGGTGATCAACGGCGCGAAGATGTGGATCTCGATGGGCGACTACGCGAAGGTCGCGCTGATCTTCGCCCAGACGGATCCCGAGAAGGGCCATCGCGGCCTCGGCTGCTTCCTGGTGGACACCGACCAGCCGGGCTTCAAACCGCAGCCGATCGAGCACAAGATGGGTCTGCAGGCCTCGGATACGGCGGCGATCTCGCTCGAAGACGTGGAGGTCGGCGAGGACGCGGTGCTGGGCGAGATCGGCGACGGCTTCAAAGTCGCGATGTCTGCGCTCGACTCCGGGCGCTACTCGGTCGCCGCGGGCTGCGTCGGCATCTGCCAGGGATGTGTCGAGGAGTCGGTCAAATACGCGCAGGAGCGCGAACAGTTCAACCGCCCGATCGCGAGCTTTCAGCTGGTGCAGGCGATGATCGCGGACATGGTGCTGAAGACGGACGCCTCGCGCATGCTCGTCTGGCGGGCGGGGTTCCTCAAGGATGCGGGCCGGCCGAACACGACCGAGACCTCGATCGCCAAGCTCCACGCGACAGAGGCGGCGGTGGAGTGCGCAAACACCGCGATCCAGGTGCATGGCGGCGCCGGCTATGTCGACGATCACCCCGTCGAGCGCTGGTTCAGGGACGTGAGGGTGACGACGCTGTATGAGGGCACGAGCCAGATCCAGAAGCTGATCATCGGTCGGGCGATGACGGGGATCAACGCACTCGTCCCGAGCTGAGATGCCAGCGGCCCGGACAATCGGCGTGATCGGCGCCGGGACGATGGGATCGGGCATAGCGCAGCTGGCGGCTCGGGCGCAAGCGCGAACCCTGCTGCACGACCCCCTCGAGGAGGCGCTCGAGCGCGGCCTTCAGCGAGCGCGAGATGGGCTCGGGCGCGAAGCTGCGAAAGGCAAGCTCAGCGAGTCGCAGGCGAGCGAGGCGGCGGCGCGGATCGAGCCCGTGGCGAGCCTCGAACAGCTCGCGGACTGCGAGCTCGTGATCGAGGCGGCGCCGGAGCGGATCGAGCTCAAGCGCCAGCTGTTTGGCGGCCTGGCGGAAGTCGTCAGCGAGGAGTGCGTGCTGGCGAGCAACACCTCCTCATTGCCGATCACAGCGATCGCCGCGGCGGTGCCGCGCCCAGAGCGGGTGGTGGGGATGCACTTCTTCAACCCCGCGCCATTGATGCGGCTGCTCGAGATCGTCGCAGGAGCGCTCTCCGGGGAGGACGCGCTGGCGCTCGCGGAGGATACGGGCAGGGCGATGGGCAAGGACACCATCAGGGCTGCCGACGGCCCCGGGTTCCTCGTGAACCGCTGCAACCGGCCATTCGGGCTCGAGGCGCTGCGGTTGCTGTCCGAGCGGCTCGCGGACATCGAGACGATCGACCGCATCACGCGGATGGGCGGGGGCTTCAAGATGGGGCCGTTCGAGCTCAGCGACCTCGTCGGGGTCGATACCGGGCTGGCGGTGTCGGAAAGCTTCTATGAGCTGAGCTTCGGCGAGCCACGCTGGCGGCCGTCGCCGATCCAGGCCCAGCGGGTGGCCGCGGGGCTGCATGGACGCAAGAGCGGCCGCGGGTACTACGACTACGCGCAGGACCCCTACCGGCCCGATGACCCCGAAGCGCTCGCGGGCGGCGGCGGCGAGGGGCTGGTCGCGATCCTCGGCGAGAGCCGCCTCGCGCAGGAGCTGCGCGAGGCGGCGGCGCGGGCCGGCTATGAGGTGAGCGCCGAGCGACCGGACGGCGGCCTTGCAGGCCTGACGGTCGAGTGTGAGCCGCAGACGCGTGGGGTGGGGGGCGTGCATCCGGCCTCCGAGCCGCGCGGGCGAGCTGCGGCGCCGGCGCAGCCCCTGGCGGAGCGCAGAGCGGCTGCGCAGGCGGCCGGCCGTCCGGGCCGGCCGGAGGCGCGCGCGGAACAGCTGCGCCCGGCTCCACCCGAGCAGCTTCACCCGCCGCGGGTCATCCTGTGCGCCGCGGGCTCGCTGGCGGCGCTCGACGCCGAGGGCGATGCGGTCGGCTTTCACGCGTTCGCGCCCCTGCAGCGCACCGCGGTGATCGAGCTGACTCGCGGAGAGCGCTCCTCCCCCGCTGCGGTGGCGCGCGTAGAACGATTCTTCGAAGCACTCGGAAAGCACGTCGAGTGGGTCGGCGACGCGCCCGGGCTGGTCCTCGGCAGGATCGTCTGTCAGCTGGTCAACGAGTCCGCATTCGCGCTCGGCGAGGGCGTCGGCGAGGCCGCGGACATCGACACCGGCATGACGCTCGGGCTCAACCACCCGCGCGGGCCGCTGCAGTGGGCGGATGAGATCGGGCTCGACGTGGTGCTCGGAACGCTCGATGCACTGCATGCCGAATATCGCGAGGAGCGATACCGGGCGGCGCCCGTGCTGCGAGCGCTCGTGCGGGCCGGCCGCCATGGACGCACGGCGGGCGCGGGCTTCTTCGAGTACGCCGAGCGAGTGTGATCCGACCTCACGCTCGGGCGCGCGCGCCCGTTGTATGGACGTGAGCAAGTCGCCGCCTCCGTTTCAGCGGTTCCTGGATTCATATCGCGAGGACGTGTGGCGCTTCCTGGTCGCCTCGGTCGGGCGTGCGCAGGCGGAGGACTGCTTTCAGGAGACGTTCCTGTCGGCGCTGCGCGCCTACCCACGACTGCGGGGGGACTCGAACATGCGCGCATGGGTATTCCAGATCGCGCATCGCAAGGCGATCGACGCGCACCGTGCTCGCGCACGTGGCGCGGTTCCGCTGGCGGACATCGGGGCGATCGACGAGCGCGCGTCGCCGAGCGCGGCGGCGCACGACGCCGAGCTGTGGGAGGCGGTGCAGAGGCTGCCGAGCAGGCAGCGCGCGACCGTGACGCTGCGCTTCCTCGGCGATCTGTCACACCGCGAAGCGGCGGAGGTGATCGGCTGCAGCGAGGAGGCGGCGCGCCGCTCGCTGCATGAGGGGCTCGTGAAGCTGCGAAAGGAGATCGACAGATGAGCAAGGAGATCGAAGCTGCACTGCGCCGAGGTCCGGGCGCACACAGAGAGCTCGCGAGCAGCGCGCGCTCGGCGGCACGACGGCTGGGCGACCGGATCGCGTCCGATTCGCTCGCGGACGTGGGGTTCGCGCAGCTGGACTCCCCATTGGGCAAGTTGAACGTCGCAGTGACGAAGCGTGGGCTGGTGCGCCTGGCATACCCGGAGGAGCCGCTCGAGACGGTGCTCGAGCGCCTGGCAGCCCAGGTCTCGCCACGAATCGTCGAGACGCCGGCTCAGCTCGATCCCGTCAGGCGCGAGCTCGAGGAGTACTTCGCCGGGAACAGGCGCGAGTTCGGGCTCGCACTCGACTGGAGGCTGATGAGCCCGTTTGCGAGGCGCGTGCTGAAGATGACGGCGGCGATCCCCTACGGCGCCCACCTCAGCTACGCGGAGGTCGCGGCCGAGGCCGGCAGCCCACGCGGTGCACGGGCGGCGGGCAACGCGCTGGGCGCCAATCCGATCCCGATCGTGATCCCCTGCCACAGGGTGCTGCACTCGGGCGGCGGCCTCGGCGGCTACGGCGGCGGGCTGCCTCGCAAGCGCTTCCTGCTCGAGCTCGAGGGTGCGCTGCCCGGGAGCGCTGGCTAGCAACGCCGCCCACTCAGGAGGCGGCGTCGGCCGCGGGCGCCCACTGCGCCTCGGCGAGATCGCCGACGGGCATGCCCTCGGGCGTCGGCACCTGCGGGGTGTCGCGTAGGTACCACTCCGCATCGAGCGCCGCCTGACAGCCTGAGCCGGCGGCGGTGATGGCCTGGCGGTAGGTGCGATCGACGAGATCGCCCGCGGCGAAGACGCCAGGCAGGTTCGTTCGAGTGGAGCCGTCCTCGACGATCACGTAGCCCTCGTCATCGACGTTCACCTGGCTCTCGACGAGCTCTGACTGCGGTTCGTGGCCGATCGCGATGAAGGCGCCGGTGATCTCGATCTCGCGCGTCTCACCGGTGTCGGCGTTCGCGAGCACTGCCTTGGCGAGCGCGCCGTTCTCGTCCGCGGGCAGGAGCTCCCGGACGGTGAACGGGGTGAGCAGCTCGATGTTCTCCTGCGCACGGGCCCGCTCGAGCATGATCTTCGAGGCCCTGAACTCGTGGCGACGATGGACGACGGTGACCTTGCTGGCGAACTTCGACAGGAAGATGGCCTCCTCCATCGCCGAGTCGCCGCCGCCGACTATCAGCGTTCGGGCGCCCCTGAAGAAGGCTGCATCGCAGGTGGCGCAGTAGCTCACGCCACGGCCGCTCAGCTCCTGCTCGCCCCGCACATCGAGTTTCTTGTGCTCGGCGCCCATCGCCAGCACGATCGTGCGGGCCCGATGCTCGACGTCGCCGACCCAGACGCGATGCACGCCGCCGGGCTCCGTTGCGAGCTCGACGCGGTCGGCCTGCTCGGTGAGCAGCCGGGCTCCGAAGCGCTCGGCTTGGGCGCGCAGCTTGGACATCATCTCCGGGCCCATGATCCCCTCGGGAAAGCCGGGGTAGTTCTCGACGTCGGTCGTCTGCTGCAGCAGCCCGCCCCAGGCAAAACCCTCGACCACCAGCGGCGCGAGGTTGGCGCGGGCCGTGTAGAGCGCGGCGGTATAGCCGGCCGGCCCACTGCCGATGACGATCACATTCTCAACGTCGCTCATCTGCTCTCCATTCTCGCGCCAATGCCGCTCGACTGTCGCCCAAACTCACTTTACTTTGTAAAGTATAGCGCGTACAGTGCGATCGCGCACCCGGCAGGAGTCAGCGGCTGCGCTCGCCGGCCCCTGTGCAGACTGCCACCGAGCTCCCGATGCCCGAGCGCCCGACGGGCGAGCGCTGGATGCCGTCGCTGCCCCACTGGTTGACCCGGCGGCGCAGCTGGAAGTAGGCGATCGCGCCGGGAATGCTCGGGAGCCAGAACGCGAACAGCCGGTAGGTGAGCACCGCCGGCACCGCCAGCCCGACGCTCACGCCGAAGGCGGCGAGCGCGCCGATCATGCCCCCGTCGACGCCGCCGATGCCACCGGGGATCGGCAGCAGGTTCGCGAGCAGGCCGACGAAGTACGCCTGGATCAGCACCGCCGTCGGCGGCGGCTGCCCGAATGCGCGGAAGGCCGCGTAGAGCACGGCGATGTTGAAGGTCCACCATCCGAGCGTGCCCGCGAGCGCCCATTCGGGGCGGCGCAGCAGCGACCAGGCGTAGTGGACGCCGCCCGACAGCGACGCCGGCGCGGCCGCCAGGCGCCGCAGCCAGCGAGATGGACGGCCGGTCCCTTTGCCCATGTCGCCGAGCCTGCGCTCGAGATCCTCGGGAACGAGCGCGAGCGCGAGGAACACGGCGATCGCCACCGCGCCGACGATCGCCGGGACGATCGTGATCGCAAACGGAGCCGGGCCCGGGAACAGGCCCGTGTAGAGACCGACGCCGCAGACGATCATCGCGAGCATGTAGACGCCGTAGATCAACACCAGGAACGCGATCATCCGCTGGGCGACCTCGCGACGCTCCATGCCCGAGCGTCGCAGCGCCCAGGCGGTGACCGCGACACCGCCCGCACCCCCGGCTGCGAACAGACGCGTGGCGGCGAGGCCGGCCATCGTGATCAGGTAGCTCTCGCGAAAGCGGATCGGCGAGCCGGGCGGGACGTGGACTCCCTGGAAGATCGCGACGTAGCTCGCCATCGAGAGCACCTGCATTACGAGCGCGATCGCAAGCCACCAGGCGTCGCCGTCGTTCAGCCGCGAGAGCGTGTGCTTGACGACGGCGAGCTGGGGCAGGACCACGTACAGGAAAGCGAGCGCGACGATGACGAACAGCCCGAACAGCATCGCGCGCCGCCGGGTGACGAGGATCCGCGGCATCTCCTCGCGCTCGTCGGCATGCGACCGCTCGGTGACGGCGCCGGCGCGGTTGGCCTCGAGCTGCGGGCTGTCGAGCCGCGAGCGGTCACCCGCAGGCGTCGCGTGACCCGGCGAGCCGTTCTCGGGCGCCTCGGCGCGGGCCGAGCGCCGGCGCCACGTGATGCGACGCCTCGGGGCGAGTGGGGTCGGCTCTCCTTCGCCCTGGTCACGCGCTGCTGCGCGCTCGCCGTCGTCGGGGGCGCCCGGCTGGCCCGCGGGATGCGTCGGGTCGGTCTCGATGACCCCCACCGCGCCCTACAGCTCCGCCCCGTGGGCGCGCGCCTCGAGCATCGCGACGGCACGCGAGAAGCGCGTCAGGGCTGGGGCTGCCCGCGGCCCGATCCGGCGCACGGCAGCGGTCAGCGCGGCGCCGGCGAGCAGATCGACGACGTAGTGCTCGCCGAGATAGACGAGCGCGAAGCCGAGCGTCGCGGTGTAGGCGAACCCCAGCCCACCCACCACCGCACCCGTCTCGGCGAGCAGCAGCGCGGCCATCAACGATGTGGCGAAGTGCAGCGAGGGCATTGCAGCCAATGGATTGCCTCCAAGCACACTGTAGAGCGGTCCCCAGCCGTCCTTCCAGAAGTGCTCGCCGTACTCGACCATCATGCGCCGCACGCCCCGTCCGCGCCCGTCCGAGCGGATCGAGGTCGCGGCTGCGTACCAGGGGGGCGCGGTCGGGGCCAGCCAGTAGACGGTCGCGCCCAGGTCGAACACCGCGTAGGTCATCGCCGCGGCGCGCGGAAAGCGCGCGGGCTCTCGCACGAGCACGCAGGCGAGCGCGACGTGAGGGACCATGAACCACACCCAATGGGTCCAGACCAGCAGGCGGTCGAGCTTCGTCCACTGCGCCGAGCCGCTGCCGTCGATACGCGCGAGCGCGCGCTGCAGGCGCAGCGTCGGAAGCTCGCCCCATCCGATCGCCAGGTCGAGGTCGATCGGGTAGTCGATGTGCACCCGCGCCGCCTGCGCGTCCTGATCGTCGTGGGGCGTCTTGTAAGCGGCGGTGTAGGCCCACATCTGCAGGCAGCAGACGGCGACGTCGCGCGTGCGGCTGCGGCGCACTGCCACGGATAGACCGAGGGGCGCCGCGAATGCGACCGCCTGCACGACGACCGCCGGAGCCCGTAGGCGCCTGCGCAGCACCGGCGCGGCGACGCCGGCGACGACGACCGCCCAGGCCGTTGCCCGAATCGCGCTCGCCCGCCGCACGGCGCGAGTATATGGCTGAGCTCGGCACTCCCCGCCGGGGCGCGGGCGCCTGGGCGCCTTCAGCGTCCCAGCACGCTCTCAGAGCCTGCCTGCTGCAACGGCTCGCCGGCGGCGGCACGCACGAGGGCGCCGACGACAGGGCTTGCGGGGTCCGCCTCGGGATGCCACTGGACGCCGAGCACGAACGTCTTGTCGGGCATCTCGATCGCCTCCGGCTGGCCGTCGAGCGTCGAGCTGCCGCTCACGACCAGGCCCTCGCCGAGGCGGTCCACGCCCTGATGGTGATGGGACTTCGTGCCGTGCACCAGCTCGCCGGCGGCGCTCGCGGCGAGCGTGTCCGGCTGCAGCGTCACGTCGTGGTCTGAGCCGTCGAAGGAGCCGGGCACGCGCCTGTGTTCGGTGTGGCCGAAGCGCTCGGGCAGGTGCTGCAGGAGGGTTCCCCCGCAGGCCACGTTGATCAGCTGCATCCCGCGGCAGATCCCCAGCAGCGGCAGATCGGCGGCGATCGCCGCACGAGCGAGCGCGATTTCAAAGCAGTCGCGCTCGGGAACCGTGTCCGCGGTCTCGGGGTGTGGCGGCTCGCCGTAGGAGGCGGGATCGATGTCGGCGCCTCCGGCGAGCATCAACCCGTCGAGCATCGCGAGCAGCTGGTCGGGTTCCTTGGCCGCGAGCGCGTCGATCGCCAGGATCAGGACAAGCCCACCGGCCTCCTGGACGGCATCGACATAGCTGCGTGGAAGCAGCATCGCCGGCTGGTCCCAGACGCTCCAACGCGCCTGCTCGAGGCCGGGGCAGATTCCGATCACGGGCCGCTCCATGTCCATACCTTAGGAGCAACCGGCCGGCACGGTCAGCACCAGCGCGGGCGAGCAGGGCGCGCGCGTGCCCGGGCGAGCGCACGGCGGACGCGGGGCAGCGAGAGCCCGCCCCGCTTCTAGTTGCAAATGTCATCAAGCGCATCCGGTGCGCGCGTGAATAGAATCCGGCCGCCTTGGGCCACCTGATCCCCGCAACGCTCGCGTTCTTCCTGCCCCAGTCGGGCGGCTCGCCGAACGCGAATCAGATCGCCTCGCTCTACAAGATCGTGCTCGTGATAGCGCTCGTGATCTTCGTGCTGGTGGTCGGCGCGCTGGCGTATGCGCTGGTCAAGTTCCGCGCCCGCAAGGGAGCCATTCCCGCACAGATCCGCGGCAACACGCGTCTGGAGGCGAGCTGGACGGCCGCTGCTGCCGTGATTCTGGTCGCCCTGGCGGTGATCACTTTCGCCAAGCTGAGCTCGATCCAGAACCCCCCGAACTCGGACGCCGATGGCGCGAACGTGGCACAGAGCGGCGAGCTTTATGCGAGCGCAACGCGCAGGCTGCCGCCGAACGGCAAATCGCTGAACATCACGGTCATCGGCAGGCAGTACATCTGGCAGTACGTCTATCCCGGCGCGAACGAACCGGACGGGCTCGGGGCTCCGTACTCCTACGAGGAGATGGTGGTGCCGACGAAAACGACCGTCACGCTGGATCTCGTCTCGGCGGATGTCGTGCACTCCTGGTGGGTGCCCCAGCTCGGCGGCAAGTTCCAGGCGGTGCCCGGATACCACAACTACGCCTGGTTCAAGATCGAAAAGCCGGGCATCTACCGTGGCCAGTGCGCGCTGCTGTGCGGGCGCGGGCACGCACGTATGATCGCGACCGTCAAGGCGGTCCCGCCGGCGCAGTTCGAAGCGTGGCTGTCCTACCAGAAGAAGCTGATCGCCGAAGCGAACGCCGATGCGAAGGTGGCGCGGGCGAAACTCGGCTCACAAATTGGCGCCGGACAGGTCGAGAACCCTTAGAGAGCTAGGAGAGCAGTCAGCCGATGGCCGCCGTAGCAGCACCAGTCCCTGAGATAGTCGTCCACAGCGTCGAGCGTCCCCGACGCAGCTGGACGAGCTGGTTCACGACCACCGATCACAAGCGCATCGGGATCATGTACATGGTCACCACGTTCGTGTTCTTCTGCCTCGGCGGCATCGAGGCGCTGCTGATCCGTCTGCAGCTGGGCGCGCCGAACAACACGCTGGTGACGCCGCAGATCTACAACCAGCTGTTCACGATGCACGGCACGACGATGATCTTCCTGTTCGTCGTGCCGATGATGGCGGGGCTGGCGAACTACTTCGTGCCGCTGATGATCGGCGCGCGCGACATGGCGTTCCCGCGCCTGAACGCGCTCTCCTACTGGCTGCTGCTCGCTGGCGGGATCGTCTTCTACGCGTCGATCTTCTGGAACCCCCCCGAAGCTGGCTGGACCAGCTATGTGCCGCTGTCGAACTCGCTGTACTCGCCGGGAGGGGGCCAGGACGCGTGGATCTACCTGATCCACCTGACGGGCCTCTCGTCGCTGCTCGGGGCGATCAACTTCTACGCGACGATCGCGAACATGCGCGCGCGCGGCATGAGCTGGGGCCGGATGCCGCTGTTCGTATGGGCGATCCTCACCTACTCGATCCTGATCATCTTCGCGATGCCGGTGATCGCGGCGGCGGTGACGATGCTGCTGACCGACAGGCACTTCGGCACCCACTTCTACGACCCCGCCCAGGGAGGCTCGCCGCTGCTGTGGCAGAACCTGTTCTGGTTCTTCGGCCATCCCGAGGTCTACATCATGGTGCTACCGGGATTCGGCCTGGTGTCGGAGATCCTGCCGGTGTTCGCGCGCAAGCCGATCTTCGGCTACAAGGCGATCGCGGCCTCGACGGTGGCGATCGCGTTCCTGGGCTTCCTGACCTGGGCGCACCACATGTTCACCGCGCCGATCCCCGAGGCGATCCTGGTGTTCGTGATGCTCAGCTCGTTCTTGATCGCGGTGCCGACCGGGGTGAAGATGCTCAACTGGATCGCGACGCTGTGGCGCGGCACGATCGAATTCAAGACCCCGCTGCTGTTCTGCGCGGGATTCCTGGTGCTGTTCCTGATCGGGGGGATCTCGGGGGTATTCCTAGCGGTGTTCCCCGTCGACTGGCAGATCAACGAAACGTACTTCGTGGTCGCGCACATCCACTTCGTGCTGATGGGCGGCGCGGTGTTCACGATCTTCGCGGCGATCTACTACTGGTTCCCGAAGATCACCGGCCGGATGCTCAGCGAAGGCCTCGGCAAGCTGAGCTTCTACCTGATGTTCTTCGGCTTCCTGGCGACGTTCCTGATCCAGCATGTGATCGGCCTCGACGGTATGCCGCGTCGCGTCTATGAGTACCCCAATGTCGGCAACCTCGCGCTCTACAACCTGATCTCGACGATCGGGTCGTTCATCCTCGCACTGGGGGTGATCGTGACGATCATCAACGTCGTCCGCAGCCTGAGGTCCGGCGTGATCGCGGGCCCCGATCCGTGGAAGGCGAACACGCTCGAGTGGTTCACCCCCTCGCCGCCGCCTGCGAACAACTTCGACGTCGTGCCGCTCGTACGCTCGGGCGAGCCGATGAAGGACATCCGCCGCGAGATCGAGCGTCGCAGCGGCGCCGGAGTGCCGGCTCCCGGACGCGCCACGGTTCCCGCGGGCGCGACGCAGGTGGGTCTGTAGTGCGCGCTGCGGCGGCTCGGCGACGCGCCCCACGCGCTACTCTCGCCCGACGATGAGCGCGCGACCTGACGGGATCGCGTCGGCGATCGAGACCCCGGCGCTGGGTCTTGCCCCGCGGGCACGGCTGCTGGTCTGCGACTACGTCGAGCTGACCAAGCCCAAGGTCCAGTCGCTGCTGCTGCTGAGCACGATCGCGACGATGTACGTCGCCGGCGATCCCTCGGCGCAGCTGGTGGCGCTGACGTGCCTGGGCGGCTACCTGTCGGCGGGCGGCGCGGGCGCGGTCAACCACTGGTTCGACCGCGACATCGACGCGCAGATGGCGCGCACGGCCTCACGGCCGATCCCCGCGGGGCGTGTGTCGCCGCGCGCTGCGCTGCTGTTCGGGTGCGTGCTGGCGGCGCTGTCGTTCCTCGAGCTGTCTCTGACCGTCAACGTGCTCGCGGCGAGCCTGTCGTTCGCCGGGTTCCTCGGATACGTGCTCGTCTACACCGTGTGGCTGAAGCGGCGCACACCGCAGAACATCGTGATCGGGGGCGCCGCGGGCGCGGTGCCGCCGCTTGTCGGCTGGGCGGCGGTGACCGGCTCCGTCAGCGGCACCGCGGTGATCCTGTTCTTCATCGTGTTCTTCTGGACGCCCCCCCACTTCTGGGCGCTCAGCCTGCTGATGAAGGACGAGTATGCGAAGGTCGGGGTGCCGATGCTGCCGGTGGTGCGCGGCGAGCGCGAGACGCGCCGCCAGATTCTGCTCTACACGGTGCTGCTGTACGCGGTCACGCAGCTGCCGTTCTGCGCGGGGCGCTTCGGCGTCGCCTACCTGATCGCCTCGATCGCGCTCGGCCTCGGATTCATCGTGGGCGCCGTGCGGCTGTACCGAACGCCGATCTCCTCAGGGGCCGGGCGAAAGGCGGCGCTGCAGCTGTACCTGTTCTCGCTCGCCTACCTGGCGCTGCTGTTCTGCGCGATGGTCGCGGACGTCCACCTATAGAATGCCGGCGCGATGAACCGCAGGCTCGCACGCAGGAACATCAACACCGGCCTCGTGGTGGCTGCGATCTGCATGTTCATGTTCGGCATCACCTTCGTGGTGGCGGCGGTCTACGTCTCGTGAGCGAGCTCGAGCCCGAGGTCCCGCGGGTAGGCGAGGAGATCCACCTGCCCGGGCCGACGATCCTGCCGGTGCTGACCGCCGTCGGGATCACGCTCGCGCTGGTGGGCATCACGACGATGATCGAGCTCACGTTCATCGGCGGCCTGCTCACGTTCGGCTGCGTGGTGCGCTGGATCAAAGACACGCGCCGCGAAGTCGACGAGCTGCCGCGCGACTGAGCAGATCCTGCTCAGAGCCGCGCTCGCTCGAGCGAGCGCGGTCACGCCTCGGAGCGGGCAGGGCTGCGCACGCGGCCTCTCCTTCCGCGTGCGACCCAGCCCCTGTTGGGGTCCTGCTGAGGGCCCCTCACCCCACTGCCGCGCTGGCTGGAACGGGACAGATGGCCCCGTCGTCGGTCCAGCAGCGGACGACGTCGCGCACGGATAGGACCCCCACCGTCTCCCCGTGATCGACGACGATCAGATGTCGAAAGCCTCCACGCACCATCGCCGCGGCGGCCTCCTCGAGCGACCAGTCCGGAGCTGCGAACACGATGTCGCGCGTGAGATGGTCGGCGACGAGCTCGCGGTCGGGATCCTGCTCAGAGCCGACAGAGATGAGGATGTCGCGCTCGGTGATGATCCCGGGTCCGTGGCCATCGGGGTCGAGCACGACGGCGGCGCCGACGCTCCGCTCGGACATCGATCTCGCCACTTCCCGCAGCGAGTGACTGGGCCCGACCGTCAAGATGGTTGGACTCATACCGTCACGAACTTGCATCGGCGGCTCCTTTCGTGGTTGCCCGGCGGGTCCGTCGGCCCGCTACTTGCAACGATTGCCTCAATGTAATACCCCATCGGCGCGCGGTCAAGCACGATCGAAGCCGCCGGCCGCCCGATCCGGCACGGGGGCTCGTAATTGCACGGCGAGGACCTGGCATCGCATCGCCCTGAGGCACTAGGATCATGCGCCGTGACGGAGGAGCCGGACATCGAGGGGGCGGCGCAGCGCGTGGAGCGTTCGCGTTCGCGTTCCTGGTCCGGTTCCCCACAGGCGCCCACGAGGCTCGCAGATGCCTAGCCGCAGAGCGATAACGGGCGCGTTCATCGCCGGCATCGCGGCCACCGCCGCCGGGATCGCGTTGAGCTTCGTGATCCACTGGTTCCCGGTCCAGGCGACGACGCAGGCCAAGAACACCGACCGGCTCTACCACGTGCTGGTGATCGCGTCGGTGCCGATCTTCGTGCTGGTCGTGACCGTGATCCTGTTCTCGGTCTGGCAGTTCCGGATGAAACCGGGCCAGGAGCTCCAGGACGGCCCGCCGATCCACGGCAGCACGCGCCTGGAGGTCATGTGGACGGCGATCCCCGCGATGTTGCTGCTGGGCCTCGTCTCGTACTCGTTCGTGGTGCTCCACGACAACGAAAAGAAGCCCGCAGGCGTGCCGGAAGTCCAGATCGGCGTGACCGGGCAGCAGTTCTTCTGGGACTACGAATACCCGCGCTCGGTGACCGGGGGCAAGCCGCTGAAGAGTTATGACCTGTACCTGCCCAAGGGCTACACGGTGTACTTCAACATGCGCTCCAGGGACGTGATCCACGCCTTCTGGATTCCCGCCTTCCGCCTGCAGGAGGACGTGGTGCCGGGGATCACGACCCACTATCGGGCGACGCTCGACCGGATCGGCAGCTACCCGGTGGTCTGCAACCTACTGTGCGGCACGGGCCACTCGCTGATGCGCTCGACGGTGCACGTCGTGACGCCCACGCGCTTCCGGGCCTGGCTCAAGGCCCAGGAGAGCGCGGGCTCGAGCACCGCCACGGCCTCGAGCAGCGCTCCCGGGCAGATATCTGCCCGGGGTGCGATCACGGGGACGGCTGCGGGATAATGTTTGCGCCGATGAGCACCACTGGAGCACTCTGATGGCGACGACCGTCCCCGCGCCGAGCCCGGTTCGTCCCGGCTCCGCCCAGCACGGCGGCGAGCACGTCCCGCTGGGCAAGAAACTGCGCGCGCCGGGCTTCTATCGCGCGGCCTGGATGATGGCGCTGGGAGTGCCGGTCGCGTTCGGGCTGACGTGGCTCGTGCGGATGACGACCGGGCACAGCACCTTTCACCACTTCATCGACGGCGAAGCGATCCTGACGGTCTGCCTGATACTCGTGCCGCTGCTGTTCCTGGTCGGGATCGGCGGCTTCGACTACTGGTTCTACTGGGCCGCGGGCAGGCCTACGCGTCCCGAGGACCACTCGGGCCACGGCGCTTACTCCTGGAAGGACTACTTCCGGGTCAACACCGATCACAAGGTGATCGGCATCCAGTACACGGTGACCTCGTTCTTCTTCTTGCTCGTCGGCGGCCTGATGGCGATGCTGATGCGCGCGGAGCTTGCGCAGCCGGGGGCGCAGTTCGTCGATGCGAACACCTACAACGGACTGTTCTCGGTGCACGCGACGCTGCTGATCTTCCTGTTCGTGATTCCCGTGTTCGCGGGCCTCGCGAACTTCGTGCTGCCGCTGATGATCGGAGCGCCGGACATGGCGTTCCCGCGCCTGAACGCGCTCTCCTACTGGCTGCTGCCGGTCGCGGGGGTGATGATGCTGTCGAGCTTCCTGGCCCCCGGCGGCGCCTTCGCCGACGGCTGGACGGCATACGCGCCGTTGTCCACCAACATGCCGGTGGGACAGATGTTCTTCTCGATCGGGGTGCAGTTCGCGGGCGCGTCCTCGATCATGACTGCGCTCAACTTCCTAGTGACGATCATCACGATGCGCGCGCCGGGGATGAGCTTCTTCAGGCTGCCGCTGCTGGTGTGGGCGAACTTCGCGACCTCGCTGCTGGTCGTGATCGCGACGCCATTCGTCGCGGCTTCGCAGTTCTTCATCGTCCTCGACAGGGCGCTTGGCTTCAACTTCTTCAACGCCGGTGCGGGCGGCGACGTGTTGATGTACCAGCACGTCTTCTGGTTCTACTCGCACCCAGCGGTCTACATCATGATGCTGCCCGGGTTCGGGATCATCAGCGAGATCATCGCGGTGAAGTCGCGCAAGCCGATCTTCGGCTACCGGATGATGGCGTTCTCGCTGCTCGCGATCGTGGTGCTCGGCTTCACGGTCTGGGCGCACCACATGTTCACCTCCGGCATGGCCGCGTGGATCCGGATTCCGATGGCGATCACGACCGCGATCATCGCGGTGCCGACGGGCATCAAGATCTTCTCCTGGCTGGCGACGCTGTGGCGCGGGGTGCTCCACCTGGACACGCCGATGCTGTTCGCGCTCGGCTTCCTGACGACGTTCACGCTCGGTGGGATCAGCGGCGTGATGCTGGCGATGATCCCGTTCGACATCCACGTCAGCGCTACCTACTTCATAGTCGCGCACATCCACTACGTGCTGTTCGGCGGCTCGCTGATGACGATCTTCGCGGGCGTCTACTACTGGTTCCCGAAGATGACCGGTCGCATGTATGACGAGCGGCTCGGCAAGATCCACTTCTGGTGCACGTTCGTGTTCATGAACCTGACCTTCGGCCCGATGCACGTCGCCGGCCTGCAGGGCATGCCGAGGCGTGTCGCGACCTACGCCGCGAAGTTCGCCGACATCAACCTGTTCATCTCGATCGCGAGCTTCGCGCTCGGCCTCAGCACGCTGCTGTTCCTCTACAACATGATCACCAGCTGGCGCGGCGGCCCGCGCGCGGTGGCCAATCCCTGGCGCGGGCTGACGCTCGAGTGGCAGGTGAGCTCGCCGCCGCCGGTGTTCAACTTCGACCGCGTCCCGACCGTCGTCGGGGGACCCTACGAGTACGGTGTGCCGGGCGCGGTGCACGGAATCTTCAAGCCGGCGCCCGCAGGCGCCGGAGCGGCATCGGCCGGCGTCACGTTGGCTCCTAGCGACTAGACGGGGAGGTAGCTGGATGAAGGAAATTCTGGTCGTTGCGAATCGCACGCTGGGCGGGGAGAAGCTGCTGGCGCTGGCGCGCCAGCGTGCCAGCGCGGGAGGCGTTCGCTTCCGGCTCGTGGTGCCCCAGACCAAGCCCTCCGCGGGGCTCGTGATCTACGACGAGGCGGTGCGCGAATCGGCGCAGGTGCGCGTCGACCTCGCGATGTCGCGCGCCGATGAGGAGGGCATCGAAGCCACTGGCGAGGTCGGCGACCCCGACCCATTCCTGGCGACGATGGACGCTATCGCCTCGCGCCGGCCGGATCAGATCATCGTCTCGACCCACCCGGCCACGAGCTCGGGATGGCTGCGACGCGATCTGATCGAGCGCATCCACAACGCCTCCGGGCTGCCCGTCGAGCACGTGATCAGCGACATCGAGCGCGAAGGGCTGCCGTTCGGAGTCACGCTGGTGGTCGCCAACAAGACCTCCAGCGGCGAGGAGCTGATCGAGCGTCTGCAGGCCATTGCGGCGGCCGACGGCGACAGCCGCCAGCGGCTGTTCATCGCGATCGTTCCCCAGCAGGATGGCAGCGGCGATGCTCCGCGGCGTGCCCGCGAGCGTCTGGCGGCGATGCTCGAGCGCCTGCACAACGCGGGCCTGCTGGCCTCGGGGATGATCGGCGACCCCGACCCCTACACGGCGACGATGAACGCGCTCGAGCTTTTCAGGGTCGATCACGTGGTGATCTCCACGCTGCCGGACGAGCGCTCCGGCTGGCTGCGCTCGAACCTGATCGAGCGCGTTCAGCACGCGACGTCGGTGCCCATCGAGCGCGTGGTAGTCGACGTCCGCGATACCTCCGCCGCGGCGGCGCCCGCGGCATAGGAGGCAACGCGCATGGAGGCAGCCAGCATCTCCGCGGGAGCGGCCGGGCACGGCGAGCACGAGCACCACGGACCGCCGCCCGCGAACCGCAGCTCGCGCGTCGAGCCGCAGCTGCTCGGGATGCTGCTTTTCATCATCTCCGAGGTGATGGTCTTCGGCGCGTTCTTCACCGCCTACTTCTTCATCCGGATCGCGCAGGGCGATCCCTGGCCCGCCGTCGGGACGCACCTGCCGGTGGAGGTCGCAGGCGTGAACACCGCGATCCTCGTCTCGTCCTCCTTCACCCTTCACTGGGCGCAAACCTCGATCAAGAACGGCAATCGCTGGGGCCTGAAGGTCGGCATCCTGGCGACGTTCCTGCTCGGCTGCACGTTCCTGTTCATCCAGATCAACGAGTACGCCAACATCGGCTTCGCCCCCCAGGACGCGGCGCAGCAGACGATCTTCTACTCGCTCACAGGCCTGCATGGCGCGCACGTGTTCATCGGCCTGATGCTGCTGCTGTTCGTGACGATCCGGTCCTTCCGCGGTCACTACTCACCCGAGGAACACCGCGGCGTCGAGGTGCCGGGGGTCTACTGGCACTTCGTCGACATCATGTGGATCGTCGTCTACACGACGGTCTACATCCTCTAGCCGCGAGCTCGCGGCGGGGCCGCCACAGTGCTCAATCCCCTGCGCAGCGAGGACGAGGCCTTCCGGCTGCTGCTGTACGTGGTCGCGGTGTTCGCGGTCCTGATCGCGCTGATCCTGATCCTGCGCGCGGTGCTGTAGGCGCCCTCGCGTGCCGTAGGCGCCCTCGCGTGCTGTAGGCGCCCTCGCGTGCTGTAGGCGCCCTCGCGTGCTGTAGGCGCCCTCGCGTGCCGTAGGCGCCCTTGCGTGCCGTAGGCGCCCTTGCGCGCCGTAGGCGCCCTCGTGTGCCGTAGGCGCCCTCGCGTGCGCGTGGGGTGCGCGAGCGCGGGATGCATCTGATACGCGGGCGCGCCTGACGCTGACCCTGCTGCTCAGACGGGCAGCGCCAGCCCGGAGGACCGCGTGGCCTCGAGGACGGCCGCCCGGCGATGCTTCATCGCCGCGGCGGAGCGCTACTTGACCGTCAGGGTCCCCCACATCCCGGCGGCGCGGTGGCCGGGGGCCTGACAGAAGAACGTGTAGGTGCCTGGCTTGACTTTGACCGTCACCGCTGCGGTGCCCTTGGTGACGAACTTGCTCGCGCCAAGGATCGGCGTCGGCCCCTGCGTCGCGCCGCTGTTGCCTTCCTGGATCGCGATGTTGTGCGAGACGCCTGACATGTTCGGCATTTCGAGCGTCACGGAGCCGGCTGTCGCGGTCGCCTTGTTGGTCTGATACGCGAGCTGGCCTTCGGGGTTCGCCGGGATCTGAAGCTTGCCGGCCTTCTCGACCGCCGGCTGGCCGCTGCCGGGCGCTTTGACGGCGCTCGCGAGCAGGCCGGTGTCCTTGCCGGGGTTCGCCGCAGCATGTTCGACGTAGGCCGCGATGTCGGTCACCGCCTCGCCCTTGACGAGGTCCTTCGGCATCACCCCGAAGGGATTGGGCTCGCGGATCTGATATTCGACCACACCACGTATCGCGCTGCGCCCGTGCGCTTCGGCGACGGCCTCGCTGAACGCGTCGTCGAGGTCCGGGCCGACCGTGCCTTTCGTACCGGCCCGGGCGAGCGTGTGACAGGCTCCGCACTTGGCCACGAACTGCTGCTTGCCGGCGATCAGGTCCGCGTTATCGCCGCTCTTGACCCCCGAGCAGCCGGCGAGCGCAAGCGTCAGCGCGCCGGCGCTCGCGAGCAGCGCGAGATGGCGCCGGCTCCTGCTTGGGCGGTGGGCAAAAGGGGGCATCGGGGCGCGAACTCTATCCAAACCCCCGGGCATCACGGCGCTGCCAGGCCCTCGAGCTCACCCTGGGCAGCGGCGATCACGCCTCGTGCAACGCCCTCCCAGGACCAGCGCTCGCGGACGGTCCCCACGAGCCCCTGAACGGCTTCGGTGCGCAGCTGCTCGCCGGTCGCCAACCAGCCGCAGATCCGCTCGGCGAGCGCCGGCACCGCGAGATCGTCGACCGGAAACGAGAGCAGCTCGGCGATCGGCGCGGGCACTGCAGCGGCGAGCGCCTCTGCCACCTCGGCGAGCCCGGAATGGGCGGCGCTGATCGGCAGCGTCCCGCACGCCGCCGCCTCGGCAGCAACCATGCCGAAGGCCTCGGGGAAGGTGCTCGGCACCACCAGCGCTTCGCACGCCGGCAACAGGTCGGCGAGCTCCTCGTGCTCGAGACGGCCGGTGAAGATCACCCGGGCCTGTAGGCGCTGAGCGCCGTGCAGGTAGCGCGCGCGCTCGGAGCCCTCGAGGCTGTCGAGGAATGCGAGCAGATGGCGCAGTGGCTGTACGGGGGCGGCCTGCGCCCCGCTCTCGCCCGACGACGCCCCGGCCGTGACCTGCGCTTCCAGTGACCTGCCCGCGAGCGCGATCTCTCGCGCGCCGCTCAGATCGCCTCGTGCGAGGCTGGCGACGAGGTCCTCGAGTCCCTGCCTGTAACCGCCGAAGCCCACGACCAGCAGGCGCGCGCTGGGCGCTTGCTCGAGCACGAGTGGCCACGCCGCCAGCAGCAGGTCGACCCCCTTGCTGACGATCAGCTTGCCAACGAACGCCACCAGGCGGTCATCCGCGGGCTGCACGCGCTGTAGGGCGCGCGCCGCCTGCAGCTCATCGCGTGCGAACGCGTCGCTCGCATCCCCCTCCCCGGCCTGAGGGCGCTCCGCGTCTGCCCCGGCTGCGGCCGGCAGGCGCGAGGAGGCGCTGGCGCGCGCGAGCGCATGCGCCTCTGCCAGCCGGGCGCTCAAGGCCCGCAGGCGCTCGCGTGCAAGCTCTCGATCGCGCGGCGCGAACAGCTTCACGTCGACCCCCGGTGGTCCGAGCCGCGTGCGCTTCGGCAGCGAGGGGTCCTCGAGCGCACCCCACAGGCTCTGGGCGGTGTGATGCGATCCCACCAGCACCCCGCTAGCGCCGGCCAGCCCCTCACGGGCATATGTCAGGAAGCGCTCGGGGTCGCGCTTGACCGTGTACTCGAGCGCGCTGCCGTGGATCTTGACCGCATAGGGGACGGCGCTGCCGGCGAGCGCGCGGGCGACGATCACGGGCCCCATCACGAGGTGGTTCGCGAGCGCGATCGCGGGGCTCGCGTGCGCCACCACATCGCGCACCGCAGCGACGTTCGCCTCGACATATGCACCGACCTCGGCTTCGCTGCATTCCGCGAACGTACGCGCTTCGATCCCCTCGTAGCGGTCGGCGACGTAGACCGGCAGCAGGGCTCCGATCTGCGGCCGGTAGACGGTGCAGCTGCCGCTGCCCGGCGTGCGCTTGCGAACCTCGCTCACGTGCAGGCCCCGCGCATCCCAGCCGCCGACCGAGTCGACGAACTGGAGATGCTCGGGATGACGATCCTGGCTGAGCAGGTGCACCTCGTGGCCGAGCTCGACGAGCGCCGCGGCGAGGCGCGCGTTGTAGACGTTCGAGCCCGTGCCGCCGAGCAGGTAGCCGTGGAAGATCAGGATCCGCAATGCAGCGCCAGCCTATTGGTCGGGCCTTTACGCCGGCGGGCTTCGGTAGAGTGCCGCCCATGAACGGCGAACAGCGCTATCGCCTGCGCAACCCTGCGAGCGGCCGTGAGGTCGTGATCGAGGCGCAGCCGGATGAGATCTACACTGACCGGGAGGACAGCGAGGAGCTCGAGGTGGTTGGGATACTGCTGCCGCTTGCTCCCTCGAGCTCGAAGCTCCCGTGGGCCGTCGAGAACCTGCGCTTCTGCCCGTGGTGCGATCAGCTCGCGCAGAAGGATCTGAACGACTGCCCCACGTGCGGGCGGCGCATGGGGCCGCTCGGCAGGCCGGCTTCGGGCGCCGCGTGAGCGCCGCGGCGACCGCCCTCGCGAGCGTCCGTCGCACCCTGGCGGGTCATCCTGCAGCCGTCCTCGCAGCGCTGGCGCTACTGGCGTGCGCAGCGCTGCTGAGCGCATGCGGCGGCTCGGGCAACGTGTCCGACGCGGTCCCCAAGAGCACCCCCAACATCACGCCGCCGACCGACACGAGCGCCGAAAAGGAAGCGGGGCAGACGACCTCGACAGCGACCACCTCGACCGCGAAATCGAGCACTACTCCCGAAGGCGAACCGAGCCCCTCGAGCGAAGAAAGTGAAGCCAACTCGGAAGCGAGCGGCGGCTCGAGCGCAACCCCCACTGAACACGAATCGACCGAAAGCGCCTCCGCCGTCGGCGGGACGAGCGGCAGCAAAGAACAAAGCGCGGGCAAAGGCGGCAGCGAAGCCACGGGCAACTCCAGCCCGACCGGCGGCGCCGGAGCGCCGTAGCCGATCGCCGCAGGCGCGACGCAGGTGGCGCCGCGCCTGCTGGGGTCCTGTCCTACGGTGTCGAGATCAGCGTCGCGCTGTAAGTGAGGCGCGCGGTGCGATACAGGCAGTAATACTGGATCGAGGTCCCGATCTGGGTGTGCGCGGTCTCGCTCGAGGTGCTCGAGCACTGGGCCTTCGGACGCGATGCGCGCCAGGAGGTCGAGTTGTCGAAGCCGAGCGCGAGCGCGGGCGCCCACGAGGGCACGGTCAGCGCGATGATGTCGCCCTTTTTGACGTTGATCGTTGTTTCGAGCGGGAACTGCGCGCTCTTGCCGAGGTACTTTTCGAGCTTGACCACCGGGCTCTGGGCGATCAGCTTGTAGGTCAGGTTCGGTTTCGGCTGCGGGCGCAGGACCGCTATCGCGGCCGTCGGCACGCCGCCCTCGTTCGCGTCGAAGTACTTGATCTGGCTGGCGCTGGGCTTGCCGAGCGTGATCGACCAGGCGACGATCGTGCCGTCGCGGGGGGCCGCGAGGATGTTCGTCGAGGAGCCCACCTTGACCTGGAAGCCCGTCGTCCGGCTGACGGCCAGGCAGGGGCTGCTGGGACAGCTCGGCGTGCTCGCCGGCGAGGTTTCGCCGATCACGCCCACTTCCGTGAGGGTGGCGGGAGCGAGCGCAGGCAGCGCGAGCAGCGCTGCGATCCCGCCCAAGATCGCTGTGAGTGCACGTTTCATATGCGTCTGAACACGCTCGAGGGACGGATGGTGCGGTCAGCTAGGTTCGTTGGCCGTTCGATAGTTCCTGCGCCGCAGCCGCGATCTCGCTCGGATCGCCGGGCGCCGGCACCCACGGAAGCCGCAGCGGGTCATCGCGGTACCGGGGTATCACGTGCATGTGCAGATGAAAGACCGTCTGCCAGGCCGCGGCGCCGCAGGAGTTGACGAGGTTGACGCCCTCGGCGCCGAGGCGCTCCTTGATCCTCGCCGCCAGGCGCTGGGAGGCGCCGGCGATCGCCTGCAGGTCCTCCGCGGAGGCGCTGAGCAAATCCTGCGTATGTGTGCGCGGGATCACCAGCACATGGCCACGGGTCGCAGGATTGATGTCCATGAACGCGATCGTGCGCTCATCCTCGTCGACGATCGTCGCCGGCAACTCGCCCGCGACGATCTTGCAGAAGATGCAATCCGGATCCGACACCGCCGCGAAGCCTAGAGAAATCCGGCGCAGCGCAACCAGCTAGCGCTTGGAGGGGTCGCTCGGCTGCGAGCCGCCGCCGCTTCGCCGCAGGTGGGCGCGCGCGTGCGCGAGCGCCTGCTCGCGCGTCGTGACCTCGCCGGCGTACTGCGCCGCAGCGATCTCCGCGAGCAGCTCTCCGACCAGCGGCCCGGTGGCGATGCCGAGCTCGGCTGCGAGCCGGTCGCCCTGCCACAGCGCGCGTGGCGGACCGTCGGCGCGCCAGCGCAGCGCGTCGTCGAGCATCGCCCGTGCGACTCCCAGGTGGGCGTCGATCGACTCGCGGGCGCGCGCGCCGCGCGTGGCGAGCCGGTCGGCCACCGACAGCAGCGTGACGTCGACCTCGACCGGCGAGGTCTCGCACAGATACGCATGGACCGTGCGGCGCGCGAGCGGCTGGGGCTCGTGTACGAGGAAGCCGAGCCGCAGGTGATTGCGCACGAGCGCCGCGACGTGCGTGCGCAGGCGCTCGGAGGTGCGCAGCCGCCCGAGGATCGCACGGCTCAGCTCGGCGCCACGCACGTCGTGGCCGAAGAACGTCACCGTGCCGCTCGCGCCGATGCCGCGGGTGAGCGGCTTGGCGATGTCGTGCAGCAGCGCCCCGAAGCGCAGCGCCTCCCCCCGCGTCAGCTCGTCCGCGAGCGGCTCCGCCAGCAGCTTCCGCAGCGGCTCGTCCTGCTCGTCAGCCCCCAACGCCGCGGCGGGGCCTGCCTCGAGCGCGACCACGCGCCGCAGGACCTCGAGCGTGTGACCGTAGACGTCGAGATGGTGATAGCGGTTCTGCTCCACCCCGCGCAGCTGCTCGAGCTCGGGCAGGATCGCGGCGGTGATCCCCAGCTCGCCCATCCGCTCCAGCCCGTCGACGACGCGCGGGAAGCCGATCACGCGCCGCAGCTCCGCGAAGATCCGCTCCCCCGAGATCCGTGTCAGGTCGCTCGCGGCGGCGCTGGCGGCGCGTGCGGTCTCGCGATCTATCTCGAGGTCCAGCTCGAGCGCGATCCGCACCAGGCGCAGCGCCCGCAGCGGGTCGTCGCTGAACGCACGCGGGCCGGCCATCCGCAGCCTGCGCGCGGCGACATCCGCAAGCCCGCCGAGAGGGTCGACGGGGTCGCCTCCCGCGAGCGGTTCGGCGATCGCATTGACGGTGAAGTCGCGTAGCGCCAGATCCGCCTCGAGCGAGCCGCCGCGCAGCGGCTGGATGTCCGCCTGCCAGGAGTGGTCGCGCGCCACGACCCGCCAGCCGGAGAAGTCCGCCGAGAGCTCGAAGCAGGCGGCTCCCCCGGGAGCCGCGCGGGCAACCGCCCGGGCCGCGTCGCGGGCGCTTCCCGCGACCACCACGTCGACGTCGGTGGTGCTCGCGCGGCACGCGACGTCGCTCGCGGCCGAAGCGAGGCGACGCAGGGCGCGGTCGCGTGGAACGCCCCCCACCAACCAGGCCGACTGCTCCTCGAGCGCCAGGCGCAGCGCCGCCAGCGCCTCCGCCGGTGTGCCCTCGCTCACGGCAGCGGCGCTCCTCACCGGTCCGCACGCGCGCCCTGCGGCGCCGCCCGCGAGCCGTAGACGCGCTCCACCCGAGCGGACAGGCCACAGGTGATCTCGTAGTTGATCGTGTGAAGCGCTCGCGCGAGCTCCTCCGCAGTGATGCGCTGCGTCCCCCGCTGGCCGATCAGGACCGCCTCCTGGTCCTGCAGCTCGCAAGCGCCGGGGTGGGCGCCGAGGTCAACCGCGACGCTGTCCATGCTCACAGTGCCCACCAGCGGATACCTGCGCCCCCCGATCAGGACATCGGCGGCTTCCGAGAGTCCGCGTCGCCAGCCATCGCCATAGCCGATCGGCAGCACGCCCAGGTGGGTGTCGTGTTGGGGGCGAAAGCGCCTGCCATAGCCGGTGCTCTCGTGCGCCGCACAGGGCTTGACGTCGGCGACGTAGGAGCTCAGCTCGAGCACCGGGCGCAGCCCGTGTTCGCTCGGGTCCTCGCCAAACGGATCCAGCCCGTAGACGGCCACACCGCAGCGCACCATGTCGAACTGCGCCCGCGCATCACGCAGCACCGCCGCGCTGTTCGCCGCGTGCACGACGATCTCGGGGTGGGCCCGCTTGAGGGGTTCGGTCCAGCTTGCGAACTCGTCCAGCTGACGCTCGAAGAAGCCGCCATCGTCGAGCAGGTCGGCGGTCGCGAAGTGGGTCATCACGCCCGCCAGCTCCACGCCCGCGGTCTCGAGCGCCGCCGCCGCCACCCGCGTCGCCTGATCGCGATCGCGCGTGCCCAGGCGACCCATGCCGGTGTCGAGCTTGACGTGGACGCGCGCCGGGGCTCCGAGGACAGCTGCCGTCCGTCCGGCGAGCGCGATCGAAGGCTCCCGCCAGAGCACGAGCTCCGCTTCGAGCTCGAGCGCGCGCTCGAGCTCCTCGCGGTCCCTCAGCGGGCCCATCAGCAACAGCCGCGCTGTCACGTCCGCGTCGCGCAGCTCTTGGGCCTCCTGCACGGTCGCGACCGCCAGCCAGCTCGCGTCCGCAGCCAGCGCCGCGCGCGCACACGCGACCGCGCCGTGGCCGTAGCCGTCGGCCTTGACCACCACACACAGCTCGGCGCCCTCGAGCTCAGCCAGCAGGCGCCGGCAGTTCGCGGCGATCGCCTCTTGATCGACGCTCGCCCGCGCCCGTGCGACGCTCATCGCGCCAGCCCCTCCTCTGCCCCCCTTCGCCGTGCAGCTGGCAGCTGCGCGATCACGTCGGTGGCGATCACCGCCTCGGCCGCGCCGAGCTCGAGCGCCGCCAGGCGCCCGGCGCGAAGGTGCAGGAACACCGCCGCCGCCGCCGCGACGGGCGCCTCCAGGCCCTGCGCGAGCAGCGCCGCCGCGACGCCGCTGAGGACATCGCCGGTGCCGGCCGTCGCGAGGCCCGGGCTGCCTCCGGGGCTGATCGCGACCGTCCCGAGGTGATCGGCGATCAGCGTGTCATCGCCCTTCAGCACGACGACCGCCTGCGCCTGCTGCGCCGCCTCGCGCACGTGCGCGAGGCGCTCGCGCTCGATCGCGTCGCTGTCGAGCTCGAGCAGTCGCCCGAGCTCACCGGCATGCGGAGTCAGCACGCTCGCCTGCCGGCGCTTTGCGATCCGCTCGATCTGCCCGCCCCCCGCGACGCCGGCGGCGCCGGGCGCGTGCGCGTTCAGACCATCGGCGTCGAGCACCAGCGGAACCTCGGCGCGGGCGGCCAGCTCGCGGGCAAACGCAACCGCCTGCTCGCCGCGACCGAGACCGGGACCGAGCGCCAGCGCGCCGCCGCGCGCGCTCGCCTGCAGAACGGCCTCGATCCCCTGCGCCGTCAACGCGCCGTCGGCCTCGGGCAGGCCACGCGTCATCAGCTCCGGCGGGCCCGCCGCAAGGATCGGTTGAAGCGACGCGGGCACGCACGCGGTGACGTAGCCCGCTCCGGCGCGCATCGCGCCGAGCGCGCTCATGCGCGGGGCGCCGCTCAGCCCCTGCGATCCCCCCACGACCAGCACGTGGCCCGAAGAGAACTTCGTCGAGTCCGCGCTGCGGCGCGGCAGCACGTCCAGCACCGCCTCGCCGATCAGCCCGATGCGCGCCTGCGTCGGCGCGCCGCGGGGGACGCCGATGTCGATCACGTGGACCCTGCCGGCGTGACGCTTGCCGGGATTGATCCACAGACCCGGCTTGGCCGTGTGGAACGTGGCGGTCGCGCTCGCAGCCACAGCGGCGCCGTTGACGGCCCCGCTGGAGGCGTCGACTCCCGAGGGCACATCTACGGCGACGACATGCCCGCTCGTCTCGTTGATCGCCGCGATCGCATCGGCAACGGCCCCGTGGGGCTCGCCGGCGAAGCCCGTGCCCAGCAGCGCATCGACCACCACGCCCGCGCGCGCGAGCGCCTCACCGCCCTGATCGAGCTGCACGGGCGCGGCGCCCGGCAGCCGCTCGAGGTTCGCACGCGCGTCGCCCGCGAGCTCGTCCGGGTCGCAGGCGCACACGACGCTCACCGCGCGTCCCGCATCGCGCAGCAGTCGCGCGACCACCAGCCCGTCGCCGCCGTTGTTGCCCTTGCCGCACACGACGACCACCTGCCCGTCGGGGTCGAGCTGCTCGACCACCCGCGTGACGCCAGCGCCCGCGCGCTCCATCAGGTCGAGCGAGGGCACGCCCCGTTGCTCGATCGCCCAGCGGTCGATCGCCCGCATCTGCTCGGCGTCGGGGAGCGGCGTGAGCCAGTCGGCAAGCGTCTCCACGACGAGCGATGCTAATCGGTCAAGCCGCCCGATCCCCGCCGCGCATCCTGCTCAATCCCCGCGACGAACCTGCGCGATCTCCGCGGCGATCCCGCGCGATCCCGCAGCCGAGGCGTTACTCGACCGTGACCGTCTTTGCGAGGTTGCGCGGTTGATCGACGTTCAGGCCGCGCATGCGGGCGATCTCATAGGCGAGCATCTGCAGCGGGATGACCGCCAGCATCGGCTGCAGCATCCAGTCGAGCGCCGGCACCTCTATCACCGAGTCGGCGTGCTTGGCGATCTGCTCGTTGCCGGCTGTCACGATCGCGATCACATGCGCGCCGCGCGCGCGCACCTCCTGGATGTTCGAGGCGACCTTCTCCAGCACCGGCGAGTCCGTCGCGACGCTGACCACCGGTGTGGAGTCGTCGAGCAGCGCGATCGGCCCGTGCTTCATCTCCCCGGCGGCGTAGGCGTCGGTGGCGATATAGGAGATCTCCTTGAGCTTCAGCGCGCCCTCGAGCGCCACCGGCAGGCCGACGTGACGACCGATGTAGAGGAAGAACTCGCTCTGCCAGCGCTCGCGCGCGACCCTTGCGACCGGCTCGCCGACGGTCTCCAAGAGCTCGGCGATGCAGTGCGGCAGGCGCTTGATCTCCGTCACGAGCTCGCTCACGCGCTCGGCGTCGAGCGTGCCCCGCAGCTGGGCGAGGCGCAGGCCCAGCAGATACATGACAGCCACCTGGCACAGGAACGTCTTCGTCGCCGCGACCCCGATCTCAAGCCCCGCGCGCGTGAACAGGACGCCGTCGGCATCGCGCGTCGCCTGCGAGCCCATCACATTCGTGATCGCCAGCACGCTCGCGCCGCGCTCGCGCGCCATCCTCATCGCCGCCAACGTGTCGGCCGTCTCGCCCGACTGCGTGATCCCGATCACGAGGTCGCCCTCGCCGACCACTGGATTGCGGTAGCGGTACTCCGAGGCGATGTCCATCTCGACGGGCAGCCGCGCCCATTCCTCGATCGCATAGCGGCCGATCAGCCCGGCGTGGTAGGAGGTCCCGCAGGCGACGATCACGATTCGCCGTACCCCGGCGAGGATCGACTCGTCGAGCGCGCCCTCCTCGTCGAGGTCCACCCCATCGCCACTTGCTGTGCGGTCGGCGATCGTCTCCGCCACCGCATCCGCCTGTTCGTGGATCTCCTTCAACATGAAGGTCTCATAGCCCGCCTTCTCGGCGGTGTCCTCGTCCCAGTCGACCGTCTGCACCGGCCGCTCGATCGTCTCACCCGCGGGCGTCGTGATCAGCACCTCGCCGGCGCGCAGCACGACGATCTCGTCGTTGTCGAGGAACTGCACCTGCCTGGTCTCGGACAGGAACGCCGGCACGGCCGAGGCGACGAACTGCTCGTTATCGCCGCGCCCGATGATCAGCGGACACTCGCGCCTGGCGCCGACCAGCACGTCGGGCTCGTCGAGGCTCATCGCGACGAACGCGTAGTGGCCCTCGAGCTCCGCGTACGCGGCCCGCACCGCAGCGGCCAGGTCGCCGTCGTAGTGGCTCGCGATCAGGTGCGCGATCACCTCCGCGTCGGTCTCCGAGCTGAACACGTCGCCGCCCGCGCTGAGCCTGTCCTTCAGCGACATGTAGTTCTCGACGATCCCATTGACCACCACGTGCACGCGGTCGTGGGCGTCCGAGTGCGGGTGCGCGTTCTCCTCGCTGACGCGCCCGTGGGTGGCCCAGCGCGTGTGACCGATGCCGATCGTCGCCGGCCGAACGGCGACCGCGACCGTGCGTCCGCCCTGCTCGTCGTGCGCGGACTCGGCGAGCGCGTCGAGCTTGCGCTGCAGCGCGCCGAGGTTTCCGACCGCGCGCACCGCCTCGATGTGGTCATCGGCGATGACCGAGATTCCCGCCGAGTCATAGCCCCTGTACTCCAGCCGCTTCAGCCCGCTGAGCAGCAGCTCGCGAACGGGCCGCTCACCCACGTAGCCGATGATGCCGCACACCCCCTCGAAGATACCAACGGCCGACCCTCGTCTCGACCTGGGCGCGCTCTTGCACTGCGCTGCGCCGGATCGTGTGCCTTCGCGGCCCAGGTCAGCCGAGCTCGCGCTCCACCAGCGCCACCAGCCGCTCACAGACGTCCTGGGCCTCGGCGTCCGTGGGCGCCTCGACCATCACCCGCACTAGCGGCTCCGTGCCGCTGGGGCGCACCAGCACCCGTCCCCGGCCCGCCAGCGCCTGGTCCGCGGCGCGCACTGCTTCGTTGAGGAGATCCGCTTGCGCGAGCGCCGCGCGATCGCGAACGCTGACGTTGACCAGCCGCTGGGGCAGCTTCGCCATCGCGCCGCGCTCGCGCAGATCGGCGCCCGCCAGCGCCTCGAGGGTCAGCAGCGCCCCAGCGATCCCGTCGCCGGTGCGGTTGAAGCCGAGCTCGATCAGATGCCCCGACTGCTCCCCGCCGAGCGTCCAGCCGCGTGCGAGCAGCTCCTCGAGCACGTACCTGTCCCCCACCTTCGTGCTCGCAACCTCTATTCCAGCATCCGCCATCGCCCGGTGAAAGCCGTAGTTGGTCATCACCGTGACCGCCACCCCGTCGCCGCTCAGACGGCCGGCCGCGCGCAGATGCAGCGCCGCCAGCGCGACCAGCTCATCGCCGTCCACCACCTCGCCCGCACCGTCCACCGCCAGCACGCGGTCGCCGTCGCCGTCGAACGCGAACCCGATCCGCTGGCCACCCGCCCGCACGAACTCGGCGATCCCGTGGACGTGGGTCGACCCGCAGTCGTCATTGATGTTGCGCCCATCGGGCAAGTCCGCGAGCACGGTGACGCTCGCGCCCAGGCGCCTGAAGATCTCGGGCGCGACCTCGTATGTCGCGCCATTGGCGCAGTCGAGCACCACCTCGAGCCCTGTCAGATCGAGCGAGGCAAAGCGAGCGTGGAGCTCACGCAGGTAGTCCTCGCTCGCGCCCCGCAGCACGCGGATGCCACCGATACGTGCGGCCGGCGCCGGCTCGCGCTCGAGCTCGCGCTCGATCGCGAGCTCGGTGTCGTCCGAGAGCTTGTAGCCATCGGAGCCGAAGAACTTGATGCCGTTGTCGCGATAGGGATTGTGCGATGCGGAGATCACGGCCGCGATGTCTAGCTCGTAGCGACCCATCAGCAGCGGCGCCGCCGGCGTGGGCAGCACACCCCCGAGCAGCACTTCGGCACCGGCCGCCGCGGCGCCCGCGGCGAGCGCCGACTCGAGCATCGGTCCCGACTCGCGCGTGTCGCGCACGATCAGCATCCGCGGATGCTCGGCACTCAGCTGCCGGGTCGCAGCGCGGCCGAGCGCGAGCGCCAGCTCTGCGCTGAGCAGCTCTCCCGCCACGCCACGAACGCCGTCGGTACCGAACAGACGACGGGTCATTTGTGAAGCGTTGAATGCATCCGGACCCCCGAGGGTTGGGCGCCACGCGCCCCGGTTCTAGCGCTTGGAGAACTGCGGGCGCTTGCGCGCCTTCTTCAGACCCGCCTTCTTGCGCTCCTTCGCGCGGGAGTCACGAGTCAGAAAGCCGCGCCGCTTGAGCTCACCGCGAAGATTCGGGTCTGCCTCGAGCAGCGCTCGCGAGACGCCATGGCGCAACGCCCCCGCCTGCGCTGAGATGCCGCCGCCGTGCAGCCGCGCGACGACGTCCATCCGCTCCTGGTAGCCGACCGTCTCCAGCGGCTGGCGGATGTTGCGCTGCAGCGTCACCCGCGGGAAGTGCTCCTCGAGCGCGCGCCCGTTGACGAGGTAGGTCCCGCTCCCGGGTCGCAGCGTCACCCGTGCTATCGCCGTCTTGCGCTTGCCCGTCGCCCTGTAGCGTGCGCCGGAAGCCAGGTCGATCGCGGCCGTCGAGATCGGCTGGCTGAGGGTCTCCTCGCCGGCCTCCCCATCGCCCTCGCCAGACTGTGCGACTCCGTCGGAGTCCTCGTAGACCGCAGCGACGATCTCGTAGGGGTCCGAATCCCCGGAGCGGCCCAGCGGATCGGCGCCCTCGGGCACGATGTCGACCTCCAGATGAGCCCCCGGCACCGCCGGCTTCTCGCGCGGCGCCTGCTTCTCGACCTCCTCGAGCTCCTCCTCGACCTGGGCCTCCCGAGCCTCCTGCACCGCCTCGAGCGGGGCATCCTCAGCGACGCCCGCGATCTCCTGCGCGTCGGCGCTCGGGACCGCACTGCCCGGGATCGGCTCAAACGCTCCAGCCTCAGGAGAGTTCCCGGCCCCGCCGCGCTGTTGCGCCTCCTGGATCGCCTCCAGCGGCGCATCCTCGGCGACCGCCGCGATCTCCTGGGCCTCCTCGCCGGGAACCGCGTGTTCGCCCTGCTGCGCGGGGGCCTGCTCGCCGCCCGTCTGCTCGGCGCCCGAGTCGGCGCCGGGGGACTGCTCGGAGCTCTCCGGCGCAGCCGCGCCGGTGCTCTCGGCCGCGCCCGGGGTCTCGGCGTCTGGGTTCTGCGGTGTGCTCTCGTCAGCCATGTCTAGGTTTCGATCTCCAGCACTCGGGGCTTCTGCGCGACATGCGGGTGGTCTCCTCCGGCGTAGATCTTCAGCTTCGTCAGCTGCTTGCGAGCCAGCCTGTTGCGGGGCATCATCCCCTTGACAGCCAGCCTCAGCACCTCCTCGGGACGGCGCGCCATCATGTCCTCGAAGCTGCGCGAGCGCAGTCCGCCGGGATAGCCGGAATGCCTGTAGTACCGCTTGTCCGCGCGCTTGTTGCCGGTCACAGCCACCTTCTCGGCGTTGATCACCACGACGAAGTCTCCGGTGTCGACGTGCGGCGTGTACTCGGGCTTGCGCTTGCCCCTCAGCACATCAGCGATCTGCGTCGCGAGACGGCCCAACGTCTTGCCATTGGCGTCCACCAGCACCCACTCGCGATCGCGATCGGTTGGCTTGGCCGTGTAGGTCTTGCTCGCAGCAGTGCTCATTGCGTGAAAAAGGCCGCACTCAGCGCGCGGCGCAGCGCCCCATCATAGGCGAAGTCCCTCGCCTTCGCGGTACCAGCAGCTGCGGTGACCGGCGCCGGCAGCGCCAATCGGGCTGCGCGCCTGCGGGTCTCCCCTCAAAACGGCCCAGCGCACGCCACGGGGCGCGGAGCTCGTCAGTCGTTGACGAGCGCCCCAGCCTTGCCGTTGACGGCGCCCATGCCGACCTCCTGATCGCGCTGCAGCGCCTTGCCCTCGGTCTGCAGCGCGGGCGCAATCACGACCTCGGCGCGGTTGAACTCGGCCAGATCCTTGTGCCCGCACGTCGCCATCGAGGTGCGCAGGCCGCCGAACAGGTTGAACGTACCGTCGTTCTCGCGTGCCGGGCCCACGAGGATCTCCTCCATCGTCCCGTTCTGGGTCGTCGCGACGCGGGCCCCGCGCGGCAGCGTCGGGTGAAACGTCGCCATGCCCCAGTGAAAGCCCCTGCCGGGCGCCTCGTAGGCGCGCGCGAGAGGCGAGCCGATCATCACTGCGTCTGCTCCGAGCGCGATCGCCTTCGCGACATCGCCGCCGTTGCGCATGCCGCCGTCGGCGATCACCTGGCAGTACTCCCCGGTCTCGAGCATGTGGGTGGAGCGCGCGTGCGCGACATCCGCGATCGCGGTGGCCTGCGGCACGCCGATTCCGAGCACCCCGCGGGTGGTGCAGGCGGCGCCCGGGCCCACCCCGACGAGCACTCCGGCCGCGCCGGTGCGCATCAGGTGCAGGCCCGTGTGGTAGGAGGCACAGCCGCCGACCACGACCGGCACGTCGAGGCTGGGGATGAACTCCTTCAGGTTCAGCGGCTCGGACACCGTCGAGACGTGTTCTCCAGAGACCACCGTCCCCTGGATCACGAGCACATCGAGACCCGCCTCCAGCGCGAGCTCGTAGTGGTCGCGCACGCGCTGGGGCGTCAGCGAGCCTGCGACCACCACCTTCTGCTCCTTGATCTCCTTGATCCGCTGAGCGATCAGCTCGGGCTTGACCGGCTCGCGATAGATGTCCTGCATCTCACGCGTCGCCACCTCCTTGGGCAGCTCCGCGATCCGCTCGAGCTGGGCGTCAGCGTCCTCATAGCGGGTGAAGATCCCCTCGAGGTTGATCACCGCCAACCCTCCGAGGTGGCCGACGATCCCGGCGGTCTCAGGCGAGACCACGCCGTCCATGGCCGACGCGAGCATCGGCAGCTCGAACTGGTAGGGGCCGAGCTTCCAGCTGATGTCGATGTCATCGGGATCGCGCGTGCGCCGCGAGGGCACGATCGCGATGTCGTCGAAGCCATATGCCTGGCGGGCTTTCTTACCCCGCCCGATCTCTACCTCCATCGATGAATCCTTACACTCGCCGCGGACGAAAAGACCCCGCGCGAGGCGGGGCCGAAGTGAGGCCGGCTGGTGGCCATCTGAAGCTGTCGTGCGCTCCAGCCAAGTGGCTCTGAGCATAGCAATGCCGCGGCCGCGCTCGATGCCCTCGGATATGCTCGAACGCATGAGCAGCAGTGCTCCCAGCAGGTATGACCCACAGGCGCTCGAGGCGCGCCGCCAGCAGCGCTGGCGCGAGCGCGGTGCCTTCACCACCCCGCCGATCGACGGCAGCCGCGCTCGCCGCTACGTCAAGCCCTCGGCGCCATTCACCTCGGGCAACATTCACATCGGCCACGTCCGCTCCTACTCGATCGGCGACACCTATGCGCGCTTCTGGCGGGCCTGCGGCGAGGACGTGCTGTTCGCATTCGGCTTCGACGCCTTCGGCCTCCCCGCCGAGCTCGGCGCGATCGCAAGCGGCGAGTCTCCGAGCGACTGGGTTGCGCGCTGCTCGGAACACATGCGCGGACAGCTCGAGCGCCTCGGCTATTCCTTCGACTGGCAGCGCACCTTCCTCAGCTCCGATCCAGTGATGTATCGCTGGTCGCAGTGGCTGTTCCTGACCCTGCTCGACGCCGGGCTGATCTATCGCGGCACGGGCGCGGTCGACTGGTGCGACAGCTGCCAGACGACGCTCGCCACGATCCAGGTCGAGAACGGCACCTGCTGGCGCTGCCACAACCCCGTGCGGCTGATCCAGCGTCCGCAGTGGTACCTGCGCATCAGCGCCTACCTGCCGGAGAACGACTCGCGCCTGGCGGAGCTCGCCGACAGCGGCGCATGGGACGAGGTGGCGCTCGCCAGCCAGCGCTTCGTGCTCGGTCGCGTCGACGGCCTCGAGCTCGACCTCGCCTCCCCCCAGGACGACGCGACGCTGACCGTCTTCAGCCCCCACGCCGATGCGCTCGCCGATGCACGCTTCGTGTTGATCTCCCCCAAGCACCCCGAGATCGAGCCCTGGGCCCAGGAGCAATCGGTGCGGGCGCGCCTGGAGGAGCTGCGCTCGGGAGGAATCGAGCGCAGCGACCGCGACGCCGAGGCGATCCCGCTGCTGGACAGCGGACGCACGCTGATCGCCCCGGGCGTCCCCGAGGAGCTGCCGCTGCTTATCTCACCCGTCGTGGACGGGCGCTTCGGCGCGACAGCCGTTCTCGGCGTCCCCGCGCGAGATCGCACCGACGCGATGATCGCGCAGCGACTGTCGCTCACCTGGGAGGACCCGGCTGGCGAGGACGACGCCGACGGCGCCGAGCGATCACAGCCCTCCGGGGACTTGCGCGCGGACCCGGGCTCGGGTGCGGACGACGGCGCGGGCGCGGGCGCGGGCAGCGTCCCCCTGCCGGCCGGAGCCCGACCGGCGCTGCGTTACAGAGCCAATGACTTCTCGATCTCTCGCCAGCGCTCCTGGGGGACGCCGATCCCGATCGTCTACTGCGAGGACTGCGGCACCGTGCCGGTGCTCGCCGAGCAGCTGCCAGTGCTGCTGCCCCTGGATCTGAAGCCGACCGGTGAGGGCAACCCCCTGGCCGAGCGCGAGGACTTCGTCAACACCACCTGTCCGCGCTGCGGCGGGCCGGCGAAACGCGAGACGGACACGCTCGACTGCCACTTCGACGCGCTCTGGCTGTGGGTCCCGGTGTGCGTCCCCGGGTGGGCGCGCGAGCTGGCCCTGGAGGACATCTTCGCGCTCGAGGACCTCCGCGCCTGGCTGCCCTGCGAGCGAGTGGTCGCGGGCTCTGACAGCGGCAACTTCGTATTCGACCAGCGGATCGTCACGAAGGCGCTGCGAGACATCGGGCAGCTTCGCTTCCTCGCCGACGGCGAGCCGTTCGCCGGCTGCCTGTTCCACGAGATGGTGATCCGCGACGGGCGCAAGATGTCCAAGCACCTCGGCAACGTCGTCGAGCCCGACGAGCTCGTCGATCGCTACGGCGCGGACACGGTGCGTCTCGCCAGCCTATACGCGGCCCGGCCCCAGCGATCGCTGAACTGGAGCGATTCCTCGGTGCTGCGCTGCCACCGCTTCCTCAACCAGGTGTGGGACTACACAAACGCGCAGATCGCCTCCGCCGCCGCCGGGCAGCTCGCGGCGGCGGGGAGTCCCGCGGGCGCGGAGAACGGCGCCGTCGCCGACGCCTCGGCCGGCTCGAAGCCCGACGTTCGCCGCGGCGAGACCGGCGGTGACGGCGCCGCGGACGCTCAAACGAACGTCGAGCAGAGGCGCGACAATACCGAGCATCTGCGGACGCGGCTCGAGAAATGGTGCGACACTGCCGTCCAGAAGACAACGGAGGAGATGGTGGGCTTGGAGGTGCACACAGCGGTGCGTAACGTGATGCGCTTGTTCGATCGCATCAAGGACTATGAGAAGCGGGTGCTCGCAAAGTCAGACGCGCTGAGCGCTGCCGACCGCGAGGCGCTGCTGCGCGCGCTCGGGGTACTCGTCGCGATGCTCGCCCCGCTCGCCCCGCACCTCGCGGAGGAGCTGTGGGAGGCGCTGGGCAACGACTGCGCAACACAGCCACCGTGGCCGCGCGTATCGTCAGGAGTTCCCGCATGAGCCCGCCCTCTTCTGCAAGCGCCAGCAACGGCGAGACCGGCCGCACCCGCTCCTGTGCCACCGGCCTGGCCTGCGAGCGCTGCGGACACAGCTACGCGCTCGCCGAGGCGGTGTTCGCGTGCCCCGACTGCGGCAAGGGGCTTGACATCGTCTATGACTACGAGCTCGCAGCTCGCCGCTTCCAGGAGGTGCCGCGCTCCGAGCGCCCACGCAACATCTGGCGCTTCGAGGAGCTGCTGCCGATCGTTGACCGCGCCGCGCAGGCGCGCGTCGGGCGTTTCGCCGGCTGCACGCCGCTGATCCCGGCGGACCGCCTCGGTGCCGAGCTCGGCCTCAGCAACCTCTATCTCAAGGATGACTCCACCTCGCGTCCGAGCCTCTCCTACAAGGACCGGGTCGTGGGAATGTCGATCGCACGGCTGCTCGAGCTGGGTGGCAACGAGGTTGGCTGCGTCTCGACCGGGAACGTCGGCACCGCCGTCGCCTCCTACGCAGCCAAGGCCGGAGTGGCCGCCTACGTCTTCTACCCCAACGGGCTCGAGGCCACCAAGGCGCGCGCCTGCCGCGCGCTCGGCGCCGAGGTCTGCCAGGTCGAGGGCAACTACGACGAAGTCAACCGTCGCTGCCGCGAAATCGCGGAAGCCACCGGGCTCGAGTTCGCGAACATCACCCTGCGGCCGTTCTACGCCGAGGGCGCGAAGACCGCCGCGTTCGAGATCGTCGAGGAGCTCGACTGGAACGCGCCCGAGCACATCGTCACCGCCGCCGCCGGCGGCACCCTCTCCTCGCGCATGCACAAGGGGCTGCGCGAGCTGCAGATTCTCGAGCTGGCCGACACCGACCAGACCCGCATCCACATCGCGCAGCCGAGCGGCTGCAACCCGATCGCCAGCGCGATCCTCGCCGAGGAGGCGGAGATCCACCCGGTCACTCCGGAGACCGCCGCCCATTCACTGGCGATCGGGGCACCCGGCGACGGCTACCTGGTGATCGACGCCGTACGCAAACGCGGCGGCACCGGAGGCTTTGCGAGCGACCCCGAGATATTCGCGGGCATCGATCTGCTGGCCGCGACCGAGGGCCTGCTGACCGAGCCGGCTGGCGGCACGACGATCGCGGTGCTGCAGAAACTCGCCGCCCAAGGCAAGTTCGCGCCCGACGACACGGTCGTCGCGGTCATCACGGGCAACGGCCTGAAGACCCTCGACGAGCATCCGGAGAAGCCCTGGCCGGCGAAGATCAACTGCCAGCTCGACGCAATGCTCGCGGCGCTCGACGAGCTCAAGGGCCGGCCCAGCCCGGTCGCCGCCTAGCCTCTCAGGCCCCAGCAGGCTGCTCCCCCGCCGAGTCGGCTGACGGGGGCATGGCCGCGAGCAGAGGAACTCAGGCGCTGGTTTTCGGTGCGTCCCCGCGAGCTTTCGCTTTGGCTTTCGGGGCTCGTTTCGCGCCGGATTTGGAAGCCGCTTTGGCACCTGGTTTGGCGGCGGGTTTCTTCGCGGTCCGTTTCGCCGCCGTCCTTATGCGTCCCCTGCCGGGTTTCGCCGAGGCGCTCGCCGCCGATGTCAGATCCTTCTGCAGCCGCTCGAGATCCTTGCGCACCGTCTTGCTCAGCTTCCCCGCATCTCTGCTCGCATGTTTGAGCAGTTTCCCGAGGTCGCGCCACACGTCGGTCGCTCCGCTGCCGAGACCCCCACGCAGCGAGGCGAGTTCCTTCTGCGCGGTCTCGAGCGATGCAGTCACCTTGTCGATCGCCCGACCGCTGCGCTCGTATCGCGTCCGCTCTGATCTGCTGATGCTGCGAGGCGCGGTTTTCTTGGCGCTCGCCCTCCCCGCCCCCGCCCGACGGGTGCTCGCTTTGCGTGTGGCTGGCATCGCTGCTCCTTCCTGATTTTTTTGTGCTCGCTTTGAACGACCGGAAAAACCCCAATCGCCGCAATCTGCGCGGCTCCGGCCGGCACGGTATCGACCTCGCTGGTCGACAGTATCCGTCAGATCGCTCTTGCCCGAGCGCTAGGCCGTGACATGCCTCACGGTCACAGGCGCAGAGTCCGCTCGAGGGTCGCTGAGTCTTCGGGCAAGGCGCCCCCGGTACTTACCTCATCGAGGCGACGTGTAGGCATCTCGCTGCGACGCTCGTCAGCAGCGACGATCGATGGCGGCCAGTCCTCCTGGCCGCGCCCGCGCACCGCGCGGGATCGAGCTCGAAGCACATCCGCACCTCCGTGCCGCCGTCTCGGCACAGATGCACCTCACAGCCGTGTGCAAGGGCATCGATCATCCGCAACCCCCATCCCAATCCCGGCGAGTCCGAGCGCGGATGCATGCCGACGCCGTGGTCGCGCACATTGACCAACAGCTCCGATCCGCACCTCTCGGCCTCGACATACATGTCGCCCTGCGAATCCGGACTCGGGTAGGCGTGAACCACTGCGTTCGTGAGCGCCTCGGAGACGGCCACCTGGAGGTCCATCACGCGCGCATCGGGCATGCCCGCCTCGCGAGCGAACCGGGCCACGCGCTTGCGCAGCTCTCGGATGCTCCCGGCCCGCGCCGGCGCCTCCCACCGAACATGCTGCCTGGCTGCGGCATCTCGTGGACTCATTCTCGTCTAGGTGAGCTACCCGTTGGCGCTCGAAAGCAACCTCGGGCCTTGCAGGATCCGCCTTGGCGCCGAGCGCTCAGGCGAGGCAGACGGCCGCCCGAGGCGCCGAACGCCGGCGAGTCGCAGCGGCCGCGGGGCCCGGCTCCGGCCCTGGGCATGCGTCCGATAGCGTTCGCGCCCCTGCGGCCAGGAGGAACCATGATCGTCACCGTTGGACGGGTCAAGACCGATCCCGAGAAACGCGCGGACCTGATCCGCATCGCGCAGACCGTAGCCCGCGCCTCGCGCGCCGAGAAGGGCTGCTCGAGCTATCGCATCTACCAGGACACCGAGCTCGAGAACGAGTTCGTGTTCGTCGAGGAATGGGAGAGCGAGGAGGCCCTGCAGCGACACTTCGCAACACCGCACATCGCCGAGTTCATGCGCGCTATCCCTACCGTGATCGTCGCCGCTCCGGACGTGAGATTCCACACCATCGCAAGCTCCGTGGACCTGTCAGAGGTCGCCAGCGGTTGAGCCCGGGCGCTCGCTCGCTCGTTCACGAGGCGACTCGACGGCTGGATCGCGCTGTTCGCCGCAGCGACGAGCCGCGCCGTCGCTGAGGCCGAGACCTACGAGCAGACCGTCGCCGAGATAAAGGCGCAGTGGCGATCGCACGCGAGGAGGCGCTTCGCCGAGGAGCGAATCGGCGCATAGAAAAGCCCCGCCGGGGCGGGGCTTTTCCTTAGCAGGCCTGTAAGCCGGATTCTGTCGTTGAGCAGCCATCCATCTATGCGGTCTACCTGGACCTCAGCGGGTCGCCTGCAAACGGTCCGTCTTGACCTTGCACCGGGTGGGGTTTACCCAGCCGCCGCGTCACCGCGACGCTGGTGCGCTCTTACCGCACCATTTCACCCTTGCCCGTCCGCCGTTCACGTGGGACGGCGGACGTCGGCGGTATGTTTCTGTGGCACTTTCCCTCGGGTTTCCCCGGGTCGATACCTCGACCACCCGACCCTTCGGTGTCCGGACTTTCCTCGAGCGCCCGAAGGAGCCCGCGGCTGCCTGGCCTGCATCTGAACCGTAGCGCTGCGCGCTCGGTTCGGCAAGGCGTGGCGCTGCATCCCCGGCCGGCCCGTGCCTGCTCCTCGGCTCAGAAGCCCCGCAGCAGCCCGACCACGCGGCCGAGCACCTTCACGTCCTTGCTGCGAATCGGCTCGATCGCATCGTTCTCGGGCTGCAGCCGGATGTGGTCCGATTCCCGGAAGAAGCGCTTGACGGTCGCCTCCTCGCCCAGCAGCGCGACCACTATGTCGCCGTCGCGCGCAGTGTCCTGCGAGCGCACGACCACGTAGTCACCCTCGAGGATCCCCGCGTCCTTCATCGAGTCGCCGCGAACCCTAAGCAGGTACTGACCGTCGCCTCCCCCGGCGAGCTCCGGCACCGACACGTAGTCCTCGATGTTCTCCTCGGCGAGCACCGGCGCGCCGGCGGCCACCGACCCCAGCAGCGGCAGGCTGTCGGGGCGCACGATCCCGCGCACGCTGTCGACCGCGCTTCCCATCGCCCGATCCAGCAGCTCGATCGCGCGGGGCTTGGATGGATCGCGCCTCAGCAGCCCGACCTTCTCGAGGTTCGCCAGATGCGCATGCACCGTCGAGGACGAGGCCAATCCGACCGCCTTGCCAATGTCGCGCACCGTCGGGGGGTAGCCGTACTTGGCCGAGTGCTTACGGATGAAGTCGAATATCTCCTGCTGGCGTTTGGTCAGATCCATGTCTGCTCCGCTCCCTGCTTGGATGTCGGGGACGCTACAACGAACATGTGTTCGCAGCCTAGCGAGCCCTCCGGACCGATGCAAGTGCGCCACGCAGTCCAGCAACCGCCGATGCAGATCGGGGATCGCGAACTGCCGGCTCCCTGGGCAGCGCCGTCAACGAGATGGCGCTCGTCATCCCCGGCAGGCACGGCCGACGGGGCTCGTCGGACGCCCGGCGCGGGCCCCCGGCGCGGGCCTTTTCGGCGCCTGCGGGCCACGGCTATACTCGCCCACTCTGCGCTCGTGGCGGAATTGGTAGACGCGCAAGGTTGAGGGCCTTGTGGACCGTATGGTCCGTGGTGGTTCGAGTCCACTCGAGCGCATTGGCGACGTAACAGAGGTGCCGCACTCAAACCCTCCACATCGTGTAAGCCGTGGTCGCGCACCGCTTTCACGAAGGCGGTCCCCTGCTTTCCGCGGTGGCTGTCGGGAAAACGCGCGGGTGGGGGCGTGTAGGCGTCGGTGAGGTCGATTTGGCCGCCGTCGAGGGCGGGAGAGCCGCGCAGAGGCCTCTTTCAAGCCCTGGCGGCGGCTATCTGGTGGTTGTGGAGCTTCAGGAGGCTGTGCGTCGCCGCGGCTAATCGCCATTCTGAGCGCGCGGCGGATCGGCCTCTTCGTTGGAACCGATCGATCTTGCGGTTGAACTTCACCTGTCCGAACACAGGCTCGATCATCCCCTGGCGCTTTCGATATAGCGCGCCGCCGATCTCGGTCGCAACGACGCGGCGCATGAACGCGTAAAGCCACCGTCCCATCCCGGCCTGGTGCCTCTGCGCTTGCTCGGACGGCAGCCTTTTCCCGACAGCCACCGCGCAAGGCAGGCAGGTCGGCGTCACGCCCGAGATGCTCGGGGCATCCGCAGAGCAGGTCTCTCGTGACCGATCACACGCTGTCCCAGCGCGATTGGCCGGTCATGCCTCTTTACGCCTGGAGCGGCTCAGGTCGTGGTGTCGACGTCGTAGTGACGCGCTTTGGCGCTTGCGGCTTCCCACCTTCCTAGAGCTCGTTTCACAAAGCTCTGAGAAAGCGCTGGCAGATGAACGCGCAGGCCAGGAGCATGAAGGCCTGGTGCAGTTCGGGGCGGCGCTCCCCGGTTGCCGATCAGGCTCGATCAGGGTGCGCTGCGAAGACATGCGCGACGGCTCCGCCGCTGAACAGGGTGGTGCTCATCGGCTCGATGGCGAGCGGTGCGAGGAAGATCCGCTCGCCCGCACCCAGGATGACCGGGTGGATGACAAGGCGGTACTCGTCGATCAAGCCGGTCTCGACGAGCGATCGGGCGAACCGTACGCCGCCCTGGACGAGCAGGTATCCGTCGGAGCGCTCGTGCTTGAGGCGAGTGATGGCTTCGGCCAGGTCTCCGGTGGCGATCGTCGTCTCGCCCCATTCGGCGGACGCGAGCGAGTTCGAGAACACGACCTTGGGGATCTCGTTCATCGGCTTGGCGAACGGCCCGGAGGCGCCGGGCCAGAAGGCGGCCCACTCCGTATAGGTGGTGGCACCGACGAGGTGCGCGCTCGCGTTGCTGACGGTCTCAAGAACCCAACTGGTGGAATCATCGGAGCGACCCGCCGCGATCCAGTCGCTGCTCCCGTCGGCCGATCGGACGTAGCCGTCGAGCGAGACGGACATCTTTAGGGCCAGTGAGGCCATACGCTGTTTCCTTTCCGGGACGGATGACGCGAGCTGCCGGAATCTACTCAGCCACGGCTGGTCTCATCCGTGGATAGACACGCAGCGGGCCCAGCGGGCCGCGTCCACTAACGCGGCCCGCTGCCCTCGCCTCCCCGCTTTCCGAGACGGTCTGTGCCGGCTCCAAGATGCCTGTGGGGCCGCGGATCCGGGGTTGGCCAGTTGGTGTGCCTATGCTCACGAGCTGTCGCTCCCCGTTCAGGCGACGAGGGCGGACGGCCGGGCCGCAGGGGCCGAGAGTCCCTGCTTGACGCTGCGGGTCACATCGTCGGCGAGGATCTCGGTGAGGTCGGTCTCGATGCCGTCCAGCGCCAGCGCTGCCACGTCAGCCGGGTCGGCCTTGGGGGCGGCGATGTGGGCTGCCATGTCCGTGTCCATGTAGGCAACATGCAGCGCCGCGACGTGGATGCCGCGGGGCGCGAGCTCCTGGCGGGTGGCGTCCGTCATGGCCCACGCGGCGGCCTTCGCGGCGCCGTAGGCACCGGCGGTCGGGAGGTGCAGCCACGACAGCACCGATAGGACGTTGAGGATCGCCCCGCCGCCGTTGGACTCCAGGATCGGAGCGAAGGCGCGCGTGACGCTGAGCGGGCCGTAGAAGTTCGTCTGCATCTCCAGGTCGATCTGGGCCAGGTCGCCGTCCATCAGCCCTGTGCCGGTCGATATGCCGGCGTTGTTGATGAGCAGCGTGGCGTCGCCGGCGATCGCGGCCGCCCCGGCGACGGAGTGCGGGTCGGTGATGTCGAGGCGAAGCGAAGTGACGCCCGGAATCTGAACGCTCTCGGGCTGGCGCGCAGTGGCGTACACCTTCTTGGCGCCGCGCTCGAGCAGCTGCGCGGCGAACTCACGGCCGAGCCCGCGGTTGGAGCCCGTGACTACGGCGACTGAATCTTGCAAGTACATGAGTTTGAGTTCCTTTCCTTGATCGGTTCATGGGGGTGTTCTTCTCCAGCTGTCGAATCAGCTCTTGGCTCGCGTCAGCGCGATCGACGTGGTGGCGTGGCCGACCAGCTCGGCGGCTGCGTTACGGGCGTGGGCCTCGGCGAAGGCGATGCGGCTGCCGGCCCGCAGGACCTGCCCGTGCACCTCGATCGGGCCGCCGTCGGCATGCAGCGGCCGCAGGAAGCTGACCTTGATCTCGATAGTTCCGTAGCCGGCGCCGGCGGGCAGCAGCGTCTGCACGGCGCAGCCGGCGGCCGAGTCGAGCATCGTGCACAGCAGCCCGCCGTGCACCATGCCGTTCGGGTTGTAGGTCGACTCGTCGGGCGTGATCCGGAACACCGCCTCGCCGTCGCCGACGCGCACCAGCTCGGCGCCGAGCAAGCTGGCCATCGGCGGCGGTGGCAGCCGTTGGTCGACGATCGCCTGGAGAAACTCGCGGCCAGGCAGCCTCGCGGCCGCCGTCGCCGGGATCGCCGGGTCATACCAGGTGAGCCCGCGCGTGCGCGGGACGCCCCAGCCGCCGGTCGTTAACTCGCTCTGTTGCATGGCGCTGCTCATGAGGTCACCTCGACCGGGGCGGGCGCGGCAGCCGGCACCACTTCGCTCGTACGGGGCCGTGCGAGCAGCACGACCCCGATCAATCCTGCGATCAGCGCCAGGCCGGCGATGATGTAGGACGCGCGCTGGTAGGTGTCGAGGGTCGCTTGCGGCGTGTGAGGGGTCCCCAGTACCGCGATCAGGACGGCGATCCCGATCGCCAGGCCGATCTGGCGCATCATGTTGATCACGCCCGACCCGGTGGCGAACGAGTGAGCGGGCAGCGCTGCGGCGCCCGTGGCCGTGAACGTCGGCAGCGTGAGCCCGACGCCGACGCCGGTCAGCAGCATCCCGCCGAGCATCTCCCCGGCGTAGTCCGGCGCGAGCCCGATCGCCAGCGCCCACCACGCCACGCCGGCGGCGAAGATGGCGCAGCCCGCGGCGATCACGGGGCCCGGGCCGTAGCGGGCGATGAGGCGACCCGCGAGCAGCAAGGCGACCAGCGGGACCATGATCGGCCCGGGAGCGATGGCCAGCCCGGTGCTGAGCGGCGAGAAGTGCCAGACCTCTTGCGCCCAGAGCACGCGTGAGAGCAGCATGCCTCCGAAGGCGGCCATGAAGAACACCGCCACCGCGGAGGAGCCGACCACGGCTTTCAGGTGAAACAGCTCACGGTCGATCAGCGGGTTGCGGCTGCGTGCGGTGTCGAGCGCGAACAGCGCCAGCGCGACCGCGCCGGCGGCGAGCGTCGCGATGGTCCTGGTGTCGCTCCAGCCCCAGCTTCCGCCCTCGACCAGGCCGAGCACGAGCGAGCCGACGCCGCCCGTGATCAGGAGGGCGCCGAGGGCGCCCGGCGGGGGTACGGGTTGCCCAGCGACGTACGGCAGACGGCGCCAGCCGACCGCGAGCGCGAGCAACCCGACCGGCACGTTGACCAGGAATACCCAGCGCCAGCTCGCCGCTACCAACAGGCCCCCGACGACGGGACCCGCGGCTGCGGCCAGACCACCGACGGCGGTCCAGGTCCGCACGGCCCCCTGACGGCGCTCGGGCGCGAAGGTCGCGAGGATCAGACCCAGCGACGTCGGGGTCAGCAGCGCGGCTCCGGCCGCCTGGATGATGCGGAAGACCACCAGCATGGGCAGGCTGGTTGCAGCTCCGCAGGCTGCGGATGCGGCGACGAAGGTGGCCACCCCCACCAGGAACGCGCGCTCGCGGCGGTAGCGCTCTGCCAGCCGCCCGAACAGTACGAGGAAGGCGGCATAGACGATCGCGTAGGCGTTCAGCACCCACGAGAGGTCCCCGAGGTCCCCCGCGCGTAGATGGAAGTCGTACCCGATCTGGGGAAGCGCGACGTTGACGATGAACAGGTCGAGGCTTGCGAGCACGACTCCTGCGCAGACGATCAGCAACACGAGCCCGGACGAGGCGTCACCGCGTGCTAGCCCGGCGCGTTTCCGCTGACTCACGGGCCGCTCGGCGGCCCCGACACGAAAACCTTTGTTCCGACGAGAAGCGATGGAGGACATGGGCTCTCCCGAAAGTGAGTTCTTTGACGCGACTCACCCTAGCATGTTGAGTTCTATGACGCAACCCACTATCCTGAAGCCATGGAGCGCAAGAGCTTTTCCGACATGCACTGCTCGCTCGCGCAGTGCCTCGAGGTCGTGGGCGAGTGGTGGACGCTGCTGATCGTCCGCGACGCCTTCTTCGGCGTGAGCCGCTTCGACGAGTTCCAGGAGCGACTAGGGATCTCCCGCAACGTGCTGGGCCAGCGCTTGGCTCGCCTCGTTGAGGCCGGCGTGCTCACCAAGGTTCCCTACAGCGAGCACCCGCCGCGGTTCGACTACCGGCTAACCGACAAGGGCAAGGATCTGTGGCCCGTGGTCACCACCATGCGCCAGTGGGGCGACAAATACGCCGCACCAGATGGCCAGCCGCTGCAGCTGATCCACGACAGTTGCGGTCAGGTCTCCGAGCCCCAAATGGCCTGCTCCGCCTGCGGCGAGCCGATCGGGCCCCGAGACGTCAAAGCAATCCCTGGGCCAGGAGACCTCGACGGCATAGCGCAACGTCGCTAACTTGCCTGACGCCCGAGAGCGCCGATCCCGCATTGAGCCACTGCGTTGCACCGCAAGCAGGACGCAGCACCCGTTTCCCCTGCGCGAGCAGTAGCCGTCGTCGTAGCCGATCTCATCGCTACTTCGGACGAGCCGCGGCAGCGTAGGTCGGGCCGTGGTCGGCCACTCCTTTCCGCGCGCATTCAAGGCATTCGGTCGGGAGAGCGCGAGCTACCGTGAGGAAAGCTGGTCTTGCCAACGCGGCGCGCGACCCTGCTCCGCAGGAAAGGGGACGGTCAAGCGAGGCCGCTGCGCTCGATCCGAGCGGCAGCGCGGTGGAGTGTCCGATGGTGCTTGATAAGCGTCGCGTTTCAGCCGCGCTCGATCCAGAACGTCTCGGTCAGCTCCGGCCGATCCATCTCGACGCCGAGCTTCTCGAACGCCGGGCCGAGCTTGCTCTGAAAGAACTCGTCGATGTGCCGCTGGGACTCCCAGACGTCCACGACGCGGACCCTCCCGTTCACCTCCGACGCGGTGTGCACGAAGCAGCCGGGCGGTGCTGTCCTGCCAACCTCGTTGTCGACTGCCTCGTAGGCTTCGCGGGACGGCGCCCATGCGATCAGTACCACTGCCATTTCGGTCCTCCTTCAGTTGGTGGGTTACCAGGCGACGGTGATCCGTTCGGGCTCGTGGCCGCCCTGTTTGAGCAGATCGGCGATCGCGTAGTCCTCGGCGCTGACCTCGCTGTTGCCGTTGTCGTCGACGAGAAGCTGATCGCCGTCGACCCGGTAGCGACCGGTGCGCCGCCGGGATGGATGAAGGCCGCTTGCCGGGCGCGACCTCCAGGCTGCCGGCTCCGCCGACGACCAGGAGCCTGCGCACACTTGCTTCACGCAGCCCTCGACCAGCGCCGGTGCGACGTCGGCGAGTGTGTAGCTCACGCCCCGCGCCGAGACCGCACTGACCACCGCGTCGGCGCCGGCGGCAACGCCGGCGACCGACTCCCGATCAGTGACATCTGCGCCGGTCGCACGGGTCGCGGCCGTCACGGCGTGGCCGCGCTGCTCGAGCTCAGCAGCTATGCGAGTGCCGATCATCCCCGTGACTCCAAAGACGACGATCTTCATCTGGATTGCTCTTGCCGGGTCGAGGTCGAATCCCTGGGTTGCGCGGGGGTGAGGCCGTGGCGGCGCATTACCTCACCGATCGCGGTCAGATTCGGGGGGCCGCCGGCAGTGGCGGCGAGGACCTCGGCGATCTCGCGGAAATAGGCCGGGCCGAACACGGCCGGGGTCGCGATCGCCAGGAACGTCGCGTCAACGTCGCCGTGGTTCTCAAACCCGTGGATTTGTCCGCGCCGCACGCACACCGCCTCGCCGGGCCCGATGTCGACCGTTTCGCTGTCGATCGTCCAGGTCGTGATGCCCTTGAGCCCGTAGATCGTCTCCTCGAACCCGTCGTGGCTGTGGGGCGTCGGCATCCGCGAGTCGGCTGGGACGTAGCACTCGAACACCGACGCGCTCCCGTTCGAATCCCCGGCCTCGACCAGAAAGCGCACGGCGAGTTCACCGACCGTGATCGTGTCGTTGTCCATGGTCTTGTACACGTTGGCTCCTTTCGATGGTCCTGTACATCTGGCTCCTTTTGGGCAAAGCCCATTGAGTCAAGCGACTTGACCAGTGTATACTTGGCCCATGAGTCTGTCAAGTGGCTTTACTCAGCCGGATGTTGGGCCTTTACCGCCGCCGCCGCTGATCGGGGCGCTGTTGCGAGTCCCATGGGAGACGGTGCGCCAGCGAATGCTCGCCGGCCTACACAACCGCGGCTTCACCGACCTCGTCGCGGCGCACGTGGACGTCTGGCGGTACCCCGGCCCCGAGAACCAGCGCCCCTCGGAACTCGCGACCCAGACGCGCATGACCAAGCAGGCGCTCAACTACCTCCTCGGGCAACTAGAGGAGCTCGGATACCTGACCCGCGAAACCGACAGCAACGACCCACGCTCCAAGCGCGTCCGCCTGACCCCCAGAGGCCATGCTGCAACCAAAGCAATCTACGAAATCGTCCAAGAGGTCGAAGACGACTGGGAGCAACAGCTGGGACCGCGGAAGTTCGGTCAGCTGCGCCGCCTACTCACGCAGCTCTACACGATCACCACGCCGACCAACGACCCGGCGTAAAGGGAAGCAATCTGCACAAGCGGCCACTCCCCCAGCGGGCACTCGCCCCCCAGGACACCCGCGGAGAAACGTCGTGCTTCGCTCCTGCTCCGTATCACGGGCACCTGGAGCGCCATGTCCTCGCCGCCGGTGCCATCCACGACCGAAGAAGCAATCGCCCGTGCCGTCAGGCGGGCCGCCTGGGTCGCGTCTCCCAACTGCTGTGAATGGCCCCGGAGCCGGAATGGCGCGGATATCGGTCCTCGCCTGATGTGCAGCCCGGAGTGAAACGGTCCTCAGATCAACTGCGGGAAAACCGAGCGCCCGGCGACAATCGCCGCGTTCGTGGGCGAGAGCAGGCTCAGCGCGTGGGAGCCGAGTAGGCTCTGGATCGGGAAACACCGCGGCGATCACCGGCTCAGGATGGCTTCGATGAGACAGTTGGGTAGCTCTCGCGGCCCGGACCGTCCGCGACCGCCTCGCGGGCTGCATGCCCCAAGAGGCGCCTGCTTGACCTCGCTGATCGCGCTCCCTGCACCGACTTGAGCCACAGGCCACCACGCCGGGCTCCTTACTCAAGCCCAGCCCGCGACGATCGCCAGCTCGGCGGTCGGGCGTTCCTCCTCAATCTGCACTGCTCCGGCGAACACGCAGCCTGACTCGCCGTCGATGCTGATCTCGTCCCTTTCGGCGAACTCGCGGCCGCCGATCCTCACGCGGTGTCGGTCCATGTCGATGTCGATCCCGCTGGCGCCCACAACGCAGGGCTTGCCCAGCTCGCGTGCAACGACGGCGGCGTGCGAAGTGCGCCCACCGCTGCCCGTCAGCACGCCCGCGGCGACGATCATCCCGGAGAGGTCCTCGGTGCTGGTGTCGCTGCGTACCAACAAGGGCGCACGACCCTCTTTCGCGATGCGCCTAGCCGCCTCGACGTCGAGAGCGATCGGACCGCTTGCAACGCCCATACTCACCGGCTGCGCCTGGCAAATCATGCGGGCTTGATCGCCGCACACATGTGCGCGGCGAATGCCCTGGAGGTCAACACCCATGAGGCGCTCGCGAGCCTCGCTCGTGGATATGAGGCCTTCACGGACCTGGTCGACCGCGATGCGCAGCGCCGCCCACGGCGTGCGCTTGGCGGTGCGGGCCTGCAGCAGGAAGAGCTCGCCGTCCTGCACGGTGAACTCGAACTCCTCGGCGTCTCCGAACTCCGCCTCCAGCACGCGGCAGACGTCGTCCAGGCGCCGGTGCACCTCGGGAGCGAGCAGCGCGAGCTGGTCGGCTCCTTCGGGCGTGCGGCGACCGCTGACGATGTCCTCGCCCTGCGCGTCGGGCAGGAACTCGACATAGGGGTGGTCGCCGGTGACGGGATCACGGGTGAAGCCGACGCCCGAGCCCGACACACCGCCGGCGTTGCCGAACACCATGCGCTGCAGGATCACCGCTGTGCCGAGCGTCTCGGGTATGTCGTGCAACCGGCGATACTCGCGCGCCTTCGGCCCATCCCAGGACGCGAGCACGCCCCGCACGGCAGCCTCGACCTGATCGATTGGGTTCTGTGGGAACGGCTTGCCACTGAGAGTGCGGAAGCGCTCGAGGTGCTCTCGGGTGAGTTCGGCGAGCGTCCGGGCGTCGAGGTCACGCGGACGTCGTACACCGGCCGCCTGCATGCGCTCGCGGGTTGCCTGCTCGAACGGCTCGAGCGGGCAGTGGGCGACCACGTGGGCGAAGGACTCGACCAGTCGCCGGTAGGAGTCCCACGCCAGGCGAGGGTTGCCGGTCAGTGCGACAAGACCCTCGATGCTCTCGTCACACAGCCCGACGTCCAGCACCGTCTCGAGCATCCCCGGCATCGATGCAGGCGCCCCGGAGCGGACCGAGAGGATCAGCGGCCGGCGTACGCTTCCAAGCCGCAGACCGCTGCGTGCCTGGAGCGCGCCCACCGCGGCAGACACCAGCATCCGCAGCTGCGCGCCGTCGCTTCTGGCCGCGTTGCGGGAGACAGCCGTGGTGAGGATCGCGGCGTCAGGAACGGGCAGCCTGGCGCGTGCCATGCGCGCCAGGCCGTGACCCTTCGCGCCGATCGATGCGACATCAGGCAGCTCGCCGTCACCGTGGCCGACGACATAGAGGTCCTCGATCGCGTCGCTCTCGTCGCGGACCGGCACAGCTTGCGTCGATGATGGCTGCGGCCCGGCGGGCGGTGCCTCGGAGCGCACCACGCTGCCGAGCACCTGGCGATGCAGCAGATGAGCCGCGCGCATCAACGCGTCGGCCGCATCCTCACAGGCCTGCGTCGCCTGCGCGAGGGCGAACAGCTCGCCGGCCGCCTCAACCTCCCTAACCAGGGCAGCCTGCACGTCGCGCAACGCCTCGTCGGCATCCCGCTCCAGCGCGACGATGCGATCGGTCGCCTCAAGGAACGAATCCATGTCCTCGCTGGGGCCGCCGCGCTGGACCTCGCGACCCAGGCGCACGGCGCGCAGATGACTGCGAGCGGCGTCGAGCACGAGCGCCATCATCCGGTGCGACGCATCGAGGACTTGCCCAGAGACCCGCCCCTGGGGCAGCAGTGACCATGAGTAGGCGGCTTCCTCGAGCGCGTCGGCCACATCGTCGGCCTCCCGGATCACATCCAGGAAGGGCGCTGGATCCTCGGCGCGCACAGACGCCTCGCGCACTTCGTTGACCAGCTCGTCAGCACTCTGCTCCCAGCCGCGCGCCAGCCGCGCGATGTCAGATCGATCCCGGCTGTAATGTGGCAGCGCCGCCTGCTCGAGCGCATCGCGTGCCGCCTCGCCGATCGTCACCACCAGCTCGGCGTGGGCACCGATCAGGTCGAGCAGCTCCTGGCGAGCGGTGCGCACGTAGCCGATCAGCTCGGCGCGGACCTCGTCGCCGATGAGTGACAGCGATCGTCTCGCGAGCAACCCCTCCGAGCAGATATGGAGGACGGCACGCAGATAGGAGCTGGCAGCCGGTTCACCAAGCACGTTGATCAGCGACTCGCCCGCGCGCGCGCTCCGCCCTGTGGCGAAGTTCAAGGCGTCATAGACGAGTCGGTCGCCCCCTGCAAGCAGGAACGCCACGTGTCCGTGCTCACGCTCGGCAGCCCAGTCCAAGAGCTCAACCGCAGTGCTGTTTCCCACCAGGATGCGTAGTCGCTTGCGCGCGCGATTCCAGTCGATCAGGAAGACCATGCGCGAGCCCAGCAGCTCGAGGAACGCCTCGAGTTCGGGCTGGGAGTCCGCCTCGAAGCGACCTACGGCGAGGTGGTAGAGATCCTTGCTCGCAGCGCCGCCTGCGCGCGAGCGAGTGTCCTCCCAGCGGACCTCGTGCGCGGCGAGCATGCGCTGGAAGAACAGCAGCCGCGGCAGGTGCACATCGGTGTAGATCACCGTCACCACACGATCCACGACCTTGACGACTACGACGTGCGCCTCGGTCTCCCCGATGTCGTTCTGCACGACGAGCGCATCACCGCTGCGCGTGGCCACGGAGCCCAGGCCGGGATGGTCGAAGCGCAGACGCTGGGTGCGCTCGACGCCGCGCGCAAAGGCGCCCACCAGCGGACGATCGTTCGCCTTGATTCCGTAGACGCGCGCCCCTGCGATCGATTCGCTCGCCAGGCGCGCAGCCAGTCGGTTGAGCTCGCGGTGGGCATCCATCACCACGAGGTGCAGGCTGTCCTGACTGCTACGTCGGCCTGCCGTCAGACGGGAGATGCTCTCCGGCGCGATCGCATCCCCATCTGGCCGCAATGCCCGTCTGATCTGGTGCAGGCGTTCGCCGAGCTGGTTGGATGCCTGCACACCGGCCACGCGCAGCGGCACCAGCATGGTCTCCACCTCGCCGAGTGCCCCGCGGACCAGATCGGCTGCCCCGGGAATGACATAGGAGCCGTCGTCGCATCGCTCGCTCGCGTGCACCACGCGATCGAGACTTGGCTCCGATACGCCGCTGGCAAGCCGCTCCTCGCGCAGATCGGACACATCCGCGTCGCCGTCCGCTGCGGCGCGCGCACTCTGCAGGAGCGTGAGCAAGTACTTGACCCGGTCGTTGGCCGACAGCGCGCGGCTCATCAGATCGGGCAACAGCAGCTCGTTCTCGCCGAGCGCCGCAATCATGCGATCCTTCGACATCGCTGCCTCCCGTTGTCTGTGTTCCCTGGCCTGCGCAAGCTCGAGGCTAGCTCCGACCTCGGCTCAGCGCATCGGTCAAAACCCGCGCCGGTGCTGCGGTAAACGCCCGACAGGCAAGCCATGCGACGTGGCGCGGCGCTCACGTTCCAGAGGCTGCTTCGCAGGGACCGGTGCCAAGCTACAACAGGTAACTCCCGGGCGGTGCCGGCCCGGTGAGGATGTGCGCTCCGCGCGCCCCAAGGTGGCTTAGGTTCACGGTAGCGGTCGAGGAGGACCCGGATACGAGATCGACCTCAGCTCCCTGCGTGGACCCGATGACGTTCGTACGGCAAGCACGTCGGCGCGGTCGTCACCGTTGACCTCACCGATGCCCGCAAACGAGAAATCCGTACCCGTTCAGCCCCTTGCTGGCGAATCCGCCCACGCCTGCGCCACCGGGGGAGATCGTCCCCTGATAGCGTCGGCCGAAGAGCACGAAGTCCTCGTAGTGGCTGGGATCGCCCGCATTCAGCATCAGATCGGCGCGCCCGTTGCCGTTGACGTCTGCCACCGCCGCGACGGCCGAGCCGCCGGACTGGGTATCGATGCGAAAGGCGCGCCTGCCGATGTCCTGCAGGTCGACATCGCTCGGATGCCGGCCACCGTAGATGACATGTGCGCCTTCACGGCAGTAGTGAAGCCCTGAGGCCGTGTCCTGCTCTCCGGAGACCGCGATCGCGCTGAAACCAGTTCCGAGGCCCCCCGCGAGCGTCCCCGCTCGCATGACCCACCGCTTCGACTGACGTGGTCTGCGCAGCTGCCGGGGCTGCGAGAGGGGCCGCGAGCACCAGCATTACGAATACGGACCATGCCCACCGCGAGCTCTGCACCATGACCGTACTCTCGCGCGGGACGAGTCGCCGGTTATCCGCTGTTAAGTGCGCGGCTGATTCGTTTCTCCACAACGCTTCAGACCTCATCGCTTGGGCGCTTGGCGAGCGGAGACCCGGCGGCCACCGCCACGAGCGCGTCACGCGCCTCGTCGGAGAGCGTGCGTCGCACGAGCCGCCCACCCGATCCATCAAAAGCTGCGATCATCGCATCTACGTGCTCTGAAGCCGCGAGCAACATCACCGCAGAGGATCCCTCGGGAACGTCAGCCCGCAACTCATCAAATAGCTCGCCCTCGAGAAGGGGGATGTGCTCTGCCTGGATCAGGGCGCCGATCGCGCCGCCGGCGAAGATGCCCGCGCCGAAGCCGAACCAACCAAACGCGGCTCCGACCAATGCGCCCGTGAGCGCGCCGATGACCGTGTCGCGACCCATGGCGTCACCGGTGTCGTCGACATCGAGGTAGTGCCCGGCGAACGTGCCGCGGATCACAATCCGCCCGCGATGCCGGCGCTCGACGAACGCCACCTCGTCTATCCATGGAGCGTCGAGGACACGCTCGCGCACATTCGCGAATGCGTACTCTGCACCCTCCACGCGATCGAACGTCAACACGGCGAGATCAATGGCATGTGAAGACCCGCTTCCGGCGCCAACCACACACACCCGCGCTTGGGGACCGACGGGTCCTCGCGCGCTCACCACCGCAACAACGCCGCAACCTCGCCATAGACCCGAAGTGCGTCCGGCTCAAGACGGATTACCACGATCTCGATCGACCGCCGCGCCGCCAACGCGACAATGTGCTCGATCGCATCGACCGAGGCAAGCGGCGAGCGATCCAGCCCGCACCGACCCCCCTCCTGTGCGGACAGCCGACCGCAAGTCGGGCACAGTCCTCCCCTGAGGGTCGCCCCATCGGCGAGCAGGAGCGTCTCAACGCGCTGCTGCTCGAGCATGCTCAGCGCGTCCTCAAGCCCACCTATTGCAGCCCCGCCGGTTCCGAGCGCCTCTTCCAAGCGTGCGATCAGGGCACGCTCACGATCGGCCTCGACCTGCTCCATAGCAGGCGTGATCGCCCGCAGGATCTCCTGCGGACTCTCGTGCTCCAGATCATGTTCGATCACCCCAGCGAGACGATCGCGCAGATCACGCTGCAAGCTGGCCTCGACGACCGGACGGAGCTCGTCGGAGGCGACGATCACGATCTGATCGAAGGGACGGCGCTCGTGTGCGCGCAGCAGCAGCTCGGCCACGTGGCGCGCGTGCTCGGCGACCTGATGCTCGACACCACGCTGGAAGCGTGCCTGCGACCAGCCGCCTTGCGCGTGGCGGCGATGCAGGTCGTCTTCAACGGTTGCGAACTGCTCCAATCCCTCCGGTCCGCCGCGGAACAGGCGCGCACTGCGTCTGCTGACCACGGCGACACCCCAATCCTCGATGGTGACCATCGCGGCAAGCGGCTCGAGCCACGGCACTGTGTCGAGGACGACCAGCGGCTCGACGGGCTGGGGCAGCGCGAGAGCCTCGAGCACGCCGGCGGCGGCGCACGAAAAGATCGCGAGCGCCTGCGCGCCGTGCTTCAGCTCCGGGTGGTTGCTGACGGCCTCGCGCACTCGCTCGGCGTCGAGGTCGTGCGCTCCGGCGCTTGCCAGGAGCGACGAGAGCTCCGCGTCGCGCGCCGCCGGCGTCGGAAACCTGCTCGGATCCAGGTCGAAGTACACGCTCAGAATCGGTTGCCCATCGCTATCGATCTGGGCGAGTCGCTCCAGTACCCCAGTAGTTGCCATGGCTCCCACTCCACTCACCCTACGATTCGACCCGACCGCTCGCATCGCGGACTTCCCGCGACGCCGTAAGGGCTTTCTACGTGCCGCCGACGCTGCTAGCACCAGGTTGCCGGCCGAGCCGCCCAGGCATCGCTGGGTGCTCGCCCAATCGCCGCGGGGGTGACAGCGAGCCACCGGAGCCGACCTTGGATGCGGAACTGGATCAGCGTCTTTGGCATCGAGGGGTCGACCGCGTGATGGGACACCTGGTCACCGACGCCGTAGGTGCACCAGCCGAGCGCGAGCTCGCTGAGGTCGCCCGTGCCGAGGACGGGCACGACGAGCAGATCTCAGAGCCGGGGCCTGAGCGACGTTCGACCGAAGTGCAGCCGTACGAGCCCGTAGCGGTTTGATGGTGCTGCCTCTCCCAGGCGAGCGAGGATCATCGCGGCCAGCACAATAGTCGCAGGCGGGGCCCTGGCTTTCATGCGCAAAGTCAGACAGGCAAAAACACACCGACGGGCCCGCCTGGGCCGGAGGAACTCGGCAGCGTTGACAACTGGTTGTCAAAAATGATAGGTCGATAGCCGACCGGATGGTCGGCACCACAGGCACAGGAGGTATCCCCCATCGATGCATCCAGCGACAACACCGGTGCGAAAGGTCTACGCGGGTGGTGGCTATCCCCTCCGAGATCCGGCATGCGACGCTTGCTTGCGCCATTTGAGTACCGCCACGTCCGCGTCTTCGGGGTGACGCGTCTTGTCGGCGGCGTTGTCGCGGCCGCCGCGGGCGTCGTCTGCCTCTCGTACGCCGTCTACGGATGGGCAGCCTTCTTCCTGGTTGTTGGGGCGCTGAATCTCGCGTGTGGCTACTGGGAGCTCACTATCGCTCGCTCCGCATCTGCCCGCACCTGAGCCTGGCTCGGGACACCACTCTCGGATCGCCTGCTTCACGTCGGCAATTGGGTCGACCCTGGGTTTCGTCCTTTGCGATAACGCCGACGACGACAAGTGCGAAGCGGGTCCATCGCCGTCCGTACCAACGGGCCCAAGGAGGGCGTCCTGGTTGCCTGGGGATTCACCGAAGACCGGCGAACGCGTGCTGCTCGCGGTGATGCTTGGGATGCGCGAGTCCTATCCTATGAGGACTGGCAGGCGCTCGGCCGCGACCCGATCGCCAGAGGACTGGCGGCACCAATGCTCGTAGTCGCCGACGGCGCGGCCGGGCTGATCAAGACGATCGAGCATTGCTGGCCGGCTCAGACCGCCAACGCTGCTGCGTGCGCCACGCGTGCAACCTCTACGCCAAGCCCCCCGAACGAGAGCGCGAACGCGTCAAGCACGCCTACTGGCAGGCGCTCGACGCGCCGGACGAAGGCGATGGGCCGCTTCCCCGGCGAGGACAGCTGCCCGACGCTCGTCTGGACCGTCCTGGATCTCCTCCATCACTCACGAGACCGACGGCATCAGGTTCACCGAGCTCGACCGCCAACACCTCAACTGCGTCAAGTACACGGAGCCCGAACAAACGACCGAGGAGGTGACCGAAGAGGTCAGCGCCGCATAAACTGATCCCGGTAACCCGAGCCGCGGGCGAATTTACAGCAGCGAGGAGACGCCACCTGGCGACGATCCAGACTCTCGCAATCACGACAGAGCGGGGATCTCGCCAGGTGTGGGGTGAGCGGCCCGGGTCGACCTGTTCTTCCCGTCCTGGCCACTTTCTAAGGTGTCGTGACCGTAGCCGGGATGAACTTCTCGCACGCGGCAACGTGAGGATGCGCGCTGGCGAACTGAGCGTGACCGGACTCGCCGTCACCGCAGGTCGCGCGCCTGTCGCGCCCACCGCAGCAGCGCTCCTTCGCTGTCTGGGCGGCGCATCGGTCATTCGCGGCGCATCGGTCATTGTTAGGCGCGTGAGCGCCTCGACCTCGACCTCGGCCTCCGCGTCGCCGCCGCGCGCGGCGCTGCCTGCCGCCTCCTCGCTGCCGCGGATCGCCTGGGCGCCGATCCTCGCGGTCGCCGGCATCGTGCTGGCTGCGCTGCTCGCGGTGAGCGGTCGCTACGGGTACCACCGCGACGAGCTCTACTTCATCCAGGCGGGCGGCCACCTGGCGCTCGGCTACCCCGATCAGCCGCTGCTTACGCCCGTGCTGGCGTGGACGATGAACGCGCTGGCGCCGCGCTCGCTGCTCGCGCTGCGCATCCCGGCCGCGCTGGCGGGGGTGGCATCGATCGTGAGCGCAGGGCTGATCGCGCGCGAAGCCGGCGGCGGGCGGCGGGCGCAGGCGATCGCCGCGAGCTGTTGCGCGGCGGCGCTCGTGGTGCTCGCGACGAGCCATTTCCTCACTACCGAGACCCTCGACTTGGCGTTTAGCAGCGTCGTCTGCTGGCTGCTAGTGCGCTTGCTGCGTACGGGAGACGAGCGGCTGTGGGTGCTCGCCGGCGCCGTGCTGGGGATCGGTCTGCTCAACAAGCTGCTCGTCGGCGTCCTCGCGGCGGCGGTCATCGGCTCGCTCTCGGTGGTCGGCCCGCGCGCGGTCTTGCGGTCGCGCTGGGCGGCCGCGGGTGCGGCGCTCGCGCTATTGGGCGCCCTCCCCTACGTGGCGTGGCAGCTCGCCCATGGCGTGCCCCAGGCGGCGGTCGCGCACAGTCAGGCCCAGGGCGGAGAAGAGGGAGGCCGCGGCGGCTTCATCCCGTTCCAGCTCGCGCTCGTGGGTCCGCTGCTCGTGCCCGTGTGGTTGGCGGGCCTGGTCGGCCTCCTGCGCGCGCAGCGCTGGCGGCGGTATCGCTGCTTCGCGGCCGCCTACCTGGCGCTTGTGGTGATCATGCTCGCCACCAGCGGCAAGGCCTATTACATCGCCGGCTTCTACCCGCTGCTGCTCGGCTTCGGCTCGCTGCGGGCCGACGCCTGGCTCGAGCGCGGCGCGCCGGCGCGGCGGTGGCTGCTGGCGGGGGCGATCGCGCTGACGGCGGCGGCGAGCGCGTTCATCGGCCTGAGCGTGCTCCCGGTCCATGACCTCGGGGGGAGCATCGTGGAGAAGCTCGATTCCACCGAGGGCGAGATGGTCGGCTGGCCGCGCTTTGTGGCGACCGTCGCCTCCGTCTACCACGAGCTCCCGCCGGCGACCCGTGTGCGTACCGTGATCTTCACGAAGAACTACGGCGAGGCGGGGGCTATCGACCTGTTCGGCCCGGCGCGAGGCCTGCCGCAGGCCTACAGCGGCCACAACGGGTTCTCCGAGTGGGGCCCCCCGCCGAACTTCGACACCGCAGCGATCCTCGTCGGCGAAGAACTGCAAGCAACCCTCGCCGCGGACTTCAGAGGATGCGCTGTGCGGGCGCAGATCGACGACGGCCTCGGCTTGAACAACCAGGAGCAGGGCGTGCCCGTGTGGTTCTGCCTGGCCACGAGCAGACCGTGGTCGACGATGTGGACGAGCCTCCGCCACTACAACTGAGCCGCCCAGTGCCGAAGCAGCTACGGCAGTTCTGGGACGCTTGCGATGGTGAGGGCCATGCGGGCGCCGCGCCCGCAAGCGAGCGTCGGCTCCTACGCTCCGCTCACGATCACCTATGACGACCGGCAGCAGTCTCGACCTCCGCCCACGAGACGCCTCCTTTGCCATCGGCGAAGCGATCGTCTCGCGCGCAGCGGACCGGACGCGTGGGTTTCGTCGGAGGCTGTTTCATAAACCCCGGTCCGTCCGGCGGGTTTAAGAAGCTTCCGGGCATGGCTCAGAACTTCATCGAATGTGATCGTGAGCAGTTGCTGTTGATGTCGCCTTCGCTGCGCGAGTGGCTGCCGGAGAACCATCTGGCGTGGTTCGTGATCGACGCGGTCAAGGACATCGACCTCGCACCGTTTTACGCGCGCTACCGCGAGGACGGATGGGGTCGCGCAGCCTATGACCCGGCGATGATGGTCGCGATCGTGCTCTACGCGTATGCAAAGGGGCAGCGCTCCTCGCGAGGCATCGAGCGTGCGTGTGTGGAGGACGTCGCCTACCGCGTGATCGCGTCGAACCTCGCGCCCGATCACGTAACGATCAACCGCTTTCGCTCAGAGCACGCCGATGCGCTGGCCGGACTCTTTTCCAGCGTGCTCACGCTGTGCGCGCGAGCGGGGATGGTCAAGGTCGGCACGATCGCAGTCGACGGCACCAAGGTCCACGCGAACGCGAGCCGCGAGCAGAACGCGGACTTTGATCAGATCGCGCGGGAGATCCTCAAAGAGGCCGCCGAAATCGACGCAGCCGAGGATGAGCTCTATGGGGATAAGCGCGGTGACGAGCTACCGGAGCATCTCTCGACCAGCCAGGGCCGCCGTGGGTGGCTGCGCGAGGCCAAACGCCAGCTCGATGAGGAACGCGCCAAGGAAGCCAAGCCGATTCCGCGGTCTCGCCCGGCACGGTTGAAAGAGGCCAAGCGCCGCCTGCAGGAGGAGCTGTGGGTGGAGTCCCGCGCGAACACCGCCTATGAGCACTACCGCGCGCATGCACGGGACAGCAGAGGTCGCCGCCTCGGGGCAGCACCCGCTCCCTACTCACCGCCCGAGACTCCCGCGGGGAAGGTGAACCTGACTGACCCGGACTCGCGCATGTTGAAGGTCGCGCGCGGCTACGTTCAGGGCTACAACGCCCAAGCCGCCGTCAACGAGAACCAGATCGTGATCGCGGCCGAGGTCACGGTCGACTCACCGGACTTCGGACACCTCGAGCCGATGCTCGACGCCGCCCAGAGCGAGCTCCAGGCGGCAGGTGTCTCAGAGACGCCTGGAGTGCTGCTCGCCGATGCCGGCTACTGGCACAGGGAGCAAATGGAGAACGCCATCGACCGTGGGATCCAGGTTCTGATCCCGCCCGACGCGGGCCACCGCAAGGGCACCCGACCGGGATGGGACGGCGGCGCCTACGCACACATGCGACGAGTGCTCTCCACCGAGCTCGGACACGCGCTCTACCGAAAACGCCAAGCGATGATCGAGCCGGTCTTCGGACATACGAAGTTCAACCGCCGTGGATCGCTTCCAACGCCGTGGCAGAGCCGCCGCCAGGTCGGAATGGCGACTAATCACCGCCACCCACAACCTGCTGAAGCTCCACAGCCACCAAATAGCGACCGCAGGGGCCTGAGAGGGGCCCGCGAACGCCCGGTCGGGCCCATCTGTCTCACCGCTGCCAAGACCACCGCCGCCCCCGACGCCGCGAAACCCACCGCAAACGCCCGCGCTGACGGACCCCCGAACGTTTGCGAAACAGCCTCCGTCGCAATACGAGCGTCACCGCGCGGAAACGCTCTGGTGTCTCGGCAAACAGCCAGTGGCCGGCGTCCGGGAGCACGACGGCGCGCGAGCCTGGGATCGCAATGAGCTCGCGCGCTGAGATCTGCGGGGCGGGCCAAAGAAGTCTGCTGCGCCGTTGAAGATCAGCGTCGGCGCGCGGATCTCGTCTAGACGCGGGCGCAGGTCGTAGTCCGCGGCACGGCGTTCGTTGAAGCAACGCAGCGCCTCCAGATCGGGCCGTTGCCGGCCGCTCGCGCCACCCGTTACGCTTCCGAGTTCGACATGTGCCGTGGGAACCGGACGGGGGGACGCCGATGTTGCACCGAAGCATGAAGTACGTCGGGAACAATGCCATTGCCCTGTTGGCGCTCTTCTTGGCGCTCGGCGGAGTTGGCTACGCGGCGAGCGGCGGCTTTACCTCGGGCGGACAGCTCAGGGCTTGCGTGCGGGGTAACGGCAGCCTCACGTTGCTGAAACCAGGGAATAAATGCAAGAAGGGACAGACGTCCGTTTCCTGGAACCAGCAGGGGCAGCAGGGAGCCAAAGGCCTGTCGGGTCTTCAGGGCACTCAAGGGCCTTCCGGCAGCCAAGGGCCATCCGGCAGCCAAGGGCCATCCGGCAGCCAAGGGCCATCCGGCAGCCAAGGGCCAGCGGGGGCCGCGGGACCATCGGACGGCTTCGTCGCGCGAGAGGCTGGAACGACGGCGCTTCTAGCAGAAAAAGCCACGGCGGTCGTGCAACTCTCGCTTCCGCCGAGCACAGGCTACATCGTCACCGGCGCCGCCGAACTCGGAAACAACGCGGCCACAGAAGGCTTGGTCGACTGCACGCTCTCGGACGGAGCAAGTACCAGCAGCGGGTCAGCCTTCCTGGCTGGCAAAGCTGCCTTCCTGCAGACGCTCACGCTGACCGGATCGACGAGCGGAGGAGTGATAACCCTCAGCTGTACCCCTGACAATGCCGGACAGGCTCGCAATGGGGTGATCACCGCAGTACGCGTCGGAGCACTGCACACCGGCTAGGTCGGCGGTCAGCGCCGCCGCGTCGGTGTCAGCGCAGCGGCGCGCGGGCTTCTTCGCAGCCGTAGGCTGCTCCTGTGCCATCCCGAGGGCTTGACTCTCAAGCGGGCGGAGCCGGGGCTTCCTGTGGGCAAGTACAGTGCTACGGCGCGCTGCCTCGAGCCGTTCGATTTTCATCCTGCTTCTGGTCTTGGGCGATCTTGTCCAGCAAGGCATCACGCAGAGCGATCAGTCGGTGACCGGCACCTGACGGTGATCTCGATGATCGCCGCTGCTCTCGGGAGCGGTGAGCTGGATCTCCTTCCGCTCTCCACGCGCACGACTCGTCGCCGAGGGCGAGCCGATTGTGCTAGTGCAAGACGGCCGGCCAATCGAGCAGCAAATGCATGACCGAGTGGTCGTCGTGAGTCGCCAGCACCCTGGCGCGACACGCTCGAACCTTGGCTCAGCATCCCGGGCGCCGTGACCCCGGACCGGGACCGAAGAAGGCCGTGGTGCTTTGTGGGGCTTCCCGTCGCTCTGGTCCTACGCTGAGCTCTTGGGCTCGAGTCCCATCGGGGCCCCAAGCGAATCTGCATACGGGAACTGGCGAGGAGAGGTATGAGCGGAGAACAGGTTGCGATCAGGACCGAGGACGGCGTCGCGGACGGATACCTGGCGAGGCCGGCGGACGATTACGGCCGTCGGCCCGGGGTGCTGTTCCTCGTAGATGCTTTCGGGTTGCGTCCCCAGATCGAGCAGATGGCCGACCGGATCGCGGAACGCGGCGTCGTGGTGCTCGCTCCCAACGTCTTCTACAGGCACGGCCGGGCCCCGGTGCTCCCAATGCCCGATCTCGATGATCCCGAATCGCGCGGGCCGTTCATGGAGAAGATCAGGCCGATGATGCAGGAGCTCACACCCGAGCTGATCGCGCGCGACAGCCGGGGCTACCTCGAGTTCCTCGCCGAGATAGCCCAGGGGCCCTTCGCGATAACGGGGTACTGCATGGGAGCCCGACTTGGCTGGCGCATCGCGACCGCCCATCCTGACGAGGTGGTGGCGCTCGCCGGCTTCCACGGTGGGGGGCTCGTGACCGACGACGAGGACAGCCCGCACCTGAGCGCCGGCGAGCTGACCGCGGAGGTCTACTTCGCTCATGCCGACAACGACCGAAGCATGACCCCCGAGAACATCGCCGCTCTCGAGCAGGCAATGCACGAAGCCGACGTGACCCACCGCTCCGAGGTCTACGAGGGCGCCGCCCACGGGTACACGATGGCCGACACCTCGATGTACGACGAGGGTGCCGCCGAACGCCACTACGATGCGCTGTTCGCGCTGCTGGACCGGACGATCTGAGCGCGCACCGTGGGCGCGGCAAGCGGTGTGTGAAGCGATGTCGAAGCGGCCTCATCCGAGAGAATTCGCGACGCAGGCGCGCGCGGCCGGGTCGGCCTGTACTCGAATGGCTATCAGTGGCGCGCCATCACGGGACTTGGCCCGCGAGCGAGCAGGACCTACTTCCCCGCCGCGCGCGACTGGGTGACGGGCTCGGCGAATCTCGCACAGGCTCGGCGCGCCTGTGCCAAGCCGTTCAGCGGCGGCGCCGCCACGATCGCCCAGTTCACCGAAGGCGTCTATGACCGCGACTACGCCTGTCCAGCTGCGCCAGACCGCAGCAGATCGCGCCACGCCTGACTGAGCGACCGAATCCGGTCGATGAGCCCGCTTCTCGACGGCATCCCGCTGGACCGGCGCCAGCGACCTCGCGGGCCGGCAGGCCACATTGGCTGACCGACGGACTGGTAGCGTAGGTGACTACCGGGGGAAAATGGACGTACACGAACGAGCCAACGCCCCGCTGGACACTAGCCATGGCTGAGGCGGTCTCCTGTCCCGCCTGTGGCGAGATCAACGGCGCCGAGCAGCGCTTCTGCGGCCACTGCGGAGCTGGCCTGGGCCAGAGGTGTAGCGCGTGCGGCGAGGACAATCCGCCCGGCTTTCGCTTCTGTGGAGCATGCGGCACCCCGTGCGACATCGGTGATGCCCCATCATCGACCTTGGAGGAGGACGTCGATGGGGAGCGGCGGTGGGTGACGATCATGTTCGCCGATCTGTCGGGCTTCACGGCGATGGCGGAGCGCACCGATCCGGAGGAGGTGCGGTCGACCGTCGATCTCTGCATGAGCCAGATGGGCGCGGTCGTCGAGCGATTCGGGGGCTCGGTCGACAAGGTCATCGGCGACGCCCTGATGGCGGTCTTCGGGGCACCGGTCTCTCACGAGGACGATGCCGAGCGGGCGGTCCGGGCTGCGCTCGAGATCCAGCGGCTCGCGTGCCACCGCAGCGAAGACTTCGGCGGGCTCTCGCTCAGTATCGGCGTCAACACGGGCGAGGTGATCTTTGCGCCCATAGGTCCGGAGGGGCGACGGGAGCTGACGGTCATGGGCGACGCTGTCAACGTAGCCGCGCGGCTGCAGGCGGCCGCTGCCCCCGGCGCCGTCCTGGTCGGCGGGGAGACTCGGGCCGCGAGCGCGCGGGCAGTCGCCTACGACGCGGTCGAGCCGATCCTCGCGAAGGGCAAGGAGGCGCCGATGCCCGCCTGGATCGCCCGCGAGGTGTCATCCGCGCCCGCCGACCGACCGGTTTCGGCGGCGCCGTTCATTGGCAGAGACACCGAGCTCGAGCTGCTCGAGCGGGCGTGGGAGCGGACCTCGGCTGAGCTCCATCCGCAGCTCGTGACGCTCGTGGGACCACCGGGGATCGGCAAGACGAGATTGACGCTCGAGTTCGCTGCCCGCGTGGAGAGCGCCGGCGGGCGGACCTTCCGCGGCCGACCGCTGCCCTACGGAGAGCCCAGCGCCTATTGGGCGTTTGGACAGGTCATCAGGGAGGCCTCGGGAATCCTTGCGACCGACTCCGCCGAGGTCGCTATCGGCAAGCTCGGCGAGCGCGCGGCATCGCTGCTCCCGCGTGAGCAGGCGCGGGAGGTCGCGACCCATCTCTCGATCCTTGCGCGTCTGGCCGAGGACACGGTCGATGACAGGCAGGTCTTGTTCGCCACCGCTCAGCAGTTCCTCGAGGCCCTCGCTCGCGAGCAGCCGACGCTGGTGCTCCTGGAGGATCTGCACTGGGCGGACGAAAGCCTGCTGGAACTCCTCGAGGCGCTCTCGGCCCGGCTCGACGACGTTCCGCTGCTGATGCTCGCGCTTGCGAGACCCGAGTTTCTGGACGCCCGGCCCAGCTGGGCTCACCTGCCCACGAACGTCACCGTGCAGCTACAGGCGCTCACGGACGCCCACGCCCGAGACCTCGTGCGGCGGCTCATCTCGGAGGCCGGAGATAACGAGGGTATCGCCGAGCGCATCGAGGGCGCGGCTGCGGGCAACCCGCTGTTCATCGAGGAACTCGCCGGATGGTTCGGCGAGGGTGGTGGCGGCGACGCTGGCGACCTCCCGGCGAACGTCAGGATGATCATCGCTGCCCGGCTCGACCAGCTCCCGCAATCCGAGCGGCAGGTGATCCTCGACGCGTCCGTGATCGGAGACGCCTTCTGGCAGGGAACGCTCGAAGCGCTGGGAGGCAAGGGCACGTTGGTCGAGACCCTGCGCGCGCTCGAGCGCCGAGGGCTGATACGTCAGGTTCCCGCTTCGCGCATTCGCGGTGACCAGGAGCTGATCTTCAAGCACGGGCTGGTCCGTGAGATCGCCTACGCGACCCTCTCCAAGGCCGTGCGCCGAGAACGCCACGGCGTGGTTGCCCGTTTCATCGAGGAGGCCACCGGAGACCCGACGGGCTATGCCGCAATCCTCGCTCACCATTGGCGCGAGGCCGGCCACGCCGCGAATGCAGCGGACAACCTGCTCACCGCCGCAGACCAGGCGACCAGGGGCTGGGCAACGCGTGAGGCGATCGAGCTCTGCAACCAAGCACTCGAGCTGATCCCCGAGACGGATGAGGCGCGCCGTCGTCGTGCGCGCCTGGGACGGGGCATGGCCGTGCAGGCAGAGTGGCACGCAAACTTCGATCTCGCTCCGAGAAGTCAGACGAAGTCTTCGGGCGAGATGTCGCCGCCGATCTCGTAGATCCCCTTGATCGTGTGATCTCCAAGCAGCTGCGCATGCTCGCGTATCAGCTCGGTGCTCGGCGAAGAATAGACGCAGAAGGACTTCAGCTGGCCATCCTCGTCCATGACCATGTGACTGTGCTCCCAGACGACTGCCGAGAACTGCTCATCCTCTGTCAGGATGCGCTTAGAGAGCGGCCCCTTGGCCGCCATCTCCTCCTCCTCCATCGTATTCCAAGCTCTCTCGATCATATAGCGCGGCATGTCTTCCCCAGTCTGGACTTCAATCGGACACCAGATGCGTCGCTCGATTTTCGCAGATATCTGGTAGGTCAGCGACTGCGCCGACCTGCAGCGATTCAAGGCCTGAAAACGCAGCAATGGCGTGGGATTGACGTAGTCAAGTAGCTGGGTCTGCAGTGTAAGGCGGTCCGGTTCGCCAGGGCGGAGGATGGGTCTTGCGCGAGCGCCGTGGACCTCGCATCAACGAGAGGGAGGCTCCCGATGGTAGCCAGTCAGACTGTCAACCGGTCGGGTCTTGTGAGCGTCACACTGGTCTCCGCATTCATGATGATGGTGAGCGGCGCCTCGGCAGAACCGCCGACGAAGCTGTGCATACCCGAAGCGGCGAACAAACCGGTGAAGACGCCTCAGAGCGATGGGACGTGCAAAGCGCACCTCAAACTCGTCGAACTGGGCAAGGAAGGGCCCGAAGGCAAACCGGGGCCCGAAGGCAAAGAAGGGTCAGCGGGCGAAGAAGGCGCGAAGGGGGAAACCCGCCCCGAAGGCAAACAAGGCCCGCAGGGCGAACCGGGGCCGCAGGGGAAAGAAGGCCTCGCAGGGGAAAGAAGGGCCACGGGGCGAACCGGGCACCGAAGGCAAAGAAGGTGCGGCGGGAAAAGAAGGCCCCAAAGGAGAAGCGGGTCCCCCAAGGGGAACAGGGTCCCGAAGGCAAACAGGGCCTGACGACGAGCGAACTGGAAGCCCTCGAGAGCATCCCGCCCTACAGCAAGTTCGTCTCCTCCGGGGTCGGCGGCAGGCCGACGGTGCAGTTCTCGGGAGTGAACCTCCAACTCGTGAACAGCCAGGGGAAAACCACGACGGTCAACGGCGAGGGCAATCTCGTGATCGGCTATGACGAGAACAGCACCCACAAACAGACCGGCTCCCACAATCTGATACTCGGTGAGGAACAGACGTTCACCAGCTACGGGGGTATCATCGACGGCAAGCTCAACGCGATCGAATCGCCGTTCGCGTCGATCACGGCGGGTGAAGGCAACAGCGCCAGCGCCGAATTCGCTTCGGTGAGCGGCGGACGGATGAACAGCGCCACTGGCAGGTGGGACTCCGTCTCCGGCGGCGAACACGGCCTCACGGTCGGGCCGCGCGGCGCTCGGCGTCGCGCCTATCCGTCCTCGCCCGCCAGAGCGAGCAACCGCTCGGCCTGCTCGGCACCTGCGACCGGCAGGTCCGAGGAACCCAGCAGCCCAAGCTGAACGAGCACTGTCGCCTGGTCCCAATAGATGTGCTCATACGCGACCTTCTCGCCCTCAAAGCCCATCACCACGACGGTCGGCACTCGGACCGTTCTTCCCGTCGGTGCGACGCCCGGCAGCATGAACGGGATCTCGGCGTCGTGCGTGAACTCGAGCACGAACTCATCGATCACGCGATCCTCTGAGACGGTCCTCGAGATCGGGTGCAGCACCGCGTCTGCGGGCGTGTGGCCGATGAACTGGGAGCTGTAGAAGCGCCGCACCGCCTCCCCACCAGACGCCCCCGTGAGCGCCGGCACGTGCCAGACGTACGGCTCTGCCACCATCGTTCGCATCGTCGCGTCGATGTCCTTGGTCTCGAACTCGCTGGCCACGTGCTCATCGAAGATCGCTCCGAGATCGGGTGCCATCTGAAACCTCCAGTTCGCCGGTTGAGCCCGAAGACGGGCCGGACGCCCTCGCCAGCCTAGACTCGAGCGCCGCCGCCCGCCGGCCTGAGCGCTCCTTCTCGCGGGGCCGCGCGCCACCCGTCCTAAGAGCAGCAGCGCCGTAGTCGTCGCAAGCCGTGCGAGTCCCCCTGTGTTCACCGGGTTCCGAGCTTCACATCACGAGCCTCCAATTCTCGCTGTGCAGGGCGGCCTTCCACGCACGTAGAAGTGGCCGGCCGGCGTGGGCAATGACGCTTCGCCGATGCCGGCGGGGGGCGCTCCAGACCACATGCCCGGCTTGGTCGTACAGTGTCGCGCGAAGCTACGAGCGCGACACCATGAGGCGACCGCGGACGACACGAAGGATGCCGAGCGCGCTCGCCTGGACGCAGCCGATGACGCCGCTGGGATGCTGCGGCAGCGAGACCTCGATCCAGGTCACGCCGGTGTGTGCGGCACGCGTCTCGCGCAGGCCATATAGACCTCGGCCTGACCGTCCTCGGTCAGGAAGTGAAGCCGCCCCACCGCATGCGCTCGCCGCGAAGCATTTCGCCGGACGACGCTCGCCGAAGTCGCACGGGCCCTATCGCGAGGCTGTCGCTCGGCGGGATGCGCTCTCCTCGGCGATGGCCTCGCTCAGCGCCTGCTTGAAGGATTCAGGTCGGAAGTCGAATAGCGCCATTCCCGACGGGTCGGTGACGGTCGTGTCGGTGGAGAGTCCCTCGATCAACGGCCTCGCGACGCCTGCGTCAACAGGCGTGATGAGCCCGATCCAGTGCGAGGAGAGCCACGGCGTGAGCAGCGGCACCGGGATGCGCGGGCGCCGGCGCAGACCCAGCGCGTCGGCCATCAGGTCGAGCATCTGACCGTACGTGAGTATCTCGTCCGACCCGATCTGAATCTCGCGGGAGCGCGTCTCTGGGATCCTGGGAGCCGCGATCAGGTAGCGCAACACGTCGCCGATGCCAATCGCCTGGGTGGGTGTGCTGAGCCATGACGGTGCGAGCATCGCCGGCAGGCGTTCGACGAGCGAACGGAGCGTCCGGTAGCTCTCGGAGCCCGCGCCTACCACCATGCCGGCACGAAACCAGGTCAACGGTGGCCCTTCATCGCGCAGGATCTCTCCGACTCGCAGGCGCGAGCGCAAGTGCCGGGACGCAGGGCGATCGCCGAGACCGCCGAGATAGACGACCCGATCGATCCCGTTCGCAGTCGCGAAGCGGGCGAAGTTTGAGGCGGCATTTGCGTCGCGCTGCTCATAGCCGGCATCGCCCCCGCGACCCATCGAGTGAACGAGGTAGTAGGCGGTCGTATAGCCATCGCCGATCGCATGCAGGGACCCCGGGTCAAGCATGTCACCGCGATGCACCGTGACGGAAGGATCGAAGCTCACCCGGCTGGGATCGCGCGCCACGCATCCAACCGGCTCGCCGAGCGAATGAAGCTCGCCCACCAGCTGACTGCCCACATAACCAGAGGCTCCGGTGACGAGCGCGCGGACCATACAGAGCGAACGAGCATACCCCGATCGCGGTCTGCGGCTACGTCGCGGCGACGAGCTCCGAGCGGTTGCGGCCCGTGGCCTTCGCGGCATAGAGCGCGCGGTCGGCGTCGAGCATCGCGCCACGCCGGTCATCGCCCAGTGGCGCGCCGCCGATGCTCACCGTCACCTCGCCGCGACTCATCTCCCGCGCGGCCTGCCGGACCGGCTCGGCTACGCGGCCGGCCTCGGCCTGCGTGCACGCCGGCAAGAGGACTGTGAACTCGTCGCCACCGATGCGCGCGAGGTGTCGCCGGTACGAACCGCACCGCGGATCGCCCGCCCGAGCCGGACCAAGAGCGCATCGCCGGCCTCGTGACCCTGGGTGTCGTTGATCTTCTTGAACTCATCGACGTCTATAGCGAGCAGGGCGCTGTGTTGCCCTGGGCTGCTGAGAGCAGTCACGCGTGCGTCACACTGACCTGCGCGTGGGTGTCTTGATCCCCACATACAACGAGCCGATGGAGATCTCACTCGGGAGAACTGAATCCATGCGTCGCTGCTCCCACAGCCCGAATAGTCCGTGTGCGACGGCGTGTATCGTGCCGCCGATGAGCAGCTCGATTCCCAGCGCGTCTCGACGCCGGCGCGGCCCTTCGCTGGTGCGGGATCCAGCCATGGCGATCCTCGCGCTCGTGGCGCTGCTCGCATGCGCATCGGCCCCCTCGAGCGCTGCCGGCGCCGCTCGGCCGACGTGCGCGAAGCTCACCGGTCGACACCTCGGCGGCTCCCACGGCGTCAGGGTCGTCGAGCGCGGCAACGGAAACAAAGGGACCGCCTATGTCTGCGTCCCGCCTCGCGGCCGGGTCTGGAGCGCCGGCGCTGCCTCCTCGCTGACGGGCGGTGGCGAATACTCGATCACGGTGTCCGCGATCGCCGGCCCCTGGGTCGCGCTCAAATTCGCGAGCGTCATCGGGATTGCGAGCAGCGAAGTCGGCAAGGTGATCGACGCGGCGACCGGAAGGTCCTTCCGCTTCATCTCGGAAGCCTATGGTCCGGGCGAGCCCGGTGAAATCGTGCATATCCCGGAGCGCGTTCAGCTGAACAGCGCCGGTCAGATGGCGCTCGCGCTCGCCGAAGAGAACACGGGCCAGATCGTGAAGATCGAGATCATCGGCTTTCAGTCGAACGGGCAGCGGCGTGTGCTCGATTCCGGCTCGCCGGCGCAGATCCCCACGGCTTCGCTGACGCTCAAGGGCAGCACGGCCCAGTGGACCGACGCGGGCGCGACGCGCACCGCGACGCTCTAGCCCGAAGCGCATCGCGCCGCTCGGGCGCCCCAGCCAGCGCCCCTAGGCGCAGCCGCCTCCCCGATGCAGACGTGGCGGCTCGCGCGCGGCCGACCTAGGTGCGATCTGGCCGTGGTCGTCCGCCTCAGAGAGAACGGCGAAAGAGAGAAAAGAGAGAAAGAGAGAAACCCGTCGACCGGCGGTCCCTCGCGTCGCCGGAGACCTCTCCAGCCAACCTTCGTCGGCTCAATTTGTTTAACGAGAAGAAGGCTGACTCTTACTGCGGGCGGTTGGCCCACAGCCCTGGTCGGTGTTCTGAGGAAAAGGGTGTCCGCGCAAGGCCCCCCCACATACAACAAAAGCTCAACACGCTGCACGCGCGGCTGCGTTCGCCTGGCGCGACCTGGTCCCCCATGCCCCTCGACACTACCGCCAACGACCCGGATCGAACCCCGGGGGAATCGCGTCCCACGGTCCGGGGCAAGTCCCTGTACCTGGGACGGGAGAAGCTGATCGTTCGCGGAGTCACGTACGGCCCGTTCAGCTCCGACCCCGCAGGCGGCTTCGAGCCCGCTGTCGCGAGCGCCGATTTCGCGCGCATGACCGATGCGGGGATCAACGCGGTCCGGCTCTACACGCCACCCGAGCCGTGGCTGCTGGACCTTGCCCACGAGCGTGGCCTGCTCGTGATGGTGGGGGTGCCCTGGGAGCAGCACATCGCCTTCCTCGACACTGGCGCAGCGGATCGTGTCGAAGATGCTGTCCGTCAGGCGATCAGACCGTGCGCGGGACATCCGGCCGTCCTCTGCTACGCGGTCGGCAACGAGATCCCGAGCTCGATCGTGCGCTGGCACGGTCGCAAACGGATCGAGCAGTTCCTCGCTCGGCTGTGTCGTGCCGCCAAGCAGGAGGACCCCGGTGGGCTCGTGACGTACGTGAACTTCCCGCCCACCGAGTATCTGAGGCTGTCGTGCTTCGACTTCCTGTCCTTCAACGTCTACCTCGAGCAGCGAGAGACGCTCGAAGGCTATCTCGCGCGCCTGCAGAACATCGCCGATGACGGGCCGCTGCTGATGGCCGAGTTGGGATTGGACAGCCGCCGAAATGGCCAGGCGCAGCAGGCGAGCTCGTTGCGCTGGCAGCTCGAGGCGAGCGCCGACGCCGGCTGCGCGGGGGCGTTCGTGTTCGCGTGGACCGACCAGTGGCATCGCGGCGGCCACGAGGTGCTCGACTGGGAGTTCGGGCTCACGACGCGCGAACGCGAGCCCAAGCTCGCGCTCGACGCGGTCAGTCAGGCGTTCGCGTGTTCGCCCGGCCCCGCCGACGGCCGCCTGCCCTACGTCTCGGTGGCGGTCTGCACCAACAACGGGGCGGCGACGCTGCGCGAATGCCTGGAGGGAGTGCTTGGCCTGCGCTATCCGAGATACGAGGTCATCGTGGTGTCGGACGGCTCGACCGACGAGTCCCCGCAGATCGCCGCGGAATTTGACGGAGTCCGTGTGATCGAGACGCCGCGCGGGGGCCTCGCGTCCGCGCGCAACACGGCGATGGAAGCCGCGCACGGCGAGATCGTCGCCTACATCGACGACGACGCTATCCCAGATCCCGACTGGCTCACTCACCTCGCGAGGAGCTTCGGCTCGGGCCCTTACGCGGCAGCCGGGGGCCCAAACATCCCGCCGCCGGAGTCGGGGCGGGTGGCGCAGTGCGTCGCCAATGCTCCAGGCGGGCCGGCGCACGTGTTGGTGTCCGATCGCGACGCCGAGCACATCCCCGGCTGCAACATGGCGATTCGAACCGATGCGCTGCGGCGCATCGACGGCTTCGACACCCAGTTCCGCGCAGCCGGAGACGACGTCGACGTCTGCTGGCGGCTGCTCGACAGCGGCGCGCGCATCGCGTTCAGCCCGGGGGCGGTCGTCTACCACCACCGTCGGGCGACGGTTCGCGGATACCTGCGCCAGCAACGCGGCTACGGGCGGGCGGAGGCGCTGTTGGAGCGCAAGCACCCGGAGAAGTACTGCGCGACCGGACACGTGGCCTGGGCCGGCAGGCTGTACGGGAACGGTTCAGCGCAGCACCGCGGAGGCTGGCGCTGGCGCGTGTACTACGGCGGCTGGGGAACCGCCTCCTACCAGCCGCTATATGGCCCGCGCAGGGGTCTGCTCGAGTCGCTGCCACTGATGCCCGAGTGGTACCTCGTGATTGGCCTGCTCGCAGTCCTCTCGGCCACGAGCATCGGCTGGGGTCCTGCGCTCGTAGCACTGCCGGCGCTGGTGATCGCGCTCGCGGCGCTGATCACCGACGCCGCCCTCGGCGCCATGCGCGCGCGTTTCCATTCCCGTGCTGGTACCGGGCGCCTGCGATTGCTGACCGGGTGCCTGTACTTGATGCAGCCGCTCGCGCGACTGCACGGAAGGCTCACGTACGGACTGACGCCGTGGCGAGGGCGTGGACGCCGGGGGCTCGCTGCGCCGGTGGCGCACGACGCGTCGTTCTGGTGTGAGCGCTGGCAGAGCACCGAGGAGCGTGTTCGCAACCTCGCCACGGCGCTTCGAGGCGCGGGCGCGGTCGTGCTGTCGGGCGGCGACTGGGACCGCTGGGATCTTCAGGTCCGCGGCGGACTGCTGGGCGCAGCTCGTCTGCGAGTTGCGATCGAGGAGCACGGAGCGGGAAGTCAACTGGTACGCGTTCGCTCGTGGCCGCGGATCGCGCGCGGAGCGCTGGCCCTGTGTGGGCTCTTCGCGGCTCTGACGACGCTCGCAGCGCTTACGGACGGCGATGCGATGACGCCGCTGCTCGCGGTGCTGCTCGCGGTGCTGCTCGGGCGAGCGGCGTTTGAGTCGGGGGCCGCGGCAGCGGTCATCCGCGAGACGCTGCCGGAGATCCTCGCCGACTCCGAGCGTCGCTCACCGCCAGCCGATGCGCAGGCCTCGCCGCAGACGCGCGAGCGGGTGGAGCGCCTGCGCGTCGCCTCGCAGTTGGCCAGGGCCGACGCGCAGCGAGTCGAGCAACGTGTGACAGGCGCGCGGAACGAGCGAGTGACGGGATGAGGGTCGCGACGATCGCCGCCGAGAACGGCCCGCGCGATCAGGCATCGCTCGAGCCCAGCTCGCGCTTGCGTCAGCTGCGCCTGTTGCGTTACGCCCGCCCGTACTGGCGTGGCCTGTCGCTGATGTTCACCACGGCGCTGCTCGACATCGGATTCAACCTCGCACGGCCCTGGCCGCTCGCGCTCTTGATCGACTGTGTGATCGGCTCCCATCCGATTCCGCGATGGCTGACATTCCTGCCGGGGGCGAGTAGCCGTCACGGCCTGCTGGTGTGGGTCGCGGTCTCCGAGGTGCTCATATTCCTCGCGGGAACCGTCACCAGCACCGCCAGCAGCTTCCTGTCGCTGAAGCTCGGACAACGGATGACCTGGTCGTTGGCCGAAGACCTGTTCCGGCACCTGCAGCGGCTGCCACTGTCCTTTCACACGCGACGCGCCGTAGGCGACCTGATGGAGCGGGTCACGACCGACTGCTACTCGATCGACACGCTTCTCACCGGAGCTGTCCTGCCCGCGCTGCAGGCGCTCGTCACGCTGATCTCGGTGTTCGTGATCATGTGGGCGCTCGAATGGCGGCTGACGCTGCTGGCGGTCGCGGCCGTTCCCTTCATCGTCCTGAGCGTGCGTCAGTTCGGCCGTCCGATGAAGGAACGCTCGCGCGAACAGCGCGACTCGGAAGGTCGACTGAGCGCAGTCGTCGAGCAGACGCTCAACGCAATGCCGGCAGTGCAGGCCTTCACCCGCGAGCGCCATCAGGAGCTGCGGTTTCGCGAGCACGCCGAACAGACAGTGAGCGCGTATGTGCGCGCGACGTTCGCCGGCATGCGCTTCCAGCTCTTCACCGGGCTGGCGATCACCCTGGGCACGGCGGCTGTCATGTACGCCGGCGGAACGCTCGCGCTCGAAGGCGTCCTGACTGCAGGGACGATCGTCGTGTTCGTCTCATATCTCGGCTCGCTGTATGAGCCGATCGACTCGCTGTCGCAGACCGTGCAGACGGTGCAGAGCGCCGCCGCGGAGACCGATCGGGTGATGGAGATCCTCGAGATCGAGCCTACGGTCAGGGACTTGCCGGGCGCGAGCGAGCGCAGGCTGCAGGGATCAGTTCGCTACGAGCACGTGTCGTTCGGATATGACGCCCATCGCCCGGTGCTCGAGGACATATCGCTCGAGGCCGCCCCCGGCCAGGTGCTCGCGATCGTCGGCGCCACCGGCGCCGGCAAGACCACGCTTGCGAGCCTGCTGGTGCGCTTCTTCGATCCCTGGACCGGCCGGATCACGATCGGCGGGGCAGACGTGCGCACGTTCACCCTGCAGTCGCTGCGCAGCCAGATCGCGCTGGTTCTGCAGGATCCGTTCATCTTCCCGATGACGATCGCGGAGAACATCGCTCTCGGGCGGCCGGACGCCGCGCGCGCGGAGATCGTCGCAGCGGCGCACGCGGCCAGCGCCGACACGTTCATCGAGCGCCTGCAAGACGGCTACGACACGCTCGTCGGCGAGCGCGGAGCAACTCTTTCGGGGGGCGAGAGGCAACGACTCTCGATCGCGCGTGCCTTTCTGAAGGACGCGCCGTTGCTGATCCTCGACGAGCCCACCTCGGCGCTCGACGCGCGCACCGAGACGCTCCTGCTGGGCGCCCTCGAGCGCCTGATGAAGGGACGCATCACGCTGGTGATTGCCCATCGACTGTCCACCATTCGCGCCGCCGATCAGATCGTCGTGCTCGAGGGCGGACGCGTGATCGAACGCGGCTCCCACGCGCAGCTGATCGCACGCGGCGGGCTGTACTGCTCGCTCTATCGTCAGCAAATGCAGCTCGCCGAGCACGAGCCTCGAGCGGTGGCTGCGATCGGCGAGCATGGCTAGCCTGTTGGAAGACACCCGGATCGGCCAGTTCGAGGTCACGGTGCTCGAGGATTTTCAGCATCCCGCGCTCGATGCCCGCAGCTGGGACGGGCTGCTGACGTGCTCGACCGACGTCGTGTTTATGACCCTTGCGTGGCAGCGCGAATGGTGGCGGACGTTCGGCGGCGACCGGCTGCTGGTGGTCCTTGCGACGCTGGCCGGCAAACCGGTGGCGATCGCGCCGCTGTTCGCAGCCGAGGGGATGCTGTTCATCGTCGGCTCCGGCGGCTCGGACTACCTCGACTTCATCGGCGAGCTCGACGAGTCGCTGCTGGCGACGATGCTCCAGGCAGCGCAGCGCAAGCTGAGCGACTTCGCGGGGATCGGTCTCTACCACGTGCCGGTCCGATCGAGGACCACCGCGCTGCTCCCGGGCGTGAGTGCGCGACTCGGTCTCGAGCTGTTCCGCGAAGGCGAGCCGGTCGCTCCCTACCTCGACCTCACCGACGCCGCGATCGTGACCCAGCTCGTCGCTCGGCGCAGCGTGCGCGTCGAGGAGGCGCGTATGCGGCGCCTGGGCGAGCTGCGCGTACGCAGCGCCGAGAGCGAGCAGCTCGATGAGTGGCTCGAGGCGTTCTTCGCCCAGCACTCCTCGCGCTGGCGCGCCGTAGGCGAGAAGGGCCTGGAGGGTGAACAGGATCGGGCTTTCTGCCGCGCGATCGTGCACCGCGGCCATCGCGAGAGGTGGCTGCGTTTCACCATGCTCGAGTGGCGCGGAGCGCCAGCGGCGTTCGACATCAGCCTCCTGCGGGGGGACTGCCAGCTGTGCTATCTGGTCTCGCGCGATCCGACGATTCGGACCCACTCGCCCGGCAGGGTGCTGCAGGCGCACGTGATCAAGCAGGCCGCCGACGCCGGTGCGCGGCGCTTTGACTTCGGCTTGGGCGATGAGGAATACAAGCTGCGTGCCGCGACCGCGGTGACGCCGCTGGCTAACTGGTTCCTCTACCCCGCCTAGGGTCCGGTCGGAATGCGCATCTGTCTGGTCTCGCAGGAGTATCCCCCCGGCCGAGTGGGTGGCATCGGCACGCAGACACAGATCAAGGCCGTGAGCCTGGCCGCGGGCGGCCACGAGGTCGAGGTGCTCACCGCGGCGCAACATCCGCAGCCCTGGCTCGTGACTCGTGAGGACGGCGGTGTGACGGTACACGAGCTGCGCGCTCCCGGGGTCGACTTCGAGGTGTACCGCACCGAGACCTACTGGCTGGGCTATAGCTGGACGGTGCTCGGCGCGCTGCGCTCGCTGCAGCGCTCGAGCCCGTTCGACGTCATCGACTTCCCCGACTACGGCGCCGAGGGGTTCGCGTTCCAGCTCGATCGCGCCGAGGACGACCGCAGCGCTGTCGTCGTGCATCTTCACGGCTCGCTCGGCATGTTCTGCGAGAAGATCGGATGGCCCGACCCGAGCGAAGGCCTGCACCGTGTGGGCCTGTTCATGGAGGATCTCTCGCTCGACGCCGCCGACGGCCTGATCGCGGCGAGCCGCAGCATCGCCGAGCTCACGGCTGAGCGACTGTCGGTCCCGCCTGGACGCATCGGCGTGGTATACGGCGCGGTCGACAGCGAGATGTTCTCTCCCGCGCCCCAGCGCGATCGCGCGGCGGACGATCTGCGGCTGCTGTTCGTCGGCAGCATCGCCGCGAACAAGGGCGTCCGGACGGTTCTCGAAGCGTTCATCCGCCTCGCGCCGAGCTACCCGAGCCTCTCGCTCACGCTCGCGGGCGCGGCGGATGACGATCTCGGGGAGGAGCTGCGAGCGCAGGCGGCTCAGGCTGGAGTGGGCGAGCGCCTCAGCGTGCTCGGTTTCGTAGAGCACTCCGATCTACCAGGCCTCTATCGCTCCGCGGACCTGTTCGCCGCTCCGTCTCAGTACGAGGGCGGGCTCGGCATGGTCTATCTCGAGGCGATGGCGAGCGGCCTGCCGGTCGTTGCCAGCGCAGCCGGCGGGGCGGCAGAGGCGGTTTCCGAGGAGACGGGCATCCTGTTGCAGCGTGGCGATGTGACGGAGGCGGTGGCTGCCATCGCCGCACTGCTCGATAGCCCACAGCTGCGCCGGCGCATGGGCGAGGCCGGGCGCCTGCGGGTGCAGGAGCGGTTCACTGCCGAGCGCTATGCGGCGCGCGTGACCGCGGCCTATGAGCGAGCGATCGAGCGCCGGCGTGCCACGACGGTGGTCTGGTGAGCGCGATGGCCGAACGCCTCACGATCGTCGTGCTGGGGATGATGGGTCGCGCACCCTTCGCCGGCCAGACGTGGCTGTACCTGAACTGGTTGCGGGGGCTCGCGGGTCTCGGCCACGACGTGTACTACGTCGAGGACGACACGGTGTGGCCGTATGACCCCGAGGCCAACGCCGTCAGCGACGACTGCGGCTACGCGGTCGGACATATCGCAGCCAGCATGCGGGCGATCGGACTGGCCGACCGCTGGGCGTTCCGTCTCGCCGACCGAGAGGACGCATGTTGGGGCATGTCGGAGTCCGTGCTGCGCGAGCTCTACCGGCGCTGTGACGTGCTGCTCAACGTGGTCGGGGCGACCGACCTGCGCGAGGAGCAGCTGCTCGCTCCGCTTCGTGTGTACGTCGAGACGGATCCGGTCACTGCGGAGCTGCGCCTTGCCTGCGGCGACCGTCATACGGCCGAGGCGTTCGCCAACCACGACGTGATCGCCAGCTACGGTGAGAACCTCGGCGCGCCCGACTGTGGGGTGCCGCTGCCCGAGCGGGAGTACGTGCACACGCGCCAGCCGATCGACCTCGCGCTGTGGCCGGCACGCTTCGCACCCCGGGCGCGATTCTTCACGACGATCGGCAACTACCGCCAGGAGGGCGGCGACGTCGAGTGGCGGGGCTCGCTGTACCGCTGGTCAAAGCATCACGAATGGAGCCGCTTCATCGAGCTCCCGACCAAGGTGAGCCAGGAGTTCGAGCTCGCGCTGATGCGCTGCGAGGGCGAGGATCGCGAGCAGCTCTCGCTGCGCGGCTGGCGCATCACCTCGCCAGTGACGATGTCGCTCGATGCATTCGGGGCCTACCGCCGCTACATCGCGGGCTCGCGTGGAGAGTTCACCGTGGCCAAGGACCAGAACGTGCGGCTGCGCAGCGGTTGGTTCAGCGAGCGCGCCGCCTGCTATCTGGCTTCCGGCAAGCCGGTCGTCACGCAGGACACAGGCTTCTCGCGCATACTGCCGACCGGCGCGGGCCTGTTCGCGGTCGAGGACGTCGACGGCGCCGCGTCCGCGGTCGAGCAGGTCAATGCCGACTATCGCCGTCACTGCGAGGCCGCTCGCGCGATCGCCGTCGAGTACTTCGACGCGTGCGGCGTCGCCGAGCGACTGCTCGACGCGGTTGGTGTCAGTCGGTGAGGTATCTGATCGTCAACGCCGACGACTTCGGCGCTTCGAGCGGGACCAATCGGGGAATCGTCGAGTGCCACCACCGCGGGGTGCTCACGAGCGCGAGCCTGATGGTCACGGGGGCTGCGGTCGAGCAGGCGGTCGCCCTCAGCCTGGCGAACCCGGGGCTCGCCGTCGGGCTGCATTGGGATGTCGTCGGCGAGGACGAGCGGGACTTCGACCTTCGCGACGAGCGGGCCGTTCGCGATGAGTTCGAGGCCCAGCTCGAGCGATTCCGCAGACTGATGGGCCGAGAGCCGACACATGTCGACTCCCACCGCCACACCCACCTCGAGCCGGGCGTTCGCGAGCTCTTCAGGGAGCTTGTCGCACCGCTCGAAGTGCCACTGCGGGGCGACGGACAGGTGCACTTCATCGGCGGCTTCTATGCCCAGTGGCAGTGGGGCGTGAGCGAGCTCGAGCATGTGAGCGTCGCGAGCTTCGAGCGCATCGTGCGCGAGGAGGTCGGCGAGGGCTGGACCGAGATCTCCTGCCATCCGGGCTACACGACGCCCTCATACCGGGCGATGTACCGCGTCGAGCGAGAGGCCGAGTTGCGCACCCTGACCAACCCGCGCATTCGCGCAGCGATCGCAGCCCTCGACGTGCAGCTGGCGAGCTACGCGAGCTACACCGAGATCGCGAGGGCCAGGAGGTGAACAGGGTGCTTGTCGTTGCGGCGCATCCCGACGACGAGGCGGTCGGCTGCGGCGGGGCGCTGCGCCGTCATGCGCTCGACGGAGACGAGGTCAGGGCCGTGTTTCTGACCTCCGGAGAGGCCGGTGGCCACGGCATCGAGCACCCGGGTGAGACGCGCGAGCGCGAGGCCCGCGAGGCCGCCACCGTGCTCGGCATCCGCGATTTGCAGTTCTGGCGGGAGCCGGACGGTCGTCTACGCGCGCGCCGCGAACTCGTGGAGCGGCTGGCGGACCTGATCGAAAGCTGGTGTCCGTCACTGGTCTACGTGCCCCACGAGCGTGACGACCATCCCGATCACTGCTCCGCGGCAGCGATCGTGCGCCTCGCCGTCGCCGCGGCCGGGCGCCCGGTCGAGGTTCGCCTATTCGAGATTCTGGTCGCCACTGGATCGAATCGACTGTGTGATCGACATCTCAAACGTGCTCGAGGAGAAGCTGCGCGCCATTCGCGCATACGAGAGCCAGTGTGAGGTCATGCGCCTCGACGAGGCCTTTGCGGGTCTCGCGCGTTATCGCGGCGAGATGCACAGCTGGCCGGGCGGCCCCTACGCGGAGATATTCGCCGTCGATGATCCCCACGGGCATCGTGGCGCATGAGCGGCGCTCATTCCCCTTCCGAGGGAGGGCCTTCGGTCGTTTCTTCGCCTTCTTCTTGCGCTTCGCGTTCCTGGTGGCGTTCTTCGCGTCGCTTGCGTGCCTGTTCTTTTTCTTCTTCGCTCCTCGGCGCCCGCGTGCGGCTTCGCTGGTGTTCTTCGTGTTCCAGTTCGCGCTGTACTTTGGCTTGCGCACGCTGGGTTTCACGTTCTTCCTGGAGCTGCCGGCGTTCTGCGCGGTTCCTCGGCGGGTGTTCCCCGCTGCCCTGATGCGCGCTGTGCTCCTGAGACTGTGATTGCGAGCTTTTCGGCGGATGGTGGGCTTCGCGGGCTTGGCGCTGCGCCTCGCTGGGAGCGCCCGGACTGCTGCCCCCTCCCCGCTCTGGCGTCGCCGCTCCGGCACCGCCACCGGAGCTGTGTGGCCTGCCGCCGCCGGTCGCGCCCGCGCCTCCTCCGCTGCCCGATTGCGAGCGCAGCCGCCCGGTCGAGGAAGATCGTCGCTGTGGCGAGGAGCCACCAGGTGCGTGAGCGCCGGACGGCGTGCCCGCGGCCACGCCGTCCGCCGAACGGCCGGCCAACGCCGACGCCGTCAACGGGAGTGGTGAGCCGGCCGCGGCGGTCGACGTCACGCCCGCACGCACCGGCGACGGATGGTGGGTCACGCCGAGCACGGACGCCCCCACCCCGACGCTCGCACCGAGCGCGGCGACGCCGGCCACGACCTTCGCCGCGAGCGCTTTGACCCCGCCGCCCGCGACCTCGACCGCAGTGGTCGCGACCGACCCCGACATGACCGCCGATCCCGCGAGGGCGGCGCCGCCGACGTAGGTCACCGGGTCCCCGGCGCTCGCCCCGAGCACCCCTTCCAGCACACGGTACTTGAGGGCCAGCGGCGGCGTGAAGGGCAGCAGCGCCCCGAGGAACTGGCGCTGGCGGTTGACGCCGGCCGCATACGTGCGACAGCCCGCGCAGGTGCGCACGTGCCGACGCAGCCGGCCCTTCAGCAGCGCCGCCCCACGGGCCAGAGCGAGCTCTTCGCGGATCTCGCGACAGTCGGCGTCACGCGCCTGCCGCTCGGATATGAGATTCGATCGCGCTTGGTACACGTACGCCTTGACCTGATCGGGGCGTACCCCGAGCACGGCGGCGATTTCGACCTGGCTGAGCCCATGCAGCTCGGCGAGCACGAGCGCCGCGCGCTGGCGCTCGGGCAACCCGCGCAAGGACACGAGCATATCGCGCACCTCCTCGCGGATCTCGATCTTTCCCGCCGGATCGGCGCCCGGCGCGGGCTCGCCGTTCAGCTCCACGGTCGGCCGTCGAGCTCGCAGCAGACTCAGGGACTCGTTGCGGGCAATCGTGAACAGCCACGGGCGCAGGGTCACGGCTCGTTTGTCCGCACGCAGAGCCCGGTAGGCCGAGGTGAAGGTTGCCTGGACCGCGTCTTCTGCGTCGTGGCGCGACCCGAGCATGTAAGCGCAGAACCCGAGCAGTTCCTTGGCATGGCGCTCGTAGATGGCCTCGAACGCGGCCGGTTCGTCGGCGCGCACGAGCGCCACCAGCCGCTCGTCTGAGGCCAGCCGCAGGCGCACGCGCGATCCCAGCGTGATGATCCGACTACCTTCGTTCACTCGCCCCTTACCCTCACTCCCGGCATGTATGCACTATTTCTTTTTGTATTTGAAGTGGTCTTTCTTGCTGGTGGCGCTCGTCCCGCCCGCCGTGGTCACAGTGACGTCGACGGTCCCAGCCACCTCCGCGGGCGACACAGCGGTGATCGACTTCGACGAGTTGACCGACGCTTCCGTCGCTGCCACGCCACCGAACTTGACCGTCGCGGGACTGGCGAAGTTCGTTCCGGTTATCTTGACCACCGTCCCGCCCGCCGAGGAGCCGCTTTTCGGCGCCAGCTTCGTGACCGTCGGCGCCAACAGCACCGTACCCGTGCGCTGCTCGCAGCCTTCGGCCGCGTTGCTCCACTCCTGCTGGTACAGATATAGATCGCCGTTGATCACCTGGTTGTAGTTCGCACCATCGGGAGCTTTGCCCAGCGGTTCGCCGAATTCGGTCGACGCTTTGAAGGTGCGACATTTGTCCCCGACCTCTTCTTGTTTCTTGCTTTCATACCATGCGTTGAGCTCCGGGTCCGTGACCGACCCGCTGTGCTCGTGGACCAGTCCGCCGGCCAGCGTCGCGTCGGAGGGGTTGTTGTTGGGATGTTCTTCACCTACGTCGCAGCTCAAGCCAGCGACGTAGGGATCGTTGGCGTAGATGATCACACCGCTCGAAAGCGGTATGTACTCGTGATAGGAGCAGTAGGAGACATGTTTGGTTCCATCCGAGCACGCATGCCCCGCGGCTTCGAAGCAGCTTTCGACGCCCGGCGGAGTCAGCAGGAAGTACTCGTGTTCCAGGTCCGCCGGCAAGCCGTTGGCTTCGACGACTTTTGTGATCTCGCTTCGAAGCTGTGCATCGGTCAGGCAGATCGGAGCCGCCGAGCAGCCATTAGCTGGGTAGGGATCGGTGTCGACCAGCGCACCTGCGAAGTGTGAGCTGTAATTCGCGAACTGACCGGCTTCGTCGCCGTACTGGGTCAGCACCGAGTCGGTGTTCTGCACGCCGCCGCTGTCATGGGCGAGGTCTTCGAAATAGCGATTGATTCCCGCCTCATATCCGGCTGGATATGAGGGCGCTCCGCTTGGATCCCAATACAGCGTGTAGTTGCTGTTCGAGGGCATCACCGGACCGCCGTGATAGGTGACCGGCTGCTGGGCGAATGGCATTGCCGGCAGCTGTGTGGCTGTCTCGGGCGGTGGTTCATAGCCGATCGCGACTCCGTGCACGTGCGCGATCAAAGCCGATGAGCTCGCCGCTCCAGCCAGACCCACCAGGACCATCAGGCCGAACGCCATACAAAGCAGCTGTCGGGCAGCTGCAGCGCGCAGCCGGCCTCCTACAACGAATCTCGCGCAGCCGTCCAGCCGTGCCCTTACAGCGTTCATGATCCCTCCATGATCCGTTTTCCGTCCTATGCACCCTTGAAACGCGATGCGCACATTTTACGTCAACTGTGACGTTCAGGCAATCGCCGACGCGACGTCGCGAGCCCGGAGCTCGTGGGCAACGATGAGTGGTTCACGGAACTTCGAGAGAGAGAGAGAGAGAGAGAGAGAGAGAGAGAGACGCACCCCTCCGCGCGAACGTCGCGCATGAGGAAGGGCAGGCAACGGCTGGACCCGTCGCTCATCTGCGTTGTCACTACGTCTCGGAGCCCGGCAACGCGAGAGGCCGGTCTAGGTTGGCAGGGAGCAAAAATATTTCTGCTCCGCGCTCCTGGCAACAGGCCGGCGGTCCGCATGCAGGAGAAGGCCCCTCAACCCTCGCAGAGGCCTCCTCCTGCGCTTCTCGAGAGATCGCTACACCTATCTTGGGAACTTCGTAGTGGACTGGTGTGCGCTCATCTGCTGGTCCCTATCTCGTCGCGGTCACGATCTGGCATGGCCTCCTCCCCCTCCTGTGGTTCGAGCGCGCTCGGACCGTCTGGCCCGCCGCCGATCCAGTCCGGGCCAGGTCCGAGGCCCGGCCCGAACGCGCCTTCAGCGCAGGCCAGGGCCTCGTCGGCCACCGCCTGCCCTGCGAACCCGCCCGTGGCAGAGTCGGGCGGCGCGGCGAAGAAGTCCATCGTCGCCAGCGGCGAGATCGCCCCCGCGACCGCGGGCAGTCCCGCGAGTATTGGGCGTACGTGCCACTTCTTCAACCGGTGGATGACCATGCCTGGAGCTTTAAACGTCCTCCGGTCATCGAGGTTGGGTGGACAGGGCGGCAGTTCGCAGAGCTAACGTCTGGCGCACGGCATCTTGTACGACGCTTCCACGGTCGCGCCGCCGAGGAAGCTCAGTTCGATCTTGACCGGCCAGCCACCACTCCGGCACGTCTTCGGCAGCGTGACGTAGGAGATCGTCCGCCCGCCGAGCTTGTACGCCGCGCCGACCCTGATGACGCCCTGCAGGAACGACGCATCGGGCGCGCCTGGCACCGTTTCGATAAGCGGCACTTCAGCGACGAACTCGAGGCCAAACGGCGGCGCCGAGCCCACGAAGTGCGCCTTCGCGAGGATTTCGATCGAGACCGGCGTCGCGCCGTCGATGAATGCCACGACCCCGCCGCCGGGAGCGAAGAACGGCTGCACCGACGCGGTCTCCTGCACCCGTTCGTCGGCGAAGCTCACGATCCCGCGGGCCCAGCCCTTCGGACCCGCGACAGAGCCCTTCGGGCACGGTGCCGGGCCGCTCTGTTCGATCACGGCCGCCGCGCAGGTCTGGAACCCCTGGGGGTGCAGCTTCGCGCCAACGGGCGCGAAGAACCGAATGCCGGTCAGCGGCGCCGGAAAGCCGCCGTATTCGGTCCCGGACACCATCCCTTCGCCCTGGATCTCGGCGCCGGCGCCGAGGATGTTGCCGGTGCCCGGGTAGCCCGGAATCGGCAGGGCCGTCGTCTTGAAGCCGCTGATCGTCGGCGCCGCCGAAGCCGTGGCCGCCGTGGCCAGAATGACGACGCCGGCGACGAGGGCGAGCAGTGTCGACCTGGTGGAGATCCTGCGCAGATGGATGGCGAGCGCCATGGTGAGCCTCCCGTTTTCCGCTCGTGTGAACGTCGATACGTCGATAGGAGGCGCGTGCTCGCGAAAGGATTCGCGATGCGAACGGCCGCGTGGCCAGCCGCTTCTGCGCTCAGGGTCCGGGCGTCAGCTGTGTGTCGCCGACCACGACTGGGCGTTGGTCGTGCACTTGCGAGTCGAGCCTTCGAAGCTGATGTCCTCGCGGAAGCTGCCTGCGGCTCTGGACTTGCCGGAGCTGTTGGTGCCGTGGAAGTGGCCACTGAAGGTGTAGGTGACGACGGCGTGAAGGCCTTCGAGCATTTCTTTCTTGGAGACGCTGGTCTTGAACTTGCTCTTGGACTTGATCGCCACTTCTGCGATTTCGAGGTGGTCTTTGGCGCTTGCCGAGCCTTCGCCCATGCATTCCAAGCCTGTGCTCGGAATGCGAATGACCTGCAGGTCCTTGCTGCTGGTCGAGACCTGGAAGCTCATCCCGCCGATGTCGTTGGGGATGTTGCCGGTGTAGCTGCCGGGGGTGGGAGGTTCGGTCGTCTGAGTCGGTTGCGTGTCGCGAACCGCAGACCAGGACTGGCTGTTGGTCGTGCACCTACGCGTCGAGCCTTCGAAGCTGATGTCCTCGCGGTAGGTGCCAGCCGCTCTGGACTCGCCGGAGCTGGCCGTGCCATGGAAGTGGCCGCTGAAGGTGTAGGTGAACACGACCGCATGCCCAGCGAGGATGCCCTTCTGAGTCGCTTTCTTGGTCGTCGTGAACGACATCCCGGTCTTGACCTTCAGTTCGCCCGATTCGAGGTGGTCCTTCGCGGTGGCGACGCCTTCGCCCATGCATTCGAGGCTGACGCTCGGCAGGTACACATCCTGGACCTGCTTGCTGTTCGAGGACACATACAGGGTCAGCCCGCCGATGTCATTGGGGATGTTGCCGGTGTAGCTGCCTGGAGTCGGGGGTTCGGTCGTCTGGGTCGGCTGCGTGTTGCGAACCGCTGACCAGGACTGGTTGTTTGTCGTGCACTTCCGAGTCGAACCTTCGAAGCTGATGTCCTCGCGGTAGGTGCCTGCCGCTCTGGACTCGCCGGAGCTGGCCGTGCCATGGAAGTGGCCGCTGAAGGTGTAGGTGAACACGACCGCGCGCCCGCCGAGGATGCCCGTCTGCGTCTTGACCGTTGAGAAGGAGCTCCCGCCAGCGATGGCGAGTTCGGCCGCTTCGAGATGGTCCGTCGTGCTGGTTTCGCCTTCGCCCATGCATTCGAGGCTTACGCTCGGCAGGTAGACCTCTTGCATGTCCGAGCTGCCAGACGAGACGTAGAAGGTCAGCCCGCCGATGTCGTTGGGGATGTTGCCCGTGTAGCTGCCGGGGGTCGGGGGTTCGGTCGTCTGGGTCGGCTGCGTGTCTCGTGTCGCAGACCAGGACTGGGTTTTGGTCGTGCATTTGCGACTCGAGCCTTCGTAGGTGATTTCCTCGCGGTAGCTGCCGGTGGCGCTGTTGCCGGTGAACTGGCCACTGAACGTGTAGGTGAACACGACCGATAGCCCGGCGAGGACGCCTTTCTGGGTCGTGGTCTGCGTGAACGAGCCGCTGGCTTCGATCGGCACTTCGGTCGCCGCGAGGTGGTCCTTGGCGCTCGAGCTGCCTTCGCCGGTGCATTCGAGGGCCACGCTCGGCATGTAGGCCTCCTGCACATGCGAGCTGTCGGACGAGACGTAGAAGGTCAGCCCGCCGATGTCGTTGGGGATGTTGCCCGTGTAGCTGCCGGGGGTCGGCGGCGCCGCCTCGGCGACCGCGCTCGTGCCGGCGATCAGAGCGAGCGCCATCAGCGGCGCAGCGAGCGCCACGCGCGACAACAGATGACATCGCGACTTCCGGACTGCAGACATGATCCCCCCGATCGCTTCGCGGACTTCGGGCAAGCATACCCGCGGCGAGATCCGCCCGCGTCAGTGTCCGACGTGCGAGCTCGGAGCATCGGGGCGATCCGCAGCGGCGGGGCCGCGCGTGGTGAGGCTAGCTCGCGTCGGCCGAGGCGCTTGCCGCGGTGCCGTCGTCGGCAGCGCCGGGGCCCACCAGCTCGTGACCGCTCGCCGCCGTCTGCGCGTGCAGTTTGTGCGGCCACCAGAAGTGCCAGCTGCGAATCGCCGCGAGCGTCGGCACGATCCTCGTGGCCAGCACGTTGGCGGCGAGCAGCACGCCGAGCGCGACCGCCAGGCCGATCTCCTCGAGCAGCTGGATGCCGGTCAGCAGCAGCGAGGCGAACGTCCCCGCGAGGATCAGCGCCGCGGCCGAGACGGCGGGCGCGCCATGGACGATCGCCACCCGCGCGGCCTCTCGCGGCTTCAGCCCGGCGTTGAACTCCTCGCGCAGACGCGAGGCCATCAGGATGTTGTAGTCGGTCCCGATCGCCATCACGAACAGGTAGATGATGATCGGGATCGTGAAGTCCAGGCCCGCGAAGCCGGCGCCGTCCAGGAACACGAGCGAGATCGTCCCGATCGTCGCCGCGTAGGTGATGACGACCCCGATCAGCAGGTAGATCGGCGCAAGCAGCGCCTGCAGCAGCAGCCCGAGGATCACTGCGACGATCGCGAGCGCCAGCGGGAACACGTGCTTGATGTCCCTGCGCAGCGCCGCCTGCACGTCCACGAGCTGCGAGGTCGTTCCGCCCACGAGCACGCTCGCCCCGGGGATCGAGCCGTTCGCGGTTTCGCGCACCGGCCCCTTGACGTTGTCGATCGCGCTGATCGAATAGGGATCGTCGCTGAGGATCAGCTGGAACTCCGCAGCGTTGCCGTTCTGGGAGTACTGGATCGGGAGCACGCTCGCGACTCCCTTCGTCTTCGAGAGCTTCGCCGCGAGGTTGCTCACCTGCTGGTGATCCACCGGTTTGGAGGAGGTCACGAACACCTGGGTCGGGCCGAGGAAACCGGGCGGAAACGCGGTGGCCATCGTGTTGTAGGCCTGCTGGGAGAGCGTCGATGAGGGCAGCTCGGCGAGCTGGTTGTAGGTCGTTTTGTAACCGAGCGAGCCGAACGCGAGACCGATCAGCACGGCGCTGCAGACCACCAGGACCGCAACCGGGTGCGTGGCCACCATCGCGCCCATCCGCTCCGAGCGCGTACGACGGCCAGGCGCCGGCGGTTTGGGCTCGTGCGGCCAGAACAGCCTGATCCCGAACAGGCTCATGATCGCCGGCGCGAGCGTCAGCGCGGCCAGCAGCATCAGGGCAACGCCCACGATCAATCCGGGAGCCAGCGTCCGCAGCGACTCGAGGCTCGCGACCAGCAGCGCGGCGAACGCGGCGATGACCGTCGCGGCCGCCGAAGCGATCACGACCCCGACGCGGCTGACCGAGAAGCCGAGCGCCTTCAGCGCCGGGTCGCCCTTGGCGACATGCTCGCGGTGGCGGAACAGCAGAAACACGATGTAGTCGGTGCCCACCCCGAACATCACCACCAGCAGCAGCGGCGCGAGCTCCGGCCCGACCTGGAAGTTGAACCAGTCGGCGAGCGTCGCGGTGATGCTCTGCGCGACCTGATGCACCGCACCGATGATGATGATCGGCAGCACCGCGATCAGCGGGCTCCGGAACACGATCCCCAGCAGCGCCAGGATCAGCACCACGGTGGCGATCGCGATGATCACCTCCGCTTCTTCGTAGGCGTTCGTCGAGTCGACGCTGATCGCCGCATTGCCGGTGAGCTGGCCGCGCAGGCCAGAGCCGTGCAGGAAGCTGTCGGTCTGCGTGCGCACCTTCGGCACGGCCGCGTTGGGCCCGGTATCGCCCGCCTGGCCCTCGAACACGACCTGGACCAGCTGGACCTTCTTGTTTTCAGACAGGTAGTCCGGCGAGGTCGTGACCGAGCTCACCGCCGGAATGTGATCTGCGCTGAGCGAGCCGGCCAGCGCGTTGACCTTGGACTGGTCGGCGGCGCTGAGAGTACCGCCGTCTTTCGCGCTGACCACCACCAGCCCGCTCGCCTGGGCCAGCGGCGGAAAGTACTCTTCGGCCGCGCCCAGCGCCTTCACCGACTGGTAGGAGCTCGGCAGGAACGCCGAGTTGTTGTTGGACGTGTAGGTGCTGAGCTTCGGCGCGAGCGCCACGATGACCACGCCGAGTGCCACCCACGTGGCTATCACGCGCCACGGGTGTGCGATGACCACGTCGCTGACCCGCTTGAACATCGGCCCCCTCGTAACGAACGAACTCTGAGCTGCGCGGCAGTCTCGCAGGTGCGACGGCGGCTCCTGCCCTCCGGGCGGGCCCGGGTGGGATAGCTTGACCGCAGTGGACCAGACCGCGAAAGGGCCCCCTCGCGCGTGCGGACCGAGACGCTGGCCCGCGGCGATGATCGGACTCGCGCTGCTGACCGTCATCGCCCCGATCGCCGGCTGCGGCGAAGCGATCCCGGGCGAAGGCACGCAGATCTCCAAGATTCACGCGAGCGTGACGGGGACTCCGACGACAGCTCCCACCACGGCCAGCACTCCGGCTCCGACCGCGGTCGCGCCGCGCGACGTGGTGGCGAAGATCGACGCGTCCTCAGACCGGATAGTCGCCGAAGGCAAGCTGCACATAGCGGCGGGGGCTCCGTCGGACGCCGAGATTCGCAAAGAGATCGAAGCCGCGCGCAGGGCCGGCATCGTGCTGCCCTCGGGGGACTCGGCCTCCTCGTTCGAAAACGCCCAGTCGAGCTCGACGGTCCCGGCGGGAGAGGTCGAGGTCCCCGAAACACCATGGAATCCGAGGCACAAGCCGATCGCCGACTGGATAATTCCGGTCCTGGAATGGGCCTCTCTGCACGGCTGGAGCGGCACCGTCACGAGCGGATACCGGACCTTCTACGAACAGGCCCAGCTCAACGCCGCGGGCGCCTTCAGCGCCCCCGCGGGGCTCAGCAACCACGAGACGACCAAATACCCCGGCGGCGCGGTCGACGTGACCGAACCCTCCCAGCTGATCGACGTGCTGCGCAACTACAGCGGACCGCTGAAGCTGATCGGGGGTGTGCTCGGGCGGGTCGATCCCGAGCACTTCTCCGCCACCGGGGACTGATGGCCGCGCGGCGCAGATCGCAGATCGCGGATCGCGAGCGGGCCCGCCGCTGCGTCGCAGCGCCTGGTCTGAGATGGACGCGCTTGTCAAGGTGGATGTCGAAGAAGTTGTTCATGGTGGTGGTTGTGGTTGCTGGGGTCGGGCGACCGTCGCGGCGGCAACGACGACTGTCACTCTGAGATGCGCGGGTCGGAACCGCAGGACAGTGTCCGGTCGTGAGCTGCCTCGCACTAGAGTCGCGAGTCGGGATCGCATAGAACAGTCGAGGGTCCTCCGGGAGGTCGCGGCGGTCGCCCGACCCCAGCACGTTGAGGGTTTCTCAGGCCGCGGCCTCCAGGGCGAAGGGCTGATCGGTAGCGGCGGCCCACAGGAACCCGGCGAGCTCGCGGGCGACAGCGACGGTCGCGACCGTGGAGCGCTTCCCGCGTTCGGTGGTGAGATGCTTATAGCGGCGGTGCAGTCGTACCTGTGCCTGCCAGGCGCGAGCGTCGGGCTCAGGTCCGCGGTTGGGTCGGCGCGGCCGGTGCTGATAGGACCAGGCGGCCTCGATCAGCAGCCGGCGGGCGTGCTGGTTGCCGGTCTTGGTGATGTGCCCGCGGTGGCGCTGCTGGCCGGAGGAGTACTCGGACGGGACGACCCCCAGCCAGGCGCACAGCTCGCGGGGGTGGGAGAAGCGGGCGAAGTCGCCGATCTCGGCGATTAGCCCGAGCGCGGTGCGGGTCGAGATGCCCTTGAACCGCGTGAGGATCTGCACGGTGGCTGCCCACCGCTCGCCGCGAGCGATCAGCTCGAGGTCGCGGTCCAATGCGTCGAGCTGACGGTCGAGTCCGTCGAGGTGGATCAACATCTGCCGCAGGGCGGCGTGCGCGAGCTCGTCGTCGAGGCGCTGCCGGGCGATCCACGCCCGATGCATCAGCGTCCACTGCGACTTCCCCTCTCGATAGATCCGGCCGTGGCGCAACAGCTGCTTGCTGACCCGATGCCGGGCCGCGGTGCGAGCGCAGCGCAGATCATCGCGGCAACGCATCAGATCACGAAGCCCTTCGGTCTCGGGCGACGGCGCTGCCACGAACGACAGTTGCCCGCCGCGGTAGAGCCGCACGAGCTTCTTCGCGTCGCGGCGGTCGGTCTTGACCCTGTCGCCGGCGCGGACCGGGATCAACGACGGAGCGATCACATCGCACGCGACCCCCAGCTCGGTCAGCAGCCTGAGCAGGTCGAACCCGCCGGGGCCGGCCTCGTAACAGACCGCCAGCCCCTCCGGGCCACCCAGCCGGTCGATGAACCGCCGGACCGCGACCCTGGTCGTCTCGATCTGCTGCACCTCGGGCTGCCCGCCGACCGGCGGCAGCGTCGCCGCAACGATTGAGAGCTTGTGCACGTCGAGACTGACCCACAGACGCACATCAGCAGGCGCCGTCGAGATAACGTCAGGCATGGCTGGTCCTCCGGTTGTATGCGGCTCTGGCCCAAAGTGGCCCTAACACCGCTGAAGCTAACCCGCGAACCTGCAACACGCGAGGGCCAGCCTCCTCGCGTCCATACTGACTAGGCCGGTCCGCGCTCGAAGCGCCCGGTGTGCTCGAAGCCGGGCGACCACGGCTGCGCGGAGCGCGACCACACCTCGACCGCAGGCTGCAGCCACGACGCGTCGTCGAGCGTGCCGGCCTTCAGAAACGCGACCTCCGGAAGCGCCTCGGAGAGGCTCACGATCGGCGAGCCGCAGGCCGAGCAGAACTGGCGCTCGGTGTCGGTGCCGTGATCATCGCCAACGGTCGTGAACGAGGCGAGCGTGCTCCCCTCGAGGACCAGAGCGGTGCGGGGAACCCCCACGACCACCGAGAACGGGCTGCCGGTCTGGCGCTGGCAGTCGGTGCAGTGGCACACGGCCTGCACGAACGGCTCGGCCTCGACGCTGTACTTGACCGCGCCGCAAAGGCAGCTTCCCGTCATCCGATTCGGGACCTCAGCCATGTCCGAGCGAGACTACAGCAACGCAGGCCAGCGCCTCGAGCGGAGACGGAGCTAGCGCGGCGGCAGCGGATCGATCAGCACCCCGGGGTTCATTATCCCCGCAGGGTCCACCGCCGCCTTGGCTCCGCGCAACGCAGCGGCGAATGGCTCGGGGCGTTGGCGCTCATACCAGGGTCGGTGCGCGCGACCTACCGCGTGGTGGTGGGTGATGGTGCCGCCGGCGGCGAGGATCGCGTCGGAGACGGCGCGCTTGATGGCATTCCACTGCTCGAGCTCCTGGCCGCGACGCGCGGGGGCGATCACTGTGAAGTACGGAGCCGCACCGTCGGGATAGACGTGGGTGAAGCGGCAGTTGACCTGGCCGCCCGCGCCGCACGCCTCGCGCACGGCCTGCTCGGCTGCGGCGGTGACGCTCGCGTGCAACGCGGGGAGCCGCTCCCAGGTGATCGCGGTCTCGAACGTTTCGCTGAGCACGCCCGCTGCGACGGACAGGTCGCGCAGGTAGGGCGCGCCGAGGAACGCCTCGCGCCAGCTCCCGACCGCGTCCGAGCCGCCGCGCTCGCGCTTCTCGGGGACGGTGCCGCCGTGCTGTTCGCACAGCTCGAGCGCGCGCGCCATCGCGGGCGCCACCGGATGATCGCTCGACTCGAAGCCGAGCACGAGCAGCGCATGTGAGCCATCGCCGGCCCCTGTCAGCCGCGCTTCGCCGGCGTCGAGCAGGCGGCAGTTCGATGGATGCAGGCCCGACTGGCTGAGGGCGCGCACGCACTCGGAGCCCGCCAGGAAGTCCTCGAAGCGCACTCCCGCCGAGGCACGATGGTCGGGGCGGGGTTGCACGCGCATCCAGGCCTCGGTGATCACTCCGAGCACACCCTCCGATCCTGCGAGCATGCGGTCGGGGCTGACGCCGGCGCCCGAGCCGGGCAGACGCCGCGACTGCCACTCCCCTGCCGGCGTGATCGCGCGCACCGACTCGACGAAGTCCTCGATGTGCGTCCACAGCGTCGCGAAGTGTCCGGCAGCGCGCGTCGCTATCCAGCCGCCGAGCGTCGCGTACTCGAACGACTGCGGGAAGTGGCGCAGCGTCAATCCTCGCTCGGCCAGCTGGCGCTCGAGCACCGGCCCGGGCGCCCCGGCCTCGATCCGCGCCGCGCGCGAGATCGGATCCACCTCGACGACGCGGTCGAACGCCCCGAGGTCGAGTGAGATCACGCCGTTGTAGTGCGGCGGCACATCCGGCGTGACACCACCGACGACCGAGGTTCCGCCACCGAATGGGATCACCGCGACGCGCTCGCCCGCGCACCACTCGAGCAGCCGCTCGATGTCGGACTCCTCGCGCGGGCGGGCGACGAAGTCCGGGGGATGGCGAAACTGACCTCGAAAGCCCTCGACTATGTCGCCGTAGGAGCTGCCGAGAGCGTGCGAGGCGCGTGCGTGCACGCCGTCGTCGCAGATGTCCGCCAGCGCCGCCGGCGCGGCGACGCGCGCAGCCGGCAGCGACAGCGCCTCGAGCGCGACTGGGTCCTCGACGTCCTCGAGCGCGATGCCCAGGCGCTCTGAGAGGCCGGCGGCTGCGGCTCTCAGGTCCGCCGGCGAGGGCTGCTGATCCTCATAGCCCCAGCCCCAGTGCTTGCGCCTGCGGACGTTCACCGGCTTCAGTCGTTGGCCGTCACCGCTTCGAGGATCTCGGCGAACTTCTCGCGCGCCGCGACCCGCCGGGTCGGCACGTGCTCGCTCGGCAGCTCCTGCGGCGGCGCAGAGTAGCCGTGCAATATCTGGCGCGCGACCGACTGGCGGTGGACCTCGTCTGGCCCGTCATACAGGCGCGCCGCCCGCGCGAAGCGATACATCGCCTCAAGCGGCAGGTCGGTCGAGTAGCCGAGCGCACCGTGCGCCTGCACGGCGCGGTCGATCACGTCGTGCAGCACGCCGGCGCCGTAGAACTTGATCAGCGAGATCGGCACGCGCGCGGCGGCTGTGCCCTGGGTGTCCATCACCCAGGCGGCGTGCAGCGTCATCAGCCGGGCCGCCTGCATCTGGGCCGCCGAGTCGGCGATCCAGTTCTGCACCGTCTGGTGCTCGCCCAGCACCTTGCCGTGCGAGAAGCGGTAGGTGGCGCGCTCGCAGAGCATGTCGAATGCGCGACCCGCCACGCCCAGCCAGCGCATGCAGTGGTGGATGCGGCCGGGATAGAGCCTCTGCTGGGCGATCAGAAAGCCCTCTCCCTCGCCGCCGAGCCGGTTGGCGACCGGGATGCGCACGTCTTCGTAGACGATCTCGGCGTGGCCGCCGAGCTTGCCGAACTCCTCGCGCGGGTGCTCCATCGTCGCGACGTCGCGAAGGATGTTCACCCCCGGGGTGTCGGTCGGGACGATGAACATCGTCGCGCGCTGGTGCGGGCGCGCCTCGGGATCGGTCACGGCCATCACGATCAGGAAGTCGGCGATCGAGCCGTTGGAGGAGAACCACTTGCGACCGCTGAGCACGTAGTCCTCGCCGTCGCGCACCGCGCGCGTGACGAGCTGCGTCGGATCGCTGCCCGCGGTCCCCGGCTCGGTCATCGAGAACGCGGACTTCAGGTCGCCCGCGAGCAGCGGATGCAGGAAGCGGTCCTTCTGCTCGGCGGTGCCGGCGAGCGCGAGGATCTCGCTGTTGCCCGAGTCGGGCGCCTGGCAGCCGAAGGCATTCGGTGCGAACGGCGAGGTCCCGAGCACCTCGTGCATCAGCCCGAGCTTGACCTGTCCATACCCCTGCCCACCGAGCTCGGGATCGAGGTGAGCCGCCCACAGGCCGCGATCCTTGACCTGCTGCTGCAGAGGCGCATAGATGCGGTCGAGCGCGCTCTGGTCGAGGTCGGCGACGATCGTCTCGAGCGGCCAGATCTCCTCGCGCACGAACCTCCTCATCCAGTCGAGCTGCTCCTCGAACTGCGGCTCCGTCGAGAAATCCCACGCCATCACGAACCTCCGATCCCCTCTTCGTTGCGCTGGTCAGCAACAGTATGGGCACTCGCGAGCGCAGCCGTCCGCGCGGACCGCGCATCGTGTTCATCACCTGAGGCGATTCGACCTCGCGCCCCGGGCGCCGGCGCAGGGCGACCGGCTAGGGCCGCGCCTCGAGGACCAGGTTGAACGGAGTCTCGGTCGCGCGGCGCACGCGCGTGAAGCCGCCTTCGCGAAGAACCTCGCTCAAGCGAGCCTCGCCCGCCTGAGCACCGAGCGCCAGGCCCACCTCCTGAGAGAGTGACGCGGGCGTGCAGATCGTCGTCGAGGCGCCATAGAAGATACGGCCCACGGGAGTGAGGTTGTCCTCGACGCGATCGCCCGCGAACGGCTCGACGATCATCCACGTCCCATCGTCGTCGAGCGTCTCGCGAACATGGGCAGCCGCTCCGACGGGATCGCCCATGTCGTGCAGGCAGTCGAACACACACACGAGGTCGTAGTCTCCGCCCCGGAACTCCTTCGCCGAGGCGACTTCGAAGCTGATTCGATCCTCGACTTCCGCATCGGCCGCCGCCTCCCGCGCTCGCGCGATCGACGCGTCGTGGTAGTCGAAGCCATAGAACTCCGAGTTGGGATACGCCTGCGCCATGATCACGGTCGAGGCGCCGTGCCCGCAGCCGATGTCGGCGACCTTGGCGCCGCGTTCGAGCTTCTGCTGGACGCCCTCGAGCGCGGGAATCCACTCCGCGACCAGATGCGCGCGGTAGCCGGGGCGGAAGAATCTCTCGGTGCCGCGAAACAGGCGCTGGTCGTGCTCGTGCCAGCCCATTCCCGCGCCGGTTCGAAAGGCCTCGAGGATCCGCTCCTCGTCGGCGTACAGCGAAGCGATCGAGTCATAGACGCCGAGGATGTAGAAGGGGCTGTCCTCGTCGGCGAGCGCGAGCGCGTGCTCGTCGGGAAGCGTGTAGCGATCGCTGCTCGGGTCGTAGGTGACGTAGCCGCCGGCCGCCTGGTTGCGCAGCCACTCGCGCACGTAGCGCTCGGCGGCGCCGGCTCGCTCAGCGACCTGCTGCGAGCTCATCGGACCTTGGCCCGCCATCGCCTTGTACAGGCCGAGCTTCTCGCCGATCGTGAACAGTGGTGCGCTGATGATCGCGCCCATGTCGGTGACGGCCTGCCCCATGAAGGCTTCGAGCTTGGCTTCGTCGATGTTCGTCGCGCTCATCGCGAGCTCCCCTCTTCCCCACTTCGCGGATCGCTATTCGTCGGTCTCGGCAATCGTCGGTGCTCGCCCCGAGCCGCGCAATCCCACGATCGAGGGATGCGGGGTAGCATCTTGCGCATGCACACGACCCGGCCCGCGGGGGGGCACCGGGTGCGCGCCCGGTGCCGTGAACGCCTGGACATGCTGGCCCAAGGCGCAGCTGATCCGCGTGAGCTGATCGCGAGCGCGGCCGAGGAGCTGCGCCACGCGATCGGCTTCGACGGCTGGTGCTGGCTGGGCGCCGATCCCGACTCCGCGCTGCCCGTCTCGCACGCGCCGGCGCAGGACCTTCCGTTCGCCGATGAGCTGCCGACGCTGATCGCGCAGATGAGCCGCGGCAGCGCCCGTGCGCCACATGCGCGTCTGACCTGGACCCCCGGCAACGCCACCTCGCTCGCAGCTGTCGCGGGCGGTGTGCTCGAGCGCAGCGAGCTGTGGCGGGAGAGCCTCGGCCCCCACGGCGTCGGCGACGGGGTGATGGTGAGGTGCGCGGACGAGCACGGCACCTGGGGGCAGCTCAACGCCCACCGCCTGAGCGAAGACCGGCAGTTCGATCGCGATGCCCTCGAGCTGCTCGGCGATGCCTCCGCCGGCCTCGGACGGATCCTGCGGCTGATGGCGGCGCGGGCGGCGAACTCGCCGACGCCCGGCGGCGAGCGAGCGCCCGCGGTGGTGACGCTCGACGCGCAGATGAACCCGCGCAGCTGGACGCGGGGTGCGCGCGAGTGGCTCGAGGCCTTCCCCGACGGCGCGATCGCGCGCGAATGGCAGCAGCTGCCCTCGGGGGTCTATGCGGCGGCCGCGAGGGTCCGCGTCGCGGGCCAGGGGTACGGGCGGGCGCGGGGGCGCATCTACACGACCGATGGCTCCTGGGCGGTGGTCGATGCCCAGCCGCTCGAGGGGTCGGACAGTGGCCGAAGCGCCGTCACGATCCGGCCCGCGACAGCCGACGAGGTGCTGGGCCTGCTGTGCCGAGCTCACGCCCTCAGCGGGCGCGAAGCGGCGCTCACCAAATACATCGTCGACGGGCTCAGCACCCGCCAGATCGCGGCGCGGTTGTCGATCACCCAGTACACGGTCAAGGACCACCTGAAGTCGATCTTCAAGAAGGTCAAGGTCGCGACGCGCGGAGAGCTCGCCTCACGACTCACCGGCCGTGGCGTATGCGAGCAGATCCACAGCTCGCCCTAGGCGCATGCACGGACGCAGGCGGCTCTCGCACCGCCACTGCGCCGGCGCGCGCACGGGAGTCGCGCCAGCCGGCGGGTGAGGATCGCCGGGGCGATGGCGCCCGGGGAGCGGGGCCCTCAGCGCCATAATTAGGGCACCCTAACTCTTTGCTAGCCTGCCTGCCCAGCGCAATCCCGATCGACTGGATCGGATATCGGCGAGCAGCGCCCCTTCAATCGATGCGGCCCCAGTACAGGAGAACGAGCATGCACCATCCACGAGTTCTGGTCGGCGCCGCGCTTGCGGTGGCGGCCGCGCTGATGCTCGCGGCCTGCGGAGGCTCGGGCGCCTCCTCCCAGAGCGGGGCCCCAGCGGCGCCGTCGCAGCACGCGTCGCTCACCCCGGGCTCGCTCGTCGGCCAGTCGATCACCCTCTACAACGGCCAGCACGAACAGACGACCGCGATGCTCGTGAGCGCGTTTGAAAGGCACACCGGGGCGAAGGTGAGCGTGCGCTCCGACGACGAGGCGGCGCTCGGCGACCAGATCATCCAGGAGGGCTCGAACTCCCCCGCCGACGCCTTCTTCACCGAGAACACTCCGGTGCTCGAACATCTGCGCGAGCAGGGCCTGCTGGCGCGTCTGGACCCGGCGACGCTCGCATCGGTACCGGCGAAGTACAACTCGCCGCAGGGAGAATGGGTGGGCGTCTCGGCGCGGGTCTCGGTGCTCGTCTACAACACCAGCCAGGTCTCCCCCGCCAGCCTGCCGAGCTCGATCCTGGCGCTCGCCGAGCCCCAGTGGAAAGGCAAGCTCGCGATCGCGCCCTCAGAGACCGACTTTCAGCCGCTGATCACCAGCATCACGAAGCTCGACGGCGCTGTGGCGGCGGAAAGATGGCTGCTGGGGCTCAAAGCGAACAGCAAGATCTATCCCGACAACGAGACGGTCGTGGCCCAGGTCAACAACGGCGAGAGCGCGATCGGCCTGATCAATCACTACTACTGGTACAGGCTTCGCGACGAGGTCGGCGCGAGCGGCCTGCACTCGGCCCTCCACTACTACGCCCCGCACGATCCCGGCGACCTGCTGAACGTGTCCGGCGCGGCGGTGTTGAGGTCCAGCTCGCATCAGGCCGCGGCGCAGGCGTTCGTGGCGTTCCTCGTCAGCAAGGAAGGCCAGGAAGTGATCGCGCACAGCCACAGCTACGAATACCCGCTGCGCCCGGGAGTCAGGCCGGCCAGCGCGCTGCGTCCATTCGATCAGCTCCAGCCCGCGCCCGTGAGCCTCTCGGAACTCGGCGACGGCAGCGGGCCGCTGGCGCTCGAGCAGCGTCTCGGACTGCTCTGACTTCGATGGCGCTCCCGCACGAGACCAGGGATCGCGCAAAGCCTCGAGCCCAGTTCGTGAACGACCGATGAGCGCCCTCGCATCAGCCAGGCCCGCAGCCGGGAGGCTGACGCGAGCCTGGTCGCAGCGTCGCCGCTGGCCGCTCGTGACGGCCCTCGGCGCTGGCGTCGCGGCCGCGCTGGTGTTGCTGCCGGTCGTGTTCCTCGTGGTCCAGGCGCAGCAATCGGGCTGGGGCGAGGTCTCGCGGGTCCTGTTCCGTCATCAGACGGCCGTGCTGCTGTGGAACACGCTGCGGCTCGTGCTCGCGTGCACTGCCCTGTGCGCGGCGATCGGCGTCGCGGCGGCCTGGTGCGTGCAGCGTACGGAGCTGCCCGCTCATCGCGTCTGGGCGGTGCTGCTCGTGCTCCCGCTGGGAATTCCCGACTTCGTGATCGGCTTCGGCTGGGTCTCGCTCGAGCCCAGCCTGCACGGCTACCTGGCGGCGGTGATGATCATGACGCTGTCGCTCTATCCGCTGGTCTATCTGCCGGCCGTCGCGGGCCTGGCGGGCGCGGATCCGGCGCTCGAGGAGGTCGCGCGCAGCCTCGGGCTGGGACCGTGGGCCGTGTTCTGGAGGGTGACCCTGCGCCAGATGCTGCCCGCGGTGCTCGGCGGATGCCTGCTGGTGATACTCGGCCTGCTGGCCGAGTATGGGGCGTTCGAGATAGTCCAGTACCAGACGTTCACGGTGGCGATCTTCACCGAGTTCCAGCTCGGCTTCGACACCGCCGCGGCGTGCGCGCTGTCGCTCGTGCTGGTGGCGCTCGGGATCGCGGCGCTCGCGGCCGAGCTGCCGATCGTGCGGCGCGGGCGCTGGAGCCGCAGCGGCGCCGGCGCGCGGCGCGTGGCGGGCAGGGTTCAGTTGGGCCGCTGGACGATCCCGGTCCTGTTCGGCCTGCTCGCGCTGTGCGGGCTCGCGCTCGGCGTGCCGGTCGGCGCGCTCGTGTACTGGACGCTGCGCGGCGGCTCGACCACGCTGCCGCCCGCCTCGATCCTGACCGACGCAGCCCATACGGCCGAGTTCAGCGCCGCCGCCGCCGCGCTCGCGACCGCGCTCGCGATCCCGGTGACGGCCGCGGCGATGCGCCACCGCAACCGGCTGACGATCGCGATCGAGCGTCTGGCGCTGCTGCCCCAGGCGCTGCCCGGGCTGGTGGTCGCCCTGGGGCTCGTGTCGTTCACTGTGCACTATGCGCTGCCGCTGTATGAGAGCGCACCGGAGCTGATCGTCGCCTACGCGATCCTGTTCCTGCCGCTCGCCGTGGTCGGCGTGCGCGCGGGCCTGGCGGCGGCGCCGCGACGCTTCGAGGAGATCGGGCGCTCGCTCGGACGGCGCCCGTCCACCGTGTGGCTGCGCGTGACCCTGCCGCTGATCGCGCCGGGTCTGGTGGTGGCGTTCTCGCTCGTGTTGATCTCCTCGGGCACCGAGCTGACAGCGACGCTGCTGCTGAGGCCGACCGGGGTCGATACGCTCGCGACGCAGTTCTGGGCTTACACCAGCGACTTCTCCTATGGCGCCGCCGCGCCATACGCCGGCCTGATGGTGCTGATCTCCGCAGTCCCCGCATATCTGCTCAGCCAACGCATGGCGACGCTTGCGCAAACGAGTCGCAGATGAGCTCTGACAGCGATCTGTGGGTGCTCGACGCGTGGAAGGGCTACGCGCGTGGCGAGCCGGTCCTGCAGGGCGTGAACCTGAACGTGCCCGCGGGCTCGCTGACCGCCGTGCTGGGGGTGTCCGGGTGCGGCAAGACGACTCTGCTGCGCTCGGTGGCGGGCTTCGAGCGCCTTCAGCGCGGACGGATCGCGCTAGGAGCCCGCACTCTCGATGACCGCCACAGCTATGTCGCACCCGAGCGTCGGCGGATCGGCTACGTGCCGCAGGAGGGCGCCCTGTTCCCGAATCTCGACGTCCGGGCGAACATCGCGTTCGGCCTCTCGCGAGCACAGCGGCGCGGGAGCACCGTCGCCGAGTTGATCGAGCTGGTCGGCCTGGCAGCGCTCGCGGAGCGCCTGCCGCACGAGCTCTCGGGCGGCGAGCAGCAGCGGGTCGCGCTCGCGCGAGCGCTCGCTCGCAGTCCCGAGGTGCTGCTGCTCGACGAGCCGTTCTCCTCGCTCGACGCGTCCTCGCGCGGGGAGGTGCGCGATGAGGTCAGCGGGCTGCTGCGCGAGCGGGGCGCGACGACCGTGCTCGTGACCCACGATCAGGAGGAGGCCCTTTCGCTGGCCGACTCGGTGGCGGTGATGCGCGACGGATCGATCGTCCAGCAGGCGACCCCGGATGAGCTCTACAACACGCCTGTAGACGCGCGCCTGGCCAGCTTCCTCGGGGCCGCCAATGTCCTGCAGGCGCAGTTCGACGGCGACTGGGCGCGGACGATTCTCGGCCGGCTGCAGCTGCAATCGCACGAGGGCATCCCCCCGGCCCTCGCGCGGGGACTCGTGATCCTGCGCCCCGAGCAGTTGCAGGTCCGCGCCGCGGATGGGCCCGGCGAGGCTCCCCACGAGGGCGAGGGTCTTCGCGGCACCGTCCAGCGGCGTCGCTTCTACGGCCACGATGCGCTGCTCGACATTCGCCCGGACGAGCCCGTGCAGGAGGCGCCGTTGGTAGCGCGCGTGCGCGGAGAGCAGGCGCTGGCGGTCGGCACCCCGGTGCTGCTGAGCGCGCGCGGGCGCGTCACGCCGGTCGTTTAGGCAGGAACCGAGCGCGCCGCTGGCGCCACGCGCCGGCGCGGCGCGGCGCGCGCAGGGGTGGGCGCTAGAATCCGGCGCCGGTCCACGCGAAGCAAGCGGCCGCAGCGTCATTCGATCGCGAGACACGACACCAGGTACGGGCTCCGAGCAGTCCCCCGCGCCCGTCCCGGAATCGCGCCAGGCGCGCCGCCCGCGAGGCGCGCGTGAAGCGCTCAGCCTGGTACTCGCGATCCTCGCCGCGCTCGCGATGGTCGGCGGGGGCACGTGCCTGTACCTGCGCAAGGAGATCCTCAGCTCGCCGGCGTTCGCCCAGCGCACGGAGGCGGCCCTGCGCCGCGAGCCGGTGCGGCGGGTGGTGGCTCGCGAGATCACGGTGCAGGTGATCGATCGCAATGCCTCGGATCTGATCGCGGCGCGCCCGCTGATCACGTCGGCGCTCGAAACGATCGTCGCGACACCGCAGTTCGCGCATGTGATCCGGCTCGCAGCCGAGCAGGGCCACCGGCTGCTGTTCGTTCGCGGCGACAACGTGGCGTTCAGCGTGGCGGACGCCGGGACGGTCGTCGTGTCGGCTCTGCGCACCCTCTCGCCGAGGATCGCGCGCGAGATCCCACGCAGCGTCGACGCGCGGCTTCTGGACCTGCGACGACGGAGCTTCGCGGTCAGCACCTTGCGGGTCGCCGACAAGATCAAGACGCTCGGCCTCTGGCTTCCGCTCGCGGGGGCGCTGCTGTTCGCGCTCGCGATCGCCATTGCGCCACGTCGGCGAGCCGCGATCACGCGCTGCGCGAGCGCGCTCGGCGTCGCGGGGGTCGCGCTGTTCGTCGATCTGCTGCTCGTGCGCCATCACCTGCTCGCAAACCTGTTCGGCTCCCAAGAGCTCACCAACGCCGACGTCCGCTCCGCGGCGGCGGCGCTGTGGGATGCGTACCTCGGCGATCTCTCGCGCTGGGCGCTGGGCGTCGGAGTGGCGGGCGCGATCGTGGCGGGCGCGTCCTCGAGCCTGCTGCGCCCGTACACGGCGACGGCGGGCTTCGCGCGCCTGCGCAAGCGCATGTGGCCGCCGCGAACCCGCGCGGCGCGCGTCGTCAGGGGCGCGCTGGCGCTGGTGGTGGGTGCGTGGGTGATCGCCGAGCCGACGCTCGTCGTCGATATCGTCGCGGTGCTCGGCGGCGCGGCGCTGTTGTACTTCGGCGCCGGTGAGCTGCTGTCGGGGACCGGGACGACGGCAGAGCAGCAGCGACCCTCGTTCGCGCGCAGTCGCCCGGCGATGGTCGCGATCGCTGCGGCTCTGGCGCTGCTGATCGGCGTGCCCGCGCTCGTGTTCGCCCTCAACGGCCGCTCGACCGCGCGGGCCAGCGCGCGGGGGCCGCTGACCTGCAACGGCTACGCACAGCTGTGCACGCGGCGCGTGAATGAAGTCGTGTTCGCGGGCACCCACAACGCGATGTCCGCAGCGGACTCTCCGGGCTGGTTCATCGCCAACCAGAGCCACGGGATCGCACGGCAGCTCGATGACGGGATCAGGGCGTTCAAGATCTCGACCCACTACGGCGTCGGCAGTGCGCCGGGGCACGTGCGCACCGACATCGCGGCCGAGGGCGAAAAGCTGAACCGCGTATCGGAAAAACTGAGCGGACGCGCTCGCAGCGCCCTGCAACGCTTCAGCGCGGCGGTCGGCTTCGGGCCGCCCAAGGGCAAACGCGCGATCTGGCTGTGCCACACGCTGTGCGAGCTGGGAGCAACCAGCATGGTCAGCTTCATGAGCACGATTCGCGAGTTCCTGGAGCGCAACCCCGGCCAGGTCCTGATCCTGTTCGACGAGGACTACGTCTCCGAGGCCGACCTCGAACGGACGTTCAAGCAGGCGCGGCTGTTCGGGCGCCTGGCGACGCTGCGACCCGGCGCGCCACTGCCGACGTTGAGAGAACTGGTGCGCGCGCATCACAACGTGCTCGTCTTCACTCAGGAGCCCGTCAGCGGGCGCTACCCATGGGACATGTACGGCTTCAGCTGGATTCAGGACACGCCGCTGAAAGCCGTCAAGCCGAGTCAGTTCAGCTGCCGCCTGTACCGAGGCTCCGCGAGCAACCCGCTCCTGATGATGAACAACTGGGCCGACGTGTTCCCGCCGCGCCGCAGTCCCAACGTCGCGCTCAACAGCCGCAGCTTCATCCTGCATCGCGCGCGTCAGTGCATCTCAGAACGCGACCACATCCCGAACCTGATCCTGACCGACTTCTACAACAGCGGCGATGTCGTGGGCGCAGCGCGGATGCTCAACCACCTCGGCGACCAGGCACCGGCGCCGATCGTCCCGCTCGAACAGCCTGGATAGTCAGCCCGCGAGCGGAGCGACGTAGCGCAGGAACGGCTCGACCGCGAGACCGCCGCCGGTCGCGCTCTGCACGAGCGGGATCGTGTCCAGACGCCGCCCGTGGCGATGGACGCGCTCGCCCAGCCAGGCGCGGATCGGCGCGACCTCGCCGCGACGCAGATCGTCCTCGCGCGAGCCCAGCTCGGCCTCCATCGCCTCCCATAGCTGCGCTGCGATCAGACAGCCGAGCGCATAGCTCGGGAAATAGCCGAAGCTGCCGGCCCCCCAGTGGATGTCCTGCAGGCATCCGAGCGCGTCGGAGGGCACCTCGAGTCCGAGCAGGCGCCGCATCGCATCCCGCCATGCCGCGGGAAGGTCGGCGACCGCCAGATCTCCTTCGATCAGCGCCAGCTCGAGCTCGAAGCGCAGGATGATGTGCAGGGGATATGTGAGCGGGTCCGCCGATACGCGGATCAGCGACGGCTCGACGCCGACGAGCGTCGCGTGCAGGTCGGCGGGCGCGACCGAGAACCCGCCCGCCTCGAGCTCGGCGGCGAGCACCTCCGCGAACGCCGAGCTGCGCGCGACGTGGTTCTCCCACAGCTTGCTCTGGGACTCGTGGATCGACATCGAGGTGCCGCTGCCGAGGTTGGTGCGCTCGAGCGCCGGATCGACCTGACGCTCATACAGGGCATGGCCGTACTCGTGCAGCGAGCTCAACAGCGACTCGACGTCGCCGTCGCCGTAGCGGGTCGTCACGCGCGTGTCGCGCCGGCCCATCCAGGCGGTGAACGGGTGGGCGGAGACATCGACTCGCCAGCTGTCGGAATCGACGCCGAGGCGCCTCATGATCCCGGCGACCGCAGTCTCCTGCGCGTTTGCCGGCACCGCGAGCTCGCGCCGGGGCGAGTGCCGTCGGGCCTCGGGAACCATCGCCGGCAGCGTGTTGGCGAGCTCGGCGAACAGGCGCTTCAGCTCTCGCGTGGCGAGGCCGAAGTCGTAGTCGTTCAGCAGCGCCTGATAAGGGCCTTCGCCCTTCTCGGACAGGCACTCGCCGTAGGCGCGAGCGAGCTCGACGTTGCGCTGCAGGGCGGGCGCGAACGCCGCGAAGTCATCGCCCTCACGGGCGATCCGCCAGCTCTCCTGCCCCTCGGCCTGGGCACAAGAGCGCTCGGCGGCCAGCTCTGTCGGCACCCGCGATGCCCGACCGAAGTCGCGCCGCCCGAGGCGAACGACGTCGCGGTCCAGCTCGTCGAGCTCGAGGCCTTCGAGCTCGCTCAGCCACTCGTCGATCTCGCCGGCGGTCGCCCGCTGGTGGACGAGGCGCGTGAGCGCCCCGAGCTGATGGGCCCTCGCACCGGCGCCCTCGCTCGGCATCATCACCAGCTGATCCCAGGTCGCGAGCATCTCCAGGCCGCCGAGATCGGCAAGCTCCGCCATGCGCTCGCGCAGCTTCTGAAGGGCGGACACGCGGGCGTCTAGGACCCTAGAGCTCTGACAGCCGGACGAGCGATTGCAGCGCCTGCGCGAGCGTCTCCCGCTCCTGCTCGGAGAGGTCCTCGGCGATCGCCCGCGCCAGCCACCCCTCGCGATGGCGGCGATCCTCTTCGAGCGTCGCACGGCCCAGCGGGGTCAGCTCGATCAGCGTCCGGCGCCCGTCGGCCGTGTCGGGACGCCGCGAGATCAGATTCTCGGCCTCGAGGTCGCAGAGCGTCTGCGCCATCGACTGCGGGCGAACCCGCTCGGCCAGGGCGAGCTCGCTCGTGCTCGCGCTCCCTTCCCTGTCCAGGCGCCCGAGTACGGCGCCCTGGGTGAGCGAGAAGCGGTGCTCGGCGCGCAGACGGCGCACGAGACGACCGAGCACCACACGCAGCTCGCTCGCCAGCAGGGTCGTGTCGGTCGTGGTGCTCACAGCCTGGAATATATACGGGCGCGCCGCCGAGAACAACAGGCAAACTGTTCAGTTTTATTGATATATATCCGGGCGTGGCGGCTCGTGCGAGCAGATCCCCGACGGACCCGAGGCAAGCGGGCTCGGACAACTACAAGTGGATCGCGCTCTCCAACACGACGCTCGGCGTCCTGCTCGCGACGCTCGACGCCTCGATCACGCTGATCGCGATGCCCGACATCTTCCGCGGCATCCACCTCGATCCGCTCGAGCCCGCGAACAGCTTCTACCTGCTGTGGATGATCCTCGGCTTTCTGATCGTCTCGAGCGTGCTGATCGTCAGCCTCGGGCGCCTCGGGGACATGTTCGGGCGCGTGCGAATGTACAACCTCGGCTTCGTCATCTACACGGCCGCTTCGCTGTTGCTGACGATCGATTGGATGACGGGTCGCGCCGGCGCGAGTTACCTGATCGTGTTTCGGGTCGTGCAGGGCATCGGGGCGGCGTTCCTGCTGGCGAACGCCGCGGCGATCATCACCGACGCGTTTCCGATCAACCAGCGCGGGATGGCCCTTGGCATCAACAACATCGTCGGCGTCAGCGGCCTGTTCATAGGGCTCGTGCTCGGCGGCATCCTTGCGCCGATCAACTGGCGGCTGGTGTTTCTGATCTCGGTGCCGGTGGGGTTGTTCGGCACGGTCTGGGCATACCTGAAGCTCGAGGAGCGCAGCAAGCCGCGGCGAGCGTCGATCGACTGGTGGGGCAACGTCACCTTCGCGCTGGGGCTGATCCTGATCATGGTCTCTGTCACCTACGGGATCCGCCCCTACGGCAACGACCCCACCGGCTGGGGCAGCCCGCGAGTGATCGCGCTGCTGTGCGCCGGCGCGATCTGCCTGGCGGCGTTCGCAGCGATCGAGCGCAGGGTCGCGAATCCGATGTTCAACCTGCCCCTGTTCCGGATTCGGGCGTTCAGCTTCGGCACGCTCTCGACCTTCCTCTCAGCGATCGCGCGCGGCGGCCTGATGTTCATGCTGATCATCTGGCTGCAGGGAATCTGGCTGCCACAGCACGGCTATGACTTCGTCGACACGCCGCTGTGGGCGGGCATCTACATGCTCCCTTTGACGCTCGGCATGTTGATCGCGGGACCGACCTCGGGCTATCTGTCCGACCGCTTCGGCGCGCGCGGGTTCGCGACCGGCGGGATGCTCGGAGCGGCGCTGAGCTTCTTTCTGCTGACGCTGATTCCGATCGACTTCCCCTATCCACTGTTCGCGGCGATCCTCGCGCTCAGCGGCATCTCGATGGGGCTGTTCGCCTCGCCCAACCGTGCGGCGGTGATGAACAGCCTGCCGGCGGGCGACCGCGGAGCGGGCGGGGGGATGAATCAGACCTTCCAGAACTCCGCCCAGGTGCTGTCGATCGGCGTGTTCTTCACGCTGATGATCCTCGGGCTCGCGAGCAGCCTGCCGCACACGATGGCGGCCGGCCTGCAGGCCCACGGCGTCGCGTCGGCCACCGCCCGCAGCGCCGCGAACGTGCCGCCGGTGTCGATCCTGTTCGCCGCCTTCCTCGGCTACAACCCGATCCAGCACCTGCTCGGCGCGCACGTGCTCGCGTCGCTGCCTGCGAGCAGCCAGGCGCTGCTGACGGGGCGCTCGTTCTTGCCGGCGCTGATCTCGGGCCCGTTTGAAGCGGGGCTCCACGAGGCGTTCACCTTCGCGATCGTCGCGTGCCTGATCGCAGCCGGCGCCTCGCTGCTGCGGGGCGGCAAGTATCACCACAGCGACGAGCCGTCGAGCGACGGCGTCGCCGCGCGGCGCCTCGAGACGGTGCCGATCCCCGAGCTTCCAACCCGAGAGGAGCAGCATGCGCGTTGAGTGGTACGGCCAGTCCGGCTTCAGCCTCGTTTCGCCGCAGGCGTCTGTCATCGTCGATCCCTTCGACGGCGAGGCGCTGGCCGGCCACGGAGTGCAGTTCGAGTACCCGCCGATCGCGGGCGCGCGCGCGGATCTGCTGCTGGTGACACACGAGCATGGCGACCACAACGCGGTCCACGTCGTCGACGGGGAGCCGGCGATCCTGCGCTCTACCGCGGGTCGGCTCGACTCGCCGATCGGAGAGGTGGTCGCGGTCGCCTCCGAGCACGATCCGCAGGCGGGCACGATGCGGGGTCCGAACACGATCTTCGTGTTCGACCTCGACGGCATCCGCGTCTGCCACTTCGGCGACTTCGGCCAGAGCGCTCTGCGCGACGAGCAGGCGGCGGCGATCGGCGCGGTCGAGCTGCTGTTCATGCCAGTCGGCGGTGGCCCGACCGCCGACGCCGCACAGGCGCGCACGATCGTCGATCAGCTGAGCCCGCGCTGGGTCGTCCCGATGCACTACCGCACTCCGCGGATCGGCTTCCTCGAACCCGCTGACGCCTTCCTGGAGACGTTCTCCGACGTGCGCATGCTCGATCGGCCGAGCTTCGAGACCTCCGAGCTCGAGCCCGCCTCGCAGCCGGTGGCGGTCGTGCCGGCTGTCCCATAGCGGCGGCGACGCCGCGGGCCGAGAACGGAACGCGCTCGCCCCGCGCCTGATCGGCGAGCGCCGCCGGCGAGGGCGGTTCGGGCGAGCTGCGTCGGGCGAGCGCAACAGCTCATCCCAGTCCTCGCTCGAAGTAAAGTCTGACGATCTGTTCGACGATATGGAACTCGTGCAGTCGCGTGCGACACTTCTGGGTCCGTTCGACCGCGGCAGTGCCGGCGCGAGTGCCGAGCGCGAGTATGAGCGTCGCAAGCGCAAGCGTGAAGCACGCACGCGCGAGGTTCACCCGCGCATCGGAGGGCTGCTGCTGGCGCTGCGCGACGCCCCCGTCCACGAGATCGCGTTTCGCGAAGGCGCCCTGCAGGAGCGCGCGGTGGCACAGGTGCTGGAGTGGTGCGCGGCCAGAAGCGAGGTGATCGTGCTGCACGATCGGCGGGTGCCACCGGGTCGAGGCAACATCGACCATCTCGCGATCGCGCGGTCGGGGGTGTTCGTGATCGACACCAAGGGCCACAATGGAAGGGTCGGAGTCGATGCGCCTCTGCTCGGGACGCCCTCGCTGCGGATCGACGGCCGCAACGCCGACGCTCTCGTCGAAGGCCTCAGCCGCCAGGTCGCTGCGGTCGGGGATGCGCTTGCCAGCGCCCATACAGGTGTGCCGGTGTGGAGCGTCCTGTGCTTCACGCGGGCTGAGCTGCCCCTGCGCACGCGTGGCCCCGGCGGCCATCTGCTGCTGAGCCGCAGAGGTCTCGTGCGACGGCTGAAGGCTCCGGGCGCGCTCGAGATGGCGGCGATCGAGGAGCTGGCGCGAACACTCCTGGAGGCGTTCCCGCGCGCTTAGCAGCGAGGCATGCCGCTCGGCGGAAGCTGCCCGACGCTCTGGCCAGTCAGGCCCGGCGTCACCGAGCGCGGACGCGGTTCACGAGCGTGTCCAGCCGCTCGATGTCCCACTTCGAGCGTGTCGCCGTCGCGCAGGAAGCGGCCCTGGCTCGCGCCGGCGCCCGCAGGGGGCCGGTCGCGGTTCAAGGCCCAGGCAGATACCGCAACGCTTCAGCCCTCGTCCGGGATCATTCACGGCAGCCTAGCGGCGTGAGCATGACAGACGATCGAGACCCCAACCAGCAGCATCAGCAGCGTCCAGGTGAGTCGCAGCCGCAGGACGAACCGGTGCGAATCGTCGCGCACGATCCCGCCTGGGCGAAGCTCTTTGCTCAGGAGCGCCGGCTGCTCGACGCGGCGATCTCGGACTGGATCACGGGGGGCATCCATCACGTCGGCAGCACCGCTGTGGAGGGCCTCGACGCCAAGCCGGTGATCGACATCCTCGTCGGCGTACAGAGCCTCGAGGCCTCGTGGCCCAGCCGCGTGCCGCTGCTCGATCTCGGCTACCTCTACGCGCCCTATCGCGCGAGCGAGATGCACTGGTTCTGCAAGCCCTCCCCCGCTCGGCGCACGCACCACCTGCATCTGATCCCCACCGGCTCGCCACGCTATGAGCAGGAGCTGGCGTTCTGCGACGCGCTGCGCGCGGACCCGGGCCTGGCGCTCGAATACGCGCAGCTCAAGCACGACCTGGCACAGAGGCACAGGGACGACCGCGAGGCATACACCGAGGCGAAGGGGCAGTTCATCGTCCGAGCGCTCGCGTCGCGCACGTGACCGATCACGCCATCGTCAGTCGGCACCAACCTCGGCGCCGCTGGACGCGCGCGCGAGCAGGGCGAGGGCCTCCTCGTCGGTGACCGCGGCGAAGTCCTCGTACCAGGCCCCCACGTTGCCGAGGAACTGCGGCGCAAGCAGGCACGCGATCGTGTCAGCCTCATGTGCCAGCCTCGCGATCGACTCGCGCGCTCCGACGGGCACCGCGAGCACGATCCGGGCGGCACCGCGAGCGCGCAGCGCGCGCAGCGCGGCCAGGTCGCTGAGCCCAGTCGCGAGGCCGTCATCGACGAGGATCACGGTCCGACCCTCGAGCGTCAGCGGCTCGCGGCCGCGACGGTAGCGCTCGACGTGGCGCTTGAGCTCGCGCGAGCGTTCGCTCACTCGCGCCTGGAGCATCGCGTCGGTCATCCCGAATCTCGCCGCCGAGTCGCGATCGAGCACGCCCGTGCCGTCCTCGGCGACGGCGCCGACCGCGAGCTCGTCGTTACCGGGCGCGCCAAGCTTTCGCACGGCGATGATCTCGAGCGGCGCGGCCAGCGCCCGCGCCACCTCGTACCCCACGGGGATGCCGCCGCGCGGCAACGCCACCACCACCGGGTGCTCGCGCGCGAGCGGCTGAAGCTCGGCCGCGAGCTGCCTGCCGGCGTCACGACGATCGGCGAACCGCATGCCCCAATCATCCTCCGATCGCACGTGCACGCCAGCCGCGCGCTGTCCTCGCGCGCTCGATTCCAAACGGCCGATACCCGCAATGGCCGCGCCGCATGCGGCGCGGCTCGGGGCCGCGCATGCGCGGCCCCGCGGCCGGCGCATGCGCCGGCCGCACCGCAGCAGGCGGTTGGCTTCGGTGCGACGACGCGCCCGCAAGAGCCCGCGCAGCAGGCGTCGCGGGAAGTTGATCGGCATACCATTGACATGAGCGATGAAACCGGGCCCATGCCAAGTCATGCCTGGGTTCCGGGGAGAAGGGACCAGGGGGAAGTGAGTCAGCCAGTGACGATGACTGTCGGCCGTGAATTGGCGATGGTGAGCGCCGGGCCAGCGGGGCGGGTCAACGATCGCGAAGCGCACGCGGCCGTGATCAGCGCGGCGGGTCTGTACGCGGTCGGCGCCGCGCTGACGGCGACCTCGGTGCTGCTTCCCGACGTGAGCTCGCCGGCCGGGGTGATCGCGGTCGCAGCCTCGGCGATCCTCACGGCGACGTTGCTGGTGCTCGCCTACATAGAGCGTCGCGGCGGACTGCTGCTGGCGTGGTTCGCAGACCTGTGGGGAGTCGTGCTCGTGGCGGTCCTGTGCGCGTCGACCGGCGGCGGCAGCAGCCCGTTCGGGCTGATCTACTTCTTCGCGATCGGCCACGCGGCCGCGTTTCAGCCGCGGGTGCGCTTTCTGCTGATCTCCTTCGCCGGCCTGGTCGGGTTCCTGGCGCCGCTCGTATACAGCGACGTCTCGAGCACATTCGGCGCGATCGCGTGCGTCGGCATCGTGCTCGCGCTGCTGGCCTTGAGCGTCGTGCACATCGCGCTTGAACGCATGCGCGAACAGCGCTGGCGACTGGAATTCCTGACGGCAGCGACCGCGCAGCTCGACAGCTCGCTCGATCCGCGCCAGACGCTGCGGCGGATCGCGAACACCGCCGTGCCGGAACTCGCCGAGCTGTGCGTGATCGACGTCGTGGACCTGAGCGCGACGATCACCAATACGGTCGCAGCAGCGATCGATCCGCGCATCGCGACGGAGGTCGAACGGTTGCGCGAGATCTACCGGCCCGACCTCGACGGCACGCACCCGGTCGCACATGTGCTGCGCGACCGCAAGCCCTACCTCGTCGCCGATCTGCACGACTCCGTGACGCTCGGGCTGGTGGCCCAGAGCGATGAGCACCGCCGTTTCATGCGCGAAGCCGGTTACCGCTCGGCGGCGGTGTTCCCGATGGTCGCGCGCGGGCGGCTGCTCGGCACGATCTCGTTCCTGCGGCTGCGCAGCGGCGCTCGCTTCGACCCCGGCCAGCTCGCGATCCTCGAGGATCTGAGCGGTCGCGCGGCGCTCGCCTACGACAACGCGCGGCTGTACGAGGAGCGGGCGGAAGTCGCAAAGACCCTGCGCCGGAGCCTGATGCCGGCGGAGCTGCCGGCGATCCCGGGCCTCGAGCTGGCGAGCTTCTTTCGCCCGATGGGAGCCGGCAACGAAGTCGGGGGCGACTTCTATGACGTGTTCGCCGATCGCGACAGCTGCTGGCTCGTCGTCGGAGACGTATGCGGCAAGGGCGCCGAAGCGGCTGCGCTGACCGGCTTCCTGCGCCACACCACGCTCGCGCTGGCGCGCGAGCGCGAGCATCCCGCCGACGTGCTCGCGGAGATCAACGAGGCGATGCTCAAGCAGGACTTCGAGGGCCGCTTCGCGACCGCGATCCTCGCCCGCTTCGGCCTGTCGGGCCCCGAGGTGAACGTGACGCTCGCCGCCGCCGGGCACCCGCCGGCGCTGGTGACGCGCGCCGCTGGCGGAACGGCGGAGCTCGGCGAGCGCGGGACGCTGCTCGGCGTGTTCGACGATCCCGTGATCGAGAACGCCTCGACGATCCTGCAGCCGGGCGACACGCTGGCGCTGTACACCGACGGCCTCGCCGAGGCTCACGCCCCCGAGCGGATGGTGAGCGTGCAGGAGATGATCGCGAGGCTCGGCGAAGGCTCGCAGATGCTCGCCGAGGACGTGATCGACGCGCTGCTCGAGCTCGTCGACCTCGACGATGGGGCGCGCGATGACATCGCGATCCTCGCCGCCCACGTCGCATCGCGGCGTAATTCCTGACAGCCGGCCCAACCGGGCAGGGCGCCGGCGCGGGCGGTGAGCTGGCGTGCCGACGCTACAACTAACGCGACGTGACGCCGACGACCGAGCTCAGCCATCGCAGACGCCTGGTGGTCCTCGCGATCTGCTGCATGAGCCTGCTGCTGGTCGCGATCGACAACACGATCGTGAACGTAGCGCTGCCCTCGATCGGCCACGACCTGCATGCCTCGCTGTCGGGACTGCAGTGGACGATCGACGCCTACACGATCGTGCTCGCAAGCCTTCTGCTGCTCGCCGGCTCGACCGCCGACCGCCTCGGGCGTCGACGCATCTTCCAGACGGGGCTGCTGGTGTTCGCGAGCGGCTCGCTGCTGTGCAGCCTCGCGCCGGGACTCGATTGGCTGATCGGCGCGCGGATGCTGCAGGCGGTCGGCGGCTCGATGCTCAACCCGGTCGCGATGTCGATCATCACCAACGTCTTCACCGATCCCCGCGAGCGCGGGCGCGCGATCGGCGCGTGGGGCGCGGTCGTGGGCGTGAGCCTCGCGCTCGGTCCGGTGCTCGGCGGCGCGCTGACCGAGACGGTCGGCTGGCGGTCGATCTTCTGGATCAACGTCCCGATCGGCCTGAGCGCGTTCGCGCTCGCCGCCCGCTACGTGCCCGAATCGCGCGCCGCCCGGCCGCGCCGCGTGGACCCCGTCGGACAGGTGCTCGTGATCGTGATGCTCGCCTCGCTCACCTATGCGGTGATCGAGGGGCCGCACGCCTCGTGGTCCTCGCCGCAGATCGTCGGCACGTTTGCGCTCTCCGCAGCTGCGCTCGTGGCGCTCCTGCTGTACGAGCCGCGCCGCACCGACCCGCTCGTCGAGCTGCGATTCTTTCGCAGCGCGCCCTTCTCCGGCGCGACCGTGATCGCGGTCTGCGCGTTCGCCGCGTTCGGCGGCTTCCTGTTCCTGAACACGCTCTACCTGCAGGACGTGCGTGGCTACTCGGCGCTGCAGGCAGGGCTGTGCACGCTGCCGATGGCGGTGATGGCGCTCGTGTGCAGTCCGCTGTCGGGACGCGTCGTCGGCGGCCGTGGGCCGCGGGCACCGCTGGTGCTGGCGGGGGCGTGCATGTTCGCCGCCGCCGTGATGCTCACCGGGCTCACGACCACGACGCCGCTCGCGCTGCTGCTGGCGGCCTATGCGATCTTCGGCGCGGGCTTCGGCACGGTCAACTCGCCGATCACATACACAGCGGTCTCGGGGATGCCGAACAACCAGGCCGGCGTAGCCGCCGCGATCGCCTCGACGAGCCGCCAGATCGGGCAGGCGCTCGGCGTGGCGGTGAGCGGCTCGATTGTCGGCGCGGCCACAGTCGCCGGCATCGGTCCGCAGCTCGCGAGCGCGAGCCACACCGCCTGGTGGACGATCGCCGGCTGCGGCTTGGCGGTGCTCGCAATCGGGCTCGCGACCACCGGGCGCTGGGCACTTGCGACCGCGCGCAGGGCGGGCGAGCAGCTGCGGGCCGAGACCGAGGCGCGGCCGATGGTCAGCGCCTGAGCGGGCCGATCAGCGTGGATGAATGCCGCCGTCGATCGTCAGCACCTTGCTCGTCAGAAAGCCGTTGCGCAGGATCGCCACCGCGAAGTCTGCGATCTCGTCCGGTTGACCCACGCGCCCTGCCGGGACCCGCGCTCCGAGCTCGGCGGGATCGCCGGGCAGCATTGCCGTCTGAACGTATCCGGGCGCGAGCACGTTGACGGTCACCCCGTCGGCTGCCACGCGCGCCGCCAGGAAGTGCGCGAGCCCGTGCAGCCCGGACTTGGACGCCGCGTAGTCGGGACCGATCATTCCGCCGCGCAGCGCTGCGGTCGAGGAGATGAACAGGATCCGCCCGAAGCGCTGCTCGCGCATCGACCCGAGCACCCGCTGGGCGAGCAGGAAGGGCGCGCGCAGGTTGATCGCGACCGTGCGGTCGAACGCGTCGACGTCGAGCTGCTCGTAGGAGACCTGCTTGGCGATGCCATGCGCGGCGACCATGATCGCGGGCGGCCCGAGTCGCTGCTCGACCTCGTCGACGAGCCTCACCGGAGCGTCGGCGTCCGCCATGTCGGCCGCGAACGTGCAAGCCCGCGTACCGGCCGCCTCGATCTCCGCGGCCAGGCTCTCGGCGGCGTGCGCGCCGTCTCGATAGGCGATCGCCAGCGCTCCGACGCTGGGGGCGAGCGCGCGGCAGATCGCGGCGCCGATCCCACCGCTGGCTCCCGTCACCAGGGCCACTTGGGCCGCTGAGCGGAGGCCCTTGCCAGCCCCGCCGAGATCGGCGGCCTGTGCGCCCGCGCCGGTGGGCGCCGCGGGGTCGGCCGAGGCGTCGTCGCCGCGAGGATCGCTCATGGGCGCAGGCTACCCGCGCCGCAGCGGCACCGACAGCCACGCGAACAGCTCGAGGTGCTCGGTGAGAGCTGGGGCTTTCGCCACGAGAGCACCGACGCCCGGCCGGGCCTCGTGGGAGCGAGGCCCTCCTGCAGGTCGTGCGCGAGACGTTCGAGGCCCTGCTCCAGCTCGGCGGGATGATCGCGGGCGAGGCGCTCGAAGTAGCTGGTCTGCGTGCGCCAGCGCCCTTCGAGCAGCTTCTCGGGATGGGAGCAGAGCGCAGCCAGTGAGGCGTCCTGGAGGTCGGCGAACGTGACCGCTTCGCGGCGTGCGCCCGGCAGCAGCGCGAGCAGATCCTGCAGCCGCGGGTGGGTGCTCAGCAGCCAGTCGCGAGTCGATGGGAAGTATTCGAGCACCCACAGGTCATCGACGTCCTCGCGCGTGAACAGCATCAGCGCAAGAGCACCCCTCGGGCGCAGCACGCGCACGGCCTCGGTCAGGGCCGCGGCGGGTCGCTCGACGTGATGGAGCATCGACACCAGCATCAGCGCGTCGAAGCTGCTGTCCGCGAGCGGCAGCTGCTGGGCATCGGCGAGCAACGTCGGAAGGCCCTTGGCGTGAGCTCGAGCGAGCATCTGCGCCGAGCGGTCGATCACGAGCGGCTGCCAGCCCTCGCTGCGAAGGGCCGCGGCGTAGTTGCCGGTGCCGCCGCCGACGTCTGCGAGCAGCGGTCCCGGCGCCCCGGCGAGCGCGGCGCGCACCGGAGCGAGCACCGAGGGGCTCGCCGAGCGCGTGCAGTCATAGGTCTCGGCCTGGCGCGAGTAGTCGGGCAGCAGGCTCACGCGGTCAGAGCGTGCTCAATGGGGCTCATCGCCGCGGTAGCCGAGCTCCACTGAGATGCGTTTGGCGGCGATCAGCAGACGCGGTCCGAGCACGTCCGCGAGGTCCTGCGCGCGGATCATCGAGCTGCGGGTGCTGAGATCGATCGCAGCAACCAGACTGGAGGAGCCGTCGCGAACCGGGGCGGCGATCGCCACGAGGCCCGGGGTCATCTCCTCGTTGTCGACCGCGATGCCCGCATCGAGCACTCGCTCCAGCTGCGCGCGGAGCTCGCTCTTGCGCGTGATCGTGTTCGGCCCATGCCTGCTCAGGCGCATCTCGACGAGCGCCTGGTTGCGCTCGGCCTCCGGCAGGTGGGCAAGCAGCAGCTTGCCCATCGCGGTGCAGTAGGCCGGCAGTCGCGATCCGGGCTGCAGGCCGGTCTCGACCTGGAAGTAGCCGCGCTTGAAGCTGCGGACTCGATCGACGTAGACGATCTCGATGCCGTCGAGCACAGCCATCGCCGCGTGGCAGGAGAGCTGTCTGCGCAGCTCCTCGAGCACCGGATGGGCGTGCTCGCGCAGGCCGGTGGCGTTCAGCGCCGCCATGCCGAGATCGCTGACTCGCACCGAGAGCCTGTACTTGCGGTCGCTCTGCTGCTCCAGATACCCGAGCGCGAGAAGCGTCGAGACATAGCGATGGGTCGTCGAGCGGCTGAGCCCGAGCGCGTCGGCGATGTCCGCGATGCCAAGGTCCGGGTGCGGCGCCTCGAACGTCGCCAGGATCGCGAGCCCGCGCTCCACCGACTGCGAGTAGCGGGGGTCTTCCAGCATGAACGGCGGCGGCGCCTTGTGGGCGCTGCCGGCGCCACGACGGGTCGCGCTTCTCGGCACCTGTTTTCCCTCGTTGCTCACAGCCAATGCTGATGTATAACGGGCCGGGTGCTGTGGGGTAGCACCCGGCCGTGCATTGGTCTAGACGGGGACAGGGCCAAGCTCACGTCCGATCGCCCTTTGGCCCCCGCGGAGCCTGGCGAGAGACGACGTGAGCGAGCTCTGTCACCCGCGTGAATGGTGACGTTCACAGGCCACCGCGAAAAGACCGCGAAGGGACTAGTCCCCTATCGGATACCCACATCGGTCCGCTCGCGGGCATCAGCCGCCCCAAAGCGCTCGGCAGCGCCGTCGCCAACACAGACGCCACGGGCCATTCGGTGTGCCAGCCGACGCCCCCGGAGCATCAGCATCGCGGGCATCGCGAGCCCACCCATCGCGGCGAGCACGCGTTCGGTGGTTGCGCGAGCGTAGGGGACCCAGGCCTCGGGCTCTGACAGATACAGGCTCGTGACGCCGGCCAGGATCAACCGGTGCTCGGTGCCCGCGACGCCCGCGCGCACGCGAGACTCGACCGCGAGCCGTCCCATCCGCTGCACCATCTCCTGCGGGGAGGAGTAGTGGTCGAGCAGGTTGTGCTGCCCGGTGAGTGCGTCCTCGGAGTGATCGACGAGACTGTCGAGCAGCGTGTGCAGCGCGCCGACCCACGGCCAGTAGACGCCCTCGATCACCTGTGCGCGCTCGCGAGTCACGCCCGGGCGCCCGGCCGCGCCGAGCAGGGCGAGCGTCGCAAGCGACGAGCCCGCGGCCGCCGCCACCTCCCACCAGCGGTGGCCGCTCGCGTGCGCGCCCTCGCGCTCGGCCCACCGCGCAAGGGCGTCGTGATCGGCGGTCCGTGCGAGGTTGTCGTGATCGGCGGTCCGTGCGAGGTTGATGGCGCTCTGGTAGAAGACGATCCGCCGCGCGCCGGCGAGCGCCGCATCGGCGACGGCAGGATATGAGGGCAGTCCTGCCAGCTCGGCTCGGCAGAGGTCCACCAGCTCGGCGAGATAGCCCCCGTCGTCGGGCTGGGCGCAGTGCCTGTAGTAGTCGGGGTGACCGCGCCCCGGCTGCAGCGCGAGCACCAGCGCGACGTGCAGCTGGCGGGCGTTGGCGGCCGGGCTCTCGTTCGGCTGCTCCATGACGGTGTCGGTGTACTGGTAGATGCTCTGCAGCCGTACCAGCAGCCGCACGACCGCCGCGCGACGGTGGCGCGGAGTGAAGGCGGCGAACGCGGCGGTCCCCTCGAGGCTCGCCCAGTCGCCGTCATACACCTGCAGCGCGAGCCGCCGCAAGCTGTGGTCGGGGATCCGAAGCGCTCGCGCCCTCAGCCGGCGAAGCTCACAGCGCGCGACGGGCAGGACGCCCAGCCAGTAACGGCGCGCCGCGAGAGCGAACGCACCCGCCAGCCGAAGCTGCTGGTTGTGCTGAGGGTGCAGACCGGATAGCGCGTTGCATTCCACGCAGAACCGCAACCGCCGTGCGGCATTACTCTTGGAAGCTCGCTCGTGGTGAGACGCCGGCGGCGGAGTAGCCCGGCAGTGCGAGGACGGTCAACGCGATCCCGAGCACGAGCAGCAGCGTGACCGCGATCTGCGCCCCCCCGAGCGAGAATGGCGCTGGGAAGCCGGCGCCGAGACGCAGATAGCGGTCTGCGAGAGCATGTCCGTAGGCCCCGAACAGCGCGCCGTCGATGCAGCCGATGCCGAGCACGACTGCACCCTCGAGCAGCAGGCTTCGCCAGAGCTGCAGCTGGTCGAATCCCTGCGCTTTCAGCGACGCCAGCCGGACGCGACGTTGGTGAATCGCCGTCGACAGTGCCGCCGCGAGCGCGAGCGCGGCGGTGATCAGCAGCAGTGTCGATATCTCGCTGAGCGTGCGCAGGCCCTGGTGGACAGTGCTCTGCACCTCGGCGATGCGCTGCGTATCGGTCTGCACACGCAGGCTCGGCTGATCGCGCAGCGCGGCCGCGACCGCGGACCTGCCGGCGTTCGCGCTGACGCCTGGCTTCAGCGTCAGCGACAGCGCAGTGGGTGTGTCGATCTGCCAGTCGCGGCTGTAGTCAGCGCTGTTGATGGTGATGGTGCCCGACGGCCAGCCGATGTTGGTGGTCAGCGCAGCGACGCGAAAGCTCGCCGTTCCGGACGGTGTTGGCAGCGTGAATCGGCTCCCCAGGCGCAGGCCGTGTTCGGTGGCAAAGCCCCTGGAGACTGTCGCCCAGCCTCCGCCTCGCAGCAGCGCGGTGGCGTGCCTGAGGTCGCCATTGAGGAGCTGGCTCGAGAGGATCATCGCGCTGCTCGGCGGGACCGCGCGGATCCACAGGCGGTGATCGCCGATGTCCAGGAACGCTCCCTGATGCTCCCCGACGGCAGCGACATCGGCGCGCGCGGCGCGCAGCGGTTCGCGGCCACCGAGCAGCCGGAAGCTGTCGACGTCGAAGATGTTGCTGTCCGGAGTCACCCAGACAGGGGCCGCTCCCCATTCCTGGACGATCGCGCGGTCGAGACCGGTGAGCAGGTCGTGCCTGGCGCCGCCGACAGCTACAGACCCGTAGACGGCCAGCGCCGCGACGCCCGCGAGCGCGACCGCGCGCGTCGCGGTGGCGCTGAGTTCGATCGTCGCGACCGCCACCATGCCGCCGTGGTAGCGAGACGCGAACAGCCTCAGCAGGCGAGTGGTGGCGCGAAACAGCAGCGGGATCATGCACAGAGCTGCGAACGCGAGCATCACTCCGCCGACGATCGTCAGGCCCAGGTCGAGCGCGACGGCCACGCTCACCGCGACCAGCATCACGATCCCGGCGAGCGCCGCGCCGAGCGTGGTGCGGCTGCCGATGCTCTGGCCCGGTTCGCCCGATTCGTGCATCACCGCATCGATCGGCCGGCTCGCGCGCAGATCGAAGACCGGCGCCAGCGAGGCGAGCAGCGACGCCGCCACGCCGCACCCCAGCGCCAACAGGACCGTCCCGGAACTGATCGTCTGATGGCCGGTGATCGGGAACACCGTCGTCAGATAGCTCGGCACGTCGTGAAACAGCGTCCGCGCCAGCAGGTCCCCGGCGACGATGCCCGCGCAGGAGGCGCCGACTCCCAGCAGCAGCGCTTGCGAGATCAGGATCGTCAGCACCTGTCTCGAGTCGTAGCCCTGGATGCGCATGTCCGCCATCGCCCGCCGGCGCTCGGGCACCGTCAGCAGCATCGCGTTGAGGGCGAGCAGGAACCCGACCATCGCAGCGATCGCGACGAACAGCGAGGTCGACTGGCCGACCGGCCGTGCAGCGGTCTCGGCCAGGTGCAGTTCGCTTTCAGCCGGGACGACATCGACCGTGTTGCCCGCTAGGGCGCGCAGCTCGCCGACGACCTGGAGATAGCGACCCGGGCGAGGACGAACGAGCACGTCGTTGACGCGTCCGCGCTCGCGGGCGAGCGTCTGCGCGTAGCGCAGCCGCGCGACCGCGATCGGCACCATCGCGAGCGGCCCGATCGCGCCGCTGCCGAGAGCCACGCGCACCCTGGTCGTAGTGCTCACGCCTTCGACTGCGATCGTCACCCGCCCGCGCGCGTGCACACCGACAGCTTCGGCGACACCCGAAGGCAGGCCGACGCCTCCCGCGAGCAGCAGTGCGCCGGCGCCGAGGTTTCCGGTGGCAGACCCGCCGATCCGCACGAGCGCGGCGCTGACGCCCACGAACTGAACCCGCCGGCGGCCCTTGGGACCCTCGACGACCGCGGTGTCGCGCAGTAGCGGCGCCGCGCCCGCGACGCCTGCGAGCCTTCCCAAGCGGACGGCCAACCCTTCGCTGAAGCCCGCGGGCGAGCGCGAGCTGAACTCGATCGCCGCCGCGCCCTCGACCGCATGGACGTCTTCGCGCACCGAGCCGACGATGCTGCCGTTGGCGACGAGAACGCCGAACACGAGCGCGACGCCGATCGCGATGCCGCTGCCCGCGAGCAGCTCGGCGACGGCATGGTCGCGCAGGCGCTGGCGGTAGAAACCGAGCAGCACGCTCGCGCGTACGCCGAAGACGAGCGGGTTCAGCCGGGCCCTCATCGCGCGAGCGTCGCCCTGAGCTCCAGGTCGAGACCGTCGCTGAGCCGGCCGTCGCGCAGCGTGTAGGTCCGATCGACATACGCCGACGCCTGCGGGTCGTGGGTCACGAGCAGCACCGGGATCGTGCGAGCGCAGCAGACCTCCGCGAGCAGGGCCAGGATCTCGCGGCTGCGCTGGGAGTCGAGGTTGCCCGTCGGCTCGTCCGCCAGCAGCAGGCGGGGCTCGTTTGCCAACGCCCGCGCGATCGCAACCCGCTGGCGCTCCCCCATCGAGAGCTCGGTTGCGGCATGGCCGAGGCGCTCGCCGAGTCCCATCCGCTCGAGCCATGGCCGCGCGGCGGCGGTCGCGTCGCGCAGCGTCATCCCGAGCGCGAGCAGCTTCATCGCTGCGTTCTCGAGCGCGGATGCGCCGCCGATCAGGTGAAAGGACTGGAACACGACGCCGACGTGCTCGCGCCGGTAGCGCGCCGATTCACGCCCCGCCAGGTCGCTGACGCAGCGGCCGTCGAACAGCACCTGTCCGTCGTCCGGACCCATGATCGCGGCGGCGAGCTGCAGCAGGGTCGTCTTTCCCGATCCGCTCGGTCCGTAGATCGCGACGAACTGGCCAGGGGCAACCTGCAGCGAGACGCCATCTACCGCGGCGACCGTCTCGCCGGCGCTCGCGTAGCGCTTGCAGACCTCGCGCAGCTCGAGCGTCACAGCGCGTCGGTGCTCTTGCCCCGGCCGGAGCGTGCCCGTCGCTGGGCGAAGTCGATGACCTTGTGCAAGGAGTCGGTCGTGTGCATCCGCCCGCCATCGAGGTTCATCACGCGACTCGATCCGCGCAGCGCCGAGACCTCCTCCGAGGCGATCATCAGCGTGATCCCGAGCTCGCCGGGCAGCGAATGCAGCAGGGCGTGGAAGGCCTCGGAGTCCTTGGGCTGTGGCAGCACCGCCGGCTCGTCGACCAGCAGCAGCGCGGGCTCGCGCACGAGCGCGCGCGCGAGCTCCACACGTACTCGCTCGACCAGTCCGAGTCGTGCCGTGGGCAGGTAGCCGAGACCGGGGGTCTGGACCAGCTGCAGCGACCGCCGGGCGCCGGCGAGCGCGCGCTTCATGCTCAGGCCTTCGCTGTAGAGCGGCATCGCCACGTGCTCGACAACCGCGATCGAGTCGCCCGCCCGCCAATCGCCGCTCGCCAGCGCGATCCCTCCGCGACGTCGCGCACGTGCGCGCTCGTCGGCGCTCATCGCGACCAGATCGCGACCCTGCCAGCAGACCTCGCCCTGATCGGGAACCTCGAGGCCCGCTGCGACTCGCAGCAGCGTCGTCTTGCCCGCGCCTCGCGAGGCGAGCACGCCGAGCGTCTCTCCACGGTCCAGCTCGAAGGACACCGAGTCGAGCACGGGCACGTCCCAGCGGCCGTCGAGGAAGCGCTTGGTGACGTCGCGAAACTGCAGCGAGCTCATCATCGTCGCTGCTCGGCCGCCACCTCTTCGAGCGTCCGGCAGGCCTCCCCCACCCACTCGACTTCAGCCTTCAGACGCTTGTCGACCGCAGACCTGTAGAGGCTCATGATGGTCCCGAGCCAGGACACTCGTGGCGTCTCGGTCGCGGCGTTGTTCTCGATCTCGCCGAGCAGCTCCACGCGCCATTCCTGAAGCGCCCGCAACAGCTCGGGGATGTCCTCGTCGCAGGAGAACGCGAGCCTCGCATGGATGTCGGCGCGCAACACGCTGCCCGCGGGCGGCGTCACGAGCCATTCGCGACGCGCGCGGATGGCCTCCTCGGTCGGGTGATAGAACCGCCGCCAGTAGGGCGGGTCGTCGATCGAGCGCCGCTCGGAGCGCACGAGGCCGGCGTCTTCGAGCTGTTTGAGCACCGTGTAGATGTGCTTCTGCTGGACGTGCCAGGAGGAGCCCATGCGGCGGTTGATGCGCTTGGCGACCTCATAGCCATAGGTGGGGCCTTCGAGAAGCACGGCGAGAGTCGCCGCCTTCACCGGCGATCTCCCCTCGACCAGCGAGGCGCTCTTGTGCTTCTTCGCCGCCATCCTCCTCCAATGCACTCCCGGACCGGGAGACTCCCGATCCAGCCAATCGGAATCCTATGAACCAGGCGGCGAAAAGCAACCGGTGTTTCCGACCCCCAAACGACGGGCTGATCTCATCTGCGCGCCTGCGCGATCGCCCGCGCAAGCGCCGCCCGTCCGTCGTGCAGAACGGGGTCCCCGTGCGAGACCAGCACGCACTCGATCGGCAGCTCGAGCAGTCGCCCCAAGAGATGCGCGAGCCCCGCCCGGTCGACCGCGACGTCGTTCAGCCAGCTCTCGGGACACAGCCGCAGGCCGCCCTCGGGAGCGCCCAACAGACAGTCGCCCACCACCAGGCTGTCGACGCGCTCGAGCCAGTAGACGGTCTCCCCGGCTCCCCGCAGCGGCACCGGTTTGACCCCGGCGGGGACTGCATTCCACGCGCCGGGGGTGATCGTGCGGTAGCGCTCGGCGAGCAGCTCACGATCGCGCCGATGCCAGCGCACCGTCGTGAGGATTCCCACCGGGCGTCCGCCGATGCGCTCGTCGAGCCAGTTCAGGAACTGCTCGCGCCGCGCCACCGGCAGCAGTGGATCGATCAGCGCGACGCGGTCCTCGAGCTCGTAGAGCACCGAGCCGACCAGCTCGTCCCATTCCCCAGCGCTGCCGCCCTCCGTCGTCTCAACCCACTCCGGATGGGGGGCGGTCCAGCGCCAGAGACCCGGCGCGATCTCGGCGGCGAGCACGAGCCGATGCTAACCGCTGGGGAGCCCGTCCACCGTGTCTCCGGGGCGGACGGTCTCGTAATGTCTGCAACCGATGACGGAGGTCGAGATGAACGACATCGGCGGGAGTACCGATCACGGCGTAGTCGTCCTTGGCGGCTGCGCCCGCGAGCTCGCGCCCGCGCGCCAGCCGATTGAAGCGCAGAACGGGACCCGCTGAGATGAGCGGCGCATCCGACCCAAAGAAGGTCGCCCTCATCACCGGAGCCTCACAGGGCATCGGCGCGGGGCTGACGCAAGCGTTCCGCCGCACCGGCTATGCCGTCGTGGCCACTTCGCGCTCGATGCCCCCCTCCGATCAGCAGGACCTGCTCACGATCGACGGTGACATCACAGAAGCCGCGACCGCCGAACGGGTGGTTGGGGAGGCGCTCGATCGCTTCGGGCGGATCGACAGCCTGGTCAACAACGCCGGAATCTTCATCGGCAAGCCCTTCACGGAGTACACGCTCGATGACTACTCGGCGGTCACAGCCGTGAACCTGGAAGGGTTCTTCCACATCACCCAGCTCGTCGTCCGCCAGATGGTCGCTCAGAGGAGCGGTCACGTCGTCAACATCAGCACGAGCCTCGTCGACAGCGCCGACAGCAGCAGACCCTCCGCGCTGGCGGCGCTGACCAAGGGCGGGCTGGACGCGGTGACCCGCTCGCTCGCGATCGAGTACGCATCGCGCGGCATACGGGTCAATGCGGTCTCCCTCGGAGTGATCAAAACCCCGATCCACGACCCGAGCTCCTACGGAGACATGGCCAAGCTTCACCCCCTTGGCCGCCTCGGCGAGATCAGCGACGTCGCCGAGGGGATCCTCTATCTCGAGCGGGCGACATTCGTCACCGGCGAGATCCTCCACATCGACGGCGGCCAAGCCGCGGGGCACTGACGACGGGTAAACAGCACTCGGCTAGGCATTCAGCGACGGGGAGCCTCGAGTCGGCGTGTCCGGGAGGTCCGACTCGCCCTCGGTGCAGCGCTCCCCGCGGACAAACGTGTTGCCCCTGAAAACCAGCCACTTACAGGGGCTCTGTGAGGGTGAGCGAGGGGACTCGAACCCCCGACCGCCTGGACCACAACCAGGAGCTCTACCAGCTGAGCTACGCCCACCACGTGACGCAGTCGGAGTCTAGCGGCGCCCCAGCGCGCTCAACCGAGCGATCGGAGCGTTCTTTCGGCGAGCGCGAGACACTCGCTCGGAGAGAGCTCGGGACGCCGACCTGCAGCGAGCTGCCAGGCCTGCAGAAGCGCCTCGGGATCGTTGCCGAGGAGCATGATCAGCGCTCGCCTCACCTCCTCCTGCACGCCGGCTGCCTGCCCGCCGGCGAGCGGGCTCGCCCCGCCCGGGCCCGGGCCCGGGCCCGCCAGGGCGTGTGCTTGCGCGCCGGCGCTGGCGACGCGTGCCCGCGCCTGCGCCATCACCTGCTCGGTGACGTCCGTGCTCTCGCGCTCGGCGTTTCGCCAGCCGCGTCCCATCGAGAGCTGCTGCACCGCGAGGCTCGGTCCCTCGAGCACCGTCAGCCGCGCCTGGTCGGCTTTCCACTTGCGTTCGCTGAGCTCGATCCATTGGTCGCGCAGCCATGGCTCGAGCACTGCCGCGAACAGCTCGCCCTCGCTGAGGTTGAAACGCCAGGCGTTGTGCGGAAACTGGCGCAGCTCGATGTGGAACACGAGTCGAAGGCTGCCATGTCCCGAGGCTGCATGGCGCTCGGGGTCTGCGGGTCAGGCCGCGGCGCCCGGCGAGGACGCGCGCTCGGCGTCCGCGCCGTCTTGGCGATCGCCCGCGCGCTCGGCGTCCGCGCCGTCCCGCTGATCGCGCTCGGCTGTCAGGCGCGAGCGCATTACTGCGACCGCCTCGGGGCTGGAGTCGATCAGGACGAAGTGGCGTTCCAGCTGCGCAGCGACCGCCCCCAGCGTCCCGCTGCCGGCGAAGAAGTCCAGGCACCAGTCGCCGGGCCGTGTCGAGGCCTGGACCATCCGGCGGACGATGCCCTCGGGCTTCTGCGTCGGATAGCCGGTCTTCTCGCGACCGTTGGTCGGCACGATCGTGTGCCACCAGACATCTGTCGGGAGCTTGCCGCGGGCGGCCTTCTCGGGCGTCACCAGACCGGGCGCCATATAGGGCTCGCGATCGACTGCGCTCGAGTCGAACCAGTAGCGTTCGGGATCGCGCACGTAGACGAGGATCGTGTCGTGCTTGGCCGGCCAGCGGCGGCTCGAGCGGGCCCCGTAGTCATATGCCCAGACGATCTCGTTCAGAAAGCACTCGCGCCCGAAGATCTCATCGAGCAGGAGCTTGCAGTAGTGGGCCTCGCGGTAGTCGATGTGGAAGTACAGCGTCCCCTCCTGGCCCAGCAGCCTGCGGGCTTCGCGCAGGCGGGGCTCGAGAAAGGCGAGATAGTCGTCGAAGGAGTCTCGGTAGGAGGACTCGGCGAGCAGGCGGGTGCTGTAGCGGCGCCCCTGAAACCCGGTGCGATCGCCGCGCTCATCGCGCGCTGTGCTGATGCTCCTGCGCGACTGCAGGCGGCCGGTGTTGAAGGGCGGGTCGATGTACACGAGCTGAAACAGCCCGTCGCTGAACCGCGGCAGCAGCGCGAGGTTCTCGCCCTCGAGGATCTGATCGCCGCGCGGCTCTGCAGGACGGTCGCCCATCAAGCTCGCAGAGTAGGCGCAATCGGAGATGGAGCGCCCGCGCGCAGAGATGGAGCGCGGGCGTCCGCCGACGTCCGCGGACCCGGTTCGGACCTCAGCGCCCCCGCCAGGATTCGAACCTGGGACCCTCGGATTAGAAATCCGATGCTCTATCCAGCTGAGCTACGGGGGCCTGCCTGCGACGACCGCCTTGGCCGCCGGCGCCTCAGAGCCTAGAATCGTCGCATGCGCAGCGCCCGCGGGCCCGCCACTTAGGCAGGCTTGAACGAAACCCTGTAGAAAATGAGGCCATGAGCAGTTCGGTGGAGGAGGACGACGAGACCAACCTGACCCGCAAGCAGCGTCGCGAGCAGGCCCGAGCGGAGCGCAAGGCGGTAGAGGAAGAACACGCCGCGAGCGCTGCGCGCCGCAAACGCCTGACGCTGCTCGGCGGCGCGTTCGCAGCGGTGGTCGTGGTCGTCGTCGTGATCCTCGTAGCGACGGGCGGAGGCAGCAGCAAGAAGGTCGCCCCGGGAACCAAAGAAGCGAACAAGACAGTCGCCGAAGTCGAAAAGGCGGTCGGCGGCATACCCCAGAAAGGCAACACCCTCGGCAACCCCAACGCGCCGGTGACGATCCAGTACTTCGGCGATCTCGAGTGTCCGATCTGCAAGGAGTTCACGCTCGGCGCGTTCCCCTCGATCGTTCAGCAATGGGTGCGCAGCGGCAAGGTGAAGGTCGAATACCGCTCACTCGAGACCGCGACGCGCGAACCGGAAATCTTCAAAACCCAACAGGTCGCCGCGCTGGCGGCGGGTAAGCAGCAGAAGATGTGGCAGTTCGTCGAGCTCTTCTACCACGAGCAGGGAGAAGAGGACAGCGGCTATGTCAATGAAAGCTACCTTCAGGGGCTGGCGCAGCAGGTGCCGGGCCTGAACCTCACCCAGTGGACGAGCGACCGCAGCGATCCGGCCTTCAACAACCAGGTCGAAGCCGACGCGCAGGCTGCGAACAACAACGGGTTCACGGGCACTCCGTCGTTCACGATCGGCAAGACCGGGGGCGAACTCTCGAAGCTCACCTACGCGTCGCTTACGGACCCGACGTCGTTCAACGAAGCGATCGAAAAGCACCTCAAGGGCTAGCGCCATGAGCCAGAAGAGCCTCAGAGTGGTGCTGATCGTGCTCTCGGCCATTGGACTCTGCCTTGCGGCCTACCTGACCTACCTGCACTACTCGGGCACGACGCCCCCCTGCTCGATCAAGGGCAACCCCTGCAGCCAGGTTCAGAAATCGCGCTATTCCGAGCTGGCGGGCGTGCCGGTGGCGCTGATCGGGCTGATCGGCTACATCGTGATCCTCGGCTCGCTGCTGGTCCGGGAAAACGAGACAACCAGGTTCGCGACCGCCGCGCTGACGCTCGGGGGCTTCGGATTCAGCCTCTACCTGACCTACCGCGAGGTCTTCACGCTGCACAAAATCTGTGAGTGGTGCGTGTCGAGCGCGATCCTGATGACAGTGCTCGTGATTCTCTCGACCTGGCGCTTCCTTCGTGGCGACATCGACGCGAGGACGCGCGCCGAGATGCGTGCTGACAGGTCCGAGCCCGCCGCGCCGCCGCTCGGCGCAGCGCAGCCATAACCGAATCCGGTATGGCGCCGGATCCCGGCCCTGCGCATGAGTCGTCGCCGCCTGAGCGTGCCGCCCGTGCCGAGCTCGCCGAGAGAGCCGAGATCGCCGATGCAGATCTCCCCGAGATCGAAGAGCAGAAGCGGGCAGCGGGCTACGCCGCGGCAGATCTGGTCGAGGACGGGATGCTCGCGGGGCTGGGAACGGGCTCGACGGTCGCGTTCCTGCTGCAGGCACTGGGCGAGCGCGCCGGAGCGCTCTCCCGGGCCCGCTTCGTAGCAACCTCCCCCGCGACGGCGAGCATCGCGGAAGGCCTGGGCCTGAACGTGCTCGAGCTCAACGACGTCGAGGAGCTCGAGTTGGCGATCGATGGCGCCGACCAGGTCGACCCAGCCGGCTGGCTGGTGAAGGGCGGCGGCGGTGCGCACACGCGCGAGAAGATCGTCGCGGCCGCGGCAAGGCGCTTCCTCGTGATCGTCTCGGCGAACAAGGAGGTCTCCCATCTCCAGCCACCGGTGCCGTTGGAGCTGCTGCGCTTCGGCGTCAACAGCACGCTGCGAGAGCTCGGCGACGTCAGCCTGCGCGAGGCCGCGCCGAGCCCGGATGGAAATCTGCTCGCCTACTACTCAGGCGCGGTCGGCGACCCCCGCGAACTCGCGGCGCGCCTGAGCGCGACCCCAGGGGTTGTCGAGCACGGGCTGTTTGCGCCGGAGATGGTCAGCGAGATCATCACCGCGACCGACGGCGGCGTCAACAGCAGGCCCGGAGCCAAGGGCCAGCACTGAGGAGCCGGCGCGACGGCCACGTTCGGGCGCCCGCTACGCGTCGGGCGTGGCCGGGTGCGAGGCGCCGCTCCGCTCAGGCTGGGCCGTTCGCGGTCAGCGCCCCGGCAGCGCAGGCGCAGGAGGGTGCGCCGAGGGTCTGCGCTCGTGCGGGCGCAGCTCCTGCCCGGAGGCGAGCGGATGACGGGCAAGCACACCATCCTCAGCCACCGCGTAGGCGCCCATGCGACCGAGCGGCGGCGAGTAGACGTGCAGCGTCACAGCAGGATCGGCGCCTGCGTGCATCACGCGGTGGATGTCGGAGGCACTGAAGTGAAAGCGCCCGCCCACGCCGAAGCTGCGCTCGCGCGGGGGTCCGTCGATCCTCAGACGCTGCTCTCGAACCATCCCGCCGACGACCGCTACCGCGCCACTGGAGACGTCGTGGTCGTGGTAGCCGGTGTCCTGGTCCTGTGACCAGCAGATCAGCCATGACGTCACGTGATCGTCGCTGAACAGCTCCTCGTAGATCCGCTGGCTGCCGTCGTGGCGCACCAGATGGATCCACAGCTCAGGTCGGTCGGCCAGCTCTGCGACGAACATCTCGAGCTCGGGGGCGCTGAGGTCGCGCCGCCGAGGACGCGGCACCTCCGTGAAGTCCGGTCTCATCGCGCCAGAACGCCCCGATCGCGCCTGGGCCTGGACTTGCTCGGGGGCGCGAGCGCGGCCAGCGCGGACTCAGTTTGCGCAGGCCGCGGCAGGCGCGGCGCGATCGGCCTGCCCGGGACGCGTGCCCGGCTGGCGAGTGAGTAACGCGAGCCACCGCCGCGGTCGAGCAGGCGCGCTGCCGCCTCAGCGCCGCTTGCGTGCAGATCGAAGCCGAGCGAGTCTGGCGCCCAGCGTGGGCTCGGGTCGACCACGGGTCGGTCGGAGCCGTAGAGCAGGCGATCGCGACCGACCGTGGCCGCGATCGCACGCACCGCCGATGCGCCGTAGGAGGAGACGTCATAGAACACGAGCGGATCGGGCTCTGGCGGCAGGTGCCCGCCGCGTGCGGCGAGACGCTCGCCCTGGAGCGGCGCCAGCCCGGCGAGCATCGTGAAAGCGACCTTCAGACGCGGATGCGCGGAGCGCCCGACGGCGAAGAACGCGAACCAGGCGGTGTGTATCGCCGAGACGTAGCGGGTCAGGGCCGGCCACCACAGAGGATCTCCGAGCGCCGCGGCATCGGCGCCCGGTGGATTGGCGCCCGGTCCCGGATGCACGAGCAGCGGCGCGTCGCGCGATTCGAGCCGTGAGAGCAGCGGCCGCAGGCGCGCGAACGACGAGACCCCCGCCAGAGCGCCGGCAGGCAGCGAGATGCCCACGCAGCCACGATCGAGCGCGCGATCGACGTCACGCGGGTCGGGACGGTCGAGCGGAACCGCGCCCCACACGCCGAACGGCTCTCCGAGCGCCAGCGCGCCCTCGTGATACGCATCGAGCAGCGGCAGGCACTCCTCACGCGGCAGCGACTCGATCCCCAGAGGACTCGAGATGCACACGAGCGCCCGCTCGATTCCATCCCGCTGCACCAGACGCGCGCGCTCACGCGGCGATTCGCCCGTCAGGTCCAGCACGAACGGTCGCTCGCCTGCGAGATAGAGCGCCGTCAGACCGTGCTCGGAGCGGATGAACGGAAGCTCACGCCGGCGCGCGAGCGATTCCAGAAGCGGCTCTGTCCAGAAGTGCTGGTGTATGTCGATGCGCATTTGCATAGCTCCTGTCGGTCTCCGAGCGTCCGCCAACCGCTGCGTGGACGCCAATCTCGTGTTTCTTGATTGGATTTATGAAGATTAGCATGCAGAGCCCTTTGTTGATCTGCCGCTGCCCCTTCGAGCGTGGCGCCCTCCGATGCGAGCCGAGTCGGGATATGACCGCCAGATCAGCCAATTCCAGCGGCTCGATGAGGAACCCCACCGAGCCGGACGTGACCCCGTAATCCCGCTCTGTAAAGCGGAAAAGCCTGGATCTACCGGGCCTCCTTGAGCGGGGGACCGAGGAATCGAACCTCGAGTTGCGGTTTTGGAGACCGCCGTGTTACCACTACACCAGTCCCCCGAGACCATCCGCTCGCGGACGAGTCGAGTATGTCCAGCAACGGGCCGGCGCGCGGTCCGACTCGGCTCTCAACGCAGCGAAGCTGACGGCGCATCGCGCGCCGCTGCCGACGCTCGGCGCTGAGCATATCCAGCAGGCCGCTCGCTCGGATCATCGATGTCGCCGCGACCCGACCGTCGCCGCGGCCGACCGTAGCGCCGTGCGGACGACTGCCCCGCCGACGCTCGTTGCTTCGCGCTCGAACCGCGTTCGCTCCTCAAGCCGCGGCTCTGAGCTGCCGAAGCCTTCGTCAGAGCCACGTTTCGAGCGCTTGTGATGATTGCGACATTGATTTCAAGGCTACCGCCGCCGTCCTCCGAGGACGGCGTTCTGCTGCTCGAGGTGATCATCAGCGCGCTGCTGGTCGCGCTGATCGCCGTGGCGACCTTCAGCGGGATCGACTCGACCAATCGCACCACCTTCGACGAGCGCGCGCACAACCAGGCGACGGTCATCGCACAGCAGGACGAGGAGCGCCTGCACGGCCTCACGGCGGCGCAGCTCGGCCAGATGGGCAGCTCCTCGCACACGCTCGCCGAAAACGGTCTGTGCGTCGAAAAGTCGGGCAGCAGCTGGCGCTACATCAACTCGACCAAGGCTCAGCTCGAAGCGAAAGAAGCCGAAGAACCCGCGACTCCGTGCAAGGCCACCGAATACGCCAAGTACAGCGGCTACTCGGGTGTCGCTTACACCGGCAACGTCTACACGGTCAGCTCCTCCGCCGAATACGTGACCGCCTCGGAAAGCACCACCGGCGCCGCACTCGCCTGCGAAAGCAGCAGCGGGTCAGCCGACTACATCCAGACGACCTCGTCGGTCACGTGGCCGACGCTCGGCAGCCGTCCCCCCGTGAGCCAATCGAGCATCCTCAGCGCCCCGATCGGACGCGCCCTGCTGGTGAAGGTCATCAACCAGAACAAGGAACCGGTGGCGGGCGCAACGGTCACCGCGACAGGGTTGCCTTCGCGGATCACGCCAGCGTCGGGATGCGTCATCTTCGGGGCGATCGCAGCGAGCGAAGTGACCGTCCTGGCAACCAAAACCGGGTGGGTCGAAGTCAACGGCAAAACGCCGAGCTCCGATGTCGTGAAACTGTCTTCGGGAGCCACGACGTCGAAGACCTACCAGATCGGCGAACCGGGCGCGATCGCGGCGGAATTCTCGAGCGTTGGCTCACCCAGCCCTGGCGAGACGTTCGTCGCGCTGCAGACGGGCATGACGGCGGCGCCCTCGCGCGACCTCGAGGGCACGGTCAGCACATCCGCGGCGCTGGCGTCGGCCAACTACCTGACCACCGTGAGCTCGAGCAAAACGCTGTTTCCCTTCGTGAAGCCGGGAACTCCTGCAGAAGCGAATCCCTACACGGCATATGCCGGCGATTGCGTCGCCAACGATCCCGCTTCGCAGAGCAAGTATGTCGAAGAATACAAAACGGAAACGGGCGAAGCGTACTCCGACCCGACCGCCCAGGTGAACCCAGGTAGCACCGTCGCACCCAGCAAAAAGCTCGTGGTCCCACCGGTCAAGATAGTCGTCTACACGGGCACCGCGGCGGGTTCAGGCAACGAAGGCGTCGTGCTCACCTCAGGGACCGCGTCCCTGACGAACACCAAGTGTCTCAGCGAACAGGCGCCGGTGAACAACCCCTCACCCACCTACGTCCACTACCAGCCTCTCAATCCTCAAGGTCACCTCACATACCAGAACCAGCCGTTCGGCGAATGGGAACTCTGCGTCAGCGGCATGATCAGCGGCTCGAGCAAAAAGGCCACATTCAAATTCACGAACAACACCGGCGCCGGGCCGAGCACCGAGCCGAGCACGAGCGGGACGACCAAAGAAGGCTACGGCGTGATCTACCTCGGCGCGGGCAAATCGGGGACGTGCTGATGGCGCTCCTCTCGCGAATCGTCCACCGCCTCCGCGACGCTCGGGGCATCTCGATGATCGAACTGCTGGTCGCGATGACGACCGGCGTCGTCGTCACCGGCGCGCTGCTCGCGATCCTCGACGTCACGCTGCGCCAACAGACCAGGATCACCGACGCGGCGCAAGCCAACCAGGTGGGCCGCTCGGCGATGAGCAGCATCATCGACCCGCTTCACTCCAGCTGCACCGGCTTCGGCGCGTACGCAATCCAGGGCCCGAGCGTAAAACCCACCTCTCCGCTCGCCGCGACGGGCGCCACGAACCTCTGGTTTCTGAGCGCCTACGGGAACTCCACGGCAGGCGCCGCCGCCATTACGGCCGTGACCGAGCACGACATCAACTGGACCTACACGGAAACGAGCAACACCGGCCAGCGGTTGGGCACGCTCACCGACTACCAATTCACCGGCAGCGGCTCGGCGCCGAACTGGAAATTCGCCGAACCGAAGGTGGCTAACGCGAGCGTCCACGTGCTCGCAACGAACGTGATCGCCCCTCAGGTCTCGAGCGCCGACACCATCTTCCAGTACTACCGCTACGAACACACCTCCGGCTCCACCTTCGGCCAGCTCGTGGGCCCCCTGTCGAGCACCGAACTGCCCTCGGGCCAGTCGACCGCCGAAAAAGCCCAAACGGTGGCAAACGAACTCGCGAAGGTCTCGATCAGCTTCACCCAGGCGCCGAGCAGCAGCGATACGCGCGCCGACCGCACCGTCGCCTTCAGCGACTCGGTCGTCCTGCGCTATGACCCGTCCAGCACCGAAGCGGAAGCGGCGAATCTGCCATGCGAATGACAAGCCTAATCGATCGGCTCCGACGCCGCGCCCGCGACGAGCGCGGGTTCACGATGATCATCGCGCTGATGGTCATGTTCATCACCTCTCTCATAGTTGCCGCAATCTTCATCGCGACGAACGACGACGTGCGCCTGACCAAGACAGATACCGAACAGAAGAAGGCCTACTACGCGGCGCTGGCTGGCATCTCGGCGTACAAGTACCACCTCAACAAGGAACCGAACTACTGGTCCTCGTGCCCCGCGATCGAAAAAACCGCCGTACCACAGACGAGCGACGAGAGCTACGCCGTCAAGACGCTGCACTCGACCGGCTACACCGAAGCCCAGTGCAAGGAAAAGAAACAGTACGCGATCATCGAGGGCAGCTCGAGCTCCGCTTCGGGCACATTCCGCATCGAGTCGACCGGGACCTCCGGCAACGAGACGCGCACGCTCGTGGCCACGTTCGATCACCCCGGTTTCCTCAACTACGTCTACTTCACCCGCTACGAGGTCGAGGATCCAGCCGACTTCCCAGCGTCCGAAGCGCTGCCCACGGCAGAGTGTGAACAGTTCTACGCGACGCGTAAAACGACGAAATACACCTTCAACGGCAAAACAAAGTACCTGTCGGAATGGTGCATCCCGATCGAGTTTGCGTCCGAAGACGAAGTCAAAGGCCCGCTTCACACCGATGACGCCTCCGAGGTGTGCGGTACTTCTGGCTCCAAACCGACATTCGGACGTCCCGGCAAAAAAGACAAAATCGAAATCAATGGCGGCACCTACGCCGCAGGCGGTTGCAGCAACAGCTACAACAACAATGGCGTATACACAGAAAATGGCGAAGAACTCAACCCCCCCGAAACCGACAGCGAACTCTCGGAAATCGCGGGCTACACGTTCACTGGCAAGACCGAGCTGGTGCTTCACTCCGGTACGCCGAACACGATCACCATCACCAAATTCACCAGCGCTGGCGCGTCCGCGCCGGAAACGAAAAACTTCCCCGCGAGCGGCATAATCTACGTCGCAAACAACTCTGCCATTGGCTGCGGCATCACCTACACGCCGTTCAACTCGAACTACGCTGGCGACACGGGGTGCGGAAACGTCTACGTCAGCGGGACATACACGGAATCGCTGACGATAGCGGCTGAAAACGACGTGATCATCAATGGCAACATAACGACGACGACGGTCGGCGGTACGTCGGCTGGAGAACCCGAAGGTGCGGCTACGCTCGGCTTGATCGCGACGAACTTCGTACGGCTATATCACCCAGTCGAATTGACGACCACTCCGTATCTTCCCACCCTCTCACCCAGCGAAACCAAGAATCCGGCCAGCTACATCCCGACGAGCGTCGAACCGACGCTCTCGACCTCAACCCCGCCCACACGACTGACGCCGACGCTGTCGACGCAGACCGTGACGAAATCCAAAGGCTCGTGCTCCCCGAGTAGCCAATACGAATCGTACGGGGGCACCTGCTACAGCAAGACGTGCTCCAGTGGCACGTACTTCGGCGAAGGCAAATGCGCCAAATGCAACACCGGTTATGAATACATCTCGAGCGAAAAAAAGTGCGGCTCAACCTCGTGTGCGACCGGGACGACCTATTTCGGCGAAGGCAAATGTGCGAAATGCAACACCGGTTATGAATACATCGAAAGCAGCAAGAAATGCCTGAGCACGACCTGCAACAGCGGATACACGTTCAACTCCGGAACTGGAGAATGCATCAGTACAACGTGCGAATCGGGCTACGAATACCGGTCTGGTGAAAAAAAGTGCGCCAAGACGAGCTGCACGGCCGGGTACCAGTACTTCGGAGAAGGCAAATGCGGGAAATGCAAAGAAAGCGAATTCAGCGCCAGCGAAAAAAAGTGCGGTGCTTGCGCCAACTCCGACCAGTATCTCGGCGAAGGCAAATGCGAATACGAAGACAAACCCGGGAAATGCGACGCTGAAAACGCGGAAAACGGAGACCCGAACGAACTTGGCACCGCGCTGAGCGAACCGATCATCGACGCTGCGATCCTCAGCACGCACCACTCGTTCATCGTCGACAACTACCAGTGCGGCGCAAAACTAGGCAAACTGACCGTGTGGGGGTCGATTGCGCAGTACTGGCGTGGCCCTGTCGGCACCGCGGCCGGACACGGCTATCTAAAGAACTACAACTACGACGAACGGCTGCTCAACAAACAGCCGCCGAGCTTCCTGACGCCGACCAGCACCACCTGGAAACTCGAGCGCGTGACCGCGCCACCGAGCAACTTCAGCGAATAGCCGAGCCGCTCGCGCCTCGTGCAGCCGACGCCCCTGGTCGGGTTGCGGAAACGACCTCCGCCCCGACCCAACGTGCCGCGCAGGCTCCGCGCGCGGGCCCGCGCGGTTCGATCGCCTGCGCCGGGCTCCCTCACGATCGATGGGCTCACTCGGGGGCCGCTCGGGGGCGCATCGCTTGGCGCCTCCTGGCGTTCGGCGCCCCAGGTGCGCGCGGAGGGACTTGAACCCCCATGGGCTTACGCCCACCGGCTCCTAAGGCCGGCGTGTCTACCGATTCCACCACGCGCGCAACGGGCCAAGGCGCGTGCGGATGCACACGAAGGCCGCCAGAGATTGTATGGTCATCGATTGCGATGGCTTCACGTGGCCGCACACCCGCAGAGTCCGACCTGCCCTCGGGGCCTGTCGTGATCACGCATCCCAACCGTGACAAGCCCGTCGTTCAGGCGACCCGGGCGACCGTGGTCCTGCTGCTGCTCGTCTCCGCCGCGCTCGTCCTGATCGTGACCGTCGGCGGCTGGAAGGTGCTCGAGGGCGCCTGGATCATCCAGGTGGGGTTCATCATCGTCTACCTCGTGCTTGCGTTCTTCGCGACGCGCTGGAACCGCGGCGTGCTGCCGATATCGGCGGCGCTTGCGGTGCTGCTGCTGGTGTTCGCCCTCGTCGCAGGGCCGGCCTGGTTCAATCGCGACAAAACCGGATTCGAGCAGCCGGCCCTCAACGCCGGCCTGCTGGGGGTCATCACGCTGCTGATCGTCCCCGTGCAGATGCTCTTGATCGCGTTCGCGATGCGCGGCTTCTCCCAGGGCTGGAATGTCGAGCTCGAGCGGCCGGCTGCCAGCGCGGGCGGCCCTTACGCGGGCGCCGGCGGAGCCTACGCGGGCGCCCAGGGCACCCCCGCCTAGGTCGTCGGGGGCGCCCGGGTCACGGCGTCCGGGACACGCTTCAGGCGCGCCGGGCCGCGCCTATATATTTGGGCTCCCATGCGCGGCGGTGGCGGAACGGTAGACGCGAGGCCCTCAAAAGGCCTTGTCCGCAAGGGCGTGTGGGTTCGAATCCCACCCGCCGCACTGTGGCCGATCGGCGGCCAGCGACCGAGCGCCGCCGTCAGGGCCCGGCCACGAGCCGGTGCAGGGGCTCGGCCTGCTCGGGGCTCGCGACCAGGATTCCCCACGGCAGGTGCTCGTGCTCGGGCAGCTCCAGCACGCGCAATCCTGCGCGTTCGCACACGAGCACGCCGGCCGCGATGTCCCACTGCTTGACCGTGCGCTCGAAGTACGCGTCGTAGCGTCCCGCCGCCGTCCAGGCGAGGTCCAGGGCCGCGCTGCCGAAGCGCCGGATGTCGCGCACGCGCGGGATCAGACGCGCGAGCACGCCCGCCTGCGCGGCGCGCACCTCGGCGTCGTAGGCCAGGCCGGTGGCAACCATCGCGCCGGCGAGAGCAGAGTCCTCGCCGCTCGCATCGGGCCCTCGGCGACGATGCGCTGCGACATCCGCTCGCTCCCGTGCCAGCTCGACGGCGCCGAGCGCGCTCCGCAGCACCGCGGGCCCGTCGCGCGTGGCCGCGAAGAGCTCGTCACGGTTGGGGTCGTACACCGCCCCCGCCAACCAGCCCGTGTCATCGCGCACCGCCACGCTGACGCTCCAATGGGGAATTCCGAACAGGAAGTTGACGGTGCCGTCGAGCGGGTCGACGACCCAGCTGAGACCGCTGGTCCCCTGCAGCGCGACCCCCTCCTCCTCACCGACGAAGCCGTCCGCGGGACGGTGAGCAGCGAGCAAGCCGCGGATCGCCTCCTGGGAGGCGACGTCCGCCTCGCTGACGAGATCGGTCGGCGTGCTCTTGCTCTGCACCTGGCGCTCGGAGCCTCGCTGGGCGCGCTCGATCAGCAGCTCGCCCGCCATCCGAGCCGCCTGCACCGCGAGCTCGAGCAGCGCCTGCTGGTCCTCGCTCACGAGAACCCGGGGGGACGCTGGGCAGACCACGAGCGCTCTGCTTCCAGCTGAGCCGCCAGCGCAAGCAGCGTCACCTCGTCGTCGCTGCGCCCCACCAGCTGGACGGCCCGCGGCAAGCCGTCGCCGCCAAAGCCCGCTGGAACCGACGCGGCCGGCTGGCCGGTCACGTTCCAGACGCCGTTGTAGGGCACCATGCCCCCGACCACGTTCAGGGTCCAGAGCGCGCCGCGTCCCTGAAAGCGCCCGATTCGCGGTGGCGAAGACGCGGTTGCCGGCGTCAGCAGGACATCGTGATCCTCGAACACCGCACCGAGCCTGGCCGTGAAGGCCGCCTCGCTCGCCAGAGCACGATCGAGCAGCGCAGGCGGGATCAGCTCTCCGAGCCGCGCCATCGCGCGGGTGCGCCGTTCCAAGCGCTGCGGATGTTCCAGCGTCCGCGCATCGTCTCGGGCTCCGCGCAGGTAGCGCACCAGCACCGCCGGGATCGCGTCGACGCCGTAGTCGGGATCGCACTCGCTCAGCGAATGTCCGAGCGAGCGCAGCAGCTCGACAGTCTCCAGCAGCGCGCGCCTGTTATCGGCGTCGAGCCTCGATACGACGCCGAGCGGGACTCGCGTCGAGTAGGCGATCCGCAGCGCGCCGGGGCGATTGGCGGCTGCCTGCCGAAACGATCGCTCGCCGGCGATCGCGTCGTGGAACAGCGCCGTGTCGAGCACCCTGCGGCTCAGCACGCCGTTGACCGTCAGGCCGTGCCACGGCCGCTCGCGCGGGGCGGTCGGCACGCGTCCGCGCTGGGGCTTCAGCCCGAACAGTCCGCACCACGCCGCGGGAATGCGTATCGAACCGGCGCCGTCGGAGCCGATCGCAGCCCCCACCAGACCCGCCGCCACCGCCGCGGCGCTGCCACCGCTCGAGCCCCCGGGGGCACGCTGCTCGTCCCAGGGGTTGCGGGTCGCGCCGAACGTCGCTGTCTCGGTGAACGGCCATAGCGTGAGCTCGGGGACGTTCGTCTTGCCGATGATCACCGCGCCCGCCTCGCGCAGCCGGCGCACCAACTCGGAGTCCGCCCGCGCTGGCCGATCCTGCGCGTTGGTGCCGAAGCTCGTCAGCTCACCCGCGACGTCGACATCGTCCTTGACCGCGATCGGAACGCCGAGCAGCGGACGCTCGTCCCCTGCGCCGCGGCGGGCGTCGGCCTGGTCGGCTTCGAGCCGCGCGCGCTCGGAGAACACGACCCGAAACGCGTTCAGCCGCGGCTCGTGGCGCTCGATCCGAGTCAGATATACGTCCAGCAGCTCGCGCGAGCTGACCTCGCCCGCCGCCACCAGCTGGGCCTGTCTGGCGATTCCGGCGTATGCGAGATCGGTTGCATTCATCGCGCCGGCAATGTATTCGATCGACACCTACCTACGATGGGTGTCAAGGCAAGAAGCCGCTCTTTGGCGGCACGTACGACCAAGGGGGATCTCTCGTGTCCTATCCAGTCACGTTCGAGGCGGACTATCTCGAGCCTCGAAACCGCCTCACGGCGTTCTTCCGCCTGATCCTCGCGATACCGCTTGCGATCTGGCTCTACCTGTATGGCCTGGTTGCCTCGATCGCGATCGTCATCGCCTGGTTCGCCATCGTGATCACGGGTCGCTACCCAAGGGGCCTGTACGACTTCGTGTCGGACTTCACGCGCTTCTTGGCGCGCTTCACCGCCTACACGGTGCTTCTCTCCGACGCCTATCCACCGTTCGTCGGCTCCGCGGACCCCGACTATTCGGTCCGCATGGACTTCGAGCCGCTCGAGAGTTACAACCGCTGGAAGACGCTATTCCGCATCATCCTCGCGATCCCGATCGCGATCGTCCGTTACGTGATGACGCTGATGCTCGAGATCGGCGCGATCGGCGCCTGGTTCGTGATCGTGATCACGGGCAAGCTCCCGCGGGGCCTGTTCGACCTGATGGTGCTCGCGAACTCCTACATCGCGCGCTCGGATGCCTACCTGTACCTCCTGACCGAGACCTACCCTCCGTTCCAGGACGAGCAGACGCGCGCCGCCGGCACGCCGAGCGGGCCGCTTCCGCCCCAGCCCTCGCCTTCCTAGACCGGCCCTTCCGAGGACTCGTCGCGGCGCCGGCCGAAGCAGAGACCGGCGTCGTGATCGGAGCGCGGCCGGCTCAGACCGGTGTGACCGGATTGCGCTTGGCGGGCCAATCGCGGCGCTTGGCGCGTGCATGGGCGAAGCGCGTGACGAGCTCCCCGCGCAGTCGCTCGGGCTCGATCACCGCGTCGATCACGAGCTCGGAGGCGAGGTGCAGGATGTCGATGTCGCGCGCATACTCGCTGCGCAGCTGCTCGGTCTTCGCCGCCCGCTCGTCGGGGTCGGCGATCGACTGCAGCTGGTTGTAGTAGACGGCGTTGATCGCCGCCTGCGGACCCATCACCGCGATCGAGGCGCTCGGCAGCGCCAGGCAGCTGTCGGGCTCGAACGCCGGGCCCGCCATCGCATACAGGCCGGCGCCGTAGGCCTTGCGCACGATCACCGAGATCTTCGCCACGGTCGCTTCGCTGACGGCGCTGATCATCTTGGCTCCGTGCCTGATGATGCCTTCGCGCTCGACCTGCGTTCCGATCATGAAGCCGGGCACATCGGCGAGGAACAGCAGCGGGACGTTGAATGCGTTGCACGTCCAGATGAACCGCGCGGCCTTGTCAGCCGAGTCGCCGAACAGGACTCCGCCCTTGTGCTTGGGCTGGTTGGCGACGATCCCGATCGTCTCGCCCTCGAGCCGCGCATAACCAACCACCAGCTCGCGCGCGAAGCGCGGCTGGACCTCGAGCAGCGAGTCCTCGTCGATGATCGCCTCGATCAGCGTCTTGATGTCGAACGGCTTGTTCTCATCGGCGGGGATCAGCTCGCCGATCGGCGGTCCCGCGGCTGGCCGAGACGGGACTGCGGTCGGCGGCGCGTGCTCCCAGCTCGCAGGCATGTAGGACAGGTAGCTCCGCGCCAGCTCGATGCCCTCGGCGTCGCTGCGCACGAGCTGATGCGCGCACCCGCTGACGCCGGTGTGCATCTTCGCACCGCCCATCTCCTCGAGCGTCACGTCCTCGCCGATCACCATCTGCGCCATCCGCGGCGAGCCCAGATACATCGATGCGTTGCCCTCGCGCATGATCACGATGTCGCAGAACGCGGGAATGTAGGCGCCGCCGGCGGCCGAGGGACCGAACAGGACGCACAGCTGGGGCACCACCCCCGAGAGCTTCACCTCGTTGTAGAAGATCCGGCCGGCGCCGCGCCGACCGGGGAACATCTGCACCTGATCGGTGATCCGCGCGCCGGCCGAGTCGACCAGGTAAACCATCGGCACCTGCAGCGCGAGCGCGCGCTCCTGGATGCGCAGGATCTTCTCGACCGTCTTGGGCCCCCACGAGCCCGCCTTGACCGTCGGGTCGTTGGCCATCAGCGCCAGCGGCCGGCCGGCGAGCGTGCCGACCCCGGTCACCACCCCGTCCGCGCCCAGCCCCTCCTCCCGCCAGTTCGCGAGCAGCGCCTCCTCCGCGAAGCTGCCATCGTCGAGCAGCAGCGCTATGCGCTCGCGCACGGGCAGCTTGCCCTGCTCCGCTGCCTTCTCATGGTGGCGCTCGGGGCCGCCCGCAAGCGCCTGAGCGGTGGCGTCGCCCAGATCGGTGGCGTCGTCGAGATCGCTGGCGTCGCCCGGATCAGTGGCGTCGCCGAGGTCGGTGGCGTCGCCCGGATCGCCCAGGTCAGACACCTGTGCAACCGCCCGCGTCGCCCCTTGCGCGCATACGAACCGGCCGGTCCTCGCCGTCTCCTGGGTAGCGCTTGCGATGCTCGAGCAGAGTCATGTCGACGTTCGTCTTCAACGAAGGGGTGTGTCGTGTTGAACAAAAAAAGTGCTGTATCACGATGGTATCCACGAGCCGGGCGCCGCGCTAATACCATCGCGATACACCGTTCAAAAAAGAGACTCCACTACCCACGTCCTCGGCGCTCGTCGCGGAAGCTCCGCGCGCGCGCAGCCCGCTCACAGCCCCGCGTTCTCGACAGCAGCCTCTCCCGAGTAGTCATAGAAGCCGATCCCCGACTTGCGCCCATACCATCCGGCCGAGAGCATCTTGCGCAGCGTCGGCGGCCTGGCGAAGCGTCGCTCGCGAAACTCGTCGAACAGCACGTCGCAGATCGAGCCGAGAGTGTCGAGGCCGACGAAGTCCGCGAGCGTGAGCGGACCCATGGGATGGCCCGCCCCCGCCTTCATCGCCTCGTCGATCTCGCCTGCCGAGCCGACGCCTTCTTCGAGCGCGCGAATCGCGTCGAGCATGTAGGGCACCAGCAGCCGGTTGACGATGAAGCCCGCCCGATCCCTGGTGGGAATCGCGAGCTTGCCCTCGGAGCGCGCGAACTCGAGCGCCGTCTGAAAGGCCGCGTCGTCGGTGGTGACGCAGCGCACCACCTCGACGAGCTTCATCACCTGCGCCGGGTTGAAGTAATGCAGCCCGACGAACTGGCCCGGCCGCGAGGTGACCGCCGCCTGATCGATCACGGCCAGTGAGGACGTGTTGGTCGCGAACACGGCCTCCGCCTTGACGATCGCGTCGACCTCCTTCCACATCTCGAGCTTCAGCGGCAGGCTCTCGGTGATCGCCTCGATCACCAGATCACAGTCGGCGAGATCGCCGTACTCAACAGTTCCGTTGATGCGCGCGCGCACCGCGTCCGCCTCGTCCTGGCTGGACTTCCCTTTCTCCACCGCCCGCGCGAGCTGCTTCTCGATCTTGCCCACTCCGCGCTGCAGCGCCTGCTCGTCGACCTCGCGCAGCACCACCTGATAGCCCGACCGCGCCGCCACCTGAGCGATGCCGTGCCCCATCAGGCCCGCCCCGAGCACTCCCACCTTCTCGATCGCCTGCGCCATTTGTCCTCCGCTGTCGCTCGCGTTTTGCGCACCGGAGCCTATACGCACCAACAATCGCGAGCGCCTCGGGAAGTTTTCGCCGTTCGCGGAGTTTGGCAACCCGTAGGGCATCGCGAAGGCAACACAGAGTGGAGGCGCAGCAATGTCAGACCTCATTCAGCGCCCCGCGACCACGCCGCTGGTGCAGCGTCGGCCGGCCGCCGCGGGTCATACCCACGATCCCCGAACGAGGCTCCGTTGGAGCGCGCGAGCACGCTACCTGGGAGTGCTCGCAGGATTGCTTGTTTTCGCCGCGATCGCGCCAAGCACGGCGCTGGCGAGCGAAAAACCGTTTCTCGAATCCCTGACCAAGGTCACGGAAGTCGGCACTACCGTGCCCGCCAACGGTGACTTGAACCCCTACGGCATCGTCAACGTGTCGACGACCAGCGGTTCGCTGGTGGCCGGCGACATCCTCGTCAGCAACTTCAACAACAAGGAGAACGAACAGGGCACGGGCACCACGATCGTGCAGATCTCGCCCTCCGGGCACACGTCCCTGTTCGCGGAACTCGATCCCGCGACGCTGCCAGGTCCCTGCCCGGGCGGGCTCGGCCTGACGACTGCGCTGGCGCTGCTTCCACAGGGCTATGTCGTGGTTGGCAGCCTGCCGACGACGAACGGCTCCGCGGAAACGGCGCAGGCGGGATGCCTGATCGTCCTCGACAGCAGCGGCAGGCCGGTCGAGACGATCTCCGGGACGCCGATAAACGGCCCCTGGGACATGACGTCGGTGTCGCAGGGAAAAAGCACGACCCTGTTCGTCACCAACGTCCTCAACGGCACAGTCGAATCGGGCGAAACTCCGGTCGACGAGGGCACGGTGGTGCGCATACGCCTGAGCGTCCGCCCGGGGCACCTGCCAAAAGTCGGGACGCCGACCGTCATCGCCGAAGGGTTCCCGGAGCGCACGGACGAAGCGGCGCTGGTGGTTGGCCCCACCGGAGTGGCGCTCGGATCGGACGGCGTCCTGTACGTCGCTGACACACAGGGCAACCGCATCGCTGCGGTGCCCAACGCGCTGCACCGCAGGATGCCGCTGCAGGAGCCCGGAAAGACGGTGACCCAAGGCGGCTTCCTCAACAGCCCACTCGGGATGACGTTCGCGCCGAACGGCGACATTCTCACCGCCAACGCGGGCGACGGGAACATCGTCGAGACGACGCCCGCCGGGTCACAGTTCCAGCCGGCCGACACCGGCGCCGAAGAAGGTGGCCTGTTCGGCCTCGTCGTCACGCCGACGTCCAAGGGCATCTACTTCGTCAACGACACCGAAAACGCCCTCGACCTCCTGCACTGAGCAAGTCCACGCTCCGGCCAGGCGCTCTCGCTGGCCTCACCCGTAGAGGTGGGGCCAGCCCGAGCGACCCAACACCGCGACGCGCCCGTGCAGGAGATGGCGGTGTAGCCTGAGACGGCGGGCGCCTGCGGGCCCGCGATCAACGAGCGTCAGGAGCCGCCATGAGCATGATCATCATTGAGGATCGCGGAGCGGTCAGGCATCTGGTGCTGAACCGTCCCGAGAAGCGCAACGCGATGAGCCAGCAGCTGCTGCGGGAGCTGGGCGCGGCACTCGGCGCCGCAGCCGACGAGGAGTCGGTGCACTGCGTGGTCCTGCGTGGCGAGGGCCCGGTCTTCTCGGCCGGGGTGGACCTCGTCGAGCTGATGTCCTCCGCCGCTGCGCCGGGAGTGCTGCGGCCGTTTCGCAACACCTACCTGGAGTGCGCGAACCTGTGCGAAACGATGCCCAAGCCGGTGATCTGCCAGATTCACCGCACATGCGTGGGCGGCGCTCTGGAGGTGGCGCTCGGCTGCGACCTGCGCATCGCCTCGAGCGACTCGCAGCTCGGACTGCCGGAGGTGCGTTTCGGGATCATCCCCGACGTCGGCGGCTCGAGCCGGCTGCCGGCCGTCGTCGGTCTCGGGCGCGCGAAGGAGCTGATCATGACCGCGCGACTGATCGACGCCGCCGAGGCCGAGCGCATCGGCCTCGTGAACCGCGTCGTCGAGCCGGCCGAGCTGCATGAGGCCACCCAGACGCTCGTCGACGAACTGCTCGCCAACTCGCACATCGCGGTCGGCCGCTCGAAGCGGGTGATGGACGCCTCAGCGCGGCCGACGCTCGCACAGACGCTCGAGCTCGAGGTTGCGGTGCAGGAGTTCTGCATCTCCTCGATGCGAAACGCCGCCGCCGAGGCGCAGAGCGCCGCGGACGATGCCTCTGCCGGGACCGGCGACGCGCCCGCTCAGCCGGTCGCCGGCTGACAGCAGGGCGCGCGCCACCGGCACAAACAGAGCTCAGGCGGGCACGGCGATGCGAGCGAGCTTCTTGCCGGGGTTCAGCACGCCCGTGGGGTCGAAGGTGCGCTTGATGCGCTCATGCAGCGCGATCGCCTGTGGGGTCCACTGCCTCGCGAGGGCACCGCGCTTGAGATAGCCGATGCCGTGCTCGCCGGTGACTGCGCCGCCGAGCTCGATCGCGATGTCGAACAGGCGCGGGGCGGCGCCGTTTGCCAGCTCGAGCTCGCGCGGATCGCGGGGATCGATCAGCAGGTTCGCGTGTACGTTGCCGTCGCCCGCATGTCCCCAGCTGCACGCCGGCAGCCCCAGCTCGCGCCCGAGCGCCTCGATCCTGTGCGCGGCCTGTGTCAGCGCAGCGACCGGCACGACGATGTCCTCGGCGACCTTGCCGCCGCGCGCGCCCACGACAGTGCCGCTGACCCCCTCGCGCCAGCGCCACAGCTCGGTTGCCGGCGGCTCGTCGATGGCGAGCGCACCGTCGCTCAGCAGCTCGCGCAGCTCCGCGAGCTCGCGCAGCGCCTCCTCGCGACTGCCGTCGACCTCGCAAAGCAGCACGAACTGCGCCCCGGGGGGCACGCTGCCCGGATAGCCGCGGGCGACGATCTGCAGGGTGCCCCCGTCGAGGTAGTCGAGCGCTGTCGGGCGCAGGCCCGAGGCGAGAACGTCGACGACCGCCTGCATGCCCTGCTCGAGCGAGGCCATGAACGCCACCAGCGGGAACGTCGCCTGCGGCGCTGGCAGCAGCCTCAACGTGACCGCGGTGACGATCCCGAGCGTCCCCTCCGAGCCGACGAACAGGCTCTTGACGTCATAGCCGCCGACGTCGCGGCGCAGCTCGCCGCCGACCGAGACGACCTCCCCGGGCGCCAGGACCAGCTCGAGACCGCTCACCCAGGCGCCGGTGCTGCCGTACTTGAAGGCATGCGGGCCGCCCGCGTTGGTGGCGACGTTGCCGCCGATCTGCGACTGCTCGGGGGCGCCGGGGTCGGGGCCGAAGAACAGTCCGTTCTCACGCGCGAGGCGTCGTACGGTGGCCGTGCTCACGCCCGCGCCGACGCGCAGGCGCCAGTCCTCGGGGACCAGCTCGTGCACCGCTCGCAAACGCTCGAGCCCGACGACGACCCCGCCGCCGACGGGCACGGCGCCTCCCGCCAGGCCGCTGCCCCCGCCGCGCGGCACGAGCGCGATCCCATGCTCGCAGCAGAACCCGAGCACCTCCGCGACCTGATCGGCGTCGGAGGGCAGCACCACCGCGTCGGGGACTCCGCGCAGCCCGCGCGAGGCCGTGGCGTCCGTCTCATATGCAGCCGCATCGCGCCCACTGAGCAGATGCTCGGCGCCCACGATTCGTTCCAGCTCGCGGGCGATCGAGGCGCGCGGCCGTTCCTTGGGGGCGCTCGCGCGAGCGCCGGCGCTCAGCTCGCCGGGCCGCCCCACCGCACCGGTCCCGCCACGAGTGTGTGGCTGCCGAGCGTGCGTCCGAGGATCTCCTGTACGCGCCGGGAGCACTCGAGCAGCGCCGGCAGGTCGATGCCGGTCTCGATGTCCATCTCGTGCAGCATCGAGACCAGGTCCTCGCTGGCGATGTTGCCCGTCGCGCCCGCGGGAACCGGACAGCCGCCAAGCTCGCCGAAGCTCGACTCGAAGCTGTCGACGCCCGCCTCGAGCGCCGCGAGCACGTTGGCGAGCCCCTGGCCGCGAGTGTTGTGGAAGTGCGCTGTCAGCTCGACGCCCGGCAGCTCACGACCCCAGAGTGCGAAGCGCTCCGCCACCTGGCGCGGGTTGGCCATCCCGGTGGTGTCGCCGAACCCGACCTCCTGCGCCCCCGCCTGGTGCAGCGCGGACGCGATCTCGAGAACTCGCTCCGCTGGCACGTGCCCCTCATAGGGGCAGCCGAAAGACGTCGAGATGACGCCCTCGCAGCGCAGCCCCGCCTCCTGGCCCCGCTGCAGAACCCGCTCGCAGCCCGCCAGCGAGTCGGCGACCGAGCGGTTGACGTTGTGGCGATTGTGGGTCTCGGAGGCCGACAGGAAGACGTTCACCTCATCGAACGCGGGGCGCCGCCCCGACTCGGCGGCGAGCGCCTCGCGCAGCTCGAGCGCCCTGTCGAGCCCGCGCTCATTCGGGATCAGCACACTCAGCGAGACCTCGGGCGGCACTTCGACCTGCGCGAGCACCTGCTCGGCGTCTGCGAGCTGGGGGATCACATCCGCGCGCACGAAGCTCGTGACCTCCAGGCGCCTGAGCCCGGTGCGCGCGAGCGCGTCGATCAGCTCGACCTTGCGCTCCGTCGGGATCGTCTCGGGCTCGTTCTGGAACCCGTCCCGGGGCCCGACCTCCCTGATCCTCGCGATCCTGGGCAGCGTCATCGCCTCAAGCGTACCCCGAGCCCCACCGGGGTCCAGGAGCATCGACCGGGCGCGGACGAGCCGGACGACCGGGCGCGGACGAGCCGGACGACCGGGCGCGGACGAGCCGGACGACCGGGCGCGGACGAGCCGGACCATATACTCGGCCGCCGTGACGCCCTCCCCCACCACGCCCGTCGCCGTCGTCGGCGCCTCGGGATCGCTCGGCTTCGGGCTGTCGGTCCGCCTGGCCCACGCGGGTGTCGCGATCGCGATCGGCTCGCGCGACGGCGAGCGCGCCCGCGAGACGCTCGCTCGCGCCAGCGCAGCGGTGCCGAAGGGCACGTTCTCGGCGCATGAGAACGCGGAGGCGGTCGACGGCGCTGAGATCGTGATCCTGAGCGTGCCGTTTCGCAACCAGTCCGAGATGCTGACCAACCTCAAGGGCGCGCTGCGCCCCGGACAGCTGCTGATCGACGCGACGGTTCCGCTCGCCGCGGCGGTGAGCGGCAAGGCGACGCGGATGCTCGGCGTGTGGCAGGGCTCAGCCGCGCAGCAGGCCCGCGAGATGGCGCCGGAGGGCGTGCGCGTCGTCTCGGCCCTGCACACCGTCGGCGCCGCCAAGCTGAGCGATCTGCGGGTCGAGCTTGCGGAGGACGTGCTCGTATGCGGCGACGATCGCGCCGACAAGCGCGAGGCAGCGCGCCTGATCGAGCGGATCGAGGGCCTGCGCTGCGTCGATTGCGGGCGGCTCGAGACCTCGCGCATCACGGAGTCGCTGACCGCATTGCTGATCGGGGTCAACGCACGGCACAAGGCCCACGCCGGGATCCGCCTGACGGGCCTGCCCGACGTAATCTGGGAGTGATGGACAGCGAGGTCGTCGTTCTTGCGGGCGGCACCGGCGGCGCCAAGCTGGCGCGCGGATTCGCCGACGTGATCGAGCCCAGCCGGCTCGCGGTGATCGCGAACACCGGCGATGACATCGAGATCTACGGAGCCCACGTCTCGCCGGACCCCGACCTCGTGTCATTCTGGCTCGCCGACCTGATCGACGAGCGCGGCTGGGGCCTGCGCGGGGACAGCTTCGGCGTGATGGATGCGATGCGCGAGCTCGGAGTCGACGTGTGGTTCAACCTCGGCGACCGCGACCTCGCGTGGTGTTTGGAGCGCGCCCGGATGCTCGCCGGCGACGCCGGTTCCTCGTTCACTCCCACCGAGGCGCTGGCGCACCTGAACGAGCGGATCGGGGTGCGCGCTCGCGTGCTGCCGATGAGCGACGATCCCGTCCGCACGTGGGTGCGCACGGGCTCGGGCTGGTGTCCCTTTCAGGAGTTCATGATCCGCCAGCGCGCGAGCGGGATCATCGAGGGGCTCGAGTTCCGCGGCGCCGAGCAGGCGCGCGCAAGCGTCGATGCGCTCGCGGCGATCGCCCACGCGCGCGCGATCGTGATCGGCCCCTCGAACCCGCTCGCCTCGATCGCCCCGATTCTCGCGGTGCCCGGAATGCGCGAGGCGCTCGCCTCCGCGCCCGCGCCGGTCGTGGCGGTCAGCCCGATCGTGGGCGGGGAGGTCCTGAAGGGCCCGACCGAGGCGTTCATGGCATTCGCAGCGCTCGACTGCAGCGCAGCCGGGATCGCCTCCTTCTACGGAGAGCTGCTCGATGGCATCGTCGCCGACGAGGCCCCCGCGGGGCTGCCCTCCCTGCAGCTCGACACGCTGATGGACGACCCCTCGCGGCGCGCTCGCGTGGCTGAGCAGACGCTCGCCTTCGCGAGCGCATTGGCGGCCTGAGCGCGAGCGCGCATCGCGATCAGCCCGCCGCGGGAACCGCCTCCTCGCGCCACGCCCGCAACGCCTCCAGCGAGGCGTCGATCACACGCCCGACGAACGAGTCGCGGTCGTTCGCATGGGGAAGCGGCCCGTCGGGAACATCGAGCTCGAGGAACTCACACAGCGGCTCCCAGCCTTCGGAGACGTTCCACACCAGCAGCCGCTCGCTGGGCACGGCTTGCTTGACCTGCTCGTTGTGGCGCTCCATCTGCTCGATCAGCTGCTCGGGCTCGGCGTGCCCGGCCGCGAAAGTCCCCTGCGGGCCCCAGAACATCCGGTCGACGAGATCCAGATAGCGGCGCCAGCGCGGATCGATGTCCGCGCGTGCGCGCGAGAGCAGCGGCATCGCGCTCTCGCCGTGACACATCGTCCAGATCGTGTCCCTGAAGCTGCGCTCCCACGCCTGCCCGTCGCGAACGCTGAGCAGGACCTTCGCGTCGGGGTAGACGTCCATCAGCTCGCGATAGAAGTATCCCCCCGGCCAATCGACGGTCGAGCGCTGGCCGGCGAAGATCTCCTGCCACGGCCCCTCGCCGTCGAGCGCCCGCGTCCACAGCTCGACCTCGTCGAGGTCCGCGAGCACATTCACCCAGTGGTAGCAGGGGCTCAGCCCCAGCTCTTCGAGCGCCAGCTTCTGGGTCAGCGTGCCGGTGCGCGGCAGGCCGGCTCCTATCAACTCGATGCTCGTGCTTGGCTCGCTGGCGCTCACTTGGTGCCTCCCGTTTCTCGATGACGGCCGTAAATCGCATCAGATCGGCAGGCGCTCGCGCGAAGAACTGGCTAAGAACTGCCGCCAGCCCGCCCGCGATCGTTGCCATTGCGGCGCGGCGCGGTCGCGCCACTATCGTCTGCGCTGCATGCGTACCGCAGCGATCCTGCCAGTCAAGCGCTTCCTGCGCGCCAAGCAGCGCCTGGGCGCGACCGTCGCGGACCGCCTGCGCCTCGAGCTCGCCAGCGCGATGGTGGCCGACGTGATGCTCGCGCTCGCGCGCGTGCCCTCGATCGAGCGCACGATCGTCGTCACCTGCGAGCAGTCACTGCACCCAGCGGTGAGCGCCGCGGGGGCGCTGCTGGTCGAGGACCATGACGAGAGCAGCCAGTCGGCAGCGGTCACTCTGGGGGTGCAGCGGGCTCTCGCCGAGGACTTCGAGCGAGTGCTGTGCGTTCCGGGCGACTGCCCGTCCCTCGACCCGGCCGAGCTGCGGGCGTTGCTGGCCGAGCAGGCCAACCAGGACAGCGCGCAGGTCGTGGTCGTGCCCGACCGCCACGGAACCGGCACCAACGGCCTGCTGCTCGCGCCCCCGGATGCGATCGAGCCGGCCTTCGGACCCGGCAGCTGCGAGCGCCACCTTGCTCTTGCGCGGGCCGCGGGAGTGAGCTGGCAGATCGCGCGCCCATCCTCGCTGCTGCTCGATATCGACACCGGCGAAGACCTGGCTGCGCTGCGCGAGCGCCTGTCCGGACGGGACGACACCGCCGCGCGCACCCGTGCGGTGCTGGGGATGCGTCCCGCACCCTCTCTCTCGGCGCCCGCCTGAGCGCGAGTCCCGCGGTGCCCACGCTCACGGCACGCGCCCTCGGAGGGCTCCCCGAGATACGCCCCGGCGACGATCTCGCGGGACTGATCCTCGAGGCCTCGACGACCGAGACCCCAGGCGTACCCGCGCTCAGCGACGGGCAGGTCGTGGTGGTGGCGCACAAGGCGGTCTCGAAGTCCGAGGGAGCAGTGGTGGAGCTGGCGAAGGTGCAACCGAGCGAGCGTGCGCGCGAGCTGGCGGGCGCGCAGAGCAAGGACCCGCGCACGATCCAGGTGGTGCTCGACGAGACACAGGAGCTGATGCGCGTGACGCGGGAAGTGCTGATCTGCCGGACCCACCACGGCTTTGTGTGCGCGAACGCCGGCGTGGACGCCTCCAACGCCGCCGACCCCGACACGCTCGTGACGCTCCCCCGCGACCCCGACGCCTCGGCGCGGCGCCTGCGCGCGCGCCTGCGCGAGATGACGGGAGCGACCGTCGCGGTGCTCATCAGCGACAGCTTCGGCCGCGCATGGCGCCATGGCCAGTGCGACGTGACCGTCGGCTGCGCCGGCATGACCCCGCTCGAGGACTGGCGCGGACGCCAGGACTCCGTCGGCCTGCGCCTGCGTGCGACCTGGCTCGCGGTCGCAGATGCAGCCTGCGCATGCGCCGATCTCGCGCGCGCCAAGGACTCCCGCGAGCCCGTCGTGGTCGTGGAGGGCCTGCAGCGCTTCGTCACCGCCGAGGATGGCCCCGGAGCGCTGGCTCTGCTGCGACCGCTGGACGAGGATCTGTTTCGCTGAGGGGCTCAACCCTCGTCGCGCATACGCGACCAGAAACGGATGAACTCGTGCTCGTGCCCAATGCCGCCTTCGAGCGCGAGCCGCTGGCCGGTGGGGAGGTCGGGGAGCAGAGCGCTCAGCTGCTGGTAGGTGGCCAATCGCTGCTCGTGCGCCTGAAGCTGCAGCGGCGCGATCGTCGCGGGGTCGCCGCCGAAGAACAGTTTCAGGGTGCTGACATCGCGCAGTTCATAGAGCTCGCCCGTGGGATCGTTGCACCAGGACTCGAGCTCTTCGCGCCCGCGCTCGGTCAGGCTGTAGGTTCGCCTGCGCCTGCCCGTCTGCTCGCGATGCTCGTCGAGCAGTCCCTCCTCGGCGAGCCGGGCGCACTCGTTGTAGAGCTGGGTGTGCGGCACCGACCAGAAGTTGTTGGTGCTCAGCTGCGCGACCTGCTTGAGCTCGTAGGGAGTTGCGGACTGAGCCTGCGAGAGCAGACCGAGCACGATGTACGACGCCTCTGTCATACGCGGAGTGCTTGACACGCTCGCCAGGATAGCGTACAGTGCGAACGGTCCGTTTCGAATCGTTTAGGAGGAATTATTATGGCGATGGCGACTGCTCGCACGACAGGCCCGGCGCTCGGCTTCTCCACGCTCGAGCGGGAGACGACGGTCGATGAGCTCGAGCTCAGCGGCAAGATCCCCAGCTGGCTGGAGGGCTCGCTGCTGCGAACGGGGCCCGCGAAATTCGAGGTGGGCGAGCAGCAGATGCGCCATTGGTTCGACGGGCTGGCGATGCTGCATCGCTTCACGATCGATCGTGGACGCGTGTCCTACGGCAACCGCTTCCTGAACAGCCGCGCCTATCGGGCTGCGCGCGAGCAGGGGCGGATGGTCTACGGAGAGTTCGCCACCGATCCCTGCCGCTCGCTGTTCAAGCGCGTGCAGAGCCTGTTCTCGACGGAGAAGCTGTTCTCGATCGAGAACGCGCTCACGGACAACGCGAACGTGAACATCACGAGGCTCGGTGAGCGCTTCGTCGCGATGACCGAGACTCCGCTGCCGGTGCAGTTCGACCCGCAGACGCTCGCGACCGCGGGCGTGCGCCCCTATACGGTTCCCGGTGAGCTCTCGACCGCCCATCCGCACGCGGACCGCGCGACCGGGGGGATGCTCAACTACGCCGCGAAGCTCGGCCCGCGCAGCAGCTACCGCTTCTTCCATGTGCCACCGGGTGAGGAACAGCCGCGTGTGATCGCCTCGCTGCCGGTGCGCGAACCCGCTTACATGCATTCCTTCGGCCTCACCGAGCGCTGGCTCGTGCTGGCGGAGTTCCCGTTCGTGGTCAACCCGCTCACGCTCGCGCTGTCGGGACGCCCCTACATCGAGAACTACCGCTGGAAGCCCGAGCTGGGAACGCGCTTCACGCTCGTCGATCGCATCGGCGGCGAGGCGCTGAGCGGCTTCGAAACGGACGCGTGCTTCGCATTCCATCATGTCAACGCATATGAGGACGGCGACGAGGTCGTGGTGGACGTCTGCGCGAACCCCGATGCGGAGATCGTCGAAGACCTGTACCTCGACAACCTGCGCTCGCAGAAATCGGTGGGGATCGCGGACCTGACCCGCTTCCGCCTGCGCCTCGCCGACCGTTCAGTCACCAAGCAGACGTTCGAGGACGGGCAACTCGAGCTGCCGCGGATCAACTATCGCCGCTGCAATGAGCGCCCCTATCGCTACGTCTGGGGCAACGCCAACGGCGATCACGGCTGGCTGGAACGGATCGTCAAGATCGACACAACCGGCGCGCCGACGCTGAGCTTCGCAGCGCCCGACTGCTATCCGGGCGAGCCGGTGTTCGTTGCCCGCCCGGAAGCGGAGGCAGAGGACGACGGGGTGCTGCTGTCAGTGGTGCTCGACGCCCGCGCTGGGAGCTCGTTCCTGCTCGTGCTCGACGCCAGCGACCTGACCGAGCTCGCCCGCGCCCAGGCGCCCCATCACATCCCGTTTGGCTTTCACGGGCAGTTCGCGCGCGCCTGAGCTTGGGGACGCCGCCGCGGCGGCGTCCCCCGTTCAGGCTGCGACCGGCAGCTCGTAGCGACGCCGAATCTCATACAGGGTGCTGCGCTCCGCGGCGGGCCTGCCGGCGCGGTGCGCGGCGGCGATCAGCTCCTCGGGGTCGAGCCTCGTGCCGTGGTAGCTGCCCGCGAGGCGGCTGATCGACTCCTCCATCAGCGTCCCGCCGAGATCGTTGACGCCCCAGCGCAGCGACTCGGTGGCGGCGTCGAGGCCCATCTTCACCCAGCTCGCCTGCAGGCTCGCCACGGTGCGACCGAGCGCCAGCCGAAAGACGGCGGTGTGCTTGAGGTTTTCCGCGCGCGAGATCTCCTCCACGCCGTGGGTGCGCCCGAGGAGCGTCTGGAAGGGGATGAAGGACAGGGGCACGAACTCGGTTATGCCGCCGGTGCGCTCCTGCAGCTCGCGGACGACCCGCATGTGCTCGGCGAGCTCCCAGGGCTCCTCGATATGGCCGAACATCACGGTCGCAGTCGAACGCAGCCCGGCGCGGTGAGAGGCCTCGATGATCTCCACCCAGCGGGCCACCGGCAGCTTGTTCGGCGAGATCCGTTCGCGCACTCCATCGTGGAGCACCTCCGCGGCGGTGCCCGGCGTCGATCCGAGACCGGCATCGCGCAGGCGCGCGAACACCTCCGCGGGAGGCAGGCCGGAGACGTCGCACATGTGCGCGATCTCCATTGGGCTGTATGCATGCAGGTGGATGTCCGCCCCCTCGCCAGCAGCGACGCGCTTGGCGAAGGTGAGCCAGTGCAAATAGTCCTCGAGGGCCCAGTCGGGGTGGATGCCCGACTGGATGCAGAGCTCGCTGGCGCCGTAGGCGAGCGCCTCGCGCACGCGCCTTGCGAACTCCTCCTCGGAGTGCTCGTATGCGTCGGGCGAGCGCCTGCTCTGGCCGAAGCCGCAGAAGGCGCAGCCGACGGTGCAGACGTTGGAGACGTTGATGTTGCGATTTACGACGAACGTGACCGTCTCCCCGGCGAGCTCCGAGCGCAGCTCATCAGCGGCGAGCCGGATCTCCTCGATCGCCTGGGGGCGAGTCTCGGCGAACAGCGCAGTCAGCTCCTCGCCATCGAGCGGTCGCCCCTCGCGCGCACGCGCCACCGCGCCCGCCACTAGGTCGCGGCGGATCGGCGCGGGCGGGTCGGTGCGCCCCGAGCCGCGCCTGGGGATGAAGCTCCAGTACTTGACCTTGATCGTGTCCAGCACCCCGCGTGAGAGCCAGTCTGCGGAGATGTAGCTCGGGTACACGCACAGGCGCTCGGTCAGCGCGATCCCGTCGCGCTGCAAGCGGATGCGGACCTGGTGGGGCGAGGGAAACGGGTGCTCGGGGGATATGTGATCGCCGTTGGCGCTCAGCCCGCCGAGGTCGCTCGCCCCCGAGGCGATCAGCTCAGGCCACCAGTCGGCGAGGTTCGGCGGGATCTGGATACCGACGCCGGGCATCAGCCTGCGGGCCTCGGCGACGAGGCGCTTCATGTCATCGATGCTCACCGGACAAGCCCATGCGGGCAGCTGCAGCTGCGGCCTGCCCTCCCCCACGCCGGTGCGCCAGTACTCGCGCGCGGCCGCATCGGCGATCTCCGCGGGCTCGCGCCCGTAGTAGCTCTGGTGGGGAACGAAGTTCTGCAGGATCACCTCCTGTATGTGACCGTGCTCGGCATGCAGAGCGGCGAGCGCGTCCAGCGACTGCATGCGCTCCTCCTCGCTCTCGCCGATCCCCACGAGGATCCCGCTGGTGAACGGGATTCGCAGCTCGCCCGCGAGCCGGATCGTCTGCAGGCGCTGCGCGGGATGCTTGGTCGGCGAGCCCGCATGGACCGTCTCCATCAGCCGCTCGGAGACCGACTCGAGCATCAGCCCCTGCGAAGCCGTCACCTCGCGCAGGCGCACGAGATCCTCGCGCGCGAGCACGCCCAGGTTCGTATGCGGCAACAGGCCCCGCTCGAGCGCGCGCTCGCATGTCCACACGACATAGGAGGTGAAGTCCTCGTGCCCGTACTCGCGCAGCCGCGCCGCGACCTCGCCGTTGACCTCCGGGCGCTCGCCCGTCAGCACGAGCAGCTCCTTGACGTTGCGTCGCTGCGCACGATCGAGAATCTGCAGCACCTCATCGGGCGGATGCAGATGCGCCTGGTGGGTGGCGAAGGCGCAGTACTTGCAGTAGCAGCGACACGTGCGCGACAGCGACAGCGTCAGATTGCGCGAGAAGGTCACCCTGCGCCGCATTGCCATCGCAGTCTAGGGCTCTAGCGTGCGCGTGCCTGGGCCATGCACCGCCGACGCGCAGCCGGCAGTGCGGTCGGCGCATGCGCCGACCGGCGGGGCCGCACATGTGCGGCCCCGGGACGGGCCGCATGCGGCCCGTCCGCAGATCGATCGCACTCGTTCAGCCGCGCGCGGGCTCGGCGGCGCCGGCCACCGCCGCTCCCTGCTCGGAGGGCTGGCCGGGATGCTCGGGAACGGCGCCGTTGCCCGAGCCCTCGAGGCCGATGCCCGCGGCGATGCGCGCGCCGAGCTCGGCGTCGACCTCGCGCCAGTGCCCAGCCGCGCGCTGCTGGACCTCGCGGCTGACGTCGTTGCCGAGGTGACCGATGATGTTCTCGACCAGATGCGTGCGGTCGCGCTCGGACAGGACCTCGCGGTAGAGAGTCCCCGCCTGGACGAAGTCGCCGTCCTCGCTGTGCAGCGTCTGGGCGGTGCGCACGATCTCGCCGTCGGCCCACCAGGAGGGGTCGGGGTGAGCCTTGGGATCGGCGTGGGGACCGCCGAAGCTGTTGGGCGCATACACCGGCTGGGCGCCCGCGTGCTCGTAGCGCATGGCGCCGTCCTTGTTGTATGAGCGCACCTCACTGCGCGGCCGGTTGATCGGCAGCTGCAGGTAGTTGGGACCGATCCGGTAGCGATGGGTGTCGGGGTAGCTGAACAGCCGCCCGAGCAGCATCCGATCGGGGCTCGGACCGATGCCCGGCACCATGTTCGCGGGCTCGAACGACGCCTGCTCGACTTCGGCGAAGTAGTTCTCCGGGTTGCGGTCGAGCACCAGGCGGCCGATCGTGATCGGCGGGTAGTCGCCATGGGGCCAGACCTTGGTCAGGTCGAAGGGGTTGAAGCGGTAGTCCTTGGCGTCCTCGAACGGCATCACCTGGATCTGAACGCTCCACTCGGGGGCATCATCGCGGGCGATCGACTCGAACAGGTCACGCAGGTGGTAGTCGGGGTCCTCCGCCGCCATCGCCTTGGCTTCTGAATCGGTGAAGCTCTCGATCCCCTGGACGGTCTTGAAGTGGTACTTGATCCAGAAGCGCTCGCCGGCGGCATTGACCCACATGAAGGTGTGGCTGCCATAGCCGTTCATGTGCCGCCACGTGCGCGGGGTGCCGCGGTCGGACATCAGGAAGGACACCTGGTGATAGGACTCGGGCGAGAGCGACCAGAAGTCCCACTGGGCGTTGTTGGAGCGCGTGTTCGTGTCGGGCATGCGCTTCTGGGAGTGGATGAAGTCCGAGAACTTCGAGGGGTCGCGGATGAAGAAGATCGGGGTGTTGTTGCCGACCAGGTCGTAGTTGCCCTGCTCGGTGTAGAACTTCAGCGCGAACCCCCGCGGGTCGCGCACGGTGTCCGCCGACCCGAGCTCCCCCGCGACTGTGGAGAAGCGCAGGAAGGTGTCGGTGCGCTTGCCCTTCTGCGCCAGGAACGCAGCGCTCGTCCACTGCGTGAGGTCCTCCGTGACTTCGAAGAACCCGTGAGCTGCGCCCCCCTTCGCGTGCACCACCCGCTCCGGTACGCGCTCGCGATTGAACTGAGCCATCTTCTGGATCAGGTAGTGGTCCTGCAGCAGGATCGGCCCATCCGGTCCGAGCGTGAGCGAGTGCTCGTCGCTGGGCGCCGGTATGCCTGCATCGGTGGTGCTCTGCGGGGGCTTGGCGTCACTCATCTGGAAGGTCCTCCGAAAATCGTCGATGTCGGTGATCGGTCTCGGCGCGAGACCGCCTGCGCCTCGGCGGCAGCCCGAGTATGCCGAGCGATCATGCGCGCTCTCCATGACCCGCGCAAGCGAGGCCCTCTATCCTCCGCGGCCGTGTCGACGCCCGGGCAAGCGCGAGTCTATCTCGCACGTCATGGCCAGACCGCCTACAACCTGGAACGCCGTTTTCAGGGTCGCCAGGCGGTCCCGCTCGACGACACCGGCCGGCGCCAGGCCGCCGAGCTGGCCGAGCATGCGGCCGGCTTCGGATTCGCGGCGCTGTGGTGCAGCACGCTGCTGCGAGCGCATGAAACCGCCGAGGTCGTGGCCGCCAGGATCGGGCTCGAGCTGCGCGAGGAGGAGCGCTTTGTGGAGACAGATGCGGGCGACTGGACCGATGAGCTGTTCGCCGACGTGCAGCCGCGCGAGCCCGAGCTGTTCGCGAAGTTCATCAACGGAGACTCGAGCTTCGCGTTCCCCGGCGGCGAGTCCTTCGCAGAACAGGAGCAGCGAGTAGCCGCTGCTCTGCTCGACGTCGAACAGGGACCGCTGCCGGCGCTGGTGGTGTGCCACGGGATGGTGATCCGCGCAGCCCTCTCATCGCGCGCCGGCCACTGGGAGCCGCGCGCCCAGCGCGTGGCCAACGGCGCGCTCGTCCCGCTCGACCCGGCGCTCGCGCTGCGGGAGGAGAGCCGCGGCGAGGAGGCGACGCCCGCGAGCTAGCGAGGCTGCACGCGCGAGGCGAGAGGCGCGAGACGAGAGGCGAGAGCGCCCGAGGCGCATTCGCGCCCTCAACGCGCGCGAGGCGAGGGCGCAGTGAGTGCGTTCACGCCCTCGAATGTCGGTCGGGCTGCGCGCGAACTTGCGAGCCGGCCGCCTCCGCGGCGCTACGATGCGGCCCGGTGGACAGAGGGAGGATCGGGCATACCGCAGGGACGCGGCTCGCGCTGCCGGCGCTGCTCGCTGTGGTGCTCGCGTGCTCTGCCTCGGTGCTCGTCGCCAGCGTGGCGCTCGCTTCGTTCTCGGCGCCCTATCGGATTCCAGCGTCTGTGCACGACGATCCGCCCCGGTGGCGCCTCGTGCCTGTCCGAGCGGCTCCTGCCCGCGTCCCTGACCGAAGCCCAGCGCAACGCGGAAGCGCAACGGGACGCCCAGGCGCTCGCGCGCGGGACGCGGCCCGCGGTCGGGCAGGGCTCGCCTGTGCCCGGATTCCTGACTGCCCAGAGCCTGCACAGCGCCTACTCGCTGCCGAACGAAACGACACCTTCGGCGGCCCAGACGGTCGCGGTGGTGGATGCATTCGACGATCCGACCGCCGAATCGGACCTCGCTGTCTATGACGAGCAGTTCGGACTTCCCCCGTGCACGAGCGCGAATGGCTGCTTTCGCAAGGTCAATGAGCATGGGAACGCGAGCCCGCTGCCACAAAAACAGGGCGAATGGGACACGGAGATCTCGATCGACGTGCAGATGGCGCATGCGATCTGCCAGAACTGCCACGTGCTGCTGGTGGAGGCGAGCAGCGAAGAATTCAGCGACCTCAGCACCGCGGTCGACACCGCCGCGAGCGCTGGAGCAAGCGAGATCAGCAACTCCTATGGCGCCACCGAGGTTGCCGGCGACAACGCCGACGCCCCCGGCTACGACCATCCCGGCGTGGTCGTGACGGTGAGCTCGGGCGACTGCGGCTACCTGAACGAGAGCTGCCGCCGTGACCCGGTGGGCGCGAACTTCCCGGCCGACTCCCCGAACGTCGTCGCGGTCGGCGGTACGACGCTCAAGGAACATGCCGGTGCCTGGACCAGCACCGCCTGGGGCGAAGGAGGCAGCGGCTGCAGCTCGATGTTCTCCGCAGCGCTGTGGCAGAGCGAACTCGCAGACTTCTCCGCCACGGGCTGCGCCAGCGCACGCTCGGTAGCCGATGTCGCTGCGATCGGCAATCCGCAGACGGGAGTTGACGTCTACGACAGCACTCCCGACGGCCGCGGCGACCCGACCGGCTGGGGCGTCTGGGGAGGCACCTCGGTGTCCTCGCCGATCGTCGCATCGGAGTTCGCCCTCGCCGGCGGCTCGCACGGGGTCGCGCATGCCGCGGCGACCCTATACGGCCATTTCGGCGAATCGGATGCGCTCTATGACGTCGTGTCTGGAAGCAACGGCAGCTGCGGTATCACCAGCGAGTGCAAGGCGGGCGCCGGCTATGACGGGCCCACGGGCGTCGGCAGCCCGGTCGGGCTGGGCGCGTTCTCGCTTCCGGGCACCCCCGTTGAGCTCGCCCCGCTGACTATCTCCGGAACGGTCGAGCAGGGCGAAACGCTCACGGAGGCTCATGCCGAATGGAGCATCGAACCGAGCTCCTACTCCTACCAGTGGGAGCGCTGCAACTCCACCGGGCTCGCCTGCCAGCCGATTGCAAGCGCGAACCTCCAGACATACAGTCTCACCACAGCCGACATCTCCTCGACGCTGCGCGTCCAGGAGATCGCGGCCGACAGCTCCGGAGAAGGATCGCCGGCCGTCTCAGCCGCGACCAAGGTCGTCCCTGCGGCCGGCCCTCCGCACATCAGCGGCTTCGCTCCCGCCGCGGCGATCACGGGCGCGCAGCTGACGATCGAAGGCAGCGGCCTGGCGGGCGCCACCCAGGTGATGATCGGCAAGCTACCCGCGAACTTCACTGTCCTGTCGGCGTCAGCGATCGAAGCGACCATCCCCAATGGCGCAGCCGCGGGAAAGATCACCGTCACCACCCCCTCCGGCAGCGCCAAGAGCCCGACGAAGTTCACCCCCTCGCTGTCGATCACTCGCGTGAACCCCGCGAGCGGCGCACCCGGAAAGGTCGTGACGATCAAAGGGCTCGGCTTCAACAGCTCCTCGAGCGTCAGCTTCGCCGGCAGCCCCGCTGTGAGCGTGACCTCGATCTCCTCGAGCAAGCTCAAGGCGACAGTCCCCGCAGGCGCTCAGAGCGGGACTGTGACAGTCACCAACACGAGCGCTCCCACCGGCACCGTCAGCAGCCCGAGCGCATTCACCGTCAGCTGAGCGAGCGCCTGCGCGGCGCTCCGACGCGCGACGCCTAACACGCGGCGCGCGGCGCGCGGCGCGCGGACTCGCGCCGCTCAGCCGCGCTGCGCGAGCGCGAGCACCAGTTCGGCCGACTCGCGCGCCATCCGCGAGCGCGGCACGACGACGTCGAAGCCCGCATCCTCGGCCCGCCGGCGCGCCTGCGCGTCGACGTGCGAATAGAAGCCCAGCACGCGGAGCCGTGCATCGCCCTCGCCGTCCCGTCGGGCCGGTCCCTGCGCCTGCGCCTGCGCCTCGCGCAGCCCGCGCACGATCGCGGGCCCGTCGAGGTCGGGATCGGTCAGGTCCACGATCAGCACCGTGGGCGAGGACGGGGGCGTCCGCGCCAGGTGCTCGCGAAGTTGTGAGTCGCTGGCGAGCAGCTCGACGTCGCAGCTCGCGGCGGCGAGCGAGGCCTTCACGCGCGAGCCGAACAGCAGGTCTGGGATCAGCGCGAGCACGCGCGCGGCCATCTCGGGGCCCCCAGCAGCTAGAGCGCGCGCAAGCGCTTGAACTCCTCGCGCGCGGACTCCGGCCGGCCCCAGCCGGGGACGATCTCCGCACGCCCGGTGCGGACCTCCCGCATGGCGAGCTCCCCGGCGATCTGGGCTTCGTCGAGCAGCGCCAGCGCGCCGTGGACGGTCGGGGCCGAGGCGGCGTGGCCGAAGCGGTGGGCCACGAGCAGGCTCCAGTGCCAGTCGTATTTGGAGTAGGGACGCGCATTGCACGTCACCAGGTACACCGCAGCTTCGACATAGCGCGACTCATCGGCGAGACGCAGGTCCAGCTCGAGGTCGGTCCAGTCGTCGGGAAGCGAGTCGACTATCGCCTGGAAATCCTCCGCGAGCAGGGCCATCGACGGAAGGGTAGCGTGGCTATCCTCGAGCGAGATGGCTGTGCAGGACTCAGCGATGGCTCCCCGGCGCGTGAGCGCGGCGGCGATCGAGCACGAGTACCGCATTTTGACGGAGGGCTGTGGGCTGCTCGACCGCTCCGAGCGCGGCAAGCTGCTGCTGACCGGACGCGACGCTGTTGAGTTCCTCAATGGGCAGGTCACCAACGAGCTCTCCGATCTACAGGCCGGCGAAGGCTGCTACGCGGCGTTCCTGACGCACAAGGGCAAGATGCTCGGCGACCTGCGGATACTCGCGATCGGGCGAGAGCCGCTCGAGCTGCTGCTCGATACCGAGCGCTCTGCGCTGCAGTCGCTGTTCGACATGATTCGCCGCTTCCAGATCGGCTATCGGGTCGAGCTGCACAAGCGGACTCTCGAGCTGGGCATGTTGTCGCTGATCGGACCGCACACGGACGCGATCCTCGCGCCGGAGCTGATGGGAGAGTCCGAGCATCGGCACGTGCGAGTCCGGCTCGGGAACCTCGACGCACGGGCGATACGGACGGCGGTGGGCATCGACCTGGTCTGCCAGGCCCCCGAGAAGCAGGCGCTCGTGGACTCGCTGCTGCAGAGCGGCGCGTCCCCGGTCTCGGAAGCGGCCGCCGAGGTCGTGCGGATCGAGCGTGGAGAGCCGCGCTACGGGATCGACCTCGATGACAGCACGATCCCCCAGGAGGCGGGCCTGAACGAGCGGGCGGTGAGCTTCACGAAGGGCTGTTACGTGGGCCAGGAGACGGTCGCGAGGCTGCATTACAGGGGCAAGCCCAACCGCAACCTGCGCGGGCTGCTCCTGAGCGAGCCGGCTGCGCCGGGCGCGCAGCTGCTAGTCGGCGAGCGCGTGGCCGGGACGCTGAGCAGCTGTGCCCTGTCCCCCACCTTCGGTCCGTTGGGCCTCGCGCTGGTGCGCCGCGAGGCGCCGCCGGGGACGGAGGTTCAGGTGCGAGTGCCAAGCCGGGACGAAGGCGCGGACCAGGACCTGGCCGACGGCACGCACCTGGGCAGCGCACAAGTGGTCGAGCTGCCATTCAGTGCGCCCCGCGAGAGCAGCTAGCGCCCGAATAGCCGGCGCTCAGACCTGCCATCAGGAGCGCTCGCGAGGTGCGGACGGAGCGGCGACGCAGCAACGCTCCGACCGGCTGCTTCTGTGATGTATCTCACACGCGCAATGATTGCTTGCGGAATATAGTTGCGTGCATGCAAGCAAATTCTTCGGGTCAGAACACGACAACGGCGCCCCTGGCAGGGGAGCCTTCTACGGCCGGCGCAGGCGCGCATCCGAGCCCTCGGGAGCGGGATGCGCTCAGCCGCGACATGTATGCGCTCGCCAGCTATCTGCTGCGATCGGCGAACCTCGGCACCTTCAATGCGATCGCCGAGCTCGACCTCTCGTTCACCCAGATCAAGGCGCTGTGCGCGCTCGAGATGGATGGCGAGGAACGCTCGGTGAAGGCGCTCGCGGAATCGATGGGAGTCTCGCTGCCGGCGATGAGCAGGGCGGTCGATGGACTGTTCGAGCGCGGCTTCGTCGCGCGCGAGGAGGATCCGCTCGACAGGCGCATGAAGCGGGTGCGGCTGACCGACGCCGGTCGCATGGTCCCGCTGGCGCTCAACGAAGCGCGGCTGTCGGCACTGCAGGAGTTGATGGGGTCGCTGCAAGACGACGAGGCACAGGCGCTCGCACAGGCGCTCGCGATGATCCTCGACCGCCACGAGGAGATCGCCGCCCACAGACCCGACGATCCGGAGGACCAACCATGAGCAAGTACATCCCGCTGCCGCAGATCACCGAGCAGAACCGCCGCTGGTGGACGCTCGGGGCGATGTGCTTCGCGCTGTTCATGATCATGCTCGACAACACGGTCGTGAACGTCGCGCTGCCGTCGATACAGCGCAGCCTGGACGCGTCGACGTCCTCGCTGGAGTGGACCGTCAACGCATACACGCTCACGTTCGCGGTCCTGCTGGTGACTGCCGGGCGGCTCGGCGATCTGTTCGGACGGCGGCGGATGTTCCTGTTCGGCGTGGTCGTGTTCGGCGCCTCGAGCTTCATGATCGGGCTCGCGCAGAGCGACACCTGGCTGGTCGTGTTCCGCGCGATCCAGGGGATCGGCTCGGGCTTCATGATGCCCGCGACTCTCTCGATCATCACCAACACCTTCGACCCCCACGAGCGCGGTCGGGCGATCGGGACGTGGGCGGGCGTGTCGGCTATGGCGCTCGCGATCGGCCCGGTTGTCGGGGGCGTGCTGGTGCAGGACGTGAGCTGGCAATCGATCTTCTTCCTCAACGTCCCCGTGGCCGCGCTGGCGATAGTCGTGACGCTGTTCGCCGCCCGCGAGTCTCGCGATGAGAGTGCCAAGCGCACCGCCAGCGAGATCGACTTCCCGGGCGTCGGAGCGCTGACGATCGCGCTCGGCGCGCTGGTGCTGGGACTCGTGCAGAGCAACTCCTGGGGCTGGAGCTCCACGCGCGTGCTGGCGCTGTTCGGCATCTCCGCGCTGGCGCTCGCCGGCTTCGTCGCGATCGAGCGGCGCAGGCGCGCCCCGATGGTGGACTTCGAGGTGTTCCGCTCGCGCGGTTTCGTCGGCGCGAACGTGGTCGCGCTGATCGTCTCTTTCACGATGTTCGCGATGTTCTTCTACCTCGCGCTGTACATGCAGGACATCCTCCACTACTCCCCGATCGAGGCCGGGCTGCGCTTCCTGCCCTCGACGATCCTCGTGATGGTCGCCGGACCGATCGCTGGACGGATGGCCGACCGCGTCGGATCGCGGCCGTTGATGACCGCGGGGCTGCTGCTGGTGTCGTTCGCGATGTTCTGGATGACCGGAATCACCACCCACTCCAGCTACGCGTATCTGCTCGTCAGCTTCGTCGCGATGGGCCTCGGAATCGGGCTCGTGATGTCGCCGATGAGCACCGCCGCGATGAATGCCGTCGACCGCGGCAGGGCGGGTGTGGCCTCGGGAATCCTCTCGATGGTGCGGATGGTCGGCGGGACGCTCGGCGTGAGCGTGATGGGCGCGATCGTCGCGACGCTCGGACGGGGACGGCTTGCGACGCTGCTGCCGCATGCGACCGTCGCACAGCGCGGCAAGCTCGTCGAAGCGCTCGGCTCGGGCGCGAGCACCGGCCACCTGCCGAAGGTCGTGGAGACGGCGATGAGCCAGACCTACGTCTATGCGCTCTCCAACGCGCTGTATGTGAGCGGCGGGCTCGCGCTGCTGGGCGCGCTGCTGGCCTGGACGCTGGTGCGCCCGCATATTCACGCGAACGCCGCGAGCCCTGGGCGCACGGACGGCGCGCAGGCGCTGCAGAACGGCCGGCCCGTCCCGCACGCAGCTGAGCCGGTGCTCGCCGGCGAGCCCGCGGGTGGCGCTGCGCAGGCCCCGGCGGGCGAGCCGATCCACGTCTGAGCGGGCGCATCTGGGCGAGCCGATCCTGCAACGGCCGCGCAGGCGCGAGCCACACCCCACGCGCCTGCGCGGTCCCCCGCACGCCTCTCCAGTCGGCGGCCTCAGGTCCGCCGGCTCGCGGGCGTGGGTAGGATTGCTGGCGCACCCGTTCCCGACACGCGAGGTCCAGAGCACGTGGCAATCGACCTGCAACAAGTATCCGAGCTGAGCACCGAGCCTGGCGAGCTGCCGGCGACAATGGCGGCATGGGTCATCCGCGAGGAGCGCTTCGGCGAGCCCAAGGATGCTTTCCAGCTCGAGGAGATCGAAGTCCCCGAGCCAGGCGCCTTCGAGGTGATCGTGCGCGTGATGGCAGCGGGCGTCAACTACAACAACGTCTGGGCTGCGCTCGGCAAGCCGGTTTCGGTGATGAGGTACGGAGATCATCCCGAGTTCGGCCATCACATCGGCGGCTCCGATGCCTCGGGTGTGGTGTGGAAGGTGGGCGCGGGCGTGACGCGCTGGAAGGTGGGCGACGAGGTGGTAGTGCACTGCAACCAGGCCTCCTACGAGGACCCCGAGGTGCATGGCCTCGACCCGATGGCAGCTCCCTCGCAGAAGATCTGGGGCTATGAGACCACCTGGGGCTCGTTCGCGCAGTTCACCAAGGTCCAGGCCCAGCAGCTGCTGCCCAAGCCACACTCCCTGACCTGGGAGGAGGCGGCGTCATACGGCCTCGTGTACTTCACCGCCTACCGGATGCTGCTGACCCGCTGCCGCCTGCAGGCGGGCCAGAAGGTCCTGATCTGGGGCGCCGCGGGCGGGCTCGGCGTGTTCGCCACGCAGCTGTGCGCAGCCACGGGTGCGCATTGCGTCGGGGTGGTCAGCTCGCCCGAGAAGGGTGAGCTCGTCAAGCGCCTCGGCGCCGTCGACTTCATCGATCGCGGCGAGTTCGCGGGCATGATGCGCAAGGGCGGCGAGAGCGAGCAGGAGGAGGCCGAGCGCTTCAAGGTCTCGCGGGCCTTCGCCAAGCGCGTCAAGGAGATCCTCGGCGATGCCCCCGACATCGTCTTCGAGCACGTCGGCAAAGCCACGTTCCCGACTTCGGTGTTCACGGCCAAGACGTTCGGCAAAGTCGTGATCTGCGCGGGCACCACCGGGCTCGACCTCGATTTCAACGTCGCCTACCTGTGGATGCGCCAGAAGGAGATCCTCGGCTCGCACTTCGCCAACGCCTACGAGTGCATGAAGGCCAACGAACTGATCGAGAGCGGTCAGATCAGGCCGGTGCTGTGGCGCACGCTCGGCTTCGACGGCGTCGCCGACGCCCACCAGCTGATGCTCGAAAACAAGCACCTCGGCAAGATCTCGATTCTCGTCGGCGCCGAGTCCGAGGGGCTCGGCAAGACCGCCGAGGGCCCCGGCGCGATCCGCGCCGAGGTGGGCGCCTGATGGCGGCAGGAGGACCCGGCACGGTCATAGTCCCCTGGTATGCGACCGGGTTTCGCGGCGACGCCCTCGAGCGGGACCTGAACGAGATCGCCGCGGTCGCGCTGCGCTACGGCGCGACCTACTATGCCGTCTATCGCTCACGCGATGACCGCTACCGCTTCCAGCAGCTCGCCGAGTTCGAAGCCAAACTCTCCTGGGAACGCTACTGGGAGGGCCCCGAGATGATCGAGTTCAGGGTCGAGCACTCCGGCTGGTACCAGGTGCCCGTCCTCTACAGCTGGTGGGACTGCACTGTCCACGGCCGCGTGCTCACGCCCCCGAGGACAGCCGGCAACGGCCATGGCAACGGCCACGGCAACGGCGCCACGGTCGGCGACATCACCTAGGGCCCGCCGCCGCGCTGAAGGCCAGCCGCCGCGCTGAAGGCCAGCCGCCGCGCTGAAGGCCCGCCGCCGCGCCGCTCAGCGGGCGAGCGGGGCCATCGTCAGGCCGGCACCCTTCAGCTGCTCCCAGTAGTGCTCGGCCGGCTCGCGGTGGCCGCTGTAGACGATCGCCTTGCCGCTGTTGTGGATCACGTTGGCGATCTCGTGCCCGCGCTCGAGCGTGGTGCCGGGGATGTATCGCGCGAGCGTACGCGCGACGTGATCGAAGGTGTTGTGATCGTCGTTGCGGACGATCACCTTCCACGAGCTCCCGAGTCCTGTGCCGGGGAGCCCAACACGCGGCAGCTCGACGGTCTGGCTCATCCGGGGTAAGGATAATGCGAGCAGGCCGCACGTACAATGCCGGGTATGAGCGCCGATCAGCCTCCCAGGCTGCCCGAGCCCGACCGGCCCTGGATGATGCGGACCTACGCCGGGCACTCGACGGCGAGGGCCTCGAACGAGCTCTACAAACGCAATCTCGCCAAGGGCCAGACCGGGCTGTCGGTGGCGTTCGACCTGCCGACCCAGACCGGCTATGACCCCGACGACGAGCTCGCCCGCGGAGAGGTGGGCAAGGTCGGCGTGCCGATCGCACACCGCGCCGACATGGCGGCGCTGATGGAGGGCATCCCGCTCGCGGAGATGAACACCTCGATGACGATCAACGCCACCGCCGCGTGGCTGCTGGCGCTGTACATAGTCGCCGCCGAGGAGCAGGGCGCAGAGCAGGCGCAGCTTCAGGGCACGACACAGAACGACATCCTCAAGGAGTTCCTCGCGCGCGGCACCTACGCCTTTCCCCCCGCGCCCTCGCTGCGCCTGATCGCCGACATGATCGCCTACACGGTCGAGCACGTGCCGAAGTGGAACCCGATCAACATCTGCTCCTATCACCTGCAGGAGGCGGGCGCGACGCCGGTGCAGGAGATCGCCTACGCGATGAGCAACGCGATCGCCGTCCTCGATGCCGCCCGCGAGCGCGTCCCCGCCGAGCGGATGGGCGAAGTGTTCGGGCGGATCTCGTTCTTCGTCAACGCGGGCGTGCGCTTCGTCGAGGAGCACGCGAAGCTGCGCGCGATGAGCATCCTCTGGGAGGAGCTCGGGCGCGAGCGCTATGGCGTGGAGGACGCGCGCCAGCTGCGCTTCCGCTACGGCGTCCAGGTGAACTCGCTCGGCCTGACCGAGGCCCAGCCGGAGAACAACCTGCAGCGGATCGTGCTCGAGACGCTCGCGGTGACGCTCGGGCGCGACGCGCGCGCCCGTGCGATCCAGCTGCCCGCCTGGAACGAGGCGCTGGGGCTGCCGCGGCCGTGGGATCAGCAGTGGTCGTTGCGGATCCAACAGGTGCTCGCGTATGAGACCGACATCCTCGAGTACCCCGACATCTTCGAGGGCTCGCACGTGATGGAGTCGCTCGTGCGAGAGCTGCTGCAGGGCGCCCGCGCCGAGATGGCGGTCGTGGCGGAGTACGGCGGCGCGATCGAGGCGGTCCCCTACATGAAGGGGGCGCTCGTGGATGCCCACCGCGCCCGGATCCAGCGGATCGAGTCCGGCGAGCAGACGGTGGTGGGGCAGAACCGCTTCGCCGAGACCGAGGACTCGCCGCTGACGGCGGGTGCGGACGGCGGCATCCTGGTCGTCGACCCAGCTGTCGAAGCGCAGCAGATCGAGGCCGTCCAGCGCTGGCGCGCCGAGCGCGATCAGGCGGCCGTCGACGCGGCGCTCGCCGAGCTCGCACGGGTCGCGGCGCAGGAGGGCGAGCAGCGCGAGAACCTGATGATCGCGACGATCGCTGCCGCCCGCGCGGGTGCCACGACGGGCGAGTGGGCAAAGACGCTGCGCGAGGTCTTCGGCAGCTACCGTGCGCCGACCGGCGTCGGCGAGGCAGCCCCCGCGCAGGCCGACCCCGAGCTCGAGGAGCTGCGCGAGCGGGTCGCCGACCTGCAGGAGCGTCTCGGGCGCAGGCCCAAGATCCTCGTCGGCAAGCCTGGGCTCGACGGGCATTCCAACGGCGCCGAGCAGATCGCTGTACGGGCGCGCGATTCGGGAATGGATGTCGTGTACGAGGGCATCCGGCTGACGCCCGCCCAGATCGCCGCCTCGGCGCGCCAGGAGGGCGTGCACGTGATCGGCCTGTCGATCCTCTCGGGCTCGCACCGCGAGCTGATCCCCGCGGTGATCGGCGCGCTGCACGATGCCGGCGTCAACGCCCCCGTGGTGGTGGGCGGGATCATCCCCGAGCAGGACGTCGCTGCGCTGCGCCAGGCGGGAGTCGCTGCCGTCTACACGCCGAAGGACTTCGACATCACTCAGATCATGAGCGACATAGTCGAGCTCGTGAGCGCGAACGCCGACGGCGCCCGCGCGAACGGCGGGCCCGCCGGCGACGCCCTCGCCAGCGGCGCCTCTTCCAACGGCGCCTCGTGAGCGACCACGGAGCCGCGCTCGGGGCGCGCCTGCGCGCCAGTGACCTGAGCGCTGCGCCGGACGCGCTCAACCTGCTCGAGAGCACCAGCGCCTCCGACCGCGAGCAGGCAGACGCGCTCGTGCGCGCGCTCTCGCCAGCTGCCCTCGGCGCAGAGGCTCCCGGTCAGATCGTCGGCGTCACCGGCCCCCCCGGCGCCGGCAAGTCGACGCTGCTCGCCGCGCTGCTGCACGGATGGCGCGCGCGCGGCCAGACCGTCGCGATCCTCGCGGTCGACCCGAGCTCGCGACGCTCGGGCGGCTCGCTGCTGGGCGACCGCGCCCGGATCGAGTTCGATCCCGGCGATGCAGGGGTGCTGATCCGCTCGACCGCAGCGGGCGAGCGTCTCGGCGGTCTCGCGCCCGCCACCCGGGCCGCCGCGCAGGCGCTCGCGGCCGCATTCGACGTCGTCGTGATCGAGACCGTCGGCGTCGGCCAGGCCGAGACCGACGTCGCCGAGGTCGCCGACACGGTCGCGGTGATCGTGCAGCCCGGCAGTGGTGACGTGCTGCAGTTCTTGAAGTCGGGGATCATGGAAGTTCCCGACGTGCTCGTCGTCACGAAGGCGGATCTCGGCCCGATAGCGATGCACACGAAACGCGACCTCAGCGCCGCGCTTCGCTCGCTCGGCGTCGCGCGCTCGGGCGACGGCGGCGCGCGTGTCCTCGCGGTCTCCTCGCTCAGCCCCACCAGCGGCATCGACGAGCTGCTCGACGCCCTGCAGGCGCACTGGCAGGCCCTCGATCCCCCATCCGGCGAGCGATTCTTGGCGCATCGCATCGCAGCGCGGCGCATGAGCGCGCTCGATGAGTTCATCCGCGAGCATGGCGAGCACGGCCTGCGCGCGCTCGGCGGACGCCGCGCCGCCCAGGAGCTGCTGGGTGAGCAGGACCCGAGCGCCGACTCCGCGTCGCTGTTGGCGGTGCTGCAGCAAAGACTCGAGGTCTGAGTTGACTCGCGATCTGATCACGATGTTCGGCGCCTTCGTGCTCGCGAGCGCACTCGCGGGGGCGCTAGGCGCGGTCAACCTCGGCACCGCGCTCGCATTCGGCCAGATCGCCTTCGCGATCGCGACCGTCTACGTGATCGTGCGGCGTTGAGCCGCGCCCAGGTGCGGCGTTGAGCCGCGCCCGTCGTGCGGCGTTGAGCCGCGCCCGTCGTGCGGCGTTGAGCCGCGCCCGTCGTGCGGCGTTGAGCCGCGCCCGTCGTGCGGCGTTGAGCCGCGCCCGTCGTGCGGCGTTGAGCCGCGCCCGTCGTGCGGCGTTGAGCCGCGCCCGTCGTGCGGCGTTGAGCCGCGCCCGTCGTGCGGCGTTGAGCCGCGCCCGTCGTGCGGCGTTGAGCCGCGCCCGTCGTGCGGCGTTGAGCCGCGCCCGTCGTGCGGCGTTGAGCCGCGCCCGTCGTGCGGCGTTGAGCCGCGCCCAGGTGGCGTGGACGGACGCCCGTGCGCGTAGTGTCTTGAACCGATGATCGTCCTCGTCGGCTTCGCCCTGCTCGCTGGCGCGGGCACCGCGCTCTCGCCGTGCGTGCTGCCGGTGCTGCCCGCGCTGCTGTCCGCCGGCGGCGTCGGCGGACGGCGTCGGCCACTGGGAGTGGTGCTCGGTCTGACCGTCACCTTCACGGTCACGATCGTGGGCATCGCAAGCGTCGTCGGCGGCGTCGGCCTCGGCTCCGATCCGCTGCGCTACCTCGCGGTCGCCGTGCTGTTCGCCTCCGGCATAGCGCTGCTCGTACCCCGGATCGCGGATCGCCTCGAGGCGCGCCTATCGCGGCTCGCGGCGCTCGGCCCGCGTGATCGCGGCGACGGCTTCGTCTCGGGCCTGTTCGTCGGAGCGGCCCTCGGCTTCGTCTACACCCCCTGCGCCGGGCCGATCCTCGCCGCGGTGATCTCCGTCGGGGCCGCCAGCGGGCGCAGCGTGATTGTCGCGATCGCCTATTCGATCGGCTCCGCAGCGGTGCTGCTGGCGCTCGTGATCGGCGGCCGTGCGCTGTTCGACCGCATCCGCAGGGCGGGCCGCGGACCGGCGCTTCAGCGGGTTCTGGGCGTGGTGATGCTCGTCACCGCGATCGCGATCGCAACCGAAGTCGATGTCAACTTCGACCAGTACGTCGCCCAGCACATACCGAACGTCAACCTCACAGCCTCGCTCGAGGAGTCCCACGCAGTCTCGAGCCGGCTGCCGCAGCTCACAGGTCATGCGCCCAAGTACGGGGCGAGCGTCTCGAGCCCCAACGAGCCGCGTGACGTCAGCCAGGAACAGCTGCTCGCCGATGCGCACAAGCTGAACAACGCGGGTCCCGCGCCCGAATTCATGGACACCGAGGACTGGTTCAACACCCCCGGCGATCGCCCGCTGACGCTCGCCCACCTGCACGGCCGCGTGGTGTTGATCGACTTCTGGACATACACGTGCATCAACTGCATCCGCACCCTGCCCTACCTCGAGGCCTGGGACGCCGCCTACCGCAAGGACGGCCTCACGATCGTCGGCGTCGAGACGCCCGAGTTCGCGTTCGAGCGCGAAGCCGGCAATGTCGCCAACGCGATCGATCAGTTCGGCGTCCACTACCCGGTCGTCCAGGACAACGAAATGGGCACCTGGAACGCCTACGGCAACGAGTACTGGCCCGCCGACTACCTGATCGACTCCGCGGGCGACCTGCGCTACGCGACGTTCGGCGAGGGCGACTACGGCCAGACCGAGACCGCGATCCGAGCTCTGCTGGCAGAAGCCGGCGCGCAGGTCGGAGCGATGAGCCATCCCCAGAACGTGACCGTGCCAAGCGAACAGGCCACCCCGGAGACCTACCTCGGCACCGCGCGCGCCGAGGGCTGGGTCAACGGTCCTCACGGCGGACAGCACGACTACGGCCCGAGCCCCCACCCGAACCTCGGCCTCAGCGACTTCGCCTACCTCGGCACCTGGAAGATCGCCGAAGAGCCCGCCGAAGCGATCTCCGGCGCGGGACTCGAAGTCGAGTTCCAGGCCAAGAACGTGTATCTGGTGCTCAGCTCCGCGCACGAACGCCCGCGTCAGCTGCAGGTGCTGCTCGACGGACATCCGATCCCCGCCGCTCTCGCCGGCGCCGACGTCCACAACGGCCGCGTGACAGTCACCCGCCAGCGCCTGTACACGCTGGTGTCGCTGCCCGGCAACCAACGCCACCGGCTGACCCTGCGCTTCGCTGCGGGTATCACCGGCTACGCCTTCACCTTCGGGTAGCCGCTCGCGCGGTTGGGAGCGCCGCGCGCAGCATTCTGTCGTCCGGCTGTTGATCGGCGTGATCCAGCCGGCCATCGGCGATTGTCGAGCCTGCCATCGGCGCGGGTTCTAGCGCGGGTCCGGTGGCTTTCTGCCCGCAACGAGCGAACGACCGCGAGCGCGATTCGTCCACGCCGGCTCGATTCTGGGGGTTGAGCGCTATAGCCTGTCTGGCTCGTAATCTCACACGTCACTTCGAGCCGCGCATTCAGCGGCATAGGAGGTAGGAGCACCATGGGCAGGACGAGCAGCCGCGGAAGCTCGCCGCGGCGCGGCGGAGGTCGCGCCAGGGGCGCTGAAGGGATGCACAGACGCGGGAGGCCAGAGAGCCGACCCGCAACGGGGCGATGGGGCCTGCGCAGGCGCGGCAGCGTGGCGATCATCGTCGCCGCTGCGGCCCTGGTGCTCGGGGCTATCGGCGGGTTCACGTCCGCTGCGAGCGCCGAAGAAGAAGGCGTCCTCACGTTCCCTGGGACGCCGCTGTCGGTGTCGATCGGCCCGCTCGGGCAATGCGAGTCCAGCTACACCCTGCACGGCAACAACTACTTTCCGCCCTTCGGCTCCCTCGGCGACTGCGGCTTCTTCCTCGCCTTCCCAAGCACGGGCACCGGCCAGCCGGCGGAACTCAAAGGGCAGACGTACGGCTTCACGGGAGCCGCCGGTCCGCACATCCCGTTCGACGGAGAAGGCGGTCAGGAATACACGATCGGCACGCAGTCGGGGATCGAAGGGCTGGGCACGAGCGCCAGCCCGTACGCGCAAACGACGGTCTTCTATGTGGAATCGAGCGGCAAACGCTACGCCGAAGTGACCGAGCGCACTACCTACGTCAACGGCGAACCGCAGTTCACCTCGACCTACACGGTCAAGAACGTGACGGCGTCCAAATCCAAGATCTACTTCCGCGCGATCTACGCCGGCGACCTTTACCTGCTGGGCGAAGACTTCGGCACCGGTGTGTTCTTCGGCGGGCCGCCACGCTTCGTCGGCGGCATAAACCCGAGCACGGGAGCGGTCGGAGGACTGCAAGAAGCATCCGGAGCACTGCCCTGGACCGGCTTCCAAGAGGGATGCTGGAATGAAACCCTGTCTGAATCGGAAGGGCGCTGCGCCGGCGCGGTTCCGAGCGACGCGGGCATCTGGCACCTCGTGCGCAGCACCGACGAAGCCGAACATGCGTTCAACGAAACGGTCGATCCGTCGCTGATCGACAACGCGGTCGGCGTCGAGTGGGACCAGCTGCGCTCGACGGGTCTCGAATTCGGCCAGCAGCAATCCTTCACGATCGTCAACCGCACGCAGGTGCCTTCGAACCTGGAAATCAGCCCCACGAGCCAGAGCCTGACCCAGGGCCAGACCGAGACGCTGAACGTGAAAGCGGTCGATCTCGCCGGCCAGCCGTATGCCGGCAAGACCGTCCACTACACGGTCTCGGGCGCAAACCCCCAGTCGGGCACGGTGACGCTCAGCGGCACCGGCCAGGCGCAGATCTCCTATGTGGGCAACAACGCCGGGATCGACACGATCCAGCTGTTCGTCGACCTGACCGGCAGCGGGACTCAGACCCCTGGCGACCCGGGAGGGGTGGCGCAGGTGACGTTCGTGCCGCGCCCGCCGCCTCCTCCGCCCGGCCCGCCGTCCCCTAACAGCAGCTACAAAGTCCAGAGCGTCCATGTCAACTCGAACGGGACGATCACGATCGTGTTCGTCCCCACCCAGTCGGGTTCGGCAACGCTCGAAGTGACGGTTCCGACGGCTTCGGTCGCGCGCAACGAGGCGATCGCCGCGAAGAGCAAGAAATGCAAGAGAAATCAGATCAAGATCAAAGGCAAATGCCTGCCCAAGACAAGCCTCTCCGGCAAGATCACGGCCACCGGCACCGCCGGTGTGGCGCTGAAGCTGACGGTCAAGCCATCGAGCAAGGTCAAGAAGGCGCTCAGCAAGGGCAAGACGGTCCTGCTGACCGCGAAGCTGACCTACAAGTCGAAGCTCGGCGGCAAACCGACGGTCCAGATCTACCATCTGAAGGTCAAAGGCAAAAGGCCGCGCAAACACCACTGAGCGCGCCTGAACGGGGTCGCTGAGACCTCGAGCGACGGAACGACTGACCGGACGGGGCGCCAACGGCGCCCCGTCCACGTGAGGGGCCGGGCGAGCCGCGGTCGCACCAGCCCGCGCAGCGCCGGCGAGCCGCGTCGCGCCAGCCCGTGAGCCGCCGTCGGGCGCGGCAAGCGGCATACAATGAGAACGATGGAGGGTTCACTGTCGGAGACGAGCGCACGCAGCTGGCTTCGCTGCTATCGCTGCTGGTCCCAGGATCTCGAGGTTCAGGTCCACTACGAGGGGATCCACAAGATCGATCCCGACACCGGCGAGCGCTCAGAAGTGGTCGACGAGCTCCAGGAGGCGGTCGTGCAGTGTCTGGACTGCATGCACGACCAGCCCCACCTCGGCTTCAACAACGGCCGCGTCGAGCCGATCGAAGATCGCTGGGAGCGGATGATCGCGGGCACCCCCTGGGTCGCCTCGTGCACGGTCGCGGTCGACGCTGACGACGTCGAGAGCTGCTCGGGCCCGGAGGCCGGCGACGCGCTGTCCTACGCCGCCTTCGGCGACCATGGCGTGCGCGAGTTCTTCACGCATGTGCGCTTCCACAAGCACGAGGACGACGCGCGCATCATCGTGCATCTGCTCGTGGAGCTGTACGCGCGCTCGCTCGAGGAGGCGACCGACGTGCTCGAGTCCTCGGCTCGCGGCACGCTCACGATCACCTCGCTGGCAGAGGAGTCACGCCCGCCGGCAGCTGCCGGCGAAATCCACGGCCACGACGTCTGACGAGCAGCGGCTAGGAGAGCCGCTGCTCGAGCGCCTGCAGCTGCGCGCGCAGCTCAGGCGGCAGGCGATCGAAGCGACCCAGGTGCTCGTGGAAATGGGGCAACTGCTCGCGCCACTGCTGGACGTCGACCCGCAGCAGCTCGGCAATCGCGGCATCGGAGATCTCGAGGCCGCTCGTATCGATGCCCTCGGCTCCTGACGGGGGCATCATCCCGATCGGCGACTGCTCGGCGGCGCCTGTGCCCGCGCAGCGCGCGAACACCCATGCGAGCACGCGTGAGTTCTCGCCGTAGCCCGGCCACAGGAACTTGCCCTCGGAGTCCTTGCGAAACCAGTTGACGTAGAAGATCTTCGGCAGCTTCGCACCCTCGGTGCTCCCGATCTTCAGCCAGTGGGCGAAGTAGTCAGCCATGTTGTAGCCGCAGAACGGGAGCATCGCGAACGGGTCGAAGCGAAGCTCGCCAACCTTCCCCGCGGCGGCGGCGGTCTTCTCCGAGCCCATGATCGAGCCGAGGAACACGCCGTGCTCCCAATCGAGCGCCTCCGTCACGAGCGGCACGACCGTCGAGCGGCGGCCGCCGAACAGGATCGCGTCGATCGGAACGCCTTTGGGGTCCTCCCACTCCGGCGCGATCGCCGGGGTCTGGGCGGCGGGCACGGTGAAGCGCGCATTCGGGTGCGCGGCCGGCGTCTCGCTGGCCGGCGTCCAGTCGTTGCCGCGCCAGTCGGTCAGGTGCGCGGGCGGGTCCGGCGTCAGCCCCTCCCACCAGACGTCGCCGTCGTCGGTCAGCGCGCAGTTCGTGAACACCGTGTTGCGGCTCACCATCGTGATCGCGTTGGGATTGGTCTGCTCGCCGGTGCCGGGCGCGACTCCGAAGAAGCCGGCCTCGGGGTTGATCGCATACAGGCGCCCGTCATCGCCGAACTTCATCCACGCGATGTCATCGCCGATCGTCTGCACCTGCCAGCCGGGCATCGTCGGGATCAGCATCGCCAGGTTGGTCTTGCCGCAGGCGCTCGGGAACGCGGCCGCGACGTACTTGACCTCGTTCTCGGGGGATATCAGCTTGAGGATCAGCATGTGCTCGGCCATCCAGCCCTCGTCGCGCGCCATCACCGATGCGATGCGCAGCGCAAAGCACTTCTTGCCGAGCAGCGCGTTGCCGCCGTAACCCGATCCGTAGGAGACGATCTCACGGGTGTCGGGGAAGTGCACGATGTACTTGTTCTCGGCATTGCAGGGCCAGGGGACGTCCTCGACGCCGTCGCCGAGCGGCATTCCGACCGAGTGCAGGCAGGGGACGAACTCGCCGTCCTCGCCGAGCGCGTCGAGCGCGCCCTTGCCCATCCGCGTCATCACCCGCATGCTCACGACCACGTAGGGCGAGTCGGTCAGCTCGACGCCGACGTAGCTGTGATCGGAGCCGAGCGGCCCCATCGAGAACGGCACCACATACATCGTGCGACCACGCATCGAGCCTTCCAACAGCTCGCCGAGCGCCTCGCGCATCTCCTCGGGGTCGCGCCAGTTGTTGGTGGGCCCCGCGTCCTGCTCGTTGGCCGAGCAGATGAAGGTCCGGTCCTCGACTCTGGCCACATCCGCCGGATCGGAGAGCGCCAAGAAGCACCCGGGCCGCTTGTCCTCAGACAGACGTCTGAAAGTTCCCGCCTCGATCAGCCGCTCGCACAGCTGCTGGTACTCGGCCTGCGAGCCGTCGCACCACTGAATCTCGTCCGGTTCGGTCTGCGCAGCGACCTCCTCGACCCAGGCGAGAAGGCGTTTGTGCTTGGTGGGGGCGGGTGCGGTGGTCTCCATAATCAGATGCGGCTCCTTGGCGTTCGAGAACCCACGGAGCCTATCGGACGGCTAGTCGACGTTGCTCTCGGCGGCGGTGATCGGGGTGCCCGGCTCTTTGCGCGGCACGAGCACCAGCCGCTTGAACTCGGCCACCAGAACGCCGTCCTGGTTGAACGCCCGCGTGTGCACCTTGACGGTCCCGCGATCGGGCTTGGAGCGCGACTCGCGCTTCTCCAGAACCTCGGACTCGACGAACAACGTATCGCCGTGGAACACCGGCGCCGGGTGGCTCAGCTCCTCGGTTGCGAGGTTCGCGATCGCCTTGCCGGACACGTCGGACACGGTCATTCCGAAGATCAGCGAGTACACGAGCGGCCCGGCGACGACGTTGCGTCCCTGCTGCGATTTGGCGGCATAGACATCGTTCACGTGCAGCGGGTGGTGGTTCATCGTGAGCAGGCAGAAGAGATGGTCCTCCGCCTCGGTCACGGTCTTCGCCGGCCAGTGCTTGTAGACGGCGCCCACCTCGAACTCCTCGAGGTAGCGGCCGTAGGGATGCGCGCCGCTCGCCTCGCGCTCGTCCTGCTCGGTCTCGACGCTCTGCGTGCTGGTCTCGCTCATGGGCCTTCGGGATTCTCCTTTCGTGTGCCTCGATGCCGCGTACACGGTCAACTCTATTGAGGACCGCCGCCCCCCGCCGAGGCGCTACGGTTCAGCCGTCAAGACGACCGACAGGAGACGATCCGCACTTGCGCAACCCTCGCCACTTCTTCAAGCCACTCGCGATCGACGCCCCCGAGCCGATCGAGGAGATCCCGTTCAAGCCGTCCCGGATGATCCACTTCCTGGACTTCTCCAACGAGAAGATGGTCGCGAAGGTCCCCGACATCGCGCCGACCGTCGACATCCTGCTGGGCAATCTCGAGGACGCGGTGCCGGTCGATCGTAAGGAGGCCGCGCGCGCGGGCCTGATCAAGGTCGGACGCGAGATCGAGCTCGGCGACACCGCCCTGTGGACGCGCGTCAACGAGCTCGCCTCGCCATGGGTGCTCGACGATCTCACCCAGCTCGTCGGTGAGATCGGCGACAGGCTCGAGGTGATCATGGTCCCGAAGGTCGAGGGGGCCCAGGACATCCACTACGTCGACCGGCTGCTCGCCCAGCTCGAGGCCAAGGCGGGCCTGCGAAAGCCGCTGCTGGTCCACGCGATCCTCGAGACCGCGCTCGGCGTCGCCAACCTCGAGGAGATCGCGGCGGCCTCGCCGCGCATCCAGGGCATGAGCTTCGGGCCCGCCGACCTAGCGGCGTCACGGCGCATGAAGACGACGCGCGTCGGCGGCGGGCACCCCGGCTACCGCACGATCGCCGATCCCGATCCCGATGACCCCGAGGCGCCGCGGGCGAGCTACCAGCAGGACCCGTGGCACTACTCGATCGCCCGCATGGTCGACGCCTGCACAGCCGTCGGAGCGCTTCCCTTCTACGGGCCCTATGGCGACATCCGCGACACGCTCGGCTGCGAGACCCAGTTCCGCGCCGCCTTCCTGCTTGGCTGCGTCGGCGCCTGGTCGCTGCACCCGGTCCAGATCGAGATCGCCAAGCGCGTCTTCTCGCCCGACCCCGATGAGGTGGCGTTCGCGAAAAAGGTGATCGAGGCGATCCCCGACGGGCGCGGCGTGCACATGATCGACGGCAAGATGCAGGACGACGCCACCTGGAAGCAGTGCAAGGTGATGGTCAACCTCGCCGAGATGCTCGCCCGCAAGGACCCCGAGCTGGCCGAGGCCTACGGCTTCGTAGCGGCCTAGCCCCCTGCTGAGGCCCGTCTCCCGCCCCAGGGCATCACCGGCTGGGTCTCGTCTATCGCCAGTTGGTTCTCGTCTTGATCACGGGGTGGGTTTCGCCTTCGAAGCACCGCGCGCGGGTACGTCCCCGCCATACGAGTGCCCGACGCTGTAAAACTTCTGTGGGGATTGGGAGCCGAGGATTTAGGCGAGGGACCTCGGAGGGAACCGAGAGGAGCGGGAGGAAGCGGTGATTTCAGCGGCGAAGACCTCAAGCGCGGAGGGCCTCGAGGGAGGCGTCCGCACGCGTGTACGCAGAGCAGCGCTCGCAATCCTGGCGCCCGCGCTGCTTGCGCTCTTGACCGCCCTGGGAGCGAGTCCGGCGCCGGCGTCGGCCGCGGGCAGCTGCGCGACACCTCCCGTGACGCCCGCGGGTCCGTGCGGAATGGGACTCGAAGAAGCGTTCACCCACTACACGACCGGTGAACCGAGCGAGGTCGTCGCCTACATCGAGGGCGGCATCAACTGGCACATCTCGCAGGCCAAAGAACTCGTCAACAGCATCTACGTGAACTGGCACGAACTGCCGGTCCCGTGCACGGGCTCGACGATGGTCGTAGGCGGCGAAACCCAGTCCTGCCACAGCGTCTACACGAGCTCGATCGCCGACTACGATGTCAACCACGACGGCACCGTGAACGCCGAAGACTGGGTCAACGATCCGCGCGTGCACGACTCCAACGGCAACGGCTACATCGATCCGGAGGATCTGATCGTCGCGTTCTCCGACGGCGTCGATCACGACCACGACGGCTACGTCAACGACATCTCGGGCTGGGACTTCTACGACAACCAGAACGACCCCGGGACCGAAGACTCGACCTACGACCACTCCGACGGCCAGATGCTCGTGATCCATCGCGAGTGCCCGAAGTGCATGATCATGCCAGTCAAAGCCGGCGACGAGGCGCTCGACATGACCGACGCGCTCGCCAAGGCGTGGCTGTTCGCCGGCGACGCGGGCGCGAGCGAGATCGTCTCGGTCACGGCCGACCTCGGCTACTCCTCGTTCATGCGCGAGGCGATCTCCCACCTGGAGTCCAAGGGCGTCGCGATGCTCGAGTCCTCGAACGACTTCGACTCGGTCGATCACCAGGGCGGGATGTTCTGGCCCTACGTGCTGCCCGGCAACGGCGCGCTGCCGACGTCCAACAAAGAAAGCTGGACGCGCTCGGACTTCACCTCCTGGGGGTCGCACAACGTCCTCACCGGGGCGACGACCGGCGGCTCGACCTCGGAATCGACGCCGACCATCGGCGGAGCGGTCGCACTGCTTCAGTCCTACACGCGCAAGGCGGCTGCCGAACACCTGATCTCGTCGCCGCTGAGCGGCCCCGAAGCCGAGCAGGTGCTGATCGCCACGGCCAAACGAATCACCGAAGCGAACCTCCCATGGCCGGGTGGTCCGGGCGAATGGAACCCGCAGTACGGCTACGGGATCCCCAACGTCTACAATGCGATGAAAGCGGTGGCCGCGAACGAAGTGCCGCCCGTCGGCCACATCGACTCGCCCGCCTGGTACTCGCTCGTCGACCCCACCAAGACCTCCTCAGTGAAGGTCACGGGGACGATCGAAGCGCCGCGCAGCCCCTCGTTTCACTGGGTGCTGCAGGCGGGCCTCGGCGGCAACCCGCAGACCTGGTTCACGGTCGGCGAAGGCAAAGGCAAAGGCTCGTTCTCCGGCAGGCTGGGGACGCTGAAGACCTCGCAGATCCCGGAAAGCTTCTGGTCAGCCGCGTTCGGCCTCTCGAAAACCAAGGAGCTCGAGACCTCTGAACAGTACGCGGTCACCTTCCATCTGGCCGTGACCGACGCGAGCGGCCGCGTCGGCGTCGATCGGCGTGCGATCAACGTCACGCACGACCCCAGCTGGGTCAAGGGCTTCCCGCTGAAGCTGAACGCAGGCGGCGAAAGCCAGCCGGCGCTCGTCGACCTGCAGGGCACCGGACGCCTGGACGCCGTGTTCGGCGACTCCGACGGCTATGTGCACGCGGTCGATCCCAAGACCCACAAGGAACTCCCGGGCTGGCCCGTGCACACCGAACCCGAGTCGGTGCTGGTCTCCCACGAAGGGGTCGATCCCGGCTACGAACCGATCCTGTTCGACGTCGCCGTGGGCGACCTCGACCACACCGGCAGCCTGTCGGTCGTCGCATCGACTGTCGACGGCAAGGTCTTCGCCTGGAACGAAAAGGGCGAACTCGAGCCGGGCTGGCCGCAGACCTGCGACACCGGCGTGACTGCGCCCGCAATCCCGCGTCCTGCGCTGCCATACACCAGGCTGCCGATCAAGGGGGCGGGGGCAGGCGGGCCCGTCCTGTTCGACATGGGCGGCACGGGGCAGCTCGACGTGATCGAGGCCGGCTGGGACGGCTACCTGCACGTCTGGCAGCCGGACGGCTCGAACCTCCCGGGCTGGCCGGTCAAGGTCAACCTTCCCGAAGGCTTCAAACCGACCGCCGGCTATGACGCCATCAACGACCAGAAGCTCGAGACCCCTCCGGCTGTCGCCTACCTGGAAGGCCCCTCCAAGCCGCCGGATCTCGTGATCCGTCCGCAGTACACCGAGACCAAGGGTTCAGGGGTGCAGGAGGCGCCGTTCGCGTTCGCGTTCGCCTACCACAGCAACGGCACTCCGATGACCGGCTGGCCGGTGCAGATACCGGGCACGATCGAGTACTACGGATCGGCGCAGGAGTTCATCACCGAGGGCAGCTCCGCGCCGGTGGCGGCCGAAGTCGCAGGAACCGGCGTCGGTCCGGACGATGTCGCCGTAGCGCCGGCGTTCACGCCGCCTTACCTGATCTCGGGCGCCGGCACGCTGCTTGGCACGTTCGGCTCGCTGCCCCAGTTCCCGTTCCTGGCCGAAGTGCCGATCCCATTCGCCACCACCGGCGCGTTCGGCAAGGTCGGCGGAGTTCTGCGCTTCTCGCTCGCCGAGATGGGGATCGCATCGTTCGTGACCACGCTCGAGACGCCCAACAGCGGCGGGGCGCTCAAGGACTACGAGGCCTCCTACCCAGCGGCTGGAGGAACCTCGCTGCCGGGGTTCCCAGCCACGCGCCAGGGCACCGATTTCCTCGGCGAGCCGATCATCGCGCCGGTGACTGCCAGCGGCGGCGCCTCGGTCGTTGAGGGCGGGGACTCCAACTCGCTGCAGGCCAACACCTCGAGCGGCGCGCTCGCCGAAGGGTTCCCGAAGTGGACCACCGGCTGGACCCTGTTCTCGCCGGCAGCGGGTGACCTATTCTCCAGCGGCGACGTGGACGTCGTGGCCAACACCAGGGAGGGCTACCTGTTCGCCTGGGGCACCAACGGCCCGCAGAGCGAAAACACGCAGTGGTGGCGCGCCCAGCACGACGAATGGAACTCCGGCAACTACGCGTCGGTGACACGCCCGCCGGGAGCGATCCGCAAAGCCCACTGGAAAGCGGGCGCGGCCAGCGCGAAGTTCACCGCGCCGGGGTCGACGTGGTACGAAGGCACGCCATCCTCCTACCAGCTGAAGCTCGAACCGCAGGGGACGACGGTGAGCGCGCCGGCGACAGTGCCGGCGGGCTCAGCGCAGAAGCTCGCGATCCCGGCCGGCACCACGCGCGTGGGCATCCAGGCCGTCGGCCCGACCGGGCTGCTCGGCGAGATGGTCTGGCTCGGCGAATCCGGCTGATCGCGCTCTGAGCCCGGCGGCGACGCGGTCATCGGCCGCGCCCCGTCGGGCATTCGCCTTCCCGCGGGCGCACCCCTGCGGGCTCGCCGCCCTGCGGCCAACCCGACGCCGCCCCGGCTACCAGGCAGGCGCCGCCTGCGGCCAGCTGGACGCCGTCCAGCGGTCAACGCTCCCCCGCTGGCGCCGACCTTATAGGGTTCCGACGCCCCAGCACCGACCATGACCGCAAGACGATGAGATTCTTCGAGTACGAGGCCCGCGAGATCATCAAGCGGGCAGGAATACCCGTCACCGACTACGGGTTCACGACCGACCCCAGCGAGGCGCGCACGATCGCCGAGCGGATCGGCGGGCCCACCGTGATCAAGTCGCAGGTGCTCTCGGGCGGACGGATGAAGGCCGGCGGCGTGAAGTTCGCCGACGCCCCCGAGCAGGCGGAGCAGTACGCGCGCGAGATCCTGAAGCTCGAGATCGGCGGTCACATGCCGCGCGGCGTGCTCGTGGACCCGCGCGCGAGCGTCGAGCAGGAGTACTACGCGGGGGTCGTCTGGGACGGCACGCGCAAGCAGCCGGTGATGATCTTCTCGCCCGTCGGCGGGATCGACATCGAGCAGGTCGCCGAGGAGCAGCCCGAGAAGGTCGGCCGCCGGCACTTCTCCAACGTCCTGCCGTTCAGCGACTTCGAGGCCAAGGAGGTGATCGCGGCGACCGGCGTCACCGGCTCGGCTCTGAACCGGCTGGTCCCGATTGTCGCGCGCCTGGCGAAGGTCTTCGTCGAGAACGACATGACGCTCGCGGAGATCAACCCCCTCGGGCGCCTCGCCGACGGATCGTTCGTCGCGCTCGACGCGCACATGGAGATCGAGAACGAGGCGCGCGGGCGCCATGCACGCCTGCTCGCCGAGCTCGGCGTCGGCGAGGAGGAGACGCGCCAGGCCCGCGAGGCGACCCCGTTCGAGCTCGCCGGCGAGCAGGTCGACGCGAGCGATCACCGCGGCGTCGCCGGCAACGTCACCGAGTTCGACGGCAACCTCGGCCTCGTGATCGGCGCCGGCGGCGGCTCGCTGACGCTGTTCGACGCCGTTCGCGCACACGGCGGCAAACCCGCGAACTACTGCGAGATCGGCGGCAACCCGTCGGTCTCGAAGACCTCGGGCCTGGCCAAGCTGGTGCTCTCCAAGCCCGGCGTCGAGCGAATCGCGGTGATGATGTCGATCGTCTCCAACACCCGCGTCGACATCGTCGCGCGCGGCGTCATCAAAGCGTGCCTGGAACTCGGCCACGATCCGGCGGAGAAGATCGCGATCTTCCGCATACCCGGAGCGTGGGAGGAGGAGGGCTTCAAGATCCTCGAGCGCTACGGCGTCGAGTACGCAGACCGCTCGGTGTCGCTGAACGAGGCCGCCCGCCGCGCGGTCGAGAAGATCCAAGGCGACGGCGCCGACGCGGCAAGCTCAGGCGCGGGCACGGCGGTCCAGAGCGCAAGCGTGGACGCCGGGAGCTGAGCGATGAGCATCCTCCTCGACGCCGATACGACCTTCATCGTCCAGGGCATAACGGGCCGCGAGGCCGTCAACCTCACGCGTGAGTGCCTCGACTACGGCGCCGGCGCCAAGGTCGTGGGCGGGGTCACCCCCGGACGCCTAGGCCGCGAGGTCCACGGCGTGCCCGTGTTCGACACCGTCGCCCAGGCGGTCGCCCACCACGGCGCCCCGATCGACGGCTCGGTCGTCACCGTGCCTCCCGCGTTCACCAAGGACGCGGTGTTCGAGGCGATCGAGAACGGCATCAAGCTGATCGTGATCGTCACCGAGCGGATTCCACGCCGCGACGTCGCCGAGATGGTCGAGCTCGCGACGCTGCGGGGAGCTCGCATCATCGGCCCCAACTGCCTCGGCATCATCGTCCCCGACGTGATCAAGATGGGCGGTATCGGCGGCCCGGCGCGCAATGCCGCGCAGGCCTACAGCCCCGGGCCGATCGGCGTGATCTCACGCTCCGGCGGCATGACCACCGAGATGTCCTCGACCCTGTCCGCCGCCGGCCTCGGTCAATCGACCGCGGTCTCGATCGGGGGTGACGCGATCATCGGCTCGACCTACGCGGAGCTGATGCCGCTGTTCGAGGCAGATGAGCAGACCCGCGGAATCGTGATCTACACCGAGCCGGGCGGACGTATGGAGGCCGAGCTCGCGGCGTGGGTAACCGAGAATCGATCGCGCCTGCCAATCGTCGCCTTCATGGCCGGACGCTTCATGGACGAGATGCCGGGCATGAGCTTCGGACACGCCGGCACGATCGTGGAAGGCAAGGCCGACACGGCCGGGGAGAAGATCGAGCGACTCGCCCAGGCCGGGATCCTGGTGGCCGAGCGGATCGAGGACATCCCCGAGATGATCGGCGCGAAGATCGCCCAGGGAAGCGCGGCCTGATCGTGCGCGCCGACGGCATCTTCATCGCGGTCGAGGTCGACGACGCCGTCGCAGCCGACCCCGAGCTGGCGCGCAAGCTGACGGAGGCCTGCCCCGTGGACATCTTCGCCCAGTCTGAGGACGGGGCGCTAGAGCTGGTCGAGCGCAACCTCGACGAGTGCGTCCTCTGTCGCCTATGCCTTGACGCCACCCCCGCGGGTGCCGTCAGGATCATCAAGCTCTACGACAACAGCGCCGTCCTCGCCTGAGGCGCCGCGCACTGAGTCGCCTCGCCAGAGGCCTCGGCTCACGGGCCTCGTGGGCCGGGAGGAGGTGGGTGTCGTGTATCGATTTTCGGATGCTGTATAGCAATGGCTATACAGCGTTGAAAAAACAGGACACCCCCACCCTCCTCCCAGGCGGCCACCGCTGCTGCACGTAGCCGCGAGCGCTTCCGGTATCGTCTCCAGAGGAGCCGTGAACGAAAACTTCTCATTGATCGTGATGTGCCTGTGCCTGCTGGCATCGCTGGCGTTCCTGGCACAGCAGCTCACCTCCTACCACTGAGAGGCCGCGGCGCACAGCGTGCACCGGACGCGCGTCCGGACGCCGCTGGCGAGACGACCGGTCAGCTTCGGCGGGCGCGCCGAACGCGCTGGCGTTCTTCCTGGCGCTCGACGACGTTGACGATCAGTCGCAGGAACTGCTCGGGACCGGATGCCTTCGCCTGGCCATAGGTGAAGGCCTCCACCCAGTCGGCGATCTTCGCTTCGCGCGCCATCACGTTGAAGAACTCGCGACGCATGTCCACGTGCAGTCGCGCGTCCGCGGCCGGCCCCTTGGTCACCTTTCCGCCCGGCATCTCGAGGCGGAAGTGCTGGACGTCCCCTCGCCCGCGCAACTCTACGCCGACGACCAGCTTCAGCGGCTCGAGCGCAGGAACTTCGCCGACGAACCTACGGACGGCAAGTTCGATCAACGACTTGGCGTCTTCCGCCATCTCGGTCTACACCTCCGCGACCACGCCCCTGCCGGCCGATGGGTCGAACTAACGATTTTGGGCGATTCTAGACTTTGTGTCTCTGCAGAAGCTTGCGTCCGATGACCATCCGCTGGATCTCGGACGTGCCCTCGCCGATCAGCAGCAGCGGCGCATCGCGATACAGGCGCTCGATCTCGTACTCCTTCGAGTAGCCGTAGCCGCCGTGGATCCGGAACGCCTCCTCGACGCAGAATCGCCCCGCCTCGGAGGCGAACAGCTTCGCCATCCCGGCCTCCAGGTCCGAGCGCTCGCCGGCGTCCTTCAGCCGGGCCGCGCGCAGGGTCAGCAGGCGGGCGGCATCGACCTGTGTCGCCATGTCGGCGAGCTTGAATTGGATCGCCTGATGCTCGGCGATCGGCTTGCCGAAGGCCTTGCGCTCCTGCGAGTAGCGCAGGGCCAGCTCGAGCGCGCGCTGGGCGATTCCGACGCCGCGCGCCGCGACGTTCACGCGGCCAACCTCGAGTGCATCCATCATCTGGGCGAAGCCCCGGTTCAGCCCGGCAGACTCGCCGCCGAGGATGTTCTCGGGCGGGCAGCGGTAGCCGTCGAACACGAGCTCGGTGGACTCGACGCCCTTGTAGCCGAGCTTCCTGATCTTCGGTGGGACGTTCAGCCCCGCGTAATCGCCGGTGTTCTCTGAGACCCCCGGCTCTTTCTCGGCGATGAAGCAGGTGAAGCCGCGGTGGCGCGGCTCGGCCTCGGGGTCGGTCTTGACCAGCACGAACACCAGCGAGCTGAGCAGCCCGTTGGTGACCCACATCTTCTGGCCGTTGATCTCATACCGGCCGTCGGCGTCCTTCTTGGCGGACGTTTTGATCGCCTGCACGTCGGAGCCGAGCTCGGGCTCGGACAGCGAGAACGCCGCCCTGATCTCGCCAGTGGCCATGCGCGGCAGGTACTTCTGCCGCTGCTCGTCGCTTCCGAACTTCATCAGCAGGTAGGAGCCGATGAAGTGCGTGTTGACGATCCCCGAGATCGAGATCCAGCCGCGCGAGAGCTCCTCGACGATCATCGCGTAGGTCGTCAGGTCGAGCCCCATGCCGCCGTACTCCTCCGGGATCGTCACCCCGAACAGGCCGAGCTCGCGCATCTGCTCGACGATCGGCTCGGGGAACGAGTCCTCGTGGTCGTAGTGCTCGGCGTTGGGGATGATCTGCTCGTCGGCGAACTGGCGCACCATCTCGGTGATCGCCTTCTGCTCGTCGGTCTTCTCCGTGTACTGGGATGCGGCTACGGCCATTCGATGTGAGCTCCAAGGTCGGGTTTTCGCCTCCATGCGGCGCGACAGGCGCCGCGCCCGCGCGCTCGCACGGAGCGCCTCCTCGGAGCATACTGGCCGGCTGGCGCGCGGCTGGTCCTCCGACGCTGAGCATCAGATTCAGCGTCCACGGAATCGGAGGACATCGCCGCCGGGCCGCCGCCCGCCTTCGTCCGTCTCCTCCCATACATCTACGCGGGCGCGGCCGAGCGGACCGCGCCCGCCCCGCCTCCAAGAGAGAGAAGCGAGCGCCAGGGTCAATGTAGATGCGATCCACAATTCCCGCATCAGGGAGAATCCTGGTGTGGGAGACGAGATCGAGCATCTGATGACGTCCGAGCAGGCGCCCGGGCTGCTCGGACGCGAGCGTGAGCGCGCAGCGCTCGAGCAGATGCTCGAGCGTGCTCGCGCCGGAACCGGAGACGCGCTGATCGTACGCGGCGCCCCCGGTGTGGGCAAGTCGGCGTTGCTGTCGCTCGCCGCGACGCTTGCCGAGGACTTCTGCGTGCTTGCGGTCACGGGCGTCGAGAGCGAGTCCGAGCTGCCCTTCTGCGGACTCTCGGACCTGCTCTCGAGCGAGCTGCCCGGCGGCAACGAGCGCCTGCTCGCGGCGCTCCCTGGGCCGCAGGCGCTCGCCCTGCGCGGCGCGCTGCGCCTAGCACCCGAGAGCGCGCAGGACCCCCTGGCGGTGTACGCCGGGCTGCGCAGCCTGCTGTGCGCCGCGAGCGCGCATAGGCCATTGCTGGTGCTGATCGACGACGCCCACTGGATCGACGCGGCCTCACGCGAGGCGCTGCAGTTCACGGCGCGGCGCGCGGCGCTCGCGCCGATCGTGATGGTCTTCGGCATCCGCGAGGACACCGGTGGGCAGCTCGCGGATGCGGGCATCGCGGAGATGCACCTGGAGGGCCTCGAGCCCACCGCCGCAGCCGCGCTGACCTCACGCCTTGCGCCGCGGATCGCGACGAGCGTGGCGCTCGCTCTGCACGAGCAGACCGAGGGCAACCCGCTCGCGCTCGTCGAGCTCAGCTCCTGCCTGGACGAGCATCAGCTCGCGGGGCGCTCGCCCCTGCCCAGCCCCCTGCCGGTCGGTCCCCGGCTCGAGCAGGTGTTCGCGCAGCGGCTCGATCCGCTCACTCCCGCCACGCGCGATGCGCTGCTGATCGGCGCCTCGAGCGAGACCACGCGGATGGATTCTGATTCGGGCAGCGATGGCCCTGCTGGATGTGCCGGCGGATGCGTTTGCGCCCGCCGAGCGCGAGCGTCTGGTGGAGGTCCACGAAGGGTCGCTGCGCTGGCGCCACCCGCTGGTGCGCTCAGCGGTGTATCAGCGCGCGACGCTCGCGCGACGACGCGAGGTGCACCGAGCGCTGGCAGAGGCGGCCGGCAGCGAGGGGCTCGCCGATCAGCGCGCCTGGCATCTGGCGGCGGCGGCCGAGGCGCCCGACGAGCAGGTGGCGGCCGAGCTCGAGCGGATGGCCGAACGCGCCCGGGCCCGCGGCGGCAGTGCCGTGCTGGCCCGCACGATGACGGCCGCCGCGACGTTGACGCCCGCTCCCGAGCGCAGGGCGGACCGGCTCCTGGCGGCCGCCGAGGCGACGGTCGCGATGGGACGCAGCGGGCACGCGGTCGAGCTGCTCGAGCGCGCGCTCGAGATCAGCGAGGACCCACGCAAGTGGGCCGTCGCCGAACGGCTGCGCGCGCGCGTGGACATCCTCGCCGGGGTGCCTCAGGTGGCCCACGATCGACTGGTGGTCGCCGCGCGCCCCTTGGAGCAGGAGGATCCGCTGCTCGCCTCGCAGATGCTCTCGGAGGCCGTCGTGGCGCACATGGCGAGCGGCAACTTCGCCGAGTACGTCCAGACTGCGAGCCACGCGCTGGCCGTCTCGGAACGGGCGCCGCAGGGCGCCGACTCGCTGCCCGGGCTGCTGCTGGCGATGGGAATGCTCGCCAGCGGCGCCGGAGACCGCGCGATCGCGCAGCTCGACCGCTACGCCGCGATCGCCCAGGATCCCCAGATGTGGCTCGCGATGCCCGAGATCGCCGGCATGATGGGCCTCGCGCTGCAGTGGATCGAGCGCTACGAGGAGGCCGAGCGGCTGCTCACGGCGGTCACGGTTCAGGCACGCTCGGGCGGCGCCATCAGGGCGCTTGCCTTCCCACTCGCCGTCCAGGCGGATCTGCACTTCCTGCTCGGGCGCTGGCCGGCGGCGCTGAGCGCCGCCCGCGAGGCGGTGTCGCTCGCGGAGGACGTCGGCGAAGGAGCGCTGCTGGCCAACAACCTGCTCTATCTGGCCCGCATCCAGGCGGGACTCGGCATGGCGGCCGAGTGCCGCGCCAACGCCGAGCGCGGCCTGGGGCTGAGCGCGACGTACGGTCTCGGAGCGGTCGCGCCCTATGGCATGCATGCGCTCGCGCTGCTGGCGCTCGGCGAGAGCTCCTACGAGGAGGCGCTGGCCCACCTCGAGGCGATCGACGAGAGCCTGCCGGACTTCGCCGACGAGCCGGGGCTGTCGCGCTGGGACCCCGACCGCGTCGAGGCCTACATCCGCGCCAAGCGCCCGGCGCCAGCCAGACGCGCGCTCGAGCGTTACGAGCACGCGGTCGAGTTCACCAATCGCGCACAGGGCCGCGCGGCGCTCGCGCGGCTGCACGGACTGATCGGGCCTGACGGCGACCTGGAACGACACTTCGAGCACTCGTTGCACCTGTATCAGAGGCTGCCACTGCCATTCGAGCGCGCGCGCACGCACCTCTGCTACGGCGAACGCCTGCGCCGGGCGCGCATGCGCAGGCAGGCGCGCGAGCAGTTGACGGCCGCGCTCTCGACCTTCCAGGCGCTCGGAGCGCAGCGCTGGGCCGAGCGCACACGCCGCGAGCTCGCAGCCGCGGGCGCGCGTCAGGGAAAGAGCGCGGCGCCGCTCGCGCCTCGCGACGAGCGCTGGAGCCTGCTCACGCCGCAGCAGGCCCGCGTGGTGCGCGAGATCGTCGCGGGCGCGACCTATCGCGAGGCCGCGGACGCCCTGTACCTGAGCCCGCGGACAGTCGAGTTTCACCTGCGCCAGGTCTACCGGGCGCTCGGTATCCGCTCGCGCAGCGAGCTGCTGCTGTCGCTCGGAGGCGACAGCGGCGATCGCGTGGAGCAGCCTTGAACTTCGTGCGCGACGTGCTCGAGCGGCTTCCCGCGGCGCAGACCGCCGCGGTCGAGCTCGCGCGCGACGGCTCGCGCAGGGAGTGGAGCTTCGCCGAGCTGCTCGACGGCTCGGCCAGGCTCGCCGGCGCTCTGCAGGCGCGCGGCGTGCGCCGCGGAGACGTGGTGATGACGCTGATCGGAAACCGCCCTGAGTGGGTGATGGCGATGTGCGCCTGCTTTCGCATCGGCGCGGTCGTGCTGCCATGCACCGAGCAGTTGCGCGCCAAGGACCTGCGACTGCGCCTCGCGGTTGCCCGGCCCGCGCTGGTGCTGGCCGACGAGCGAAACCGCGGCGAGCTCGAGGTGGCGCTCGCGGGCACACAGGGAATCGCTGTCGCGCTCGTGCCCGACGAGCGGCTGTTCGCGGGCGAGCCCGCGGCCGCGGCCGAGCTCGCCGACGGCGACCCGTGCCTGATCACCTTCACCAGCGGCACCGCGGGCGAGCCGAAGGCGGTCGTGCACGGGCAGCGCTACCTGCAGGGCCAGCGCCTGCAGGCGGGGCACTGGCTGGGCGCGCGGACTGGCGAGCTGGTCTGGTGCACCGCCGCGAGCGGCTGGTCGAAGTCGGCGCGCAACGTGTTCATCGCTCCCTGGCTCGCGGGCGCCTGTACGCTCCTGCACGACGCGCGCTTCGACCCTCGCGAGCGCCTCGAGCTGCTCGAGCGCGAGCGCGTCAATGTGCTGTGCATGGCCCCGACCGAGTATCGCGTGATCGCCAAGCGCGCCACGCTGCGACCGCTCGCCGACCTGCGCGGCGTGGTCGCGGCCGGGGAGGCGCTGAACCCCGAGGTGCTGCACGCCTGGCGCGAGGTCACGGGCCTTGAGATCCGCGACGGCTACGGTCAGACCGAGACCGGGCAGCTGACCGGCATGGCCGCCGGCGAGACCGCCCGCCCGGGCTCGATGGGTCGAGCGCTTCCGGGCGTCGGCCTGCGGATCGAGGAGGGCGAGCTGACCGCTGACCCGCAGACGGTGCCGACGTTCTTCCTCGGCTACCTGGACGAGAGCGTCCGACGCGACCGCGACGGGGCCTGGCAGATCGACGATCGGCGCGCGGCGGGGACCTGGCGCACGGGCGATCGCGTGCGCGAAGACGGCGAGGGCTATCTGTGGTTCGAGGGCCGCTCCGACGACGTGATCGTGTCCGCTGGCTACCGGATCGGGCCGTTCGAGGTCGAGTCGGCGCTCGTCTCACACCCGGCGGTCGCCGAGGCCGCGGCGGTCGCCGCGCCCGATGAGGAGCGGGGAGCGGTAGTGCGCGCGGTGGTGGTGCTGCGCGACGATTCGCGCACCCCCTCCCCCACGCTCGTTCGCGAGCTGCAGGAGCACGTCAAGCGCGAGACGGCCCCCTACAAGTACCCGCGGATCGTCGAGTTCGCATCGGAGCTGCCGAAGACGGCCAGCGGCAAGATCAGGCGCGCCCAGCTGCGCACGGGCGACGCCTGATCAGCTGCGCACGGGCGACGCCTGATCAGCTGCGCACGGGCGACGCCTGATCGGCTGCGCACGGGCGCGCCCGATCAGCTCACGCCACGGATGACGCCCGATCAGCTCACGCGGGCTGTGCCGAGGGCGTCGCGGCGGCGTGGTGCTCGCGCTCTGGCTCGACCTCCTGCGGCAGCGACGCGCGCGGCGGGCGCAGCACGATGAGCGCTGCCACGATCCCGAGCGCGACGCATACGGCGGCGACGAGATAGGCGAGGTGGTAGCCGCCGGTGAGCGCGCTGCTCAAGGAGTGGCCATCGGCGAGCAGCGATTTGGAGTGGTCGGTCGCGATCGTGCCAAGCGTGGCCAGCCCGATCGCCCCGAACAGCTGCACCGAGACATTGACGATGCCCGATGCGAGCCCGGCATCGCGCTTGGGCGCGTCGGACATGCCCATCGTCAGCAACGGCAAGAACGATGCGCCGGCGCCGAGGCCGAGTGCCAGGAACGCGATGAACAGCCCCGGGAAGTAGCTCGCATGCACGCCCTGCCCGGCCAGCAGCAGCAGCCCCACCACGATCCCCGCGAGCCCGGCGACCAGGATGCGCAGCGGGCCGAAGCGCGCCATCGCACGCGCCGAGACGCCCATCGACAGCACGGCGATCGAGATCGTCAGCGGCAGGAACGCGAGGCCGGTCTGGATCGCGTCGTAGCGGAGGATCTGCTCGAGATACAGCGAGCCGAGGAAGAACGCCGAGAACATGCCGGTGATGAGCAGGCCGCGAACGAGGCTCGAGCCCATCAGCATCCGCAGGCGCAGCACGCGCAGCGGCATGATCGGGTTGGCGACGCGCGCCTCGAGCGCGAGGAACGCGCCCAGCAGCGCCAGCGAAGCGCCGCCGATCCCGAGCGTGCGCGCGGAGCCGATGCCGAATTCGGTCGACTTCACGATCGCGAACGCGCCCAGCATCGTCGCGGCCGTGATCAGGAAGGAGCCGAGCCAGTCGACTCCGCCGGACAGCCCGATGCCCTCGTTCTCCTCGATCAGCGCATAGCCCGCCAGGAACGCGAAGATGCCGATCGGGACGTTGACGAAGAAGATCCAGTGCCAGTCGAGCGACTGGGTCAGCGCGCCGCCGGCGAGCAGCCCGATCGAGCCTCCACCGGCCGAGACGAACGCGTACATGCCCATCGCCTTGGCCTGCTCGGCGGCTCCCGGGAACTCAGTGACGATGATCGCGAGGATCACGGCCGAGGCGACGGCGCCACCGACGCCCTGCAACAGGCGCGCTCCGATCAGCATCGCCTGATCCTGTGAGACCCCGCACAGCGCGGAGGCGATCGTGAACATGACCAGGCCGGTCAGGAAGACCCGCTTGCGGCCCACCAGATCGCCCATCCGCCCGGCGAGCAACAGAAAGCCGCCGAACGTGATCAGGTAGCCGTTCATCACCCAGGTCAGGTTGCCCTGGCTGAAGCCGAGGTCGTGTTTTATCGACGGCAGCGCGACGTTGACGATCGTGGCGTCGAGCACCATCATCAGCTGGCCCAGGCAGAGAACGGCCAGCGCCAGCCAGCGGCGGCGCTCCCTCCGTGCCTCAGACCGCTGTGCGGCGCTGGCTGGGTCGTTGCTCTGAATGATCGTGGCGGGCGTGATCGTGCTCACTCTGGCTACCTCCAAGCTCGTTGCTTGAAAAACACCATAGCATGGATCATCCTTGTTTCAAGGAGTATCTGCACACTAGTGACGATCGTTGCATCATGCGGTATAGTTCGCGGCACTATGTCTGACACGGACCGAGCATGTGCACCCGGCTCGATGGTCCTGCTCACCCGCCTGGCGAAGCAGGTCTATCGCCAGAGCAGTGAGGAGCTGCTCGGCATGCACCTGCGCGAGCTGACCGCGCTGAGCTACCTGCGCGACAACGAGCTCGCGCCCCAGCAGGAGCTGGCCGAGGCGCTGTGCATGGATGCCAACAACATCGTGCTGCTGCTCAACGAGCTCGAGGAGCGACGCTTCGTCGCTCGCCGCCGTGATCCGGCCGACCGCCGGCGGCATCTGGTCGAGCTCACGCCGACCGGACAGCGCGCGCTCGCGCGAGCCGAGCATGCGCAGGAAAGCGTCGAGGACCAGGTACTGGGCGCACTGGATCCCGCCGAACGAGCGACGCTGTACCGGCTGCTCGCGCGTGCGCTGTATGGCGCCGAACGCTCGACCGACGAGGAGCGCGAGCTGGCGGCGGCAGCGACGGCGTCGGCCCTCGCCTCGAGCTGAGCGAGGCGCAAGCGGCCGCGGCGCGAGAGCTCCGCCCTGGCGGCCGCCCGGCCCGAGCGCGCAGGCATGCGCCCGCGACTCAGCCGTCGGCGGAGACGACCGCGTCGATCTCGACGAGCGAGCCCTTCGGCAGCGCTGACACCCCGACGGTCGCGCGCGCAGGAGGATCGTCGCCGAAGAACGTGCCGTAGACCTCGTTGACGGCTGCGAACTGGCGCAGATCTGTCATGTAGATCGTCAGGCGCACGGCGCGGGCCAGAGAGGTGCCGGCGGCCTCGCAGACCGCCTCGAGGTTCAGCAGGCAACGACGGGCCTGCTCGGCGGCGGTGGCGCCGACGAGCTCGCCGGAGACGGGATCGAGCGGGATCTGCCCCGAGCAGAACAGCAGCCCGCCCGTCGGCGTCGGGCGCACGAGCACCGCGTGACTGTAGGGGCCAACCGCGGCCGGCGCCGCCTGCGCGTCGACGCTCTGGCGATCTGCGGACATCGATACAGACCCTAGCGATCGCGCGTGGGCTCGCGCTCGCGATCGCGCTCGCCGCGATCGGTTCTGCGGGCGCTTGCGAAGCGAGTTCTGGGATCCGATAGTTTCCAAATATGCGACTCGGCGCCCTCGGCCTGGTGGCAAGGCTGCTCGGGGCGGCGGTGCTCGCAGTGGGGTTGCTCGCGTTCGCGCCGGCGCTGTCGGCGAGCGCCGATGCGCAGATCGAGTGGGCGCCCTGCGGCGAGAGCGCGGACTTTGCCTGCGGCCACCTGGCGGTGGCGCTCGATCCGGGTGGATCGGCGCCCGGCGCGATCACGCTCGCGCTGCGCCGTCGCCGCGCGCCCGTAGGGGAAGCGCGCGAAGCGGTGGTGGCGCTCGCCGGCGGCCCCGGTCAGGCTGCGCTGCCGTTCGCTCAGGAGTTCGTTCCGCTGCTGGGCCCGACCCTCGCGACGCGCGATCTGATCGTCTTCGATCAGCGCGGCGTGGGCCTCTCGGACGCGCTCTCGTGCCATCGTTTCAACGCCTCGGCACGCGTCACGTTGGGGTCGGCGATAACCAACTGCGCCAGCCAGCTGGGCTCCTCGCGCAAGTACTTCACGACCGCGCAGAGCGTCGCGGACATCGAGGCGATCAGGCGTGCGGGGGGATATGAACGGCTGGTGCTCTACGGCACCTCCTACGGCACCAAGGTGGCCGAGCGCTACGCCCAGACCTATCCCGAACACGTCGGCGCGCTGGTGCTCGACTCGGTCGTCCCGCCCAACGGCCCCGACCCCCTCGAGCGCCCGACCTTCGCGGCGGTACCACGGGTGCTGCGCCAGCTGTGCGCTCAGCACGCGTGCGCGCACATCACCCGCGATCCGGTCGCAGACCTGGCTCGAGCGCTGCACCGGATCGGCGCCAGAGGGCTGCACGGGCGCTGGATCGACGGGCACGGGCGGAGGCACCGCATCTCGATCTCCGCCGCGGAGGTGCTCGAAATCCTGCTCGCGGGGGATGTCGAACCGACCCTGCGCGCCGAATTCCCAGCAGCGATGCGCTCCGCCGCCGACGGCGACAGCGCGCCGCTGGCACGGCTCGTGCACTACGGAGAGTTGCGCGCGGAAGGCGAAGAACAGGGCGAAGCAGCGAGCGCGGAGTTCGACACGCCGCTGTACTTCGCGACAAGCTGCGAAGAGGAGCTGTTCCCCTGGGATCGCTCATCCTCGCCGCGCCAGCGCCTGGTGGAAGCGCAGGCGCAGATCCAGCAGCAGCCCGCGAGCCAGTTCGCGCCGTTCGCGCCGCGCGACGCGCTCGCGATCAGCGACATTCCCGCGTGCGCGTTCTGGCCCTACTCGACACCGGCGCCGACAGCCGTGCAGGCGCAGTTTCCAGCGGTGCCGACGCTGATCCTGAGTGGCGCCGATGACCTGCGCACGCCGACCTCCGGCGCGCGCGAAGTCGCGGCGCAGATCGCCGATTCGCACCTGCTCGTGGTACCCGCGGTCGGGCACTCGGTGCTCGGCAGCGACCTCAGCGGATGCGCGAGCGCCGCGCTGCAGGCGCTGTTCGCCGGCGCGCAGATCAAGCCCTGCACAGGCGGGCGCGAGGTGCTGAGCCTGCTTGGGTTGACGCCGCTCGCGCCAGCCCGCCTGCGTGACCTGACGCCGACTCGAGGGGTCCGCGGAAAGCCCGGTCGCACGCTCCGTGCCGTCGAGCTGACGCTGGCAGACCTCACCCGCGAGAGCGCGGTGCAGGCGCTTGCAGCGCTGGGGAGCGGCGATCTCGAGGCACTGCTCTCGCTGCGTGTCGGTGGGCTGCGCTCTGGCTGGGCCGCGATCAGGGGAACGTCGCTGACTCTGCACCACTACTCCTATATCCCGGGCGTGACCGTCTCTGGCAGGTTGACGGCCGGCCGCGAGGTGCTGCGCGTCGGCGGCAGCGCCGCGGCCCACGGCACGCTGCGCCTGGCCGCTCATCACCGCCTGGTGGGGGCGCTCGGGGGCGCTCGGGTGCACGTATCTGCGCACACGGCCGCGGCGGCCGATATGGTCATCAGCGATGCGCAGGCCAGCCCCAAGCTCGCTTCTGGCGGCTCTGCTGTCCGCGCTGCTGCTGGCAGGCTCGCCAGCGTCCTCGAGCGCATCCCCTAGCGCATCCCCTAACTTCACTCCTTGCCTGCAGCTGTCGGCTGCGGCGTTTCAGTGCACGACCATGAGCGTGCCGCTTGACCGCAGCGGAGCGCTCGGCGGGACCGTCTCGCTGGCGCTCGAGCGCAAGCTCGCAGGAACGGCGCCGGCCCGCAGCGCGGTCGTGGCGCTCGCGGGGGGTCCGGGCCAGGCCGGGCTCGGCCTCGGCGAATTCATCGACACCGCGATGGCGCCCGCGCTCACGACCCGCGATCTGCTCGTCTTCGACCAGCGCGGGACCGGAGAATCGGGGCCGCTCGCCTGCGGGGCGCTGAGCAGTGAAAGCGAACTGGTGGCGGCGCACACGATCGGCGAACTGGCAGGCCACTGCGCCCAGCAGCTGGGCCCGAGCAGAGGCGCTTATACGACCGCGGAATCGGTCGCCGACATCGAGTCGATCCGCCAGACGCTGGGCTATGAAAAGCTCGTCCTGTACGGGACCTCCTACGGGACCAAGGTCGCGCTCGAGTACGCCGAACGCTATCCCCAGCACGTCGAAGCGCTGGTGCTCGACTCGGTCGTGCCGGCGAACGGGCCGGAACCGTTCGCGGTCAGCACCTTCCAGGCGGTCGGGGGCGTGCTGGAAGAGCTGTGCAGCAACCACGCGTGCGCGGGCATCACCACGAGCACGATGGGCGACCTCACCCGGTTGACGGCGCTGCTGCGCAAGCGCGCGCTGTCGGGCTCGGTCTTCGACGGCTCCGGGCACAGGCGCCAGGTCACACTCGACGAGGCAGGGCTGTTGCGGATCCTGCAGGCGGGCGACCTCAACCCGGCGTTGCGTGCGCTGCTGCCGGCGGCGATGGTCTCGGCGTTGCGCCGCGACCCCGACCCACTGCTGCGCCTGAAGCTGCTCTCCGAAGGCCTGATTCCGACGATCCCCACACGCCCGCGTGAAGAAGGCGCAGAGGAGATCGACGAAACGCTGTTCCTCGACACGTCCTGTGAAGAGATCCCGTTCCCGTGGAATCGTTCGGCGACCGCACAGACGCGGACGGCCGAAGCGACGGCTGCGCTGCGGGCACTGCCGGCAAGCGACTTCGCCCCGTTCGACGCCGGCACCGCGCTCGGCGCGAGCCTCGTGCCGGCGTGCTCGGGGTGGCCCAATGCCGCGCCCCCGCCGCCGCTGCAGACTGCGCTTCCCGACGTGCCGACGCTGATCCTCTCCGGCGAGCAGGACCTGCGCACGCCGACCGCAAACGCGCGGGCGGTCGCCGAACGGATTCCCGGCGCGCAGGTGCTGGTGATCCCCTACGCGGGCCATTCGGTGCTGGGCAGCGACTTCAGCGGCTGTGCCGAACACGCGGTCAAGGCGTTCTTCAGCGCCAGCCCCGTGGCTCCGTGCGGGAGCACGCAGGACCGCTTCGCACCGACGCCGCTGACTCCGACGAAGCTCGCCTACATCCATCCGCCGCCCGTCCTCGGCGGGCGTCCCGGCCAGACGTTGACGGCCGCGCTCGATGCGATCCTCGACCTCGACCGGCTCGTGATCAGCGCGACGCTCGAGACCGAGGCGGAACTGCCGATCGGCTCGAGCTTCGGCGGGCTGCGCGGCGGCTACGCGCGGATCGAGAGCTCGTCGGTGGTGCTGAAGAACTTCTCGTTCGTGCCCGGCGTGACGCTCAGCGGCAGATTCCCGGTCCGCGAAGGACGGCTGCAGACGGCCTCGATCCACGTCTCCGGCTCCGAGGCGGCGACCGGGATCGTGCGGCTCGGCTCGGGCAGCATCGTCAGCGGCGTGCTCGGCGGGCGCAACTTCGACGTCAACATCTCCAAAGTCAAGCTCGCCAGCAACGGCGCGGGCGAGGCCGAATGGCCCACCGGCAGGGTCCGCTTCCCGCTGTCCGGCCTCGCTCAACTGCGCTAGCCGGGCGAGCCTGGTCGCACGAGCGTCGATCGACCATCTACGCTGAGCGACGATGGCCAACGCACTAGCGCAGGAGAGCTCCCCCTACCTGCGCCAGCACGCCGAGAACCCGGTCGACTGGCTGCCGTGGGGGGACACAGCGATCGAGCGCGCGCGTGCTCGCGACAAGCCGCTGCTGGTGTCGATCGGATATTCGGCCTGTCACTGGTGCCACGTGATGGAGCGCGAGTCGTTCACCGACGCGCGCACCGCCACTCTGATGAACGAGGAGTTCGTGTGCGTGAAGGTCGATCGCGAGGAGCGGCCCGACGTCGACGCGATCTATATGGAGGCGGTGCAGGCGATGACCGGCCACGGCGGCTGGCCGCTGACCGTGTTCTTGACGCCCGAGCAGCTGCCGTTCTACGGCGGCACCTACTTCCCGCCCGAGCCGCGCGCGGGAATGCCGGCGTTCACGCAGGTCCTGCAGGCGATCGCCGAGACCTGGCGCGAGCGGCGCGAGGAGATCAGGGCCGGCGGTGCTCGGCTGCGCGAGCATCTGGCCGCCGGTGCGCGCCTGCGGCCTTCGCCCGAGCCGCTGGGCGAGGACGCGCTCGAGCTCGCGCTGCAGGGGCTCGGCGCCAGCTATGACGCGGTCAACGGCGGCTTCGGCGGGGCGCCGAAGTTTCCGCAGGCCTCGGTGCTCGAGCTGCTGCTGGCGCGCGGCGAGCGCCGGATGTCGCTCGCGACGCTGCACGCGATGGCACGCGGCGGGCTCTATGACCAGCTCGGCGGGGGCTTTCACCGCTATGCGGTGGACGCCACCTGGACGGTGCCGCATTTCGAGAAGATGCTCTACGACAACGCGCTGCTCGCGCGCGCATACCTGCACGCGTGGCAGCTGACATCCGAGCCGCACCTGCGCGACGCGTGCCGCGAGACGCTCGACTGGGCGCTGCGCGAGATGCGCGGACCGGAGGGCGGCTTCTATGCAGCGCTCGACGCCGACTCCGAAGGCGCCGAGGGCAAGTTCTACGTCTGGACCGTCGCTGAACTGCGCCGCGCCCTCGGCGCCGACGCGCAGGCGGCGATCGGCTGGTTCGGCGCCAGCGAGCAGGGCAACTTCCGCGACCCCCACGACTCGCGCCCCGGCTTGAACGTGCTGCAGGCGCGCGGACCCGAGCCGGTGGCCCGGCAGCGCGCGCAGATTCGCTCGACGCTACTGGCGGCGCGCGAACAGCGCGAGCGCCCGGGCCTCGACGACAAGCGCCTCGCGAGCTGGAACGCATTGATGATCAGCGCGCTCGCCGATGCCGGCGCGGCGCTCGAGCAGCCCGCCTACCTCGAGGCGGCGGTCGGCTGCGCGGAGTTCGTGCTCGAGCGCATGCGCGACCCCGACGGGCGACTGCTGCGGACGTTCTCGGAGGGGCGTGCGAGCGTCGATGCCTATCTCGAGGACTACGCATTCCTGCTCGAGGCCCTGCTGGTGCTGTTCGAAGTGACATGCGAGGAGCGTTGGTTCACGCACTCCAGAGCGCTCGCCGATCAGCTGATCGCACGTTTCGCGGACCCCAAGAATGGTGGTTTCTTCTCGACCGCAGACGACGCCGAAGCGCTGATAGTCAGGCGCAAGGAGCTCGAGGACACGCCGATTCCCGCGGGCGCGTCGAGCGCCGCGATGGGGCTGCTGCGGCTCGCGCAGCTGACGGGCGACGCCGGCTATGAGCAGCAGGCGCTCGGCGCGATTGCGCTGACGCGCGAGATCGCGCCCCGGCACCCGACTGCCTTCGGGCACATGCTGCAGGCGATGCATTGGCGGCTGGCGCCGGCGCGCCCGATCGCGTGCCCCGTTCCGGGCAGCGCGTCAGCCTAGTGTCCCGAGTCAGAAATTCGACGGCGTTTCGCGGCGCCTGCCCGCGCCTGACGCCCGCCGACGACGCTCACGTACCACCAGTACGCACCGCGCCGCCGTCAAACGTCAGACACGCCCATCCGCTCGCCAGGCACTCGCGAATTTCTGACTCGGGACACTAGAGGATCGCCAGGTAGCGGTCGAGCTCCCAGCGGCTGACCTGAATGCGGTAGTCCTCCCACTCCTGGCGCTTGATCTCGACATAGCGGTTGAACATGTGCTCGCCGAGCGTGCGCAGCACGAGCTCGGACTCGGCCAGGATCTCGATCGCCTCGCCGAGCGACTCCGGCAACTGCTCGACGCCGAGGCGGCGGCGGTCCTCTGCCGAGAGGTGGTACAGATTCTTCTCCATCGGCTCGGGCAGCTCATAGCCCTTCTCGATCCCCTCGAGCCCGGCCTGCAGCAGCGCGGCGAATGTCAGGTAGGGGTTGCAGGCGGGGTCGGGGCAGCGCAGCTCCATGCGGGTCGCCTGCTCACGGCCGGGGTGATACAGCGGCACGCGCACGAGCGCCGAGCGGTTGCGCCGCGACCAGGCGACGTACACCGGCGCCTCGAAGCCGGGGACGAGGCGCTTGTAGGAGTTGACCCACTGCGCGAAGATCGCGCAGATCTCCCGCGCGTGCTTGAGCTGGCCGGCGATGAAGGCCTTGCCGATGTCGGACAGGAAGTACTGATCCTCGCCGTCGAAGAACGCGTTGCGTCCCTCGGTGAACAGCGACTGGTGGGTGTGCATGCCCGAGCCGTTCTCGCCGAACAGCGGCTTGGGCATGAAGGTCGCATGCCAGCCGTACTTCATCGCATACTCCTTGACGGTGATCCGGTAGGTCATGCAGTCGTCGGCCATCTTCAGCGCATCGGCGTAGCGCATGTCGATCTCGTGCTGGCTCGGGCCGACCTCGTGATGGGTGTACTCGACGTGGATTCCGAGCTGCTCGAGCGCGAGCACGGTCTCGCGGCGCACGTCCGAGCCGGCGTCGAGAGTCGTCAGGTCGAAGTAGCCGCCCTGGTCGAGCACCTCTGTCGAGCGCGAGTCGCGGAACAGGAAGTACTCGAGCTCGGGGCCGACGTTGAAGGTGTCGAAGCCGAGGTCGTGGGCGCGGGCAAGCGCGCGCCGCAGGACGTGGCGCGGATCGCCCTCGTAGGGGGTGCGCTCGGGCGTGACGACGTCGCAGAACATCCTCCCCACGCCTTGCTCGGCGGGGCGCCAGGGGAGGATCGCGAAGGTCCGCGGATCGGGCATCGCGATCATGTCCGACTCCTCGATCGCGTTGAAGCCGGTGATCGAGGACCCGTCGAAGCCCATTCCGGCCTCGAACGCGTCGTCGAGCTCGGCGGCGTTGATCGAGAACGACTTCAGTTGTCCGAGCACATCCGTGAACCAGAAGCGGATGAAGCGAATCTCGTGCTCGGCGACGAGCGCCTTGACGTCCTCGGCGGTGTGCGGCTGCTCTGGCGTCTGCTCTGGCATCGCGGCTGACCTTAGTGGATGGGATTAGGGCCCGGTATCGACTCTCGGCCAAACCGCAGAGCCCGACCGCGCTGCGCGCGGGCGCTCAATGGCCGGCGACTGCAGCCACGAACGAGGCGATGTTTTCGGCTTCCTTGCCCTGGTAGAGCAGCGCCGGCATCTGTCCGAGGCCGCGGGCACGCCCTTCGAGGATCGCGCTCAGCACGAGCGCCTTGCGCCCGGCGGGAGTCGAGATGTCATCGCCGACGCGAACATCGAGATTCGGTCCGATCCGCCCGACCGACTTGGTCGCCGCCAGCGTGTGACACACGCCGCAGGTCTTCGCGAACAGTTCCCGACCTTCCTGCTGATCGGCTGTCAGGGTCACGCCGCCGACGGCGACGCTCGCCTTGTGCTTGCCGTTGAAGGCCAGCACGAGCGCGGGCACGACCAGACCGAACGCGAACAGAACCACCACACCGCCGATCAGGGCGCGCCGACCGGCCTTCGATTCGCCGGCTTGATCGGAGGGTGGCCGGCTGCCGACTCCGCCGCGGATCGCGACGAAGAACACGCCGAGGCCGAGGATGCCCCAGAAGGCTAGGACCACGTACACCATGCGCGCGGCACCATATCGTCTGCAGGCGCCGGATGGCCGCGTCTGGCCGGGCCCGCTTTAGCCGAGCGCAATGTCTGGCGCTAACCTGAAGCAAAGGCTATGGGCCAGCTACTTCGCCGACTCCCACTCTCGCGCCTGCTGTTGCTGTGCGGGATCGTGGTTGCGCTCGGGGCGGGCGCAGCCGCGGCCGCCCTGGCATTGAGCACTGGGCCCACGCCGCCCCCCAAGCCGCTCGCACAGGCGCTGCACGATGCGCTGAGCGCGCCGCCCGTGCAGGGCGTGAGCGCGCGCATCGAGCTGACCGACCACCTGCTCGAAGGGGCGGACCTCGCGGGCGGCGACAGCGAAGCCTCGGGCGAACTGAGCTCCAACCCGCTGCTCAGCGGCGGCTCGGGTCGCCTGTGGGTGGCGGCGGACGGGCGCGCGCGCCTTGAGCTGCAGGCCGAAGACGGCGATACGCAGGTGCTCTACGACGGCAGCACGGCGTCGCTCTACGATGCGGCCTCGAACACGCTCTACCGCTACCACGTGCCGCCTGCCGAGCGCCACTCCGCGGACTCCGAATCGCCCGGCTCCTCCGGCGCCAAGGGTTCGAGCGATGAAGGCCACGTGCCGAGCGTCGCCAAGATCGAAGAAGCGATCTCCCAAGCGGAGCGCTATGTCGAAGTCTCCGGCGCAACCCCGACAGACGTCGCGGGACAGGCCGCGTACACGGTGCACGTGACGCCCAAGGAAGGCGGCAGCCTGATCGGCGGCGCCGAGCTCTCCTGGGATGCGGTCCACGGCAACCCGCTGCGCGCGGCGGTCTACTCGACAACGAGCTCCGCGCCGGTGATCGAACTGGCGGCGAGCGAAATCTCCTACGGACCGGTCGAAAGCTCGGTGTTCGAATTCACCCCTCCGTCGAGCGCGAAGGTCAAGGAAATCGTCGCGCCCGAGCACGAACGCCCGGCGGGCGCCTCGGGCGCTCACCACGAACATCCGCAGCTGAGCACCCGCGGCCACGGCCCGGGGACGATCGCGGTGCTCGAAAGCCGCGCCGGCGAAGGCGGCTCCTCGCAGCCCGCCGGCGAGCTCCCTGAAGGTCTGCAGAAGGTCCAGATCGGTGACACCAGCGCGAGCGTGCTGCCGAGCGCGCTCGGCACGCTGCTGACGTTCGAGCGCGCAGGCGTGCGCTACCTGCTGGTGGGTGCGGTGACGCCGGCGAGCATCGAGGAAGTCGCCAAGGGCCTGTAGATGGCGACGGGGCAGCGTGCGCCCGCTCCCCCGCGGCAGCAGCACGAGGGGGAGCCCGCTCCGGTCAGGGCGAGAGGCCTGGTGAAGCGCTACAAGGAGGTGCTCGCGGTCGACCACATCGACCTCAACGTCGACGTGGGCGACGTGTACGGCTTCCTCGGTCCCAACGGGGCCGGCAAGACCACGACGCTGCGGATGGCGCTCGGGCTGATTGTCCCGAGCGAGGGCTCGGTCGAGCTGTTCGGTCACGATCCGATGCGCGAGGGCGCGCGTGCGCTGCAGGGCGTGGCGGGCTTCGTGGAGGCTCCGCGCTTCTATCCCTACCTGAGCGGACGCAAGAACCTCGAACTGCTGGCGGCGCTCGACGGCGACCTGGGCCCGGGCGCGCCAAGCATCGATCAGGTTCTGGACGTCGTCGACCTGCGCCCGCGAGCCGCGCACCGGGTCGGCGGCTACTCCCACGGCATGCGCCAGCGGCTCGGCATCGCGGCGGCGCTCCTGCGCAGCCCGCGGCTGCTGATCCTCGACGAGCCCGCGACCGGGCTCGATCCTGCCGGGATGCGAGACATGCGACTGCTGATCCTGCGCCTGGCCGAGGAAGGGATCACGGTGCTGCTCTCGAGCCACCAGCTGCCCGAGGTGCAGGATCTCTGCAATCGCGTTGCGATCGTCGACTCGGGGCGGATCGTCTACGAGGGCGCGCTCGCCGACCTGCGCCGCCAGGGCGGCGCCGGATACCGGATGCGCACGAGCGACGATGCGCAGGCGCTTGCGCTTGCGCGAGCGCAGCCCGGCGTCGCCCGCGCGAGCGTCGAGGAGCACGGCCTGGTGTTCGAGGCGCAGGAGAGCGACGTCGGCGCGCTGTCGCTGGCGCTGGGAGCGGCGGGCGTTCAGATACTGGCGCTCACGCCCGAGCTCGCGACGCTCGAGGATTTGTTCTTCCGGCTCACCGAAGAGCGCGAGACCCAGGCTGCGCAGGCCGACGGTCATGCGCCCGCGCCGGCGGTTGCACGATGAGCGCGACCGCCGCGCCGTCGATCGCGCTCGGCTCCGCGCCTGAGCGCGCAGCGCGCCCGCCGCGGACGCTGACGGTGTTTCGCTGGGAGCTGCGCAAGCTGGGCGCGCAGAAGCGGACCTACCTCGGGATCGGCCTCGGCGTGGTGATACCGCTGATCTTCGTGCTGGTCGAACACCTGCGCCACCATCACACGCACGAACACGGCAGCATCTTCGCGGCGCAGGTGACCCAGTCGGGGCTCGCGACGCCGGTGCTGACGCTGTTCTTCGAGTCGCTCTTCATGCTGCCGCTGATCGCAGCGCTCGTGGCTGGCGACATAGTCGCGGCCGAGGATGGCAACGGCACGTTGAAGACGATCCTCACGCGCTCTGCCGACCGCGGCCAGGTGTTCGCCGCGAAGGCGCTCGCCGCGGTCGCGTATGCGACGCTGGCGGTGTTCGCCTCGGCCATCGTCGCGACTGTGGCCGGGGTCGCGTCATGGGGCTTCGAGCAGATCACCACCTTCTCCGGGACGGTGGTGCCGGCGCCGAAGGCACTGCTGCTGGTGCTCGCCTCGAACCTCGTCTACCTGATACCGCTGCTGAGCGTCGTATGCATCGGACTGCTGCTCTCGACCGCGACCCGCAACAGCGCCGCCGCGGTCGTGGCGACGGTTGGCTTCACGATCCTGCTGGCGATCCTCTCGACGATCCCTGGCCTCGAAGCGATCCGCCCCTACCTGCTGACCAACCAGTACGAGAACTGGCATGGTCTGCTGCGGACGCCGACCGACTGGGCGCCGATCTGGCACTCGCTGTGGGTGTGCGCGCTGTATGCGCTGCCGGCGCTGTGCGCCGGCTACCTGGTATTCCTGCGCCGCGACGTCGCCGGCGGCTGAGGCGCTCGCCTGGGCCCCGCCCCTACGGCCTGCCCCGGCACCCTGGGTTGCCGGCGACGGCGCTAGCCGCGCTCGTAGCTGGCGGCGGTGAAACCCGTGCCGAGGATGTCGCCTTTCATCTTCGCGCGCGCTTCGCTGGCGCGAAAGCCGCTCGGCAGGCTCAGCGGTTTGCGCAACGCATACAGCAGGAAGGTGATGTGCTGGGGCTTGCCCTTGGCGCCGCAGGCGCCCCCCCAACCGATCTTGCCGGCGCCGTTCGTGCCCGCGACGGTGCCCGCGGGAAGCGAGCCGGCGGGCAGCCCGCTGGCGCTCGTCGGGATCAGGAGCGCCCACTGCACGCTGTTCGTGCCGAGCCCCGCAGCGAAGTCGACCGCGGTCAGATAGAGCTGCGCTGCGCCGTGCGGGATCCCCTGCCAGCTCATCGGCGGGGAGGTGCCGGCGCCGTCGCAGGTGTAGGTCTTCGGCAGTTCACCACCGGCTTTGAAGGCCGAGCTCGACAGCGTGATCGATCCGAATGCGCCGAGCAGCGCCTTGGCCTTGTCGACCTGGGCACCGGCCTTCCCATGGCCCAGCGGGGACTTCTTGCCGGCGCCGGCTCCCAAAACGCCGGCCGCGGTGCCGGCGGGAGCGGAGGTGCGCCCGGGCGTCGAGGTCGACTTCGAGCTGGTGGACTGCGTCGCGCCTGCTCCCCCGCTCTGACTCGACGTCGACGTGCCGCCGCTGGCGCTCGTGTCCGGGCTCGTCGTGGCCGGCGCCGCGGCGCTCGTGGCGGGAGCGCTTGCCGCCTGCGAGGGTGTGCTCGCGGTCGTGCTGGAGGAGTTTTCTCCACATCCCGCCAGAGCGACGAGGAGGAGCGCGAGCGCAGGCAGCGCAAGCCGCCCGGCCCAGCCCCAGGGCAAGCTCATCCCGGCCCGCACAGCGCTAGCGGCGCTGGCGCCGTCGTCCTCACCCCGTACCGGGCGATCATGCCCATCAGCTCTCATCCGTTGACCCTCTCGATCCCTGCGATCCGAAGGCCGGCACTATAGCGAGCGGCTGCTCGCGCTTCGCCGGTTCGCGGGACGCGCTCCTAACTGACCTCAGCCGGCAGCTCGATGTCGACGAGCTCGATCTCGCCCATCAGCCGGCGCGCCTCGCGTGGATCGATCAGCCCCGCGCCGAGGCGACCGGTCGAGTCGGCGCCGCATGCGACGCCGAAGCGCAGGCAGTGGTCGGCAGGACGCGATTCGTAGCGTGCGGCCAGATAGCCGGCCAGGAACGCATCGCCCGAGCCCCGCTTGGCAATCGACTCCCGCTCGGCGATGCGCAGGCGCTTCAAGCACTGGCGTCCGTCGACGAGGACCTGCGCGAAGCAGCCATCGGGAAGCGTCATGATCGTCTCGCGGGGTCCGAGCGCGGCGATCTCGCGCACCGCCTGCGAGCGGCCATCCTCGCCGGAGAACTCGTGTCCAACCAGCTCCTCGGCCTCGAGCACGTTCGGCGAGACCACGTCGGGCTCGGCGCGCACCGCATGGTGCAGCGGCTCGCCGTCGGTGTCGACGACCGTCGTGACCTCCATGCGCGCGAGCTCGTGGATCAGCGACGCGTACAGCTCGCTGTCGACGCCGCGCGGCATCGAGCCGGCGAACACCACGATCGCAGCGCCCCGGGCGAGATACAGCAGCTTGTCGCGGAACAGCTCGACCTCGCGCTCGGAGACCGCCGGGCCGCGTTCGTTGATCTCGGTCTGCTTGCCCGTGGTGGGGTCGAATACCGAGGTGTTCGTGCGCGACTCCTCACGGATGCGCACGAAGTCGTTGAGGATCGACTCGTCGGTGAGCTGCTCGACGATGTGGGTGCCGGTGCCGCCGCCGGCGAACCCGGTCGCGATCACAGGCTGGCCGAGGGTCTTCAGCGTCCGTGCGATGTTGACGCCCTTGCCCCCCGCCATCGTGCGCTGTTCGACTGTGCGATGGCGGCGCCCGATCCGAAAGTTCGGCACCGAGAGCGACTTGTCGATCGCCGCGTTGAGCGTGACCGTGATGATCATCGAAGCTGTCTCAACCGCCTTCTCGCGCCCCGGCGACGACGTCGTCGCGGCGCAAGAGACAAGGCTAGCGGACGCCCCGGGCATGCGCCACGCACGCCCTGAGCACCCACCCAGCCCCCCGGTGCGAAGCCCGCGCGAGACCGCGTGTGAGGCCCGTCCGGGGCCGGCGCAAGGTCAGGGAACGAGCGCAAGCGCGCACGCGCGCAGGCGCTCGGCCTGCGCGCGAGCGGCGCTCGCAGGATCGCCGCCGGCGCTCTGGAATGCGTTGGCGATGCTGCGCGAGGCGCTCACGAGACCGCCCGCGGGACCGGGGGCGAAGGCCGGAGCGAGGTCCTGTACAGCGCCGCCCTGTGCGCCGATGCCGGGCAGCAGGAAGACGGCGTTCGGCATCAGCTCGCGCGCAGTGCAGAGCAGCTCGGGCGCAGTCGCGCCGACCACAGCGCCGAGGTCGCTGAGGCCGCTGTCACCGATCCCCGGGCGACCGAGCTCGTGTATGAGCGCGGCGATCGACTCCCACACGGTGCCGCCGTGGGCCAGCTCGAGCTCCTGGATGTCGGCGGCCCCCGGGTTGGAGGTCCGCACGAGCGCGAGCACGCCAGCGGAGCGCGCGCGGGCGGCGGTCAGGAACGGCTCGAGCGTGTCGGCTCCCATCAGCGGGTTGACGGTCGCCGCGTCTGCGCCGAGACCGGGGATCGCGCCGAAGGGCGTCTGCGAGCCGCCGAACAGCGACTCCGCGTATGCGCGGGCGCTCACGTCGATGTCGCCGCGCTTGCCATCCGCGATCACGAGCAGCCCCGCCTCGTGCGCGCGCTGGACCAGTGCGCCGAGCAGCTCGCGCCCGGGCGCGCCGAGGCGCTCGAAACAGGCGAGCTGAGGCTTGATCGCGACGCATGCGGGCCCGGCTGCGTCAATCAGGGCCTCGCACTGCATGCGCACCGCTCGCACTGCCAGCTCGGCCGGTGCAGCCGGCGCGGACGATCGCAGCGAATCCTCGATCTCGGGCCACAGCGCGCTGGCGTCCGGGTCGAGCCCGAGCACGACCTGGGACTCGCGCTCGCGAACGCGAGCGGCGAGGACATCGCCGAACGACGGGGCCAGGGCGCGGGCGGCGTTCAGCCGCTCAGGCACGCGCCGGCCCCACGGCGTCAGCGACCCTTAACGGCGCTCTTCAAGCCACTGCCCGCGGTGAAGCGCGGCACGCGCGAGGCGGCGATCTGGATGCGCTCACCGGTGCGCGGGTTCACGCCCTGGCGCGCGCCGCGCTCGCCGACGTGAAACTTCCCGAACCCCGACAGCGTCACGTCGCTGCCCCGCCGCAGGGCGTCCTCGACCGTGTCGAGCACCGCATCGATCGCGCGAGCGCTGTCGCTCTTGGTGAGTCCGGCGCGATCAGCGACCTGGTCGACCAGCTCGGACTTCGTCACTTGGCCCTCCTCGTTTCGTGAGACGGTCGCAATGACGCTAACAGCGTTTTCGGACGAGCTGTCCGCTCATGACTGGGCGATCGGTGACAATTGCGCGGTGAACTTCGAACGGGCGGCGTGGACGGCGACGGTGTTCATCGCGCTGCTGACCGCGTTCCTGCTGCTGCTCGCGGGATACGTCGGCTACGCGGGGGTGTCCGCGGCGGTGGGGGCGGCCGCGGCGATCAACCTGATCTAGCTGCACCGTGGGACCGCTGCGGCGCGACAGCGACGGTCAATCCGGCTGCGCCCCCAGCCAGTCGGTCAGCGCGCGAGCGGCGCGGCCACGGTGACTGATGCGGTCCTTCTGGGCATCGCTCAGCTGCGCCATCGTCTCGGGGCCGGGCCAGTCGGTGGGAAGGAACGCGGGGTCGTAGCCAAAGCCACGCTCGCCGGCGGGATGGGTGGCGAGAAGGCCGTCGCAGTGGCCTTCGAACAGACGCTCGGTGCTCGAGCCCGGATCGACGTAGGCGAGCGCACAGGTGTAGCGCAGGGCGCTGCCCGCGGGCGCCTCGGCGAGCAGCTTACGCAGGTTCTCGCCGTCGCTCGCGGCCTCGCCGGCGTAGCGGGCGGAGCGCACTCCCGGGCGTCCGTCGAGCGCGGCTGCTTCGACGCCCGAATCGTCGGCGATGCTCGCGACGCCTGTGGCAGCGGCGGCGGCACGGGCCTTGGCGAGCGCGTTGGCGGCGAACGTCGAGCCGTCCTCGGGCGGCAGCTGAACGTCGTCGGGCAAGCCCTGCAGCTGCCAGCGCGAGGGCTGGGACTGCTCGATCAGCCGCGCGAACTCGCGCCGCTTGTGCTCGTTGCGCGTGGCGAGCACGAGCCGGGTGGCCATCAGGCGCCGGCAGCTGCGGAGGCGGCGGCGATCGCCTGCTGCTGGACGACGCGCAGCTCCTCGATGCCGCCCGACGCGAGCGCCAGCAGCTCGTCCAGATGAGCACGCGAGAGCGGAGTGCGCTCGGCTGTCGCCTGCACCTCGACGAGCCCGCCCTCGCCGGTCATCACGACGTTCGCGTCGACGGCCGCATTGGAGTCCTCGCCGTAGTCGAGGTCGAGACGCGGCTCGCCGTTGACGATGCCGCATGAGACGGCGGCGACCGAGCCGGTGAGCGGGCTGCGCTCGAGCCTGCCGGCGCGCTGCAGCTGGGCGCAGGCCAGTGAGAGCGCGACAAAGGCGCCTGTGATCGAGGCGCAGCGGGTGCCCCCATCGGCTTGCAGGACATCGCAATCGAGATACAGAGTCCGTTCGCCGAGCGCGGTGAAGTCGATCACTCCGCGCAGCGAGCGCCCGATCAGGCGCTGGATCTCGACGCTGCGGCCATCGAGGCGGCCCTTGGAGATGTCGCGCGGCTTGCGGTCCCCGGTGGAGGCGGGCAGCATCGCGTACTCGGCTGTCACCCAACCCTTGCCCTTGCCCATCAGCCAGCGCGGCAGCGACTCCTGCGCGGAGGCGGTGCAGATCACGCGGGTCTCGCCCATCGAGATCAGTGCCGATCCGGTGGCGGTGCGCACGAAGCCCGGCTCGATCGTCGTCGGGCGCAGGTCCTCGGGGCCGCGCTGATGGCTGCGTGAAGGGCTCATGGCAACGTCCTCCCCGGGCGCCGGCCGCGGCGCTCGCCCGGGCGCCCGGGCGCGGGGGGCCTCACGCGACGGCCTCGACAGCGTGCAGCTGCACCGGCTCGACGGTGCCGAGCGGCATCTGCAGGAAACTGGTCGCGAGCTCGCGGAACGAATCGACATCGCCGGTGCACAGGAAGCGGTACTCGCCCTCGCGCCGGGGCCCGAGCCCCTCGTCGGGGGGGCGGCTGAGGTTGCGGGTGCTGAGCGCGTGCTCGACCTGGCGCGCGAGCGCGGCGCCCGAGCTGACGAGCGTCACGTCGGGCCCGAGCATGCGCTGCAGCATCGGACCGATCAACGGGTAGTGGGTGCAGCCGAGGATCACCGTGTCCACGCCCGCGGCCTGCAGCGGCTCGCACGATGAGCGCACGGTCGCGACAGCGCGTTCGTCGAACTGCTCTCCCGCCTGGATGATCGAGGCCAGAGTCGGGCAGGCGACGGCGTGCAGCGTGACATGCGGATCGACGGCGGCGATCGCGCGCTCGTATGCGCCGCTGGCGACTGTGGTGGGAGTCGCGAGCAGCCCGATGCGTCCGCTACGGGTCGCCGCGACGGCCTGCAGGGCCTCGGGCCGCACGACGCCGAGCACGTCGATTCCGAGCGTCGTCTGGCGCATGCGCGCGCTCAGGCTCGGCAGCGCGGCGGAGGTCGCGGAGTTGCAGGCGACCACGAGCAGCTTTGCGCTCCGGTGCAAGAGCTCCTCGGCGATCTCGGCCGAGAAACGCTCGATTTCGGACTGCGAGCGCTCGCCGTAGGGGAAGCGCGCGGTGTCGCCGAGATACAGGAAGTCCTCGCGCGGCAGGCGCACGAGCAGCTCGTGCAGCACCGTGAGTCCGCCGACGCCGGAGTCGAACACCGCGATCGGCCGCGTGCGGGGATCGGGGCCAGCTGTTGAGCTCTGCATTCCGGCCATCATTCCAGAGCGCTACGGTCCGCGACGGATGCGCGCGCTGGTGGTCTCCAACATGCTCCCCTCGGCGCGCAACCCCGAGCGAGGCCAGTTCGTGCGCGACCAGGTGGCTGCGTTGCGCGCGCTGCCGAGCCTCGATGGAGTCGAGGTCGAGCTGTACGAGCTCGCGCCGGGCCCGCGCACGCTGGTGCGCGCGACGGGCGATCTGCGCAGGCGCTTCGCGGGCGAGCGCTTCGATGTCGTGCACGCCCACTTCGGCCTGTCGGCGTGGCCGGCGCTTGGCGTGAGGGCGCTCGTGCGCGCGCTCACGGTTCACGGCACCGATGTCCGCCACCCGCGCACCCGCGTGCTGACGGCGCTGGCGCTGCCGCTGATGGACATCGTCGCGGCGGCGTCGGCTCCGCTCGTGCAGGAGCTGCCGCTGGCGTCGGCTCGCAGGCGGGCGCTGGTGCTGCCCTGCGGAGTGGACCTGAAGCGCTTTCGCCCGCTCTCTCGGGCGCAGGCGCGAGAGCGGCTCGAGCTCGACTCGCAGACGCCGTTCGTGCTGTTCCCAGCCAGCCCTGAGCGCCCCGAGAAGCGCTATGACCGGGCGCTCGCGCTGGCGAGCGCAGCCGGCGTCGAGCTCTATTCGCTCGGCGGCGTCGAGCCGTCGCTGGTGCCGCTGTGGGTCAACGCGGCCAACGCCGTGCTCGTGCCGTCCGAGCGCGAGGGCTTCGGGCTGGCGGCGCTCGAGGCGCTCGCGTGCGACGTGCCGGTGCTGGCCACGCCCGTCGGCATCCACTCGCAGGCGCTGCAGGGAGTCGCGGGCGCGCTCTGCGCGCCATTCGAGATCGACCTCTGGAGCGCTGCGCTGGCACCGCACCTGCGACACGAGGACCCCCGCGTCGCGGGCCGCGCCCACGCCGAGCCGTTCTCTGCGCCGGCGATGGCAGAACGTGTTGCAACCGCTTGGCGCACAGCCCTCCAGCGCGCTGAGTAGCATTAATGGGTCGATGGACGAGGCCCAAGCCACCAGCCCGGCAACCGGCGAGCAGCTGCCAGCCGGCGAGCAGCCTTCGGTTGACACGCCCGGCTTCGGCGCGCGTGGTCGAATGCGCAGGCGCGCGCGGTTCCTGCGCAAGGCGCGTGAGCTCGCCTACCGCGACCTCGGAGGCCTCGTCTACAGCCTGCATCGCTTCGGCAAGCGCAACGACTCGCTGGTGCTCGCGAAGCTCGACACGATCGCGCGCATCGACAACGAGCTGCGGGCGCTCGAAGCGGCGCTCGCCGAGCTGCAGCCGGTGACGGTTCTGCGCGAGGCGGGCGTGGCGGCATGCCCGCGGTGCGCTGCGATCCACGGCAGCGACGACCGCTTCTGTCCGAACTGCGGCCTGGCGATGGACCTCCGGGCCGAGCGCCCCTACGCGGCTTCACCGCCCTCCCCCGCGCCTGCGCCCTCCCCAGCTCCCGCCGCCGCTCCCGCGCCCGCGGCCGCTCCCGCGCCTGCTCCCGCGCGCTCCCCTGCGCCTGCCCTCGTAGCACCCGTCGCCGCAGCGGCTGCGACGGGCTCGATCGCGCCCGCGGCTGCAGCGCCTGCGACCTCGGCGCCCGCGGGGGCCACGACGGGCGCCGCCCCCGCGACAGCGGCTCCCGGCACCCTCGGGCCGGCGGAGCCGGCGCGAGCTGCGGGCGCGCCGCGAGCGCCCTCGCCACCGGTTCGCGCGAACGCCGAGTCGGTGGGCGATCCCCAGCCCGGTGAGTCCGCGGCGGACTCAGCGCCAGCCACGTCGGCCCCGACACAGCCGGGCTCCTCCGCCGAGGAACCGACCGAGATCATCCGTCCGCCAGTACAGAGCTCTTGAGCGTCGCGAGCGCGCCGACCGACAGCTCTCCAGGCGCAGCAGGCGAGGGCACTCAGCAGCACCCCCCGGCGCCGCCGGTGGACGCGGCGTGCCCGCTGTGCGGAGCGACGCTCGAGCGCGACCAGGAGTGGTGCGTGCGCTGTGGCGCGGCGGCGCGCACGCGGCTGGCGGCGCCGACGAACTGGAAAGCACCGATCCTCGTGCTGGCGCTGATCGTGACGCTCGCGCTCGGAGCGCTGGCGGCGTCACTGATCAAGCTCACGGGCAGCTCGAGCACGAGCAGCGCGGTGGCACCCGTGACCAGGACGATCACGACGGTGACGCCGACTGTGGCGGCCCCGGGCCAGACCGGGGCCTCGACTAGCCCGCCGGCGGGGGGCGGTGGGGTGTCGGTGCCGACCAGCCCAGGGGCGGTCAATCCCGGCACGCCGACGACACTGACGCCGACGAGCTCGCAGGGCACGGCGCCGGGAGCCTCGACGACCGGCTCGGGCGCCACCGGCACGACGAGCCCGACGGGTACCAAACGGAGTCCGAAGGCAACCGAAGAAGCGCTGCGCAAAGCGGGCATCCTGCCGCGCGGCGGTCGGTAGAGCAGCGCCGCGCGGCGATGGCAGCGGGTTCCGCGCCCTCGATCACGGAGGCCGACGTCGCGGTCGTGGGAGCGGGCGCGGCGGGGCTGTACGCGGCGATATGCGCGGCGCGGGAGGGCGCGCGGGTGCTGCTCGTCTCGGCGGCGCCGCTGGCGCAGACGGCGAGCTACTGGGCCCAGGGCGGGCTTGCGGCGGCGCTCGCGGCGGATGACAGCCCGGAGCTGCATCGCGCCGACACCGAACGTGCGGGCCGGGGCCTCGTGCGGCGCTCGGCGGCGGAAATCCTGGTGCGGGAGGCGCCTCGGCACGTGGCGGACCTGCAGTCGTTGGGAGTTCGCTTCGACGCGGACCGCTTCGGCCGCCTCGCGCTGGGGCTCGAGGGAGGGCACTCTGTGCGCCGGATCGTCCACGCGGGCGGCAGCGCGACGGGCAGACGACTCGTGCGCCAGCTGTCGGCGCGGGTGGCGGCGGACAAGCGGATTGGCGTCCTCGAGGGGGCGCGAGCGCGAGTGCTGTGGCTCGAGCAGGACGGCGAGGGATGCTCGGGGGTCGCGTGCGAGAACTCGCACACCGATGTGATCTGCGCGCGCGCTGTGATCCTGGCGACGGGAGGCGCGGCGGCTTTGTGGGCGCGCACGAGCAACCCGCCTGGATCGCAGGGCAGCGGCCTGTTGCTCGCGCACGCGGCGGGCGCGAGCCTGGCGGACCTCGAGCTGCTGCAGTTCCATCCGACAGCGGTGATCGGGGTGCGTGGGCGCGAAGGGTTCCTGATCACCGAGGCGATCCGCGGCGAGGGGGCGACGCTGCACGACATGCGCAGCGGCGAGCGGTTCGTCGAGGAGCTGGCGCCGCGCGATGAGGTCTCGCGGGCGATCCATGCGCGCCTGCGCGAGACGGGGATGAGCAGTGTGGGCCTCGACATGCGTGGGATCGATGCGGGGCGCTTTCCGAATGTGTTCGCGGCGCTGCGCGAGGCGGGCGTCGATCCGAGCAGCGAGCTGGTGCCGGTGGCGCCGGCGGCGCACTATGCGATGGGGGGAATCGCGGTGGACCTGAACAGCCGCTCGAGCATCGGCGGCCTGTATGCGGTCGGCGAGGTCTCATGCACGGGATTGCATGGCGCCAACAGGCTGGCGTCGAACTCGCTCAGCGAGTGCTTCGTGTTCGCGCAGCGGGCTGTCACCGATGCGTTGTCTCGGCCCCAGCCGCGGCGCCCGGGTATCGCGGAGCTGCGGCGGCTGAGCGAGCTCCCGGGGCCGGCCGTGGCGCAGGCGAGCACGCGCGCGGCACTGTGGCGCGACGCGGGCGTCGAGCGCGACGCGGAGGGTCTTCGCAGACTGCTGGCGGACGGGCACCCGCTGGCGCGGATGATCGCCCGCTGCGCACTGGCGCGGCGGGAGAGCAGAGGCGCGCATTGGCGCCTCGACCATCCCCGCACGGACCCCGCCTTCGACGCCCGCCACGCGGTGGTGAGCGGAGAGCGGGAGGTGGAGTTCGAGACTTGGGAGTAGGGTCTCGCGCAACCGACGCGACACCGCACCTTTTGTGGTAGCGGGCGTGTTGAATGTCGTGGAAGCGATGGCAATAGGGGGCCAACTAAACGATTTTGTCTTGGCGGGCGTGCGCAACTCAAGAGATCAGACGATGAAGGTGAGGTACGTACGCCATGTACCAGTTCAGCCGAGCGATCTACAGAGAGCTCGCTCCACGAATACTGGCCCCCCCGCAGGGTGAACCAGCGGGCATGAATCACGCGCGCGTCCTGGCGGCGTGCGAGGCTGTGGTCAAGCGGATGGCGACTGATCGCCACTACTTCGCACATCCCGGGCGGACGCTGTTCTGCGATGTGCGCAACTACTTCGCGATGAGCGACCAGGGCCACGTTCACAAAGTGGTCGTCCGCTATATCGACTACGCCGAGAAGTACCTGGCGGAGAACCCGGTGGCGGCGTACACGGCGATCAGCGGCGAGCGGCCGCAGTGTCGCGCGACGACGCGCAAAGGCTCGGCGTGTCAGCGGGTGCCGCTGCCCCACAACGGCTACTGCCCGTCGCATCAGCACCTCGCTGAGACCGAGGACCGGGAGCTCGCGGCCGCCTGAGCTTCGTTTGCTGGGGGGTCGCGTCCGCGCGGCCGGGTGCTTCGCCCGGCGGGCGTGGGCGCGGGACGTCCGGTCCCGCGTACGCTTCGATGGATGCTGCTCGGGGTAGATGTGGGCGGAACTTTCACCGACGCGGTGCTCGTCGACGGCGAGGGGGCGGTGCACAGCGCAAAGGTGTTGAGCACGCCGGCGGACCAGTCGCTGGGGGTGCTCGAAGCGGTGCGTGGCGTGCTCGCTGCCGCAGGCGCCGAGCCCGGGTGGGTGCAGCGGTTCGCGCATGGAACGACTGTTGCGACGAATGCGCTGCTCGAGGGTCACACCGCGCGCACGGCGCTGATCGCGACCGAGGGATTCACCGACGTGATCGAGCTCGGGCGCCAGGCGCGACCGAGCCTGTATCGGCTCTGCGAGGCCCAGCCGCAGCCGCTCGTGCCCTACGAGCTGCGCTTCGCGGCGGCTGAGCGATGCGCCCCGGAGGGAGTGCTGAAGGCGCTCGATCCGGACGGCGCGCAGGCGCTCGTCGGCGAGCTCGCGGCGGCGGCGCCGGAGGCGGTGGCGGTCTCGCTGCTGCACTCCTACGCGCACCCGCAGCACGAGCAACAGCTCGGGCGGCTGCTCGCAGAGCAGCTCGGCGAGGGCGTGCACGTCTCGCTCTCGAACGAGCTCGTGGGGACGTTTCGCGAGTACGAGCGCACGGCCAGCACGGTGCTCGATGCGGCGCTGTCGCCGCTGCTGGGCTCCTACCTGCGCAGGCTCGAGCGTGGGGCGGGCGAGCTCGGGTTGAGCGCGCCGCAGGTGATGCAGTCCTCGGGCGGGCTCGTGAGCGCCGAGAGAGCGGCGTCACACGGGGCGGTGACGGTGCTCTCGGGCCCGGCGGGGGGGGTCGGCGGAGCGCTGGCGCTGGCGAGGCTGGCGGGGGTCACGGACGTCCTCTGCTTCGACATGGGCGGGACCTCGTGCGACGTCTGCCTGATATCGGGCTCGCAGGTGGCCGAGACGGCCGAGCGAACGGTCGCGGGACGCCCGCTCGCGCTGCCCTCGCTGGACATCTACACGGTCGGCGCCGGCGGCGGCTCGATCGCGTGGCACGATCGGGGCGGCGCGCTGCGGGTCGGGCCGGGCTCGGCGGGAGCGCTGCCGGGACCCGCGTGCTACGGCAGGGGCGGGACGCTCCCGACGGTGACCGATGCGAACCTGCTGCTCGGGCGCCTGCCACAGCAGCTGGAGCTCGCTGGTGGGCTCGAGCTCGACAGGGCCGCCGCCGAGCGGGCGGTGGCGGCGCTCGCCGGCGAGCTCGGGCTGAGCACGATCGAGTGTGCCGCGGGGATCGTGCGGGTCGCAGAGGCCGAGATGCTGCGGGCGCTGCGCGTGATGACGGTGCAGCGCGGGATCGACCCGCGCGGCCTGGCGCTGATGCCGTTCGGAGGCGCCGGGCCGCTGCACGCGTGCGCGCTGGCGCAGGAGCTTCAGATCGATCACGTGCTCTGCCCGCGCGCCTCGGGCGTGCTGTGCGCGCTGGGCCTCGCGGCGGCGGCCGCGCGGCGCGACGCGTCGCGCACGGTGATGCTGCGCGACGGCGCCTTCGTCGAGCAGGCCGTGCGCAGGGAACGCGAGCAGCTGTTGGAGCAGGCGAGCGCAGATGCCGAGGTGAAGCGCAGCAGGACCACCTATGAGCTGCGCTATCGCGGCCAATCCTTCGAGCTGGCGATCGAGTCCGAGGACGCCGACCCGGCGACGCTGCGCGAGCGCTTCGAGCGCGAGCACGAGCGCCGGTACGGCTATCGCGAGCAGACGGGCGAGGTCGAGCTCGTGACGATCCGAGTGTCGGTCTGGGGTCCCGCCCCGGCGCTGGCGCTGCGCGCCGAGCAGGGTGAGCAGGGTGAGCAGGGCGAGGGCAGCGGACATGGCGCCGAGCGGCGGATCGAGGGTCCCGCGGTTCATCCCCTGCCCGAGTCGACGCTGTATGTGCCCGAGGGATGGAGCGGAGAGGCCGATGACTGGGGCACGGTTCATCTGCGACCGGCAGGGAGCGCAGCTGCGTGAGCGGACTCGATGCGATCGAGCTGCAGCTCGTGGTCGGAACGCTACGAGCGGCGTGTGAGGAGATGGGCGCGGCGCTGATCCGCTCGGCGCACTCCTCGAACATCAAGGAGCGACGCGACGCCTCGACGGCGCTGTTCGACGCGGACGGCGAGATGACGATGCAGGCCGAGCACATACCGGTGCACCTCGGATCGATGCCCGCGGCGGTCGCAGCGGTGTTACACGAGGATCACTCGGCGGGGGACTCGTGGATGCTGAACGATCCCTTCAGGGGGGGCACCCATCTGCCGGACATCACGGTCATCACCCCGGTGCTCGACGCCGGCGGCGCGCTGCTCGGGTTCGCCGCCAACCGCGCACACCACGCCGACGTCGGCGGCCGCATCCCGGGGTCGATGCCGGCCGACAGCCGCACGCTGGCAGAGGAGGGCGTGGTGATCGCGCCGACCAGGATCGGAGCGAGCACGATCGCCGAGCTCGCGGCACGAATGCGCCAGCCCTCCGAGCGCGAAGCCGACCTGCGCGCGCAGCTCGCGGCGAATCGGATCGGCGCACGACGCCTGCAGGGGCTCGCGCAGCGCGTCGGCAGAGCCTCGCTGCGCGACGCCGGCGACGCGGTGCTCGACTACGCCGAGCGGCGCACGCGGGCGTGCATCGGGGCGCTGCCCGACGGGGTGCGCACGGCCCGGGACGTGCTCGAGGCGCGTGAGGGAGGAGATCTCGAGCTGATGCTGCGCGCGACTGTCGCCGGGGAGCGTCTGGTGCTCGACTTCAGCGGCAGCGCGAGCCGCGATCTCGGCAACCTCAACTGCCCGTTGGCGGTGACCCGCTCGGCGTGCCTGTTCGCGGTGCGCGTGCTGACGGACCCCGACATCCCGTCTTCGGCTGGGGCGTATCGGCCGGTCGAGGTGATCGCTCCCGAGGGCTCAATACTCAACGCGGGCGCGCCCTCGGGCGATCGCGCAGCAGCACCGGCAGTGGCGGCCGGGAACGTCGAGACGAGCTCGCGGGTGGCGGACCTCGTGCTGGCGGCCTTCGGCAGGGCGCAGGGCCAGGGGACGATGAACAACCTCACGCTCGGCGACTGGAGCTTCTCCTACTACGAGACGCTCGGCGGCGGCCAGGGGGCCTGCGCCGACGCCGACGGACCGAGCGGCGTGCATGTGGCGATGAGCAATACGCTCAACACCCCGATCGAGGCGCTCGAGCGCGAGTTCCCGCTGCGGGTGCGCGAGTACTCGCTGCGGCGGGGCTCAGGCGGGACTGGCGTGTATCGCGGCGGAGACGGCGTGGTGCGCGAGATCGAGGCGCTGCGCGAGATGACCTATTCGCTGATCGCCGAGCGTCGCAGGCACCCGCCGCGTGGAGCCGCGGGCGGAGAGCCGGGCGAGCGCGGGCGCGACCTGCTCGACGGCGAGGCGCTCCCGGGCAAGTCCACCGGCAGGCTCCCGGCTGGAGGGCGCATGCGGATCGAAACGCCCGGTGGCGGCGGATACGGATACCCGCGCAAGCGCGGCTAGGCTGCGCCCGGCTCGTGGTGTCGGACGCGCCGAGGTCGTGCTGTCAACGGCGAAGTGGCTCGTGTCAATGCCAAAAAGCGTGCAGATTTGCAGGGGATTTGGGATTTCGAGCAGGATTTCGGTATCTTTAATGGCAGTGCGCTCGACGCACTGTCCCTCTGGGCAGCCTGGAGTGCTCGTGGCGCCCGGCGGGTGATGTCAAGACGTCCCCTTTTCAACGCTTATCTCCCCCTAGGTTCCCGCCATGCCAATTGCTCTCAGAGAATGGGCTGTCACCGTTCGCGCTCTTGCGGAAGGCGAGCAGCTCTTGACCCTGCGCAAGGGTGTGTTGCGCGATCCCGAGAGGCCCTTCCGGCTCGCCCACGAGCGCTTCTTCCTGTATCCCACGTTCGACAACCAGAGCGGTGATCTCGTGCGCGAGTCCCACCAGCCCGAGCTGCGGCGTGCGCTCGAGGAGGGCGTCTGGAGCGACGGCGAGCCGCCGCTGCACACGTTCACGTCGGGCATCCCCGTGCAGCAGCCCGATCGCGTGCGCATCCGTGCCTGGGCCGAGGTCGCGGGGCACTTCCGGATCAACGATCCGCGCAGCGTCGATGCCCTGTCGCCCTTCTACGTGTGGGCGCCCAGCTATGCCGAACGGCGTTTGGGCTGGCGCCGCCAGCAGCCGCTGCACGTGCTGCTGCTGCGCACCTATCGGATCCCGCGACCTGTGACGGTGAAGGTCAAGGACGAGTACAACGCGGCCCAGGCCTGGGTCGAGCTCCAGCGCGAACTCCCGTTCGAGGGCACGCCGGTGCTCTCCGACGCCGAGTTCGAGCGCGCCTCCGAAGAGATCGAGGCGATCACGAGCGACGCCGGCACCCCCGCGCTCGTCTAGGACGCTCCCCAGCACTCGCGTAGCTGCGGCGCGCCTTCGCGCGGCGCAGCGGCGCGCTTCCATCCCGTCGGCGAGCGCCGCCGCGTTCGCTCTCAGCGCTCAGCGCCGCTCGGCTGCGAGTCAGGTCCGCGCAGCATCTCGCGCGCAACCTCTGCGCCCGATTCGGGGACGAGCACATCGCGCCCCCCGACGGCCAGGAATTCGGGCACGTCCGCGCCGGGGGCGCGCTTGGTCATGCTCGGTATGCCCTCCTCGAGCAGCAGTCCCTGCACCAGTTCCGCCTCCGGCTGGCTGCGAGCGTAGGCGACCTTCACGAGCGGCCCTTCGCTGTACTGCGGCTTGACCTTCTGGGCACGCGTGCGACGCTCGGGCGAGGGTCTGTCGGGCTCGGCGCTGCCGTCCGCGTAGACGAGCGGCATCCCGCAGTCCTCACAGAAGCGCTCGCTCGCGGGGTGCTCGCGTCCGCATGAGGGACAGACGAGCTGCTCGGGATCGCCGCTCATCTCACTCCCGCTCGAGCTCGACCTCGCGCACGCGACCTTCCTCGATCAGATACGAGCGGACCTCGGGGGCGTCGGGGTCGGTGAGCCCGACGATCAGCCACTCGACACCGGGCCAGCCTGCGGCGAACTGGATGTCGGTCTGCGACGGGTAGGGCGCGCTGCGAACGTGCGAGTGATAGATCGCGCCGAGCGTGTTGCCGTCGTCCTCGATCGCGTTGTACAGCGACAGCAGTTCCTGGGGATCGATCTCGAACTTCAACGGGCTCGCGTGGAGGTTGACCGCGGGACGCACGCCCACGGCTCGCGCCGGCTCGCCCGGCGCGACGGCGATCACGCCGCAGCGCTCGTTGCGGGGATCCTCGCGCACGTGCGCGACCAGCTCATCGAGCAGCGAGGGGGCGATGCGCACCGCTCACCACCAGACGGTGGCGTCGAGGTTCTCGATCTCGTCGACCGGCAGCGTGTAGATGCCGCTCGACAGGTACTTCCAGCCGTCGTCGGCGACGACGAACACGACGTTGCCCTCGTCGAGCTCGCCGGCGATGCGCACGGCGATGCTCGCGATGGCGCCGCTGGAGACGCCGGCGAACAGACCCTCCTCGTCGAGCAGCTTGCGTGTCCAGATGATCGCGTCACGGTTGGTGACGAAGATCTTGCGGTCCAGCAGCGAGATGTCGATGATCGGCGGGATGAAGCCGTCGTCGAGCGAGCGCAGGCCCTGGACCGGCTCGCCCTGCATCGGCTCGGCGGCGACGATCTTGACGGCGTCGCCGAAGGCCTCCTTCAGCCGCCGGCCATTGCCCATCAGCGTGCCACCGGTGCCGAGTCCCGCGACGAACGCCGCGACCTCGTCGAGCTCGTCGAGGATCTCGAGCGCGGTGCCGTTGTAGTGGGCGGCCGGGTTGGCCTCGTTCCCGTACTGGTAGGGCATGTAGCAGGAGGGCTCGGCATCGGCCAGCTCGAGCGCCTTCTCGACTGCGCCGTTTGAGCCCTTCGAGCCCTCGGAGTAGACGATCTCGGCGCCGTACATGCGCAGCAGCTGGGTGCGCTCGGGGGTGACGTTCTCGGGCATCACCACCTTCAGCCGGTAGCCCTTGCGCGCGCAGATCATGGCGAGCGAGATGCCGGTGTTCCCCGAGGTCGGTTCGAGGATCGTCTGGCCGGGAGCCAGCGCCCCTTTCTCCTCGGCGTCCTCGATCAGCGCCCGCGCCACCCGATCCTTGACCGAGCCCGTCGGGTTGCGCGACTCGAGCTTCGCCCACACCCGCACGCCGGGCTTCGGCGAGAGCCGCGGCAGCTCGACCAGCGGCGTGTTGCCGATCGACTGCACGAGATCCCCGTAGCGCCCTCCACAGGGCCGGTTCCGCAGCGGCTGGCTGGCCATTACTTCACGGAATATAGCGAGGCCGTCAACGAGCGACTCGCTGGCCCGCGAACGCCGCGAGCGATCTCGATTCCAGCGAGCGTCCCTCGGGCGCCGGCGATGCGCCTAGATCCCGATCTGCTCCTCCAGCACAGCCTGCGCGAAGCGCAGCATTCCCAGCGTGACCCATGGGAACTGGCCGGCGCGAACACGCAGTTCGACCTGGCCGTCGGGCCTCTGCACCTCCACCAGCGTCACGACACGACCGATCTGATAGTTGTCGCCGAAATCCGTTTCGATGGCATCCATCTGCTCTGCCACTTCGCGCATCAGCTTGGCCCTCGGGTCCCCGCCGCCGTCCAGCTCGCCGTCCTCTGCACTCGCCATCTGGGCTCCTCTCTGCTCGAGACTCGAATGAAGCAACGATCATGCCAGCGATCGGCCGGCGGTCGCCGGCGCCCGTAGCTTGGCCAGACAGCCAGTAGGCCGCTAAAATGGCCTTCCCCGGGGGGACGTGCGCAGTTACGGGACCGTGCGCAGAGACCGGGATCGCCATGGATGGATCCCAACAGAGCTTCGACTTCGACTGGCTGGTGATCGGCTCGGGCTTCGGCGGCAGCGTGTCCGCGCTGCGGCTGGTCGAGAAGGGCTACAGCGTCGGGGTGCTCGAGTGCGGGCGCCGTTTCGGCGATCACGAGCTGCCGAGCTCGACGGCCGATCTCAAGCGCTACTTCTGGAACCCACGCCTGGGAATGAAGGGGATCTTCCGCCTGACGACTTTCAGGGACGTCTCGGTCGTCTCGGGTTGTGGCGTGGGCGGCGGCAGCCTCGGCTACGCCAACACGCTGTATGTCCCGCCGAAGGCGTTCTTCAGCGACCGCCAGTGGGCGCAGCTGAAGGACTGGGAGGGCGCGCTCGCGCCCCACTACGACGAGGCCCAGCGGATGCTGGGCGTCGTCGAGAACACCCACGACGATCCGGCCGATCAGCTGCTGCGAGAGCTCGGCGAGGAGCTGGGCGTCGGGCAGACATACAAAAAGACGCCCGTCGGCGTGTACTTCGGCGAGCCCGGAGTGACGGTGCCCGATCCCTTCTTCGGCGGCGAGGGGCCGGCGCGAACCGGCTGCACGATGTGCGGCCGTTGCATGGTGGGCTGCCCCAACGGCGCCAAGAACACGCTGGTCAAGAACTACCTCTACCTCGCCGAGAAGTGCGGAGCGCTGGTGCAGGCGGAACGCACGGTGGTGGACATCCGCCCGCTCGGCGACGGCAGCGGCGCCGATGGCTATGAGGTGCACAGCGTGCGCTCGGGCAGCTGGCTGCGCAGGGAACGTCAGGTCCATCGGACGCGCGGCGTGGTGGTGGCAGCGGGGCCACTGGGCACCAACGGGCTGCTCCAGCGCTGCCGCCTGAGCGGCTCGCTGGGGCGCATCTCGGCGCGCCTCGGAGAGCTGGTTCGCACGAACTCGGAGTCGATCCTGACGGTGACGGTGCCCGAGGACTACGAGGACGACCTGATCGAGCGCGTGGCGATCAGCTCCTCGATCTATCCCGACCCGAACACCCACATCGAGACCGTCACCTATGGGGACGCAGGTGACTCGATGCACCGCCTGTACACGCTGCTGGTGGGCGACGGCACGCGGGTGACGCGTCCGCTGAAGCTGCTCGGGCAGATCCTGCGCCACCCGCGCCGCTTCCTGCAGGTGCTGTTCCCCAAGCACTGGTCGCGTCGCACGATCATCATCCTCGTGATGCAGACGCTCGACAACGCGATCGCGCTGCGTCCGCGAAGGGGCCCGTTCGGCACGCTCTGGCTGAGGACCGAACAGGACCCCGAGCGACCGAATCCGACGTTCATCCCGGTCGCCAACCAGGCGGCCGAATGGTTCGCCAGGCGCACCGGCGGGATCGCGCAGAGCTCGACCACCGAGGCGCTGTTCAACATCCCGGCGACCGCGCACATCCTCGGCGGCGCGGTGATAGCGGAGGATCCACAGCGCGGCGTGGTGGACGCGCATCAACGGGTGTTCGGCTATCGGAACCTGCTCGTGTGCGACGGCTCGGTGATCCCGGCCAACGTCGGCGTGAACCCCTCTCTGACGATCACCGCGCTGGCAGAGCACGCGATGAGCCACGTGCCCGAGGCGGCGGCAGCCGACTGGGGTAGGGCATCGGCAGGTGCCGATCGCGCATCGGCAGCACCCGACCGCGCGGGCGCGCCCACGGACGCTGCCACGCCGGGCGCGGCGGCTGCGGCTCCCTAGCTCTGGATCGACCCGCCGGCCATCGCCGGCAGGATCACGAGCGTGTCGCTCTCGCCGACCGCTGTCTCGAGCCCTTCGAGCACACGCACGTCCTCGTCGTTGAGATAGATGTTCACGTAGCGGTTGAGCTCGCCGTCGGCGGCGAACAGCTGGTCCTCGGTCGCGGGGTGGCTGGAGGCGAGATCGCGCAGGACCTCACGTACGTTGGAGCCCGACGCCTGGACCTGCTTCTCGCCCCCGACCGACGCGCGCAGGACCGGGGGAATCTTGATCGTCGCCATCGCTGGGCCTCGCTCTCGGTGAGGGGTCGAGTGGTGCGCGGGCCGCTCCCCGGAGAGCGACGCCAGACGCCGGAAGAATCGCCGCTGCAGGCTACCCAGCGGCGGCGCAGAACGCCTCGTAGTCGGGGAACACGCCCATCTCCTGATCGGCGATCTCCTCGGGATCACGCGAGCAGATCGGGCACTCGGGGTCGCGGTGGACCTTGACCTCGGTCAGGGTCGCGCCGAGGGCGTCGTAGAGCAGCAGCCGTCCGATCGCGGGCTCGCCGATGCCGACTATCAGCTTCACGACCTCGGTCGCCTGCAGCAGGCCCATGGTGCCCGGCAGTACCCCGAGCACGCCGTTGGCGCCGCAGGAGGGCGCGAGCTCGGCGGGCGGCGGCTCACGGAACAGGCAGCGATAGCACGGGCCCTCGTAGGGCTTGAACACCGACAGCTGTCCGTCGAAGCCGAGGATCGAAGCGGACACGACAGGTATCCGCAGGCGCACGCTGGCGTCGTTGAGCAGGTAGCGGGTCGGGAAGTTGTCGACTCCATCGACGATCACGTCGTAGCCCTCGATGATCTCCATGATGTTCGAGGCGTCGATCCGGGTCTTGTACTTGACGACCTCGACGTCGGGGTTGAGCGCCCGGATCGACTGCTCGGCGGAGTCGACCTTGGCGACGCCGACGCGCTCGCTGTTGTGGATCACCTGGCGCTGCAGGTTCGACAGATCGACCTCGTCGTCGTCGACGATCCCGAGGGTTCCGACTCCGGCGGCGGCCAGGTACAGCGCCGTCGGCGAACCGAGCCCGCCGGCGCCCAGCAGCAGCACCCTCGCGTCGAGCAGCTTCTGCTGGCCCTCCGCGCCGATCTCCGGGATCAGCAGGTGGCGCGAGTAGCGGTCGCGCTGTTCGCTCGTGAGCGCGCGCGGAACCTCGACCTCGTAGCCGCGGTCCTTCCACAGGGCGATGCCGCCCTTCATCGAGCGCACGTGCTCGTAGCCGAGGTCCTCCTGCAGGGTGCGCGCGGCGTAGGCCGAGCGGCTGCCCGACGCGCAGTAGAGGATCAGCTCGCTCGAGCGGTCGGGAGCCGCGCCGTCGATGCGGGCCTCCAGATGGCCGCGGGGAATGTTCTTGGCGCCCGGGAGGTGGCCGGTGGCGAACTCTTCGGTTCCGCGCACGTCCACGATCGTCACGCCCTCGTCGACCAGCTCCTTGACCTCGGACGGGTCGACCTCGTCGATCTTGCTCTTGATCTGCCTGAGCAGCTCTGCGCCTGAGACGCTCATCGTAGAAACCTCTAAATCGGGTCGGATTTCATGGAGACTTCACAAAGTATAGCTCTGTGGGCGTCGATTCCAAGCCCGTCGCCAGCCACGATTCGCTGCTAATCATGCCCTTATGAGCGTGCGTGCGCGCAGGTGGCTGCTGGGCTCCACAGCGGTCGTCGTGATCGCCTTTGCGATCGCGGTGCGCCTGGACCAACCGTCGAGGAGAATGCCTGCCAACTCACAGTCGGGACAGACGTCGACGTCCACGAGCTCGGGCCAGACCCCGGGCCCGCCGCGGGGCGCGACGAGCAGCGCCGAATTCGAGGGAGCAGCGCTCGCTCCCGACACGCCCGCCCACACGTTCACCCTCACAGACCAGTCCGGGAGGCGCAGATCGCTGTCGAGCTATCGCGGCCAGACGGTAGTGCTCGCGTTCCTCTACACGGACTGCGGGGCGACCTGCGTGCTGGTGGCCCAGCAGATCCGTGGAGCGCTCGGAGAACTGGCCCATCCGGTTCCGGTCCTGATCGTCAGCGTCGACCCGAGCGCCGACACTCCCGCGCGGATCGCCAGGTTCCTGTCCACGGTCTCGCTGCAGCGACGGGCGCGTTATCTGAGCGGCTCCCCCACCCAGCTGCGGTCCCTCTGGCGCGCCTACGGGGTCGTGCCCGCGAGCGCCGGACGCAGCGCGTTCGACCGCTCGGCGTCTGTGTTCCTGATCGATCCGCGGGGCAACCTGCGGGTGCTGTTCCAGCCCGAACAGCTGACTCCGGAATCGCTCGCTCACGACATCGGCCTGCTGCAGTCGGGCCAATGATCGACATCGGCAGGGCACCGCAGAGCGCGCGACCCGGGACCATCGCGCGCCACCGCGATCCGCGCCGCGCACGGGTGTGCAGCGGCCAGTGAGGCGACCAACGGTGCGGGAGCGCGAGGGCGCTGCTGATACCCTAGCTCTCAGGTAGGTATTTGCGAGATGATGTTCTCAACCAAGGCGGAGTACGGGGTGCGGGTGATGGTGGAGCTGGCGCGGCGCGGCGGCGAGGGGCCCGTGCCGTTGGCCGAGATCGCCGCTCACGACGGGCTTCCGCTCGCGTACTTGGAGCATCTGGTCGCGCGTCTGCGCAAGGCGGGCCTGGTCGACTCCAGGCGCGGCTCGCGCGGGGGCTATCTGCTCGCGCGCTCCCCCGCCCAGATAACGATGGCGGAGGTCGTCGAAGCACTCGAGGGCTCGATCGCGCCGATCGAGTGCATCTCCCAGGCGGCGGACGGCTCGATCGTCTGCTCGCGTGAGGTCGACGACCCCTCGGGACTGCCTCATGCCTGCCCGACGAAGCTGCTCTGGACGCGCGTTCGCTTCTCGATCGTGCGCACGCTCAAGGACACGACGCTCGCCGACCTGATGCTCGGCTCGCCGATCGCCGGCGTCGAGGGCCAGGAGCTGCCGACTCTGGCGCCGGGCGCCCAGGCAGCTGCCGCCGACGCGGCGCTGTCGGGACGCGAACCGATATCGAAAACCCTCACGACTGGAGCTTGAACGCACGAAGATGGCCGACCTCGAGATCAGAGACCTGCACGTGCGCACCGAGGACCGCGAGATCCTCCGTGGCGTCGATTTGAACATCTCGCGCGGTGAGATACATGCCCTGATGGGGCCGAACGGCTCGGGCAAGTCGACGCTCGCCAACACCCTGCTCGGCCACCCTTCCTACGAGATCACCCAGGGCTCGATCAGGTTCATGGGCGAGGACATAACCGAGGCCGAGCCGCACGAGCGCGCGCAGGCGGGGCTGTTCCTCGCGTTCCAGTACCCGGTCGCGATTCCCGGCGTCTCGGTCGCCAACTTCCTGCGCCTGGCGATGAACGCGAAGCGCGAGGAGCCGATCGGCGTCAAGGAGTTCGGCACCAGGCTCGGACATGCGGTGCAGCTGCTCGATGTCGACCGCGCCTTCACCTCACGCCACCTCAACGAGGGCTTCTCCGGCGGCGAGAAGAAGCGCGCCGAGATCCTGCAGATGGCGATGCTCGAGCCCGAGGTGGCGATCCTCGACGAGACCGACTCGGGGCTCGACATCGACGCGCTGCGCACGGTTGCCGAGGGCGTCCAGCGGCTGCATCAGGAGCAGGGGCTGGGAGCGCTGATCATCACCCACTACCAGCGCATCCTGCACTACATCGAGCCGCAGTTCGTGCACATCATGATGGACGGGCGGATCGTGCTCGAGGGCGGTGTCGAGCTCGTCGAACGGCTCGAGCGCGAGGGCTACGACCAGATCCGCCAGGAGGTCGGAGCGGGTGCCTGACCAGGTGGCGGTCAAGCCGGGTCGTCACCGCGAGGCAAGTCTCTATCACGCACTTCATGGTGCCGGCGCGGGACCGTCGGGGCGTGAGGGCCTCTCACCGGATGCGCTGCGCGAGGCGGCGCGGCTTTGCTATGAGCAGTCCGAGCTGCCCGTCTGGCGTCGGTCGGGCTTCTGGACGACGAGCCTGCAGGAGCTCGAGCTGGACGCCCTACAGGTGCGCCGGCACGCGCCTGGTGGGCTTCCGGAGCTCGTGCGGGCTTCGCTGCCCCAGCGAGGCTCGCTCGGGGATGGGCTCGCGGGGCGGATCGTGCAGCTCGACGGCTCGGTGGTCTCGCTCGAGCTCGACCCTGCGCTCGCCGAGCGCGGAGTGCAGCTGCGCCCCCTGCAGGAGGCGCTCGAGGCCGGCGACTCTCGCGCGCACGAGCACTTCTCCAAGCGACTGACATTCGACCGCCACAAGCTCGAGGCCGCGAACGCTGCCTTCTGGAGCGACGGCGCCTACCTGTACGTGCCGCCGAACCTCGTCGTCGAGGACCCGTTCGAGATCGTCTATGCGATCGGCGACGCGGGCGTGGCGCAGTACGGGCGCACACTGGTCGTGGGCGACCGCGCGAGCGAGTTTCGCGTGCGCGAGCACAACCTCGCCGAGCCGTTCGCGGCCGGTCAGGCGCTGCATGCGGGGGCATTCGAGCTCTACCTGCACGACGGCGCCCGCTGCCGCCTGGCACAGCTACAGGACTGGGGTCCGAGCGAGGTCTACGACGTCTCCACGCGCGTCGTCAGCGTCGGCCGAGACGCCTACTGCCACTGGCTGCCGTCGCTGCTCGGGGGGCGTCTGGTGCGCCAGCACCTCGAGCTCGCGATCGAGGAGCCCGGCGGGGACATGGCGTTCCGCGGGCTGTTCTTCACCGAGCGGCGCGAGCACCTCGATGCGTTCGCGGTCGACCTGCACGAGACCGGTCCCTCCGGCGGCGACGTGCACTGGCGCGGCGCGGCCGCCGGCGAGAGCCGAGCCTCGTTCGAGGGGCTGATCCAGATCGACCCGGGCGCGCAGCGGACGCACACCTATCTGCAGATCCACACGATGATGCTCTCGCCGCGGGCGCGCCTGGATGCGATCCCCTCGGTGCTCGTGTCCGCCGACGACGTCTCGGCGTCGCACGGCGGCACCGTCGGCGAGCTCGACGAGAGCGCGATCTTCTACATGCAGTCGCGGGGCCTCGACCGTCCGGCCGCCGTGCGCCTGCTGGTCGAGGGCTTCTTCGAGCCCGTGCTGACGCAGCTCGAGGACGAGCCGCTGGAAGAGCTGATTCGCGCGAAGCTGACCGACAAGCTGGCGTCGGCGCGCGAGGACATCGAGGCGTATGCCACCAGTCGCTAGCCCGACCGCGCTCGCCGTTCGCGAGGACTTCCCGATCTTCGCGCGCGAGTTCGCGGGCCACGAGCTGGTGTATCTCGACAGCTCCTCGACCGCACAGAAGCCGACGGTCGTGATCGAGGCGCTCGCGCGCCATCTGCGCGAGCACAACGCGAACGTTCACCGCGGCGTGTATGCGCTGGCCCAGGAGGCGGACGCGGCCTACGAGGGCGCGCGCGCACAGATCGCGGCGTTCGTCGGCGCCGATCGGCGTACGACGATCTTCACCAAGAACGTGACCGAGGCGATCAACCTGGTCGCCTACTCGCTCGGGCGCGAGCTCGTGGGAGCCGGCGACGCGGTGCTGGTCACACAGATGGAGCACCACGGCAACCTCGTCCCCTGGCAGGTCCTCTGCCGCGAACGCGGCGCGACCCTGCGCTATCTGGAGATCGACGAGCACGGCGAGCTGTCGCTCGAGCAGCTGGACGCCGAGCTCGCGCGCGGCGACGTGCGGATCGTCGCGGTCGCGCACATCTCGAACGTGCTCGGGACCATCAACCCGGTCGCCGAGATCTCCGCGCGGGCGCGCGCGGCAGGAGCGATCTCGCTGATCGACGGGGCGCAGGCGGTCCCGCAGATGCCGGTGGACATCGGCGCGATCGGGGCCGACTTCTATGCCTGGACGGGCCACAAGGCGCTCGGCCCGACGGGGGTCGGAGTGCTGCACGGGCGCGCGGAGATCCTCGAGCGGATGCAGCCGTTTCTCACCGGCGGCGACATGATCGCGTCAGTCGACTTTCAGTCGGCGACGTGGAATGAGCTCCCCTACAAGTTCGAGGCCGGCACGCCCCCGATCGCCGAGGCCGTTGGCCTCGCGGCAGCGGTCGGCTACCTGTCGGAGCTGGGGATGGAGCGCGTGCGCGCTCACGAGCTGGCGCTGACCGCCTACATGCTCGAGCGCCTGCAGCAGGTCCCCGGGCTGCAGGTGGCCGGTCCGCCGCAGGCCGAGCGCCGCGGGGGGCTTGCGTCGTTCACGATCGAGGGCATCCACGCGCACGACATCGCCGAGCTCGCCGATCGCCGCGGCGTGTGCATTCGTGCGGGACACCACTGCGCCCAGCCGCTGATGCGCTGCCTGGGCGTCAACGCCACCGCGCGGGCGAGCGTCGGCGTCTACAACAGACGCTCGGACATCGACGCGCTGATCGAGGCGCTGATCTCCGGACGCGAGGTCTTCGGCCTCAGCTGAGCACGCAATGGACGATCTCTACCGCGACTACATCCTCGACCACTACAAGCGCCCGCGCAACTTCGGCGAGCTGCAGCCGCACGACCTCGAGGGCCACGAGCACAACCCGCTGTGCGGCGATGAGCTCGGCGTCCAGATACGGGTCAGCGACGGGCGCATCGAGGATCTGCGCTTTCAGGGTCACGGCTGCGCGATCTCCCAGGCGGCGGCTTCGATCGCCTCCGAGGAGCTGATCGGCATGAAGTTCGACGAGGTCGGCAGCCTGGGCGCGGACTGGGCGATCGAGCTGCTCGGGATCCCCGTCTCGGCGACACGCCGCAAGTGCGCGCTGCTGGGGTTGAAGGTGGTCCGCGGAGCGGTCTGCGGCGATCACGCCTGGCCGGAGTGAGCACACGGAGCGGCCGGCGCCGAGCGGGCGGTCCGCTGCGCCGCGGGTCGGAAGACGCCCCCCCGGCGCGATAGAATCCCTACTTCTGAGCACGGATTTCAACGAGGAGCGAAATGGCAGCCACAGACGCCACCCGAATCGCCAAGCCAAGCCCGATAGTCGAGGACGAGCAGGGACAGCTGCGTGCCCGCCAGGGCATCTCACGGGAGGTCGTGCGCGAGCTCTCGAAGGTCAAGGGCGAGCCCGACTGGATGGCCGAGAAGCGCGTCAAATCGCTTGAGATCTTCGAACGCAAGCCGGTTCCCACCTGGGGCGTCGACCTCTCTGGCCTGAACCTCGATGACCTCGTGCTGTACTCGCCGCCGACCGCGGGCCGCTACGACTCCTGGGACGAAGTGCCGCAGGAGATGAAGCAGACCTACGAGGACCTGGGGATCCCCCAGGCCGAGCGCGAGCACCTGGCGGGGGTCGTCGGCGTGTGGCGCCAGGAGCCGGTGTATGAGGGCCTCAAGGAGGAGTACCGCAAGCTCGGCATCCTGTTCTGCTCGATGGACACGGCGGTGAGCGAGTACCCGGAGCTCGTCCAGCGCTACTTCATGAACAAGTGCGTCCCCGCGCAGGACAACAAGTTCTCCGCGCTGCACGGCGCGGTCTGGTCGGGGGGCTCGTTCCTGTATGTGCCCAAGGGCGTGAAGGTCGACCTGCCGCTGCAGGCCTACTTCCGCATGGAGGGCGCCGGTGAGGGCACCTTCGAGCACACGCTGATCGTCGCCGACGAGGGCTCGGACGTGAACTACATCGAGGGCTGCACCGCGCAGACCTACTCCATGAACTCGATGCACTCGGCGGTCGTCGAGATCTTCGTCCACGAGGGCGCCAAGGCCCGCTACACGACGGTGCAGAACTGGTCCAAGGACGTCTACAACCTCAACACCAAGCGCGCGATCGTCGACGCCCAGGGAACGGTCGAGTGGGTCGGCGGATCGATGGGCGCCAAGTACGTGATGCTCTACCCCGGCTCATACCTGATGGGCGAGGGGGCTCGCGCAGACCACCTCAACGTCGGCGTCGCATCGGGAGGCGTGCACAAGGACACCGGCGCGAAGGTCGTGCACCTCGCGCCCAACACGACCTCGAACATCCTCGCGAAGTCGATCTCCAAGGACGGCGGCATCATGGGCTATCGCGGGCTCGTGAAGATGGGCGCCCACTCCGAGGGCTCGAAAGCGCGAGTGCAGTGCGACGGCCTGATGATGGACGGCATCTCGCGCTCGGACACGTGGCCGGACATCCAGATCCAGAACCCGCACGTCTCCGTCGCACACGAGGCGACGGTCGGGCGGATCTCCGACGAGCAGCTCTTCTACATGGGCTCGCGCGGCTTCACCGAGGACGAGGCGGCGGCGATGATCGTCAACGGCTTCATCGAGCCGGTCACCAAGGAGCTGCCGATGGAGTACGCGGTCGAGCTCAACCGGCTGATCCAGCTCGAGATGGTCGGCTCGATCGGTTGACCTTCGCGCCCGCGGCGCAAGCTGCGCCGGCGCGGTCATGATGAGAGCGCCTGTCGATACGATCGCGGCGCCGCTGTTCCCGCGCTCGCTGCAGTGGCTGAACGCCGGCCGCGAGCCGGGCGGCGGGCACGTGAGCGTGATTCAGCGCGGGCGCCCGATGCTGGTCGAGTTCTGGGACTTCTGCCGCCCCAACTCGCTGCGCACGCTGCCCTACCTGAAGGCCTGGGACGAGCGCTACGCAGAGCAGGGGCTGCGCACGATCGGGGTGCACAGCCCCGGCTTCGCCCCCTCGCGCGATCCGCGGGCTGTGGCCGCGGCGGTCGAGCGGCTGGGGATCGCCTATCCGGTGTTGATCGACAGCGAGCTTCAGCTGTGGCAGGACTACGAGAACGCGGGCTGGCCGGCGCGCTACCTGTTCGACGGCCATGCGCGCCTGTTCGAGTACCACTACGGCGAGGGCGGTTATCGCGAGAGCGAGCTGGCGATCCAGGAGCTCGTCGGCGTCGAGCGCGAGCCGCTCGCGCCCGTGCGTCCTGAGGACGCCGAGGGGGCGCTCCTGTGTGCTCAGACCCAGGATCAGCCGGGCGCCTACAGCGGCCCATACGAGGCGGGGGGCGTGTGGGCGGTGCTCGAGGGTGCCGGACAGGTGCGCGTCAGCGACGCGCGCGCGAGCGCGGCGATCGAGCTGCAGGTGAGACATCCCGGCGCCTATCCGTTGGTGGAGCACGAGCGTCACACGGTCAGCTCGATCGAGCTCGAGCTGGGCCCGGGCGTCAGCTGCCACGCGACCTGCTTCACGCCGGGGCTGGCGCCAGCTCCTCGTGTGAGCAATCGATGAGCAAGCGCCTGAGCTCCGGCGCACCGCTGTCCTCGACCACCGCGCAGGTCCCCGGCCAGTAGGGACTGTCGCCGGGAGTGGCGGCGAGGAAGACCGAGTCATAGGTCCAGCAGCCGCAGTTGACCAGGCGCGCGCCCGCACGTCCGTGCCACTCCGCGGGATCATCGCCGGCGAACGGGCCCGCGCGGTGGGTGTGGCCGAAGATCAGATAGGACTCGCCGAGGCCGAGCCGCGCTGCCACCTCCCCCATCGCCCGCAGCCCCGCCCGACGCAGCTCGGGACCCGATATGTCGGGGCTCAGAGGGCCGAGGCCGGCACGGTTCATCATCGAGACGGCGAGCGGGAAGCCGCGCTTGACCGCGCGGCTGCGAAGCGCTCCGCGCGCGTGCCTGGCAAACTCGCCCGGGCCGCGGCGTGCCGAGCCCAGCGACCGCGCGCCGTCGCGCCCCGCCGGCCCGGCGCCGTTGAGCGATGCGCCCGACGCCGGCCGACCACCCTGGCCTGCGATCGCGCGCCACGCACGCACGGTCGCGACGCCATTCAGCGCGGGTCCCGTGCGGGCATAGCGCGCCATCGCGTCGCGCCAGGAGTAGATCGGGGCTGTCAGCGCCTCGTAGGCATCGACCGAGTCCAGCTGATGCTCGGGGCGTTCGAGCAGGCGGCTCATGACGCCCACGCCCAGGCGCTCGAGCGTCGGGATCGTCAGGTGGCAGTCGAGGAAGTGGCCGTGCATCGCATAGACATCGGGCCGCACCCACAGCCCCGGGTAGGCGACCTGCACGTTCGCGGGCGCGGCCCAGCGCGCGATCTGCGCCGCCATCGGTGACGCCTCGGCGGCGGCCATGCGCTGCTCGACCGCCAGCGGCTGCGGTTGGTCGAGCGCGCGCGCGTCGAGCCACGTCGAAACCAGCAGATGGTCGTGGTTGCCGGCCGTGATGATCAGCTCGCGCTCGCCAAGCGCAGCGCCGAGCTCCTGGAAGAACGGCCGCGCCCCCGCGAGCGCCTCGTGCGGAGGCCCGTGGCGCAGCTCGAGCACATCGCCGAGCAGCACCACGCGATCGACGCGATCGAGCGCCGACAGCAGCGCCGCGCGCACCGTGGGGCGGCGCAGCACATCGATGCCGGACAGCCCGCCGAGGTGCAGATCGGAGACGATCAGGGTGCGCATCGAGGGTGAAGTCGTTCGGCGCTGAGATTCGCGCTCAGGCGACCCCGCCCGTCGCCACCGCGTCGCGCACCGGCTTGGGGAGCATGAAGCGGACGTCCTCGCGAATGACGTCGACCTCGACCACCTCCTCCACGCCGCGGGCGCGGAAGAACTCGACGAGCTCCTCGACGAGGTTCTCGGGCGCGCTCGCGCCCGAGGAGATGCCGACCACATGCGCTCCCTGCAGCCAGTCCTCGCGGACTTCGCCTGCATTGTCGATCAGATGGGCCTCGGTGCCACAGTCGCGTGCGACCTCGACCAGGCGCACCGAGTTCGAGGAATTGCGCGAGCCGATCACGAGCATCAGATCGCAGCCGCCCGCCATCTGCTTGACCGCCGCCTGGCGGTTGGTGGTGGCGTAGCAGATGTCATCGTGGCGGGGACCGACGATCGCTGGGAAGCGCTCGCGCAGGCGCGTGACGATCGTCTCGGTTTCACCGACCGAGAGCGTCGTCTGGGTGATGTAGGCGATGCGCTCGGGATCGTCGACCTCGAGGGCGTCGACGTCGCTCTGGCTCTGTACGAGCACGATCCGCTCGGGCGCCTCCCCCATCGTCCCTTCGACCTCCTCGTGACCGTCGTGGCCGACGAGCACGATCGTATGGCCATCCTCGGCGAAGCGCACCGCCTCGCGATGCACCTTGGTGACCAGCGGGCAGGTCGCGTCGATCGTGCGCAGACCGCGCGCCTCGGCGCCCGCGCGAACGCTCGGGGCGACTCCGTGCGCCGAGAACACGCACAGCGCGCCCTCTGGCACCTCGGTCTGCTCGTCGACGAACACCGCCCCGCGCTCGCGCAGGCCCTCGACGACGTGCTTGTTGTGCACGATCTCCTTGCGCACGTAGACCGGCGGGCCGTGCATCTCGAGCATGCGTTCGACCGTCTGGACCGCCCGATCGACGCCTGCACAGTAGCCGCGTGGGCGGGCGAGCAGCAACTTCTCGACTGTGTTCGGCACCGCGCTCTATTGTACGGAGCGGAGGTAGCCTTCACCGATATGGCGCAACAGCATCTCGACCGCATGACGCCCGTTGACGCGTCGTTCCTACACCAGGAGGGGCCGAGCTCCCATATGCACGTCGGTGGCCTGACGATCCTCGAGGGGCCGCCGCCGAAGATCGAGGCGTTCCTCGAGCAGATCCGGACACGGCTGCACCTGGTTCCCCGCTACCGCCAGAAGATCGCATCGACGGCGCTCGACAGCGGGCGCCCGGTCTGGATCGACGATCCCGGCTTCAACCTCGAGTACCACGTGCGCTCGACCGCGCTTCCCACCCCCGGGGGCTGGGATCAGCTGTGCGCGCTGACGGCGCGCATCTTCTCCCAGCAGCTCGACCGCTCCAAGCCGCTGTGGGAGATGTGGCTGATCGAGGGCCTGCAGGACGATCGCTTCGCGCTGATCTCGAAGACCCACCACTCCCTGATCGACGGGATATCGGGCGTCGATCTGGCGACGATGCTGTTCGACCTGAGCCGCAAGCCGCCGCCGCTCAAACACCCCACGCGGGCCTGGCAGGCCCACAGCGAACCGGGCACCGTCGAGTTGCTCGCGGCGGGGCTGAAAGGGGCGCTGCGCGCGGGCGTCGGGCTCGCCGAGGGAGCGCTCGGAGCGCTGGCCCATCCCGAGCGCGCGCTGGCGCGAGCGCGCGAGGCCGCGGAGGGCATCGGCGAGATCGTGTGGGCGGGGCTCAACCCCGCGCCCGAGACGCCGCTGAACGTCGACATCGGCCCGCACCGGCGCTACATGGGCGTCGGCAAGCCGCTCGATGACTTCAAGCTCGTCAAGAACACCTTCGGCGGGACCGTCAACGATGTCGTGCTGGCGGTTGTCGCGGGCGCGCTACGCGACTTCCTGCTCTCGCGCGGGCTGCGCACCGAGGGCGTGGAGCTGCGCGCGCTCGTGCCGGTTTCGGTGCGCACCGAGGGCGAGCACAACGATCTCGGCAACCGCATCGTGGTGATGCGCGGGCCGCTGCCTGTATACATCGCAGACCCCGTGCAGCGGCTGCGATTCGTCTCGCAGGCGATGGATGGCTTGAAGGAGTCCAAGCAAGCGCTCGGCGCGGAGGTGATCGCGGGCGTGCAGAACTTCGCCCCGCCGACTCTGCTCGCGCAGGCCTCGCGGCTGAACTTCTCAACGCGCCTGTTCAACCTGATCGTCACCAACGTGCCCGGACCGCAGTTCCCGCTGTATGTGCTCGGCCGCGAGATGCTCGCGGCGTTCCCGGTCGCGTTCCTGCCCGAACACCACGCGCTGGCGATCGCGATCATGTCCTACAACGGCCAGATGAACTTCGGCCTGCTCGGCGACTTCGACGCTCTGCCCGACATCGACCTGATCGGCGAGCGCATCGACGCTGAACTGGCGCGGCTCGTCGCGCTCGCGCGTGAGACGATCGCGCAGTCGCAGGCCTCCTCCGCGGCCTAGGACCACCTCCTCGCAACGGGCTGGCGAAGGCGCCGTCGGGCCGATCCGGCTCAGCGTGCTGTCGGCCTGGGCGCCACCCTAGAAGCCGAGTGCGAACTTCGCGTCCTCGCTCATCTTCTCCGGCGACCATGGCGGGACGAACACCATTTCGCTGTCGACGCTGCTGACGCCGTCGACTTCGCCGACGAATTCCTCGATCTGTTCGGTCACCTGCGGCCCGATCGGGCAGCCGGGCGTCGTCAGCGTGAACGTAACCCGGACGTCGCCGGAGTCGATCTCGACGCCGTAGATGAGCCCCAGCTCGACGAAGTCGAGTCCGAGCTCGGGGTCGATCACGTTGGAAAGCGCATCCATCACCTCATCGACGGTGACTGACGCCTGCGCATCTGACATGCCCGCAGTCTAGATGGTCGACCAGGCGAGCCTCGGGCGATCACGCGCTCCAGCGCCGCGCCCACGATCATCGGCAGGCAGCCGCGCGCGATCGACGATTCCGCGCGATCGACGATTCCGGTCGCGGACGGCAAGTCCCAGCGGGCGGGCGGCGTCGGCCGCCCGCCCGCTGGCTCATCGTGCGACCGACGGCCGCGGCCTCCCGCTAGGAGATCACCTCGCTGGTCAGCACTTTGGCGGTGCCGATGAAGCGCTGGTGTTCATGGCTCCCCTTGTGGAAGCGCACTCGCAGCCCGAAGCGCTGCCTCGGCGAGAGCCTCAACGAGAACCGCACTGTGTAGCCGCTGACTCCGTTCAGCGTCGCTGTGCCTTCGCCGTCGAAGATCTTCGTGCCATCGACGATCCGGCACGATGCCGCCGTCAACTGCGTCAGGACCAAGTGCTGGCGCCTCGTGAACCTGAAGCTGAACCGCTGCGGCTCGGCGAGATTCGTGTACAGCTTGTTCCTGACCGTCATCGCCAGCTTGCCCGCCCGGATGCGAGCGCTGCCGATGGCGCTGGTGCATTCTTCTGGTTCGCCTTCTTCGCTGACGGTCTCCACCTCGGAGCCGCACTGGCTGGCCGAGGCCTTGTTCTTGGCATCACCGCCGTATGAGGCTTGCCAGTAGTAGGTGCCCGGGCTCAGCGTCTTCGCTTCAGAGCTGGGCACGGATTCGCCGTCGACTTCCACCGTCCCCGCGGACGTCACCAGTTTGCTGCATTTGTTGTCCGAGTAGACGTTGTAGGTCGCGCTGCCGGTCGCGGTCGAGGCGTTTTCGCCAGCCAGGGTCGCGGCGTCGCTGACCGCCGTTCCCGGCGGCACGGTGATGTTCGCTCCCGACTGCCCGCCTCCCGAGAGCGAGGTGGTGAGTGTGGTCGGCTTTTCTTCATTGGACCCGCCGGAGACGACCTCGACCTCCGAGCCGCATGCGTTCTTGGAGGCGTTGTTGTTGGCGTCGCCGCCGTAGGAGGCCTGCCAGTAGTAGGTGCCGGAGCTGAGTGTCTTGCCTTCAGAGCTCGGCACCGTTTCGCCGTCGACGCTGACCGTACCCGCGGATGTGACCAGGTCGGTGCATTTGTTGTCCGAGTAGACGTTGTAGCTGACGGTGCCCGTCGCTTTCGAGGCGTCCGCCCCGCTCAGCGTGGCGCTGTCGCTCACCGACGTCCCGGATGGGACGGTGATTTCGGAGCCGCTCTGGCCGCCGCCCGAGAGCGTCGTCGATATCTGGGTGCCGCTGACGAGGCTTCCCGCCTCGATGAACACCGCCGAGTCGAGCGCTTCGTCGCTGGAGTCGGCGATCGCAAGCTTCATGTGGTTGGTTTTGCCCGGAGTCACCGTCGCGGTGCAGGTGAGCGTCGTCGTCAGCCCGTCCATCTGGCTGTCGATCGTCGGTTTGGGGTTGACGTTGTCGCGGAACAGCTCGGGGTGATGCGGGGTCGTGTCGCCACCCTCGTCGTTGCCGTCGTTGATCGTGTTGACCGAGACCGGTTCTTTGGTGCCGGGAACCAGCGCGCAGTTCTTTTCATCGACGAAGAAGCCGAACACGTCGTTGAACTCGGTGTTCGCGAAATCGCTGTACTCCTCGGAGGAGAAGACATAGCTGAACTGGACCGTCGAATGTTCGGGCACGAAGTCGAATTCCAGGATCGCGGCGTCATGCGTTTCAAAGCCCGAGAGTTCGCTCAGCTGGGTGTCCCCGGGTTCGCCGAGTTCGTTGTTGTTCGCGGTTCCCTCGGGGCCTCCGCTGTGGGCTTCGGTTTCCTCATAGCAGGTGTTCGGCCCCTCCACTCCCTGCTGGCAAGCCGGGTCGCTTTTGTACGTCTGCACCTTGCCGGAGCTGAGCACGACGCCGTCTTCGAAGCCGATGCTGCTCGCGCCTTCGGCAAAATCACCGGCGGCACGGGAGTTGCCCGTGTAGGTGACTTTGGAGATCGACACGCCGCCGCCTGCGAGCGATTCGGCCAAGCCGTCGGCGCTCGCGCCGTTGTTGAGATCTTTGACCGTGACGCTGGTTGCCGCCTGGCTGGCGCCGGCGCTTGCGAGCAGGAGTGCGGAGATCGCCGCACCCGTGCCCACAGCCCGTCGCAGCAGACCACGCCTGAACGCTTGTCGCATTTCGCTGCGCCTCCTTTGGTATCGCGCGTCAATCGTCGGCTCTCCCCAGAGCCGCCCACCCGTTCGCCTACTGAGCGATTCGCGATGCGACCGCGATGCTATTGGCGCTGCCTGCGCCCGGCAAGGCTCATTCGGGTAGTCTCGCGCCGCCCCGATGGGTGGGCGAGTGCCCAGCCGCGTGCGGCGGGCGGAGGCCGTGGCCCCCGCCCTTCACGCACGCTCGAGTGTCTATGAGATCAGGAGATCACCTCGCCCGCGAGCACCTTGGCGGTCCCACGGAAGCCCAAGCGTTCCTTGCCCCTGACGATCCTGACCACGATGCCGAAGCGCTGGTGCGCCGAGACTTTGAGCGCGAAGCGAATCGAGTATCCCCCTTCGCCGTCGACCGTCGCAGTCCCTTCGCCCTTGAACTCATCTTCGTTCGCGAGCACCACGCACGAGGCGCTCGTCAGGTCCGTCAGCACCACATGCTTGCGCCTGCGCAGGTTGACCGTCAGCGTCTGCGGTTCGGTGAGGCTCGTGTACAGCCTGTTCCTGACTGTCGCGGAGCTTTTCCCCGCTTTGATGCGCGCCTTGCCGATCGCGCTCGTGCAGCCGGCGACGCCGGACACCGTCTCGACCTCCGAGCCGCACATGCTCGCCGACAAGCCATTGGCGGTGTCGCCGCCATAGGTCGCCTGCCAGTAGTAGGTGCCAGCGGGCAACGTCTGCGCTTCCGAGCTTCCCACGATCCCCGCGCTGACGCTCGCGCTACCCGCAGAGGCGACCAGGTTCTTGCATTCGCTGTCGGAATAGACCATGTATTCGACGGTCCCCGTCGCTGTCGAGGCATTTTCGCCCGACAGCGTCGCATTGTCGGTCACCGCCGTACCTTCGGCCACCGTGATCGCGTCGCCCGACTGGCCGCCGCCGGACAGCGAGGTGGTGAGCGAAGTCGGCGTTGTGGTTTTGCATTCGGGGCCCTGGCAGGACAGGCTCAGCGCGCTCTCGAGGCTGAAGTACGTCGATTCGCCCGGCGCGAGCGCGCCTTCCACGAAGTCGACCGCTCCTTCGTTTTCATTGACCGGCGCGAAGCTTGTCTTCGGACCCTCGTAGCCGATCGGCCCGAATGGGCAGCCGGCCGGCTCCGGTTGGTAGAGGCCTGAGCAGAATCCCGTCGCCGTCGAAGGCGAAGATGAAGCTGCCCGAGATCTTGATGCTGCTCACCTTCGAGCTCGAGTCGTTTTCCACGCCCACGAGAGTGTCGTCGGAGCCGTCGTAGGGACCCTGGGTGGGGTCGTTGAACGCCGACAGCGATCCGTCGGGGTTGACGACGACGAGCGTCCCGCAGCTCGTATCGGCGCCGATTCCGGGGCATTGCTTGAAGGGCGGTGTCGCTGCGCCTGCGGTGTTGACTGCAAGGAACATGAGTAGGATCGACGCCGGCGCGATCACGATCGCACGCGATGTCCGCCGCCCAGCTCCCAGCATTGATCGGCTGCGCGCCACGGCTGCGCAGCCAGCTTTGAAGAGTCGCATTTTCCTGCCAGGCCTCCTTGAGGTATTTGTGTGAGGTGTTTGTGAAGAAAACGTTCTCAAGCGCCGACTCTCAGGTGAGTCGTTGTCCATAACTGCTCGAGAGTTGGACGGATCCTATTAGCCGGAATCTCTGCCGGCAAGGCGAACCCGGGTAGTCTTGCCCTGCCCCGATGGGTAGGCCGTCGCCGGGAGGCCGCCGTCAGCGCGACCCAATCAGCGCGACCGACCCGGCGAGCCAATCAGCAGCTCGCGGACCTCGGCCGCGGAGGAGGCCGATCCCCGCGCTCAGCGGTGCGTCGGCGGACCCTGCCCGAGCGCCTGGGCCGCCTGCACGCGGTTGCGCACGCCGAGCCGGGTGTAGATCGTGCGCAGGTGGAACTTGACTGTGTTCAGCGAGATCACGAGCCGCTCGGCGATCTCCTTGTTGCTGAGGCCCGAGGCGGCGAGCTCGAGCACTTCGCGCTCGCGCTCGCTGAGCGTCGCCAGCCGGGCATCCATCTCCGCGTCGAGCGAGCGAGCGTGCCAGCCGGCTGGCATGACCGAGCGACCCTCGAGCACGTTGCGGACCGCGAGCGCCAGCTCGTCGATGCCGTCTGACTTCAGCACAACTCCCTCCGTGCGCGTGCGCATCGCGCACCTCACGACCGCCGAGGAGAGCAGCTCGCACAGCAGGATGATCTTCAGCTCGGGATGGGAGCTGCGAATCCGCTCCGCAGCAGCGAGCCCGTCCTCTGGCGAGTCCCCGTCGACTATCACCGCACGAGGGGCGCGAGCCTCGGCGCTCTGCGCGCTCAGCGCGAGCTCGAGGCCGGATGCATCGGGGTAGGCGCCCACCACGGTGTTGCCGGAGCGGTCGAGGACCCACGCGAGCGCGTCGGCGGTGAGAGTTCCCGCCGTACCCACGATCGCGAGCGTTCGCTCAGGACCGGGCACTGGCACTGAGTGTCTGGGCGTACCAGTTCGCCGCCTCGACACGGTTGCGCACCCCGAGACGCGCATACAGGGCGCGCACGTGAAACTTGACCGTGTTGGGGCTCAATTCGAGCCGCTGCGCGATCTCGTCGTTGCCGCAACCCTCGGCGATCAGCGCAAGTATCTGACTGTGGCGTGGACGCAGGCCCAGCGGAGCCCTCGCCTTGCTGGCGAAGGCTCCCTGCCATCCCACCGGCATCACGCTGTGACCGCTGGCCACATAGTTGATGGCGGCATGGACGTCACGCGTCGAGTAGCTCTTCAGGATGATTCCATCAACCGAATGCTCCACCGCGCAGCGCACGAGCTCCGCGCCCACCTTCGCGCAGAGCATCGCCACCCGCGACCCCCCCTGCGACGGGCTCAGCGCCGCGACCATGCCCTGGCGACCCGCCCAGTCGCCGCCCTCGCAGTCGAGCAGCAACACGGCCGGTTCCCGCTGCAAGCCCTCGGCGAGGAACTGATCGGCGCCGGCGTAGCTTCCAAGCACTCGCAACCCCTCGCGCTCCGCCAGGAGCTTGGCGACCGCGTCGCGCAGGAGACGGTGCCCGCCGACCAGCGCCAGCGTCACCGCCACGGGAGTGATTCGACCCGGCCGATCCGCCGGAGCTTGATTGAGCGTCACAAGGCCACCGCGCGATCGTCCCTGAATTGCCTGGTCAAGCCCCCGAACCGAGCGTCGTTGCTGCTGCCGTAACGGCAGTCAAGTCTACAGATCATCGAACAAAACTTGCCAATAAGCACCATCAGTACCCAAATCGACGCAAGAGTCAACTCGGTGGTGCGAAATGCGGGACAAGGCCCGCCGAGACCCGAGGCGTCGAATCCGAGGCGCGCCAGCGGTGAGGGGCGGGGTTCGGGCGAGGCGCGCTAGCGCGTGGCCTGCTCGGCTGGCTCAGTTCTCGCAGCCGAGGCGATCCCAGGCATACAGCTGGATGCACTCGTGTGCCAGCTCGATCGCACGCTCACGCGAGAGGCAGGGGAGCACGGTGTCGAGCGCCTGCTCCTCGGAGACTCCTGCCTGGAACGCTTCCTCGCCCCGGAAGCCGGCCGCGATCTTAAGCGCCTCGCGGCGGTTGTCGCCGAGACTTGGAAAGACGCCCACGAGGAAGTCGGTGTTCGGGACCGGATGCCCGACCTCGAGCGAGGCATGCCATGCGGCCAGCAGGTGCAGATCGTCGTCGTCGAGGCCGGCGACGGCCTTGGCGTAGTGGACCGAGAGCTCCTGCTCGGGGATGTCATCCACCCACGCGCGCACGACCTCGCCCACCAGCTGTCGCCGCGCCTCCCGACCTACCGACTCGGCGATCACGCGAATCGCATCCTGTGGCTCGATGAAGCAGAGTGGCATTGCGCAGACTGTAGGCGCCGGGGAGGACGGATCTTCAGAGCCCAAGCACACCTCGGGCGCGCTCCGCGAGGAGCTCGTCGCTGAGCTCCTCTGGAAAGCCGAGCGTGGCCCGCTGGGGGGCGCCCCAGTTGGCAAACGCGAGATCGAGCACGTCGATCGGCACCCCGAGCGCCTGCGCGAACGCGAGCGAGCGCCGCTGCAGATGGATCGCCTCGGCGATGCCGAAGATCCGCTTCGCTGCAGCCGTGGTGGGGTCCTCGCCCGCCCCGGCTGGGCCGCCGGCGCCAAGATGCAGAGAGTCGGCGCGCAGCTCATACAGCCCGAGGTGCCCGAGCGTGACCAGCAGCTCATAGCGACCCATGCGTGCGAAGCCAGGCAGCGCCAGCCGTTCGAACAGCCTCGCGAAGCGCCGCTCCGGGCTCCACGATGGCTCGCCCACGAACGCGCTCGAAGCCCCCCCACCCCCGTTCTGGGCCCGCTGCACCCACTGGCGGTAGGCGATCAAGGTCGCGTTGCCGCGCTTTGGATCGTGTGAGGTGCGCGGACCCAGCTCGATCCCCTCGAGCGACGGAAGCTCCCCCTGCGCGAGCGCCTGGCGGATTCCCGCGAACGGATCGTCGTCCTGCAGCGGCGAGAGATAGACGGTCAGGAAGCAGATCCAGGTGGCCTGCTCGAGCGAGCCTGCGCGGGCCAGCTCCTGCGCCTGTGCGAGCACGTCCGGCGGCCGCTGCGCCAGCTCCTGCAGGCGCGCGCACGCGAACGCCACCTCCCCCGCCAGCAGCTCGGCGTCGCTGCTGGCCCGCAGCCCGGGGGCCAACGCGGTGCGATAGCCGTCGTCCTTGGCCCGCGCCTCGCGATGCACCCGTACATGCTCGCTGCGCGCGCCCACGCGCCTGCGGCTGGCGCCACCGCGAGTCCCCGCGCCCGAGCCTGTGCGCGAGCTGCCCGACGCGCCCGCTGTCGTCCCGGCATGCTCGGCCAAGGTCTTGCTGCAGATCGGGCAGCGCTCGAGGAAGCGGTTATGCCGGCAGAAGGTGGGCACGCTGCTTCAGCGTACCGGCGCTATTCGCGCGTGACACCGGGGGTTGCATGCTGCGGCGGCCCCTCGGGGCCTTCGTCGGCGTCGGCGTGGCCGGAGATCCCCTGATCGCGCTCGGCGAGCTCGGCGGCTGAGCCGTTGCGCTTGCCGGCGAGGTAGCGGTCGACCATGCGCGCGCACTGACGACCCTCGTTGATCGCCCACACGATCAACGACTGCCCGCGCCGCGCGTCGCCGGCCGCGAACACGCCCTCGATCGAGGTCGTGTAGGGCGCGATCGCCTTGACGTTGCCGCGCGGGTCGCGCTCCACGCCGAGCTGCTCGAGCAGCTCCTGCTCGGGATGCAAGAAGCCCATCGCGAGCAGCACGAGCTGCGCCGGCAGCTCACGCTCGGTGCCAGCTACAGGACCGAACGGCGGCGCCTGATCGGCCTGCGCGACGTGCAGCGCGCGGACGCGACCGTCAGAGCCGGCGGAGAAGTGGGTGGTCGTGATCGAGTAGTCCTGCTCGCCGACCCCGACCTCGAGCGCCTCCTCCATCGCATAGCTCATCCGGTACTTCAGCGGCCACTCGGGCCACGGCGTGCGGTCGTCCGGACGCTTGGCCGGCGGCTCGGGCAGCAGCTCGAGCTGAACGATCGAGCGCGCGCCCTCGCGCAGCGCGTTTCCGACGCAGTCCGCGCCGGTGTCGCCGCCGCCGATCACGACCACGTCGCGATCGGCCGCGCTGATGTCCGGTTCGCGCCCGGGCTGTGCGACGGTCGGCTCGGGGCCTAGCTCGCGGGCTGCCCAGCGGTTTCGGACATACAGGTAGTCCATCGCAAAGCAGACGCCCTGAAGCTCGCGCCCGGGCACGGCCAGGTCGCGCGGCACCCGCGATCCCGTCGCCAGCACGATCGCATCGAAGGAGCCGCGCAGCTCATCGACCCCGATCACCCGCGGCCCGCCGGCGCCGGTCGCAGCGCCACCCACCTGCACGCCGCAGCGCAGCTCGACCCCCTCGTCGACGAGCTGCTGCACGCGGCGCTCGACGATCCGCTTTTCGATCTTGAAGTCGGGGACGCCGAAGCGAGCGAGGCCCCCCGCGGCCTCGTCGCGCTCGAACAGCACCACGCTGTGCCCGGCGCGGCGCAGCTGCTGGGCCGCCGCCATCCCGGCGGGGCCGGAGCCGACGACCGCGACCGCCTGGCCGGTCTCGTGCCTGGGCGGCTGGGCCACGACCCAGCCCTCATCCCAGGCACGGTCGATGATCGCGAGCTCGATCTGTTTGATCGTGACCGCGTCGCCCTCGCGGATCTCGAGCACGCATGCGGCCTCGCACGGAGCGGGGCACAGGCGCCCGGTCAGCTCGGGGAAGTTGTTGGTCGCGTGCAGCTGCACGATCGCGTCGGCGAAGCGATCGCGGTAGACGAGGTCGTTCCAGTCCGGGATCAGATTGCCCAATGGGCAGCCGTTGTGGCAGAAGGGAACGCCGCAGTCCATGCAGCGGGCGCCCTGGTCGCGCAGCTCCGGGACCGGGCGGGTGACCAAGAACTCGCGGTAGTCCTGAGCGCGCTCGGAGGCATCCCGGTAGGGGATGCCGCGGCGCTCGATCTGCAGAAACCCCCCCAGCTTGCCCATCAGGCAAGTACCGCCGAGGAGGTGTCCGGCGACGCGGACGCCGCCTGCGCCTCGGCCCGTTCGCGCAGAACGCGCTTGTAGTCGTGCGGCATCACCTTGATGAAGGCGTTGCTCGCCAGCAGCCGTTGCCAGTCGGCGAGCACGCGTCGCGCCACCGGCGAGCCGGTGCGCTGCTGGTGCTCGACGATCAGCTCCTTGAGCTCGGCCGCGTCGGCCTCGCTGAGCGCTTCGAAGCCGATCATGCCCATGTTGCAGCGCTCGGCGAAGGTCCCCTGCTCGTCGAGCACATACGCCACGCCGCCGCTCATGCCGGCGGCGAAGTTACGGCCCGTCGGGCCGAGCACGACGACGCGCCCGCCGGTCATGTACTCGCAGCAGTGATCTCCGACGCCCTCGACGACCGCGCTGGCGCCCGAGTTGCGCACGGCGAAGCGCTCGCCGGCGAGTCCCCTGAAGAAGGCCCGGCCGCGGGTCGCCCCGTAGAGCAGCGTGTTGCCGACGATCACGTTCTCCTCGGCCTTGAACTCGGGGGCCATGCCTTCACGCGGGCGCACCGCGAGCACGCCCCCGGAGAGCCCCTTGCCGGTGTAGTCGTTGGCGTCGCCCCACAGCGTGAAGGTCACCCCGGGCGCGAGCCAGCCGCCGAAGCTCTGGCCCGCGGAGCCTTCGAAGGAGACCTCGATCGTTCCCTCCGGCAGTCCGTCGACGCCGCGCTCGCGGGCGATGTGACTCGACAGGATCCCGCCCACGCAGCGATTGACGTTGCGGATCGGAACCTCGAGCTCGACGCGCTCGCCGCGCTCGAGCGCGGCACGCGAACGCTCCACCAGCTCCCAGTCGAGAGCGTCCTCGAGCACCGCCGGCGGCGGCTGCACGCGCCGGCGAGGCCCGTCCTCGGCGGCGAGCTCTATGTGGGTCAGGATGTGCGTCAGATCGACGCCCTGGGCCTTCCAGTGCTCGATCGCGCGCTCCGCCGCGAGCAGATCGACGCGCCCGGTCGCCTCATCGAGTGAGCGCAGCCCGAGCGAGGCGAGTATCTCGCGCACCTCCTCGGCGACGAAGAAGAAGAAGTTCACCACGTGCTCGGGCGTGCCCTTGAAGCGCTTGCGCAGCTCGGGGTCCTGGGTCGCGATGCCGACCGGGCAGGTGTTCAGGTGGCAGGCGCGCATCATGATGCAGCCGGTCGCGATCAGCGGCGCGGTCGAGAAGCCCATCTCATCGGCGCCCAGCATCGAGGCCACGACCACGTCGCGGCCGGTCTTCAGCTGGCCGTCGGTCTGCACCACGATCCGCGAGCGCAGGTCGTTGAGCAGCAGCGTCTGCTGGGTCTCGGCCAGCCCGATCTCCCAGGGCACGCCCGCCGACTGGATCGAGGACAGCGGCGAGGCGCCGGTGCCGCCGTCGTGGCCCGAGATCAGGACGCGGTCGGCGTTGGCCTTCGAGACGCCCGCGGCGACGGTGCCGACGCCGACCTCGGCGACGAGCTTGACCGACACCTGCGCGGACGGATTCGAGCAGCGCAGGTCATAGATCAGCTGCTTCGAGATCCTCGATCGAGTAGATGTCGTGGTGCGGCGGCGGCGAGATCAGGCCGACGCCGGGGGTGGTGTGGCGGATCGAGCCGATGTACTCGTCGACCTTGTGCCCGGGCAGCTGGCCGCCCTCACCCGGCTTGGCGCCCTGCGCCATCTTGATCTGCAGCTCATCGGAGTTGACGAGGTAGTGGATCGTCACGCCGAAGCGCCCCGACGCGACCTGCTTGATCGCCGAGCGGCGGCGATCGCCGTTGGGGTCGGGCTGAAAGCGCGTCGGGTCCTCGCCGCCCTCGCCGGTGTTCGAGCGCCCGCCGAGCCGGTTCATCGCGATCGCGAGCGTCTCGTGCGCCTCGCGCGAGATCGAGCCGAGGCTCATCGCGCCGGTGCAGAAGCGCCGCACGATCTCCGCCGCGGGCTCGACCTGCTCGAGCGGGATCGGCTCGCGCCCCTCGCGCGCGAAGTCGAGCAGCCCGCGCAACGTCGCCTTGCGCGCCGCGTCCTCGTTGATCGTGCGCGCGTACTCGCGGTAGCGCTCGTAGGCCTCGCTGCCGCGCACCGCCGCGTGCGCCTGCTCGTCGCCGCCGAGCGCCGCCCGCACGTCGCCGTTGGCCGCGCGCACCGCCTGCTGCACGAGCGCGATCGTCTCAGGGTTCCACATGTGATGCTCGCCGTCGCGCCGCCAGGCGTAGATGCCGCCCACCGGCAGCAGCGCATCGCGCGGCGCGGGGTAGGCGCGGGCGTGGCGCTCTAGGGCCTCCTGGGCGAGCACCTCCATGCCGACGCCGCCGATCCGCGAGGCGGTGCCGCTGAAGTGCTGGTCCACGAGCTCGCGCTCGAGGCCCACGGCCTCGAAGATCTGCGCGCCGCGATAGGACTGGATCGTCGAGATACCCATCTTCGAGATCGTCTTCAGCAGCCCTTTGCCGATCGCTTTGATCGTATTCTGCGCGGCTTCCTCGGGGGTCAGCGGCTTGCTCTCGCCCGTGGGCGCCGGCGTCAGGCGACCGCTCAGCACCAGCTCATCGAGGGTCTCGAGCATCAGGTAGGGGTTGATCGCGCTGACCCCGTAGCCGATCAGAGTCGCGAAGTGGTGCACCTCGCGCGGCTCGCCGGACTCGAGCACGATCCCCATGCGCAGCCGAGTGCCCTCGCGCACGAGATGGTGATGGACCGACGCCACCGCCAGCAACGAGGGGATCGCCGCGCGGCGTGGGCCGATCAGCCGGTCTGAGAGCACGATGATGTTGATCCCTTCGCCGACCGCCTTGTGCGCCCGCGCGCAGACGTTCTCGAGCGCCCGCTGCATGCCCTCAGGGCCCTCGGCGACCGGCCAGGTGATGTCGATCGTGGTAGCCGAGAACAGTTCGTGGGAGACGTGCCTGAGCGTCTCGAGCTCGCGGTTGAGCAGGATCGGTCGGTCCAGCACCAGCTTGTGGGCGTGCTCGGGGGTCTCTTCGAACAGGTTTCGCTCGCTGCCGAGCGTCGTCTCGAGGCTCATCACGATCTCCTCGCGGATCGGGTCGATCGGCGGGTTCGTGACCTGGGCGAACAGCTGCTTGAAGTAGGAGAACAGCGGCGGCGCCTGATCGGAGAGGACCGCGAGCGAGATGTCGTTGCCCATCGACCCGACCGGCTCCTGGCCATCGCGCGCCATCGGCGTCAGCAGCACGCGCAGGTCCTCCTGGCTGTACCCGAACGCGCGCTGGCGGCGGTGCAGCGGCTCTTCGGAGATCGTCACCTGTTCGGAGGGCTCGAGCTCGCCGAAGCGCACCGAGTTGCGCTCGTACCACTCGCGATAGGGACGGCGCGTGGCGACCTCGCGCTTGACCTCGCCGTCCTCGACGATGCGCCCGCGCTCGAGGTCAACCAGGAACAGCTTTCCGGGCTGCAGGCGCCCGAGGCGCTTCACCTCACCGGGAGCGACATCGATGATGCCCGTCTCAGAGCCCAGCACGACGTGTCCGTCGGCGGTCTCGACCCAGCGTCCCGGGCGCAGCCCATTGCGGTCGAGCGTCGCGCCGACGACGCGCCCGTCGGTGAACGCGACCGAGGCGGGCCCGTCCCAGGGCTCCATCAGGCAGGAGTGAAACGCGTAGAAGCCCTCGAGGTCGGGGGGCAGGTCCTCGCGGTTGCGGTATGCCTCGGGGATCATCATCATCGCCGCGTGCGCGGGCGAGCGCCCGGCGAGCATCAGCAGCTCGATCACGTTGTCGAACGTCGCCGAGTCGGAGTTGCCAGGCGTCACCACCGGCAGGATCTTCTGCAGGTCATCGCCGAACAGCTCGCTGCGCAGCTCGCTCTCGCGCGCACGCATCCAGTTGATGTTGCCCATCAGCGTGTTGATCTCGCCGTTGTGGCAGATCGCCCGGTAGGGATGCGCGAGCTCCCAGCTCGGGAAGGTGTTGGTCGAGAAGCGCGAGTGCACGAGCGCGAGCGCGCTCTTGCAGCGCTCGTCCTGCAGGTCCGGATAGAAGTCGGCCAGCTGCCAGCTGGTGAGCATGCCCTTGTAGTTGAGCGTCCGCGAGGAGCTCGAGGCGACGTACAGCCCCCTGCCTTCCGGGTTCAGGTCGCAGATCCGCCGGATCACGTAGAGCTTGCGCTCGAACGCGTCCTGGTCCTCCTCGTGCCCGGGGCCCGCGCCGATGAATAGCTGGCGGATCGTCGGGCGGCAGCGGCCCGCGACCTCGCCGGTGTGCTCGGGGCGCACCGGCACGTCGCGCCAGCCGAGCAGCCGCTGGCCCTCCTGCTCCACGGTCCGCTCGAGCAGCGCCTCCACCCGCGCGCGATCCTGGGAGCCGTTGGGCATGAAGCACATCAGCACGCCATATGCGCCCGCCCGCGGCAGCTCGACGCCGGCGAGATCGCGCAGCAGCTGATCGGGCATCTGCATCAGGATCCCCGCGCCGTCGCCGGTGCACGGGTCGGCGCCCGAGGCGCCGCGGTGCTCGAGGTTCTTCAGCGCCTGCACGCCCCGCTCGACGACCTCGTGCGTGGCCACGTTGTCCAGCCGCGCCACCATCCCCACGCCGCACGCATCGTGCTCGAAACGGGGGTCGTAGAGTCCGACGGCCTTGGGCGGCTGCATGGTTGGCGAAGTCATGGAAGTGCTCCCTTGGGCGGCGCGATCCCCGCGAGGGCTGACGCCGCGCGGGCACAGGCGGGCACCTGAGGTTCGAGCCTAAAAGGGTATCAGTGCGCAGCCGCCGAAAAGGCCCGCGCGAGCAGGGATCTAGCGACTCTTGGAGCCCGCGGGTTTGCGCCCGGAGGCCTTCGCGCCCCCTTTGCCGGCGGCTTTCGAAGATGCTTTGCGACGGGGTTTGGCCTTGCTTGGCGCCTGCTCCTCGGCGCCGCTGCGCTCGCGTGCCCGCTCGAGGCTCGCCTGCAGCGCGCTCATCAGGTCGGGCGCCTGCAGCTCGCCCCCCGCGGGCACCGGCTCGGCGACGATCTGCTCGCCGCGCGCCTTGCGCTCGACGAGCTCGAGCACGGCGTCGCGGTAGGTGTCGCGGTAGCGGTCGATCTCAAACGGCGCCGCCAGCGACTCGATCAGGCTCTTGGCGACGTCGAGCTCGCGCCCGGCCACCTTCGCCTGCTCACCCCCGAGCTCGTCGAGCTCGCTCGTCGGGTTCACCTCGTCGGCGTAGTTCATGGTCGTCATCAGCAGCAGCTCCCCGTGCGGGTGCACCGCGACCAGCCGTTCGCGCGAGCGCAGCACGACGCGCGCTATCGCGACCTTGCCGGTGTCGCGCATCGCCTGCAGCAGCAGGCCGTACGGCCGCTCGCCGCCACGGTCGGGGACGATGTAATAGGGCTGGTCGAGGTAGATCGAGTCGATCTCCTGCATCTCGACAAAGTCCTCGATCTCGATCGTGTGGGTGGCCTCCGGCGCGAGCGTCGCGAGCTCGGAGTCTTCCACCACGACGTAGCGCTCGGGGGCGATCTCATAGCCCTTGACGACCTCCTCGTAGGGCACCTCCTCGCCGTCGAGAGAGCACACGCGCTTCTGCTTGACGCGTCCGTGATCGGCGCTGTGCAGCTGGTGAAAGCGCACGGTCTTGCTGGTGATCGCTCCATAGAGCTTCACCGGCACGCTCACCAGCCCGAAGCTGAGCGCGCCTTTCCACATCGAGCGGGCCATTGCAAGAAGTGTCCGGGCAGCGCCCGGCGCTGTCAAGCCGTGGGCGAAGGCATTGCGAGCGATCCTGCACGAGCGCTCGTGAGAGTGCAGGCGAGCTCTACGCCCGTGTCGCCCACCGCGAGCATCTGCAAGCGCACCAGTACCTCGCCGCCGGGCGGCGGCGAGCCGCCCAGCGAGGCGCGGCAGAGCGTCGGGATCTCGGGCGCGAGCGCCGGCGCGAGCCAGACGATCGGCGCACCGCCGGGACGATCGCGCGGCCAGCTCGCGAAGTCCGTCGCCCCGCTCAGGATCAGGCGCTCGCGCGCGCGGGTGAGCGCGACGTAGACGATCCGCTGCTCCTCCAGGGCCTGGGCCTCGCGCCGCTCGCGCGCGAGCTCTGCGTAGTCCAGGGCGACCCGCGCCTGCCCGTCCTCGAGGTCCACGAGCCGCAATCCCAGTCGTTGACCCTCGATCAGCAGATCGGGAACGCCCATGCTCGGAGCGCGACCGAGGTCCGCCAGGCAGACGACGTCGAACTCGAGACCCTTGGCGGCATGGACGCTCATCAGCCGCACCACATCAGCCGCGCGCGAGGGCGCCGGCGCGTCGGGCTCGGCGATCGCTTCGGCGCCCGCCCAGAAGCCGGCGCCCGAGCGCTGCTGGAACGCCGCCTCAGCCAGAAAGCCGCCGAGATCGCGCCCCTCGGTCCGCTCCCACAGCGCCGCGAGCTCCGCCAGCTTGGCGACGTTCGCCAGCCGCCGCTCGCCATCGGGGAGCGCGCTCAGCCGCTGCCCGTAGCCGCTCTGCTCGAGCGCGCGACCGATCAGCGTCGAGAGCGCGAGCTCCGGCGCGAGCTCGCGCTCTCGCGAGAGCCAGGAGCAGATCGCCGCGAGCCGCCCGAGCGCGCTGTCGGCGGCCGGCGCGCGGCGATCGCCGCGCGCCAGCTCGCAGGCCGTCTGCCAGGCGCTCTGACCGCCCGCCAGCGCGCTCCGCGAGATCCGCGAGAGCCCGGCGCTCGAGAGATCCGCGAACGGCGACGCCAGCACCCCGTACAGCGCCACCTCGTCGAGCGGATCGGCGAGCGCGCGCAGGTAGGCCAGCAGGTCACACACCTCCTGGCGCTCCCAGAACGCGCCCGCGCTGGCGAGCGTGTCGAGGCCGCGTGCGCGCAGCGCCTGCTCGTAGCAATCGATGTCCCCCGTGCCCCGCAGCAGCACGACGATCTCGCCGGGCGCAGCGTCGCCGCGCTCGACCAGCTCGCCGATGCGCCGCGCGAGCGCGTGCGCCTCGGCCTGGCGCCATGCCGGCGCACGCGCGCCGGGATCGATCCACGCGACCGCTCCGCCGCCCGCGCGCTGCGCCGGCTCCCATCCGCAGCGGTCGCAGAGCAGCAGCTCGAGCGCGGGGGCCTCGCGCGTCCGCGCGACGGGCTCGCGCGCCGCCACCAGCGGAGCGAAGGACTCACCGAATCGACTCCCGAAGACCGCGTTGGTCGCCGCCAGCAGGTCCGGGCGCCCGCGGAAGTTGCGCGTCAGCCGCAGGCTCGCTCCGCGCGCCGCGAGCTCTCGCTCGCGCCCCTCGAACAGGCTGACGTCGGCGTGGCGGAAGCCGTAGATCGCCTGCCAGCGGTCGCCGACCGTGAACAGGTTCTCGCGCTCGAGCGCCTTCAGCAGCGCCAGCTGGCGCGGGTTGACGTCCTGCAGCTCATCGATCATCAGCAGCTCGAAGCGCTCAGACCAGGCGCTGCGCACCGCCGGCTCGCGCGCCAGCAGCTCCCCCGCCAGCAGCTCGAGGTCGTCGAAGTCGACTCCCCCGCGCTCGCGCTTGGCCTCCTCGTAGCGCTCTCCGAAGCGCTCCAGCAGCTCGCCCCACAGCAGCGCAGCCGCCGCGCCCTGCTCCTCGGTGCGCTCGGCCGCCCCCTCGGCGCTGGCCTCGGACCTCACTTCGGGCAGGCGCGGCCTGCGCTGCCCGCGGCTGCGCAGCTCCGCGTAGGCCGCGAGCACAGTCGTGCGTGCCCGGTCGGCACCCGATGCAGCGATCAAATCGATGGGATCGGCCCGTTCTCCCTGCAGGAACTGTCCGAGCGCCTGAGCGAACGCGCTCCTGCGCAGCCGCGCGCAGAGCGCCTCGTCGAGGATCTGAAACGGCTCGCCCGCCAGCCCCAAGCCCGCCTCGCGTTCGTGCGCCCGCAGCAGTCGCGCGCAGAAGCCGTGGAACGTGCCCACCTCGGCGTGCGCCGCCGCTGCTCCGGCAGCCTCGATCGAGCCGAGCTGCGCGAGCCGTGCGCGCACGCGCTCGCGCAGCTCCGCAGCGGCGCGCTCGGTGAAGGTGATCGCGAGTATTCGCTCGGGCGCAACGCCGTCCTCGAACACTGCGCGCGCGAAGCGCTCGACCAGCACCGAGGTCTTGCCGCTTCCCGCTCCAGCCGCGAGCGAGAGCGGCTCGCGCCGGCGCGCTACGGCCTCCAGCTGCTCGGCCGTGTGGGTCCGGCCACGCGCCGGCTGGAGGCCCAGCCGCGGATCGGGGGGCGTCTGGGAGGCTGGCCCCGGATCGGACGCCGGCTGGGGGCCCGGCCGCGACTCGGGAGGCGTCTGGAGGCCTGGCCGCGGATCGGGGGGCGTCTGGGGGCCGGTCCCCTGATCGGACGGTGTCTCGGAGCCTGGCCGCGGGTCGGGAGGCGTCTGCAGGTCCAGTCGCAGCTGCAGCTCCTCGGACACCGGGCCGATCACCGCCCGTGCCGGCAGATCGCGGGGTACTCGCATCGTCCCGCCGGCGTGCAGCGCGAGGGGCGCGCCTCGATCTCAGCGCGGAGCGCCTGCTCGACGGCCCGCTGCGCGAGCGCGACCGACTGCGCGAGCAGCTGATCGAGCTCAGCCCGCTCGAGCAGGTCCGTCTCGACGCAGCCGAGCTCGAGCCCCGCCTCGCGCTCGAGAACCCCCCGCGCGCGCAGGTCCGGACCCGCGAGCGGCTGGTAGAAGCCGCCGATGACCCGCAGCCCGAGCAGCTCCTGTGCCGCGCGCATGTACAGGGCGAGCTGGACCTTGCGATCTCCGAGCCAGCGCGCCGCGGGAGTGACGTAGGCGCCCTTGTAGTCGTAGACCACCGCCGCTCCGTCGGGGGCGATGTCGATGCGATCGATGCGCCCGCGCAGATGCACCCCGGGCGTCAGCTCGAGCGCCGGCAGGCCCTCGGATTCCTCGGCGAAGCCGAACCCCAGCTCGAGATGGGTGGGCTCGAGCGGGCTGGACTGCTGCGCGGCGTGGCGCAGGTAGCGCTCGAGATCCGCCCGCAGCCGGCGTCGGGAGCCCGGGACGCGCTCAGGCTGCGCCGACAGCGGGAAGTCGCGCTCACCCCGCTCGAGCGCTTCGCCCAGCAGCGCGAGCGCCAGCTCGAGATGCTGCGGCGCGATCCGCGCCGAGCCCGTGCGCGCACGCAGGCCCTCGAGGGTCTCGCGCAGCGCAGCGTGGGCGAGCCCGCCGCGCACCAACGGCTCGGGGTCGGGCTCGACCCGCCCGGGCCGGAGCGCGCGCTCGACGAACCAGCGCGCGGGGCACGCCATCCACAGCTCGAGCGAGGACGCTGACCAGGTGCGGCTGCGCAGGTCCGCGAGCAGCGCCTCGCGGTCGGCGAGGTCCTCGCCGGCGCCGGTCGGGCCGCCGCTAGGCGGCAGTACGGGCCTCCGCCCTGCGCCCCGTCGCCGCGGTTTGCGCGCCTTGCTGGGACTCGGCCTCGGCCTCCGGCGGCTTGACGCCCTCACGCGCCCACTGCTCGTCGAACTCGACGCGCCATTTGCCCTCGTCGGTCTGGCTGAGCGCGAGGTGGGCCCTGAAGCTGCGCCCGCTGCGCCCCCGAAAGCCGGTCACGGCCTGCGCGGTGTAGCCGGTCTTGATCAGCTCCTTGGCGACCGCGACCGGCAGCTGCTTGCCGGCTTTCGCCTTCCAGATCACGAATCCGCAGCCTGGATCGTCGCGCGCCCAGCACGAGTAGCCCTTGCGGTTCTCGACGATCTCGTGCCCGCAGATCGGGCAGGGGCCGAGCCGGGCCCGCGGGATCCGGACGTCTTTGAGCTTCTCGTCGAGCTCGTTGACGGTGTCCTGCGCGAATCCCGCGATGTCGCCCATGAACTTCTCGCGCGAGTCCTCGCCGCGCTCGATCTTGCCGAGGCGGCTCTCCCAGTCGCCGGTGAGCCCGGGCGAGGTCAGTGGGTGGGCGTTCAGCAGCCTGATCACGCTGCAGCCCTTCTCGGTCGCCACCAGCGAGCGCCCGTCGCGCTCGATGTAGCCGACCTGGATCAGCCGCTCGATGATCGCCGCGCGCGTCGCCGGGGTGCCGATGCCGGAGTCCTTCATCGCCTCGCGCAGCTCCTCGTCGTCGACGAGCTTGCCCGCGGTCTCCATCGCCCCGAGCAGCGAAGCGTCGCTGTAGCGGCGAGGCGGTTTCGTTTCCTTGCGCGCGCTCGCGACCTCGAGCGTCTGCACCTGCTCGTCCTGCTCGAGCTTCGGCAGCTGCTGGTCTGCGCCCTCGTCGTCCTCGCCCTTGCCCTCGGCGCCCGCCTTGGCCTCAGCGCCCTTGGCCTCGGCGCCCTTGCCGTTGGCGCCCTTGCCGTCGAGGCTGGCCTTGGCGGCCGCGCTGGTGGAGCTGGGCTGATCGTAGACGCCGCGCCACCCGGGCACGAGCAGCAGCCGCCCGCGCGTGCGAAACACGTGCCCGTCGCCGCCGCCCTCGAGGGGCACTGTGGTCTCGACGCGCGTGTTCTCGAACACGGCCTCGGGGTGGAAGACCGCCAGGAAGCGGCGCGCGACGAGGTCGTAGATGCGTTTGTCATCAGAGCCCATCCGCTCGAGGTCGTGCTCTGAGCGGGTCGGGATGATCGCGTGGTGGTCGGTGACCTTGGCGTCGTTGACCACGCGCCCGAGCGGCAGCAGGTCGAGGCCGACGACATACTGCGCAGCCTTCGCGTACTCGGCTCGCGCGCTGACGAGCTCGGCGGTCGGCTTGATCTCGGGGATCATGTCTTTGGTCAGGAACCTCGAGCTCGTGCGCGGATAGGTGAGCGCCTTGTGCTCCTCGTAGCAGCGCTGCGCGGCCGCGAGCGTGCGTTTGGCGGAGAACCCGTAGCGGGTGTTGGCCTCGCGCTGCAGCGATGTCAGGTCATACAGCAGCGGGGAGCGCTCACGCTGCTCTTTGCGCTCGAGCTTTGTGATCGTCGCGGTCTTGCCCTCGCAGGCGCGCACGATCTCGCTCGCGAGCTCCTCGCTGGCGATCCTGGGCTTTGAGCCGGCGTGATAGCGACCCTCGTAGATCCGCTCGGGGTCCGCTTGAAAGCGCGCGTCCACGAGCCAGTAGGGCTCGGGTTTGAACTCTCTGATCTCCTCCTCGCGGCGCGCGATGATGGCCAGCGTCGGAGTCTGCACGCGCCCGAGCGAGACGGCGCCGTCGAAGGAGCTGCGCAGCCTGATGGTCGCCGCGCGGGTCGCGTTCATGCCGACGATCCAATCCGCCTCCGAGCGCGAGCGCGCGGCCTGCTCGAGCGGCGCCATTTCAGCCGACGGACGCAGGGTGCCGAGCGCCTCGCGGATCGCGCTGTTGGTCATCGAGCTCAGCCACAGGCGCTTGACCGGCTTGCTCGCCTTCGCCTTCTCATACAGGTAGGCGAAGATCAGCTCGCCCTCGCGTCCGGCGTCGCAGGCGTTGACGACCTCCTGCACGTCATCGCGCCCCAGCTGGGCGGTCACGACCCGCATCTGCTTGCGCGAGCGCTCGTCGCGCACGACCAGCTTGAAGCGGTCGGGCACGATCGGCAGATCGTCCATCCGCCAGCGCTTGAACTTGGGGTCGTACTCGTCGGGCTCCGCGAGCTGGACGAGATGGCCCACCGCCCAGGTGATGACGTGCTCGGGTCCCTCGAGCCAGCCCTCCTTCTTCTGGAACGGCCCCTGCAGCACGCGCGCGAGATCCTGTCCCACCGAGGGCTTCTCCGCGATCAGCAGGGTCTTGGACATGAGGCGTCAGGGTAGCGGGTGGGCCAGCCGCGACTCCGCCTCGGGGCGCCGGCGGCGAACCGCGGACGCCCATCGGCAGGGCGCTGCGGCTGCGCCTATCCGCCGATCGGAGCTCGCGGTTTGGCGCCCCAGAACACCTGCGTGCCGAGCATCCCGATCATGTTCACCAGCACCAGGTTGAGCACCATCGACTTCGCGGTCGCGGTGCCGACCCCGACCGGGCCGCCACTGGCGTTGTAGCCGTAGTAGCAGCCCACCAGCACGATCGCGGTCGCCATCACCATCCCCTTGATCAGGCTGAACAGGAAGTCGGGCGGGTTCTGAAACTGCCAGAACACCAGGAAGTAGCCGCCGGCGGAGGTGTAGCCGACCTGCTGGACCACCGCGATGTAGGAGCCGATGTAGGCGACGCCGATCGCGGAGATGTACATGAACGGCAGCACGATCCAGGCCGCCAGCAGGCGAGTGGCGCAGAGGAAGGTCATCGAGTCGATGCCCATCACTTCGAGCGCATCGATCTCCTCGTTGATCCGCATCGCCCCGAGCTCGGCGACGATCCCGGTGCCGACCTTCGCGGACAGCATGTAGCCGAACGTCAGCGGCACGGCCTCGCGCAGGTCACACCAGGCGGCGAACACCCCCGCGAACGCGGGGGCGCCCTGGGCCTCGGTGAAGTAGGCGCCCTGGATCCCGCAGGTGCCCAGGCCGATGATGAAGACGAGCCCCCAGATCACGATCGTCGAGGAGACGATCAGGATCCCCGACTGGCGTAGCGCCTCGCCGAAGAACCGCAGCACCCGCAGCCCCCAGACCTCGCGCACGACATTGCCGGTGAAGCCCGCGATCTCGCCGGTCGAGGCGATCCACTGGCGCGGCAGCGCGAGGAGTTCGTTCACTTGATCACCAGGATCCCGGGGTGCGTGGCGAGGATCGTCTGGGTGAAGACGTAATTGAAGGCCCCGATCCCGAGGAAGGAGATCACGACCGCCTGGTTGACCGCCCGTCCCACCCCCTCGGCGCCGCCCGAGGCTGTCATTCCCTTGTAACAGCAGACGATCGCGATGATCGCTCCGAAGATCGTCGTCTTCAGCACCGAGCCCCACAGGTCGGTCGAGGTGGCGTTCGCGAACAGCGTGTTCCAGAACGGCCCCAGCGGCTGCTGGTAGGTCATCGCCGCGAGGATCCCGCCGAACAGCCCGAACAGGATCGCGTACAGGTTGAACAGGCCCGTCACGAGCATCAGCGCCAGGAAGCGCGGCACGACCAGGTTCTTGACCGGATCGACGCCCAGCACCTGCAGCGCGTCGAGCTCCTCGCGGATCTTGCGCGCGCCGAGGTCGGAGGTGATCGCGGTGCCCGCGACGCCCGCGAGCACGATCGCGGTGATCAGCGGTCCGATTTCGCGGATCGCCTCGACCTCGAAGAAGCCGCCGAGCCGGTCGACGGCTCCGATGATCGTCAGGAAGTTCGCCGCCTCCAGGCCGGGCGCCCCGTAGGAGATCGCGATCGTCGAGAGCAGCAGCGGAAACCAGCACAGGCGCAGCGCGAACAGGAACTGGCCCACGAACTCGCCGCCGTATGGATAGGGCGGCAGCAGCGTCCGCGCGACCGTGCGCCCGGTCAGGATCATCATGTCCCCGATCTCGCCGAGCGCGTCGCCGCCGGGACGAAATGCCGCGGTCGCGACGTTTACTGCGAGCTCTGGGGTGCTCACAGACGTCGCGACCGCGTCGGTGCTCTCGCTTGACTCTGGGCTGCCGTCTGATGGAGCTCGAGCCGGCCGCGAGTGCATTCCCATAATGTACTAGTTCACCATCACATTGTGTATCGATCTGCCAACACATTGGGCTTCTTTGCGGCTGGCGCTATCTTGGATTTGTGGTTGACTGGCCTGCGATAGACGCGACGATCGACTTCGACGTCACAATCGATCGCGACGCCGAGGTCCCGCTGGGGGTGCAGCTCGGCTGGGCACTGTGCGCCCGGATCGGCGATGGCCGGATCAAGCCGGGACAGCGCCTGCCGGCGCTGCGCGACATGGCCGAGGGGAGCGGGCTCAACGTCAATACGGTTCGTGCCGTCTATCAGCGCCTGGAGCAGCGGGGGCTCGTGGAGAGCCACCAGGGCAGCGGCACGTTCGTCACGCGCAGCACCCAGCTGCCCTCGCTGGCCAGCGCGATCGCGGCCGATGCCGCACGCGAAGCGATGGCGACGGGCGTCGACCCGCGCGAGGTGGCCGCGGCGCTGTATGTAGAGCCGAACTCCATCCCCGCCCCGCCGGCGGCTGCGCGGGGAGTCGAACGCGAGGCCGAGGAGCCCGCCGCGCGCAGGCGCTCGCTGCGCTCTCAGATCGCGACGCTCGAGCGCGCGATCAGCGAGATCGAAGCCGACCATCCGGGCGTCGCACCGCCGCCGGTCGCGACCCGCCGCGGCCCCGGCCCGACCCTGCTCACCGCCGAGGAGCTCGAGGAGGTGCGCTCCGCGCTGGTGCACCGGCTCGCAGCCGTGCAGGCTGCGATCGACGAGTGGAACGCCGCCTCACGCGAGCACAGCGAGCGCGACGCGACTGCTCGGGCCGGCGCCCGCAACACCCGCAGCGCCCGTGAGCGGGCACGCGGCAAGCGTGCTGCCGAGGAGGAGACCCCGCCGCGCCAGCCGGCGAAACGCAAGCGCGCGGCCCCCACCGGTCGCCCCGCTCCGGCCGGCACCTAGGCCGCGCCTCGCCCGCTACAGGCCGACCGCGGGCCGTCATTCGGTCGCGCACGGACCGGTGCTCACCGCGGGGCCTTGCGCAGCCGCGAGGATCTTCGCGACGGTCGCGTTCGCGACGCCGTAGCCGCCCGTCGGGCTGCCCCCTACGGTCCCCGCGAACACCGTCGTGAGCACGTCGCCGTCGCTGTTCACCAGCGGCCCGCCGGAGTTCCCGGGACGCACCCTCCCGCGCAGCGGCGTCAGCAGGCGCGAGACCGGACCGCGCCCGTAGGCGTCGTCGGTGAGCACCGTCTGGGTGCGTCCGATGCGCCCCGGCTGCACGTCGTAGGGCCCGTTCTCGGGGTAGCCGAGGATCGCGCCCGCGGTTCCCGACGCCGGTTCCTCGACGAGCGTCAGCGGGGCGACCCCGCCGAGGCCGGGCACGCGCAGGACGGCGATGTCCTCGGTCGGATTGAATGCGATCGCTTCCGCGTCCAGCTGCGGCGGGCGGCCGCTGAGCTCGACGGTCGTGTCGCGCTCGCCGGCGACCACGTGCGCGTTGGTCACGACCTCATTGTCGGCGGCGACCCAGCCCGAGCCCTCGATCGCCAGGCCACAGGCGGTGCCGAGCACCCGCACGACGTCGCGCGAGGCCCTGCGCACCGCCGGGGCGCGCCCGATCCGGGGCAGCGGAGGCGCGACGTCGGGCGAGGGGCCGGCGAGTTGCGGCAGCGGGTCCAGGCGCGAGAGCGCGTTCAGGATCGGCCCCGAGGGCGGGAGCAGGTGGTTCAGCTCGCGCAGGATCTCCGAGTGCTGGATGTCACTACGCAGGCTCGAGTTGCCCGGCGCCTGTGCGGCGACGGCGGCGGCGATCCAGACGATGCCGAGGCCGAGCGCCACCCCCAGGGCCGCTCCGAGCACGCCGTCGAGCAGGCCGAGGCCGGGGATCACGAGCGTGCGGCGCAGGCGAAAGCCGAGCCCCTCGAGGCCCGTCGCGAGGATCGCCCCCGCGAGCAGTGCCCCGATCAGGCCGAATGCGGGCGCGTAGGGCGAGGCAGAGCCACGCGGCAGCACCAGCGGCGCGATGCGCGTGCCGAGGAACGCCCCCGCGGCGAACCCGCCGAATGACAGCGCGCCGACGATGAACCCGCGTCGAAAGCCGAACAGCGCGAGCAGCGCGGCGAAGGCGACGATGATCCAATCGAGGCTCGTCACGGACGCGCCCGTGCCTGCAGACGCGCGCCGGTGCGCGCAAACGAGTTCACCGGACCATGTTCTACCGTTCCGTGACTGTGAACAGCCACACTTACCGCCTGCGCCGCGCTCGTCCGGTGATCGCGCTCGCGGGTGTGGCATTCATCGTCGGGGCGGTCCTCGGCGCCAGCCATGGCCCCGACGCAGCGCACGCGCTCGCCGCGCGCTTCGCCTCGGCGTGGGCGCGCGGGGAATACACGGCGATGTACCGCGACATCGACCACGGCCGCGGGTCACCCACATCGCAGCGACTGGAAGATGACTGCTCTCACGCGCTGCGGCTCGCGACGGCGACCGCCGTCAAGGTCGAGGGCCAGCCGCGCGCTGCGCCCGGCGGTCTGCTGGCGGTGCCGATGCGGGTTCACACGCGCCTGTTCGGGACGCTCGAGCTCGCGTACATGCTGAAGGTCAAGAGCTCGGGCAGCACCGTCGCGTGGTCGCGCTCGCTCGAGTTTCCGGGCCTGCTCCCGGGCCAGCGCCTGAGCCGCCACATGATGCTCCCGGCGCGCGCGACGCTGCTCGCACGCGACGGCTCGGTGCTCGCGCAGGGGTCCCTGGATGAAGCCGGCCAGCGTGACTCGCCGCTCGGCGCGGTGGCGAGCGCGGCCCTCGGCAACGTCGGGCCGGTGCCGCCCGCCGACAGGCAGGCGCTCGAAGCGCAGGGGGTCCCGGCGAACGCGATCGTCGGGGTCAGCGGCATCGAGCAGGCGCTCGATGAACGTCTGCGTGGAACGCCCGGCGGAACTCTGCTGGCGCAGAGCGAACAGGCGGGAGTGCCCAGCAGTGTGCTCGCGAGCGCTTCTCCGAGGCCCGCGGCGACGGTGCGCACGACGATCTCGCCCACGGTCCAGCAGGCGGCGGTCACCGCGCTCGGCGGCCAGCTCGGCGGGATCGTCGCGATGCGCCCCGACGGTGAGATCCTCGCGGTCGCGGGCATCGGCATCAACGACCTGCAGCCCCCCGGGTCGACGTTCAAGATGGTCACGGTCAGCGGGGTGCTGCAGGCGGGGGTCGCGAGCACGCACTCGAGCTACCCCTACGCCACCTACGCGACGCTCGACGGAGTCAAGCTGAGCAACGCCAACGGCGAGGAATGCGGAGGCTCGCTGTCGCTCGCGTTCGCCGTCTCCTGCAACTCGGTGTTCGCGCCGCTGGGCGTCAAGCTCGGCGCGCCCCGGCTGGTGGCGATGGCGGAAGGCTACGGCTTCAACCAGCAGCCCGGAATACCGGGAGCGGTCGAGAGCACGCTTCCGCCGGCCTCGCAGATCCACGGCGAACTCGATCTCGGCTCGACGGCGATCGGCCAGGGCCAGGTGCTGGCGAGCGCGCTGCAGATGGGCACGGTCGCGGCCACGATCGCAGACGAGGGACATCGCCCGCAGCCGACGTTCACGCCCGAACGCGAGCGTCACTCGACGGCCACCGCCACCAGCGCCTCGGTGGCGCGCACGGTCAGGCGACTGATGATCGGGGTAGTGCGCGAAGGCACTGGGACCTCGGCGGCGATCCCCGGGGTCACGGTCGCGGGCAAGACGGGCACCGCGGAACTGGGCAGCCCCTCCTGCGCGGGAGCCAGCGAAGAAGGCGGCAACCACGAAGGCGGCGAAGAACATGGCTCAGAAGGCAGCTGCGAGGGGGCGGCGAGCGATCCGAGCAACACCGACGCGTGGTTTGCCGCATTCGCCCCCGCGCTGCACCCGCGGATCGTCGTCGGGGTGCTGCTCGTCAAAGACGGCGCCGGCGGCGATACCGCAGCGCCGCTCGCGCGCGAGGTGATCGAAGCCGCGCTGCACTCATCGCACTGGTGACCTCTGCCGGGTCAGACGTCGAGCTCGGCCGAAGCCATCTGCAGGCGGTCGTTGGGGTCGACGATGTGCAGCTTCAGCGGCCTGTTGTCGAGCGAGCCGATCTCGATCTTGTAGAGCACCAGCGCGCCCTGGGTGGGACTGCCGGCGGCGATCGTGCCCACGGTCGGGATCTGCCCGTGCGCGGGGACGAGCCCGCCGCGGTAGGCGAACAGGTTCGTCTCATCGGGCACGATCGGCGTGTAGATGTTGTTCTGCGTGTCTCTGATCGTGACGTCGGTGGCGCCAGGGAACGGCTGCGGGTTGTGGTTGTAGACCTGGATGAACACCGCGAACCACTCCTGGCCGGGATGGAGCGTGCGCTCGGCGGGCGTCAAACCCTGCAGATAGGCCGCGTCTTCGACGTTCGTGGGGTTCAGCTCGCGCGAGAGCTGCACCTCATAGATCAGCGGACCGACGTTCAGATACGGGGCGTTCTGGCCCGACTCGCCTGCGTAGGTGCCCGTGGTCACGCGCGAGTGGGAGTCGCCGCAGGCTCCGAGCAGGAGCGCCGCGGCCAGCAGCAGGACCAGTGACAGGGCGGGTTTGCGCAGGCGGGTCAACATGCGCGCGGCAGTCTATCCAGCGGCGACCGTCACGCGCCGTCCCCGATCCTCATCGCGCTCGAGGATCGCGCGCAGGCGGCGCATCGCGCGCGCGCTCTGTCGTCGCGTCCAGCGGCGGGCGCCAAAGCTCTCGAGCAGCTTGTCCGAGAGCTTCACCGGTTCGGTCTCGAGCGTGAACTGCACCCGCGTCGTGCCTCCCGCGGCGGCGGTCAGCTCGTAGACGCCGATCGTGCGTATCCGGTTGTTCTTGCCCGTTCGTCCAAGCTCGACGATGCGATGCGGGCGCTCGAGCTCGACGAACGTCACATCGGCCCAGGCGAAACGGGAGCCTGGCGCCTTGACGCGAAAGCTGGCTCCCGCCCCGAGCCCGACCGAGTCGATGCGCGTCAGATGCCAGTCGACCAGGTAGTGGTCGCTGAACTCGGAGTGGTTGGCGATGTCCTGGAGGTAGTCGAACACCTCCTCGCGCGGACGGTCGACGACCACCGAGACGGTCACGGGTTGCATTGCGGATCGCAGTCTACGCGTACGTCTATGCAGCGCGCCGAAGGCGAACCGCGAGGCCGCGCTCGGAATGGCGCACGCGCTCGCTCGCGACGGGCAGCTCGTGGCGTGTGGTGCTGCAGAGCTCGCACACGATGCCCGATCCTTCGGCGTACAGGTGGACGTGCTCGCCGATCAGGGGCGTGCGCCCGCAGTCGGTGCAGCGATCGCGATCGGCCTCGAGCGTTCCGACGCCGCGTCGCAGCAGCGAGCGCTCGAGCTGGTCGGAGTCGTTGTCCGTGTCGGCGAGCCGGGGCACGATGACTGCTGTCTTCGCCTCCGATCGCGCGATTCCTGCTCCGAGGCCGATAAAACCCAGCATTCTCCGGGTATTCGTGTAATATTCTGGTTAGTGGAATTCTGCGTTCAGACAGGACGAGATGCCCGCGAAGTCCCCGTGTTGACAGCCTTGTTATGCTCGGCCACGCGCTCTCCTGGTGGGCTGCACAATGGGGAATCGCCGAGCAGAAAGGGAATCAGGATGGAATCGCTTACTTCGGGCACCATCGCCGGCTCGGGATCGTTTCGTTGCAGACGCTGCGGGTATCTGTTGACACTGACCGTGTCTGACGCCCTCACCGACTGTCCGGGCTGCGGAGGCAGCGACTTCGTGCGCGCATCGTTGTTCAGCGCCGCAAATCTCGCCTCCGCGCAGGCCCCTGCAACCAGTGCCCCGGCCAGCGGCATGCCGGCGCCGATCCTGTCAGGCCCTGGCGACACCACCATCGGGCGCGGATCGCGAGGCGTGCTGGGCGGGGTCCTGTCGCGCCACGAGCCGATCGATGACGCCGCGTGGCTCCAGGATGCGCGCGAGCACGTCAGCGAGCCCGGCGAGTACCTGGCCTACGAAGACACGGGCGAGCTGAAGCTCGTCTCGCTGACACGCGAGTGGACCCGTATCGGCCGCAGCCTCGCCGCCGACGTCCGCTTCGACGACCCTACGGTCTCGCGCCGTCACGCGCTGGTGGTGCGCCAGGCCGATGGCGTGCGTGTGCTCGACGACCGCAGCCTCAACGGAGTGTTCGTGAACGGCTCGCGGATCGAGTGGAAGGTGCTCGAGGACGGCGATGAGATCCTCGTCGGGCGCTATCGACTGCGCTTCCTCAGCGTCATCGGCGTTCCCGCCCACGCCGCCGAGACGGCCGCCAAGCCGGGCGCCGGCGGCGATCGCAGCGCCCGCTGAGGGCCGCACCGCTCAGAAGCGCTGACAGCCTGGACCGCTGACGCGCAGACGGGCGCGTAGTATCGCCGCCATGTCGCGGACGAGCACGGTCGCGGTGATCTCGCAGAAGGGCGGGACCGGCAAGACGACGGCCGTGCGAACACTCGCCGACGCCTTCCGGCTCGCGGGCGTAAAGACGCTCACGATCGATCTCGATCCGCAGGGCAACCTGTCCGACTACCTCGACGCGCCGCCCGAGATCGAGCCCACGATCGGCGACGTGCTCGCGGGGCGAGCCTCGCTGCGCGAGGCAATCCACCACGACCTCGTGCCCGCCAACCTGACGCTCGCGGAGGCCGAGCTGAAGCTCGGCTCCCGACCCGCCCCCGAGCTGATCCTACGCACCGCCCTGAAGGGCGCACGCGCCGGCTATGAGCTGGTCCTGATCGACTGCCCCCCCTCGCTCGGGCTGCTGACCTTCAACGCCCTCGTGGCCTCCGACGCCGCGCTCGTGACCGCGGTCGCGCAGTACTTCGCGATGCAGGGCGTCGAGCAGGCGATGGAGGTCATCAAGCTCGCCCGCGCGCAGCTGAATCCGCGCCTGTCCCTGCTCGGGGTGCTGCTGAACCTCGCGGACATGCGCACCCTGCACTCGCGCGAGGTGCTCGCCTCGCTGCAGCAGCGCTTCGGCGAGCAGGTCTTCGAGACCGTGATCAGAATCCTCGATCGCCTACGCCGAATCGTCCGAGCGCGCGAGCTCGATCATCGACTACCGGCCCGATCTCGGGCGCGACTACCTCGGGGTGGCCGCGGAAGTGCTCGCGCGGCTGGACGTGCACGAGGACGCACGTCGGCGGCTGCTGCGGTTGAGCCGGGCGTAGCGGTCTCGCGGGCGGGCGCTCCTCACGGCGCTCGTGTGGAGCGTCGCTGCAGGCGGCACCCAGCCGTATGAAACCTACGAGGAAGCAGTCGCCGCCGATGGCCTGCAGCCCAATACCGCTTCGATGACCTGTTCGGCTCGAGCAGCCTCGCGGACTCAGCCGGCATGGACACGGCGAGCAACAAAGGGATCGTGCTCGGCGCCGAAGGCCCGTTCGGCGGCAGCAAAGATGGGGCCTTTGGCGGCGAAGCCTACGCCGCGCCGAGCTCCAACCCGCTCGTTGGCGCGAGCGAATTCACGGCTGAGGCCTGGGTCAACTGGTCTGCCGGGGCCTCGTACAACCAGCCGATCTTCGACTTCGGCGAAAGCTCGAGCGACTACATGTTCCTGACGCCTGCATCCTCCGCGCTCTCAAAACACGCGATGCTGTTCGAAATCCACACCTCCGGCGGCGCCGTCGCGCAAGTCAGCGCGACCAAACTGGCCAAAGGCTGGGAATACGTGGCGGTCACCGAGACGAGCTCCGGGACGCTGATGCTCTACCTGGACGGCGAAGAAGTCGGGAAAACGACCGGCCTCACGATCACGCCGGCCTCTCTTGGCAGCGCGTCAACCGCATACCTGGGCAAGTCGCTGACCTCGGGCACGCCGATGTTCGACGGCGACCTCAGCAACGTCGCCTTCTACTCCAAAGCGCTCAGCAAAGAACGGATCAAGGCGCACTACAGCGCCAGCGAGATCCCCGCCAACACAATCGCTCCGAGCATCAGCGGCACAGCCAACGACGGCAGCACGCAGACCGCCAAAGCCGGCACCTGGACCGGCCTCACGCCGATCTCCTTCTCCTACCAGTGGAAGCTCTGCAACGCCTCCGGGAGCGCGTGCGAAAGCATCGGCTCTGCCAGCGAAGGGACCTACAAACTGATCCATGGAGACGTCGGCTCGACGCTGCGTGTGGTCGTCGGCGCCGCCAACAGCGTCGGAAGCGGCAGCGCCACCTCGAGCCCAACGGCAGTCATCGAACCATCGAAACCATCAAACACAACGCTGCCCTCGATCACGGGCAGCGCGCAGGTCGGGCAGCTGTTGAGCGCCGGCACCGGCGCCTGGGAAGGCACTCCCCCGTTCTCGTATGCCTACTCCTGGCGCAACTGCAACAGCGCCGGAGAAAGCTGCAACAAAATCGCAGGAGCCCCGACCACGTCGACCTACCGACTGCCCGGCTCGGAGCTCGGCAAACGGATCCAGGTCCAGATCACCGCCACGAACTCCGCCGGCATGGCCATGGCCACCAGCGCAACGACCTCCGTCGTTGAACCGGGGCCACCGACGAACACCGAACTGCCGGCGATCACCGGGACGGCTCGCGACGGCCAGGCGCTGAAAGCCAGCACCGGCGCCTGGGCCGGCACCGAACCCTTCACCTACTCCTATCGCTGGCAGCACTGCAACTCAGCCGGTGAAGGCTGCGAAAACATCTCTGGAGCGACGTCCTCCAGCTACACCCTCGGCCCGAGCTATATCGGCAGCACGATTCGTGTTGTCGTCAGCGCGAAAAACTCGGTGACCACGACCGAAGCGAGCTCTCCCGCGAGCGCCGTCGTCACGGCGATTCCGCCATCGAACACAACGCCTCCGTCGATCTCCGGCACCGCCCGCGACGGGCAGACGCTGAGCGCCAGCACGGGCAGCTGGGAAGGCAGCCCGACGCTCAGCTACGCCTATCAGTGGCAACGCTGCAACGGCTCAGGCGAAAGCTGCACAGGCATCTCGGGGGCGACGAGCAGCAGCTACTCGGCTGGACACGCAGACGTGGGGCATACGCTGCGCGTGGTGGTCACCGGGAGCAACGCTGGGGGGTCGGCGGAAGCCACGTCAGCCGCTACCGCCAGCGTGGACACACTGCCAATGATCTATATGAGGCAATTCGGCTCGGAAGGCACTCACGACGGTCAATTTGACTACCCAATGGGTATCGCAACCAATGCCGCCGGCGACGTGTGGGTTGTCGACAGCAACAACGATCGAGTCCAAGAGTTCAGCAAGGAAGGCAAATACATAACGCAGTTTGGTTCGCGAGGATCAGGTCACGGCCAGCTGGAAGAACCCAGCGCAATCGCGGTCGCGAACGGCGACGTTTGGGTCGCTGACACTGGCAATCACCGGGTCGAGGAGTTCACCGAAGCGGGCGAATACGTCTGCCAGTTCGGCGGGGAAGGCTCGGGCGAAGGGAAAGTGGGCTCTCCGGAAGGGATCGCGGTGGATGCTCACGGCAACGTCTGGGTCTCCGTGACTGACAGCGGTCACCTGGTTGTATTCGATAGCGCAGGCAAATACGTCAAAACCGTCGGTACACAGGGCTCGGAAGATGGACAGCTTGAACTTCCCGTGGGTCTCACTATCGATTCGCACGGCCACGTCTGGGTTGCAGATCGCCAGAACGAGAGAGTCACTGAGTTCAGCGAAGCCGGCGAATATCTCTCGGCTTTCGGAACGGAAGGCGACGCCGAAGGTCAGTTCGAGGCGCCGTACGGCATCGCGACGGACTCGAGCGGCGACGTCTGGGTCATCGATGCTGGCACCAATCAGATCCAGGGCCTCACCGAAGACGGCGAAGTATTGGATGCAGGCGGATACGCCATTTTCAACGGTGCTGAGTTGAGTCCAAGGCGGTCAAGGGAATCGACCGTCCTTTGGTCAGGCTGCTCCCTCTGAAATCAGCAGAAAAGCGAGCGGCTCCACTGCTCGGTGTGGTGGCTTGTCTTGTGGTTTCACCGAGCGCTCTAGCCGCGCGCGGCTTGCCCCCGCACACTCACCGATGTGAGGTGCCCGCGCATGACGAGGTATTGGTGGCAGACACGAAGGCTGTCGTGTACATGGCGCCGGTGGACCCTTTGGCGGACGAAGAGGTGTTCGGATGCGCTTACGGGCGCCGCAAGAGGTATCTGTTGGGTCAGCCGCGCCCCAACGTTGGCTCGCCGACAGGTGTGGCAGGCGTAAGTGCCGAGGCGCTGGGCGAGTCGCTCGTCGCTTACGAATCTGGCTTCAGCAGTCCTGGTCGATCATCGTGGTCGATCGTCGTTCGCGACTTGCGCACGGGTCATGTCGTGCGACGAGTGCGGACGGCACCGAACGTCGCGGGCGGAACTGGGCCAAGAGAGGCAGCGACGATCGTCATCACGAGTACTGGCGCACTAGCGTGGCTCGCATACGCAGGCGTCGTCGACAATCAGTTTGGACCTCCGGTTTCAACAAACTATGCCGTCGAGATGTCGGATCGCGGAACTCACCAGCTAGCCGAAGGCACCGACATCGAACCGTCGTCACTGGCTCTGGCGGCCAACACAGTGTATTGGACGCAGGCCGGGAAGCCATTTTCGGCTGTGTTGAACCGAGTCAGAACAGGCTAGCCGCGTTGATATCTACGAGGTCAAACCGTTTTAGTGTGGAGCGAGCAATGCCAGCCGCTCTGTCGTTCGGCATGGTGGCTTGGCTCGCATGTCTGCCGAATGCTTTCGCCAGTTATCCTCCGCATGCGAGCTTCCGCTGTCCGCCAAAGCTCGGTCACATATTGCGATCAGACACTCAGGCGAGTGTATACCGGACCCGTGAATACTTTATCGAACGGCAGGAAACCGTCGACGGACCTGAACACTATAGAGTGCCGTACGCCAGCATTCATGGCTGTGTGAGGCGCACTGGTCGTTCATATAGGCTTGGAGAACCTGCCTGGCAAATCGGCAGCTCCAGTGGCTCGCAAGGCGGAGGCATCTCCAATCTCGCCCTCGCGGGCACGGTTGTGGCACTTGAAGAATCGTCAGAGTCCACCGGGCCACTTGAAGGCGAGGGTCACTCCACATGGCGCGTCGTGGTACGCGACCTACGAAATGGGCGGACGCTTCACCGCGTGCCAACCGGCTCGCTCGCATAGCCCGAACCCACCGGTCATCGGCGTCGGACCCACCACAGCGCTCACTGTAAGCCGCGATGGCACGGTCGCGTGGATTGTCCAAGTGCCACCGACAGAAGGCTTTCATCAGGTCCACGCACTCGTCGGATCAAAGGACGAGCTCGTGACAGAGGGACACGACATCAAGCCCCACGCATTGGCACTCAAGGGGCATCGGCTCTACTGGAGACAGGGGAGCACGCTCCGCTCGACCGCGCTCTAGTCGGCCTGATTCGTTCTTACCCTCACCCATGCGCCTCATACGGATGGTGGATCTGCGCGATCGTCGGCGCCTGCCTCCAGCCTGGCGTGATCACCGCGGACCAGCCCGGGGCCAGGCACTTGATCTGGCCTGGATCGATCACGTGCTGATGCTCGCGCCGGCGGCTGCCCCTGCCGCTGAGCAGGCTCGTGAACAGGCCCGTCCGCGTCTGCTGGGTGCTCACCCATGCGGGCCTCCTGCCCGCCACGTCGGCGATCAGCTCGGCCGATTCGGGGACGCTCTGACGGTGGGCTATCACCGTCGCGACGTTGCCGAGCACCTGATCGCGCAGGCCCTCCCCCGCGCCCTTGACGTCAGCTAGCTCCTGCGCCGCCAGGATCAGGCTTACGCCAGCGGAGCGTGCGCGGCCGAACAGCCGCGCAACCTGGGCCGCCGCAACCGCCTGGAACTCATCGATCAGCACGACCGTCGCCAGCGGGTTCTCTTGGCGCTCGGCCACGAGCGTCACCAAGTCCGAGACGACTGCGCCGGCGAGCACCTGCGAGAGCAGCATGCGCCGATCGGCGTCGAGGCACATGTAGACGACCGCGCGCTCGGCGAGCGCCGCGCGCAGGTCGAGCGCCTGGGTCTGCTCGCTCGGCTCCAGCCAGCGGCGAACGTCTGACTCGGCGAGGATCGACAGGCGGTCGCGCACGCCCGACAGCTCGCGCCGCTGGCGCTCGCCGAGGGAGTCGAGGTAGCCCTGGGTCTCACGCGCCTGGGCCTCGGGTAGCCGGCGGACGCACGCCTCCAGCTCGCGCGGGTCGAGATGGGCGGCAAGCGAGGCACAGCTCACCGGGACCTGCGCGCCACGCATCGCCCGTACGGCATGCGCGAGGTAGCGCTGGGCCTGTCGCAGGTAGTGGGGCTCGGTGAACGCCTCTGCCGCGAGCGCCTTGTCGGCGATCTCGCTCTCTGAGCCGTGCGCATAGGGGTTGTAGGCGAGCGGGCCTGCGGGCGTCCACTCGAGGAACGGAACGCCGCGCTGGGCTGCGGCACGCGCGAGCTCGGAGCGCAGCAGTCGATCGCCCTTGGGATCGATCGCGATCGCGCCGTGACCAGCCTCGATCAGGCGCGAGGCGATCCACGTCTCGGTGACAGTCTTGCCCGAGCCTGTCGCGCCGAGCAGCAGCGTGTGCGAGCCCGACTGATAGCCGACGGGGATCAGAACCGGCAGCCGCTGGCGATCGCTGCCGATCCTCAGCGCCGCGTCCTCCAGCCAGCCGCGGCGGCGCAGCTGCAGCGAGCTGGCGATGCGCTCGAGGACGGTCACCAGCCCGACGCGCATGCCCGCCTGCTCGGCCAGATCGGCTCCACTTTGCAGGTCTTCGCGATGCCAGCGCGCGCCGCAGCGGCACGCGAGCAGGCAGCAGCCTGTGAGCCCCAGCGCGATCAGCCTGTGCGCGCCCAGGAGCAGTGCGGCGATCGGCAGCGGCACCGCCGCCCAGGTCCACATCAGCTCCGCTCGACGCAGTCCTCGTGCGAGCAGGACGCCTGCGATCAGCGTCGCGAGCAGCGCTATCAGCGCGCTCTCGACGTCGCCGGCTATGTTGGTCGTGCTCCCGGCTTCATACACCGCTCGGCGCTCCTGATATGACGCCCGAGGGGACGACTGCCGACAGCTCACGCACGCGCTCGATGGGCACGACCGCGATGCGATCCGCCGAGCGCGTCTCGGCGATTGCCCGCTGCACCGCCCGCGCCGGTGCGGGCGTGGCCAGGTAGCAGGCCATCGTCACATGTCGGGCTCTGGCCCATGCGCTGCAGATCGCGCGCAGCCGCACGGGAGCCTTGACCGACAGCTCGACCTCGATCGCGATCACCTCGCCCGCCGCCGACACGAGCGCCAGGTCCGGACGATGAAGCGGCGCGCGGCCGCCGGAGGGCTCGCCGAGCGTCGCGGTGGCGATCGGCACACGTTCCTGGCGCTCGTGATCGCGGATCTCTCGCTCGCCGAGCAGCCGCCAGCCCTGAAAGCTGCGTTCCAGCGCAACAGCGACGCGGGCGATCTCACTCGCGTGCTGGAAGCCTCCGGGCCCGACGCGGTAGACGCCGAGGCGCTCAAGACCGCACCAGCGCAGGCCTTCCGCCGTTGCCAGGTACAGGCCGGGCTGGCGATAGAGCAGCATGCGCTGCTCCAGCAAGCCCGCGGTGACGAGTCCGCTCAGGCGCTCATAGGCCCAGCTGCGACCCATCGCAAAGCGCTCCATCACCTGCTCGGCGCCGGCGGCCCCCAGGCGCCCGATCCACTCGACTATTCGTTTGTCCCTCTCGGTCTGCATCGCGCCTCCTCGGGACGCAATCGACAACGAGCGCCCCTGCACGGATGTCGCTCGGGCGGCGGTGCAGACCCCCCCTCTTGTTGCGAGCTTCAGCTGGACCGGATTGCGAGCTTCAGTTGGATCGGGTCGCCAGCGTCAGCTGGGGCGCTGCGCAACCAGCCCGATCGCGCTCGCCGCCGCCGACGATCAGAATCTCGCCGACGTATGCGCCCTGGGCCTCGAACGGCGTTCGCAGCAGCGTCGCCCAGCCCTGCACCTCGCCGTTCAGCGCTTCGACGACCGCGCCTGTCTGCTCGTAGAAGCACCATACGAGGACACTCGGCCCGGCGCCGGAGATCGTCGCCCCGAGCGCCCCGAACTCGCTCGCGCGCAGCGCCAGCTCATAGGAGCGCGGGAACAGGCTCGAGCGGCGCTGCTCGTGGAGCGCGTCCTTGAGGCCGCTTGCGACGAGGTCCCAGTCGCCCTTCGCCAGCCCGAGCGTCAGCAGCGCAGCATGGGAGATGTTGAAGACGGCCTGCTCGTATGGCACCTGCGCCGGCAGCGCATCGCGCGCCGCGTGTGTGTGCACCGCGTGCTCGGGAACGACCGCGATCGCCTCCAGGCCCGTGGGCGGCTCAAAGCGCGTCGCCTGCCCGTCGGCGCAGATCACGAACCCGCCGCTGAGCGATGCGGCGACGTTGTCCGGGTGACCCTCGAGCTCACTGGCCAGCGCGAGCAGGTCGGCGTCGAGCTCGAACAGGTGGTCGGCCGCCATCAGCCCGGCGACGATCGCCGCGCCGCTCGATCCGAGGCCTCCCGAGAGCGGGATCTCGGAGGAGATCGTGAACGTGAAGCCGTCCGCGGAGTGCAGGCGCTCGAAGGCCTGCACACACAGGTTGCCGCGCCCCCGCGAGACCGCAAGATCGGTATCGACCGCGAACTCCCCGGTCTCGCGCACTTCGAGCTGCAGGTGCAGCCCCAGCGCAGCCGCCATGCAGTCAAAGCCCGGGCCGAGGTTGGCCGACGACGCGGGCACACGCACGACCCGCCTACGGATCACTCAGCACTGCCTCCTCGACCGGCCCGATCTCCGGCGCGCACGGGATCACGCGGCCGTCGTTGTGGGCGATCGCGGTCTCGGGATCCTTCAGGCCACGACCGGTGAGCACGCAGACGATCTGCTCCGCGCCTTCGGGGCCATACTTGAGCAGCCCCGCCACCGAAGCGGCCGAGGCGGGCTCGCAGAACATCCCTTCTTTGGAGGCCAGCAGCCGGAACGCCGCCAGGATCTCGCTGTCGCTGACCGCCCTGATCGCGCCGCGCGAGTCGGTCGCGGCCGCCATCGCGTCCTCCCAGCGCACCGGGTTGCCGATGCGGATCGCGCTGGCGACCGTTTCGGGGTGCTCGACCGGCTTTCCTTCGACCAGCGGGGCCGCGCCCTCGGCCTGGAACCCGAACAGCTTCGGCGCCGCTCCCAACTCCTGAAAGCCGCGCCAGTAGGAGGTGATGTTGCCGGCGTTGCCGACCGGGATGCACAGCGCCTCGAGGCCCCCTTCGAGGTCTTCGTGGATCTCGAAGGCCGCAGTCTTCTGGCCTTCGATGCGAAAGTCGTTGACCGAGTTGACGAGCACGATCGGATGCTTGTCGGTCAGTTCGCGAACGAGCGTCAGCGCCTGGTCGAAGTTGCCCGTCAGCGAGATCACGCGCGCGCCGTGGATCAGCGTCTGCGCGAGCTTGCCCTGCGCGATCTTGCCCTCGGGGACGATCACCGCGCAGGTGATCCGGGCCCGCGCCGCATATGCGGCTGCGCTCGCAGCCGTGTTGCCCGTCGAGGCGCACACGACCGCCTTGGCGCCTTCCCGGACCGCGGCCGAGACCGCGCACGTCATCCCCCGGTCCTTGAAGGACCCGGTCGGGTTGGCGCCCTCGAGCTTCAGGCGCACCTGCGCGCCCACCATCTCCGAGAGCACCGGCGCACGCAGCAGCGGCGTCGAGCCCTCCTGCAGGCTGATCAGCGGGTCGCCGGCGGCGAACGGAAGGCGATCGCGCCAGCGTTCGATCAGCGGTACGTGCGTTCCGTTCATATGAACTCCTCTTCGATCACCCTGATCGTGCGTGGGGTCGAGCCGACGAAGTCGAACTCCTGTAGACGTCTTGCGGCGGCGGCCATGCGCGACTCGAGCACCGGGTGGGTGACCATCACCAGCCGCGCGTTCTCCCCCAGGCCACGCTGGACCACGGACTTGATCGAGACCCCCTGCTCGCCCAGGGCCTGCGTCACCGCCGCCAGCACACCCGGCCGGTCTGCCACCTCCATGTGCAGGTAGAACGCGCTCTCGACATCCTCGATCAGCTCAAGCGGCCGCGCCGGCGCCGGCGTCCAGGCGCCGCCGCCGATCGCGCTGACGACGTCGCCGAGCACCGCGCTCGCGGTCTGCCGGCCGCCTGCGCCAGGGCCCGACATCGTGATCTCGGTGATCGCCTCGGACTCGACCGTGACCGCGTTGAACGGACCCGACACCGACGCCAGCGGGTGGCCGGCATCCAGGAACGCGGGGTGAACACGCACCGACAGCCCGCCGTCGCGGCGCTCTGCGGTGCCGATCAGCTTCAGCCCCAGGCCGAGCTCGCGGGCGTACTCCAGATCGTCGCCCTGCAGGTGCTCGATGCCCTCGTAGCGCACGTCGTCGAGGCGCACCGCGCTCCCAAACGCGAGCCGCGCGAGGATCGCCATCTTCGCGGCCGCGTCGCGCCCGCTGACGTCGTCGCTGGGATCGGCCTCGGCATAGCCGCGGCGCTGGGCCTCCGCGAGCGCCTGCGCGTAGGAGCTGCCGCGTGCCATCTCGCTGAGCACGAAGTTGGTGGTGCCGTTGACGATGCCGTGGATCCGTTCGATGTTCGCCCCCGCGAGCGACTCCTCGAGCACCCGTACGACCGGCACTACGCCCGCGACGGCGGCCTCGAAGCGCAGCCGCACGCCGTGCTCGCGCGCGGTCTGGAACAGCTCCTCGCCGTGCTGGGAGAGCAGTTGCTTGTTGGCGCTGACGACGTTGCGACCGGCACGCATCGCGGCCAGCAGATACTCGCGCGCCGGCTCGATCCCGCCGATCAGCTCGACCACCACCTCGGCGCCCTCGAGCACCTCCTGAAAGCTTCCCGAGCCGCGTGTCAGCACGCCGCCGAGCACCGGCCGGCGCCCGGTCAGGCGCTCGATCTCGCCCGCCCGCTCGTCCAGCAGCTGCGCGAACGCCGCGCCGACCGTGCCGCGTCCGAGCAGCCCGACGCGAAACGGGCCTGCCTGCTCGGCGGCGAGCTGCGAGGGGCGCGAGGCGAGGCCGGCGAGCGCCGCGGGCATGGCTGCCTCGCCGACGCCTGCCGGCACGGCTTTCTCACCGGGAACTGACATCGCGCTCGATCTCCCCACTAGCCGACGTCGCGCGCGGTCAGGTCCTCGACGGTCTCGCGCCGTACCACCACTCGCGCGTCGCCCCCGCTGCAGAAGATCACCGGCGGGCGTGTCACGCCGTTGTAGTTGGACGCCATCGCATGGCCATAGGCCCCGGTCACGGGCGTGACGATCACATCGCCCGGGCGCGGGTCATCGAGCAGCGCCGCGCGAACGATCACGTCGCCGGACTCGCAGTGCTTGCCGGCGAGCACGCATTCGGTCTCGCCGCCGAAGCGGTCGGCGACATGCGCTTCATAGGGGGCCGCGTAGAGCATCGGGCGCAGATTGTCAGACATCCCGCCGTCGACGGCCACCCAGCGCGAGACGTTCTGCTTGACGCTCTCGACCGTGTACAGCGTCACGCATGCGTTCGCGCACAGCGAGCGCCCGGGCTCGATCAGCAGGCGCTTGCCGCTGTCGGCCATGCCGTGCTCCCTGGCCGCGTCCACGAGCGCCTCGACGTAGCGCTCGATCGAGGGCGGCTGCTGCTGCTCGGCGGTGTAGCGGACGCCGAGCCCGCCGCCCATGTCCCAGACCGGGAACTCGCCCAGGCGCGCCAGCTCGGCGGCCTCGCGCTGGAACGGCTCGAGGTCCAGCAGCTGCGAGCCGATATGCGCGTGCAGGCCCTGCAGCTGCAGCCCCGCGACTCCGCGCACGCGCGCGATCGCCTCCTGCGCCTGGGCCATCGCGAAGCCGAACTTCGAGTCGGCCTGGCCGGTCGAGATCTTCTCGTGCGTCTCACCGCGCACGTCGGGCGTCACGCGAACGAGCACCCGCTGGGGCAGCTCTGCGACGTCGGCGTCGGAGGTCGCTGCGGTCAGACGCGCCAGGCGCTCGATCTCATCGAAGTTGTCGATCACGATCAGCCCCACGCGCCGCTCGAGCGCCAGCGCCAGCTCGGCTTCTGACTTCGCGTTGCCGTGCAGCACGAGCTGCGCCGGCTCAAAGCCGGCCGCGAGCGCGAGCTCTAGCTCGCCGCCGGAGGCGACGTCGCACCACAGCCCCGCACGGGCGAACTCGCGCAGCACCGCCGTGCAGGGAAACGCCTTCGAGGCGAACACGACCTGCATGTCGGGATGGCCCGCGTCCCTGCCCGCCTGCAGGAACCGCAGCGCGCGCGAGCGCAGGTCATCCTCGGCGATCACATACGCGGGCGTGCCGAACTCGCGTGCGAGCTCGATCACGTCGCAGCCCCCCACCTCGAGGCGCCCGGCCGCGTTCAGGCGACTGCCGAGCGGAAACGTGTCCGCCGGCAGTGCGGCGGAGGCATGGGGCGACGTCGTGTCCGTGGCCATCGCCCGGATTATCGCTGGCGGACGCGATTGCCGCCGGCTTCAGCCCGCGAGCGCCCCCGCGCCGGGGCCCTCGAGCCGCGGCTGACGCCCGAGCCCGCCCCGGCGAGCGAGCAGCGCCAGCCAGACCGCCCCGATCGCGACCGCGACCAGGCTCTCGAGCTGGGGCGCCGTCAGACCCGCGAGCACCTCCTTGTTGCGCCGGATGAACTCGACCAGGAACCGCTCCAGGCCGCTGAACACCAGATACAGCGCGAACACCACCCCGGGGCGCACGCGGTCGCGCAGATGCCACAGGAGGTACGCGAGCAGGCACATCGAGACCGTCTCGTAGATCGGAGTCGGCTGCACGCGCACCCCGGGAGGCGTCGGCACGGTGCCGTGGGGATAGCCCATCGCCCACGGCAGGCTCGAGCGGATGCCGTAGTCACCGTCGCCCGAGACCTGGCAGCCGATCCTGCCGATGCCATAGCCGAGCGCGAGCGCCGTCGCGCACATGTCGAACATCCGCAGCTCGAACGCGTCGCGAAAGCGCATCCACAAGAGCACCCCGATCGCCCCGCCGATCGCGCCCCCGTACCAGACGAGGCCGCTGCCCGAGAACACGCTGCCGAGCAGGTCGTGCTTGACCTGGGAGTAGTTCTGGATCACGTAGTAGCCGCGTGCGCCGATCACGCCCCCGAGCAGAGCCGAGAAGACGATCTCATAAGCCCAGTCGACGGGCTTGCCGAGCTCGCGCAGGCGGCGCGCCACGACCAGGCCGCAGGCGAGGAACGCGAGCGCGAACGTGACGCCGAAGGTCTTGATCGAGATGCCGAACAGGTGCACTTCGGGCTTCATCGCCGCTCCCGGGCAGCTCCAGCTGCCGCTCTGCGCAGACAGATCATCGCGAGGCAGGACTCTACGGCGATCGCACTCAGACCGCGCCGCGCCGGCGCTCGAGCGGGCACCGGCGCGGCGCGGACCGGCGCCCCGCAGTGCCCCGATGCTTTAGGGAGCGATGACCCGCTTCTGCGACAATCCTGGCGATGGCAAGAGGAAGCTCGAACTTCGGCAAGGACACCGGTCTTCAGGCGCGGATGGTGCTCACGCTGTTCCTGCTCGGCCTGGTGTACGCGGTGCTGATCGGCGCCCTGTTCGCGGCCGGTGCAGCGGCGATCACGATCGCGATCATCGCCGGCGGGCTGCTGCTGTTGCAGCTGTTCACCTCCGACAAGATCGCGCTCGCGACGCTCGGCGCGAAAGAGGTCTCGCCGAGCGAGCAGCCCGAGCTGCACGGGATCATCGAACGTCTGTGCGTGCAGGCGGACCTGCCCAAGCCACGTGTGTGCGTGATGAACACGCCGATGCCCAACGCGTTCGCGATGGGCAGATCGCCAAAGGCGGCGACCGTGTGCGCGACCTCGGGGATCCTCGACATGCTCGAGCCCGCTGAGCTCGAAGGGGTGATGGCGCACGAGCTGAGCCACGTGATCAATCGCGACGTGATGGTGATGACGCTCGCGAGCTTCTTCGCGACGCTCGCCTCGCTGATCGCCCAGTTCACGTTCTTCTTCGGCGGCGGCTTCGGTGGTGGCAACCAGGAAGAGGAGGAGGGGATGGCGCTCGTGCTGGTCGTCTCGGTGCTCGTGTACACGCTCTCGTTCCTGCTGCTGCAGGCGCTCTCGCGCTACCGCGAGTTCGCCGCCGACCGCGGCTCGGCGGTGCTGACCGGACGGCCTTCCGCGCTCGCCTCGGCGCTCTTGAAGATCAGCGGCACGATGGAACGGATTCCCGCCAACGACCTGCGCACGGCCGAAGGCATGAGCGCGTTCTTCATCGTTCCGGCGCGCGCGAAGCGCTCGCTGATGAACATCTTCTCCGACCATCCGCCGCTCGAGCAGCGCCTGGCCGCGCTCTCGCGCCTGGAGTCCCAGCTGCAGGGCGCAGCCGCCTAGTGGGCCTGCGGGACATCATCACCGGCCGGCACCAGGTCAAGGGTCCGGCTCCAGACCGGCTGTTCGCGATCTCGACCGCATATGTGGCGCTGCAGAGCGAACACGGCATCGATCCCACCGGAACCGCGGCGATCGTGTTCCAGGCGCTTGCGACGAGCGAGTTCGAAGCGACCTTGCGAGACATGGAGGAAGTCGTCAAGGCGACCGGCGGCGAGAGCGGTACGCAGGTCGCCACTCAGGACGACAGCTACGGCTACCGCTGGATGGTACTGCGCAACCCGCAGGGCGCCGTCAGCGTCGAAGACCTCGCCGTCGGCATCAACGCCGTCGCCGGTTCGATCGAGACGGCTGGGCATGGCGAGCGGCTGCTGTGCGCGGTGTTCGCGTTCGCGGACGCGCAGAAGCGTCCGGTGTACTTCATCTACAACTACAAGCGCGGCTTCTGGTACCCGTTCGTCCCCGCCGGCGACGGCGGCTCGAGCGCCGCCGGCAAGAATGGCGGGGGCGAGCGCTCGACCGAGCGCGAGCTGCAGCTGAAGGCGCAGATATCGAGCGAACTGCCGATCGAGCCCGAGCTCGAGCGCTGGTTCCCGCTGTGGGGCATCCCGATCTGAGGCCCGCGTCGCGGGGGTTTGGTGCGGATCGGCACTAGGACGCCTCTCGCCGGGGCGGGGGGCGCGGGTGTAGGTTTGAAATCCAGACGGTGTATAGCGATCGCGTTACACCGTCGAGAAAACAGCCTCGCCCCCACCCGCCGCCCACCGGGCCAGTCACACGTCAGCTCGCGGACCGCTCGCGCGCAAGGTCGCTGACCGGCCGCCTCAGTCCGGGATCAGGCCCTCGCCGGTGAATTCGCGCCCCGCCTCGGCGAAGGTGAGGTCATTGGGCGGCAGGATCACGTCGGATGCGGAGAGGTCATCGTCGGCCACCGGCTCGCCGTTGGAGCGCACGTAGTCGAGCAGCGCCCGGTAGGCGTCGGTGAAGCCGTCCTCGCGACCGGCTTCGACGATCTTCACGACCGCGCTCTCGAGCGCGTTCAAACGCTCGGCGTCGGCGTCGTCGAGGCGATACTGGTCCTCGCCCGAGATCCGGACGATCATCACTGACCCCCCTGTGCCGGCCGGCCGTCGCCGGACGCGTCGCTGCCCTCGGCGCCGGCTGCGCCCGCCCCGGGAGCGCCGATCTCGCCGGCGGGCGCCGTGCCGCCGCCGAGCTCGGCCTTCATCTTCGCCAGGTCGTCATCAACCGCGGACTGGCTCGAGAGCGACTTCAGCTGGCGGTCGATGTCGTCTTCGCCGGGGCCGAGCGCGGTGAGGTCGTCGAAGGTGCCGGCGGCTTCGAGCTCTTGGACCGCGTCGGCGCGGGCTTTCATGTTTTCGGTCTTGTCGACCGCCCGCTGCATCGCGAGCCCGACGTCGGCCATCTGCTCGCCGACGCCAGTGGCGGCCTCGGATATGCGCACCTGGGCCTCGGCGGCGGAGTACTGCGCCTTGATGACCTCCTTCTTGGTGCGGAACGACTCGATCTTCGCGCGCAGCTTCTGCTCGGAGTCGCTCAGCTTCTGCTGCTGCTCTTCGAGTTCGCTGACCTGCGTGTCGAGCCCCTGCAGCTCCGTCTGGGCGACGTTCTTGCGCTCGAGCGCAGTGCGCGCGAGGTCCTCCTGGTTGGACGCGAGCGCCTGGCGAGCCTGGGTGTCGAGCTTGACGACGCTCTGCTTGAGGGTCGCCTCCTGCATCTGCAGGCGCTTCTTGGCCGTGACGACGTCGGCGATGCCCTTCTTGACGTTCTGGAGCTGTTCGACCTGCTTCTGATAGCTGTAGTCGAGCGTCTCCGCGGGGTCTTCGGCGCGGTCCAGAAGTTTGGAGACCTTCGCCTTGACGACAGTTGACATGCGCCCGGTCAGCCCGGCCATCTGATCCTCCTATTGCTGTAAGCGCGCTTCGCTGGCTGCTCGCGCGGCTGTTGGCTCAAGCGTAGCCGAAGCGAGCTGCGCCGCTGCACAGCCGAGTGGCCCCGCGAGCGCCCGAAGCGCTAGAGCCCGAGCGGGTGGCGGATCGTATAGCCGCCGTTTTCGGGACGCAGCGGGCGCCAGCGCGGCCCCTGCTGGTTGGAGGGGTCGTCGGCGGCGCTGGTGTCGAGGCGCAGACCGGCGACGGTCATGTAGGCGTGGCCGGCGTTGGAGAACACGGTCACCCAGCGCCCGACTCCGTGCGAGCCCCACGCCATCAGTTCCGAGGAGTCCTCGGGCGCCGTCAGCAGCGAGCCGCCGTGCAGCGCGAACGAGACCGTGCCCGAGCAGTCATAGCCGGGCGAGATGAACGAGGCGTGGCCGCCCCCGTAGATATAGGGCAGGCCAACGATTTCGTTGCCCGCCCAGACGACCTCCTGGACGCTGGCCGGCGCCGACATCGGCGCGGCGGCAAGGCCGTTGACGTAGCGCGCGAGCGTGCCTGGGACCAGCAGCTGGGGCTTGGCGGCGGCGGCGGTCGGTTCGACTTCGCTGCCGCCGGTGGTCGTTTCGCCGACCTGGCTGGCGACTGCGGCCTGGTAGGGGACGACTCCGCCGGTGGTGGTCTTCTGGTAGATCGGCCCGGTGTAGGAGATGTTGGGCGTCTTCGCCGTGACCGGAGAGAGGTGCAGCGCAGGTTTGGTGCTGGTGGAGCTCGACGAGGATCCGCCGCTGGCCGAGGTGCTGATCGAGCCCGCCGATGCGCCGCCTGCGACGGCAGCGGAGCTTGCGGTTCCTGCGAGCGCTGTCGGAGCCGTGACGGCAGCCAGCGCCAAGCTTGAGCAAATCACCGCAACCAGAGCTTGCGTCCGCACAAAAACCCTCTTTCGTCGGCCTGCGGGGTTAGCTGACGGGCTAGCGCTGAAAGAGCCTGCGCTTTCCACGACACGAGCGTGGAATTCGCCCCAACAACCTGGGTCCCCCGTTCCCTGACATCTGGTCAAGGACTCGGCGTATGGCGCGGCAGCCTAGCAAACTGCAATGACGGTTGCACCGCTTGCATGGCGATTACCAGCTTGAGAGCCAAAAACCGCCGGATGCAGCTCAGGCGGCGGCGCGCGCGGCGGGGTCGGCGATCGCCTCGATCGCCGCCACGGCTGCCTCGGCGCCGCCCGCTGCGGCGAACGCTCGCCGCACGCGCCGCGCGCCCGGGCGAAGCGCCTGCGCGTCGATCACCGCCCGCAGCAGGCGCGAGGGGTCCAGGTCGCGAGGCCGCACGCGCACCCCCGCCGCCGCCACCTCCAGGCGACGGGCGACCTCGAGCTGGTCGCGGCCGAATGGCACCGCGACGACCGGGACGCCGGCGCCGAGCGCCCTCTGGGTGATTCCCATGCCGCCGTGGCAGACCACGCACGTGGCGCGCTCGAGGGCCAGGTCGTGCGAGAGGAAGCGCAGCACCCGGCTGCCGGCGGGCGCGGCGAAGCCCGTGGGGTCGTGCGCGGCGCTCGTCGCGAGCACCGAGATGCCCGCCGCCGGCAGCGCCGCAAGCGCCACGCGCAGCAGGCGCTCGTCGTGTTGGCGCTCGCTCGAGCACGTGACGAGCACCAGCGGCTCGCCCATCCCGGCCAGCCAGGAGGGCTCGGGTTCGGGCGGAGCCCAACTCAGGGGGCCCACCAGACGCACGTTCGCGGGCCAGTCGCTGCGGGGGTATTCGAACCCCTCGGCGGTGCACGCGAGCAGCAGCGCGGGGCGAGCGAACAGGTCGTTGAAATGCGCGAGCGGCGCCAGCCCGCACTGCGCTCGCAGGGCGTTCAGCCTCGGCGCCACCGCGCGGTCTGCCAGGGCAGCCGCGAGGCGACTGGCGAGCGTGTCGCGCGCACGGGCGAGCGCGCGGTGGCTCGGTGCGAGACCGGGGCCGTAGAAGGGGGTCTCGCGGGAGGACAGTGGCAGCGGAAACGGGCAGTACATCGCCCACGGGCGTGCGCTGGCCTCGGCGGCCACGGCCGCCCCCCAGCAGTTGATGTCGATCAGCAGCGCTGCGGGGTCGTGCTGCTCGATCGCACGGGCGAGATCGCGGGCCTCGTGCGGTGCGCGCGCGAGCAACGTGCGCACGACCGACCGCACTGCGCCGGGTTGCGATCGTGCGCGCCAGTCTCGCAGCGGGGTGTGCTCGAGCGCTGAGTCGATCGCCGCGCACTCGATCCCGAGCGCCCGCAGCTGCGCGAGCTCGCTCGCGAGCGTGCGCACCGCGAACGCGTGGCCGCGCCCGGCGCCCGCCTGTGCGATCGGCACCAGCGGGTAGAGATGGCCGCGGGCCGGCGAGGTGTAGGCGAGCAGCTTCAACCGCGCCCGCTCGCTCGCCGCTTGGCTCGCACGCTCACGAGCTCGGCTCGATCAGCGCCTTGATCGCGGTCACGAGCGTCGCGCTGACCTGCGCGTGGCCCAGCTCGAGGTCGTGTTCGAGCAGCCACCACGTCTGCACGTCACAGAGCGCGATCAGCGCCGCGCGCCGGCGCGCCCGGTCCTCTTGTGCGAGCGGCTCGAGCCAGGAGGCGAAGGCGAAGTCGACCCACTCGTAGTGAACCTGGCGCGCGAGCTTTGACATCCGCGCGAGGAACGCGGGCCCGGTTCGCCAGGCGCCGATGCGCAGTGCGCGCTCGCCCCACGTCTCGTAGTGCTCGAGCAGGTTCTCGACGATCCCCTCGACGCTGTCGCGAGGCGTGCTCCAGCGCTGCTCGAGCACTTGGGCGGCGCCGCGCGAGAGCGCCTGCAGCAGCAGCCGGTCCTTGGAGCCGAAATGACGCAGCAGCGTCTGCTTGGTGACGCCGGCCCGCGTCGCGAGCGCTTCCAGCGAAGTGCTCGGCCACCGGCCCCGGTAGAACTCGTCGGCGGCGGCGTCGAGCAGGGCGTCGCGGTTGCGCTCTTGGGCCTGCGCCCGCGCCACCTGCTTGTAGGGACGGTTTCGCGCCTGGGCCATCGCGCGTCAATCTTGCAACGCCAGCGCCGCCGGCACCCGCGAGGCCAGGTAGCCGGGGATCGCGAGGATCACCAGCGCGGCGGCGATCACGACGGCGAGGCTCTGCAGGGCCGTCAGCAGCGTCAACGAGTAGACGACCGGGAAGTTGACGACTTCTGCCAGCGCATGATCGGCGAGCTGCTCGCCGTAGAGGCCGAAGACGGCACCGATCGAGCAGCCGACTGCCAGCAGCAACAGGCTCTCGAACAGGATCGTGGCCCACAGTTCCTGGCGCGGGAAGCCCTCGAGCTTGAGCTTCGCCAGCCGCGGCCGGCGCTGCCAGATCATCGCGCTCATCGCGGCCGCCATCGCCAGCACGGCGGCGATCGGAATCAGCGTCGCGACCTGTGTCAGGCGCGCCAGCGCCTGGCGGCTGAGCGACTGCTGGCGGCTGGCATGCTGTGCCGCGGTCTGCACCGCCAGGCCCGACCCGGGGCCGAGCGCGCCGCGGACGCGCTGGACCCCCTGCGCCGGGGAGACTCCCGCGCGCAGGATCACTTCATAGGCGCTGGCATCGTCGCTCCCCCATGCGTGTGCGTAGTCATTGGCGTTCATCACGATCGCGCCCGGAGCCCAGCCGAGGTTGGTCGACAGTGCCGCGATCCGCAGCCTCGTCGGCTGCGGCGTCGGCAGCACGACGCTCTGACCGACGTGCAGGTGGTGTTCTGAGGCGATCGCGCGGGACATCACCAGCCAGCCGCCCGCGCGCACGCGTTCGCTCGCGCGTCGGGCGCCGCCGCTGAGGATCTGCGCGCCCGGCAGCAACGGCGAGGCCTGCGGTGAGGGCGCGATCACCCACACGCGCCGCTGTCGGTAGTCGAGCAGGCTGCTGCGATACAGGCGCACGGCGCTGACGCCGGGTACACGCGCGAGCTTGGCCTGCTCTGTCGGTTTGAATGGAGTCGTGTTCAAGAGGTTGTAGGTGCCCGCCGGCGAGACCCACAGGTCGGTCGCCGCGTTGACCTCGCTGGCAGACCGTTCGAGCCCGTCGAGCAGGTCGCCGTGGGCCCCCTGGATCGCGACGCTGCCGAAGACCGCTATCGCGCCGGTGGCCGTGATCGCGACCGCGCGCGCACGCGCCGCGCTCAACTCCATCGGCGCGACGTGCGCGACCGCGCCGGTGATCGAGCGGGCGAGACGTTTGGTCAGCGCGAGCGTCGCGCCGAGTGCGATCGGCAGCTCGAGCAGCAGCGCACCCACCAGCAGCACCATCCCGGGGATCGTCTGTTCGGGCGCGACTACCAACACGACCGTCGCCGCCGCGAGCAGGCCCAGGCCGGCGACTCCCAGCCACGCCCCACCGCGTGTCGCACCCGCGGTCTCGGACGGGCGGATCGCGGCGAGGGGATCGCGCGAGAGGATGTCGCGCAGCGGGCTCAGCACCGCGACGATCGCCGCGAGCATCCCGCCTGCGAGGGCGAGCGCGACGCTCTGCCAGCTGACGACGCGCTCGGAGCCGACCGCGAAGGCCAGCGACAGGAACGCCGAGTTCGAGTGAAACAGGTGGATCGAGAGCTCATCGCCGATCGCCAGCCCGAGCGCGCAGCCGACCAGGCCGAGCACGATCGCATCCATCAGCAGCACCGCGATCACGGTCCGCGGCGAATACCCGTCGCGTCGCAAGTCGGCGATCAGGCGCCGGCGCTGGGGCACCGTCAGGAGCATCGCGTTGAACGCGAACAGGAACCCGACGAGCGCGCTGATGACCGCGAACAGCGCCGTGGACTGGCGCGAGGCTTCGGCGGCGTTGGCGAACAGCTTTTCGTCGTAGTCGGTCGACTCGACGTCGATGCGCCCCGCCGCGAGCGCCGTCAGGCCGGCGCGCACGGCCTGCTCGGAGCCCGGCTCGGTCGCCACCAGGATGCGGCTCACACGGGCGCCGAGCCCGGTCAGTTCCTGGACGTAGGACAGCGGCGCCACGACCACCGGGCTGCCGGTCAGCGAGCCGATCTGCTTGGCGTGCAGGACGCTGTACAGGGGCGCCTGTTCGGTGTGCCCGGCGACCTGCAGCGTCACTTCCTGGCCGAACTTCTCGACGCCGAGCGAGCGCGCGAGCGGCGCGGGCAGAACGACCGCGCCGATCCCGCCGAATGGCGCGAGTTCGGTGTTGCGCACCAGCGTCCCGCCGAGCTCGCGCAGGCTCGAGTCCGCGCCGATGAGCTCGACCGACTCCCGTCCGCGGGGTCCGATCGCGTTCGCCCCCGATTCGAGCACAGGCGCGGCCACGTGCACGCCGTCGATCCGGCGCACCCGCGCGAGCATGCTTTCGGGAAAGCCATGCGGATCGCGCGCGATCAGCTGCAGCGTGGCCTTGCCGACGACGCCCCGCGAGAGATCGCTGACGGAGCTCTGCAGGCTCGAGCTCGCAACCTGCGAGGAGAACAGCAGCGCCACTCCGGCTGCGATACCGAGGACCGCGAAGCACTCCTGCAGAAAGCGCGCACGCAGGCGCACGCGATACAGCCGCAGCAGGTTCGAGGGTCTCATGGACCGCGACCGTCGCCGACCAGCGAGGAGCCGTCGGGCGGCGAGACCGGATCGACCGAGGCGCGCTCGGAAGAAGAAGGAGAAGAAGCGGAGGAGGATCCGGCGGCGGTTGCGCTCCCGGACGCGGTCGCGCTCCCCGCTGGCAGGCCTCCTGCGGCGGGCGCGAGCTCGCCCGGCGCCTGCTCGGGCGAGTCCTCGGCGAGCTTGCCATCGCGCAGCGCCAGAACCCGATCGGCGTAGCGGGCGGCGAGCGGGTCGTGGCTCACCAGCACGATCGCCACGTCGCGCTCGCGACAGAGTCCGCGCAGCAGCTCGAGCACTTCGCGCCCGCGCTGGGTGTCGAGGCTCCCGGTGGGCTCGTCGGCGAGCAGCAGCCGCGGCCCGGTCGACAGCGCGCGGGCGATCATCACGCGCTGGCGCTCGCCCATCGACAGCGTCTCGGCGCGATGGTCCAGGCGCTGGCCCAGACCCAGGCGCTCGAGCAGCGGTTCGATCTCACGCTGTGCCTCGCGCCAGCGCATGCTCTTGAGGAGCTTCAGGATCGCGTTGTCGATCGCGCTGACGCCCGGCAGCAGGTCGAAGCTCTGGCGGATGAAGCCGAGCTCGGAGAGCCTGAAGCTCGAGGCCTCGCGCTCGGACAGCGAGGACACGTCGCGCCCGTCGATCAGCACCTGTCCGGAGGTGGGCGCGAGCAGCGTCGCCACCATCAACAGCAGCGTCGTCTTGCCCGATCCGCTGGGGCCGTAGAGCGCGACCATCTCGCCGGGCTCGACCCGCAGCGAGACGCCATCGACCGCACGCACGGGCTCCCCGCCGACGGCGGGATAGTGCTTTACGAGGTCGCGCAGCTCGAGCACCGAAGCCGCCTAGCCCCGCACTCGGCGAGCGCTTCGCGCTCGTGACGTTCCCATCCCCGGCCCCTGCCCGCTCGCGCTCAGTCCGACAGCCGGCCGCCGACGTGAACCGAGATCGCGTCGTTCGATCGCGCGATCGTGCCGCTGAAGCTGAGTCCCGAGCCCTGCGCGTGGCTGTAGCTGCCGCTGCCGTGGGTGACCGACATCGAGCCCGAGAACGTGGCGGTCTCGCTGCCGCGGTGATAGCTGGCGCTGGCGCGCCCCGAGATCGAGCCGCCGCTGCGGCTGATGCTGACTTCGGCGGTCACGTGGGTGGTGGAGGCGATCTGCAGACGCACGTAGATCGTGCCCGGGATCGTGCCCGAGGCCGTGCCCTGCTCGTTGAGGGTGAAACCATGCTTGCTGAGCAGGCGCAGATGGCCGTTCTCGTTCAGGGAGATGGTCCCAGCGGCACGCGCGGGCGGCGAGAAGGCCGGCGCGGCGGCCGGAGCGGCGAGCGCAAACAGGGTGCTCGGCGCTGCGAGGGCGACCGCGGCGAGCGCGCACGCGGGCATGCGCCTGCGTATCGAGGCCTCGCTGGGGCGATTGGTTGTAGTCACGGGTTTGCCTTTCTGTCTCTTCGTCATACGCGCATCAGGGGCACGGCACGCTCGCGAGCGCGCTGCCCGTCGAGCCGTCGGCATAGGTGAATTCGGCTGCGAAGGGAAAGCCCGGTGCGCTGCAGCTCGGCGGCACCAGCACCGAGCTCGATTCCCGCGTGTGGTGATGCGGGCTCGCGCCGATCCTGAGCGTGAAGTTGACGATCGACGCATCGGGCTCGTAGCGCAGCGTCGGGATCAGGGGGATCGGGATCACCATCTGTTCCCCATACGGGGCCTTGTCGGGCAGGACCGTGCCGGTCAGCACCAGGCGCTCGTCGAGCGGGGTGTAGCCCTGGGCGAGAACCTCGAGCGTCGGATTGCCACCCGACAGAGGCCCGAGCAGCACCCACAGTTGCGCTTCCTCGCTCAGCAGCAGCGAGCCCGCGCGGACCTCCGCCAGCGCGTGGCCCGTGCCGAGCTTCGATTGCGGCGGGCAGCCCTTGACCCCGTGTGCCAGCAGGTGAGCCTTGCTGCAGCTGCGCAGGCTCGGGATTTCAAGCGTCATGCCGGCCGGGAAGTGGATGACGGAGCGACGCAACGGCATCGGGACGCCGGTCGGGCCGCCCGAGAAGCTGATCGTGAAAGAGAGCGCCGCCTCGGCGCCGAGCCTGTCCGGCGAAAGCTGCGGGCCGATTGCCGCGAACGTGGGCGCCGCCGGCAGGGGGGCCGCCGGTGCGCCCGCCGATGGCGGCGGGACCGATGGCGTGGGCGTGGAGGGCAGAGCCGCCCAGAGCGTCTGAGATGACAGCGCGAGCGCCGCCGGGTCGAGGACGGTGGGCGTGGGCAGCGTCGCAGCTGCCTGTGTGCTCCCCGGCGTTGCGGCACGCGCGAATCCCCCCTCCGCGCTCAGCGCCGCCGTCGCGGCAAACGCGCCCAGCGCCAGCACGCCCGCACAGAACGCTCCCACAGCAATCGATATCCCGCTCTCCGCTCTAGCCCTCACCCAATTACCCATCTACCCGTTTGGACACGCGATCGCGCCTGTGTGCGTCAGCGCGGTGCCGTCCTCGAACTCGACCACCGCCTTGTACGGGAACCCCCCGGCAGGACAGCGCTTGGGAACGACCAGTCCGCGGACGTGGACGAGCTTGCTCCTGCCCCGAACGCGCCTGAAGTAGGCGACGTTCTTGTCGCCGGCCGTCAGGAACGCGGTTTCGATCGAGGCATCCGAGGCTTCGGGGAGGGTCGGTATCGGCGGTATCGCAAAGCTGAAGCCGATCCCGTAGGGCTTCGAGGCGTGGAATTCCTTCGCCGCGACCACCAACTGAAACGACGCCGGAGAGACCGCGTTGACGTAGGCGAGAACCACGATGTGGCCGCCTTCGCGCGGCCCGAGGAACAGGTCGAGCGTGTATGGCTCGTGGATGATTTCCTGCGCCAGTTCCAGCAGGCCGGTGCCGCCGCCAAAGCCCACGCGTGAATCGGCGGGGCACGCGCTCGGGCCTTCCGATTCGAGCTTTGCCGCCACGCACGTGCCGGTGCCGTGCAGGTCGATTTCAAGGCCCGCGGGCAGGTAGGCGCTCACATTGCTGACCGGCGAGGGCACCCCAGTACTGGTCGAGTGAAACTGCGCTCTCGCCGAGATGTTCGTCGGCGCCGCGAGCTTGTCGGGACTGAAGCTCACGCTGGTTGTCAGGGTCTCAGTCGCCAATGCCACGGCACAAACAGTCAAGCATGCGCAGGTCAGCAGCGCTGCAGCGAACGTCCAACGCCTGGGTCTCATCGCACTCACTCCTCCTCACGGTCGCCGCGGGCGGCGACTTCCGGTGACCCATCCAAAGCCCCTTGCGGCGGCCCCTACCATCTTCGAGTTACCGATAGTAACACGAAAATCGGGTGAGCGTGAACTCGTTGCAACGCTGGCGCGAGGCCGTTTGCGAGGGCAGAACTGACGCTGAATGGCGGCGTGCAGTTTCAAGCGAGCCCGGCCAGCGGTCGATAACCAAGAGCGGACGGCCGACGGGCCATCCGCGGAGACCGACGGGTCATCCGGGTAGAGAGCGACCGTGGGGCCTTGTGTTGCCCGCCCCCGGTCGCTCCTAAATCCCCGCGCGGTTCGCTAGGGTGCGCCGCGATGCCAAATGCCTTGACCGCGCAGGAGATTCGTGATGTCAACACCCGCTACCACGACGTTGCGGCCAGCCACTACGACGCCAAGTGGGGCATCGACTTCGGCGCGGTGGGCCGCGAGCAGGTCACCGCAAAGGTGCGCAAGGCGTTCGGCGGCGAGCCGCCGAAGCCGTTCGGACGGGCGCTCGAGATCGGCGCCGGGACCGGCTACTTCACGCTGAACCTCTTGCGCGCAGGGATGATCGAACAGGCCACCTGCAGCGACATCTCCCCCGGCATGCTCGCGACCTTGAGCGCCAACGCCGAGCGGCTCGGGCTCGAGGTGGACACCGAGATGGCCGACGCCGAGGAGCTCCCGTTCGCCGACTCGAGCTTCGACCTGGTCTTCGGTCACGCGGTGCTGCATCACATCCCCGACCTCGACCGTGCATTCGCGCAGTTCGCGCGCGTGCTCGCACCGGGCGGCTCGATCCTGTTCGCGGGCGAGCCCTCCCGTTACGGAGATGCCCTCGCACGCGTGCCGAAGCGGCTCGCGGGAGCCGCGGCGCCGCTGTGGCGACGCGCGATCGGCGCCCGCAGCGCGCGCCCAGCCGACGCGCATGCCCCCGATGCGGCGCTGGAGGGAGTGGTCGACGTGCACGCGTTCGCGCCCGCCGAACTCTCGCGCGCGGCGCGCGGAGCGGGCTTTGAGGATGTGCGCGTCAGCGGCGAGGAGCTGCTGGCGAACTGGTTTGGCTGGACCAATCGCACGCTCGAGGCGACGGCCGAGCCCGAAGACGTTCCGTGGGCATGGCGCCTGTACGCATATCGCGGCTACCTGCTGCTGCAGGGTCTGGACCGCAGGCTGCTCGAGCCCCAGCTGCCGCCGGCGCTGTTCTACAACCTGATGCTCGCCGCACGCACGCCCGATTGAGCCCCGGCGGGAATAGAATTCCGGCATGGCGGCTGGGCTTGAGCAGGGGTTTCCGCTGTTTCCACTCGGGATCGTGGCTCTGCCAAGCGAAGCCGTTCCCCTGCACATCTTCGAGGACCGCTACAAGCGGATGATCGCCGAGTGCCTCGAGCACGAGCGCGAGCTCGGCATCATCTGGCTCTCGCGCGAGGAGCTCAAGGCCGTGGGCTGCGCATGCGAGATAGACCGCGTGCTCGCGCGTCAAGAGGACGGCAGCATGGACATCCTCGTGCGCGGCACCCGTCCGTTTCGCCTGCTCGAGCGCGAAGATCGCCTGCCCTACCCGGCGGGGACGATCGAGCCGCTGCTCGACTCCGAGGAGGAACCCGATCGACGGTCGGCCAGCGACGCGCGCGAGCTCTATGGCGAGCTGGTCGAGCAGGCGACCGACAAGCGGCTGAGCGACAGCGAGCTGTCCGAGCTCGACGCCTACGCGATGGCGGGAACGGTCGAGCTCGAGGTCGAGGCCAAGCAGGATCTACTCGAGCTGCGCTCGGAGAACGCCCGCATGAGCCTGCTCGCGGGGCTGCTGCGCTCCGCGATCAAGCGCCTGGAGCTGATCGACCGCGCGCAGGTCCGCGCGCTCTCCAACGGCAAGGTTCGCTTCGGCTGAGCCTCAGGCGCCCTGCTGCGGGAGCTTGCAGACGCCCTCTGCGACCTGCAGGATGAACAGCACCAGATTGCGCAGCACCTTCGGCTGACCGGCGGAGTTGTCGGCGAAGCGCACCGAGCCGTTTTCGTCGCGGACTTTGTACTCGAGCACCGAGCCGGGCTGGGGGGCGAGCGTCATCTCTTCGCCGGAGGGGTTCTTCAGTTCTTCCTGGAGCGCACGCGCCTGCACGATCTGCGGATCGCTCAGTTTCAGTGCCCGACCTGCGTTGCAGCGGACCCCGCCTTCTTCGTTGACCAGCATCGTGAGGCTTGCCCCGGGCGCCTTGCCCGAGCGTTCGACGATGAACAAATCCGGCGCCTTGACGCCCGTGCAGCCCGTGATCGCCACCGCGAGGATCAGCGCCGGCGCCAGCGCCAGCACGCCGCCGCGCGCAGCCGCGAACGCCGCGAGACGCGATCTCACACTCGCACCGCAACGCCGCCTCGGCGCGGATCGCCGGCGCCCGAGAGCCGTCCGCCCGAGTCGAGCACCGCCTGCACGCCGCCGAAGAACAGGTTCAGCGAGTGAAAGCACACGACCTGCTGGTCGGGGTCCTCGGCGCGCAGCTGCGCGACGTCGATCCCTGGCTCGTGGTAGAGGATGCCGTCCTCGAAGTGCAGCCGCGGCGCCTCCACCGCCTCGCGTGCATCGAGCCCGTGGTCGACCACTCCGACGATCGTCTGCAGGATCGCCGAGCGGATCCGATTCGAGCCCGCGCTGCCGAGCACCAGCTCGACGGCGCCATCGCGCATGACCACCGAGGGCGACATCATGCTCGGCATCCGCCCGCCTGCGGGATGTCGGTGGAAGCCGAGCGGATTCGAGATCCTCCTCGCCCATGACGTTGTTGATGTGGATCCCGGTCCCGGGCACGACGACACCCGAGCCCTCGCCGTTGGTGCACGTCACGCTGCACGCCCGCCCGTGGGAGTCGAGCACCGAGATCTGGGTCGTCGATCCGAGCTTCGCCGCCAGGAAGCGCTCGAGGAAGCCGCGTTGCGCGAGCCCCTCGACGAACTCCGGCGTGCGCTCGTCCTGGGCGGCGCGCATCGCTGCGACGATCTCGCTCAGCGGCGGTGGCTGCACGCCGCGGTCGAGCAGTGCGAGCGAGTAGGCCAGCAAGGTGCCGCCGGCCGAGGGAGGCGGGTTGGTGAGCACCGTGCGATCGCGGTAGGCGACGCTCACGGGCTCGCGCTCGAGCGCCCGATAGGCGGACAGCTCGGCGAGCGTCAGCGAGCCTCCGCGCTCGCCCAGCCAGTCGCACACAGCGCGCGCGATGTCGCCGCTGTAGAAGGGCTCAGGGCCGCTCTCTCCGAGGCGCTCGAGCGCGTCGGCGAGCTCGGGGTTTCGCATCAGCTCGCCCTCGCGCAGCACGCGGCCCGCGGGCGCCCACAGGGCGGCGCACTCGGGCGTCGAGGTCAGCAGGTCGGCGAGGATCTCGGCGATGTAGGCCTGGCCGCCGTTGAGGACCACTCCCTCGCGCGCGAGGCGGGCGGCGGGCGCGGCGAGCGTCGCCAGCGGGCAGGTGCCCCAGCGCTCGATCGCCGCGCAGACGCCCGCGGGCGTCCCGTACACGCCGCAGGAGGCCGGGCCGATGTAGAAGACCTGGACGGCGTCGCCGAAGGAGACGTCCACGGCCTCGAGCTCCGCCCTGCCGCCACCGTCGGGGCGGCGTGGCGCCTGCACGAAGAAGTCGAGCAACGTCGGGCGCTCGTCGCCGCCCGCGACCAGCATGTGCCCGCCGGCGCCCAGGCCGGTCAGCAGCGGCTCGGCCGCGAACGACATCAGCATCGCCGCCACCGCAGCGTCGACGGCGTTGCCGCCTTCGCGCAGCACCTCCGCGCCGGCCTCGGCGCTCAGGGGATGCCCGGCGGCGACGATCCCCTTCTCAGCACTTGAGCTCATAGCTGAGCGATAGCACAGCTATCTCGATCGGCGAGCTCGACGGGCGCGCCCCGTGGCGAGCCCGTCGACTCAACCGTGGGGAATGAACTCCGGCACGTCGAGGTCTTCGACCGACAGGGTCGCACGACGCGCCGGGCGCGGCGGATGGGTGCGCCTCACCCGAGGCTCTCCATCCGGCTCGCTCAAGGCGCCCGCGTCGCGGGCGACAGCGCGCTTTGCATCGCCGTAGCCGGTCGCAACGACCGTCACCCACACCTGGTCGTCGAGCTTCTCGTCGATCATCGCGCCGAAGATGATGTTCGCGTCGGGATGTGCCGCCTCGGACACCGCCTTGGCCGCCTCGTTGACCTCCCACAGCGAGAGATCGCGACCGCCGGTGATCGACAGCAGGATCGAGCGCGCCCCATCCATCGAGGTTTCCAACAGCGGCGAGGCGACGGCCTGCATCGCTGCCTCGACCGAGCGCGCATCGCCGCCCGCGCCCATGCCGATGCCGAGCAGCGCGTTGCCCGCATCGCTCATGATCGTGCGCACGTCGGCGAAGTCGAGGTTGATGAGCCCCGGCAGCGTGACCAGGTCGGAGATCCCCTGCACGCCCTGGCGCAGGACGTCGTCGGCGACGCGAAACGCCTCGACCATCGCGGTCTGCTTGTCGAGCACGGTCAGCAGGCGATCGTTGGGGACGACTATCAGCGTGTCGACCTCATCGGCCAGCGAGTCGATGCCGCTCTTGGCCTGCTCGCCGCGACGCGAGCCCTCGAAGCCGAACGGCTTGGTGACGATCGCGACCGTCAGCGCGCCCACTTCGCGAGCGATGCGCGCCACCACCGGCGCGGCGCCCGTGCCCGTGCCACCGCCTGCGCCGGCGGTGATGAAGATCATGTCCGAGCCCTTCAGCAGGGCCTTGACGCGGTCGTAGTCCTCCATCGCCGCCTGGCGTCCTACGCTCGCGTCCGAGCCGGAGCCCAGGCCGCGCGTGATCTCGGCGCCGATGTGCAGCGTGATGTCCGCGGTCGACTGCTGCAGCGACTGCTGATCGGTGTTGACCGCCAGGAACTCGACACCCGCGACCTCGGCCTCGACCATGCGATTGACGGCGTTCACGCCCGCGCCGCCGACGCCCACGACCCTGATCACGGGCTGGCCGGCCTGCTCGTCCGCGGGAGCCGGGTGCTCGCGCACGTACTCGTCCATCGCCGGGCGGGCCCTGCGCGGAGGATCGCTCCCGCGCTCCAACACGTTCGCGGGAATCTCCGCGGAGAAGGCCTGCTTGAGGCGGTCCTTCGGCGCGGGGGCCTCGGTCTGGGGCGCGGGGCTCGGCTCTGAGCCTGCGCTGGACTCCGGCCCCACGTTCAGCGCCGGATGCGGAGCCTCGGCGGCGCCCGGTTCATCCTCGCTGGTCTTGCGAAACAGGGCCGCGAGCGGCCCTTCGCGCATCGACGCGCGCTTAGGGCTTGCCATTTGCCAGAACCTCCTGCGCCAGTTGCCTGTAGGACTGAGCGGCCACTCCGTCGGGCTCGTACTTGAGCACCGACATCCCCTTCACAGGAGCCTCCGCGAAGCGCACGGTCTTACGGATGCGCGACGCGAACACGCGGTCGCCGAAGTTCTCTTCGAGTATCTCGATCGCCTCCTTGGCGTGGATCGTGCGCGAGTCGACGAGCGTTGGCAGTATGCCCTCGATGTCGACGTGAGGATTGAGATTCTCGCGGATCATCGCGAGCGTGTTCTGGAGCTGGATGAGACCACGCATCGACAGATACTCGCACTGAACGGGGACGATCACCTTGTCGGCGGCGGTGAGCGCGTTGATCGTCAGCAATCCGAGGCTCGGCGGAGTGTCGATGCAGACGAAGTCGTAGTCGTCTGCGATCGGTTCGAAGGCCTTCTGCAGCGAGCGCTCGCGGCCGATCATCGTCGACATCGCGATCTCCGCCCCCGCGAGATCGATCGAGGCGCAGGCGACGTCGATCTCGCGCTTGCGGATCACCTCGCGGATCGAGAGCTTGTGGACGAGCACGTCGTACATCGAGCGCTCGATCGTGTCCGGGTCGATGCCCTGCGACATCGTCAGGTTCCCCTGCGGATCCATGTCGACGCACAGAACCCGATGGCCCTCCTCCGCGAATGCGGCCGCCAGGTTGAGGGTTGTCGTCGTCTTGGCCACCCCGCCCTTCTGGTTGGCGAACGCGATGACCTTGGCCTTGCCTTGCACGAGAGGCTCCGATGGGTAGGTTTGGATAGCCGCTGTCCGCTCGGTATTCGCATGCAAATGTGCGATTCCTGCCTACCCGAGGCGATCGCCGGGTATGCGGCGATGAGCGCAGCGTCTCTCACCCGTGCGCCGCCTCTGGTGTCCCAAGTCAGAAATTCGGGAGTGCTTGGCGAGCGGATAGGCGTGTCTGACGTTCGACGGCGGCGCGGTGCGTACTGGTGGTACGTGAGCGTCGTCGGCGGGCGTCGGGCGCGGGCAGGCGCCGCGAGAGGCCGTCGAATTTCTGACTCGGGACACTAGGATCGCTGCGTGACTGAGAGCCTCGCGGTCCAACCACTCGTCCGGCTGCAGGACAAGCGGGTCCTGGTCTGCGTGGGCTCGGGGGGAGTCGGCAAGACCACGATCTCGGCCGCACTCGCGCTGGCGCTGGCGATACGCGGGCGCAAGGTCGCGGTCGTGACGATCGATCCCGCCAAGCGCCTCGCGGGAGCGCTGGGGATGGACGAGCTGGCCGATGAGCCGCGCAGGATCGATCCGGCAGCGCTCGCGCGCCATGGCGTGCTCGCTCCGGGCGAGCTGTGGGCGATGATGCTCGACTCCAAGCGCACGCTCGATGAGACCGTGACGAGGCTCGAGTCCGATCCCGAGCGGCTGCAGACGATCCTCGCCAACCCCGTCTATCGCGAGCTCTCGACAGCTGTCGCGGGCTCACAGGAGCTGAGCGCGATCGCGAAGCTCTATGAGCTGCATGAGCAGCACGACTTCGACACGATCGTCCTCGATACGCCGCCGTCTCGCAACGCCCTGGACTTCCTCGACGCGCCCACGCGACTGCTCGGGTTCCTGGAAGGCCGCGCGCTGCAGGTCTTCCTGGCCCCGAGTGGGCTGACCGCACGCCTGTTCGGGCGCGGCACGCAGATCGTGTTCGCGATCTTCGCGCGAGTGACGGGCATCGACATGCTGGGCGAGCTGTCGGGCTTCTTTCGCTCGCTGGGGGGCGTGATCGAGGGTTTCGGCAGCCAGACGCGCAGCGTCGCGCAGCTGCTGCGCGGCCCCGAGACGGCGTTCGCGATCGTCACCTCGCCCGAAGCCGAGCCGGCGCAGGAGGCGGTGTTCCTGGCCCGACGCCTGGAGCAGGCGCAGATGAGACAGTGTGCGTTGATCGTCAACCGCGTCACCAGCGACGCGTTGCAGGGCCACACGCAAGCACAGGTTGCGGAGCTTCTGGAGGGGGAGCTCGGCGAGCGTCTGGCCGGACGCGTGGCCGCGAACCTCGCCGACTTCGACGTGCTCGCGCGCCGCGACTCGGCGACGCTCTCGTGGCTGTCGCGCGAGCTGGAGGAGCCAGAGCCGGTGCAGGTGCCACAGCTGGCTGGAGAGGTTCGCGATCTCGCCGGCCTCGAGCGCGTGGCGCGGCACCTGCTCGAGCGCCAGAGCTAGCCCTCGAGCGCCGGAGCTAGGCCTCGATCAGCACGCCCTGCCCGGCGATCTCGCCTCGCAGCTCGCGAGGGTCTGCCCGCTGCGACGCCTCGGAGCTCACGCCGTCGCTCAGGAGCCGATCCGCGAGACCGGCCAAGTCGGCTGCGAGATGACCGCAGATCACGTCGCGCAGCAGCGCCCGCAGGTGGTCGGCGACGTCGCCCGCGAGCGCCAGCGAGGAGGCGCGCTCGGTCGCCCTGCCGGTTACTATCGCCCGCTCGAGCGCCTGCGCCTTGGTCATGCGCTCGGTCAGCTTCGCGCGATCCTCGGGCGTCGCGCAGAGCGCGGCGATCCGGCCCGCGAGCTTGCCGCTGGCCTGACCCTCGGGCTCGAGCAGCGCGCGCAGCGCGAGCAGGTGATCGCTCAAGCCCTCATAGGCGCTCGCGCGCTCGCAGCCGAGCTCGAAGCGCCGCAGCGCCCACGCGAGCTCGTTGCGATGCGGAGCGCGACGCGAGACGAGGTTGCAGAAGGCTCGCAGCTCGTCCTCCTGCTCGGGCCCGATCACCAGCATGCCGTGCGGCCTGCCACCGAGGCCCAGCGCGATCGCGCTCCAACGCCCTTCGCCGCCGCCGCGCGTCCATGCGAGCGGCCCGAGTGTGACGCGCCCGTCACCGAACAGCCGCAGCGCGCGCAGCAAATCCGTGAGCACCGCGCGCCCATTGGCAAGCGCACGCTCCTCCGCGTCGCCCGCGCGAGCGCTCGGGGCATCCTCGGATGGCTCACCGGGGTCATCACACCTCAACGCGATCAGCAGGTGCCCGCACTCGCAGGAGTGCTCGGCGGTCTCGAGTGCCGCCTGTGGCGCCGCCGCGATCGCCGCCGGCGTCGCGATCGTCAGGCCGCTGGTGAGCTTGATCTCCTCGGAGGCGATCGCCACGCCATGAAGGGTTGCCAGGAGCGTCAAGCTGTCGTTGGCGTCTGCGGGCTCCGTGCGCTCGAGCCTCGCCAGCGCCCGCGCAAGGCGCTCGGCGCGCAGCTCGAAGTCGGTCTGCTCGGCGAACACGTCCGCCAGCAGCGCCTGCAACGCTCGCCGCGCTCGCACATGCGCGCCTTCGTGCACGTCGGCGGCGTACGCGGCGCGGCCGCGTCCGGTCGGGACCGCTGCCTCGCGGCCGTCGGACGATGCGCCGCCGTGGCGGGCGAGGTAGCGGTTCAGGCCCTCGAAGTCGCACAGCTCCCCCACCGCGGCTGCGTGCTCGGGCAGGCGCTCGAGCAGCGGCTGCCGCTCGACGATGAACTCCGCGGTCAGCGGCTGATAGCTGAAGAACGGAGTCCTCCCGCCGCCGCGTCCGCGCTGAGCACAGAGCTCGAGCTCGACCTCGGCGCCCTCGCCAACCTCGGCCTGCAGTGTCTGCGCGGCCGCGCGGACGTACGCGCGCAGCGCGTCCTCGAAGCCACTCGCCAGTCCGCTTGAGCGCATGGTCAGGTCAGTTCGTGACGCGCCCCGACGCTCCTGCTCGGCGCAGCAGACGTTGCAGTGCCCGAGCCGCGTGGGCCGCTAGACGGCGGCTGCGATCGCGCTGGCCAGCTCGGCGGCCTGCGCGTCTGTGCGCTCGGTGCACTCCGCGCCGAGCCAGCGTTCGCCGTAGGCGCGCATGTCGTCGATGATCGGCAGCAGCGCCCGGCCCTTGCGGGTGAGCGCATACTCGACCCGCGGAGGCACCTCGGAGAAGGTCTGGCGCTCGACGATCCCCTCGTCCTCCAGCGCGCGCAGGCGCAGCGACAGCGTGCGCGGGCTGATCCCGGCGAGCGAGCGCTCGAGCTCACAGAAGCGCGACCTGCCCTCGGCGAGGTCGCGGACGAGCAGCAACGTCCACTTGCCACAGACGATCTCTGCGGTCCTGCAGACGGGGCAGGTGTCGTCGAGCATTGCCATGTCTTCACTTTACCAAGTGAAGTATCGGTGAGCCGGAGCAGCAGTGGGCGCGCAGGTGTTCGTCGCCGGACGCTGTGGCGCCATCGCTATACACCGACGGCAGAACACGACCTCCCCACCCCGCCCCTCGAGCGGCGTGAGAGACCCGCTCAGGCGACGGTCAGGTTCGGTTTCGACTGCTCGCGGCGCTGCTCTGCGGCGGCGACATCAGCCATCGTTGTGCCCTGCTTGCCGTCGGCCTGCATCAGCAGCTTGAAGTCATGCGGGCTCGAGGCGACCTTGATCGCCTCCTCGAAGGTCACGAGACCGCCCTTGACGTGCCCGAACAGCGCCTGGTCGAAGGTCTGCATCCCGTAGTAGGAGCCGCTGGATATGACCTCCGAAAGCTTGCCCGTCTGGGTCGGGTCGACGATCATGTCCCGCACCCGGCCCGTCATCCGCAGGATCTCGCAGGCTGCGACCCTGCCGCCGCTCGCTGAGGGCACGAGGCGCTGGGAGATCACGCCCTTGATCGTTCCCGCGATCATGCTGCGAGCCTGGCTGTGCTGGTGCGGAGGGAAGAAGTCGAGCATCCTGTTGATCGACTCGACCGCGTCGACCGTGTGGATCGTCGACAGGACGAGGTGCCCGGTCTCGGCGGCGGACAGGGCCGTTCGCACGGTCTCCTCGTCGCGCATCTCGCCGACCAGGATCACGTCGGGGTCCTGCCTCAGCACGCGTCGGAGCGCGCGCTGGAACGAGGCCGTGTCCATACCCACTTCACGCTGGTTGATCACCGAGAGCTTGTCTTCGTGCACGAACTCGATCGGGTCTTCGATCGTAACGACGTGCTTGCTCATGGTCGTGTTCATGTGATCGATCATCGCTGCGAGCGTGGTCGACTTGCCCGAGCCCGTCGTGCCCGTGAGCAGCACTATTCCGCGCTCTTCCTCGGCGAGATCCCTGACCACCTCGGGCAGCACCAGCTCCTCGATCGTGCTGATCCGGTGCGGGATCGCACGGCAGGCCATCGAGATCAAGCCGCGCTGCTGGAAGGCGTTGACGCGGTAGCGGGCGACGTCGGGGATTTCGAACGAGAAGTCGACCTCGCGCTCGCGCTCGAACTCCTCCAGCTTGCCCTCGTCGGTGACGATGGTGCGCATCGCGCGCTCGGTGTCCTGTGCGTCGAGCACGGGCGCGTTCTCGTCGGGCGCAAGGTGCCCGTGAACCCGGAACAGCGGCTTGGAGCCGGCCTTCAGATGCAGGTCCGAGCCCTCCTTGGCGACGAGCTCCCGAAGCGCTGACTCGACGTCGAACATGACCTCCACATGATCGGCATCTCGCCCGCGCCCCTTGAGCGCGGATCGCCCCAGCGGACGCGTCAGGCCACGTCGCGCAGCTTCTGCGCCTCTGCGAGAGACTGGAGCTTCTTCAGCGACTGATTCTCGATCTGGCGGATCCGCTCGCGCGTGACATTGAAGGTGCGTCCAACCTCGTCGAGCGTGCGTGGATGCTCGCCGCCGAGCCCGTAGCGCAGCTCGAGCACGCGCCGTTCGCGGTAGCTGAGGTTCTCCAGCGCCTCGCGCAGCGCCTCCTTGGTGAGGATCTCTGCGGCGCGCTCGTACGGGGACTCGGCGCGCTCGTCGGCGATGAACTGGCCGAACTCCGACTCCTCCTCGTCGCCGACGGGCTTCTCGAGCGACACGGGCGCCTGTGCGGAGCGCTTGATCGAGTCGACCTCCTCGGGATCGATGCCGGTCACCTCGGCGATCTCATCTGCGCTCGGCTCGCGTCCGAGCTCGGTCACGAGCTTGCGCTCGGCGCGGCCGATCTTGTTCAGCTTCTCGACGACGTGCACAGGGATGCGGATCGTGCGCGCCTTGTCCGCCAGCGCCCTGGCGATCGCCTGGCGAATCCACCACGTCGCATAGGTGGAGAACTTGAAGCCCTTGCGGTAGTCGAACTTCTCCGCCGCACGCACCAGCCCGAGGGTCCCCTCCTGGATCAGGTCGAGGAACGGAAGGCCCTGATTGCGATAGTTCTTCGCGATCGAGACGACCAGGCGAAGATTCGACTCGACCATCTTCTGCTTGGCGTCGAGGTCGCCGCGCTCGATCCGTTTCGCGAGGTCGACCTCCTCCTGCGCCGTGAGCAGCCGCACCTTGCCGATGTCCTTCAGGAACAGCTGCAGCGAGTCGGTCGTCATGTCCGGCTTCAGATCGAGCTGCGTTTTGGCTTTGCTGCGCCGCCCGCGCTTGTCGGGAGCGCGCTCGACCTCGAGCGCCGCCGCCGTCGCCGGATCGATGTCCTCTACGAGCTCGATCTCGGATTTCTCCAGGAAGCCGTGCAGCTCCTCGACGTCGGACTCGTCGAGGTCGAGCTCGGACGTCGCCGTCGAGATCTCCGAGAACGTCAGCACTCCCACCTGCTGTCCCTTGGCCAGCAGGCCCTTCACCTCATCGAGCTCCTGAAGTTCGACTACTGACATCTCATCCCATTTCTATGTCCGTTTGGCTGACCACCGCACCGCCGCGACCGACGGGCAGCCCCTGCGGATCTCCGCTCCGAGTGCACGGTCACTCGACGACCACTACCGGCGCGCCCGGCCGACGTTACAGCCCATGGTTGCTGCTACGCGCCTATGCTAACGCGCATGCAGGAGACCACCAAGGGCAAGCGCGCCCCCCGCGCTGCCGATTCCGCGTCTCCGAGCGTGTCCGACGGACCTTCGAGCGCCCTCGCAAGCCTTCCGCGCTCGCGCCCCCAGCGGGCCAGCGCGCGACGCGCTGCCGCCCGGGCCGCCACGGCGAGCCAGGGCGAGGCGAACGTCCTCGCCGGCCTCCCCCGCGCGCGTCCCCAGCATCTGAGCGCCAGACGCGACGCCGCCCGCGCCCAGCGAGCACGCGAGGCGGCGAGCGCAGCGAACGCCGACGCGCCCACAACCGAGCCCGTGCGCAAGGGCGGCGCGGCACCTCGCCCGTCGCGCTCACCGCGTCCCCGCGCCGGCAGAGCTGCCGCTTCGAGCACGAAGGCCCCGAGACGCACCGCGCGCAGAGGTGCCAGCTCGCGGAAGGGCGCCGATGAGCAGATCCCGCGCCAGGGCTTCGCGGTCGACCCCGAGCTGCCCAGCGGCGCGATCGACCCGCCCGGGAGCGCCGAGCTGCTGGCATCTGCGGGCGAGCTCGCTGGAGAGCTCGCCAGGGTCGGCGTGCGCAGGGGCGCGCGCCTGCTCAGAGACTTCGTGCTGCGGCTGCCGGGCTGATCGCCAGCGCGCGGGCAGGCCCACTGCGGGCGCCGGCGCGCAGCGCGACGATCGCGCCGGGGCGCGAGACCGCGCGGGCCGCGCGCGACCAACCTGACCAAGCAGGGGCGCGATCCAGCCGTCCCAAGAGCGCGGCGATCGGCGGTCAGCGGCGGTTGTCATAACTGTGCGCGAGCAAACCTCGTCATCCCGACCTATCTGTATACTCGCGCCACGCCGAGCTTCTGCGACTCCGGTCGTGGAAGGCGGGGGACCCATTGCGGATCGATGTCGATCCGCCGGGGCGAATCGGTCGGACACGACCGTAGCGCCGCTCTCAAGAGGCCGCGCGAGCCCGTCAGCTCACCCCGTAGGCGCAGACGACGACTATGCGATTCGATCGACACAAGCCTCTGGCTCTGCTCGCGTTGCTTGCCGCAACCACATGTGCGGCATGGAGCCTCGCGCGGGCGACGAGCGGCTTTGCGGCAACCAGCTCGGCCGGCAGCTCGGGCGGCACGACCGTCTCATCGCCAGCGAGCAAGAAGGTCGCGGGCAGCGGCATCGCAACGTGGTTCGGGCCCGGCTTCTACGGTCAGAAGACAGCCTGCGGCCAGACCCTCACGCCGGCCGTCGTCGGCGTCGCGAACCGCACGCTCCCGTGTGGAACGCTGGTCCAGCTCAGCTATCGAGGTCACGCGATCACGGTGCCGGTGCTGGATCGTGGCCCCTACGCGCACAACGGCGCCAGCTGGGACCTGACCGCGGGAGCGGCGAATGCGCTGGCGGTCACCGAAACGGTGCGTGTCAGCACGAAGGTCGTCGGCAGCGTGCCGAACACCCCGGCGCTCGGCTCACCGCCGGTGACCGCAGCCGAAACGCTGTCCGGCGGCGCCGAAGCGGGCTGAGTCCCTACGCCGGCTCGTCCGGCCGCGCGACAGCACGCCCCGACGCCTGCGCCGCGTACAGCGCGATGTCCGCCTGCGCCGCCAGCGCGCGCGCCTGACGGCCATCCTGGGGGCACACTGCGAGCCCGACCGCGAGCTGCAGGGGCGCTCCGCGGTGGGTGGTCTGGCGTACGCCGCTCGCCAGGCGGGCGGCCAGCGCCTTCGCTCCGACGGTGTCGGTCTCGGGCGCCAGCAGCCAGTAGCGCCCGGGGCTCTCCCGCATCAGCGAGTCTGCCGGGCGCAGCCCCTCGGAGAGCGCCGCCTCGACGAGCCCCGTCAGGCGAGCCACCTCGCCCGGCAGCTCGGCGTGGCGCAGGCGCTCGATGCCGGACAGCTCCACCAGCAGCACGGCGAACGCGAGACCATCACGCTCGTAGCGCTCCAACCTACGTTCGATCGAGGCGATCCACGGCGGGCGCGGGGGGGCAGCGTCGGCGATCGCGCGCGAAGGTCCCTCCCGTCGTTCGTCGCGGATCTCGATGCGTTCCTCCCCGATCGCACGGGGGCGCGTCGGCGGCGCCTGCGCAAGCGCATCGCTCGGCTCGGCCGAAGACGGTTCCGCAGCTGGTCGCTCGGAGGCCCGCGTGTCGCCCGCTGGCGGGCCGGGTGAGGACGGAGAGATACTCAGAGACCAGCGTGAGGAAGTCGAGGCGGGCGAACTCGAGGCTGACGCTCCCTCGGCGGAGCCGGGCTCGGCTGCGGCCGACCGGCCGGCCCGCGAGCTGTCAGGCCGCTGCTGAGCAGGCGATGATCGAGCGGCCGAGCCACGAACCGACGATGGCGATGCTGGTGACGGTGGCTGTGACGACGGGGCGGTCGGCGTCTTGGAGCCAACTCGCTCCAGGCCGTCAGCAGCCAGCTCGTCGATCAGGATCGCCGCCGTCTGCCCGGGTGTGGGCTCGCGCCGGCGCGCCCTCTCGAGAGTGCGAGACCTGACGGGCGGCCACGAGGCGGACGATTCATCTGTGGACGCCGAGTCACCCTGCGTTCGCGAGGCCGGCGGCGCAGGCGGCGGCTCACTCGTGTCGGCTCGCGCCCCGGCCGGCGCGAAGGCTGGCGCTGCCCGGCTCGCAGGATCGGCGCCAGGCTCGCTCGCGCCAACCTCTCCGCCCGCGGGCTCGACGCCTCGGCTCGCCCGCCGTTGCGAGGGGCCGTCGAGGTCCACGAGTTGCGCCGCCCGTTCGGGCGCCCCCGAGGGGACGGCCGAAGGCCGCGCTGGCGAAGTCCGCGCCGGCAGGCGCTGCGATGGCGAGGGCGGCGGCGAGCCGATCGGGGAGTCGCCGCCGGCGCTTGCCGGGGAGCTCCACTCGCCACCGTGTGCCTGAGCGCGGGCGAGCGAGGTCATCGCGCCGGCGACCTGCGACAGCCGCTCGGACAGGTCGAGTGTGAGCTGCGGATCGGGTACGCCCTGCTGCATGGCCTCCCAGAGGACGTCGCTGAGCGAGCGCGCGGCGTGCGACCCACGTTCGAGCAGCTCTGCCAGGCGTGGGTCCTCGGGTGGCGCGGTCATGGGCCTTGAATATCAGCAGGTCAGGACATCCCGTCAAGCCGGGTGCGCAGCACCGTTAGCTCGTAGGCCGTGATCGAGCACTTGCGGGGTAGCCTCCACGCGTGGCAGTCGCGACGATCACCAACCTCGAGGATCGCACGAGCGAAGACCAGAGCACCGGCGCGATGTGCTCGGTGCAAGCGGCGGACCTGAGCCTGCCCGAGGACGCGTTGGGCGAGCTCTGGTCGCCGGCGCACCTGGAGCGCCTCGCGCGCACCTACTGGCGCTTTCTGACGCGCGTCACGCTCGGTCTGGTGAGGGTTCTCTACTCCGAGGGCGAGCGCTCGGTGGTGCTGTTCGGGCGGCCGCTGCGACTGCTGACTTTTGCGGCGCCCGAGTATGAGATGGAGGCTGGACACGGGGTCGTCCGCTGGCGAATCGCCCGCGGACTGCTGGTCGCGCGGCGCGGCCAGGGGGGCGCCGGTCATCTGCAGATCGACGTGCGTCGCCTTCCCGACGACGGGTTGGGGCGCGCCCGACTGCACATCGAGGTGGAGGTCGCCAACTTCCACCCGGCGATCGCCTCGGGGTTCGGGCGTCGCATCTACAACGCGACGCAGGCCCGGATCCACGTGCTTGTCACGCACGGATTCCTGCGCTCGCTGGCGCGTCTCGATCTGGCGGAGTCGAGAGTCGGCCGCTTTCGCAGCTAGCCGTCGGCGACGCCCGACAGCTTGGCCAGGCGGGTGGCGGCTCGCTCGGTCAGCACGCGAGCGGGCGCGCTCACCACAGTGGCGCCCGCGGGCACGTCTTCTGTCACGACTGCGCCTGCGCCGATTCTCGCGCCGCGCCCGATACGAAGGCTCTTACCACGAGGCGTGACGACGACCGAGTTGGCACCTATTTTCACATCGTCCTCGATGATCAGTTTCGATGGAATCCCCGGCATACCAGACACAGTCAAAGTGACGTGGTGATAAATCCGCACTCTCTTCCCGATCACGACGCTGCCGTGAACCATCACCCCGTATCCCTGATGTCCGAAGCGAAGGTCTGGACTGACGGTGGCCTCAATCGGCAGAAAGTTGTGATACAGGAGCGTGTTCAGTTTTTTCACCCATTTGGCAAGCCGTACGTAACCTCGATCGCGGAGCGCGATAGAGATCAACCACAGTTTTTCTGCTCTCAGCATCGTGACCGCCCAATGAATTCACTGCGAGATGAACGAGCCGCAAGGATACATCAAGCCGACGGGTCGGCCGGCGAGCGCTACAGACGTCCACCCGCGACCGCCCTCAACTTCGCGCGGTCGTGGGTCGCGCCGACACGCCTGATCGTTCCCGATCGCGACCGGGTTACGAGCGATTCAGTCGTGGCACCACCGGCGCTCGGGTAGCGAACGCCCTGCAGCACATCGCCATCGGTGACTCCGGTGGCAGAGAAGAAGACGTCGTCGCCGGCGACGAGATCGTCGCGGTCGAGCACGCGCTCGAGCTCGTAGCCGGCGGCGAGGGCGGCCTGACGCTCGCTCTCGTCCCGGGGCCACAGGCGGCCGAGCAGCTGGCCGCCCATGCACTTGACGGCGGCCGCCGAGATGACACCCTCGGGGGTGCCGCCGATGCCCCACAGCAGATCGACGGGCGAGCGCTCGGTGACCGCGAGCAGCGACGCGGAGACGTCGCCATGAGGTATCAGACGAACGCGCGCGCCGGCAGCACGGATCTCCGCGATCCCCTGCTCGTGTCGCGGGCGGTCGAGCACGACGACCATCACGTCGCCCACCTCGCAGCGCTTGCGCTCGGCGACCAGCTTGACCGTCTCGCCGAGCGGACGGTCGAGATCGAGCAGGTCGGCGATCTCCGGCGCTCCAGCCATCTTTTCCATGTACACGCACGGTCCCGGGTCGAACATCGTGCCGCGGCTGGAGAGGGCGATCACGGCAAGCGCGCTCGGCATCCCGTGCGCAGCCAGCGCGGTGCCCTCGAGCGGATCGACGGCGATGTCGACCTGCGGGGGCGAGCCGTCGCCGATCTGCTCGCCGTTGTAGAGCATCGGCGCCTCGTCCTTCTCCCCCTCTCCGATCACCACCACACCGTCCATCTGGACCGACTGCAGCATGTAGCGCATGCCGTCGACAGCCGCCTGGTCGGCCGCCTCCTTGTCCCCCAGGCCCACCAGCGGGGCTGCCGCGAGCGCGGCGGTCTCGGTCACGCGCACGAGCTCGAGCGCCAGGTTCCGGTCGGGTCGCTGATGGCTTGGATCGGGTGTCATGAGCTTGGATCGGGGGTCATCGGATGAGCGATTACCGCCCGGGAACGTATACCAACCGCGCTCCGTCTACGATCGTGGCGTGGTCGAGCATCGACACGTTGCGCTGTGGCGCGCGGGGCGCAGCAGGTGAGCGCGGGTCCTGCCACCGCCGCAGTGCTCTCCGCACCTGAGCGCAATCCACTCGAGGCAGGGCTCGAGCGGATGCCGGTCGCACCGTCGGCGCTCGTGATCTTCGGCGCGACTGGCGATCTGGCGCGAAGGAAACTGCTGCCGGCGATCTACAACCTCGCCCACGACGGCGCCCTGCCGGGCCGCTTTCACCTCGTGGGAGTCGCGCGCCGGGACAAAACGGACGCGGAGTACGGCGCCGAGTGCGAGCAGGCGATACGGAGCTTCTCGCGGCGCTCCCCAGACGAGGACGTTCTGAAGACGCTGCTCGAGAACGTCAGCTATGTGCCCGGGGGATTCGACGACCCAGCGGTTTACCACCGGCTCGGAAGCATGCTCGACGACTTCGACGAGCAGTCCGGCGAACGGCTGAACCGCGCCTTCTATCTGTCGACGGCGCCCGAGTTCTTCGGGGTGATCATCGGCCAGCTCGGCGGCAGCGGTCTCTCGCGGCGCTCGGAAACTGACGTCCGCGTGATCATCGAGAAGCCATTTGGTACCTCGCTCGATGAGGCTCGCGAGCTGAACCGGCGCGTGCTGAGCGTGTTCGACGAGCCGCAGGTGTTCCGCATCGACCACTATCTCGGCAAGGAGACGGTGCAGAACATGCTCGCGTTCAGGTTCGCGAACGGCATGTTCGAGCCCCTGTGGAACCGCAACTACATCGACCACGTCCAGATCACCGCGGCCGAGGACATCGGCATCGGCACACGCGCGAGCTTCTACGACCAGACCGGCGCGTTGCGTGACCTGATCCAGAACCACATGCTGCAACTGCTGTGCCATGTGGCGATGGAGCCGCCCGGCAGCTTTACCGCCGAAGAGGTGCGCAACGAGAAGGTCAAGGTCCTGCACGCGATCAAGGCGCCGCGGGCTCAGGACGTCGCCGGGATGGCGGTCCGCGCCCAGTACGGGCCGGGGCACTCCGGCGGCGAGGACGTGCCCGGATACCTCGAAGAGGACGGCGTGCCGCCGGACTCGAGCACCGAGACCTACGCGGCGCTGCGCCTCGAGGTCGACAACTGGCGCTGGGCCGGAGTCCCCTTCTACCTGCGCGCGGGCAAGCGTCTGGCGCGCAAGGTCACCGAGATCGCGGTATCGCTGAAGCCCGTCCCGCACCTCGCGTTCAGCCAGGACGGATCGCTTGGCGTGCAGCCCAACCAGCTGATCCTGGCGGTGCAGCCCAACGAGGGCGTCACGCTGCAGCTCGGCGCCAAGATCCCCGGCACGCGCATGATGATCAGGCCCGTGAACATGGAGTTCCTGTATGGGACCGCGTTTCTGTCGCAGTCGCCGGAGGCCTACGAGCGGCTGATCATGGACGCGATGCGCGGCGATCCGACGCTGTTCACCCGCAACGACGAGGTCGAGGCGCAGTGGGTCGTCTGCGACCCGATCGTCAAAGCCTGGCAGCAGGCCGGGGGTCCGCTGCCGAGCTACGAAGCCGGCTCTCAGGGCCCTGCCGAGGCCGCGGAGATCCTGCTCGAAGGCCAGTCCTGGCGGGCGGTCTGATGGCAGGCACCGCCGAGGCGGTGTGGAAGCAGCAGGGCACGAGCCCCGAGGCAATCGAAGCGGCCCTGCGTGAGCTGCTGGCCACGCGCGCCCGGGAGAACGGCGGCGGGTCAGGTGCGGGAATGGTTCCCGCACGGGTGCTGAACATGATCGTGTTCGTCGACAGCGCCTGGCGTAAGGAGATCGGCGAGCGGCTGCGCGGGGTCGGGCGCTACCACGCATCGCGCACAGTGCTGCTGTCTTACGAGCGCGAGCGCACGCGGTTGGACGCACGCGTGGTGTTGGCCTCCGAAGGCGAGCCGGGAAACGGCGAGCTGGCGCTGCTGCGTGAGACGGTGATCGTCGAGATCGGCGAGCGCCACCTCGATGACCTGACGACGATCGCGGACCCGCTGGTGCTCAGCGACCTTCCGACGCTGCTGTGGTCACCGCACAGCGACCCTGCCGCAGCCGACACGCTGCTCGAGCTGGCGCAGGCCACCCTGATCGACTCCGTGGCCGAGCCCGATCGCTCGCGCGAGGGTTGGCATGCGGCGATCGCGCGCGCATGCGAGCTGTCGGCCCAGGTGTATGTCGTCGACCTCGCATGGCTGCGCTCGACGCCCTGGCGCGAGCGGGTGGCGGCGAGTTTCGACCCGCCGGCGATGCGCGCCGAGCTGATGTCGCTGCGCGCGGTCACGGTCAGGCACCATCCCGACTCGACAGTCGCCGCGATGCTGTTGCTCGGATGGCTTGCCTCGCGGCTCGGCTGGGAGCTCGATCGTGCGCAGATCCTTCCCGATGACGCCGACGGGGGCCGGCTGAGCGGGCGCGCCAAAGCCGCCGACGGCGATATTGAGCTGAGCCTGCATGCGACCCCGCGCCTGCACGTGCCCGGCCTCGAGGGAGTCCAGCTCGAGACGGGCTCCGGCCTTCGCGTGACGCTCGACCGCGGGCCCGGAGGGCTGCGCTCGCGCTGGCGCGAGCCGGATGGCAACGAACGGGCCTGGACGCTGCTCGGCGCCTCACGCGGCGAGGGGGGCATCCTCGGGGAGGGAATCAGGCAGGCGCTGCTGCGCGATCCAACCTACCGGCCGGCACTTCAGGCAGCCCACGCGATGCTGCCCTGAGACGAAGGCGCGCGAAGTTCGTACAGTTACAGGTCGGCACATGGCCTCGATTTCGACCGCCACGCCCAATAGCGCAGCACAGCCGGCCCCGGAGGACGCTCTGGCCGCTCTCGGCGAAGCGCGTGAGCGCACGCTCGCGCTGGTCGCGGGTCTCGACGACGAGGCGTTGAGCGCCGTTCACTCGCCGATCATGAGCCCGCTCGTGTGGGATCTCGGCCATATCGCCGCCTACGAGGATCTGTGGCTCGCGCACCGTCACGGCGGGCTGCCGCTGCTGCGGCCCGACCTGGCCGAGGTCTACGACGCGTTCGAGACTCCGCGCGCGGTGCGCGGCGAGATCGAGACACTCGGCCCCGCTGAGGCACTCGACTACATGACCGAGGTTCGCGAGCGCAGCGCGAGCGCGATCGCTCGCGCTGGCGTGGGCGACGGCTTCATCTGCGAGATGGTTGTCCGGCACGAGCTCCAGCACTCGGAGACGATGCGCCAGACGATGGCGATCGCCGGGCTGCTGCCTGCCAGCGAGCCGCCCCAGTTCACCGACGGCGAGCTGAGCGCGAGCGCGGGTGACGGGCGCGCGCACGCCGGGGAGCAGCGCTCGGCCCCGGGGCAGGAGCAATGGATCGAGATCCCGCCCGGCACGTTCGCGATGGGGTCCGGCGCGAATGGCTTCGCCTACGACAACGAGCGCCCCTCGCACAGCGAGACGCTCGCAGCCTTTGCAATCGCAAAGCTGCCGGTGAGCAATGCGAGCTGGCTTCGCTTCAGCGAGGGTGGCGGCTATACACGCCGCGAGTGGTGGTCTGACGAGGGCTGGGCCTGGAAACAGGAGCACGACATCACTCATCATCCGGCGGTGGCTGCGGGCGCGCCCGATGCACCTGCGTGCCACGTCAGCTGGTTCGAGGCGGACGCCTTCGCCCGCGCGCAGGGCGCGCGGCTGCCGAGCGAGGCAGAGTGGGAGCGGGCCGCGGGCGGGGAGGGGCATGGGCTGCGGGGAGTCGGGTTCGTGTGGGAGTGGACGAGCAGCACGTTCGGGGGGTATCCAGGGTTCGTCGCACACCCCTATCGGGAGTATTCGGAGGTGTTCTTCGGCAAGCGCTACCGCGTGCTGCGGGGCGGGTCGTGGGCCACCAGCGAGCGCGTGAAGACGGCCACGTTCCGCAACTGGGATCTGCCGCTGCGGCGGCAGATATTCGCCGGCGCGCGCCTCGCGCGCGACCTCTAGCCGGAGGCCCGATGAGCGTCCACGCCGCCAATCGACACGATCACCTCAAGGGGAGGAGCCGATGATGGAGCCGATTACCGATGCAGCCGATCCGCCGATTCAGATCGACTCGCATCTCGACGGCGCTGAGGAGCGCTCGCTCGCCGACGATGTGCTGGACGGCCTGACGCGACCCCTGAAGGAGCTCCCGCCGAAGCATTTCTACGACGCCCGCGGGGCTGCCTTGTTCGAGCAGATCTGCGAGCTGCCCGAGTACTACCAGACCCGCACCGAGCGAGCGATCCTGCAGGAGCGCGCCGCGGAGATCGCCGAGCTGACCGGCGCGGTTGAGCTCGTCGAGCTCGGCTCGGGGACGGCCGAGAAGACGCGCGTGCTGCTCGACGCGCTGGCCGAAGCGGGCACGCTGCGACGCTATGTGCCTGTCGACGTCACCGAGACGATGGTCCGCGAATGCGCAAACGCCCTCGCGGACGAGTACCCAGGGCTGCGGGTGCATGGCGTGATCGGCGACTTCGAGCGTCACCTCGATCGCGTGCCGGAGCCGATCGGGCCCCGCATCGTGGCATTTCTCGGCGGAACGATCGGCAACTTCCCGCCGGGCAGCCGGCGCCGCTTCCTGCGCGCGATCGCGGAGCTGATGGATGACGATGACCACCTGCTGATGGGGACCGATCTCGTCAAGGACCCGGCGGTGCTCGAGGCCGCCTACGACGACACCCAGGGCGTGACGGCGGAGTTCAACCGCAACGTCCTACGCGTGCTCAACCGGGAGCTGGCGGCGGACTTCGATCCCGACGACTTCGAGCACGTCGCGCGCTTCGACGCCGAGCATGAGTGGATCGAAATGCGCCTGCGTGCGCGACGCGACGTGAAGACGCATGTCCGTGCGCTCGATCTGCCGGTGCGCTTCCGCGCCGGCGAGGAACTGCGCACCGAGATCAGCGCCAAGTTCACGCCGCTGCGCCTGCAGGGCGACCTGTCGGCCGCGGGGCTCGAGCTCGTACGCTGGCTGACAGACCCCGAAGACCTGTTCGCACTGACGCTCTCAAAACGCAGCTCGCACTGAAGCGCCGAGGGCGCTCCGCGCCGGGCCCCGGCCCGCTAGGCTCCCGACGCGATGCAGTTCGAGGGCAGCTCGGCGATAGTGATCGGAGGCGCTTCCGGCCTCGGCGCGGCGACGGTGAGGCGGCTTGCGCAGGAGGGCGCGGCGGTGACGATCGCGGACGTCAACGCCGAGAAGGGACAGGCGCTCGCGCAGGAGCTGGGCGCGCAGTTCCTCGTCTGCGACGTGCGCGAGGAGGATCAGGTGCAGGCTGCGATCGAGCAGGCCGCCGCGCTCGACGGCGGCTTGAGGATCGCCGCGTGCTGCGCGGGCGTGGGCTGGGCGCAGAAGGTCGCCGGCTCCAAAGGACCACACCCACTGCTCCCGTTCGAGACGGTCGTGCAGATAAACCTGATCGGGACCTTCAACGCGCTGCGGTTCGCCGCGGCGGCGATGATCGCCAACGAGCCCTACGCCGATGGCGAGCGTGGCGTTTTCGTCTGCACGGCGTCGATCGCCGCCTACGACGGGCAGGTCGGACAGATCGCCTATGCGGCGTCGAAGGGCGGGATCGTGTCGTTGACGCTCCCCGCCGCGCGCGACCTCGCGCAGTACGGCATCAGGGTCAACACGATCGCACCCGGCCTGTTCGACACGCCGCTGCTCGCGGCGCTGCCGCAGGAGGCCCGCGACAAGCTTGGGGCGAGCGTCCCCTACCCTCAGCGCCTGGGCCAGCCCGCGGAGTACGCGCAGCTCGCGTGCGACATCGTCGAGAACCGGATGCTCAACGGCGAGACGATCCGGCTCGACGGCGCGCTGCGAATGGCTCCACGCTGAGCCCCCCGCCCAGGCGGCGAGGCGCGACGGTGCTGCAGACGACGCGGGTGCTGCAGACGACGCGGGTGCTGTAGACGACGTGGGCTACAGGCGCTCGACGAGCATCGCCATGCCCATGCCGCCGGCGACGCACATCGACTCGATGCCGTAGGTGCCCTCGAGCGTCTCGAGGTCGTTGAGCAGCGTCGTCATGATGCGTGCTCCGGTCATCCCGAACGGGTGCCCGAGTGCGATCGCGCCGCCGAAGGGGTTGAGCTTGTCCTCGCTGATGCCGAGGTCCTGCATGCAGGGCACGATCTGGGCGGCGAATGCCTCGTTGATCTCGACGACGTCGATGTCGTCCATCTTCATGCCAGTGTCGGCGAGCAGTTTCTGGATCGCGGGGATCGGGCCGAGGCCCATGATCTCGGGGCGGATCGCCGCGACGGTGGAGCCGAGGATCCTCGCCTTGGGCTTGCAGCCGAGCTCGCGGGCCTTCTCCGCGGACATGATCAGCAGCGCCGCCGCGCCATCGTTGAGCGGACAGGCGTTGCCCGCGGTGACCGTGCCGTTCTCGCGAAACACGGGCGCCAGCGAGGCGAGCTTCTCGAGCGTCGTGCCCGGCCGCGGTCCGTCGTCCTTGGTGACGACCGTCTCGGGCACGTCGATCTCGTTGCCCTCCTTGTCGAGGTCTTTGTGCGCGGGCACCGTCACCGGCACGATCTCTTTCTCGAAATGCCCGCTGGCGACCGCGTCGACGGCGCGGGTCTGCGAGATCAGCGCCCATTCGTCTTGTGACTCGCGACTGACCTTGCAGCGCTCGGCGACGTTCTCGGCGGTCATGCCCATCGGTATGTAGACGTCGTATGCCGAGCCCTCGGAGCCGTCGACGGCGTGGTTGAACTCGAACTGGGCTCCACTCCCGGCCCGCGAGACGGCCTCGACGCCGGCGGCGATGTAGACGTCGCCCTCGCCGGACTTGATCGCGTGGTAGGCCATCCGCGTGGTCTGCAGCGAAGAGGCGCAGAAGCGGTTGACGGTGCAGGCGGGGACGTGATGGTCGATCCCGGCGAGCAGCCCCGCGACGCGTCCGACGTTATAGCCCTGCTCGCCCTCGCAGAAGCCGCAGCCCATCATGATGTCTGCGATCGAGCCCTGCTCGAGCTCGGGGTTTCGCTCGATCAGCGCCTTCAGGGGGATCGCCGCGAGGTCGTCGGCGCGAACCGACTTCAACGAGCCCTTGACCGCACGTCCGATGGGCGTGCGTATCGCATCGACGATCACTGCTTCGGGCATCTTGGAGGCTCTCCTTGCTCGGGCTGTCTGGGCGGTCGCGCGTCCGTCGGCGTCAGGCGAGCACGGCGGGCGCAGTGCTCAGATCCTATGGAATCGGGCGCAAGCGGGCTCAGTCGATCTCGTCATAGCCCCAGAGGGCGACGAGATCGCGATCGAGGTACTCGCTCAAGGCCACCACCTCGGGCTTGAAGCGACGGCGCAGTTCGAGCATCAGCTGCTCGTCGGGCTTTTGGGCGGGGGCGTACACGGCGCGACGCCAGAGCGTCCTGAGCCTCTCGCTGCGCACTCGGCCCGGTGTCAGCGCGTTGGCAGCCCTCAGCAGCGGGCTCCTGGCATCGCGGTTGCGACGCGCGACCGAGAAGACCCGACCGATCTGGTGCAGCGTCTGGGAGCGCACCGCGGGCAGCGGTTCGACTTCGACCGCAGGAATCGGCACTGCGTCGTCCGCGTCCAGGAAGCGCAGCACCCGGCGCACGGTCGCGTCGTTGTCGGCGCGGAAGTCGTCGTAGATCAGCACCAGCACCTGCTCAGGCGGGAAGTGGGCGTGAAAGCGCTGCAGCTGCTCGACGTAGCGTACGTGCTCGGAGTACATCAGCGCCTCGGGCGAGTGAGAGAAGCGCGGCACCCGCCTGCCTTCGCGTCTGGACTGCTCGAGCGCGATCGCCTTGCCGAAATCCTTCTGTGTCTCAGTGTGGTTGTGAACGCTCTGCAGGTGAAAGGAGCGCAGAAAGCTCGCCGGCTCGCGCAGGATTGCGATTATGCGCGCCTCCGGCTGAAGCTGCGCGATGCGCTCGGCGGCGTGCTGCGAGCGCAGATAGGAAGGCGATGCCTCGCCCGCGCGCTGCCCGGGCGCGGCGGGCTGGTACATCGCCAGATACTGATCCACCGTGTGCGGAAGCCGGTCCGGCCCGAAGCGATGAAAGCGGGTCCGCAGCTCGGGCGCGAAGTAGCGCGACTCCTTCAGCGGCATGTACAGCCCGGGGTGATGGCTCAGCAGTTTGTAGAGCGCCGTCGTCCCGCACTTCGGATGTCCCACGATGAAGAAATCCGGCAGTCGTGGCGCAGCCGTCTCCTCGCCGCGCTCGTGCAAGCTCGTCGCAACGCCACCGTCGCCATCCAGACGGGACCTCGTCTCTCCGTCCGGCCGCTCCCCATTCATCCCTGACTCGGCCGCCACCGCCATGGGCGCAGTGTAACGGGCAGGCAGCGAGAGACGAAGGCAACCGCGGCTTCGCCGAGAGTCGACCCTCCACTCCCGGTAGGCTCGTCAGGGCCCGCGGCCGCCACGGAGTCCGCGACTACGCACCGCCCTGGCCACCACACGCAACAGGCCATGATGGGCTGCACCGTCAACGCGCGACGATCGCGGCAGCGGCGCTCCGATCGCGATCAGTTTGCCGCTGCCGCTGCCGCAGTTGAGCGCCGCTCCATGTGGCTCGATCACCTCCAGTGGTTCAAAGGTGCGATCGGACGGTTGGCCCGACCCCTTAGATTCGGTCCGCCTCGTGTGAGAGTCCTTCTGCCCATGCAAAATGGGCGAGAGGAGGACCGATCACGTGAAGCGCAGACGACACACGCCGGAGCAGATCGTCAGGAAGCTCAGGGAGGCCGACCGGATGCTGGCCGAGGGCACGGAGACGCCCGAGGTCTGCAAGGCGCTGGAAGTGTCCGAGGCGACTTATCACCGTTGGCGAGCGCAATACGGCGGGATGAGGGCCGACGACGTGAAGCGCTTGAAGGAGCTCGAGCGAGAGAACTCCCAGCTCAAGCGCCTGGTCGCCGACAAGGAGCTGGAGAACTTGGCTCTCAGGGAGATTTCGAAGGGAAACTGGTGAGCCCGTCGCGTCGACGCTCTGCGGTCCTGATGCTCCAGGACCGGCTGGGTGTCTCACAGCGGCGGGCGTGCCAGCTGGCCGGGCAGCACCGCTCAACCCAGCGCCGCGAGCCGGTCGTGGCGTGCGATGACGCAAGGTTGCGTGCCAGGTTGCGCAAGCTCTCTCGCGAGCGGCCACGCTGGGGTTATCGCCGCGCGCACGCCGAGCTCGTCGGCGAGGGCTGGCAGATAAACCGCAAGCGAGTGCAGCGCGTCTGGCGCGAGGAGGGCCTGCGCGTCCCGCAGCGCCGCCGAAAGCGCCAGCGCCTCGGGGACTCCGCGGTCCCCGCGAGCCGGCTACGGGCCGAGCGCCCCGACCATGTGTGGGCGTTCGATTTCCAATTCGACCAGACCGCCAACGGGCACATCCTGAAGCTGCTGCATGTCGTCGATGAGTTCACCCGCGAGGCCTTGGAGATCAAGTGCGCGCGGAGCATCGATGCGGACGCGACTGTCGAGGTCCTGGAAGCGCTCACGATCGCCCGGGGCCGCTCGCCACAGTTCGTTCGCTGTGACAACGGCCCGGAGATGACCGCGAACGCCCTGAAGGACTGGTGCCGCTTCTCCGGCACTGGCGCCAGCTACATCGACCCCGGCTCGCCATGGCAGAACCCCTACGTCGAGTCCTTCGGCTCCCGGGTTCGTGACGAGCTGCTCGCCGTCGAGCAGTTCTCATGCCTCGCCGAGGCACAGGTCCTCGTCGAGGACTACCGCCAGGACTACAACGCGAACCGACCCCACTCGGCGCTCGGGATGAAGTCACCCGCCCGGTTCGTCCGCGCCTGGAGGGCCCAGCACGAGCAGCTCGCCAACTCGCTGCGCTCGCCCTACGGGCTCACTCCGCGAGGCGGCGACACCCCTACTCTGCAACAGAACAACACCCACCGACTCTCACAACCGGTGGACCCATGAACGGGGTCCGGTCACCTTCTTCAGGCGACGCGAGACCCGTGCCCAGCTGGCCCCTGTCATTGCCTCCCCACCCCACCACGTGACCGTCGGTGAGCAGCGCGTAGGCCGCTTCTCCGCCTTCGGCAATCGCCTTGACATTCGTGAGTGGCGTCCGTTCCAGCTCGCTGTGACCGTTCATTACTTCCGTCATCACGAGAAGAGGCGTCTTGCCACACGGTACCGGCCCGGTTTCCGCTTTTGTGCATTCTTCTTCGATTTTGCCCACGCGCAGTTGGCCGCGCTTGTTCACGCCCAGGCCATGACCTCACCATTTTTTATAGAGGTTGTTTCCCCAAGCCCACACGCAGAACTCCACGCTGAGCCCCGCGGCCGTGCGCCCAGGCCGCGGCGGCAGCCCGGGCGGCGCGGCGCCCAGGCGCACCGGCGAGCCCGGTGCCGAGCCACGTCCAGGCCGCCAGGGGCGAGGCGGCGAGGCGCGACGGTGCTGCAGACGACGCGGGTGCTGCAGACGACGCGGGTGCTGTAGACGACGTGGGCTACAGGCGCTCGACGAGCATCGCCATGCCCATGCCGCCGGCGACGCACATCGACTCGATGCCGTAGGTGCCCTCGAGCGTCTCGAGGTCGTTGAGCAGCGTCGTCATGATGCGTGCTCCGGTCATCCCGAACGGGTGCCCGAGTGCGATCGCGCCGCCGAAGGGGTTGAGCTTGTCCTCGCTGATGCCGAGGTCCTGCATGCAGGGCACGATCTGGGCGGCGAATGCCTCGTTGATCTCGACGACGTCGATGTCGTCCATCTTCATGCCAGTGTCGGCGAGCAGTTTCTGGATCGCGGGGATCGGGCCGAGGCCCATGATCTCGGGGCGGATCGCCGCGACGGTGGAGCCGAGGATCCTCGCCTTGGGCTTGCAGCCGAGCTCGCGGGCCTTCTCCGCGGACATGATCAGCAGCGCCGCCGCGCCATCGTTGAGCGGACAGGCGTTGCCCGCGGTGACCGTGCCGTTCTCGCGAAACACGGGCGCCAGCGAGGCGAGCTTCTCGAGCGTCGTGCCCGGCCGCGGTCCGTCGTCCTTGGTGACGACCGTCTCGGGCACGTCGATCTCGTTGCCCTCCTTGTCGAGGTCTTTGTGCGCGGGCACCGTCACCGGCACGATCTCTTTCTCGAAATGCCCGCTGGCGACCGCGTCGACGGCGCGGGTCTGCGAGATCAGCGCCCATTCGTCTTGTGACTCGCGACTGACCTTGCAGCGCTCGGCGACGTTCTCGGCGGTCATGCCCATCGGTATGTAGACGTCGTATGCCGAGCCCTCGGAGCCGTCGACGGCGTGGTTGAACTCGAACTGGGCTCCACTCCCGGCCCGCGAGACGGCCTCGACGCCGGCGGCGATGTAGACGTCGCCCTCGCCGGACTTGATCGCGTGGTAGGCCATCCGCGTGGTCTGCAGCGAAGAGGCGCAGAAGCGGTTGACGGTGCAGGCGGGGACGTGATGGTCGATCCCGGCGAGCAGCCCCGCGACGCGTCCGACGTTATAGCCCTGCTCGCCCTCGCAGAAGCCGCAGCCCATCATGATGTCTGCGATCGAGCCCTGCTCGAGCTCGGGGTTTCGCTCGATCAGCGCCTTCAGGGGGATCGCCGCGAGGTCGTCGGCGCGAACCGACTTCAACGAGCCCTTGACCGCACGTCCGATGGGCGTGCGTATCGCATCGACGATCACTGCTTCGGGCATCTTGGAGGCTCTCCTTGCTCGGGCTGTCTGGGCGGTCGCGCGTCCGTCGGCGTCAGGCGAGCACGGCGGGCGCAGTGCTCAGATCCTATGGAATCGGGCGCAAGCGGGCTCAGTCGATCTCGTCATAGCCCCAGAGGGCGACGAGATCGCGATCGAGGTACTCGCTCAAGGCCACCACCTCGGGCTTGAAGCGACGGCGCAGTTCGAGCATCAGCTGCTCGTCGGGCTTTTGGGCGGGGGCGGTGTACAGCATGCGCCGCAGCAAGGCGCGCGATGAGTCACTGCGCAGGCGCTCCGGCATGATCGCGTCGACCGCACGCGCGAGTGGCCCCGCGCGCGATGGATCGCGATGCGCAGTGCCCAGCGCGTGCCTGGCGCGGTTGGTCACGCGCTGCAGGTGACGCGAGCGCACCGGCATCAGTCGTTTGGTCTCGACCGGCTCGATCGGGACGGTGTCGTCGACATCGAGGAATCGCAGCACCTTGCGCATCGTCTCGAAGTTGTCCTTGCGGAAGTCGTCGTAGATCAGGACCAGCACACGCTCGCGCGGGAAGTGCGCGTGAAAGCGCTGCAGCTGCTCCACGTAGCGGACGTGCTCTGAATACATCAGGGCGTCGGGAAAGCGACAGTTCGGTGGCAGACGCTTGCCTTCGCGTCGCGCGTCCTCGAGCGCCAGCGCCTTGCGGAAATCCTTCTGTGTCTCGATGTGGTTGTGAACGTGCTCGTTGTGAAACGAGCGCAGGAAGCCGGCGGGCTCGCGCAGGATCGCGATTATGCGGGCATCAGGCTGCACCTTCGCGATCGCGTCTGCAGCGACCGTCGAGCGCAGGTATTGCGGTGAAGCGTCGCCGATCTTCTGCTCTGGCGTGGCATCTTCATAGAGCGAGAGGTACATGTCCAACGTGTGTGGGCGCCGACGTTTGTCCGGCGCCCCATCCGGGCGCAGGCGTGAGCGCAGGTCCGAAGCGAAGTAACGCGGCTCCTTGATGTCGGACATGAAGACCTCTGGGTGCCCACTCAACATCATGTAGATCGCAGTGCTCCCGCACTTCTGATGTCCGACCACGAAGAAATCGGGATATCTGCGACTGCGCTCGCCGACGATCGGGCTGCGCTCGCCCTGCGTCGTGACGTCGCTGGCCTGCGCCGAGTCGCTCACTCCTGGCATCCTTTCCTCAACCTCCTCAACCGCTTCCCGTGACCTCGACGGTCTGGCCGACATGACAGCGAAGTGTAATGGAGAGCCTGTGCAGGGATTCCTCCGAGGCCCGGGAGCCACACGCGCGAGTCCGTTGCGACCCGCTAGCCCTTGCCGGCGCTAGAGATCGAGGCGGCTGACCCCGAGCTCGTCGAAACCGACGTGGTGAGCGAGCTCGTGACGCACAGTCCGCACGACCTGATCGCGCAGCAACTCGGGGCTGTGGCCGAAGTCGCGGCGGAGCGTATCGCGGAAGATCACGATCCGATCGTGCACGTCGTCGCGGGTGGCGCCGTCTCCCTGATACAGGCCGTAGGCCCCGCGCCGGCGTCCGCCGTCGGAGATCACGACCGCGACGTGCTGAAGCGCGTTGCGCAGCAGATCGGGCAGCTCGTCGAGCGCGTCGCGGATCAGCTCTTCGAAGTCGTCGTCGTCGAGCGGATCGAGCTCGAGGAAGTCGGTTTCCTCGGGGTCATACGCGAGCCCTTCGCGCGCGAGCTCCTCGGAGCGGCGAACGAGCAGGTCGAACTCGGTCTCGGACTCGGGATTGCGCCAGCCCCCGAGGCGAACCGCTACGAATGCCGCGCCGCCGACGACCAGCGCGACGACGATCACTCCGAGCGCGACGTCCTCGAGCGCGCGGATCGCTCCGACGGAGCTGAACCCCCTCCCCACGACGATCACGATCAGACCCAGCGACAGCGCCACCAGCGCAGCAAAGCCAGCGCGCCGAAGCTGGCCCGAGGCGCGCTGTCGTGAGAAGAACGACCGGCGCACCGGATGCCCTTACTTGAGCGTGCGGGCGATCACGAGTCGCTGGATCTCGTTCGTGCCCTCGTAGATCTGGGTGATCTTGGCGTCTCTCATCATGCGCTCCACCGGATACTCCTTGACGTAACCGTAGCCGCCCAGAACCTGAACCGCCTCGATCGTCACCGCCATCGCCGTGTCCGAACAGAAGACCTTCGCCATCGAAGAGTACTTCCCGCGCTCGGGATCGCGGCGATCGGCCATCGCGCAGGCCTTGTAGAGCAGCTCGCGGGCAGCCGCCGTGCGCGTCTCCATCTCCGCCAGCTTGAACTGGATCGCCTGCAGCTCGTTGATCGGCTTGCCGAACTGGACGCGTTCGCGCGCATACCCGATCGCGTAGTCGGTCGCGCCCTGGGCGATCCCAACCGCCTGCGCCGCGGCCCCCAGCCGCGTGCGCTCGAGCGTGCCCAGTGCCACCGACAGCCCTCGGCCGACCTCGCCGATCACGTTCTCATTGGGAACCCGCACGTCCTCGAAGATCGGCTGCCCGGTCGGCGAGGCGCGGATGCCGAGCTTGTGCTCGAGCTTTCCCATCGTCAGGCCCGGCCGGTCGGACTCGACCACGAATGCGGTGATGCGCCTGCTCTCGCGGTCGGTCACCGCGAAGCAGATGTAGAAGTCCGCGATGCCGAGATTTGAGATCCAGTTCTTGGTGCCGTTGATCACCCAGTCCTCGCCGTCGCGGACAGCCGTCGTTTTCATGCCAGCCGGGTCCGAGCCCGCCTCGGGCTCGGACAGCGCGAACGCGGGCGACCACTCGCCGGACGCGCACTTGGGCAGAAAGCGCTCCTTGAGCTCCTCAGAGCCATAGAGCTGGATCGGCAGCGTGCCGAGCTCCTGCACCATCAGCATCAGCGCGCAGGACGCGTCGACCTTCGCGATCTCCTCGACGGCCATGTTCAGCATCAGCGTGCCGGTGCCGGTGCCCCCGTACTCGATCGGGAACGGCAGCCCGAGCACGTCCTGTTCGGCCAGCAGCTTCCTGATGTCCCACGGGTATTCGGCCTTCTCGTCGATCTCGCCGGAGCGTGGCGCGATCCGCTCGCGCGCGATCTGACCGATCGTCGCGCAGAAGTCGAGGTGCTCCTGGGGAATCGTGTAAGTGTCGCTGACCGCCTCCATCGCTCCGGAGGGTAGTTGATCGCAGGCCGATCGCGCGCGCCACCGATGTGCCGCCCGCTGCCGCTAGCCTGGGCAGGTCATGAGCACGACCGACGAGGCCCCCGCGATCGAGATAGACCCCGCCACGCTCGCAGGCTGGCTGGCAGAGAATGCAACGCTGCAAGTGATCGACGTGCGCGAACCCTATGAGCGCGAGGCCGGCCACATCGAGGGCTCGCGCCACATCGAGCTCGTCAAGCTCTCGAGCGAGGCCGCGAGCATCGATCGAGAGCAGCCGGTCGTGTTCTACTGCCGCGTGGGCTCGCGCTCGCTGATGGCCGCTCAGGCGCTGCGCGCTGCCGGCTTCGAGGCATATTCTCTGGACGGCGGACTCGTGCGGTGGGCGCAGGAGGATCGCGCGCTCTCGCCCGAGGACGGGTACGTCGCCGAGCACTAGAGCACCGAGCACGAGAGGAGACGCAAATGGAGGCTTCTGAGGAATACCCGCGCGTGACCCGCGGCGAGGGCTACGCGGTCGCGCATCTCGACGATCTCGGCGAGGGCCCCGGCTTTCGCAAGGTCCGCAAGGGACTCGAGGTGACCGCGTTCGGCGTCAACGCGATCGTGATGCCTGCGGGCATCGAGACCGGGTTCCACTACCACGACGAGCAGGAGGAGCTGTACTTCGTCCATCGTGGCTCGCTCGAGATCGAGTTCGGCGACGGCCAGGTGGTGCGTCTCGAGGAAGGCGGGATGGCGCGCGTCGATGCGGCGATGCCGCGGCGGATCCGCAACGCCGGAGACGGCGATGCGATCTATCTGATCGCGGGCGGCAAGGACGGCTACGTCGGGCGCGACGGGCGCGTCCCCGAGGGCGAGCAGCGAGTCGGCCCGATCAACAAATAGCCGCGCCCGGCGGCGCGTCACGGCGTCTCGACGAGCGCTGGCGCGGCGCCGAGCTCAGTTCAAGAGCTCCTTGACGTAGCGCTGGTGCAGGCGCCCGAGTGGAGTCTTCGAGGGCCGGAAGCCGATCGCGCTCCACAGGAAGCTCGATGCCGGAGCCCACGCGATGATCAGGTAAACGCCGAGCGCCAGGGCGCTCGTGCGCAGCGCCCGTGAGCGTGACAGCGCCGCAAGCGGCAGCAGCCACAGGATGTACCACGGCAGCACCCATCCGAGCGTCACGAGCAGCGCCACCGTCGCCCAGCCCGAGGGCGTGATCGACTCGCGCCGGCGCCAGGCCATTACCGAGCAGGCCACGATCGAGAGCGCGAGCGCGGCGGTCAACACGCTGTGCAGCGTTTCGGTCTCGCCGCCGCCGCCGAGCCCCAGCCCGATCAGGTTGGGCACGCTGATGCTCGTCACCAGCCGGCTCTGGGTGCTGAGGTCGGGGATGTGCACGCCGAATGCGATCAGGCTCGCGATTCCCAGCACGATGCCCGCGCCGACCATCCCCACGAGCACCTGCACGAGTCGGCGCGGCGCGCGGCACAACCCCGCGAGCACGATTGGGATCAGCACCCCGCCCGACGCCTTCAGTGCGGTCGCCGCGACGAATGCCGCGCCGGCCCCGAGCTGCGCCGCCGACAGCGGCCACAGCCAGCCCGCGACCCGCTGACGCCAGCTGGCCGGCGAATGGACAACGGTCGGGACGACGTCGGCCGCAGGATGTGCTCCGGCGTCGCGCTGCGCCGAGTCAGACTGGCTTGAAAGAGACTGGCCTGCAACCGACCTGGCCCCGCCACGCTCGCCGCGCTCGCGGGTACGCGGCGCCCCGCCGGCTGCCGCGGCCCGCGGCTCGCCCGCGCCGATCGCGCCGCCGCGCAGCAGCAGATAGAAGCCGAGCACTATGCAGAGCACCATCAGGAAGTCGTTGTGATCCCCGCCGAGTCCCCACACGAGCACGATCGGGTTCAGCCCGACGAGCACGATCGCCTTCACGGGATCGAGGTCGAGCAGCTCAGCGCACCTCCACACCAGCGCGATCGTGCCGAGGCTCGCAGCGGCCAGCAGCAGCTTGATGACCCAGAACGACGCCGCCACGCCAAGCGGCACCAGCGCGAACGTCAGCAGCGTGAACAGCGGGCCGTAGGGGCTCAGCAGCTGATGCCAGTTGCTGAGCAGGTAGCTCGGATCGCCGTGTGGCTCCAGCACCGGATAGGTCGTGTAGGGATTGAGGTTGTGCACGACCTCCATGCGGCCGTAGTTGACGTAGTTGAAGATGTCGGTCAGCGACATCGGCGGTGCCAGGAAGAACGCCGCGTGCACGCCGAGAATCGCCGCGATCGGCCAACGCGCGCGCAGCCGGCTGGGGGCGTAGGCGAGCGCCAGCAGATAGCTCGCGTACATCGCCACCAACGCGGCCGTGAAGATGCTCTTCAGGACGGTCGAGCTGCGGGTCAGGCCGGGCCACAGACCCCCGAGCGGCCCCGCCATCCAGTCGGGGAAGAAGCCCGTGTGCGTGGTTGCGGAGAACAGGCTCGGTCGGTCGGCGGCGATCACCACGAACAGCAGGCTGCACAGGACCAGCACCACCAACGCAGCCGCCGCGAGGCGCGCCTTGCGGCGCTCGACGGCATGCTCGCGCGAGCCGATCCGCGCCGGCCGGCCGAGAGCCGGCGGGCCGGCGAACGGCGCGTCGCGCAGTGGGAGTGTTCTCGCGTCGCTCGACATACGAGTGAGGGCTCGCCGGAGCGAGCCCTCAAGAGGTTAGACGCATGCTCGCGCGCGCGAGCCGCGCCGTCGCTCGCGGGCCTCAGGCCCGCGCACGGAACGACAGGCTAGATCGCCTGGACGTTGACGGCCTTGGGACCCTTCTCGCCCTGCTCTGCGTCATAGGACACTTTCGCGCCCTCCTGCAGCGAGCGATAGCCCTCGCCGTTGATTCCGGTGTGATGGACGAACAGGTCCTTGTCGCCGTCATCGGGAGTGATGAAGCCGAACCCCTTGTCGTCGCTGAACCACTTCACTGTGCCGGTTGGCATATATGGAGCTCCTCCACGGTATTGCTTTGTTACGTGCTGCCGCGCGGAGGATGCTGCTAGTGCCTCAACCTGCGTGCGCCTGCACTACTTGCGTTTGCCGGTCCAGTCCCCGGCCCAGACGAAACGACCGTAGCACGTCGACCAGTCCGGGTGTTTACAAGTTGCTATGACTCTCGGCGCCATCCCTGGGGAGCCACCCACCTTCAAACACCTGTACCCCGTGGGCCCGCCCGTGACCGCCCCGCAGCTCGTCGATGAGCTGGCGAACGCTGCGGCCGCTGTCGAGCAGACGGCCGCACGGCCGCGGGTGCTGCTCAACATGGTCAGCACGCTCGACGGGCGAGCATCGCTCGGCGGCCGCTCCGCACCCCTGTCAGGGGATGCCGACCGCGCGCTGTTCCACGGCCTGCGCTCGTTCGTGGACGGTGTGCTCGTCGGCGCGCGAACGGTGCGAGAGGAGCGCTATGGCCCGATCGTCCGCGACCCCGAGGTGCGCCGCGCGCGCCTGCAGCGGGGTCTCCCAGAGCAGCCGCTGGCCTGCGTCGTGAGCGCGAGCCTGGCGCTGGATCCGGCCCTGCCGCTGCTCGCGGACCCCAGCTCGAGGGTCGTCGTGCTGACCGGCTCCGAGCGCACCCTGTCACCGAGCGCGGCGCGGGTCGAGTACGTGCGCGCACGCCGCGGGCCGCTGCTCGACCTCCCCGGGGCGATCGCGGAGCTCGGCCAGCGCTTTCAGGTGCGCACGCTGCTGTGCGAGGGCGGGCCACATCTCGCGGGCGAACTGGTCGCGGCGGACCTGCTCGACGAGCTGTTCCTGTCGCTTGCCCCAACCCTCGCCGGCGACCCCCCCGGCGGCGAGCCGGCGCTGCGCATCCTCAGTGGGGCGCAGCTCGAGCCGGCCCGCAAGCTCGAGCTCGGATGGGTGCTCGAGGCGGACTCGACGCTGTTTTTGCGCTACCGGATCACGGCGCCCGTTCGCCGCTGACACCCTCGCGCCCATCCACGCGGGCCTCGTGCGGCGGCGTCTGTTCGGAGACGATCGACAGCAGCTCGCTCGCCAGGTAGCGGCCTTCGGAGGCGAGCTCGGGGGTGGCCGAGATGCGCACCACGACAGCCGCTCCGTCGAGCTCCTCGAGCGTGATCCGGGGCGCGTCACGCAGTCGCGTCTTGAGCGACCTTTCGAGCAGCTCCTGCAGATCGGCGGGCGTCATCCCTGGACGCAGGCGCGCGCGCAGGTTGACGGCCTCGGGCTCTCGCAGCGGCAACACGGCGACGTTCAGCACGACGCTGTTGGGCACCAGGACCGAGTCCTCGCCGGTGGCGAAGGTCGTGTACAGCAGCCCCAACGAGCTGACCGTCCCCTCGAGCTGGCCGGCCAGCGGACCCCCCTGCAACCGCACTCGCTCGCCGACGCGGAACGGGCGCGCGCTGAGCAGCACTGTGCCCGCGAACAGGTTCCCGAGCGTCTGCTGGGCGGCGAGGCCGAGGATCACGGCGGTGAACGCGCCGCCGACCAGCAGCGTGCGCGCCTCGACGCCCGCGACCCGCAGCGCGACCAGCAGCGTGAACGCCACAGTCACCAGACGGATCAAGAAGCCGACGGTCCCCGCCGTCGCGGGGTCCAGGCGCCGGAACAGCGCCGGCCCGAAAGCGCGGCCGACGTCACGAGCGATCGCCCAGCCGAGGATCAGCAGCACGACCACCGTCGCGAAGTGAACGACGCTGTTGATTTCCGGCGCGCTGCCGCGCGCGTCGACGCCGAGCAGGCTCTGGCGATTGTCGTACACGACCACCACCGCGATGAACAGCGGCACCAGCAGCAGCGCCTCCATCCGCGCTCGCTTGACCGCGCGCGGGTCGATCTGGCGCAGCAGGCCGACTTCCTGCCAGGCCTGGCTGCGGGTCTCGAACATTCTCTGGGGCGTCTTCGAAACGGGCATCGGTCTCAGTGATGGTTACAGCATCCCGGGCGCGCCTCCGCATTCACGCGCGCGAATACAACGGACCGGTCGCGCGCCGAACTGCCGCCTCGCGCTCGATCGGGCGCTCGCGAAGGGCTCGGAGCGGTCTCTCAGGTCGTCGTGTAGATGACCATCGCAAACCCGAACAGCAGACAGTAGATGGCGAACGGCACCAGCGTCCGGGTCTTGAAGTAGCGCATCAGAAACGCAACCGTGAACACGGCCGTCACCGCCGCTGAGGCGCACCCGACGAGTGATTGACCACGGACGCCGTTGCCGAGCGGGCCGAGCAGGTCCGGCAGCTTGAACAGGCCCGCCGCGAGGATGATCGGAGTCGCGAGCAGAAACGCGAACCGCGCGGAGTCACTGTGGTCGAGACCGCGCGCCAGACCTGCTCCCATCGTCACGCCGTCGCGGCTGATCCCCGCCACCAGCGCCGTCGACTGGGCCGCGCCGATCACGAACGCCTCACGGTACTCGAGCGTGTCCAGCTCGCGCCCGCCGTCGGGCTTGGCGCCCTCGCGGATCGCCAGTTCCCGCACCTGTGCGCGGCGGCGAAACCACTCGGCGGCGAATAGCACGCAGCCGTTGACCATCAGGAAGATCGCCGCCACTTCGGGCTTGGCGGTGAGCGTGCGCAGCTGGTGCTCGAACACGATCCCGATAACCCCTGCGGGAATGCTCGCGATGATGATCAGCCACGCCAGGCGCTCCGTGCTCGTCTGCACACGACGCGTCGAGAGCGTGCGAAAGAAGGCGCCAACGATCTGCACCCAATCCTTGCGGAAGTAGAACAGCAGACCCAGCGCGCTGCCGACGTGCAGCAGCACCACGAACGCCAGCCAGAAGGACTCCGACTGCGACTGCGCGTCGACGAGCTGATTCCAGCCGAACAGCGTCGGGAACAGCACCGTGTGGCCGAGGCTCGAGATCGGGAACAGCTCGGTCACGCCCTGCAGCACGCCGAGAACGATCGCCTGGAAGTACGTGATGGCCGGGCTCGCGACGATCAGCATCGGCGCGACAGCTTACGGGGGCACGCCGACGAGAGCGCCGAACCGGCGCATGCCTGTCCGCGCCAGTGAGCAAAACCGGGTCCGAGCAGGTCCCTCGAGCCGACTCCCCACTTCACAGCTCCTTCACACGATCGTTCCCGGCTGATCACAAAAGCGGCCGTTTGCAGGGCAAACTGTGTTGCGTACAGATAGATAGAACGAGAGGAGCAACGATGACCCTCGACACGACCATCCGGGTCGACATGCACTGCCACTCGAGCGCCTCCGAGGTCTCGAAGCTGGGAGTGCAGCGCGCGGCCGGGCTACCGGAGTGCGCGACGCCCCCGCAGGAGGTCTATGAGCTGGCCAAGCGCCGCGGCATGGACTTCGTCACGATCACCGATCACGACACGATCGACGGCGTGCTTCAGATCGCCGACCGTCCCGACGTGTTCATCTCCGAGGAGCTCACGGCGCACTTCCGCGGCGAGCCTCAGGCGGTGCACGTCCTCTGCTACGGCATCACACCGGAGGACCACGAGTGGCTGCAGGCCAACGCCGGCGACGTCGAGCTGTGCGCCGCCTACATGTGCGAGCGCGAGATCGCATGCGCGCTGGCCCACCCCTACTACGCGGTCGCGGCGCCGCTGACCCCGCGCCACCGCCGGCGCCTGGCGGAGCTGTTCGGCGTGTGGGAGATCCGCAACGGATCTCGCGCGCCCGAGCTCAACCAGCCCGCAGCGACCTACATCGCCACCCGCGACGGCATCGGCATCGCCGGCAGCGACGATCACGCCGGGGTTGACATCGGCCGCACCTGGACCGAGTCCCCCGCTGCGGCGGCTCCGCGTGAGTTCCTCGCGCACCTGCGGGCAGGGCGCGTCGCGGCTCGCGGCGAGCAGGGCAGCGCCGCCAAGTGGGCCCACGCGGCAATCGCCCTGGCGGCGCGCTCGATGGCGAGCCCGCGACTGGGCGGCGGGCGGGAGCGCGAAGACCCCGCCCGGGTCGACCCGCAGCGAGTGATGACGATGGTGGGCAGGCTCCTGCACGAGGGAGACATGCGCGAGAGCCCCACCAGCGCCGGCCCACCCGTGTCGCCCGAGGATGCGCGCTGCTTGCTGCGCGCATGGCTCGTGGCCGTCGAGCTCGACCATCTCGACGTCCCCGGCCTGATCGCGCTGATGCAGGAAGAGTCCTTCAGCCACGCCAGCCTCTACCGCCGCGCCTGCCGTCTGCACGAGCGCAAGCTGCGGGCCGCCGTCGAGCTCGCCATCCGCGCCGCCGCGGGCGAGTCCCCGCCGGGCGCCGCGGCCGAAGGCCTGTTCGAGGGCTGCATCGCCGCGATCCCCTACGCGCCCGCCGCTGCGTTCCTCGCCAACGAGCAGAGCAAGCTCGCGCGGCTGCCGTTCGTCGGCGAGCGCCAGTCGCGGCGAATCGCGATCCTCGCCGACGGCATCGGCTCGACCCACGGAGTCACGCGCACGATCGAGCAGATCCGCCAGCGTGGTGTGCCCGGCTTCGAGATCGAGGTCGTCGGCACCGATCCCGACGTCGATCGCCGGCTTTCGGCGGTGGCCGAGATCGAGGTCCCCCACTACCCCGGCCTGCAGATCGGCGTGCCCAGCCTGCCCGCAGCCGTGCAGGCGCTGACCGGCCCCGGCGGCGGGCACTACGACGCGATCCACGTCTGCTCGCCAGGTCCTGCGGGCGTCGCCGGAGCCTTGCTCGCGCGCGTTCTCGGGCTGCCGCTGGTCGGCAGCTACCACACCGAGCTCACCGCCTACACCGACCTGCGCTCACGCAGCCCGCAGCTCGCCGACGCGGTGGCGCTGACCGTCGGAGTCTTCTACCGGTCCTGCGATGTGGTGCTGTCCCCCAGTCCCGCCACCGACGCGGCGCTCGCGCAGATGGGCGTCGCGCGAGAGCGCGTGATGCGATGGGATCGTGGCGTCGACAGCTCGCGCTTCGATCCGCGCTTGCGCGAGCCGCGCGAGCGGACCGGCGATGCGATCGAGGTCCTCTACGCGGGCAGGGTCACGCGCGAGAAGGGCGTCGAGCTGCTGGCCGAGACCTTCCTGCGCGCGCGCGCAGTCGATCCGCGCCTGCGGCTCGTGCTCGCCGGCGGCGGCCCCGAGGAGAGTTGGCTGCGCGAGCGCGTCGGCGCCGAGCACGTCAGCTCGCTCGGCTGGCTCGCCGGGCCCGAGCTCGCTCGCGCCTACGCGAACGCCGACATGTTCCTGTTCTGCAGCGCCACCGACACGTTCGGGCAGGTGGTGCTCGAGTCGCAGGCGAGCGGCCTGCCGGTGATCGCGCTCGCCCGGGGCGGCCCGCTGTCGCTGATCGAGCATCACGTCAGCGGCCTGCTGTGTGAGCCCGAGCCCGATGCGCTGGCCGAGGCGGTGATCGAGCTCGCGCGCTCGGCTGCGCTGCGCCAGCGCCTCGCCGCCGCAGGCCTGCGCTCGGCAAGCACTCGCACGTGGACGCAATCGCTGCGCCTGTTGGCCGCCGGCTATGCCCGCGCGCTCGAGCCCTCACAGCCCGGCCTCGCAAGCGAAGCCGATGCGGTCGTACGGGCGGCCTGAGCGCCGCCGAGAGCCGCACGAGCCGATCCGGCCGACCGCACCAGGACGCCTGTCGCAATTCTGACAATCGATTGCCCGTGGGCTGCGCGGAGGCGCTCGATCAGGCAACCTGTCCATTGCGTCGCACCCTGTCTAGGTGCGTGTGAGTGAGCAGCCGGTCGCGTCACCCCCCTGGGGCGCGGCCGGCACCAACGGCAGCGCGCGCCACTTGCCCATCATGCCTCGAGCGCCTGGGTGGGCGGCGGGGTGCGGCGCTCTAGCGTCGGTAGCCGCGACCAAAGCCAGCCCCGGAGCCCTGCGCCGCTCAGGGGCTGGCTTTGCCCGCGTCGGCGCCGGCGAGCGTCGCTGCGCCAGCGAGGACCGGCGTCAGATGGCCGAGCTCACCTGGGGGCGCCCCGTGCAACAGCCAGCCCGTGCTGGTGCGCGTGACGCGCCCGTCTCGCTCGAGCGAGCGCAGTGCCGCGCTGACCGTGGGACGCCGGGCGGCCACGAGCTCGGCGAGGATCGTGTGGGTGAGCCGCACCGGGATCGCGACCCCGTCGGGGCGGACGGTGCCCCAGCGGTCGGCGAGATGCCACAGCAGTATCTGGACACGCGCCTCCACACGGGGCTGGTGCACGATCGCCATGTTCACCGCGAGCTGGCGCGATCGGCGCATCGCGCGGTCGACCAGCCGGGCCTGGATCTCGGGGTAGGCGGCCATGCGTCGCGCGAAGCCGATGTCAAGCCACGCGATCCGCGTGCGCCGCAGCACCTGCCAGCCGAGCTGACGCGGCGACGAGGCAATCGCGTCCTCGCGCTGCCACGGTCGCAGCAGGTCGCCGGCCGCGAGCAGCTCTGCGCCGTAGCGGCCCTCGAGTCCCACCCGTCGCAGCAGCAGCCCGTCGAGCACGAGCAGCCCTGCACCCTTGCGCACGCTACCCGGCCACTCGTGCTCGCGCCAGTCGCCCGTCGTGAGAACCGTCGCCTGCACGAGCGCGAGCGCGCGCGCTCGGACCAAGCGCTCGGGCTCGAGAATCCTCGCCCAGCTCGGGGTCCTCCTCGAGGACGTTGACGCTCACAGCGGCCACCCCCCGAGTGTGACGCGTCGCTCGCTTGAGCCCGGAGGGGAAGTTTGATTACCATATTGTCCACACGGTAAGTCTGGTCTGTGAGCTTGGACGCTGCGGCCAGCCGAGGAGGGGTAGGGGAGCCATGCACATCGATCCGTACATCGTGCTCGGAAGCGCAGTCGTCGGATTGCTCGTCGGGATAACGGGCGCCGGCGGCGGCGCGCTGATGACGCCGATGCTGATACTGCTGTTCGGCGTGGCGCCCTCGGCGGCGATCTCCAGCGACCTGGTCGCGGCGGTCGTGATGCGCCCGCTCGGCGCGGGCGTCCACCTGCGCAAAGGCACCGTCAACCTGCGTCTCGTCGGATGGATGGTGCTGGGCTCGGTCCCGATGGCCTTCCTGGGCGCCTACCTGCTGCACGTGTTGACCAACGCCAAGCAGGCTCAGCAGCACATCGAGCTGGCGCTCGGCATCGCGCTGCTCGTGGGCGCTGGCGCGATGGTGCTGCGTTACTTCCTGGACAAACGCAACGCGCACAGCCGCACCGCGATCGTGCACGAGGTCACCCCGCGCCCGCTGCGTACGATCGCGATCGGGATGCTCGGGGGGATCGTCGTCGGGATGACCTCGGTCGGGTCCGGCTCGTTGATGATCATCCTGCTGCTGTTCCTGTACCCCATGATCGCCGCCAGCCAGCTCGTCGGGACCGACCTGACCCAGGCGGTTCCGCTGACCGCGGCCGCCGCCCTCGGCGCGCTCGCCTTCGGCCACGTCGAATTCGGGGTCACCGCGTCGCTGATCATCGGCAGCGTCCCCGCCGTGATGATCGGCGCGCTCCTGTCCTCGAGCGTGCCGGACCGCTACATCCGCCCGGTCATCACATTCGTGATCTTCGCATCGGGGCTGAAGTACGTCGGGCTCGAAACCACCGCGCTCGGCTGGGCCCTGTGCGGCGTCCTGCTGGTCGCCGGATGGGGCTGGCTGCTGTATGCGCGCCCATGGCGCAAGACCCCCGCCGGCGCGGAAGTCATCAAGCTCGCGCCCGACGCTCCGGAAGTGCAGTCCGGGGTCGTGAGCGCGGAGAGCTCGGCCGCGTCCGAGGCCGCCGGCTGAGCATCGCCGCGCCGAGCGCGAGCGTCCCCAGCACCCCCATCGTCACTGTGAGGCCGCGGCCGGCCGCGGCCAGCGGCGCGCCCGCCGGCCGCGTCGCGGTCGCATACAGCAACCCGGCCAGCGCGACCCCGAGCGCGGTGCCGAGGCTGCGCGCGGTGTTGAGGATCCCGCTCATCGCCCCCACCTGCGCGGGCGGCGCCGCGGCCATCACGCGGGCGTTGTTCAGGGGCATGAACACGCCGAGACCCACGCCCCCCAGCGCGAGGCCAGCGAAGCGCCCGCTGGCGCCGTGATCGAACGCCAGCAGGAACAGGCCAGCGGCCGTGAGTGCGAAACCCGTGGCCGCGAGAGCGCGCCCGTCGCTTGCGCGTCCCGGGCGCCCGCCGGCGCCGACGAGATGCCCCGCCAGCGGCGCTGCGATTCCCAGCGCCACCGGCAGCGTCGCCAGCTCGAGCCCCGCCAGCGCGCTCGGCAGGTGGCTGGCGGCGAGGAAGTAGGGCAGCACGTACAGCGCTCCGAACATCACGACATAGGAGGCCATCCCACAGGCGAGCGCGCGAGCTACGGCGGGGCCTCGCAGCAGTGCGAGCAGAGCGATCCCAAGCCCATCGCCACCCTCGCTCGGACGCAACGGGCGGCTGCGCGGCAGCAGCAGCGCGCCAGACGCGATGCCCGCCAGCCCGACGGGCACGTTGACGAGGAATATCAGCCGCCAGCTGCCGGCGGCGAGCAGCAGCCCGCCGATAGCCGGGCCCAGCGCGAGCCCGACTGCCTGCGCGGCCGCCTGGACCCCGGTCCCCCGCGCAAGCTCACGCGCGGGCAGCGTCTGGGCGATCAGCGCAACGCTGTTCGCCTGCAGCATCGCTGCGCCCAGCGCCTGCAGCAGCCGTGCCGCGATCAGCACACCGAGCGCCGGCGCCAGGCCGCACATCACTGAGCCGAGCGTGAACACCGCGAAGCCGTAGGTGTAGATCAGCTTTCGGCCCACTCGATCCGCGAGCCGACCGACGGGGACAAGCGTGCAGACGAGCACCAGCAGATAGCCGAGAGACACCCACTGCACCGATCCGGCGCCGGCGTGTAGGTCGTCCCCCATCCGCGGCAGCGCCACAGTCACGATGCTGACGTCGAGCTGGCCCATGAACGCGCCGACGCACACCGTCGCCAGCACCAGCCACGGAGCCCGGCTGCTCGCGCGCACCGCCGCCGGCCGGCGCGGCTCGCTCAGCAGCGCGCGTCGCAGCCCGAGCAGCTGTGGCGTAACGAAGACACCATCCATGCAGCCATTGGAGCACCCGCACACCCATAGTTCAAAGACCAAATACTTTTGATCGATATCGTTATAGCCTATGGATGAGAAACGCCTGCGCTACTTCCTGGCGATCGTCGACGAGGGTGGCGTGACGCGCGCCGCCCACGCGCTGCACATCGCTCAACCCTCGCTCTCGCAAGCCCTGCGGGCCCTCGAGCGCGAGCTGGGGATCGAGCTGTTTCACCGTGCCGGCCGCGGGCTGCGACTGTCCTCCGCAGGAGAGGCCTTCGCCAGCCACGCCCGCCAGGTTCTGGCGGCGATGGACTCGGCCCGCGCGACCGTCGCGGAGGTCTCGGAGCTGCTCTCGGGGACGCTCCACCTGGCGGCGCTCGCGACGCTCGCCGTCGATCCGCTGGCCGAGATCGTGGGGCGCTTCCGCCGCGCCCATCCAGGGGTGGTGGTGCGAGTCCACGAGCCCGACGGCTCGGGCGGCGTCGGCGCTCGAGTCCGCGAAGGCGCCTGTGAGCTCGGCCTCGCGCACGTCCCGCTGCGCGAGGCCGACCTGCGCTCGAGCTCGCTTGGCGAGCAGGAGCTGATGTTCGTGCTGCCGCCAGAAGCACAGCTCGGTGGCGAGGCGGGCGCACGCACGCTCGCGCCGTCCGCGCTGCGGGAGATCCCGCTCGTCGTGAGCCCGCCCGGAACCTCGACACGCGTGCTGCTCGAGCAGGCGCTCGACGCGGTCGGAGTGACGCCGAGGATCGCCGTCGAGACGGCGGCGCGCGAGGCGATCGTGCCGTTGGTGCTCGCGGGAGCGGGGGCCGCGCTGCTGCCGGCTCCGCTCGCACGCGAGGCCGAACGTCGTGGGGCGCTCGCGCGGCCCGCGCGCCCGCGCATCGTCAGACCGATCGGGCTCGTTCGGCGTGCCAGCCCGCTCTCGCCGGCCGCGAGCGCATTCGCCGCGCTCGCGCTCGAGCGTCCGCCCGGTCGGGACGAACGCTAGCCCGAAGTCGAGAGCAGCGACGGCTGCAAGGGCGTCACCTTCGGCGCACCTGCAAAACCGAGCGGGCTCACGCCGAACAGGTTCTCGATCGTTCGCAGCAGCGAGAAGTGGTTGTACGGTTCCTGGCTCACCGCATGCTTCTTGATGAACGGTGACAGCAGCAGAGCTCCCACCTGACCGCCGCCTTCGGGCCCGAGCGCGCTGGTGGACGCCGGCAGGTTCGGGAATTCCGGCTGACCGCAGCAGGAGCTCGAATCGGCGAGTTCCCCGCTCGAGGGAGCCTCGTCGGTGGTGATCACGAGCAGCCCATTCTGCTTGAACGCCTTCGAGGCGAGGATCTTCGGCACCACTTCCCGCAGGAACCCGTCAGCCGCGGCCATCCCAGTCGGCGCTCCCGGCGCGCACGGATTCGGGTTGCCGTCGTGGCACAGATCGGGAACGATGTAGGCCAGGTTCGGCGTCCTCGAGACGCTCCCGAGATCCCCAGCGAGCTGGCTCGCGCCGACGTCGTTGCTGCTGCAGGCGCTCGAGCCGGTGAGCGACTGGAGGTAGACGAACGGGTTGCGCCAAGTCGCATACGCGGTCCCTGCCGGCGGCGCCGGCGCCGCGCTCGGGTCTGCCGCACCCAACGCCGGATGTCCGCACGCCGGCTGCTCGCCCTGGCCTTCGTCCATCCCCTGGACGTACGCGCGCCAGGTCAGGCCCTTGGCCTTCAGCTGGCCCGGTAGCGTCTTGGTCGCCGTCGGGTAGACGCAACCCTGGCCGATCACCTGTTCCTGCGCGCCCGCGGTGCCGGGCACGATGTCTTCGAAGGTCGGGCAGTTCTGCGCGATCTGCTGTGTCGGGCCCTGACCGCTGATCAGCGCGATCGCGTTTGCGAGCTGCTCGTGGGCGACGGCGTAGTAGCGCACCAACAGCGCACCCTTGGGCTCGAGCTCGCCCTCCAGGTAGTGGGCCGCCGACGCCGGTCCGAATGCACCGGCGTAGGGCTGGTCGTCGAGCATCACCACGAACACGTGCTTGATCGCCGGCAGCTTCGGCTTGCCTCCTCCCCCTGCCGGCTTGCCTTCGCCGCCCGCCCCAGTCGAGCCTTCAGCGCCCGAGCCCGCGGTGCCCGAGCCCGTGGCGCCCGAGGGCCGCGACGTACCGCGCGTGCCGCCGCCCGTCCCCCCGTGCGCCTCGGCCGCACCGCCCGCCGTGCTGGTCGGAGTCGCGGGTTCCACCTGCGCTTCTGCGCTGGGAGTGCCTTCGGCCTGGGCAGCAGGGGACGAGGATGAGGACGCGGACTCGCCCCCTGCCGGCACGCTCGCGGGCGGCAGCACGAGCCTCAGCGGCCGCCGCGCCGCGCTGAGCGAGTCGTTACTGCGCGATCCAGCGGCCCCACCGACGATCACCCCGAAGCCGAGGAACGCGAGCACGAGCAGCAGCGAGATGCGCGCCGGCGGCAGCCGCAGGCCGGCGAGCGACAGGCGCGGCAGACCTGCCCTCCACGCAGCGGGCCGCGCGGCAGCGTCCGCGGTGGCGGCATCCGGGGTGGCGGCATCCGGAGTGGTGGCGCTCTCCCCGCTCGCGGCGCGCTGCGGACCAGCGAGCGCTGTGTCGGGACCGGTGCCAAGGGTGGCCGCCGTGTCCGCGTCGGCGACGCCGCCCCCACGTGAACGCGCGAGCAGTTCCTGCAGTTGCGGGCTGCGCGAGGATGCGCGCTCACCACAGGTCAGGCAATAGCGCTGCGCGGGTACCAGCGCTGAGCCGCAGTTCGCGCAGCTGGCGCTGCCGTCGCTTGGCATGAGCTAGTCGGCGGCGTCCGCGCCGCCTGCGTCGATCTCGGGCTCGGCGCCGATCGTCCGACGCTCAGGCGAGAGGCCCGGCGCCAGCAGCGCATCCATCACGGCCGTGGACGCGTCGCTGCCCGCGCCGGCAGCCGGGGAGCGCTCCATCAACGCCTCTCCGCACTGCCAGCAGTAGACGGCACCGCGGCTGTGCGGCGCACTGCATTGGGGGCAGCTGCCCGCCGCCCCACTCTCCCGCATCGCCAGCAGACGCTCGATCTCCGCGAGCTCTGCATCGCGTTCCTGCAGTACCGCCGCTCGCCGTACGAGGACGTCGAGGCGGAAGTGGTCGCGAATCGCCATCTCGTAGGCGAGCCCGCCGAGATCCCAATGCAGCTCTATCACCTGCTCGGCGAGCGCATCGCGTCGGCGGCGCAGCTCGGCCTGTCCGCCAGCCCCGGCGGCAGACCCGACGGCGCCAGGTGGTTGGGCTGAGAGGTTCGCCGTCGTGCCATCGGCTGACGGCGGCTGCTGTGAGCCGGCGTCGATCGCGTCGCGCAGGATCCCCATCAGCCGGTCGAGATCACGTTCGGGAGGTTCTTGGATTCCTGCTCGTAGCTCTGGCCCTTCTTTTTCTGCAGGCTCTTGAGCACGGTCGGAGGCGCCGGATGACTGTCGCTCGAGCCAGCACCTGGGCTCGAGCCCGAGCCGCTGGAACCGGGAGCGCTGGAGCCCGAAGAGGAGGAGCCCGCAGAGCCGTTTGAGACCCTGATCACCGACGCTGCTGGAAAGCTCTTCTTCAGTCCCGTGAGCGCTTTCTGCGCCTGCGCGCGCGTGTGATCGACGCCGGAATAGATCACATACTCCCCGGACGAGAGGCTGCTGAAGTCACCGGACTTCAATGCGCCGACTTCTTTGGCGCCCTTTGACGAGGCCGAGGACTTGGCCGCTTCGACCGCGCTGACCTGAGTCCCCGACTGCGGCAGCATCTGCAGCTGCACGGTGTATCCCGAGGTCCCGGCCGGCCAGTCGTCGGTGAACGAGGCTTCGCTCGGCGTAGCGGCGCCGGTTGCGGCGCTGGCCGGCGAGGACACGCTGATCACCTGCGGAGCGGCAGCCGGCCTGGCCGCGCCATTGCCACCGGAGCGCCCGATCAGCACGCCGACGCCCATCGCGAGCAGCAGCACACCGACGCCCGCGATCACCGTGACCGCGTTGTTGGCGCGAGCGTCTGGAGCCGGCGCCGATCCCCCCGCCGCATGGCCGGGCGGCGCCGGCGGCGTGGGCGGTGGTTCCAAGCGCGCGTCTCCGCTGCCGGGCAGCCCCCCGGCCAGCACGCTGCTCATGCCCGGGCGGCGCTCTCCACACTGCAGGCAGTAGCGCTGGTCGGGAGCCAAGGGCGCCCCGCAGGCCGCGCACGGCTCAGCGCTGCTGCTCGCCGCGATTGTCTGGGTGGTGGTGGCGGTCGATTCGGCGGACACGGAGGTCACGTTCGTGCGCATGCTAACTGTGGCCGCAGAGCGACCGCGCGCGTACGATCCCGGAACCGCCGCGCTCCGCCTATAGGGTCCGGGCAGGCGATCGCGTCGACGTTACGATTTCGTGAAGCTCAGCGTCCCGCTCCCGCCGCTGCGATGCGAATCGGCACCGCATGCCGGCTGCTCGGGGTTGATGACGCGCCGGAGGCGCCCTCGCGAGCGAAGGCGCCTCCGGTTGATCGCATCTACATCTGGGCCGCTCGACCTATTTGACGACGAGGCTCATCGTCGTCGAGGTGTAGACCGGCGCGTATTCGTTGCCGCCTTTGATTGTGTTGCCGCTCACTTTCGAGAACGTTCCGCTCAGCGAGCTGCCTTTGACGGTCGTGAACGATTCGCCGACTTTGCCGAGGAACGGTTTGATCTGCTTCAGCGCGAGCTTGCCAGCCAGCGTCACGGCACCGCTCGCATTGATCGTCCCGAACAGAGAGCTGCCGGCGATCTGCGTCTTGAGCTGACCTTTCGAGGTCTGCGTGAATTTGCCGGCCACCGTGAGCGTCGCGGCCGAGCTACCGGGCAGCAACGAAACGATCTTTTCGTTGACCAGGTTGGCTTCGATTTCGCGGTTGCCGCCATGCGGGGTTTCAACGTCGATCGTGCCCTTGTTCTGCAGCGTTCCCGAGCCGAGCCTGAGCGTGGCGGTGTTGCCACACGATTCGCCCGAGGTCAGCTTGATCGTGCCGCTGTTGAGGAAGCCGGGCGAGGTGACCGTGACGTTCTCGCTGCAAGTCGTCTGCAGCGCAAGCGTCTGGCCTTTGTTGATCAGCCCCTTTTTCCCGGCCGTCCCGCCGAGGGTGATCGTGCCGCGCACCGCGATCGTGCTCGCGCCCGTCCCGACGTAGTCGAGAGTGCCGTCGTCGACGATCACGGGCAGGGTGCCACTCGCTTTGCCCGCGCCCTGAACGAACGTGCCCGTCCTCTGGCTCAGCACTCCGCTGCCGGTGGCAGTGATCGCGCCGCCTTCATTTTCGATCGTCGCGCCACCTGGAGCGCTCAACGTGACACCGGTGGCGATGTTGATGGCGCCATCGTTCTTGAGCAGGCTGGTACCGGAGTATTCGCTGCTCGCGCCGATCGTGAGCGTGCCTTTGTTGGTGAGGTTGCCGCTGATCCGGCGGATGCCGCCGTTGGCCAGTACGGTCGTGATCGTCCCCGTGTTCGTGAGCGTGCCGCTCGACACCACGAGCGCCGCGTTGTTTGCACAGGTGTCGGCATTGCTCATCGTGATCGAGCCGGCGTTCGTGAAGCCGCTGGCGGCCGTCGTCTTGGTGTTCTCGCTGCAGGTGCTCTCCAACGTCAGCGACTGCCCGCTCGCGAGATTGCCAGCGAGCGTGCCGCCTTCTCCGCGCTGGAAGATCGCGCTCGAGCCCGAGCCCGTGTAGACGAGCGCTGCATCGTCGAGGATCACGGGTTTGGTGCTTGCGCCGCCGGTGGTGCCGGCGCCCTCGGTGAAGGTCGTGCCCGAGGCGTTCAGGAACACGTTGGCGCCTGCCGCCGCGGTGATTTTGCCGCCCGTGCCGTTGGTCAGCGAGCCTTTGCCGGCGACCGTCAGCTGCTTGTTTTCGGCCACGTTGATCGCGCCTTCGTTGAGCAGCTGGGGGCTCGTCCCGGTGTATTCGGTGTTCGCGTTGACGGCGAACGTGCCCTTGTTCGTGAATTCGCCTTCGATCCGGCGGATGCCGCCGTTGCCCGGTTCGCTCGTGATCGTCCCCGTGTTCGTGAGCGTTCCGCTCGAGACCTTGAGCGTCACGTTGTCTGCACAGGTTTCAGTGTTGGTCATCGTGATCGAGCCGGCGTTCGTGAAGCCGCTGGCGGCCGTCGTCTTGGTGTTCTCGGCGCAGTCGGTCTCGAGCGTCAGCGACTGCCCGCTCGAGATGTTGCCCGTGAGCGTGCCGCCTTCTCCGCGCTGGAAGATCGCGCTCGAGCCCGAGCCCGTGTAGACGAGCGCTGCATCGTCGAGGATCACGGGTTTGGTGCTTGCGCCGCCGGTGGTGCCGGCGCCCTCGGTGAAGGTCGTGCCCGCGTTGCTCAGGAACACGTCACCGCCTGCCGCCGCGGTGATTTTGCCGCCCGTGCCGTTGGTCAGCGAGCCTTTGCCGGCGACCGTCAGCTGCTTGTTTTCGGCCACGTTGATCGCGCCTTCGTTGAGCAGCTGGGGGCTCGTCCCGGTGTATTCGGTGTTCGCGTTGACGGCGAACGTGCCCTTGTTCGTGAATTCGCCTTCGATCCGGCGGTTGCCGCCGTTGCCAGGTTCGCTCGTGATCGTGCCCGTGTTCGTGAGCGTTCCGCTCGAGACCTTGAGCGTCACGTTGTCTGCACAGGTTTCAGTGTTGGTCATCGTGATCGAGCCGGCGTTCGTGAAGCCGCTGGCGGCAACCAGCTTGGTGTTCTCGGCGCAGGTGGTCTGCACCAACAGCGACTGTTTCGCCACAGAGGCACCGCTCAAGGTCGAGCCTTCGCCGCGGATCGCGATCGTGCTTTCGCCCCCGCCGGTGTAGCTGAGCGCGGCGTCGTCGAGGATCACGGGCAGGGTGCCACTGGTCGTGCCGGCCCCCTCGGTGAACGAGGTGCCCGAGCGCAGGGACACCGTGCCGGTGCCGGTGCCCACGATCGAGCCGCCGGAGCCGTTCGTGAACGACGTTTCGCTGGAGAGGATCAGTTCCTTGCCGGTGGCGACGTCGATCGCGCCCTGGTTGCTCAGCGCCGCGGCTTTGGCGTCGAATTCGGTGTTCGTGTTGATCGCCAGGGTGCCGGTGTTGGTCAGGCCGCCTTCGATCGCGCGATGGCCGCCAATCCCCGGTTCGCTGGAGATCTTGCCGGCGTTGGTGATCGGACCCTTCACCGTGACGCCGTTGCCGCAGGTTTCGGCGTTGCTGAGCGCAACCGCTCCGTGCGCCCCGACTTCGAGGCCGCTGCTCGTCACGAGGACGGAATTGAACGAGCAGCTGCTGTTCACGGCGAGCGTCTGCGTCCCGGACGTGCCGCCGACGGTCAGCGACTTGACGTGCGTTTCGCTCGCCTTCAGTTCGACCGTGTAGGTGCCGTTTTCGGTGATGCAGGCTTCTTCTTCGGAGGTCGGCGGAGCTTTCTTGCTCCAGTTCGTGCCGGTCGACCAGCTGCCCCCGGCCGTGTTGGTCCAGGTGTCGGTGCAGCCAGCCGCATGCGCCGCGGATGGGGCGAGCGCCAAGATCGCGAGAATCGCGGCGACCAGCAGCCCGAACGTCAGCTCTCGGCCCCGACCGTACCGGTCAGTCCTCATTGCGGACAACATGTTCACCCTCCGTAGTCGCGGTTACGGCTCTCCACGAGCCTGCTCTCTCCGAACCCCGACCGGCGCTAAGCATGGATTCCCCCCGGAATCCCCCTGACGCCGCCACGGTCGGGCGTCACGGGCCGCCACGCTAACGACTCGGTCGAAAGAAGTCAAGCGACTGAAATCGGTAGGTGCCCTGCCTACCATGCGTGTCGACCGATGTCGGCACCGCATCGATCCACACGGAGCGGTGTTTCTCAGCACAGGTGCGGGTGCGCTCGCGAGCGTTTGGCGGATGGCGGTGAGGGAAGCCTTTCAGGCGCCGCGACATCGACCGGGCTTTGCGAGAATCCGGAAAAGTCGGGAACTACATGAGGCTCCAATGCGCAGATCGATAATCGACAGAAGGCTCGCGCTGTGCGCCGCGGCGCTGGCAGGCGTCGTGCTCGCGCTGCCGCTGGCCTCCCAGGCCAAGACGCCGACGGCCCCTGGAAAGCCGATCGTCGCGACCGGAGGCGTCGCGCATGCGACGCCCAGCGCTGGGACCCTCGACGGCTCGGTCGATCCCCATGGGGCGCAGACGACCTACTACTTCCAGTACGGCCCCACGATCGCCTACGGCTCGCAGACGACACCCGGGACGCTCGCATCGTCGATGGCCAAGGTCAAGGTCGGCCAAGAGGTCAAAGGAGTGGTCACGGGCTACCACTACCGCCTCGTCGCGAGCAACTCCTACGGCACCGCCGTCGGCCGCGATCGTATCTACTCGCTCAAATCGCAGAAGCTCTCGGTCACGCTCGCCAAGGTGACCGGGCAGCACCTCGTCGGAAGCTCGCTGTTGCTCACCGGCGCAGTGACCGGCACGGGCAACGCCGGCCACAAGGTCGAGCTGCAGGCCAACGCATACCCCTACGGCGAAGGCTTCCACACCCTCGGCGCGATCCAGACGACCGACGCCACCGGCCACTTCTCCTTCAGCGTCTCGAACCTCACGGCAAGCACCCAGTACCGCATTGCCACGGTCGATCCGCGACCCGCGTACAGCAAGACCGCGGCCGTGCTCGTGACCGTGCGCGTCACCTTCCACGTGCGTACGACACGCGCGCACCCCGGTCTCGTGCGCCTCTACGGCACCGTGTCGCCCGCCCAGAGCGGAGCGCACGTGCTGTTCCAGCTGCAAAAGCCCCCGAAGACGCGCAAGGCGCCGAAGTCCGAAAAGGCCGAAGAAAAGGCCGAAGAAAATCCGTTCAAGTACTCCACGCAGTTCACCGCCCCCGTCAAGCGCGCGACCAGGAGCCTGTCGCGCTTCAGCCTCGTGGTGAGCGTGCGCCACGCAGGCCACTATCGAGCGCTGGTCGAGGTCCGCAAGGGACCGCTGGCGCAGGGGTACAGCTCGACGATCACTCTGCGCGCAGCGCCAGCTTCGGCCAAGAAACGCGGCACGAGCAAGTAGGCGCGCGGCCGGTCTGCGCACGCCGCCTGTCTGCGCACGCGGCCGGTCTGCGCACGCGGCCTGTGGCTCTCGGCGATGTCGACCCGATGCTCCCGCTCGCGCGGGGTGCGTCGTGGCTCGCGCGGGGCCGCTCAGCGCCCGGGGATCAGCCCGCGAGCCGCGAGCAGCTCCATCACCCGCTCGACGTCATCCTCGACATTCGCTCCGTGCACGCCGAGGACGAGGTCGGGATGGGTGGGCGGCTCGTATGGAGCACCCACGCCGGTGAGGCCGGACAGCTCGCCAGCCCGGGCCCGCGCGTAGAGGCCCTTCGGATCGCGCTGCTCGCAGACCTCGAGCGGGGCGTCGACGAACGCTTCGATGAAGTCGAGCTGGTCGGCCGCGTGCAGCGATGCGGCCGCCTCGCGGTCGGCCGCGTAAGGGCTGACGAGGCTCACCAGCGCGATCGTCCCCGACTCAGCCAGCAGCCTGGCGACGTGTCCGGTGCGACGCACGTTCTCGCGGCGCGCCTTCTCGTCGAAGCCGAGATCGCCGTTGAGACCGTGGCGCAGGTTGTCTCCGTCGAGCAGGAACGCCGGGTGCCCGGCGCTGATCAGCCGCTCCTCGACGGCGGCCGCGATCGTCGACTTGCCGGCCCCCGGCAGACCGGTGAACCAGACCGTCGCGCCGCTCTGACCGAGCTCGCGCCAACGACGCTCGCGCGTCATCCGGGTGCCCTGCCAGCGCACGTTGGGGCTGCGCTCGCTGCCGGGCTCTGCCGCGCCATCGTCGACCTCGACCTCGGTGTCGAGGATCACGCCGGCGGCGACCGTCTCGTTGCTCGCCTCGTCGATCACGATCAAGCTGCCCGTCACGCGATTGCGGCGATAGGAGTCGAACACCAGTGGCGACGCGAGCTGCAGGTGCACACGCCCGAGGTCATTGAGCTCGAGCGCGTTCGCGTTCCCATCACGGTGCAGGGTCTCGACGTCGATCCGGTAGCGGACGTCGATCGAGCCCACCATCGCCGTGCGCGTCGTGTGCTTGATCGCGTAGCGGCGACTGGGGGCGAGCGGCTGCTCTGACATCCAGCACAGCAGGCACTCGAAGCTGCTCGACACCGTGGGCTGGTTCTGGGAACGCACGATCATGCTGCCGCGCCCGACATCGATGTCGTCCTTGAGCCGCAATGCGACCGACATCGGCGGGTAGGCCTCCTCGAGCGTCCCCTCGAGGGAGTCGATGCTCGCGATCGAGGTGTGCTGGCCGCTCGGCAGGACGACTACCTCGTCGCCTTTTCGAATGATGCCGCCGGCGACCTGGCCGGCGTATGCGCGGTAGTCGGCGACGCTCGTCGACTGCGGGCGGATCACCCACTGCACGGGAAAGCGCACGTCGATCAGGTTGCGATCGGATGCGATGTGAACGTGCTCGAGGTGGTAGAGCAGCGGCGGCCCCTGGTACCACGGCATCGCCTCCGAGCGCTCGACGACGTTGTCCCCGAGCAGCGCCGAGATCGGGATGAATGTCACGTCGGGCATCTCCAGGCGCGCAGCGAAGGCGTCGAAGTCCTCGACGATCGAGTCGAACACGCCCTGGTCGAAGTCGACCAGATCCATCTTGTTGACGCACACCACCAGGTGCGGGATCCCGAGCAGCGAGCTGATGAATGCGTGCCGCTTGGACTGCGCCACCACTCCCTTGCGCGCGTCGATCAGGACGATCGCCAGGTCGGCCGTCGAGGCGCCGGTGACCATGTTGCGCGTGTACTGCTCGTGGCCCGGTGTGTCGGCGATGATGAACCGGCGCTGCGCCGTGGCGAAGTAGCGGTATGCGACGTCGATCGTGATCCCCTGCTCGCGCTCGGCGCGCAGGCCGTCGGTGAGCAGCGACAGATCGAGGAAGTCGTGACCCATGCGCTTGCTCGTCTGCTCGACGTGCTCGAGCTGGTCGACGAGGACCTGCTTGGAGTCGTACAGCAGCCGCCCGATCAGCGTGCTCTTGCCGTCGTCGACCGAGCCGGCCGTCGCGAACCGCAGCAGGTCCGCAGGACGCTCGGTCAGCCGCCGGAACACGTCCTCGGCGTGCTCGTCGTGATGGCCGGCCGCGACCTTGCCGTTGCCGTTGGTGACGAGACCCGATGTCGAACGCGCATCCATCAGAAGTACCCCTGTCGCTTGCGATCCTCCATCGCCGCCTCGGTGACCTTGTCATCGGCGCGCGTCTGGCCGCGCTCTGTGACCTCGGTGGCGGCGATCTCCGCGACGACCTCCTCGATCGTGGCGGCGCTCGACTCGACTGCTCCGGTGCAGCTCATGTCGCCGACCGTGCGATAGCGCACCTGCGCCGAGAAGGGCTCCTCACCGTCGATCAGCTCGATGAACGGGCTGACCGCGTAGAGCATGTCGTCGCGCGAGAACACCTCGCGCTCGTGGGCGAAGTAGATCGAGGGGACCTCGAGCTGCTCTTCGGCGATGTACTGCCAGACGTCGAGCTCGGTCCAGTTGGAGATCGGGAACACCCGTGCGTGCTCGCCGCGTCGCAGGCGGCCGTTGTAGAGACTCCACAGCTCGGGTCGCTGGCGCTGTGGCTCCCACTGGCCGAACTGGTCGCGGAAGGACAGGATCCGCTCCTTCGCGCGCGCTCGCTCCTCGTCGCGTCGCGCGCCGCCGAACGCGGCGTCGAACCCGTGCTCGGCGATCGCGTCCAGCAGCGTCACCGTCTGAAGTGCGTTGCGCGACGCGCGCGGCCCCTGCTCCTCGACCACCCGTCCGCGCCGGATCGACTCCTCGACCGAGGCGATCACCAGTCGCTCGCCGATCTCGGCCATCCTGCGATCGCGGAACTCGATCGCCTCGGGGAAGTTGTGGCCGGTGTCGACGTGCATCACTGGGAACGGGAAGCTGCCCGGACGAAACGCCTTCTCGGCGAGCCGCAGCAGCACGATCGAGTCCTTGCCGCCGCTGAACAGCAACACGGGCCGCTCGAATTCCGCGGCGACCTCGCGCATGACGTGCACGGCCTCGGCCTCGAGGGTGCGCAAGTGGGATAGGTGGTAGGTGGCAGGCATCCGTGCTGGCTGAGTTGCGGGAAGTGTCCAGGAGTGCGGGCGCTAGGGTCGCGAGTTCTCGCGTCAGCCGTGTGAAGATTAGGGTGCTCGCGGGGACTTTTCAAGATTGGCGCGCTCGCGCCCAGCGCCTGAATCGGGGCGCGGTGGCCGCGCTCGTGGCCCAGTTGGACGCGCCCGCGACCCCGTCGCCGAGATTGCGCGCTCGTAGACGTCGAGCATCGCTGCGACGTGGTGCTCGAGCGTGAATGCTCCCGCTACCGTCCTGCGGCCCTCTCGGCCCATCCGCGCCGCGAGCTCACGGTCCTCGGCGATCAGCCCGATCGCTCGCGCCCACGCCGCGGGGGCGCGCGGGTCCAGCAGGTACCCCTGCCGGCCGTCTTCGATGATCTCAGCCGGGCCGCCGACGTCGGTCGCGAGCACCGGCACGCCCATCGCCATGCCCTCGATCAGCGCCCGCCCGAAGGGCTCCTCCCAGGAGGGCAGCAGCAACGCATCGAGCGCAGCAACGAGCTCGGGCACGTCCTCGCGCTCACCCAGGAGCGTCACCCGGTCCTCGAGGCTCGAGCGCGCGATCAGCTCGTGCAGCTGCTCGACGTAGCGGCGGTTGTCATAGCGCGTCGAGCGCGCGACGAACTTGGCTGAGCCGATCAGCAGCAGGTGCGCATCGAGGCCAGCGTCGCGCGCCAGCGCGAGCGCCTCGATCGCGGTCGCCTGTCCCTTCCACGGGCTCAGCTGTCCGACCACGCCCAGCAGCAGGTCTCGCTGGCCCGCGGCGCCGAGACTCGCGCGCGCCGACGCGCGATCGACGCGCTCGGGGTTCCAGCGCTCGAGGTCGACGGGGTTGTAGACCACCTCGGGCCTGCTTGCCGGCGCGAGCGCCTGCACCGACCGCGCGGTGTAGCGGGAGTTGGCGACGATCACCGTCGCGGTCGCGGCGATCAGACGCATGGTCGCGCGCGACAGCGCTCCCGGCGGCAGGCAGTCGCGTATGTGCGCCACCCGGGCCGTGTGCGGCGGGCGTGCGAGCCCGAGCATGATGCCGGCCCGGATCGAGTTCGCGTGCACAACCTCGGCACGATGGCGCGCCGCTGCCGCGCGCAGCTGGCGGGCGGCCGCCGCCAGCTCGAGCAGCGTGCGCGGCGTGTGCAGCGGATGGGGGCGCAGGCTTCCCGCGGTTCCGGTCATCGGCGTCGCCCGCACGCCCAGAGCCTGGACGGCGTCCAGCAGGCGACCGGGCGGGCAGGCGACGAGCGGGCTGACGTCGCTCGGCAGGCCCGCGAGCAAGCTCAGCAGCGAGAGCTCGCCGCCGCTCACCGACGCCGTGTGGTTGACATAGAGCACCCTCATGAGGGCAGATTCTCGAGCAGCATCGCTTCCACCCGCGCCGCGATCTGCGGCCACGCGAAGCGCTCGGCCCGTCGCGCCCCGGCCTGGCCCATTCGCGCCGCGAGCTCGGGGTCGAGCAGCAGCCTCGTGATCGCCTGCGCGACCGCCAGCTCGTCGGTCGGCTCGACCAGCAGGCCGCTCTCGCCGTCGGCCACCGAGTCGAGCGCGCCGCCGACACGGCCCGCGACGACTGGCTTTCCATACGACGCGGCCTCCATGTAAGCGATCCCGAAGCCCTCGCCGGCAAAGCCGCCGGCGGGCAGCCGGCTGGGCATCGCCAGCAGCTGCGCCCTTCGCAGCCACAGGTCGCGCTCCTCGTCGGAAACCGTCCCGAGGAAGCGCACGGCATCGGCTATGCCATAGGCGCGCGCGAGCGCTTCGAGCCCCGGACGCAGGGAGCCCTCGCCGATCACCACCCACTGCGCGTCGGGAACCTTCGCGCGTACCAGCGCGAACGCCCGAACCATCACCTCGTGGCCCTTGTAGCGCTCCTCCAGGCGCGAGACGGTGAGCACCGTCGGACGATCGACCGGCAGCGGCGAGGCATCGGTGGGGATGTCGACGCCTGGCGGTATCAGGCGCATCCGCGCACCGCCCCCGCCGGCGTCGGCCACGAGACCCGCGGTGTACTCGCTGACGACGATCGACTCGTCGGCCTGGCGTGCGGCGAACGCCGCCAGACGCGGACGCGCCGTGATCTCTTCGGCGTGGTAGTACTGCACGATCCGCGCACCCAGCGCGCGCCGCATCAGCGACTGCGCCGGCGCGGTCACGATGTGCGCCGCCAGCACCAGCTCGGGGCGATAGCTCAGCGCCTCCTGCAGCGCGGCCACGTTCAGCACCGCGTTGCGCCCGCCGCGCATCCACTCGCCCGCGCGCACGCGCCGGACGTCGAGCGTCCCCCGCGCGTCGAACTCGCGTGCCCCCGGCGAGTCGAGCGCGACCACGCGCGTCTGAAAGCCGTGCATCTCGACCGCGAGGCGATGGGTCATCACCTGGATCCCACCGCGCGCGGGAGGGAAGTCGGGGGTGATGATCAGCAGCCGCGCCCGGCGCCCGCGTCCGTTCTCACTACTCGTCATCGAGCCCAAAGAAGCGATCCGCCCACAGCCCGAACGAGAGCAGGGGCCACAGCTGATCGCTGTGGTCGCTGGCGCCCGTGGCATGCTCGCGCACGAGCGCGCTCACCGCGCGCCGGTCGAAGTAGCCCTGCTCGTAGATCACCCCGCGCTCGAGCTGACGCGCGAGGACCGGTGCGAGCGGCCCCCGCAGCCACTCGGCCGCGGGCACTCTGAAGGCGGTCTTGCGATAGCGCCCGAGCGCGCTCGAGGGCAGCATCCCGTCGGGCAGCATCGCGTGCACGAGCGCCTTGCCGACACCCGCGAGATGCACCGAGGTGTCTACCGAGCCCGCGAGCTCGGCCAGGCCGCGGTGCAAGAACGCGGTGCGGATCTCCAGCGACACGAGCATGCTCGCGCGATCGGTCTTGACGAGCACGTCGTCGGGCAGGTAGTGAACCTGATCGAGGTGCATCAGCCAGCGGCTCGTGGTCGCCCCGTCGCGCGCGCCGGCGAGCGCATCGAGGTCCGCCAGGACCTCCGCTCCGTCGAGAGCGGCGAGACGCGGCCCGTACAACGTCTCGCGACGGTGGCGGCGTTCGCTCGTGACCCAGTCCAGGTGACGCTCGAGCAGCGGCCCAGGTGAGAGGCGAGTGGCGGCGCGCGAGAGCGGCGGCACTCGCCCGGACTGACGCAGCAGCGCCGCCAGCGCGCCGAGGGCCGGCTGCGGCAGCGCCGACTCCACGCGGTCGGCCCGTTCCAGCCAGCGGTAGCGGGGATAGCCCCCGAACAGCTCGTCGGCGCCCTCGCCGCCGAGCGCGACCGTCACGCGCGGGCGGGCGAACTCCGACAGCGCGTGCAAGGGGATCAGTGCGCGGTCGGCCAGCGGCTGGTCGAGGCTCGCTAACACGCTGGGCGTGCGCCGGGCGACGTCCTCGAGCGTCAGCGTCACCTCGTGGTGCTCCGAACCAAGTCGCGCCGCCACCTCGCGGGCTCTGACAGTCTCGCTGACCGAGCCGACGTCGTAGCCGACCGTGAACGTCTTCAGCTGCCGCGAGGACTCCTGCGCGGCGACGACCGCCACCAGCGTCGAGTCGACGCCGCCGCTGAGGAACACGCCCACGGGCACGTCGGCGACCATCCGCGTGCGCACCGACTCCGCGAACAGCTGCTTGGCCTCCGCAGTCAGCGCCTGCAGCGACTCGTGCCGGCGCACCCCGTGCTCCGAGGGAGCCCACCAGCGACGTTCGCTGCAGGTCCCGCTCTCGCGCTGCCAGCTCAGCAGGTGTCCGGGAGGCAGCTGGCGGACCCCCGGCACGATCGAGCCCGGACCCGGAACGTAGGCGAACACGAAGAACGCGTCGATCGCCGCCGGATCGAGCTCGCGCAGCGACGGCTTCACCGCGAGCAGCGGTGTCAGCTCGGAGGCGAACAGCAGCTGCCCACCGTGCTCATGCAGGAACAGCGGCTTCTCGCCGTAGCGGTCGCGCGCGAGCAGCAGCCGCTCACGGCGCTGGTCCCAGAGCGCGAAACAGAACATGCCCTCGAGCGCGTGCACCATCTCCTCGCCGTACTCCTCGTACAGGTGCACCAGCACCTCGGTGTCGCCGTGCGTGCTGAAGCGGTGGCCGCGGTCGAGCAGCTCCCGGCGTAGCTGCGGATGGTTGTAGATCTCGCCGTTGAAGGCCACCCACACCGAGCCGTCCTCGTTGCTGAGCGGCTGATGGGAGCCCTCTATATCCATGATCGACAGCCGCCGGGCGCCGATCGAGACGCCGCTGCGCGCGTCCGAGTGGATCCCTTCGTCATCGGGACCGCGATGGCGCAGCAGCGCGCACATCGTGCGTGTCGCGACGCCCTCGGGGTCCTCCGTGCTCCCTGCAATTCCGCACATTGCGAGCAACATAGATGATCGCGCGCGGCCCCAGCCACACTGGCGCTCACCCGACCTGCGGCTGGCGCTCAGCCGACCTGCGCCCGCCACGGGGCCGGCGGCGCGCCGGCAGAGGCGCCCCGGCCCTATCAAGCGTCTAGGAGCAACTGCCGATAGAACCCCGCGCGGCGCCAACCGGCGGCCGTCGCGACGCTTTCAGATGCCCGCGCTCAACCCCCTCATGCTCGCGAGACGCTCGCGCCACCTGGTGGGTTTGTGGCTGCTGTGCCTGGCGTCTGGACTGATGGCTGCAAGCCCCGCCGCGGCGCACCGCATTCGCGAAGCGGCGCCTGAACCGGTCGGCGCAGAAACGGGCGCCGGTGAAACCGTCACCGGCCCGAGCACGTTCGAAAGCGCCCCGACCACTTCCGGGTCCAACCCCGTAGCCGGGAGCCCCGCCGGACAGGAAGCCGGCGAACCGGGCGGCGCACACCATCGCCGGGCGAATCTCGCTCGCAGCTGCGAAGTCGAGCTCGAGGCGAGCACGTCGCTGTTGAGCGGCGCTCAGCCGCTGACGCTGCACGGCACGCTCGAGTGCCCACAGGTCGCACCCGCGGCGGCGTCCGCGGCGACGACTGGCCAGATGATTGAGATCTTCAGGCACGAAGCAGGCGTACATGGCTTCGTGCTGCTTGCGAGCGTGAGCACGGGCGCGAATGGAACCTTTGCGCTCACGCCCCCCGCGGCCGATGCGAATGGCGCCTTCTACGCCCGCTACGGGAGCGCCCGCAGCGCGCACGTGCGCGTGCGGGTGAGCCCCGCGGTCACGTTGCAGGCGTCCGCCCTCAGTGGCGCACAGCTGCAGCTCGCGGGATCGCACCGACGGACCGACGCCCTTGGCGCCGAGGGCGGGGGGGCGAACGTCGTCACCTTCACCGGTACCGTCACCCCGGCAGAGACGGGCGCACGCGTGTCGCTCCAACGTCAGAACGCAGGCGCCGGCGGCCGCTGGCGCCGCGTCGGGCGCGGCGAAGTCCGGCCAGACGGGACCTACTCGATCACGCATGCCTTCCACGCGGCCGGCGAGGCCAACATACGCGTGGTCGTGCGCGGCCGGCGCTCATCGGCGGGCGCGTCACCGATCCTCTCCTATGTGATCGCCAAGCACCAGAACCCGCGCCTGACGATCTACTCGAGCGCCGATCCGATCGCCTTTGGCGAGTCGGCAACGATCTCGGGCACCGCCGGCCAGGAGGCAAACCGCACGGTCACGCTGCTCGCGCGCACCCGCTCGGGCACGTTTGCGCCCGTGGCGCAGGCCGAGACCGGCGCGAGCGGCGAATACTCGTTCGCTGACCAGTCTCCGCTGCAGGACACGATCTACAGGGTCAGCGACGGTCACACGAGCTCGACGATCCTGCGCGAGATGGTGCAGTTCGCCCTCACCGCTTCTCCGCCGGCGGACGCGGTTCAAGCCGGCCAGCCGGTTACGTTCTCGGGCAGCGTCAGCCCCGTTCCTGCCGGCGGCGAGGTCAGGATCGAATCCCAGGAGCCCTCGGGCATCGGCTTTCACACCGTTGCAACGGCTCCTGTCGATGCGGACGGCAGCTACTCGATCGCCTACGCGTTCCCCGCAGGCGCGGTGGTGGCGAGGGTCGAGGTCCCCAGTGACGAAGAGAACCTCGCCAGGACGAGCGAACCGATGGACATCCAGGTCAGCCCGGCGCCGCAGGATGGCGTCGACGGCTAGTGGGGGCCGGCGGCGGCAGTTGGCCGCAGGTGCCTGAAGACCGCGCTGAAGGGAAGCTGCAAGAAGGTCGTTAAGCGCGAGGGGCGCGCGGGCTCCTCGGGTTCGGCGCTGAGCGCGATCGACTCGACCTGGACGAGCCGGTTGCCGTGAAAGGGGATGCCGGTGCTGAGCGACGTGAGATCGGGCGTCGGCGCCTCCGAGCCGACCATCGCAAGGATCCGGCGCAGCACCGCCGGCGGATCGGCGACGAAGTCCTCGTGCCGGACGAACAGCCGCCGCGCGGGCGGGTGGCGTTTGAACACCGGCAGCGAGAGCAGGTGGGTCAGGAACAGATAGGCGTTGGTCGTCAGCAGTCCGAACCTTCGCTCGTCCACATCGCCACGGTTGAACGAGGCGACCACGCTGCGCGGGTCCCTGACCAGGAACAGGATGTACAGGTCGATGCCCTGCACTCGCTGCAGCTCCCTGGCGCGCAACGGATAGTGCGAGGTGTCGACGATGCAGTCCTCGCCCGCCGTTTCCGCGACCGCCTCATAGAGCTCCTGCGAGACGCTCTGGTAGCGGGCCCGAAGCCTGCCTCGCGCCGGCCAGTCGCCGATACGAAACAGCGCTGAGGAGCGCTCCAGAGACCGCTGTGCGGCGTGCCCGAACATGTCCGCGCCGCGGACCTTGTCGCGGACCTGCTCCCAGAAGCGCCGGCGACGCGCATCGGGGAGCTTCGGCAGGCCAGAGCGCGGCAGCCACTTGTCGAGCTCCCCGGCGAAGAAGACGCCCTCGCAGCTGCCAAGCGAGACACCCAGCACAGTGCTGCCGCTGCGTCCGGCGCCCATCACGTAGATGACCTTCGGCTTGCCGACCTCGGGCCCGGCGGTATCGCCGGCGGAGGGCTCAGGCGAGGGCTCGCTCATGCTCGTAGCGCCCCGGGGGGCTTGCCGCATGCGCCTTCGGGCGCAGCCTCGGCAGCACAACCGCCCACGGCAGCTGCAGCAGGCGCGTCAGCGGCGAGCCTTTCGGCGGCGGATCGGCGTTGGGGCGCAGGGCCACGACCTCCGTGCCCAGCAGCCTGTTCCCCTGCAGCGGATTGCCCGTCTTCAGCGCCGCCAGGTTCGGGATCGGGGCGCGCGACTCGACCCGCGCGAGTATGTCCGCGAGCACCCCTTCGGGGTCCGCGATGAACTCCTCGTAGCGCACGAGCAGCCGTCGCTCGGGACGGTGGCTGAGGAACACGAGCAGCGACAGCAGATAGGTCAGCCACAGGTCGGCGTTCGTGTTCAGCGTCAGCATCCCGCGACGCAGCAGCCCGCCTTCGCCGTGGCGGGTGTAGGAGCGCACGACGCTCGCGGGATCGCGGATTAGCAGCAGCAGGTACAAGTCGATCCCCTCGATCGCTCGCAGCTCCCGCGCCCGCAGCGGGAAGTGGGAGGTGTCGACGATGTGGGTCGCGTGGGCGGTGCTCGCGATCGCTCGGTAGAGGCTCTCGGCCACGCGTCTATAGCGTGGCCGCAGCCGACGGCGGGCGCGCCAACGGTGAATTCGAAACAGCGAAAGCGATCGCTCGAGGTAGCGAACGGCCTCCCGCCCGAACAGACCCTCCGGATCGCCGGCCTGCTCGCGGACCTCCTCCCAGAAGCGCGCCCGCTCGTCACCCTCGAACGGCGCCACGCCCGACTTCACCAGCCAGTGGAAGAGCTCTCCGGCATAGAACACGCCCTCACAGTTACCAAGTGTGACGCCGAAAATCGTACTGCCGCTTTTGCCGGCACCCATCACGTAGATGACCTTGGGCTTCCCTGCCCGGGTAGCGTGTGCCGGTCGTTCCATCGCCGAGGCCAGTGTAACAGAGCCCCCTGTAACCCTTGCGTGAGAGACCCTGTAACCCGCTGGCTGCAGCCGTGGTACTGTGGCCGCGACATGGGCAGCGAGAACGGGACATTTGCACATGGGCGAAATCGCGTCACCCGCGATCTGCTGGGCGGCCTGCGCGGCGGCGCGGTGCTCGACTATGGATGCGGCAATGCCCGCTTCGCGGTCGCGATGGCAAGCGAGCTGGGTCTCGACGTATATGCGTGTGACATCGACTCGAAGCTGATCGAGGAGCTGAAGCAAAGCCACGGGCCGGAGGTCGAGTTCTTTGCCATCCCCGACTCAGAGCCCAGGCTTCCGATCGCCGATCGAGCGCTGCTGGCGGTGACCTGCTGCGACGTGCTCGAGCACATGCCTCCCGATCTGAGGGTCGCCGCGCTGCTGGAGATGAGACGCGTCCTGGCCGACGACGGCGCCCTGATCGTCACAACGCCTCACAAGGGCCTCCTCTCATTCGCCGACCCTGAGAACTTCAAGTTCCACTTCCCCAAACTCCACCGTTATTTGTTCACATTTTTCAAGGGACGCCAGAAGTACATGGAACGTTACGGAGGGGGCGAGCGCTATGGAAACTTCTCCGCCGGAGCCGAGCGTCACGTTCACTTCTCGACCGCCGAGCTCTCGCAGATACTCGAGACGACAGGATTCCGGGTCGAGCGTGTCCGTTACTTCACTCTGATCTATCCCTTCATCCGCATGGTGCTGTGGATGACCGAGAGCCTCGCCAAGCGGGTCGCTGCGCTCGAGCCGCTGAGCACGCTCTGCTGGCACGTATATCGCTGGGACTCCGATGTCGAGCCCGGCAAGCTCGCATGCTCGATCGCGATTCGCGCCACCCGCGCGACGGCGCCAGCGCGTCCGGATGTGACGTCCGCACCCTGATCGGCCGTGTGACGTCCGCAGCCTGATCGGCTACGTGACGTCCGCAGCCTGATCGGCTATGTGACGTCCGCAGCCTGATCGGCTATGTGACGTCCGCAGCCTGATCGGCTATGTGACGTCCGCAGCCTGATCGGCTGCGTGCGCGGGAGCTCGGCACGCCCGGGCCTGGGGCTGCGCACTCACAAAGCCCCACCAGCGGCCTGACGCTCGACTCGGCGTCGCGCCCGCGTTCAGCCTGCCGCGGCGCCCGCCCCGCGAGTGGGCGCATCGACCGGATAGCCGAGCGCCCCGAGCTCCAGGGCTGCGATCCGTTGAGCCTGCTCGATCTCCTGTTGGGGACGATGGGCATGGACTCCAACCGAGCGAGGATGGCTGCTTTGCAGCTGCCTGCGCGTGCGTGCCGTCAGTGGCTGACCGAGATGGCTGGCGATCGCCTCGCCCTGGGCGACCGGCTCGGAGACGAGGTCCTCATAGCGAACCCGCAGCACTCGCCCCGACGCGGCGACCTCGGGCCGATCGAAGAACCGGCGACAGCGCTCGCTCATCACGCTCCACATCCAAACGGCCCGAACATAAGGTGACGCATCCAGGAACTCATCCTCGCGTCCCTCGCCCACCCACCAGGGCACGAAGCGCTGCCCGCTCGCGCGTCCGATGAACACCTCCGCGCTCTCGAGGTGTGAGAGCTTCTCGTCGCTCAGCACGTCATAGGTGCGCACGAGCGAGTCGGCGACGTCGCGTCCGTCGCGAATGATGTAGATCAGCGGCGAATCCGCAAGCGCTCGGTAGGGAAGCTCGGGGCAGAATGCCAGGAACGGCTCCTTATAGATCAGCATCGTCTCGACCCGCTCACCCCTGGCGGCGCGGGGGAGATCTCCCATTCGGCGGCTGGCTCTCCACCACTTTCGAAGTGCAGCCGGGCGTGAGTGGTAATCCGCGCTCGTGAGGTACTCTGACAGCGCGCCGCGGAAACTGCGCTCCAGGACCTCGCGAGTCTCGGTTGGAATCTCCTGCGCGGCGAGGTGCGCGATTCCAATCGGCCAAAGATTGCCAGTGACGCACTCGGCCGCCGGGAAAGTGGTAAGCACGCTCATCAGGAACGTCGTCCCCGAGCGCGGCGCACCCAGCACGACCGCCCGGTTGCTACTCATGGGATATCTGGCGAGTCGTCCCGCTGCCCGGTCTCGAGCTCCATCGGCGGCGACTCTACCATCTGCCGCCAGGCGGGCAGATCGCGCGCAGGTGCCGCTATCTATGATGCGCGCATGAAGGATGACGGCGACTCCTCTGTGAGCGAGCAGCCGGCGGCCGATCCGCCGAAGCCCGAGCCGCGCGTTGTCGGGCAGGCCCCGAATGGCCCGAGGGAGCCTGACTCGGTGCTGCTCGCGGTGCCGCGCTGGGTAAGAGACGGAGGCGTGGCCGCACACGTCAAATCGAGCGCAGAGCTGCTCGCGCGCCACGGTCTGGACGTGCGCGTCGTGGTGGCGCGAATCGAGTCAGACGAGGTTCCCGAGGGTGTCACGCTGTATCGCAGTCCGGATCTGTTCGAGACGAAAGCCTCGTTGCAGACACGCCTCGGTGAGGCCGCGTCGTTTCGTCCGTCAGTCACACACCTTCACCAGGTCGATGACCCGGAGATCGTGCAGGCGCTGGCGCCAGTGGGCCCGGTGGTGGTGAGCGCCCACGTGTATACCGCGTGTCCGTCAGGCGTCTATTACTTCACCCCGGGGCACGAATGCACTCGCGCCCATGGTCCGGGGTGTGTCGCCAACCTGCTCACACGACGCTGCTCGCCCGGCTACAACATGAGCTCGCTGCCGAGGAGCTATCGCAACACGGGGAGAAGGCGACGGGCGCTGACGAGCGCCGATCTGGCGATCTCCTACTCGACCGCGGTCGACCGTCACCTACGCGCCAACGGAGTGCTGCGCAGGCGGATCGTCCCTTACTTCCCGACGATGGCGGCGGTACAGGGGACTGGGCACGACGACCGCCGGCGAGTGGTCTTCGCCGGTCGCATCGTGCGGCCCAAGGGCGTCGAGGTCCTGATCGATGCCGCCCGCGAGGTGGACGCCGAGTTCGTGGTGTGCGGCGACGGCGGGCAGCTCGAGCCGATGCGCAAGCTCGCACGCGAGCTCGGCCTCGACGGGCGCGTGAGCTTCACCGGCTGGCTCGACGCCGATGAGCTCGCGGCGCAGATGGCGCAGGCGTCGGTAGTGGTCGTGCCCTCGCTGTGGCCCGAGCCCTTCGGGTTGGTGGGGATCGAGGCGCTGGCGGCCGGCCGCCCAGTGGTGGCGACCGACACGGGCGGGATCGGCGACTGGCTCGACGATGGCGTCGCGGGCCTGAAGGTGCCAGCGGGCGACGCGCCCGCACTGGCGCGGGCGCTCGAGGAGCTGCTGGCCGATCCGGTGCGCCAGCGCGCGATGGGGATCGCAGGAAGCAAGAGCGTCGCGGCGCGCTTCTCGCCTGAGCGCCACCTGCAGGAGCTTTTGGGCGCTTACAGCGCCGCTCGGGCCAACTGGCGGGCGCGCGGATAACCTAAAGGCGGCGTGGGAGGTATTGATTTGCGGACGCTGTATCGCAATGGTGATACAGCGTTCAAAAATCGATATATACCCACCTTCGGGCCCGTCGCGCCCTCGGGGACCGGACAGCCGTCAAGCTCGCCGCCTGCGCACGCCGAGACCGAACGCGTCCGGACGGCCGCGCATCAGCCGGCCAGGATCTCGCCCCTGTAGGCGGCGTCGATCGCCTCCGTCAGCGCCGCCAGATCGCCAGTCGGCAGGATCACTCCGTCGACGCCCGGCTCGATCAGCTCCTTCATGCCGGTGTCCTCGCTGACGAGGACCGGTACCCCGCACGCCATCGCCTCCGCGGGCGCGTACGCGAAGCCGTCCTCGTAAGAGGGATGGACGCACAGCCGCGCCTGGCGCAGCTTCGCAAGCGGATCGCCGGGTCCGACGACGATCCGGTCGTCCCTGGCGCACGCCTCCTGCAGGTACTTGCGCATCCCGCGCCTACTCCAGCCGCCTACCAGGACCAGCCGCAGGTCCTCGTACGGTAGTCGACGCATCGCGTCAACCAGCAATGGCACCCCCTTCGACACGATCAGGCGACCCGCGAACACCAGGTCGAACGTGCTTGACTCGTTCGGCTCACGCTCGACTCCGTAGCGAGGGTGCGGGGTGAACGGAAAGGTCACTAGCCGCTCCTCATCCACGCCCTCCTCGACGAACGACTCCCAGGTGTACCTGGAGGCGACGTAGATGCGGTCAGCCTGCGCGTACTCCTTGATGTTTTTGCCCACCAGCATCCGTGCCCACGAGCCTTCGAGCGGGTAGGCGCGGTGGGCTTCGTCATGCCTGCGTGCGAGACGGCGCATGTGCGAGTTGGCGGACAGCAGGCACGCCGACTTCCATGGCGCGCGCTTGGCCGCCCGCAGCTGTGCGAGCGCCTGGCTGTTGAACGCGATCAGGTGCTCGCCCTGCGGCAGCCGCCGGGCAGCGTAGCGGTCATAGGCGAAGTTGTGACGCCAGTTGCCGATCGACGGAGAGATGCGCCCGAGCCGGCGCACGGATGTCGCGAGACCGCTCACGTGCAGCTCGGTGCAGTTGGCTGGCGTAGGCGCCGAGCCCTGCGTGGGGCCGCACAGGCAGGTCGCGGGCGGCCCGCGCCGGTCGAGTGCCTGCACGATCTCCTCCAGATGCCGGCCGAGGCCGCCCGCCCCAAACGGCGCCGAGCACGACACGACGACCTTGCCCGGCGGCAGCGCGGCCTCCTGGGCGCGTTCGCGCTCGGCCCGCCAGCGTGGGCCGAGCGGCGGCGACGGCGCCGCGCGGTAGCTCGCCGGCTCGTCAGTCGCCGCCATAGCCCCAGAGCGCAATCAGGTCTCGGTCCAGGTATTCACTGAGCGCGACCACCTCGCCCCTGAAGCGATCTCGCAGCTCCGCCATCAGCTCCTCGTCCGCCTCAGGGGGGCGGCCAAACACCAGACCGCGATGCGCGGCGCGCAGCGCGCTGCGACGCATGCCATCGGACGTGACCGCCTTCACGCCCGTCTTGGCGGCACGCGAGAGTGGATTGCGATTGCCGACGGCTACGTCGCGCACGATCGTGTCGAGGTGGCGCGAGCGCAGACGGACGGTGGGATTGGCCTCGGTCGTGACGATCGGCGCGGCGTCGTCGACCCCCAGGAAGCGCAGCACCGAGCGCACCGTGCCCTCGTTGTCGCGGCGAAAGTCGTCGTAGATGAGCACCTTGACCCGCTCGGCGGGGAACGCGGCGTGAAAGCGGCGCAGGTGCTCGGTGTAGCGAACTCGGTCCGAGTAGAGCAGCGCCGCGGGCCGGGCGCAGCTGCGGGGGATGCGTTTGCCGCGGCGCCTGGCGTCCTCGAGCGACAGCGCCTTGCGCAGGTCCTTCTGGGTCTCGGTGTGGTTCTGCAGCAACTGCAGGTGCAGCGAACGCAGGAAGCTCGCCGGCTCGCGAAAGATCGCGATGATCCGCGCGTCGGGTTCCAGCGTGGCGATGTTGGCCGCAGCGTCGGCCGACCACAGATACAGAGCCGAGGCCTCGCCCGCACGCTGCTCGGGCGGGGCATCCGCGAACAGCGCCAGATAGTCGTCGAGCGTCTCGGGACGATTGCGCGTGGTCGGGCGTTTGAAGCGGGCCCGCAGGTCTGTCGCCAGATACAGCGGCTCCTTGATCTCCGACATGAAGATCTGCGGATGCTTGCGCAGGATCTCGTACAGCGCGGTGGTCCCGCTCTTGGGCTCGCCGACGATGAAGAAGTCGGGCACGCGCCTGCCGGCGGCGTCGCCCGGGGCGACGCGATCAGGGCACATCGTCATACCCCCACAGGCTGACCAGGTCGCGGTCGAGATACTCGCTCAGCATCACGACCTCGCTCTTGAAGCGTTCGCGCAGCTCGCGCATCAGCTGCTCGTCCTCGCCACGGGGCTTGCCGTAGACGATGTGGCGACGGGTTGCGCCGAGCGCGGCGCGCCGCATGCGCTGGGAGGTGAACGACTTGACCGCGCCCTTGGCGGCGCGCCCCGCAGGTCCGCGGCCGACTGACACCGATTGCAGCAGCCGGCTCAGGCGCGAGGAGCGCACCCGCACTGAGGGGTTGGCCTCGACCGACTCGATCGGAACGCTGTCATCGACTTCCAGAAAACGCAACACCGACCGCACGGTGCCCTCGTTGTCGCTGAGAAAGTCGTCGTAGATCAGCACCAGCACCTGCTCGCGCGGGAACACCTCGTGGTAGCGGCGCAGCTGGGTGACGTAGCGGACGATGTCCGAATACAGCAGCCCTTGCGGCCGCGGCGAGTCGCGCGGGATCTGCTCCCCTCGGCGCCGGGCCTGCTCGAGCTCGAGCGCCCTCTGCAGGTCCCGCTCGGTCTCAACGTGGGTCTGCAGGAACTGCATGTGCAGCGAGCGCAGGAAGCTCGCCGGCTCGCGCAAGATCGCGATGATGCGCGCGTCGGGTTGCAGCTCCGCGATGCGCGCGGCCGCCCCGGTCGAGCGCAGATAGGAGGGGGTCGCCTCACCCGTGCGCTGGTCGGGGCCGGCGGGAGCGAACAGCGACAGGTATGACTCAAGCGTTTCCGGGCGTGTGCTCGATTCGCCCTGGCGCACCCGCGAGCGCAGCTCCGGCACGAAGAACCACGTCTCCTTGAGCTCGGGCATGAATATCTGCGGGTGGCGCCGGAGCATCTCGTACAGCGCCGTGGTCCCACACTTGGGATGTCCGACGATGAAGAAATCCGGCACCCGCGCCTGCAGCCCGCTGAGTGCGGCCGTGGCCTCCGTTTCCTCGACCACGGCTCTAGGCCCCGCGCGATCGTCCGGCGGCGTTGTCAGCCGACGGAGTCATAGCCCCACAGGGACACCAGGTCGCGATCGAGGTACTCGCTGATCGCCTGCACCTCACCCTTGAAGCGCCGGCGCAGCTCCCGCATGAACTCCTCGTCGGCGGCCTGCGGATCAGCGTAGACGACACGATTGAGAGTGGTGCGCAGTGCGCTGTGTCGAACGCGCCTGGTGCTGATCGCCTTGACGCCCGACTTGATCGTGCGTGGGATCGGCCCTTGTCCGATGTACACGGAGCGCAGAAAGTCATGCAAGCGCTGCGAGCGCACACGCACCGATTGGTTGGTCTCCAGCACCTCGATCGGCGCCGACTCGTCGACCTGCAGGAAGCGCAGCACATCGCGAACCGTCGCGACGTTGTCACGTCGAAAGTCCTCATAGATCAGCACCATCATCCGATCGCTCGGAAAGACCTCTCGATAGCGACGCAGCTGCTCGACGTAGCGGACGTGCTCGGAGTAGAGCAGCTCGTGCGGGCGCAGGGAGTTGGGCGGGATCTCGCGACCTTCGCGCCTGGCGTCCTCGAGCGCCAGCGCCTTTTGCAGATCCTGCTCGGACTCGACGTGATTGCGCACGCAGTGGAGGTGAAACGAGCGCAGGAATTCCGCGGGCTCGCGCAGGATCGCGATGATGCGGGCTTCCGGCTGTGCCTCTGCGATCCTGCTCGCGGCTGTGCGCGACATCAGATACGCGGGCGAGTTGTCGCCCCAGCGCTGCTCGTGACCGGCGCCCTGAAACAGCGATAGATACTCCTCACGAGTTTCGGGACGACTCGCTTTGCGACGCTGTTTGGCAGGCGAGCGCAGCTCGGGCGCGAAGTACCAAGTCTCTTTGAAATCCGGCATGTATATCTGCGGGTGACGGCGCAACATCTCGTACAACGCGCTGGTACCGCACTTGAAGTGACCGACGATGAAGAAGTCGGGCAGCCTCTCGTACTGTGCCTGTTTGACGGTCCCCGCCTGAGCCATCGATGACATCCGTTAGAGCCTAACAAGCTCTCGATCGCTACCCCAGAGGCTCACCAGGTCCCGACCCAGGTACTCGCTGAGCGCAACCACCTCGCCTCTGTAGCGCGCGCGCAGCTCCGCCATCAGCTGCTCGTCCGGCGCAGGGGGCTCGGCGAACACCACCTTGCGCTGGACCGTCTGCAGCGCCCTGCGACGCAGCCGCTGCGGTACCACTGCCTTCACCACCTGCTTCGCACCGAGGGAGACCGGTCCCCGGCCAACCGAGAGCGCGTGTACCAACTCGTGCAAGCGCTGCGAGCGGGCGCGGACCGTCGGATTGGCCTCCGTGGCATCTACCCCCACGTCGACGTCGGCGACGCCGAGGAAGTCGAGCACCCGGCGAACGGTCGCCTCGTTGTTGGCACGGAAGTCGTCGTAGACGAGGACCAGCATCTGCTCGCGCGAAAGCAGCTCGTGATAGCGGCGCAACTGCTCGACGTAGCGGACGTGCTCTGAGTAGAGCAGCGCCTGGGGCCAGTAGGTGTGGCGGGGAATGCGCTCGCCACGGCGCCTGTCAGCCTCGAGCGCGAGCGCCTTGCGCAGGTCGCTCTCGGTCTCGACATAGCTCTGCAGGAACTGCATGTGCAACGAGCGAAGCAGGCTCGCGGGCTCGCGCAGGATCGCAACGATGCGAGCGTCTGGCTGCAGCTCGGCGATCCGCCGTGGGGCCGTGCGCGACCACAGGTACAGCGCTGTCGCCTCGCCGGCGCTCTGCCCGGGAGCCGCGCCGGCGAACAGCGCGAGGTACTCCTCGAGCGTCGACGGGGTCCCTTCGGGGCGCGGCGGCGTTCGCTCCAGCAGCTCGTCGGCGAGGAACCATGGCTCCTTGCCGTCGGGCATGTAGATCTGGGGGTGGCGGCGCAGCATCTCGTACAGTGCGGTCGTCCCGCTCTTGGGCTGGCCGACGATGAAGAAGTCAGGCACTCTCAGCCCACGGCGATCGGCCGGGGTGGTGCCCGCGCCGCCACCGGCGGTCGGCCTTGCAGAGCTGCCGCGCGCGCGGCCGACGTTCATGAGTCCTGGCGCCCGGCTCCCGTCGCGAGCAGTGAGGCGTTCCGGTAGTAGGCGTTCTCGCTCTGCAGCAGCGTGGTGGTATCGAAAGCCGCGAGGCGTCCGTCGAGGATGACCATCACCCGGCGGCACACGTCCAGCGTGGACATGCGGTGAGCCACGATGAAGAGCGTCATCTCATCCCGGAGCGCGCTGAGCGATTCCTGAATGAGCATCTCCGAATTAGGATCGAGCGCGCTCGTAGGCTCGTCGAGGACGAGCATTTCCGGTCGCGCGACCAGCGCGCGCGCCAGGCAGATCCGCTGCTGCTGACCCCCGGACACGGCGTCGGCGCGCGGGCCGACGATGGTCTCGTAGCCCTTCGCCCAACCGGCGATGTCATCGTGGATGCGGGCGAGGCGAGCGGCGCGCTCGACGTCTTCGTCGTCCAGGTCGCGAAAGTAACGGATGTTGTCGGCCACTGTCGCGTGCAGCAGGCGTGGCGCCTGCGGAACGTATGCGACGCGTCGCTGCCAGTCGGCGCGCGCGTACTCGACGGCCGGGACACCGTTGACCACGTAGCGGCCCTCGACTGGGTCGCGCAGGCGCAGCAGCAGCTGGATCAGAGTCGACTTGCCGGCGCCTGTCGGCCCGATCACGCCGATCGCTTCGCCGCCCGCGACCTCGAAGCTGATTTCGCTCAGCACTGGACGGTCGGGCTGGTATGAGAACGAGACGTTCTCGAAGGCAAGCGTCTGCACTCCTTCGAGGGGGAGGTCGCCTTCGACCGGCCTGCTGGCCCCGTAGCGCTTCTCGGCCTCCTGCAGCCGTTCGATGAATGCCAGTGACTGCTGAAGCGCCTGGTAGGAGCCCTGGATCACCTGGCCGTTCGTCGAGGCGCGTATCAGAAGCACGATCACGGCTCCCAACGACGCGGCATGGCCCTTGGCGGAGGGGTACAGGACCCACAGGCCGAGAACGATCAGCAGGTAGATCATCGCCTGGTAGAGATTCGGGATCAGGCGCGCGAGCAACTGGGTCTGGAAGAAATGGCCACGTGCGGCCACCACGTACTGATCGATGCGCCTGCGTTGCGCCTCGCCGACGCCGAACACCTGCGTCTCTTCGGCGACGCGGATCGCCTCGCCGATGCCGCCGGCGTACTCGACCTGCGCCCTGGAGAGCGAACGAGCGCGGGCGCGACCGAGCAGGCGCAAAGGGCGCAGGGCGGCGAACAGCAACAGCGCGACCACGAGCACGATCACCGCGGCGGCGGGATTGAGCGCGAACGCGAATGCCATCAACACCAGGAAGCTGAACGCCGCGATGATCAGGTTCATCGACTGCAGCACGCCGCCGGTGGCCTGGACGACCTGGCTCGTCATCGTCTCCTGCAGATGTCCCTCGCGATCGCGAGACTGGACGTCCCAGGAGGCGCGCGTGTAGGAGTTGAAGAGGTCTTTGCGCAAGCGCGCCTGAACTTCGGCTGCGATCCGCGCCGGCATGATCGACAGCGGCGCCTGGAAGGCAATGCGCACCATTGCGAGAATGCCGGCGATCAGCAGCAGCTTCTCGTGCGAGGCGTGGATGTGAAACAACCCGCCTTTGCGTTCCACCTCTCCGGACTTGCCGGCGAGGCTGGCGCCGACCTCGACGATGATCGCGAGCACGGCTGCTTCGGTGAACCCGGCGATTATCGAGCAGACGATCAGCCCCAGAACGGCCCGGCGGCGATCGCCGAGCATCGCGTAGATGCGCGTGTGCATCGGGGCGGTCGGCGAGGCGCTTTTCTCGGCGCCCTTCTGGAGGCTCAGGCTGGACACTGTGCCTCGACGCCGGGAGCTGTCGCGTTCTTGAACGCAAGCGCACGGCCGGGGCCGGCGAACCAGTAGGCGAGCACGCCGGGAGCGAACCACAGCAGCGTGCCCGCGGGCGAAACCGCGAGCGTCGGGCTCGAGAAGCCCTCGATCGTGAAGCCGACGAAGGCGACGAACACCGCGAGCAGATACGTGCGGAGCTCTTCGTCTCGGACCTTGCGCAAGCCTCGCAACACGATCACGAAGATGTTGAGTGTAAGGCCCACCCACAACAGCAGACCGGGGAAGCCGAGTTCGACCGCGAGCAGCTGATAGGCGGACTCCCCGTTTGCGAGCTTGCCACCGATCAGCACCTGACTGTGCCCGCCAAAGCCCGCGACGGCGCCGAAGTCGCCGAGGGCGATGCCGAACGGATAGCGCTCGAGGTAGTGGGCGATGACCGTCAGGTGCTGCGTCTTGTTGTCACTGCCCTTGGATTCTTCGCTGATGCTCGTGAGGTTGATGCTTTCCTGGCGGTGGAATATGCCCTTGCCGTTGAATGCGATCAGCGCGCCTCCGCCGATCACGCACAGCACGCCGATCACCGCCATGCTCGCGAGCAGCCGCGGCAATCGCAATTTCGCGAACAGCGCAAGCGCGGCGTAGGTGGCGATCATGATCGCCGCGATCACGATCGACGTTCGCGAGGCCGATGTCGCAATGCCCAAGAGCGCCCCGAGCAGCAGTGGCATCACCCAGACTCGCCGCACGCGCCCCACCGACAGCAGCGCCAGCAGGCCCGGGAGCGCGACCAGTCCGACACCCCCTCCGAACCCGCTGTCAGAACCCAGCGCGAGCGGGCGCGACATGCGAACACCTTCGACCGAGTAGGTCCGTCCCGCGACCCCATTGCCCTTGATCCGGGCGTTGTATCCCGGACCCCAGCTCGCGAGCTGGTCAGGGGATATGTGGCCTTGATAGGCACCGATCACACCGTTGGCGAGCGCTATCACGCCCAGTATCAGGAACATGTTGCGGAAACGTACCTTCGTGCGCACGACCATGTAGCCGAAGAAGAAGAACGGAACCCACTCCAGCTGCTGACGGAAGCCCGCGAGCACCTTCACCACGCCGCTCGTGCCCGGGTTGGCGGCCTCCGCGACGACCACGGCGATGAAGGCGATCACCCATCCCGACAGCGCCGGCCACTGTACCCGCTCGCGCCTTGCGACCAGGCGTACCAGCATCCCGAGGCACACCGCCCCGATCAAGACATCGCGCAGTCCCGATGCCGCCTGGCTGGCGCTGAGCAGCTTGATCGGGCCGTCAACCAGACCGAGATAGAGCGCGAGCGCGGTGACAGTCACCTCCGCACGCGTGCACAAGGCGAACGCGAGGACCGCCACCACGAGGATCGCGGCACCGACAGTCTCGACGAGGCTCGGCTTCGGAACCGCGACGCTGACGGCGAACGTGATCGCGGCGGCGAGCGCCGCCACGGCTCCGATCACCAGCAGCTCGCGTACGCGACGGCTGATGACAACCGGGTGAGCCACTCCGATCGCAGGGGTCGGACGTGGATAGGTGGCGTTCATAGCCGAACCGGTTTGCGACGCCAAGGCCACATGCCCAGCGCGGAAGAAGAGCCGTACTGCTTGATTTCAGATCGCGACACGCGATTCGCGACGATTCCGAGCACCGGCGCGCTGGCGGAACGCGCCAGCAGCTGCACCAGCCGCCGCGCCGAGGTGTCGCGCGTGTGCCCGACCCGGGCGACGATCACGATCCCATCCACCACCGGGAGCAGCGGCAGCACATCGCTGACCACGAGCGGCGGCGGCGCGTCGATCAGGACGCAGTCGAACTCATCCGCGAGCGAGCGCAGCAGCTCTGCGGTCGCGGGATTTGCGATCAGCGCGGGCGGGTTCATCACCGGCGCGCCGCTCACGAGCACCGAGAGGGTACCCGCGCTGCGCGCGCCAACCATCGTCGCGACGCCAGCCGCCGCGCCGTTGGCGGCGGGCGGCGGCTCCCACGCCGGCGAGGGGACCGATTGCATCGCGTCGTCGACGTCGACCACCCCGGCGAGCACCTCCGCAAGGCCATCGCTGGGGCTCACATCCAGCAGCCGCGCTTGCGCGGGCCGGCGAAAGTCGGCCTCGACGACCGCTACCCGCTCGCCCGCGTCTCGCTGGGCCAGCGCGAGGCTCGAGACGAGCGTCGACTTCCCATCGCCGGCGTCGGCGCTGAGCACGAGCAGAAGCCGTGGCGCCGCACGCTGCTCCCCCTCGGCCACTCCACCGAGGCGCAGCGTCGCGTGCAGCCGCCGTAGCGGCTCGAGCAACGGAGCCGAAGGCTGGGGCCTGCCGTTAGGACGCACGATCGGTCTACTGACCTTCGGCAACGCGGTGAGCACCTGCAGCTCGAACGCCCTTTCGAGGTCTCCCAACGAGCGAAGGCGATGGTCGAAGCGGCTCAGGACGTATACCGCTATCGAGGCCAGCACCAGGCCGAGGACGAACGCGAAGATCGCGTTGGTGCGCGGTTTCGGCTGCAGCAGCTGAGCCTTCTTCGCCTTCGCCGGGTTGATCTGCTGGACGCCTGTCGCGGCAAGCTCGCTTTCGAGCTGGTTGATCTTGCTGCTGAGATTGGCCGCCTGCAGCGTCGCCGAGGTGCTGACGAGGCCCGAGCCCGACCGCGAGCTACCGCTCGAGGACGATCTGCCACCGGGTTTCTGGCTCGAGCCGGAAGTCGTGCCGGCGCTCGTGCCGGTGCCCGCCGTCGGCGAGCTCGTGCTGCTCGAGCTGCTGGAGCCGGTGCTCTTGGACGAGCTCGCGGGCGGTTCCGAGCCGGCTTCGATCCGGTGCAACTGGCGCCGCGTGATCGCGATCGCAGCCTTGATGTCGCGTTCGGCCCTCGTGGTCTGGCGTTTTATGTAGACCAGCGCCGTGGTGTTGGCGAGCAGCGCTGCGGCTTTGGCGTTGTGCGCTTCAGCCGTGATCGTGATGAAGTCGCTTTTTTCCTTTGACTTCGCCGACACTTTCCCGGAGGCGGCAGCGTGGGCAACGTGTTTGTGCGCCTTCTCCTTCAGCAGGGTCTTGCGCACGCTGCCGCTGATCACGTTCGACGAGATGATCGCGGCCTGGTTGCTGACTTCTGAGCCGCTTATGTTGGTTTTGACGCCTTTTTCGCTTACCAGACCCCGTTCTTCGGCGGTGCCTCCGAGGTAGATCTCGGTGCTCGCCGAGTAGACGGACGGCTTGTGTTTGTAGTAGACGTACGTGACCCCCGCGACGATGATCGCGACGGCGAGGATCAGCCACTTCCGCCTCCAGAGCGGGGCGAAAAGCGTGGCGGCGTCGGTAGTCTCGTTCATAGACTTGGGATCCGTCCGTGGCCGACGGGCAGCCATCAGTGGGAACTGGCGCCGCCAAAGAGTAGCGTGTCGTGATTGAGGCGGGCAAGCTTGCAAGCGAGCCTGTCGCGCGCCAGATTGTCGCTCAAGCAGCCACGATTTGCGCCACCACGAACGCTATAGGATCGAATCGGCGATGAGCGACACTCGGACTTCACACGACGCCCCGCCCGAGCCGCCAGTCCAAACCGCGCCGACCGTCTCGACCGGGCCGAGCACGCGCGCGCCGCGACTGCTGTGCTTCGCGACGCAGGGCTACGAGCACATCGAGGGCGAGCGTATCCGCAATCTGCTCGCCCCGCTGCACCCCGAGGTGTTCGCGTTCGATCACGACCACAAGCTGCGCTCCGCAGTCGGTCTGACAAGGACCGTCCTCGCAAGCCGGCCGGACCTGGTCGTGATGGAGGGAACCGGCATGGCCGGAGGAGTTACGTTGTTGCTGCTGAACGCGTTGCTTGGGACCCGCTACGTGGTCTCGAGCGGAGACGCGGTGGGGCCGTTCCTGCGCCTGCGCTCGCGCCTGATCGGCGCTCTCGGCGGCGCATACGAGCGTCTTCTCTGCCGCCGCAGCGCGGGATTCGTCGGCTGGACCCCGTATCTCGTCGGGCGCGCGCTCACGTTCGGGGCACCCGTTGGCATGACGGCGCCGGGCTGGACGCGCGATCACGCCCCGGCGGGCGCGCGCGAGCAGGTCCGGCGCCGCCTGGGAATCTCCGAGGAGACGCTCGTCGTGGGGCTCGTCGGCTCGCTGCACTGGAATGAGCGTGTGGGTTACGCGTACGGCGCCGAGCTGGTTCAGGCAATCCGGCGAGTGGCGCGACGCGACCTGATGATCTGCATCGTCGGCGATGGATCGGGGCGACCGCGCCTGGAGGCGATGGCGGGCGAGGACCTCGGCGCGCGCGTCCTGTTCACCGGCCGTGTCCCCCCCACCGCGGTCCCCGAATATCTGGCCGCGTTCGATGCCGCGACGCTCTCGCAGAGCGTCGACGCGGTCGGATCCTTTCGCTATTCGACCAAACTGAGCGAGTACCGAGCCGCAGAGCTGCCGATCATCATCGGCGAGATCCCCGCAGCCTACGACCTCGACGAGGGCTACTTCTGGCGGCTCCCCGGCAGCGCGCCCTGGAGCGAGACGCACATCGAGGCCCTCGCACGACTGCTGGAGAGGCTGAGCGCGGCCGAAGTCGCCGACAAGCGCGCAGCGATCGCGCGACTGCAGTCCAACCCCTTCGATCCGCTGTTGCAGCAGCGTCGAATGAAGGCCTTCGTGACCGACATACTCGCCGACAGACACTAGGGGGCGCGGCCGGCCAGACGCGAGTAGAGCTCGTGGTGCTTTGCGACCATCCTCGCCCAGCTGAAGTCGAGCGCCGACTCGCGAGCAGCGTGTCCGAGGCGCTCGCGCAGCTGCGGATCGCGCGCCAGCGCCTGCAGCCGATCGGCGATCAGCTGCGGTTCCTGCCCGATCAGAAAGCCGTTCTGTCCGTCGTGGATCAGCTCGCGAACGCCGCTCACGGGCGCCGCCAGGATCGGCAGCCCGGACGCGGCCGCCTCGAACGTGACCAGCGAGAAGGTCTCATAGCGCGACGGAAACACGAATGCGTCCGCCAGTTGGTAGACGAGCTGCACATCGGAGGTCACGCCCAGCCAGTGCACGGCCTCGCCGACGCCCAGCGAGTCGGCGAGCTCCTGGTAGTGCTTGCGGTCGCCGTCGCCCGCGACCACCACGTCCCAGCCGGGGGCCAAAGCGAGCGCTTCGATCGCGGGGGCGAGTCCCTTGCGCGCCCACTCGCTGCCGACGAAGGCCGCCACCAGCCGCTCGCGTCCGATCCCCAGCCTCGAACGCAGCGCCTGCGCATCCTGCGAGCGCAGGCCGGGGGCGAAGACGTCGGTGTCGACCCCGTTGTGGATCGTCACAAGCCTGCTTGTCAGACGCGGGTAACTGTCGCGCATCTCCTGCGCCACGCCCTCGGACACGCACGCGAACACAGCCGAGGAGTTCACCCGGAAGCCGAGTCGCTCGCCGAGCGCGACCAGCACCCCGGTGGCTTTGGCATTGAGCCGAAACAGCCAGTTGGAGCGACTCGGCTGAACCGGACCGACGCGATGGCAGTAGTGGACCGCGATCACATCGACGCTGTTCAGCACGATCGCTCCGGTCGCCTGCACGATCCCGCGCCGGTGGCGCGCGAGGATCAGCGAGCCGAGCAGCATGAACCACGGATAGGAGAGCAGCAGCGGCCGCCGCGGGCCGGGCACGCGATGGAAGACCACTCCGGCGCTCGTGGGCAGCTCACACGTGTAGGCGATCACGGTGATGGCATATCCCAGGGCCCGCAATCCCAGGATGAGCTCGGCCAGCTGACGCTCCATCCCACCGACCGAGCCGACGTCGTGCGCGACGATCGTCACCTCGCGGTTGGCGATGGCGCCCGTAGCCGCCTGCGCCGGTCGCGGGGGCATCTCAGCCGCCGGTTTTCGCGCGCGCGATCGCCTCGAACTCGCGGAAGAAACGCCTGCGCATGGCGGCGTCGGTGTAGTCGCTCATGAAGCTCTCCCGCGCCGCCTGGCCGAGTGTGCTGCGCAGTGACGAGGAGACGAGCAGCGGTTCCAGCGCGTCCGCGAGCGCCTGCGGCTGGCCCGAGGAGGCCAGCAACCCGGTCTTTTCGTGCTCGATGAACTCGCCCGGTCCGCCGGAGTTCACCGCCACGACTGCGACCGCCCGCGCCATGCCCTCGAGCAGCACTATCCCAAACGGCTCCGGGTCCGACGCGTTGACGAGCACGTCCATCCGCTCCATGTATGGGCCTGCATCGGGCACCTCGCCGGTCATCGTGACGGCACCGTCGAGCCCCAACTCGGTGGCCAGCGCCGGAAGCGAGGCCGCGTACTCGGGCGAGAGCTCATAGGAGTCGCCTCCGACGATCAGCAGATGGATGTCATGCCCACGCTCGCGCAGGATCGCCTGCGCGCGCAGAAGCCTGTCCTGGCCCTTCCACGGCTGCAGCCGTCCCACCAGGCCGACGACGGGCACGTCGCTGGGCAGAACGAGCGGGAGCGCCTGAGGGTCGGTGCGCTCGAGCGGCGGTGGCGCGCCGGCGGCGACCACGAAGGTTGGCCTACGGGGGCTCAGTTCGGCCTGGGCGCGCGCGGCAGCCTGCGAGTAGCAGGCGATCGCAGCAGCCGGCATCATCGTCGCCGATGAATCCAGCCAGCGACGCTTGGGGATCGCCTGCTGCCACCACACGACCCGGTCCCGCATTCCCGCGAGCACCGCGGCGGGAGAGCCATAGAGGTGTGTTTTCGCGGACCAGTTGAGGATCACGTCGGGCTGGCGCGAGCGGAAGATCCGCGTCAGCCGCACGACCGTTGCAAGCCAGCGATGGGGCTGTCGCAGTCGTCCGGCGGGAACCACGCTGACGCGCAACCCGAGCGCGTGAAGCTCGGCCGGCCAGGGACCGTCTTCGAAGAAGATCGGCTCGAGCTCGTGCCCACTGTCGAGGGCACCCTCGAGCACCGCCTGCAACATCGCCTCGGCACCCCCGAGGCGCTCACCCCATGGCACCGTTATCAGGATGCGCACGGTCTATCCCACCAGCGGTCGCACGCCGCACAGCGCGACGCTCAGGTAGGGATAGTCGAGCAGCCGGCTGAGCGCGCGATCCACCACGACCAGCGGCCTCAGCGGCAGCACTATCAGCCACGCGGGCAGCAGGCCCACCCGCTCGGTCAGCCGCCGCATCAGGTCTGTGAGCTTCTGCGAGACGACGCCGCTCACGAACGCCTCCTCCGCCACTTCCAGCCCTGCGTTCTCCGCAATCTCGCGCAACCGGCGCTCGGAGTAGCCGTAACGAACGTGTGAACCGTCTTCCTCGGAGCTGGGGTGACGCTCCTCGCTGTAGAGGGGATGGTGATCCTCGAAAGGAGTGCTCAGCAGCAGCTGGCCCCCGGGCTCGAGCATCCCTGCGAGCGTCCGCACGAGCCCCTCGTCGTCACCGACGTGCTCGATCGTCTCCAGGCAGACGATCTGGTCAAACCTACCCAACTCCTCGCGATGGTCAGCCAGCTCGCGCAGGTCGAGGATCCGAAAATCGATCCCCGCGATGCCCAGCTCCTCTGCGCGGCGGCGAGCATCATCCTGCTCCGATTGCGAGAACGACGCCGCCAGCACCCTGTTCCCGTTGAGCGCCGCGTACATGCTGAAGACGCCGTTGCCGCAGCCGGCGTCGAAGGTTCTCGCAGTCCCGGGGCGCAGGTGTCGCCGAACCCACAACCATCGGTCGAGGACGCATGGATCGCCGTGAATCAGCAGCGAGCGCCAGCCGAAGTATCGAAGCATCGCGTCAGACATCGCGGGAAGATATAGCGTATTGCGCTCGTGGTTAACGAATCCGAGACTCGGACACGAGATCACGTGCGCGTAGCGCTGGCGCACGATTACCTGCTCGTGATGCGTGGCGCCGAGCGCACTTTTGCGGCGATCTCAGACCTCTACGAGCACGCGCCCATCTTCACCTTGCTCTACGACGAGCGCGGCACGAACGGTCGCTTCCGCGGGCGCTCGATCACCACCTCGGCACTGCAACGCCTGGGCGTCGACCAGTCCTCCTTCAGGCGGCTGCTACCGCTCTATCCGCTCGCCGCGCAGCGCCTGCGACCACCGCCGTGCGATGTCGTGCTGAGCAGCAGCAGCGCGTTCGCCCACGGCATCCACGTTCCGCCGAGGGCAGTGCACGTGTGTTACTGCCACGCGCCTTTTCGCTACGCCTGGTACGAGCAGGCACGTGCGCTCAGCGAGGCGCCGGCGAGCCTGCGGCCGCTCCTGCGCCTGGTGCTCGCGCAGATGCGCAGGTGGGACCTCGCGGCGTCGCGGCGCGTCGATGTCTACGTCGCGAACTCGCGACTCACCCAGGAACGGATCGAGCGCTACTACGGCCGCGGCTCGCAGATCATCCATCCGCCGGTCGAGACGACGCGCTTCGCGCCCGGCGAGCCCGGTGACTCGTTGCTGGTCGTCTCGGAGGTGGTCCGTCACAAGCGGGTGCAGCTAGCTCTAGAGGCCGCGCGACGCGCCGGTGCACCGATACGCGTCGTCGGCTCAGGCCCCGATCATGCCGCGCTGAGCGAGGCTTATCCGGAGGCCGAGTTCCTGGGCCGCGCCAGCGACGAGGAGCTGGTCGAGCTGTATGCGAGCGCTCGCGCGGTCATCACTCCGAGCATCGAGGAGTTCGGGATCACCGCCGTGGAGGCGCAGGCAGCCGGCAGGCCGGTGATCGCGCCAGCAGCAGGCGGCGCTCTCGAGACGGTGCTCGATGGGCAGACCGGACGGCTCGCGACTCCTGATGACGCCGACTCCTTCGCCGAGGCGATTCGCGGCGTCGATGGCCTGCGCTTCGACCCCGCTCGCGCTGTGCAGAATGCGGAGCGCTTCTCGGTCGAAGCCTTCCAGCGGCGACTTTCGAGCCTCGTCGCAGACGTGCTCGATGGAGCGCGGATCACGAGCATCGGTGAGCGCAAGGCCCCGATCGACGCATCGCCGCTGCGCTAGATTGTCCGCGTGCCCGGGAGATCACTGCGCATAGCGTGGCTTGGGCTGGGTCCCGTTGCCGGCAAGGAAGGTGGCGCGCAGGGGGCGGCAACCGAGATCATGGGCGGCCTCGCGCAGCGGGGACACAGGATCGATTGCTTCCTGCCCTCGGGTGGGCACGAGCTGCCGGCACGCCTTCGCGAGCAGGAGAACCTCGAGTTCATATGGGGAACGAGCACCTGGCAGTGGGATAGGTGGTACAGCCGTACGAAGGTCGCGGCGTTCGCCACCGGATTGGTCGCGCGCGGCCTGGCCTCGCTCGCGCTGCGACGCGAGATCGTTCGCAGACATGAGCAGGAGCCCTACGATCTGATCTACCAGCAGTCGAACATCGAGTCGCTCGCCGTTCCAGCGAGCGTCGCGCGGACGATTCCACTGGTGATACGCCCCGACACTCACATCGCGGGCGAGCTGCGCTCCGTGGTGGCCGAGCGCAAGCTGGCCGTGCGCTGCCAGCCGTGGTACGTGGTCGCGTTCGTGGCAGCCATATTGGGCGTCCGCACGGCCGTGCAGCGCGTGCGGATCCGCCGCGCAGACCTGCTGATCTGCATCAGTGCCGTGTTTCGCGACCACATCATCCGCGACTACCGCTTTCCAGCGAATGCAACGGTCGTGGTACCCAACCCTGTGCGTCTCGAGCGCTTCGCCGATCTGGCTCGAGAACCGACCCAGCCTCCAACCATCCTGGTGCTCGGACGCATCTCGGTACGAAAGGGCGTCGAGGACGTGATCGCGCTCGCTCGGATGCTGCTGGCTGAAGAGGTGGATGTCCGCTTCCGCCTACTGGGAGGGCCCAGCCTGTGGTCCGACTACACCAAGCTGCTCGAGGAACTACCTGCAGAGAACTCCGAATACGCGGGCCGAGTTCCCTCATCGGACGTCCCCGCCGAGCTCGCGCGCAGTGACATCCTGCTGCAGCCGAGCAAGTACGAGCCGTTCGCAGTCACCGTCGCCGAGGCGCTCGCCGCGGGGGTGCCCGTGATAGCCACGAGCGAGGTGGGTGCGATCGAGAGCGTCGATCGCTCGGTGGTGACGGAGGTCGCGCCCGGGGACGTTCAGGCTATGGCGCAGGCGATCGTCGCGACGCTCCAAAAAGTCGCGAGCGCGCCCGAGGAGACTCGTTCAACGGCCCGTGCCGAGGCCGCGCGCCTGTTCGCACCGGAGGTCGTATGCGAGCAGATCTCAGATGCGCTCGAACGGCTCGTCGACGGCCCCTCGCCGGATCGCACGGGCCACGCGCAGCGCGGGCCAGAGAGCGCAGTTCTCTGACGGCCGGTCAGAGTACCGCTCGGTGAGGCGTTTCCGCCTGCGCCTCGAGCAAAGAAGAAGGGCGGGGAACGGAAGCCCGTTCCCCGCCCTTCGGCGGCCTACAAAACTACTGAGATGCTATTCCCAGCCGAGGTTCCCTGCCGGGACTTCAGCTGTGATTTCGCCTTCGAGACGGGCGCCGCCTTGTTCGCCGGTCGGGAAGTTTTCGCACAAACCTTCGTGGCCATATTCGTACTTCATGGCCCGCAGTTTGTCGACGATCGTCAGCTTCTCCTGGTACCCTTCGGGGGGGAACTTTTCCAGGTTGCCATTGAATACGTAGAAGGGATTGTAGGTCACCCGAGCGAATTCGCCTTCCGGATTTTCACCCGATCGAAGCGGCACATTCTGCCTCGGCCAGACGACCGTGCAGCCACCGGTCCGGTGGATCAGCATCGTGATCGGTCCGACTTCGACTTCGCCTTCGGCACCGAGTTCGGTCGATCCGTTGGGCCGATATTTGAATTCGACCGGATCGCGGAACTTGATCTTCGGTTCCGTTTCGATGCCTTCGAAGCGACCTTCGACATCGACGCATTCTTTGAATCGCTCAGTGAGCGTGAGTTCGTTCGTAGGCGATTCTTTGATGCTGCCTTTGGCGAGCACGCGTTCGCATTCGATCCGGTACTTGCCGAACTTGAAGTTCTGTTCTTCGCCCGTGCCCTTGAGCTTGAGCGGGAACGATTTACCGACCGCACTGGCCGTGAATTGGTGGGCTGATGCTGAAGCGGCAGCAATGGCGAGCAGACACGCCATCGCGGCAAGCCCAGACATCATCGTGAGACGTCTCATTCTCCTGGGTCCTCCCCTGTTCGCCTTTTCGGCTGACATGGATTCCGCGGTTGTCAACATCCTTATCGACCGGTGGGCGATTGGGGTGCCTGCGCCGCCCCCTAGGGCCGATGGCGGAGCATACCACGGGCTAGAACAGATTGCAGCGCAAATTCGCGCTACCCAATCGGGTGGCGGCGCTGACCGCACGCGCGGTGGGCGATGAGCGGGCGACGACTGCTGCGTCCGTTCCCCTGCCGTCGGACCGGCTGCTTCTGTCTTTCAATACCTCGACCTGAGATCAAGCGTATCACGGCTGTCGATACCTGAAAGGTCAAGGGAGTCCCGTAGCGCCGACAGTCTCCTCCCGCGCCCTCGTGTCCGGCCTCGGCCGCATCCTTGCCCTGCGCGCGAGCCGAGGCATGGACGTGCGGACGGGCCGGAGGCGCTCGGGGAGGCTGCCCGTCGCTCCCTACTTGCGCCCGCTTTAGCCAAGCCATGGTTTAGCCTCATCTTCGTGTCGGTGCCGGTCGGACTCAACACTGAAACAGGGGCCGCCAGGCACAAGACGACACGCGCCGGTGGCGGGTCGTTCCTACTGCATCGAGTGCGTACGACGGTGCCGGGCCAGGGTGGTCGCGGCGGTGCGGGGCGCTTGACGTGATGCGCGTTGTCTCTGCGCCGCCGGTCACGAGCTCGGAGTACTTCGTCGTGATCCGCTCCTCGGCGACTATCACCGAGCCCGGAAGCGAAGAACACGAGCCAGCGGTCTTCCGTCCCCCGCCATTGCTCGTGGTCGGCGGCAGGGTCGATGTCCCACGGACTCCACTGACTCTCCTCCCAATGGCGGTACAGCGTCTGTGGCTCGTTCAGGTGAACCTCTTGCGCCGCCTCACTCATGCAGGATGCGCGCTTGGCCTGCGGGCACGAACGATCGCCGAGGCTGCCTGAGGGTGTACGCGGTGAGTCTCGCGGATCTGAACCTCGGTCAGACCCGCATCCGCGAGCGCGCCTGCGAACTCCCGCTCCGTAAGCGCTCCCGCAATGCAGCCTGTGTACGCCTGCATGTCCGCGCGAGTCGCATCGTCCATGTCCTCGTCGGCGATCACATCAGAAACCGCGAAGCGCCCGCCTGGGCGCAGAACCCTGGCGACCTCGCGCAGCACCTTGTGCTTGTCGCCGGATAGATTGATGACGCAGTTCGAGATCACCACGTCAACGCTTGCGTCAGCCAGGGGTATCTCCTCGATATAGCCCTTGTGGAACTCGACGTTCTCGACACCCGCCTTCCGCGCGTTCTCGCGCGCGAGCGCAAGCATCTCGTCGGTCATATCCAGCCCGTGTGCTTTTCCGGTCGGGCCAACGCGCTTGGCAGACAGCAGCACGTCGATCCCGCCACCAGAGCCGAGATCGAGCACGGTCTCGCCCTCGTGCAGTTCTGCGACGGCGGTGGGGTTGCCGCAGCCGAGCGAGGCGAGCTTGGCTGTGTCGGGTAGCTGTTCGTGGTCGCCAAGCGCGTAGAGCGCAGCGCCGAAGACCTCGCTGCCCCCGTCAAATGTCTCACTCGGTGCGCAGCATCCGGCGCCGGGATCTGTTGTCGTGGCCTGCACTGCGGCAGCCGCGTAGCGCTCGCGCACCTGCTCGCGCACACCGCTCCTCGGTGTCGCAGCGTTGCCTGCGCCACAGCCGCAGCCCGCGCCGTCGCTGGCTTCGCAGCAGTCGGCCTTGGCGCTCGGCTCACAGCATGAGGTCTGCTGCTCGGGCGGGCAGCAGGCCTCGGCGGTTGTCTCGGCGGCGCTCAGCTTAGCCATGCGGCGAGCTCCTTTAGTGCGTCGGGGATGACGTAGTAGTAGGCCCACAGGCCCTGACGCTCGGAGTCCACGATTCCGGCGTCGCGAAGCTTCTTGAGATGGTGGGAGAGCGTCGGCTGAGAGATGTCGAACAGCGGCACGAGCTCGCACACGCAGACCTTTCCGGCATCCCGGCGCAATACGTCCACGAGCTGTAGGCGGATCGGGTCGCCGAGGGCCTTGGCGACCGCGGCCATGCGCAGCGCCGGCTCGCGCTGCACGTCGGGGTAGACGACTGGCTCGCAACAGCGCTCGCCCGCAGGCCGCTTCTGCTTCGGGGATAGCTCCAAATCGATAGGCATCAATCTACTTATATCAATAACACTCATGTCTATCGATACAATACAATCCCGAGCATGGCCTCCAACGTGGCGACTCCAGAGAAGCGAGGAGACCAGCAGCCGACCCGCTATCTGCTGTTCGTCTGCAATCACAACGCGGGGCGCTCGCAGATGGCGCAGGCGCTCTTCGAGCGCTACGGCCCCGCGGACGTGCGTGCGGAGTCGGCCGGCACGGCTCCGGCCCGTGAGATTTGGCCGACCGTGGTCGAGGCGATGAGCGAGATCGGCTTCGACCTATCCGACCGGCGCCCGAAGAGGCTCACGCTCGAGATGCAGCTTCACGCCGACTGGGCGATCACGATGAGGTGCGGTGATGCCTGCCCCTATGTGCCGACGATGGTCGAGGAGTGGGACATACCTGACCCCGCGGGCAGGCCGATCGAGGAGGTGCGTACGATCCGCGACGAAATCCAAGCGAACGTCCGCGAGTTGATCGCGGTTCGCCTTGACGAGATTCGCGGCGACCGCACCGCTCACGAGATGCGCCTGGCCCGATTGCTACCGACCCTCGACCGGGAGTTCGTCGGACGGCGATCACCGGAGCAGATACGTGCGTGCGCCGATGCGGTCCTCGCCACCTACGACGAGGCGCGTGTGCGGACACACATTCTGACCCTCGCGCACCGCCAAGCCCGCGAGTGTCTGAGTCGGGAGACCTGTGACCTCATCGTGACACGGAGGGGTCGTGAGCGCCCAGACTGACAGCGTTGCGGTTATCACGGATATTCACGGCAACCTTTCGGCGCTGCAAGCCGCGCTCGGGCGGATCGAGGAGCTTGGCGTCGAGAGCATCTTCTGCGGCGGGGACCTCGTTGGCTATGGACCGCACCCGAACGAGGTCTGCGCGCTGATCGCACAGCGCGACATCCCGACGATCCACGGCAACTACGACTATGCCATAGCCCGCGACCTCGAGGACTGCGGGTGCGCATACGTCACACCGCACGACCGCGACCTCGGCCAGGAGTCGGTGAACTGGACGCTCGCGCACACCAGTCAAGAGTCCAAGGACTTCATGCGCGACCTGCCGTTCGATCTGCACTTCGCGGTCGGTGGCGTCGATGTCCATCTCGTCCACGGCTCTCCCCGAAAAGTCAACGAGTATCTGTTCGAGGACAAGCCCGCCAGCCTCTACGAACGCCTCGCCGCGGCCGAGGACGACCCCGTGCTCGTGTTCGGCCACACGCACAAACCCTGGACTCACGAGTACGGCGGGGTGCTGTTCGTCAACTGCGGTTCGGTCGGCAAGCCCAAGGACGGCGACCCGCGCGGAGCGTTCGCGGTTCTCGCACCGAGCGCCGGCAGCGTCGAGGTGAGCATCGAGCGCATCAGCTACGACGCCGACGCCGTCGCCGTGGAAGTCCGGGAGGCCGGGCTACCCAGCGAGTTCGCCGACAAGCTCCTCCTTGCAGCATGACCGGCACGCCGCCGCTGACCCGCCGTCTGTTCGCCGAGCTGCTTGGCTCAGCTTTTCTCGCGGCCCTGGTGGTCGGCTCGGGTATCGCTGCGCAGACGCTGTCCCCGGACGACGTCGGTCTGCAGCTGTTCGAGAACGCCGCCGCCACCGCAGCCGGCCTGTTCACGATCATCCTGATGTTTGGCCCTGTATCTGGTGGGCATTTCAACCCGGTCGTCTCCCTGGCCGACGCGAGCTTCGGCGGCCTCCGCTGGCGCGATGCGCTCGCCTACCTCCCTGCCCAGGTCGCTGGCTGCGTGCTCGGCGCCGTCGTGGCGAACGGTATGTTCTCTCTTGCCGCCATCAGCATCTCAACTCATCATCGCGCGTCTCCCGCGCATCTGTTCTCCGAGGTGATCGCCACCGCCGGCCTGCTGCTCGTGATCTTCTCGCTCGCACGCACCAAGCGCGCCAACACCGCTCCTGCCGCTGTTGGCGCGTACATCGGCGCCGCGTACTTCTTCACCAGCTCGGCCAGCTTCGCCAACCCCGCGATCAGCGTCGGGCGCATGTTCTCCAACACGTTTGCCGGCATCGCCCCGGCGTCGGTGCCGAGCTTCGTCGTGGCGCAGCTCATCGGAGGAGTCTGTGCGATCTTCGTGGTCAGAGTGCTCTACCCGGACCTCACACCCGACGAGGCATCCGAGGCGGTCATGCCACATCACCAGGTGCAGCCGAGTGCCGACGGATCGGTCGGCCAGCCAGCCCGAACCTAGACGCGCGGCTCACCCGCAGAGCAGCGCGTCGCCGATAACAGCGGATCGGTCGGCGAGCTGTGAACCCGCGACCGGCGCTGGATTGGACCGGACCTGAGTCTGACCGGGGTCTGGGGCTAAGGTTCGCGTTTGTCCCCCGGCTCGCTCCCGTTGACCGGACCCCGTTCATGGGTCCACCGGTTGTGAGAGTCGGTGGGTGTTGTTCTGTTGCAGAGTAGGGGTGTCGCCGCCTCGCGGAGTGAGCCCGTAGGGCGAGCGCAGCGAGTTGGCGAGCTGCTCGTGCTGGGCCCTCCAGGCGCGGACGAACCGGGCGGGTGACTTCATCCCGAGCGCCGAGTGGGGTCGGTTCGCGTTGTAGTCCTGGCGGTAGTCCTCGACGAGGACCTGTGCCTCGGCGAGGCATGAGAACTGCTCGACGGCGAGCAGCTCGTCACGAACCCGGGAGCCGAAGGACTCGACGTAGGGGTTCTGCCATGGCGAGCCGGGGTCGATGTAGCTGGCGCCAGTGCCGGAGAAGCGGCACCAGTCCTTCAGGGCGTTCGCGGTCATCTCCGGGCCGTTGTCACAGCGAACGAACTGTGGCGAGCGGCCCCGGGCGATCGTGAGCGCTTCCAGGACCTCGACAGTCGCGTCCGCATCGATGCTCCGCGCGCACTTGATCTCCAAGGCCTCGCGGGTGAACTCATCGACGACATGCAGCAGCTTCAGGATGTGCCCGTTGGCGGTCTGGTCGAATTGGAAATCGAACGCCCACACATGGTCGGGGCGCTCGGCCCGTAGCCGGCTCGCGGGGACCGCGGAGTCCCCGAGGCGCTGGCGCTTTCGGCGGCGCTGCGGGACGCGCAGGCCCTCCTCGCGCCAGACGCGCTGCACTCGCTTGCGGTTTATCTGCCAGCCCTCGCCGACGAGCTCGGCGTGCGCGCGGCGATAACCCCAGCGTGGCCGCTCGCGAGAGAGCTTGCGCAACCTGGCACGCAACCTTGCGTCATCGCACGCCACGACCGGCTCGCGGCGCTGGGTTGAGCGGTGCTGCCCGGCCAGCTGGCACGCCCGCCGCTGTGAGACACCCAGCCGGTCCTGGAGCATCAGGACCGCAGAGCGTCGACGCGACGGGCTCACCAGTTTCCCTTCGAAATCTCCCTGAGAGCCAGGTTCTCCAGCTCCTTGTCGGCGACCAGGCGCTTGAGCTGGGAGTTCTCTCGCTCGAGCTCCTTCAAGCGCTTCACGTCGTCGGCCCTCATCCCGCCGTATTGCGCTCGCCAACGGTGATAAGTCGCCTCGGACACTTCCAGCGCCTTGCAGACCTCGGGCGTCTCCGTGCCCTCGGCCAGCATCCGGTCGGCCTCCCTGAGCTTCCTGACGATCTGCTCCGGCGTGTGTCGTCTGCGCTTCACGTGATCGGTCCTCCTCTCGCCCATTTTGCATGGGCAGAAGGACTCTCACACGAGGCGGACCGAATCTAAGGGGTCGGGCCACCGTTCGCGTTGACTGGCACGACAAAAACGCTCAGGCAGCAGTCGCCTCCTGCGCCATCACCACGTGTCCGAGAGCGCCCCGACGTGGGCGAGACCATCGGCACATGCTCTCGACGGGCCAGATGATGCATCGCGATCTCAGCGACCGCTTTCGCAAGCGAGATCTCGACCGAGTAACCAAGCCTGACCGCGCATAGAAAAATTGAGTGCTTGACGCGGCCGGCGCCTTCTTGTGCGCGTGGCTTGGGTCGCGGTGAGCGTATTGAGCCGCGAGGTAGACGTCCCTGGCGGGCCTCATCTCCCAGGCGCGCTCGCCGCCGAGTAACGCATCGGCTGGCGATGCCCAAGCAGCAGCGCTCCTTCCCGCCACCACGATTCTAAGTGTCGGTCGTCACGGATCCCGGCGTCGCGGGCTGCCAATGATGACTGCCGAGCCTCGCGCCCGCGCCCTGGCTCACCCGAATTGGCCGTCGACTAGCGCAGGGCGTCATCAATCTCGACCACGGACTGCGCCGTGGAGCAGCTTGTCATGCCGGCCAAAACGAAGGACCGGCCGCCCAAAGTGGGCGGCCGGTCCCGGACGTCACATCCTTGTAGCGGTCCTGCACCCCTGCGACCACCGATGGGGCCGCAAGGCGAGGGAGCTAGCTCTTACGGTATTGCGTAACCGATTTCCGCTATACCCGCTTCGGCCTCCTTCTGGACCTGTTTCGGCAGCTTTTCGTAGTCATGTCCTTTGAGTTCCTTGCCGCCGCCTTTGCTATTGACCTCATACGCCAGGTAATTCTCGACCGTCGTCGCTCGCGCTTTGCCTTCTCCTTCGGAGACAATGCCCGTCAAGTACGGCTTGTATTCCCGGAGCGCCAAATCATAGGTGAGGCCACAGATGGAGTAGTCCACCTCTTTGAGTTCCGCCTTGGCCGCATTCCACAATTCACGCGTGCTCGTCGGCGGAAATTCCTTTTTCGCTTCGTTCGTGTACACGGTGTGTGAGCAGTTGGAGCTCGCGCCCTTTTCCGTATCCCCATTCGAGGCAGGATCGGCGTAAGTGACGGGCGCCTCGTTGTCCTGAAGCTCGGCCCAGAATCTCACGTTCTGTTCGCCCCGCTTGGTGGCGGTGCCTTTTTTGTTTTCGCCACCCAAGCCCTTCTTCGAGAAGGAGCCGTTTTCACGCGCGACTGCAAGGTCGGCATAGCCGATACTGCTCGCTTTGGCGGCGACTTCTTTGACAACGCCCGGGTTGCCCGGTTCCGAAGGCCTGACGACATGAGCAGCAGCCGGCCACCGCTGGTTCTGGCAGCCCTGGGCAACTTCGCCCCACGTCTTTTCTTCTTCTGGAAGCGGCGCGCCGCAGCCGGTTTTTTTGCCACCGATTTCTTCGGGGAACGCCTCCGCCTCGAATTTTGCTCCATTGACCAGGCTCAGGTACGTCTTGAAGATGTGCGTCGTACCCGAGGAGTCGAGGCGGACGACGGGCGATATCGTGTCTTCTTCTTCACTCGCGACTTTACAGCTGATGCTGTCGTTGCCGTTGCCGCCCTGCGCTTCGATAGCGCCCTTCCAGGTCGTGATCGTACCGCGGTAGATGCCCTCGAGCGTCGTGTGGTCGAACGCCAAACGGCCTAGTTTGTATTTTTTGCCTTTTTGGACAACTTCACTGCTCGCGAGGCAGCCGGCTGGAAGATGGACTATCACTGCCTCGGCTCCCTGCGCGACAGGGATTGTCTCCACGGAACGTTCTTCGCCGCCCGTTTTGTGCGATTCCATTTCGCCTTTCTGTGCGGCGTTAGGCGCTTCGTCGGTACCGCAGTAGCTGAATTCGCCGAAAAGCGGAGCTTCTTTTTCCGCGCCGAACGCCCTGATGCAGGCACCACTTCCGCTGTTCGCGCCACCCTGCTTGTATTCAGCTTTCGGTGTCCCTTTGCTTCCTTGTTTACCGCTGCACGCTACCGAGCTCGTGTTGCTGTTGAATCCCGGATTCCAGACCAGCTGCGCTGGGTTCTGGAACGTCGAGCCCCGGCCGGCGACGCTCGCGCCGGAACACTGTTCACCGCGATCGGTGACAGGGCCTTTTTTCGCGCTCGCGGTGGCCGGCATCACCACGGAGGCCAGAGCGGCCGCCGAGGCGATGGAAACGGCCACACGGCGTGCGAAGAGAGACGTCATTACGTGGCTACCTCCTGTTGCGGTTGCATTTCAGAGCACGGACTTCCTGTCCGCGCGGCAGGAACCCCTCCTGCTCGACGCCTACGGTTACAGCCGCCACGCCGAGCGGGGTTACGATCTTGTGTGTCAGGAGTCCCGCTTCACGAATTATTCACACCGCTTTAGCGCTTGTGGCTGGATGAGGACTTCGTTAGCCGCAGCGTGATCGCGGTCTTGACAGTTCTCGTCACTCCGGTCGAGTCGTGCGCAACCAGCGAGGCCTGTGCGCGAAGCAGATGCGAGTGAGCCAATAGCGATCGCGCCCTGGAAGACAGATGCAGCGTGAGCGCCTTGGTCGCACCGCCAGCCACGGTGAATGCACCGCTGGCAAGCGTCAGTACAGCCTTCTTCTTATGCGCGCCCGAACTCACCGCCTTGAGCGTGCGCAGCGTGACGCTTCCGATGCAGCTCGTCTCGCCGTGCGGGCATGTAACTTTGATCGCGAGCGCGCCGTTTGGGCGTACGCTTATCGCCGTGCTCGCTAGCCGCGCTTCGGGGTTATGGACAACGTTGACGCCTTGCACGCCACCGCTGCCCGGTCCGCCGCCCGAGCCGCCTCCGACGGCCGGGCCGCCGCCTCCGCCACCAGGGGGCGGAGGTTGCCCCACTTCTTCGGCTTTGCTGCGACGTACGAAGATCGTTCGCGTTTCAGAGCCTTTTGCCCCCGTTGCGTCTGTGACTTCCAGCGTCGCCGAGCATGAGCATGGGCTCGCGTAGGTGTGTTCGGCGCTCAGCGTCACTGACGCTGTTTCTCCCGCGACTTCGGCACCATCGCCGAACCGCCACACATATTTGAGATGCGGCGGAGCAGGTTCGTTGTGGTCCACTATGGTCGCTTCGAGTCTAGCCGCCTGTTCGCTGGCGGCGATAGTCGTGGGAGCGCTGAGTTCGATCCCGATTGGCGGGCGTTCGACGGATAGTTCGCGTGTGACTTCGACCTCCGGTGACGCAAGACTGTCGGTCAGCAGAATCTCGGTGATCTTGTAGCGGCCTTCGTGGAGGAACACGTGTTCCCCGCTCGTAGTGCCCACGAGTTCGTGCTTTGCATTGGGCTCAAATTCATAGCCACCCTTGATCGATGCTTCCTGCTGATGGGTCGTCACATCTTCGAACTGCCATTCGACGCTCGTCACATCAGCCGCGACTGCTTCGGAGGAAAGCGCCGCCTTCTGTCCCGGCGCAAGCGATGAGACCGCCACGTTGTCAACCTTCACGCTCGGGGGCGTGGCGCTCGCATGCGGGCATTGCGCAGCGCTGCCCTCGGGCCCGAACTCAAACTCTTCAACCGAGGCTTTTTCTTCGTGCTGGAACGTATCGAGGATCTGCACGCCTTCGGCACCGTCAGCGCCCTTGAAACCACCGAGCAGAGCGGTGCGGCCGGAAGTCGGCGACGGTATCGCGCATCCTTCATGGCCAGCTTCGGACGAGGCGCCGGCCGTCCAGCCAATCACGCTCATTTGCGGTGGTTCGCCTTCGGCGTAGTGCACTACGAGCACAGCGGGCTTGGTCGTTTCATTTATCTGTTTGTGCCTCACACCGGCCGCTAGATAGAGCTTGCCTTCGCTGGAGCCTTCGGCTTCAGGCACGAACGACGTTGTCGGACCAGCGGTTTCTTCGGCGCCAAATTCGAGCAGTTCCTGCTGTTCGTTAAGAGTGAAGAGCAGCTTCGGACGAGTTTCGCGTTCCCCTTCGCCCGCTTCGTCTTTCGCTGGAAATTCCCAGACTTCGTTTTCGCGGACCTCTGCCAGCACTCTGCCGCCAGGACTGACGATCGGCGAGTAGGGATCGGCTTCGAATTCTTCTGGTTCGCAGCTTGGTTCTTCGGGGCTGAGGAGGCTTTTCTGGTCGACGAACCGGTGTGCCAGTTTCGCACTCTTGATTTTTTTTGAAGCTTCTTCGATCGTGACGAACTGCACCACCGCTCGGCATTCTTTTTCAGCTTCTTCTTTCTCGACCTTCACATCCTGCTGCTGGTCCTGGTCGCCCACGACCAGAACATTGCCGGTGAGTGGATCAACCGCAAGCCCTCGCGGGTTCAGCAGGGCTTCCTTCGGCACTTCGCCTTGATCGTCGAAGCCTGAGGCGTCTCCCTCCACGACCGGGCTCGGCGCACCTTCTTTGTTGGTGCTCGCCGAGACGAGTTTGCCGCCCGTGTATTCGAAGGCGTAGAGCTGAGCCGCCGCACGTTCTTCGGCGTCAAGCGGAAACCGTTCATAAGCTTCGCCCTTTTCTTTTTCTTCCTTTTCTTCTTCTTTTTCTTCTTTTTCGCTGATGCCACGCCGTTCGTAAAGGAGAAGCGCATATATGCGGTTGCGCTTCGGGTCGACCGCGATCTGTAGACCGCCGTTGCCGAGCACCCCTTCGCCGGCCCCCTGTTTCTTGGCTTCGGGCGGTGCGAACGAGATCGACGCAGCTGGTTCGACTTCTCCCTTGACGTTGAATCGTTGGATCCGGAACACCCCCGTGGTGGGTTCGTCGGCGACGTAGTAGCTGCCTTCCGTGGCATCGACCCCGAAGGAGAGCGCACCGGCGGGCCGTATTTCGCCGGATCCTTCACCGACCGGAATGCGGAGATGACGGAGTTCGCCGTATTCGGCTCTAGCTGATCCTGACAAGACCGTCAGCAGCCCAAGCGATGCCGCGAATGCGGGCAGCAGATATCTACGGATGAGCTTCGCGGGCAGGGTCATGTGTCGAACTCCAACTCCTGCGCAGCCTCTCCGATCGCGGTGGCCAACTTGTTGCGATGCCGTGAACGCCGTGTGAACCAACGACCGATCAGCGCCTGTTGTGGCGACTTGCGGCGTCCATCCTCCGCTGGGCCTCCGTCCCGGACACCGTTGCCGGCGCGACGCGCAACTCCCGACGACCGCCGCGTGGACGCCGTCGTCCAGCGGCGCCAGCGAAGGCGGCGAGCAGGACGATCCCGAGGATATATAGGGGTGTGGGCTCGTGTTCTTCGGGGCGATAGGACACTGCCTTCGCGCTCACCGACTCGGGGGCCTCCTCCTCCTCCTCTTCGCGTTCGGCAACCTCGACGGGCGATGTGACGGCGGAAGTTCCGGTGGGAGGGTTCGGTCGCGCCGGGGTCGGGACCGGCGGAGGCACGAAGGCAAGCACAGGCGTGGCGAGGGCTGTTGGCACGAAGAATGGCGGCAGCGAGTGGGCTACGACGGCGTGCACAGGCGTTGCTGGAAGAACGGGTAGCGCGGGCGGGGGAAGCGGCAGTGGCACGGGTGGAGGTGCCGAGGAGGCTGGAGCAGGGCCTGCCGGCGCGGGCGCCGGCGCCGGTGGCGGCGTGATCGATGCCTGCGCCGAGGCGGCGGACGTTTCGCTTAGCGGCTGGGTTCCGCACGGCTGGCGCACGCTCCCTGCCTGTACGGTTACCGGCAGCGATGCGGAGAGGCCGCCAGCGCTGATCGTGACGACCGTGGTACCGGCGTTATACGCGCAAAAAAGGCCCGATTGCGAGTCGTGGATCGGTTTCCCGTTTGGCCCTTGCAGCACCGACAGAGACGAGTTGGCCGCGGCGACGTTGGGCTCGACGAAGTCGCCGATTTCGGGTCGCGAGGAACTGAACGTGTATTCAGGCAAGAGCGCAGTAGAGCATTCGCCCACGCATATTGAGGGAATCGGTATGTAGGGATCGAGTTCCCCTTCGGTTCTGTTGCTCTGAGCAAGACTGCCGGCACGCGGGCGGCGGGCGAGCCCCTCGAAGAGTGCAGGTTGGCTGCGACGCAGCAATGTTCCCCCTTTTGCTTCGAGTGCCAGTTCGCCAATCGCCGGGATGAGACGAGCGGTGACTGGCGCACGGTTCGTGCTCGCGTTGCGCGCGGCGACGTCAACCTGGCCCAACAAGATGCCGCTAGCGCCGTGAAAGTTGCCGTGACGCTCGTTGACGACGTTCACGTATCCAAGGGTTCCCGAGCCGAACACGGGGATTGATTCGTTGCCTACCCGCAGCGGCTTCATCACGTTTTCTTCGGGCGAGTCGTAGAAATACGCCGAGGCGCCGCCGCTCACGAGCGTCCCCGCCACTTCCTGCGCTTGCACGTCGCCACCGGCGACCTGAGCATCGAGGTCAGCGTTCCCGACCGCGATCACCGGCTCGCCACGACCCTTCGCTTCACTGAGCTGTCCCGCCAGCCATTCGCGCTGCTTCGGGTTGACGTCCCTCGAATCGTCCAGCACGACGACGCGCACCGCGCCCCCCTGACCTTCTGATTCGAGCGCGTAGTAGGCATCCTCGCAGCCAACTGCAGCGCACTGTTCCGACGAGCGTCCCGCGGGCGTGAGCCCCGCCGCCGGCTGGCCGCTGCCGAACGGCTGAGGGAAGTTCGCGAACGCGTGCTCAAACAGGGCCTCCGAGCCTTCGCTTTCGGGACGGCTGTCGAGATCCGATGGAGAGGCCGCCGCATACGCCGGGAGCCCTGCCGATGCCAGGATCGAGGCGTACGTTTCAAGCTCGTCGCCAAACGGTATCGGGACCGATCTCGGTCCGCTGACCTGTCCTTCGGTCACATAGGGACCGGCATACATAAACGCTCGCACGCCGATCTTGTGAGCGAGCGCCAGCGCGCTCTCTAGCCACAGCTGCGGTCCCACCCCGGCTCGCGTCCGATCAGCGCACGGGGCCACGCATTGCGCATTGCCACCGAACGCAAATGTCGCCTCTCCGGGTTCGAGCGGGACAGTGGATTCGCCCACCCCCGTAGGCTTTGCCCCGTCGGCCGGATAGCGCTCGACATCGCCCGTCTCGAGACGTTCTTCTTCTTCTTGCACGGCGCCCCCGACGGCCCATCCCTGACTTCCGCTGGGATCAATCAGCACGGCAAGGACGGGGTCTGGTCTGTATGGCATGTCCTGGCGCACGTAGCCTCCCGGAGGCGTGCCGGCAGAATTGAGTTCGTGGCTCTCGTCGCTCCATCCGCTCGCAGTCTGTCGCAGAACGCCACCACCTTCCAGCCCCGCAGCCAGAGGCGACAGAGGCGGAAAGAGGTCTGGCGGGAAGCCCGGCGGCGGTGACGGCTGCGCCGCGGGACTGCCAACGCCGCCACCGGAAACCACCGCCCGCAGCGCACCCCCTTCGCGAAACAGGGCAACTGAGCCGCCGACTCCGGGCAGGGGTGTTGGAGTCGCCTGCCAAGCCGAGCCGGCCGATTCGCGCTCGTAGAGTCGCGTGCCTTCGGTCCCGCCAGTGGCGACGAACGCCGCGCCGCCGTCTGGCAAGCCGGCGACGGTCTCAGGGACGCCGCTACCCACGGCAGCAGCTGCGCCTTCATCGACATGCCACCCCGAGCCTTCGTTGAAGAGCAGGCCTCCGACGAAGCTGTTCACCTGAGGGTTGGGCTGCTTGCGATAGGCGACAATCGCCTCCGAGCCAGCGAACGCGATCGAGGTGAACGCGGCACCTTGGACTGCAGCCGGAAGACCGGTTTCTTCGGTCCAGCTCTTGCCATAGCGCAGCAGCACGCCGCCTGCGCCAACCGCGCTCGTGCCCACCGCGTAGCCACGCGTCGGTTCACTGGGGTCGAAGGCGACCCCAAGGAGGTTGCCGCGAAAGTTTGGCGGGGTCGCGGGGTCTTTTTCCCACAATCCGGTCTCGGCCCTCCACAACCACATCTGCCCGTGGTCGCCGACGGCATAGGCGCGCGCGGGCGTCGGCCACGCGACCGCACGCAGTTGGGGGGTTTCGACTTGCTCCCCGGGGCCGAACAGACTTTCAGGCAGCCATCCTTGCCCAGGCTTGTAGCGAGCTACGGCGCCCTTGTCTCCGACAGCCAGGGCTTCGCTCATCAGCGATCCCACCGGCATACCGGGCTGCGGAGCGATTGCGAGCAGCGGGTGGCGGAACGGCACGGGCCAGGGTGTCAGCTTGCTGGCCGCAGGCTTCGTGGTCAAGTGAACCGACAGACCTTCCACCCCAAGCCAGCCCTCAGTTGGGCTCGAGAACGCCGCGCCAAGCTTTGAGCCGGGATCGGCACCGGGATCCGCTCCACCGCCGAGCGCGAGCACGCGTCGAAACGATTCGCCTTCGAGGCGAAGGCTCACGCCTTCGGCGAGGCCGGTGATCACGCGTTGCCCATACGGCTCGCCGGGGTCCGGCCAGGCGATGCTTCGTAGATAGCCACTCGGGAGGGCTTCGGGTAGTTCGTGCTGGCAAGGTGGCGTGCCTGGGGGAACGCTGGCGGGCAACCAGCACCAACTCGACAGTATGCTGCCGCCAGCTTCGCCTTCAGACTTGAAGAACAGCGTCGTCGTGGCGGGTTCCTGGGTCGTCACATCAGAGCGTTCGCCGTCGATCCACACCCCCCGACTGGTGACGGTGAGAAGTTGGCTTTGAACCGTCGGCGGCTCGCCAACGCCGGACTCCGTGAAGCGCGCCGGTTCCGCCCCCTGGACCGGAACGGCCAGCGGATGGGCTTCTTCGTCACCCGCCCCGGCCGTGAGCGCAACCGGCTTCCAGCGCCAGGATCCTCCTTCTACCGGCAATCTGCGAAAGAGCGCGACGGCGCCGGCCGGATACGAAGATTTCGAGGAGAGCTGTGCGAGCAGCCAGGCATTCCCAGGTGAGCTCGCGCCAATCCCAAGGACCCGGAAGTTATCTTTGCTCTGTTCCGGAATTGCGATCGGCTCTCGCGCCCACTTGTGGCCATCCCAGTGCAGGACCTGTCCCTCAACCCCGCTGCTGCCATCGACCGGAACCACCAGCGCGCCCGCTTCGCCGTCCGCTTCATTCAAGGGGGCCACCAGCGGCGCGCGGGCGCCCGCGAATAGGGCTTCTCCCTGCTTGAGCAACGGTTCTTCGCCTTCTTCGAGTGCTTCGCCTTCGGCCGGCGGACGGACGGTCGCTTCGAAGGCGCCGCCCGGCTTGCGCACAAGAACGGTTTCGGAGTCCGTGCCGACCTTCCCAAGCAGGACGCCGTCACCGTTAGGCGTCATCTGCCCGGCGAGTGGACTTCCGTCGGGGACGAAACCGGATGGCAGCGATGGCGCAAGCGCCCAACTGCCTTCTTCGCCAACGCCCCCGGGCGCGGGGTGCACGTAATAGCGCACCAGAACGTGCGCGGCTCCGTCGACGCCGATGCCCCAAGTCTCGTCAGCGCCCGGCGCTCCGGGTTCTTCCGGTGTCGCGCCGATCATCGTGACCTGATGCGCGGGCACTGATGCGTCGGTCTGGGGCGTAGGTTCTTCAAACGGCGGCTGTGCCACGGCGCGCTGGGCTGCATAGGGGAGCAGCGGAGCACCTGTGAGCCACATAGAAGCGAGCAGACTCCCCAGTACCAGTGCGAGCACGCAGGCGACCCGCGTCGATCGCGCACGCGTCTCACCCGTTTGCCGACGCTTAGTCCTCACGGCGGAGTTCCGAGTCCACTTTGCAGCAGGGCGCGCGGCAAGGTGAACAGACCGGTGCTCTCGGTGTTTACTCCCACGCCTTGCCCCGAGGCAGACGGAACGCGCGGCAGCGGCGCCAGGGCGTGGCTTTGCAGGCTGAGCTTGGTGGGCCACCTCCGGCGATCCAACCGCAGCAGAAGCTTCCGGTCGCCGGCTGCGAAGGTGCGGGTCGCGGTCGATGCCACCACCTGACGGCGGCGCTGTGCGATGAGCCGGATGCGTGCCTTGACGGCGAGGTGAAAACGCAGTTCGAGAGTGCTGCCGTGTACGAGTCGACTATGCATATGGGACAACAGCGGGAGCGTGACCTTCGACTGCGCCGCAGAACCCTGCGATTCCGAGAAGGCACCTCCGTAGTTGGGAGGCGCTTCCACAAGTCCTGAATCGTCCGGGGGCGGAGCGTCGGGCGGTAGCTGCGGCAAGCCCTGATCGGGGGGCCGGAAAGTGACGAGGCCGGTGAAATATTCATCTTCAAGCTGATCGGTAGGGAGGCTCCGTTCATGTTCGGGAGCGAGATGAAACAGCCATCCGCGCGTCGTGGCGAGCCAGCAGTCGTGCACAGCGGGGCATGAGAGCTTGTCGGCCGCACCCTTCGGACCAATGCCCTGTTCCTGTTCGCCGAGGGAAGGAAGCGCTTGCGCTTCGATCAGGCTGCCCGCCGCCGAGAGATGCACGAGTACGGCTCTGCTCGGCGAGCCTGAGCCGGGGGGCGCGGTGAGCGCCAGCCAAGCGCTGCCCGTTCCGGGTTCGGCGGCGATCGCACTGACCTGCGCGTTTTTGGCTTCGCCGCCGAGCAGTTCGGTTTCTTCGCTGCGATCGGCGAGTATCGGGCCGAGCGGCGTTTCGGGCCCGATCAGCTGTGTCCAGACGCCAGCGGCTCGTCGTATGACGGTCATCTGACCGGCTTCGCCCGCTTCGGCGCGCTTCGCACCCGCGGCTCCCCACAGTGCCCCGTCGGCGGCCGAGAGATGCAAAGAGTCGAGCGCTTCGGGAAGCTCGCCGATGCCGTACAGCGGTAGATCGTGTTCCGGCTGGAAGATGGGCTGCACTCCTTCGGGGTTGATCTTGTGAACAGCCGGCTGTTCGATCTGTTCCCTGTTCACACGCGCATCCCCACTGGAGATACGGACACTCTCGTACAATCGCCCTTCATAGTCGCGCATGTCCTCGACCGGATGTCCTTCGCCGAGGTACGGTTCGGCTTCCAGCGAGCTCCCATTCCAGTGCAGGTGAAATGAGCCGATCTGGGGTGATTCGAGGGGATCGCCCGCGAACCAGCAGTCGACCGGGCTCAGGCACGCGGCGCTGTGCATAGCGCCGTAGGAGTCGGGCTCGAACGCGGGATGTGCGTATGAAGCCACCAGCTGGCCCGCCGCGAAGTGGCAGAGCGTATTGTCTTCGAGCGGCGGAGGTTTTTCGAGGGACCCCGAGGATTCGTTGGCCTGGCCCGCGCGGCCGTCGGACACGGTCCAAAATTCGCTCGGGCCTGCCCACGCAATGCGCCCGTCAGTCGCGCCGCATACTGTCGCGAGCTCGTGCCATTCGACGCCGTTGTATGCCCAAACCCCCGCCGGGACGGTGGGACCGTTACCTGCTGTGATCAGCAATCCTCGATTCGGTGCCCAGAACTCGATATCGCCGATGCTGCCGAGCGGTATCTGCCAGGAGGCGCCAGGCGCTATGGGCTGTTCTGCGCCGCTCCACCTGATGTTTTCAGCGGACGCCGTCGCCGTCGTGGGGATCGCGCCAGCAACGACGAGCGCGAGGGTGGCGAGCAGCGCAGTTGTCCGCGTCGCCGCGACCCTCACCTGCTTCTCCTAGCGCGTCGGGGAGCAGCACGGCGCGCCTTGTGCGCCGCGTGGACATGAGGGACTACGCGCCGGAAGTTGATTCCGATCAACTTATTCAGCGGATGACGACCAGATGCCGTGAACGTGACACTCAAACTCGAGGTGAGCCCGCCGCTCCTTGTCGCCAGCCCGACGTATGGCTTGGCGAGCCTCAATACAAGCGTTACTACGCCGGCCGGGCCGGACCGGATAGCGCTGCTGGCCGTCGCAACGGTCCGTGTGGAGACGGTCTCGCGCATGTGTCCACGAGTGGTTCGCCGGCGCGAGACCGAGGCTACTCGAGCTCGGCGCGCTGGACGGGAATTGGGGCGCGACTTGACGAGCACTGCGCTGCGGGCGTTTGCTCGCAACGTTCCGACGCCCGGTACCCGCACATACAGAAGCACAGTTCCATCGTGGCGGGAGAGCCAAGTGACACCCAGCCGCCACGCCGGCTGGAGGCCGACCACCGGTGACGCGGATATGAATTGCGGTGTCGGCCGAGGTGTGAAGACGGCGCGTCCAACCACGAACGCGTCGCTGCCATCCAACGGCCCGGCGGGTGGCGTGTTGCCATCACCAAGCACCAGATTGTCGGCGGTCGATGAGAATGCGATCAAATCCCCGTTGGCGGAGAACGAGGGCGACTGTGCTCCGAGCGTGTACACGCCGCCATACGCGTCTTCCTCGCCGCTGATCAGCTTTGACGAATGTGGCTCGGCACTGGGACCACCTTCATAACCCTCGGTGACGCGCGTCAGCGTGTCGTCGCGCAGATCGACATCAAACAGCTCGCTCATTCCAGGTTCGGCCGCCGGAACGCTGACGTACGCGGGTGAGCCGAGCGGGAACTCGGTGCGCCTGGTCGTGAACGCGACCTCGGTGCCGTCAGGCGATATGTCGAAATCGGTGATCGGGTCGGCGCCCGCTACGCTCTGATCGCTTGCAAGCTGGCTCAGTGGCGTGAGCGCCTGGGTACGTGTGAGCCCAGGGTGCATGTTGGCGATGTAGAGGTCCGCCGCCTCGCCAGCTCCGTGATCGCCGAAGTCTTCACCAAGGGAGATCGGCAGCGCCGTCGAGATGAATGCAACCGTGTAGCCATCGTCGCTCAGACGTGGGATGAAGTCGCCTATGCCGCCACCGGTTCCACCTTCCGTCCAGACGCCACTGCTTTCTGACCCGGATAGGTCCGTGACCTCGAATGGTCCCTGACAGGGATCTGCGGCTGATGCGACTTCAGGCAGAGCCGCCTCGCCGGTCTCCGCGCAGTTCGGATTGCTTGGGTCCGAGCCTCCCGTCACTCGCTCGGTAGGGGTCTGCGAGCCAGGCGCGATCCGACGCCACAATGGCTCTGTGTAGAGGAAGCTGGGCGTTTCGTCCGGAAGCATCCTCGCCTGCCGGCCGATGTTCTCGCCCATCCACGCCACCGTGGAACCATCGGCGCTGATAGAGGCACCGGGCGGGGGGCTTTTTCCCCATTCGCCACCGGCGGGTGGGGGCGAGAAGCTCGGCGACTTGCCGGGATAGACGGCTCCGAGCATGCGACCGGCTTCCTGGACGGAAACCGGCTGGCCTGTCGTCGCACCGCTTTCCGGATCGTATTCGCCGCTGACCAGGGCCGTTTCGTTGCTGTCGACGTAACGCACCGCCACCTGCAGCGGGGGAGTCTGCGGTTCTGCAGCCGTGCCGTCGACCAGATCCGAGACGGCGGTCGTCACGAAGGCCACCTCGTTCCCGTCGGCACTGATCGCCGAGCGTCCAGCCGCGCTCGAGCCGAGCGTCGTGCCCGCGCCATTGTATGCGAGAGGTTCGAGCGATCCGTTTGACGCCGACGCCACCACGAATGCGCCTTCCTGTCCCGGTCCCTTGGACATGTCGCGTACGTAGACGTTGACCGCTTCGCGTTTCGCGCTATGCGGGCGGCCATCGGTTATTTCCGAGAGGCTCTTGCCTTCGTTCGTCGTGAAGCTGATGTCCTGGCCACTTTCGCTGATCGACGGCATCTCGGCGTCCCCGCCCGCAACCTGTTCGATGGCGCCCGTAGCGAGATCGCGGCGCCATATGCCGGTCACGCCAGCGACGGAGCCGTCGAAAGCCACATACTGTCCATTTCCTGCAATTGCCGCATCGTGCGCGTATTCAGCTTGCTGAGGCAGACCACCAAACGCCCCCTCGGAGACCAGCGATATCGGTTCGAACACGTCTGCGCCAGCGGGCGCCGGACAGGCGAGCGCCGTGACCAATGCGAGGGCCAGACACGGCACCCGAATTCGGCGAGCCGCGGTCGGTCGGATGAAGCGGCACCTCACCGGACCGTCACCGGCTCCCGCACAACACCCGCGTTGCCGAGCTTGTCACGGACATGGACAACTACTCGGTAGATGCCCGCGTGAGCGTACCGGTGGCGATACCTTGCCCGCCCATGCGCGTGGGACCCGTCGCCAAAGCTGACAGAGACTGCCTGGGTGGCGACGCCAGAGTCTGAGTCGCTGACCCGCACAGCGATCGTCTCGCGACCTCTTATCCGGCTTATCGTGACCCGCGGGGGTTCACCGTCGACACGGAGGGTTGAAGGTGAGGACAGTTGCTGCTGCCCCTCGATGTCGGTTACCAGCAATTGGACCCGGTGCTCTCCTGAGGCAAGGCCGCGCGTGCTTAGGTGCAGCGAAAATGCGCCTGTAGGTGTTGCGACGGCGCGACCGTCGAGAACAATCTGATATCGCAGTGGCCCATCCGCGCTCACCGCTGGTTGCCAGCTCAAGACACACGCAGCGGGCTTCACCCACCCTTTGGGCGCGCTCAACAGAAGTTCGGTGGGCGGCGCGGTAGCCTGCGCGGCGACGACAGCCGCATTTCCAAGCGGCCCTTGGAGGAAGCCGACGATCCCATCCCCCAGGCCCGAGCGCCCGACAGCTAGCGTGCCAATTTCGCCGCCAGCCCCTCCGCTCACCAGTCCGGTTTGGACGCCCCCGCTCCCGAAATCCTCGCGTATCGCGACGGCTGGGTCTCCCTGCCGATCTGCGCTCGGCCAGGCCGACAGACCCCCACCTGCCGGGTTCATGACGCTCGCCGCGACCGGTTCAGGGCCGACGAACGACGGTCCAAGCGTGAGCGTCCCAGACAGCCCCCGATCGTTGCCCTCGATCACACGCGGCGCGCCATCGGCATCGTAGAGCAGGCGCATGTCGTGCTGTTCGTCGATGTCGACGCTTGGCGGCCCGACACTCGCTGCAGCGCCCCCCGGTACGGCCGAGTCGATCACAGTCGCGCCCTGGAACTCCGCTCCACTCACGGATTCCCCATCGGGCAAGGTGTTCAGGAAGATCCGCGGACCGGGAAGCGGCGACCCCGGTCCCGCGTCCTGCCGGTAGGCCACGTCAGCTTGACCGAGCCGCGAGAGCGCGAGGCTCGGAGCATCCGCATCCTGGCTGATTGGCTTGCCTTCAAAGGCGGTGGCACTGACTGGCATCACGTAATCAAGGGCCGTTCCAAAAATGCGCCGTGCCCAGATGCGTGCCACCCCTTCGATATCGGGCTCTTGCCACGTGACTATGCCGTTGCCGGTAGGACCGACGGCAATTTGCGGCGCATTCGGTTGTGTGGGCGGGCGCATCGAGACGCCAGGGTTCCGGTTGACGGGCCCGAGGTCCGACCACCGCTGCCCATCGAAGTGCGCGACTCGCACCTGCTCGACGACATCGCTGGGGCGGAGCAGCGGAACGCTCGTGTTCCCAAGCTCGACGACCCGATATACGACGTCGGCCTGTCCACTCGAACTGACGGCGAGATCCGGGCTCACGCCTGTACCTTCTTCGATGTTCTGATCGACGATCATCGCCGGGCCGAACGTTGTGCCCCCCGGACCGAGCACTGATCCAAGCAACTCGTATACGAGCTTGCCGTGCTCGGTGGCGAACGGCGTCGCCCAAACGACCACGAGCTCACCGCCTTCTGCTGCTCCGATGCGGGGCCAGCTTGCGGCGAACGACTCTTCGGTGTCGACCCGAGTCGGCGCGAGCCAGTGGCCTTCGACATAGCGAGAGATGAACACGTGCGGGACGCCGTTCACGCGCTTGAGATAGACCAGTCCTCCAGCACCATCTTCGGCCATCGCAACGCCGCCGAAGCCGGCAATGTCCTCACTGGGACCGTCGATGGTCGTCGCCGGAAGTATGATCGCGCACGCACGCGACGCGCACGGCCCGAGGATCGCCGCGACCAGGAATGCCGCAAGCGCCGCCCGGTATGCCGCGCAGGTCAGGATCGGACTGGTATCGATCCTCACGCACGCCCTCAGGATTCGGATTTGTTCAGTGCTCCGGGCGTCAGATTGAATGCGCACCGGAAGTTCTCGGCGTTCGCAACCGGCTCAGAGCCGGCGAACCCACCCTTCTGCCCATTGCTGTAAACCGTTACATACTGCAGCGATTCGGGCAGCGGATTGGCAGCGAGGGGTATGGGATTTGCCTGCCCTTGGCGGGGGTTCCCCGTCGCTCCTTCGCTGACGCCCTCGAAACCAGCGGCAGCAGGGCCCGCTTCGGTTGTAACCAGCGTCGAGCTCATCTCGCGTTCATCTTTGAGGCCGCGGCTGGGATCCTGGTTGATGGTGGCCGTAAGCGGCGAATCATGGATAGTGGACTCGAGCTTGACGCGATTGGCGGCGCCAAGCAGTTGCGCCACGCTCGGCAGCCAGCCGCCTTCGCCCGCACACGCTTTGGTAGCCCAGATGAAGTTGTTCTTGCCAGCATCCGCATGCGTCACCGGGTAGGGCGCGGTGTCGAGACACCAGGTGCCGAGATCGACAGTCGCGGGCGGGCAGCTGCCTTCGAGTTCGGCCGCGCTCTTGCCGCCAACGCGGCTTGCGTTCTTGACGGTCGGGATCGCGGCGGCTGGGAATTTGGCGTTCTTGCCGAGCAGCAGCACTCCACCCGCATGCGGCTTGGTGCTGAGCTTGTGCCCGTCGATCATCTTCACCACGGCGTGACGCGCGGCATCGGCGATGCCGGTGCTCGAGAGCACCAGCGCGATCAGCGCCACGACCATCGCGGGTGAGGGAAGGCGGGCCCTGCTCACCGAGGGTCACGCGGCTCGCGCGCGGGTGGCGTGCGACGCACGTCGCGCAGATCGTCGAGGGTCGCCTCTTGAACGGTCGACAGCATCGCGTCCAGCGCCACCCCGGAGAGCGTCTCCTGCTCGAGCAGCGCGGTGGCCGTCTCCTCGACCGTGTTCCAGTTGCGGTCGAGCACCGCCGCGGCGCGCGCCTCGGCGTCGCCCACCATCCGCTCGATCTCGTTGTCGATCACGTTCAGCGTCTCCGGTCCGACGGAGCCGAGGTCCTGCAGCGAAGCCCCGAGGAAGACCTCGCCGGTCTTCTCGCCGATCGTGACCAGGCCGAGCGCATCGGACATGCCGAACGACGTGACCATGCTGCGCGCCAGCGCAGTGGCGGCGTGCAGGTCGTCGTTGACGGTGGTGGACACATTGCCGAACGCGATCCGCTCGCCCGCAATTCCGGCGACGATCGAGATCAGCTGCCGCTGCAGGTCCGGTTCGCTCATGATCACCTGGTCGCGATCGGTGAGCATGTGGGCCGCGGTCCCGAGCTGGCGCCCGCGCGCGACGATCGAGAGCTTGCGAGTCGAGGTGGCGTGGCCCAGCGCGTCTGTGACGACCGCGTGGGCAGCCTCGTGGACCGAGATCCGCCAGCGCTCGTCGTCGCTGAGGATGTGCGTTTTCGCCGGGCCGGCGACCACGCGGTCGATCGCCTCCTCGAGCGTCGCCTGGTCGATCTCCGGGCGGCTGTCGCGCACGCTCAGCAGCGCGGCCTCGTTGATCACGTTGGCGAGCTCCGCGCCGCTGAAGCCGGGCGTCTGGCGTGCGACCTCCTCGAGCGAGGCATCGGGGCCGAGCGGGCGCTTGCCGCCGTGCAGGCGCAGGATCTCGAGGCGACCGTGCACGTCGGGCGTGTCGATCACCACCTGGCGGTCGAAGCGCCCCGGGCGCAACAGCGCCGGGTCGAGGATGTCGGGTCGGTTGGTCGCGCCCATCACCACGAGCCCGCCGTCGCCGCTGAAGCCGTCCATCTCGACCAGGATCTGGTTCAGCGTCTGCTCACGCTCGTCGTTGCCCTGCCCGATGCCCGCGCCGCGCTTGCGGCCCGCGGCGTCGAGCTCGTCGATGAACACGATCGCCGGCGCTGCCTTGCGCGCCTTGCGGAACAGGTCGCGCACGCGCGCCGCCCCGACTCCCACCAGCGACTCCACGAAGTCAGAGCCCGACAGCGAGAAGAACGCCGCGTCCGCTTCCCCGGCAACCGCCTTCGCCAGCAGCGTCTTGCCGGTGCCGGGGGGGCCGACCAGCAGCACGCCCTTCGGAGCGGCCGCGCCGACGCGCAGGTACTTGCTCGGATCGGCGAGATAGTCGCGGATCTCCTTGAGCTCGGCAACGGCCTCGCCGGCGCCCGCCACGTCGGCGAAGGTGATCGTGTCGCGCGTGCCCTTGCCCTTGCGCTTGCCTTTGCCGGTGAACTGCGAGAACGCCGCGATCCCGCCGGCGGCGCCCTCGGCGCCGACGCGCATGAACAGCGAGAACAGGCACACGAGCAGCAGGATCGGGATCAGGAACTGGACGATGATCGTCTTCGTACCCTTGCCCGACTGCTGGTCGACGGTCACGCTCGCGCCGCTGCCCGACAGTTCGCGCAGCAGCTGCTGGGTCTGCGCGCCCGAGGACGGATATGCGGCCCACAGCAGCAGTGCGGCTGCTGCGAGCGAGCTGGTGCCCGGGCTGGCGGCGGCCGTGCCGCCGGCTTTCGTCCTCAGCGGAGCGCTCGAGCTGGGCTTGGTGGCGATCTCGACGCGATTGTCGTGGTCGAGCAGCACCGCAGTCTGGATCTGGTGGTTGCGCGCGAGCGTCTGCACGGTGCTGAGCGGCACCTCCATGCCCTTGCTGCTGGGCTTGATGTCGCCGAGCAGCACCGCGAAGGCGATCGCCAGCCCGATCGACGCCAGCGCCAGGAACAACGCCAGCGGATCGCGCAGCGCGATCCGTCGTGCGCCCTGCGCGAAGTCACCCAGCGCGACGAACACCGGGTTGCGGCGATGGGCCAGGCCGGAGCGTACCGCGGGCAGATCCGACCGTTTCAGGCCGTTGCTCGCTTGAGCCTCCGACTCAGGCTCGATGGGGCTGTGTTCGTCTGTCATGGATGGCGGAGGGGTCGGTCGGGGCCACGACCAAACGCGGCTCGCGATCGAACCGGGGCAGCCTCACATGCCGCGAGCCGAAAAGCAATGCCGTTCACAAAAACGACACATCATGCAAACTGCGGACCGACACGCTTGCGCTCCGGGCGCCCCACTCGCGTTCGCCCGATCGATCTACCCACCCTAGGTCCGCCCGCGTTCTGCCGCGCTCGAAAGCCGCGTAGGCCGGGCTCGGACACCCGAAAGCAAAGGAGCAACCCACCGTGCGCGCGCACCGCACCCTCATCGCCTCACTGGCCGTCGCGTTGATTCTCGCCGTGCCAGCGAGCGCGCTCGGCAAGCGGCTGGTCGTCGGCGGCTCGACTTCTGTACTGCCGCTTGCGCAGAAACTCGCCACCGCCTATCACCAGGCGTACCCGAAGATCCCAGCACCAAAGGTCGAGGGTGGGCAGTCCGACGTCGGAATCAGCGGCGTCGCTAGCGGTCGCTTCGACGTTGGCGACTCGTCGCGGGACCCGATCGTCGGTGTCGATCCAAAAGGCCTCGTGTTCACGAAGATCGCGCGCGATGGCGTGTGCGTGATCACGAACGACAAGAACCCGATCTCCAATCTCTCTCAGCGCCTCGTCGAAGAGATATTCACCGGCGCGATCAACGACTGGAGCCAGGTGCCGGGCGCGACCGCCTCGGGACCCATAGACCTGTTCGACCGCGACGGGGCTTCCGGTACCCAGGACGCCTTCCAGCACATATTCCTCGGCGAAACGCTGAAGATCTCACCGAAGGCCACGGAAGAGGAATCCAACGGGCTCGAGCAGGAGCATGTCGAAAAGGATGAACGCGGGATCGGATTCGTCTCCTTCGCATACACGGCAGGCGTTCATCCCGTCGGCTACCAGGGCGTCGAATGCAGCTTGAACAACGCCCGCTCGGGCCAGTACGGCGGCGTGCGTAACTTCTGGATGGTCACCAAGGGCGCACCCAAAGGCGAAGCCGCCAAGTTTCTGAACTGGGTCACGAGCGGCAACAAGGCGACCACGAAGATCATCAACTCGAGCTGGATTGCAGTCCACTGAAAGCCGTGCCCGCGGCGCTCTCACATCGCACGCGGGATCGTAGCCTGACCGGCCGCGACAAGCGCGTCGAGCGGACGCTCGGCGCGCTTGCCTGCACCATGCTCCTGCTGATCGCCGCGATGGTCGTGACGGTGTTCATCAAGGCGTGGCCGTCGTTCAAGGCCAACGGACTTGCCTGGTTCGCGCCCGGCGGCAACGTCGACGCGCAGCTGCGCTCGATGGCCGAAGCCTCGCCGATCCCCGGTCATTCCGCGCTCTACTTCCGCGCCTGGCCGCTGATCTGGGGCACGATCATCACGACCGTCCCCGCGGTCGTGCTGGCGCTCGCCATCTCGATTCTCGCGGCCGTGTTCCTGACCGAGTTCGCCCCGGACCGTGTTCGGCGCACCCTCGATCCGGTGATCACGCTGCTCGCGGGGGTCCCGTCGGTCGTATACGGACTGATCGGAATCCTGGCGCTCGCACCGCTGATCGAAGACACCTTCATCAGCGAAACGCGGCGCAGGTCGGTGGCATTCGTGGTGCAGCTCAGCGGCGCCAACCTGACGACCGCGATCCTGATCCTCGCGGTGATGATCACGCCAATCATGATCGCGCTGATCGCCGCGGCGCTGGCCTCGGTGCCGGTCTCATGGCGGGAGGGATCGGCCGCCCTCGGCGTCAACCGCTGGCGCACGATCGTGCGCGTGTCGCTGCGCACCGCTCGCCCCGCGATAGTCGCGGCCACCGTCCTCGCCACGGCGCGTGCGCTCGGGGAGGCGATCATGCTCGCGCTGGTCTCCGGCAGCCGCGGCTTCGACGCCAACCCGCTCGACGGCATCACGTTCCTGTTCGAGCCGGTGCGGCCACTGGCGGCCACGATCGTCCAGCAGTCGGGCGGGCTTACGATCGGTCCGCTGTCGCACACGCTGTACGCGATCGCCGCGGTGCTGCTGGTCTCGGCGGCGATGCTGTCGTTCGCCGGCTGGGCCGCCAAGCAGCCGCTCAAGCGCTACGGGATCCGCGCCTGATGGCGGCAGCAGGGCTGACACCAGCGCAGGCCGGCCTCGAGGTCGTGGCGCCCAGACGCCAGAGCACCGCCTCGTGGCCGCTGATCGACCGCCTCGGCTACATCCTGTGCTGGGCCACGGGCATCGCGCTGTGCCTGATCGCGATCGCGATCGTCGTGTTCATGTTCGTGAAGGGCATCTCCTACCTGCAGTTGAGCCTGTTCGTGCAGTCGCCCGCACCGTCGCTTCAGCAGAGCCAGTCGGGCGGGTTCCTGGACCCGCTCGTGGGGACGTTCATCATCACCGCGATCGGCACCCTGCTGGCGGCGCCAACCGGCATCGCGCTCGCCGCCTGGCTGTCTGAGTACGGGCGCCCACCCGGGCTCGCCCGGGCTGTGGAGTCCGCGATCGAGATGATCGCCGGCGTGCCGAGCGTGGTGCTGGCGATCTTCGGGCTGCTCGTGTTCTCCGCGAGCTTCCTCGGCTTCCTGTCGGAGAACGCCTCCAACGGCTCGGTCACCGGCCAGTCGTTCTTGACCGCCGGTGCGATGATGGCGATCCTCGCGCTGCCGCTGATCGTCGGCGCCACGCGCGAGGGGCTGGCTCAGGTGCCCGATCGCATGCGCGAGGCCTCCTATGCGCTTGGCAAGACCCGCGCCACGACAATCTGGCGCGTGCTGCTGCCGGCGGTCAGGCCGAACGTCGCACGCGGAGTCGTGCTCGGGATGGGCCGGATCATCGGCGACACGGCGATCGTGATCATCCTGCTCGGAGCGACCCTGAAGAACGAACCGGCGGGCAGCGCGCCACTGATCGGGACGCTGCGTGGCACCGGCTCGACGCTCACCAGCTACGTCTACAACAACTCCCCCGCCGGCGAGGGCAACGCCCACGAGAAGGCCTATGCGGCGGCGTTCGTGCTGCTGATGATCGTGCTCGCGCTCAACTACCTGGTGACCCGTCTCTCGCGCGGCGAGCCGCGCGGCTCGCGCCGCTGGGCGCTGTCGAAGCTCGGGAGGGCGTCGTGGAGCAGCTGACGCCGCCCCCTGTGCGGCGGATAGTCGTCGACCGCGAGCCCAACGTCGCCGAGCCGACAGCAAGCCCGACCGGCAACGGCATCGCCACCGGCAGGCGCACGCAGGGGGTCGCGAGCCGGCCCGAGCGTCCGCCGGCACTGAACGTCCGTGAGCGCATGCGTCTGGAATCCGTGTGGCTCGCCTACGGCGAGAACTGGGTCGTGCGCGACGTCAGCCTGCCGGTGCGCCAGGGCGAGGTGCTCGCGCTGATCGGCGCCTCCGGCTCGGGCAAGACGACGCTGCTGCGCTCTCTCAACCGCCTCACCGAGGTGACGGCCGGAGCGGCTCGCGCCGGGCAGATCACACTCGACGGCGAGGAGATCCACGAGCTCGAGGTCAACGCGCTGCGCCGGCGCGTGTCGATGGTCTTCCAGCAGCCCAACCCCTTTCCGATGAGCATCTTCGACAACGTCGCCTACGCGCTCTCCGAGCAGCGTCCGGCGCGCGGGGTCCGTCGGCGCAGGCGAACCCCCGAGCTCGAACAGGCGGTCGACGACGCGCTACGGCGCGCGGGCCTGCACGACGAGGTCGCGGGCGATCTGCAGCGCTCGGCCCTGAAACTGTCGGGCGGCCAGCAGCAACGGCTGTGCATCGCTCGCTCCCTGGCCGCGAAACCCGAGGTACTGCTGCTCGACGAGCCCTGCTCGGCGCTCGACCCGATCTCCACCGCGACGATCGAGGAGCTGATCGTGAGCCTGCGCGAGAGCGTCGCGATCGTGATCGTCACCCACAACCTGCAGCAGGCGTTTCGCGTCGCCGATCACGTCGCGTTCATGCATCTGGGCGAGCTGATCGAGTACGGGCCGAGCACCCAGGTGTTCGATCGGCCCGCCCGCCAGCGCACGCGCGACTACATAGGCGGAGCCTTCGGGTGAGCCTGCGCGCGACGGCGCTCGGCCTCGCGGCGCTGGCGCTCACACCGGTGGCGCTGAGCGGCTGCGAGACGACTGCTGAAGAGAGCGCGAAGCTGCAGCGGAGCGCCAAGCACGTCGCGGTGGCGCGCACCGGCCTGTCGATCGCGCGCGCGAGCACCCAGGCCCGCGTGGTGGGGGCCGCGATCGTGGGCGGCTCCGAAGGCAAGGCTGTGGCGGTCGACGTCCACAACCTCTCAGGACATCCGTTGCGCTCGCTGCCGATCGCGATCACGGTCCGCGGCCCGAGCGGCAGCATCGTGTTTCGCAACAACGCCCCGGGCCTCGAAGCGGGACTGACGACGCTCGCGCTGCTGCCGGGCCATGGCGAGGGGGTGTGGGTCGACGATCAGATCCCGGCGGCCGGCAGCCCCACGAGCGCCAGCGCCGAGCTCGGCGAAGCGCCGCGCGCGAGCGGCGCGTTGCCGCAGATCTCGGTCTCCGACCTGCACGCGAGCGACGAACCGAGCTCCCCCACGACCGGCACCGTGCACAACCGCTCCGCGATAGCCCAGAGCAAGCTGATCGTGTATGTGATCGCCACGCGCGACCGCAAGATCGTCGCCGCCGGCAGGGCGATCGTGCCGGAACTCGGCGCCGGCGCCTCGGCTGCGTTCCAGGTGTTCCTGCTCGGCAGTCCGAGCGGAGCGCAGCTGCAGGCGAGCGCTCCGCCCACGACGCTAGGCTGAGCGCCCCGCGGTCCGTACCCGCGCGCGGCGGCCGCGGCGGCCGCGGGCGGCGGCCGCGCTCAGTGCCCGCGCGCCTTCAGCGAGATCCCCTCGAGCACGTGCGCAACGGTCTCACACGCGTCCACAGCCGCCTCGAGGGACTCGAAGATGTCCTTCCAGCGGATCACCACCATCGGATCGATGCCGCCTGCGAACAGCGACGCGACCGCATCGCGCTGAAGCCGGTCGCCGTCGTTCTCGAGGCGGTGGATCTCGACCAGGTGCTCGCTCAGGTTCCCGTCGCTGTGCAGGCAGCGCAGCGCGCTCGCGACCTCCCGCCCCGCAGCGACCAGCACGTCGGCGAACGCGACCGCCTGCTCCATCGGCGCTTCGACTCCATACAGGTCGAGCTGGGCGGCCGCCTGCTCGGTGTAGTCGACGATGTCGTCGATCGCCGTCGCGAGCGTGTAGCCGTCGCCGGCGTCGAACGGCGCCTGCACCCGGCGACCGTTGCCCATGCGATGGATGATGTCGTGGGTGATGCGATCGCCCTCGGCCTCACACGCACCGAGGTCATCGGCCAGCGAGGCGTGCTCCGGGAACTCCGCGAGCAGCTTGCGCAACACCACGCTCGAGCGCTCGACGTTGCGTCCGGCGTCATCGAGCAAACGACTCAGCGCAGGATCGACGCGACCGCCGCGCAGGTTCATGCGACGCTCCCGGCGCCAAATGGCGCATCCAGCCTGAGGCGTTGCCCACGTGAGCGCATTCCAGGCAGATTATGGACCTCGCTCGCCGCGATCGACGGGCTTCACGAATTCTTCACGACTCGATCACCACATTGCAACCCGTGCGCATTACTTTGCAGCGACGCTGTGTGCCCGTGGCGACGTCGCCCGACAGCGCGATCATCCTGTACGCCGGCGAACTCGAGATCAGGCTCGGCGAGGGACTCGTGCTCGCAACCGGGCGCGCGCTGACCCTCTCGGTGCGCGAGTTCCAGCTGCTGGCGGCGATGGCCCAGCGCGCCGGAGCGATCGTCTCGCGCGAGGTGCTCTATCGCGAGGTCTGGGGCGGCGAGCTGCGCGTGGGCGATCGCTCGGTGGACGTCTACGTCAGCAAGCTCCGCGGCAAGCTGGAGGACGCATTGCCCGACCGTCGCTTCATCCACACGCATCCGGGGTTCGGCTACCGCTTCCAGCCGCAGCCGTCACGAGAGGGCGGAGTCGACGGCTCAGCCGAGGGGGAAGCGGACGACGAGGGTGACGAGGCCGCTCCCGTATCTGACCGCCTTTCACGAAATGTTTACATCGGCGCGCCCGAGGATTAACAGACTGCACCCCATGCCTACGGGGGTCGGCCCCGTCTGGCTGCCAGACCCGACACGCGGACCGATCGCGGCCGGCAAGGACAACCCCCGGAAGAGGAGTAGCTTTGATCCAGAACAAGATTGGTGCCTTCGCGGGCGTCGTGGCGTTGGCGCTCGGCCTCGCCGCTTGCGGCAGTTCCAGTTCCTCAAGCTCCAGCAGCTCGTCCAGCAGCTCGTCCTCGGCCACGATCTCCGGCGCCGGCTCGACGTTCGCGGCCCCCGTCTATGAGCAGTGGGCCTCCTCGCAGTCAGGCCTGACCGTCAACTACCAGGCCGTCGGCTCCGGCGCCGGCATCACCTCGCTCGAGTCCAAGACCGTCGACTTCGGCGCGAGCGACCCGCCGCTGAAGCCCGAAGACTTCAGCACGCTCGAAAAGGTCGGCCCCGTCTCCCAGATCCCGATGTTCCTTGGCGCGATCACGGTCTCCTACAACCTGCCCGGCGTGAAGAGCGGCCTGAAGCTCGAAGGCAAGACGATCGCCGATATCTACCTCGGCAAGATCAAGACCTGGAACGACCCGGCGATCAAAGCGCTGAACCCGGGCGTGACGTTGCCCAGCACGCCGATCACGGTGATCCATCGCTCGGACTCCTCGGGCACGACGGCGGGCTTCACCGGCTTCCTGGCGACTATCGACCCTGAATTCAAGAGCAAGGTCGGTGAAGGCAAGGACGTGCAGTGGCCGACCGGCACGGGCGCCAAGGGCAACGCAGGCGTCGCGGGCGCGGTTCAGCAGACTGCCGGTGCGGTCGGCTATGTCGAGCAGGCATACGCGCTGCAGCACAACTTCACCTACGCATCGGTCAAGAACAAGGCGGGCAACTTCGTCGCGCCGAGCCTCGAATCGACCAGCGCCGCCGCCACCGGTGTGACGGTGCCGGCGAACCTCGGGATCAAAATCAGCAATCCGAGCGCTCCGAACGCCTACCCGATCACCTCGCAGACGTTCATCGTCGTCTACAAGGACATGTGCAAGGCCGGCATCCCCGGCGGCGAAGCTGCCGCCAAGGGCGTTGCGCAGTTCCTGAACTACGGCCTCGGCCAGGGCCAGTCGGTCCTCTCCCAGGCCGATTACGCGGCGCTGCCGAGCGAAATCCTGACCAAGTCGAAGGCGGCCGTCTCGAGCCTTGAATGCAACGGCTCGCCGCTGAGCGGCTGATCGGAGCCGCTCGGCCCACGGCCCTGAGGCAGCGTCCTGTATAGAGGGGTCATGGAGGCGGCATCGTTGACCACCGGCGAGCGCTCGAAACAGCTCGAGCGCTCGCCGGTCGCGCGCCTTCCCGACCGCGTGCTGCGGATCGGCTTGACGGCGCTTGCGGCGCTGATACTCGCGCTGATCGTCTACTTCTTCGTGCGTCTCGTCGGCGAAGCACGACCGGCGTTCGCGAAGTTCGGCGTCCTCGGCTTCACGTTCGGCAACGACTGGAACGTCTCCGCCAACCAGTTCGGCGCGCTGCCGCTGCTGGTCGGGACGCTGATCACCTCAGCGCTCGCGCTGATCATTGGCGTGCCGATCGCGGTGGCCACGGCTGTGTACGTGACCGAGCTGTGTCCTGGGCGCGTGCGCGCGCCGGTGACGGTCCTGATCGAGCTGCTGGCAGCCGTCCCATCGGTCGTCTACGGGCTGTGGGGCATCTTCTTCCTGGCGCCGAAACTTCAACCAGCCGAGCAGTGGATCGCCGACAAGCTGTCTTTCATCCCGTTCATCGGCGGCGGAGTCGTGACGATCCCCAACTACTTCGTCACCGGGCTCGTGCTTGCGATCATGATCCTGCCGATCGTCAGCGCGATCTCGCGCGAGGTGATGACGACGGTCCCCTCCGACCACAAGGAGGCCGCGCTCGGCCTCGGCGCCACGCGCTGGGAGATGATCCGCATGGCGGTGCTTCCGTACTGCCGCGGCGGCATCGTCGGCGGCGCGATGCTGGGGCTCGGGCGGGCGCTTGGCGAGACGATCGCGGTGACGATCCTGATCGGCGATGCGCCGCAGCTCGGGCACCACCTGTTCGGCCAGGGCTACAGCCTCGCGGCGGTGATCGCGAACGAGTTCGGCGAGGCCCAGGGACTCCACCGCTCGGCGCTGTTCGCCGCCGGGCTGGTGCTGTTCGTGCTGACGCTGCTGGTCAACGGGCTGGCGCGCGCGGTGGTCGTCCGCGCCTCGCGCGTGCGCACGCCCCAGGCTCCGCCGATGGCCAGCGCGGCCGGCGTCGCCACCATGGGCGCCTCGGGAGCGCAGGCGTGAGCACCGCGGACCCCGCTGCCGAGCGCCTCGCCCGCTTTTCGCTCAGCCCGGGGCGCAAGCGCCGCGACCGCCTCGCGCGCAGCTTCATCCTCACGGCCACGCTGCTCGCGCTGCTGCCGCTGGTACTGATCGTCTACTACCTGCTGCAGAAGGGCCTCAGCTCGTGGAGCTGGGACTTCTTCACGACCGACCCGACCGGCAACACGTTCTTCAAGAACTCCTCGATCGGCGGCATCCAGAGCGCGATCCTCGGCACGATCGAGATCGTCGCGCTGGCCTCGGCGATCGCGATTCCGATCGGCATCGGCGTGGCGGTTTGGCTCGTCGAGTACGGTCGCGCCAGCTGGTTCGCGAGCACGGTGCGCTTCTTCGTGGACGTGCTCACAGGCGTGCCCTCGATCATCTTCGGCCTGTTCATCTACATCGCCCTGATCGTCGGCACGGGCAGCTCCTATGCCGGCTACAAGGGCTCGCTCGCGCTATCGCTGCTGATGCTCCCGGTGGTGATCCGCTCGGCCGAGGTGATCCTGCTGCTGGTGCCCGCGGCGCTGCGCGAATCGGCGCTCGCGCTCGGCGCCCCGCGCTGGCGGGTGATCGCGAGCGTCGTGTTGCCGACCGCGCTGCCGGGGATGCTGACCGGGGTTCTGCTCGCGGTCGCGCGCGGCGCCGGTGAGACGGCGCCGCTGCTGTTCACCGCGGGCGCGACCTTCAAGACCAGCACGAACCTCGGCGGCTTCATGAACTCGCTGCCGGTGCAGATCTACAACGACGTCACATCTCCCACTCCCGCCGTGGTAAACCGTGCCTGGGGCGCGGCCCTGACGCTCGTCGCGTTGATCCTGCTGCTAAACCTCATTGCCCGCGTCGTCGCGCGAAGGAGCCGGCTCGCATGACAGTTCCCTCCGACAACGGATCGCAGGCGCCGCGAATCGCCGAGATGGACCCCGAAGAGCTCACCGATACCGACCGCCAGCCCGCGCAGGGCCCGACGCTGCCCGCGCCCGTGCGTCCGGCGCCCGAGCAGGCCGGGCTGAGCGTGCGCCTGAAGGATTTGCGGGCCTTCTACGGCCAGGCCGAACAGGTCAAGGGCATCGACCTCGAGTTCAACGCCAACGAGGTCACGGCGATCATCGGCCCCTCGGGCTGCGGCAAGTCGACGATGGTGCGCTGCATCAACCGCATGCACGAGGAGATTCCCGGAGCCCGCGCCGAGGGCCAGGTGCTGCTGGCCGACCTCGACGTCTACTCGCCGTCGGTCGACGTGGTCGCGGTGCGTCGAGCGATCGGGATGGTCTTTCAGAAGCCGAATCCGTTCCCGACGATGTCGGTCTTCGACAACGTCGCCGCGGGCCTGCGACTGACCTCGCGCCGGCGCGGTGACCTGCCCGGCAAGGTCGAGACCGCGCTGCGCGACGCGGGCCTCTGGGAAGAGGTCAAGGATCGCCTCCACGAGCCCGGCGCGGGCCTGTCCGGCGGTCAGCAGCAGCGCCTGTGTATCGCGCGCTCGCTCGCCGTCGACCCCGAGGTCATCCTGATGGACGAGCCCTGCTCCGCCCTCGATCCGATCGCGACGCTGAGAATCGAGGAGCTGATCGAGCAGCTGAAGACGCGTGTCACGATCGTGATCGTCACCCACAACATGCAGCAGGCGGCGCGCGTCGCCGATCGCACCGCGTTCATGCTCGACGGCCGGGTTATCGAGGTCGGCCAGACGAACGATATCTTCACCAACCCGGCGGACTCGCGGACCGAGGAATATGTCACCGGAAAGTTCGGCTAGACGGCCCGACGGACGCGTTCCCGACGACGCTGGCCCGACGACGCTGAGCGAAGGCGCCGCCGAGGCCTCCGGCGCCGGCCGCGCGCACTTCCAGCAGCAGCTGCGCGAGCTGCAGGACCGCTCGCTGGGAGGCCTCGACATCGTGGTCGAGCAGCTCGACCGCGTCATGGAGGCGCTCGAGCACCAGGACGTCGAGCTCGCCCAGATGGTGATCGCCGACGACGACCGGATCGACGGGCGTTATCTCGAGGTCCACCAGGGGATCCTCTCGCTGCTCGCGCTGCAGGCGCCGGTGGCGGGGGATCTGCGGCTGGTCGCTGCGCTGCTGCACGTGATCATGCGGATCGAGCGCATGGGCGACCAGTGCGTGAACATCGCCAAGCTGATTCCCCTCTCCGGCCACGAGCCGCCCGTCCGCCAGGAGGTGCTCGACGCGCTCGCGAAAATGGGTGCCCAGGCGCGCTCGGAGGTCGTACAGTCCCGCGCCGCGTTCGCCGGTCGAGACGTCGAACTGGCCGAGGATCTGGTCCGCCAGGACCGTGAGATCAACCGCCTGAATCGCGAGATCTTCCGCATGGCGATCGAGATCGGAGAGGATCCCGACACACGCGAGTGGGCGATGCACATGATCCTCGTCGCCCGCGCGCTGGAGCGGGTCGGCGACAACGCCGTCGACATCGGCGAGCAGGTCGCGTTCGTCGTCACAGGCCTGTTCCGAGAGTTCTCGGACTCCTCGCACCCCGCCTGAGGCCGGCTCGGACCCCATCTGAGGCCAGAGTGGACTCGCGTCCGCTTCGCGGCTCGCTGGCCCGGCCGAGCGGCCCGCCGGCGCCCACATTTCGTTCCGCCGAGCGGGATTGGACGCACCGATACGCTCGCAAATAGCGCTGTTACGTTGTGAAGATCCTGTGATCGGCGGGCGATGCCCGGCCGGCGTTCCGCCGGGTCCCGTACACTGCGGCGCGATGACGGAAACCATCTCCGCCAAGGGGGAGGCGGCGCCATCGGGCGCGCGCGGGGCGACGTCGCTGCGCGTAGCCGTTCTCGACCGCGACAGCGGCTTCATCCAGGTTCTGAGCAAGCGGCTCGACCGGCTTGGCTGGGAGCATCGGGTGCTCGCCGGGCCGGTGCCCGCGGATGCGATCGCCTCGATGCGCCTGAGCGCGCTGATCGTCGACCTGGCGGTGCTCGCGCCGCAGGCATGGGAGTGGCTGGAGCGGCTCTGTGGCGAGCTGCCGCAGCTGGGCGTGATCGTCTGCACCGGCCCCTCGACCGTGGCCCAGCGCGTGCGCGGCCTGCGGCTCGGCGCCGATGACTGGATCACCAAGCCGTGCCACCCCGAGGAGGTGATCGCGCGCGTTCAGGGCGTCACGCGCCGGCGCCGGCGCTCGACGGCGCGCGCCGAGGCCAAGCCGCTGCTCGCGGGCGAGGTCGAGATCAGGACAGACCGCTTCCAGGCATTCGTCGAGGGCCACAGCCTCGAGCTGACGCGCCGCGAGTTCGAGCTGATCGAGCTGCTCGCCGCGGCCGAGGGAAGGGTGCTCGAGCGCGAGGAGATCTACTCGCGACTGTGGGGCTACGCGATGGTCAGGGGCGACCGCTCCGTCGACGTGTTCGTGCGAAAGCTGCGCCAGAAGCTCGAGAAGGCCTCGCCACGCTGGCGCTACATCCACACCCACTTCGGTATCGGCTACCGCTTCGCAGCCGAGCCGCAGCGCACACAGGCGCCGACCGCCGATGACCGCGCCGGCGAATCAGTGCCGGTCGATTGGGATGCCGGCGATCAGCGAGAGCTCACGGGGTCGCATCAGGACCACGAGCTCACCGCCGGCACCCTCTAGCCGCACGACCGCCAGCCCACCCTTCTTCAGGTCGATGCGCGCGCCGCTCAGGCCGCCGACGGTCAACGACAGGTCGGGCTCGTGGCCGATGAGCAGCAGCCGCGCGTCCTCGCCCGCGAGATTCGAGAGATCCGCGAGCGCCTGGGGGGCGTCATAGCCTCCCGCCAGTGGCGGGTGCTCCCGCAGCAGCGCGCGCTGCTGCGCCGGCCAGGCCTCGGCCGCGAGCTGCGCGGTTCGCGCCGCCCGCTCCTTGGGACTGAACAGCACCTGCTCGAACCCGACACCGAGGCGCTCGACCGCGACGCCGGCGGCGTGCGCCTGACGCTCGCCCCGCGCCGTCAGCCTGCGCTCGGAGTCGGGCCGCGCTCCGTGCGGCTCAGCCTCGGCGTGACGAAGTAGCCATAGTTGGCGCGCCATCGCCCGCGTCAGGCTACCAGCGAGCTCGCGCACGTCTCGGCGCGAGCGGGCTCGCAGCGGTCGACGTGCCGACTGCAACGTTGTAGCGTGAGTCGCGCATGTCCGACGATCACGAGCTCAGCGACCGCGCGCTGCATGCGCTCGGCCCCGGCGAGGGGCTGGCAGGCACGGCCGAGCGCGACCTGGGAGACGGATGGGACGCGCACCGCGTCCCGCCCGCCGGGGGCGAGCACGTGCGCGAGGTTCCCGAGCCCGCGCTGCCCGAGCCGGCTGCGCCGGAGCGGCTGGACGATCCGGCGCTCTACATAAACCGCGAGCTCTCGTGGCTGGACTTCAACGATCGCGTTCTGCAGCTCGCCGAGGACGAGCGAGCTCCGCTGCTCGAGCGCGTCAAGTTCTGCGCGATCTACACGACCAACCTCGACGAGTACTACATGGTCCGGGTCGCGGGCCTGCACGATCAGATCGAGGCCGGCGTGGAGAGCGCGAGCCAGGACGGCTCGACGCCCTCGCAGACGATCGCTCTGATACGCGAGCGCGTGCTCGGCTTGGGGCGCCGTCTGAGTGAGTGCTTCGAACAGGGCCTGCGCCCCCAGCTCGCCGACAACGGGATCTCGCTGGTGCGCGTGGAAGAGCTCGACGAGCCCCAGCGAGCCGAGCTCTCGCGGCAATTCCAGCGGATGATCTTCCCGGCGCTGACACCGCTTGCGGTCGCGCCCGGGAGGCCGTTCCCGTACATCTCCAACCTGTCCCTCAGCCTCGCGGTGCTGGTTCGCGACCCGATCACCGACGAGACCGTGTTCGCGCGCGTGAAGGTGCCGACCGAGATCCTGCCCCGCTTCGTCGCCGTCGGCGACTCGAACACGAGCCGCTCAGCACCCGGGCGCGTCGTGCTGGTGGCGCTCGAGGACGTGATCGCGCACCACCTTGACGCCCTGTTCCCCGGTATGGAGATAGTCGAGTGCGACGTCTTCCGGGTCACCCGCGACGCGGACCTCGAGGTCTCCGACGACGCGGCCGACCTGCTGCAGGCGGTCGAGGACGAGCTGCGACGCCGGCGCTTCGGCGAGATCGTCCGCGTCGAGGTCGGCGCCAGCTGCCCCCCGCGCCTGCGCGAGGAGCTGATCGAGCTGCTCGGCGTCGCGGACGACGAGGTCTACTCGGTCGAGGGGCTGCTCGACATGGGCGCGCTGTGGGAGATCGTCAAGCTTCCCGGCTATCCGGAGCTGCGCGAGGAGCCGATCGTCGGCGGCACCCACCCGCGGCTGCTCTCACACGAGGGCGAGCGCCCCGATGTGCTCGCGGCGATGCGCGAAGGCGATCTGCTCGTCCACCATCCCTACGACTCCTTCGCCACCTCGGTGGAGCGGTTCGTGCAGCAGGCAGTCGCCGATCCGAACGTGCTCGCGATCAAGCAGACCGTGTACCGCACGAGCGATGACTCGCCGCTGGTGCCGGCGCTGATCGACGCGACCGAGCGCGGCAAGCAGGCGGTGGCGCTGGTCGAGCTGAAGGCGCGCTTCGACGAGCGCATGAACATCCATTGGGCGAAGGCCCTGGAGGAGGCGGGCGTGCACGTCGTCTACGGCCAGCCCGCGCTCAAGACCCATGCGAAGTGCGTGCTGGTGGTTCGTCGCGAGGGCGATGGGGTGCGCAACTACGTGCACATCGGAACGGGCAACTATCACTCCGCGACCGCGCGGCTGTACACCGACTTCGGCCTGTTCACCACCGACGAGCAGATCGGCGCCGATGTCGCGGACATGTTCAACTACCTGACCGGCTACGGCCGTCCGCTGCACTACCGCAAGGTCCTGATCGCGCCCAACCAGCTGCGCGACGGGATCCTCGAGCAGATCGAGAAGACGATCGCCGCGCACTCGCCACAGTCGCCCGGCCGGATCGCGATGAAGATGAACGCGCTCGTCGACGGGCGCTGCATCAGAGCCCTCTACCGGGCTTCGCAGGCGGGAGTCCAGGTCGACCTCAACGTGCGCGGGATCTGCTGCCTGCGCCCCGGCGTGCCGGGGATCTCGGAGAACATCCGCGTGGTCTCGATCGTCGGACGCCTGCTCGAGCACTCGCGCGTGTTCGCGTTCGAGCGCGAGGGGCAGTACACCGTCTATATCGGCTCCGCCGACCTGATGCCGCGCAACCTCGACCACCGGGTCGAGCTCGCGACGCCGATCGAATCGCCGTCGCTGCGCGCGCAGCTGCTCGACGCGCTCGAACGTGCCTTCGTGGACAACCAGAACTCGTGGGAGCTCGACGCGCAGGGCGCCTGGCATCGCCGCGCGCTGCTGCCCGGCGAACGCCCGCGCTCGCTCCAGCTCGAGCTAGCCGAGCTGCACTCGGGACGCACCAGCGACGAGCGTCCCGCTTCCGGACGCGAAGCCCCGGTGCTTGGGCACTAGCGTCGTGAGTGAGAAATTCGGGGAGTGGTTGCCGAGTGGATGGGCGTGTCTGACGTTCGACGGCGGCGCGGTGCGTACTGGTGGTACGTGAGCGTCTCCGGCGGGCGTCAGGCGCGGGCAGGCGCGGCGAAACGCCGTCGAATACCCTCACTCACGACACTAGGCTGCTGCGGGCAGCTTCTCGAGCGCCGATGTGAGGTCGTCGACCGACTGGTAATCGAGGCCCAGCAGGTGATCGTGTCGGTAGCGCACGACCCCCTGCTCGTCGATGACGATCGCCGCGCGCTTCGTTCCCAGTCGCGAGGAGTATGCGCTGTAGGAGCGCGCCACCTCGCCGCCGACGTCGGCAAGCAGCGGCACGTTCAACGAATGCTTGCTCGCGAACCCTTCGTGCGAGGCGAGGTCCTGCGCTGAGATGCCCACCACGGTCGCGTTCAACTGCGCGAAGTCGCCGGCGCGATCGCGATAGGAGCAGAACTGTTTGGTGCACACCATCGTGTTGTCACCGGGATAGAACAGCAGCACCACGCGCTCGCCTCGATGGTCGGAGAGCTTGAACGGGCCCCCTGTGCCCTGCAGCTCGAAGTCCGGCGCCTGCTCGCCAACCGCTGGGGTCTTGGCCATGTCCAGCCTCCTGTCCGTCTGATCGCCCGCGCCAGCATACCGTCGCCCGCCGCGCTCGGCGCAGCGCCCGCGCGGATGCGCTAGACATCCGCCTGTGCGAGCTCGAGGGCTGCGGATCGCTTTCAGTTGCTTGACGCCGGCGCTCGCAACGTGCGTGCTCGCGGGCGGATGTGGCGGGGGGTCCTCCAAGAATGCGAACGAGGCGGCCGAAAAGGCCGCCGGCACCTCGGCGCCCACGATCAGGCAGACCGCGATCCCGGCGCCCGGGCGTGCCGCGTCCGCGAGCGTCCAGCTGCGCGAATGGCCCGAGTTCGGTCTCGACCCGCAGCGCAGCGACGTCAGCGAAGAGCAGACCGGCATCACGAGCGCCAATGTGGCGCATCTGCGACAGCTCCACGTGACGCTGCCCGGAACGGTCGATTCCTCGCCCGTCTACCTGCACCGTGCGCCGATCGGCGGCGCCACCCACGACGCGATCGTCGTCACCACCAGCTACGGCAAGACGCTCGCGATCGACGCCGGCAGCGGTCACATCCTATGGGCGTTCACGCCTCCCGGATACAGCAGCTGGGCGGGCAGCGCGCAGATCATCAACACCAGCCCGCTGCTCGATCCCGACAGGCGCTACGTCTACGCGGCCTCGCCAAACGGCCTGATCCACAAGCTATCGCTGGAAGGCGGGCACGAGGCGCCGGGATGGCCGGTCAAGGTGACCCTCGAACCCAAGCGCGAGAAGCTCGGGGCGGCGCTCAACATCGACGGACCCGATGTGCTGGTGGCGACGAGTGGCTACTTCGGCGACATGCCCCCCTATCAGGGCCACGTGGTGCTGATCGAACGCGCCAGCGGCCACGTGGCGGGCGTGTTCAACACGCTATGCGCAAACCGACGCGCGCTGCAGGTCCCGAGCACGTGTCCCTCGAGCGACTCCGCGATCCTCTCGCGCGGCGGCGTGGTGGTCGAGCCCAACGGCAGGCGCCTGCTGATCGACACCGGCAACGGACCCTGGAACGGCGTCACCGATTTCGGCGACAGCGTGCTCGAGCTCAGCTTCCCGGAACTGAAGCTGCGCCAGTCGTTCACGCCCACCGACCACGAACACCTGAACAGCACCGACATGGACCTCGGTTCGAGCGCACCGGCGCTGCTCGGCAAAGGCCGCATCGTGTTCGCCGGCAAGGACGGCGTGATGCGCGTGCTGAGGCTCAACCGGCTCAACGGCCGGCGCAAAGCCGACCACAAGATCCTCGGGGGCGAAGTCCAGCGTCTGCCGCTGCCCGGCGGCGGGGAACTGTTCAGCGCGCCGGCGGTCTGGCGCCGCGCCGGACGCACGACGGTGTTCGTGGGAGCCGAACACGCGACCGCCGCCTACGTACTGCAGCGCGGCCAGCTCTACAAGGCCTGGCAGAGCGGCGTGGCCGGCACGAGCCCCGTGATGGCGGGCGGCCTGCTGTACGTCTACGAACCCGTCCACGGCGGGATCTACGTCTATCAGCCCGGCTCCCCAAAGCCGATCGCAAAGATCCCCGGCTCGCCGGGGCACTGGAACAGCCCGATCGTCGCCGACGGCCACGTCGTCGAGCCCGAGGGCAACGCCAACGCCCACCAGACGACGGGCTCGCTCGAGATCTTCTCGGTCGGTTAGCGCTCGAGCGCTTCGGTTCGCCGGCGGAGCCGGTCCAGGTGCGCGGTAGCCTGGGCAGACCATGGAGGAATCGCTCAGCGGCCAGCTGCTGGTGGCGTCGCCGACGCTCCAGGACCCGAACTTCGCGCGCTCGGTGGTGCTGATCGGGATACACAGCGAGGACGGTGCGATGGGGGTCGTCCTCAACCGCCCCTCTGAGGTCACGGTGGGCGAGGCGGTGCCGCAGCTCGAGCAGGCGATCGCCGAGGAGGAGCACATATACGTCGGCGGCCCGGTGCAGCCCAGCGCGATCGTGTGCCTGGCCGAGTTCAGCGATCCCGAGCCAGCGGGGCTGCTGGTGCTGGGCCGGATCGGCTTCCCGGCGCCTGACACCGACATCGAGGAGCTCGCGCAGGCGACGATCCGCCGGCGTGTCTACGCCGGCTACGCGGGCTGGAGCGCCGGGCAGCTCGACCGTGAGCTCGAGGACGGCGACTGGATCGCGCACCTCGCCAGCCCGGATGACATCTTCAGCGAGGACCCCGAGCACCTGTGGCCGGCAGTCCTGACCCGGATGGGCGGCGAGTACGCGCTGCTGGCGCGCATGCCGCCCGACCCGAGCGTGAACTAGCAGCGCGAGGCGCGCGCCCTCGCCGGCGCCTGCTCCCCGGGTCTCGCGCGGGGTGGCTACCCTTGGCGGTGGTCCCCTCTCCTCTGACCGAAGGACGCATGCATGCTGAGACTCGCTCGCTGGTCGACGACCCACCGCAAGTACGTGCTGATCGGTTGGGTGGTGCTGCTGTTCGCCGTCAACGCGATCGCGCACTCCGCGGGTACGACGTACTCCAACAACTTCACGCTGCCCAACTCGGACGCCCAGCGTGCGTCGGATCTGCTGCAGCGGAGCTTCCCCGCCCAGGCGGGGGACCGCGACACGATCGTCTATCGCGTCGGCTCGGGAACCGTGCGCGACCCACGCGTGAAGGCGCGCATGAGCGCGATGTTCGCGCAGGTCGCCGCGCTGCCGCACGTCGCCGCGGTGATCAGCCCGTACTCGGGCGCCTCCGCCGGCAAGTCGATCTCCGCCGACGGCCGGATCGCGTTCGCGACCGTCGTGTTCAACGAAAAGGCGAACTCGCTGCCCGAGAGCGCCCCCGAACGCGTCGTCAAGACCGCCAAAGCGGCGACCGCGCCCGGGCTCGAAATCGCGTTGGGCGGCCAGGCGATCGAGGCCACCGAGCAGGCGGGCTTCGGGATCTCGACCGCGGTGGGGCTGCTCGCGGCGATCGTCGTGCTGCTGATCACCTTCGGCTCGCTGATCGCGATGGGGCTGCCGATCGTGACCGCGCTCGCCGGGCTCGGCACCGGGCTCGGCCTGATCGCGCTGTTCACCCACGTCGTGGACACGCCGAACTTCTCCTCCGAGCTCGCGGCGATGATCGGACTCGGGGTCGGCATCGACTACGCGCTGTTCATCCTCACGCGCTTCCGCGAGGCCTACTGGACGCCTGGACCCACCTACGAGAACGCCCGCGAGTCGGTCGTCAGGGCGATCGACACCGCCGGCCGCGCGGTCCTGTTCGCGGGCACCACCGTCGTGATCGCGCTGCTTGGGATGATGCTGCTCGGCGTCGACTTCCTCTATGGCGTTGCGCTGTCGGCGTCGATCGGGGTCCTGCTGGTGCTGCTCGCCTCGCTGACGCTGCTGCCCGCGCTGCTGACGATGGCCGGCCGGCGAGTCGCCGGGAAGCCGCGCCCAACCTCCGCGCCGGACGCCGCGGCGGCGGTCGCGCACGGCTCGATCGACACCGCACCGGCAGCCCCAGCCGCCGCCGGCAACGGCGTGGCGGCTCTCGGCGATGGCTCAGCGGCTCTCGCGGGCGGCTCCACCGAGGTCGTGGTGCCGGCGGGCACGTGGTTGCGCTGGAGCAACTTCATCCAGCGCCGCCCCTGGAGCGTGGCGACCGTCTCGCTGCTGGTGATGCTCGTGATCGCAGCGCCTGCGATGGCGCTGCGACTCGGCTCGAGTGATGCCTCCAACGACCCCGGCGGCCAGACGACCCACAAGGCCTACGAGCTGCTCGCGCAAGGCTTCGGCGAAGGCTTCAACGGCCCGCTGCTGGTCGTCGCCAAGATCCCCAATCCGCGCCAGGCGGCCGCCCGGCAGGGCGTGCTGCTGATCACGACGCCCGGGGGCGGAAGGGCAGCGGTCAGCAAGCTCGCCGGCGCGATCGCTCGTAGCCCGGGCGTGGCGTCGGTGGCTCCACCCCGCATCAATCCCGCCGGGACCGTCGCGACGATCAGCGTCTATCCACGCTCCTCGCCGCAGGCCTACGCCACTACACAGCTCGTGTCGCACCTGCGCGACGAGGTCATCCCACCGGTCACGCGCGGCACCGGGCTGACGGTCTATGTCGGGGGTGTGACTGCGGGCGCGGTCGACTTCGCATCGGTGCTCGCGCACAAGCTGCCGCTGTTCATCGGCGTGGTTGTGCTGCTGAGCGCGCTCCTGCTGATGATCGTGTTCCGCTCGCTGGTGATACCCGTCCAGGCCGCCGTGATGAACCTGCTGAGCATCGGCGCCTCGCTCGGGGTGATCGTGGCGATCTTCCAGTGGGGCTGGTTCGACGGCCTGATGGGAACCTCGAAGGGTCCGATCGAGTCGTTCATCCCGGTGATGCTGTTCGCGATCGTGTTCGGTCTGTCGATGGACTACGAGGTGTTCCTGATCTCGCGTATCCACGAGCGCTGGACGCAGACGCGTGAACACTCGCGCGCCGTCGCCGAGGGGCTGGCGCTGACCGGGCGCGTCATTACGGCCGCCGCCGCGATCATGGTGTGCGTGTTCCTGTCCTTCATGCTCGGAGAAGACAGGGTCATCAAGGAGTTCGGCCTCAGCCTCGCAAGCGCGGTGTTCCTCGATGCGCTGGTCGTGCGCTGCCTGCTGCTTCCGTCGGTGCTGCACATCGTCGGCGAGCGCACATGGAGAATTCCTGCGTGGCTCGATCGCATCCTGCCGAGGATCAACGTCGAGGGCTCGCCCCCGCCGACCGACGGCGAGGCGCGGCCCGTCGGTGGACGGAGGCGTTCGCAGCGCCCGGGGGTCGCCACCGAGGGAGCCGAGGGCTGAGCACCGCGATCAGGAGGGGGGCCCGGGCGCGGGCCGCCCTCTCGCTCGCCTGCAGCGCCGCGTGCGCCGCGGCCTGCGCGCTCGGCGCCGGCGCAGCCGCCGCCAGCACGACCCGGCATCCTGCAGCGCCGGAGATTCCAGCCTCCCGCAGCAGCGCGACTTCGGGCCTGCACGGAGCACAGAGCACGGCACTGCTGTTGCTCGTGCCCGCGAACGAGCGCGAGCTTGCCAGCGTGCCCGGGATGTCGGTCGGGATCGTCTCGGCCGCGCAGGGCAGCTACTCCCCCACGCAGCTGCTGCTCGACATATCCCAGGGGGCACGAGTCGCCAACTCCGCCTACCCGTACAACCCTCCGCCCGCGCTGTCGCTGACGGTGAGCCGCGCCGAAGGGCTGATCGCCGGCTGGCCCGCCGCGCGAGCCAGGGCCCAGGCCGCACCGCAGCTGCTGCGTCCGGGACTGCTCGCCGCGCAGGTGCCGGGCGCGGGCGCATATGCAGGAGTCACGGGCGGCGCCGGCATCGATGCGATCGCGGCGGCCAACCGCGCGGGGCGCGTATCGGCCGTCTCGCTCGGCTCCGCATCGACATTGCTCGCCCGCATCGAGACGCTTGGCTCCCGGCGCCGGTTCGTGGTCGCCGAGCTACCGGCCGGACGCGCGGGCTACGAGGATCTGCGCGCGCTCGCCGCCGCACGGGCGCCCACGCAGCTGCTGCTCGTGCTGCAGCAGGCGAGCAGCGCTCCACATCACGAACTGCTGTGGCTGGGCGCAGCCGGTCTGCGGGCGGGCGGACCGCTTCGGGGTGCCGGCGCGCGCGGGGGCGCAGGGTCGAGCGCGCAGCGTGATCTGACCTCGCAGACCACCGAGGAGCGCGGGCTGGTGGCGTCGTTCGACATCGCGCCTACGATCCTCGGCCACCTCGGCCTGGGAGTCCCCGCGGACATGCGCGGGCGCCCGATCGAAACCGACAGCAGCCTGGACGGGTCGGCGCTGCGAGCGCTGATGGACCGCCTGCAGGTGCTTGGCGCACGACGGCTGAGCGCTCTCGGCTGGCTGCTGAGCGCCTGGGCGCTGCTGCTGCTCGCGGCCGCGACCTGGGCCGCCGCCTGCTCACGACTGGCGCGCGTGCGCCCGTCGGATCGGTCCGAGGCCCGAGCGTCGCGCGCCGCCGCGGCGCCGGCCTGGGCGATGCGCATCGGCGGGCTCGGCGTCCTGTGGGCGCCCGTGGTCGTGTTGGTCCCCGCGGCGCTGCATCCCAGCGCGGCGATCGAGTATGCGACGGTCGCGCTCTGCTGCATGGCGCTGGGAGCCCTCAGCGACCTCGCGCTGCCGTGGCCGCGAGCGCCGCTGGCGCCGGCGATCGCCGCCGTGCTCGCGCTGGGTGTGGACGCGCTCGCCGGCACGCAGCTGCTGATCCGCTCGCTGCTGGGCCCCGCCCCGGCCCTCGGAGCGAGGTTCTATGGCTTCGGCAACGAGCTGAAGTCGGGGATGGCGGTGCTCGTGTTCGCGGCCGTCGCTGCTGCGCTGCATCCGGCGCGGCGCAGCCGCCGCGCGGCGATGACGATGGCTCTCGCAGGCATCGCGCTGGCGGCGTTCGAGGGCTCGGCGCGACTCGGCGCGGGAGTTGGCGGGGTCGTGCTGGTGAGCGCAGGCACCGCCGTCGCGGCCGTGATGCTGCTGCCGGGGGCAATAACGCGCCGGCGCGTGCTGATCGTGCTGACGGCGCCGGTCGTGGGCCTCGTCGTCCTCGCCGGGCTCGACCTCGCGACGGCTCACGGCAGCGGGCACTACACGGGCAGCATCCTGCACGCACGCTCCGCGGCAGACCTGCGCGACGTGCTCGTGCGCCGCTACAAAGCGGCGTGGGATGAGCTGCGCAACCACGCGATGCCCGTCGCGACCGCGCTGTCGCTGCTCGCGGGAGTGCTGGGAGTGCGCGAGCGTGCCCGCCTGCTGGCGCCCGTGGCCGGCGATCCTGGCTGGCAGGCGGCGCTGGCGGGCGGGCTCACCGCCGGTGTGATCGGCGCGCTGGCCGAGGACTCGGGACCCGTGCTGCTGGTCGTGGCGGTGTTCTGCCTGGTCTGCGTGCTGTCCTACCTGTGGGGCGCGCCACCGCTCAGGCAGCGCAGTCCCGGCATGAGCCATGGAGCACGATCTCGTGCTCTGACACCGTCAGCGGGACCCGCTCGCTGAGCCTGCTGATCGCCTGCTCGAGCGCAGCGTCGGAGAACGGCATCACCACGCCGCACTCGTCGCAGACCAGATGGTGGTGGTGCTCGTCGCGCTCGCACACGCGCTCGTAGCGCACCATCGCCTGGCCCGTCTCGACGCGCTGGACGAGGCCGAGCCGCTCGAGCTCGTCGAGAATCCTGTACACGCTCGCCCGGCTGACGCTGCGGCTTTGCTTGCCGGCGCGCAGTCGCTCCTCGATCTCGACAGCGGTGAGCGCGCACTCCTGACCGCCGAGCAGCTCGAGCAGCGCACGCCTGGCGCCGCCACGCTTGTGCCCCGCGGCGGCCAGCTGTGCCTCGGCGCGCTCGCTCCAGCTGGGGCCAGCGTGCCCGGTGACTGTCAGGCGATCGCTCATATCCGGATGGTAGTCGCGCGCCCCACGATCGCGGCCAGCGCGTAGACGCCCACCGCGAGCGCAACGATCGCGGTGCTCGGCGGCAGCGATGGCACGGCGAACGCGAGCGCCAGGCCACCCCACATCGCGCCAACGCCAAGCGTCGCCGCGAGCGCGATGCCGGCGAACGGGCTCGCGGTCAGGCGCTGGGCCGCGGCAGCCGGTCCCGTCAGCAGGGCGAGCAACAGCAGCGCCCCGACCGCCTGCGTGGCCTCGGCGGCGACCGCTCCGAGCAGCACAGCGAAGCCGACGCCCAGCGCCGCCGCGCGCACACCTCGGATCGCCGCGATGTCGGGTGCGATCGAGACCAGCAGCAGCGGGCGCGCGATCGCGAGCGTGCACAGGCACACAGCCGCGCCGATCACAGCGCTCAGTCGCGCTTCGCCGGCGTCGAGACCGAATATCGAGCCGAACAGCGTGTGCGCAGCCGCGAGCCCGGCACTGCCCGCGCTGCCCATGCTCGCGAGCGCCAGGAAGAACACGCCCAGCCCGAGGACGAACGTGAAGGTCACCCCGATCGCCGTGTCCTGCGCTGGGCCGCTCGCGCCACCGCGCGAGCGCAGGCCGAGCACGCCGATCAGCGCACCCACCAGCAGTGTCGCGGCGAACAGCCCGACGCGCTCGTCGATTCCCGCCGCCGCGGCCGCGAGCGCGCCCGGGAACGCCACATGGCTGAGCGCATCGCCCGCGAAGACCTGCGCGCGCAACACGACGAACCAGCCGCTGACGCCGCATGCGAGCGCGACGAACGTGCCCGCCAGGAGCGCGTTCCGCATGAACGGCGCGCCCAGCATCTCAGGCTATGACTCCTCGCGCCTGCGGCTGCGCGCTCGCGCGATCCCCACCCGGCGGCGCCGGCTCCTCGGGCGCGCGGCCGGCCCCGCGTCCCGCCCGCTCGCGCGCCCATGCGCAGGCACGCGCGAGCGCGTACAGCGCGAACGCGATCGTCGCGATGAAGAAGCCGGCGGGGTATTCGGAGAAGTACGCGAGCCCCAGCCCACCCCAGACGATCGCCAGCGACAGCGCGAGCGTCAGGGCGAGGCTCGGGGCGGGGCGCGAGCTGATCGCCTGCGCGCTCGCTGCGGGCGCGACCAGCAAGGCGAAGACGAGCAGCACACCGGTGATCTGGCTGGTCGCGGCCACCACTAGGGCGAGCAGACCCAGGAACGCGAGCGAGACCCCGCGCGGGCCGACGCCGCGCGCCTGGGCGAGCTCCGGGTCGACGCTCGCCAGCAGCAGCCGGCGCCCGAATGCGAGCAGCACCACGAGCGTGGCAGCAGCGATCGCGGCTAGCGTCAGCACCTCCGCGTCGGAGACTCCGAGGAAGGTGCCGAACAGGAGGCTCTCGAGGTTGTTGAGCACTCCGCCGTAGAGGCTGACGAACAGAAACCCGAGCGCGAGCGCGAGCGCCTGCACGGCCCCCACGCTCGCCGACTGCTCACTCCACGAGCGTCCGCGCCCACCGGTGGCGGCGCCGATCGCGAGCGCACCGGCGCCACAGAAGGCGAAGTAGCCCCAAACGGCCGGCGCCCCGATCAGCGTCGCGCCGGCCGCGCCCGGAAAGGCCATCATCGCGAGCGTGTGGCCGGCGAACACCTCGCGGCGCAACACGACGAACCAGCCGAGCGCTCCCGCCATCATCGCGACGACCGTGCCGGCGAGCAGCGCGTTGACCATGAAGTGAAATTCGAACAGCTCGCCGAGGTCGTGCGCGGGGTTCCAGCTGAGCGTCGGTTCTCCCTGCATTCCTATGTCTCGGCGTGGCGGTCGTGATGGTGTGCGGGCGCATCGGGCTGGCCCACGACCACGAGACGCCCGTCGCTGGCCCTGAGCACCTCGACGGGGACCCCGTAGAGGCGGCTCAGCGTTGCGCCGTCGATCACCTCCGCGACGGTCCCCTGAACCGCAGTACCGCCGGCGAGGTAGATCACCCGGTCGAGATACGGCAGCAGCGGGTTGACGTCGTGTGCCACCAGCAGCACTCCGACACGTGCGCGCCTGCACACCTGCGCCACGATCGCGGCCACCGCCGCCTGGGTCGGCAGGTCGAGGCTGTCGAGCGGCTCGTCGAGCAGCAGCAGCTGCGGGCCGTGCACGAGCGCCTGGGCGATCAGCAGCCGCTGCTGCTCGCCGCCGGAGAGCTCGCCGATCGGGCGCTTGGCGTAGGCGTTCGCCCCCACCAGCTCGATCGCATGCGCGACCTGCTCGCGCTCCGCCAGCCGGCGGCGGCCGGCGCGGCTGCGGCGCGGCACCGGCAGCGGCACTCCCCAGCGGTCGCCATCGCAGCCGAGCCGCACGATGTCCGAGCCGCGTAGCCGTGCACCGACGTCGAAGGTCTGGCGCTGCGGCACATACCCCACGCGGGCATTGCTCGCCCCGGCGGGCGCTCCCAGCACCGACACGCTGCCCGCGGCCGGACGCAACAGGCCGAGCAGGACCTTCAGCAGAGTCGACTTCCCCGAGCCGTTCGCGCCCAGCAGGGCAACGAACTCGCCCCCGCGCATGCTCACGTTGACATCGCTCCAGATCGTGCGCCCCCCCAGCCGCACGCTTGCCCCGCGCAGCTCGAGCGCAGGCTCCGACGCGTTCGCGGCGCTCATCGCTCGGGTCGCGGCGCTCATCACTCGTGGCCAAAAGTATCATAAGACTGAGTCTCAATCTCGACTGAGACCCTGACACGCGCGTCCGGGCGCGGCGATCCGGCGAGCGCGCATTGGGGGCGCGAAGCGCGACGCATGACGCACGGTTCCGGCCGCTCGAGCTATCGGCGACTGCGGCGGCAGAGGAGCTTCGCGTGGGGCTAGCGAGCGCCGGCCGCGGGCGCGCCGCCGCCTTCTTCTTCACGCAGCCTGCGCCTACGCGTGTACAGCAGCGCCACGACCACCAGGACGATCACGACGATCACGATCGCGCCGACGATGTAGCGCAGTTTGTGCGAGGGCGCGGAGGTTTTGGCGACTTTGACCGTGATGCCCTTCGCCTTGATCTCTTCCAGCAGGCGCTGTTTTTCGGAGTCCGAGTAGGAGACCACGAGTTTGCGCCCGTCGACGAGCGCGATGTGGAAGGTGCTGGCCGAGCTGTGCAGCGAGACGACGTGAACCTGGTGCCCGTTGAGCTGGCCTTCGAAGGTGCTGACGCTCTCCTTTTCCAGCTTGCTCGCCGTGGCCGGAGCGGCGATGCACACGAACGCGAGCAGCGCGATCGCAAGCGCGCGCGCGAGGGTCCCCGCGGGGCCACCCCCGCGTCGCTCACCGGCACGGGCGGGCGGACGTGACAGGCCGGCCGACGGCACTGCAGGCCGGCGCAACTCTGGATGGTCGCTGCGAATCATCCGCGGCAGGGTAGCGTATGAACGGCGCGCGCGTACCCCACTGCGCGCGGCGGCGGGTGCTCGCTACTTACGTGCGAGTTTGAGCGCCTTGTTGCGATCGATCTTGCTCAGCACCATCTTGCGCGGGCGCACCGACTGCGGCGTCACCTCGACCTGCTCGTCCTCGCGCACGAACTCGAGCGCCTGATCGAGCGTCAGCCGCCGCTGCGTGTCCAGGCGCACGAGCACATCGGCGGTCGAGGAGCGCATGTTCGTGAGGTGCTTCTCCTTGCAGGGATTGACGTCGAGGTCGCCGGCGCGCGAGCTCTCGCCGATGATCATCCCTTCATAGACGTCCTCGCCCGGGCCCACGAACAGGATGCCGCGCTCCTGCAGGCTCATCAGCGAGTAGGTCGCGGTGCTGCCGCGCCGGTCGGCTACCAGCGCGCCGCTGGTGCGCATCGACAGCTCTCCCGCCCACGGCTCCCAGGCCTCGAACACGTGGTGCATCGTCCCGGTCCCGCGTGTCTCGGTCAGGAACTCGGTCCTGAACCCGATCAGACCTCGCGCGGGCACGAGGTAGTCCATCCGCACCCACCCCGTGCCGTGGTTGGTCAGGTGTTCCATGCGGCCCTTGCGCGCCGCCAGCAGCTGGGTCACCGAGCCGACGTGGTCCTCGGGCACGTCCACAGACAGGCGCTCGACGGGCTCGCAGCGCTTGCCGTCGATCTCGCGTTCGAGCACCCGCGGCTGCCCGACGGTCAGCTCGAAGCCCTCCCTGCGCATCATCTCCACGAGCACCGCGAGCTGCAGCTCGCCGCGACCCTGCACCTCCCAGGTGTCCGGGCGCTCGGTGTCGCCGACGCGCAGCGAGACGTTGCCGACGAGCTCCTGGTCGAGGCGCGACTGGATCTGGCGCGCGGTCAGCTTCTCGCCCTCGGTGCCCGCCAGCGGCGAGGTGTTGACGCCGATCGTGATCGACATCGCCGGTTCGTCGACCGTGATCACCGGCAGCGGGCGCGGACGCTCAGGGTCGGCGAGCGTCTCGCCGATCGTGACCTCCGCGATCCCGGCGACCGCGACGATCTCCCCCGCCCCCGCTCGTTCGGCGTCGACACGTTCGAGCGCCTCGGTGACGTACAGCTCAGCCACCTGCGCGCGCTGAATCGTGCCGTCGGCGCGGCACCAGGCGAGCTGCTGTCCCTTGCGGATCTCGCCGTTGCGCACGCGGCAGATCGCCAACCGCCCGACATAGGGGGACGCGTCGAGATTCGTCACGAGCGCCTGCAGCGGGTGCTCGGGGTCGTGCATCGGCGGCGGGATCCGCTCGAGCAGCAGATCGAGCAACGGCGCGAGGTTCGCGTCCTCGGGTAGCTGCACCTCGGGGTCGTACTGCAGCGATGAGCGCCCGGCCTTGGCGTTGCAGTAGACGATCGGGAAGTCGATCTGGCTCTCGTCGGCGTCGAGATCGAGGAACAGCTCGTACACCTCATCGACGACCTCCGCGACGCGCGCGTCCGGCCGGTCCACCTTGTTGATCACGAGGATCACCGGCAACCGCGCCTCCAGCGCCTTGCGCAGCACGAATCGCGTCTGCGGCAGCGGCCCCTCGGATGCATCCACGAGCAGCAGCACCCCATCGACCATCGTCAGCCCCCGCTCGACCTCGCCGCCGAAGTCAGCGTGGCCCGGCGTGTCGACGATGTTCAGCTTGACCCCGGCGTAGTGCAGCGAGGTGTTCTTGGAGAGGATCGTGATGCCCTTCTCGCGCTCGAGGTCCATCGAGTCGAGCACCCTGCTCGCGACCTCCTGACCGACCCTGAAGGCGCCCGACTGCCACAGCATCGCGTCGACCAGCGTCGTCTTGCCATGGTCGACGTGCGCGATTATCGCCACGTTGCGGATGTCCTCTCGGGGTATCAGGGCCACGGCCGGGAAGGGTAGCCGGCCTGGGCGGGCTCACATGATGTTCACGTTTCGGGCAATCCGGGTATGGATGATCGCGATCGCGAGCCATGGGCGGCTCGCGTGAGGCGCAGCGATGTCCGATCCCTCCCACTCCAACGGCAAAGACAGGCTTACGAGGCGCAGGTTCCTGCGCTACAGCGGCTCGGTCGGCGCCGCCGCCGCCGGCATCTCGAGCAGCGGCGGGATCTGGCGGGCGGCATTGGCGGCGGGCAGGACGATTCGCCCACCAGACAGCCTTCCGAACCCCAAGCGACCCGCGGGGACTCCCACCGAAGCGCTGCCCTTCGACCACCTAGTGGTGGTGATGATGGAGAACCACTCCTTCGACAACCTGCTCGGCGCGCTCTCGCGCTCGGGGCAGCCGAAGGCCCACGGCCTGCGCTTCAACGGCGCCGGGGTGGCACGCAACTACAACCCTGGCCCGAGCGGGAACGTGCGCTCGTTCGTGATCCCCACCACCGCCCAGGCCTCGCATGTGAGCCAGGCCTGGAACGCGACCCACGAACAGATCGACGGCGGCAAAATGGACGGCTTCGTACGGTCGGTCAGCTCTGAACAGCCGATGGGCTACTGGACCGAGGACGTGCTGCCGTTCGCGTACTCGTTCGCCCGCACCTTCACGCTCGCAAACCGCTGGTTCTGCTCGGCGCCGTGCCAGACCTACCCCAACCGCCGCTTCCTGATGGCGGGCACCGCCTACGGTAACATCGCCACCGACGACGAAAGCCTGAAAGACCCACCGCCGCCGAACGGCACGATCTTCGATCGGCTGCACGCCTACGAAATCAGCTGGCGCAACTACTTCACCGACCTTCCCGCAGACGGGGATCATCCCCTCGATCATCGAGAAATACCCGACCAATCTGGCGTCGATCGCGCAGTTCTACATCGACTGCGCGGCCGGGACGCTGCCGGCGGTGAGCTTCGTCGATCCCGAGTTCGGCGTCCTGTCCGACGTCGGCGCCCCGCTGACGACGGTGCCGGGGCTCGAAGCGATCGGCGCCAAGCTCGAAACGACCGGCGGCGACGAGGAGGCGCCCCAGGACATGTCCTACGGCGAGTACTGGGCCTACTCGGTGGTCAAGGCCGTCCTGCAGTCGCCCGTCGTGGCCGCGCACGCTGCTGATCTACACCTATGACGAGCACGGCGGCTACTACGACCACGTGCCACCGCCGGCGGCGATCGCGCCGGACTCGATCGCGCCCGAGCTCGGACCTGAAGACATCCCCGGCGGCTATGACATCTACGGGCCCCGCGTGCCCGGCGATCGTCGCCTCGCCGTACTCCAAGCCGAATGCGGTCACCGACACGTGCACGACCACACCTCGGTGCTGGCGACGATCGAGGCGAAGTGGAACCTGCCCTCGCTCACCTACCGCGATGCCAACGCCAGGACGGTGGCGGACTTCCTCGACCCCGGCCAGGCCGCGTTCCTGGAGCCGCCGAGCACGATCGTCGAGCCGCCGCCGCCGAGCGAAGCCGCGACCGGCGCCTGAGGCGGACGTGAGCCTGGGCCGCCGCCACGAACCGCTCGCTGCGGGCGCCGCCGCTGCGATCGCGCTGCTCGCGCCGATGATCATCGGCAACGCGCCCGCCGCGCTGGCAGCCCGTCCCTACAAGCCGCCGAAGCTGCGCCACGTGTTCGTGATCGTGCTCGAGAACGAGGACTACGAAAGCACGTTCGGGGACCCCGAAGCCGACCCCTACCTGGCGCAGACGCTGCCCGCGCAGGGCGCGCTGCTCGAGGACTACTACGCCACCGGACACGAGAGCAACGACAACTACATCGCGCTCGTCTCGGGCCAGCCGCCGAACCCGGACAACCAGGCCGACTGCCAGCTCTTCAGCGACTTCCTCGGCGCCAGCACGCTGCCCGACGGCGTCGAGGAAGGCATCGGCTGCGTGTATCCCGCGGCGATCGAGAACATCGGCACCCAGCTCTCGGCGCCAGGCGCAAGTGGAAGGCCTACGAGGCAGGACATGGGCAACGACCCCAACCGCGAGGCAGCAGCCTGCGGGCACCCGGCGCTGAACGGCGTCGACGAAACCCAGAAAGCGGAGGCCGGCGACGGCTACGCGACCCGTCACGACCCGTTCGTCTACTTCCACTCGGTGATCGACGACCAGGCCTACTGCGACGCAGCACGTGGTCGCGCTCGGGACGCCGGCGGGCGCGATGCCGGCGGCGGCGCTGAAGCAGCGAGACGGGGCTCGCGACCGATCTCGCGGCGGCCGGAAAGACGCCGACCTTCTCGTTCATCACGCCCAACCTCTGCGACGACGGCCACGACTATCCCGTGCACCAACCAGCCGAGCGGCGCCTCGGCGCTGGCCGACATCGACGGCTTCCTGGAAACGTGGGTCCCGAAGATCACGAGCTCGCCCGCGTTCGCCAGAAGAGCGGCCTGCTCGAGATCACCTTCGACGAGTCCGACGGTGCCGAATCGGACTCCTCCGCGTGCTGCGAAGAGATGCCCGGTCCCGGACTCGCCGCTGCCCGGCATCAGCGGGCCCGGTGGCGGGCGGTCGGCGCAGTGCTGCTCTCCCCGTTCATCAAGCCGGGCACCGTCGAGCACGACCCCGTACAACCACTACTCCTCGCTCGCCAGCTGGGAGACGCTGCTCGGCCTGCCCCCGCTCGCCGACGCGGCCTCGGCGCCCGCGATCTTCGGACCCGACGTCTTCACCGCCGCGAAGTAGCGGCCCGCCGCGCGCGGGGCGCCATCTGCAGACCGAGGCGCATCAGCGCCGAGGGATAGCGCTCGGCCTCTGCGACGACTTCCTCCAGGGCGGCGGCGAAGCGGCGGATCTCCTGCTCGGCGATCACCAGCGCGGGCAGCGCCTTGATCGTGTTCATCCGGTGTCCGGCGACCTGGCAGAAGATCCGATGGCGCTGAAACAGCGGCACGGTGACGAGCTGCGCGAAAAGCCCCGCCTGGCGACGCTCGACGGCGTTCCACAGCCCCCGGCTCGCGCGCCCCGCGGGGGGACCGAATTCGATCGCCCACATCAGCCCCAGGCCGCGCACGTCGGTGACGACCTCGTAGCGCTCGACCAGCGGCCTGGTCAGCTCCAGCAGCAGCTCCCCCATCTTCCGCGCGTGCTCAACCAAGCCCTCCTCGTCGAGCACCTGCAGGGTCGCCAGCGCCGCGGCCGCCGCCAGGTCGTTGCCGCCGAAGGTCGATCCGTGGCGGACCGCCCGCTCCATCCCGTCGAAGACCTTCGCGAATGCCTCGCGCGAGACGAGCACGGCGCCGATCGGCACGAACCCGCCCGAGAGCGCCTTCGCGAGGCAGATGATGTCCGGCTGCACCTCCCAATGCTCGCCGGCGAGGAACCTGCCGGTGCGCCCGATGCCGGTCTGGACCTCATCGCAGACGAACAGCGTGCCCGCCCGCCGACAGAGCGCCTGCGCGCCCTGCAGATAGCCCGCCGGCGGCAGGTTGACGCCCTTGCCCTGGACAGGCTCGAGCACGAGCGCCGCCGCGTCCTCGGCCCCGAGCGCGCGCTCGAGCGCGTCGAGGTCCCCCCATGGCAGCGGCTCGCAGTCCGCCAGCAGCGGTCCAAAGCCCTCGCGGAACTCGGCGTTGCCGTTGAGCGACAGCGCTCCCAGAGTGAGCCCGTGGAAGGCATGCTCGGCATACAGGATGCGCGGCCGACCGGTGGCGGCGCGCGCGATCTTGATCGCCGCCTCGACCGCCTCGGTGCCGGTGTTCGCGGGCACCATCGCGCCGACGCTCTGCGGCGCGCGCGCCAACAGCTGCTCGGCCAGGACACCGCTCAGCAACGTCACCCCGAGCTGGGGCAGGTTGCCGGTGCGAGCCTGCATCACCTGCTCGATCGCCGCGATCGCGGCCGGGTGGTTGCGGCCGATCGCGAACACGCCGTAGCCGCCGAACAGGTCCAGGTAGCGCTGGCCCTCGGCGTCGATCAGATCGGCGCCGTCGCCCGCGACCCAGACCTTGTCGAAGCCGAGCGTGCGCACGATCCGCCCCATCTGCGGGTTCAGATAGCGGTCGTTGAGCTCCAGCTCCTCGCCCGTGCGCCGCGCGATGATCTCGCGCACGCTCGTGATCGGCGGCTCGGCCATCGGCCCCAGCGTAGCTGGCACCGTCGCCGGTGCATGCGCCAATAGACTGCCCGCGTGACCTCGCCGCCGGGCACCGCTCCGCTGCGACTACGTCCCGCCTGGGCGGCGCTCGCCGCGCACCACGAAGCGATTGCCGGCGAGCACCTGCGTGAGCTGTTCGCCGCCGACCCGCAGCGTGGAGAGCGCTTGACCGCGGAGGGGCCGGGGCTGTATCTCGACTACTCCAAGAATCGCGTCACCGATGAGACGCTCGAGCTGCTGCTGGCCCTCGCCGAGCAGTCGCGCCTGCGCGAGCACATCGACGCGATGTTCGCGGGCGAGCGCATCAACGTCTCAGAGAACCGCTCGGTGCTGCACGTCGCGCTGCGGATGCCCAAGAGCGCCTCGCTGATCGTCGACGGCGTCGACGTCGTGGCGGAGGTGCACGCCGTGCTGGGCCGGATGGCATCGTTCTGCGAGCGCGTGCGCTCGGGTGAGTGGAAGGGCCACACCGGCAAGGCGATCCGCAACGTGATCAACATCGGCATCGGCGGCTCGGACCTCGGGCCGGTGATGGCCTACGAGGCGCTGCGACACTACAGCCGCAGGGAGATGACGTTCCGCTTCGTCTCGAACGTCGACTCCACCGACTTCGTCGAGGCCACGCGCGACCTCGACGCCGCCGAGACGCTGTTCATCGTCTCCTCGAAGACCTTCACGACGCTCGAGACGATGACCAACGCGCACTCCGCACGCGAGTGGGCGCTCGCCGCGCTCGGCGAGGAGGACGCGATCGCGCGCCACTTCGTGGCGGTCTCGACCAACGCCGACGGGGTGCGCGAGTTCGGCATCGACACCGAGAACATGTTCGGGTTCTGGGACTGGGTCGGCGGGCGCTACTCGATGGACTCGGCGATCGGCCTCTCGACGATGCTCGCGATCGGCCCAGGGCGCTTCGAGGAGCTGCTGGCGGGCTTTCACGCGATCGACGAGCACTTCCGAAGCGCTCCCCTGCAGCGCAACCTACCCGCGCTGATGGGACTGCTGGCGGTGTGGTACGGCGAGTTCTTCGACGCCCAGACGGCCGGCGTGATGCCCTACGAGCAGTACCTGAAGCGCTTTCCCGCCTACCTGCAGCAGCTGACGATGGAGTCCAACGGCAAGCATGTGACGCTCGAGGGCGCGCCGGTCGACTACCAGACGGGAGCGATCTACTGGGGCGAGCCCGGGACCAACGGCCAGCACAGCTTCTACCAGCTGATCCACCAGGGCACCAAGCTGATCCCCGTCGATCTGATCGGCTTCGGCAAGGCGCTCAACCCGCTCGGCGATCACCACGACATCCTGATGTCGAACGTGTTCGCCCAGGCGCAGGCGCTCGCGTTCGGCAAGACCGAGGCGGAGGTGCGCGCCGAGGGAACCCCGGAGCAGGTCGTCCCCCACCGCGTGATGGAGGGCAACCGCCCGACCAACGTGATCCTCGCCGAGCGGCTCACCCCGCACACGCTCGGAACGCTGGTGGCGCTGTATGAGCACAGCGTGTTCACCCAGGGCACGATCTGGTCGATCGACTCCTTCGACCAGTGGGGGGTGGAGCTCGGCAAGGTGCTCGCCAAGCAGATGATCCCCGAGCTGCAGAGCGAGCGCGAGCCCGAGCTGAACCACGACAGCTCCACCAACGCGCTGATTCGCCGCTACCGCTCGCTGCGCTGAGCCAAGCGATCGCCTGGGCTTGCACCGCGGCGATCTTGTGCTAATTCTGATGGCAGCACGTGCTAGAGAAGCGGATCTGTCGAGCCATCTTCTCCCGGCTCCGGGCCGGCGGGCTGACCGTGACCTATTGGGATGGTCGCAGCGAGCGCTTCGGAGATGAATCGTGGGTGTCCCTGCGGCTGCGCTCGCCCGCGCCCGTGTGGGCGATCTGTCGCGATGTCCATCTCGGCTTCGGCGAGGGCTACATGGACGGCGAGATCGAGGTCGACGGCGACATCGCCGATCTGCTGGCGCTCGCGGAGGCCAACCGCGACAGCGCGGCGATGGCTCCCTGGACCCAGCACCTCTATCAAGGGCTGCAAGGCCTGCGCCGCAGCCGCGAGCACGTACAGGACTCGAAGTCGCGCCAGGTGGCGAACGTCCGCCACCACTACGACCTCGGCAACGACTTCTACGAGCTCTGGCTGGACCGCTCGCTGACGTACTCGTGCGCCTACTTTCGCGATCCCCAGGACTCGCTCGAGACCGCGCAGCGCCAGAAGGTGGCGCACATCCTGCGCAAGCTCGACCTCGAGCCCGGCATGACGCTGCTCGACATCGGCTCCGGCTGGGGCGAGCTGGTGCGCAGCGCGGCGCGCGATCACGGTGTGCGCGCTCACGGGATCACGCTCAGCCGCGAGCAGTTCGAGCACTCGCGGCGGCGGATCGCGAGCGAAGGCCTCGCGGGGATGGCGAGCGTCGAGCTGCGCCACTACGCCGACCTCGCCGGCGCGCGGCAGTACGACCGCGTGGTCTCGGTCGGGATGTACGAGCACGTCGGCGAGGGCAACCACGGCGCCTACATGGATGCGGTCGCGCGTGCGCTCGCGCCCGGGGGGATCTCGCTGCTGCACACGATCACGCAGCAGCGCGATCGCCCGACGAACGCCTGGACCGATCGCCACATCTTCCCCGGCGGGCGTCTGCCGACGTTGCAGGGCGTCATCGGCCTGCTCGCCGAGCGCGACTTCCATGCGGTCGACTACGAGAGCCTGCGCCGGCACTATGCGCGGACCCTGCACGAGTGGTGGCAGCGCTTCGAGGCCTCGGCCGCACAGGTGCGCGAGATGTATGACGAGCGCTTCGTGCGAATGTGGCGGCTGTATCTGCGCGGCGCCTACGCGGGCTTCGCCTACGGCGGGCTGGACCTCGCGCAGGTGCTGTGGACGAAGGGGCTGAGCGACTCGCTGCCGATGACGCGCGACTACATGTACCCGGCCGCCTCCGCAACGGCCGCTGCCAGCCCTGGCCAGCGCGACCGAGGCCTCACGCCCGAGCCGGTCCGCGTCGAGGCTCCGGCCGGCTATGCGCCAGCTCGCTCGCCCTCGATCAGCCGAGGATGAAGCGCTCGACCGCGTGTGCGAAGCCCTCCTGCTCGTTTGAGTCGGTCACCCGCCGGGCGGCGCGCTGGACCTCGCGGCTGGCGTTACCCATCGCGATGCTGAGGCCCGAATGGGCGAACATCAGCACGTCGTTGGGCATGTCGCCGATCGTCGCGATCTGCTCGCCGGGTATGCGGTAGCGCTCGGACAGGAACTTGGCGACGCTGCCCTTGTTCGCATCCGGGTGGGTCACATCGAGGTAGTAGGGCTGAGACAGCGCGGACGAGACCTTCGCGCCGAAACGATCTTCAACCGCGCTCGAGGCACGCCCGATCTCGTCGTGATCGTCGCTGACGCCGACGATCTTCGCGATCGCCTGCACGAAGCCCTCGTAGTCGGAGCGGACGGTCGGCTGGAACTGAACCGTGCTCGCCTCGCGGTCGACGTGCGGCGCCTGGGGGTCGCGCACGAACCACTCGGCGCCCTGGTAGAGCCATACGTCCAGCGAGAAGGACTCGAGCAGCGCGATCACGGGCGCGACCAGCTCCTCGGGCAGCGTGTGCTGCTCGATCGTCTTCATCTCGCGATCGACGATCAGGCCGCCGTTGAAGGCCGCGATCGGCGTGCGCAGGTCGAGCGGCTCGATCAGCATCGACATGCCCCTCGGCGGGCGTCCGCTGGTGATCGCGAACATCACGTCCGCGTCGTGCAGCTTGCGCACCGCCGCGATCGCTGCCTCGGTGAGGGTCTTCTCGGGGGTCACGAGCGTGCCGTCGACATCGGCCAGCAGCAGGCGGATCATCGGCGCTCGAGCATCGCCGCCGCGCTCGCCTGCGGGTCCCCCGAGAACGGCCTCTCGGCGGTCACAGCCGCGCCCCGACACGATCGGCGCGACGGTGGCATGCTGCCTGCGCGAGCGTCGCCGGCGCGAGCGCGGTGAGGCGCGCTGGCGTGGCGAGCGGATCGACGTGCATGTGCACCGATACGACAAGGTAGCGGCAGCGAAAACTGAAAAGAACGAGAGGAGCCGACGAATGGCGACGAAGACACCGATGCAGCTTGGAATGGTGGGGCTCGGTCGGATGGGCGCCAACATCGTGCGGCGGCTGATGCGCGACGGCCACCGCTGCGTCGGCTACGACGTCAACCAGGACGCCGTCCAGCAGCTCGCCGCCGAGGGGGGCGTCGGCGCATCCTCGCTGCAGGAGTTCGTGTCCAAGCTCGAGAAGCCGCGCGCGGCATGGGTGATGGTGCCCGCGGGCAAGCTCACCGACACGACGATCCGCGAACTCGGTGAGGCGATGGAGCCGGGCGACACGATCATCGACGGCGGCAACACCCACTACCACGACGACATTCGCCACGCCGCCGAACTGCACGGCAAAGGCATCCATCACATCGACTGCGGCACCAGCGGCGGCGTGTGGGGGCTGGACCGCGGCTACTGCCTGATGATCGGCGGCGAGGAGGATGCCGTCGGGCGGCTCGATCCGCTGTTCGCCTCGATCGCGCCCGGGGTCGAGGCGGCCGAGCGCACACCCGGGCGCAGCGGCGAGCCCTCGAGCGCCGAGCAGGGGTACTTGCGCTGCGGGCCCAACGGCGCCGGGCACTTCGTGAAGATGGTGCACAACGGCATCGAGTACGGGCTGATGGCCGCATACGCCGAGGGCCTGAGCATCCTGCACAGCGCCGACGCCGGCCTGCGTCCGGCCGAGGACGACGCCGAGACGAGCCCGCTCGAGCATCCCGAGTTCTACCGTTACGAGATCGACACGACCGCCGTCGCCGAGGTCTGGCGGCGCGGCAGCGTGGTCGGCTCGTGGCTGCTCGACCTGACCGCCGAAGCGCTGCTCGCCTCGCCGAAGCTCGAAGATTTCGCCGGCCGGGTCTCGGACTCCGGCGAGGGCCGCTGGACCTCGGTCGCGGCGATTGAGGAGGGCGTGCCGGTGCCGGTGCTGACGACGGCGCTGTACTCGCGCTTCGCCTCGCGCGGGCTGAACGAGTTCGCCGATCGCGTGCAATCGGCGATGCGCAAGGGCTTCGGCGGCCACGACGAAAAGCCCGCCTCGTGAGCGGCGTCGCGTTCGAGCAGCTCGCCGACCCGGCGGCGGTTGCCGCCCGGGGCGCAGCGTTCGTCGCCGAGCAGGCGCGAGCCGCGGTCGCCGCCCGCGGTCGGTTCGACTTCGCGGTCAGCGGCGGTCATACGCCGTGGGCGATGTTCGCCTGCCTGGCAGCCGAGCAGGTCCCGTGGGCGAGCACCGCGATCTACCAGGTCGACGAGCGCATCGCGCCCGCGGGGGACCCCGACCGCAACTTCAGCCACCTGCGCGCGAGCCTGCCCGAGCACGCCCGCGCCGAGGTCCATGCGATGCCGGTCGAGGACTCCGACCTGCAGGCCGCGGCGAAGCGCTATGCCGAGTCGCTTCCCGAGCGCTTCGACCTGGTGCACCTCGGCATCGGCCCCGATGGCCACACCGCCTCGCTCGTGCCGGGCGACCCCGTGCTCGAGATCGACGACCGCGACGTCGCCGTGACCGGCGTCTACCAGGGCAGGCAGCGAATGACGCTCACCTACCCCGTGCTCGACCGCGCGCGGATGCTGCTGTGGCTGATCGTCGGAGCGGACAAGGCCAACGCGCTCGCGGCGCTGCGGGCCGGCGATCGCTCGATACCCGCGGGACGCGTATCGGCTGCAAGTGCGCTGATCCTCGCCGACGCCGCGGCCGCCGGGGTCAGCTGAGCTCGCGCACTCGCTCTCTGAGGATGATCCGCCCGGCCGCCTCGATCAGGGCCAGATGTGAGAAGGCCTGAGGGAAATTGCCGAGGTGGCGCCCGGTGCTGGTGTCGAACTCCTCGGCATACAGGCCGAGCGGTGAGCTGACCCGCAGCAGCCGTTCCATCAGATCGCGTCCCTGCTGCTCCTCGCCGATGATCGCGAGCGCCGAGACGAGCCAGAACGAGCAGATCAGAAAGCTGCCCTCCTTGCCTGACATGCCGTCGTCGGTCTCATCGGTGCGGTAGCGCAGCACGAAGCCGTCCTCGGTCAGCTCCTCGGCGATCGCGATCACGCTCGCGCGCAACCGCTCGTCCTCGGGCGCCAGGAACCCGAAGATCGGCGCGAGCAGGTTCGAGGCGTCGAGCGCATCGGTGTCGTAGTGCTGGCGCAGCACCCCGCGCTTGTCGACCCCGTGGGCGAGCACATCGGCCTTGATCTCAGCGGCCGTCGCAGCCCATTCGCTCTCGCGGCCGTCATCGCCGCGCATCGCGGCGAGCTTTGCGGCACGGTCCATCGCGACCCAGCACATCAGCTTCGAGGAGACGTAGTGCTGGGGCTTTCCGCGCGCCTCCCAGATGCCCTGGTCGGGCTCGCGCCAGACGTTCGAGGCGCACTGCGCCTGCGCCTGCACGAGCGGCCACAGCCGCCGCGGCAGCCGTTCGCTGCGCCGCGTGTGCAGCAGGATCGAGTCGAGCGCCGCCCCATAGACGTCGTTCTGGCGCTGGTTGAAGGCTCCGTTTCCGACCCGCACCGGACGCGCACCCGCGTAGCCGGAGAGGTCATCGCGCGTCGACTCGCTGAGGTCGCGGCGGCCGTCGATGCCGTACATGATCTGCAGCGCCCCATCCTCGCCGCGCTCGAGGTCGGCGACGAACTGCATGAACTCCTCCGCCTCCCAGTCGAGGTTCAGGTAGTGCAACGCCTGCAGCGTGAACGTCGAGTCGCGCAGCCACGTGTAGCGGTAGTCCCAGTTGCGCTCGCCGCCGGGGGTCTCCGGCAGCGAGGTGGTCAGCGCCGCGACGGTCGCGCCGGTGGGCATGTAGGTGAGGCCCTTGATCGTCAGCGCCGAGCGCTGGATCTGCTCGCGCCAGCGATGATCGGGCATCCGCGCCCGCCCGAGCCACTCGCGCCAGTAGCAGGCCGTGGTCGCCAGGCTGGCGTTGGCTTCGTCGATGTTCTGCGGAGCCCGCAGCTCCTCGGCCCAGGACAGCGCGCAGAACGCCTGCTCGCCCTGGCGCATCACGTGGCGCGCCCTGACCCAATCGCCCTCGACGCCGACCGTCATATCGGTCCGCAGCCGCAGCGTCAGGCCGGCGCCGTGCGCATCGGCGCAGTGACCCTCCTGCGAGATCGCCCACTCGGCCGGCACGCGCCCGTAGTCGAACACCGGTTCACAGGTGAGCTCCAGCTCGACCTCGCCCTCGAGGCAGATCGCCACACGCAGCAGCATGTGCTCGGCGTCTTCGTCGGTCGGTGGTCGCGTGTGGGGCGTGACCAGATCCACGCCGCGCCGCGGCCCGAGCGTCAGCGAGTCGCGCACCGCGACCCAGCCGGTGGGGGTCGTCCAGGTCGTCAACAGCGTGTTCGTGCCCGGCTCATAGACGCGGGCCGTGGGCACGTTGATGCCGAACGGCGCGAACCGAAACAGGCCCGCCTCGCGGTCGAGCAGGGTGCCGAACACGCTCGGAGAGTCGAAGCGCGGCACGCACAGCCAGTCGACCGCGCCATCGGGCGCCACCAGCGCGCCCGTATGGCAGTTGGACAGGAACGCGTAGTCGGCGATCGGCGGAAACGGCGATGGCGCCGCGGCGCTCTGGGGGGGCTTGGAGGCCATCAGTCGCCCACCCACGGACCGCGCCAGGCGCCGTAACCGGCGAGCAGGCCGTCGGCCTCGGGCGGACCCCAAGAGCCGGTCGCGTAGGGATCGACCGGCGGTGGCGAATCGAGCAGCGGCTGCATCACGCGCCAGCTCTCCTCCACGCTGTCCTGACGCGTGAAGCGGCTGCTGTCGCCGATCATCGCGGCGTGCAGCAGCACCTCGTAGGGCGTCGCGCCCTCGCCTCCCTCCTGGGCGAACTCCATGTCGAGGCTGATCTGCTCAGGCTCTTCGCCGTCCGCGCGTTTGGCCTCCAGCAGCAGCCGCACACCGGTGCTCGGATCGAGCCTGATCGCGACCTGGTTGGGCCCCGGGCGGCGCGCGCCCTCGGCGAGGAAGCCCAGCCGTGGCGGATGCTTGAACACCAGCCGCAGCTCGGTCTGCGTGACGGCCAGCTGCTTGCCCGTGCGGATGAAGAACGGCACCCCGGACCAGCGCCAGTTGTCGATCTCCAGGCGCAGAGCCGCGAAGGTCTCGGTGGTCGAGTTCGGAGCGACACCATCGACGTCGAGATAGCCCTCGTACTGCCCCCGCACGTAGTGCGCCGGGTCCGCCGCCGGCATCGCCTGGAACGCCGACACGATCGCGTTCTTGAGCGTCACCGGGTCACTGCCCGCAGGCGGCTCCATGGCGGCCGCCGCGAGCACCTGCATCAGGTGGTTGACGACCACATCGCGCAGAGCGCCGACGGGGTCGTAGAAGTGCCCGCGATCGGCCACGCCGAAGCTCTCGGCCATCGTGATCTGCACCGAGGAGACGAAATGCCGGTTCCACACCGGCTCGAACAGCGTGTTGGCAAAGCGCAGGTAGAGGATCTCCGCGAGGCCCATCTTGCCGAGGAAGTGATCGATCCGAAACAGCTGGGACTCGTCGAGGTACTCGTGCAGTTCTTCGCTCAGCGCCCGCGCCGAGGCGAGGTCGTGGCCGAACGGCTTCTCGACCACGACGCGCCCGGAGACGGTCAGCTTCGCGCCCGCGAGCCCCTTGATAACCATCCCGAACAGCGATGGCGGTATCTCGAGATAGAAGACCGGGCATTTGGCCTCGCGGACGCTCTTGGCCACGCGTTCGTAGGTCGCGTCATCGCCGAAGTTCCCCGAGATGTAGGAGACTCGCTCAGCCAGACGCGCGAACACCTGCTCGTCGATCGACCCACCGCAGGCGACGATCGCCGCGCGCGCATGCTCGCGCAGATCATCGACCGTCCAGTCATCGCCCGCGACTCCAACGATCGGGCAGCTCAACAGCCCGCGTCGCTCGAGCCGGTAGAGCGAGTAGAACGTCATCACCTTTGCGAGATCGCCGCTGATGCCGAAGATCACGAAAACGTCAGCCGGTCGTGCTCGATGGCTATCACCGCGGCTGGCTGATGGCCCTGCGACCATGGCTCGGCACCCTACAGACAGGCGCCACGGAGTGGAGTGAAGATCGACGGATTGCAGCGATGCGTCGAGCGCCGCGTCGCGGCGAGCAGGGGTCCCGACGCGGCTGCTCTCGAGCGCGCACAAATGTCACAAATTCGCCTCCATGAGAGTACGATGGAGGGGTCGGGCACCGAGGTGGGGAGAGGCTTCTCGGAGCAGTCCCGGCGGCAGGAGAGCATGGGAGGACGACCAGGATGGCTAGCACGGGAGCGCGGCCGAACGTAGGGATCCGCGGCGGCAGTGGCGAGGATGTGCAGCTGTTCCTGCGCTGGCGGCGCGACGGAGACGAGATCGCCCACGAGGCGCTCGTGCGCCGCTTCATGCCGCTGGCGCGAAGCCTCGCGCGACGCTATGACCGCCGCTCGGAGCCGCTCGACGACCTCGTGCAGGTCGCATCGCTGGGACTGCTGAAGGCTCTCGATCGCTTCGACCCCGAGCTAGGCCATCCGTTTCCCTCGTTCGCCGTTCCAACGATCCTCGGCGAGATGCGCCGCTACTTCCGCGACTCGGGATGGTCGGTGCACATGCCGCGGGGAACCCAGGAACGGGCGCTGCAGGTACGCGAAGCCCAGGAGCGCCTCGCCAACGCGCGGGGCCGGGCACCGACCCCGATCGAGCTCGCCGAGTACCTCGAGCTGGAGACCGAGGAGGTGATCGAGGCGCTGCAGGCGATTCAGGCCTACGAGGCCGTGTCGCTCGACTGCCCGCGCTCCGACGGCGACAGCGAGATGTCGATCGGTGACCGGATGGGCTGTGAGGACGAGCGCTATGAGCGGGTGGAGCTCGATCTCACGATCAGCGCGGCGCTCGAGCACGTGCCGCCGCGCGAGCGCCTGATCCTGCGACTGCGCTTCGTCGAGGACCTGACTCAGACCGAGATCGCGGCGCGCGTGGGCCTCTCGCAGATGCAGGTCTCCCGCCTGCTGCGCCGCTCGCTTGACCAGCTGCGCCATATAACGCAGGAAAACGGGAAGGTACAATAGGTACGTTGGGTGGGAGTATCAGCAGCGCCGAGAGCCAGTGGCGCTGCAGCAGAGGCTTCCAGGGACCAGATCCACGGTTGGACCGCCTTTTCAACTTGACATCGTGACGCGCTGATGGCAGAGCTACCGAACGTCCGACTCACTCTCTCCAACAAGCCCGAGAACGTGCTGCTCGTGCGCGAACTGCTGAGCGGCGTCGGAGAGTCGATCGAGCTCGACGGAGGCGATCTGAACGACGTTCGCACAGCCGTCACAGAGGCTTGCAACAACGTCGTACTGCACGCCTACGGCGGTCGCGAGGGCCTGTTGGAGGTCGAGGTTCACGGCAAGCCCGACGCGCTCGAGGTTGTCGTCCGCGACCACGGCACAGGCATCCAGCCGCGGATCCGCACCGGCGAGGACACCGCGCTTGGGATCGGGCTGTCGGTGATACAGGCACTGGTTCGGCGCGTCGAGTTCCGGGAGTCCGACGGCAGTGGAACCGAGGTGCGGATGGAGTTCGCGACCGAGGGGGCTAACGAGCTCGCGGCTGCGGGCGATCAGAGCCCCGAGCTGCCGGCGCTCGAGAGCTCGCAACTCGCGAGCACCACCAGCTTCGCGATTGCCCCGGCAGACCTTGCGCGCACCGTGCTGCCGCGCGTGTTGAGCGTTCTGGCTGCGCGCGCCAACTTCTCGACCGATCGCATCTCCGACACACAGCTGCTCGCCGACGCGCTCGTCGCTCATGCGCCGCGGGCGATCGGCGGGGACGGCGTCAGCATGGCGGTGGCAGTCGAGCCGAGCGAGCTCGAGCTGCGGATCGGGCCACTCGACGAGGAGCGCGCGAAGCGCCTGCTGGTCGATTCGGCTGTCGACGGCGTCGGCCCCGTGATCGAGAAGCTGACCGACGACCACTGCGTCACCACCGTGGGCTCCAGCGAGATGCTGACCCTGCGCCTCGTCGACCGCCGCTGATCCGGCCGCGGTCTCGCTCACACCGCCGCCCGACCTCCATTGAAAGCGGGGCGGTGGCCAACGGGGGGACGTGGCCACCGCCCCTGCATAGCGGGGCGATGGTCGACGGGGGGACGCGACCATCGCCCGGGGGAGAGAGGAGGAGGATGAACAGCTCCAGACCTCAATATGCCCTCATGTCGGGGGCGCTAAACAAAATGCCCCGTTGCGAGCGACCTAAACCTCTCATTCGGCGGAAAAATCGGTGCGCTAACATCGGCACGTGGCCGCCGAGGATCACCTGCGCGTCGACGTCGAGCGCCGTCAGGACCGAGTGGTGTTGCACCTCCACGGCGAACTGGATCTCGCCAGCGCACCCGCATTGCAGCGCGCGATCGAGGGTCCTGAGATCAAGGATGCGCCAATGGTCGTGCTCGATCTGCAGGAGCTCGAGTTCATCGACTCGACCGGCCTGCGCAGCATCCTCACCGCCTACGAGTCTTCGCAAGATCGCGCCCAGGACTTCGCGGTCACGCAGGGCTCGCCACAGGTGCAGCGCCTGCTGAGCATCACGAGCGTCGGCGAGCACCTGCGCATCATCGCCTCCTCCGACGAAGCGTTCGTCTAGCCGCGAACCCCCCGGGCGCGGCCGCGCCCCGGGCGCTGCCGCACGTTTGACATCGCGGCGGGCCGGGTACTGACGGCCAGTCCAAGCCGAGAGGAGCTGTCGTTGACTCACCGCGCCGTCATGCTGATGCTGGTCTTTGCAGGGTTCGTCGCGGTGCCCACGGGTGCCTCCGCGAGCTCGGCTCCCACGCCGTTCGGCACGCTCACCTGCAGTTCCAGCCACGAAGGCGTCCGCTTCTGTCACGGCAATGGGACCTCGCAGCGCATCCCCTCCTGGGATGGCGTTCCGCTCGACGTCGACGTGACGCTGCCGCCGGGCAGGAGCGCCGGGCCGTTCCCGACGATCGTGATGCTGCACGGCTGGGGCGGCAGCAAGACCTCCTTCGAGGCCGAATCGGCGACGGGCGACGGCTCTGAGACCTACGACTACAACAACGTCTACTACGCGAAGCACGGCTACGCGGTGATCAACTACACGGCCCGCGGGTTCGGTCACTCCTGCGGCGCGGGCGAACTCACGGGGGCCTGCGCGCAGGGCTTCATCCGTCTCGCCGACCAGCGCTATGAGGGGCGTGACACCCAGTATTTGCTGGGTCTGCTGGTCGACGAAGGGATCGTCGACCCCGATGCGATCGGCGTCACCGGCATCTCATATGGCGGCGGGCAGAGCATCGAGCTCGCGTACCTGCGCGACCGCATCCGCTGCGCCGGCGCCTATGACACGTTCGCCGGCGATCCCTGCGACGGGCAGCCCGAGGACTCGTTCCTCCCGTGGAGGAGCCAGCACGGCGTGGCGCTGTCGATCGCGGCCGCGTATCCGCGCTGGCCCTGGTCGGATCTCGCCTCGGCGCTGGTCCCGAACGGGCGATTCCTGGACTACGATCCGGCGACCGACGGCGCCGACGGCTCGAGCGCGAGCGGATCGCCGATCGGGGTGCCGATCCAGAGCTACATCGCGGGCCTCTACGCCGACGGCCTGACGAGCGGCCGCTACGAGGAACCGGGCGGCAATCCAGAATGGGATCTGACCAAGGACTTCGCGCTCGTCAACGCCGGCGAACCCGAGACACCGGAAGACCAGGAACTGATCGATCGCATCGCCGCATACCACGGCGGCCACGGACTCCCCGGCACCCCCGCGCCGATGCTGCTCGAGTCGGGCTGGAACGACGACCTGTTCCCGCCGCTGCAGTCGCTGCGCGTATACGCCTCGCTGCGCGCGAGCGAACCGAATGCGGACGTCGCGCTCCAGTTCGGCGACGTCGGCCACAGTCGCGGGTCGAACAAGCCGACCGTCGATGAGTACTTCAACAAGCAGGCCGCAGCCTTCTTCAAGGCGCATCTGCGCGGGCGCGGCAAAGCGCCGGCGCCCGGCAGCGTGACGACCTTCGCGACCACCTGTCCGTCGAGCGGCGAAGGCGCCGCGCCGGACGGCGGTCCCTACAAGGCGACCTCATGGCAGGCTCTGCAGCGAGGCGCCGTCAGGTTGTCCTCGAACACGGCCCAAACGGTGATCTTCCCGGGCGGGGAACCGAAACTGGGACTCGAATTCGATCCGATCGCGATCGGCGAGGAACCGGAAAGCGCGGGCGCGTGTAAGACCACCAAAGCGCAGGAACCGCTGGGCGCAGCGAGCTACTCGCTGGCGAGCGAGGGCTTCACGTTGATGGGGCTGCCGACTGTGATCGCGAACATCGAAGCGACCGGAACCATCGCCCAGGACGGCCAGCTCGACGCGCGCCTGTGGGACGTGTTGCCGAGCGGCGAACAGCGGCTGGTCTCGCGCGGCGACTACCGCCTGTCCGAACCCTCGCCCCCGAACGTCGTATTCCAGCTGCACGGCAACGGCTACCGCTTCGAAGCGGGAGACACCGCGAAGCTCGAACTGACGGCCAGCGACGCGCCGTACTACCGCGCGAGCAATGGCGCATTCGGGATCAAAGTCAACAGCGCCGAAGTCGTGCTGCCGACACGAGAAAAGCCAAACCGGCGCCAGATCGGCGCCAGCATCCCGCTGCCGCTGCCCGAATAGCACCACCGCAGTCCGAGACGGAGCTCCGCCAGCTCGTGCCGGTGTTGCGGGCGACTCGGATCCTCGAGGTGTTCGCGCTGCGCTCCGATCGCGTCGCGGCGCTGGTGCGAGAGTCGGACCCGGGCCTGCTCTGATCCGCGGGCTGCTGCGATGGGCGGCGCAGGTGTCCTCAGTATGGTGATTGCATGGCGGCTGGGATCTATTCCTCGATGCGATACCGGGACGCGCGCGGCGCGATCGAGTGGCTCGAGCGCGCATTCGGGCTGCGGCAGGGCGTCTGCTACGAAGGCGAGGACGGGGGCGTCGCGCATGCCGAGCTGCATTGGGGCGATGGAGTCGTGATGGTCGGCTCCGAGCGCCCCGGCGACGAGCAGCGCAGGGCGGGGCAGGGATGGGCCTACGTGGCGGTCGACGATCTCGAGGCCCACCAGGAGCGAGCGCTCGCCGCCGGGGCGGAGATCGTGGACGGACCGCAGAACCAGGACTACGGCTCGTTCTATGCAGCGCGCGATCCCGAGGGCAACCTCTGGAGCTTCGGCACCTATGAGCCAGGCGCCGCGCGCTAGCTGGCGTGTCTACACACGTGACCCCTCTCAAAAGGAGCGCCATGCCCTGGACAGCCGATGACATCCCCGACCAGCAGGCCCGCAGTGCAATCGTCACCGGAGCGAACAGCGGCATCGGCCTCGTCACGGCGCGCGAGCTCGCGCGCGCCGGTGCGCGCGTCGTGCTGGCATGCCGCGATACCCGCAAGGGCGAGAGCGCTGCGAAACAGATCCGCGACGAGCTCCCGCAGGCCCAGATCGAAGTATCGGCGCTCGACCTCGCCTCGCTTCAGTCGGTGCGCGAGTTCGCCGAGCATCGTGCGGGTGAGCATTTGGACCTGTTGATCAACAACGCCGGCGTGATGGCATCGCCATACCGCCAGAGCGCGGACGGCTTCGAGCTGCAGCTGGCGACGAACCATCTCGGCCACTTCGCCCTCACCGGCCTGCTGCTCGCGCCACTGCTGGCGACCCCGGGCGCGCGCGTCGTCACGGTCAGCAGCAGCGCACACCGGATCGGCAAGATTCGCTTCGAGGACCTGCAGAGCGAGGGCTCATACCAGCGCTGGCGCGCCTACGGCCAGTCGAAGCTCGCGAACCTGCTGTTCGCGTTCGAGCTCGACCGGCGCCTGCGCGCAGCGGATGCCGACCTGGTGAGCGTCGCAGCGCATCCGGGATATGCGGCGACCAACCTGCAGTTCGCCGCCACGCCCTCTCGCATCGAGCGGCTCGGATCGGTGCTGCTCAATCGCGTTTACGCGCAGAGCGCCGACCGCGGCGCCCTGCCGACGCTGTTCGCGGCCACCGCCGACGTCCCCGGCGGCGCGTTCGTCGGTCCCGACGGCTTTCAGGAGATGCGCGGGAATCCCCATCTCGTCCAAGCCAACGGCAGCGCCCGGGACCCGGAGGCGGCGCAGCGGCTGTGGGAGGTCTCCGAGCAGCTCACTGGGGTGCGGTTCGCGCTCTCGCCGCGCCCGGCAGCTGCCGAGCGCGCCCGCGTGTGAGGCGAGCGCAGGCGCCTGCGGCGAGCGCCCGCGTGTGAGGCGAGCGCAGGCGCCCGAGGCGAGCACGAACCCGGGCGCCGCGGACGGGCCCAGGCCGCCCCGTGCGCTCGAGGCCGGTGGCGGCGAGCACGGACGGGAGTCGCGTCAGCCGCTGCTCGCGGTCTCGTCGCGCACCGCAGCGCCGTTGCGCTCGCGCTGAAGGCGGGCGATGCGGCCGCCGAGCGCGCCCAGCAGCATCCCGATGATGGCCGTCAGGACCACCAGCAGCGGCGGGAATTTGCCGAGCGACACTTTCGCGTGAGTGCCTGCGATCGCGTGCGCGATCAGCAATGCCGCGCCATAGATGGCGCCCGCGACGAGGCCGCGGTCGGCACCGCCCCAGCCGTCCTGATGCTCGAAGCCCGAGATCACGCCGCCGATCGCGGCGACTGCGCCGACCGCCCAGTAGGCGCCGGTCGAGACGCCGATCAGGACGCCCGCGACGGCGCCAAACGCAGCCGGGATCAGGCCGCCGAGAACGATCTGGGCCGGGCGCGGCCGGTCCCTGAACAACGTCGGTGAGTACATCTAGCGACCCTCCAGTCTCGACGGCGACTCTCACTCGCCAACACCTCAAGGGTACCGCCTGCGAAGCGCCGCCGGGCGATCGCGGCGCCTCGCAGGCTGCGACGCCTCCCTAACCCCAGGCCGACGCTCCTGAGTACAGCAGCGACCCGGGCGTGGTCAGCGTCTCACCCGTCTCGAGCAGCGTCTTCAGGCCCGAGAGGATTCTGCGGCCAGCCGCCGTAGATTTCGGCGTTGGCGTCCTCGTGCAGCTGATCGTGGGTGACCGTGAGCTGGCATGAGTCGCCGACCGGCTCGATCTCCCAGGTGACCCGCGAGGTGCCTTCGGCCTTGACGTCCTCGCTCCACAGCGCGGTGAAGCTCTGCACCAGCCGTCGCGGCGGCTCGACCTCGAGGTTCTCGCCCTCGGCGATCGCGATCGTCCCCGCGGCAGCGTCATAGCGCGAGCCCGGAGTCCACTCCGAGTCGACGCCGACGCCGAAGCTGTACTTGCGCCGCAGCTCCGGCTCGGTGATCGCCTGCCATAGACGCTCGGGCGTCGTCTTGATGTAGATCTCGAAGATCTTCTGCATCGTCCTGTCCTCCAGTCTGTGCTTGAGGCCGCTGAGGGTCGCGGTCCAAGGCTCGGCGTACTTGCTCACCCAGCGGTCGTGGACGAGCCTGATCGGGACGGGGTTCAGGAAGTGCAGCTTCTCGCGCCCGCGCCTGCGGGTGACCACGAGCCCGGCCTCCTCGAGCACCCGCAGGTGCTTCATCACGCCGAAGCGCGTCATCGGCAGCCGCTGCTCGAGCGCGCTCAGCGTCTGTCCATCTCGCTCGAACAGCTCATCGAGCAACAGCCGCCGCGTCGGGTCCGACAGTGCCTTGAAGACCTCGTCCATGTGCGTGAGTATAGGTGACTATTTGGTCACCTGTCAACTGTGGACCTAATCCACCGCAGCGGCTCCGTGCCTGCGAGCCGCGCGTGTGTGAGCGGCCCGCGGCATGCGCACGTGGCAGACGCGCGAGACAGCCGACCGCGAGGTTCGCAAAGCTGCGCGCTACGCACCCCTATCTCGACCAACCCGGCCCGATCGGTTTTGCCCACCGCGGCGGCGCCGCCGAAGCGCCCGAGAACACGCTGCCCGCGTTTCAGGCGGCGATCGACCTCGGATACCGCTACCTGGAGACCGACGCGCTCGTGACGCGCGACGGCGTGCTGGTCGCATTCCACGACGACCGCCTGGACCGGGTGAGCGATCGCTCGGAAGCGATCGCGGAGCTCGACTTCGCCGAGGTCGCGAGCGCCGACGTCGGCTACCGCTTCTCGGCGGACGGCGGGCACACTCACCCCTATCGCGGCGTAGGGCTGTCGGTCCCGCGCCTCGAGGAGCTGTTCATGCGCTGGCCGCAAGCATCGCTCAACATCGACCCCAAGTCGGAAGCATGCGTCGAGGCGTTGGTCGAGCTGATCGACCGCTTCGACGCCTGGGATCGCGTCTGCCTGGGCGCGGTCGCGGGTGCCCGACGAAGGCGCATCGCGGCGCTGAGCGGCGGACGCGCCTGCATCGCGATGACCTCGAATGCGCTCGCGCTTGCGCGCATCAGCGCGCTGGCGGGAGCCATGAGCTCGCGCGGCGCCGACTGCATCCAGATGTCGCTGGCGGACGGGCCGACGCCGATCTACACCACGCGCTTCGTGCGCGCCGCCCATCGCGCCGGCCTACCCGTCCACGCCTGGACGGTGAATGAGAAGCGCGCGATGGAGCAGCTGCTCGATGTCGGCGTGGATGGCATCATGACCGATCGTCCAAAGCTGCTGCGAGCGGTCTTTGCTGCCCGCGGCCTGGAGGTTGGCGGCGGAGCGTCGCCCAGCCAGTGACCAGCAGCCGGCGAGGCGTCGATCAAGACGAGCCCGAATCGAGGAGGACCTTCCAATGACGGTCAAGCCGAGTGCCTTCAGCCAGGAGCAGACGGTGACACGATTGCTCGAAGCGCTCGAGCGCAGGGGGCTGACGGTGTTCGCGCGCATCGATCACGCGGCAGCGGCCAGCGCCGCGGGGCTCGAGCTGCCGAATGAGGAAGTGCTGATATTCGGCAATCCCAAGGCAGGCACCCTGCTGATGCAGAGCGACCGGCGAATAGGGATCGAGTTGCCGTTGCGAATCCTGGTCTGGCAGGACGGTCCACAGGCGATGCTCGAGTACAGCGATCCGCGCGAGCTGGCAGACGCCTATGACGTCTCTGAGCAGCGCCCGATGCTCGAGCAGATGGCGACACTGCTCGAGCAGTTGGCCGTCCAGGCCACGAGCTGAGCGGCGCTGGCCGGTCAGCCCTCGGCGCGCTCACGCACGTTGCTGAGCGCGCGGCGCAGCAGCCGCGAGACCTGCATCTGTGAGACGCCCAGACGCGCGGCGATCTCGCTCTGGGTCATTTCCTGACTGAAGCGCAGATGCAGTATCTGGCGTTCGCGCGCCGACAAGGCGCCGACGGCGCTGGCGATCGTCACGTCGGCCTCGATCAACTCGTAACGCTCGTCGTCCGCTCCCAGCGTCTCGCTCACCGGCCGCGGGTCCTCGCCGCCCCTGCCCGCGGGGGCGTCGAGCGAGCTCGTGTCGTAGGCGTGCGAGGCATTGAGTCCGTCTAGCACCTCCTCGATCGACAGCTCGAGCTCGTCGGCGATTTCCTGAGCCGTCGGCGGACGACCGCGATTGATGGTCAGGCGCTCGGTCGCGCGCTGGATCTCGGCGACGCGTTCCTGGACGCCACGCGGAACGTGCACCGACCATCCGGCGTCGCGGAAGTGACGCTTCAGTTCGCCGAGGATCGTCGGCGTCGCAAACGCCGCGAAGCCGTTCGCTCGTTCGGGGTCGAAGCGGTCGATCGCCTTCAGCAGAGCGAGGCTCGCCACCTGACGCAGGTCCTCCAGCGGCTCGCTCGAGCGCGCGTAGCGATGCGCGAGCTTGTGGGCCAGCGGCAGGAACCTGCGCGTCAACGCCTCCCGCGCCTCGGCGTCCTGATCGCGTTGCCAGCGGCGAAACAGAGTGTCGAGATCGCTGGGATCCTCGGGCGGCAGGGTGCTCATCGATCGCGCTCCCCGAAAACCACTCCGCGAGCCGAGCGCTGCGCTCGCAGCGCTACCAAGGCCGGGCTCCGCCCTTCACAGCGCGCGCGGGCGCAGCGCTGCTCGAGATCGAACGATCGGGTGGCTCGCCGAGATCGTGCACCAGCAAAGACTAGACGCTGCCATGCTCCGTTTCGGCCGCGCAGCGAGCTGTGATTGGACCGTAGCGCAGGGCCTTCGCCGGCATTCCCCCGCCAGCTCGGGTCAGCCGGCGGCGTTTCACTCGCCGCGAGGTACTGAGCGAGCACGCCGAGCGGGCCGAGAGATGCAAGTGCCACTACTGTGAGCGGATCGTGGCAGCGAGAGGCGAGCCGGAGATCGAGCGCACGCCGGTCGGCGCGCAGCGCGCCAGCCTCGCGCAGGTCAGCTCGAGTGACCTGTCGGTCCCTCCCGAGCTGAGCGGACGAAGGCTGCGCACGCGGCTGCTGTTCGCGCTCGGGCTGGTGGTCGTGGTGGTCGTCGTCGTGACGCTGCTGCCGGGACTCGGGCAACTGCGCGCGCGGCTGTCGGCGGCCAAGCCCGCCTGGCTGGTGCTGGGCGCGGCGCTGAAGGTGCTCTCCGGTGTTGGCTACGTCGCCGCGTTCCGGATGGTCTTCTGCCGGCGGATGAGCTGGCGGGTCAGCTACGAGGTCGGTATGTCTGAGCTCGGAGCCAACGCGCTGTTTCCGACCGGCGGCGCCGGTGGCCTGGCGCTCGGGGCCTGGGCGCTGAAAAGAGGAGGCATGCCGGGCAGCGAGATCGCGCGGCGGACGGTCGCGTTCTTCCTGCTCACGAGCGTTCCCAACGTGGTCGGCGTGATCGTGATCGGCTTCGGCCTGGCGACGGTCATCCCGGGCGAGACCCATCTGGCGCTGACGCTGGTCCCGGCGATCGTCGCGTCGCTGGCGATCGTCGGCGCGCTGCTGGCCGGACGCGGAGCGGCTCGTCTGCAGCGGCGCCAGCAGCGCCGTCCGCAGCAGGGCGAATCGCGAATCGCGAGCGGCGCCGGGAAGACGCTGACGGCGGTGGCAGAGGGCGTCGATGAGGCGGTGGCGCTGCTACGCGAGGCCAACGCGGTGCTGCTCGCGGGGCTGGTCGCGTACCTGTTCTTCGACGTGATGATCCTGTGGGCGACGTTCCATGCCTTCGGCGCCGCACCGCCGCTGGCGATCGTCTGGATCGCCTACCTGGTGGGTGAGCTCGGTGGGCTGATCCCGATCCCGGGCGGAATCGGTGGAGTCGATCTCGGCCTGGTGGGCGCGCTCGCGCTATATGGCGTAGCGCTCGCGCCGGCGACCGCGGCGGTGCTCGCCTACCGCGCGATCGCGCTGTGGGTGCCCGCTGTGCTCGGCGCGTTCGCGTTCGCGTTGCTGCGCCGCACCCTGCGCGACGAGGCGCTCCAGATCGCGGTCTGCACGCCACAACAGGAGATGGAGGTGATCGGCCTGGGACGGGTCGTGATCGGACCCGCGAAGGATGTTGCATAGCCGCGGCTCGCGTCGGTGCGACGGACCGGGCTGCTTCAGATCGAGCGTCACGACTTCGCCGCTCATGAACTTCAGTTCCGCGCCCGCGCCGAGGAGATTGCCGGCGCCGGGGAAGCCGGGGATCGGGATCGCTTTGAGCTTCAGCGTCGCGGTCGGCTTGGCCTATATTCCTATACTCCTATACATACCATCCGAATCGGAGCGTGTCAATAGGATCTTCTACGTGCCGGAAGAGATCGAGCTCACGCCAACGTCACACATCGTGCTCGGCCTGCTCTCGATGTTCGGGGAGGCCACGCCATATGACCTCAAGCGGCTCGTATCGGGGTCGGTCGGACAGTTCTGGACGCTGCCTCATTCACAGCTCTACGCAGAGCCCGCGCGGCTGGCGCGCGCAGGCTATGTCACCGAGCGCCAGGAGCAGGAGGGCAGGCGCCGCAAGATCTACAACCTCACCGATAGCGGCAGCGAGGCGCTGGCGGAGTGGCTGCACACGCTCAGTCCCGAGCCCTACGTGCTGCGAGATCCCGCACTGCTGAAGCTGTTCTTCGGCGCCGATCCGCGCGATCTCGCGCAGATCCAGCTCGAAACCCACGAGCAGAAGCTCGCTGAATACGACGCGCTGCTCAAGCTGCGCCCGGCCGAGGGCCCGCCCGGACCCTGGCTCGCGCTCGAGCTCGGCGTCCGCCACGAGCGCGAGACCGTGCGCTTCTGGACGGAGCAGCTGCAGGCAAGCGAAGACGAGGCCTGAGGCCTCCTTCACGCCGCTCCCGTCCCGGTTGTGAGGGCGAGCCACCGGCGCCTCGGCATGAGTCCCCTGCTCGCCGGAGCGTCGCGGGCCGAACTGGCCTCAGTGCAGGTTCGCGGCGCGGGAATGAATCAGGTGCCCCCCCAGCGGGTGGGCCACACGGGCGATGATGCCGTGGTGCTCGCCGTGCGCGCTTGGAGGATCGGCGCCGAGCGCAATCGAATCGAGACCTCCGCTGCGGGCCAGGCAGCGGGGACAGTACTCGACCGCGCTCTGGCTCCGGCTGCGCGGGACAGTCAGACCACAGCGTGGACAATTGAGAGCGCTTACAGCCATCTGTGCCTCCTTCACACGTCATTATCGGTGTGAGATGCCCCCGGCTTGGAGGCCTACACGGAATCTTGCAACGTCTCGTTCACTGCGATCAAGCCGTCGTCGCGCGGGCGGCCGTCTGGCTCGCCGGTGCGGAGGGCCAGCGCGGCGCCAGGCTCGCACAGAGGCAGGCTGTCACCTAGCGCGCTAGCCTCCGAGGCGCCGAGATGGGCTTTGACCAGTATCACGAGCCACCCGAGGAGCTGGCGCCGGGCACGCGCACGTTCGCGCGCCTGTGCGCGTCGCTGACCGAGGAGGCGGAGGCGATCGGCTGGTACGAGCAGCGCCTGTCGGTGGAGAGCGCTGGCGACGCCCGCGCGGTGATGGGTGACGCCCAGGGGGAGGAGTTCAAGCACTTCAGCATGGACCTCGAGCTGCTGCTGCGGCGAAAGCCCGCCTGGCGAGCGCTCGCGCGCGGGATCCTGTTTCAGTCCGGGGACGTGGTCGACAACGCCGAGGCCGCCGAGGCCGGAGCGCTGCACGGCGACGAGGACAAGGAGACGGCTGGCGGCTCCGGCGCTCTCGCGGGATCGCTCGGGATCGGCAGCCTGCGAGATGACCTTCGTGAGGGGGCGGTGCAATGAGCGATCATCTGCTTCGCGGTCATGCGCCGATCAGCGACCACAGCTGGTCGGCGATCGACGACGAGGCGCGCGAGCGGCTGAAGCCGGCGCTCGCGGCGCGCAGGCTCGTCGACTTCTCGGGACCGCTTGGCTGGCCGCATTCAGCGAGCAACCTCGGCCGGATCGCGAAGCTCCCCTCGGCCGACGTCGAGGGTGTCGAAGTCGTCCAGCGACGCGTGCTGCCGTTGCTCGAGCTGCGCGCCGATTTCGAGCTCTCTCGGGCTGAGCTGCAGGACATCGACCGCGGGGCAGCGGACGCTGACCTCGCCTCGCTGGACAGCGCGGCTCACCAGATCGCCGTCGCAGAGAACGTCGCCGTGTTCCGTGGCTGGGGCGATGCGATCGCCGGGATCGCACAGGCGAGCACTCAGGAGCGACGCGAGATCGGTGACGCAGCCAACTCCTATCCGCAACTGGTCGCGGGCGCGGTCGAGCAGCTGCTGTGCAGCGGGATCGGCGGACCCTACGGCCTCGCGCTGGGCGGCGAGCAGTATCGCCGGGTGATCGAGACCGCCGAGCACGGCGGCTACCCGCTGCTCGATCACCTCGCCAAGATCCTCGGCGGCCCGATCGTCTGGACGCCGGGACTCGAGGGCGCTGTCACCCTCAGCCTGCGCGGAGGCGACTTCCTGTTCGAGTCCGGCCTCGACCTGTCCGTCGGCTATGACCGACACGACGAGGAGTCCGTCCACCTGTATCTGCAGGAGAGCTTCAGCTTCCAGGTCGCCACACCCGAGGCTGCGGTCGCGCTCGAGCGCAAGGCGTGAGCGGCTGACTCAGGCCGGCGCTGGCGTAGGTTCGGCGGCGTGAGGCGGGACGCCGGCGGCCGCGTAGGCGTCGAGCGCGTCGAGGGTCTCTGCCGCAAGCAGCGCGTGGGCGAGGCTCTCGAGCTGATCGCGGTGCTCCTCGAGCAGCTGCGTGACCTGCTTGTGGGCGCCCTCCACCAGCCGGCGAACCTCCTCGTCGATCAGGCGCTGGGTCTCGGTGGAGACCTCGCTCAGCCCGGGCAGCAGTGGCGAGGAGCCCTCCGCCGGCAGCACGCTCACTGGTCCGATCGCTTCGCTCATGCCCCAGCGGCCGACCATCTGACGTGCGATCTGGGTCAGCTGCTGAATGTCTGACTCCGCGCCCGTCGTGATCGTCCCGTAGACGGTCTCCTCGGCGACCCGGCCGCCGAGCGCCACCTTGATCTTCGCCTGCAGCTCCTCCAGCGAATAGGAGACGCGATCGCTGTCGGGCGTCGAGAGAGTCACTCCGAGCGCCATCCCGCGCGGGATTATCGAGACCTTGCGCACCGGGTCGGCGCCGTCTGTGAGCATGCCGACCAGCGCGTGTCCGGACTCGTGGTAGGCGGTCCGCTCACGGTCGGCGCCCGACAGCACGATCCCGCGCGGCGACCCGAGCAGCAGCTTCTCGAGCGAGTCGGTGAAGTCGCGCATCTCGACGCTGTCGTGGCCCCGCCTGGCCGCCAGCAGCGCGGCCTCGTTGGCGAGGTTCGCCAGATCGGCGCCCACCATCCCCGGTGTGCTGGCGGCGATCGCGTCGAGATCGGCATCCGGCGCGAGCGGGATCGAGCGGGTGTGGACCTTCAAGATCGCCAGGCGTCCGGCGCGGTCGGGAGGCTGCACGGTCACACGACGGTCGAAGCGTCCCGGGCGCAGCAGCGCGGGGTCGAGCACGTCGGGCCGGTTCGTGGCCGCCAGCACGACGACCGCCTGCGAGGATTCGAAGCCGTCGATCTCGGTCAGGATCTGGTCGAGCGTCTGCTCGCGCTCGTCGTTGGCGCCGGTGACCGCCACCGAGCCCTGGCGTGAACGACCGATTGCGTCGAGCTCGTCGATGAAGATGATCGCCGGCGCCGCCTCCTTGGCCTTCGCGAACAGGTCGCGCACGCGCGACGCGCCGACGCCCACGATCGCCTCGATGAACTCCGAGGCGGAGATCGAGAAGAACGCGGCGTGCGCCTCGCCGGCGACCGCGCGCGCGAGCAGCGTCTTGCCGGTGCCGGGGGCGCCCGACAGCAGCACCCCGTGCGGCATCCTCCCCCCCAGGCGCCCGTAGCGGTCGGGGTCTTTCAGGAAGTCGACGATCTCCGACAGCTCGGCCTTGGCTTCGTCGATCCCGGCGACATCGGCGAAGGTCACACGGATCTGCTGCGGGTCGACGCGGCGCGCCTGCGAGCGTCCGAAGGCGCTCAGGCCACCCAGGCCGCCGCCGGCCGCCGAGGCGCGGCGGGCCACCAGCACGAACAGGCCCACCAGCAGCAGCGTCGGTCCGAAGCCGAGCAGCAGCTCGCTCAGCAGCGAGGGGCTCGAGCTGGTCGACTTCGCGTTGATCTGCACGCCCTTTTCCTGCAGCAGCGCCGACAGCTGGCTGCCGTTCCAGAACGTCGGCACCTCGGTGGCGAACAGCGTCGTGGCCGTCGCCTTCTGATCGCTCGGCGGGTAGCGCAGCTTGCTCTTGAAGTTGCCCTGGACCGTGTCGCCCTTCGAGGAGATCGATTTGACCTGGCCGCGCTTGACCTGTTCGAGGAAGAACGGGCTGAACGGCACCGTCACGCGCGGCTGCCCTGAAGGCTGGAACGCGAGCACCGCCAGCCAGTTGAGCGCGATCAGCGCCGCCACGAACCACAGGAATCCGGGGCGGCGGTGCGCCGGCGGGCCGGTGGGCGGCTGCTCGGGCATGCCGCGGCCGTCCGGCGCCGGCGCGACCTGCCAGCCGCGCTTGTCGCGCGGCATCGGCGGGTGCGCCTGGGAGCGTTCCTGGCCTGGTCCCTGCGGCGAGCTGGCGGGTTCCTCCGGCGGCACGAATCCAATGCTACGGTTCCCGGGGCGGACGCGCCCAGCAGCCAGTGGGCGACAGAGCCCGGCTGTCGGAGGGTCTCATCGATGTCCACCGCCGCGACAGCCACGACCCCCGCCCCGGTCGCTCGGGTTCGCGTGGGGGTGATCTTCGCCGGCCTGATGCTAGTGATCCTGCTGGCGGCGCTCGATCAGACGATCGTCGCAACCGCGCTGCCGACGATCGTCGGCGACCTCGGCGGGCTCAATCGTCTGGCGTGGGTGACGAGCGCCTTCCTGCTCGCGCAGACCGCCGTCACGCCGCTGTATGGGAAGCTCGGAGATCTGTACGGGCGCAAGCGTCTGCTGCAGAGCGCGGTACTCCTGTTCCTGGCCGGCTCAGCGCTGTGCGGTCAGGCGCAGAGCATGACCGAGCTGATCGCGTTTCGCGCGGTTCAGGGCCTCGGCGCGGGCGGGCTGATCGTGCTCACCCAGGCCGTCATCGGCGACATCGTGCCGCCGCGCGAGCGCGGCCGCTATCAAGGCCTGTTCGGGGCCGTGTTCGGCGTCGCGAGCGTCGGCGGACCGCTGCTCGGCGGGGTCATCGTCCAGGCGGTGTCCTGGCGGTGGATCTTCTACGTCAACCTGCCGATCGGACTGGTGGCGCTGGCGGTGATCGGCACGACGCTGCCGGCGACCGCAACACGCGGCAAGCCGTCGATCGACTATCTCGGCGCCGGACTGCTCGCGGCGGGGTTGAGCGCGATCGTGCTGGTGACGAGCCTCGGCGGGACCACCTGGTCGTGGGGCTCGCCCGAGGTCGTGCTGATCGGCGCCCTCGGGGTCGCGCTGATCATCGCCTTCCTCGCCGCCGAGCGCCGGGCGCGCGAGCCGGTGCTGCCGTTGTCGCTGCTGCGCGATCGCGTGTTCGCGGTCGCGGGCGCGCTGTCGGCGATCGTCGGCTTCGCGCTGTTCGGCACCGTCACGTTCCTACCGCTGTACTTTCAGACCGTCGACGGAGCCTCGCCGACCGGCGCTGGACTGCGTCTGATCCCGTTGATGGTGGGAGTCCTGACGATGTCGATCCTGTCGGGGCAGCTGATCTCGCGCACCGGACGCTACAGGGCCTTTCCGATCATCGGCACACTGCTGATGAGCATCGGGCTGGTGATGCTCTCGACTCTGAACGTCGACACCGGCACGGCCGAGTCGGCGCTGTTCCTGCTCGTGCTCGGCCTCGGCCTCGGATTTGTCATGCAGGTGCTCGTGCTGGTCGTGCAGAACGCGGTCGACTACTCGGTGCTGGGCGCCGCGACCTCGGGCGTGACGATGGCGCGAGGCATCGGCGGCTCGCTCGGCGCAGCCGTGTTCGGGACGATCTTCACCACGCGACTGGAGAGCTACCTGCGCGGCACCCTACACGGCACGCTCGGGGTGCAGGTGAGCCACGGAGCCAGGCTCACCGGTGCGCAGGTCGCGCGCCTGCCGCCGCCCGCGCGAGCCGTCTACCAGCATGCCTACGTTCATTCGCTGAACACCGTGTTCATCGCCGCCGCGGGGGTCGCGGCGCTCGGGTTTCTGCTGAGCTTCCTGCTCGAAGAGCGCCCGCTGCGCAGCGCAGCCGCCACCAGCACGGGCCTCGAGGACGGCCTCGCGGCGCCCCGCTCGTCCGGCTCGCTGGCCGAGATCGAGCGCTCGCTGACCAACGTGACGACCCGCGAGGAGCGCGAACGCTTCCGCGCGCGCATCGCCGAGCGTGCCGGGCTGAAGCTCAGCTCCGGCGCCACCTGGGCGCTCGTGCAGATCGGCGAGCACAGCTTCGCCACGGCGCGCGAGCGCGCCGAGCAGGACGGAGCCTCCGGCGCGCGGGTCCTCGAGGTGACACAGGAGCTGCGCGACCGCGGGCTGCTCGCCGACGAGCAGGGCGTGCCTGCGCTAAGCGCTGCGGGCCGGGAGTACAGCGATCGCCTGCTGAGCGCGCGCTGTGACCTGCTGGGCGAAGCGCTCGCAGACGACACAGTGCAGCTGCAACCGGAGGTCGCGCAGCTGTTGCGCAGGCTCGCCGGTGAGCTGTGTGGCGAGCCACCGGCCCTCAGCCCGGCGGCGAGCGCAGCCTAGCGTCCCGACTGGCTGGTGTCCCGAGTCAGAAATTCGACGGCGTTTCGCGGCGCCTGCCCGCGCCTGACGCCCGCCGACGACGCTCACGTACCACCAGGTACGCACCGCGCCGCCGTCGAACGTCAGACACGCCCATCCGCTCGCCAAGCACTCCCGAATTTCTGACTCGGGACACTAGGCGGCGCCGGTGGGCGCAGCGGAGCACCTGAGCGAATAGCCGCGACGGCGCGCTGCGCGGGCGCGGCTGGCGAGGCGACTCTTCGCGAGGTCGCGCGCCAGCAGCTGCAGGTAGGCGTGGCGGTTGCAGAGGATCGTGTGGCGGCCGGTGGCGGCGAACTGGCGCCTTGAACGGCGCTCGCCGGCGTCGATCGCCTCCCACATCCGCGCCTGCGCGGGCACCCGCAGGCGCCCGGCTAGATACTCGCCCAGCCATGCGGCCTGGCGCTCGACGATCGCAAACAGTCCCGGGCCCGGCTCGAGCACGCCGATGAATGCCAGGCCGGGAGCATCGGGCGCAAGGATGCGGCGGTAGAGCGGAAACTCCCAGCCCTCGCCCGCGGCGAGGCGACCGGGCAGAAACGGGAAGCTGATCCTGTAGCCGGTGGCGAACACGATCGCGTCGACCTCCTCGCTGCTGCCGTCCTCGAACACGACTCGCCCGCCGGCGAGCGCCTCGATTCGCGGCCGGGCCTCGAACGCCCTGCTCGACAGCGCGGTCTGCGCCGTAGGCGAGACGACCGCGGGCCAGCGGGTCTCGAGCAGACGATGGCGCGGTGGACGCAGGGGACCGCGATCGGGCGTCGCGCGCACCGCCGCCATCAGTGCCCGCGAACCGAGCCGCGCGAGCGGCAGCGGCACCAGCAGCGAGCTCGCGCGGTCGAAGTCATCGAACGGTCGACCGAGCACCCGCCGCGGGATCAGATGGTGGACATCGCCGCTCGCAAGGAACGCCCGCTGGGCCGTCGTCGAGATCTCGGCGACGATGTCGAGCGCCGACTGAGCGCCACCGACCACGACGACTCGCTGGCCCGCGAACGGCTGCGGGGTCCGGTAGCTGCGCGCATGCGAGATCTCCCCGTCGAAGCTCCCGGGCAGCTCCGGGATTTGTGCATCCCAGTAGTGCCCACTCGCAACCACGACCGCGTCGAATCGCCGCGAGCTGCCGTCGCGCAGGCGCACCTCCCAGCCCCCCTCCACGGGCTCGACGGCCTCGACCCACGCGCCGAACGTGATCTGACGCTGCAAGTCGTTCAGATTCGCGTATGCCTCGAGGTGGGCCAGCACATCGCTGCGGTGCGGGAACTCGGGCGCCGAGGCGGGCATCGGCAGGCTCGGGTACTGCATGCGCTTGCGCGACACGTTCGTGCACAGGGACGCGTACGCAGCGGACAGGCCGCTGTCGTTTTCATAGCGCCACATGCCGCCGAGCGCGGAGCCGGCCTCGTAGGCCAATACCTCGTGTCCGGCCGCGCTGAGCTCGCGGAGCGCCGCCAGCCCGGACATGCCGGCGCCGATCACGCAGACGCTGCGAGTCGAGCGGCTCAACTGCCCGCCGCCGCTCGCGTGGAGAGCGATCGCCGTGCCGTGGCGCGCAACTCTTTAGCCGGCGTGCTCATTATACGATCGTACAGTATCAGGGACGCTCGTATAGGGTCGCAGAATCGCTCGGGGTCCACCGCAGGCCGCTCGACCTCGAAGCGAGGCTTCGCGCTCAGGATCGGCGGCGCTGCACGACGCGAGGCCGCTTGATGCCTGTGGGGAGCAGGCCCAGCTCGCGTGCCCGGTCGACGGCCTCGGCGCGCCCGCTCGCGCCGAGCTTGCGATAGACGCTGCGCAGGTGGGTCTTGACGGTGTTCAGCGACACGAATATCTCGGCGCCGATCTCGGCGTTGGAGAGCATCGTCGGCAGGTATCCGAGGATCCGCTGCTCGCGCTCGGTCAAGGGTTCGATCAGCGTGGCGCGCGTCGAGCTGCGCTGCGCGAAGCCGTCGAGCAGCACCTCCAGCAGCGCTGGGTGGGTGGTCCCGTTCTGAGCCTGGCGTTCGATCAGCTCGCGCGCGGTCTGACCGCCGAGCAGGAACGCATCGCGGTAGGGCTCGTGCTCAGCCAGCGCGAGCGCGCGGTCGAGCGCGTCGTCGGCGCCAGCGTGCTCGCCACGCGCCTGTTCGACGAGCGCCAGCAGCAGCCACGCCTCGAGGGCGCTCGCCGGGTGCAGCTGTGGGCTGGCGAGCGCCTGCGTGAGCGACGCGACGGCCTGCGCGAGCTCTCCGTCACAGAGCTGGACGCTTGCCAGCCGGACGAGCAGCTCGGGGTGCAGCCTCGCGCCCGCGCTCGTGGCTTCGCTCGCGCTCGCCAGCGTCGCGCGCGCCTGCCCGAGCTCGCCCGCCGCCACCAGCACCCGTGCTTCGGCGGAGTCGATCGCGACCTCGAGGTACCCGGCAGGCTTAGGACCATTGGCGATCGCGGCTCGAAGCGCGCACAGCTTCAGCGACCCGCGAGCCGCGGAGCGCGGACCCTCGACGGCGAGTACGAGCGCCTGCAGGATCACGCTCGCGGTTCTGACCGACGGCTCGGCGCCCGCGCTGAGGGCTGCGGCGCGGTCCAGCAGTCCCTCGGCGCGCTCGAACTCGCCGCGGTGGTAAGCGCTCCAGCCGGCCACGAGATAGGCGCAGGCGGGACCGGGCCCCTCCCCCCATCCGCGCTGCTCAGCCTGCTCCACGGCGGCTGCGCTCAGCTCCTGACCGCGGGTCAGCTCGCCGCGCAGCAGGTGCAGCACCGCCAGTTGCGCTGTGCAGTCCAGGGCGAGCTGCTCGAGGCCATGCTCGGTCGCGAGCGCGAGACCCTCGCGGAGATCCGCGGATGCGTTCTCGAGCTGACCCGACCACAGTCGGGTCGCACCGAGGTTCACCCGCGCGAACGCCTGCAGTGACGCCCAGGCCGGCTGCGAGGGCCTCCGCGCCAGAGCCGTCAGCTTGCGAGCGAAGCGCTCCGCGGCGGCGACGTTGGCGGACAGGCGTGCGTGGTAGAGCGCCACCGCAGCGAGCGGCGCTTCGAGCAGCTCGCGGGCGTCCCTCGAGGCCTGACCGCGAATCCGTCGCGCGATCGCAAGCTGGCGCCTCGCCTCCTCGACGTCGCCCTGCTGCAGGCGAACGCCCGCAAGCGCGACCGCCAGTCGCGCATCAGCGCACCGCAGCTGCTCGGGAAGCCGCTCGATCGAGCCGCCGATCATCGCCAGGCTTCCGTCGAGCAGCAGCTCGAGCGAGCTGTCGGCGATCAGGCTACAGGCCAGATCCCAGTCCTCGCCGGCGAGCGCATGCTCGATCGCATGGATCGAACGACCGCGCGAGACATAGAAGCGCGCGGCACGACGGTGCAGCAATGGGACCTCCTCGGGGTGAACATGGCGCAGGTGCGCCCGCAGCAGCTCGCGAAACAGCGGGTGGTAGCGATAGCAACAGACGCCGTTCGACTCCGCGCTTCGTTGCAGCGGCGCTCCGGAGTGCTCGAGCGCGGCGAGCATCTCCTCACCGCGACCGGTCGTCTCGGTCAGGGAGTCGGCCAGCTCCGGGGTCAGCTGATCGACGAGCGAGGTCCTCAGCATGAACTCGCGCCGATGCTCGGAGAGGTTGGCCAGCACCTCGGAGATCAGATAGTCGGCGACAGCGTGGTCGGTGCCGGCGAAGCCCGCGAGAAAGCGTCCCGGATCGGAGTGTCCGTGGAGTGACAGCGCCGCCAGCCTCAGCGCCGCGGACCAGCCCTCGGTGCGCTTCCACAGCAGCTCGACGTCCGTGCTCGAGAGCTCGAGCTCGAGGCGCGCACAGAGCTCGGCCGTCTCGCCGCGATCGAACGCGAGCTCGCCGCCACGCAGCTCGACGAGCTCCTCGCTGACGCGCAGACGCTCGAGCGACAGCCGCGGATCGGCCCTGCCCGCGAGCACCAGCCGGCACTGCTCAGGTCCGTAGCGGGCGAGGAAGTCGATCACCTCGACTGCCTGGCGGCTCGTCAGCTCGTGGACCTCGTCGAGCACGAGCACGAGCGGCGAGTCCAGCTCGGCGAGCGCGTTCACGAGCCGTGTCAAGAAGCGCTCGGTAACGGCGCCGGACGGCGGCGTCAGCCTCGAGAGCGCGCCCTGATCGTCGGTCGCGCGCGAGTTCCGAAGCGCGGCAAGCAGGTGTGCGAGCAGGCGCCCGGCGTCGTTGTCGTCGGCGTCGAGCGAGAGCCAGCCGACGAGGCCTGGTGGAGTGCGCTCGCGAATCCAGGAGCTGAGCAACACGGTCTTGCCGGCTCCAGCAGGCGCCGAGAGCACCACGAGCCGTCCACCCATCCCCTGGTCGAGCCTGTCGAACAGCCGACCCCGCTGGATCAGATGCCTGGGTGGCGCGGGGATCCGAAGCTTCGTTGCGACCGTCGGGATCGACAGCTCCTGGAGCGAGCGCGGCGGCTCGAGCCCCGGAAGCTCGGCCGGCCCGGCATGCGCGGGCCTGCGCCCCGAGAGGGCGTGCGGGCTGACGCTATGCAGCCGGCCGGCCATCGGCGAACCTGCCTGCGTGGACGTGCGAGCGCGAACCGGCGTGGCGCAGCGGAGCGCAGGGGAGCCACTCGAGACGCTGGAAGTAGGGCGTTGCGCATCACCTCCGGAGGCACCTCACGGGATCGCCCCCACGCGCGTCCATGCTCGACCCGAGCTCCCGACTGAGGAGCTCCTTGGCGGCAAGGATACAGCGGATCGATCGCTGGCCTGAGCGGGCTGGACACATCGCCCGCATCAGGATCGGCGGGGTCCACTGCCCGTGGGATAGCCTGACCCGAGCGCAGCCGCACGCTTCGTGGCGGCCCGGACTCCACCGCTCACGCTGCCGTCAGGAGTCACCCACCCTACGACCGTGGTCCCTCCTTCTTCGAAACTCAGAGACTCGCTGCCACGTCCGCTGCAGCTGGCGCTCGCGCCGTCCGGTCCGCTGAGCGCCTGGCTCGAGCGCCTCGTGGCGGTGCGGGCGATCGACCGTGGAGTGGTGCTCGGCGCGCAGGCGTTCGGCGCCCTGATCCCGCTCGTGATCGTGTACAGCGCGGTAGTTCCCGGCGTGGAGGCGCATAGCTTCTCGAGCCGCATCATCGAACGACTCAAACTCTCCGGCGCCTCGGCGCAGACCGTGCGCGAGGCGATCGCGCCCACGACGACCGTGGCGCACAGCACCACCGTGGTTGGGTTCGTCCTCGTGGTCGTGTCCTCGCTATCGCTCGCGCGTGCGCTGCAGAGGTTGTACGAGCTGTCCTACCGGCTTCCCAACGTCGGCATCCGCGCCACCCATTGGCACCTGCTGTGGATCGCCCTGATTCCCGCCTACCTGACGCTGCGCCCCGTGGTGGCGGCTCTGTCCGGGGGATGGTGGAAGCCTTTCGGCTCGCTGTTGCTGGGCGTGGTGGCGTGGAGCGCGACGCCCTACATACTGCTCGGACGGCGCCTCGATTGGCGCACGCTGCTGCCTGGGGCGCTCTTGACGGCGATTGCGATGACCGTTCTCAGCGCCGCCTCGCTGGTCTATCTGCCCCACTCGGTGACCACCTCCGCGCAGCAGTTCGGTGCCCTCGGGGTGGCGTTCGCGCTGCTCAGCTGGCTGGTGCTCGCGGGCTTCGTGCTGGTCGGCAGCGCGGCGGGTGGAGCGGTCGCGACCGAGTGGCTGCACTCGCGCCGATGAGGCGCGCGAGGACTACTAGGCGCTCGACTGCTGCAGGTGCTTCTCGAGCTCCTTCGCCTCGGCGTCGAGTTCTTTGGTGAGCCTGCGTTCGGCGCGGGCCATCGCCTTGGCGACCTGCTCTTCGACTCGTGAGGTGCCGATCACGATCAATGCGGCGTCGCCGTCGTCGAGGAACGTCCCGATCTCCTTGACATCCGAGCGCGACATCCCATGCCAGAGGTGGCCCACCAATCCTCCTGCCGCGGCGCCGACGACGCCGGAGGCGATGATCGAGGGTGGGAACAGGATCCCGATCAGGGCGCCCACACCGAGCCCCGTCCAGGCTCCGTGCTGGGTCGGCTTCTCATGCTTGTGCACGTGCACCTTGCCATCGCGCTTGGTCACGACGGCCGCGTCGTAGGTCCCCACGAGGCCAGCTGCATGGAGGTCCTTGAGGGTCTCGTAGTCAGCCAGAGCATCCCCCTCCGCAGCGTATGCACCGGCGAATATGAACAGGGGATTGTCAGCCATGGTCAGCTCCGATCGTCGTCGCTCGAGGTGGTGCAAGGCTAGAGGGCCGCGGGATTAACCGTCGTCACTCGCCCAGGGTGAGCTCGCAGGGCGCAGCGGACGAGCGGGCGCCGAGCGGCGGGCCGAGAGGGAGCCCGCCGGCACCGGCGCCCGCTGGAGCCCCCTAGTCGGCCACGAATGCGTCGCCATGGACCGTGACCGCCCACAGGATCAGCGCGTCGGTGACGAGCAGGATCACCGACCAGACCGGGTAGGCGCCGAGCGACAGGAAGTTCAACATCAGCCCGCAGAAGGCCAGGAACCCTGCGATCACGGCGCCGGCTGCGTTGCGCGATGCCACCAGGACCGCCCCGAGCATCTGCACGGCCCCGACGATGATCGCCACCCATCCCCAGGTGTTGAGCGAGGACCACAGCAGGCCTTCGCTGATGAAGTACGACTTGTTGTCGAGCGCCGCGATCCCCCAGATCACGTTCAGAACCCCCGCGACCAGCAGGTAGATGGCCACGAATGTGGCCCATCCAGAGCCGGATCGCGGCGCGTATGGCCGATCGGTGGATGGTGATGTGCTCACCGCAGTGCCTCCTGACGTCGTTTACAGCGCAATCGTCGACCGCCGCAGGGTGAGTGGGCTTCACCCGGCCCGAATGAGCTGAGGCCTGCGGCCTCGCCCCCCGCGACGGCCCCCGCGCCGCGGCGGGCGCCGGCGGGAACGAGCGACGGCGGCTGAGATCGATCCTCATCCCGCCTGGGTGATGGCCGCTCATCCTCGCGGCACGTACGCTCACAGCAGGGCTGCAGCCCTCGCAAACGGTTGGGATGGCGCACGAAGAACCACGCCACGCGCGACATCGCGATCACAACCCACAAAGGAGGTATCGAATTCATGTCGACCCTTACGGTGTGGAAGTTTCCGAGCGCAACCGGCGCCGATGAAGCCGTTCGCACGCTCGAGGAACTGCAGAAGCAGGAGCTGATCAAGGTTCACGACGCTGCCGTCGTCAGCTGGGAGTCCGACAAGAAGAAGCCCCGCACCCACCAGCTGAGCGACCTGACCGGCGCGGGAGCGCTCGGGGGCGCGTTCTGGGGTTTGCTGTTCGGCCTGATCTTCTTCGTGCCGCTGTTCGGTATGGCGATCGGCGCCGCCGCCGGAGCCCTCGGAGGAGCGATGACCGACGTGGGGATCGACGACGACTTCATCAAGCGAGTTCGCGAGCAGGTCACGCCCGGGACCTCGGCGCTGTTCGCGCTCACCTCAGACGCCGTCATCGACAGGGTCCGAGAGGCTTTCGGGGGGCACCAGGCGGAGTTGCTCGAGACCAACCTCTCGGGCGAGGAGGAGGCGAAACTACGCGAGGTCTTCGCCGAAGATTGATCGCGGTGCTCGGGCGCGGCGATCGTGGCCCGAGCGGCTATGAGATCCACGTGAGGGCAGGGTCAGCGAAGAGCTTCTCTCGATCGACCGCGGGACGGCTGAGCAGCGCGAACCGCGCGTTTCGGTCATCGGACGCCGCGCAGGTCGCCGATGCCGAGTGAGCCCGACTGAACGGCAGTCGAGTCCTCGCCGGCGGGCAAGCCGCCGTCCTCCTCGCCGGCGGGCGGAGCGTCCCCGCGACGATCCTCGCTGCTCAGCTCGCCTGCATCGACAGGGCCGGGGGGCGGGTCCTCGAGGAAGTCCGCCGAGGGCACGAAGTACAGGCTTCCCGTCACTGCCGTGGAGAAGTCGAGGATGCGGTCGTAGTTGCCGGGGGGCTTGCCGAGGAACATGTTGGTGAGCATCTGCTCGATGACGTCGGGGGTACGCGTATAACCGATGAAGTAGGTGCCGTACTCCCGCGCCCCGGCCCTCCCGAAGGGCATGTTGAAGCGCACGATCTGCTGCTCATCGCCGTCGTCGCGGGTGATCGTGTTGAGCGCGACGTGGGAGTTGGCGGGCTTGCGCTCGTCCGCGAGCTCGACGTCTGAGAGCTTCGTGCGACCGATAGCGAGCTCCTGGTGCTCGACCGGCAGCGCATCCCAGGAGTCGAGGTCGTGCAGGTACTTCTGCACCACCACATAGCTGCCGCCTGCGAACTCGGCGTCCTCCTGCCCGATCAGCGCCGCCGCGATCGCTGACCGGCCCTCGGGATTCTCGGTGCCGTCGACGAACCCGAGCAGATCGCGCTCGTCGAAGGACCGGAAGCCGTGCACCTCGTCGAGCGCCTGCGCGTGCCCGGCGAATCGTTCGGTCAGCCGCTGGGCGAGCTCGAAGCACAGGTCCAGGCGGTGGGCACGAATGTGAAACAAGAGGTCTCCCGGCGTCGCGGGTGCGGTGTGCCGGGCGCCTGCGAAGCCGGGGAAGGGATGCAGTCCCGCGGGCCGAGGCGCGCCGAACAGGCGATCCCAGAGCAGCGATCCGACTCCCAGGACACAACTCAGCTCCGCCTCCGGGACCCGGAAGCCGACCGATCGCTTCAGCGCGGCGACGTCGGGGAGCGCGTCGCGGACGTCGTCCTCGGAGCGCTCGGCCACCGACAGGACGAGGAAGATCGCCGCCTCGGTCGGCGCCATCAGGATGGTTTGCGGCTCGGCTGCCTGCATCGTGGATGGTCCGCCTCGGGCTCGGCCAAGCCTACCCTCACGACCCGCCTGCGGGCGCCCGGCTGGACGGGCGAGGCTTGGCAGATGTCGCAAACCGTGTCAGATGCGCCGTATCGGCTGGTGGCCCGGGGGCTAGAGTCTCGCACCGTGAAGGCGCTCTACTACCGGGGAGCAGAGGGCGGACTCGAGTGGCGGGACGATCAGCCGCCGGAGATCGTGGCGGACTCGGACGCGCTCGTGCGCCCTATCGCCGTGTCCACCTGCGATCTCGACCAGGCGATCATCCACACGTCGGTCCCCGGAGCTGAGCGCCCGTTTGCAATCGGACACGAGGGGGTCGCGGAAGTCATCGAGGTCGGTGCGGGCGTCACGGCTGTGCGGCGCGGCGATCTGGTCGTCGTCCCCTATCACATCTCCTGTGGCTGCCGCGATGAGCTGCCGCTCCACTGCCGCACGACTGCCGCCGATGCGCTCGCTGTCTATGGGATCCCCGTCGGCGCCGACTACGGAGGGCTGTTCTCAGAGCTCGTACGCGTTCCCCATGCAGATCACGCTCTGGTCAAGCTGCCAGCGAGCGTCTCTCCACTGCAGGCGGTATCGGTCGGCGACAACCTCACGGACGCCTATCGCACGATCGCGCCGCGCCTGCGGGCCCGGCCTGGCAGCGATGTACTGATCATGGGCGCTGGCTCGATCGGCCTGTACGCGGCGGACATCGCGCGAGCCTATGGAGCGCGCCGCGTGCGCTATGTCGACACAAGCGCCGAGCGGCGCGAGCTGGCGAGCCAGTTCGGTGCCCACAGCAGCGCACCCGATGAGTTCGACCCAAGCGAGGACGAGTACGAGATCTCACTGGTCACGCACGGCAACGTCGCAGCGCTTCGAAACGCGATCCTCGCGACGGCGCCGGGCGGCGAGGTCGAGAACCTCGGCTTTCACTTCGCAGACGTCGAGCTGCCGCTGCCGGCGATGCACTTCAAGTGCCTGCGCTTCCGCTCGGCGATGTCCAATGCGCGACCGCTGATTCCCGAGGTGCTCGCGCTCGTAGCGAGTGGTCGAATCACACCGACCCAGGTCCAGACCGCCGTGTTGCCGTTCGATTCGGCCGCCGATGCGCTGGCCACGGCGGGCTCTAAGCCAGTGCTCGTGCGCGAGCGTGCGGGTTGACACCGTTGTTATGCTGCACGGCACAGGAGGGCCAGGTGGGGAACCGTCGGCGTCGGCAGGCGGTGTGTCGAGAGGGCTGGTCACACACAGATCACGGAGGTGTGTGCGATGAGGACCCGTCTGGATGTCTGCGTCACCGCGGTGGTTCCGGCGCTGGCGGTGGTTTCGGCGCTGGCGGTAGGTCTGGCGCTGGCTGCTGTGCCGTTCGCAGGCGTTGCCAGCGCCTCGCCGCAAGGGCCCACGGGCGCTGCCAAGCTGAGGCGCGCGTCGAGCAACGAGCAGCTGCCGCCGATCGACACGAGCGAAGCGGAAAACTGCGACTTCATCGCCGATCCCGGCAACGCGCTGTGCATGCTGCCATTCCCGGACAACTACTACACGGTCTCCGATCCCAGCAGCGCCACGGGCCTGCGCGTCAACTTCAAGACCGAAGGCATGCCGACGAACGTCGCCGGCTCGCACATCGAAGCGGAACCGTACAACGCATCCGACGGCTTCAGCCCGGGATCGACGATCCTGGTGAAGATCCCAGGCATCGAAACCGTCGCCGACGTGCGGGCGATGGGAGCAGCGCCGATCAATCGCCTCAACGCCTACAAACGCAATAACGCGCCAGTGGTCGTGATCGATGCGCAGACCGGGCAACGTTGGCCGATCTGGACAGAGATCGACTCGAACGCGTCAGATCCCTCCAAGGCGGTTGTGGAGATCCATCCCGCCCTCAACTTCACCTCCGGTCACCGTTACATCGTCGCGCTTCGGCGATTGAAGAACGCCGCCGGCGAACGGCTCGAAGCTCCTGCCGCATTTCGTTATTACCGCGACGACGTGCCTTCCGAACAGGAACTGATCAACGCCCGTCGTCCGCATTTCGAAGAACTCTTCTCGTTGCTTGAAAGCGCCGGAATTCAGCGCAGCAACCTCTACCTCGCGTGGGACTTCACTGTCGCAAGCGACGAAAACAACAGCGCTCGCGAGCTCGCGATGCGAAACGACGCCTTCGCTCAGCTCGGCGACACGAATCTGGAAGACGGGGTCCCGCAGGGAGTCTCGCCCAGCTTCCAGGTCACGGACGTCGAAAACGAACCGGACCCCGGACAGATCGCACGACGCGTCGAAGGCACCTTCGAAGTGCCCTGCTTCCTGTTCCCCAGCTGCGGTCCGGGCGGAACCTTCCATCTCGACAGCAGCGGCGCACCGATACAGAACGGGACCTGGAGCGCCAACTTCGACTGCATAATCCCCGACTCGGTGGCGAGCGGTCCGGCGGAAACGGGACGGCCATCGCTGTACGGACATGGCCTGCTCGGCGACGCCTCGGAGGTGACCTCGAGCCCGCAGCGCAGCCTCTCCCAAGCACACAAGATCGTCCAATGCGCCACCGACGAGATCGGGATGGCCGAATCCGACATACCCGTGGTGATCGGGTCGCTGGAGAACGTCTCCGCGTTTCCGGCGATCCCCGACCGCCTGCAGCAGGGGCTGCTCGACGAGCTGTACCTCGGCCGCGCGATGATCAGCTCCAGCGGCTTCACCACCAACACGGCCTTCCATCAGGACGGCACCCTGGGCACGGGCTCGGTGCTCGACACGAGCCGTCTGTTCTACAACGGCAACAGCCAGGGCGGAATCATGGGCGGCGCGCTGACCGCCGTCTCGCCGGACTTCACCCGCGCATCGCTGGGGGTGCCCGCGATGAACTACTCGGTGCTGCTGCCGCGCTCGGTCGACTTCGATGAATTCGCGGAGATCTTCGATCCGTCCTACCCGAATGAAACCGCGCGGCCACTGGTGTTCGATCTGATGCAGATGCTGTGGGATCGCGCCGAGCCAGACGGCTATGCGGAGCGGATGACCGAACACCCGCTGCCCGACACGCCCGCCCATCAGGTGCTGATGGACGTCGCGTTCGGCGACCACCAGGTCACCGACTACCAGGCCGACGTAGAGGCGCGTACGATCGGCGCCTCAGCCCACCGGCCGATCCTGTTCAAAGGCCGCTGGCCGAATACCAGAGTGCTCTGGAACGTCCCCGGAATCCGTCGCTATCCATACACGGGATCGGCGGTCTACTACTGGGACATCGGCCCCGTTCGCGAAGAACCGGCAGGGTCGGGGACGTTCGTCGGGGTCGAACCGCCGCCGTATGAGAACGTGCCGAACGAAAGCGGCGAAGATCCGCACAGCGCGCCGCGGGCCGCGGCCGCAGAGCAGCAGCTCGTGTCGGACTTCTTCGAAGGCTCGATCCCGAAGTCCGACAATTGCGGCGGCGGACCATGCTACGCGGGGAGCTTCACGGGGCCATAAGCTCGAGCTCGAGGATCACCGGCGCAGGTCCCTGCGGGAGCGATGGGAAGGGGCCCTGCGCCGGCCTCTGGATCAAGGTGAAGAACACGGGGAGCCGACACGGGGTGCCGCGCTCAGGCCGAGCCTCCTGAGCCCCGCTCGCCCAGCAGCTGCTCGAGCGTGCGGCCGCTCAGGACCGAGGACGGGCGTTCCTCGACGACGTCCGAGCCCGGGCGTGCCTGATCGTCGCGGCGCTTGATCAACAGCCACTGTGGCTTTGCGCCCGGACGCGTGCGCTGCAGCGCGAAGCCGCCGCGGAGCTTCTCGCCGTGGAGCACGAACACGGCATGCCCGCGCTCGAGCGCCTCGGGCCACGCCACGCGGCCGCCCTGCTCGTAGTGGCCGCGATCCCACACCACCACCGCGCCATCGCCGGCGAGCCCCTCGAAGGAGTTGTGGTCGAGCCCATGGTCGGGAACCTGCACGGCCAGCCGCTTGACAGACGGGTCCAGCGACGGTCCCCTGGGCAGCGCCCAGGAGCGCATCACGCCGCCGACCTGCAGGCGCAGATCGAAGTGGCGAGCCGTGGCTGCGTGCTGCTGGATGACGAACACGCCTGCGCTCACACCACGCACCGCGAACTGCTCGTGTCCCTCGACTGGAACCTCATCCACGCTCACGCTGCTCACATCCGCACCTCGCGGGCCCCTGCGAAGGAACCCGAGCAGCAGATCGAGCGCCGCGGGCGGGCCCTCGGCGTGCACCGCGACGCTGCCGTCGTCGGCGTTGCGAACCCAGCCCGCGAGCTGGAGCTCGCCCGCACGTCGCCGCGTCGCCTCGCGGAACCCGACGCCCTGGACGGCTCCTTGGACGACCGCTCGGATCGCGCGGGGGCTCGAGTGTGCGTCGCTCAATGACTTCCGATCTCCTGCTGACACCAAGCTTCACCGAGGCGACGGCGGCGCATGCGCCGGTGCCGCTCAGCCGCGTTGGACGATCAGGAAGCTGTTGCCGTCCGGGTCGCGGAAGAAGAACATCGGAGGCACTGGATCGCCCATTCGCGAAACGGCCTGATCGACATCGACGCCCTGGCCCTTCAGCCGTGCGTGATCGGCGTCGACGTCGTCGCTGGCGAAGGCGATGCGCGTCTCGATCCCCGGCGATTCGCCTTCAGGCGGCTGCGCGAGCGAGATCGTAGTGCTCGCCTCGGCACCGGGCGGCGCGACTTCCACCCAGCGGTTGCCCCTGCCCATCTGGATGTCGGTGCGCTTCTCGAACCCGAGCTTGTCGAGGAAGAAGGCGATCGCCTTGTCCTGATCGCCGACGGGCACGATCGCCGTGGCCACCTGAGTGATCTGGGTCGTTGCGTTGGTCTCGGTCATTTGCTCCTCCAGTCGTTGAAGTACCTCAACATATGGCACCGCAGCGTGCGCGTTCCTCCGTCTGAGACAATCGGCTTGCAGCTCGCCGATGCCCATGCAACGGACCCTCAGATATGTCGACCCGCGCGTCCTTCGCGGCCCGGTCTATCGCGCCTACGTCCGCCTCGCGGGCGGTCGCTTCGCGACCCGGCTCGCTGCGCAGTCGATCTGGAGCGCGATCGTCTGGAAGATCGACCCCTATCTGCTGCGGCTGACGAGAGGCAGGCTCGGCACGGGCCTGCTGCTTCCCACCGCGCTGCTCCAGACGCGCGGCGCGCGCACGGGCCTGGTCCGTCGCAACGCGGTCATCTACTTCCACGACGGCGAGCGAGTCACGATCGTCGCCTCCCAGGCTGGTCGCCCCGACAATCCCTCCTGGTTCTACAACGCGCGCGCGAACCCCGACGTGATCCTCGGCGGCCAGCGCTTTCGGGCCGAGATCGTCGAGGGGCAGGCCGCACGGGCGCGGCTGTGGGAGCTCGCGGACCGCGTGTTCCCCGGATTCGCGGCGTATCGCGACAGCGCGGCGCTCGTCGGTCGCGAAATCCCGATTCTGCAGCTGGTCCCGAACGAGCCTGCGGCGCCGCTCCTCGCCGGCGACTGACTCGTCCACTCAGTCGCGGGTAATCCCACCCCACTGCTCGGGCGCGACGTCGGCGAGCGTCTCAGAGAACGTCCACTGGTGGCCCGCGGGGTCCTCGGCCGTGTACTGGCGCTCGCCGTACTCGAAGTCGACCGGCTCCATCACGACGCGCGCGCCGTGAGCGCGGGCGTGCTCGCAGTGAGCGCGCACATCCTCGACCCTCACCAGCACCGAGTGGGTCACCTCGCCCGGCCGCGGCGGGCGCCGCTCGTTGCGAACGTCGCCGACGATGACGGCGCCGTCCCCGACCGACAGTTGGGAGCGATGAGCCTCCCCGATCTGCACGCGCTCGACGAACCCGAAGGCCTCGCCGAGCCACGCGACCGCCTCGCGCACGTCCGGATAGATCAGGATCGGCACGACCGTGGCTCGTGGGATCGAGCGGTTGGACTTCACGGCGCGCTCAGCCTAACGGTTCACAGCAGTCGCCTGATCAGCGCTGCGACGGCAAGGCGACGAGGATGGCAGGCTCACCGTCGAGGCGCGAACGCGCGCCGCCAGCTTCAGTCAGTCGAACTTACTGGGATCCGGCGGATTGGGGTCGCGTGGATAGGTGCTCGTGCTGACGTGGTGCACGACCACGTCCGAGGGTCGCGCGAGCAGCGGTCCCACCGTGTCGCGGTAGTGCCGGTAGTGCAACGTGTCGTAATGCGCTCGCATCGCGCCCTCGTCTGCCCACGCTGAGAGCAGCACGAAGTCCGCGGCCTCCTCGCTCCTGAGCACCCGGAAGCTCTCACAGCCCGGCTCAGCTCGGCTCCCTCGCGCCAGTTCGTCGAGCAGTGCTCGCAGCTCTGGCACGGCGGCGGCCAGTCCATGGAGATCGGCCACAACCACCAGGCGCGGATCGCTCATCGGCCCAGTGTCTCAAACGCCCACGTCCGCCGGCTGCGGTGGCGAGTCAGTGTCGAAAGCCCTGGATCATCAGACCGCGGCCGACCACCGGCTCGGTGTCGCGCGCGTCGATCTCCTGGCCGCACTGCGAGCACACGACACGCGCGGTGAAGCGATGTCCGCAGGGCTTGTGGAGGATGTCGACGGGCGGCTCCGGCAGGTCTGTCCAATCGTTTCCCCATTGCATCAAAGCCGCATAGACCGGAAACAGCGCCCGGCCCTTGTCGGTGAGCCTGTACTCGTAGCGGCTTCGGGACTCACGCTCGGAGTAGGGGCGACGCTCGAGTACCCCGTGCTCGACGAGGCTGTTCAGGCGCTCGCTGAGCACGTTGCGCGCAAGTCCGATGCCGCGCTGGAAGTCCTCGAACCTGCGCGCGCCGTTGAATGACTGGCGCAGGATCAGCCACACCCAGCGCTCGCCCACGACCACCGATGATCTCGCGATCGCGCAGTTCTCATCGAGCAGCTCGGAGTGCTTCAACTCAGACGCTCCCGGCACTCGCGCATCGACGCGCGCTGCGACCTCGACGGTCGACGACGGGGCGCCCGGCCCTCACCGGCCGACGAACCTCGCCTCGCGGCGCTCGATGAACGACATCAGCCCCTCGCGCCCATCCTCGCTTTCGAACAGCGCGACCATGTCGGGCTCGAGACGCGCGAATGCCGCAGCTTCACCCTCGAGCCGCGCGCGATGGGCCGATCCGAGCGTCGTGCGCACCGCGAGCGGAGCCGAGCGGGTGGCGATCGCCTCGGCCAGCGCTTCCGCCCGTTCGAGCTCGCGGCCGGTCTCGACGACCTCCTGGACGAGGCCGATGCGGTGCGCCTCGGCGGCGTCGTACTCCTCGCCCGTCAGCAACCACCGCATCGCGTTGCCCCAGCCGGCGTCGCGCGGCAGGCGCACCGTCGCGCCGCCGAAGGCGTAGATGCCCCTGTTGATCTCCATCTGAGCGAAACGCGCGTTCTCGGCCGCGATGCGGATGTCGGCCGCCAGCAGCAGCTCGATCGCGAGCGTCATCACCCAACCCCGCACCGCCGCCACAACCGGCGTGCTCCAAGCGCCATCCTTGCGCCACGGATCGCAACGTTCGGGTCCGGGCACCTCGAGACGGCCTTCCTGAAGCACGGGACCGACCTCGGCGAGGTCGAGTCCGCCCGTGAAGTGATCACCGTGGGCGAACAGCACCCCGCAGCGCAGCTCGTCGTCGGCCTCCAGTTCGTAGTAGGCCGCCGCCAGCTGATCGATCATCGCCAGGTTGAAGGCGTTTCGCTTGGCCGGCCGGTTGAGGCCCATCAGCAGCACGTGCCCGCGCCGCTCGACCGTCACCGCCGTTTCCTGGGCCGGCCGTGGACTGCCGCTCTCGCTCATCGGGACCTCCCGGTCGCAGTACGAAGGTCTCGCGATCCTAGACCTGTCAGTTGCGTTTTGCAACGGAAATCTAAGAACCTATCGCCGCATCTGTACCTTCCTTCATAGGCAATCGCCGCCAGACAGTTGCGAAAAGCCTCATCGGAATTGCTCCCACGTCGATCACCGGACTCACGGACGTGGCGACGCCCGCAGAACGGAGAGGAGCTCCCCGCGGGAGTGAATCCCCAGCTTGCGGTAGACATGGCCGAGGTGGTATTCGACGGTCTTGGGGCTCACGAATATCGCTGCGGCCGCCTCGCGCGTCGTGTGCCCGTCGGCGAGCAGGCGCGCTATCCGCAGCTCCTGTGCGGTCAGCTGATCGAGTGTGCTCGCCTCGCGCCGTCGCGCCGTCTCGCCGGTGGCCGCGAGCTCCGCGTCCGCCTGAGCGACCCACGACTGGGCGCCGAGTCGCTCGAAGATCTCGAGCGCCGCGCGCAGCTGCTCGCGTGCGAGCACCCGTTTGCGCGCCCGCCGTAGACGCGCGCCGTAGGCCAGGTGGGTACGTGCTGTCTCGAACGCATCCGGGGTCCGTTCGTGCAGGCTCAGCGCCTCCTCGAAGCACGGCTCGAGCTGGTCCACGCCTGCGAGCAGCCCGCAGCAGCGCGCTGCGCGAGCGAGCGCCCACGGCTGTCCCTTGGCACTAGCCTGCGTGACGAAATCGGCCGCCGCCGCGGCGGCCTCCTCCTTGCGGCCGAGGCGCAGGTGGGCGTCCACCAGCTCCGGCGCTGGCGAGAGGTCGACGTCGGTGATTCCGCGCCCGCGCATCGCCCCGCGCTGCACGAGGTAGTGCTCGATCGCTGCGGCCGGGCGGCCGAGCCCCAGCTCGAGGTCGCCGAGGGCCTGGGTCGCCCAGACTCCGTATAGGCCGAGACCCAGCTCCTCGCACTGCTGCGCCGCGGCGGCGGCATGTTCGCGACAGCTCGCCTCATGCCCCTGTCGTGCCTGCAGGCAGGACAGGCCCGCGAGCGCCGCCGCCACTTCGACCCGTTGGCCTGTCTCTCGGCCGAGCCGGATCGCTTCGTCATAGCCCGTCTCGGCAGCGTCCCACTGGTCGGTGGTCGCCTGGTCGCGCGCGAGCAGGTGCAGCAGGTAGGGCAGGACACCGAGAGCCGCCTGTGTGCGCGCGTGCTCGAAGGCACGGTCGATCAGACCGCGACCCGCCTCGGCCTCGCGCAACCACAGCGGTCCGAGGGCCGCCCACGCGAGCAGCCCCGGGTCGTCGCGCAGCTCGTCGGACTCTTCGAGCATCTCGACGGCCTGACGTGCCGCCGCGGCACCGGCGTCGCCGCGACCACCCGCCACCAGGGCTATTCCGCGGGCCATCGCCGCGAAGAACATCGCGCGCCGGGAGCTCTGCTCACTCGCCAGCGCCGCGGCTCGCTCGGCGGTCGCGATCATCGCCGGCGTGTCGCCCGCGTTGAAGCATCCGTGAACGGCCTGGGCGAGCATCACGACCGCGAGCTCGGGGTCGCTGTCGGCGATCCGCTCGGCCGCTCCGACGATCAGCGGATAGGCGTCGGTGACGGGTCCGCATCGCATCGCGACCTGCCCGCGCAGGTAGTCGATGCGCGCCGCGACAGCGGGTGCGGCTTCGCGAGTCTGGGCGTCGTCGAGCAGCCCGAGCGCGCGCTCGGCTTCGCCGGCAAGCCACGCCGTCTCGGCGGCCTCGAGCAGCAGCCGGTCGCGAGTCTCCTCGCTCGCGGCCAGGCCCGCGGCGCGCGCGAAGGCCGTGGCGGCGACCGCGTAGGCGCTGCGCTCGCGAGCCCGCGCGGCCGCCTGCTCGAGCGCGGCGGAGGCATGATCGTCGGGGCCGACGCTGGCCGCAGCCAGATGCCACGCGCTTTGATCGGCGTCACGGTCGGGCAGCGCCCCGGCCAGGGCGGCGTGCGCCTGGCGACGCTCCGACGCAGATGCGTCGGCATACATCGCTGCGCGCGCGAGCGGATGGGTGAACTCGATCGCGTCGTCGCCGACCGTGATGAGGCCCGCCTCCTCGGCCGTCGCGAGATCGTCGATGTCGAGCCCCACCTGCGACGCCGCGCGAGCGATCACCGCGAGCCTGCACGCGTCGCTTGCCGCGACCAGCACCAGCAGGCGACGCGTCGGCTCGGGCAGCTGCCCGAAGCGGCGCAGGAATGCCGTCGCGATGCTCGCCGAGATCGGGGTCGGCGCACCGCTCGGCAGGCCCAGCAGCTGTGCCGCCTCGGGCGCGAGCTCGAGCAGCGCCAGCGGGTTCCCCGCGGTGGCGCTGTAGAGGCGCTCGCGGCAGTCGCCTGAGACCCCGGCACGAGCAAGCAGCTCGGCAGCGTCGGAGCGATCGAGCCCGGCGAGTCGAAGCGTGCGCAGGTCCGCACCGTCCAGCAGCGAGGGCTCGCCCTCGCGCACGGTCAGGACGAGCGCGATCGGGTCCGCGAGCAGGCGTCGCGCGGCGAACAGCAGCGTCTCGGCACTCGAGCGATCGAGCCAGTGCGCGTCGTCGACCAACACCGCCAACGGTCGCTCTTCGGCGCTCGCGCACAGCAGGCTGAGAGTCGCCGCACCGACAGCGAAGCGATCTCGCGCGCCCGCCGGCGCAAGCGCGAGCGCGCCCGCGAGCGCGTCCGCCTGCGGCGCTGGGATCTTGTCGAGCACGCCGAGAGCGGGGCGAAGCAGCTCCGCGAGCCCCGCGAATGGGATCACCGCCTCGGACTCGATCCCGCGGCAACGCAGTATCCGCATGCCCCCCGCGCGCTCGGCGGCGTGCTCGATCAGCGCGGTCTTCCCGATCCCCGGCTCACCGACGAGCGCGAGCACCCCGCTATGCCCTTCCCGCACCTGCGAGAGCAACCGATCGAGCGCCAACCGCTCGTCTCTGCGGCCTAGCAACATCTGCCGATTCTGACGGCTCGCGATCGCCGGTGCGGGCGCGGGCGAGCGCGCGCGGACGCGCTCGCCGGGGTGCGAACAACTAGGTGGCCCCCCGATGCGATCCCCCGCCGCTCGCGGTTACGGTCGCCTAAATCGATCCAAGGAGGCACCCAATGGCAACCGTCGAACAGCCCGTCGAGATCGACGGACAGAAGCTCGAGCAGTTCGTGTTTCGCGCCGTCGACGAGGTCGGCGCCACGCTCAACGCAGCGCTGGTCGTGATGGGAGACAAACTCGGCCTGTACCGCGGGCTCGCGGGCGCCGGCGGACTGACGCCCGTCGAGCTCGCGCGGCGCACGGGAGTCAGCGAGCGCTACGTGCGCGAGTGGCTGAACGCCCAGGCGGCAGGCGGATTCGTCGAGTACGACCCGGCCGCAGGTACCTACACGCTCCCACCCGAGCACGCGGTCGCGTTGACCGATGACGGGAGTCCCGCGTTCCTGCCCGGCTTCTTTCAGATCGCGCTCGGCGCCGTGATCGACTCGCCGCGAATCGCCGAGGTCGCCCGCAGCGGCGAGGGAGTCGGCTGGCACGAGCACAACCACGACGTCTTCGAGGGCTGCGAGCGCTTCTTCCGGCCGGGCTACAACGCGAGCCTCGTCCCGGCGTGGCTGCCGGCTCTCGACGGAGTCATCGAGAAGCTCGAGTCCGGGGCCAAGGTGGCGGACCTCGGTTGCGGGCACGGATCCTCGACGATCCTGATGGCGCAGGCCTTCCCGAGCTCGACGTTCTTCGGCTCGGACTACCACGAGGGCTCGATCGAGACCGCCCGCCGGCGGGCAGCAGACGCGGGCGTGGCCGATCGCGTGCGCTTCGAGACCGCTGCCGCAGCGGCCGACCACGGCGACGGCTATGACCTCGTCACGATGTTCGACTGCCTTCACGACATGGGCGACCCGGTCGGCGCCGCGCGGCAGGTCCACCGCATGCTCGCCCCCGACGGGACCTGGATGATCGTCGAGCCGATGGCGGGCGATCGCGTGGAGGACAACCTCAACCCGGTCGGCCGTGCCTACTACGGGTTCTCGACATTCCTCTGCACGCCCGCTTCGCTGTCGCAGGAGGTCGGGCTCGGCCTCGGTGCGCAGGCCGGCGAAGCGCGTATCGGCGACGTCGTCTCGGGGGGCGGGTTCACCCGTTTCCGGCGGGCGGCCGAGACGCCGTTCAACCTCGTGTTCGAGGCCCGGCCTTGAGCACTACGATCGGCGAGATGGCTCTAGGGACAGCAGTCGCGCGCGGCCCGGCCGGACATCCGGCCGACCGCGACCGCGAGCAGAGCCGCGCCCGCTATCCCGATCACGAGGGCTTCGTCGAGCGCGACGGCCAGCGGTTGTTCTACGAGGTCTATGGCGAGCGCGAGGAGACCATCTTCCTGGTGCCGGCATGGTCGATCGTGCACTCGCGCCATTGGAAGATGCAGATCCCCTACCTCGCGCGTCACTTTCGCGTGCTCGTGCTCGACGGTCTCGGCAACGGCCGCTCCGATCGCTGCCGCGACCCGCGGCGCTATGGAGCGGTCCCCTCCGCTCGTGACTGCCTGGCGGTGATGGACGCGAGCGGCACCGATCGCGCCGTGCTCGCGGGGGTCTCGCAGGGCGCTCAGCACCTGCTCGAGATCGCGCGCCAAGCGCCCGAGCGCGTCGCCGGCGCGGTGTTCATCGGCTCGTTCTTCCCCTACACACCATCGCAGTGGTCGCTGCTGCTGAGCCCGCGCGCGAGCTCACTGTTCCAGCGCCGCGTTCACATCCACCGTTGGTGGGGACACATGAAAGCGGCCCACTGGCTTCAGGACTACCCCGCGTTCGCCGACTGGTTCATCTCTCGCTGCCTGCCCGAGCCGCACTCGAGCAAGGCGATCGAAGACGGCGTGGGATGGGCGCTCGAGACCGACCCCGAGACGCTGATCGCGACCGCAGCGGGCAAATTCCACAGCGATCGCCGCGCGCTGCGCGAGCTGGCTCAGAACCTCGACTGTCCCGTGCTCGTGATTCACGGCGATCGCGACAAGATCACACCGTTTCGCGACGGCCGCGCGCTGGCGCGACTGAGCGGCGGGCGCCTCGAGGTGGTGCGCGGCTCCGGCCACCTCCCGCACGCCCGTAAGCCCGTCCAGGTCAATCTCGCCCTGCGCGACTTCTCTGATGACGCCTTCGGTCGCGCACGCACGCCCCGCGATCCGACCGTCCACCGCTCCGACGGACGTCTGCGCGCTCTCTACATCTCATCGCCGATCGGCCTCGGCCACGCCCAGCGCGACGTGGCGATCGCCCGCGAGCTGCGCCGCCTGCACCCCGATCTGCAGGTCGACTGGCTTGCTCAGGACCCCGTCACCAGGGTGCTCGAGACACAAGGCGAGCGAATCCATCCGGCCAGCGTCCATCTGGCGAACGAGTCGCGACACATCGAGTCCGAGTCCGCCGAGCACGACCTTCACTGCTTTCACGCACTGCGGCGCATGGACGAGATCCTCGCCGCCAACTTCATGCTGTTCCACGACGTCGTTCGCGAGGATCGCTATGACCTGTGGATCGGCGACGAGGCGTGGGAGCTCGACTACTACCTGCACGAGAATCCGCGCGAGAAGCGCGTCCCGTTCGCGTGGCTGACCGACTTCGTCGGTTTCCTGCCGATGGCCGACGGCGACCAGCACGAAGGCTTTCTCACCGCCGACCACAACGCCGAGATGGTCGAGCACATCGCCCACCACCCCGAGGTTCGCGACCTGGCGCTGTTCGTGGGCAACCCCGAGGACATAGTTCCCGAGCGACTGGGGCCGGAGCTGCCGACGATTCGCGACTGGACCGAACGCAACTTCGACTTCACCGGCTATGCGACCGGCTTCGACCCTGCCGACCTCGGCGAGCGCACACGGCTGCGCGCGGAGCTGGGCTATGGCGACGACGAGCGGGTGTGCATCGTGACGGTCGGCGGCTCGGGGGTGGGGATCCACCTGCTGAGACGGGTCATCGCGGCGTTCGCTGGGGCAAAGGAGCGCGTCCCGGAGCTGCGCATGATCGTGGTGGCCGGCCCCCGCATCGACCCCGAGTCGCTCCCCTCGCCGCCCGGCCTGCAGGTCCTCCCGTACGTCCACGACCTCTACCGGCACCTGGCGGCATGCGACCTCGCGGTGGTGCAGGGCGGTCTGACCACGGCGATGGAGCTGACCGCGCAAAAGCGCCCCTTCGTGTACTTCCCGCTGCGCCACCACTTCGAGCAGAACTTCCATGTCCGCCACCGGCTCGAACGCTACAAAGCCGGGCGCCGGATGGACTTCGACGACTCCTCACCTGAGCTGATCGCCGAGGCGATCGCCGAGGAGATCGGACGCGAGGTCAGCTACCGTGATGTCGAGGTCGATGGCGCCGCCAGGGCAGCGGCCAGGATCGCCGCGCTGTTGTGAGCGGCCCTGCGATCAAGTATCTCGCGCGAGCCAGACGGTCGAGGTCGTACGGCTCGGGGATCGTCGAGCCCTCACTCACGGTCGACGCTCCTGGATGGCGTCGTCCGCCTCGCCTTCGCCCGAGACATCGGAAGGGCTTGACTCGCGTCGGCGCTCGAAACCGCTCGTCAGCACAGTGATCGGAAACCTCGGTCCCCCGACCAGCTCCCAAGCTCGCTCGATCCCGATCAGGAAGCAGACCACGACCAGCACGCAGATCGTCTGCAGGCTGTTGGAGTCGTCGGCGTGCCGATCCAGGGCGAGCGCCGCGAGCAGCTGGATCACGAACACGGCGAAGAGACCAACGAGGAAGCTGACATCGCGGAGCTTGACGCGGCCGGCGCGCCAGGCCGGGGCGACACGCGCGATCGCGCTGAGTATGAACAGCAGGCCGACGATTGCGACGACCGTCGCGGCGGCACCTGGGTTGAATCCCGGGATCAGGCCGAACAAGGCAACTGCCAGGGCGTTCGTGAAGGCGCTCAGCGTCGCGGCGGCGCGCAAGCCATGCACTTCTGAGGCGTTGGGGCCAAGGACTCGCTCGGGCGCGACCGATATCGCCACGAACAACAGACCGATCAGAGCGCCCGCGACACTTGCCGAGGCGGCGAAGAACTCGTGTGCCGAAGCTGTCGTCACGACCGCGGCTCAGCCCGCGGCCGTATGCTCGACGGGCGCGCTGGAACGGCCTCGGTGTAACGGATCCGCGATCCCCCCAAGGCTCGGATTATGACGTGCACGAGGCGGCTGCCGGCGAGCGGGCGCTCGGGGGCGGCGCCGGCGCTCGGCCGAGGCCGACGGGTGAGCCACCCGTGGGATGAGGTGCTAGCGGCCGCGGGGACCGAGGCCTTCGAGCGACCAGTGGCGCACGACCCCCGGGCGCCAGTTGCCATCCTCCTCGCGCGAGAGGATGAAGCGACTGATCGTCATCTGCCCGCCCTCGTGATCGCCGTAGAGAAGGTCGAGGGTCAGCACCTCGCCGGCCTGAAATGCCTCGCGCAGGCCCTCACGAAAGGGGTCGTCGGGGCCGCGCACCGCTCCCTGCCAGAAACCGGTGTCACCCGCGGGGACGTACAGGTCCCGGCTCTGCGGGCGATGATCCTCGGGGTCGGCGTGCGGCGTGTTGACATCGGGGCGCTCCGCCACCAGGCGCCAGGCCTGAAGGACAGCGAGGCCGTTGCCGACGTTGCGCAGCGGAACCACGAAGTAGTAGCTCTCGCCGTCTCGCTCCACTGCCGCCATTCCACCCGCGACGCTCACCATCCGCCCCTCGGCGAAGCGGACCATCTCCGGCGGATCGTTCACGCGCGAGGGGGCGAGGACGGGGCGCAGACCGAGCAGCAACGCGCGCTCGGAGATCGCAGTCGAGCGCTCTGCGATGCGGGTCGCGCGCTGCCCCGATCGCACCGAGGAGAACGTCGCGATCGCCAGCACCAGAGTGCCGCTGGCGGTGGCGAGCGAGGCGATCGTCGACCAGTCGGCCATGGTGCGGCAGGGTATACCGGCGCAGCTCCGTTTCTCGCCGGGACGACGGGTACGCTGCGCAGGCATGGCCTGGCTGTTCCCTCGCTCCAGGGCCACCCAGGCTGCGGTCGACGCGGCTCAGTCAGGCCGATGGCGAGCCCGTGGTGCTGGGCTCGCGTTGAGCGCGTTCGAGCTCGACCTTCATCGCCTCAGCCAGCGCGAGTGTGCCCGACAACGGCCTGACCATGACGCAGAAGTCATCAATCAAACCGTCCTCGTTGATGTGAAGGAAGTCGCAACCGTCGAGCTCTCGATCACCGACGCGCGCGCTGAAAACGAGCGCGTGGTCGCGCGCCTCAGCGCCACCGATTTCGCGCTCGTAGCGGAAGTCTTCGAAGACCCGCGATACAGCGGTGAGGATCGCTGCGACGGCTTCGCGCCCGCGATACGGCTTGAACACGACAGGGCTTCGGAATACGACATCATCGGCCAACAGCGCAAGCGCGGCCTCGAAATCCCGGCCCTCGAGGGCGGCACGAAAAGGATGCATCGATCTAGCCTCCTATGCACTTCATCGAATAGGTGCTGATACTACGCGGCTCCTGGCGGGCCGAAGCGGGCGCCTCGACCACGTGCGTTCGGGTGGGCAGTCTGCTCACGCGAGTGGTCGTACCTCCAGCCCATCGATAGCGCGACCGGCCACCCATCAGCCGCGTTCGGAATCTCCCGAGGCAGAACAGCTAGCGCCCAGCCCCAGCCGTGGCCGGCAGGCGAAACTGACCAGGCTCGTAGTGGCCCGGCTCAGCGCGGCTGGTGATCATCAGCCGGTTCCAGGCGTTGATAGTCGTGATCGCGAACACGAGTTGGGCGAGCTCCTGCTCCTCGATGCTCGCGCGTGCCTGCTCCCACACCTCATCGGGCACCTGTCCGTCGGCGACCAGGGTCATCGCCTCGCAAAGCGCCAGCGCGGCGCGCTCGCGATCGCTGTAGAGCGGGCTCTCACGCCAAACGGCGAGCGAGTAGAGGCGCTCCTCACTCTCCCCGCGAGCGCGAGCATCCTTCCAATGCATATCGGTGCAGAACGCGCAGCCGTTTATCTGTGAAGCGCGTAGGGCGATCAGATCGGCTAGGCCGTCGGCGAGCTCGATTGACGACTCGAGCCTGGACATCGCTGCGAATTGCCTGGGGGTCAACTCAGAGTGGCCCGACCCCTTAGATTCGGTCCGCCTCGTGTGAGAGTCCTTCTGCCCATGCAAAATGGGCGAGAGGAGGACCGATCACGTGAAGCGCAGACGACACACGCCGGAGCAGATCGTCAGGAAGCTCAGGGAGGCCGACCGGATGCTGGCCGAGGGCACGGAGACGCCCGAGGTCTGCAAGGCGCTGGAAGTGTCCGAGGCGACTTATCACCGTTGGCGAGCGCAATACGGCGGGATGAGGGCCGACGACGTGAAGCGCTTGAAGGAGCTCGAGCGAGAGAACTCCCAGCTCAAGCGCCTGGTCGCCGACAAGGAGCTGGAGAACCTGGCTCTCAGGGAGATTTCGAAGGGAAACTGGTGAGCCCGTCGCGTCGACGCTCTGCGGTCCTGATGCTCCAGGACCGGCTGGGTGTCTCACAGCGGCGGGCGTGCCAGCTGGCCGGGCAGCACCGCTCAACCCAGCGCCGCGAGCCGGTCGTGGCGTGCGATGACGCAAGGTTGCGTGCCAGGTTGCGCAAGCTCTCTCGCGAGCGGCCACGCTGGGGTTATCGCCGCGCGCACGCCGAGCTCGTCGGCGAGGGCTGGCAGATAAACCGCAAGCGAGTGCAGCGCGTCTGGCGCGAGGAGGGCCTGCGCGTCCCGCAGCGCCGCCGAAAGCGCCAGCGCCTCGGGGACTCCGCGGTCCCCGCGAGCCGGCTACGGGCCGAGCGCCCCGACCATGTGTGGGCGTTCGATTTCCAATTCGACCAGACCGCCAACGGGCACATCCTGAAGCTGCTGCATGTCGTCGATGAGTTCACCCGCGAGGCCTTGGAGATCAAGTGCGCGCGGAGCATCGATGCGGACGCGACTGTCGAGGTCCTGGAAGCGCTCACGATCGCCCGGGGCCGCTCGCCACAGTTCGTTCGCTGTGACAACGGCCCGGAGATGACCGCGAACGCCCTGAAGGACTGGTGCCGCTTCTCCGGCACTGGCGCCAGCTACATCGACCCCGGCTCGCCATGGCAGAACCCCTACGTCGAGTCCTTCGGCTCCCGGGTTCGTGACGAGCTGCTCGCCGTCGAGCAGTTCTCATGCCTCGCCGAGGCACAGGTCCTCGTCGAGGACTACCGCCAGGACTACAACGCGAACCGACCCCACTCGGCGCTCGGGATGAAGTCACCCGCCCGGTTCGTCCGCGCCTGGAGGGCCCAGCACGAGCAGCTCGCCAACTCGCTGCGCTCGCCCTACGGGCTCACTCCGCGAGGCGGCGACACCCCTACTCTGCAACAGAACAACACCCACCGACTCTCACAACCGGTGGACCCATGAACGGGGTCCGGTCAAGAGAGCTGTATCCGACCAGTGGGGATTGGCTCACTCATCTCGGTCCTCCTGTCTCGTACGGTCACACATGGGACGAGATTGGTCGCGCCGATGTGACGTCCAGCTTGTCCTCCGCGATCCAGCTGACGACCCATCGGCACACTCATCGCGCCATGCCGTTCGCTTCGCTCAACCTCCTTCCCCGGATACGGGCGCCAAAACCAAACCCGGGGCTGGAAATACTGGGGACGATGCGCCGATCAGAGCGATCCCTAGGCGATCCTCGCGAGCGCCGGGCTCGCGGCGGGGCGGTCCGGCGGCACGCAGACCATTCCCTCGCTGAACCCGGCCGAGCCGATCCCGAACGCGGCGTTGAACCGGTCGAGGTTGACGAGCGTCAGCAGTGCCGTGATCTCGACGAGCTGCTCCTCGCTGAAGTGCTCCCTCATCCGCGCGAACAGCTCGTCCGTGACCTCGACCGGTGTGCGCATCATTGCGACCGCGTAGTCGAGTGCCAGCTTCTCGCGTTCGGTGAACAGGTCGCTCTGGCGGTAGCGCGGCAGCGCCAGCAGCTCCTCGTCGGAGAAGCCGGAGTTGCGACAGAATCTGCGAGCCGAGGTCGACGCAGAACTCGCATCCGATCATCTGCGCGCCCTTGAGCTCGACCAAGTTCTTGAGCCGCTCATCGACTGACTTCCCCTTGCGCACCGCCTGGTTGAACTTGCTCATCCCGAACATCATCTTCGGCTGGTAGGCCCAGATCTCCATCGGCTCGATCCCGCTGCCGGTCTGCGGCTCGCGTCCGGTCAGCTTCTTCATCATCCTCGGTCCGAGCCTGTAGACGAGCTTGACCTTCAGGCCGACGTCGGCCTGCTGCACTGTGTTGATGCGTGCCATCTGGCACCTCCTGTCACATAGGTTGGGGTTCGCGGGTCTATCCGGTATGACACGCGAGACCAGGACGGTGTGACTGCGATGGACGAGCTCGAGCTCGCCAACCGCTTCGATCGCCAGCGGCCCCAGCTGCGCGCGGTCGCCTACCGAATCCTCGGCTCCGTGAGCGATGCCGAGGACGCGGTGCAGGAGGCGTGGCTACGGCTGCGGCGGACCGACCCGGAGCAGATCGAAAGCCTCGAGCGATGGCTGCGGACGGTCGTCGCCCGGATCTGCCTGAACATGCTGCGGTCCCGCCGGACCCGCGGCGAGCAGCCGCTCGACCACCTGCAGCCGGAGCCGATCATCGACGACCCGGCGGTCGGGAGCGACCCCGAGCACGAGGCGCTGCTGGCGGACTCCGTCGGGATCGCGCTGCAGGTCGTCCTCGAGACGCTCAGCCCGGCTGAGCGGCTCGCGTTCGTGCTGCACGACATGTTCGCGGTGCCCTTTGAGGAAATCGCGTCGATGGTCGAGCGCTCACCGGAGGCGACGCGTCAGCTCGCCAGTCGCGCCCGCCGGCGCGTCCGTGAGGCGGCGCCGCCGCCGGACCCGGACCTGACCCGCCAGCGAGCGGTCGTAGACGCCTATTTCGCGGCCGCCCGCGAGGGCGACCTCGACGGGTTGGTGGCGGTGCTCGACCCGGACGTCGTCCTGCGTGCCCACCGCCGCGACGGCGACCCGCTCGAGCTTCGCGGCGCCGCGCAGGTCGTACGGGGGGCGATGGCCGCCCGGCGTTTTGCGCCCTTCGTTCGCCCAGCGCTCATCAACGGCGCGGCCGGCGCGGTCGCGTTCGACGGCGAGCAGCCCTTCGCGGTGCTGGCGTTCACGGTCATCGACGACCGCGCGGTTGCGATCGACGTCTTCAACGACCCCGAGCTGGTCGCCAAGCTCGATATCCGCGGGATCACCGCGTGAGCGGCGTACTCGAGCCGGGTCCGAACGCGGAGCGAGCGGCTCTCGGGTCGGTGAAGGAGCTGATTATCTCCGCGCAGTTGGGATCGTGCGCACCGACAGGCTCAGGGGACTCGTACAGCGAAGCTCCCCACAGTCACGCTGACGCTGCCCGGCCCATGAAGTAGCCCGCAACAGCGGCCTCATAGCGGTCGTAGAAGACGGCGAACGCCTCCGGTTCCGAGCGCGTAGCCGCCAAGAGCTCCGCGTCGCTCAGCTCGCACATGTCCATCGCTTCAGTTGAACCCCGTCGTGGGAACTCTGTGACGGCGTCGTCGGGATCGAGGCGCGACTCGTTCGGCACAACCCTCATGGTCGGGCCGTGCTCGCCCCGGTGCCGGGCTCTTGGCCTGGCGACCGTTAGGTGGATGACCTAACATCCTGCCTTGAACTCCCCGACACAGGAGGCAAGCGAGGCGGCGATGCGGGAGAATATGCAGAAGATGCAGGGCGCCTGAGCGGATGCGCGAGCAGCAGGCGCGAGTAGAGAGAAGATTCGGGGGTCGACACTCTGCAACCCAAGCCGGGTGACGAGCAGCAGGCGGCGGCGGACGTTGCAATCAAGCTCCTCGGGGGGTTCGGCGCGACGCACGCCGGCCAACCGATAGACGAATCGGTCTGGCGTCTGCGCAAGGGGCGCGAGCTCGTCAAGCTCCTGGCCCTGGCGCCAAGGCATCGACTCCATCGCGAGCAGCTCATGGATGCGCTCTGGCCCGACCTGGACCCGGTGGCTGCCGCGAACAACCTGCACCAGGTCGTGCACGTCGCGCGCCGCGCGCTCGGAGCCGATTCGATTGAGCTGCGCGAGGAGCTGTTGACCCTCCGCGCCAGTGTCGACGTCGATGACTTCGAGCGTGCGGCGAAGCAGGCCCGCCGGGCCGGATCTGCGGGCGCCTACCGCGCTGCGGTGTCTCTCTACGAGGGTGAACTGCTGCCCGAAAACCGCTACGACGACTGGGCCGAGGCCCGGCGGCAGGAGATCGAGCAGCTGCGGGTCCAGCTCCAGGCCGAGATCGGCGCATCGGACGGCGAGCAGCTATCCGACCTTCCGCCGCAGGCCAGCTCGTTCGTAGGTCGTGGCCACGAGCTTCGCGAGCTGTTGGCGCTGGTGAGACGCACGCGACTGCTGACGCTCGCCGGCGCGGGAGGGGCCGGCAAGACACGCCTCGCGATCGAGCTCGCCCGTGAGGTGCAGGGCGAGTACGCACAGGGGGCGACTTTCGTGGAGCTCGCGCCGGTGAGCGATGGACGGCTCGTCGTGGCCACGGTCGCCGCGGCACTCGACGTAGGCAGCATGCCGGGGCGCTCCTCGCTCGAGGGGATCGCCGACTTCCTTAGCATGCGCACGCTGCTGCTGGTCCTCGACAACTGCGAGCACGTGCTGCCTGCCACGGTCAAGTTGGCCGACACGCTGCTACGGGCGGCCCCGAACCTCACGATCCTCACCACGAGCCGGGAGCCGTTGCGCGTTGAGGGCGAGGTCGTCTACCGAGTGCCGTCGATGGCGATTCCCGATCCGGAGCAGCGCCTCGCGCCCGACGAGCTCCTGCGTTACGAGTCCGCTCAGCTGTTGCGCGATCGCGCCGTCGCCGCCGTACCGGACTTTGCGGTCGACTCCGAGAACGCTGCGGACATCGCGCGGATCTGCTTCCGCCTCGATGGCTTGCCGCTCGCGCTCGAGCTCGCGGCGGCTCGGATCGGGGCGCTCGGGACCGCGACGCTTGCAGAACGACTCGATGACAGCTTCCGGCTGTTGCGCGCAGGCAATCGCGCGGGTCCGACCCGCCAGCAGACGCTCGTGGCGACGCTCGAATGGAGTCACGATCTCCTCGATGAAGAAGAGGAGATACTGCTGCGCCGCCTCGCGGTCTTCGCCGGCGGGTTCGACCTCGCCCCGGCCGAGGCCGTTTGCTCAGACGACGGGCTCGAGGTCGCGGCTGTCGCGGACCTGCTCGCTCGACTCGTGGAGAAATCGCTCGTCAGCGCCGAGGACCTCGGCCGCAGGCGCCGCTACCGCCTGCTGGAGACTGTGCGGCTGTTCGCGCTCGAGCGGCTCGAAGCCGCGGGCGAGAGCCGCGCACTCGAGCAACGCCATTCGCGCTGGGCGATGGCGACGGCTGAGCGCGAGGGCGGTTCCCCAGGACTCGACCGCGAGGCAGCCAACCTGCGCGCTGCACATGAGGCCCTACTCGCGCGCGAGCCGCAGGAAGCTCTTCGCTACTGCGTCGCGCTGTTGCCATTCTGGCTGCGACGGATCGACCTCCAGGAGGGGCAACGACGCCTCAACGAAAGCCTCGCCGCAGCCCCGGAGCGCAACGGACTGCGTGCGGCGGGGCTGCTTGCGATGTCGGCGATCGACTATCGCGCGGGTGACCTGGCGCAGGCCGAGACCCACGCGCGCGAGAGTCACGAGATCGCCGCCGAACTCGCCACCCCGCAGGCTGAGTGGCAAGCGCTGCAACGACTCGGCGACGTCGCCGTCAGCTATGACGATGCCCCGACCGCGATACGCGTGCTCGAGTCAGCACGCGAGCTGGCAGAGCGCGAGGGCCTCGATGCCTTCAAGGCGGTGTCGGTGTACTCCCTCGGCGTTGCGCGCTGGCTGCAGGGAGATCTCGCGGGCGCGGAGGGGCTGCTGATCGAAAGCGCCCGATCGTTCCGCCTGCTCGCCGGCTCGGCCGCGCGGATCGTTTCCCCGCTGAATATCGCGGAAATGCGTTCCAGCTCGCCTTCGGGGCAGCCGGGGCTGAGGATCGTGTTCGAGGAGACCCTGCAGCCCTTTGTCGAAATCTCCTGCGACACAGCGATCGGCTATGTGCTCGCCAATCAGGCGACGATCGCGCGCGTTCGTGACGATCTGGGCCGTGCCCGCAGCCTGCTCGATGAGGCGGGCGACCGTTTCGCACAGGCCGGCGACGAGCGGGGCCAGGCCGACGTGCTGATCCGGCGGGCATTTCTCGAACTCGCCGAGGGGTCTCACGAGCAGGCGCGCGAGTGTGTCGAGCGCGCCCTAAAGCTGCGTCGCGGTATGCGTGATCGGCGAGGTGTCGGGATGGCTTTGCTGGCTCTCGGGCTCGTGTGGACCCTCGGCGGCGACTACGGTCGAGCGGAGCGCCCCATCTCCGAGGCCCGACAGCTCTTCCGCCGCGCCGGCGATCGCTGGGGGCTGGTCAGCTCGCTGTGGCGGACCGCTGACATCGCGATCGCGCGCGGACGCCTCGATCAGGCGGAGGCGGCGCTCGAGCAAGCGCGGGCGGTCGTCGGCGAGACCGACCGTCAGAGCTGGATCGCAGTCACCATCGCGACGCTCGCAGAGGTGGCTCAACTACGCGGCGACGCCGGGCGTGCTCTGACCCTGTTCGAGCAGGCTCGCGAGCACTACCTCGCGGGCGGCTCCGAGACCGGCGCCGCAGCGATAGACGCGCGCTTGCAAAGCGTGGCCAAGGACCTGCAAAGACCACGCAAAGTCGCCCCCAGTAGGACTACTCGCACGACGAAAACGAAACGGAGGCGATCATGACTGGAACAATCGCACCGGTCCTCGGAGACGCGACGGTGCAGGAGCTGCGAGAGGCGATCCAGGGAAGCGTTATGCGACCTGGCGACGACGGCTACGCCGAGTCGTGCCGAGTCTGGAACGGCGCGTTCGACGCGCGGCGCCCGGCGCTGATCGTCGGCTGCAGTGGTGCGGCCGACGTGATCGCCGCGGTCGGCTTCGCGCGCAGCAACGATCTCACGATCGCGGTTCGCGGCGGTGGTCACAGCATCGCCGGATTCTCGAGCTGCGACGACGGCATCGTGATCGACCTGTCGGCGATGCGTTCGGTGCGCGTGGACCCGGACGCGCGCCGCGCCTACGTCGGCGGCGGTGCGGTCTGGGGCGACGTCGACCACGAGACGCAGGCGCATGGTCTGGCGACGACCGGCGGCCTGGTGTCGACGACGGGCGTCGCGGGCTTCACGCTCGGCGGCGGTATCGGCTGGCTCATGCGCAAGCACGGGCTCGCTTGCGACAACCTGATCGGAGCGGACGTGGTGACCGCGGACGGTCGCCTCGTCCATGCGAGCGAGGCGGAGAAGCCCGAGCTGTTCTGGGGTCTGCGCGGTGGCGGGGGGAACTTCGGCATCGTCACCCAGTTCGAGTTCGCGGTGCACCCGGTCGGACCGACCGTCTACGCCGGTCCGGTCTTCTTCGCCGCCGAGCACGACGCCGAGCTGATGCGCATTTTCCGCGAGTGGGCGCCGGGCGCGCCCGAGGAGATCACCGCTGCGCTGAACCTGACCACCGCGCCGCCACTGCCGGTGGTGCCCGAGGAGTGGCATGGCAAGAAGGTGATCGCGCTGCTCGCGGTCTCGGCAGGCCCGATCGAGGAGGCCGAGAGCCACTTTCGGTCGTTTCGAGCGCTCGCGGAGCCGGTTGCCGATCTGCTTGGGCCGATGCCCTATGCGGCGATGCAGTCGCTGATCGACCCCCTCTGGCAGAAGGGAATCCATGCCTATTTCAAGGCAACCAACCTCGCCCGCCTCGACGACGAGCTGATCGGGCGTCTCTGCCAGCTGCACCAGTCCGCACCCGGCGGTCAATGCGAGATGCATCTGCACCAGATGGGAGGCGCGCTGGCTCGCGTGAACGACGGTGACACGGCGTTCTCAGAGCGCTCGATGCCGTTCGTCCTCAACGCCGTCACCGGCTGGCACGATCCGGGCGAAGCCGCGGCGCACACCCAATGGGCTCGGGACGTCATCGATGCCGCCGCCGATGCGTCGACGGGGCGCGCGTACGTCAACTTCCTCGGCGATTCCGATGCCGCGCGATCGTCCTACGGGGCCGAGACGTATGCCCGTCTGTTGGAGCTGAAGCGCGAGTACGACTCGACCAACGTGTTCCGGCTGAATCAGAACATCGATCCGGACGCCGCGGGCTAGGAGTAGCCGATGACCAGCGCACCCTTGAACGACTTGACGGCAGCGGAGGGGCAACCGACGATCCTCGATGCTCGCACCCGGGAACGAGTCGAGCCCCGAGCCGGGGAGACCAGACCGATCATATTCCTCGTCTCATCCGATGCGGCGGTGCTCGACGCACTCGAGACTGACCTCGGCCGGCGCTTCGGAAGCGACACGCGCATCATCCGCGGCGACGGACCCGCGGCCGGGCTGGCTCAACTCGCGGCACTGGCTGATGGCGTCGAGCCCGTCGCCCTCCTGATCGCTGACCAGCGGATGCCGGAGATGACGGGGGTTGAATTTCTCACGAACGCTCACGCCCTTCATCCGATGGCTAAGCGGATCCTGCTCGTCGAGCGCGACTACACCGCGGCGAACCCGATCGTTCCCGCAATGACGCTCGGTCAGGTCGACTATCACCTCGTCAAGCCGTGGTTCCCAGAGCGCGGCTTGTATCCGGCCGTGAGTGAATTTCTCGCGAACTGGGCCGATACCGGACCTGAGGACTTCACCTTGTTCCGGATCGTGGCAGCCGAGAACAGCACGCGGGGGTACGAGATCCGGGATCTGCTGACCCGCTTCAACATGCCGTTTACGTTTCACTCGACCGGTTCCCCGGAGGGGGCTGCGCTGCTGCGTGAGGTATCGCAGGCCGGCTCACGGGTCCCGATCGTGGTCCGACACGACGGACATGTCCTCGTGGACCCAACCGACGGCGCGCTCGTCGAAGCTCTCGGCGGCGGGACCCACATCGGTGCAGAGCTCTACGACGTCGCAATCGTCGGCGCCGGGCCCGCGGGCCTCTCGGCGGCTGTCTACGCAGCTTCGGAAGGACTCGAGACGATCGTCGTCGAGCGTCAGGTCTCTGGCGGTCAGGCGGGCTCGAGCTCTCGCATCCGCAACGTCCCCGGATTCACCTGGGGGATCGGCGGTCGCGACCTCACGCGTCGCGCGTGTGAGCAGGCGTGGCTGTTCGGTGCGAACATGGTGTTCGCCCAGCAGGCGAAGTCGCTTCACCTATCGGGTGCCGAGCATGTCGTCGAGGTGACTGACGGCCGCGAGATCGCTGCTCGCACGCTCGTGCTCGCCATGGGCGTCACCTGGCGGCGACTGGGGATCTCCAAACTGGAAGCGCTGATCGGCGCAGGCGTCTTCTATGGTGCGGCGGCGAGCGAGGCGCGTGCGATGCGAGCAAAGAGCGTCTGCGTCGTCGGCGCAGGCAACTCAGCCGGCCAGGCCGCGAGCAATCTGGCGAAATACGCCCGGGAGGTCACGCTGCTCGTTCGCGGCGACTCGCTCGGCAAGAGCATGTCGGAGTATCTGATCCAGGAGCTGCGCGGAACGCCGAACGTCTCGGTCCGTCTGCGAGTGGAGCTGGTCGACGGCGAGGGCGATGAGCAGCTGCAGGCGATCGTCGTTCGCGATCGCTCGAGCGGCGGCGTGCAGCGAATCCCGACCTCCGGCCTGTTCGTGATGATCGGGGCTGAGCCACATACGGAGTGGCTTGACGGCACAGTCGCGCGTGACGAACGAGGGTTCATCCTCACCGGGAACGACCTCGACCGCGGCGATGAGGGACCCCGCGGCTGGCCGCTCGAGCGAGCCCCCATGCTGCTCGAGACGAGCGTCCCGGGGCATCTTCGCCGCCGGCGATGTCCGACACGGATCGGTGAAGCGCGTCACGACCGCGATGGGAGAGGGCGCGACGGTCATCCAGCTCGTCAACCAGCATCTCGCCGCGAGTGAGGAGGCGACTCGCGCGGGGGCGGTCTCACCCGATTGGCCGGGTGAGGGCGCCGTCTGTCCGGGGGCCCGGCCTCCGGACAGCATTCGACGCCCCGTCGTCGAGTCGGTCAGGACTGCATGAAGGCCAGCAGATCAGCGTTGATCGTTTTAGCCTCGGTGGTTGGCATCCCGTGCGGGAATCCTTTGTATGTCTTCAGCGTCCCGTTCTGCACCAGGTTCGCGGACAGTGGTCCGGAGTCGGCGTAGGGAACGATCTGGTCGTCATCGCCGTGCATCACCAGGACCGGCACTGTGATCTTCTTGAGGTCCTCGGTGAAATCGGTCTGTGAGAAAGCAACGATGCCGTCGTAGTGTGCCTTCGCTCCGCCCATCATTCCCTGGCGCCACCAGTTCTCGATGATCGCCTCAGAGGATTCCACTCCGGGCCGGTTGAAGCCGTAAAAGGGTCCTGACGGCAGGGCCCGGTAGAACTCAGACCGGTTGGCGGCGAGCTGCGCCTGGAGATCGTCGAACACGCTCTTGGGCAGCCCACCGGGGTTGGCGTCGCTCTGCACCATGAGTGGCGGCACCGAGCTGATCAGTACCGCCTTCGCCACACGGCTCTCACCATGTCGGCCGATATAGCGCGCAACCTCTCCGCCACCGGTGGAGTGCCCAACGTGGACGGCATCCTTGAGATCGAGGTGGGCGGTCACGGCAGCCAGGTCGTCGGCGTAGTGGTCCATGTCGTGACCGTCGCTGGTCTGCGTGGAGCGTCCATGTCCGCGCCGGTCATGGGCGATCACACGGTAGCCGTGCTGTAGGAAGAACAGCATTTGGGTGTCCCAATCGTCGGCCGACAGCGGCCAGCCGTGGCTGAAGACGATTGCCTGGCCCGAACCCCAGTCCTTGTAGAAGATCTCCGTTCCATCGGCCGTAGTGATCGTGCCCATGCGGCGCTCCCTCCCGGTGGTCTGGTTGTTGGCGCTAAGACATGTCGGGGCAGCCTAACACCGGCCTTCTGCGGTCCTCGTGAACGTGACGCTCGCGTGGGCGGCAAGGTCCTGACGACTGCCCGAGACTTCGCAGACGGCTGCGAGACGGTCCCCGTCAGCGCTGCCATCGCTGACGATGCCGCAACGCTGAAGGCCCGCCACCGCGGCCTCAGCCTGCCTGACGCAATCGCGCTGGTAGTCGCCGAGATGATTGACGCCGACGCCGTATGGACATTCGATCGACGCTGGCGCGAGATTCATCGGCGCGTGACGATCCCATAGTCGGCGAGGGCGACCGAGGGGTGTATGGCATGCTTCTTCGACACGACCGCCCTGCGACGAGCGCTCGAAGGCGAGCGTCCGTGACGGTCGGTAAACGTCGTCCGGTCGGCCTTTCACCGAGCAGGTGCTCCCGCGAGCCGTTTGACGCTGCTCGAGCCGCATCCTGCCCACGTGCTATGAACTGGCAATGAACCGAAGTCGTCGCCGAAAGCGGGTCGGCTAGTGTGCCGCTGGCTTGCATACTCGGGAGCTCCGCTCCTGCTCACGGAAGCGCTATATGGGCCAGCGAACTCGCTGATAGAACAGAGCCTCCACTCGCGGCTCGGCGCCGAGACCACGAATGGTGACGGCTTCGGCGTGGGGTGGTATGGCGACCCCCCGACGCCGGGTGTCTTCCACAGCACCGAGCCCGCATGGAACGACAAAAACCTGCACGAGCTCGCTGACCACGTCAGCTCGCCGACGTTCTTCGCCCATATCCGAGCGGCGATCGGCAGCTCGGTGCAGCAGACGAACTGCCACCCTTTCCGCCACGGCCGCTGGCTGTTCATGCACAACGGCTATGTCAACGAGCTCGCCGCCGTCAAGCGCGACCTCGTACTGGCAGTTGATCCGTCGCTGTACCCCGAGATCACTGGACAAACCGACTCCGAGATCCTGTTCTTCCTCGCCCTGACGTTTGGCCTCGAGGAAGACCCGCCCGCCGCGGTCGAGCAAGCCGTCGGGCTCGTCGAGGCGGTCGGAGGCCGGCTTGGGGTTCCGAATCCATTCCAGGGCACGATCGCGACGACCGACGGCGACACCATCTGGGCATTCCGCTACTCGAGCGAGGGCAAGTCGCGCTCGCTCTTCTACACGACCGACGTACCGACGCTGCGAAAGCTCTATCCGGACAGGCAGCTCTACGCGGAAGTCTCAGAGGACGCGCGGCTGATCGTATCTGAGCCGCTTGGCGACGTCCCGGGCGCCTGGAACGAGGTGCCAGAGGCGACGTGCCGAATCGTCGGGCGAGGCCACGACGAGCTCAGGCCCTTCCGGCCGAAGCTTCCATAGCACTCTCCATCGACGGCCGCAGCCCTCCCCGATGGGCTGGGCCTCCGAATCGGGACCCCATGGGAGCCGCAGCTAGGCTGAGGTGACATGTCAGCTGAGCTGAGTGGAGAGCGTCGAAGGCATCTGGCCGATTTCATCGAGCCGTTTCGGGTGGCGCCCGGGAAGACGGTGAAGCTCCCGCGCGACTTTGACCCCGCCTTCAAAGGCGGGTTCGAGAACAAGAAGCAGGGGGTCGCGCTGCTCGAAGAAGGGGTGCAGCTGCTGAGCATGTACCAGGCCCGCCTGGCGGCCCAGGACACGTGGGGTGTGCTGGTGGTGCTGCAGGCGCTGGACACCGCGGGCAAGGACGGCACGATCCGCCACGTGATGAGCGGCGTGAACCCGCAGGGCGTGAGCGTTCACAGCTTCAAGGTGCCCTCGAGCGAGGAGCTCGACCACGATTTCCTCTGGCGCTATGCGAAGCGCCTGCCTGCCCGTGGCGAGATCGGCATCTTCAACCGCTCCCACTACGAGGAGGTGCTCGCCGTTCGCGTGCGTCCGGAGAACCTCGATCGCCAGAAGCTGCCGAACGCGGCCAAGCGGGGAGACCTGTGGAGGCGTCGCTACCGCGAGATCAACGACTGGGAGCGATACCTCACCGAGAACGGGCTGCGGATCGTCAAGCTGTTTCTGAACATCTCCAAGGAGGAGCAGCGCGCCCGCCTGCTGCGTCGGATCGACCTTCCAGACCACAACTGGAAGTTCTCTCAGGCCGATATCGCCGACAGGGCGCGATGGGACGACTACCAGCGGGCGATCTCCAAGGCACTCTCGCACACGAGCACCGAGTGGGCGCCGTGGTGGGTGATCCCCGCCGACCGCAAGTGGCTCGCGCGCATTGGCACTGCGTGTGTGCTCGTGAACACCCTGATGGAGATCGATCCCCACTACCCCGAGGTGGGCGTCGAGCAGCGCGCCACGCTGCAGTCCGCCAAGGAGAGGCTCACGGCCGAAGCTCCCAAGGGCGCCGCCCCAGATCCGAACGAATAGGATCGGTCCTGTAGCGTCTGGACCGGCAAAGTCTGTCCCGCGATGCGCCCCGCTAGGCGCAGGGCGGAACCCAACAAGAAGCAAAGGGGAAGTCACATGGTGCTTGCCAGCAACAGCTATCCGTTTCTCGAAGTCTTCTGGACGATGCTCATCTTCTTCGCGTTCTTCATCTGGATCTGGCTTCTGTTCACGGTCTTCTCGGATCTGTTCCGCAGCGATGCTTCTGGATGGGCGAAGGTCGCGTGGATCATCTTCATCGTCATCCTGCCCTACCTGGGCGTGTTCGTGTATTTGATCGCCGAGCACAAGGGCATGGCCGAACGTGCTGCCCAGCAGCAGAGCTCAGCCAAGGCGGAAATGGACGACTACGTGAGGTCTGCCGCCGGGACTGACCCGACGCAGCAGATAGCTAAAGGCGAGGAGCTGCTCAAAAAAGGCACGATCACACAGGCCGAGTTCGACCAGATCAAGCAGCGGGCGCTCGCGGGCTGAGGTCTCTTGAGCATCCGGCCCCGCGCTTTGAGCGCGCAGGCCGGCGTGCGGCGATGAGCGGCCGACTCAAGCGCCCGCTACACGAGGGTTCGCCCGCGGAGTCCGCTCCCGCCCCCAGCATGCGCTGCGCTACCGTGGGCGGCCAGCGAGTTCAGCTCCGGAGCAGAGTTCCCCCGGAGCTAAACCGCGTTCAGCGATGGCCGGACGCACAGACATCGAGTTCACCTACACCTCGATCGACCGGATCTTCCGGCTCAGCCTCGGCGAGCTCGCGGACTTCAGCGGCGCCAAGTACGACGGCGACTTCTCGCGCAGCCTCCCAGAGGCCCAACGCCGCAAGCACGAATACGTTGCCGAGCAGATCGGAATCGGCCCCGGCCGGCGCCTGCTGGATCTGGGCTGCGGCTGGGGCGCGCTGCTGCACTTCGCGCGCCAGCAGGGAGCCGAGGGGGTCGGCGTAACCCTGTCCGCAGCGCAGAGGAGGGCCTGCCGTGGCCATGGCCTCGACGTGAAGCTGCACGACGCCCGCACGATCACCCGTGAGACGTTCGGGCCGTTTGACGCAGTCGCAAGCCTCGGGGCGTTCGAGCACTTCTGCTCGCCAGAGGACTATCGCTCCCACCGTCAGGAGGACCTCTACCGCGACGTCTTCTCCAACGTCGCCGACACCCTCCCGGCGGGGGGTCGCTTCTATCTGCAGACGATGGTCTTTGGGCGCAACATGATCGACGTCGACCAGATCGATGTCGACGCCGAGCGCGACTCCGACGCCTGGTATCTCGCGCTGCTGGGATGCCAGTTCCCCGGCTCCTTCCTCCCGTTTGGCCAGGAGCAGCTCGTACGCTGTGCGGCGCCGCATTTTCGGTTGGTTGAGAGTACGAGCGGCCGTCTCGACTACATTGAGACGATTCGCCAGTGGAGCGCGCGGATCGGGGCGCCCGGCTTCAAGAAGACGCTGCTGAAGGCGCTGCTCCTTCCGCGCTGGCTGACGAGCAAGGAGTTCCGACTCGGGTTCACCTCGGGCGTCGGCTCAAACCAGGTCTGCTTCGAACGCGAGCTGCTCGATCACTACCGGTTCACGTTCGAGCGGGTCTGACGGCGAACTAGTCTGGACTAACCCCGGGTTGTAGTGACAGCTCGGTAGATCAGCGAGGGCTTTGTTGCGGGACGACCCCGGCCAGCTGGCCGGGGTCGTCCGCGCTTCAGCTCAGGCTCCCCTTTGTCCACCAAGACGAAGGGAAGGAGCAGCTGCATGTCGCATGATGACGTGCTGTTCGGCTATCGCCTGCGCCTGTTCACGCTGGCCGAGGAGCTTCAGAACGTCTCGGAGGCCTGCCGGCGGATGGGCGTCAGCCGCCAGACCTACTATCGGCTCAAGCACCACGTCGACCGCTGGGGGATCGAGGCGCTGCGGGTGCGTGAGCGCCGCCGCCCGCGCCAGCCAAACGAGATCGGCCCGCACCTGGAGCAGCGGATCGTTGCGTTCAGTCTCGCGCATCCGGGGATGGGCCCGAGGCGCATCTCAGCCGAACTGGCCAGGGAGAAGTGGGGTGGGATCCGGATCTCAGAGCATGGCGTCTGGCGGGTGCTGCGCCGCGTCGGGCTGAACACCCGCTCCAAACGCTTGGCGCTGATCGCCCGCCACCGCGACCCCTATGAGCGGGCGCCCTCGCCGCCGCCACCGGTGCGCCATATCGACGCCTCAGAGCCCGGGGAGCTCGTTCAGATGGACTGCTTCTTCATCGGCCGGCTGTCGGGGAGCAAAGGCTCGGTCTGGCAGTACACCGCGATCGACGTTGCCTCCGCATACACCTGGGCTGAGCTGCACTCCTCAGAGCGCAACCCCCGCTCACGTCACTGCCAAGGCCTGCTGCACCGCGTGGCGCACGAGCTCGCCCTCGCCGGCTGGAAGCTCAAGACCGTCTCCACCGATAACGGCTCGGAATTCGTCTCGAGCGAGTTCGGCGAGGCCGTTCAACGCCACGGAGCCCGCCAGCGGCGGATCAAGGCCGGCAGACCGACCTCCAACGGCTGCGTGGAGCGCGTGCAGCAGACGATCCTCGAGGAATGCTGGCGGCCGAGCTTCGCACGCTCGCTCGTGCCCAAGATCACCGCGCTCCGTCGCGACCTCGACGAGTACCTCGCCTACTACAACACCGACCGTGCGCACACTGGCCGCCACACACGCGGACGTCTCCCAGCCGAGATCGTCTACGGTGCCCGCAAGATGGGAGCCGCACGATGAGCGGCTGTCACCACCAACCCGGGTTAGCGCAGGCTAGGCTCCTGCGCAGGTCTTGTCGGCAGCTGCGTCAGAGGCGATCGTCGTCCCCGGCTGTCCGTTCTGGACATCCGATCCGGGGATGCATGTCGTGCGGGCCTTGCCGGCAAACCAGCCGTCCTCGCATTCGCTCGTGCTCTCGAACGTCGTGATGGCGCCCGCGCCGAGGTGGTCGCAGCTTTCGTACTGTTTGAAGCCCAGGAGCGCGTACACGTAGCCCTGTTCGCAGGCCGCGGGCGCCCCGCCTTCGGTGATCGACGCGCACACGGCGCTCGCCTTCGGAGTGGCCCGCGGAGCCGCTTTGCCCCCACCCGCTGCGATGTAGCCCATCTTGCAGTCGAGCTGGTTCTCGACGACCGCGACCTTGCCGACACCAAGCAGGCAGGCCTTTACCAGCGACAGCTTCAGGCGCGCCCCCGTATAGCCCTGTTCGCACGCTGCGGCTGCACCTTCACCGCCTTCAGAGATTGCGCTGCAGGCCGTGGTCGCGGGCCTCGCAGACGCGCCCAAGGAAGCGAGCGACGATCCGTAGGCGGCGATCAGGAGGATTGCTACCGCTGTCGTGATTGCCGGGAGCATCTTGGACTTCATGACGAGGCTTCCCTTTCTGTTGGCTCTCAGGCAACCGAGAGGTCAATAAGCTCGATGACGCTTCAGGCGCTGCGCAGCGCGCGGCTGGTGGTGACCGACCAGGATCAAGGCCCAAAGCCGCTCACCGCATCTGCCTGACGGCGGATTATCGCCGGTCTTTGAATACCGGGCACATGGACATATGGCCAAAGCGTCTCACCGGACGCTCGACAGGCGGTAAAGCATGAGCGGATGCTCCCTGCGGAGGCTCGCGAGCAGGTGCTCGATCTCGGTTCTGGCCGCCTTGCTCAGCTGCTGATGCGGTACCGAAGATAAACAACGCCGTTGTTGAACCGGCGCTCGTCCAGGAGTTCCAGCTGCGCGCGGACGTTGTCGGGCAGTGCGCGCTTGCCGCCGCCCACCACGATCGGCCCAAGGAACAGATGACACTCGTCAACCAGCCCCAAGGCAAGCGACTGCCCAGCCAGCTCGGCTCCCCCGATCGTGATGTCAGCTTCGGAGGTCTCCTTGAGCTGGCGGATCGCATCTGGGTCGAGGTCGCGCTCGATCCGCGTCCTCGCGCTGGATACCGACTCAAGGGTCCGGGAGTACACGATCTTCTCCGCCGCCCGCCAGATTTCAGCGAACTCCCGCATCACCGCTGAATGGTCTGTGCCGGCGCTCACGCCCTCCCAGAAGACCATCGTCTCGTACATCCGCCGACCGTAGAGGTAGGTGCCTATCGGCCGCTCGAGATCGTTGACGAAGGCATGCACCTCCGCGCCGGGCGCGGCCCAGTCGAAGCTGCCCGTCTCGTCCTCGACGTACCCGTCGAGCGAGGCGATCGCCGAATAGATCAGCTTGGCCATCGTGACTCCAATCGGTCGTAGTGGTGCGTCTTTCGCCCTTCGCCGCGAATGTGAACTCCAGCTTGGTGTGGAAGGTCTGTCCGTGGGACGGCGTCCGTTCGACCTGACCAACGGCCGAACGCCAAACTTCACCAAGTAACGACTTGGCAAGTCAGCGCGGCTCGCGGCGGCGACGCCTGAGTTTCCTGACACGGGCGCGACCTGCGCGGGCCAGCAGGACCAGCGGGAGGATCGGCAGCTGCCAGACAGGCAACCCACGGCGCCGCCGGCGTGGCAGATCGTGGCTGACCGCTTGCAGGTCCGCCCGCGTGCGAGCCGACCACGCTCCCTCCATGCGCTGCTCGAGTTCGCCGGTGTCGATGCGTCCCTTGGCGTACGCCCGGGCCAGCTGACGCGCCGCACGCTCTCGAGCCTCGTCGGAGACCAACATGAGGGCGCGCGAGCCTGCCTGGTCGACGTAGCGGTTGGGCGCCGCACGGAACGCCTCCGCACATGCGCTCGAGCAGAAGTGGTACTCGATACCACGCCAGACGATCCTCTCATTGGCCGCAACCGGGTCCACACTGATGCGGCAGACGGGGTCGATGGGCAGGTCACGACGGTAGTCGAGTCCCTCTGGCACCAGCGCAAAGATCTCCACCGGCTCGCGGACATGCCTAAGGCTCCGGCGCCCCCGCGATTGAAGCTGGCCCGGCTGCGGCGACGAGATGGCCGCATCTCGGGTCGCGGCACTCACGATCACCTCGCCGGCGTACGCGAGGTCGGCGATGCGGGAGGCAACATTGACCGCCGAGCCAAACCAATCGTCGCCTCTGCGCACCGCGGTGCCGGTGTGCATCCCGACACGCACGCCCAGAGCCCGGTCGCGAGCGCCGAAGTCCCAGACGACCTGCGCGGCGAGCTGAAGCGCCTGTCCGGCGTCGGGCACGCGGACGATCAGCGCGTCGCCTACTGTCTTGACCTCCTCGGCACCGTAGTCGCGCAGAAGAGCCCTCAGCTCATCGCAGAACGCGCCGGCGACCTCTGCGGCTCGCTCGTCGCCGTGGGCCTCAGTCAGAGCGGTGTAGCCGGCGAGGTCGGCAAACACGAATGTCGAGGTCACGGCAGCATCGTCCACGCTCGCATCATGGCAACGGCATGGCTAACCAAGACTTCTCCCTCCGCCAGGCAAACCTGACATCGAAGTCTCCGTCAAACCGAGAATCGCTCACATCGGGCTGCGTGGCGCTAATGCCGCAGCTCGACTACGAGCGGGATCCCGGTGTCGAACCAGTAGTGGTGCAGCTTCTTGATCTTTGTGCGCGTTGGAAGCCCGCGCAGATGAAGGTCGCACTCGCCATAGTCGAACAGATTCACCGTCTCGCACAGCGCCTCTCGTGCCTGCTCCAGCTCTGCCGGCTCCTTCAGCTCTCGCGCCACTCCCGCGAACGTACCGTTACGCATCCGCAGGTGCACGTTCGGGTTCGCTCGAATGTTCCAAACCCAGGCCGCTACGGCTGACGGGCGGCTCATCGCCAGCTCGGGGGGCCGGAGCATGACGATGTAGGCCTTGTCCCCTCTTCGACTCACGCGGATGCACTTGCGCCGCGCCTTGCCGGTCTTGCGCCCGGTCGTCGTGATCACGCCGTATCCGGACGGCGTCCGAGCCGCGAAGAACGGAAGCATCAATGCGCTCAGGACGCGACCGTCCCTTGCCGAACGGATGAGGCGCGCATGTTTGGAGGCGTGATTGGCGGCAGCGTCACGCACGTCGGCGTCGTGGGTTGGGTCATCGTCCGGTCGTGTCGCGAGGGTGCTCGTTGCTTCGCTCATCTCAACTCGCTTCCTGGTGGCTGGGTGTTGCGTATCAAGCGCGATGACCGGCTCCGCATCGCAGCTCGCCGATCAGATCCAAGCTGCGCCACTCCACGGGCGTAGGGGCGCCGACTCGGTGAAAGCGGCCTCTGCCGTCGGTGGGGGCGATAGGCCATCCGCAATTCCTAGCTTCCGTACACAGCGTCTAATACGATGTACTATACATCGTCCAGGTCCTTATGTCGAGCACACCCATCGATACGCATCGCGCGAGGCTGCTCGAGGCCGCCCGGACGCTGCTGCGCGAGCGCGAATACGGAAACATCACCGCGCGCGACCTCGTCGCCGCCTCGAACACCAACCTCGGGTCGATCGGCTATCACTTCGGCTCGAAGGAAGCCCTGCTCAACGAGGCGGTCGGGCTGGCCCTCGAGGACTGGGCTGATGCGATCGGTCGCACCATCCGCAGCGACACTCGCGCGGGGCTGCCCGCGCTGATGATCAGCTCTCTACGAGTCGTCCTCGACGAGTACGAGTCAATCCGGCCCTACCACCAGGCCTTGATCGAGGCGCTCGCGCGCAGCGCGCGCTCACCTGCGCTGCGTGAACGGCTCGCCACGCACTACAACAGACAACGAGACCGCATCGCCAGCTGGATCGCCGAGTCGCTCGGTGACACGCTCGACGCCCAAGAAGCCCGCGTCATCGCATCACTCATGATCGGCACCGCCGACGGGATGCTCATCCAGTCCTTGATCGACGCGGACGACGCGCCCAGCAGCCGCGAGCTCGCCAGCGCCACCGGCAGGGCTTTCGCCGCCGTCCGCAACCAGCCTCGCCCAACGCCACAGCCCTAGAGTGGCAACCGCTGCTCTGCGCGACGCTTGTGGGGTCCTAGCTTCCACGAGACCCGTCGAAGCCGGACGACGCTCGCCATGGCGAGTAGGTAATGGCGTGGCTGTGCACGACTTCGACAAGTCGCGGCGTTCGCGGACTTACGGAATATCGGGGCGAACGGTTAGAGTTGGCTTGAATAAAGGCGATTCGGCCCTCTGTTCGTAGTGGTGCAGCGCCTCGCGCCGCCCGCGGACCCCAGGCTCAGGTCAGGTCGCTCACAGCTGCCTGGTAGACGCCAATCGAGGCCTGCAGGCCGTCACCGAGCGCCGCGTCGACGACACCGACGTCATGCACGATGAGCGAGGCCCGCGTGATGAGCCGTTCGAAGGCGTCCTCGCCACGGACCGCAGCTATCTGCGTCTCGCTCCCACGTACCAAGGTGAAGCCGGCGAGATCGCCGCCGTGGGGGTTCAGCAACACGGTCTCGCTACTCTCGATGCGTCCGTCCTGCTCGGCGTTCGCCCAGTAGGCCAATGCTTCCGCGAACACCTCCAACCCCTTCGCCTCACGCCCGGTGACGGGCTCGCCCCATCCGATGAAGAGCCCAGCCTCCGCCATGACACACCTCCTGCTCGCTATCTCGACAGGGCGTGAGAGGACTCGACACATGCCCGAGGCCGCACCCACTTCCCATCCTCGTGGTGCGACACTACCGTGAAGGCTGCGGCCGTGTCGGCGCGACGTCCCGGTTTCGATGCTCGCGCCATCGCCGGCACTTCCGCGTTGCGCCGCATAAGCGAGCGTGTGCCGGCCCCGAGCTCGGGCGTTCGCGCCTCGTCCCGAACCGAGCGTGAGGGTGGGCAGTGTGGAAGACGCCCGCCTGCAGGCCACGGCGAGAATGGCAGCCGCTGCTCTGCGCGACGCTTGCTCGCCGCGTTCCTGTGGACCAAGATGGTGTCGTGAACGAGAACAGTCCGGGCTTAGCACCTCTGGACGGCGTTGACGACGATGCCCGTGTCGCGGCCGTTTCCCGGCTCCATGACCTGATCGGCGGCGGAGGACTGTCTCTCGAGCAGTTCTCGGGAATCTTGGAGCAGGTCTTCGCCGCTGCCAGCCACGCCGAGCTCGAGGCGGCTATGTTGGCGCTGCCCTCGTTGGTTCGCCTCACGCCAGCCTCGCAGCGGCTCGCCAAGCCACTCGTGCTCCACGTGCCAGACAATGCTCTGGAGCTAGGCTCTGGCTGGCAGTTGGCGGCCGACACGGCCATCCACACCGGCTTCGGGGTGGCCCAGCTCGATCTCACCACTCCCAGCTGGGACGCCTGTCAGATCGACCTCCACCTGCAGACCTGGGGTTCGATCGAGGTTCTCGTCCCCAAGGGAGTGGCCGTGCAGATGCTCGGCGGATCAGGAAGCGTCCAGCTCGAGCCGTTGTCTCCCCCCGTCCCCGGCGGTCCGGTGTTGCGGATTGCCACATCCGGACCAACCGGCGTGATCCGGATACGCCACCCCCAGACGCGCAACGGCGGGCCGTTCACGCGCTGGAGGCGACGGCACCGCAGGCATCCCCGGTCACTCGCGAAACACAGCCGCTAGAGTTCGCGATACCAAAGCCTGGAAGGGTGGGCTGCAACATGGCTGTGCTGATCGTCGTCATCGTCGTCGTGCTCCTCGCCCTCGGCTTGTGGGCCGGGTACAACGGTCTCGTCAAGAGGCGCAACCGGACACAGGAGGCGTGGTCGGAGATCGACGTCGAGCTCAAGCGCCGCCACGACCTGATCCCCAACCTCGTGTCGACAGTACAGGGCTACGCTGCGCACGAGAAAGGGACCTTCGAAGCGGTCACCCAGGCCCGGGCCAACGCGGTCACCGCCGGCGCGACGGGCGATCCTGATCAAATCGCCCCTGCGGAGAACGCTCTGTCCGGGGCGCTGCGTTCTCTGTTCGCTGTGGCGGAGAATTACCCCCAGCTGCGGGCAGTCGAGAGCTTCAAGCAGCTACAAGAGACGCTGACTGCCACCGAGGACAAGATTGAGTACGCGCGTCGCTACTACAACACGAGCGCCCGCGACTACAACATCGCGCTGCAGTCATTTCCGCGCAATGTGATCGCCGGACCGTTCGGCTTCAAGGCGGTGGCATTTTTCGCGACCGACGAGGAGGAGCGTGCCGTACCTCAGGTCAGCTTCTCCGGCTCTGGCCCAGGCGCAGCCGACCCGGCAGCATTGCCGGTCGCTGGCCCTGACGCGCTTCCCCCTGCGGCTGGCACACAGGGCCCGCCGCCAGCTGGCTGAGACCCCGCCGCGCAACCAGGCTGAGCCGGTCAGACCGCCTGACCTGAGGCGATCTTTTCGAGGGCTGCGATCCGCTGCTCAATCGGAGGGTGGGTGTCGTAGAGGCGGTGGTACCAGGCATCGTGGTGCTGCAGCGGGTCATCGATGCACATCGCCGCCGTGGCGTGGTTCATGTTCTTGAACGGTTTGTCGTTCTGCTGCAGCTTCTTGAGCGCGCCAAGCAGTCCTGCGGGGTTGCGGGTCAGCTCCACACCGCTCACATCGGCCAGCGACTCGCGGCGGCGCGAGAGAGCAAGGCGAGTGAGCGGACCGAAGATGAAGCCCACCACCGCGAGCAGCGCGCCGGCACCAAAGATCACCAGCACGAGCTGGTTGCCCCTGCCGCCGCCTCGCCCGACTGAGGCAAAGAATGCGCTCCGCCATAGAATGCTGGCCAGCAGGGCAGCGATGCCGATCATCGTTCCCACGACGAGCAGGAGACGAATGTCGTGGTTCTTGATGTGGCTCATCTCGTGGCTGGCCACGCCTTCGAGCTCCTCGCGGTTCATGATGGCCAGTAGTCCCGTGGTGAAGGTAATGGCTGCCTTCTCTGGGCTGACCCCAGTGGCAAACGCGTTGGGCGAGGGATCGTCGATCACATAAACCGTAGGCTTGGGGATACCCTCGCCGATGGCCAGTGCCTCCACAAGGTTGTTCAACTGCTGAAACTGGGCTGAGTCGGCCGGCACCGCCCCCGATACCCGGAGCACCAGCCCGGCTCCCGCGTTCAGGGAGTAGACGATCCCGGCGAAGGCCAGGAGACCACCGATCGCGACGCCGACAATGACCGGACCCCAGCCGTAGCTCGTCTGGTGGGCATTTTCAACAGCGGGGTTGACCGCCGGGTGGGCAACGGCTTTGAACAGGAAGCCCACGGCCGCTCCGATGACAAGCCAGATCACGAAGAACATGACGACGACGATGACGCTGCGCCGCTTGTTGGCGGCGATCTGGCTGTACATGCGTCGCATCCTACGGCACCCAGATATCCGACTCTGGAGCAGCCAGCCGGCAGTGATGCTCCGGGCTGGGCTCTCACCAGCGTCGAGGTTTACGTGCTGCGAGGGTGACCGCCGCACCGGCTCCCGGCATGCCATGCAGCGATGTCGAGCGTCCGGGCGATGTTGCGCCGTCCGCGCTCGCTCAGCGGCCCACCGTCGATGCCCGTCCGGTTCTGCTCCTCCCACAGCGCGGCCACCGTCTCGCCCTCGCCGTCCGCAATCCGTCTGATCTCGGCCACGTCCAGTGTCCTCTCTGTCGCTGTGCATCATGGGCACGAGCCAATGGGCGCCGAGAAGGCGCCGCCGGCACCCCAAGGCGCGGTGAGCGCGTGGGTCAGGCGCCCGAAACCCGACCCGACCAACTGGACAGCATCAACGGTAGGAACCCTTCCTGCCAGCGACGGCCGATCGACAGGCCTTTACGACCGGAACCAGCACCCGGCCTCCACAGGCTGGCAGGAAGTACAGACTACGCTCAGAAAGCTAATGGATCTCACCCGGCGGCAGACCAGGTGCGCCGAGCTGCGCGATGGAAAGGCCGTGCCGGACAGCGGACCAGGGACATATACAGACGCGATGCGCGATGTTAGACGCGACCATGGATTCAATTCCAACAACGGAGGTCAGCATGAGCACCATCGACCAGGAGATGGTGATGGCCCACTTCATCGTTTCAGATGATGTCGAGCGTTCCCGCCGCTTCTACACCGACGTACTTGGCGGCAGGACCGTCATCTCGGGCGAGGGCAATGACGAGGTGACGTACGTAGCGCTTGCCAACAGCTGGATCATCATTAACGTCGGCGGAGGTCCGACCGACGACAAGCCGACCGTCACGCTCGAGACGCCGCCCGACCCAGATCGGGTGAACAGCTTCCTCAACATCCGGGTAGCGGACATCCAAGCGGTGTACGCTGAGTGGAGCGAGCGGGGCGCCCAATTCCTAACGCCGCCGAAGAAGCACGCGACCGAGATGCGCTGCTACATCCGTGATCCTGACGGCTACCTGATCGAGGTGGGCCAAACGACGCTGGCCAGGGGCTGGCGTCCACCGTCTTGATCACATCGCCTTTGGGGGGCGCTCTTCAGGGGGCGACCCTCCAGCTCGCATTCAAAGCCCGGGAGCGGGCGCACCCAGTCGCTGATCAGGCTCGTCAGACCCAGCAGAAGCGTCGCGATGGGCGGCCCCCACCCCCACGAGCCGAAGTTCAGAGAACAAGTAGCTCTTGAAGCGCCGCGCGAAGTCAACGTTGGCGACCACGAATGGTGTCTCGGTGGCAACGGCCCATCGTTGGGTGGCGCACCAGGGATTCCCGCGGAGCCTCGCTTCGGGTCCGTACCGATGTCCGCGCGCCGACCGCGCCCCTAGCCTAAGCCCGTGAGCGCGAACAAGCAGCCTCCGACGGGCAGGCGCGGCGCGCTCGACAACGGCCTCGGGCGCCGCGCGAGGGGGGCGATCGGCGCTCTCCGTCGGTCGCGCGGGTCGCCTCCCGCCGATGCCGGGCCTGCGCCGCTCGATCTGCAGACGGCCGCCACGGTGCCAGTCGAGACAGCGCTCGGGCGGCTGGGGTGCACGCCTGAGGGTCTCTCGAGCGAAGAGGCCCGCGCACGGCTCGAGCAGGTCGGGCCCAACGCCCTTCGCAGTCACGGCGCGCGCCCGCTGCAGGTGCTCGGCCGGCAACTGCACAACCCGCTGCTGATCCTGCTGGCGACCGCTGCCGTAGTCTCCTACTTCACCGGCGAACAGACCGACGCAGCGATCATCCTCGCGATCATCGCGCTCAGCGTCGGCCTCGGCTTCATCAACGAATACCGCTCCGAGCGCGCCGTCCAGGCCCTGCACTCGCAACTGCGTCACACGGCGCTCACGCTCCGCGACGGGCAGGCGCGCCCGATCGACGTCACCGAGCTCGTGCCCGGCGACGTCGTGCGGCTCGCCGTCGGGGACGTCGTGCCGGCCGACCTGCGCCTGATCGAAGCCGAAGGGCTCGAGTGCGACGAGTCGGTGCTGACCGGAGAGTCGCAGCCGGCCGAGAAGCAGCTCACCCCGGTCGTGAACCCGGAGTCGCCTGTCGCATTGGACGCGTGCGCGTTCATGGGCACGATCGTGCAGAGCGGCAGTGGCGCTGGGGTCGTCGTCCAGACCGGCGCGGGGACGCAGTTCGGCAAGATCGCGATGCAGCTCGGCGAACGCCAGCCGGTCACCGCGTTTCAGCTCGGGCTGCGTGACTTCTCGCTGATGCTCGTGCGGATCACGGCCGTGCTCGCTGGCTCGATCCTCGTCCTGAACATCCTGCTTGGCCGCCCGGCGATCACGTCGATCCTGTTCGCGCTCTCGATCGCCGTCGGCCTCACGCCGCAGCTGCTGCCGGCGATCGTTACCGTCAGCCTCTCGACGGGGGCGCGGCGGCTCGCACAGCGCAAGGTGATCGTCAAGCGCCTCGTGAGCATCGAGGACCTCGGCAACATCGACGTGTTCTTCTCGGACAAGACCGGAACGCTGACCGAGGGGCACATCACGTTTGCGGCTGCGCTGGATCCTGCCGGGCACGAGGACGACGAGGTCCTGCGTGAGGGCCTGCTCTGCAACGACGCCGTGCTCAGCGACGGCCAGGTCGTGGGCGGCAACCAGCTCGATCGCGCTCTATGGGAATCACCCCGCGCGCGCGATGTCGCCGCTCGAGGGGCCCGCAGTCTCGCCTCGCTCCCCTTCGACTACGAGCGCAAACTCGGCACGGTCCTGGTCGAACGGCCGGAGGGCCGCGAGGTGATCGTCAAGGGCGCCCCCGAGATGGTGCTCTCGCTGTGCAGTGACGTCGGCCCCGAGCCCCGCGCACTCCTGCAGAGGCTCTTCTCCGAAGGAAGTCGCGTCGTCGCCGTGGCTCGGCGGCCGGCCGACGGCAAAACCGAGCTGACGGAGCAGGACGAGCACGACCTGCGACTGTCGGGCTTCCTGACGCTCGTCGACCGCCCCAAGGCGGACGCAGCGCAAGCGCTGAGGAAACTCCGCAGGCTCGGCGTCGAGATGAAGGTCATCACCGGCGACAACGGGCTAGTCGCGGAGAAGGTGTGCCGCGACCTCGGCCTGAAGGTGCTGGGGACGATGAGCGGAGCAGACCTGGACCGTCTCGACGACGACCAGCTGCGCCAGCGCCTGGCGAACACGACGGTCTTCGCGCGGGTGAGCCCCGAGCAGAAGTCGCGCGTGATCAAGCAGCAGCGCAAGCTCGGCAACACCGTCGGCTTTCTCGGCGACGGCGTCAACGACGCGGTTGCGCTGCACGACGCCGATGCGGGCGTCTCCGTGCAGACGGCCACCGACGTGGCTAAGGACGCTGCCGACATCGTGCTCCTCGACAAGGACCTCGCGATCCTCGCCGAAGGCATCGGGGAGGGGCGCCGGATCTTCGCCAACACGACCAAGTACGTGCTGATGGGCACCTCATCGAACTTCGGGAACATGTTCAGCGCCGCGGGCGCCTCGCTGATCCTGAGCTTCCTGCCGATGCTCCCGAGCCAGATCCTGCTCAACAACCTCCTCTACGACATCAGCGAGATGACGATCCCAACGGACAACGTCGACGGGGAGCAGCTGCAACGGCCGGCGCACTGGGACACGCACTTCATCCGCCGCTTCATGGCCCTGTTCGGGCCGATCAGCTCGCTCTTCGACTTCGCCACATTCGGGATCATGGTCTGGGTCTTCAGCGCCGGTCCCGCGCTGTTCCGCTCCGGCTGGTTCGTGGAGTCGCTCTCGACGCAGAGCCTCGTGATCTTCCTCATCCGGACCAAGCGCATGCCGTTCTTCCGCAGCCGGGCCAGCAAGCCGCTGACGATCTCCACGCTCGCCTGCGTCGCGGTCGGGGCCATCCTGCCGTTCACCTCCTTCGGCCATCAGCTGGGCTTCAGGCCGCTTCCCGCCGCCTTCTTCGGCTTCCTGATCGGGATGATCGTCCTCTACCTGCTCCTCGTGGAAATCGGCAAGCACTACTTCTACAAAGTCGAGGCGGCGGCCCCGCCGCTCGTGAGGCCTCCTCATTGGCGGCTCCTGAAGCGCGCCTCCCGCTGGAGCACCGAGAAGCGTCATGTCCCCGGCGCGAAGCGCGGGCGACCCCGGCCGCGCTCCGCGCCCGGGGCGCCGGCCGCCGTCGCGACGGGGTCGAGCGCCGCTCAGTCCCCCCCGGCGACCCTGCCTGTTAGACGGCGCTGAGCGGAAGGCCACGGGATCTTCCGCGCGCGACGCCGTCGTGGCGTCGGACACGGCCGCGGGCACCAGAGGCCAGGCCTTCGGATTCCAACGCGGCGCCGACACGGCGGGCGCGGTCGCGGGGCCGCCAAGGAGCTCGTGAGACGAAGCCGCTGGGGAGCTGAAGCGAGAGAACGTTCTGCCGCTCGCTCGCCCGTCGGGGCGAGCGAGCGGCCCCCCTTTCTGCAGCAGTTAGGCGAGCCTACGGTGCCACGGCGCTCTCGGCGTCGCCGGCTTGTGCGGTCGAGCGATCTTGCTCGTCGGCTGTCGGCGGCGCCATCCTAGGGACCAGCAGGGCAACCAACGCACCGATCGCGAGGACGACGGCGCCGATCGGGATCGCGGCGGTCAGACCGCTCGTGAACGCGTGCGGCGAGGCGTAGGAGCCGTTGGCGCTGAACACCGACGCCAGCACGGCCACACCAATAACACCACCCAGCTCGCGGATCGCGTTGGTCGCACCGGAAGCCTGGCCAGCCTCCTCCGGCCGCACGGAGCTGAGGACCGCGTTGGCCGACGGAGCGAACACCAGTGCCATCCCGGCCCCCGCGAGCACGAACGGGACGATCAGGCGCGCGTACGCGATATCGGGGGTGATGATCGATCCCAGCCAGGCGATCGCGATGGCCTGCAGCGCCAAGCCGGCAGCCATCAGCGGTCGGGGCCCGATGCGATCGCTTAGGATCCCGGCGATCGGCGCGACGATCATTGGCATACCGGTCCACGGAAGGGTCCGCAGACCCGCCTGCAGAGGCGAGTATCCCTGCGTCGTCTGAAAGAACTGGGCCAGCAGGAAGATCGAGCCGAACACCCCGAAGTACATCGCCAGTGAGAGGCCGTTGGTGGCGGCGAACGCGCGCGAGCGGAAGAACCGCATCGGCAGCATGGGCGCCGGAGCGCGCAGCTCCCACACCACGAACGCGATTACAAACAGCGTCTCCAGCACGAATGACACGAGGATCGTGGCGCTCATCCAGCCGAGCGCCTGACCGCGGATCGCTGCATAGGTGATGCCCAGTAGCCCCGGGCCTGCGAGCGCCAACCCGCGCAGGTCAAGGTGGGAAGTCGGGCCGCGCGACTCGGTCAGCCGGGTTAGCGCCAGCGGTACCAGCACCAGCCCGACCGGCACGTTGATCCAGAAGATCCAGTGCCAGGAGATGCCACTGACGACCGCGCCGCCCACGAGCGGTCCGATCGCCACGCCGAGGCCACTCACTCCGCCCCAGATTCCGAGCGCCATGCCGCGCCGCGCGGGCGGAACGGCCTCGGAGAGCAACGTGAGCGTGAGCGGCAGCACGATCGCGGCCCCAAAGCCCTGCACGGCGCGGGCGGCGATCAGCGCATCCGTGCTCGTCGCTAGCCCCGCCGCGACGCTCGCGGCGGTGAACGTCGCCAGGCCGATTGCGAACATTCGCCGGCGCCCGAACCGGTCGCCCAGCGCCGCTCCAGTGAGCAGCAGCACCGCGAACGTCAGCGTGTAGGCGTTGACGGTCCACTCGAGGGACTGGATCGACGCTTCCAGGCTATGACGGATCGAAGGCAGCGCCGTCGTGACCACGAGGTTGTCGAGCGTGGTCATGAACAGCCCAATGGAGACGATCGCGAGCGTCCACGGCATGCTGGGCTTGGATGTGGACCGGCTGCGTGGAAATCGGGAAGCAAGCGTCATCAGATGCTCCTTCTGTGTGATGGCTCGCCTCAGTGACGTGTCCCGGGGCGTGAGGCGTAATACATCCATGACCGTGCCAGCAGTCGGCGGTGCGCACATCGGCCTAACGACCTGATCTGACCGAGACAAGCGCTCATCCCGGCTACGTCCCATGTCGCGGCGGCGCGTTGCCGACGCCCGCGATCCACCAGTGAGCGCAGAAGAGCAACGTCGAGCTCGTGTTGACGCCCATCCGCGCGAGCAACGGACCCGCCCCCACCAGGGCCTGATCAAGTCCGAGCGTCGCCTCCTGATCGCAGCCTGAACAACAAGTTTCGGGTCAACGTTTACGGGAGACCCAGGAGCCCTGACCTCGGCCGGTCGTCAATCCCTCGATCCGGTTTACGCGCGCTGGCACACCAGGGCAGAGACAACGCATGTGACGGTTCGATCAGGGGGTACGAGGCCCGCTGGCCAACCCTTCGCGTACGGCCCACAGGGCGGCCTGCGTCCGCGACGCTAAGCCGAGCTTGCGAAGGATGTTGCTGACGTGAGTACGCGCGGTGCGCTCGCTGATAACGAGACGGGCGGCGATCTCCTTATTTGACTCGCCGGCCGCGAGCAAACGCAGGATCTCAAGCTCGCGCCCGGTCAGGTCGGCTCCTTGTTTGCTGGGGTTGGGCGCACGCATCGAGATCATCAGGCGCCTGGCGACGGCCGGGTCCAGATGAAGCTCACCGCGGCAGGCCGCTCGGACAGCCCCGACGATCTCGTCTACTTCGGCGTCCTTGAGTACGTATCCCGCCGCTCCGGCGTCCAACGCGGCGTGTACCCGCTCCTCCTCGCGAAACGATGTGAGCACCACGACCTCGACGTCGGTGAACCGCGACCGGATCTCCCGAGTCGCCTGCACTCCGTCAATCGGCTCCATCTGGAGATCCATGAGCACGACGTCCGGCAGCAGGCCTTCCCCTCCAAGCCCCATAAGCCGGTCGAGCGCTTGCCGCCCATCCGCCGCCTCGGCGACCACTTCGATGTCCGCCTCGGTATGGAGGAAACCAATGAGGCCCTGGCGGACGACCTTGTGATCATCTACGAGCATGACGCGAGTCACGTCGATCTTGTCCTCCTTCACAGGCACACGGGTCATCGGAGTGCACCAGCGGCGGGTATTGGCAACCGGACGCGCACCGAGGTGCCGCTGCCGGGAGCGCTTGCGATGTTGAGATCGGCCCCCATCTCGCCTGCTCGGCTACGCATCGTCGTCAGCCCGAGATGACCTAGGTAGGCTGCTTGCGGATTAAAGCCGCGCCCGTCGTCGCGCACCTCGAGCTCCACTGTCGTGCCTTCGACCCTGACCGTGACCGTGATCTGTCCGGCTTGTGCGTGCTTGACCACGTTGGCGAGTGCCTCCTGTCCGACTCGGTAAAGGTGCTCCTCGCGGTCAGGGCTTATCGGCAGGCGCTCGGGCGGGCCACTGACATCGATCGCTAGACCTTCCCGTGCGCTGACCGCCCCCGCGTGCTTGGTCAGCGCGGTGACCAGTCCCTCCTCGGCGAGACCGCCGGGCCGCAGCTCGAAGATCAGCGCCCGCATCTCGGCGAGCGCGCTGCGGCTCAACTCGCCAACCTGGTTGAGCTCCCGCACCACGCGGGCGTTGTCCTGTGTGCCCGTCAGCTGCAACGACCGTTCGGCCACGCGGGCGTGCAGCGTCATCGAGAACAGTGACTGAGAGACGGAGTCGTGAAGATCACGCGCGATCCGCTGGCGCTCCTCTGCGGCGCGCTCGGCCTCGCGGCGTCTGGAGTCCGCCAGGTCTTCCGCGGCGCGTTGGCGCTCGCTGACGATGGCGCCGAGGCAGAGCGTGGTCAGCGCGGCCACTGCCAGGTAGAGCTGCGTGCTCAGAGTGGTCTGGGTGATCGAGTGCTCCACGAACGGCCCCACATGGTGTGCGGTGCGCCACACCGTCATGGCCGCCGCGCAGAACACTGCGAGGGTAGCGCCCCTCTGCCCGAAACGGACCGCGGCCCAAATCAGAGCCGGGAACACCAGGTATGAGACCGGTCGCGGGCTGGCGAGGACGATCGCACTCAGGCCGACGACTGCAGCGACCATCGCCATTGCCTCCACCGTTCGGCAGGTAGGCCGTCCGACCCGGCGGATCCGCCCCCACGCCATCACGACCGGCGCCCAAACGACGATGAACGGCAGCACTATCAAAGCGCCCGCGGAGTCGCCGAGCCAAATCGTCCGCCAGACCGAGCTCAGCTGCTCGGCGTGGATGACTCCGTCATGGAGCAACATGATCGACCCGACTGTCGCGCTGATCGCCGTCGCCGGCGCGATCGCGAGCAGCATCTGCCCAATCTCCTCCAAGCGGGCAAGCCCGGTGCCTCGCCCCAGCAGGCGCCGCAACAGAATGGTCGCGACCACGGCCTCGGCGAGGTTTGCGGCCGTCAGGGCGACCGCCGTGTGGAGCGGCGACAAGCTTTCGGCGGAGAGCAGGTCGCCGAAAACGACTCCCGGCCACCAGCGCAAGCCGCCTACGTACAGCACGGCGATCGCTAGGCCAACGGGAGGCCAGATTGCCGTGATCGAGCCGGTGAACTGCAGCGCGTAGCCAGCCTGCGCGGCTAGGTAGTAGCCGCCCGTCAGCGCAGCGACGCCGATGAGGTAGCGGCCACCCTCCCCAGCCTGGAGCTGGACCGACCGGACGAGCGTGCGATTCGTGGACGCGAGCCGAACGTCGATAGTCGTGGAAGACCTCCTCTGCGTACACCCACGGCCTACGGATACCCATACCCCGGGCGGCCGAGGTTATGCCAGTGCTTACGAACCTCGCGGGCCTCAACGGATCGGTCAGGCCGCGGATCGCGCCCCCGGGGAGGCGGTCGGCGACGGTCTCGTGCGCCCGCGACACGAAGTCGCGCGGCCCTCGTGGTGCGGACATGACTGGGCCGAACCTCGACAAGCTGCCGCGACATCTGACGTAGCCGAGTGCGCCTATGTCTCACCCAGATCACGTCGTTAGGCCGATGTGCGAGCCGCCGAGCGCTGGCACCGTCAGTGCATGATCCCGCAGACGCCGGAAAACCGAACCTCAGCCGCCGCTGCGACGGGCGTCGAGCTCCGCGGTGTAGCCAAGTCGTTCCGGACGGACGGCACCGTCGTCGCCGCGGTCCGGGGCGTCGACGCATCGATCGCTCTCGGGGAGACAGTCGCACTGCTCGGTCCCAACGGAGCGGGCAAGTCGACGACAATCGACATGCTGCTCGGGCTGATCCGGCCGGATCACGGCGGCGTCTCCCTGTTGGGCGGCCCACCGCAGGACGCGGTTGCCGGCGGGCTGGTGGGCGCGATGCTCCAGATCGGCGCGCTGATGCGTGACGTCTCGGCACGCGAGCTGCTGGAGATGATGGCGTCGCTGTATCCCAGACCGCTCGGGGTCGGGGAGACGCTCGAGCTTGTCGGCCTCACCGCGATCGCCGATCGGCGATCGCACCGGCTATCGGGCGGCGAGGCCCAGCGAGTGCGCTTTGCGCTCGCGCTCGTCTCCGATCCAACAGTGCTGATTCTCGACGAGCCGACCGTCGGCATGGATGTGGAGGCCCGCCGCGCGTTCTGGGGCTCGGTGCGCACGTTCGCCGCGCGTGGAAAGACGGTCATCTTCGCCACGCACTATCTGGAGGAGGCGGACGCTTACGCGGACCGCGTGATCCTGATGGCCCATGGCCGGGTGGTCGCCGACGGCCCGACGAGCGAGATCCGGGCGCGGGTGGGACGACGCACGATCCGCGCGACCCTGCCAGGGGTCGATCTCGCCGATTTGTCCTCGATCCGGGGGGTCACCGCAGCGGAACGCCGGGGCGAGGCGGTCGTTCTGATCTGCTCGGACTCCGACGCGGCGATCCGCGCATTGCTCGAGGAGCACCCCGACACACGGGACATCGAGATCGCCGGCGCGGGCTTGGAGGAGGCCTTCGTCGAGCTGACCGGCGAGGCGGATGAGCCAACGGCCGCCACCGAGAGGCAGAGGGCGCTGGTATGAGCTCGCTCGCGTACACGCGCTTCGAGCTCGTGCGCACATTCCGCAACCGGCGCCTGCTGGTCTTCTCGCTCGGCTTCCCGCTGATCTTGTTCTTCATGATCGCGGCGCCCAACCGCCACGAGCGCAACTTGGGCGGAACGGGGATCTCGCTGCCCCTCTACTACATGGTCGGACTCGTCTCCTTCGGGGCCATGACAGCGCTGATTTCCAGCGGCGCGCGGATCGCCAGCGAGCGCACCGACGGCTGGACACGACAGCTTCGGATCACCCCCCTGACGACGCTGGCCTACTTCCGTGCGAAGGTCCTCACCGGATACGCGCTGGCCGCCCTGACGATTGGCCTACTCTACGCGGCGGGTATCTCGCTCGGCGTCAGCCTCCCGGCGGGACGCTGGCTGGAGATGACGGGGCTGATTCTCGTAGCTTTGATGCCGTTCGCAGCCCTTGGCGTCCTGCTCGGCCATTTGCTGACTGCGGACTCGATCGGTCCGGCCACCGGCGGAGTCGTTTCGCTTCTGGCGCTCGTGAGCGGCACGTGGTTCCCGCTCGGCTCTCATGGCTTCGTGCACGACATCGCTCAGTTCCTCCCCTCTTATTGGCTTGTACGTGCGAGCCACATCTCGCTCGGCGGCCAGGCGTGGGGGGCGACCGGTTGGATCGTGGTCGCCGGGTGGGCGGTCCTGCTCGCGGCGCTCGCCCGAGTCGCGTACCGCCGCGATACGGAGCGCGTCTGAAGGCGCAGGGCCCACGAACGATCGCAGTTGCCTGCTCGCCCGGTCGTCCACCGAGCCGACCCCCCTGAGAGCGTGCCGCCGACACGGCGCAACCCACCCAACCATGACGTGAAGGGAGAACCGATGAGCACCGTTCACACGACCAACCGGATCGCGACAATGCGCTGGCGGCTCGACCCCGTTGACTCGACCGCCGAGTTCCGCGTTCGTCACTTCTGGGGACTCGTTACCGTCAAGGGCCACTTCGATGACCTCGACGGCTGGCTCGAGATCGATCAGAACGGACAGGGCCGGCTTGAACTCACAATTGACGCGGCCAGCCTCAGCACAGGCAACCGCAGGCGCGACGAGCACCTACGTTCTGCCGATTTCTTCGACGCACGACAGCACCCGTTCGTGCGCTTTCGCTCGACCAGCGTCACCGATCCAGGCGACGGCCGCCTGCACGTCGCCGGGGAGCTCGCGGCTGGCGCCAACCATGTGGTGCTGACGCTTCAGCCAACGGCTCAGCAAACCGACGATCAGCTACACATCGACACGAGTACAACTGTCGACCAACGCCACCTCGGCATGACCTGGAGCCCGCTCGGGATGGTCAAGACCCCGGCAACCCTCGCCGTCCATGCGCGTCTGCGGCGCGAGCGATAACGAGGGTGCACCCGAACCGGCGGCTGACCAGGGCCAACCAGGCCAATTTGCTCGCGGCGGCTGTGCGCCGTACGCGGAGGTCTGACTGATGCCGCCCGTCATTTGCTCGCTCCCCGGCCAGCGTGAACCCACGCCACGCAACGCCCGCTCGCGACATGTGACGTACGGGGAGTGCGCGTTCGTCTCATTCAGAACGGGTCGCCAGGCCGATGTGCGCGCCGACGCCCACTGGCACCCTCATCAACGTGCCCCGCAACACCGTCGAGAGAGGAAGATCGATGTACAACCGGACTACTGTCCCGCTGGACGACCAGTCGAGATCCAGGCTTTCGAAACACGTTTTGAGGAGGCCCGCAACGATGCTGGGCCTCATCCGCTGGTCGATCGCCCACCGCCGGTGGGTCGTTGTCACGTGGGTGGTCGTTGCCGTCCTCGCCAGCGTCCTGGCCCAGTCGGACCCACGGCGAGGAACACGGCCGCCAGGATGGCCTGCGCGATCCAGATGATCGTGTTCGCATGAGTTGCTCCCGGATTGTCGGTGGCGGCGCTTGAGAGGGGATTCCGCGCGAGCGCCTATTCGGCGCGGACCGGGTTGGTGAGGACTCCGAGCCCGTCGACCTCGACCTCGACGGTGTCGCCGTCGCGCAGGAAGATGCCCTGCGGGCCGCCGACGCCGGCCGGGGTGCCGGTGGCGAGGATGTCGCCCGGCGCCAGGGTGATCGTCCGCGAGAGCCAGGCCACCGCGCTGGCGACGGAGAAGATGAGGTTCGACGTGTTGCCCTCCTGCACGACCTTGCCGTTGATCCTCGTACGCAGGCCCAGCGAGCCCAGGTCGCCCGCCTCGTCGAGCGTTACGAGCGCGGGGCCGCACGGCGCGAACGTATCGACTGCCTTGCCGCTCGTCCACAGCGTGTTCTGAAGCTGCAGGTCGCGGGCGCTCACGTCGTTGAACGGCATCGCACCTGCGACGTAGGAGAGCGCATCGGCCTCCTCGACGCGGTGTGCGGCGCGTCCGATGACGATGGCGAGCTCGGCCTCGTAGTCCACGTAGTCGGGGTGAGCAGCGGGGAGAACGATGTCCTGGCCGCTGCCGATCAGGGAGTTCGCGAACTTCGCGAACCACAGCGGGGCGGAAGGGATCTCCTGGCCGGACTCTTCGGCGTGGTCGCGGTAGTTCAGGCCCAGGCAGATGATCTTCTCGGGGTCGGGCACCGGGGCGAGCAGCCGCACCTCAGAGAGTGCGATCCGCCCGGGACCGCCCTTTGCGCGCTCGCCGAGGGCGGCGAGGCCCTCCCCGTCCAGGGTCCCGAGCAGGCCCCTTACAGAGCTCGCCGGTGCGTTGAGCGCCGAAACGGGTACGACGTCCCGGTCTACCAGGACGCCAGCCTGCGGGGCGCTGCCGTCGTCGAATGTGAGTAGGCGCATCGATCAGTCCGCGTAGGGGATGTCGACGGGGGCCCCGCCGGGTGAGAACTCTCTGGCCTTGGCGCGCTCGTGAATCTCGGCAAGAGTCGTCCCGTCGGCGGCGGCCTGTGCGACCAACTCGGGGTCGACGAAGGTGCCCATCGGGTTTGAGTGGAACTCCTCGCTCTCGCGCATCCACTCGCTCGACTTCGCCCAGTCGCCGAAGATGTCGCGCTGCAGCTCGACGTAGTTGCCGTCGGGGTCCTTGTAGCAGTAGGAGAACGTCATGCCGTGGTCGAGACAGATGTCCGGGGTGATGCCGACCTCGCGCAGGCGCAGGTAGCTGGCGTTCAGTTCCTCGAAGCTGTCGTACTCGAAGGCGCTGTGGTGCATGCCGGTGTGGGTGTCGCGCTCTGGGTCGTCGACGAACGCCGAAAACGCGAGCAGCGCAATGCAGTGGTTGGCCTCATCGTTGGACAGCCATGCCCCGTCGGGGGCCTGGAAAAGCACCTCGGCCCCGACCAGGGTGGAGTACCAGTAGATCATCTCCTGAAGGCGCGTCGTCTTCAGGTTGAAATGGTGGAACTTGGGCTTGATCACGGCCGTGTCAGTCATGTGTTGTCTCCGGTCGATAGTTCGGTCAGTTTGCCGCGGGGGCCGGCACGCCGATCGGCCGTGCCAGGATCTGCGTGAGGGCGCTGGCGAGCTCGACTGCGGGATCCTGCGAGGACCCCGTGTTGCGCCAGGCGACGAACCGGTCGGGCCGTACGAGCAGCGCGCCCTCCGGGCCGATCACCCGAAGGGACAGGCACGGGTGGCGTTCGATCACCGTCCGATGAGCGACCATTGGAGGGTGCGCCCCGGTAGTCTTGACAGTCGGACCGTGAGTGGAAGTTCGCAGCGCATGGCTTCGGCAGCGCATCCGGGGATCAGCGGCGGGCTGAGGCCTTCCCTTCGAGTCACAGCTGCGCGCTCGCGGAGCTTGCTGTTGAGCGCGCTTGCGGCAGGCGCGGCACTCGCCGGATGCGGCGGCGGAGGCGCTATGTCCGCGACCAAGAGCACGCACAGTCGCACTGTCGTCGGCACCAGCACGAGCGTCAGTCCCAGCGCGCGAAAGCCGGCCGGACAGCGCCAAGCCGTCGCGAAGCCTTTGACTCTTGAAGAGATGCGCGAATACGACGCCAACGAAGGCCGCTGCAAGGACGATGGCGGAAGCGTCCGCGATGTCGGGACGCTGGACGCCTACTGCGCGTTCCCCGCTCGCTCGAACGACTTCCACCTCATCGAATCCTCGCAGGGGAGGGAGCCTAGCGGCGAAGAAGAATGAGTGATCAATCCTCGGGCGCGTAGCTTTCGATGTCGCGATCGAGCGTCCCCTGTGCGTCGTACTGGCCGAGGTGCAGGTGGACGAGGTTTCCTGAGCGGTCGAAGAACATCGTCGTGGGGACGCCCTCGAACGCGGCCAGCGAGCTGAGCGCCTCCGTACTGGCCTGGTAGCTGGGGTATGCGACGCGGTGGTCGGCAAGGAACGAGCGGGCGTTCGTCGCCTGGTCTTCGGTATCCGCGCCGAGGAAGGCGACCCTCCGTCCATACGTCACGGATGCGTTCGCCAACATAGGGAACTCCGAGCGGCAGGGCCCGCACCACGACGCCCAAACGTTGAGCACCACGGGATAGCCGCGCAGGCTGCGCAGGCGAGCCGCGAGCGCCGGCTCGGAGCCGAGAAGCTGACCGGCCTGGCGGTGCAGCTGCTCGAGCGCGGGAGGCGAGCTCGCGAGCTGCTGCCGCGTATAAGCGCCCGTCGGCGCCGAGCGCGGTGCGGGGGCGAGTGCGGCATGTATCTGGTCGACCAGCGCGGCGCGCGTCAGCCACCCTCCGGTGCTCACGTCGTGGTACCAGAGGAAGTCGCCCGATGGCGAGATCAGCTCCAGGTACGGCTCGTCCTGAACCCTGTAGCCGTCCGCGAGACGGCCGCTCGAGTCGATCGCGATCGGATAGGAGAGCGCGTGAGGCAGTGCTCGCAGGAACCGCGGGAGTGCGCCGGGCGATGGCTCGACGCTCGCCTCGTCGATTGCCGTGAGCGCCGGCAGTCCGTCGCGGCTCGCGGATGCCGCGTAGGCGTCGAGTGCCTCGAGTTCCCGCGGGAGACCTGTCAGCTCGGAGTCCCACGTATCGAAGAACAGGATCAGGCGCGGTTTGGCGCTCGGGCCGATCTGCACTCGGCCACCACCCGCCCGCGGCAACGTGACGTGGGTGGTCGGTTCGATCGAGGGGATCTGGGCGTAGGAGGCCGCGGAACGCACCTGCGGATGCGATGGCAGCAAGCTCGCCGCCGCGTGCGCGAAGAGGACTGCGAGCTGCCCGACGCTCGAGTAGGACATCTGGGTCATGAAGAGACGTGAGAGCCTCCCGTGCGTGCCGATCACGTACACGGCGGGGGTGTGGTCGATCTGACCCTGCACGATCTGCGCTTCGATTCCGTACGCGTGCCAGACCCGCTTGAGTCGTGCGAGCGGACCGTTGAGAAAGTGCCAGGCGTGCATCATCCCGTGCACTTCCGAGTACGCCCGCACCCAGCGTGTCTCGGTCGCCGTGGGATTCGCCGCGACTCCCAACAGTTCCACGTGAGCGCCCGCCGGCCCGAGGAGCCGCTTGGCCTTGACCATCGCGGTCGTGGTGAGCGGGCAGATAGTCGTGCACTGAGGGTCGTTGAACGCGAGGATCACGACCTTGCCGCGGAAGGCGGACAGCGAGACGGCTCGCCCGAACTGATCTGTGAGCGTGAAATCGGGCGCGACCCCATGGATCGGCGTGCCGGGATCGAGCGTAGGGTTGCTCGCGAGCGCGGCGAGCTGCGGCGGTGGCGACGGGGACTGCCGGGTGAACGCGAGCGCGCTCACCACGAGCGCGGCGATGCCGGCGCCAACGAGGCCACCGTGCACGAGTGCCCGGCGCGTGTCCGAGCCCGGGGCCCGCGGCACCATCGCCCCTTATGCCACCGCCGCGGCGTCGAGCACCACGAACAGCAGCGCCAGATACAGCAGCGAGGAGTGGTCACGGACGCTCCGAGACCGCCCTGCGCCCAGCGGCGTCGCCAGCGCGGCAGTGAGCTCCATCAGTCCCCTCGGGCCGAGCCCGATCTCTCTGCGGCCCCCGTACCTGCCGCCGATCGGTCGCCCGTCTGGACATCCTCGCGGTGACGCTCGTGGCGCCAGATCAGGAGCACGCCCCAAGCGACGACGGCAGTCACAGTGGCGATCGGGACGAGCATCGTCAGCAGCGACCCTGAGAGGAACGACGAGGCAAGAACCACCGTTGTCATCCGCTCGGCCTCCTCATCTCGTTTGGATCACCTCCGGCAACGCCGGGATGGGCGAGCCGTTCGGCGCCGACGAGGAGCCGTCGGGCGGCCCTGGGAAGCCGCCCGCGTCGAGCACCGGCGCGGGGGGCGGCGGCTCCGGCGCGACCCACTGATACAGCCCGACGAGCAGCGCAATCGTCAACGTGATCGAGCCCCCCACCCACATCATCCCGCCCGCGAGCTGCTGGTCGGTGAGCGCACTGATCCCGCCCGGACGGCTGGGAAGGTCCGCGTAGTGCTGATAGATCGGGTGGGGTGCGACGACGAAGATGATCGCGAGGACCCAGCCGACGATCATCGCGCCCACGATGTAGGCAATCCGCGCCGGCCACTCGAGGTGCGGCCGCAGCGGGCCGACATCGATGACCCGCGCCCAGAACAGCAGGCCGAAGAAGAAGAACATCGCGTGCTCGCAGGCGTGTACCGCGCCGTTGCGCTCCGCCAGGTCGTACGCGGAGGGGATGTGCCAGATGACGATCGTCGCGCTGAAGAGGATCCACGCCGCCAGCGGCCTCGCGAGCGCGCGCAGCGGCGAATGGGCCACTTCGCGGGCGAGCACCGTTCGCGCGCGAAGTGGCAGCGCTCGCCACATCGTCGGCCACGGGCGCCCGAGCAGGATCAGGGGCGGAGCCACCGTGAGCAGGATGACGTGCTGGAGCATGTGCACCCACAGCAGTTCGTCGGCATAGGCGTCGATCGGAGAGTCGACCGCGATCACGATCGACAGCAGCCCTGCGTAGAAGGCGGCCGCCTGGAGCGCGCTCGGCCGCCCTACCTTCGGCCGGCTCCCCAGCGCGTAGAGGACCGCCGCGGGCAGCACGTAGATGAGCGAGGGATCCCAAGACCAGTTGCTCAGGTCCACCGCGTCAGACCAGGTAGAGGACGATGAACGCGACCACGCCGATCGCCACGAAGTACGCCCAGTAGAAGGAGGATGCCTCGATGCCCACGCGCAGCAGCTCGTCGTCGTCGGCGGGCACGCCCTCGCGCCGCGAGCGTCGGTCGCCCGCGCCCACTCGCCGGCGCATCAGGCTCGCGACCTGGATCTCGATCCAACAGGCGCCCACGAGCGCGAGCACGGCGTACCAAATGGTCCAACCGAAGAAGACGGCTGCATAGCCGCCACTCGCGGCGCCAAAGCTGAGCGTCGTGTACTCGTAGAACTGCAGCGCGACCGCGGCGAGCGTGCACAACAGCGCGATGATCCCGGCCGGCAGCACGTCCGCGAACGGGCGGCGCGCGGCCAGGCGATAGACGATCGCCCCCACGAGCAGCAGGCCGGCGATTGCCGTGCCCCACCCGACCGGCGGCTGGGTTGTACCGATCCTGAAGTGGCCGTTGGTGTCCAGCGCGAGCAGGTAGAAGTACGCGAACAGAAAGGCGAGGAAGAAGAACGTGATCGAGCCGCACAGTAGCCGTCCGCCGAGCCGCAGCGCGTGCGGCTGCCAGTCCGGGGGCTCGGCCTGGACGTGCTCGTCGAGCGGGGCCGAGGCCTCCATCGCCTACGCTCCTCCCCCGGCCGGCGCGACCGCGGGCACCGGCGCACGCCCGTCGCCGTAGGGATAGGGATCGCCGTCGAACACGGGCAGCTGGTCGAAGTCGTGCACAGGAACCGGCGTCGGCAGCTGCCACTCGATCGACTTCGACCGCCAGGGGTCGGGCTCCGCCGGCTCGCGCTTGAAGAAGAGCGACCAGACCGCGTTCACAAGGAACAGAAGCAGTGAGAGCCCGAGCACGTACGCCGAGGCGCTCACCCAGTCGTTCAATCCCTGCAGGTTCGTCGCATAGGTGACCACACGCCGCGGCATGCCCAGGAAGCCGAGCGCGAAGAGCGGCGCGAAGGTCGCGTTGAAGGCCAGGAACATGATCCAGAAGTGCACCTTGCCGAGGCGTTCGGAGAGCTTCACGCCGTACATCTTCGGCCACCAGTAGTAGATAGCTGCGAAGAACGCAAAGATCAGCCCACCCATGATCGTGTAGTGGAAGTGGGCCATCACGAAGAAGCTGCCGTGCGTCGTCACGTCGCTCGGCACGTCCGAGAGGAAGACGCCCGAGACGCCGCCCCAGAGGAAGTTGAACGCCCACGCCAGGCAGAAGAGCATCGGGACCGTGAAGCGGATGCGACCGCGCCAGAGCGTGCCGAGCGCACACAGGAAGATGAACCCGGTGGGAATCGAGATGAGCTCGGTGGAGAGCGAGAAGAACGGCCGCAGGTCGGCGTTCATGCCGGACACGAAGAGGTGGTGCTGCCAGACGAAGAAGCTGAGGATCCCGACGCCGAGCATCCCCGCGACCGCGAGGCGATAGGCCCACAGCGGCTTGCGCGTGAACACGGGCAGCAGCTCGAGCACGATCCCGAAGCCGGGGAGCGCCAGCACGTAGACCTCGGGATGGCCGAACACCCAGAAGAGGTTCTGGAAGAGGTAGGGGCTCCCGCCCTGGCCGGGGATGAAGAACGCCGTCTGCACGGTGCGGTCCATCGCCGCCATCAGCAGCGTCGCGATCAGCGTCGGCGCCGCGAGCAACATGAGCCCAGACGTCGCGAGCACCGACCAGACGAAGATCGGCAGGCGCGGCCAAGTCATGCCCGGAGCCCGCATCGTGACGATGGTCGCGATCAGATTGAAGCCGAGCAGCGTCATCGAGATGCCGACGAGCGCGAAGAAGCCTATGTAGGCGTCATAGCCCGCCGTGCCCTGGTCGCCGAGCGGCTGGTAACCCGTCCAGCCGGTCTGAAAGCCGCCGAAGAAGATCGTCGTGATCAAGATCACGCCGGCCGCCATCAGCAGCCAGAACGTAAGCGACTCGATGCGCGGGAAGGCCATACGCCGCGAGCCGATCATGATCGGGACCAGCCAGTTGGCGAAGGGCCCGAGCACGCCCGATGTGAATATGCCCATCATCATCGAACCGTGCATCCCAACGAGTGTGAGGTACTGGTTCGCTCCGAAGACGTGGGTGTTGGGCTGAAGCAGCTCGGTGCGTATGAGCATCGCGTTCAGCCCGCCGATGAAGAAGAAGAACCCGATGCCGACCATGTACTGCTTGGCGACAACCTTGTGGTCGGTCGAGAGACTGAAGTAGCGCAGCATCCCGTGCTCGTCGGACTCTCGCTCGGCGAGCGTCGGTTGGCGGCCGAGCAGGCGCTGGACCGGATAGACGGCGAAGCCGAGGCCGATCAGGAAGCCGATCACGCCGAGCAGGTAGCCGAGCATGATCGCGATGTCGTTTTCGCCCGCCGCCATCGAGTAGTACTGCAGGCTCTGGCCCTCCACCTGGGTGCCGATGAAGTAACCGAGGAACCAGCCGCCCACACCGAGCACTATCCCGGTGAGCAGGTTGAAGCCGATCAGCCGTCGCCAGAGCGGCGCCGCGGCAGACATCGATCCGGGGGACGTCCCCACGGCCTCGGTCGGGCTCATCCGGCTCTCCTTTGCGGGTTCGGGAAGTAGGTCTTCGAATACGGCGACAGGTTGCGAGTCGCGGGCGCGTGCTGGAGCCGTTGTCGGGCGATCCAGGACGCGAACGTTGAGCGCGGCACGACGCGTCCGCTGTTGTACATGTATCCGTGCCAGACGCCGCACAGCTCGGCGCAGCGGACCGCGAATGCGAGTGGACTCCTGGTCGTGGCGTAGGCGATGTTGTTGACGCCAGGGTTGGCGTCGGCCTTGACCCCGAGCTGATACGCCCAGAAAGAGTGGATCACGTCGAGCGAGGTGACGTTGAACTCGATCAGCGTGTGCGCTGGAAGCTCGATTTCGCGCGTCTCGACGCCGCCGTAGGAGGGCCAGCGGTACGTGAACTGCCACTGCTGCGCGATCACCTGCACCTGCAGCGCGCGCGACGCGTGCGCCGGAAGCGCTATCGGTTCGGGTCCCTGGCCGCCGCCGGCGCCGGTTTCGAGCAGCCGGATGGTCCCGTACGCGGAGAGCGAGAGCGCCACCGTAGCCGTCGCGACGATCCACCAGAACTGCACGCTCGAGTTGCCGTGAAGCGCGGCGCCCTCGGCCTGCAGCTGTGGCTCGCGCTCGCGGAACGCCCACAGGGAGTAGGCGATGAACACGAGCACCCCAGCCGCGATCGGCGTCGCGACCGCGAGCAGCACGGTGTTGTCCACAACCTGGCCCGCGGCTTCGTTTGACCCGTGCCCCGGCGGCAGGTGAGGCCCAAAGACGTACACGACGATCGGCGTCATGATCGCGCTCATGAGCAACCACAACAGCGTGACGTTGCGCATGTCGTGACGCGAGCGCACGTCACGCAATGGAGGCGTCCCCACTCATACGACCTTGAGGAAGCCGCCCATGTAGCCGACCGTCTGCATCGGGCCGCCGAAGCCCTGGATGAATCCCGCCGCACACGGCACGAAGCACTGCCAGCGGTAGAGCCCCTTGTTCGGCGTGCGGAACACGAAGGAGGTCGTGTGGTGGGCGTTGGCGAGCGAGCACGGTGCCTGTTCGCACACGTTCTTTGCTTCTTCTTCGACGCCCTCGAGCGGGACGGAGAGGCCTATCTGCGGGATCGCGAAGGCATGCGAGGCGGCTTCGGGGTCGATCGCTCGCGTGAGCTTGCCATCGAGCGTCATGACGCCTCCGAGGGTGCCGGCCACCTGGCTTATGAACGGGTTGCGCAGACCCGAGGGGCTGTCGAACTGGTAGATCGTGATGCGTACCAGCGAGTTGGCGGGGACGACGTAGGTCGTGTCGTGGCGCCAGTCACCGGCGGTCGCGTTGACGGCGTAGAAGGAAACCCACGTGTTGTGGGGATCGCTCTTTTCGGCCGCCGGCACAGCGGCGAGGTAGAGCTGCGCGCCGACGGGCGTGCTCGCTGCTGCGACCGATCCCGGTACGTTCGTCAGATAGAGCGCGACATAGAGCCCGACCGCCACCAGGACCGCACCCGTGACGATTGCTGTGCCAACAGCGCGCTTTGCGTACCCGCTCATGCCCGGCTCACTTGACCCGTCGATCGAATGACCCCGCTCTTCTGAGGCCAACCCTACCACGACCCACCTGCTCCCGTCCGACCAGAACAGTCGCACCTGCTTCGGCCTTTGCGCGAAGTCATGATCCCGCCGCGCCCCAGCTCGCGCGCGCCCGAGCTCGGCGGACTCGCACCAGGCGTCGCACGACGTACGCGAGGTGGTTGCGGAGATGATCGAGGCTGACGCGGTGTGGACTTTTGATCGGCGCTGGCGCGACATTCAGCCGCGCCTCGTGGTGCCCTAGCCGCGCGGCGCCGTGAAACCGGCGCGGAGACGCCTCCTGCGGTTTGGAGACCGCGACTTAGAGCAGGCTGGTCGTCAGCTCAAAATTTGAAAACGGACGCCGATCCGCCGGCTGCTGCCGGCCGCGTTCGAGGCAACCACGAGCAGCGAGTAGGTGGCTGGGGCGAGCGGCTTGCCGCTGATCTGCCCCGTGAAGCGCATTGTGTTCAGTCCGGCATTGTCAATGTGGCTGAAGCTTCCGCGCTTGATCGTGAGCGAGCACCGGCGAACGCCCCTCGTGATGTGACTGTGCGGCTCAACACACCTCTTGCCGGATCGGACGCCGACGACCTTCAGCTCGATGGTGAAGGTGGTCTTCGCAGCAGCCGTGTCCCGGTAGGTGATCGTCGTCCCGATCGAAGGCTGCTTGCGCCCGGTGGGTTTGCGCTTCGTGCGGATGACCGCGCGGAACCGCTCGGGTTTGAGAGCGAGTTTCGAGAGCACAGGCCTGGCGACGGTTCGGAACGTCGCGTCGGGACTGCTGGTCGTGCCGCCGACGGGGCTTGGGGCAGCGGTCGCGAGGGCCGGCGGGAGCTGCTTGAACGTTGCGGTGATCGCCGTGGCCGAGTTAACCGTGACATCACAAGCGGCGCTGCCCGTGCAGTCGCCACTCCAGCCGGTGAACACTGAGCCGGGTGCCGGCGCGGCGGTGAGCGACATGGTCGAGCCCTGGGCATAGCTGCCGATGCAACTGCTCGGACATGAGATCGCGCCGCCGTCCGTCACGGAGCCCGTTCCCGTGCCGGCAAGCGAGACGGTGACCGGTTGGCATGCTTGCAGGGGCGAGGTCTGGTCGGTGCACCCCTGCCACTCGTAGGCTCCGATGTCGGAGCCGTCGCCGCCGGCCACGTTGGAAACGCCCGAGAAGTCGAAGGGCCGCGGGTCACCACGCTGATCGGTGGTGAGAGAAAAGGCCTTGCCGGCATCGATCACCGGGCTGCTCGGCGATGGCTCCAACGTATCGATCGGGCCGCCGTTGTTCTGCAGAGGGCCGAGCAGCGGATCCGATGTCAGCGGCGAACCGCTGACGGCCGACTGGAACGACCCGCTCGTGCGAACGAGGTCAAACTGGCTGAGATCGGCGGTCGAAGTGCTTACGTTCGCCGGCGTGATGTAGTTCGACGTGTCGACGAAGATATCGTCTGGCCCGCTGTCGCCGGCGACGATGGTGTCCTCGAGAGCCAGCCGGGCCGTCCGCGCGGTCGCGGCGTCGTACGCGAGGCTGTAGATCCCGGAGCCGGCGGTCGATGCCGTGTTGGCCGCGATCGTCGACCCAACCGCCGTCGCGTCACCGCTCAGATTGAAGATCGCGCCACCGTATCCCTTGCCATGGTCGGTGACGACGTCAGCGCCGCCGACCGCCTGGTTGCCGGCGATCGTCGAGTTGCGGCTCGTCAGCGTTCCCTGCATGTTGAAGATCGCGCCGCCCATGCCACCACCACCGCCACCACCGGCGGTGGTGCCGGTTCCCCCGCCGAATCCTGAGGGTCCACCGGTGCCGCCGTTGCTGCTGGCTGCGCCGCCACCGCCGCCAAAACCGCCCTTGCCGCCGTTGATCATCGATGCGCCTGTGACCGGCCCGCCGCCTCCGCCGCCGAATCCACCGCCTCCCGCGCCGAGCGCCGTGCCAGATCTGGTTCCGCCTCCGCCCCCGACGCCCCCGCCGCCGGCCTCGTGCGTCCCCAGGGCAGCCTGCGCGCCCGTGCCGAACACACCTCCCGTGCCGCCGCCCAACAGAGCTCCCGTGCTGCTGGCTCCGCCGCCTCCGCTTCCGTCGCCGGCCGCCCCCCCGCTACCGCCGCTGCCGGCAGCGCCGGCCCCTCCGAGACCGGTCGCGACGCCGCCGCCGCTCCCGCCCGACGCGTTGCTCGTGGACGATCCGTTCTCCCCTGAGGCGAACCCCGCGCCGCCACCGCCCCCGCCGCTACCACTGCCGCCCAGGGCGCCACCGAACGTACCTGAACCGAACCCGCCGGCAGCCGAGAACGTCGAGCTCGAGCCGATGCCGCCGCCGCTCGGTCCCGCCGAGCTGTCGACGGCCGAGCCGCCTTCAGCGATGTTGCCAGTCAGCGTCGAGTCTTCGATCACGAGGATCCCTTGGCTGAAGATCGCGCCGCCGAAGCCCCCGCCCCCGCCCCCGCCGTTCGAGTCGCCGCCCTTCGCGAAGCCACCGCTGAGCGTCAGGTCCTGGAGAGTGAGCTGCCCCCCGCCACTCGACGATCCGGCCGGGACGACGTAGTTGAACGTGTTCGGATTCGTCGGGTCCGCAGCCACGTAGAACAGCCGGAACGTCGGCGTTCCCGCCGCGGCGCTGCGCTCGATCATCGACCCGTTCCCCTCGATCGTGATCGAGCTCGTGATCGGCGGGAGCCCGTTCGGCCCGTACCAGTTGTTATTGACCGCTGTGAGCGTGTACGCGCACCCCCGGCCGAGCTGCACGATGTTCACCCCGCCGGCGATATTGGCGCCCGCAACAGCTGCGATCAGCGACGAGGAGTCACCCGTCGTTCCTGAGCATGCCGCCGTGAACGTCGCTCCGGATGCGACCCCCGAGCTGCCCACGATCATTGCGGCGGTGAGCATCGCAAAGCGTGCAGCGAGCCTGCGAGAACGCGCGCGGAGGGACGCAATGCGAGGGATCAAGGCCAGGAAACCCTATCGGCAGACGCGCCCGCCGTACAGGACGGAGCGTTTTCCGAGGCGGACGCATCTCAAGCCAGAGCCTGGGTATCGGAGCTGCTCGCACGACCCCCTCCGGTCGGAATGCCCGAGCGATCCCAGTTACTCATCCGCTCGATCGCCGTGGCGACGTGCGTGAGATATCGCTTGACGGCGGTCTGCGCGGACGGTTCGGTTGCGTGGTCGGGAAGCGTGCGCAGCAGGTCGAGCCGGCTCGTGCCCATCCACGCCATGAGGTCGGGCTCGCTCAGCCACTGCGCCTGAGTCTTCCACGTGGTGGACATCAGGCGCGGCCAGTCGTGGATGCTGCTGGGGTAGGGGGTGGACGGGCAAAGCAGGTTCTTTTCCGAGTCATCATCTCTGTGGGCCTCGATGAAACCGACGAGGGCCGCGTTGAGACACGGCGAGAGGTATCGAACCTGCTGGAGCACGATCCGGCCTCCTTGATGTCCGCCGCGCGAGCCCCGGCCTCGGCATCGAGGGAGATCCCTTCCATGATCGCGGCGACCTGATCCAGTGGCTGAAAGTGGCGGCGGTCATAGAACCACGCATCGCGCGGCCGGATCCAGCGAATCCGGTCTGGCTCCACGTGGTTCTCCAGGAGCCAGAGGCAGGCGTCCGCCGCCGTCTTGCCAGACCCGAGGACCGCGTAGCGGCAACCCGACCCGGCGACCGCCGGCAGATCGTTGACCGGGACGACCCGTGCGGAAGGTGCGACACGAAACGGGAGGTCGTGAGTCGCTGGAATCGACCCCTCGAGGTATCGAGCATCGACGACCTTGCGACGCACCACCACCTCGAGCAGTGTCCCGGTACGCATGTCTCTGACCAGCGCACCACTGCTCCCGCTGCCGAGGTGCTCGTGGCGCATGAGCACCAGATAATCGACAATCACATATGTATGCCTTGCTAACCAGCCTGGTCATCCGAGCACGATGCCAGCGAGAGGACCGGGCCGAAAATGTCCGGCCATGCCGGCAGACTGTTGCGAGATGCCATGAGATCCGTGGCGAAGCAGCAGACCAATGCGAAGTTTGAGCGGCTCAGCCCTGAGGAGCTGGCCGAGCTGCTGGTTCCCGCTACGGCGAAGACCCCCGAGGAAAAACGGGCGGACTGAAGCGCGCCATCACTGGCCTTCGTGTGAAGGTCCGCGTCACGCGTGACATGTACCGCTCCCGGTAGTTCCCGATGAGCATCACAGGCTGGCTCCGGCCCGCGCTCACTCGCGGCGTCTTCGCGATCGAGCAGGAGCAGCTCGCACTGCCCGACCCGCTTGCCCTGGACACCGGCTTCGTCGTCGAGGCCCTGCTCGCGACCCAGCCGCTTCAGGCCACATGCAGCGCCTTCCTGGGGTCGAACACCAGCTGCCATCACCGCGTCCTAGGCGACCGCGTAAGGGAAGAATGGCTTGCCTTCGGACTTCAAGAGCGAGCACTCTCGGAGGTATTGCTCCTTCTCGCGGTGGTTCACGCCTGCCGCCGCGCTGTAGCTGTTGCATTGCTCAGCTCGATCCGAAACGGTGTAGTCGCGGCGAACCTGATTACGCGCCACAAGCCCGATGGAGGATCTGTCACGGTGTTTTGGTGATAACAGCGCCGGAAGGTGAGAGCACGTACCACAGTCCGCCGTTGGCGTCAAGAGCCTGACCAGCGGCGGCGCCAGGCGCGGAATCCGAGATATAGGTGTAGAGCGGCCAGCCGGCATAGGTAAGAACCCGCCCACCTTCGGAATCGGAGTCGCTGCCGACCAGCGACGATTTCACCTGCCTCGAGATAGTCGGCTTCTGCGCGTTGAGTAGCTTCACCGGCGGCCATATTTGCGCGCATGTGCTCAGACACGTGACCTGCTTGTGTTTGTCTGGGAGGAAGATGTACAGCGCATGTCCCTGGCCATCGACAAGCACCGTTCCAAGCCCCGACAGCGTCTCAGTCGATATCTCGACCTTCCCCGGCGCGGGTTGGCTGATTGATGTCGTGGCCGGGGGACTGGATGTGCCAGCGGCGGCGGTCGATTCGGTGGAGCCGGCGCTTCCGCAACCTGCGACGGCCAGCGCGGCCGTGAGCGCGACGAGTACCGACGGGAACCTCTGCACGGTCGTCCGTTAAAGCAAGCCTCCGACACTAGTACAGCCGTGCCGGTCCGAATCCTGACGAGACGATGACGACCCCTTACCGTTCGGTGGCCTCCTCCAAACGAGCGTGGTAGGCGTGCAGTAGGTGTCGGTGGGTGAGCCAACCCACGATGGTCTCGCCCTCTGCGTCCAGGATCGGCAATCCCTCATTGGCGGCTGAGGCCAGCGCTCGCACCGCGTCCTCTAGGGACTGGTCGACGCGCAGCTCTGGCACCTCATGAACCAGATCTCTCGCGCGCAGATCATCGCGCGAGAAGTCGAGGTTCTGCTCGATGTCGATAGCAGCGATGACTCCGAGAAGCGACCCGCCGGGGTCGATCACCGGGAGCGCGTCTACGCGCTCGGCGGTGAAGCGGTCAAGGACATCGGGTAGCGGCTGCTCAGGTGCCAGTGCCCGTGGGATATTGCCCATGGCGTCGGCGATTTTGATCTGCGCCATGAGGGTACCCTGCGGTTTGTCGATGTCGATCCCGCGTCTGCGGAGCTTCAGCGTGTAGATCGTGTCGCGGGTCAACGCGTTTGAGAGCGCGGTCGCGACGATGATCGCGATCATCAGCGGCAAAATGATGTGGTAATCACCCGTGAGCTCGAAGATGATGAGAACCGCCGTGATCGGGGCGCGCGCGGAGGCGGCGAACACTGCTCCCATCCCGACCAGCCCGTAAGCGCCGGCGGCGACCGCGAGGCCGGGGATCACTTGGTGGGCGACCGCGCCGTAGGCTGAGCCGAGCATCGCGCCCATGAACAGCGATGGAGCGAACACACCACCGGAGCCGCCGATCCACATCGTCAGGCTCGTCGCGAGGATCTTCGCAAGCAACAGGCCGAGCAGGGCGAGGATCACATAATGCCCGGCGACCGCGAGCTGGAGCACGGGGTATCCAACGCCGTACATCTCAGGCACCGCGAGCAGCAGCGCTCCGAGCAGCACGCCTCCAGCTGCCGGGCGCAACCAGTCGGGCCGCCGACTCCATAGCCGGTCGGAGACGTCCTCGCCTGTGTAGAGGACCCGGACAAAGCCGAGCCCGACACCAGTCGCGAGCACCCCGAGGCCCGCGTAGAGCAGCAGCTCTAGCGGCGAGCTGAACGTGAACGCGGGGAGGGACAGGAAAGGGTGGCTGCCGAACGCGGCGCGGCCGATCGCATCCGCCGTCACGGAGCTCAAGACGACCAGGGCGAAGGAGCGGGTCTCGAAGTTGCGCAGGATCAACTCCAGTGCGAAGAACACGCCCGCGATCGGCGCGTTGAAAGTGGCGGAGATGCCGCCCGCCGCTCCGCAGGCGACGAGCAGACGAAGCTGGGACTCCGGCACCCGCATCAATTGCCCCGTGACCGACCCGAGCGCGGAGCCGATCTGCACGATTGGCCCCTCCCTGCCGACCGAGCCGCCCGAACCGATGCAGACCGCGGAGGCAAGCGACTTGACGATCGGCACCTGCGGGCGCATCCGCCCGCCCAACCTGTTCACCGCATACATCACCTCGGGCACGCCGTGGCCGCGCGCCTCGGGCGCAAACCGGCTCACGAGCGGTCCGTAGATCAACCCACCGATGACCGGCGCCGCCACGACGAACCAAATCCCCAGTCCTGGTACCAGCGGGTTGGCGGCATGCCCCGCAGCGCTGTAGTCACTGTGACCTGTGAACAGTTCCGTGAAGCCGAGGATCATGTAGCGAAACGCAATTGCTCCCAGTCCGGCGCCGGCGCCCGTGAGCAACGCCAGGATGGTCAGCCCGCGACTGCCATGCGCTATCCAGCGGCGCAGCCGATCGAGCCAGCTGTCGGTGATCGCGACCCTCATGGGAACCCCAGCGCTCGCGTGTGCGGTTGGCTTGGTCCCGTTCGCGCAGTCCGAGTTGTCCGTCACCGGCGCGCCCGCCCTCACGTCGAGGTGCGCGTCAGCCGGGCTTAGTAGATCCTCGGATCGGTCGGTCACAGTGATGCCGAGCCTATGAGACGTTTTCCCGAAATTGCCCTTTCGCTGACGGCCCGGAGGGTTGTCGTCAGATTTCTGACCACTCTCCTAGAGCATTTGCGGCTCGCCGCAAGCCTGTGATCGCGACGGGTTGGCATGGCGGCCTGTCGGCACGCCGAGGTCTGGCACAGTGCGTGTATGCGCGTCGCCACAACTGATTTGTCCGGTGTCTGCCGTGTGCTCGATGAGGACCGAGACCTGGCTGAGGGGGTCCCGGCCGACTGCAGAGAGCAGGCCGTGAGGGAGTGCCTTGCCAAAGTGGTCTCGATTCAAGCCGGCCGCTGGCAGACCACGCAGATCGCGCGGCTGGGCGATGGGATCGGCCTGCTGGTGTTGAGCGGCCTGTTGATCCGCCGCGTGGGCATCGACGCCCGCTTCGGCGCGGAGCTGCTCGGCGATGGTGATCTGCTGCGACCGTGGCAGGGCGAGGACGAGCTACCCACGCTGCCCGTCACTACCGGCTGGCGGGTGCTGGAACCGACCCGCATGGCCGTGCTCGATGAAGCGTTTGCCCGGCGGATGGCGCGCTACCCGCCGCTGAGCGGTCGCATCGCCGGCCGGGCGCTGAAGCGCTCGCGCGAACTGGCAGTGAACATGGCGATCGTCCATCAAGCTCGCGTGGATGTGCGTCTACACATGCTGTTCTGGCATCTCGCCGCACGCTGGGGTCGCGTGCGCAGAGATGGCGTTAGCCTGCCGCTGCGCCTCACCCACAACGTTCTCGCGGATCTGGCCGCGGCCCGCCGCCCGACGGTCACAACCGCGCTCTCCGAACTCGCCAAGCGCGACCTCGTGCACGCCGCCGATCGTGGCTGGCTGCTGCTCGGAGAACCACCCGGTGAGCTACTGGAACTGGCGCCCTTCCCGCCGAGCCTCGCAGCCGACGCTATCGGATGCCACCGCTGAACCATCCGCCCTCACGGGCTATCAAGCTGCTCGCACGGTTGCCGCTCAGACTGTACGACCTGCGCCTGGGGCGCCTACTCGGACATCGCTTCCTCGTTCTCACACACCGGGGACGCCGCAGCGGGCGCACCCGCCGCACGATGCTGGAGGTCGTCCGCTGGAACCCCGCGCGCCACGAAGCGATCGTTGCCGCCGGCTGGGGAGAGCACGCGAGCTGGTATCGAAACCTGTGCGCCGCGCCCGCCGAGGAGATCTTGATCGCCGACGAGCGGTTCATCCCTGAGCAGCGCTTCATCGACCTCGATGAACGGGTTGAAGTTCTGCGCGCATACAGGCAAAGGCATCCGATCGTCATGAGAGCACTCGGCGGGCTGCTCGGGGTCGACGTAAGCGACGACCTGCAGCTTGCAGCCACACGCCTGCCAATGGTCGCCTTCCAGCCGAAGACAGCTTCGGCCGAGTGACAGCTCGGTACGCGACCGTGAGGAGCACGCCCGCGAACGCCCGGTAGGCCGAGATCTGCAGACGGGCGAGTGGTCAGAAGCCGGACTATCAAACTGGCTTCTGGTACGCGAGCAGGGCATCCTTGAGAGGACCGACATGCACGAGACCAAGCAGCAACACAGATCACCAGGGGCGGCGTCGAGACATGCTGCGGAGTGACCGCGAACGTCGCCATGAAGAGGCGGTGATCCAGGCGGAGGTAAGGCGCTTGGTCCACGCGATCAGGCCCTTCGGCATCCTGCGACGCGACTTTCTCGCGCGCGAGAGCGGTGCCGAGCGCTGGGCGGGCGGATTCGAGCGCGCGCTGCAGGCCTCGGTCGAGCAGGGGCGCTTGGAAGCCCGCCCGTTCGGCTTCTACCGCGAGACCTGTCCCGACCAAGGGGCCACACAGCCATCCAGAAAGGCTTGACGATCTCTCTTCCGAGATCACCCTCGCGCCAGCCCGGGTGGCGGGCGCTGTGGATACGCTACTGGGCCGGACAGCCCGTGCTGATCTACTGCCTCCCGATAAGGCGCATGATCAACCAAAGGGAAGGCATCGCAGAAATATGAAAACCAGCATGCTTGCCGGCGTTCTGGCAGCGTTCATCGCATTTTCTCAAACAAGTGCTGCACTGGCGCAGCCGCAACACTATTTGACGAGACCCGACGCAGCACACGCGGTCCGCGCATATGAACACAACTACTGGAAGGTGTTCACCAGCAGTAGGATACCGATCACGATTTCACAATGTCGACGGTACAACAACACGCATGTCAGCTGTCTTGCGAAGATAGGCGTAGAAGAGTTCTGGGCGTTCTCCAGGGATTGGGTAGTCCTTACTCCTCAAGGCGCGATTTCAGTGCATCCCGGGAGGTTGCAGATGTACGCCGACAGATCTTTCACGCAATGAAGTGATGGTTGGTGCCAAGCGTCTCCGAACGAGGCGCCATCGGTCTCAAGCCCGACGACACCGCCCAGGTTCCAGAGTTCCGTCGCACCGAGTGCGTCCTTGTACCAGGCCACGGCTGCGTCGGCATCGTCCACGATCAGCATCACGGAGATGAGCCTGCGGGCGTGACTGGAGCCGGCTTTGGTGATTGCTCCTTGCCGGCGCTTGACCCCCGAGGAATGCTCGGACGGGACGAGCCCGAGATAGCTGGCGAGCTGCTTGGGGTGCGAGAACGCGGCGATGTCACCGGTCTCGGCGACGAGGCCGACCGCGGTCAGCGTGTCGATGCCGCGCAGGCAGCGCAGGCGAGCGACGAGCGGCGCCCACGGACACTCCACGGACTGCTCGGGGATCAGCGCATCCAGTCGTTCGCGCCTGGCAAGCAGCACCTCGTGGTGGGCGAGATACTCGCCGAAGACGACCCCCAGCAGTGGCTGGGCGAAACGGATCTTGCTCAGCCATTGCAGGCGACGGCTGGACCCATGTCTCGCCGGGCCCCGTCCAGATCAGCCCGCGGCGCAAGAGCAGCGTGCCGATCCGGTGGCGGGCGCTCATCAGATCACCGCGGAGGTCCTCCCGGGCCCGGGAGCGTCCGCAGCCACTCGATCGCCGCCGTCGAGGACCCCGGCAGCTGCGCCTTCCATACCTCTCCCGACCCCAGCTGCACAGCCGCCGCCGCAGTCTTCCGTGCGTGCACATCAAGCCCAGCGAAACAGATACCGTCAGACATGTCGACGCTCCCTCTCCCATCGATGCGGTAACCAGCCCGCGCCATACGATGCGCGGGAGCGTCGACGACCTCAGCTCAACAAGCCGGCGTGACGCCAGCGCCCATACCGTCTAGCCTCGGTTCATGGCGACACCGGAGATGGGGATGTCCGATTACTTCCTTCAGGGGTTCGGCTCGATTCTGCCCGACAAACATCCAGCGCGGACGGACCTGATGCAAGCGCCGCGCTTGGGCAAGGAGAAACACACGGGACTCGTCGCGTATGAGCTGACCGAGCTCGCCGTGGACTGGCTCCAAGAGCTGGTCGGCAAGGAGGGAGGCGACAAGACGGCCCTTGACAATCTTCCGGCTCCCAATGTCGATCTGGAGGGGAGGCGGAGGCGGATACTCCAAGTCCGGGCGACCGGCTCATTATCGCGGGAGGCCTCAGACCACGCCCTCAAAGTGCAGGAACTGTTCTCGGAGGGTCGCCTTTTCCCGGAGGCCGAACGAGCGGGCGCGTGCTTCTATGTCTTGCTCGTCGGTCGAGAGTCGATAGACGACGCGCTCGCCGCCGAAGCAACGCGTCAGGCCGCGAAGCTCAGCGCACTCGGCAACCGGCACGACCCCGAAGACCTGGCCGAGTCGGCCGAGCGGCCCTAGAACCTACCGGCGCAGCCGCTGAACGTCGCCACGGGTTCGGGCCCGGGGTCTTGGCAGCGCCCGTCTATCTCCGATACGAGCAGGCCCGTGCCAACGATTCCGCATTCCGCAGTCGGTTTCCAGGGGTCGCAGCCCACCCCAGCATCCAACCAGCCTGCAATCGGGGCGCCCGGATTTGAACCGGGGACCTCACCGACCCGAACGGTGCGCGCTACCAGGCTGCGCCACGCCCCGACGCACGGCGGAGTATCCCACACCGCTATGGTCGCCCCGTGCCTGCAGCGCTTGCGCAGATCATCGCCGAGGCGGACTCGCTGCTCGAAAGCGAGCGCTTCGAGGACTATGGCCCGAACGGGCTGCAGGTGCCCGGGAGCAGCGAGGTCGCAACGCTCGTCACGGGCGTGAGCGCGAGCGTCGAACTGTTCGAGCTCGCCCGCGAGCAGGAGGCAGATCTGGTGCTCGTGCACCACGGCCTGTTCTGGGGATCGGGGCCGGGACCGGTCGACGAGCAGCTCAAGCGCCGACTGCAGTTGTTGTTCGACGCCGATCTGGCGCTCGCCGCCTACCACCTGCCGCTGGACGCGCATCCCGAGCTCGGCAACAACGCGCTGCTCGCCAAGGGGCTCGGGGCAGAGCGCTTGCAGGAGCCCTTCGCGCTGCATCGCGGCCAACCGATCGGCTGCCTCGCGCGCTTTGCGGGCGATGGCATCGCGCCCGCCGATCTGTTCGCGCGCGCGAACGAGGTGACGGGCCGCGAACCGCTCATGTTCGACGCCGGACCGCCGAGCGTGCGCAGGCTCGCGATCGTCTCGGGGGGCGGCGTCGACTACCTGAACGACGCCTCGCTCGCGGGCGCCGACGCGTTCCTCACCGGCGAACCCGCCGAGCGCGCGATGGCGCAGGCGCGTGAGCTCGGCGTGCACTTCATCGCCGCCGGGCACTACGCGACGGAGACCTTCGGAGTGCGAGCGCTCGGCGAGCGCCTTGCGGAGCGCTTCGAGCTGAGCCACGTCTTCCTCGACGTTCCCAACCCCGTCTGAGCGCTCGCACCGCGCCCGGCGCCGGCATCTCCCGGGTGCACGCCGTGGGCGTGTCTTTGGCAGCTCCTGCACGCGCGGCCGAGCGGCACTTTCAGCCCACTGAAAACCCCCCGCCCGACATGCGTCCGCAGCCCCCGCCGGGGCTGCCAATCGTGCCTGCAATTTGCGAAAATCTTTGGTTGCAATCGTCCGCATGCAGCGCTAGGTTGAGGGCCCCCCAAGCAGCACGGCCCCGACAGGAGGAATCCAGCTATGGCAAACCACCTGACGCCCACCGAGCTTGCCCGCGAAGCCGGTCTTGGGCGCCGAGAGGTCCTCTCCAAGTGTCTTGAAAACGGCGTCCCGATCTTCAAGGGACGCATTGACAAGAGCCTTTTCCTCGCCTCCCTGCGCAAGGCTCCCGCGCCGCAACGCCCCGCCTCCGTGAAGACCTAGCGGACTGGCCTCTGACGGGCGTGATCGGCGGCCCCGACGTGGCTTGACCCGCGGCCGATCCGACTTGACCGGGAGCCGTCCGGCGGTTGACAATCGAGACCTACCTCGCAGCTCGAACTCCCTAACATCAGGGGTTCAAGTCAGTTCGTCGATCGAGGAGGAAGGTCCGATGGAGGTCACCGCCGCGCCGCCCGCAAATGCGCTGCAAACGATCGCCGAACTGGTGCCGCGCGCAGCTGCGCGGTACGGCGATCGCGCTGCTGTCCGCTACAAGAAGGACGACGCCTGGCACGACGTCACGTTCGCTGAGCTCGCGGACATCGTCACCGAGGTGGGGCTCGGGCTGATCGACGTCGGGATCGAAGCGGGCGAGCGCTTCTGCATCCTCGCGAACACGCGGCCCGAGTGGTCCTATGCGGACCTCGCCGCGATCAGCGCCGGCCTGGTGGTGGTGCCGATCTACCAGACCAACTCACCCGAGGAGTGCCACTGGGTGATCTCCGACTCCGATGCCTGCGCGGTCCTATGCGAGAACGCGGAGCAGCTGGCGAAGATCGCGGCGATCCGCGACCGCCTGCCGAACCTGCGCACCGTCATCGTGATGGACCCGCCCTCGGGCGATGAGCTGACGAGCGAGATCGAGGCGCTCGAGGCCATCTCGCTCGCGGACCTGCGCGCGCGCGGACGCAAGCGCTCGCCGCGGGAGCTCGACGCGCGTCGCGCCGCGGTGCGCCCCGAGGACCCGCTCACCTTCATCTACACCTCCGGCACCACTGGCCCGCCGAAGGGATGTGTGCTCTCCCACGGCAACTACTGCGCGATCGTCGACATGGTCGAGCAGCGCGGGGCGCTCGAGAGCGATGCGGGGGATGTCGTCTACCTGTACCTGCCGCTCGCCCACTCCTTCGCGCTGCTGCTGCAGCTGCTGGTGTTCGACCTCGGCGTCACGCTCGCCTACTTCGGCGGCGACACCAAGCAGATCATCGGCGAGCTCGCGGAGGTCAAACCGACCTACCTGCCCTCGGTGCCGCGGATCTTCGAGAAGATCTACACGCTCGTGTCGGCCAACGCCGACCCCGAGGAGCTGGCGGGGGCGGTCGAGGTGGGAATGCAGGTGCGCAAGCTGCAGCTCGCAGGCAAGCCGATCCCCGACGAGCTGCAGGCGCCCTTCGAAGAGGCCGAGGAGCGGCTGTTCAAAAACGTCCGCGCAGCCTTCGGCGGGCGGGTGCGCGAGGCCGTCAGCGGCGCGGCCCCGATCGCCAAGGAGATCCTCGAATTCTTCTTCGCCTGCGGGGTGCCCGTGATGGAGGGCTATGGCATGACCGAGACCGCCACCGCCGCCACCGCGAGCAGCCCCGAGGATCACCGCTTCGGGAGCGTCGGCAAGCCCTTCCAGGGAGTCGAGGTCAAGATCGCCGAGGACGGCGAGCTGCTGATCAAAGGCGGCAACATCTTCCAGGGCTACCACAACCGTGCCGACGCGAGCTTCGGGGCGGTCGAGGACGGCTGGCTGCATACGGGGGACCTCGGGCGCATCGATGAGGACGGCTTCGTCTACATCGTCGGGCGCAAGAAGGACATCATCATCACCGCGGGCGGCAAGAACCTGACGCCGGCGAACATCGAGAACGACCTCAAGCAATGCCGCTGGATCTCCCAGGCTGTGATGTATGGCGACCAGCGTCCTTACCCGGTGGCGCTGATCACGCTCGACGAGGAAGAGATCGCAGGCTTTGCAGCCGAGCAGGGCCTGCCCGGCGACATCCGATCGCTTGCGAACGAGCCGAAGGTGCAGGCGCTCGTTCAGGAGGCGCTCGACAAGGCGAACGCGAAATATGCGCAGGTCGAGCAGGTCAAGCGCTTTGCGATCCTCGACCATGATCTCTCGCAGGAGACGGGCGAGCTCACGCCGACTCTGAAGGTCAAGCGAAACGTGGTCAACGAGAAATACAAGGACACCTTCGACTCGCTCTACGGCGACTAGCGGGTGTACCTGCGAAGATAGGTTGATGCGCACCGACCCATCGGAGACCGGTGGGCTGTTCGTCGGGAGACGTCCCGGCACTGCCCCGGTCCACTTTCGCGAGGCACCAGAGCGCGGCAGCGAGCGGCGTCAGCGTGTCGACGGCTCATTCGCGGGAGTGCTGCTCGCGGGTATGGTGCTGTTGAGCCTGCTCTGCTGGGGTCCGATCCCGCTCGCCTGTCTATGGGTGGGATCGCGCGTCAACTACCTCACTGGAAGCGTCACGTTCGGGATCTTCGTCGCATTCGTGGCGCTGTTCGTGTTGCTGTTCGGCGCACTCGCGTTGCTGCGCCGCCTCGATCAGGCGTGGATCCTCGTGCGCCGGGCAGCGGGAAACGACCAGCGGGCAGGCGTTCTGGGGCGCGTGTTCGGAATCTGCGCAGCCGTCTGCGCGTTGCTGTTCACGTTCTGGTTCGTGATCATCCAGGGCCCCGGAATGGGGGCATGAGCCCCCGAGTGCTCGCGTGCACGAACATGCGCGCGAGCGAGCGCCGGGGCTAGACGCCCGGGAGGAGGACGCCCAGCATGGGCCTGCTCGACTACTACCGCCAGTTCGAAGGCATGACGGAGGAGGAGGTCAACGCCGGGCTGCGCGCGGAGGCGGAAGAGCGCAAACGCAAAGCCCTCACCCGCGTCGACACGCTCGATCTCTCGGACACCACCTGGCCCGAGCTGCCGCATCCGAGCGTCGTCAGCGCGATCACCTTCGTCGCCCGCAGCGGTCTGCACCGCTATCCCCACCTGCGCGGCTCACAGCTCCGCGACGAGCTCGCCGAGCGCCATGGAGTCGAGCGCTTGCGGGTGGTCCTCGGCAATGGCGCCGCCGAGCTGCTCAGCGCAGCCACCAGTGCGCTGATCGAGCCCGGACAGCGGCTGCTCACCACCTGGCCCACCTATCCCCTGTTCCCGATCATGGCCCGTCGCGCCCACGGTCAGGCGGTGCGCGTCGATGGCGGCGTCGACGCTCTGATCGAGGCCGCCCAGGAGCCCCACACGCGCGTCGTCGCGATCGCCAGCCCCAACGACCCCACCGGCGAGCTGCTCGCAACGCGCGATCTCGAGCGCCTGCTGGAGGCGCTCCCCGACGACGTCGTCGTGCTGCTCGACGAGTCGCTGGTCGAGTTCGCCGACGCCCAGCCGGTCAACTCCTCGATCGGCCTGCTCGCCGGGCACTCGCGCCTGCTCGTGTTCCGCAGCTTCTCCAAGGCATGGGGACTGGCGGGGCTGCGCGTCGGCTACGCCCTCGGCGGCGCCGGCTCGGAGGAGCTGCTCGCCGAGCTGCAGCCAGACCTCGGCGTCTCCGAGGTCTCCCAGGCCGGGGCGCTTGAGGCGCTGCGCAGCTGCTCGGAGCTCATCTCCCGCCGCGTCGCCACCGTCGCGCGCGAGCGCTCACGGCTCACAAAGGAGCTGCGCAAGCGCGGCTTCGATGTCAGCGACAGCCAGGCCAACTTCGTCTGGGCCGCACATCCGGCCCTGTTTGGCGATGAGCTGTCGGCCCGCATGGCCCGCTCGGGCGTGCTCGTGGCCGGCGGCGCAGCGCTCGGAGAGCCCCACCACGTGCGCATCGCCCTGCGCGACTCACGCGCCACCGACAGGGTGCTGAACGCCCTCGACAAGGCGCTCTAGCGGGAGCTGCCGCTAGCCTGCGGCCAGCCCGGCCTGGCGCAGCAGCGCGCCCGTCGTGCCCTCGAGGATCTTGCGCCATGCGCTGACCTCCTCGGGCTCGACCTCGAAGTGTTCGACCACCTGCTTGACACGCTCGCCTGAGAATCTCGATGCCATGGCGTTTGGCGACGCCGTCATAGCGCTTGTATTCGCCCGCCAGATGGCGCGTGACCGACTCGAAGCCATGGCGCGCGATCTCCACCCGCGAGGCAAAGTGCATCATCGAGGTCTGGAACATCAGCTCGTCGCTGGGATCGGGCTCGATCAGCACGATGTCCACACCCGGGTAGCGGTCCTCCCAGCGTTTGGCCAGCTCGCGCAGGCGGTTGTGCGCGAGCAGCTTGAAAGCCTGGTAGCCGATCTGCGGGAAGCCCATGTCCGACACCCGTCGCGGCCTCGCCCCGCGCAGCGTCCGCACGCTCTCGGAGAAGTCGTTCTCGAATGGCACTATCGGGTTGATCACCACGATCAGCTTCGCCCCGGCCTCGACTGCGATATCGAGGTTGGTGGTCGACATCAGCCCGCCATCGACGAGCTCACGTCCTTCCACCTCGACCGGCGCATACACCATCGGCAGCGCCCCCGACGCCCGCACGGCCGTCGAGATCGGGACCTCGCGAAAGCCATTCGCGCCGAACACGATTCGCTCGCAGGTGTCGAGGTCCGTGGCAGTCAGGTAGAGCTCACGCGGCACCTCGCGGAAGTCGTTGCTGCGCCCCGGCTCTTCGAGCACCTTGCGCAGGTACTTCTCGATGCCAGCACCCGTGTACAGGCCCGAGGGCAGCGTTTCCGCGAGCCCCAGCCCGACGTCCATCATCGACATCTGTCCGCGTTTCAAGACCGCCTGGCGCGCGAGTCCGAGCGCTCGCCACGGCAGCTTGACGCCGGTACGCGCGAGCTCGACCAGGTTCAGCCGCAGCAGATCGCCGAGGTCGATCGCCTGAAACGGCCCCTGCCCCTGACGCGTCACGACCCGCATCATCTCCTCCGGCGTGACCCCATTCGCGCATAGAGCCGCGATGAACGAGCCCGCGGAGGTGCCGACGTAGATGTCGAATTCGTTGACCGCGCTGTTGACCGCCAGCAGGTCGAGCGCGCGCAGAGCGCCGATCTCATAGACCCCGCCCGTGAACCCGCCCCCGCCGAGCACGAGCGCCGTCTTGTGGCGCCTGGGCCGGCGCCGGCGCTCATTGGCCGCAGGGCGTCCTACGCCTCGGGGTGCCAGCTTGCGAGCCCGCTTTTTTCCCTGCGCGTCTTCCCTGACATTCGGTTCCAGCTTGACAACCTTTCCCATGCTCGATTCATTTTACGGCTACGTGGCCCCGAAAAGCCCGCTATCGCCTGTTGGGTGGACTCGTGCATCCTGGCTTCGCCCCACGATGGCAACGCTCTCGTGCGCGCTCGCATGCCTGTTCTGCGGCATGCTCGCGCCCCACGACGCGGCTGCCGCCGGCGGGCTCACGGGACTGCAGAGCGACCTGGGACACCAGCTCGCGCTCGCGGGACCGCTCGACGGAGCATATGTGTATGACCTGACGGCTCATCAGCCCGTGTTCTCCGAGCGCGCCTCGACCCGACGCCCGCCGGCGTCGGTCGAGAAGCTCTACACCGCCACGACAGCGCTCGAGCGCCTCGGCGTGGGCGCGCGCCTGACGACCACCGTGCTCGGCGACGGCCACCTCGGCGCCGAAGGGACCTGGGAAGGCAGCATCTACCTGCGCGGCGGCGGCGACCCCACGTTCGGCAGCAGCGCCTTCATCCGCTCCCACTACGGCGGCGACGGCGCCTCGCTGTCGACGCTCGTCTCCCAGATCGTCCAGACCGACGGGATCCACCGCATCACGGGCTCGGTGCTCGGCGACGAGAGCCGCTTCGACTCCCGGCGCGGAGAGCCCTCGAGCGGATATGCACCCGACCCCTTTCTCGAAGGCACCCTCAGCGGCCTGTCGTTCAACCGTGGCGCCAGCGGCAGCGAACACGGGCCCCATGCTCCCGCCGCATACGCCGCCCGACAGCTGCGCGCCGCGCTCAAGAGCGCCGGCGTCTCCGTCGCCGGCCCGAGCGGCGCGGCGAGCACCCCCGCGAACACCACCACCCTCGCGACCCTCTCCTCGCCCCCGATCTCGACCATCCTCGGCCTGATGCTGCCGCCCTCTGACAACTTCTTCGCCGAGACCCTCCTCAAGGACCTCGGCGCGAGCTTCGCTGCGGCCGGCACCACATCGGCCGGCGCATCGGTCGTGCGCCAGACGATCGGCTCGATCTTCGGCATCCACCCGCGGGTCGTCGACGGCTCGGGCCTGTCCCCCTCTGACCTCACCTCCCCCTATGAGGTCGCCGACCTGCTCGTGGCACTCGCGCCCACGCCGATCGGGCAGACGCTGCGCGCGGACCTCGCGATCGCCGGCCACACCGGCACGCTCGCCTCGCGCATGCGCCAGACCGGTGCCTCGGGTCGCTGCCAGGGCAAGACCGGCACGCTCACAGGCGTCTCCAACCTCGTCGGCTACTGCAACGCCGCCGACGGCCACACGCTCGCATTCGCGATCTTCACCGATGGCATCGCCACCGAAAGGGCGCATGTCTTTCAGGATCACATGGCGATCACGATCGCCGACTACTGAGAAGATCGTCTCCAACCAGCCGCAGCTGTGGTGGCCCGCGCCGCTCGGCCCGGACCACCACCGTGCGAGTCTTCAGCTACAGGACTTCGTAAGAGATGTAGTACGTTTCAGTCGTCAGCTGGTAGGCGAACGGCGCAGTGATGGTCGCTTTCTTCGGACATAGTTTGCCCGAGAGCGGTTTGTAGAGCTTCAATTTCTGTTTGTTGAAGTTGAGCTGCATCCGGTTCAAGCCGCCGACATTGACCGCCGAGATCGTGCCCTTGAGCTTGCTGAAGTCGAAGTAGCACGTTTCACCACCGCTGAAGCCGACGTAGATGTAGACCGGCTGGCCGGGGCTCTTGGTCTTCAATTCAGCTTTCAGGTTCGAGCCGAGATTGAGCGTGCCCAAAGGTTCACTGCTGCCAAACGCCTCGACCAACGCTTCGCTTCCGAGCGGAGTGGAGGTCGCACAGTTGCCCAACCTCCACGTGCCGTATGTGCATTTGATTTCTACTTTGTCGGTCTTTTCATCGTTTGTCTGAGCCGTTCCCACGAATCCCTGTTCGTTGGGATGGTTTCGACGGCGATGTTCGTTTTTTGCCATCTTGAATTCTTCACCGGCTTTGAGCTCGTTGGCGTTGCACAGAGGACCTGAAGATCTCGCCTGCGAGCACCCGCCGCTCGAGCTGAGCCCGCGCCGCATGCGGCGCGGGAGGGGCCGCGCATGCGCGGCCCCTGCGATCGGCGCATGCGCCGATCGCAACCACCCCCCACGCATCTTCGACCCGCTCCGCTCAGCCCTCGAGCAGCGTGCGCAGGCCTGCCTCATCGAGCACCGCCACCCCCAGGCGCTCGGCCTTCTGGAGCTTTGAGCCCGCGCTCTCGCCCGCGATCACGAAGTCGGTCTTCTTCGAGACCGAGCCCGTGACGCGCCCGCCCGCGGCCAGGATGCGCTCGCTCGCCTGCTCGCGCGACCAGTCGGGCAGAGTGCCGGTGAGCACCAGCGTCTTGCCCGCGAGCGGCCCCTCCGAGGGCGGCAGGCCCTCCTCGCGCAGGCGCAGGCCGAGCTCCTCGAGGTCCTCGATCTGCGCCAGCATCCGCTCGTCGTGCAGCTGCTCGTGGATCGTCTGCGCCATCTTCTCGCCGATCCCGGGCGTCTGCACGATCTCCTCGATCGAGGCCCCCAGCAGGTTGTGGATGTCGCGAAAGCCCTGCGCGAGGTTGCGCGCGGTCACCTCGCCCACCTCCTCGATCCCGAGCGCGAACAGCACTCGCGCGAACGGTCGCTGCTTGGATGCCTCGATCGCCGCGATCAGGTTGCGCGCCGAGATCTCGCCGAAGCCCTCGAGCTCTGTCAGCTGCTGCTCGCGCAAGCGATAGAAGTCCCCCGCCGTGCGCACCAGCCCGCGATCGAGCAGCAGCCCCACCTGCTTCTCGCCGAGACCCTCGATGTCCATCGCGCCCTGTGAGACGAAGTGCTTGAGCAGCTGCCAGCGCCGGGCGGGGCAGTCCCTGTTGGGACACTTCGTGAACACCGCATCCTTCGCCTTGACCGTCTTGGTGTCGCAGAACGGACACCGTCTCGGCGGGCGTGGCGTTGGCGGGCGGTCCTTGCGCTCGACCACATGCGGCGCCGGCGAGACGACCTGCGGGATCACATCGCCCGCGCGCATCACGATCACGTCCTCGCCCGCGCGGATGTCCTTGCGCAGCAGGTCCTCCTCGTTGTGGAGCGTCGCGAGCTTGATCCTCACCCCGCCGACAGTCACCGGCTCGAGCACCGCGAACGGGTGCAGGTCGCCGAACTTGCCGACGTTCCACATCACATCGCTGAGCCTCGTCACGGCGGTCGTGGGCGGGAACTTCCACGCCACCGCCCAGCGCGGGTCGCGCCCGACCGAGCCGAGCCTGCGCTGCAGCTCGAGATCATCGACCTTCACGACCGCCCCGTCGATCTCGAAGTCGAGCTCTCCGCGGCGCTGCTGCCACTGCAGGCATTGCTCTATCACCTGCTCCTCGCTGTCGAGCCGCTGGATATCGGGGTTCACCCGAAAGCGCCGCTCGCGCAGCCACTCAAGCGCTTCGGAGTGGGTCTTGAACGACAGGCCCTGCACCACACCGACCTGGTAGAACCACACCGACAGCGGTCGTTCCCTGGCCAGCGCCGGGTCGAGCTGGCGCACCGTGCCCGCCGCGGAGTTGCGCGGGTTCATGAACGTCGACAGGCCCTCCTGTGCGCGGCGCTCGTTCAGCGCGGCGAAGTCCTTCAGCGACATGTACAGCTCTCCCCGCACCTCGAGCAGCGGCGGAACGTCATCGACTCGCAGCGGGATCGCGCCGATCGTGCGCAGGTTGTGGGTGATGTCCTCCCCGACCTCCCCATTGCCCCGCGTCGCACCCCGCTCGAGCACGCCATCGCGGTAGACGAGGCTGATCGCCAGGCCGTCGATCTTCGGCTCGACCACGAAGCCGAAGTCCGGCTCTGAGATCCCCTCGCGGGCGAGGTGGTTTCGCATCCGCTCCACCCACGCCTGCAGCTCCTGCGCCGAGCGCACGTTGCCGAGCGAGAGCATCGGCTCGAGATGCTCGACCTTCTCCAGCCGGCTCACCGGCTCCCCGCCCACCCGCTGGGTGGGCGAGTCGGGGCTCTGCAGCTTCGGGTTCTCGGCCTCGAGCTTGCGCAGCTCGTCCAGCAGCGCGTCGTACTGGTCGTCGCCGATCACCGGATCGTCGAGGACGTAGTAGCGGTGGGAGTGGTATTCGAGCTCCTTGCGCAGCTCCCGTACCCGCGCGCGCGCCGTCTTGGTGGGGGAGCTCACGGCGTGCGCTGGACCACCGATGCGAGCAGTCCCTGCAGGTCGAAGCCCTTCAGCGCCTCGAGGCCGGGGCGGTCGGTGAGGTCGAAGTGGATCGGCGTCACCGCGATGCGCCCCGCCGCGACCGCCGCCAGGTCGGTGCCCGCTTCGTCGTGGAAGCCGGGCTCCGAGCCATAGATCCAGTAGCGCCTGCGGCTTTCCTCCTCGCGCTCGAGCTTCAGCTCGTCGCGGTAGATCCGCTTGCCGAGCCTCGCCACCTCCACACCCAGCACCTCGCCAGCGGGCACATTGACGTTCAGCAGCGTGCTCACGGGCAGCGGCACGTCACCGATGCGCTCCACCAGCCGCGCCACGAACCCCGCCGCCACTTCGAACACGAAGCCTCCGTCATAGCGGAAGTCCAGCGCCCGCGCCCCCGACTGCTGGGACACCGCGATCGCGGGGACGCCCAGCACCACGCCCTCGAGCGCCGCCGCGACGGTGCCCGAGTAGGTGATGTCATCGCCCAGGTTCGCGCCGTGATTGATCCCCGACACCACCAGGTCGGGCTTGAATCCATCGATCAGCCCGAGACTCGCGAGGCGCACGCAATCGACCGGCGTGCCATCGGTCGCATAGCCGACGCCTCCGTCTGCGAATGGGACCTCTGCCACCCACAGCGGTCTGCGCGTCGTGATCGACCGCGCCATCGCCGAGCGGTTGCCGTCGGGCGCGATCACGCCGAGGTTGACGCCCTCGAGGGCGCCCAGCGCCGCGCGCATGCTCTGCAGCCCTTCGGCCTCGATCCCGTCGTCGTTTGTCAGCAGAACGTCGAGCACAGGCCTCAGCATAGGCATCCGGATCGGAGCGCGGCCCAAGCGTAGGGCAAGCCGCGCTCCGAATCCGTGCAGCCTCGGTTAGGCGGAGAGGGATTCCGTCCCGAGGCGCCCTCGAGCGCTTAGGGCGGGTGCGCTCAAGCTTTGAAGCCTGTTCAGAGCTTGCTGAGTTCGACCGCGTCGCTGGGCGCGGTCACCGTGACCGGCTTGTTCCAGTTCGTGAACGTCGTCTTCCCGGTTTCGCGGCCCGACTTTTCCAGCTGCAGCGGGAAGGGTTTGCCGGTCGTCGCGACATACAGCTTGCCGGTGAAGAGTTTCCCGACCTGCTTCACCTGGACCGCCTTCTGACCGTTGAGCGTCGTCGTTTCGCCCTTCGACAGGACCGCGCCGTTGTTGAGCATCAGCGCGAGCTCCTTGTTCTTCGACACGAACGCAGCCAGCTGCGAGAACTGCGAGCCATTGACACTCGCCTTGATCCAGCGCCCTTCGGGAAGGTGCGTGCCCGTGGTCCTCGTCAGGCCCGCGATGAACGCCTTGTCGCCTTTGACATACAGCGTGTCGCCGACGCGAATCACTTCGAATTTCAGCGGCCCCAGGGCGATCTGGCCCTTGCCGCCGTTTTCGGCGTAGTCGATCGAGAGCGTCAGCGCCAGCGGTCCATCGCTGGTCTTGCCCGTCACATGCACCGAGGTGGCTTCTTCGGCGGCCTTCTTCGACGCAGCGACTATTTCCTTCGGCGCCTTCGACGCCACGCCGTTGTCGGAGGAGCCGCAGCCGGCGACAAGCGTCGCGGCAAGCGCCAGCAACAGCGCAATCGAAAATCTCGCGCGCGAGCGCGAGTATTGGCCGACCGTCCGCATCGGCCTGGAGCCTACCGTTTGGCTTTGCTCTTTGCATGCCTGCCAGCTGCCTTGTGCCGCTTGGGCCCGTAGAGCCGCTTGGCCTTTCGTTCGCAGGCTGCTCGCTTGGCCTTCCCGCGCTTGAACCGCTTTCTGCATGACGCCAGCGCCTTCTTCAGCTTCTGCGCCCTCGAGAGCTTCTTGGCCCTGGCCGCTTTGACCGCGCCGCATCCCGTGACCGAGACCTTGGTCTGCTGGACGATCAACGCCCCGTTCTGACCGGTGAGCGTCGTCGGCACGGTCAGCTTCCGCCCACAGAGGCTGTATTTCGCCGACGTGGGCAGGTTGGTCGTGAGCGCCGAGTGGGGGCCCTCAGGGAGAATCGCTTCAAAGGAGGACACGGGCGCGTCGGGGACCGAGTTGAACGAGGAGGTCGTCACTCCACCTTTGATCTGGGTCTGACCGTCGAGGATCAGCGCGATGCCTTCGCCTTGAAGGACGAACTCCACGTCTGGCCAGGCTGCGTTTCCATGGGAGACCAGGTAGGCCGGCCCCGTGAGCGCGCTTTTCAGCACCGGGGTGTGCACGACGGCCCGTCCGATGTTCGAGCCTTCTGGACAGCTGGCCGGGTTTGCTTCAAAGGTCTTTGCGAGGCACGCTTTCTGGATCGTCGAGAGGCGCGCCGGCAGGATCTTCGGCACCACCAGCACCGTCTTGGCGATGTTGGCCTGGCCCGGGCTCGAGGAGACCGTGACGACGAAGCTCGCTCCATTTGCTTTTGAGGTCTTGCCCTGGGTCTGGGCAGTGAGGCTCGGCTTGAAGGGCAGGTTCTGGCAGCCTGAGACCTGGAACGGGGTGGAGATCGCCTCAGATCCTCCGCTTGCCCCCGAGAGCGTTCCTTCGATCATCTTCGCTTCACAGCTCGTGGGGTTGAACTCGAAGTTCGGGCGGTTGACGGTTACATAGATCCGTTTCAGCTGCAGCGGCAGCCCAGTTGGAGGCATCCCCACGCCCTGGATGAACGTCGGCACTGCGCCCGAGATCGAGACCTGGGCGGTGTGGGGGTCGACTTCGATCTTCGAGCGCACCACCACGAGCCCCAGGTTGAACGGCCCCGCCACCGCCGGGGTCACGATCGAGAGGCCGAACGGCGCTCCGTCATAGGGGCCCGTGACGTAGACCTTGCCGGACTCCGTGTATGGGTCTGGGCCCAGCCCCGCCGAGGCCGTGGCCTGGCCGATTTCGCTGTCCGGACCACAGGTGCCTTGCGCTGCCTGTGGTTCCGGGCACGGGGTCAGTGAGGAGAGCATCGCCGCCGCTCCTCTTGGCAGCCGCACGGACAAGCCTGACAGCGGCTGGTTTCCGTCGGGACGTTCGATCTGCAGGCTGAAGGCGGAGAACGCTCCCGCCTGCGGGTTGGCAGAGCCAGCCTGGATCTTGGGGGCGAATGGTTCGGAGGCCGGGCAGGGTGATCCGCCGGGACCGGAAGTGACCTGCATTTCGCCTTCACCCGAGAGCGCGTTTACCGCTTCTGAGCCCGACCATGGTGCGAACAGGGCCTGCGTTTGGTAGGCGCCACACAGCGCCGGAGTCGAGACAGAGCCGCGTGGGCCACCGAAGAATTCCAGTTCGAAGTCTTCGAAGGGCACCTGTGGAGCGTTCAGGAAGCTGCTCGTGATCTGGCCGGTGGTTTCGTTGAGCTTGACTTCTCCGGCGAGCTTGACGTGCACGCCAGTGGCCGGGTCTTCGACTGCGATGTAGAGGGCCAGCAGCGAGTTGAAGGGGTTCTTGTCGCCTTCTCCCCGGGGGGCCGGTTCAGCCAGATAGACAGCCCCGGTGAGTTCATGGGGCAGAAGCGGGGTGTGCACGCGTACTACGCCCATCTTCGAGGCATCGGGGCAGCTGGGTGGAGCTTCTGAGAAGCGCAGCGGCTGCGGCGCCCCATCGGCAAAGGCTCCGGGACCGGGCCCGGGAGCGAACGGGTCCTGGCCCGGCAGCCCTTCAAAGCCGATCTGACTCTCCGAGCAGGCCTGCAAGCCGCCGGCGGAGGCGGGCGAGAGCTCGATGCCCGTCGGCAAGGTCACGCTCGTGTCTTTGAGGTCAGACTCACCCAGGGAGCCCTCTCGAAGGGTCGTTTCTTGCTGGGGCACGTGCACGTCCACCTTCAAGCCCGTGGGGGTGGCGGCTTGCGTTTCTGTGCTGTGAAATTGCAGGCTCGGAGTGAAGGGCACGTGTTCGCAGCCTTCGAAGCCCGGGAGCTGAGTTTCGGTCTGGCCCTGCAGCGTGAAGATCTGCCCGGGTTCGCTTGCGAGGCTCTTGACGGGCCAGGAACTACCTTGCACCGTGCTGGCGAGGGTGCCGGTGCAGGAGGTGGGCATCGTCAGGAAGGGCTCGGGTGCAGGCTGCCCTTCTTTCGGTTCTTCCTTCTGGCAGGGTTTCGGTTCTTCGGTGAACCAGCCATCGTCGGCGAGGCAATGCCAGCCGCGCGAAGCGTCGTGGCGATGATCGCCGGGAGTGCCCCAGATGGTGACTTCGCTTGCGAGTATCTGCGCCGACTGCGGGGCGTTGTTCACGCTCACGCTGACCCCATAGTCTCCATTCGATCTGATCGAGGTGTCGAGCACAACCGGCACGCCGATGACGACGAACCCCAATCGTGCGGGCTCGCCCGGGGCCGGTTCCAGGTTCCACAGCGGCACCGGGCGCGTGATCATGCCAAAGCGAGCCGGTTCGGTGGCTGTCACCACTGCCACGCCGATCTGGTCTTCGGGCGCGCAGGAGTTGGTCTGCTGTGTGAATGAGGTCGAGAAGTTCGCATCAGGACACTGGGGCACCGCCTGTGGGTTGCCGATCAGCCCCGGGGGCAGGTTGAAGCCCAGTTCCTTGGGCAGCGCGGGGACGGACGGAAACAGGTTCGAGGGATACTGTTCAAAGGTCTCATTGAATTCCACCTTGGTGGTGAGCTGGAATGGATGAGAGCCCGCCTGCCTGTCGGCGGCGCCGCCTTCTTCTTCGGGGAACAGGCCATAGCCGTTTTCATGCACCCCGAATACGGCGTCTTCTGGGCCAACCGAGATCGGGGCCGAAAGCTCTGCGGGCGCGACCGCGCCGCCGCCTTCTTCGATCCCGCCATGCACGCTTATCTGGTTCAGTTCGCCCGCGTTCGCGTCCGACCTGACATTGACTTCGATCGTGACCTGAAGCACTTCGAAGGCTGGGAAGAGTTCGGGCTGGGTGGTGCAGCTGAGAGTTCCGAGCGTGCAGTTGAACAGGTGTTCCGACCTCGGGCGAAGGCCGCTTTCTCCCTGGATCTTGGTCGCTTCAAGGCCCGCTGGCAGAGTGTCGGTGATCGTCACGGGGCTCGCGGTCGCGTCGATGCCGGTGTCGCCAACGTTGGTGGCCGTGACCGTCAGCCGCGCATGGTGGCCGGGCGTCAGGACCGTTGGGGCCGGGCGCGAGGCCAGATGCCACCAGACCCCCGCGAGCGCGGGGCTGGCGCCGGCGAGGCCGAGCAGCAGCAGCGACGCGGCGCACGTGATCACGAGCAGGCGAGCGCGCGAGATCGAGTGGGCGCTCGTGCCGCGGGGAGCACGCACATGCCTGAAGCGACGAAGCTTGAAAGCGCTCATCTCCCGTGCCTCCTCGTGCTGCCCTTGGACGACTTCCCGCCGCGCGCGCCTCGCTTTGCCCGCTTGGCCTTGTGCTTGGGTCCAAAGGTCTTCCTGGCTTTGCGTTCGCATGCCTGGCGGGACTTCTTGCGCTTCAGCTTTCGGCACGCTTTCAGCGCCCTGGCGAGCTTCTGGGCGCGGGTCAGCGGTTTCGGGGCCGACGGTTTCGAGACTTTCGTGCTCGGTGGGGGCACTGCGTTCCCCGGACCCGAGCTCGTCTGCGTGGTGGGGCCGGGGAAGCTCAGCTGGCTCGCCGGCGCTTCCCGACATCCTTCGCCCGTGCAGGGTTCTCTTGCGGGCTGGCGTTCGGGCAGGCAGGGCCTTGAATCGGCCGTTCCGCAGACGTTGGCGTCATACACGTCATAGGCGCTGTCCGTGTCCTCTGCCAGGAGCGGCGCAGCAGTCATGAAGAAGGCGCCATCTCCCCCTTCACTGGCGTCCAGGAATGCCGATTCGTGCTGGGAGGTGTCAGAGGAGACGAGCGCGACACAGCCGCCTTCGTTCGCGCAGCTGCCGACGTTCTGAGGCTCGTACTCGTACACGTTCTCGACGCCAACCTGGGCTTCCTGGCCTTCGACCTGCTCGGGGCGCATGCGTTGTTCGCCGGTGAGAGCATCGGCGGCGTTGAAGAACATGCGGCCTTCGTTTGAGAGGTAGCGCGACTGGTAGTTGGCCTCGGTGAGACCGACGAACGTCCAGCCCGGGATCGAGCCCGCCAGCCACTCCCCGTTCCAGGTCTGCGGGCGGTCGACCAGGAGGCCAAGGCCTTCGCCGGATTCTTCTGTGTCGAAGACGCCGTGGGGGCGCCGGCCTTCGGGATTGCAGGAGACGCACGTCAGGCTGGCGCTCTCGGCGTCATAGAGGTATGCCTCCTGGTCGTGAGCGCCCTTTGCCGCCGGGCTCTGGTCTTCGTTGTCGTATCCGGTGAGCTCTTGGCTGCTCATGAACGACAGGTAGCGCCCGTTCGGGGAGATCTCTGAGGTCAGATCGCCCAGCACCTGTTCCTGTTCGCCAGCCGAGAGCCTCGATGCCCAGTCTCCCCCGTCTTCGGCTGAGACTCGGGCGATCAGACGCGTCTGGCGCTGGCCCGGGCTCTGCGGGTCCGGCTCAGAGACGTAGAGATTGCATTGCGCCTGGGGATGGGGCAGTTTCGATTGGTTGCGCGGGCAGTTCCCGTGCTGCGCACCGGGGGCCAGCACGCCGTTGGCGACGAAGTAGACATAGGAGCCGTCCTGGCTGACTCCCGGGATGGTCCCCAGCACTTCGGCCTGTTCGCCGGCGTTGTGGTCGGGGCTCAGATCACTCAGCTTGCCGGTTTCCGTGTTGTATTCGTAGAGATCGAACGGGCGTCCGAGCGCTTCGCCGAATTCTTCTTCCTCGCGCGGTTCGAGCCCCGAGTCGCTCGTCAGCGGCCAGGCGTCGGTGAAGAACACGCGCGAGCCGCTGGGGGTAGCGGCCTGGAAGTGGACAGCAGCGAGTTCCTCTTCGCGCTCTTCGGCCGTGGGTTCTGAGGTGCCCGGACCCTGGGCGGCGTCGATCTGGATCGTTTCACCGGTCTGGGTCTTGCTCATGTACAGTGGCCCCTCGAATTCAGCCTCGGTCCAGAAGACCTTCGAGCCATCGCTCGAGACGGCGCCTCTCGTGTTCAGTCCCATGGCGCCAAGCGCCGGTTCGCTGGCGAGCGTTGCCGAGCCGGGGAGCGTGCTGATCAGCCTCAGCTGGCCTTCGGCTTCGCCCCCTTCTTGGCCGGCGGGAGGCTGCCACTCATACAGGCCACGTTCACCGCTTTGGCCGCTGAGCAACGCCACTTCGGACCCGAACACATCGTGTTTCAGATCGGGCGACCCGCCGTAGAATTCGAGCTTGTGGCCGTACGGGATCTTGGCCGTGTCCTGCGCTTCGGTGACCAGTGGCTGGTAGCGCCCCGAGCCCGGCACAGTTAGGTAGATGTCCTTTTCGCGCGTGAGCGGGGACAGCTGCGGGCCTTCCACGGTCAAGCTCGGGAACTGGGGTTGGATGATGGCCAGCGCCAGATCCGGCGAGAACACGCGGTAGGCGGTCTGTTCGCCGGGGTTGAAGCCTTCGCCCTTGTTGTGAGGGGTGGCAATGTCCTGCGACGCCCACCCTTCTTCCGATCTGTGCGAGAGCACCTGCACGGGTTCTGGGCGCCGGTCGCCCTGGGCTTCTTCTGTGACCGGGGCGGTGGCCGCCCAGCTGATCGCTTCGCCGTCCTGCGCGGCTTGGATCGGAGCGCCTTCGCGGCTGATCGCTTCGATCGCCGCGCCGTGCTTGTTGGGCGGAGATACAAGCTCCCACGAGCGATGATCTGCGAGCGTCTGCGCGGCGCTCGGCAGGGTCGTGAAGAACGTTTCCGCGCTCTGGGCGCTTTCGACTTCGCCGTGGGCGTTCTTGGCCAGCACGCGGTAGTGGTAGAGCGTGTTGGGCGCGAGGCCGGCGACTTCCACGCTCACACTGCGATCGCCAAAGACCGCGCCAAGTTCCGCGCCCGGTTCAGCGGGGACGTCTGTGCAGGCCGAGGGGTCGCTCTGGCAGTCGGCGCTGCCGTATTGGAAGAAGTAGTGCGTGGCTGCGCCATGCGGGTCGATCTCGGCGTTCAAGCGCTCCGATGTCGGCGATAGATTCTGCGCCGAGACGCTGTCGACGCTCGGTGGCGAGCCCGCTTCTTCGCCCTTGAAGATCGTGATCTTGCCTTCCTGGGCGACGAACACCTGGCCAGTCCTCGAGTCGGCCGCGATCGCGGCGCCGCTGCTCAGCTGGCCTTCTCCGAAGCGCTGTCCGGGGCTGCCGCTCGCGCTGAACTCGCCGACGCTCGTGACGTTGTCCGCGTATACGTTCCCTTCGGCGTCGGTGGCCACGCCGGTCGTGTTCTGGTTGACGATGCTCCTGGTGAGGGCTTCGCCGGCGGCGCTCAGCTTGGAGACGATCCGCGGGCGGCTTTCTTCTTCGAAGCAGTTTTCGTCGACTTCCCGTTCGTGTGCCAGGTAGAAGCTCTGGTCTTCCGGACCCAGGGCAAAGCCTTCGCGCGCCTCACAGGGCTGTTCGAGCAGCGGGTGTTCATCGAGGATCCGTTCTTTTGTCAGCGACGGGATCAGGGCGCTTTTTTCATCGGCCGTGAGAGCGCTGATGTTGCCTTCTTCTTCCCAGTACACGAAGACCTTGCCGCTGGCGTCGACGGCCAGCCCGGAGATGTCTTCCGGTTCCGCTTCGATCGGTTCGCCGGCTTCTTTGCCCTTGAAGATGTTCTTCTTGTAGATTTTTTCGTTCGCGGGACCGAACTTGTAGATGAAGTCTCGTTCGCTCGCTTCCTCTTCTTTTTCTTCGGTTCCCGCGACGTAGAGATCGCCTTTGGAGGGCGAGCCCGCCGCGTTGTCGACCGCGATCGCGCCTGGGAGGAGGACTTTCAGTTCAGCGGCGAATTCATAGCCGCCGTGGCCGTTTGGCTTGAAGCGCTCGACTCGGTTCTGGGCGGGGTCGGCCACGTAGACTTCACCGCTGGCTTCGTTTAGGGCGATGCCCGCGGGCTTTGCGAATACGTGTTCGCCTTCGCCTTCAAAGGACGTTTCAAAGACGTGGCCGCGGGAGGCCAGAGCCGAGGCGGAGGATGCCAGGGCAAGCTGACAGAGCAGGCCAACGCCAAGCGGAAGTGCCAGCGCGCAAGCCAGACGCAGCAGGCGCGCAGCCCCGCCGCTCAGCGCCAGCTGTTCCCGTCGTTGCGACTGTACACGCTCGCGCTTCATAGCTCCCTCTCCGGATCTTGCCCTAGTCTCAGGACAACTCTTTGCTCAGACTCCATCGCGAGGCTCGGATTCGCACGGCGCCTGCCCTACCACCCGCGCCGACGCGCACCCAGCGTGTGGGGCCGCACCGCGGCCCCACACGCCCAGCTGTCGTCCTTGACGCTCAGACGCATCAGATAACTGCGTTGAGCTCCAGCTTTTCTTCACCTGTGACTGTCGAGTTGATTCTCTGGCCAGCTTGTTCATACAGTCCTGCGCCAATGTTGCTGAACGAGCTTTCCAGAATCGCCGGCGACGCGCTTTCTTCCCATTTTTCGGGTTTCTGTTTGCCTTTCGTCGCCTTGAATTTCAGCGTTTCACTCTGCGTCATCTTGTCGTTCTTGATCGGCACGAGCACCTTGCCGCGCACCTTCACCAGAAGCCCGCCGCAGGAGAATTCGATGAACAGCCCACCCGGTGCGGTTTTCCCCGGGAAGAGCTCGAGGGCGGTCTTTTTTGCGGCTTTGTTTTCCCAGCCGACCAAACCTTCGAGTTCGTTCGTCTTCAATTCGCCTTCAACGGCTTTGGGGGTCGAACAGTTGAAGCCGAACGACTTGCAGCCCGTGAAGATGACCACGACACCGGCCTCTTCTTTGTTGTTGCCGGGCACGAATTCACCGTTGCTTTTCTCAGCTTTGCATTCGACCTTCGCGCCGCCGACGGTTTCCAGGATTCCGGCTCCGCCGGAGCTGGTGAACTTGTGTTTGCCAGCCCCAGGCGTCCATTCGTACTTCCCAGTTTTCGCTTCATTTTTTTTGGTGCATTTCGAGTCCGAGAAGCCGCCGTTGTAGGGCTTGGCGACCTTCAAGCATCTCCCATATTCAGGAGCCGAAGCCAATGCGCCAGCCGCGCCGAGCGCGCTCGTCAGGAGCGCCGCGGCAAGGCACAGTCCCGCAATCGTGATCCGTTTCATGCTAGCCACACTTTCGTTTTCATTGTCGTTGAGTCTCGTTGCGAACAATCGCCTGCCGCCGACCCTCATTCTGTCGAGGGAAGGGCGCCACCTGGGCGACCCTTCCCTCGTTACTCCTCGTGACGCGCCTAGGATCAGCTCGTCACGCGGGGCTTGCTAGTCCTAGAAGCCCTTTTCGACGATCAGGCTCGTCTTTGCGTTGTACAGCCATCCGTTCAGGATCGTCTCGCTCGCTCCAGCCACGGCTGGGAGACCGAAGATCTTGTCGAGCGTGGCGGCGACTTCGCTGGAGTACGGCCCCGTGCAGCTCGCGGCCGGCACCGGGTAGGTGTTGTCGACCAGCTTGCTGCCGATTATTACCTCCTGGCCTTCGTGGCGAATCTGGATGTTTTCCAGAGCGCCTTCGATTGTTTCACCGGTCAAGGGCGAGGTGCTTTCGCCCGAGGTCAGGTGCTGCACGATCGGGTCTTCATTCGAGCCGATGTAGCAGGTGTCACCGAGTTCGGTCAGGAACGCGTTTTCACCTTTGATCTTGACGGGCGCTTCAATCGCTGTTCCGCTTCGTTCGATGAGGGCCCCGCGGTTCGTGACCGGAATCCCGGCCAGTTCGATCGCCTCGGTGACTTTCTTCAGAGTGCTCTTTTTAGCGGACGCGTAGGCTTCCTTCAAGCCTTCAGACCAGCCGAGTTCTTCCTGTTCGGCCGCCGAGATGTGTGCGATCGGTTCGCCAGGCACAGCCTCCTTGGTCGGCGAGATCGCTTCCACGCCGTCGGTCGGGAGAAGCGATTCTTCGGCCCCGGTTTCTTCGAGCTCCTTGATGCCGTACTGCAGCTTGATCGAATGCTCGATCGGCACCGTGATGTTGCCGACGGTGTATTCGCCGCCTGCGTGTGGCGTCGTGCGCGCAAATACGCAGGTGTAGTAGTAGCCTTCTTCTTCTGCCGGCGTCGGGCAATTCTTGAAGATACTCAAAGCGTGTGTCGGGTCCTTTGCAAACGCGCTCGATGAGGCGAACGCGGTAAGCGCGAGCGCTGCGATGAGGCAGAGCCCCAGCATCCTTACATGTCTCACTTGTCCACTACTCCTTTTGTCCTCTCGGGTTATTGTCGAGCGGCGCCAGAGCACTCGTCCGAGTCACTCGGGCGTCGCTCGTCTGCGACAGCGCACACGGCGAGGACGCGCTGCCCTCGCACTGCCGTGCGCTCGTCATCGATGCGCGGTCGAGCTGCACCCGCACCGACGGACGTCTGCGGTCGGCGCGCCAGCGCATCGCGCGCGGCTCGCCGTCACGACCGAGCCGGACGCTGCGCGGTCGCCCGCCCAGGCCGGTCGCTTCCAGATTCCAGGTCACAGGCCCCTCCTCGACCTCTGCACTGCGCGGCCTGAAAGAGGCATGACCTGTGACTGCAGGGCGTGATTGCTCACCGCGGCGACGTTGCGCCCTGCGGATGTCAACAGCCAGGCGTTCGGCTCGCCGTGTGGCTGGCCGAGCCCGACGTTCTCGATCAGACCCTGACGCTGCAGCCGGCTCAGGAGCTTGGACGCCTGGCCCTCGTCGCTGAGTCCCGCGGCGAGCGCTATCTCGCGATTGCTCGAGTGGGGTGCACACGCGATCGCGTCGAGAACCAGCGCCGTGCGATAGGTCGCGCGCCTCGGGGGTGCGCACGCCCGCGAGCCGCTGTCGCTGTCGGCAGCAGCCGCGGTCCGGCTGCGCACCAACTCCCTGCCCGCGGCAGCTGGGCCGAGGTAGGGCAGGACGATCATCGACATCAACGAGGGAGCGAGCTCGACGAACGGGCGCTCGTCCTCTACGAGCATGCGCGTGTGAATGACCGACAGAACCGCGCCCACCAGGCCCTCGGCGATCAGTGGTGAGCGCAACGCCACGTTCTGCCGGGCAGTACGCTCCCGCTCGGTTCCCGCCGCCAGGACCTCGGTCAGCCTGCGGACCACCTGCTGGCGTCGCTCGAGCAGCTGATCGCCTGCGCTCAGCACGTCGACGATCAGCACCCGGCCGAGAGCGGGCTCCTCGTCGAGGAAGGTGAGCAGGGTGAGGAGTCCCGCACGCACGCGCCCGTGCCAGCTCCGTTCAGAGCGGACCGAGCCCAGCACCAGCGGCCACAGCCGCGTGATGGCCTCCTCGAAGGCCTCCGCGACGACAGCTCTGTCCGCGTTCTCACCAGGGCGCAGTCGTGTATGCCCGTCGCTCAGGTGGCGACTGGCACTGACGTGCTCGCTTTGAGTCCCGCCGTCCATGGTCCAGCAGTCCCTCTCTCTGTCCCTCTTGCCCATTGCTTGTGCAGATGGCGCCTGTCGCGACGTCATGTCGTTCGGGCGACCCTTTCCCTCGCACTTCCTGCACGAGAACAGCTACAGTTCCCGTATGGGAGATAAGAACATATTTTTATGAGGATGTCAAGATGCCTTCAGACGAGGACGACGGGCTAAGGGGCGAGGCCATCGACGAGCCGTTCGGCGGTCCCCTCGATGACGCTTTCGAGGAGGACCATGCGGACGTTGAACTGGAGCCGCCCGCGATCTGGCAGCGCGAGCGGCTGCTCAACGCGATGCTGGACGAGGTCACGAGCCACGGCTATGCGGGCACGTCGATCGAGAACGTGTGCGCCAGGGCTGGCGTCGCGCCCGAGACCTTCGCGGCGAACTTCTCGAGCAAGGAGCAGTGCTTCCTCGCGGCCTTCGACTCGCTGCTTCATCAGCTCGTCGCCCACACGATCTCCGCCTACCACGCCAGCAGCGGGGCCTGGCCCGAGCGCCTGCGGGCGGCGCTCAGCACGTGCATCGCCGCGATCGGCATGCGCTCGGGCGCCGCGCGGACGTACCTGCTCGAGGCGGCGCTCATCAGCCCCGAGACGCGCCGGCATCGCGCGCAGGCGGTGGCGATGTTCGAAGAGACGATCACCGAGGTGCTCCAGGACGCGCCCGTCGTCGACAAGCCCTCGCCGATCACGATCGCCGGCGTGACCGGCGGCATCTGGCGGGTGATCGAAGCGAGGCTGCGCGACGACCGCGCGCACGAGCTGCCGGGACTCGTCGATGGCCTGCTGGCCTGGGCCCTGACCTACGTCCCCGGCGACGATGACGACCGGCACGATCCCGACCCCGCGCCCTCGACCCCCGCGCAGCCTGGGCTCTCCGGCGAGCTCACGGCGGGCGCGATAACTGAGATCATCGAACGCGACGGTCGCGAGAGCGCGGGCGAGCTCGCGTATCTGGCGCTCGCGCCGGTGATCGGACACGAGCGCGCAACCGCGACACGCAGGAAGGTCTTGACTTACCGCTAGGCACGGACAGAGACGATGGCAAAGCAACAGACAGCGACGGGCGGCACGCGAGCGAAGCTCGCTCCCGGCTCCCGGCTTCCGGCGGAGGTGGTGCGTGCGAGCCAGCGCGAGCGCCTGATGATCGCGCTCGTCGAGACGGTCGACCGCAACGGGCTTCCAGCCACCACCGTCGCGAATCTGACCGAGCGCGCCCACGTCTCGCGAGCCGCCTTCTACGAGCAGTTCCAGAGCCTCGAGGACTGCTTCCTGACGACCTATGACACCCACACAGCGCGCGTGGCAGCGCAGGCGCTCGCGGCGTACGAGACCACCGGCCCGGGCTGGCCGCAGCGGATCGAGGCGGCAGCCGAGACGCTTGCCACGGCGGCGCGGGCGTGGCCGGCGGCCGCGCGGGTGTGTCTGGCTGGCATCCTCACCGTCGGCGAGGTCGCCCGCGAGCGCCATGAACGCGAGCTCGCGCTGGTGAGGCGGATGCTCGACCACGGCCGCCGGACAGGCGAGGGCTCGCCGATATCACGCCAGACGACAATCGCTGTCACAGGTGGGCTGCGCCGGGTGATCTACAAGCGCCTGGCCGTCACCGACAAGAGCTCCCCGGACGCGGCCCACGAGCTGGCGCTGTGGCTGCTGGCTTGCAGCCCGCCGGCGCCGAGCAGCTCGAGCCGGCGTACGGCGCCGAGCGCAAACAGCGACGCCACGGTCGCAGATGCGCACGCGAGGGCGAGCGCAGTGCAGGGGATCGGAGCCGGCTCCGCCAACGACGGCGAGGGGTCCAGCGACGGCGCCCGTGGCCAGGAACAGCGCGCGCGGATCGTCGAGGCCGTGCTCGAGCTGGCGGCGAGGAAGGGCTACAGGTCGATGACACATCGCGACATCGCGAGCGCCGCGAAGGTCTCCTACAGCACCTTCTACAACCACTTCGCCAACAAGCAGGAGGCGCTGATCGCAGCATGCGAGGTCGCCCACGAGCGGCTGGTGGGACCGATCGGGCAGGCCATGGAGGGAACAACCGACTGGGGACACGCCGTCAGCGCGGCGATCGCCGCCTATCTGCGCGCGGCGGCCGACAATCCGCGCGAGGCCCGCCTCGCCGGCAGCGAGATCTTCTGCATCGGCCGCGCCGGCACCGAGGCGGTCGAGCGTCACGCAGCTTACTTCGAATCGCTGCTCGCACCCGGCTTCGAGCTCTACCCCGGCGCCTCGGGCGCTGCGGCGCAGGCATTCGCGGGCGCGGTCGCCGAAGTGCTGCGCAACAGCGCCTCGCTCGGACGCACCGCCGAGCTTCCCGACTGCGCCGCCGAGCTGTCGTTCATCGCGCTGGCGCCGTTCATGGGCGCAAAAGACGCCCAGCGGGTCGCGCGCTTTCGCCCGCGCTACCGCGGCGCCGCCAAGCCGCCCGCACGCGAGCGCGCGCCCGCGGGACATGGCGCGTAACAGAGGCTCAGGCCGGGTAGGCGATCGAGGCAAGCGCGAGTCCGTGCGCGGGCGCGGTGGCGCCGGCCTCCGCGCGCGGCCTGCCTTCGAGCAGGCGCTCGAACTGCGCCGGCGTGCGGCGCCCGGCGGCTACGTCGAGCATCGTCCCGACGAGGATGCGGTTCATGTGGCGCATGAAGGCATCGGCCTCGATCCAGAACTCGAGCAGCTGCCCGCGCTCGCGCCACTCGGCGCGCAGGACGTTGCGCTCGAAGCGCACGTGATCGCTGTCGGTGGGGGTGAACGCGGTGAAGTCGTGGCTGCCGCGTAGGGCAGCGGCACAAGCGTGCAGGGCATCGCGATCGATCTCCGCTGGCCACCACAGCGCGCGGCTGCGCTCGAACACCCCCCGCTCGGGTCGGGCGAGCAGCCGGTAGCAGTAGCTGCGGCTGCTCGCGTCGCGGCGGGCGTCGAATCCCGGTTGGGCCGGCTCGGCCGCCAATACCGCGATGTCCTCGGGCAGCAGCGCGTTCAGGCGCCGCGGATCGACTGCCTCGTGCCGGTAGCTGGCGACCTGGCCCCAGGCGTGGACGCCGCGGTCGGTGCGCCCTGCGACGGTCAGCGGGAGCTGCTCGTGCAGGATCCTCTGCAGGGCCCGCTCGAGCTCCTCCTGCACCGACCGCAACCCCGGCTGACGAGCCCAACCGGCGAACTCGCTGCCGTCGTATTCGAGCGTGAGCTTCGTGACCATCCGCTCGCCCGGAGCCGGTCCTCTGGGATTCGCAGCGCTGGCGCCGCCGATGCGGGTCGGTGGCCCGCTGCGGCCCTCACACCAGCTCGATGAACACCATCTCGGTGGAGTCCGAGCGGCGCGGGCCCAGCTTGAGGATGCGGGTGTAGCCGCCGGGGCGGTCGGCGTATCGGGGGGCGAGGTCCTCGAACAGCTTGTGCACTGCGAACTTGTCCTGCGAGAGCGTCGCCAGCGCCTGGCGTCGTGCGTGCAGGTCGCTGCGCTTGGCGAGCGTGATCAGCCGCTCGATCTCCGGTTTCACCGCCTTGGCCTTCGCTTCGGAGGTGCGGATCCGCTCGTGCTCGATGATCTCCTTGCTGAGGTTCATCAGCAGCGCCTTGCGGTGCGCGGAGTCACGGCTCAGCTTGTTGCGGGTCTTCTGGTGCCTCATGGCCGCGTCGGCGCCGAAACGCCCTCCTGCGCGAGGTGGCTGAGCGCCGGGGCGGCCGGCGTGCCGGGCGCTGCGGAGGGTGCGGAGCGTGAAGGCGTGGGTGTAGTGCTTTGTTTTTTCATCTCTGTATCGCCATGGTTATACACGGTTTGAAAAGCAGACCTCCACACCCTCATCGAGCCCCCCGCGCAGCCTACCGTGCGGCGGCGCTCGCGCCGGTGCTGGCGCAGGCCCGCGCTGGTCCTGGCGCAGGCCTGCGCTAGTCCTGGCGGAGGTTGAGACCCCGCGAGTGCAGCGTTTCGATCACCTCGTCGATCGACTTTTTGCCGAAGTTGGGGATTGCATTGAGCTCGGCCTCGGACTTCGAGATCAGGTCGCCCACCGTCTGGATGCCCGCACGCTTGAGGCAGTTGTATGAGCGGACACCGAGCTCGAGCTCCTCGATCAGGATGCTCCACTCCTCGCCCTGCAGCGCTCCCGCCGCGCCGGCGGAGGCGCCCGGTACCGTCAAGCCGTGCCCGTCGAGCTGGCCGCCGGGGGCAGCGCGCAGCTCCTGGATACGATCGGCGTCGGTGAAGATCGCGAGCTGAGAGATCAGTAGCTCGGCGGCCTCGCGCAACGCGGCCTGAGGGTCGATTGAGCCGTCGGTCTCGATGTCGAGCGTGAGCTTGTCGAAATCGGTCTTCTGGCCGACGCGCGCCTGCTCGACGGCGTAGGCGACGCGACGGACGGGCGAGAAGATCGAGTCGATCGGGATCACGCCGATCGGCTGGTCGGCGGACTTGTTCTCCTCGGCTGGACGGTAGCCGCGGCCGCGGCCGATCGTCATGTACAGCTCGAGCTTGGTTTTCTTCTCGAGCGTCGCGATGTGGACATCGGGATTGAGGATCTCCACGCCCGCCGGCAGGTCGATGTCCTTGGCCGTGATGTCGCCGGGCCCGCCGACGACCAGCGGCGCCTCGACCTCGGTCGCGTCGGAGTGCATGCGGCAGACGATCCCCTTGAGGTTGAGCACGATGTCGGTGACGTCCTCCTTCACGCCGGGGATCGTCGAGAACTCGTGCGCGACGCCCTCGATGCGCACGCTCGTGACCGCCGCGCCGGCGAGCGACGAGAGCAATACGCGCCGCAGCGAGTTGCCGAACGTGTAGCCGAAACCGCGATCGAGCGGCTCGATGGTGAACGTGCCGCGGTTCTGCTCCACGGACTCGCTGGTGATGCGGGGGATTTGGAAGTCGAGCATCGGCGTCCTAACGTCGTTTGGTCTCACCGGCATCCTTGCGGTGCCGGCTCCAGAGGCCGCCCTCCCGCCCCAAGGGCGGCTGGCGGCGTGGTGAATCGGCTACTTCGAGTACAGCTCGACGATGAGCTGCTCCTGCACCGGCGCGGCGACCTCGCGTCGCTCCGGCTTGCGCAGCACCTTGGCCGTGAGCGACTCGTGGTCGGCCTGAAGCCACGCGGGAATCTGCCCTGTCAGCTCGGTCGCGTCCCTAACCACCTGCGTCGCGGGCGTGCCGGCCTTGATCGCGATCACGTCGCCGGAACGGACCTGGTAGCTGGGGATGTTCACGCGCCTGCCGTTGACCGTCCAATGGCCGTGACGGATGAGCTGGCGCGCCTGACGCCGCGAGGCGCCGAAGCCCAGGCGCACCAGCACGTTGTCGAGCCGGCACTCGAGCAGCGTGAGCAGGTTCTCGCCGGTGATCCCCGGCTGGCGTGAGGCCTTCTCGTAATAGCTGTGGAACTGGCGCTCGAGCACGCCGTAGTAGCGACGCGCCTTCTGCTTCTCGCGCAGCTGGACGCGGTACTCGCTCTGTTTCATGCGTCCGCGCCCGTGCTCGCCGGGCGGGTAGGAGCGGCGCTCGACGCCGCACTTGTCGGTCAGGCAGCGCTCGCCCTTGAGGAACAGCTTCTGACCCTCGCGGCGGCACTGCTTGCACTGCGGTCCGGTGTCCCTGGCCATCAGACGCGCCTCCGCTTGCGGGGCCGGCAGCCGTTGTGCGCCTGGGGGGTCACGTCCTTTACGCCGGTCACCTCCAGGCCAGCCGCCTGCAGCGAGCGAATCGCGGTCTCACGGCCCGAGCCCGGGCCCTTGACGTAGACCTCGACCTTCTGCAGCCCCTGCTCGAGGCCCTTGCGCGCGGCGGCGTCGGCAGTCACCTGGGCCGCGAACGGCGTCGACTTGCGCGAGCCCTTGAAGCCCGCGCCCCCGGCCGACTCCCAGGCGATCACGTTGCCGGAGGTGTCGGTGAGGGAGACGATCGTGTTGTTGAAGGACGTCTTGATGTGGGCCTGGCCGATCGGGATGTTCTTCTTCGGCTTGCGTTTGCCACGAGCGCGTTTGGGCGGGGCCATCAGCTGCGCCTCCGCAGCTCACGCTCGGCGATCACTTCTTGCCCGCTTTCTTCTTGCCGGCCACCTGCATGCGCTTCGGGCCCTTGCGGGTGCGCGCGTTGGTCTTCGTCTTCTGCCCGCGCACGGGCAGGCCACGGCGGTGGCGCAGGCCGCGGTAGCAGCCGATCTCCTGCAGCCGTTTGATGTCCTGGGAGCGCTCCCGGCGCAGATCGCCCTCGACCGTCAGCGAACGGTCGATCGCGTCGCGCAGCTTGGAGACCTCGTCCTCGGTGAGATCGCGCACGTAGGTGTCGGGCGAGACGCCGACCTCGGCGAGAACCTTGTTCGACGTCGAGCGGCCGATCCCGTAGATGTAGGTGAGGCCGATCTCCGACCTCTTGTTCAGGGGCAGGTTGACCCCCGCGATTCTCGCCATCCGCTCCCGCCTACCCCTGCCGCTGCTTGTGGCGCTTGTTCTGGCAGATCACGAGAACCGCGCCATGGCGGCGGATGATCTTGCATTTCTCGCACATCGGCTTGACCGACGGTCTGACCTTCATGATTCCCTTCGGCTGGTCCGGCGACTCGGCTCTGGCTGCCGGTTCGGCCGCCGCTACCGGGTCGTGGATACGCTCTCGCGCGCGCCAACAGCCCTCGCGGTCGAGCAGGACTGAAGATGGTAGCAACTCGCCGGTGGCTAGCGGGCCCCGGCGGCGGCCTGCCCGCGGCGCAACGGCGAGCCGGACTCGGGCTGGGAGCGCTCGCCGGGCGGCAGGTGCCATGGGGTCAGCACGCGCGGTCCATCGGCGGTGATGGCGACGGTGAACTCGAAGTGCGCCGCCGGCGAGCCGTCCTGGGAGAAGATCGCCCAGCCGTCGCCCGCGACGCGCACGGCCGCTCGCCCGGCGGTGGTCATCGGCTCGATCGCGAGCACCATCCCCTCCTCCAGCAGCGGCCCCTTGCCGGCACGGCCGTAGTTGGGCACCTGCGGGTCCTCGTGCATGCTGCGTCCAATGCCGTGACCGACGAGCGAGCGGATGACCGACAGCCCGGCGCCCTCAGCCACTCTCTGGATCGCGTTCGAGACGTCGCCCAGGCGCTTGCCGGGCCGGCACTGCTCGACGCCCGCATCGAGCGCTGCGCGGGTGCCCGCGAGCAGGTTCTCGACGTCCGGCTCTACCGGGCCGATCGCGAACGTGCGCGCCGCGTCCGCGACCCAGCCGTCGAGCGTGACGCCGACGTCGATCGAGATGATGTCGCCGCCGGCGAGCGCATAAGCGCCTGGGATCCCGTGCACGACCATCGAGTTCGGCGAGGCGCAGATCGAGCCGGGGAAGCCGCGGTAGCCCTTGAACGCCGGCGTGGCGCCATGCGAGCGGATGAAGCGCTCAGCCTTGGCGTCGAGCTCGCCCGTCGTGACCCCGACCTGCAGGCTCTTCTCGAGCAGTTCAAGGGTCGCGACGAGCACCTCGCCCGCGCGCGCCATGCGCTCGATCTCGGCAGAACTCTTCTTGATGATCACCAGACGAGTCTAGCCTCGGGGGTCGCCACGCGGCGCCTACAACTGCTCCTCGAGCCGCAGCGTCGCGAGCGTCGCGCGGATGCGGGCGTGGACCTCGTCGGCGCGCAGGCTGCCGTCGAACCGGCGCAGCAGGCCGGCCTCCTCGTAGTAGTCGATCAGCGGCGCTGTCTGCCGGTGATAGACCTCCAGGCGCCGGCGCACCGTCTCCTCGCGATCGTCCTCGCGCTGGACCAGGCGCGATCCGTCCTGGTCGCAGATCTCGGGGTGCTTGGGCGGGTCGAACTCGACGTGGTAGATGTGCGCGGAGTTCTTGACGCACACGCGCCGTCCCGACAGCCGCCGCACCACCTCCTCGTCGGAGACCTCGATCGCGAGCACCGCGCTCAGGCGCCGGTCGAGCCCGTCCAGCGCCTCAGCCAGCGCGTCGGCCTGGGCGACGTTGCGCGGGAAGCCGTCGAGCAGGAAGCCGTCGCTGGCATCGACGTCGGACACGCGGTCCCCGATCATGCCGATGATCACCGGATCGGGCACCAGCTCGCCCGCGTCCATGTAGCGCTTGGCTTCCTTGCCGAGCTCGGTGCCGCGTGCCACGTGCGCGCGCAGCATGTCCCCGGTCGAGATGTGCGCCAGCCCGAAGTCTTCGCGCAGGCGCTCGGCCTGCGTGCCCTTCCCCGCGCCCGGCGGACCGAGCAGGATCAAATTGAGCTCGGACACCCGTGCGAGAGCCTACCCGCTCGCGCACCGGCGCGGGACAAACTTTGCCCGGGACAGGCCCCCCTCCCGACTTCCCCCGAAGACAGCTACTTCAGGAACCCCTCGTACGAGCGCATCATCAGCTGCGCCTCGAGCTGCTTCATCTCTGACACGGGAGGGGGACAGGCCCCCCTCCCGACCTCCCCCGAAGACAACTACTTCAGGAACCCCTCGTAGGAGCGCATCATCAGCTGCGCCTCGAGCTGCTTCATCTCTGACACGGGAGGGGGACAGGCCCCCCTCCCGACCTCCCCCGAAGACAACTACTTCAGGAACCCCTCGTACGAGCGCATCATCAGCTGCGCCTCGAGCTGCTTCATCTCTGACACGGGAGGGGGACAGGCCCCCCTCCCGACCTCCCCCGAAGACAACTACTTCAGGAACCCCTCGTACGAGCGCATCATCAGCTGCGCCTCGAGCTGCTTCATCGTTTCCAGGGCCACTCCGATCACGATCAGGATCGAGGTGCCGCCGAAGTTGAACTGCTGGTGGGTGCGCGCGAACAGGATCTCCGGCAGCGCCGCCACCGCGGCCAGGAACAGGGCGCCCGGGAACGTCAGCCGGGCGAGGATGCGGTCGAGGAATTCCGCCGTCGGGCGCCCGGGACGGACGCCGGGGATGAAGCCGCCGTACTTCTTGAGGTTCTCGGCCTGGTCGACGGGGTTGAAGGTGACGGCGGTGTAGAAGTAGGTGAAGATCAGGATGAACAGCGACTGGCCGAGGATGTAGTGCCAGCCGTTGGGCGAGAAGAAGTCCGACAGCTGCTGGCCCCAGTGCGTTTTGACCAGCTGGCCGACGGTCGGCGGGAAGGCCATGATGCTCGCGGCGAAGATCACCGGGATCACGCCCGCCATGTTCACGCGCAGTGGCAGGTAGGTCTGGCCGCCCTCGGTCATGCGCCGGCCGATCACGCGCTTGGCGTACTGGATCGGGATCCGGCGCTGCCCCTCCTGGACGAACACGATCCCAGCGACCACCGCGAGCACCAGGAACGGCATTATCACCTTGAAGACCTGGTCCTGTGAGGTCCACCAGGTCTGGATCGCGCCCGGCAGCCGAGAGACGATCGAGGCGAAGATCAGCAGCGAGATCCCGTTGCCGATACCCCGCTGGGTGATCAGCTCGCCGACCCACATCAGCAGCACGCAGCCGGTCGTGAGGCAGATCACGATCAGGAATATGTGAGGCGCGTCGAAGTGGCTCACGACCGATTCGCCCGCTTTCGCCTGCAGCGAATGGAACAGGAACACGTAGCCGATCGACTGCGCGAACGCGAGGCCGACGGTCAGGTAGCGGGTGTACTGGGTGATGCGCGCCTGACCGACCTCGCCTTCCTTGGAGAGCTTCTCGAGCGAGGGCACGACCACCTGCAGCAGCTGCAGGATGATCGACGCAGTGATGTAGGGCATGATGCCCAGCGCGAACAGCGCGATCCGCCCGAGACCGCCGCCGGAGAACAGGTTCAGGTAGCTGAGGATGCCGTTGCCGCTGAACTGCTTCTGGAGGTTGTTGACCGCGGTGAGGTTGACGCCCGGGACCGGTACGTGTGAGCCGATCCGGTAGATGATCAGCATCAGCGCGGTGAAGCCGAGCTTCTTGCGGATATCCGCGACTCTGAAGGCGTTGAGGATCGTTGCGAGCATGACGCGGTTTCCGCGAGGCTAATGGCCGGCGGAGCGCACCGATTCTAGCTCTCGACGATCTGACAGGTGCCGCCTGCGGCCTCGATGCGCTCTTTTGCAGCACCGCTGAACCCGTGCGCATGGACCGTGAGAGCCTTGCCGATCTCGCCCTTGGCGAGCACCTTCACCGGGACTCCCTTGCGCGTGCCGAGGCCGTTGGCGCGCATCAGCTCGAGCGTCACCTCCGCGCCTGCGTCGAAGCGCTTGTCGAGGTCGGCGATGTTGACCGCCTGGGTGCTCGTACGGAACGGCTCGAAGGGCATCGACTTCTTCATGTGCGGGCCGCGGAGCTTTCGCATGCGCATGTGGATCGGCATCTGGCCGCCCTCGAAGCGGGGGCGCCGCTTGGAGCCAGAGCGTGCCCCGGCCCCCTTCTGGCCGCGCCCGGAGGTCTTGCCGGTGCCCGAGCCTTCGCCGCGACCGACGCGCTTACGAGGGCGGCGGCTGCCGGGCGCGGGTGCGAGGCTGTGCAGCCCGATGCGAGCCTCCTCGGGCTCAGCCGATCCCTGTTTCGAGGCCGCGCTCATGCGGATGGCTCCTCGCCCGAGTCCCCTCCACCGGCCGCCTTCACCGCTTTCGCTGGCTTGGCTTTGGCGGGCTTGGCCTCGGCCGCCTTGGCAGCGGTCGCCTTGGGCTGGGAGCGTTTCGCACCGGCGGGCTTGCTCGCGGCCCCCGAGGCGCCGTCGGGCTCCCCGACCTCCACGAGATGGCGCACCGCATGCAGCATCCCACGCGCCTGGGCGCTGTCGCCGATCTCGACCGACTGGCCGATGCGGCGCAGGCCGAGCGAGCGCAGCGTGTCGAGCTGGCGCTGGTTGCAGCCGTTGCTCGAGCGCCGCTGGGTGACGGTGAGGCTCGCCATGGCCCTACGCCTCTTGCGCGGTTGCGGCGGGCTCGCCGGCAGCGCCACCGGCGCCCTGGCTCGTCGCATCGTCCCCGGCGGATGCCGTGCCCTGCTCCGACGCGCCGGCCGCCGCGGGCGCGGCGCCCGCGTCGGCGGATGCGCCGCCGCCGGCTGTGCCGGCGCTGGCTGTGCCGTCGCTGGCTGTGCCGTCGCTGGAAGGGCCCTCTGCCGAGGCGCCGGCGGCGTTCTGGCCGCCGAGTCCGAGCACGCGATCGATCGACAGTCCGCGCAGGCGTGCGACCTCCTCGGGGGTGCGCAGCGAGCGCAGGCCCTCGACGGTCGCCTTGACCAGGTTGATCGGATTCTGGGTGCCGAGGCTCTTGGAGAGGATGTCGTGGATTCCCGCCAGCTCGAGCACCGCGCGTACGCCGCCGCCGGCGATCACGCCGGTACCGGGAGAGGCGGGCTTCAGCAACACGCGACCCGCGCCGAAGATGCCGGTCGTCTGGTGCGTGATCGTGCTGCCGTGCCGGGGCACCTTGAACAGGTCCTTGCGAGCGCGCTCGACGCCCTTCTGGATCGCGAGCGGCACCTCGTTGGCCTTGCCGTAGCCCACGCCGACGACTTCGCGCTCGTCTCCCACCACCACGAGCGCAGTGAAGGAGAAGCGCCGCCCGCCCTTGACGACCTTGGCGACGCGGTTGATCTCGACCACGCGCTCCTGGAGGTCCAGGCCGGCGGGATTGACTGAGCGGTCTGTGTTTACGGTCATGGTCAGGGGAGCAGGGTAGCGATAAGAGTCAGCTCGAGCTGGGCCATCAGGCGAGCAGGCCCCCCTCACGGATGGCTTCGGCGAACGTGCGCACGTGGCCGTGGTAGCGGTATCCGCCGCGGTCGAACACGGCCTCGGTCACGCCCGCGGCCTTGGCGCGCTCGGCCAGCAGCTGGCCGGCCTTGGCGGCGCTCTCGCCTTTGCCGAGCGAGCGCAGCTCGGGCTCGAACCAGTTCACCGCCGCCAGCGTGCGGCCGGCGACGTCGTCTACGACCTGTGCCGAGAGCCCGCGGTTCGAGCGGAACACCGACACACGCGGCCGTGTGGCGGTCCCGGAGATCTTCGCCCGCACCCGGCGGCGCCGTTTGAGGCGCTGGCGCTCCTTGGTCAGCACGGTCATGCGCGCTTGCCCACCTTGCGGGGCACATACTCGCCCTCGTAGCGGATGCCCTTGCCCTTGTATGGCTCGGGGGGACGCTGCTTGCGGATGATCGCCGCGACCTCGCCGACGAGCTGCTTGGAGATCCCCTTCACCACGATCCGTGTCGGCTGCGGGACTTCGAACTCGATCCCGTCCGGCGCCGGGATCGGCACCGGGTGCGAGTAGCCGACGGCGAGCTCGAGGTTCTTTCCCTTCAGCTGCGCGCGGTAGCCGACGCCCTGGATCTCGAGACGCTTCTCATAGCCCGCCGTGACGCCCTCGACCATGTTGGCCACCAGCGAGCGTGTGAGGCCGTGAAGCGCACGGTGTTCGCCGCGGTCGGTCGGACGCGAGACGAGCAGCTGCTCGCCCTCCTGCACGACCGCGATGTCGCGCGAGATCCGCTCCACGAGCTCGCCTTTGGGGCCGCTGACGCGGACCGACTCGGGCTCGATCGCGACCGTCACACCGGCGGGCACGGGGATTGGTTGTCTACCGATTCTCGACATGTTCGCTTCCGCCCCGAGGGCGGCTCACCAGACCTCCGCCAGGACCTCGCCGCCGACGCCCGCAGCGCGCGCATCGTGTCCGGTCATCACGCCACGTGAGGTGGACACGATCGTGGTGCCCATGCCTCCGAGGACCTTCGGAATGTGCGTGGCATCGACGTAGGTGCGCCTTCCTGGGCGTGAGACCCGGCGCAGCCCCGAGATCGCCGAGCGGCGATCGTCGGTGTACTTGAGGGTTATCTGAAGCAGTTCGCCGGGTCCCGCGGGGGCGGGGACCACCGACCAGGACTCGATGTACCCCTGCTCGGCGAGAATCCGCGCCAGCTCAGCCTTGAGCTTCGACGCGGGCACGTCGACCGTCTCGTGGGCAGCGCGAATCGCATTTCGCACGCGCGTCAGGAAGTCGGCTATCGGATCGGTCATCGACATGGTCAGTCAGAGCGCCTCGCTGCGAACCCCTACCAGGAGGCCTTGGTCATGCCAGGGATCTGGCCGTTGTGGGCGAGCTCGCGCAAGCAGATGCGACAGAGCCCGAACTTGCGATATACAGATCGCGGGCGCCCACAGCGATTGCAGCGAGTATAGGCGCGAGTCTTGTATTTGGGTGTGCGCGTCTGCTTGACGCGCAACGAGGTCTTGGCCATCAGTCGGCGTCCTTCGTCTCGGCGGTGTCCTCGCCCACGGCGTCCTCGGACGCCGTCGGGCCGTCATTGTCAGCGGCTTCGCCCTCGGGCGCAGCCGAAGTCTCATCCCCTGCAGGCTCCTCGTCAGTGACGGTGGCGACATCGACGTCGACATCGTCGGAGACGAGCTCCTGATCGGGTTCTTCCTCAGAGGTGGCCTCCTCCGTGGCGAGATCGGCGGGAGTCTCCTCGATCGCCTCATCCTCCTCGGGGGACGCCTCTTCTTCGATCGCCAGGGTCTCCTCGATCGTCACTGCCTCCTCGATCTCCTCGAGCGCTTCCGCGTCCTCGAGCGCGACGATCTCCTCGAGCGCCTCCGCGTCCTCGAGCGCGACGGGGCCGTCGCCCGCCTGCTCGGCGATGGTCTCGGGACCCGCCGCTGCGTCTGGCTCGTCCGTAGCGGCGCTCGCCTCCTCGACGGCGCTCGCCGCAGGCACAGTTCCTCCAGCGGCGCCGGACGATTCGTCGCGGTCGTCATCTACCACCGCATCGAATGCGCCCGGGCGACCCTGGCGGGCGAAGGGCATACCCAGCGCGAACAGCAGCGCGAATGCCTCGGGGTCGGTCGCGGCGGTGGTCGTGATCGTGATGTCGAGCCCACGCACCTCGTCGATCGCGTCGTAGTCGATCTCCGGGAAGATGATCTGCTCGCGCACACCCAGCGAGTAGTTGCCGCGGCCATCGAAGGAGCGCGGGTTCAGGCCGCGAAAGTCGCGGATCCTCGGTATCGCGATCGAGATCAGCCGGTCCAGGAACTCATAGGCGCGCTCGCCGCGAAGCGTGACCGCGAGGCCGACGGGCATCCCGTCGCGCAGTTTGAAGGCCGCGATCGACTTGCGCGCGCGGCGGACGCTCGGGCGCTGGCCGGCGATAGTCGCGAGCTGGTCCTGCGCGGCTTTGAGGGTTTTGGAGTCCTGCTTGGCGCTGCCAACGCCCATGTTCAGCGTGACCTTCTCGACCTTCGGCGCCTGCATCACCGACGAGTAGCCGAAGCGCCCGATCAGGTCGGGACGGATCTCGTCCAGATAGCGGAGCTTCAAGCGTGCTGGCGGGGCGGTGGCGTTCATCGGTTTGAGCTGATCTCTCTTCGTATCCGTGTCAGTCGATCGTGGCGCCCGAGCGAACCGCGACGCGCGAGCGCGTGCGACCGTCGCGATCGATTCGTACGCGGGTTGGCTCGCCGGCTTTCGGGTCCAGCAGCATCACGTTGGAGACATGTATCGGTCCCTCGCGCTCGATCACGCCGCCGATCGTCTGTTCGCGGCTGCCCTGGGCCACCTCTTTGGGGCGCATGTGGCGCTTGATCATGTTCAGACCCTCGACGTATACGCGCTGCTTGCGCGGTTCAGTGCGCAGGATGCGCCCGCTCTTGCCGCGATCCTTGCCCGACATCACCCGCACCTGATCGCCGGAGCGGATCTTCATCTTCGTCGCGACGCCCTTGGCTGGCGTGCGCTTGCGCGGCATCTCAGAGCACCTCCGGGGCGAGCGAGACGATCTTCATGAAGTTGCGCTCGCGCAGTTCGCGCGCGACCGGTCCGAACACGCGCGTGCCACGAGGGTTGTTCTGATCGTCGATGATCACCGCTGCGTTCTCGTCGAACGCGATGTAGGTGCCGTCGTCGCGTCCGATCGGCTTCTTGGTGCGCACGATCACAGCCGTGACGACATCGCCCTTTTTGACCGAACCGTGGGGATTGGCCTGCTTGACGGTGGCGGTGATCACGTCGCCCACGAACGCATAGCGGCGCCGCGAGCCACCCTTGACGCGAATGCAGAGGATCTCGCGCGCGCCCGTGTTGTCGGCGACGCGCAGGCGGGTCTCGTTCTGGATCATCGCGCCCGCTCCAGGACCTCGACCAGCCGCCAGCGCTTGCTGCGTGAGAGCGGTCGGCTCTCGATCACGCGCACCATGTCGCCCTCGTGGGCCTCGTTGTCCTCGTCATGCGCGTGCAGCGTGCTCGAGCTGCGCACGATCTTCTCGTAGCGGCGGTGCCGGCGGGCGACGTCGATCCGCACGGTGATCGTCTTGTCGGCCTTGTCGGAGACGACGATGCCCTGTCGCAGCTTGGGCGCTCCCTCGACCCCCGCGTGCACGGGCGCGAGTGGCTCTGGGGCCGGTGCATTGCGGCGGCGCTCGGCGGCCCTGGCCCGTTCCTTGGCGCGCCGCGCGCGGCGGCGCACCGCCTTGTCCTGGCGTTCGCTGGCGCGCTCGGCGTGGCGCTCCTCGGGCGAGCGAGGCGGGCGGGCCTGGCCGGAGTGGGTCGAGCGGATGCGCCTGCGACGTTCCTTGGATGTGAGCTGCTCGGCCGGCTCGGCGGGAGCCGAGGCCTCGGGGGCGGTGGCGGACCCGGGCGCGTCGGCCTCCGACGCCGCCGACGCGCCTGCGTCCGGCGCCTGCTCCTCGGCGGAGTCCTCGCTCGAAGCCTCGGGCTCGGCTGCCTGCGCGGGTTCGGCCCGCGGCTGCTCGGCCTCGGCGCTGTCGGCGGGCGGGGTCACGGCTGTCTCGTCGTCTTTGTCGCTGCTGTCGGCCATTGGTTGTACTCGGCTTCGTCTGTCAGTGGGTTGAATGGGCGTCGAGCTTGCGCTCGCGTGCAACTGTCAGGGCGCGCGCGAGGTCGCGCTTTGCGCGGCCGATGCCCGAGGTGTCCTCGAGTTCGCCCGTCGCGTTGGCGAAACGCAATCCGAACAGGTCTTTGCGCAGAGTCACGATCTGTTTGGCGAGCTCGTTGTCCTCGAGATCGCGCATCTCCTTGGCGTCCATCGCGGTCGGTCCTCAGTCCTCGCGCATCACGAACTTCGATTTCAGCGGCAGCTTGTGTGCGGCGAGGCGGATCGCGTCGCGCGCGAGCGGCTCCGGGACCCCGGCGAGCTCGAACATCACCCGTCCGGGCTTGACGACGGCTACCCAGCCTTCGGGAGAGCCCTTGCCCGAGCCCATCCGCGTCTCGGCAGGCTTCTTGGTGACGGGCTTGTCGGGGTAGACGTTGATCCACACCTTGCCGCCACGCTTGATCTTGCGGGTCATCGCGATGCGAGCAGCCTCGATCTGGCGGTTGGTCAGCCAGCCGTGCTCGAGCGCCTTGAGCCCGTACTCGCCGAACTGCACCTTCACCTGGCCGCGCGAGACCCCACGGCGGCGACCGCGATGCTGCTTGCGATGCTTGACGCGCTTGGGCGAGAGCATCAGCGCTCCACCCTCGGCGCGCCACCGCCACCGCCACCGCCGCCGCCACCGCCGCCGCCGGGGCGGCCGCGACCGTCGCCGCCTGAGCCACCACGCCCGCCGCGACCACCACTGGGCCCGCCGCGTCCGCCAGGTCCGCCGCCGCCCGGCCCGCCGCGTCCGCCAGAATCCGCCGCCGCCGGGGCCGCCGCGACCGCCACCCGGGCCGCCGCGCCCACCACCCGGGCCGCCGCGACCGCCGGAGCCGCCACGCCCACCCGGGCCGCCACCGTCGCGCCCGCGTCCGCGTCCGTCGCCGCGACCGTCGCGACCGCCGCGGCGGTCGCGATCGGAGCTCGGAGTCGCCGGCGCGGTGATGTCGGTGAGGTCTGAGCCCGTATAGCCCTCGGGCATGATTTCGCCCTTGTTCATCCAGCACTTGACGCCGATGCGGCCGAAGGTCGTGCGAGCCTCGTAGAAGCCGTAGTCGATGTCCGCGCGCATCGTGTGCAGCGGAACGCGGCCGTCGGAGTAGCTCTCGGTGCGTGCCATCTCGGCGCCACCAAGCCGCCCCGCGACCTGAACCTTCACGCCCTTGGCTCCTGAGCGCATCGCGCTCGTCAGCGCGCGCTTCATCGCACGCCGGAATGCGACGCGATTCTGCAGCTGCTCGGCGATCGACTGCGCGACCAGCTTCGCGTCGAGCTCGGGGCGCTTGATCTCGAGGATGTTCACCTTGATCTGCTTGCTAGTCATCCGGTGCAGGTCGCGGCGCAGAGCATCGACTTCGGTGCCCGACTTTCCGATCACGATGCCCGGACGCGCGGTGTGGATGTTCACCTCGAGTTCGTTGGCGTCCTTGCGGATCGTGATGTCCGACAGGCCAGCGTGGGCGAGCTTGTTGGTGATGTGCTCGCGTACCCGGATGTCCTCGTCCAGGTACTCGGCGAAGGAGCGCTCGTTGAACCAGTTCGACTTCCAGTCATGGATGTAGCCGACGCGCATCGCCTCGGGATGAACCTTTTGTCCCATGTCTATCTCGTCTGCTCTCTGTGCTCTTGCGGTCTGTTGGCTGTCAAGGTGTCCTGTGGGGCTGGGCGTCGGGTGGCGCTCAGGCGCCGGGGGTCAAGGTGATCGTCAGGTGGCTCGTGCGCTTGCGTATCGGAGTGGCGCGACCCATCGCGCGCGGACGGAAGCGCTTGATGGTGGGACCCTCGTCGGCGTAGGCCTCGCGCACGACGAGATCGTCCTCGAGCAGTTCATGGTTGTTCTCGGCGTTCGCAACCGCCGACTCCAGGAGCTTGCTCCAGTCGCGGGCCGCATCACGCGGCGCGAAGGCGAGGATAGCGCGTGCCTCCTGGACCGAGCGGCCCCGGATGTGGACCGAAACCAGCCGGGCCTTGCGCGCGGACGTGCGCACGTAGCGGGCCCGTGCCCGCACCACCCGCCGGCGCGGGGCGCCGGCGCCTTTGCCGGCACCGCGCCTGCCCACCGTGCGTTTGGCCGCCGGTTTCCCAGCGGGCTCCTCAGCGGTTTTCGAGCGCTGTTTGGCGGAGGCTTTCGCAGTGGGTTTGTCATCCGTCTTCGCGCTCGTGCCGCGGCGTGAGGCACGCGCTTTCGGAGCAGCGTCCTCCTCGCTCGCGGAGGCCTCGCGATCCTGGGACTGTTTGCCGCGTCCCGAGCCTTTCGCCTCCACAGGCTCGGGCTCGTCGTCGCCGGCGGCCTCGTCCTCCTTGTCCTGCGCTTTCGCAGCTTTCGCTTTGGCGGCTTTGCGCGGGCGCAGCCGTTTGACCGCAGACTCCTTGGCCTCGGGCTTCTTGCCCTCGGCCTCCTTGCCCTCAGCCTCGGTCGCCTCGACCTGCTCCTCCTCGGGGGCTTTGTCCGACGGGCTCTCGGGCGTCATCGGACCCTCGCTGAGCCTGCGTGGCCGCGGAAGATACGAGTGGGCGCGAACTCGCCGAGCTTGTGGCCGACCATCGACTCGGAGACGAACACCGGCACGTGTTTCTTGCCGTCGTGAACGGCGATCGTGTGGCCGACCATATCCGGGAAGATCGTCGAGGCGCGCGACCAGGTGCGCAGCATTTTTTTGTTGTTTTCGGCATTCAGCGCTTCGACGCGCTCCATCAGCCGCTGTTGCACCCAAGGGCCCTTCTTGCTCGAGCGACTCATGCGCCCGCCTCCTGTCCTGCGGCGCTCATCGCTGCTTGCCCTTTCCGCGACGGCGGCCGCGGACGATGTAGCGATCGGAGCCCTTGCCCTGTTTGCGGGTGCGGTACCCGAGCGTCGGCACGCCCCACGGGGTCACCGGGTGGCGCCCGGGCGTGGTCGAGCCCTCGCCGCCTCCATGGGGGTGATCGACCGGGTTCATCGCCGTGCCGCGGGTCTGCGGTCGCACCCCGAGATGGCGCTTGCGGCCAGCCTTGCCGATCTTCACGTTCTGATGTTCTGCATTGCCGATCGTCCCGACCGTCGCGCGGCACTCGGCGCGAACCATCCGCATCTCGCCGGAGGGCAGTCGCAGCGTCGCCATGTCGCCGTCCTTGGCCATCAGCTGTACCGAGGCGCCGGCGGAGCGCGCCATCTGCCCGCCGCGGCCCGGCTGGAGCTCGACGTTGTGGATCACCGTGCCGACCGGCATACGCGCGAGCGCCATGCAGTTGCCGACGGCGATGTCCGCGTCCTCGCCAGAGGCCACCATCATCCCGACTTTCAGCCGCTGAGGCGCCAGGATGTAGCGCTTCTCGCCGTCTACATAGTGCAGCAGCGCTATGTAGGCAGAGCGATTGGGGTCGTACTCGATCGCAGCCACCTTCGCGGGGACGCCATCCTTGCGGCGCTTGAAGTCGATCCGTCGGTAGGCGCGCTTGGCGCCGCCGCCGCGGTGACGGGAGGTCTTGCGCCCGTTGGAGTTGCGCCCGCCGCTCTTGGACAGGCCTTCGACGAGCGTCTTCTCCGGCTTGGTCTTCGTGATGTCGGCGAAGTCGGGATAGGAGACGAAGCGTCTACCGGGGCTGGTTGGCTTTGGCTTGCGAATTGGCATTACTGGTCGGCTCCGTGTCAGCTCATGAGGCGTCGAGCGCCTGCAGTCCTTGGAAGATCGGGATCGTCTCGCCTGGCGCGATCTGCACGATCGCCTTCTTCCAGGCGCGGGTGCGTCCGCTGATCAGGCCGCGGCGCTTGGGCTTGGTCTTGACGCTCATCGTCCTGACCTCGATCACACGGACGTCGAACAGCTCCTCGACCGCCTGGCGGATCTGGGTCTTGTGGGCGTCGGCGTGGACCCTGAAGGTGTAGCGGTTCTCACCCGAGAGCACATAGCTCTTCTCGGACACGACCGGCCTGATGATCACGTGTGAAGCGTCCATCAGGCCTGCTCCGCGCCTGTCTCGGCGTCTGCTTTGGCGCCGCTTTTCGCATCGGTCTTCGCGTCGGTTTTGGCGCCGGCTTTTGTATCGGTGTTCGCGTCTGCTTTGGCGCCGGCTTTCGTATCGGTCTTCGCGTTGGCTTTCGTATCGGTCTTCGCGTCTGCTTTGGCGCCGGCTTTCGTGTCGGTCTTCGCGTCGGCTTTCACGTCGGCCTCCGAGCCGGTCTTCGCGTCGCTCTCGACCGCGCCTGCGCCTGCGCCAGCATCGCCCGTCTGCTCGCCTTTGGCTTTCGCTTTCGCTTTGGCTTTGGGCGCCGCTGCCTTGGCGGGGGCATCCGTGGGGGGCGCGCTCGCTGGCTGCCCGCTCGCGCGCGCGGAGAGCGCGTCGAGCGCGGCCTGGGAGAGCAGCAACGAGGCGGCGCCGAGCAGGTCGGCGACGCCGACGTCCTCGTGGGCGAGCACCGCGACCCGGGGGAGGTTGCGGAAGGAGAGCGCGGCCTCGCGCTCATCGGGGGCGAGCACCACCAGCGTGGGAGCGGTCGCTCCCGCCCAGTCGTCCAACAGGTCGAGCGCCTGGCTGGTCTTGGGCTGGGCAAAGGCGCCGGCGTCGAGGATCGCGATGCTCGCACGCGAGGCGTGCAGCGAGAGCGCGCTGCGCATGGCGGCGCGGTGCTCCTTGCGGTTGACCTTGAAGGTGTAGGAGCGGGGATGGGGGCCGAATGCTGTGCCGCCGCCGGTCCAGATCGGCGAGCGGCTCGAGCCCGCGCGGGCACGTCCAGTGCCCTTCTGGCGCCACGGCTTGGCGCCGCCGCCGGAGACCATGCCGCGGGTCTTCGTGGCAGCCGTGCCGCGCCGGCGGGCGGCCTGCTCGGCGCGCACGCTCTGGTGCACCAACGGGCCGTGAAAGCGCGCTTCGAATGCGTCGCCCTGGAGCTTGACCTTCTTGGTGGCGCCGAGCACGGGTGCGTCAGGCATCGCCGCGCACCTCCACCACCGCTCCGGTGGCGCCCGGCACCGAGCCGCGGACCATCAACAGGTTGCGCGCTGCATCGACGGCGACGATCTCGAGGCCGCGCTGGGTGGCGCGGGCGCTGCCCATGTGGCCTGGGCCGCGCAGCCCCGGCAGCACGCGCGAGGGCGTCGCCGAGGCGCCGATCGAACCCGGGGCGCGCACGTTGTGCGAGCCGTGGGACTTGGGGCCGCTCTTGAAGTTGTGGCGCCTGATGGTGCCCTGAAACCCCTTGCCCTTGGAGGTGCCCGAGATCTTGACGCGGCTGCCGACCTCGAAGGACTCGACCGTCACCGTGTCGCCGATCTTCAGCTCACCGGCCTCGTCGCGAAACTCGGCCAGATGTCGCAGCGGCGGCGCTCCGGCCTTCTTGAGATGGCCGAGCTCGGGTTTGGTCAGGTGCTTCTCGCGCGCCGCTCCGAACGCGAGCTGGACAGCCTCATAGCCGTCGCGATCCTCGGTGCGCACTGCCGTGACGGGACAGGGGCCGGCTTCGAGCACGGTCACACGCGCAACCGCGCCGTCGTCCTGGAACAGCTGGGTCATGCCGAGCTTCTTGGCGAGGATCGCGGACATCTGACGTTCAAGTGGCGAGACGGATCTCGATGTCGACGCCGGCGGGGAGGTGGTCGAGACGCTGCAGCGAGTCGACGGTCTTCGGGGTCGGCTGATGGATGTCGATCAGGCGCTTGTGGGTGCGCACCTCGAAGTGCTCGCGCGAGTCCTTGTCCTTGAACGGCGAGCGGATCACGCAGTAGATGTTCTTCTCGGTGGGCAGCGGCACGGGTCCGGACACGGTGGCGCCGGTGCGTGTGGCGGTCTCGACGATCTCCTTGGCGGCCGACTCGATCGCCGAGGTGTCGTAGGCCTTGAGCCTGATGCGGATCTTGTTCTGGGTTGCTGCTGCCATTGCTCGTCTCTGGTTTGCGGGTGAGTCTGGGGGCTTGCTCTTAGGTCTGTGGCGTCGGTGGTGGGGCGTGCAAGAGGCGGATCCGCGCGTGAGCAGGAATCCGCCCCAGGGGGTCCCGCGTTGCGGCGGGATGTTCCATTTGTCGTATCGGACTGCTGATTGAGCGACGCCGCCAGAGGGGCGGCGTCACGGTGCTACTCGATGATCTCGCTGACCACGCCCGAGCCGACCGTGCGTCCGCCCTCCCTGATTGCGAAGCGCAGGCCCTGGTCCATCGCGATCGGCTGGATCAGCTCGATCTCCATCTGAACGTTGTCGCCGGGCATGACCATCTCGACGCCGTCGGGCAGCTTGGCCACGCCCGTCACGTCGGTGGTGCGGAAGTAGAACTGAGGCCTGTAGCCGGAGAAGAAAGGTGTGTGGCGTCCACCCTCCTCCTTCTTGAGAACGTAGACCTCGGACTTGAACTTGGTATGGGGTGTGATCGAGCCGGGCTTGCAGAGAACCTGGCCGCGCTCGATGTCCTCGCGCTTGGTGCCGCGCAACAGGCAGCCGACGTTGTCGCCCGCCTGCCCCTGGTCGAGGATCTTGCGGAACATCTCGACGCCCGTGACGACCGTCGAGGTGGTGTCGTGGACGCCGACGATCTCGACCGTGTCGCCGGTGTTGACCACGCCCTGCTCGACACGACCGGTCGCGACGGTGCCGCGGCCGGTGATCGAGAAGACGTCCTCGACCGGCATCAGGAACGGCCTGTCGAGGTCTCGCACGGGCTCGGGGATGTAGGTGTCGAGCGCCTCCGCGAGATCGAGGATCTTCTGCTTGTACGCCTCGTCGCCTTCGAGCGCCTTCAGCGCCGAGCCGGTGATGAACGGGATGTCATCGCCCGGGAAGTCGTATTCGGAGAGCAGCTCGCGCACCTCGACCTCTACGAGCTCGAGCAGCTCCTCATCATCGACCATGTCGGCCTTGTTGAGGAACACGACGATGTAGGGGACGCCGACCTGGCGTGCGAGCAGGATGTGCTCGCGGGTCTGGGGCATCGGCCCATCGGCGGCGGAGACGACGAGGATCGCACCGTCCATCTGGGCGGCGCCGGTGATCATGTTCTTGACGTAGTCCGCGTGACCGGGGCAGTCGACGTGGGCGTAATGGCGCTTGTCGGTCTGGTACTCGACGTGAGAGGTGGCGATCGTGATGCCGCGTTCCTTCTCCTCGGGAGCGTTGTCGATCTCCTCGAAGCTGCGCGCCTCGGCGCCCCCCTTCTCAGCCAGCACCGTCGTGATGGCAGCGGTCAGCGTCGTCTTGCCATGGTCGATGTGACCGATGGTCCCGACGTTGACGTGCGGCTTGTCGCGCTCGAACTTCTCCTTCGCCACTTTCTGTTCGCTCCTGTATCGACTTTACGCTCGCCGATAGGACGGCGAACCGGGGAAATCTATCTAAATGCGGACTTGCGTGTTCGCTGCCTGATTGCCTGCTGGTGGTGGCTTGCTGTGGGACGGTGTTGCTGTCGGCGCCCGGGGGCTTCGCCTCGGCGCGATCGGAGCTAGGCCGGGATCGGCTCTCCGGTGCGCTGTTCGATGATCTTCTCGGCGATGTTCGGGGGCACCTCCTCGTAGCCCTCGAACTGCATCGTGTACGTCGCGCGTCCCTGCGTGTTGGACCGTAGGTCGGTCGCGTAGCCGAACATCTCGCTGAGCGGCACACGCGCGCTGACAGCCAGCGCGTTGCCGCGGCGCTCCTGACCCTCGACACGACCGCGGCGCCGGGAGAGGTCGCCGATCACCTCGCCGAGGAAGTCCTCGGGACATACGACCTCGACGGCGAAGATCGGCTCCAGCAGCACCGGTTTGGCCCGTCTGGCAGCCTCCTTGAGCGCGATCGAGCCGGCGACCTTGAAGGCGATCTCCGAGGAGTCGACGTCGTGGTACTTGCCGTCGGTCAGCGTGACGCGCACGTCCACCATCGGATAGCCGGCCTTCACTCCGCTCTCGAGCGCCTCCTCGACGCCCTTCTCGACGGCGGGGATGAACTCCGACGGGATCGCGCCGCCCTTGATGCGGTTGACGAAGTCGAAGCCCTCGCCGGGAGCGGGCTCGAGGCTGATGTAGACGACCCCGAACTGGCCCGAGCCGCCCGTCTGGCGCACGAACCTGCCTTCGACCTTGTCGGCGGTGCCGCGGACCGTCTCGCGGTATGAGACCTGCGGGCGCCCGACGTTGGCCTCGACGCCGAACTCGCGCTTCATGCGGTCCACGAGCACCTCGAGGTGAAGCTCGCCCATGCCCGAGATCTCGGTCTGGCCGGTTTCCTCGTTGCTGCGAACCTGGAATGTCGGGTCCTCGTCGGCGAGCCGTCCGAGGGCGATCGACATCTTCTCCTGGTCGGCCTTTGTCTTTGGCTCGACCGCGACCTTGATGACCGGCTCGGGAAATTCGATCGTCTCGAGACGTATCGGCGCGTCTGGCGCCGCCAGGGTGTCGCCGGTGACGACCTGCTTGATGCCGACCGCGGCGGCGATGTCGCCGGCGTAGACCTCGGGGACCTCCTCGCGGTCGTTCGCATGCATCATCAGGATCCGCCCGATCCGCTCCGTGCGGCCGCTGTTGACGTTGAGCACGCGCGAGCCCGACTGCAGGCGCCCGGAGTAGACGCGGAAGTAGGTCAGCTTGCCGACATATGGATCGGCCATGATCTTGAATGCGAGCGCCGCAAACGGCTCGCTGTCATCGGAGTGGCGGGTGACATCGCGCTCACCCTCCTCCCCGCGCACGAGTTCGGTCCCCGTCACCGGGGGAACGTCGAGTGGTGAAGGCAGGTAGTCGATGACCGCGTCGAGCAGCGGCTGCACGCCCTTGTTCTTGAATGAGGAGCCGCACAGCACCGGCGTCATTTTGATCTGCAGCGTGGCCTTGCGGATCGCCTTGCGCAGGAGCTCGACCGGGACCTCGGCTTCCTCGAGGATCAGCTCGAGCAGCTCGTCGTCGTAGTGGGAGACCTCCTCGAGCAGATGCTCGCGCGCGGCGGCGGCACTTTCGGCAAGCCCCTCTGGAATCTCGAGCACTTCCTGTTCGGTGCCGAGCTCGTCTTTGTAGACGATCGCCTTCATCGCCACCAGGTCGACAACGCCCTCGAACTCGCTCTCCGCGCCGATCGGCAGCTGCACCGGGACCGGATGGGCGCCGAGTCGGTCGACCATCGTCTGGACGCCTTTCGCGAAGTCCGCCCCGATGCGATCCATCTTGTTGATGTAGGCGATCCTGGGCACCGCATACTTGTCGGCCTGACGCCAGACGGTCTCCGACTGCGGCTCGACGCCGGCGACGGAGTCGAACAGTGCGATCGCCCCGTCGAGCACTCGCAGCGAGCGCTCGACCTCCACCGTGAAGTCGACGTGGCCGGGGGTATCGATGATGTTGATGCGATGGTCCGCCCACTCGGCCGTGGTGGCGGCTGAGGTGATCGTAATGCCGCGCTCCTGCTCCTGTTCCATCCAGTCCATCGTCGCCGCGCCCTCGTGGACCTCGCCGATCTTGTAGGTGCGGCCGGTGTAGTAGAGGATGCGCTCGGTCGTCGTCGTCTTGCCCGCGTCGATGTGGGCCATGATCCCGATGTTGCGCGTCTTCTCGAGGCTGAACTTACGTGGCATGGTTCCGATGCTGTGGCTTGAGGAGGTTGTCGAGGGAGACCTGATCGAAGACAAAAAAATGGGCCCCCCGGGCCCACGCGCGCAACTGGTCTTGTCGTGACCGTTCAGCGTCGTTATCTGCTCGAGGTCTCCATCTCTGATTGCTCGCTCCGCCTGGGGCGTGCTCGCACAGCTGTGCCTGGCGGCGAAGCGGGGGCCGACTATAGCAGAGCTAAAGCGCCGTCCCGATGCGTTGGAAAGGCGCATGCAAGCGGAATTTCGAGGTCCGCTCGGCGAGCCCTCAGACCCCTACGGGCTCGGCCGCGGGGTCGCTCACGAGCCGACCGGGACGCTCTCCCTGGGTGGGAGTGCGCTCGGCATGGAGCAGCATCATGCAGGGGATCAGCGACAACACCGCGATCCCAAAGGCCCACCAGTAGGCGGTGTCGAAGGCATCCGCGTGCGCGGCGGGTGTCGTCGCGTGGACGCCCGCGCGCTGGAGCACGACCGCGAGGACCGCGGTCCCGATCGCGCCGCCGGTCCGCTGCAGCGCATTGATCTGCGGAGTGGCGTCCGAGATCTGCTCGGGACGAAGCGAGGAGAACGCTGCGCTCATCGCGGGCATGAAGCACAGCCCGATGCTGAGCCCGCGCACGACCAGCACCAGGGAGATCGCGAGGATCGAGGTGTTGGCGCCGACGAACGCGAGCGGGATCGTGCTGAGCGACAGGACCGACACGCCCACGAGCGCCACCCGGCCCCCGCCGAAGCGTTCGGTCAGACGACTCGCTATCGGCATCGCGACGAGCGCTCCCAGTCCCTGCGGGCCCGTCAGCAGGCCGGTCGCGATCACGCTCGCGCCGCGCACTTCCTGGTAGTACAGCGGCACGAGGATCATCGCCCCGAACAGCGCCGCGCCAAGGCCGAAGTTCACGAACGACGCGCCCGCGAACACGCGGTTGGCGTACAGGCGGATGTCGAGCAGCGGCCGCGGCACGTGCAGCGCGTGCACGGAGAACGCCGCAATCAGCGCGAGGCCGCCGAAGAACGGCCCGAGCACGTCGATCGAGCCGAGCGTCGCGCCCGAGCCGAGCTCGCTGACGCCGTAGACGATCGCCGCCGAGCCGAGGGGGAGCAGCGCGAGGCCGACCAGATCGAGCTTTCCCGCCTCGCCGGAGTCGGTGTGCGGCAGCAGCTTCCAGCCCGCCGCGAACGCCACCACGCCGATCGGCACGTTGACGAAGAAGATCCAGGACCAGTGCAGGTTCTCGAGGATCAGGCCGCCCACCACGGGACCCAGGATCGGGGCGATCATCGCGGGCATCGAGACGAAGCCCATCAGCCTGCCCATGCTCTGCGGGCCCGCGACCTGGGCCATGATCATCATCGCGACCGGCATGATCATGCCGCCGCCGAATCCCTGCAGGACGCGGAACAGCACCAGCGAGTCGATCGAGGTCGAGAGGCCGCACAGCGCGGAGCCGAGCGTGAACAGCACCAGCGAGACCATGTAGATGCGCCGCGCGCCGAAGCGCCGCGCCGCCCAGCCGGTGACCGGGATCACCGCGGCGAGCGCGAGCAGATAGCCGGTGATCACCCATTGGACTTCCGAGAGCGAGCTGTGCAGGTCGCGCGAGAGCGTGTGCAGCGCCACGTTGACGATCGTCGTGTCGAGGATCGACATGATCATCCCCACGATCACGACGCCCGCCACTATCCACGTGTGGCGATCTATCGGCGCGGGTCCGGTGCGAGCTCCTGCCACCGCTTCACCCTAGCGAGCCTCGGCCGCCCTTCCGCCCGTTTTCCGGTGGAAGAACTGGGCCGTCCGAGGCTGCGGTATTTCGAGGCCGGGCGGGCCCGTTACCAGCGATAGTGCGCGAAGGCCTTGTTGGCCTGCGCCATGCGATAGATGTCGTCCTTGCGCTTGAACGCGCCGCCCTGCTGGGACTGGGCGTCGAGCAGCTCGCCGGCCAGGCGCTGGGCCATCGTCTTCTCCCGGCGCTGGCGTGCGAACTCGACCAGCCAGCGTACCGCCAGCGTGCGGGCGCGGCGCGCGGGAACCTCGACGGGCACCTGATAGGTGGCGCCGCCGACCCTGCGGGAGCGGACCTCGAGGCTCGGCGTGAGCGTCTTGACGGAGCTCTCGAGCATCTCGATCGGGTCGCGCTCCGAGCGCTCGCCGATCAGCGCCAGCGCGTCGTAGACGATGCGCTCGGCCGTGGACTTCTTGCCGTCGAGCATCACCTTGTTGATGACCTGCTGAACAAGCCTGGAGCGATGGATCGGGTCGGCCTCTACGGGGCGAACCTGGGCGGCTGCGCGGCGGGGCATCGAGCTATTTTTTCTTCACGCCGTACTGCGAGCGAGCCTTTTTGCGGTCGCTCACGCCAGCTGCATCGAGCGTTCCGCGCACGACCTTGTAACGCACCCCAGGAAGATCCTTGACGCGGCCCCCGCGCACGAGCACGACCGAGTGCTCCTGCAGGTTGTGGCCCTCGCCGGGGATGTAGGCGGTGACCTCGATCGAGCCCGAGATGCGCACGCGCGCAACCTTGCGCAGGGCGGAGTTAGGCTTCTTCGGGGTCGTCGTGTAGACGCGCGTGCACACGCCACGCCGCTGCGGCGCCGCGACCTTCTTCTTGCGCCCCTTGCCCGACTTCAGGCCAGGGGTGGCGAGCTTCTTCTTCGGGGCGATGCGCCCCTTGCGCACGAGTTGTGAGGTGGTCGGCATGAGCTGGACGATGGTAGCAGCGGGATCGCCGAGCGGTCTCCGTCTCCGCGACAGCGGGCACGGGATCGCTCAGGCGATCGTGGGATCAGGCGATGGCGCGGTCGCTCGGGCGGGGTGGCAGGGTGGCGGGATCGCTCAGGCGGTGGCGGCGGCGGCCGCGCGTGCTGAGCGCAGGGGCGCGGGCATCAGCGCGGAGGCGACGATCACGAGCACGAACGCGAGCGACTGCAGGACCACCCCGACCGGGCCCGCCGCCATCGGGTCGCCGAACACGACGATGCCGCCGGCGATGCCGGCGATGTTCGCGGCCGTCCCAGTGACAGCGATCACAGGCACCGCATCGCCGTCCTGCAGGCCCCGCGCGGAGGCGTAGAAGGCGACGATCGATGCGAGCACGGCCACGGCCATCCACGGGCTCAGCAGCAGCGCGAGCGCTCCGTGGGCGCCGACGATGCCCGTGAGAGCCTTGATCGCGGTGTCGGAGACGCCGAACAGGATTCCCGCAGCGGCACCGAGCATCACGCCGTGGTGCTCGACCGGACCGCCGATTCGCGGCCCCATGATCAGCAGCCCGCCGAGCCCGAACAGGCCAGCCTCGAAGGAGATCATCGCGACTTGGGAGAACTGCGAATGCGCCCCATGCAGCGACGGCAGGCTGATGCCGAGGATCACGAGCCCCGCGCCCATCAGCCACAGGCCGAGCCACTGGCGCCGGCCGACCTCGAAGCCGAACATGCGATCGGCCATGATCGCGATGAAGACGACGCCCGCCGCGAGCGCGACCTGGATCACCGACATCGGCGCCATCGCCAGCGCGGCGACATGCAGCGCCCAGCTGCCCGTGGCCACGAGCATGCCGAGCGTGAACCAGCGCGAGGCGAACAGCTGGCGTGCCGAGCGCAGCGGGTGTTGCATCTCAACGCTCGGTGCCGCGTTGGCCCCGCGGTGCTTGTAGAAGAAGCCGAGATTGGTCGCAAACGCGCAGGCGAGCGCGAGCATGATGCCGAAGGCTAGGGTCATGTGAAGATCGGTATCTCGAGTTGGTGGTGGGGGGCGGTGCGGCTCAGCTGTGGCTCAGACTGCGGACATCCCCCATGCCCATCCGAGTAGTCGATCGGCAGCGAAAGGCTGCTGCTTTACTAGTCGCACCCGGGAGCCGCAGATTATCGACCCCAACCTGTGTGGAAGCTAAAGACTCCCTCAAACCTCTGTTGATGGTCGACATCGACGGCGTGATCTCGCTGTTTGGGTTCCCCGGCGGCGAGCCCTCGAAACATTGCCGGCCCGAGAAGGACGCGCCGGCGCAGGAGCCCGCGGGGGCTCTGTGCACGATCGAGGGCATACCCCACTTCCTTTCGCGAGCCGCCGCCGGCCACCTGCGCGCGCTCGCGGCGGAGTTCGAGCTCGTGTGGGCAAGCGGCTGGGAGGAGAAGGCCGAGGAATACCTCCCCGGCCTGCTCGACCTCCCGCACGGGCTGCCGTTCCTGCGCTTCGAGCGCTCCCCCGGGCGCTCGCATGCGCACTGGAAGCTCGCGGCGATCGAGGAGCACGCGGGCGGGCGGCCGCTGGCCTGGATCGACGATGCGTTCAACGACGCCTGTCACGAGTGGGCACGCGAGCGCACAGCACCGACCCTGCTCGTGCAGACCGCTCCCGAGCACGGACTCGGGGCGGCCGAGGCGCAGCAGCTGACCCGCTGGGCGCGCGAGCTTCAGGCCTGATCGACCGCTGCCCAGTCGAACTCGTCGCCGATCATGCGCAGCTGCGTGCGCGTGTCCTGGTCGCACAGCGCGCCCTTGAGCCCCGCCTCGTAGCAGGTGCGCGGGCTGATGCCGAGCTGCTCGACGCCCGCGTACTCGACTCCCAGATCGGTCTCGAACATCGCCGGGTCATCGGTCGAGATCGAGCAGCTGACGCCGGCTGCCACGAGCTGGGGCAGCGGATGCTCGGCCATGCTCGAGACGGCGCCGGTGCGCAGGTTGGAGATCGGGCAGACGTCGAGCACGGTGCCCCGGCCCGCCAGCTCGCGCACCATCCCCGGGTCCTCGACCGCCCGGATACCGTGCCGGATGCGGTCGGCTCCGAGCGCCTCCAGCGCACCCCGGATCGAGGGAATCCCGGCGACCTCGCCGGCGTGCGGCACCGATGCGATTCCGCCCTCGCGCGCGAGAGCGAACGCGTCTGCGTAGGGCTCGGGCGGGTATTGCGCCTCGAGCCCCCCAAGGCCGAGGCCGACGACGCCCCGCTCGCGGTACTTGACCGCGTAGCGGGCCGTCTCGAGCGCCTCCTGCAGCGAGAACCCGCGCGGGATATCGGGCGTCAGGCGCACCTCGACGCCGTACTGCTCGCGCGCCTTTTGGGCGCCGCTGCAGTAGCCCTCGAACACCTCATCCCAGTCCACCCCCCGCATCACCGCGGGTTCGGCAGGCGAGAAGATGCCCTCCACGTACACCGCCCCATGCTTTGCCGCCTCGGATGCGTAGTCGAGCACCACCTGGCGGAAGTCGAGCTCCGTGCGCAGCGCGCCCGTCGTCATCAGCCACACCTCGATGAAGTGATCGAAGTCGCGGAAGCGATACAGCTCGCTCAGGCTCTCGACGTCATCGGCAGGCAGCGCCACGTCATTGCGCCTGGCGATCTCGAGCAGCGTCGAGGCGCGCACTGTGCCCTCGAGGTGAACATGCAGCTCGATCTTCGGATACGGCAACCCGGCTCACCCCCATTCGTGTGCCACGCGAGGCCGCCTGGGGCCTCGTTCAAGGCAGCTGGTCGTGCGATCTTGCGCCGGCGCGCAACCCTAGCGCGGGTCCTGCAGGCACGAGCCGCCGCACCGGCGGGCAGCGGCGGGCGTCTGCGAAGATCGGCGCATGGCGCGCCGCGGCGAGGAGCTATTCAACCCGCTCACCAGCGAGCGGATCGTGTTCCTGCGCACGGCAGCCGAAACCGATGGGGAGCTTCTGGAGATGGATGACTTCTGGACCCAGCCGGGCCATCGCGCGCCCGAACACGTCCACCCGCAGATGCAGGAGCGCTGGGAGGTGCGCGAGGGAACGGCGCGCTTTCGCATCGCCGGCGTCGAGCAGACCGCGGGCCCGGGCGAGATCGTCGTCGCCGACGCCGGTCTCGCCCACCTCGCCTGGAACCCGACCGAGGAGCCCGTGCATCTGCGCGTGCAGCTGCGCCCAGCGCTCGGATGGGAGGACTTCGTCAGCCAGCTGTTCGGCCTCGCCGCCGACGCCCACGCCCGCGGCCGGTCCGAGGCAGAGCCCACGGCGTTGATCGCGCTGCTCGGCCAGTTCCCGCGCGAGCTCGCGTTCGCGCCGGCGCAGGATCCCGACGCACGCCAGTCGAGCGCCGGTTAGGGTGGCGCGGGCGCCCGGGCGAGGCCTGAGCAGACCGGAGAGATCGGAGCGGACATGGCGGTGAACATCAACGAGCCCCAGTTCGACGAGCCCCGCGAGCACGACGGCTTTCGCTGCCAGCGCGCACGACTGAGCCGCCAGGCCGGCAGCGAGCGGCTCGGGCTCAGCCTGTGGGAGATCCCGGCGGGAGAAATCGCCTACCCCTACCACTACCACCTCACCGAGGAGGAGCTGGTGCTCGTGCTCGAGGGCAAGCCGAGCCTGCGGACCCCAGCGGGTTGGCGCGAGCTCACACCGGGCGAGGTGGTGGCGTTCCCGCGCGGCGAGCACGGCGCCCACCAGCTCGCCAACCGCACCGCCGAGACTGTGCGATTCCTCGCCTTCAGCACCAATGGCGAGCCCGACATCGTGATGTACCTCGATTCCGCCAAGCTCGGCGCCGCCGAGCGGCGAGCCGACGGCGGCGGGCTGCGGACGTTCTTCCGGCTCGCTGATCAGGTCGACTACTGGCAGGATGAGCCACAGCCCGAGTGAGCGTCACACACCGCTCGAGTGAGCGTCACGCACGCCGCTGCGACCAGGCGCGAGCGGCGGCGGAGGTCTCGACGCCCTCGCGCAGGCGCGGATCGGAGATCGGCTCGCCGGCGTGGGAGCTCAGCGGGATCGTGCCCGCCCACACGTCGAGCTCGTAGTCCTGCTCGTCATCGAGCGGCGGTCCGGTGCGGATCTTGGCCGAGCTCTCGCTCAGGGACATCCTCAGCACGCTCGTGGCCCGCAGCTCCTTCGCGGTCGGTGGACGCACCTCGCCCCAGCGTCCCGGCACGAGCCGTTCGGTGAACGCCTGCAATGCGGCGAGGCTCTCGTCGCCGTCCCGCACCAGCTGGGCGCTGCCGAGGACCACCGCAGAGCGGTAGTTGACCGAGTGGTGGAAAGCCGAGCGAGCGAGCACGAGACCGTCGATCAGGGTCGCTGTCAGGCACGCGGGGGCGCCCGTCGCAAGCGTCCGCAGCGCGCGCCCCGCGGCGGAGCCGTGGAAGTAGATGCTCTCGCCCACGAGCGCATGGAGCGTGGGGATCGCATACGGCTGTCCGTCGTCGAGGAACGCGAGATGCGACACGAGCGCCTGATCGAGGATCTCCTCGATGCTCGCGCGCTCGTAGCTGGCGCGCACAGGCTGGCGCCGAACTTTCGTCCGGGGCGAGGGGGCGCGGGACTTGCTGGCCATCTGCGCTGAAGCTAGCGGCTGGACTCGATCCCGTGTCTCTAGAGCGCGCCCGCGACCTGCACCGGCTCGGATACAGCCGCCGGGACCCCATTCGCTCCCGGGCTGAGCGCCCGCAGCCACGTGTATCTGCCGGGCGAGAGCGCGAGCGCAAGCGACCACTGCCCGAGCGGCCCGCTGGTCGTCTGGGCGACCGTCCGCTCGCTCACGACTTCGCCCCGGTTCGAGACGCGGCGCTCCTGCAGCAGCACCGGCGCTCCCACGACCGGAGCGCCGTCGAGATAGCTGAGGGTGCCCGCCAGCTGCTGGCTGCCCGACGTCGGCGCCTGCGGCGCGTTCTGTTCTTCCGCCGCGCCTTCGCCAGTCGCCAGGCTCTGTCCCGGCGGCGCGGCGTCGGGAGTCGATTGCTGCGCCCCCGCTGGCGCCGGTTCGGGAGTCGAGGTTGTGGCCGGGGCGGGCTGGCTCGCCGGGGAGGGGGCCGGGGGCGCGGCTGGGGCCGGAGGCGCGGTGGGCACAGGAGCCGAGCTCGGGGCGGGGGGTGCGCTAGCGCTCGGGGCGGGCGCCGGTGCCAGCGCCAGGGTCAGGCGCGCGGGGCGTCCGGCCAGCGTGGCGACGCGCGTGCGGATCGCGGGCAGCTCGCCGTAGAGGACATTGCCCGGGCAGTCGGTCGTATCGGCGTCGCGGTGGCCGGCGACCCGCGGGAGCGAGACGTGGGCGTTCGCGGGAAAACGGCTGTAGACCGCTCCAGCCGGGTCGACGACGACCGGGACCCGCCCCTTCACGGGGGTTCCGTGCAGCGAGAGCTTCCAGGCCAGCAGCCGCTGCAAGGCGCCCTTGGCGGCCTTGGAGATGGGCACGCTCATGAATTCGCCGAGCACCGCGATGCCGGTCGAGACGTAGTTGTAGCCACCTGCATGCGCACCGATGACGGCTTCGTCGAACCCCCCCGCACGAGCCTCGAAGATGCGCCCGAAGCGGTCGATCACGAAGTTGTAGCCGATGTCATTCCAGCCGTTGCCGTGGGTGTGAAAGGCGTAGATCGCGCGCAGCATCGCCGGCACCTCAGCGCGGGTGTAGCCGTTGGGATTCTCGGTGTGATGCACGAACGCCATCTGCACGCTCCCGTATGCAGGCGCGATGCGGGGCCTGCAGACGCCATGTGCCCACGCCCGCCGGGCGATGATCGGCGGCTGGCCGGCGGCCGCAGGCAGCGCAGGGCCAACCAGGGCGAGCGCAGCCGCGCCCGCCCGGGGCCCGGCCGCGGCGGGCGCGAGCGCCTGCCTGCGTGCGCCGAGGCCGCCGCTGACGTCGACGCAGGTCAGGCTCACGTGGGCGAGCGCCTGGCGCGAGCGCACCTGCACCTCGGTGGCGCCAGCGCTCCACACCGGCTCGCCGATCGCGCTGCCGCTCGCGGGCGGGGCTTCGGGGCCGTGGCCCTGGACAGCGGCCGAGACCCAGCGGCTCCAGGGGCCATTGCCATCGCGAAAGCGAAGCTCCACATCTGCGGCAGAGGAGCCCAACCAGCGAACGCCAAGCAGGTCAGCGTTACCTCCCAGGCGCACGGTCGCCGCATCGCCGAGTCCCGTCAGTGTCCCAACCGCGCGGTCGAACACTCGTGGCGCACTGACACCCGCCGGGGCCGATGGCCCGTGCGCGCCGAGAGCCCCGGCGGGGCCGAGGAGGCCGCCTGGGCGCACCGCTGTGCCCGCGAGCGCACCAGCAGCTGCGCTCAACAGTGATCGGCGCGTGATACCGCGCTCTGCCATCGCTAGCGAACAACACCACTTTCGCAGTGGAGTCGCGCCAGGTGGCTCGGTCGCGCTTCGGCGCGCGATCTCGCCTCGCAGGGCAGTCGCCGCCGGTTAGTGCCCAGTCGCGCTGGGGGGGCAGTCTCGCTTGGGCGCGCCGGCGCGCCGGCGCCTGCGCGGCCGAGCCGGTCGGTCGCGCAGGCGGGGCGGGGCCTTTCAGAGGTGCTTCGTGCCGGTTCGCTACTCGCCCGAGGAGCCGCTGTCGTCGGGGACCTCGAGGTCCGCGAGCTCCTCGACGAAGCCGGGGTCTGTCGCGCCAGCGCCGATCCGCTCGAGCGAGGCGAGGTCGGCGTCGAACTCCTGGCCGTAGCCGAGGCTTTCGCCGCCTGACAGGCCGAGCTCGGCTGCGATCTCCTCCTGGTCGAGCAGGCCCACGTCGTCGATCGCCCGCGGCAGCGGCTCGGAGGGCTCGATCTCGATGCGCCGGTAGCGCGCGAGACCGGTGGCGGCTGGGATCAGCTTGCCGATGATCACGTTCTCCTTCAGCCCGCTGAGCCGGTCGGTCTTGCCCTCGAGCGCCGCATCGGTGAGCACCTTGGTGGTCTCCTGGAAGGACGCCGCGGACAGGAACGAGTCGGTGTTGAGCGAGGCCTTCGTGATGCCGAGGATGATGTCTTCGAACTGCGCCGTCTCGCCGCCGCCCGAGGTCACGCCGTTATTGACCTTCGCGAACTCGAAACGGTCGACGAACTGCCCGGGCAGATAGTCGGTGTCGCCCTTCTGGGCCACACGCAGCTTTTTGAGCATCTGCCTGACGATCAGCTCGATGTGCTTGTCGTTGATGTCCACGCCCTGGGACTTGTAGACCTCCTGGACCTCCTTGACCAGGTACTGCTCGGTCTCGGTGCGCCCGCGGATCGCGAGCAGCTCGTGCGGGTACAGCGAGCCCTCGTTGAGCTGCTTGCCGGCCTCGATCTTCTCGCCCGCGGACACGAACAGCCGCGTGCGGCGCGGGAACGAGTGACGATGCTCGTCTCCGGCCTCATCGGTGATCGTGACCGTCAGCGCCTTGTCGGACTCCTCGATCGACACGATGCCGTCCTGCTCGGCGATCTTCGCCAGGCCCTTGGGCTTGCGTGCCTCGAAAAGCTCCACGATCCGGGGCAGGCCGTGTGTGATGTCGGCGCCGGCGACACCGCCCGTGTGGAAGGTACGCATCGTCAGCTGGGTGCCGGGCTCGCCGATCGACTGCGCGGCGATGATTCCGACCGCGTCGCCGATCTGCGCGAGCGCGCCGGTGGCCATCGCGCGGCCGTAGCACGCCTGGCAGACCCCACTGGGGGCCTGGCACTTCAGCACCGAGCGCACCGGCAGCACCACGCGCACGCCCTTGGCGTGATCGTCGGCGAACGCCTGGGCGATGTCGGCGAGTTCGACGCGTCCCACTTCTGCGCCCTGCTCGACGAGCGTGCGCCCGCGCTTGGTCTTGATCTCCCGGGCGGCGATGCGTCCGATCACGTGTTCGTTGACGTCCCCGCCGTCGTCCCAGAGCGCCATCTCGATGTACTCGTCGGTGCCACAGTCGGCTTCGCGAATGATCACATCCTGGGCGACGTCGACCAGGCGCCGTGTCAGATAGCCGGAGTCCGCGGTGCGCAGCGCCGTGTCGGCGAGGCCCTTTCGCGCGCCGTGGGTGGAGATGAAGTACTCGAGCACCGACAGCCCCTCGACGAAGTTCGCCTTGATCGGACGCTCGATGATCTCGCCCTTCGGATTCGCCATCAGACCGCGCATGCCCGCGAGCTGACGGATCTGCTTGAACGAGCCGCGAGCCCCCGAGTTGGCCATCATGAAGATGGGATTGAGCTCGTCGAGGTTCTCGATCATCGCGTCCGCGACCTCATCGGTGGCGGCATTCCACTTCTCCACCACCGCCTCGTGACGCTCCTCCTGAGTGATCAGGCCCATGTCGTACTGCTCGGAGATCTCCCCGACGAGCAGCTCGTAGCGGTCGAGGATCGACTGCTTGTTGGGCGGCACGACGACGTCGTTCTTGGAGATGGTGATGCCCGCCTGGGTCGCGTACTTGAAGCCCAAATCCTTGAACGCGTCGAGCACGAGCGAGATCGCGCTCGCCCCGTAGCTCTGCACGAGCGCATCGATCAGGCGCGTGGTGTCGCGCTTCTTCATCGACTGGTTGACGAACACGTACTTGCTGGCGTCGAAGCCCTCGCCCAGCGCCTCAGCGAGCGCGCGCTCGATCCGGTCGTTGTAGATGATCCGTCCGACCGTGCTCAGCACGTGGCCGCCCTCGCGGCCGAAGGGGCGGAACTCGGCGAGGTCGTGCAGTGTCACGACACCCGCCTCGTATGAGAGCTCGGCCTCCTGAGCGGTGCGGAACACGTGCGGACGCGGCTCGCTCGACGGCCACTTGGCGCTCGTCAGCAGCTCGCGCCTGCTCGAGAGCTCATCTGCCTCGGGACCGTAGGTGAGGTAGTAGGCGCCCAGGATCATGTCCTGGGTGGGCGTCGCAAGCGGCGCCCCGTGGGCGGGCGAGAGGATGTTGTTGGAGGACAGCATCAGGATCCGCGCCTCGGCCTGGGCCTCGGCGGACAGCGGTAGGTGCACCGCCATCTGGTCGCCGTCGAAGTCCGCGTTGAAGGCGTGGCACACCAGCGGGTGCACCTGGATCGCCTTGCCCTCGACGAGCAGCGGCTCGAACGCCTGGATGCCCAGCCGGTGCAGCGTCGGCGCGCGGTTGAGCAGCACCGGGTGCTCGTGGATTACCTCCTCGAGCACGTCCCACACCTCGGCGATCATCGAGTCGACCATCTTCTTGGCGGCCTTGATGTTCTGCGCGGACTTGCGCTCGACGAGCCGCGCCATGATGAACGGCTTGAACAGCTCGAGCGCCATGATCTTGGGCAGCCCACACTGGTGCAGCTTCAGGTAGGGCCCGGCGACGATCACCGAGCGCCCCGAGTAGTCCACGCGCTTGCCGAGCAGGTTCTGGCGGAAGCGCCCCTGCTTGCCCTTGAGCATGTCCGAGAGCGACTTCAGCGGGCGGTTGCCAGGGCCCGTGACCGGGCGGCCGCGGCGACCATTGTCGAACAGCGCGTCGACCGCCTCCTGCAGCATCCGCTTCTCGTTGTTGACGATGATCTCGGGCGCACCCAGGTCGAGCAGCCGCTTGAGGCGGTTGTTGCGGTTGATCACGCGCCGATAGAGGTCGTTGAGGTCTGAGGTCGCGAAGCGGCCGCCGTCGAGCTGAACCATCGGGCGCAGCTCCGGCGGGATCACCGGGACCGCGTCGAGGACCATCATCTCGGGCTTGTTGCCGGACTGGAGGAAGGCGCTGACGACCTTCAGCCGCTTGACCGCACGCGCCTGCTTCTGGCCCTTGGCGGTCTTGACCTGCTCCTCGAGCTCCTTGCGTTCGGCGTCGAGGTCGACCTGCTCGAGCAGGTCGCGAACCGCCTCCGCGCCCATGCCGCCACGGAAGTACTCGCCGAAGCCATACGGCGAGCCGAAGCGGTCCTTGAGCTCACGGAAGGTGGTCTCGTCGTGCTCGATCTGCTTGGGCTCCATCGTCTTGAACAGTTCCCAGACACCGCGCATGCGCTCGGCGGCGTCCTCGATGTAGGCCTCTGTGTCGGCGATGTCCGCGTCGAACGCCTTGCGCAGGTCCTTCAGCAGCTTCTCGCGTTCCTCCTCGGAGATCTTCGCGAGGTTCACATCGAGCGAGTCCGCCCACAGGTGGTCTTCATCGCTGAAATTGGTCTGCTTGCCACTCTGCAGGTACTTCTCGCGACGGGCCAGCGACTCGCGCAGATCCTGCACGCGCTCCTCGCGCTCGGCCGCGTAGGAGTCGAGCACCTTGTTGACCTCCACCTCGAGCGAGTCGAGGTCCTTGGAGCGGGCCTCGTCGTCGACCCAGGTGACGATCGAGGCCGCGAAGTAGAGCACCTTCTCGAGTTCCTTCGGCGCCATGTCGAGCAGGTATCCGATCCGGCTCGGCACGCCCTTGAAGAACCAGATGTGGCTCACCGGAGCAGCGAGATCGACGTGGCCCATGCGCTCGCGCCTGACCTTCGAGCGCGTCACCTCGACGCCGCAGCGCTCGCAGACGATGCCCTTGTAGCGCACGCGCTTGTACTTGCCGCAGTAGCACTCCCAATCCTTGGTCGGTCCGAAGATGCGCTCGCAGAACAACCCGTCCTTCTCGGGCTTGAGCGTGCGGTAGTTGATGGTCTCCGGCTTGGTCACCTCGCCCGAGCTCCAACCGCGTATCTGCTTGGAGGAGGCGAGTGAGATCTCGATGGCGTCGAAGTTGTTGATGTCGATCATCTTGTGACTGCTTTCGCTCGGGTGAAACTGGATCGGTCGCTGCTGCTCTGCTCGCGGCTCTGCGCCGCCGCCAGCTCTGTGCTCGCTGCTGAGCGCTCATCCCGCCGAGCCGGATGCGGGATGAACGCGCCGCCGCCGTGAGGCAACGGCACGCCCCCAAGGCTTACGACTCGGTCTCCTCGACGAGCTCCTCCTCGGGAGCGTCGTCGGCGAGCGCCTCGATGTCGAGCTCGCCGACGCCCTCGCCGATCAGCTCATCGACGTCGAGCGCCGCGGCGGAGACGTCATCGTCGTCGGCTTTCGCCGAGCCCGACTCCTCGTCCCCGTTGGCCGAAGCCCCGTCGCCAGCAGCGACGGCGTCGGTCGAGTCCTCGCCCTCGAGCGCCTCGTCGGCGGCCCCGTTCGCCGGCGCGCGAACGCCCGAGAGATCGATTCCGAGCTCCTCGGCCGCCCGCAGCAGGTCGTCGTCCTCTTCGCGCATGTCCGCGCGCTGGCCCTCCTCGGAGACCACGTTGACGTCGAGCGCCAGCGACTGCATCTCCTTGAGCAGGACTTTGAAGGACTCCGGGATCGACGGCTCGGCGATGTTCTCGCCCTTGACGATCGCCTCGTAGGCCTTCACGCGGCCGACCGTGTCGTCGGACTTGATCGTGAGCATCTCCTGCAGCGTGTAGGCGGCGCCGAACGCCTCCAGCGCCCAGACCTCCATCTCGCCGAAGCGCTGACCGCCGAACTGCGCCTTGCCGCCCAGCGGCTGCTGGGTGACCAGCGAATAGGGACCCGTCGAACGGGCGTGGATCTTGTCATCGACGAGGTGCAGGAGCTTGAGGATGTACATGTACCCCACCGTCACCTGCTCGGCGAACGGCTCGCCGCTGCGCCCGTTGAACAGCGTCATCTTGCCCGACGCCTGTTCGCCGGGACGGCGGCTCTTGTCGATGTCCATGCGGATCCGTCCGGTGTGCTCGTCCTGCCAGCGCACCAGCGCGTGATCGACGTCTTCGACCGTGGCGCCGTCGAACACCGGCGTCGACACGTATACGCGCGCGCCAGATCCGTTGCCATTGCCATTGCCGTCGGAGTGGGCGCGCTCGTAGGCCTCCGAGCCGTCGTCATACCAGCCCTGCGCCGCGGCCCAGCCGAGGTGGGTCTCGAGGATCTGGCCGACGTTCATACGGCTCGGCACGCCGAGCGGGTTGAGGATCACGTCGACCGGAGTGCCGTCCTCGAGGAACGGCATGTCCTGGACGTCGACGATCTTCGAGATCACACCCTTGTTGCCGTGACGGCCCGCGAGCTTGTCGCCCTCGGAGATCTTGCGCTTCTTGGCGACGAACACACGCACGAGGTCGTTGACCCCGGGCGGCAGGTCATCGCCCTCGTCGCGGCTGAAGGTCTTGACGTCGATCACCACGCCACCCTCGCCGTGAGGCACCTTCAGCGAGGTGTCACGCACCTCGCGCGCCTTCTCCTTGAAGATCGCGCGGATCAGCTTCTCCTCGGCCGTCAGCTCGGTCTCGCCCTTGGGCGTCACCTTGCCGACGAGCAGATCGCCGGAGCCGACCTCGGCGCCGACGCGCACAATCCCGCGGTCATCGAGGTTGCGCAGCGACTCCTCCGAGCGGTTGGGGATGTCGCGGGTGATCTCCTCCTCGCCGAGCTTGGTCGTGCGAGCGTCGATCTCGTACTCCTCGATGTGGATCGAGGTCAGCTCGTCGTCCTGGACCAGACGCTTGGAGAGGATGATCGCGTCCTCGAAGTTGTAGCCCTCCCAGGACATGAACGCCACCATCAGGTTCTTGCCGAGCGCCATTTCGCCGCGGTCGGTCGAGGAGCCGTCGGCGAGCACCTCGCCCGCCTTTACCTTCTGACCGGTCCGCACGAGCGGCTTGTGATGGATCAGCGTGCCCTGGTTGGAGCGCATGAACTTCTGCAGCTCGTAGTCGTCCTTCTTGCCGTCGCTGTGCTCGACGACGATCCGGTCGGCGTCGACGTAGTCGACCGTGCCGGTGCCCTCGGACAGCAGCACGTCGCCGGTGTCGAGCGCCGCGCGGCGCTCCATCCCGGTGCCCACCAGCGGCGCGTCCGCCTTCAACAGCGGCACCGCCTGGCGCTGCATGTTCGAGCCCATCAGCGCGCGGTTGGCGTCGTCGTGCTCGAGGAACGGGATCATCGCGGTCGCCACCGACCAGATCTGCTCGGGCGAGACGTCGACGAGATCGACGTCCTTGGGCGCCACGGTGACGTACTGGCCGGCCTGTGTGCGGCAGAGGATTTCCGGACCCTTGAGCTTGCCCGTCTTGGCGTCGACGGGGGTGTTCGCCTGCGCGATCAGCAGCTCCTCTTCCTGGGTCGCGTCGAGCCTGACCACGTCCTCGGTCACCACGCCGTCCTTGACGACGCGATAGGGGGTCGTCACGAAGCCGTACTCGGAGACCTCCGCGAACGAGCTCAGCGAGCCGATCAGCCCGATGTTCGGACCCTCGGGCGTCTCGATCGGGCACATCCGGCCGTAGTGGGTGGGGTGCACGTCGCGGACCTCGATCGGCGCGCGCTCGCGCGTCAGGCCACCGGCGCCGAGCGCCGACAGGCGGCGACGGTGCGTGAGCCCCGCGAGCGAGTTGGTCTGGTCCATGAACTGGCTCAGCTGCGAGGAGCCGAAGAACTCCTTCAGCGCCGCCACCACGGGACGGATGTTGATGATCGTCTGCGGCGTGATCGTGTCGGCGTCCTCGGTCGTCAGGCGCTCGCGAACGACGCGCTCCATCCGGTAGAGCCCGATCCGGAACGCCTCCTGGATCAGCTCGCCGACCGTGCGCAGGCGCCGGTTGCCGAAGTGCTCGTACTCGTCGAGGTGCTCGGCGACGGGCTCGCGCGGCATGCTCATCGCCTCGGCCGCGTAGTCCTTGATCTCGACCTCGCCGTCTTCGGGCAGGCCGAGGCGCTTGGGCAGCGAGACGAGCTCCCTGACCAGCGCGAGGATGTCGTCGTGCGTGAGCACGCGCGTGTCGATGTCGATGTCGAGGCCCAGCCGCGAGTTGAGCTTGTAGCGCCCGACGCGCGTGAGGTCATAGCGCTTGGAGTCGAAGAACAGCTGGTTGAGCAGCGCGCGCGCATTCTCGACGCTGGGTGGCTCGCCCGGGCGCTGCTTCTTGAACAGCTCGATCAGCGCGCCGTCTTCGGTGCGCGTCTGCTCGGTGTCTGCCTCGAGCGTGTTGCGGATGTAGAGCGAGTCGTCGAACTGGGCCAGGATCTCCTCGTCGGAGGCGTAGCCCATCGCGCGCAACAGGACCGTCACCGGAAGCTTGCGCTTGCGATCGATGCGGACGTAGACCTTGCCCTTCTTGTCGATCTCGAGCTCCAGCCAGGACCCGCGCGCGGGCATCAGGTTGGCGATGAAGACCTGCTTCTCGCGATCCTTGGGCTCCATCAGGTAGGCGCCCGGGGAGCGCACGAGCTGGGTCACCACGACGCGCTCGGTGCCGTTGATGACGAACGTGCCGCGCTCGGTCATCCACGGGAAGTCGCCCATGAACACCGACTGCTCGCGGATCTCGCCGGTCTCGCGGTTGATGAACGCGACTGTCACAGTCAGCGGTCGCGCGTAGGTGAGGTCCTTCTCACGGCACTGGTCGAGCGAAGCCACGGGCTCGTCGAACGTGAACTCGCCGAACTGCACCGCGAGGTTGCCGGTGTAGTCCTCGATTGGCGAGATGTCGTCGATCGTCTCGCGCAGCCCACCCCCGTTGGGGTTGGTGAGCCACTCGAACGAACGGCGTTGAATATCGATCAGATTGGGAACATCGACGGTCTTGTTCAGGCGCGCGAAGCTTCGGCGCGTCCGGAGAGCATCAACAGCAGCCAAGAAACGTCTCCTTCGGAGGGCGTGAAACGGGCAGAGGAGCGCGCCGAGGCGCGACCAGCAAAGATAGCACACGCTATCGCCGCCCTTAAGGGGGCTGCCAGTGCTCACGGACCCCGCCCCCGACGTCCGCGTATGTGGCGCGGCGTCGTACTCGTTGGGCGGCTGCGGCTATCGACCGGCCGACGGGCACTTTACCGGAAAGTGGGACCGCCTGTGCAGAAGATCAAGGGAACCTAAAGAGAGGGGTGGTGGGATCTGTTTTGAAAGGGCCGTATAACCATCGCGATACAGCGTTCAAAAATCGACTATGCCCACCCCCACCGAGAGGCCCGCCGCCACAGCGCACGGGCTCCGCAGCCGGCGCGACGCGCCGGCTGCGCGAAGCAGAGCTACTTGAGCTCGACGGTCGCTCCCGCCTCCTCGAGTTCGCCCTTGAGCTTCTCGGCCTCCTCCTTTTCGATGCCCTCCTTGACCGGCTTGGGGGCCTCGTCGACGAGCGCCTTGGCCTCTTTCAGGCCGAGGCCCGTCGCGGCGCGCACGACCTTGATCACCTGGATCTTCTTGTCGCCCGAGCCAGCGAGCACGACGTCGACCGTGGTGCTCGCTTCTTCCTCATCGCCGGCTCCGTCCGCGCCCGCAGCGCCGGCCGCGGCCGCCACCGGCGCCGCAACCGCGGCCGCCGAGACGCCGAACTCCTCCTCGAGCGCCTTGATCCGCTCGGCGAGCTCGAGCACCGAGATGCCCTTGAGCTCCTCGATCCACTCCTGTGTGCTGGTTGCCATGAGTAGTCAGTCCTCCTTCGTGGGGTTCGCTTCGGCGGGCTCTCCGTCACCGGGCGCGGCCTCGCCCCCGCCTGCGGCAGGGGACTCCTCGCCTGACCCGGGGGCACCGTCGCCCGAAGCGACGGCCGGCTGCTCCTGTTCTGAAGCATCCGCCTGGTTGTCGTCCTCATCTTGCGCCGGCCCGTCCTGGTCCGGCTCAGCTTTGTCCGCGGGCGCCTGCTCCTGCTCGGCGGGCGCCTGCTCCTGCTCCGGGGCCTGCTCCGCTGCGGCCTGCTCCTGCTCCGCCTGCTCGGCTGGAGCCTGCTCCTGCTCCGGGGCCTGCTCCGCTGCGGCCTGCTCCTGCTCCGCCTGCTCGGCTGGAGCCTCCGCCTCCGCCTGCGGCTCTGCCTCCGCCGGGGCGGCGGGCGGCTCTCCGGCGGGGATCTCACCGGACTCCTTCTTCTCGCGCACCTGGCCGAGGGCCACGGCGAGGCCGCTGACGAGCGCGCCGAGCGTGCGCACGAGGCCGGTGACCGGCGAGGCGACGACGCCGACGAGCTGTCCGTAGAGGACTTCGCGCGAGGGCAGGCGCGAGAGCGCGCGGATCTCCTCGGGCGCGAGCGCAGCGCCTTCCATCAGGCCGCCCTTGAACGGCAGCAGCTGGGTGAGGCGGCCGTAGTCGGCGATCGCCTTCGCGGCCACGGCAGCGTCGCCGCGCACGAAGGTCAGCGCGGTCGGGCCTTCGAGCAGCTCCTTGAGCTGCTCGGCGCCGACCTGGTCGGCGGCACGTTCGGTGAGCGAGTTCTTGACGACCTTGAAGGTGGCGTCGGCATCGCGCAGCTTGGCGCGCAGCTCGGCGGCCTGGGGCACCGAGATGCCCTTGTAGTCGACGGCGAAGACCGCCTCTGACTCGTCTATGTGGGCGGCGATCTCGGCGATCGCCGCGGCCTTCTGCTCTCGGTTCATCTGGCTCCTATCCCGGTCTTATGCGGCTGCTGCCGGGGGTCTTGGGTGGCCTACGCTGTGGCGCTCGGTGGCGTCTGACTGTAGCGCTGTCAGGCTGCTGCAGCCCGGGGCGCCTCCTCGATGATTTCACGGGTGCGATTCGGATCCACTTTGACCCCCGGCCCCATCGTGGAGGTCAGGGTGATCGTGCGCAGGTAACGGCCTTTGGCGGCCGATGGCTTGGCGCGGACCAGCTCTTCGACGACCGCTGCGTAGTTCTCCAGCAGGCGCTGGTCATCGAAGCTCGCCTTGCCGATCACCATGTGCACGATCGCGGTGCGGTCGGTCCGGTACTCGACCTTGCCCGACTTCGACTCCTCGACGGCTTTCGCGACGTCCATCGTGACGGTGCCGACCTTCGGGTTGGGCATCTTGCCCGAGGGACCGAGGATCCGTCCGAGCTGGCCGACCACCGACATCAGGTCGGGCGTCGCGATCGCGACGTCGAAATCTGCAAACCCATCCTGGATGCGCTTGGCGAGGTCCTGTGCGCCGACGACATCGGCGCCTGCCTCCTCGGCCTCGCGGGCCTTGTCGCCCTGCGCGAAGACGATCACGCGGACGTCCTTGCCGAGGCCGTTGGGCAGCGCGATCGTGCCGCGTAGCTGCTCGTCGGCGTGGCGGACGTTCAAGCCGGTGCGCACATGCAGCTCGACCGACTCATCGAACTTCGCGCGCGCGAGGCTCCTGACCAGCGCGACCGCTTCGGCGGGCTCGTACTCGCGCTCGCGATTGACCTGCTCGAGGCTCTGCTTGTGCTGGCGTCCGTGGTGGGTGGTCATGGGGCTACCTCGACTCCCATCGAGCGTGCGGTGCCGGCGATGATCTTCGCGGCCTGGTCGACGTCGTGGGCGTTGAGGTCCGCGAGCTTGCGCTCTGCGATCTCGCGCAGCTGGGCCTGGGTGATGGTGCCGACCTTCGTGCGATTGGGCTCGCCCGAGCCCTTGCCGATGCGAAGCGCCTGCTTGATCAGGACCGCCGCAGGCGGGGTCTTGGTGATGAACGTGAAGGTGCGGTCCTCATAGACGGTGATCACGACCGGGATCACGGTGCCCGTTTCGCTCTGGGTCTGGGCGTTGAAGGCCTTGCAGAACTCCATGATGTTGATGCCGTGCTGGCCCAGCGCGGGGCCGACCGGCGGGGCCGGGCTCGCCTGGCCGCCTGTGGCCTGGAGCTTGATGGTTGTGAGGACCTTCTTCGCCATGGTGTCTGGAGATTAGCTGTGTCGTATTCGGTTGCAGTTCCCGCGGCGCATGCGCCGCGGGCCGGGCACGCACATGTGCGTGCCCGCGAGTCGGCGCATGCGCCGACTCGACCTAGAGCTTTTTGACCTGGTCGAAGCCCACCTCGACGGGGGTCTCGCGGCCGAAGATTGATACCAGGACCTTGAGCCTCGCGGCGTCGTCGTTGATCTCCGAGATCTCGCCGGAGAAGTCCGACAGGGGGCCCGAGACGACCTTGACGGACTCGCCGATCGTGAACTGGGCGCGGGTGCGCGGGGCGGTCGCGACCTCCTTGTGCAGCAGCCGGTCGACCTCGGTCTGGGTCAGCGGGACCGGCTCCTGGGAGGCGCCGACGAAGCCGGTGACGCCGGGCGTGCCCTTGACGACTCCCCAGGAATCCTCGTTGAGCTCCATGTTCACGAGCACGTAGCCGGGCATCGTGCGCTTCTCGACGGTCACCTTCTGGTTGTCCTTCATCTCCGACACGGACTCGGTCGGGACGACGACGTTGCGCACCGCCCGCTGCTGGCCGAGCGAGACGACGCGATGCTCGAGGTTCTGCTTGACCTTGTTCTCGTGACCGGAGTAGGTGTTGACTACATACCAGCGAAACATTCGTGCTCTTCAGTTCCTGACTGTTTGGATGTGGGTGGTGCGGGCGCTCGCGCAGCGATCGCCCTGCGAGGGGCGCCGGGTCGCCTCAGAGGATGAATTCGACGATTTCCTTGGCGAGGTAGTCGGCGATTCCGAGATACACGCCCGCGATCGCGACGAAACCGAGGACCACGGCGGTCGCCTGGAACACCTGGCGACGGTCGGGCCATTGCACGCGCTGCAGCTCGGCCCAGCTGGCGCGCAGGAAGCCCATCGCGCGATTGCCACCGCGCAGGGGAGCGCCCGAGGCCCGCTCGAGCTCCTCGGCGGGAGGACCCTGGCCATCGCCGCCGGCCTCAACGGCTTCGGCCTGCATGCGGTCCTCGGTGTCTGGCTCGCGCTCGGAGGCTCCCTCTTCGTCCGCCTCCGTGGGCGCAGCGGGGACGCCGCCGGCGCCGCGGATGAGGGCTGCGTCGAACTCGTCGACGTCGCCCGCGTGCTCGAGCGCACCGGGAAGATCCGCGCGCTCGATCCCTCCGCGAGCGCCCGGGCGCTCGCTGGAGCTGGCGCGGGTCGAGCGGGCCTGGGCTCGCTCGCCGCGGCGCACTCGGCGTTGCTTTGCACGTTTGCGATCACGGGCCACGACGGCGACTCCCGGCTAGCGAGTCTCCCGGTGGCTGGTGTGGCAGCGGCACCAGCGACAGTACTTACGCAGCGCAATCCGATCGGGATTGTTGCGCTTGCTCTTGTTGGTCTGGTAGTTGCGCCGCTTGCACTCCTCGCACGCGAGGGTGACAGCGATCCGGACGTCTCCGCGTGCCATGGCGGGTTCCTAAAGGTTCGTGTTTGGACTGCGCCCAAGCGAACAAAAACCCCGCCCAGGCGCGAGGTACAGGCAGTCTAGCGTGCTTTGGGCATAGCGTCGATCGCGCACCTGCGAGCCGCCGGGCGACGCCCGACCCGCGCTCTCGCGTGCCCCGGCGCGCCGCAGGGGGCTGGGGCGCGGTGCCTCTGGCGAGGCTACTCGTAGAGGGTGATCGTCGCCATGATCACGTACAGGGCAACGAGCGCCCAGCCCTCGAACTCCGCCGCCTCTCCGTCGCCCGTGACCTGCCACACGATCAGCGCCGTCAGCGCGAGCGCGCCGATGTAGACGGGGGCGAGCGCGAATGTCAGCCGTGTGGACAGCGCGAACGAGATCAGCACGAGCACTGGAAACAAGAACGCAGCGATCTGCGCGACCGAGTTCTTCACCACCGAGATCGCCAGCTCCGAGCGGCGCTTGTAGGCGAGCACCAGCCCCGTCGCATGCTCCACCGCGTTGCCCGCGAGCGCGACTATCACGAGACCCGCGAACGCCTGCGATATGTCGAGCACCGATATCGCAGGCGCGAGAGCTGCGATGAACCACTCGGACACGAATGCCGAGGCGACCCCCGCCAGCACCAGCAGCACGAGCGTCGCGCCCAGCCCGAGCCGCGGGCGCGCGACCTCCTGCGAGGGAGCAACGTCCGCGCGCAGATAGGGCACCACCCAGGCGAGGTAGACCACGAGGATGCAAACCGCTCCGACCGCGGAGATCGTCTGCACGTGGTGGCTGGCGGGATCGTGCGAGGCGAGCGAGAGCCCCAGCAGCGCGATGATGAAAACCGTCAGCTGCAGCAGCGTCGCGGTGTCGCTGGGAAGGCGCTTGGAGAAGCGCATCATCCCCCCCTCGGAGCGACGCGCCCCGATCACGATCACCAGGCCAAGCACCAGCAGCGCGTTCGCGAGGATCGAGCCGACGATCGCCGTCTGCGCCACCACCAGCTCGCCCTTTTTGAGCGCGAACACCACCACGAACAGCTCGGGCAAGTTGCCGAGAGTCGCCTGCAGCATCCCGGTCACCCCCGCCCCAAAGCGCTCGCCGAGCTGCTCGGTGGCGAACGACACCACCCATGCCAGTCCCGCGAGCGCGAGCGTCGCCAGCGCGAACCTGGGAACTGGGGCCCAGGCGCCGCGATCGGCCAATCCGGCGAGCACCGTCAACGCCGCGACGAGCGCGAGCGTGACCCGCTCGAGGACGTTCAAAGCAGACACCTGCCCCCTGACGTCGCCCTCCGGCGTCCCTCAGTGGCTCTCCAGCACCCGATCGATCAGCCCGTACTCGAGCGCCTGCTCGGCCGTGAAGAAACGATCACGCTCCATATCTTCGCGAACCTGCTCCTTGGTCCTGCCCGTGTGCTCAGCGTAGATCTCGTCGAGACGCTCGCGCACCGACAGGATCTCGCGCGCATGGATCTCGATGTCCGTCGACTGCCCTTCGAATCCAGCCGAGGGCTGGTGGATCAGGATGCGGCTGTTGGGCAGCGCGGCCCGCTTGCCCTTGGTCCCGCCAGCGAGCAGCAGCGAGCCCATCGACATCGCGATCCCGACGCACATCGTCGCCACATCGGGCTTGATGAACCGCATCGTGTCGTAGATCGCGAGTCCCGAGTACACCGATCCTCCAGGCGTGTTGATGTAGATCGAGATGTCCTTCTCCGGATCCTCGGACTCGAGGTGCAGCAGCTGCGCGACCACGAGGTTCGCGACCTGGTCTTCGATCGGGGTGCCCAGGAAGATGATGCGCTCGTTGAGCAGCCGCGAGTAGATGTCAAACTCGCGTTCCCCACGTGCAGTCCGCTCTACGACCATCGGAATCAGAGGCATCGGCCCACCCTATCGACCGCGCCGCCGGAACCCCCCTTTAGGTGCACCCGCCCTCGATTCGTTCAAACGTCCATCCACCGCTGCCGATCGGTTTGAGGCATGCTCCGTTCGAGCAGCATCTCCCCCATGCCATCGCCATCCCCCCATCTCCATCCCCTCGCCCCCCAGCCCCAGCGCTCGGACGCCGCGCCCCGCGCGCGCCGGGCCGGCGCCTCGGGCCTCGCGCCCCGCGCGCGCCGGGCCGGCGCCGCGTGGATCGCGCTGGCGGCGCTTGGGCTGTTGCTCACAGCCTCCGCGACCGCGATGACCAGCCACGCCGGCTGGCCTCCCGACCAGCACCTGGTCATGGACAGGGGTCCCGCGGGCGCCGAGCACGTGCTGCGGGGCCGGCCGGGCGTGCACAACTACCTGCTAGGCGGCTACGGCAACGACACGATCTACGGAGGCCAGTCCGGGGATGTGATCTGGGCTGACTACCACCCATCCGGCTGGCCGAGCTCACAGACTGCGGTGATCCATGCGGGCAATGGCAAGAACTTCATCTATGCCAATGACACCCACAACTACGTCTGGACCGGAACCAACCCCGCGACGGTCGTCCACGCCCACGAGGGCTCGGGTGTGATCCACTGCGAAAGTCCGGACATACTCGTCTTCACGAGCCACCACGCCCTCCCCCACTACCACCTCGAGGGCTGCAGGCGAATCAGCTTCTACTCCGTCGGCTACTGAGCGCTCAGGGCTTGTGCGCGCCGGGCTTGGCGCTCACTGGCCGCTGAGCGTTCATTCGGGCGCAGCCGAGCACGGGGCGCTGTCGGCTCCCGCGCGCGGCGCGCGCGCGTGGCGCGATGCCTAGATGTTGACCGCTCGCATCCCCACCGGGTCATAGCGCTCGCCCGCCGCCGCGGGCAGCTCGTCGGCGATCCGCTGGACCTCCTCGGGGGTCAGCTCCAGCTCGGCGGCAGCGAGATTCTCCTCGAGGTAGGAGACATGCTTGGTGCCTGGGATCGGCACCACGTGCTCGCCACGGTGGAGCACCCAAGCGAGCGCCAGCTGGCCGGGGGTCACCCCCTTCTCCCGCGCGAGCTCGCGCACGCGCGTCGCGAGCTCGCGGTTGTGCTCGAGGTTCTCGGCGCTGAAACGAGGACCGTGGTGGCGATAGTCGTCGTCATCGAGCTCCGCGGTCGAGCTGAACCGGCCGGAGAGGAACCCGCGCCCGAGCGGCGAGTAGGCGACGAGCCCGATCCCGAGCTCCTGCAGCGTCGGTCCGATCTCGCTCTCGATGTCTCGCGTCCACAGCGAGTACTCGCTCTGCACCGCCGTGATCGGATGCACCGCATGGGCTCTGCGAATCGTCTGCGCACTCGCCTCCGAGAGCCCGAGGTGGCGCACCTTGCCGGCGGCCACGAGCTCGGCCATCGCGCCCACCGTCTCCTCGATCGGAGTGCTCGGGTCCACTCGGTGCTGGTAGTAGAGGTCGATGTGATCGACTCCGAGCCGCTGCAGCGAGGCGTCGCAGGCCTCGTGCACGTATGCGGGGCTGCCGTCATATGCGCGATTGACCAGATCGTTCTCGTTCAGCAGCTTGATCCCGAACTTCGTCGCGAGGAGCACCTCCTCGCGACGCCCCGCGATCGCCTCGCCGAGGAGACGCTCGTTGGTGTAGGGCCCATACATGTCGGAGGTGTCGAGGAAGTTGCACCCCAGCTCGAGCGCCCGCGCGATCGTGGCACGAGCCTCCGACTCATCGACGGCGCCGTAGAAGGCGGACATGCCCATGCAGCCCAGTCCGATCGCTGATACCTCCGGGCCCTGCGCTCCGAGCATGCGTCTGTTCATCTGAGCTTCTCCTCGCCGTGGAATCGAGAGGCGCTCCATAATGGCAGCGGTCATGTTCCCGCTGAACCTCCCGAACGTGTTGACGGTGCTGCGCATCATGCTCGTGCCCGTGCTCGTCGTGGCGCTGCTCGGCAACACTCCCGGCGGCGACGTGCTCGCGGCGGTGGTCTTCGCGCTGGCCTCCCTGACGGACTTCCTCGACGGCTACCTCGCGCGGTCCCGTCAGAGCATCACGACCTTCGGCAAGCTGATGGACCCGCTCGCAGACAAGCTCCTGATCGTCGCTGCGCTCGTGGCGCTGGTGTCGCTCAACCGGCTGGAAGCGTGGGTGGCGATGGTGATCATCACCCGCGAGCTCGCCGTCACCGTCCTGCGCCTGGGCGCCACCCAGGCCGGCGTCGTGATGGCTGCGGGCCCGCTCGGCAAGCTCAAGACATGCCTGCAGATCGCCGCGATCCTCGCGCTGATCGCAGTGCACGGCCAGCCCGCCTGGGTATCTGCGCTGCTCTATCTGACCGTGTTCGTGACTGTCGTCTCCGGGCTCGACTACTTCTTCGGGCTGCGCCGGCGCATGGCACAGGCCCAAGCACGGGCCGAGGCCGGCAGCTGAGCGCGCAGGCGCCTCGCGCGAGCGCTCAGGCGGACCCGCGCGCCGCGCCCGCGGCGAGCCACTCGTCGAGCGTCGTGTGGTGGGGCGCCAGCGTGCCGACGCCGATCTCGTGGCGCAGCTCACTCATCAACCCGTGCCGTTCGGCGAGGACGTTGTGCTGGTGGATCGTCTCGAGGTTCTCCTGGCGCGCCGCGATGAAGCTCGAGCCCTCGAGCTCGGGGAAGCGCTCGACGACGCCTGCGACCATCTCGCGCACGCAGTCCTCGACGAAGCGCGGGCGCGAGTGCGCCTTCTCGACCACCGCGACCTCGTCTGAGCGCTTCATCAGCTCGTATATCTCCGAGGACATGCTCGACTCGACGATCTCGAGCAGCGCGCTAGCGTCGATCTCGGCGTCGCATTCCTCGATGCAGCCCACGTGGAGCGTGCCGAGACCACGCTGATTGTGAGTCGCCAGCGGCACTCGCGCGAGGATTCGCTCGATCTCGCCCGCCGAGAAGCCGTCCTCGCGCAGACGCTGCGCAGCGTGGCCCGAGACGAGCTCCTGGGCGCACGGACAGGCCGTCATACCGGTCGCCGAGACCCCCACGACGCGACGGGTGCCGTGCTCGAACGCGACCGCGCGTCCGTGGAGCGTGTAGATCTCCTGCGTGCCCACGCCCGAGACCGGGGCGGGCTTGTGCTCGGGGTAGCGCGCCTCGATCGTCACTTCGGCGCGTCGCGCGTCCTGACGCGCGCGGACCAGCTCCGCGATGTGCTGCGCGAGCGTCTCGGCGCGAAATGGAGACTCGCTGAGCACGACCTCGCTGATCGCCTCGTTGATGACCTCCTCGAAGCGCGACATATGCGCCCCCTTCTGCGCGGAGCTCAGATCCACGAAGCACTGCAGCCGCGCGAAGAACAGCTCGTCGCGTATCCGCACCACCTTCTCGACGCCCGTCACGCCGACGCGCGAGAGGCCCACGGGCACCGCTGGGGCGCGTGCCTGCACATCCGACCCCGGCGCGTCCGCTCCAGGCAGCGACAATGTCTCGCGAGTGCTCGCCTGCATCAGCGCCAAGCCTAGCGCCGTGGCCTCGGCAGCCGGCTATTCTGGTATCAATTCGCGGCAGTCGGCCAGCGAGAGCAGAGGAGGCCAGTAGCAGGGAATCGGGGGTCGGGGCGCCTCGTCCCGACGGGTCACGCCAAGGATGCTGGGGGTCGGAAGTTGAACGAGAACGCTGAGATCTTGATCGCCGCGGACGATTCGGACGCGAGCGAGCACGAACCGCTGCCCGAGATGCCGGCACGCCTGCGCATGCGGGCGCGCCGCAGGTCGCCCCGAACGCGCGAGGGAGGGCGGACCGACCGAATGCAGCGCGAGGACGTCGACCTCGCGGTCGAGCCGAGCCTCGACTCGCTGCGGCTGTACCTGAGCGCGATCGGGCGCGTGCCATTGCTGAGCGCCGAGGAGGAGGTGTGCCTCGCCAAGCGGATCGAACGCGGAGACGTGTCCGCAAAGCAGCACATGGTCGAGGCGAACCTCCGCCTGGTGGTGTCGATCGCCAAGGGCTACGTGGGCCGCGGGCTGACATTCCTCGACCTGATCCAGGAGGGGTCGCTGGGACTGATTCGCGCGGTGGAGAAGTTCGACTATCGCAAGGGATACAAGTTCTCCACCTACGCCACCTGGTGGATCAGGCAGGCTGTCACGCGCGCGATCGCCGACAAGGGGCGCACGATCCGGATCCCCGTGCACATGGTGGAGCGCCTCAACAAGACGCTGCACACCGAGCGAGCGCTGATCCAGCGTCTCGGTCGTGAGCCGACCCACGCTGAGATCGCGCACGAGCTGAAGTGCTCAGCGCGCGAGGTCAACGAGCTGATGCGGATGGCCCAGCAGCCGATCTCGCTCGAGAAGCCAGTCGGCGAGGAGGACGACTCGGCGCTCGCTGACTTCGTCGTCGACGACGCCGCCGAATCGCCGTTCGAGATCGCCTCCGAGGCGCTGCGCCGCGAATGCATAGCCCGCATGCTCGCCGCGCTCCCGCGCCGCGAGCGCGAGGTGATCGAGATGCGCTATGGCATCTCCGGCGGCCGCCAACGTACGCTCGAGGAGGTCGGTCGCGCGTTCAACATCACCCGCGAGCGCGTCCGCCAGATCGAGAGCCGGACGCTGAAAAAGCTGCAGTCGCTGCCCGACGCCCAGCCGCTGCGCGAGGCCAGCTGAGCGTTCCTCGCGCCGAGCCGCCATCCGTGTTCGGCGGCGGCTCGCTGCCCGCGGGCGGGCGTTTGTGGGCCGTGGTCGCTGCCAGGGCAGTCGGTATCCTGCTCGCTCCCGGCGGGGTTCCCGAGCGGTCAAAGGGACGAGACTGTAAATCTCGCGGCTCAGCCTTCGCAGGTTCGAATCCTGCCCCCGCCACTGAAACACCGGACGCGAGCACGCGCGCAGGATCGCGCAAGATCTGGCTCCCAGCCCGGGTTTTCGGGCGCATCGCTGCGCACAACCGCGAACCCGTGCGAAACCCCGCAGCGCGGGCGTGGGTAGCAAACGGATAGCAAGAAGGGCCTGGCAGGGGTAGCAAGCCGAGTCCAGGCGGCTCATCGCGCCGGCCGCGTAACGCGTCGGCGCCCACCTGGCTTACGCGCCCATTCCATCCCGCCTCCACGGCGGTCAGCCACACGACAATGCGACCGCCGGCAAGCGGCCGCTTTTCGGGAGGGTGCCGAAGCGCATCGGCCTGCCGCGGGCTATTCGGGAGCTGAGCGCCACGTGATCCGCACGGGGAGGTAATGCCTAACTCGCTCGTACCAAGGAAACTCCAGGCTGCCGAGGGGAACGAGGATCGGCTTCGTCTCGCCGTCGAGGAGGACCTGCGCGGTTCTGCCGCGCGCCATGTTGATCCAGCGAACAACCGTGCCGGGCCGGGTTCCTTCAAGTCCCCACAGGACGTTGACCCGGCGCCCGTTGATCCGATCCGACGGTATCTGGCGCCCCGCGAGCGCGACTGCGGCCAGGACAAAGACACCGACTCCGATCATGCCGGCCTGTGCAGCGGGGCCTATGAGAGCGGCTCCGCCAGCGAAGATGAGCGCCCAGGCGAATGCCTTGCCCGTCAGCTCGGTCCAGCTGTTCGAGCAGAGCGCGTGGACGGCTGACCGGGTGCGGCTGCCGTGGGCGATCGCCGCCGCTGCGAAGGCAAGCATTGTCGCCGGCAACGAGCACCGCAAGTCCGGCGTCAGCGACAGGGACGTGATCGAGATCTGTCAGGTCTACAACGCACTCGACACGCCGCTCGCGCACGCGCCTGCTGACAGGAGCGAGACGGTCGGTGCATTCCTGGTGCGCACCTCCTATGAGCAGTTCTCCTACCAGCAATCTCGTTTCGAGGAGATCAGCCGCCTGGGGGCGCTGTTCGAGACGATCGACGAGCTCGCGACCGAGATCCTGGACCGCGCGCTCATCGAGCGCGTGATCGGCTGCTCGCTTGAGCAGTTCGTCGTAGCCGGATTCGTGCTCGCTACAAGCACCCAGGCGAACACGGGATTCTTTGACCCAGAGTGGCCCGCGCTACGCGAAGGGCCACACGCGATCGACCCGCATTTCCCGATCGACGCAGTGCGGCAGGTCTTCGAGCAGCAGTTTCTCGCGGATTTCGAGCAGATCCGCGTGGCAGCACGGAACGCGGAGCAGCCGGATCTCCGCCTGCGCCACCACGAGTTCAATCCGCTCGTCAGCCGCCCGTTTGTGACGCTCCCGGACGGTCGCCACATCGCCCCCCAGCCACACTTCGTCTTCCAGCGCCTCTCTCCGGCCGCGCTCTATTACGCGGCCGTCGAGGCTCGATACCGAGCAGGCCAACGCGTTTACCCGCGACATCGGCCTGGTGTTTCAGGACTATGTCGGGCGGCAGCTGCGCCTGATCCCGAACGCGACCGTGCTACCGGAGATCCGCTACGACGCCGACCAGTTGTCCGTGGACTGGTTTCTCGTCTTCGACGAGCTTGTCGTGCTCGTCGAGGTGAAGTCCACACGCATGAGTCAGCTCGCACGGATGGGGGGCAACAAGCTCAAGCAGGACATCGACCGCTCGCTCGGGAAGGCGTACAAGCAAGTGACACGAACCCACGAGCTGCTCGCGGACGGACACCCAGGGTTCGCTGAGGTTCCAACCGACCGTCCTCGGATCGCGCTCATCGTGACGCTCGAGCCCTACTGGGTGGCGAACAGCCCATTCATCGCGGAGTTCCTGCCGCAGCCCACGATCCCAACGAGCGTCTCCTCGGTGCGAGCGCTCGAGCGGCTCGTCGATGTCCTTCGCACGGTCGACGGACCTGAGCCTCTCACCAGGGTCCTCGAAGACCCCGACCGCCGCACCTGGAACCTCGAGAACGCGCTCCCCGACCTCGCGACCTCCAAGAACCCGATTCTCGACGCTGCTTGGAGCCGTTTTCCGTTCCCCACCGGCGAGAGCTAGCCCGAGCCGCCGCGTGCCGGGTCTCAGGTGACCATCCTGGCAAAGCTCGGATCAGGCGTCGGTCGAATTGGCCTCTCGCACCTCGACGCCCAGCAGGGTGCCGGTGTGCTGCACGCGCCCCTCGTCCTGGCCGCCGATGATCGTGGACACGCCCATCGTAACCGCCAGCACCCGGGCGATCCCGTCGTCGGCCGGCGGTGGGTCCGGGCTTGGGCTCTCGCGCTTGATCCGCTCGAGATGCTCGTTCCAGAGCGCCTCGCTCTCGCGGCCGAGCTCGATCGCGGCGAGCGCCGCGATCGTCACGTCGATCTCGCGCTCGCCGAAGCGCACGATCACGTTGTCGCAGTCCCAGCGGCATACAAGTACAGGAGCCGCGCGGCCCGGGAACTTGACGTGCTTGGCCGGACTGTCGAGCAGGTACTCGTCGAGGTGCTCGTAGAAGTCGCGAAGCTCCTTGGCCTTCGGTGCGGCAGTGTCGAACTTCGCGCGCGCACGGCGCAGGCGATCATCGTCGACCTGCCTTGCGAACACGTCGTGGAACAGCACTACACGCCTGATCGCGAGCGCGAGGAAGTACACGTCGGCGTGCAGGCGGCGCTCAGCGTCCGGATCGTCCCGCTGCTCTTGCTCGTTGGCGCTGTGGTGCAGCCGGTGGCGGTAGTTGGCATCGCGGACTCGCTCAAGCTGCATCTCGACCGCCCGCGTCCAGAGCCCGACACCGGCACCCGGGCGCTTCTCGACATCGAACAGGTCTTCGAACGCGACCTCCATGCCACCAATGTACGGGCCCAGCTACCTGCCGGTCCCGGCCACTCGCGCGTCGCGTCCACACGTCGGCCGGGCGACCCGCGGTGCCGAGGGCTAGCTTTGCCAGTTCTCAGCTGCGGGACCTGGCCAGGTCTTCGCGAGCACACCTGCGAGCCACGCGCCGCGCGCATCGATCGCCGCCTCGTCCCACGTCTCTTCATCGACGAGGCGCGCGTTGAGGAGCAGCTTGCTCTCAGCGTTCAACGCCTTCTTCTTGTGCGGCCACGCGCCGTTGGAGAGTCCTGAGTTCAGCGGGCTCGTGACGATCGTGAGGTTGCCCAAGCGACTAATCCGCTTCCACCGCTCGGCCGACGCCTCCTCGAGCGCCTCGTCGCTCAGCTCGGCACCGTCCGAGTCCACGAGCGGCCAGTACGTGTCCCAGGTCTGCGGCATCAGGTGCTCCACCGAGAGCGCCGTGGCAAGCTCGGGAACGTCGGTCATGTTGGAGTACAGGCTCGCCTCTACCGCCGCGAGCGCCATCACCAGACGAGGCTGGGAGACCGTTCCGTAAAGGCTTGCGCTGCGCAGGAACTCGATGAACTCGTTGTCGTCGGGCCATCGGCTGATCTCGCCCTCGCCGCCGGACAGCCCCGCGAGTAGCGCGTCATCGGCGTGCTCGAGGTCGGTCTTCATCCTCGCCACGAGTCGGGGCGCGAGCTGGTTGTAGTTCTTGGCCGTCAGCCGCATGAGGACGCGGCGAGCCAACCAGCTCTCAAGAATGCGCAGCGCGCGATGCCGGCGCGCGGTGCTGACCTCGGGCGATCGGAAGAGCAGCAGGACGACCGGCAGCATGGTGCCGGCGTCCAACGCCGCCATCCGGTTGAAGAACTCGGCCTCGGGCGACCTCGGCTCAGACGAGTCGAACGAGCGCATGACCGCAGCATCAGCGCACAGTTCCTTGATCAGCGCTTCGGCGTCGGTCTCGGCGGACAGGATGCGCGTGCGGAAGGTGGAGAACAGCTCCGTCGCTGGGATGACTTTCTCCAAGCTCATTGTCAGCCAATGCACCAGGAAGAGCTCGCCGATCGGGCGGTTCAGGCGACCCTGTCGGCGTGCCTGGCGCCAGTAGTCATCGTCGAGCTGTGGGGCCCAGACCTCTTCGTACAGCCGGTCGGTATCCCGCTCCTGCCTGGCGGCCAGATGGAAGATGGAGTTCTTGACGAGGTCGAGCGCGAGCAGCGGCGTGCCGCGCGCGTTCAGCGTCTCAAAGATCACCTGCGGGTTGTCGTCGGCCTCGAGCGTGATCGAGACCACCTTCAACGGGTCGCAGAGCGTGATCCGCAGACGCTTCGCTCGCTCGGCGACCAGTCCCTCCGCCGCCTCGCTCTCCGCGCCGCCGCTATCCGTAGCGGCCTCGGCCGTCGGCACGCCGTCCTCATCGGAGCCCGTCAGGTATTCGGCCGTGCGCTCGCAGAAGTAGTCGAACGTCTCATCGATCAGGTTGCCTGGATCATTCACATGGCCGTCGGGTAGGCCATCGGGTGACATCACCGCTTGGAACGCCGCGCGGTTCGAGTTCGTCGGCCACACCTTCAGCCGCTCCACGCCCTCGGCCTTGCGCCGATTGTTCATTGCGAGCTCTCGAAGCCATTCTGCGTCATCGGCCGCGCCCACAGCGTCCAGCTCCTTCGTCGCTGCGGCGAGCAGCAGCTGGAGCGTCGTCAAGCGCTGCTGGCCGTCAATCACCGTGTAGCGCGGGATCTGCCCCGGAACCGTCTGCTCCTGGTCCAACACGATCGCGCCGAGGAAGTGCGACCACAGCCCTGAGGCGTCGCCGTTTTCTTGGTGCTGAAGCAACGCGCTCACGTCGTCCCAGAGCGGCGCCCACTGGTGCTCTTCGTCCCAGACGTACGGCCGCTGGTAGAGCGGCACGATGTAGCGCACATCGCGCTCGAAGAGCTCCTGGACGGTATGCGTGTCCGGCTTCATCGGCGCGCCGATCATACCCGCGGCCCAGCGCGCGGAAAGGTTGGCCGCCGCGCCGATGACAACCCTGCCGCGGACGCCACTACGCTTGCTAAATGGGCCAAAGAAGCGACGGCGACCTGCTGTTTGAGCGCTACCTCGCGGGGAGTGGCGTCGTCATCCCGCAGCACGAGCCCGATCTCGGCGCGGGAAGGAGGATCGACTACCCAGTCGAGATCGGCGGCTCCAGGTGCTTGTGCGAGGTCAAGGAGTTCGCGCCGACGACGCAATCCGTGATCCCCGGCTCCATGCAGGACCTCTTGAAGCCGATCCGCGCGAAGATCCACGACGCCGCTCCCCAGCTCAAGGCCGTGAAGGAGCTCGGGCATCCGCTCGTCGTGGTGCTGACGAATCCGCACAACGCCCCCGTGATCATGGGAGAACGAGAGATGTTGTGGGCGATCGAGGGCGACCCGATCGTCCGCGTGCCGGTGACGACGAGCGCGTCGCCCGTTCACACCGTGGGCAGGAATGGCGAGCTGCGCCGCGACCACGCGTACATCACCGCCGTCGTCGTGCTCCACGAACGACTTCACGCACGCGACTTCTACGACCAGCTTGCCGAGCATTCACGCGACCAAACACACGATGAACGCATCCAGACGATCCTCGCCGGCCGCCAGACCGAGCCGGACGGCGGCTACCTGTTCGCGCACACCTTCATCCCCGGCGGCGCGGACGCCGTTCCGCTGCCGGACGTGTTCTTCCGCGGGCCGCGGGATGTTGTCTGGGAGTACTCGTACGAGGAGCAGCGCTACGTCGTGGTCCACGACCCTCAGACGGCGCTTCCGAGGCAGTTATCCCGCTGACTGCTCAGCGGCGCCAGCGGAAGGCTCGTCCGCAACCTCCTCGGGGAGGTACTTGGCGTGGGTCTTGCGCAGGTACGCGAACGCCTGGTCCTCGTCGGGCTGGTAGTCGAGCTGTTGCTGGACGAACTTCAGCCGGTGCGCGGCGTCCTGGATGATCTCGGCCCACGTGTAGACCCAGACCCGCACGCCCTTCGCGTTCATGAGCTGGCCGTACGGCGCGTTCTCGGACTGCCGGAGCGCCGCGGACCTCGGTGGAGATCACGTAGAAGTCCCATTCCACGTCCACCGTATTGAACCTCGCGTCCTGGGAGCCGGCGGTTGCGTAGTTTTCGATCTGGCTCGCCTGCTCCGGCCCGATTGGGACGTTCGGCGCCTTCAGCTCGATTACGAGGTGCTCCCGCCTGTTCCGGTTCTGTTCCAGCGACCGCGAGAGCATAAGGTCCACGATGCGCCGCTTCCCCTCGTGGTCGAGCACCTCGTCGAGCGCGAGCTCCTCACGGCCGAGGATCTCCACGTGGCGCTTGAGCACTGTCGTAAGCGTCTCGTCGTCGGCGGCGAGCGCGAACTCCTCGCCGAAGACCCAGGTCTCGCCGGCGAGTATGCGGTGGAGCTGGGAGCGCTCCTTGACGACCTTGGAGAGGTCGGGGTCGAGCACCAGCGATTCCAGCCCGCGCAAGAACTCCAGCCGGTCAGCGATTGCCTTTGACGTTTCGATGAGCGCGGTGAGTGAGGAACGGTCCAGCAGGTGGCTGAGCTCCTCGAGCCGGTCCTGCTTCAGGTCCAGCACCTCCCGCAGCGCCTTGTGGAGTGGGTCCGGCAACGCTAAGCCACCACGACGCCGTGATTGGAAAGCTTCGCGACGCCGGCTTCTCGATCGAGTTGACCGCCCACGCGTATTCCGCCCTGGACAGCTACATCTATGGCTTCGCGCTACAAGAGCCAAGCCTGCCGTTCGACACCCCGCAAGCGACAGCGGAGGTGGCGCAATCGATCATGGCGAACTTCTCGCCCGGCGAGTACCCTCATCTCTCCGAACTGGGGTCGAGCACATCCTGCAGCCCGGCTACGACTACGCCAACGAGTTCGAGTACGGGCTCGACCTGATCCTCGACGGCCTCGAGAGGGCCCGCGAGACTGCCTGATCGGCGTGACGGCCCGCCGTCAACATGCGGTTTCCGGGGAGACGAGGCGTGTCGTTTAGGGCCCAACACTCCTGGGCCGTCCGTCCTGAGCGGCGATCGGTGCCCGCTCCGCCAGCCCGGCACTCTCGCATGCCGCGAGGGCGAGCTGTGGCTAGCCGCCCGCCTCGGCTTCCGCGATCCGCCCCGCCTCGCCGCGCTTTTCGACCACGACATAACCGGCGTAGACCTCGACAGTCGACTCGACGGCCGGTTCCTCATGCCCTGGGAGCACGACGAACCGGCGCGGATGGGATCGCACGCGTGCGTACTCCCCGCTCGAGAGGTCCAACACCCCACCGCAATCCACGCGGATGCACTCGCATATGAAGGTGTCGGCGGACTCTCCGTTGCGTGGACGCTGATACTCGATCCTGTCGTTTATGCGCCTTGCCAAGGCCTCGTTCTGCGCCATACGGCGCTTGCGTTGATCATCCACTTCCGGATCATTCCATATGAGCGGGGACAGCAGCTATCGGTACTGATCGATGAGAAGCCGCGCCATAGCCTTGGCGCGCCGCGCGGCCTCGACGTCACCCTCGGCTGCTACGACGATCGAGCCCTCCATGAGGATGTGCCACGAGCGCGCGAACGACTCGGTGTCGCGCAGGCCGGCTTCCTCGGCTAAGCGGCGTACGATGGCGCGGAGCTGCTCGAGATGCAGAACGCTGGCGCCGCCTGCGGGATGCTTAGGGCCGAGTTCGAGCAGTACCTTGATGAACGAGCCCGCCTCGAAGTCGTCGCGATGGAACCACTCGTCGAGTACATCGAAGATGGCGAGTAGTCGCTCCTCGGGGTTCGAGCCGCGACGGATGGCCTCGGCCTCAATGAGGTCTTTGGTCCAGCGCTGTTCGCGGAGGTCGAGGAACGCGAGCACGAGCTCGTCCTTGGAGGGGAAGTGCCGGTACAGCGTCGCGGTCGCGACGCCCGCGCGCTCAGTCACCTCGTTGACCCCAACTGCTTGGATGCCGCGTCGCGAGAACAGCTCGTAGGCGGCATCCAGAATCCGCTCGCGAGCGCTGTGCCCCGTCTCAGCCGCTTCTTGGCGGGTCTCGAGCATCCTGGAAGCCTAGCACTAGAAAGATCGTTCTCTCTGTGATAGAAAGAGTGTTCTCTCTCCTCGCATCGTGCTGAGGAGCATCCAACGGAAAGGGTGGTCGTATGGGGCTCATAGAGCTGCTTTTGATTGTCCTTGTAATCGCAGCCGTCGCGGGCGGAATCGGAGTAAGCCCGTTGCTTTGGCTGCTGCTGCTGGTAGCCCTCGTGGTCTTCTTCACGGGCGGCGGATTCGGCTATCGCAGAGGTGGGCGGGTCTAGCTATGACCCTCGGAACATCGATTTTCCTCATCGCCGTCGGCGCGATCATCCGCTACGCCGTCACATTTCACGTGTCGGGCGTGTCGCGGCCAACGATCGGCCTGATCCTCATCATCGCCGGCATCGTCGGTGTGGCGCTGTCGCTGTTCAATACCGCCACCGCTCGACGGCGAGTAGTCGGCGGACCTTACGAAGAACGGCGCCTCTAGCGTCGTAGTGACTCCCCCTGCGGCTGCGCCGCAGGGGGAGGGCCGGGCACGCCGCCGCGATGAGCGCACCTGAGTAGCGACCACGAATCAGTGCGCCGACGGGCAGATAGATCACGTTGCAGCGACGGCAACAACTCAAACCAGGAGGGACTATGACCGACAAGAACATCGATCAAGCGAAGGGACGCGTCAAGGAGGCTGCCGGCACCTTGACCGGAGATCGGGGCCTGAAGAACGAGGGACGCGCCGACCAGGCGGAGGGGTCGCTGAAGAAAGCCGTAGACCGGGTCGCCGAGAGGTAAAGGGACACAACCGAAGCAACGAGCGCGGGTAGCCATGGACGCTCCAACTCCATCACGCATTGGTCGCGCGGAACCCAAACAAAAAGCTAGCTACAGGAGGAAACCGTGAGCACCGGAACGATCATCGGAATTGCTGTTGGCGCGGTGGTGGTGCTACTGCTCATCGCCCTCGTCGCTAGCGCCGCGAGCCGCAGGCGTGACGAACGTCGTCGTGAGCAGGCGGGCGAGCTTCGCCAGGAGGCCAGAAGCCGTTCGATCCAAGCCGAAACCGCGCGCGCCTCGGCCGATGAGCAGGCCGCCGAAGCCAAGCGTGCTGAGGCTGAAGCCGAGGAACGCGCCGCTCAGGCGAGGCAGGGACGTGCGGCCGCGGAGCGTCGGGCGGTTGAGGCTGAGTATCTGACCGAGTCTGCCCGCGATCAGCACGCGCAGGCGCGTGCGATCGACCCGGATGCGAGCGACAGCGGCCAAGACGAGGCGCTGGCGATCAATGAGCGCACTGACTGACCGAGCGCTCGTGCACGTGTGCACGTCACTACACACTGACTACAGAAAGCTGGAGACCAATGGACAAGGCTGAACAGAAGATCGTGCAGTACCTGCGTGAGGCGTACGCCATGGAGCAGTCACTCGTCACCGTGCTGCAGTCGCAGATTGCGATGACCCCGGGCGGGAGCTATCGCGACGGTCTCGAATCCCACCTGCGCGAGACGCGCGAGCACGCAACTCGCGTGCAGCGCCGTATAGACGAACTCGGACAGGGCAGCAGCCCGATACAAGCCGGCGTTGGGCTCGTCCAGAGCGTCGTTGGGCAGGGACTGGCCCTGGGAAAGATGCCCCTCGACCTCGTCCGCGGCACCGGAGGAGAGGAGAAAGTCCTCAAGAACGCCAAGGACGCGTGTGCGACCGAGGCCTTGGAGATCGCCACCTACACCGCCCTCGAGCGTCTGGCGAGCTCTGTCGGCGATGAGGCCACACAGGCCCTTGCCGACTCTATCCGGGCCGATGAGCAGAAGATGCTCGACCGGATCTTGAGGGAGATCCCGAAGCTGACCGAGGCCGTGGTGCGCTCAGAGATCCACGGGAACCCTTCATACGACATCAGCAAGACAGGTGCTGCCGACGCGGCCCGCTCGGCGTCGGAAGGCGTGAAGGGGACTGCTCGTGACGCGACATCGAGTGCAAAGCGCACCGCCCGCAAAGCACGCAAGGTGCCCGGAGTGGCGCAGGCCGAGGGTCAGGTCAAGGGCGCACTGGCCTCCGAAGGCGACCTGGCAATCACGGGCTACGGGAAGCTCACCGCTGCGGAGGTTGTCGAAAAGCTCGCACAGCTCTCGCAGGTCGACCTCGCGAAGATCGATTCCTACGAGCGCAAGAATGAAAACCGCACGACCATCCTCAGCCGGATCACGAGCCTGCGTGGCGACGAGCCGTGGCCGGGTTATGACGAGCTCAGCGTAAACGAGATCCGCGCCGTGCTGGACGAGGGCGACGAGGACCGCATCAAGCGTGTGCGCTCCTATGAGCGTTCACACAAGAACCGAGCCGGTGTCATCGATGCCTCGGAGCACGAGCTCGCTAGGGCGTAGGCGCTTCTGCAGGCGCCGGCAACGCCGCGACACCAACCTGAAGGCGGGCCCGTGAAACGCACGGGCCCGCCGTGCGGGTACTCGACGAGTTCCAGGCCTGCAAATCAACGACGCTGCCCTACGGCCGCGGTAACCGCGATTGACGCGCCCATCGTCGCCCTGTAGATGCGGCACTCACCGATGCAAAGACCTCACGCAGAGGACCCCGCGCTGCTGCGTTCGCGGGACGAGCGAGCGTCCGACCGAGGGCTGGGCTCACGCTCGCTCGGGACGGTGGGTGTCGCACAAACCGGGGAGTCGTCCGAGCAGATTAAGACACTTCAGGCATGGCTATGAACTTCTTGGCGTGCGATCGTGAGCAGCCGTTCTTGATGTCCCCAGACCCGCGTGATTGGCTGCCGGAGGACCACCTGGCGTGGTTCCTCTTGGGCTCGGTCGAGCAGATGGATCTGTCGGCGTTCTACGGCTCCTACCGCAAGGACGGGTGGGGCCGGGCGGCGTTCGAGCCGTCGATGATGGTGTCGCTTCTGCTCTACGCCTATGCGAGGGGCGAGCGCTCCTCGCGAGGGATCGAGCGCAAGTGCGTGGAGGATGTCGCCTACCGGGTGATCGCCGCCCAGCAGAAGCCCGATCACGCGACGATCGCGAGGTTCCGGGCCCGCCATGAGGACGCGCTGGGGAAGCTGTTCAGCTCTGTGCTCTCGCTGTGCAAGCAGGCGGGCCTCGTGAAGGTCGGGGTGATCGCGATCGACGGGACGAAGGTGCATGCAAACGCCTCGCACCACTCGAACCTCGACTACGAGCAGATCGCAAAGGAGATCCTCAAGGAGGCCGGTGACATCGACGCGGCCGAGGATGATCTCTACGGGGATGCGCGTGGCGATGAGCTGCCCGAGCACCTGCGCACCAGCGAGGGGCGCCGAGCCGCTCTGAAGGAGGCAAAGCAGAAGCTCGAGGCAGAGCGCGCCGAGAACGAGAGCGCGGAGACCGCGGCGGCTGCTGAGCCGGTAGCTCCCGCGGTTGAGATCGAGCTCGATGCCGAGGTGATCGTCGCCCGCAAGGACGGCCGCGACGCGTGGCTGCGCGAGGCTCGCCGCCAGCTCGATGAGCACCGCCGTCGACAGGCAAAGCCAATCCCCCGCTCACGCGCCGAGCGGCTGCTCGAGGCAGAGCGACGCCTTCAGCAAGACCTCGAAGTCGAGCGGTACGCCAACGAGGCCTATGAGCACTACCGCGCGCACGGACGGGACACCCAGGGCCGGCGACTCGGTCGCCCAGCAAAGCCATGTGAGCCGCCCGAGACCCCTGCTGGGAGGATCAACACGACCGATCTTGACTCGCGCAACGTGAAGACCCCGCGCAGCTACACGCAGGGCTACAACGCTCAGGCGGTAGTGAACGAGTTTCAGATCGTGGTTGCCGCCGAGGTGACCGCGAGCTCTCCTGACTTCGGTCACCTCGAGCCGATGGTCAAAGCCACGAAGCGCGAGCTCGAGGCGATTGGTGTGACGGAGACCCCGGGAGTCGCAGTTGCCGACTCGGGTTATTGGAACGAGCAGCAGATGGACAACGTGGTCGCCAACGAGCATGTCCAGGTGCTGATCCCGCCCGACGCCGGCAAGCGCGACACGCCGCGGCGGGGGTGGGATGGCGGGCGCTACACCTCGATGCGAGAGACGCTTCAGACCGACTTCGCCGGCGGCCTCTACCGAAGACGCAAGGCGATGGTCGAGCCGGTGTTCGCGCAGACCAAGCACAACCGGCGCATCAATCAGTTTCAGCGACGAGGCAGATCCGCCGCACGCTCGGAGTGGCGGCTGATCACCGCCACCCACAACCTACTGAAGCTCCACCGGCACCAGATAGCCGCCACAGTGGCCTGAAGGACGGCCCTGGCGGTCACCGGGCCGCCGGATAGCACCTGCGGCTCGAGGAACACAGACCTCAGGTTGGGCGATCGTCGCGACCAACGTCGCTACCACCGCGGCCGCCAGCCTTTGCGCGACATCCACGACGATGAGCGGGCGCGAAGAGGGCGCCGCCCCCGGCTTGTGCTTTCGCGCGAAGGCGAAGGCGCTGCCCCAGGGCTGACAACCGGATCGTGACAATGTCGGCACCCCAGGGCACGATGCGAGACGTGGCGATCGACGAGTGGTGGGCAGCCGATCCTAACCAGCGCTTCTGGATGGAGATCACGGACCGCCACGACCTGGGCGCCGACCTCTTCGCGCCGACCACGAACGACAAAGGTCGGCCGTATTGGGGATACGAACTCATCACGTACGTGCAGGCGGGAGCGACCCCGCGTGGCGTGGCCGCTTGAAGCGGCTGCGCGCGATCTCGACCCAGGCCTCCAGGGTCCGCTCGTAACGGCTGCGATCCGCAATCAGCACGCCGTTGTGCATCCGTCCTGCCCTGCGACCGTCGCGAAGGAACTCATCGAACATGTACAGCAACTCTCCGTAGGCGGTCTCGGTGGGAGACTGCGAGTGGTTGCGGTCGATAACGACAACGAAGGCCTCGATCTCCGATGTCGTCTCGGAATGTTTCCAGGAGCAGACTTTCTTGAGCACGGCGTGGTACAGGCCACGTCGCTTAGCGGCCCGGACTTTCTTCCAACGACCACGCGCTCCACGCATCGGGGCGCCGTGAAGCTCGACTTCTTTGCCGGTCTTCTGGCCGAGATACCGGCTGATAGTCGTGTTGATCTCGCCCGCAAGCGGACGCACAGCTTCCTCGTGGACGGCGATGGCGCCGACCACGAACACGTTTGTAGTCGGATCGGAGAGGTCTCCGGACTCGTCCGCGTACAGCAGATACATGGCCCGCGAACGGATGCACGCCGTCGGTGCTCGCGTCCAGGAACATCCCGGTGGTCGCTTCACGCGCAACATGCAGTGGGCGTGGGCGGTGCATTCACGAGCGACGCCCGTCCGCGAGAAGCACCGGATCGGCTGAAGGTCGAGCCTCCAGTCCGCGTGCTCGATGGGGTTTGCGTTTCAACTCGCCTGGCCCCGGGTAAAGACATCTCGCGTCGAGGTCGAGTGGGCTCGTGCGTCCGCGCTGAGCCACCCGTCTGACGCACGAGGATGTGCGTGATGCGATACGAAGAGGGAGAGTTCGTGGAATGACAAGCACGATCGAGAAGGCTCGTCCACGCAGGGCAGGCGCTCGCAGGTGGTTGCCGATTGCGCTGGCAATGGGAACCGTCGCCTGGGTGCTCTGCGGCGCAGCTCCAGCGCTTGCCAAACAGGAACCGAATCCTGAATTCGCTGCGTTCGCGGACTGCCCCATCAAGACGGTCCCGAAGATCACCGACTGCGTCGTGGCTCAGACCACGAGCGGAGAATTCAAGGTCGGCAGCAAGACGGTCACGATCAACAAGCCGATCACGCTTCAGGGCGGGCTGCGAGAAGGCTCAGAAGAACTGATCCCCCCGACCGACGGCAACACGCTCTCGAAAACGCCGCTGACCGTCCCCGGCGGGCTCGTCGGGATCGAAGGCCTGGGCGGCGAAGTGACCGCCACAACCGAACTGACGGGACCCGTGCTCGTGAATGAGTACAACCTGTTCGAACGCACGGGCTCGGCTGTCACGATGCCGCTGAAGGTCAAACTCAGCAACCCGGCGCTCGGCGAAGAATGCTACATAGGCTCCAACGCCGAACCGATCGTGCTGCATCTGACCACCGGCACAACCAATCCTCCATCACCCAACACCCCGATCAGCGGCTCGCCGGGCACGCTGTCGCTGAACTCAGCGGGGAATCTGGCGACGTTGACGGGCGCGTCGCTGGTGGACAACGCGTTCGCAGCGCCCGGAGTGTCCGGATGCGGCGAACCGCTGTCGGCAGTCGTCGATGAGGTTGTCGACCTCGACGCGGGACTGCCGGCTGCAGCCGGCAGCAACACGGCGATCCTCAACAGCTCGTTCGAAGAGGCGACGCTGAAAGCCGTGAAGAAGGCACACGTAACGCCGAAAGTGAAAAAGACGAAAGAAAAGTGAGTAGGTAGAGGCAACGGACCCGGACTCGGCGCGCGCAGACCTCCCCTAAGCGCGCCGGGTCTGGCGGGGTGTTCGCCGCGGCCCGGGAGCGATCTCGCGCCGCGGCGAGGTCCGTTTGAGGACGTTTTGACATCCGCACGGAAATCGGCCCGATGAGTGGCCACGCGATCTCCGTCCGCAATCAGCAGATTTCCCCTGGCGCTCGCGTCGATTCGGTGGGATGATCGTTGGAATCGGCAAAGAAAGGAGCCCATCATGGAGTCCTCCGAAACAGTTGCCCGAGTGCTCGTCGTCGCACACAAGACGGCGGCCACGCAACCGCTGCTCGACGCCGTGCGCGAGCGGGCCGAACGTGGGCCCTGCACCTTCACCCTGATGGTGCCGAACGCCGCCCATGGCCTGCACAAGGTCGTCGATCCCGAGGACCAGCAAGTGGGCGAGGCCAACATCGTGCTCAACCACGCGCTGCCGCTGCTCGAAGAGGCCGCCGCGGGGCCCGTGACGGGGCTGGTGGGCGATGCCGATCCCGTCGCTGCGGTACAGGACGCCCTCAACATTCAAGGCTTCAACGAGGTCATCATCTCGACGCTGGCGCCGAAAGTGTCGCGCTGGCTGCGACTCGACCTGCCGAGCAAGGTCGCGGGGATGGGGCTGCCGGTCACGACCGTGACGCCCGGCGTCGAGGTGCATTCGCTGGCCAGCTGAAAGCGCGTCGCAGTTCGAGCGCCGTCCGCGAGCGCCCGCCGGCAAGCGCGCACGTGTGGGCGCTCGAGCCGCCCCGATACGGGAGCGGTGGACCTGGCGCACGCATCCTCGGGAATGTCCAAGTGCCCCGCCCGGCCACGGTTGTACATAAGATACCTGTGTGTCTCCAAGCGCCTTCGAGGCTAAGGTCGCTGCGCGATCGCCGCTCTCCGAGGGCCCTACGCCGGCGCCTGCTCAGACGCCTGTCTGGAACCTAGTTGTCTTGCAATCTCTCGTCTGTAGACGTTCCGTCTGCGCGACGAGAGAGTTGGGGGAGTGAGCATCGTGGAGCCCGTGCGCCAGCAGTTCGCCGAGAACCTGCGCCACCATCGAGAACGACTCGGGCTTTCACAGGAGGCGCTGGCCGAGATCTGTGACCTGCATCGCACCGAGATCAGCCTGCTCGAGCGCTGCAAGCGCTCGCCGCGGCTCGAGACGATCGTGATCCTCGCGCGCGGGCTCGAGCTCGCATCGACTTGCGATCTGCTCGAGGGCGTCGGCTGAGCGCCCGCCGCCCGCTCAGTCGCGACTTCGCCCAACGCTCTGGCACTCAGGCCCGCTCGTCGACGGTCCCGCCGTCGAGGGCGGGGCGTATCAGCCCGTTCTCGTAGGCGAACACGACGATCTGGACGCGGTCGCGCAGCGACAGCTTGGCGAGTATCCGCCCGACATGCGTCTTTACCGTCGCCTCCGACAGCACCAGGCGCTCGGCGATCTCGGCGTTGGAGTGGCTGCGCGCGACCTCGATCATGACCTCGCGCTCGCGCGGGGTCAGCAGCTGCAGGCCGGGGTGCTCAGGCGTCGGCTGCGAAGCGGGATCGGGCAGGTGCTGGACGAACTTCGACAGCAGCCTGCGCGTCACGCTGGGAGCGATCACCGCATCGCCGCTGGCGACCGCTCGGATCGCCGCGAGGACGTCTGCCGGCGGGGCGTCCTTGAGCAGGAACCCGCTTGCCCCCGCACGGAGGGCGGCATAGGCGTATTCGTCGAGATCGAACGTGGTCAGCACGATCACGCGAGTCGGACGGTCCGCTCCCACGATCCTGCGTGTCGCCTCGATCCCGTCGAGCTCCGGCATCCGCACGTCCATCAGCGCGACATCCGGGGCCAGCTCGCCAACTGCCGCGATCGCCTCCTGTCCGTTCGCCGCCTCGCCCACGATCGCGAGGTCCGGCTGGCTCTCGATCACCATCCGGAATCCCATCCGCATCAGCTCCTGGTCGTCGACCAGCAGGACCCTGATGGTCATCGAGCGCCGCCATTCAGCCGCAGGCGCATGCAGACGCGCCATCCACCCTCCGCTCGCGGCCCCGCCTCGAGCTCGCCGTCGTAGGCGAGCGCGCGCTCGCGCATCCCACGCAGGCCGCGGCCGTCGGCCGGGGAGCGGAGCTGGTGGGCGCCGCTGTCGGTCGCCTCGAGCTCGACGAGCTCGGTCCCGCAGCGCAGTCGCAGGACGGCGTCGGTCGGACGGACGGCATGCTTGAGCGTGTTGGTCAGCGCCTCCTGGGCGACGCGAAATACCGCCAGCTGGACCCCGTCGGGCAGCGCCTGCGCGTCGCCCTCGATCGCCAGCTCGACCGGCACCCCCGCAGCCCGGACGCGCTCTGCAAGCCGCTCGAGGTCGCTCGACCCCGGCTGGGGCCGGCGCGGATCCGGCGCCTGCTCATCGCGCAGGACCCCGAGCAGCCGGCGCATCTCGAGCAGCGCCTCGCGGCCGGTCGCCGCGATCTGCTGCGCGGCCTCGGCCGTCCGTTGCGGGGAGGTCTCCAGCGCATAGCTGGCGCCGTCCGCCAGCGCGATCATCACGCTGAGATTGTGCGCGATCACGTCATGCATCTCGCGCGCAATCCGGTTGCGCTCGGCAGCCGCCGCCAGGCGCCCCTGCTGGTCACGCTCGAATTCGAGCCGCCTGGTGCGCTCTTTCAGCGACGCCAGCAGCGCCCTGCGCTGGCGAACGCTGACGCCGAGCACCGCCGCAGCCATGACCAGTCCCGACAGCCCGATCCAGATTTTGACCGGGTCCGACGGGGCCCACTTCGCCGCCGCCATCACCGCCCCGGCCTCCATCACCGCGACAGCGAGCGCCAGTTCGACCACGCTTCCGCGCAGAGCTACGCCGTACAGGGCGAGCAGCAGCGCGGCGTCGGCGAGTTGGGGATCGGCCAGCAGCCACTGCAGAGCAGCGATCAGCGCGATCCCCACGAACACGAGCAGCGGCTGGCTGCGGCGCACGAGCAGGGGCAGGCACAGCACGAGCGAGAACGCGACCTGGATGCCGTCGAGGCGATGCTGGGAGGCGAGGCCGATGATGCCCGCGGCCGCAATCGCAGCCGCGAGGCCGGAGTCGCTCAGCAGCGGGTGCTCGGCCGTCGCTCGCTCGGTGCGCTCCGCGAGTCGCTGGATCAGCGCCGTCGGCCACGCCTCGCTCACGCGCGGCTGGCGGCCGGGGCGCTCAGCTGCTTCGGTCATCGAGGACATTCTCGGCGCGCGCGTGGACCATGTCTATGGGCGGGGCCAGATATGCGACCTCGGTCGTAGTTGCGAGCTTCAAAGATCATCCTCAGGTTCGTTGTGGGGGGCTCCCTCAGCCTGTAGCTTCGGTCGCGCCAGCCGAAAGAGCGATCGTCACGCTGGCACAGTCCTCCCACCGGACTGCTGGCTACTACGACGGTCATCGGCCGTCGTAGTAGTTACCAGCCAGTCCAGCCGCGACCTCGATGTGAAGCCCGCGACCTGCGCAGAAGGAGCACAAGGACGATGCAACTGACCCGCTCGCGAACGGACGACACCCGCGACCGCCTGGCGCCGATGGCCGCGAAGGTGCCGCAGATCACTGCGATCTTCTGGGTCCTGAAGGTCCTCACCACCGGCATGGGAGAGTCGATGTCGGACTTCCTCGGCAGGGTCAGCGTGCCGCTGGCGGGCCTGATCGGGATCTTCGGGCTCTGGTATGCGCTGCGGCTTCAGCTTCGTGCGCGCGAATACCGCGCACCCGTGTACTGGTTCGCCGTGATGATGGTCGCTGTGTTCGGCACGATGGCGGCCGATGGCGTTCACGACGGCGCCAGCCTCCCCTATCCGCTGACCTCCGCCCTGTACGGGATTCTCGTGGCGGTGATCTTCTGGCTCTGGTATCGCAGCGAGGGCACGCTCTCGATCCACAGCATCACGACGCGGCGTCGCGAGACCTACTACTGGGCCGCAGTCCTCGCCACATTCGCCTTCGGCACAGCGCTCGGTGACCTGACAGCGATGAACCTGAACCTCGGCTTCCTGCCCTCCGCGCTGCTGTTCACGGGGATCATCGCGATACCCGCGATCGGATGGTGGCGCTTCCAGCTGAACCCGATCGTCGCCTTCTGGGCCGCCTACATCGTCACCCGGCCGCTCGGCGCCTCGTTCGCGGACTGGTTCAGCAAGCCGCCATCGATCAGCGGCCTCGGCCTCGGCGACGGCACCACCAGCGCGATCGCGCTGCTCGTGTTCGTCGCGCTCGTCGCCCACGTCACGGTCACCAAGCGCGATGTCCCGGGCGAAATCAAGGAGCACGCGCCGGCACATCTGCCGCATCCCCATCTCGAGCCGGTGATCGACGGCTCCGCCGCGCTGCAGCCCGCCGACGGCTAGCCCAGGTCACAAGCCGACGCGGGGACTCGAACCCCGGACCCCCTCCTTACCATGGAGGTGCTCTACCGGCTGAGCTACGTCGGCGCGAGACCCGATCCTAGCGTGATCGCCGTCTCGCGCGGGCGCCTTTCGCGCCTCGGGCTCCGCCGTGAAAGCCGGGATAATCGCGGGCATCGAGCCGCCCTCCAGCGAACAATCCGCCGAGCCTCCGGCACGGTCTCCGATCGGGCGCCGCGTGGTGCGCTGGGTGGGGCCCGAGAACCCCGCTGGCGTTGTCTACGGGGTGATCCTGATCGGAGCGCTGATGGCGGCTGAGGCGGGGCTTCACGACGGCTATCCCGAAACGGTCGGCTCGGCGGTGCTCGGGATCGGGATCTACTGGCTCGCGCACTCCTACTCCACGATGCTCGGCGAGCGACTCTCTGGCCGCGACCGGCTCACGCGGCGCGGTCTTGCTCGGGCACTCGCGCACGACTGGGCGATAGTCCGCGGGGCGGTGATCCCGCTGCTCGCGCTGCTGATCGCCTGGGTCTCTGGAGCTCCCCAGTCCACCGGCGCGAGCATCGCAGTCTGGGCGGCGATCGGCTGCCTGGTGGGCTTTGAGCTGCTCGCCGGCTCGCGCGACGGGACGCACGGCGGCGGGCGCTCGCTCGAGGCGGGCATCGGGATCGCGATGGGCCTCGCGATCCTCGCGCTGAAGGCGCTCTCGCGCTAGTCGCGAGTCTCCCTGACAGCTCCAGGAACGCTCGCGCGATGACGCGCAAATACCAATATCTGCACTTTGCTGTAGACAAAAAATAGCTGACATGTCATCATGCCGCTGCCGCCTTATTTGACAGATTCCGATTGGCAAGACATGTGGGGAGGTCGAAGATGTCGCAGCGCGGCGAGACGAGCACGGACTCTGGGTCGATTGCGCCCCTCTATCGGCGTCTGCCGCGCGGTCCGCACCACCTCGACGCTCGCGAGGTCGCACGCCATCAGCGCCTGCGGATCTACGGCGCGATGGTCGAGGCGGTCGCGGCAAACGGCTATGCGGGCACGAGCGTCAAGCAGGTCGTGAGCCTGGCGGGCGTCTCGCGCAGGTCCTTCTATGAGCAGTTCTCGAACAAGCAGGAGTGCTTTCTGGCGACCTTCGACGTGATCGCCGCCGGCGGCGCCAAGCGCATCGGCGAGGCCTACCGCTCGGCCTCGGGCGGATTGGCGGAGCGTCTGGGTGCCTGCTACGGCGCGCTCACCGACGGCATCGGCAGCAACTCCAAGCGCGCCAGGCTGGCGATCGTCGAGACGCAGACCGCGGGCGCCATGGGGCTCACGCGCCTGCATCTGGCGTCGGCCACCTTCGAGCAGATGCTGTGCACGAGCTTCGCCCACGCGCCCGACGCCCACGCCCTGCCCGCGCCGCTCGTGCGCGCGATCCTCGGCGGCGTCAAAGAACCGATATCGCTGCGCCTGCGCGAGGGGCGCGCGCACGAGATCCCGGCTCTGGCGAACGAGATGGTGAGCTGGACATTGCTCTACCAGACTCCGAAGCTCGAGCGCCTGTCCGAGAGCCTGCTCAGGCGCGCGAGCGTCAGCCGCGCGGGCCGGCGCCACCACGTTCGGGCGCCCGATCGCGAACGTCTGGCGCGCTCACCCAGGCCGGTCGAGCGGTTGTGGCGAAGCGTGCTCGAGCTGGCCGCGAGCGAGGACTACGAGGAGCTGGGCGCAGTCCAGATCGCCGAGTACGCGGGCGTCGCCCCGCAGGCCTTCTATGAGCTCTATGACTCCAAGGAGGACTGCTTCCTGGCTGCGTTCGACGCGCTCGCCGAGGAGCTGCTGGGGCTCGCTGCCGATCCCGAGCTGATCGGCGGCGACTGGCCGCGCTCGGTACGGCGGGTGACCGGGGAGCTGATGGCTCTGCTCGCCGCAGAGCCGCTGTACGCGGACACGATCGCCCGCGTTGCTCCAGGGGCCGGCCCCTCCGCGATGCAGCGGGCATTCGGGCTGATCGGCGAGCTCGCGACGCTGCTCACCGAGGGAGCTTCTCAGCCCGGGCGAACCGAGCTCGCCGGCGAGGCGATCGCGGGCGCGATCCTGCACACGATCCGCTGCCAGGTGGTACGGGGCCAGGCGCATCTGCTGCCCGCCCTGGCCGACTACCTCGCCTACATCGTCCTCGCGCCATACATCGGTGCCGATGCGGCCGCCGAGCTGCTGATCGAGCAGGGAACGGGACCGGCGGGCGAGTCTTGCGTCACGCCGAACGCGGCGCCCAACGCAACGCGGCGCGGCTAGCGATTCCTGTTCGCGCGCTGGCGCTGTGTGAAGTAGGTCAGCACGATCCCCACCAGCAGCGAGATCACGATCACGATGATCAGCGGCGCCCGGCCCGACCCGAAGATCCAGTTGACGTGAACCTCTTCGAGGTTCAGCACCGCGAACAGCGTGATCAGCACCGCCAGCAGCACGAGTCCGCCGGTGCGCACCAGTTCGCGACGGCTGCGCGCCCGTTTCGGGGACCCTGGCTGGACCTCGGACATCGCTGGCCCGATCGTAGCTGGTCCACGGGCGCCAGCAAGCTCGCTGCACGGAAACCGGCATCGAGAGCGCTCCGCGGCGAATACGATTGGCCCATGCCCGAGCCTCGCCGCCTGCGCCCCCTGCTCGCGCTCGCATGTTCGAGCGGCGCGCTGGCCCTGCTCGCGGGCTGCGGCGGGCAGACCAAGACCGTGTACGTGTCGAGCCCGTCGGCTTCGAGCGCGAGCACGACGCCGGCGCACACGACCAGCACGAGCGCGAGCACGCCAACCACGACCGCCACCAGCCCGAGCGAAGCCGCCCAGCCACCCGGCGGCGGCTCCTCCGGCACGCGCACGGCGCCCGCGCCCGCCTTCACGGAAGGCAAGAACGCGGGCAGCCCCAGCGACGGAGGTCTGCGCGACGCGCTGGCGGTGCTGCGCGAACACGGCTACACCTCCAGCGACAGCGCCGACTACCACCCCGACCAGACCCTGCAGGTGCTCGTCGGGACGCGCACGGGAACGAACGACGGCTACCGCCAGCAGGCCTTCTTCTTCCTCGACGGCCACTATCTCGGAACCGACGCAAGCGTCCCCAGCGCCGAGATCAAGGTCCTGAGCCAGAGCGACACCGAAGTCACGCTCGGGTATGCGCTGTACCGGGCAAACGACCCGCTCTGCTGTCCGGGCGCGGGACAGGGGCAGGTCACCTTCCAGCTCAACAACGGAAAGCTGATGCCGGCGGGGACGATCCCCCCTGCCGCTTCGGCCAGCGCGCCGAGCCGTCGCTAGCCGATCGCCGGGCCAGGCAGGGGCCCTCGCGGCCGTGCGCGTGCCGCGCCCAGCCACGGCCGCCCGGCCACGACGCGCACCTGCGCGTCGGCTGATCGCGAGTCCCAGCCGGTTCTCACGACCGACGGTAGAAGGCCCTGCGCGCAAGCCTTATGGTGGTGACGTTCCACTCCATCCGACGGAAAGGTGCATCCCAGATGAGCGCGACTATCGAGGGCCGCAGCGCCGAGCTTCTGAAAGCCAAGAACTTCTGCAACGTCTCGACGATCAACTCCGATGGAACGGTGCATGCTGCGCCTGTATGGATCGACGTGGAAGGTGGCCGGGCGGTGCTGAACACGGCCGAGGGACGCGCCTGGCCCCGCAACCTCGAACGCGACCCGCGCGTGACGCTGACGGTGCAGAACATGGAGAACCCGTACGAGTACGTCTCGGTTCGGGGTCGCGTGGCGGAACGCACCCACGATGGCGCGGACGCGCACATCGATGCGCTCGCCAAGAAGTACCTCGACCAGGACACCTATCCCTTCCGCCAGCCCGGCGAACAGCGCGTGATCATCCGGGTCGAGCCCGAGCACGTGAAGGTGTGGGGCAGCTGAGCTACTGCGTGCGAGCCGGTCAGGCGCGCCCGATGACCGATCAGCCGCGCCCGAGCAGCCGCCGCCAGCGCGACGGCTCGGAGGGCTGGCTGCGCTGCCACTCCTCGCGCAGCAGCAGCTCGCCGCGCTCGCGCGCGCGCATCACGCACTCGGTGTGCGCATGCCGGCGTCGGCGCGAGTCGCCTTCGGGCGCGATCAGCATGTGCTCGCCGAGGGCTGGCAGATGATTGCCGCATATCGGGCAGCGATAGGTGACAGGCTTGCGATTGCGCGCAAGCCGAACGGTCCACCATGGCGCCGCAGGCAGTCGACCCGACATTCCCCCATTCTCGCGCGGCCGGTACGTGCGACCGTGGCCACGACCGCGCTGCTGGGCATGACGCTCGCGGTGGCGGCCCTCGCGCGCGCCGAGCGTGGGCGCCGCGCGACCAGGACCCGGGGCAGGCGCGAGCGCCACTTCGGGCTGCTGGCAGGTGAGCCCGCGGCGGCGGGCCTACAGCGCATGGCGCTCGGACAGCTCGAGCTCGCAATCGAACTGCTGTGTGCTGAAAGCAGCCACAGCCCCGCGCGCGCCGTGCACGAGACGCGCAAGGCGATCAAGCGCCTGCGCGCTCTGCTGCGGCTGCTGGAGGACGAGCTCGGCAGCGACTATGTCGCCCGCGAGCGGGGCGTGCTCGACGATGTCGCCGACCGCCTCGCGCGATCGCGAGATGCGCAGGTGATGGTGGACACGCTCGATGCGCTCATCCGCCGTCATCCGCGGCGGTTGGCGGGCAAACGCGGGGTGATCGAGCTTCGCCAGCACCTCGAGGGCGAGCGCTCACGCGCCGCCGCGGCGACCCTCGGGGGCGCGATCGCGATCGGCGCGCAGGCGCTCGCAGATGGCGCCAGCGGCGCCACGAACGGCGCCGGCGGCGCCACGAACGGCGTCAGCAGCGAGCGACTGCGCGCCGCGGAGGTGTTGACGGCGCAGCGCCTGCGCGTGCAGAGGTGGACCTTGAGCGAGCGCTCCGCAGGCGACCTCGTGGGCAAGCGCTTCCGCGAGATCTATCGCGAGGGCAGGCGCCGCTGGAGGCGCGCGAGCTCTCCCAAGGCGGGCTCGAAGACGTTTCACAAGTGGCGCAAAGAGGCCAAAGACCTACGCTATGCAGCCGAGCTGCTCGACGTTCGCGATGGCGGGTCCCGCCGCGCGCACAAGGGCCGCCATCGACGCTTGGCGAAGCTCGCCCGTCGCGCCGACGCCCTCGGCGAAACGCTCGGCGAGGAGCACGATCTGGCGCTGCTGTCCGAGCTGGTGCGCGAGCACGAGCCCCTGCGGCGGCGCAAGCGCTCGCGCAAAGCGCTGCTGCGGGCGATCGCCCGCCGGCAGGGGCGCCTGCGAAAGGACGCGCTGGGCGCCGGCGCGCTGCTCTACTCCCGCAAGCCCAATCGCTTCATGCGCAGCCTAAAGCCTTTCTAAAGACACCCTCCGCCGTGGGTTGCGCAAACTCCAGGATCTTGCGCAAATAGCCGATGTAGACGCTGCAGCACAGACGCTGCGTAAATGCGTCTTCGAGCAAGCTCACCCACCCTCTTCCTGGCCTTTCTCCTGGGAGGGACAGGGGTGCTCGTACTGCACCTGGCCGCCGGTTTCGGCGGGCCGCGGACGAACGGGCTGTTCGATGACGTGATCTACAACGCCCTGATGTTCGGGGCCGCGTTCGCGGTCATCGCGCGCGCCCTGTCGGGGCGTCCCGGGCGGCTGGCGTGGCTTGCGATGGGCACCGGGGTGCTTTCCTGGAGCCTCGGCGAACTGTATTTCACGCTGTTCCTCGAAGGCCCGTCGTCGAGCAGCGGCGTGTCGCCCGCGGACGTCCTCTACCTCGCGATGTACCCATGCATGTACATCGCGCTGATGCTGCTCGTTGCCGAACATCTGAGCGAACTGCGCGTGAGCATGTGGCTCGACGGGCTGATCGGCGGCCTTGCTGCGGCGACGCTCGGCGCCGCGGTGCTGCTGCCGCCGATCATCGAAAACATGCATGGCGAGGTCAGCTCGAGCGCGGTCACGCTCGCCTACCCGATCGGCGATCTGCTGCTGCTGTTCTTCACCGTCTGCGCGCTCGGCATGACCGGCTGGCGGCCCGGCCGGGTATGGCTGATGATCGCCGCGAGCATGCTGCTGAACACGATCGCCGACGCGACCTACCTGTATCAGACCGCCACCAACAGCTGGCGGCCGAACAGCTGGCTGGAAAGCCTGTGGCCGGCCGCGGCGGTGCTGCTCGCGCTCGCCGCCTGGACCCCGTGGACGCGGCCCGTGCGCCGCCGCATCGAGGACTGGAGGCTCGTGTGGGTGCCAGGGCTGTCGCTGCTCGTCGCGCTCGGCGTGTTCGTCTACGGCAACTCGATCGGCCGTCTGCCGCTGCCCGCGCTGCTGCTCGCGATCGCAACGGTGCTCGCGGTCTGCGCGCGCCTGATGGTCACGGTGCACGAGAACCTGCAGATGCTGACGACCTCGCGCCGGCTCGCCCTGACCGACTCCCTGACCGGGCTCGGCAACCGCCGGCGCCTGATGGAGGACCTGGCGCACACCTGCCGCGCGGCCGAGGTCGATGTCGCCGAGCGCTGGACACTCGTGATGTATGACCTCAACGGGTTCAAGCGCTACAACGACACATTCGGCCACCCCGCCGGCGATGCGCTGCTGGCGCGCCTGACCGCGAAGCTCGCAAGCGTGGTCGCCACGCACGGCACCGCCTATCGGATGGGCGGGGATGAGTTCTGCGTCCTGTTCCGCAGCTCCACAACCGTCCTCGAGGGCACGCTCATCGCCGACACCATCGGCGCCCTGTCCGAGCACGGGCCGGGCTTCTCGATCAGCGCCGCCCACGGGGAGGTGCAGATACCGGCTGAGTCCAGCCACCCCGCCGCGATCCTGCAGCTGGCCGACCAGCGCCTGTACCGGCGCAAGGATCCGGCCCGCGACACCAGCGCAGTGCTCGCGCTGCGCGACGTTCTGCTGCAGGCGTTTCACGAGCGCTATCCGGAGCTTCAGGTCCACCAGCAGGGGGTCGGCGAGCTCGTGCTCGCCGTCGGCCGGCGCATGGGCCTCGACGGCGAGGACCTCGACGTGCTCGCGCGCGCCGCGGAGCTGCACGACGTCGGCAAGATCGCGATCCCCGACGCGATCCTCTCAAAGCCAGGCCCGCTCGACGCCGAGGAGTGGCGCTTCATGCGCCGCCACACGGTTCTCGGCGAGCGGATCCTCACCGCAGCCGCCGCGCTGCGTCCGGTCGCAACCCTCGTGCGCTCGAGCCACGAGCGCTACGACGGCGACGGTTATCCCGACAGCCTGCGCGGCGAGCAGAATCCCACTCGGCTCCCGCATCATCCTCGTCTGCGACGCCTTCGACACGATGACCTCCGGGCGCCCCTACAGCGCCGCGATCTCCGCCGAGGAGGCGATCGCCGAGCTGCGCCGCTGCGCCGGCACCCAGTTCGATCCCGAGGTGGTCGAAGCGTTCCTCGCGGTGCTCGCAGGCGCCAACCACGAGCCCGCAGGTGCCGCTGCGCCCACCGTCGGCGCCCCGGCGCCCCCCATTGGCGTCCCGGCGGCCCCCGTCGGCGTCCCGGCGCCCCGCATCGGCGTCCCGGCGGCCCCCGTCGGCGCCCCGGACGCGCCGCACACGCCGGCGCCAGAGGCGATGCCCGGCTCGGCGCCCTAGCGATCGGCCGGCTCGGCACCCCAACGCGTGCCCGGCTCGGCTCCGTATCGCCCGCCCGGCTCGGCGGCCCTAGAAGTAGCTGGTCGCTGGCGAGCTCAGCAGCCCGTAGATCTGGACGATCGCAGCCTGCACCAGCAACTGCGCCGAGGCCGGCGAGCCCGCGACGAACACATTGCCCGACAGGCGCAGGTGCTGCCAGGCGTAGTCGACGTATGCCTGCGCGAGCCTCGGCCCGGGCGGGTCGCGGGTGACGGAGTCGAGGTAGAGGATGTTGCGAAAGTACACCGAGCAGAAGAACGGGTTTTCGCCGCCGAGCCGTTCTGGCGTGAAGTAGGCGAGCGCCGCCTTCGCGGTCTGGCGCGCCTGGTAGAGGTAGGCGCCGTTGTGCGTGGCCTGGTAGAGGAGCACGCCTGCACCGATCATCGAGCCCTGGTTGTAGCTCCACAGCGTCGGGTCGACCATCCCGTGTTCGCGGATGTGATCCCCGTACATGCCGCTCGGCTGCTGCAGGCAGGTGCGCACCCAGTTGTATGCCATTTCGGCGAACTGCAGGTACTGCGCGTTGCCGGTGACGCGATACAGCTGCACCGCAAGCTCCGCGCCGGGACCATCGGTGACCGTGTTGCGATCGGTGTTTTCGGCGGCGTTGGAGAACGGCACGCCGCCTGGGCACGCGAGTTCGGGGTTGCTGTCCCAGCCGCCCATCACGAACGCCATGATCGCCTCCGCGCTGCCGAGCGCCGCGGCATAGTGGGTGAGCTCATACATGCGCACCAGCTCGATCCCCACCCACTCGTTGTCGTCGTAGTACTTGGTTCCGCCGGGACCGGTGGGCGGCGCGACCGTGCCGTCGAACGCTGCCAGGCTGCTCGTGAACGTCCCTTCCGCAGCGCCCGAGTTGTCGCGATCCAGATATGCGCCGAGGCCAACGAGTCGCGCGTGCAGTTCGCGCGCCAGGGTCTGATTCAGGCCCGGGATCGTCGAGACTCCCTGGACATGAGTCATCGTCACCGTCGCCGCCAGCGCCTGCGAGAAGGGCCACAGGAACGAGAACGGTTCGCCTTTGTAGAGCCCCGAGCCACGGATGTAGTACGCGTTCTGCATCGCTTCGTAGGCCAGCAGCGCACGCGCAGGGTCGCCATGGAGGGCCGGCTTGGGCTTCGCCTTCGCCTTGGGCTTGCTGCCCTTGGCGGGGCTCTGCGCAGGGGCGCTGACGGCACCGGAGGAGGCCGAGTGCGCGAATTCGGAGGGCTTTGCGATCCGCAGTGCTCGCGTGGCGCCCGCTGGGTAGAGCGAGGCCGCGGAGGGCCGCCTGCCCGCGTCGGTGGGCGCGTGTGCGTGGGCGGCACGTGAGTCAGCCGACGATGACGCGCCCGCCGCGGGGGCGGCGCACAGCGCGCAGAGCAGCACGAGCAGCGGCAGCAGCGGCGCGAGCGGCCCCCGCCTCAGAGCTCGGTACGGAAGCCGGTGATGGATGCCTGGACTCATCGGACTCCAGTTCTGCACAACAGTCGACACGCCTGTTTGATTTGGTCAGAGCGCGAACAAATCGTGCCAGCTCGAACTCGCACCCACCACGCGGGCCGCTCAGACCCGCGATGCCTGGGCGAGCAGCTGCGCGAGCTCGTCAGCGGCGAGCACTCCCTCGCAGCGGCATGCGCGCGTCGCGAGCAACAGGCTGCCGCCTACCGGGGGCATCTCGACCGGCCGCACGTGCGCCTCCGGTGCGATCTCGGCGACGACCATGCGCAGCGGCTCGACGAATGCCGGACCGGCCTTGAAGGCGCTGCCGATCAGGCCGATCGGGAACGCTCCCTCGAGCCCGGTCTGAGAGACGACCGCCCGGATCTGGGCGCCGAGCTCGACCGCCGCGCGCGAATACAGCTCGCGCGCGACCTCATCGCCCGCCTCCGCAGCCTTCGCGGTCTCGACCGCGAAGGCCGCGACCTCGCCCTTCGTCAGCGGAGTCGTATACACGCTCGCGGCGAGCGCCTCGATCGTCGGCGCGCCGAAGAAGCTCAGCGCGGCGGTGCTCAACGCGGTGGCGCATCCCGAGGCGTCGCGGTCGTGCAGCGCCGCGCGAATCGACTCTGCGCCGAGCCAGTAGCCGCTGCCCTCGTCGCCGAGCAGGTGACCCCAGCCGCCCGCGCGCCAGCAGCGCCCCTCGCGACCCACCCCGAAGACGTTCGAGCCGGTGCCCGAGATCACGCCCACCCCGGGCCCCGCGGCTGTGGCCGTCGCCCACGCACCGACGACGTCGTTGACGACGATCCACTCCTCGCTGCGCATCGCGCGCAGGTTGCGCTCGACCGAGTCGGTGTCGGTCCCCGCGACCGCGAGCACGGCGCCGCCGAGCTGCTCGGCGGAGACGCCCGCTCGCGCCAGCGCCTCGTCGGCCGCATCGAGCAGCGCCTTGACGGCGACCCGCGATCCCACTGCGTCCTCGTTGCTCGGGCCCGCATGGCCGAGGTGAAGCTCGCGGCGCTCGAGGTCGAGCACGGCCGCGAGCGTCTTGGTTGCTCCGCCATCGACGCCGAGCACATAACGAGGGCGGGTCGCGGACGCCTGGGCTGAGGCCGCGCCCTGTGTGGGCGGGATCGCGAGGATCGCGGGCAGCTCCACCAGCGGATCGCGATTCAGGGAGCTCTCGTTGGGGCCGGTCATCGCGCGCATCCTCGCATGCAGGGGATGGTGCCTGTGTTTTTCGGATGCCGTATAACCATCGCATCGCACCTGCACGGCGCTCGCGGCATCGGCGCGAGTTTCGTGTCAGGATCGCCGCCACGATGGAGGCGAGGGCTGTGTTCCCGGCTGCGCGGGCGGCGAGCGGCATGTACGAGTCCTTCTACCTGCGCGCCGTCTCGCCCGATGAGCCCGTCGGCGCATGGCTGCGCTACACCGTGCACAAGCGCCCTGGAGAAGACGCTCGCGGCTCGCTGTGGTGCACCGTGTTCGACGCCGCTCGCGGGCGACCGTTCATGGACAAGTTGACCACCGGCTCGCCGCGGGCGGGCGCGGGCGCCTGGATCTCGATCGCGGATGCTCAGCTCGGGGCAGAGCGTGCCGAGGGCGCCTTCGGCAAGGCGCGCTGGTCGCTGCGCTACAGCAGCCAGGAGGACGAGCTCCGGCACCTTCCGCGGGCTTGGATGTATCGAGCGAAGCTCCCGCGCACGAAGCTCACGAGCCCCGCGCCCGATGCCCGCTTCGAGGGCACGCTCGAGATCGACGGGCGCCCGGCGCTGACGCTCGACGGCTGGCGGGGAATGGTGGGACACAACTGGGGCGCAGAGCACGCGGAGCACTGGATCTGGCTGCATGGCGTGGGCTTCGGCGAGGATGACAGCGCGTGGCTCGACGTCGCGCTCGGGCGGATCAGGGTCGCCGGGCGCCTGACGCCGTGGATCGCCAACGGAGCGTTCTCGCAGGGGGGCGTTCGCACCCGCCTGGGCGGTCTCGTGAGACGCAAGGTGAACGTGGACGAGGGCGAGCGCGGATGCCTGCTCGAGATTCCCGGCGAAGGTGGCGTGCTGGTGCGCGCGCGGGCGCAGGTTCCCGGCGAGAGCGCTGCGGGCTGGCGCTACGCCGATCCGGACGGAGGTGCGCACGAGGTGCTCAACTGCAGCGTCTGCTCGCTCGAGCTCGACGTCTGCGGCGCCGGTGGGAGGCAGACCCGCAAGCTCACGAGCGCCCACGGGGGCGCCTATGAGCTCGGCACCCGGCCGGGCGAGCTCCAGCAGGTCCCGATCGCCCCGTTCCCCGACGGCTGAGAGCGAGCTCGGCCGCCGACGGCGCTCGCCGCTCAGGCGCCCTCGCTCCACTTGGCGGCAGGCGCCTCCCACTCCTGGAGCCGGCGCAGCAGCGTCTGCGGGCTGTCATCGACCAGCACGATGCGCCGGTACTCGGCGCTCAGGAACGACTGCTCGACGGCCCGGTCGAGCATCTCAACGAGCGGGTCGAAGTAGCCACCGACGTTGAGCAGCCCGCACGGCTTGTCATCGATGCCAAGCTGCGTCCAGGTCGCGACCTCGAGCAGCTCCTCGAGCGTGCCGAGCCCCCCGGGCAGCGCGATGGCGGCGTCCGAGAGCTCTCCCATCAGCGCCTTGCGCTCGTGCATCGAGGCGACGACGCGCAGCTCGCTGAGCCCCCGATGCGCAACCTCGCGGGACTCGAGCATCTGCGGGATCACGCCGATCGCCTCTCCCCCCGCCTCGAGGACCGCCTCCGCGAGCACGCCCATCAGCCCGATGCTCGCGCCTCCGAACACGACCCCGATCCGGCTGCGCACGAGCAGCTGCGCGAGCTCGCTCGCGGTCTGCGCATACGCCGGGTCCGCGCCGACGCTCGACCCCGCGAAGACGCAGAATCCGCCTCACACCGCGTCGCCGGGCTTCGCGCGCTCACGCTTGGCCTGCCTGTTGGCCTGGCGCGCGGCGGACTGCTCGGCTGCCTTCTCGCGCGCCTGGCCGTAGGACTCCGCGACGAGCTTCTTGCCATCCGACCAGCCAAATGCGCGGGCCATCAGCACGATTGCGAGCAGGATGTTCCAGACGGTCGTCACGAGCTGCTGGGTCACCGAGTACGCGGTGGCGTTGGCCGAGCTGGTGATGCCCTTCAGCGAGAGCACGTTGAAGCCCTGCACTACGCCGGCCCCGCCGGGAGTCACCGACGTCATGTTGGCCATCGAGTTACCGGCCACGACCCGCATCAAGGTGTGGAAGCTGACTGGAATGTTGTACGCGGACAGGAACACCGCGATCAGCCCGAGCATCGCCAGCCAGCTGATCGCCTCGGGAAGCACGACGCGTCCGAGGAACGCGCGGGGATGGGCGAGGATCTGACCACCTACCTTGGCCTGCACCCACCATTTCGCAATTCGCTCTTTCAGCACGCGTCCGACGAGGAACAGGAGCGCGGCACCCCCCGCCAGCAGGATCACGGTGGCCCCCGGATGGTCGCTCAGAAACCCGAGCTGCAGGTCGAACGACCCGCCGACGGTCAGGAATAGATACACGTACCCGGCGCTCCCAATCAGGGTGTAGAAGATTTTCTGGGCCACATAGCCGGCGAGCACTCCCGCGAAGCTCGCCGCGGCGATCGTGGTGGTGAACATCAGCAACATCACGAGCGTGCCGAGATTCGCCGGCAGGATCGAGTTCAGAGCGACGGCCGCGGCATAGCAGGCGAGGATCTCGAGCCAGCGCACGCTCGAGCCCGGGTAGGCGTAGCGCAGGATCGAGTACCAGCCGAACGCCGTCGTAGTCGTCTGCAGCGTGATCAGCGCCAACGCAGCGATCAGATAGCCGGCGGAGATGCCCGTGATCGTGTTCCAGGTCTCTTCGAGCCAGGCGCTCAGATCCCAGCCGAACATCGTCGCCGCAGCGCCGATCACGACGATCACGAGAGCGCCGATCAGGATTCGTCGCAAGTGAAGGCGCCCATGCGTCGCCGCGATCGCGTGTGAGGCTGCCATTCACCGATCTTACGGTCCGCTGCCCACGCCAAGCGCGGCGGCGGCGGCGGGCGCCAAGCCATGGCGCCCCCGGATGCCGGCGGCATATACTCGGGCCTCCGCGCAGCCAGCGCGCACATCGGGTCAACGAGCGCCATCGCGAGCCCGCCCTTGGCGCCAAGGAGGTACTGAGATGCCCCACCAGCAGCGTCCCAGCGAGAGCATGCCCAGCGACCTCACCGGCAGGCACATCGATGCGCTCGAGAGCCGCTACGGCAACCGCTTCCTGCTCGAACCCGCCCCTGACAACAAGCTGCCGAAAGCGGGCATACCCGCGGAGGATGCGATGCGCCTGGTGGCCCAGGAGATCCTGCTCGACGGCTTGCCGATGCGCAACCTCGCGACCTTCGTGACGACCTGGATGGAGCCCGAGGCGGTGCGACTGATAACCGCGGCGCTGCACACGAACTTCATCGACCACGCCGAGTACCCGAAGACCGCAGAGATCGAGCAGCGCTGCATCCGCATGCTCGCCGACCTCTTCCACGCGCCGGGTGAGACGACCGGCGCGCGCACGCAGGGCTCCTCGGAGGCGATCATGCTCGGTGCGCTGTCGCTGAAGTGGAAGTGGCGCGACCGCCAGCAGGCGGCCGGCAAGGCCGTCGACCGTCCGAACCTGGTATTCGGCGGCGATGTGCACGTGGTCTGGGAGAAGTTCTGCCGCTACTTCGACGTCGAGCCACGCATCGTGCCGCTGAAGCCCGACAAGTACACGATCGGGCCGGAGGACGTGGAGCCCCACATCGACGCGAACACGATCGGAGTCGCGGCGGTGCTCGGCACCACCTTCACCGGTCACGCCGACGATATCCGCGGGATCAACGACCACCTGGTACGGCTCAAGGTCGAGCACGGCCTCGATGTCCCGCTGCACGTCGACGCCGCCAGCGGCGGCTTCGTGTGGCCGTTCCTATATCCGCATTCGGAGTGGGACTTCCGGCTCGAGCAGGTTCGCTCGATCAACGTCTCGGGGCACAAGTTCGGGCTCGTCTACCCGGGCGTCGGCTGGCTCGTGTTCAGGGAAACCGGCGACCTGCCCGACGATCTCGTCTTCTATGAGAATTACCTCGGCAAGCGCGATGCGACGTTCACTCTGAATTTCTCGACGGGTTCCGCGATGGTGCTCGCGCAGTACTACAACTTCGTGCGCTTTGGGCACGATGGATACCGCTACATCATGGAGACGATGCAATACAACGCGCGCAGCCTCGCGAAGGAGATCGCCGGCTGCGGGTTCGCGATCATCGGAGACGAGCAGGATGAGCAGCTGCCGCTCGTGGCGTTCCACCTGCAAGGCAGTCACAGCTATGACGAGTTCGACGTCGCGGCGCAGCTTGCCGCCGAGCGCGGTTGGATGGTTCCCGCCTACACCCTGCCGCCCAACGCCGAACACATCAAGATCATGCGGGCGCTCGTCAAGCAGACGCTTGGGCACTCGCTGGTGACGACGCTTGGAGCCGACATCGCCGAAGCCTGCGCGACGCTCGAGCAGAAGGGTCGCCTGCACGACACGGATCGCAAGCGTGTCAAGACCAATCCGGGCTTTTGAGGCTGGCGACCGGCCGTCGCCATATAATCGAGACAATCGTCACCAAGCGCTCGAGCGAAGGGGGAAGGTAATGCGAGGAGTTGGTCGTGCAATGTTCGTCGCCATTCTGTTGATGATCGCGGGTGTCCTGAACATCATCTACGGAATCGCCGCTGTCGGAAATGCGAAATTCTTCGTCAACGACACGCAATACGTGTTCTCGAGCCTGCACACCTGGGGATGGATCACGATCATCCTCGGCGTGATCGAGCTCACCGCGTCGCTATCGCTGTTCGCCGGCGGCGCCTACGGCCGCTTCGTCGGGCTGTTCGCAGCGACGCTTGGCGCGATCGGCGCGCTGCTCGACATCGGTGGAGCACACCCGTGGTGGTCGATCGGCATCTTTGCGATCTGCCTGGTGTGCATCCACGGCCTGATCGTTCTAGGCGAGCCAGAGCCCATTTGACCGCATCGCGGACGTCAGCCTCGCGGGGCTCGGCTAATGTCCGGGCCCGCGCGAGTCGACCCGGCCCCGGGGTCGCGAGGATCGCGGGGGGGCGGGCACGAGCGGATCGGGGCAAGTGAGCTCGGTCGAGGTCGAGCTTGCGCTGATCGCGCTCGGCGCGATGCTCTCGCCGACCACGCTCTCGTTCACGGTCCTGGCGCTCGTTCTTGGGGAGCGGCCGCTGCGAACGGGCTTCTGGTTCTACGTCGGGGCGCTCGGCGTGACGCTCGTGATCGGTGCGATAGGGGGCCTGGTCATCCGCGACGCCGCCGCCTCACCGAAACCGAGCACGCCGAAGACGTGGGTCGCGGTCGTCGATGTGGTCGCGGCCGTGCTGCTGCTCGTGTACGTCGTGCGTGTTCTGCGGCGCCCGCCAAACCCCACGCGGGCGGCGAGCATGATCGAGCAGATGAGCAGGGTCGCCTCCTCGCCGGCGATAGCGATCGTCGCCGCCGGCGCCACGCTCGCCAATCCAGGCGGATTCATACCGCTGGCGCTGAAGGACATCTCGGAGACGAATCCGACCGCCGCCGGATTCGCGCTCCAGTGGGTCCTGTTCGCGCTCGTGTCGCTGCTGCCGCTGTCGCTGGCGCTCGTGCTGCTGGCGCTCGCGCCCGAGCCGACCAACCGGGCGCTCGCCGCCGTCCGCGACTGGCTTGAACGTCGCGCCAGAGTGATCGCGGGCGCGATCCTCCTGCTGCTGGCGGCATCGCTGCTGCGCCACGGGATCGACGGGCTCACGAGCTGATCGGCGTTTCGTCGGGACGCCGGGGTCGCGAGCGGGCTCGCGTGCGAGAAACTCCGCTATTTGCGGACAAACTCCGGCCCCGGCCGCTGGGGTCCGGAGTCCTCCGCGAGAAGAATGGCGCGCCAGGAGAGATTCGAACTCCCGACCTTCGGTTCCGTAGACCGACGCTCTATCCAGCTGAGCTACTGGCGCAGAGCGACCAAGTCTAGAGGGCCGTCGAGGCGCAGGCGAGACGGACGGGCGCCGCGCCGCCGCGGCGGGCGGCGGCGGGCCTGTCCCGCCAGGGGCGTAGGCTGGCCCCCCGTAAGCTGCCCCTGAGCAGCCACCCGCCGATGAGCGATCCCCTCAACGACAGCGACGACTTCGAGGCCTGGCAGGTCGAGCTCCACGGTCACCGGGTCATCTACCACATGGTCGGCGACGGGCCGCCAGTGGTGCTGATCCACGGGATGCTCAACTCCTCGCGGCACTGGCGCGAGGTGGCGCTGCAGCTGGCCAAGCGCAACACCGTCATCGCGCCCGACCTGATCGGTCACGGCGATTCGGCGACCCCGCGCGGCGACTACTCGCTCGGCGCCCATGCCACCAGCATCCGCGACCTGCTCGCCCTGCTCGGCGTCGAGCGGGCGACGATCGTCGGGCATTCGCTCGGCGGCGGAGTCGCGATGCAGTTCTTCTACCAGTTTCCCCAGCGCACCGAGCGCCTCGTGCTCGTCTCCAGCGGCGGGCTCGGGCGCGAGGTGAGCCCCTTGCTGCGCACGGCCACGCTGCCCGGAGCAGCCGCGCTGCTGTCGCTGGCGACGCATCCGCGCCTGCTGTCGAGCGTCCGTGCCGCCGGCGATCGGATGTGCGCGTCGGGCTCGCGCCAGGGGATCTATCTGCAGACGCTCGCGCGCGCGCTGCGCCCGCTCGAGCGTGCGGGAGCGCGCAAGGCGTTTCTGAACACGCTTCGCTCGGTGATCGATCTGCAGGGTCAGCGCGTGAGCGCGCAAGACCGCCTGTATCTGCTCGCCGGGATGCCGACCTTGATCGTGTGGGGGGAGCGCGACAACACGATCCCCCTGAGACACGGGCGCGACGCCCATCTGGCGGCACCCGGCAGTCGCTTCCAGACGCTGCCGCGAGCAGCACATTTCCCGCATCTGGAAGATCCCGGGGGTCTCGCCCTGGTGCTCGCCGACTTCCTGGCGAGCACCGAGCCGGCCCGGATCGAGGACGTCGATTGGGGCGAGATCGTTCTGCCCCACGCCCCGCGCAGCCGTCACGAGGTCAGCTCCTCCCCCTGAGGACGACCGGCCGCGAGGGCCAGCCGCCATCGATCAGGCGACGATGTGGCCGGTTGGGATCGTCGCACCGAACGGCATGAACCAGCTCTGCAGGCGCTGGTCGACGATCCCGAGGTGGCTGCGCTCCCGGTCCTGGCTGGCGAGGGTCGCATCGCCGGGCTCGCGCATCTCGAACATCGCGAGCACGTCGTCGTCCTCGAAGAGCTCGAAGATGCCACGGAGCTCCCCGGCGGCCGCAACGGCCTCATCTTCGGTCAGCTCCCCGCGCTCACGGCGCTCCTCGAGCTGCGCCTCGGCCTGCGCGATCAGCCCGACCGCGATGATCTCCTCCGCCAGGCATCCGGCGGGGCTGCCCTCCGCCAGCCTGGCCATCAGCGCGACCGTCGCGGCGAACAGGTTGAGCGCCAGAGCCTCGTCGACCGCATCGGCGAACACCGGAGGAACGAGGCCGGCTGCGTGATCGACCGCGTCGCCCTGCAGCAGGCGGATACGGAACTCCTCCACCAGCGTCCCGCCGGCCTCGAGCAGCGCTTCGCGGGCGTAGAGATCGTCGATGAACGAGGGCAGGAAGCGCAGGACGCCTTCGGCGACCTCGCCCTGCCGGGCCAGCAGCTGCTGGCCCGCCTTCAGCACCGTCGGCGGCGAGTCCTCATCGAGGCCGTCGAGCAGCAGGCCCATCCCGTCCGAGCGTTCGATCTCAAACCGCGTCTCGGACGCGGACTCGCCCCACTCGCGCGCCAGCTCATCGACGTCGAACGGCTCCCCGGCGGCCTCGGCCAGCCCGGCGGCGCTGAGCACCTCGACGAGTCTCCCCGATACCTCCTCCATGACCATAAGATACGGACGAATCGGCGCGGGCGGCGGGCGAATGTGCTCGGTCCGGCGCCCCGGTGCGTCGCGCCGAGAAGGGCACGCGAGCGGCGAGACCCAGCTTGGCGCTCGGGCTGGCGCTCTGCCAACGGCGCCGGGCTCGACTTCACACGAGGTTCACCGGCGTTGCGGGGCGGGGTTCTAGGCTCCAGCACGGTGTTTTGGGCCCCTTCGCGACCGTGGGAGCGGTTCTGCGATTGCGCGAACGTTTCCGGACACTCGGACAGCTTTCCCGTTACACTGCACTTGCTCGACGGAAAGCGCTACGGTAGTTGATGCCGTGCTCGGGTCGGCTGGCGGGCAATCCAACCGCAGGCAGCCCAGATTCGCGAGAGGGGACAAGAGGGGGACGAGGACCAGGCAGGCAGGCCGGCGCGACCGTCACTACCCGTGGCATGCGGTTGCCGATGGAGCCCCAGCAGGGCGATCGAGCCGCTTCTCGAGCGGCGATGACGGCGCCGGGGCGCCGCGCAAGCCCGAGCCTCGAGCTCCAGACTGACCGGCAGGTCGCCGGACACACGAGGCAAGGAGATCGACTCTGTAAGGAGACACGAGGACTGGAACGGACTTCAGACTGCAACGAGGTTGGCGCTCGCGATCCGAGTGCCGATCCGCCCTCTCGGCCGGATCTGGGGAAAGCTTGTCTTCAGGCGTATCGCCACAGACCGACGATGCGCCGCACGAGAAGCACGAAGTCATCAGGACAACTGCAGTAGCAACCAAGGAGGAAGAACGAATGCGAGGATCAAGGCGTTGGACCACGCTGATTGGCGTGTCTACCGCGCTGCTGGCCGTGCTCATGGTAGGAGCCGCCAGCGCGTCGGCAAAAAGCCTCTGGGTGTCCCCCACGGGCACCATCACGACGCCGGGCAAAAGCTGCACCAGCCCCGGATTCAAATCGATCCAAGCGGCGATCGAAGAAGCACCGACCGGTGCCACGATCCACGTCTGCCCGGGCACCTACGCCGAACAGCTGACGATCGAACAGTCGGTGAAGCTGAAAGCGACCGGGACCGCCGGCTCGGCGAAAGTCGTGCTGCCCGAACCGGCGAAAATCGCGACCGCGACCCCGACCTGCGAGACCTCGATCCCCGCGCAATACCAGCGGGACAAGGACGAGATCTCGATCTGCACGAACGGCACGGTGACGATCACCGGTCTCGCGATCGAAGCGCAGTTCCCCAACGAATGCTATGACAGCCTCTACGGCATCTTCGTCGGCAAAGAATCGACACTGATCGCCACCAACGACACGGTCAATGGCGCCAGCGCGAGCCCGATCAACGGCTGCCAGGGCGGCGTCGGGATCGAGGTCGGCACCGCTCGCACCCCGACGAGCGAGGTTGGGCATGCGACCCTCAAGCAGGACACGGTCACGGGCTACCAGAAGGATGGCATCACGGTCGAGGGCACAGGGTCCGAAGTCAACGTCACCTCTTCGAAAGTGACCGGCGCCGGACCGACGCCTGCGATCGCGCAGAACGGCATCCAGATCAGCTATGGCTCGAAAGGCACGATCAAGTCCTCGACCGTCGAGGGCAATGAGTGCAATGTCGCCAGCTGTGGCGTTGAAGGCGAACAGGCTTCGGGCGTGCTGTTCTACGAAGCGGGAGCGGGATCGACAGTGACCAGCACCGAAATCAACAAAAACGACCTCGGCTTCTACTACCTGGCCGAAGCCGCCACACAGCCGGCTGCGCCGGAAACGACGCTCAGCAAGGACACGTTCAACGAAAACCGCTACGAGGCGATCGGGCTGGACCAGGGTTGGGTCGAAATCACCAAAGACAACCTCAACGGTCCCGGCAACGCCGGTATCGAAGTGTTCCAGTACGAAGGCCAGAGCTACGCTCCCAACTCCTCGGCGACGAGCGACAAGATCAAGAACATGAACGTCGCCGTGAAGGTCTCCTCCGACGACCAGCCGGGCGACCACGCAGGGAGCTTCAAAATCAGCAAAAGCCTCACCTCAGAGAACGCAAAAGAGGAAGAAGACAACAGTCTCAACTTCCCGATAATCCAAGAAAACGACTTCTAGTCCAGAAGCCGTCACGGAGGGCGCGGCCATGCCGCGCCCTCCGCTTCACATCCGATCGCACGAGCGTTCCGCACTACCCTGGCAGTGGTGCAGACGCCTCACACACTCCTGACGCCCAACACACTCGTTCTCGGTGGCGGCGGGGTCCTGGGCGAGGCCTGGATGAGCGCGGTGCTCGCCGGCCTCGATGAGACCGAGAGCTTCGATTCGCGCGACTGCGGCTGCTATGTCGGCACATCCGCGGGGTCGATCGTCGCGGCGTCGCTGGTGGCCGGACTCGCTCCCGGTGCGCGCCTCAAACGCCTGTCCGAGCGCGGCACACCAGCTCCAGAGCAGGAATCGCCCGAGCGCAGCACGGCCCTGCGACAGGCGATCGAGGCCGCAGCCGGACTCGCGGGCGCGGCCGCGGGGCCGCTGGCGTCGCTGGCCTTCAGCTCGACGGCCGCAGGCGGAGCCGTGATCCGGCGGACCGTCCTGCGCAGCGTCCCGGCGGGAACTCGCTCGCATGCTCCGCTTGGCCGCGTGATCGCGGAAATGGGCGCTCGCTGGGATGGGCGCCTGCGGATTGCGGCGGTCGAGCTCGAGACCGGCCGCAGGGTCGTCTTCGGCGCGCCCGCCGCCCCGGAGGTGCCGGTATCGGTGGCGGTCGAAGCGTCATGCGCGATACCTGCGGTCTTCCGCCCGGTCAAAGCCGCCGGGCGCACATTCGTCGACGGAGGCGTCTGGAGCCCCACCAACGGCGACGCCGCCGAGGTCGGGGCGGGCGACAACGTGTTCTGCCTGAATCCAACCGGGTCGCTTCGTCCTGCGGTCGGGACCTTCACCGGCGTGTTCGGTCCCGTCTCCCGGGGCGTCGCGGCCACCGAGGCGCTGATCCTGAAGAGCCGTGGCGCAACCGTCAGGTCGATCAACCCCGACGCCGCCAGCGCAGCGGCGATGGGAACGGACTTCATGGATCGCGCACGTCGCGAGGCGGTGATCGACGCCGGCCTGGCGCAGGGCCGGCGACTGGCCTCGCGCGGCGGGCGCCGCGCAGCCTGAGCGTCGTCCGGGCCCGTCGAGCTTCATCGAGCCCGGCCGGCGGCGCTCTTCGCCTGCACGCCCACGCGAGGCGCCCGCGAGGACCGGCTCAGGCTGCGACCACTAGCCGTAGGTGAAGCGATCGGCGCTGCTCGTCGCACTGGTGGAGCCGCCGACGGTGACCGTCACATCGACGGTGCCCGACCCGGCGGGAGACACCGCGGTGATCGACTTCGACGAATCGACTTTGAAGCTCTTCGCCGGCGTGGACCCGAACTCGACAGCTGTCGCGCCCGAGAATCCCGTGCCCTTGATCTTGACCTTGGTGCCACCCGCTTCCGCTCCACTGCTGGGCGTGACCTTCGTGACCGCAGGCGCGGGTTCGGCTTCGCCCGGAACCCCGTTCGGCGTCCCGAGGCCGGTCGGACCGTCATAGCCGACCTCGGCGTTGCAGAGGTATTCGTTCGGAGCGCATTCGCTCGTCCCGCTTTCGTCGAACACGTTCCAATCGAACCCCTGCGTGACGTCGAACAGCGAGCCGGGGTCCTGATAGAAGGCCTCGGCGCCCAGCGAGCGCTCGGCTGCGCTCGCATGCGCCTCGATGCCGGCGACGAGAGGCGAGGACACGCTGGTGCCGCCCGCCAGGTCCCAGAAGCCGTCGATTCGCAGCGAGACCGGCGTGATCACCGCCGCGACCGCCGCCACGTCGTCGTCGATCCTGTTCGAGCAGCCTTTCGCCGCCTGCCAGGCGGGCTTTGGCTCGAACTTCGTACATCCACTGCCGGTCCCGATTTCCAGGAATGGTTCGTTCCAGACTTCCTCGAACCACTTGCGCGGCACTTCTTCCTCTTTGTAGAGGGCCGTACCGCCGACCGCCAAGACGCTCGGCGATGCGGCCGGGAAGTCGGTCGTGGAGTAGCCCAGGAAGAAGTACGCGTCGGCATAGCCGGCGTCTCCCGAGGACGCCGTGATCAGCGCGCCCGGGTGTTCGAAGTCCTTGTCGTACTGCGCACAGCCCTTGGCGCCGCAGTATTCCTTGAGCCGTTCGGGATAGCCGTAGCTGTTGCTGATCTCCGTCGCCCCGAGCTGCGCCGCGGTGTTCACCGACGCTCCCAGATCGGCCGGGAGTTCGGTGCTTCCCTCGACCAGCATGATGTGGCACTGCGGGCACGCCGCGGAGACCATGTCCTCGTCCAGCGCAGCCTCGACATCCCAGCCTTCTTCTTCGGCCGGATAGTTGCGTTCTTCGCCGCTCTCGTTCACCTTGCTGAAGCAGCCGTTCGCTTTCGTGCACGGTGGCAGTCCGTATGTGGACCGGTACTTGGCGAGGTCTGATTCGGCCCGTGGGTAGCCGAAGGCATCGACGAGCGCGACGGTTTGGGGCGTGCTCAACGTCGAGGGGATGTTGTATGCGGACTGCAGATCCTGCGGATCGAGGCCCCGTCGTTCACCGCTGCCCTGCGTGACTTTGACCGACTGCGGGACGACGATCGCGTCACAGGCGCCTTCGGGGCATGCCCAGCGCGGCTTCGTCGTCGATCCAGCAGCCGCCAGCGGATGCTTGTGCAGGTGCAGTTTCCCAGCCTTGATCGAAGACGCACCACCATCGGCGGCAAAGGCAACCGGGGTGGCGAGCACGCCGGCGGGAACGAGCGCTGCGATCGCGATCGCAGCGCTGCAGATCGACTCGAGCGCCAACCGGCGTTCCCGGCGGCGCAGCTGACGAGAGATCGACCGGACTGCGACGGATGCGGCGAACGCTGCTCGAAGACCATTCGGACCACGCATGAGGCTCCCCTCCATAGTTGTCTCCTCCACATCCAGAGAGCAGCCACGTACCGCGCTCCAGACCGATCTCGGCTGAGCTTGATCGAGCCTGGGGAATCCCACACGAGCAGCAGGGAAAAGTCAAGCGTGCAAGAGCTCGACATCGACGAGCCGGGCCCCGGGCTATGCGGGCTTCTCCCGCGGTGGTGGCGGCGGCGGGCCGGTGGAGCCCGGCTGCTCGGTTGGGATCATCCGGCTGCAGAGCAGGGCGATCAGCGCGATCACGGCCAGGACCGACAGCGCCGAGCGCAGCCCGTCGAGCCGGGCGGCTGAGTTCTCGCTCACGATCGCCTGAGCGGCCTGCGGTTCGACTCCGGCCTTGTCCAGCGCCGCTTGCAGATCCTTGTCAGAGACGAACGGAACGCCCTCGGTCAGCTTGGTGGAGGTGGTCTTGGATTTGACCTCGCTGGGGACGGCCGGGTTCTGCTGAACGCCGCTCAGGAACGAGGCCGACAGCGCGGCGATCAGCACCGCGCCGGCCAGCGCGGTTCCGATCGATGCGCCGAGGTTCGTGAGCGTGTTCTGGAGGCCGCCGACCTCACCGCTCTGCTCGTCGCTGACCGACGACACCGTGACGCTTCCAAGCTGGGAAGCCAGGGCGCCGACGCCGAGGCCCGCAAGCAGCATTGGCCAGGTCACGATGTCCGCGCCGGCGCCGGCGTCGAGCGCGCCCACCATCACCACGATGCCCGCGAACAGCGCCAGGAAACCGAGCTGGACGACCCTGCGCGGCGAGGCGTTGGGAAACAGCCTCGGCACGCCCACCGCCGCCAGCAGCAACGTGATCGAAAGCGGCAGAAGCCGGACGCCTGTTTCGATTGCCGACAGCCCGAGCGCGACCGAGAGAAACAGCGGCACCGTGAAGAACAGTCCGGCCTGGAGCAGATATTGGAAGAAGAACGAGATCAGACCACCGCGCAGCGTCGCGTTTCGCAAGATCGCGGGGTCGACGAGCGGCTCGGTGCCGCGAGAGATTCGCCGGTTCTCCCACCCCACGAACAGCCACAGCACGAGCCCGCCCGCGAGCATCAGCCAGATGGTCGGGGACAGGCCGACCCATTCGGGAGCGCCGGGCTTGGGCCGAACGAACCCCCAGGACCCTGAGCGGAGGATCCCGAACACGACCAGTCCGAGCCCAGCCGCCGACAGCACGGTCCCGATGAGGTCGAGCGGGGTCCGCGACTCCGGGGTTCGGTCGGCGATTCTGCTCGTCAGCCCGAGGATCGCGAGCACGATGACGGACTCGCCCGCGAACACCCAGCGCCACGAGAGGTACGTCGTGAACAGCCCGCCGATCAGCGGACCGGCCGCCACGGCGATCGCGCCGGCGGAGGCGACGAGACCATAGGCGCGCGGGCGTTCGCCGCGGTCGAAGTTCGCGGCGACCAGCGCGACGATCGCCGGCAGGATCAGCGCCGCGCCGACGCCCTCCAAGAAAGACCACCCGAACATCAGCACGCCGAGGCTCGGCGAGAGCGCGGTGACGAACGATCCGCAGCCGTAGATGACGCAGCCGATCGCGAAAGCGCGCTTGCGGCCGATGATCTGGCCAACCTTGCCCCCCGTGATCATCAACGAGGCCATCACCAGGGTGTAGAGGGTGATCGCCGTCTGGATCCCCGTCACGTCGGTGTGGACGTCCTTTGCGACCGTGGCGATCGACACGTTCATCACGGAGCTGTCCAGCGTCATCAGGAACTGGCCGGCTGCCAGGGTCACGAGGGCGACCCCCGCGGCGCCGGCCTGGCGCTCCGTCGTGCTCGCCACCCCGCAAACCTAACAGAGGCGCCGACGGGCGATCCGGCGCTCGAAGCTGCCCGCGCGCTGTCGGGCGGGCCTGCTCAGCGGCGGGGCCAGCGTGAGCTTCTCGACGCCGAGCGGCGGGCAGCGGTCAGGCGAGAATCCCGCATGCCGTCCTAGCGCAGGCCGCGATAGGTCCAGATACCGAGGGAGTACTGCTTACGCGTGAGCGCCGCCGCGGTCGTGGTGGCGGTGGCGCTCGAGGCGCTCGCGTTCGGGGTCATCAGGGTGAGCGTCAGCTCGATCTGGACCTTGTATGCGCGATGGCGAACCAGATACCTGCGGACGAGCCCGCGGACGCGGCCCGGGACGCCCAGCGTGACGATGTTCATGCCGTGGGCGGGGACGAGGCTCGTGCCCGCAGACAGCTGCAGCGCCTGCCCCATGCCCGGGAGCCTCACCCACGCTTCGGCCCTCACCGTGCAGCTGGCTGCTCCGCACGTCACCCGTGCGTGAATCGCGCGCGTGTTGATCAGCGGCTGCGCGACGTCGTTGAGCAGTTCGAGCGCCGGGGGCGGCGAGGGCGCAGCCTGGGGGTCGCTCGGCGCCGGTGCGCTGACAGCAGTCGTGGACGTGCTCGCGGCAGGGGCCGTCGGCGGGGGCGAGGGCGCGGGCGGGCTTTCTGGTGCAGTGGCGAGCACTTCCGTGGCCGAGGCCGTTGAGGAGGCCTCGTATGCCGTGTCGGGAGAGCCGGAGAAGACCGCGGTGATCGAATGTGCTCCGGGCGTGGCGTAGCTGACCACGCATTCGGCAACGCCGGTGCCCAGGTCGAGCGCCTGTTCGCCGCACCCTTCGATCGGGTTTCCTTCGTCCATGAACTCGACCGTGCCGCCAGTCGGCACGGGGGTCACCGTCGCGGTGTAGGTGACCGCGTCGCCGAGGAGTGGCGCGGCGCTCGACGGCGTCAGAAGCGTGCTCGTAGGGACCGTGGCGACCACCTGCCTGCTCGAGCTGGTCGAACCCGGATAGATGGTGTCCGAAGATCCGGAGAATTCAGCTTTGATCGAATGGGCCCCGGGCGTGGAGTATTCGGTGGTGCAGCTCGCTTCGCCGGTGCTGGTGCTCACCGCTTGGGACGAGCAGCCTGCGATCGTCGCTGCGCCGTCCGAGAAGGCGACCGTGCCGCCACTGGGTACGGGGGCCACCGTCGCCGTGTAGGTCACCGGCTGATCGAGTGCCGGTTTGCCGCTCGAGGCGCCGAGCGAGGTGACGGTGGTCGGCTGCGCAAAGGAGACCGCGATTTCGCCGTTGCCGCCGCTGGTGTTGGGAGCGCCTCCCGCTGCTCCAGCTCCAGTTTCGTAGTTCGTGCCCGAGCCACCGTTGACGATCGACGATCCACCACCGCCGCCGCCGCTCTGAAAGAGATGTGTGTTGTCCCCGCCGCCGCCGCCGCCGTAGTAGCCACCACCGCCGCCGCCGCCGCCTTCATCGAACTGAGCGCCTTTGCCGCCCCGCCCCTCGAGTCCTGTCGAGGTCGAGGTCGGGCCTTTTCCCGCTTCCGCGTGCAGGCCCGCACTGCCGCCCGCGCTCTGCGTGGCGCCGCCCCCTCCCGAGGCTGCGCCGGCTTCTCCTGCGGTCCCGGTCTGTCCGCCATCGCCGCCTTTCGCATTGCTTTCCGTGCCGGCCCCGCCACCGCCACCAGCTGCGATCAACAGCGACCCGGCTTCGGAGAAGACGAATGAGCCACCGCCTCCACCCGGCGCGGGTTCAAACCCGAAACCGCCCTGACCGCCGCCGCCATACCCGCCGTCCAGGAACTCGTCGCCTCCGCCGCCGACGACGAATGCCAGCTTCGTCGCAGGGGCGACCGAGAGGGTCGAGCTCACCTTGGCACCGGCGCCACCGTGCCCACTGAAGAAGAGGAATCCGCCACCACCGGCGCCCTTGACGGTGAACGCGATCGAGCTGACGCCGTTGGGGATCGTCCATTCTTCAACCGATCCCTTGTAGGCAAAGGCCGCCGAGCAGGCGCCGGAGGAACATACGACCGAGGCAGATGCCGGCGTGGCGCCGATCATCCCCGCGGCCGCGAGAAGCGCGACTGACAGCGCGCAGGCCGCAGTTGCCAGGCGCAGCGCGTAGATGCGCGCGCGATCGAAGGTGTGTAGTCCGGCAGCTGGGCTGTTGGGGCGTGTAGGCATACCGCCTTATCGACGGCCGCAGAGCCAACTTGAGAGTCGGCCGGGCGCTTACGCGCGGCTGGATCGCCTCAGCTGGACGGCCTCCGCGGCCACCACGGCGACTATGCTCTTAGCCCTCGCGGCCGAGAAAGCCCGCCAGAATCCCGATCGTCTCCTCGAGCCGCTCGAGGAAGAACAGATGTCCGGCGCCCTCGATCGTCCTCAGCTCGGCGTCCGGGATGCGCTGCACCAGCAGGTCGCTGCTCGCAGCCGGGATTATCCGGTCATCGTCACCGGTCAGGACGAGGGTCGGCGCCCGGATCATGCCGAGGCGCTGCGCGGTGTCGTGAGCGAGGACCGCGTCTATCTGGGCGCGGTAGCCGCGCGGATCCTGAACGTCGCGTGACTTCTTCTCGATGAAGGCCTCGAGGAACGAGGGCTCCACGCCACGCGCGAAGGCAAACGGCGCGAGCGTGCGCATGCGCAGAGCCCAATCGTCGGTGCGCAGCGCAAACGCCCGACCGGCGGCTGCGGGAGCAGGCGCCGCGTGGGCGAGGCCGGCATGGGTGCAGCCGAGCACGAGGCGCCCAACCCGCTGCGGATAGGCGATCGCCAGCTCCTGGGCGATCATCCCGCCCATCGACATGCCGAACACGTCCGCGCGATCGATCGCGAGGTGTTCGAGCAGCGCGGCGGCATCGCCGGTCATCTGTCCGGTCGTGTATGGGCCGGGCGTAACCGAGGTATTGCCGCTGCCGCGGTTGTCGTAGGAGATCACTCGGCGACCGAGCATCGCGAGCCGGCTCACGAGCGGCTCCCAGTCGTCGGCTATCGCCGGGATCCCCGCGATCAGCAACAGCGGCGGACCCTCGCCCGATTGCTCGTAGTGCAGGCTCAGATCGGCGATCTCAGCGAGCGGCATCCGTGCGACCCTAGGCGATAGACGGGCGCGACGCGACGCTCGGCCGAGGTGAGGCTGCCGCCGGTCCGGCGCGCCCACGCGAGCCCGGCGAGACGTTCGGGATCGAGGGCCTTTGGGTCGCGCGAGTGGGAGCGCATCGCGCGGGCGATCGACCGATCAAAGTGGAGGTGCTCGGCACGGGAAGCGAAGCGAACTTCAGCCTGGCCAGTACCCGATTCGTGACGGCGCCCGATTCGTGACGGCGCCCGATTCGTGACGGCGCCCGATTCGTGACGGCGCCCGATTCGTGACGGCGCCCGATTCGTGACGGCGCCCGATTCGTGACGGCGCCCGATTCGTGACGGCGCCCACCGACGCCTCGGGCTTCTGGGCCGTAGCTTGATGAGGCCGCTACCTCAAGGGAACCTTGATCGGACCGGGCAGACGACGATAGACGGCGAAGAAGTCACGGTCGTCGGGAACGAGATAGCGATCGGTCGACTGGTTCGGCTGGGGCTCGACCATCTTCGGGACGAGCCCGTGGCCGTGGGTGTAGGTGATCAGCGTGTGCCAGTCGGGGTTGATGTCGAGCTCCATCGCGCGCACCGCGCCAATGTGCCGGAGGAGCTTCGCGATCGAGATCACCGTCTGGCCTTCGGCAGCGACGAACATCAGGTTGCCGCGGCGATCGATGCCGACGCCGGTGCGCCACACGCGCGTGACGCCGCCGAGGGTGAACCCCCATTCCGGGCTGTTGGGGTTTTCGTTCAACGCGGGGTTCAGGCGCCGGTTCCATACGATCGGCGCCAGGCTCTGACGCGTCCAGGCGACGTCCGGTCCCGCGTTCGGGCCGCCGCTCCACTTGACGATTGCGACGCGACCGTCGCGATAGCCGACGAGCGTGGCTTTGCCGTCCTTCAGCGGCTCGTTGACCTTGCCGTTGACGGTCGAGCCGTTTTCACCGTCTTCGTAGGTGAAGCCGCCGTTGAAGGTCGCGAGCAGCCGCCAGCGCTGACCATAGGGCACCTTCATCGGCCCGCGCTCAGCCGCGTTGGGCGGCTCGTAGCGGCCCGGGTAGTAGCCGATCGCGGTGCGTGTGTGGTCGAACCAGGCCACGTACGCGAGCAGCTCCGGATATTCGACTTCCGGGCGGAAGCTCGTCACCAGCACCGGTGGGCCGCCGGCAACCGCCGGCCCTGTCGGTTTCCAGATCCCTTCCCCGGGCAGCCGATGTGCGAACACCGGCCTGATCGGCCGCGGCCAGGCCGCGGTATGGCTTCTGCGCGGCAGGCTCAGCCCGACCGCCGGCAGGCGCTTCGGCGCCGGTGCGCCCTTCTTCGGCGCGTTCGCGGTGTAGTAGATGTGCTCGACGTCGTCGACGATCGTGTTCCCGAAGGGCACCTCGGCCCTCACCCACTCGACGCTACGCGCGCCGACCGACATGCTCGTCGGCTTCAGCATCCAGATCGTGTAGGAGCAGACCGCCCAGGCGAGCAGGCCGAGCAGGGGGATACCGATCAACAGGAGCCGGCGTCGTCGCCTGCGCTTGGCCGCAGCCTCGCGCCGCTGCTCACGGCGCGCCTCGAGCCACTCGAGCGACGTGGAGGCGCGCGCCGGGCCAGCCGCCTCGGGCGGATCGCTCACGCCCGTATGAGCGCCGACACCGCGATCGCTCGGCATGTCCACCCGACTCAGCCGCGAGCGCCCGGGTCGTGTTCTCGCGCCGACACGGCCTAACCATAAGCGAGGCCGGGTCAACGCGGAGTGAGAATCCCTTCATCGCAGCGCTCAGCACGACGGCGGGCAGCGGGCGGTCGACCAACCCCCCGGACGCCACGGCCGATGAGCCATCCTGGGTTTCACGGAGACTTTGATCTGACCCGGTACGCTCAAGCAGAAAGCGGCCCATTGGAGCCGCTTTCTGATACGTCTGGTTCGATCGTCGTCAAGCCGGCGGGGCGGGAGGGACGACTCTCGAAACGCGACATCTGGCAACGCATACGCGAGCTGCACTCCCAGCGCTTTGGCTCGGCGTCAGAGTAGGCCGAGCGCCGCTAAGCCGACTGGATGGCAGCGCGGACGTCGCGTACTGCGTGCCCGGTGTTGTAGACGAGCGTCAGCGACTCGTGCTTGATCGCGTCACCTGCGTCCGCTTCCTCAACGATCGAGACTGACCCATTGACGAGCACGCTGGCCCCCTCCGTAAGAGCGTTCGGGTGAGCGCTGAGCTGCTCTGCCGCTTCGCTCAGCCGCTCAAAGGGAAGGCCGTAGCCGCGCAGATCGGCGATGACCTTGGCTTGTACGAGATCAACAGCTTTGAACAGGTTGGGCACGCCGATACCGCTGGACTGCTGGGCGCTCGGGCGTGAGAGGCCGCGCCTGAGCCAGCTATGTAGCGTTCTGTATTCAACTCCGACAATCTGCGCCAAGCGCGGCAACGTCAGCAACCTCGGCGACGCCAATTCGGATCGCCCCCGCCTCTTGGTGCTCGCAGCTAGCCCTACTGTGGCGCCCGCAGATCCTCGACCTGACAAGGACAGTCCACGAGCTCGATGATCTCCGGGTCTCCGGTGAGGAGTAGGAGTCCGTGCGCTGCGGCGGTCGCGACAGCGAAGCAATCGCCGAGTGCGATCGGTGCCAGCGTCTTGAGGCGCGCCACTTCGATCATCCGGGCAGTACCTGGGAGGTCCGGTGTGAGCGCCGCACGAAGGTCGGCGAGCGCCTCATCCGCGACGTCCTGCCCGTGGTCGCGCGCCACTCGGCAGTAGACCTCCACGAGGTTGACCCAGCTCACGACCGGACGAGTCGCGAGCGACCGCTCAACCCTGGAGAGCACAGGCTCCTCGCCATCCAGCCAAGCGAGGACTGCCCAGGAATCCAAGCAGACGCTCACCGAGGTTCGCGTGCGCGATCCTCGAGCAGACGAGCGGCCATTCCCGTCTCCGCGAACCGGCCCCCCAGCCTCGGAGGCGATCTCCGCGCGACAAGCACGATCTCCTCGTCGCGCAACTCGAACTCAACCTCGTCTCCTGGTTGCAGGCGCGCGCGATCCCGCAGCGACTTAGGAATCACCACCTGACCCTTGGCGCCGATCCGACCAGTCATACTCTGCAAGTATAACAACCTAGCGGGGTCAGCTGCCACCAATGCTTGGCGGCCCAACAGTCGGACGGAGTAACGGAGAGGGAGGGATTCGAACCCTCGAACGAGGTCAACCCCCGTTACGCGATTTCCAGTCGCGCCCGTTCAACCGCTCCGGCACCTCTCCACAGTCGCTCTCGGCGGCGCCCCCTAGGCTACGACACGAGCGTCGGGGCCGCTGCTAGGCTCCCGGTCGATGCTGAGCACAGTGATCGCCGCCAACGAGTCGGTGGCCAAGGATGTCGGGCTGATCGCCACCTTCGGGGGCATCGGGCTGCTCGTGAACGCGATCATCGTCTTCATCCTCGCGCAGGTTCGAGGCGAACGCCAGCAGAACCAAGAGCGCGCGAGCCGCGCCGGCAAACACGTCTGAGGCCTCAGAGGATGAACACCGGCGTGCCCACGGGCGTGCGGCTGTAGAGCGCGATCACATCGGGGATCCGCATGCGCACGCAGCCGTGCGAGGCGTCGTGGCCGATCGAGCCGTACTCGCTGGGGTCGATCCCGTGGATGCCGGCGCCGCCGTCGAATGACATGAAGCGCGCCTTCAGCGGGTCTTCGGGGCCGGGCGGGATCGTCTTGCCTGCCAGCGCTCCGGCCCAGGCTTTGTTGGGGACTATCCACGGAGGATCGACCTGCTTCCACTGGACGTGGTAGAGGCCGGGCGGGGTTTCGAGACCCTGCATGCCGACGGCGATTTCGTAGGTCCTGGCGAGTTTGAGGTGTTCGTAGAAGCGCAGCTGAAACGCTCCGCGGTCGACGACGATGTAGGCCGGGTACTCGCTTGCGAGCTGAGCCGTGGTGACCTTGGGCTCGACCACCTTCGTCGGCACGGTCACGGTTCTGGTGGGTGCGAGGCCGGACAGCGCATACTCGACCCGGCCCCCCAGCCGCGCGCTGTCGACGCTCACGCCGCTGCGCCCTGCGACCTTCGTCAGCCCGCCCGAGCTGACCGCGACGCTCGCGTTCTGGGGCACGCGATTGACGGCGGCACGAACCTTCGCCGTCAGCTCCCGGACGGCAGCGTGGGAGTAGGTCACGGCGAGGGGCACTTCCTTCTCGACGCTGCCTCCGAACAATCCTCTGAACGTGCGGGTGAAGATCGAGCCTTCGCGGCTGGCTCGCAGCGCTTGGGAGACCATGTTCTGCGCGTCCACGGTGAGCCTTGCTTCGCGGGGATCGAGCGACCAGGCATCGGAGCCTGAGCGCACCGTCACCGGCCGGTTGAGCGGCTCGATCACCTCGCGCTGGACCTTTTGCAGCGCGGCGCTCTGGCTGAGCCCGCCAACGCTCACGCCGTCGATCTTCACGCCCTTGGCGATCGTGTCCCGGTGGGAGTGGTCGTAGACGTACATACCGCCCGCGAGCACGAGCAGCACCAAGGCTGCGACAATCGCGATGATCAGCCAGGGACCGCTGCGCCCTGCCGCCGAAGATCCACCGAACCTGTGTTCAACTCGCTGTGCCAAAACCAACCCTTGGTCGTGCGATTGGTGCGATGTTAGCGCCAGCCCCTGCGCCCACCGAGGAGGCGTATTGGCCGCCTCGTCGCGAAGGCTCTAGCTTCGCCTGCCGGCGCCCCGATCCTCCCCGGATGGCAGTCGCGGCGGCTCGCGGGGGGCGCAAACGGCGCGGTGATCAGTCGCGACTCGAGCCCTGGGCGGGCTCGCCGCCTTCAGCGCGCACCTCTTCGCGGGCTCGGCGGTACTCGTTGACGACGATGTCGGTGAGCTCCTCGACCGAGGTCTCCGCGGTCGGCTTGTCGAGCGCGATCACGCCCTCCTGGATCATGTTCACGCGGTCGCAGGCCTGCAGCACGTGGACGTAGTTGTGCAGGATCATGATGATCGAGACCCGGCCCTCCTCCTTCAGACGAGCCACGAGGTCGAGGATCATCGAGCCCTCCTTGGCGCCCATCGCGGCGAGCGGCTCGTCGAGCAGGATGATGTCGGCGTCGGAGTTGACGGTCCTCGCGACCGCGATCGCCTGACGCTGGCCTCCGGACAGGCGCGCCACGGCGACGTCGATCCGCGGGATGTTGATCCCGATCTCATCGAGCGCACGACGCGCCTCGAGCTTCATCTCCCTGTTCGCCAGGAACGGGATCGGATGGTGGAGCCGCTCGCGGCGCAGGAACAGGTTGTGGTAGACCGACAGTTCGTCGATCAGCGCGAGGTCCTGGTAGACCGTATCGATCCCCTTGGAGCGGGCGTCGCCGACGCTTTTCGGTTCGTAGGGCTGCCCGTGCAGGAACATCCGCCCGGCGTCCTGCTTCTGAAAGCCGCTGACGATCTTGATCAGCGTCGACTTGCCGGTGCCGTTGTCCCCCAGCAGCCCCAGGACCTCGCCTCTGCGCAGATGCAGGCTGATGTCCCGCAACGCCGTCACGGGCCCGAAGCGCTTGCTCACGTGCTCGATGCGCAGGACGTCGTCGGCGGCCTCCGTGGGGCCAACCGGGGCTGGGCCCACGCCGTCGGGATCACTCACGATGGGCCCCCCTGCGCACGCGCTGCACGTATACGTTGACCGTCATCGCGAGAATGATCGCGAGGCCGAGGTAGAACAGCAGGTAGTTGGCGTTGACCCCCTGCAGCGTCAACCCATCGTGGAGTATCCCCAGGAACAGCGCCCCGATCAGCGCCCCCACGACGGTCCCCGATCCGCCGGCGAGCAGGGTGCCTCCGATCACCGCCGACGCGATCGCGAGAAACAGGATTTCGTTGGCTCCCGCCGGATCCGGCTGGACCGAACCCGCGCGAACCGCCTCGAGGATGCCGACGAAGCCGCCCATGAAGCTGCACAGCACGAAGTTGCGAATCATGACCAGCCGCACCCGCACGCCCGCCTCGCCGGCACCGAGCTTGTTCGAGCCCACCGCCACCGTGTAGAGGCCCCAGCGCGTGAACGTCAGCACGAGCTGCAGGGCGAACACGATCACCAGCGCCCAGATCAACTCCGAGTAGGTGCCATGCCCGAATACCTTCGCGAACGTTCCCGTGTGGTTGACGGTTTCGGTGAGCACGATGTGGTGCCCGTTGACGACGTGTGCGACCTTCACCGTGCTCGTAGTGACCTGTGCCCCCGGGGTGGGCACGGGCTCCCCGTGGGAGATGATCAGCGCCAGTCCCTCGAGCGCGAACAGCATCCCAAGCGTGGTCACGAACGAGCTGATGCCGACGATCGCAGTGAAGAAGCCGTTGACGGCCCCAACCGCCATACATGCGATCAGTGCCACGATCACCGCGGGGATCAGCGGCAGGCCCACGGTCGCGGACAGCTTGTAGAACAGGAACGGAGCGAACAGGTAGGTCGCCCCGATCGAGAGGTCGATCTCGCCGAGGATCATCACGAACACCTCGCCGGCCGCGAGAATCGCGAAGGGGGCGAAGTATGGAAGCAGCGTCTTGAAGTTGGCCGACGTGAAGAACGCGCCGGTGTTCACCGCGAAGTAGATCGCGACGATGATCGTGACGACGATGATGCTGCCCTCGCGCAGCGAGAGCACCCGCTCGAGGACGTCGTGTTGGAGCAGTTCCCGCACCCGCGAGTGCGAGCCCGGACGCGCCTGCGCCTGGGGCTCGCCGCTCGCGGGAGGGCTCTCCGGCGCGGTGCCTCCGGAGGTGCTCGCCACGGCTAGGCGCTGACGACGCCGACAGCCGAGGACGTGCCCTCGAAACGACTTTTGGTTTCGTTGTAGGCGGCGACCGTTGTTTTGTCGAGGAACTTCAGCCCGGTGTCTGTTTCCGCGAAGCCCGTCAGCGATTTGGAGACCTTGTACAGGAACAGCTGCAGCACCGGCAGAAAGCCCTGCAGGTATGGCTGCTGGTCGATAGTGAATTCGATCTGGCCTGCGGCGAGCAGTTTCTGCGTCTGTTCGGTCAGATCGAAGCCGCCGGCCTTTATCCCTTTCGCGGGTAGTCCGTACTTCTGCATGACTTTCGCGAGGCTTTCGGTGCTGCCGCCGTCGACCGCATACATGCCCTTGGTGGTGTTCTTGTGCCCGACCCAGTAAGCATCGATCGTCGATTCCTCGCCCGGGACCGCTGCGCCGGTTGCAACGGTATGCGTTGTGATCGGCTTGCCGGAGATCTTGATCGCCTTCAGCGCGCCTTCGATGCGTGGCTGCAGATTCGCCGATCCGGGCGTGGCGATGAACAGCGCGACGTCGCCTGAGCCGACCGCGGCGACGATCCGTAGGCCCATCTGTTCACCTGCCCGTTTGAGATCCTGGCCGATGTAGGACTGGCGCGGGTTGCCCGCCGCATCGGCGTTGTAGGCGACCACTGGAATGCCCGCTGAGAGCGCGGCCTGCACGGGCTGGTTGAACGCATGTTCGTCGATCAGCGATACCGCGATCCCGTCGGCCCCGCCGGTGACGGCGGTGTTGACGGCGTTCACCATCTGATTCACGTTGCTGCTTTCCGAGCCCGTCCACTGATAGGAGCAGCCGAGCAGCTTGCAGGCATCCGCAGCGCCGTACTGGGTCGGCACGAAGAACGGATTCGTCGTGACGTGGTTGACGAACACGAATTTGTAGCTCGGATGCTTGCCGAACACGCTTTCGGAGCTGCCGCCGCTCGAAGCGCTGGACCCGCACGCGGCCAGAATCGTGCTGACCGAGCCCGCCGCGACGCCCGTCAGTGCGGTCCGTCGCAGGAACGCGCGCCTATCGAAGCCGGGACTGTCCGGCTGCGATCTGTCCAGAAACTCGAGACGCTCGACCGCATCGTTGGCGTGATCGCTCTCAGACATCTGGCCTCCTCCTGTGGATGGCTTATGACTCGCGCCCGGAGCAGCGGCGCGTGCCTCCCTACCTTCCCGCTAACCGGCGCTTCAGTCAAGCCAAAATCAGAATATGCGATTGATCGGTCGCCGCCGCGGGCGCGTCAGCAACCCTGCGGCACGCTCGCGGACGGCCCTGAAGAGGCCGCGCACGAGCGGTGTTACGGTGCCCGCATGGCTGCCGCACGCGAGCGCTATGGCGAGGTCGAACTCGAGCGGCACGTCAAAGACGACGGCCGCCCACTGCTGCTGTATACGCACGCCGACGCGACGACAGACGCGACCGCGCAAGAGGCAAGGGCCGCGCTGGCCGATGCGAGCGAGCCCGGCCCGCGCGAGCCCGCCGGGGTCACCGAGCTGCGCTTCGCCGAGCTGCGCGGCGAGGAGGTCGTCTACGCGATCGACCGTCAGGAGCGGGCCTTCCTGCCACCCACCGAGCACTGCCCGCTGTGCCCGACAATACCCGGTGGCGAGCCGACGGAGATCCCGTTCCCGAGCTTCGAGATCACGGTCTTCGAGAACCGCTTCCCCGCGTTCCGCGCGCCGCAGGGAGCGGCGGAGGTGGTCGTCTACACCGACCAGCACGAGGGCTCGCTTGGACGGCTCGCGCGCGAGCGCGCGCAGGCGTTGATGTGGGTCTGGCGCCACCGCTACCTGGAGCTCGGCGCGCGCACCGACGTCCGCTACGTGATGGCGTTTGAAAACCGCGGCGTCGAGGTCGGCGTGACGCTGCATCACCCGCACGGGCAGATCTACGCCTACCCATTCCTGCCGCCGGTGCCGGCGCTCGAGCTGCGAAGCGACGAGCGCCTCGGCGGATGCGCCCCGTGCGAGCTGCTGCGGCGCGAGCTGAGCGACGGCCGCCGACTGGTGTACGAGAACGACGCGCTCGTCGTCTACGTCCCATATGCAGCTCGCTGGGCCTATGAAGCGCACGTCGTGATGCGCGCGCACCGTCCGAGCCTGCTGGACTGCGAGCCCAGTGAGCTGCACGGGCTCGCCGACGGCCTGCAGGCGCTCGCGCGCGGCTATGACGCGCTGTTCTCGCGCCCGTTCCCCTACGTGCTCGTCGTGCACCAGGCGCCCACCGACGGCAGCTCGAGTGGACACCTGCACGTCGAGGTCTACCCGCCGCTGCGCACCGCCGACAAGCTCAAGTACCTGGCTGGCTCTGAGCAGGGCGCCGGCACCTTCATCTCCGACACGCTCCCGGAGACCTCTGCGCGGGCGCTTCGAGCTGCGATCGACGATGCCAGCTGAGCGACCCCCCCAGCGCGGGTCCGCATCGCAAGCGGGCGATCGCGCCGAGCCGGCAGCCAAGAGCGCCGCCAGCCCGCCTCCCGCCACTGCGACCAAGAGCGCCGCCAGCGCGCCTCCCGCCGCCGGCGCCGGGACCGACAGCGGCGGTGGGCAGCGGGTGGCCCGCGAGCCACGCGCGCAGGTGCGTGCATTCGCGCCGGGCCGGGTGAACCTGATCGGCGAGCACACCGACTACAACGAAGGGCTCGCGCTCGCGTTCGCGATCGCCGAGGGCGTCACCGTGCGCGCGCAGAGGCCCGCGCCCGGTATCGGCGAGGGAGAGCACGTGCATGCCGACGCGCTCGACTTCGGCGAGCACGACGAGTTCGCGCTCGCCGATCCGCGCCCCGCTGTGGGGTGGCGGGCGTTCGTGCGCGGAGCAGTCGCCGAGCTCGCCGCCGCGGGCCTGCGGCCGCCCGCGGCGACGCTCGAGATCGCAGGCGACATCCCGCGCGGCGCCGGCGTGTCCTCGTCCGCGGCGCTCGAGGTCTCGCTCTGCCTGGCGCTGCTCGGCCTGGCCGGCAGCGAGCGGGAGATCGGCCGCACCGAGCTCGCACAGCTCTGCTCGCGCATCGAGAACGACTGGGCGGGAGCCCAGACCGGGCTGCTCGATCAGCTCACCTCGCTGTACGGAAGCAAGGACACGGCGATACGCATCGACTTCCGCACGCTCGTCGTCGAGCCCGCACCGCTGCGTCTGTGCGGCTGGCGCCTCGCGACGCTCGACTCGGGCGAGCGGCGCGACAACGCGAGCTCCGGCTACAACGATCGCCGCGCGGAATGCGCGCGCGCATGCGAGCTGCTCGGCATCGCATCGCTGCGCGACGCAACCGCCGCGATGGTCGAGCGCCTGCCGCCGCCGCTGCGCGAGCGTGCGCGCCACGTGCTCAGCGACAACGCCCGCGTGGATGCGGCGGTGGCGGCGCTGCGCCACGGCGACCTGGCGGCGCTTGCAGAGCTGCTGAACCAGGCGCACGCGAGCCTGCGCGACGACATGGGGATCTCAACGCCCGCCGTCGAGGAGACCGTGGCGCGGATGCTGCGCGCGGGCGCCGCCGGCGCGCGGCTGCTCGGCGGCGGCTTCGGCGGCAGCGTGCTCGGCCTGCTCCCCCCCAACGTGCCTCTGCCCGCGGGCGCCGACGAGGTGCGCCCCCGCGCGGGCGCACGGCTGCTGGAGGACTAGCTCCGCGTGCCCGGGGCGGCGCTCCGCCCGGGGCCGGAGTCGGCCAGGGGCTCGCTGCTGCGCTCGGCTCGGTTGCGCTAGGACTCGAGCTCGCCCGCGTAGAGCGCGAACACCGCCCCCTGCGGATCGGCCACGACCGCGATTTTCGCGATCTGGATGTCGATCGGTCCGGCGTGGACGCTGCCGCCGAGCTCGCCGAGCCTGGCGAGTCCCTCGTCGATGTCCTCGACCCCGAAGTACACGAGCCAGAACGGCGGCGTGCCAGGGGGCGCGGGGCGGATGCCGCCGTTGTTGGCATCGCCGTTCTTGATCGACAGATAGGGTTCGGGGCTGCCCTCGAACGGAGCCACCGACCACCCGAACAGCTCGCCGTAGAAGGCGCCCGAAGCGTCGACGTCAGGGGAGCTGAGCTCGTTCCAGACGAGCGCGCCGGGGGCGTTCACGAGCGCCGCGCCGAAGTGCTCGCGCGGCTCCCAGACCATGAAGTACGCGCCCTGCGGGTCCTGGATCACAGCCATGCGCCCCGCCTGCATCACGTCGAAGGCCGGCGCGTGGACGCTCGCGCCGAGCTGCTTCGCGCGCTCGGCGACGGCGTCGGCGCTCTGCACAGACACGTATGAGTTCCACGTCGGCGGCACGTTGGCCTCGCGCTGCGCCTGAGGCTGCGGCGCGATCGCGCCGACCTGCTTGCCGTCGCGGCTCATCATCGAGTACACGACGCCCTCGCCGACCGGGCTGTCCTCCGCGGTCCAACCGAGCAGCTCGGAGTAGAAGGTCTTGGCGGCCGGTTGATCGGTCGTCGCCAGTTCAGCCCAGCAGAAGGTCCCCGGCGCGTAAGCGCTGCGCTCGCCCATTGCGGCCAGACTAGCGCAGCCGCCGAGCCGGCGTGAAGATCTCGAAGGGCTCGCCCGCGCGTGGACACGCCTCCGCGCAGCCCAAGCGCCAGCGGGCGAGCCGCGACGCCCGGAAGCCCACCGGGCCTCAGCTCAGGCGCGCGAGCACCAGCGCACAGGCGAGCAGCACGGTCGCAGCCGACAGCGCCGCGAGCGCTCCGTCGAGCGGCGCGAGCAGCGCGCCAATCGTCAGCGTCTCGGTCGAGCCGTCCTGACGTGTGCGCACGCCCTGCAGCGAGCTCGTGCGACGACGCAGCTCGCGCGCCGGGGTGCTGAGGCGCCGCTGAGCGACGCTCGAGGCAAGACAGCCGGCGGCGAGCAGCACGGCCGCGACGGTGATCCGCTCGGCCTCGATGAAGTAGCCAGTCAGCGCCGGGAACGCTCCCCAGCCGAGCGCAAACCAGATATCGCTGTGCAGGCGCCCGCTGAGCAGCTCGAGGTTGTAGGCGGGCACGAACAGCGCACCGGCGATCACGAACGGCCACAGCCACGCGGTGACCGTCACCGCGCCGGCGACGCCGATCGCAAGCGCGCCCGTCAGGCTCGCACCGGCCAGCGCGAGCAGCGTGCGATCGGACAGGCGGGTCTGCAGCGGGCGATCACGGAGCTCGTCCAAGGCGTGGGCGGCCACGCCCACCGCGAGCCCGAACGCCGCCAAGCCCCAGAGCAGCCGGTTGACGTACATCTGCGGCGCGATCGCGGCGCCGAGGGCAAAGAAGCTGAGATGCCACGCCGTGTACGGCGGGTGCAGGAGCGTCAGCAGATCGCCCGAGCGTCCGCCAGCGAGCGCGTAGAAGGCGGGCCGCTGCGGAGCCGCGCGCATCGCCGGCCGCTACGTCCGCGCGCTCGGGCTGCGAGCCGAGCGGGTCGCCGACATCACGATGCCCCCGCCAAGGCTCATGCGGCGGATGTCCACGTCCTCGAGTCCCGCGTCGCGCCAGTACTCGGCCAGCGCGTTCAGCGGGTGGCGCTCATAGAAGCCGCGGATGCTCGGTCCGAGAAAGACCCCGACCTCGCGCCACTCGCGCGAGAAGACCCCTCCGAGCAGCGGCAGCCCGAGCGCCGTGTAGGCCCGCCACGCCCAGCGCGCGAGCGCGCTCGGTGGCACGCCGAACTCGAGCGAGGCGATACGCCCGCGGTCCTGCAGCACGCGCGTGAGCTCACGCAGGGTCGCGGCGGGGTCATCCACGTAGCGCAGCAGGTAGGTGAACGAGACCGCGTCGAAGCTCGCGTCCGCAAACGGCAGTTGCTCGGCTTCGCCCAGCAGCAGCTGCACGCGCGAGCCGTCGTGACGAGCCGCAAAGCGCGCTCGCGCTGACGCGAGCATCTCGGGGCTCTGGTCGACGCCGACCACCGTGCAGTCGCCGCGCGTCAGCAGCTCGGCCGCGACCATGCCCGTGCCGGTTGCGACGTCGAGCACCCGCTCGCCGCCCCGCAGGCGCAGCGAGTCCACGAGCGCGCGGCGCCAGCGTGGATCCTGCCCGAAGCTGAGCGCGGCCGAGAGCAGGTCATAGCGACGCGGCAGACCCTCGAACAGCGCCAGCGCCTCGTGCTTGCGCGCCGAGCCGGCGCCGTCGGCGGGTTGCCCGTCGAGGAGCGCGTCCGGTTCGCTTTGCTGGTTTGAGCTCACAAGCCTCGCCCAGAGGCTAATGCTCGCGCACCGCTGCGGGCGCGCCGGTCGCGAGAACGCGAGACTATGCTGCGCCGAACACGATCGAGGAGCGGCCGATGATCATCACCACGATGAACGATCTACCCGGGTACGAGGTCGAGGAGGTGCTCGGCGAGGTGTTCGGCCTCACGGTGCGGGCGCGCAACCTCGGCTCTCAGGTCGGCGCATCGTTCAAGTCGCTGGTCGGAGGCGAGCTGAAGGGGATGACCAAGATGCTCGCCGAAGGGCGGGTTCATGCCCAGGAACGGCTCGTCGAGGAGGCCGAGGGCAAGGGCGCGAACGCCGTGATCGCGTTTCGCTTCGACACCTCCGAGCTCGGCACGACCTGGACGGAGATCTGCGCCTACGGCACCGCGGTCCGCGCGACGAAGCGCTCCTGACGCCGTCACGCCTTCGGTCGCCGCGGCGGCTGGCGAGCCCGCCGCGGCGACCGCTGTTCGGCGCTGCGAGTCCTTCAGCTAGAACGCAAACGCTTCCGCGATCGCGCGGTCTTCCGCAACCACGTAGCGCCCGTAATAGACATGCGATGTTCCTGATTTCTGGCTCGCGTCACGGTATTGCCCGATCCGCGCCTGGTCGCGGACCGTGACGCCGTTGACCTGCTTCATCGTCGACATATAGGTCTTGCCCATCAACGGCTGGATGCCGTTGCCATTCAGGTCGCCATAGAGTTCGACCCAGCCCACGTTCGGGTTCTGTGAGAAATTGATGTGCAGCAGTATCTCGTTGAGCTGCTTGAGTTTCACCGGACCACGCCAGCGCGGAATGTTGCCGCTCGAATCGCCGTTGGTGTTGCTGTTGTACAAAATCAGTTCGCCACGTTCGACATCCATGCTCAAGATCGGTGTGCCGAGCGAGCCGAGCTGCTTGACCTGCATTACGACGTCCCAGCTGTTCGAGTTGACTGGGAAATCCGAGCCCAGCATGAATGGCAAGGCGATCCAATGTTCTTCGCCTTCGTTGAACAGGCGGTCTTCGAGGCCCGGTACCGTCGGGTTACCCTCGCCGAGCTCCGCACGCTCGCCGTAGCCGCCGGGATCGTCGCCGTCGCGCAGTTCATCGACATACGCAAAGCCGTCGGGCATCGAAGATAGATGCTCGGTGGTGATGCGGCCGGGTTCCGCGGCGATGTTGGCCCAGTTGCGCAGGATCGGTTCAGAGGGATCGCCGATCCACAGCGGAGGCTGCAGGACGCCTTCTTCTTCTTCGCCCGTGGCTTCTTCTTCTTCCGCAGGCGGTTCTTCTGATTCTTCGGGGAGTTCTTCTTCTTCCGGCCATTCGCCTTCTTCTTCGTTTCCGCCGGGGTAGGTGATCGCAACCCTGTCAGACCATCCGCTTTCGCCGTACGCGGCTTTGACGCGGTAGTGCACAGTTGCACCCGGCACCGAGGGTGGCGCGACTCGGTTGCCCTTGACCGTCGTGATCGTGCGATTGCCGGCGATGTTGGTCAGCAGGCGGTAGACGCGATGCCGGCTTGCGGAGGTCCACTGGAGCACTTCCCCTTTTGCGTTCAAGACCGGCGCGCGGCTCGCCTGCGTCGCGGCCGGGAGCGCGACGCATCCGATCGCAGCAAACACTGCGACCGCGGCCATGAGCCGGCGAGCCTGGGCGGTCACGAACTCACGCGAGCGCATGCTCGAGCGTGTTCTGTGCGACTCACCGGAGGCCGACCTTCCGGTGCCGGACGGCACATTTCTAGACATCCTTAGACCCTTTCCTTGGGTTCCCTCGCGGATTGAGGCCGGTAGCAGCGGCTGGCCTCGCCAAAAGCGAATCGCGCAATCTAGCACGAAGGCGATTCGCCTTGTGCACGAGATGTAAACGGCTTGGCTGCCGGGCGGCGCGCTCTGTCTGAGCTGACGCCTTTGTGCCACAGGCGTCACATCGAGCTGATGCTGTCGGTTGTCTTCGCTGGTTTCTTCCCGTGCGGAGGGAGTTCAAACACTGGCGCACGGACACTCGCGGTCACTCGGGGGCTCGGCACGAAGCGCGAGCGACGCTGATCTAGCGCGGATCTGCGGCGATCGGCGCGGCCGGCGCAGGGGCTCTGCGCGAGCGGCGCACGCTCGCCAGCCCGAGGCGCACCTCACGGAACGTGTGCGGCGCCAACAGCGCCAACGCGGCGATCCCGCACGCGCCGCCGAGCAGCGCCGCGACGACGATCTCGGGGATCGCGGGCAGCCCCGACCACTGGCTCACGGCGCCTGCCCCGAGTGCGACGCCGACGCCCGCTGCCGCGCCCGGCCACATCGCTCTCAGCGTCACCGGGACCGGGATTTGGAGCACTCGCGACGCAGCCACCGTCATCATCCCAACCCAGATCACGACGTTGCCGGCGCGCCCCCATGCCACCGCCGTGATGCCCAGCGGCGCGAGTAGAATGATCGTCGCGACCAGAATCGGCAGCTGGATGAACGTCAGGCCGATCATCACGCGCTGGCGGCCGAGCGCCTTGAAGGCGTCGCCGAGCGCGAATCCCGAGGCCGAGACCCCCGACATGATCGACACCGCCGCGAACACCCCCGATGCTGCGTGCCACTTGGACGAGAACAGGGTTTCGATGATCGGGGCCGCCAGCACCGCCATGCCCGCGGCGAGCGGCAGCGCGTACAGCGACTGATAGCGCACCAGACGGCCGGTCGCGACGCTGAGGCCGGCGGAGTCCATCACGCGCTTGCGCGACAGCGCTGGAAACGCCACCAGCGAGACCTGGTTGGCGATGTTCTCGAGCAGCAGCGAGGGCAGGCGGTAGGCGACCGTGTACAGACCGAGCGCCCGCTGGCCGAGCACTCGCCCGACGACCGCGACATCGATCTGCGTCGTGAACAGCGCGAGCATCTGCAGCATCGACGCGCCGATCCCATAGGGAACGATGCTCTCGGCGATCGCACGATCGAATCGCAGCCTCGGTTTGTAGCGCGTGCACACCCACAGCGCGGCCGCCCACGCCGCGGTGCCCGCGAGCATCCCCCACACCAGCGAAGCCGCTCCGAAGCCGAGGAACGCCAGCGCCACCCCCACCCCGGCGCGCGCGATCGCGCCGACCACCTGTGTGACGATCCTCGTCCTGAAGCGCAGGTCGCGCAGCAGCAGGCCGTCGTGCACCCCGCCGAGGCCGGTGAAGAAGATGTCGAGCGCCGACAGCCGGAACAGCGCCACGTGGCTCGAGGCGTGAAAGAAGCTCGCGATCAGCGGCGCGGCCAGAAAGCAGGCGACCGTCAGGACCGAGGTCAGCGCGATGTTGATCGTGAACGCCACATCGATGCGCTTGCCGGTGCCCTGTTCCTGCTCGTAGATGATCGCCTGGCCCATGCCCAGGTCGGTGGTCAGCTCGATCAGGCTGAGCACCGCCGACACGGCGGCCACGAGACCGAACTGCGACGGGTCCAGCAGGCGCGTCAGCACCAGCAGCGACACCAGCGCGAGGCCTTTCGTCACGGCGAACGTGAGGATCGACCAGACGATGCCGCTCTTGACCGACCGTCCGAGCCCGCCCCCCTCTGCCGCCGCCTCGCTCATGGTGAGGCACCCAGCGAAGCGACCGGCCGCGAGAGGCCCTCGCCTACTGCCGGTCTCAGGCTTCGAGCGCCCTCAGTCACGGCTCAACCGTATCCCAGGCCCGAGCACCCACGTGGCTATAGTCGACCGCCGTCACTGGGAACTGAAGCGAACGAGGCGTCGCGGCGCGGGCGCTCAGGAGGCGTCTGCAGGCGCCCGGCGCAAGCCGGGGTGCCAGGCTTCAGCGCTCCCCGAGCGCAGAGCGGCTGCAGGGCCGGTTGCAGCCTCCGAGGGCGGCGCTACCCGGAGAGCGGCCGCTCGTAGAGACGGTAGCGTCGCTTGATCTCGGCGCCCATCCCTTCCAGAGCGCGGTTCATCGACTCGTTCACCTCGAGGGTCCAGCCCATCTCGCCGCCCTTCTGGGGGGTGCGCTCGGCCGCGTCGAAGTGCATCTGATAGAGGCGCGCCGCAACTCCCGTGTGCCGGTAGGCGGGCATCACACCGAGCACGATCACACGTATCGCATCGATCTTGCGGCGCTCGCGCAGCGCCCTGATCCAGCCAAACGGCAGCAGCCGCCCGTCGAGCTTGGCGAGCACCTGGTTGTAGTCGAGCAGCGTCAGCGCCCCGCCGACGACCTCGCCGGTGTCCTTCAGTTCGGCGAACATCGCCCAGTTCTCGTCGAGCACCGGCTTGAGGTCCTTGGCGTAGTGGTAGACCTCATCCTCGGTGAGCGGTACGAAGCCCCAGTTGCGCTCCCACGCGGCGTTGTACAGCTGCACGAAGCGACCCACCTCGGCGTGGAGGTCCCGCTTGCGGAACTGCCTGCACACGATTCCGTGCTCCGCCTCCAAACTGTCCGCCAGCTCCCAGATCGCCGGGTGCACCTTCTCGCGATCGTCGACATACAGCCTCCACATGTACAGGTCCATCGCCTTGTCCATGCCCGGCTGCTGCTCGAGCAGACGCTGGTAGTAGGGGTGGTGCCAGGGGCAGAGCACGATCGGGCGATGCTCGTGGCCCTCGATCAGCAGCCCGCACTCGTCGTTGGTCGTGAAGTCCATCGGCCCGACGATCCGATCGCACCCGCGCTCGCCGAGCCAGCTCTCGGCAGCGCGCAGGAGCGCGCCCGCGGTCTCGCTGTCGTCCTCGCACTCGAACCAGCCGAACAGGCCCCAGGCGTTGCCCTGGAACTCGTTGAGGTTGTGATCGACATGCGCGCTGACGCGGCCCACCGCGCGCCCATCCCGCCGGGCCAGGAAGTACTGAGCCTCGGCATGCTCGAAGAACGGGTTGCGCCTTTGGTCGAGGCGCTTCTTGACGTCCCTCCGCAGCGGCGCCACCCAGTTCGGGGCGTCCTGGTAGAGGCGCCAGGGCAGGTCGATGAACGCTCTCAGCTCGCGACCTGAGCTGACCGGGCTGATCGTCGCTGCCATCGCGGCGGTCACCATATATCGAGCTCGACCGAAGCGCCCAGCGCGATCGCGACGGCGCTAGATGCGCTTCGAGGCCGCCGAGGCCGGGCCCGTCCAGGTCTGGTAGACGCGGACGCTGAGGTTGCGGGTGCCCAGCGAGGAGGGAATGTGGATCGAGTACCGGTTGAAGCGATCGAGCGTGAACAGCGCTCGAAAGCGCAGCGCGCCGCGGACGCGGACTTCCATTTTCATGAAATCGCCGACGGGGCCCGAGCCGGTCGCGAGCACGCCCGAGCCATCGCGGCGGAGATCCAGCCGCACGGGTTCGGGCGCGCCGAAGGGCGAGCTCAAGACGCGCGCGAGCGCGCCGAAGGACTGCTTGTGGGCTCCCGACGTGCTGATCACGCCAAAGCTGTCATCGCTTCCGTCGCGGAGCTTGAACAGGGTCATCGCGGCGACGTAGCTGGTGCCGCTGAGCTCGCGATAGAGATTGGTGATGTTGCGGGCCTGCACGGGTCTCGTCACGCAGCCCTGTTCGTCCTGAACACGGAGCTTTGGGTAGCAGCTGCTCCAGCCGAACTCGTCCAGCCACAGCGGCGTGGTGTCGCCGCTGGCGACCTCAGCCGCCCTGAACGAGCGCAGCGAGGCGAGTGTCAACGAGTAGAAATGGACCGCCAGACCGTCATAGAAGCCTTTGATGCCCGCCGCATAGAGCGCGCGCAGGAACGCGCCGTTGTAGCCCACCAGCGAGCCCGCGAGCACTTTCACATTGGCGTCTGCCTGCTTGATCGCCGGGTACGCGGCGCGCACCAGCGCCGCGTAGCGGGCGGCCTTGTTGGGGCCCGCGAAATACAGTTCGTTGGACTGGTCGGGCTCGTTCCAGATTTCGATCGCGGTCAGCTCGTCGCCGTAGCGCTGGGCGAGGAAGCCGACGACCGCGGCGTAGGAGGACGGCTGCGCAGGCGGGTACCTGTTGGCCTGGCTCTCGCGCCCCGGCCGACAGCTGCGCAGCAGCTGCGCAGGAGCCGAGGAGGCCCAGCAGGGAGTGTCGTCCACCAGCAGGATCACCCCGATGTGGGCATTGCGGGCATCGCTCAGCAGGCGGTCGGTGTATGCGAGCACACCCGCTTCCATGTGTCCGCTGGCGCGCGGTTCGAGGCTCGCCCACAGGAGCTCGACGCGGATCAGCTTCGCGTGCAGCGACCGCGCGGTCGCAATCTCGCGATCCGCTTCGCCGGGCGCAGGGTGAGGTCCCGGCCCTTCGACGTTTACGCCTCCGAGCGGCGCCGTCGCCGCCGGATGCGCGGCGCCCACCACTCGCCCGCCGGCGCCAGCGGCCAGCGTGGCCGCGGCGCAGAGCCCGACCCCGAACGCGACTATGAGCCTGCGGAGGTGCCTGGCCATGCGCATCGTTCATGCTATCGGCGCCACAGGTCGGAGAGTGCCGGTCGCCGGTGTCGGGACGCTACGCTCACGCCAGCATGTCGCCGACCTGGATTTGGCTGCAAGTGGCGATCGTGGTGTTCGTGCTGATCGGGATGGTGATTGCGATCACGAAGCTCCTCTGAGCCGCGCGGTCACGGCGATCGCTTGCGCCCCAGCCTGCTCGCCCAGCGCGAGCGTCCCGCTGGCGCGACGCGCTCGGCTGGCGGCGCCGGGACCGACTCCTCGCCGTCGAGGATCGCCGCCGGAACCTCCTCGGTGAGCCACTCCGCCAGCGCCAGCAGCCCCGCCTGCTCGAGCTCGGGCACGATTCCCGGTGGACGCCTCTCGAGGTCGTGCGCATCCGAAGCCACGTTGTGGATCATCCGCGCGTCCGCAAGCTCCTGGGCGAAGCGCTGCACGGTCTTGCCGAAGCGCCCGACGAACGAGCCGGAGGTCACGGACGTCAGCACCCCCGAGCGGACCAGCGAGTGGAGAGCGGCCGGGTGACGATGGAACGCCGGACAGCGCTCGGGATGGGCGAGCAGGACGTGAAAGCCGTCTCTGCGCAGGCTCGCAATCGCCGTGTCCAGGCCCGTGGCGGCGATCGTGAACGCAGGCTCGAGCAGCAACCACGGACCGCCTCCGAGACCCAGGCGCCGAAGCTCGCCGCGCTCGATGTCGAGCGCACGCGTAGCCGCGACCTCGGCCCCCGCACGGACGTCGAGCGCCACGCCCTCGGCCTGCAGGCTGCGGTTGAGCTCGTCCACCAGATCGCGGATTTGGCCGGAGTCGTTGCGGTAGCGAAAGCTCACATGCGGAGTCGCGACGAGCGTGCGCGTACCCGATGCGAGCGACGCCCGCGCAAGCGCGAGCGAGCCCTCGAGCGTCTCGGGACCGTCGTCGATGCCCGGGAGCACGTGGCAGTGGAGATCGATCACCTGAACGGAACGATAGGCAAGCCGTCCGATGCGCAGGCCACCTCCGCCCGATCGGCGCTCACCGAGCTCCGTCGCGGCAGATCTGTCTATATGATCGCGGTCGATCCGCGGCCGGCGAGGAGGCCCATGTTCACGTCAATCGTGGTTGGTACAGATGGTTCGGATACGGCAGGCCAGGCGGTGCGCCAGGCCGTCGATCTGGCGCGCGCGGTGGGAGCGAAGGTCGAGCTGGTGAGCGCCTACGAACCCGTGCCCGCGCAGCGGCTGCGTGAGGAACGGCGCGATGCTCCCGAGGATCTGCAGTGGGCGATCGGACCGCGTGAGGACGTTGACAGGACGCTCGAGGCAGCCGCCAAGGTCGCGCGCGAGGCGGGAGTCGATGTCGACGTGTACGCGCGCCAGGGCGACCCGGCCGATGCGATCCTCGACGTCGCCGAGGAGCGCAACGCCGACCTGATAGTGGTCGGCAACAAGGGCATGACCGGAGCGCGACGTTTCCTGCTCGGCTCGGTGCCGAACAAGGTCTCCCATCATGCCCCCTGCTCGGTACTGATCATCCGCACGACCTGACCACGCCGCCCTCCGTGGTCGGCGGTCGGCGGTGGGGGGGTCAGGGGTCGGCGGCGTCGCGGCCTGTCCCCGTCGCTCACGCGTCGAGCCCGAACGCGCTCCTTGCCTCCTCAGCGATGTACCTGGCGATCGCGAGCGAAGAGGTCGCCGCGGGCGAGGGCGCGTTTCGCACGTGCAGGATCCGCTCGGTTCGCGAGAACGCGAAGTCGTCGAGCAGGCGCCCGTCGCGCGCGAGCGCCTGGGCGCGAACGCCGGCGAACGCGGGCTGCACGTCCTGCGGTTCGAGCTCCGGGAGATAGCGGGCGGCGGCGGCGACCAGCGCCGTCGGGCTGGCGGCGCGGTGCAGTTCGCGCGCGCCGCTGCGCCACCAGCGCGCGAACAGCCGCCAGGACCCCGGCCAGGTCAGCGTGTCGCGGATGTCGCGCGCGCGGGCGGTACGCAGGCGGTAGGCGTCCCTGGCCCCGACGAGCAGAGCGGTCGGCCCGATCGTCACCTGGTCGTCGATGTGCCTGCTGATGTGAACCCCGAGGAACGGCAGCGAGGGGTCTGGGACCGGGTAGATCAGCGACCTCACGAGGCCACGGCGCTCGGGACGCAGTCGCAGGTAGGCGCCGCGAAATGGCACGATGCGCGGATCGGCGCTGGCCCCGGTGGAGACCGCGAGGCGGTCAGACCAGGCGCCCGCGCAGCAGATCGCGTGCGAGGCCTCCGTGACCCCGAGACGATGGCGCAGCCGCAGGCCGCGCGGGCACGCCTCGATCGCGAGCACCTCGCAGCCGGTCACGATCTCGGCTCCCGCCCGCATCGCATCGCCCGCGAACGAGAGCGCGACCGCATTGAAGTCGACCACCCCCGTACGCGGCGAGTGCAGCGCCGCGATCCCGCGCGCGTGCGGCTCGAGAGCCTCGATGCCGGCGCGATCGATCCGTCGCACGCCGGGCACGCGGTTGGCGCTTGCGCGCCGCTCGAGCTCGTCGAGGCGCGCCAGCTCCGAGCGATCCGTCGCGACGATCAGCTTGCCGCACGCTCGGTGCGGGATGCCGCGGACGGCGCAGTATTCGTAGAGCTCACTTGCGCCCTGCGCGCACAGCCGCGCCTTCAGGGAGCCGGGCGGGTAGTAGATGCCCGCATGGATCACGCCGGAGTTGTGGGCGCTCTGATGCGTGGCGAGCCGTGGCTCGCGCTCGAGCACGCAGATCGAGCGGCCCGGCAGGCGCATCGTCAGCTCGCGCGCTAGCGCCAGCCCGAGGATGCCGCCGCCGACGATCGCCAGATTGCAACTCGCGGGCGCGGCGCCCGCTCCCGAGCCGATCGCGGCGTCGGCTCCGACGTCGCTGTCGCCACCACGGGGCTCTGCGCTGCACACGGGCGCCACTGTACTTCGACGCCCTGGCCACGACTGGCGATGCTCAGCTGACCGCGAAGGGGCCTCCACGCGCCGTCGCCGTCGCCGCGTCGAGCAACCCGGCCCCGTAAGCGGCGGCGTCGTCGGGCCCGCCGAGCCGGCGGGCGGTGGCTCGCAGCCGATCGACGATCCGAGCGGGCGAGGGGTCTCGTCCCAGCACCCGGCTGGCGATCATCAGCGCCACCGTCGCCGTCACGTGGGGCGCCGCCATCGAGGTGCCTTCATAGCCCGCCGGAAACCCGAAGTCGCGCGGGGAGCTGCCGCTGAACGTCATCTGGAAGATGTCCCTGCCGGCCGGCAGTTCGGGATGGCAGTTCGGGTCGCCGGGAAGGCTCGCGTCAACGCCGCCGCCCGGTGCGACGAGCGTCAGTCCGGGACCGTAGTTGGAGTACTCGGCCAGACATCCGTGTTCGGTGCTGGCGCCGACCGCTATCACGTGCGGCGCACGCGCCGGGTAGGCGATCGTGGTGTGACCCTCGTTGCCGGCCGCCGCGACGACGACGACACCGTGGCGGTAGGCATAGCGAAGCGCCGCCATCAGCTCGGGGATGTCGGCCGCCGTGACGTCGCTCGAGAACTCGAGGCTGAGGTTGATCACCCGCGCTTTGTGCTTGACCGCGAAGCGCACCCCTTCGGCGATCGTCGCGGCGAAGCCTTCGCCGTTGTCGTTGAGCACCTTCACCGGCATGATCCTGACCCCGAACGCGAGCCCGGTGAGGCCGAAGTGGTTGTCGGTCGCCTCCGCGATCGTGCCCGCCACGAACGTGCCGTGGCCGTTGCGGTCGTTGGCATAGGGGGTTTTGTTGATGAAGTTGTAGCCCGCCACGAAGCCCCAGCGGTTGAAGTCCGGCGAGCGCCGCAGGCGGCCGCGGTCGGCGTAGGCGACCCCTGTGTCGAGCACCGCGACGATCACGCCCTTGCCGCCGGGCACGCCCTCGGAGGAGACGTTGGCCCACGCTTCCGGGGCATCGACGCCGAAGGGACCAGCGAAGTTCCACTGCAGCTGCTGCCAATCGCCGGGGGCCCCGCCGAGGCCGGGATCGTTCGGGATCAACGCTCCGGAGCTGTGCGCGCGGTAGTTGGGCTTGACCCACAGGACGTCGCGCTGGCGGCGCAGCGAAGCGATCGCAGCTGCCACCGTCTCGCCATGCGCGAGCGTCAGTAGTCGGGTGTGGCTGCCGAGCACTCGTGGATCGCCCGCTCGCGCCGCCCTCGCGCATGCCGCCCAGGCCCGCGGGCGCGTGCCTTCGGCGTAGCGCACCACCACCTGGTTGGCGGCGTACGGCTGCACAGTTTCGGCGTGGGCGGGCGTCTGGCCGCAGAGCGCGGTCGCCGCCGCAGTGAGGGCAAGCAGGGCGAGCACCACCCTTCGGGCGCGGCGAGGTAAATCGGGGAGGCTTGCTCTCGACGGCATGGCTCTGGTACGTAATGATCCTGCCCGTGATCCCCCCGGGCGGCAGCACCACCCCTCGGCACTCTCGCAGACGCCGCGGCCACCGCTGCCGGTGGCGCCACGCGCGCCGCGCGCGCGCCCCGCGGGCGATGTCGAGGAGCGGAGCACGATGAGCGATCCCTGGCTGGTTCCCGACGAGGACAGCTACTTCATGCGCATGGCTCTGCGCGAGGCAGAGCGCTCGCTCGCGCACGACGATGTCCCGATCGGCGCGGTGCTGGTGCGCGAGGGCGAGGTCATCGCCAGCGCCCACAACGAGCGCGAGCTGCGCTCCGACCCGACCGCGCACGCGGAGATCCTCGCGTTGCGCGAGGCCTCGCGTGCGCTCGCAAGCTGGCGCCTGCTGGACTGCTCGCTGTACGTCACCCTCGAGCCCTGCGCGATGTGCGCCGGCGCGGTCGTGCTCGCGCGCGTCGCGCGCGTGCTGTTCGGCGCGACCGACCCGAAGGCGGGCGCGGCCGGCAGCGTGCTCGACGTCCTCGGCGAGCCGCGGCTGAACCACCGTCCCGAGGTCCTCTCCGGCCTGCTCGCGCCCGAGTGCGGACAGCTGTTGAGCGATTTCTTCGCCTCGCGCCGCAGCTGAGGCGATCATCTGCTCGCCGGCCGATCCCTCGGGCCAGGCCGAGTGGCTGCGGTCCGCTGTCGTCATTGGAGGATGATCGGAGCGATGAGCAGCGTCGATCTAACGCTCGTGTCATCGGTGTTCCTGGCTTCGCTCGTGGAGGCCGTCGAGGCGCTGACCGTGGTGCTGGCGGTCGGCAGCACCCGCAGCTGGCGCTCCGCGCTGATCGGAGCCGCTGGCGCGCTACTCGCACTGGCCTGCCTGATCGGGCTCCTCGGCGGGGCGTTGACGACGATCCCGGTCGCGACATTGCGCCTGATCGTGGGAGCGTTCCTGCTGCTGTTCGGGCTGCAGTGGCTGCGCAAGGCGATCCTGCGCTCGGCGGGGCAGCTGGCGATGCACGAAGAGGATCTCGCCTTCTCGCAGGAGAGCGCCGCCGCGCTCTCGGCCGGAGACCTGGCCCCCGGCCTGGACCGCTACTCGACCACGGTGGCCTTCAAAGCGGTGCTGCTCGAGGGCGTCGAGGTGGCGCTGATCGTCATCACCTTCGGCTCGGCGCACTCGCAGATCGGACTCGCCGCGCTCGCCGCGGCTGTCGCAGTGCTCCTGGTCGCGTTCGCCGGCTGGAGGTTGCGAGCCCCGCTCACGCGCGTGCCCGAGAACACGCTCAAGAGCGTGGTCGGCGTTCTGCTCACCGCGTTCGGGATCTTCTGGAGCACCGAGGGCGCGGGTGCCAGCTGGCCGGGCGGGGACCGCGCGCTGCCGGTGTTGATAGTGCTGGTGGCGGGGCTGGCGCTGGCTCTGGGCGCTCATCTGCGCAGGACCGAGGCTCGCCATCGGGCGCACGAGCCCGGCAGGTCTTGGCGATCGCCGCTCGGCAACATCCTCGAGCTGTTGCTCGGCGATGACCCGCAAGCTGCGCTGGGCGTTGTCGCGGGGCTGCTCCTGACCGCCGCTCTCGCCGACAGCGGGCCTGCCTGGCTTTGCATGCCGCTGGCAACGCCACTGCTGCTGTGGCACTCACTGGCGACGCGTACCAGGTGATCGAGATCACGTGCAAGCGACCCTGCGAGCTCAACCGCAAGACTCCGAGCGCGCAGGTGAACCGGATCGGCAGCCTGTCGAACATCTCTCTGGCTCGCGTCACGATCGTGAAATCGAGACGTCACCCTCGGGCGCATGTCTGGCCGTCGATACGGGCGAGCGTTAGCGCAAACACGACGTGATGATTGCGAGCGACACACACCGCGCTTGTCGGCAGGTTGTCGTTTGTGAGCGGCGGTCGGCCTGCGGGCGGGCCGCCTGAGATTTACTAGCCTTAGGCGCGTCAGCCCGGAGGGGTGGCAGAGTGGTTGAATGCGGCGGTCTCGAAAACCGTTTCGGGGGAGATTCCTCCGACGAGGGTTCGAATCCCTCCCCCTCCGCTTCCTGAGCCGGTTTCCGCCGATTTGCAGGCGATTATGCCTGCGATGAGGCGGCAGCCGGGAGACATCGCGAGCCCGCTGGGGACCGCTCGAAACCGCCTGATCCGGAAAAGAACTGGCGCAAAACTGGCGCAAGAATCGCCAAGTTGGTTGAGGGTTCTTTAGAACCCGGAGTGGCAGAGGCTCTTGGCTTCTGACCACAGGTGCCACGATCCGAGCGGTGCTTCTGGTTTCGACGGCGTTCGGATGGCTAGCTGCGTGTACGCGCGCTGCGATCCGCAGTGGCCAAGGGCCTGTGCGCGTAGCTCGACTAGTACGGGCCGGCTGTAGTAGCCGCCACCTGACTTGAAGATCCACCCGAGGCCGTATCCGATCGCCGCCCGGCCGCCCCAGCTCGTCCACTGGATTTCTTTCACAAGCCCGCTGGGATCCCCGCCGTTGTAGAGCTTCGCGGGTCGGGCCGTGTCCCAGCCTTCCCCGAATGGTTTCGCGAAGGCCGACGAGCCGAGCACGACGTTGCCGGCTCCGCCCGCGGTGCAGGTCACGACGAGGAGCGCGGTCGAGACGGCGAGGACTACGACGGTGGCACGGCGCATGGATGGCCTCCTCGGCGATTGCTGGGCTGGCGTTGGGCCGCAGCCTTCCACAGCGACGTGGCAGAGGCGTAGCGCCATCCCGAGCGCGTTCGTAACCAAGAGCCCGGTCTGGCTGCTGTCGATCGACCAGCCAACGACCATTCGTGAGAACGCATCGATCACCGCGCAGCAGTAGATCTTGCCCTCCCGGGTCGGGTGCTCGGTGATATCGGTCATCCAAAGCGGTCAGGGCCCTCGGCCTGAAAGCGCCTACGGACCAGGTCAAGCGAGCTGGCCTTGCCGACCTTCGCGCCCCTGGGCAGCCGGCGTTTGGGCAGCCCGTAGATCCCCAGGCGTTTCATGAGGAGCGCCACCTGTTCCTTGCCGACATGGATGCCACGGCCGTAGCGCAGCTCCGCGGTGATGCGCAGCTTCCCGTAGGTGCCACCTGAGTCCTTATGGACCTGGGCGATCTCACCGGCAAGCCAGGCGTGCCTGAGCGTCCTCGCTGACGGCGGACGCCCCTTCCAGTCGTAATAGCCCGAGATCGACACGCCGAGCATCACACACGCCCTCTGAACATCGAACCCCTGCCCGGTCAGGGAAGCGATCACCGGGTAGAGGCTTTGGGGGCAGGTTCTGCTCGAGGAACACCTCGTTGACCTTCCTGGAGACCGCGAGTTCGCTCTCCAGCTGACGGATCCGTCGCTTCGCAGCAGCGAGCTCCATCTGCCCCTCGGTGCTCAGGCCGGGAGACTCACCACGGTCGATGCGATCCTGCTTCAGCCAGCTCAGACATCCGACCCGGAGGCAGGCATATGACACGCACACGGATCCACAACCTCTCCATCTCGCTGGACGGCTTCGCCACCGGTGAGGGCCTGAGCGCGGACGCGCCCTTCGGGCATGCCGGACACCGCCTGCACGAGTGGATGTTCGCGACGCGCTTCGGTGCGTCGATAGTGGGTGGTGCCGGGGGCAGCGCGGGCACCGACGATGCACTCGCCCGGCAGCACGAGCCTGGGATCGGCGCCGAGATCATGGGTGCGGGGAAGTTCGGTCCGCCGGGCTGGCAGGACGACGCCGACTGGAGAGGGTGGTGGGGCCCCAACCCGCCCTTCCACACGCCGACGTTCGTGCTCACCCATCGGCCGGGTCCTGCGATCGAGATGGAGGGTGGCACCACCTTCCACTTCCTCGACGCCTCACCGGCCGAGGCGCTTGACGTCGCCCGCGAGGCGGCAGGCGGGCAGGACGTGCGCATCGGCGGTGGGCCGACCATTGCGCGCGACTTCATCGCGGCGGGCCTCGTCGACCACATCCACCTGGTCCAGGTACCGATCGTGCTTGGCCGCGGGGTGCGGTTGTGGGACGGCCTGCAAGCGCTCGAGGCGGACTATGCCATCGAGGCGGTCTCGACGCCCAGCGGCGTCACACACCTCACGTTCACGCGATGACCCCCGGCCCGCGGTGAGAGCGGTACGTCGGCGCGCCGGTCGTCGTACGGCGGCCGCTGGTCGCCGTCGCGGGAGAACTGCTGGACGTAGCGCCGGGCGCAGAGGCGCTCCGGGCTCCGGGGGTGGACCGAGGAACGGGGTCCGGTCACAGGCCGCGGGTTAGCCTGGGCGCGACCCCGACCGGTTGCCCCGATGCTCCGGCGGAATCCGGCGAACTGGCTCTCGGGCCATGCAAACCCTCAAGTAGAAGATCGCCGGGAGTGGCGCAAATGTGGCGCAAATCGCCGATATTTGGCTTGTTAGCGCCAAAAATAACGGTCTCGAAAACCGTTTCGGGGGAGATTCCTCCGACGAGGGTTCGAATCCCTCCCCTCCGTTTTCCGCTCGCCCTCGAGTACACGCTGGCTTGCTAGGCCTTCCCTTCTGGCCGAGCAGCAGCTGCGCATAGACGAGACCCTCCGACTCGGCCGAGATGGGGATGCCGGGCCGCCGCGAGCTGCCCGAGCTCCTACTCGGCGTTGTGGAACACCGCGAAGGCGGTGAGCAGCAGGATCTTCAGATCCAACCCGAGTGACCAGTGGGCGATGTAGTAGTTGTCCCACTCCACACGTTCCGCCAGCGAGGTCTGGCCGCGCAGGCCGTGCACCTGTGCCCAGCCGGTGATGCCCGACTTCACGCGATGGCGATCGCCGTAGCGCACGATGTCATGCTCGAACAGCTCGACGAACTCGGGGCGCTCGGGTCGGGGTCCGACGATGCTCATCTCGCCGCGCAGCACGTTCAGCAGCTGTGGGAGCTCATCGATCGAGGTCCTGCGCAGGAACCGTCCAACCGCCGTTCGCCGGTCATCGCCCTCGACTCCGCCGGGCGCAGTGTCGCCGCCGAGCAGGAAGTTGATCGCGCCATCGTCCTGCTCATCATCGGCAGCGTCGGCGTCGACGCGCATCGAGCGCAGCTTGTAGAGGTCGAAGAAGCGTCCGTCGCGACCCACGCGTCGCTGGCGGAACAGCGCCGGGCCGCGAGAGCTCAGCCGCACCGCCAGTCCCGCGCACAGGAGCACCGGCGAGAGCCCCACCAGCAGCACCGCCGCGAGGATGCGGTCGAATGCGTGCTTGACCGCAAACTGCCAACCCTTGGGATCGACGGCCGAGAACGTCAGCAGCGGCGTTCCGCCGACCGTGTCATACCAGGCGCGGTCGTTCATCGCGTCGAACATCCGCGGCACGACCGACACGTCGATGCCGAGCTCCTGGCTGCGCCGGATCAAGCGGCTGACGCGGGCGTCCGCGACCGAGGAGAAGGCGACGATCAGTTTCTGGACGCCGGTGCTCGCGACGATCTCGTCCAGCTCCTCGACGGTTCCCAGCACCGGTACGTCGCGTCCGCCGACCTCCGCGACCGAGCGCGGATCGTCGTCGACGAAGCCGACCGGGCTGAGGCCGTACTCGGGATGCTTCTCCAGGCGCCTTGCCACCTGCGAACCCACCAGGCCGGCGCCGACGATCAAGACCGGCTTGCCGACCAGGCGCTTGCCGCGCGCCCAGCGCTGCGCCCCGGCGAGCGCCGCGCGCCCGACTCCCACCGCGATCAGCGCGAACAGCCATCCCCGGACGGTGTCGGACTCGCTGGTCGCGTGGCCGTTGACGAACACGCCGATCGTCGCAACCGCCATCGCCGCCACCGACACGGCGCTCACCACTGGGATCACCCCATCCAGCACCAGCGCGCGCAGGCGCGTCCGATAGAGCCCGCGCATGTACAGCGCCAGCATCACCAACGGCGGCAGCAGCAGCAGCGGCGCGCGCTCTGAGGAAGGTCCGAGCACGTCGGTGACCCCGCCCAGCGTGGCGACGAGCGCCACGCACAGCAGCACGAAGTCCACCGACGGACGCAGGATGCTCCATCCGTGACCCTCCAGCGCCCACTGCAGGCGACCGGAGAACTCCCCGCCAGGCAGGGCCTGCGGGTGCGGCGCATCGCGCGTCACCGTGCTGGCGACGGGCAGCGTCGTCGAGGTCTGCTGTGTCACTCGCGGTTGGTCCATGCTGTCAAGGCGGCCGTTGAGTCCTACTGTCTAGTCGGGCGTCGTCCCCTGTCCCTTTAGCGATTCGCGCCCAGTCCCGGGGGCATGCGTCAGCCGCCGCGTGAGCAGACCCGTGGCCACCAACGCGGCGAGCGCGAGCAGGATGTAGAGAAGGTCCGCCTGCGACAGGCCTACAGCCTGCGATTCCACCGCGCTCACGGGCGCGACCCTGCCCGCGCCGCTCAGCCCAGAGCCGCTGCCAGCGCTCGCGCCGCTCGCGCCGGCGCTCGAGCCCGCCTGCTGCCCGGAGCCAGCGGCCGTGCCAGCGCCGCCGCCGGCCGCCGACCCACCACGACCGCCGCCACCCTCCCCGGAGGAGCCCGCGCCGCGGGCGCCTGATTGCGCGCGGCCGGAGGACTGCGTGACCCCGGACTGGCCCGTGCCGCCGGCGACGCCCTGAACGCCCGAGCCGGCCGAAGCACCGCTGCCGGAGTTGCCGCTCGAGGCGCCGCCGCCGGAGCTCCCATTCGACCCGCCGGAGCCGGCGGAACCGCCGCCCCCGCCACCGGACCCCCCCTTGACGAGCGTCGAGCCGATGATGGCCTGGCTGCCTTCGCCCGGTCCCCCGTATCCGCTCAGCAGCGAGTTACCCAGCGCGACGGCGGGGGCGAAAGAAAAGAGCAAGCCGCTGAGTACCACGGCCAGTGCTGTCGTTCGGTATCTGCTCATGCGTCCCTGCACTGTCGGGCTAGGCATCCCTGCGTTGAAATCCGGTCCTTCGTCGCCGAACAACGTCAGTCTCAATGCTCCCGGCATATGCGCCTTCCGTGTGCGCCCGCCTCGCGATGCCCCCTGCCAGAACTCGCGTGCATCCGTTCGCAGCATCCACGGCGGACCTCCAGATGCGGTCCATACGCTAGCAAGATGCTCGGCCAGATTCGAGAGGTTTTTCGACTATCCGGGCGCCTGAAACCTCGCTTCTTACGCGAATCGCTGAGCTTTGAGCAATATTGAGCGATTCAACTGGACAATATTTATCGTCCCCCGCCGGGCGACGCTCAGGGCTTCGCGGGTGAGTGGGTCGCGCGGGTTCAATTCGGTCGCTCGTCGCAGCAGTCGCAGCGACCGCGCGCGCTGATGCCTGGACGATGCGATCGCTCCCAGCTCGAGCGTCGCGTAGGCGTCGCCGGGGACTCGTTGAAGCGCAGCGGAGAATTCACGGTCCGCACGGGGAAGTTCGCCGCGACGCAACGCGATGCTGCCCGCGACCAGCTGCGGTTCGTCGCTCAGCGGGTTCAGGCGTGCAGCGTCGTGCAGGCGCGCGTATGCGGTCCCAGGCGCCCGGGTCCAGGTCCGCGCCGCGCTCTCGAGCTCGAGCTGGCTGAGCCAGGGCGCGACGAGCGACAGCACCGCCGCGAGCGCCAGCACGCAGGCGGCGCCCAGGCCGAGCCGCCGCGTGGCGGTGCCCGACCAGCGAGAGCCGCGGTCCAGATCGCCGCCCGCAGCCGCGACGCGGATGGCCGATCTGGGGGCAAGCGCACAGGCGAGCCCGAGCATCGCGAACGCGGGCGCACCGAGCCCCGCGAACTCCCAGAACCAGTCGAACGAGCCGTGCACGAGCCAGTAGGCGAACACCGCCAGCGCCCCCCCGGCGACCGCGCCCGCGAGTCGATCGGGCACTCGCAGCGCCCGCCATCCAGCCACCAGCGCCGCCGCGAGCCCGACGAGGGCCAGCAGCGTGCCGAGGAGGCCGGTCTGAGCGAGCGTGCGCAGCTCGACGCTGTGGGGGTAGTGCGGGGTCTCGTCGCTGCGGCGGTGACGCAGGTAGGGCTGGGCGAAGTTGTCGGCGCCGATCCCCACCACCGGGTGGGCGAGGAATTCGTCGAGCGAGACCCGGTAGAAGTCATAGCGGCTGCTGCCGAGGCCGCTCGTCAGCCGGTTGCCGCGGCTGTTGGCTTCGTAGCCCTTCGGGCTCTTGAACGTGTCCCACGCGTGGCGCACGCGCGTAACCGGGTCGCCGGCCGCCACCCAGCCGCCGGCGACGATCCCCACGATGCATGCCAGCGCGAGCGCGACCATCCCGGTACGGACCTTCCTGAGTGAGTCGCTCGACAGCTTCGTGCGACCCTCGAGGGCAGCGCCCGCAGCCACGATCGCGCCGGCGATCAGGGCCGCGACGAACATCCGCGCCGTCGCCACATGCAGCGCAGCCAGAGCGTCGCCGCCGTCCTGGACGCGATCGCCGACGCGCAGGACCGCAGGTGCGACAGCCGCGATTGCGACACCGATTGGGATCAGCACGGCGAATGTGCGCAGCCTGTTCGGCAGCAGCGCGAACACGAGTATCAGCATCACGGGCGTGGCATACAGCGATCCGCGGCTGAGGCTGAGCAGCGACAGCAGCGCCAACAGCACGACCCCGCCGGCGAGCAGCCCACGCAGCCACCACGCGAGGCGACGCTCGCTCGCGAGCAGCAGCGCAGGCCAGATCGCCATCATCCAGGTCGCGGCGCTCGCGTTCTGATAGCCGGCGGGGTAGCTGAGGCGGCCTTCGTCGGCGAACCACGCGAGGCCGGCGCGGGAGTCCACGTGCAGCACCACATATGCGCCGAGGCCGATCATCGCCAGCGTCCACCCCACGAGCAGCAGCGCGGCGCTCGCGCCCTTCTGCGGCCACAGCGCGAACAGCGCGAACACCAGCAGGTACAGCAGCGTGCGGTTGGCGCCTTCCCACGCGTCGCCGGGTACGGCAGCCCACAGGATCGAGAGGAAGCTGAGCACCGTGTACAGCGCCAGGCAGCCGAGCGCGACCTGCACGGGCCGCGGCACCAGCGCCAGCGACAGCGGGATGTTAAAGGCCGCGATCGCGAGCAACGCGAGCACGATCAGGGCCCCCGGAGCCCAGTGCGTGACCGGGTAGCCGGCCTGGTTGCTGGCCGCGATCACGAACAGCGCCAGCGCCAGCGCAGCCGGAACGGTCGCCGGCGCCTCGCGAAGCGCGTGGATCAGCCTGTTGGTGGACATGCTCGCTATCCAGTTCCTCGGCTCGCACGCCGATACTCGTGAACGGTGCGACTCAGAATGAGAGACTCCCGCTCGCTCGCAGCTTGGCAAGCTGTCCATGCCGGCGGGACGGGTTCGTAGGCTATCTGGGCATGCAGGACTGGCGCTGGATCTCGCTCGAGGAGCTCGAGAGCCGTCGCGGGGAGTGGCAGGATCTCGCGAGCGACGGTGAATTCCCGAGCGCTTTTGCCGACCCGGCCTGGATCCTTGCCTGGTGGCGCAACTACGGTCAGCAGCGCGAGCCGTGGACGCTGGCGCTCGACGACCGCGCCGGCACGCTGCGCGGCCTCGCGCTGATGGCGCTGGAGCGCTCGCGCGGCGCGCGAACCCTGCACTTCGCCGGCGAGAGCTGGAATGGGATCGAGACGCTGCTGTGCGCGCCCGGCGAGGAAGCGAGGATCAGCGCCGCGCTGCTCGAGGCGCTCGCTCAGAGGGGCTCGAAGTGGGATCTCTGGCGCATCCAGCGGCTGCGCGCGGACTCCGTGCTCGGACGTGAGCTGCTCGAAGGCGACGGTCCGCTGCGCGCCGCTGCGCACGATCTGCGGGTGCAGCCGTTTCTCGAGCTGCCCGCCGACGTGGATGCGTTCGAAGCGAGCTTCGGCTCCAAGCAGCGCAGCACCCAGCGGCGCAAGTGGCGGCGCCTGAGCGAGCTCGGCGCGACGGTCGAGGCCGTCGAGGAGCCCGCGCGGATCGCGCCCGCCCTGAACGCGCTGCTCGAGTTGCGCCGGCGACGAGCGGTCGCGATGGGACAGCGCCACACCCACATGGACGAGCGCTACGAGCGCTTCCTGCTCGAGGCGGTTTCGGAGATGCTGCCCGCGCGCGCACGGCTGTGGCGGATGGAGCTCGACGGGGACCTGCTGGCGAGCCGCCTGAACCTGCTCGCGGGGTCGCGCGAGCACAGCTACCTGCTCGGGCTCTCGGAGATGCACGTGAACCTCAGCCCCGGGAACTCGCTCGAGCTGCACGCCATCCGACAGGCGATCGAGCAGGGAAGGACCGAGCTCGAGCTGGGACCCGGTCGCGACGAGTACAAGTACCGGCTCGGAGGCTGTGACCGCACGCTGACGCGGCTTGTGGTCTCGAGTGGCTCCGCGCGTGGACGCGCCTTCACGACGCTGGCGGCGGCGGACTTGCGGCTGCGCGACAGCGCCGCCGCCGAGAGGCTGCGCCGCCGGCGCGGCATCACCCCGGAACGGCCAACCGCCGAGCATCCGGCGCGCTACCCCCCGGCCACGGCCGCAGCCGAGGGCAAGTCGGCATGAGCGTGCCCCGATCGCCGGCCGGATGGTCGGGACACGCAATCGCGCGCGCGAGCGGGCGCTGAGCGATGCGCACCCTGATGTATCACGACATCGCAGCCCGCAACGAGCGCGAGTCGGTCGGCTTCGAGGGTCCTCTCGCCGCTCGCTACAAGCTCGAGCCGAGCGCCTTCGAGGCGCACCTCGACGCGATCGCGCGCACCGGGTTGAGCGTCGGCACGCTCGATGCCGGCCAGAACCCGCCGCAGGTCGCGATCAGCTTCGACGATGGCGGCGCCTCGGCCGGGGCGGCGGCGCAGGCGCTCGAGCGCCGCGGCTGGCGGGGCCAGTTCTTCGTGACCTCGGAACGGATCGGCACCGCGGGCTTCATGTCCGCCGAGCAGGTCCGCGAGCTGGCGGGCGCCGGCCACCTGATCGGCAGCCACTCTCACAGCCATCCCACCTACATGGGCAAGCTGACACGCGCTCAGCTCGACGAGGAGTGGACGCGCAGCCGCGAGCTGCTGGGCGAGATGCTCGGCTCGCCTCCGCGGACAGCGTCGGTGCCGGGCGGCTATCTCTCGACCGCGGTGATCGCGTCGGCGGCGGCGGCGGGCTACGAGCTCCTGTTCACCTCCGAGCCCACCGCCCGCGTGCGCGAGGACGGGCTCACGGTTCGCGGGCGATACACGATCTGGGCGAGCACGCCGCCGAAGGTCGCCGCCGCGTATGCGCGCGGCGAGTCGCTCGCCTGCGGGCGACTGTGGCTCGAGTGGAACCTCAAGAAGCTCGCCAAGAGCGTCAATCCGGCCGTCTATCAGCGGCTGCGCCACGTGCGGGCGCGGGCGGCCTGACGGCCGGCCACCTCGCGCCGCTCGAGCGCTCATCCGGCGCCCGGCGCGGCGCTCAGCGCGCCTGGGCGAGGAACTCCGCCAGGCGGCGGGACTCCACCTCGAGCGTGCATTCGCGCGCGCGACTGAGCCCGGCATCGACGAGCCTGTGGCGCAGCTCGGAGTCCGAGGCGATGCGCTCGAGCGCCTGCGCGGCAGCTGCGGCATCGTCGGGTTGCACGAGCAGCGCCGCTCCGTCCGCGGCCGCGGGCACTCCCCCAACGGCCGTGGCGACAGCCGGCAGCCCGGTGGCGAACGCCTCGATCAGCACCTGCGGGAAGCCCTCGGTGAACGACACGTGCAGGAAGGCATGGCTCTCGCGGTAGAGCTCGAGCAGCCCATCGTCGATCGGCACGTAGCCGCGCAGCTGCACCCGCCCGAGCAGCTCGCGCTGGGCCAGACGCTCCTGCAGTTGCTCGCGCATTGGGCCATCGCCGCATACGACGAGCTGCCAACGCTCTGGCGGCTGCAGCAGCGCGACGATGTCCGCGAGCAGCAGCGGGTTCTTCTCGGCGTCGAGGCGCCCGACGGTGAGCACCCTCAGCTCGTCGCCGAACTCGTGCTCAGGTACGGCCTCGGGGTCAGCCGGTATGTCGCGCTCGGACACCAGCGACACGGTGGTCGCGAGCAGATTGGGAGCGTTGCGGTACTTGCGCTCGAGCTCCGGGCCCACGACGACCGTCGCATAGCGGCGCGCGAGCAGCTTCCAGATCGCCTCGAGCACGTCCGCGCTCCAGTGCATCCAGCGCTTGTCGGGCCGTCGGCTGCGAACGTAGGCGGGCATGTCCTGACGCACTCCCAGCACGAGCCGGCGGCGACGGACGATCGTCACCAGCGCCAGGGCGACCGAGTGCGGATACGGGCCCAGCACCCAGACCGTGTCGATGTCCCCCAGCAGCCGCCAGAAGCGGACCAGCGAGACGAGCAGCGAACGCGCGACCGACCACGGGTGCGCGAGGCTCTCGTAGTGGGGCAGGCCGACGAGCTCGGTGTCCTCGTGCAGCGGGTAGTGAGAGCTGCCGGGACGCGGATCGATGCGTCCGACCAGCACCAGTCGCTGCACATGCGGGCGCAACGCCTCCAGGAACACGACGAACGCGCGCTGGCCGTAGCGCCTGCGCCCGTCGCTGAGGTACTCGTAGTCGGTGTAGACGGCGAGTCGCAACGTCAGGCGCGCCCGGGCGCGTCGTGCAGCGAGGGCGCGTACACCCGCTCCGCCTGGTCGCTCGCGCCGCGCACACCTGCGCCCGAGCCACGAGCCGAGCCGGGGGACCGGGGCGCGCAGGAGACGAGCGAGGCGAGCGCCCTCACGGGCACCCCGAAGCGCGCGGCGCCGACCAGCGTGCCGAAGCCCCAGCCGAGGTGCATCGTGGGCAGCACCGCCAGCAGCAGCGTCCCCTCTCTGCGTTTGCCCGGCCGCGCGGCGACATTCGCGGCGGTCGCGGCGACGGCCCCCAGGTACAGGCCGAGGCCCGCACGCGAGATCAGACGCAGCCGACGCGGCGCCAGCACGCTCGTCAGCGCCGAGCACGCGAGCGCAGGCGCGATCAGATGCGAGCGGCGCATGCTCTGGGGGTGGCGGCGAAACGTACGGGCGCGGTAGTAGCCGTAGCGGAAGTACTGGCGCGAGAGGCCCCGCAGCGAGTCGCGCGGCACGTAGTGGCCCGCCATGTCGGGCAGGCAAACGAGACGGGCGCCGCGATCCAGGAACCGCGATGCCATCTCGGAGTCCTGGTTGATCGGCCAGCGCTCGTCCCAGCCGCCGGCCTCGAGCACGGCAGTGCGGCGCCAGACGCCGCCGAACACGCCGGTGTCGAGCTCGCGCTCCTGGGCTCCGTCCTCGCTCTGGTTCCACTTGCGCGACCCGCCCCGTCCGAGCCAGGAGGCGAGCGCCAGGCCGACGGCGCTCGAGACCGCGCCGGTCGGCCGCGGGATCGCCGGGCCGCTGACCCACTCGGTGTCGCCGCGCCTCAGCCGCTCGACGCCCGCCTGAAGGTAGCGGTCGGAATAGAACGTATGCGCATCCATGCGCGCGACGAACTCTCCACGCGCCTCGCGCAGGCAGACGTTGAGGCCGCTCGCCGTGCGCCGCCTGGGGTTCTCGAGCACGCGTATGCGTGGGTCCTCGGCTGCGAGCTCGCCGAGGATCTCGCGTGTGCGGTCCTGCGAGCCTCCATCGGCGAACAGCAGCTCGACGTTGCCGTCGAAGCGTTGCGCGCGCATCGCCGCGACGGTCTCGCGGATGTGACGCTCCTCGTTGAGCACCGGCACGAGCACGCTGACGTCCACCTGGGAGATGGACGAAGGGCTGCTCGCCGCCCATGATGAAGTGGGAGCGCTCACGCCGGTCGAATATCCTTCCCCGCGCCTCGGACGCCTCCGAGCGCGCGCCCGGCGTCGCCGCAGTCGCGCTGGGACGGCGACCAAGGCATCTGCGAGAGCAAGCGAGCGCCGTGACCGACGAAATCGTCCTCTGCTACCACGCACTCAGCCCGACCTGGACGGCGGACCTGTCGACCACCCCGGAGCGCTTCGAGCGCCAGATCGCGTTGCTGACAGCGCGTGGCTACCGCGGAATGACCTTCACCGATGCCGTCAGCTCGCGCGCCAAGGGCCGCGTTGCGGTGATCACCTTCGACGACGCATATCGCTCGGTTATCGAGCTCGCGCGACCGATCCTCGAGCGCCACGGCATGCCCGCGACGGTGTTCGCGCCGACCGACTGGGTGGGCACCGAGAAGCCGATGCGCTGGCCGGGAATCGATCAGTGGCTGGGCGGTGCGGACGAACGCGAGCTCACCCCGATGTCCTGGGCGGAGCTGAAGGCGCTTGCGCAGGCCGGCTGGGAGATCGGCTCGCACACCTGCTCGCACCCCCACCTCACCGAGCTCGACGACGAGGCGCTGCAGGACGAGCTCGCGCGGTCCAAGAGCGCCTGCGAGAGCCAGCTCGGGCTGCCGTGCCCGTCGCTCGCGTACCCCTACGGCGACGTCGACGCCCGCGTCGCCGCCGCGGCGACACGCGCCGGCTATGCGGTCGCCGCGGCGCTGCCGAAGCGACTCGGCTCGCGCGAGCCCATGCAGTGGCCGCGAATCGGGATCTACCGCGTCGACGACGACCGCCGCTTCCGCCTGAAGGTGTCGCCGTCCGTGCGCCGGCTGCGTAGCTCGCCGGCCTGGGATCGCCTGACCGCGCTCGCGCGGGCCGCTGCGCGCCGCTGAGCCGCTGCCCGCACGCCGCCGCTTCAGCTGGACCGGACGAGAGCTGGCACGCGTGGCGTTCATCTGCGGGACCCTCCGCTCGCTCGCGGGAGCGGCTATTCGAGCACCAGAAAGCTGATTCGCGCGTACTTGTGGGTGGAGGGGAAGCGCGCGAGCACGCGCTCGTCGAGCGCGCTCACGCGGTGCGCGAAGCGACGCTGGACGCTCACCGGCAGGACGAGATTGAGCGGCATCAGCGGGATCGTCAGGAACTCGCGCTCGTGATGGTGAAAGTTGTCGAAGATCGAAGCGCACAGATCCCAGTCGGCGGTCGTCAGCGGGTGCTCGTCGGGGGTGCGCGCCGAGGGCGTCAGCGCCCGCCCCAGTCGCAGCAGCGGGTTGTGCCACATCGGCTCCAGGAACACAGCCCGGCCGCCCGGCCGCAGAATGCGCCTGATCTCTTCCAGCGCGACCCGCAGGTCGAGGTGGTGCAGGATGCTCGAGCCGACGATCAGGTCGAATGAGTCGTCGGGCAGCCCGGTCGCGTGCGCGTCGCCCACGAGGAACTCGCTGCGGTCACCGAAGCCTTCCCGCGCGGCGCTTTCGCGCGCCTGCTCGACCTCGCCCTCGGAGACGTCGATACCCGTCACGTGCACCGCGCCCTGGTCGAACAGATAACGCGTCAGATAGCCCGGGCCACAGCCGTAGTCGAGCACCGTCTTGCCCGCGGGGTCGTAGTACTGGGTGATGTCCCCGTTGCGCCTGAACTCACCCAGCGCGCGCCAGATCCAGCGGCGCACCGTGTGATAGGAGGTCGCCTGTTTCTCGTTGTAGAACGCCTTCTCGCGCTCCACGCGCGACTCGCGCTCCTCGGTGGCGATCTGCGGCGCTCCCGGCGCATTGGTCTCTGGGCTCACGAGGGTCATAGTACTCAGCGTCCTGACTGGCCAGACGGGCCTCAGCCGCGTGTGGTTAGCACCCGGGAATAGCCGAAGCCGGCGATGTGGGCCCGCAGCTGCACCATCTGGCCCGCCGGCAGAGTGGTTCGCAGCGAGAAGTGCTCGCGGGACCCCTCGCGCCCCTCGGCCAGCACGCGCCAGGAGCCGCCGAGCAGGGCCTCGATGACGACGGTCCTGTGCCCGGCGCGGTGCGCGCCGCTGACGCCGCCTACGAGTACGACACGGCGCCCGCGCCTAGCGGCCACCACGCGCCTCGCTGGGCGCAGGCGCAGCCATACGCGCCCGCCGCGCGAGTGAACGCGCTCGACCCGCGCGGAGCTGTGAAACGAGCCGCCCGCGCCCGAGCCGACCGACGAGCGTGTCTGCGAGCGCTGCCCGCGCGGCGAGCCCGCTGGCTGGCTTTCGCCGCTGAAGCCGGAGGAGGCGGTCTGGCCCGCGTTCTGCTGGAGGCTCTGGCCCGCGCTCTGCTGGCCCGTGCCCGAGAACGCGTTGGCTTCCGCCGAGGCCCGATCGGTGGCGATCGTGTAACCGTCGAAGTAGATGTGAGAGGCGCCCAGGTGCATCGCCGAGTCGCGATACTGGCCGATGCGCGACTGGCTCGGGACCGTCACTCCGTTTTCCTGCTTCATCGTGTGTGTGAAGGTCTGCCCGAGCAGCTGTTTCAGTCCGCTGCCATCGAGATTGCCAAACAGTTCGACGAAGCCCACGTTGGGTTCGGCTGAGAACTTCACCCGCAACAGGAACTCGACCCAGCGGTTGGCGACCGCGGGGCCCGACCACATCCCGGCGGTGGGCTGGCTGTCTTCGTGGTTGGTAGCGCTGTTCTTGAAGGTGAACCTGCCTTCTTCGACTCCCATGCTGAGCGCCGGTGTGCCGAGCGAGCCGAGCTGCTTGAGCTGCATGATGTCGTTCCAGCTGGGCGCGTCGATCGGATAGTCGCTCGGCAGGTACACCTGGAAGGCGACCCACCGTTCGTCGCCTTCGTGGAACAGTGGAAAGCCCCCGCGTGTGGGGTTGCCCATCCCGAGCTCACTGCGTTCGCCGTAGCCGCCGGGGTCGTCGCCCGGGCGCAGTTCGATCGAGTACGCGTAGCTGCCCTGCGCGACCGGTGAGGTTATGCGCTGGATCCGGGACGGTTCCTGGGTCGCCTCGTTGGCCCACTCCTGGTTCCAGGACTTCTCCGCGTCGGCGGTCCACAGCACGGACGCGTGGGCCGTGCGCGCAAACGCGGTCACGGTCATCGCGAGCGCGAGCACCGTCGCGAGAGCCAGCACTCGCCCGGGACGGAGCGCGAGCGGCGCAATGCGATGCGTGCGTGGGCCGGACACCCTCTCTTGCTCGGCCGGGCGGCGGTCGAGGGCGACGACGGCGAGCGCCACTGGACGTTTGATCGATGCCCCGCTTAAAGAGCCTGCGGGCGGGAAATCGCCCGCGCGAGTGGCCTGAGAGGCGCCGGCGGGGCGCCACCAGGGGCCGTCGCAGCCCGCCGGCGGGCGCCTCGGCGCCGTCGTTGCGGCAGGCCGCGAACTGGGGCAGGCCGCGCGCCGCGGGCTAGGGCAGACCGCGCGCCGCGAGCAGCTCTGTGTAGAGCTCTTCGGTGCGCCGCACCAGCGCGTCGGTGCCGAACTCCGTCTGGCGTCGCTCCCGTGCTGCCGCGCCCATCGCGACGGCGCGCTCGCGGTCGGCGAGCAGCTCCGCGACCGCGTCGGCCAGGGCGGGGGGATCGTCGCTTGGCACCAGCAGGCCGTGGACCCCCGAATCGATCAGGTCCGGAACCCCGCCGACTGCGGTGGCGACGATCGGGAGCGCCGCGTCCATGTACTCCATGACCGCCAGCGGGCTGCCCTCGAACTGGGAGCTCAGCACCGCGACGTCGAACATGCGCAGCACGTCGGGGACGTCCGGACGGTGACCGAGGAACAGCACGCTCTCCCCGAGCCCGAGCTCGTCGGTCAGGGCCTCCAGCGACGTTCGCTCGGCGCCATCGCCGACGATCAGCACGCGCACGTTGGGCCAACGCGCTCGCAGCGGGACAAGCGCGCGCAGCAGCACCGGGATCGCCTTCTGCGGGCGCAGCGTGGCGACGAGTCCGACGATTGGGGCATCCGCCTCGATGCCGAGCTCCGCGCGCAGGTCGCCTCCGCTGCCTGGCACAGGAGAGGGCACCGCGTTCGGGATGAACAGGGTGCGTGCGGGGTCGATGCCCTCGATCTCGGTCATGCGCCGCTGGTCCTCGCGCGAGACCGCGATGAAACGATCGGCGCAGCGCGCGATCAGCTCGCGATCGAGGAAGCGACGCAGCGGCTGGCCTTCGTAGGACCAGGTGTGCTCGTGGGCGAGCACCACCGGCACTCTCGCGATCCGGCCCATCGCCGTTCCCCAGACGTTGGAGCCGAACTTGTGGGCATGCAGGACGTGCGTCCGCTCGCGACGCAGATAGCGCTCGAGGCGCCCCCATACCCAGACGTCGGCCTTGCGTTTGCGCCCCAGCGGCCAGAACGTGACGCCGGCGTCCGCGAGCGCCTCGAGGGCCTGGTCGCCGACCGCCTCCTCACCCGGCGGTGGCGGCCAGCGGCTGGCGCAGAGCGTCGATTGAAAGCGCTCCCGGTCCAGCCCGGTCGCGATCATGATCGCGAGCTTCTCGGCCCCGCCCTGCAGGCTCAGGAAGTCGATGAGCGTCAGGACGCGTATGCGACCCGGCGCTCCATCGCGCTGTCCAGGGGGCCGTCCGCTGCGCTTTGCCGGCCGCGCCATCGTGGGCGCCATGCTACTGGCGCCCCCCGCGTCGCTAGGCTCTGGCAATGGCCGACACCGCGGTCCGCAGGCGCCCCACGCAGCGCCAGTACGCCGGGCTGATGTCGAGCGCCGCGACGTTCTCGCTGCCGATGGGAGAGCACTTCGAGGGCCAAGAGCTCCGTGGCTACTACATCGACATGCGCACGAAGGCCCGCACCCCCACCTGGGATGGGCCCGAGGAATGCCTGTATGTCGTGCGCATCCAATGGGGTCTGGGCTGCTTCGAGCGCTATGTCGCCAACGAGGGCGAGCAGTGGCTGGCCGGCGCCGTCAGCTGCGCAGAGGAGCTGCTGCGCCGCCAGCACGCCGGCGGAGCGCAGGACGGCGGCTTCCTGCACCACGAGCCCCTGGCCCACACCTTCGGGCTGCGCCCGCCCTGGATCTCGGCGATGGCGCAGGGCGAGGCGGCGAGCCTGCTGCTGCGCGTCGCGCGCGAGACCGGTCAGGAGCGCTTCGCGCAGGCCGCCGAGCGCGCACTGCTGCCGCTGGGACGCGACAGCGCCGAGGGCGGCGTTCGCGCGCTGCTCGACGGTGAGCCGTTCCCGGAGGAGTACCCGACGCAGCCGCCCTCGTTCGTCCTCAATGGGGGCATCTTCGCGATCTGGGGCGTGCACGACGTCGCGGTGGCGCTCGCCCAGCAGCAGGGCCGCGATCGGTTCGAGCGCCTGCTCGACACGCTCGCGGCCAACATCCACCGCTGGGACACGGGCTACTGGTCGCGCTATGACCTGTTCCCGCACCCGATCGCGAACCTCGCGAGCTCCTTCTACCACGACCTTCACATCAACCAGCTGCGTGCCATGCAGCGCCTCGCCCCCCGCCCGCAACTGGCCGAGACAGCCGAGCGGTGGGCCGGATATGCGAGCTCGCGCCGCTCCCGCACCCACGCGACGGCGCGTAAGGTCCTCTACCGTCTGCTGGTCCCCCGCAACAGCGCGCTCGCTTCGCGACTGCCCTGGTCACACCTGCGCTCGGCGTGAGCCGAGCGTGCACATGTCAAGATAATTGGCCGACGCCCCGATAACACGGGCGGAATGCTCGTCCAGGCGCGTCGACCCTCCCGAACCGTGAGCTAACCTCTGGCCGATGGCCTCTGAACGCGAAAATGTTCCGGCGCTTGCGCCCACTGCACCCGAACAGGCGCTCGGGCCATACCTGAGGGCGATTCGCAACAACTGGCGGCTGGTGCTCGCGATCACGCTGCTCGCTGGCGCGATTACCGCCCTGATGACAGTGCACAGCGCGGCCAACTACGAGGCGACCGCGACCGTGCTCGTCTCGCCGCTCGAGCAGGGTGATGCGAACTTCGTCAACACCGGCGTGGTGCTCGACACCGGCGAACCCGTCCGCACCGTGCAGACGGCCGCGGCGCTGATCGACTCGGTGCCGGCCGCCCAGAAGACGGCAGCTCAGATGGGCCACGGCTGGACCGCACAGCGGGTGCAGAACGCGATCAGCGTGACTCCACGCGGCGAGAGCAACGTGCTCAACGTCACCGCGCAGGCGGGCAGCCCGGCGGAAGCGGCACGGCTGGCGAACACGTTCGCGCAGCAAGCAGTGGGCTACCGCGGCTCGGTCGTGCAGCACAACATCGACACGGAGCTCGAAGAACTCACCGGCCGCCTCAACGGGACCTCGGCAGGGGGCGTCGGCAACGGCAGCCTCGCCGAGCAGCTCGCGACTCGGATCGCCGCCCTGCGAGCCGTGCAGGCCGGAGGCGGGGACCCGACGCTCGAGGTCACTGGGCTGGCGACCTTGAACGGCTCCCCAACCGGCGCTCCGCACTGGCTCGTGGTCCTGCTCGCGCTGATCGCAGGCTTTGCGATCGGCAGCGTCGCGGCGCTCGCGGTCGACTTCTTCAATCGCCGCGTCGGCGACCTCGACGAGGTCGAGACCCTGTTCCCAGTGCCGATCCTGGCGGCGGTGCCGAAGGTCGATCACGGCGGGACCAGCGACGGGCTGCGTCCGAGCGCGTTCCCGCCGGAGGCGTTCGAGCAGATCCGGATGCTGCGAGTGCAGCTCGCAAGCCGCGAGGGCGCGCCCGTGATCATGGTGACGAGCGCGGGCCCCGGCGATGGCAAGACGACTCTTGCCGCCGCGCTGGCCGCGGCGCTCGCCGAGGCGGGCGAGGACGTGATCCTGATGGACCTCGACCTGCGCAAGCCGGCGATAGCGCCGCTGCTCGGACTCAAACGGCGGCGCTCCGTCAACATCGCGGACGCCAGCCTCGAGGACCTGCTCGTGGACGTGCCGGACCTTCCCGGCGTGCGCGTGCTGCCAGCGCCGAGCGGTGACGTGACGCTGTTCTCGCTGCTGCTCGCGCGGCTGCCGATGCTGCTCGACGAAGCCGAGACAAGAGCCGCCCACGTGATCATCGATGTCGCGCCGATCGGGCTCGCCAGCGAGTCGCTGCAGATAGCGCGCATGTGCGATCAGGTGTTGATGGTGGTTCGGCCGGGCTTCACCGACCGCCACAGGCTGATCGAGGCACGCGACCTGCTCGCTCGCGCCGGCGCCCCGGTCGTCGGCCTGGTCGTCTCGCAGAGCGCCGCCAAGGCTTTCACCTACGGCTATGGCTACGGCTATGGCTATGGCTACGACGGCGAGGACGGTCCGGGCGAGAGCGGTCCGGGCGAGAACGCGAACGGCTCCGCGAGCGGCAGCCACCCACGCGCGCCCGCCAGGTCGCGATAGCCGCGCGGGACAGCGGCGATGAGCGCGAGCCTGGGCGAGTCCTTCCGCGCGCCGGGCGGTGTCGAGGCCGCCGGGCGTGAGCTCGACGTTCTCGCACTGATCGACCACCTCGCGCAGGGTGGAGCCGAGATGCTGCTGGCGCAGTTCGCCGCCGCGGCGCCCCGCGCTGGCATCCGGCTGCGCGTCGCCCACCTGGAAAGCTCGGGCGGCAACCCCGCCGGCAGGCCCCTGCGCGATGCCGGGATCGAGCCGGTGAACCTCGACGTGAGCGGGCGGCCGGGACGTCGCCACGTGCAGGCCGCGCGCCGCTGCATCCGCGCGACGCGGCCAGACATCGTCCACACCCATCTGGGCACCGCAGACCTCGTCGGCGGATTGGCGGCGCGTTCGCTGGGCGTGCCCTCGGTCTCGACGATTCATGAAATCTGGCGCCGGCGGGCTGGGCTCGAGCGCGCCAAGCACGCGGTCTTCATGTTCAACCAGCGCTGCTGCGCAGCGCGGGTGATCGCGGTGTCCGACAGCGCTCGCGCGGCCTATCTGGAGCACACGCACGGCATGGGCCGGCGCGTGGTGCGGATCTACAACGGCGTCGACGTCATGCCGCAGACCGGACGCGGCGCCGATGTGCGACGCGAGCTCGGGGTGGCGGGCGACGAGCTGCTGGTCGGCATGGTCTCCGCGCTGCGGCCCGAGAAGGGTCACAGTCTCGCGATCGCCGCGCTCGAGCAGTTGCTCGGCCGCTTTCCCAACCTGCGCCTGCTGATCGCCGGGCAGGGGCGCAGCGAGGCACAGCTCGCCGCGCTCGCCGCGCCGCTCGGCGATCGCGTGCTGATGCTGGGAAACAGGCCCGACGTGATGGAGGTCTTCGACGCGCTCGATGTGTGCCTGCACCCCTCGCTGCTCGATGCATTCCCGACGACTTTGCTCGAGGCGCTGGCGGCGTCCGTGCCGGTGCTGGCGAGCGCAGTCGGCGGGATCCCAGAGATAATCGATGACGGGCGCACAGGTGTGCTGCTGCCCGCCCCGCCGAGCGCCGAGCGCATCGCCGCCGAGCTCGCCACGCTGCTCGAGGACGCGGCGCGGCGTGACTCGCTCGCGCAGGCGGGCAGACGCGCATATCTGGAGCGGTTCACCGCCGGGCCCTGGATCGAGCAGACGCGGGCGCTGTATGACGCGGTGTTGGCCGAATCGCGCGTGCGTCCCGGGCGCGCGGCCAGCGGAGTTCGACGATGAGCGTCTCGGTCCCCGCTCGCTCGCCCGGCTGGGGCTCGATATCGGCGCGCACGAGCCGGCTGCCGGGCTGGCTGCCGAACGTTCCGACGCCGCTGATCGCGGCCGTCGCCACGGTGCTCGCGCTGGCAGCGGGGCACTTCTTCGGCGATGGGCGCATGACGATCGCAGCGGCTCTGGTGCTCGGGGTCTGCTACGCGCCGCTCGTCCTGCTGAACCTGCCACTGGCATTCGCGATCTACGTGACGGTCCTGTTCCTGAAAGGGATTCAGGCTTTGAGCATCGGGCCGAACACGATCGGCGTGCTGATCATCCTCGCGTGGCTCGGGACGATCGTGACCCGCAGCGCCAGGCCCGTGGTGGTGCGCGAACAGTGGCGGCTGATGCTCGCACTGGCGGCGTTCGCGCTGTGGCTGACGCTGTCGGTGACGTGGGCTGCCAGCCCCGCCGAAACCGGCGAAGGGCTGATCGACTGGTTGCTGGCGATTCTGGCGTTCGCGATCACGGTCACGACGCTGCGGACTCCGCGCTCAGTCGCGATGATCGCGGTCGCGTTCATTGTCGGCTCGGTGATCTCGACCGTATATGGGATCGGCACCGGAGCCCTGTCGGCGGAAGTGGCGAGTGCCAACGAAAGCTCGCTGCAGGGTCGTTTCACCGGCGGCGGAGGCGACCCGAACACGCAGGCCGCCGGCTTCATGATGGCGATGTTCCTGTGCGCGGGGCTTTGGAGCGTCGTGCGCACGAGGGCTCAGCGCGCAGCGCTGCTGGTGGCGTTCGTCGTGGTCACGGTCGGCTTCTTCGCAACCGAGTCGCGCGGTGGGCTGTTGGGGTTGGCGTTCGCCGCTATCGCCGGCCTGTTCATCCTTCCCGGCCAGCGCAAGCGGCTGGTGGGACTGACGGGCGCAGCCGCGATCGGGCTGGGGATCGTCGCGGCCTCGAACCCGAAAGCGGTCTCGCGAATGACCGACTTCGGCGGCGGCACGAGCGGTCGCAGCGACATCTGGGCGGTGGCCTTGAAAATCTTCAGCGGCCATCCGTGGGTCGGGATCGGATTGAACAACTTCGAATACCTCGCCCCGCGCTATGTGCTGAAGTCGGGCCCGTTGATGCGCGTCGAACTGATCGCCGAAGTGCCCCATCTCGTGCACAACCTCTATCTGCAGCTGCTGACCGAGACGGGCATCGTCGGACTGCTGCTGTTCGCGACCCTGGCCGGAGCATGCCTGCGCGCCGCCTGGCTCGCGGCGCGGGACTTCGACGCACGCGGCAAGCGCGCCTACGGCGATCTCGCGCGCGCGGTCCTGCTGGCGGGCATCGCGATGCTCACGGCCGAGTTCTTCATCTCCGACGGCGACGACGGGCGCCTGTGGATCCTGCTGGCGCTCGGGCCGGTGCTGCTCTCGCTCGCTCGACGCTCGCCGGCACGCGACGCCCAGCGCGCGGCGCCGCCGGACGCCGAACGCCGAACGCTTCAGCCGCTCACGCCACGAGCTGCGCCCCGTGGCTCACGGCGCAGGCCGCTCGGCCGAGCTCCCGCCCGGCAGTTCGAGTAGCTCGCGCCTTTCGCGTACGCCAGTGGGCGCGTCTGCACGGGCCCGCGAGAGCCTCGGAGCCCGCGAGCGTCCGCGCCGCAGATCAGTCGCTGCTGAGCGCCTGCTCGGGTGTCTTGCGCGCGAGCGCGAACACCCGCTGTCCGTCGTCGGCGATGCACCACAGCGGCTGACGATCCTCGCCGGCGGCGAGGAACAGCTCGAAGCCCCAGTTGAAGTCGACGTCGTCCACCACGACGAAGCCGCCGGGGCGCAGCGACTTCCACGCCGTCGTCAGCTCCCAGCGCACGTTGCGGGTCGAATGCATGCTGTCGTGGAAGAACAGCCCGATCTCCCCCAGCCGCCCCAGCAGCGGCGGCAGCTGGCGGCGGCTCGCGCCCTCGATGTAGTCCCAGCGCGAGCGCAGACTCCCGGGCACCGCAACCCCGATCTCCGATCTGCGCTCGAGGATCGTCATCGCCGGCAGATCGATGCTCGAGAGCCGGCCCCCCGATCCGAGGCGCAGCGCTTCGAGCATGATCCGGCTGCTGAGCCCATGCGCGACGCCCGTCTCGACCACCTCCTGCGGACGCAGATGCTCGACCAGACACCACAGCGCCCGCGCCAGGCCCGGATCGGCGTCGTCGTCATCCCCGTAGTTCGCGCGCCCAACGCGCAGGCCATGCGCGGACATCGTCTCGTTGGCAGCCTGCCACGCGGACTGGAACGCCTCGCCGGCGGGGCACGGCCACGGCGCGCCGAGGAGCTCGTGCAGCCGCCGCTCCCAGTCGGTATCGGCGTGGCTCTGCGGGCGCCTGGGTCGCACGATCCGCTCATAGCGAGCGGCCCATTTTTCGGTCACCTTCTCGGCCGCATCGCCCGGAGACGTTGCCACGCCCTTGACTGCGCGCACCAGATACGTTGCGCGGCCAGGTGCAAGTGGGTCTCTGCTCATGACTGGGCTCCCTCCCCGGCGGGGGCTCCCTCCCCGGGCGGCTCTAGCCGGACCGAAAGAGACTATCTGTCTACACGAGCGACGGTTCCGGTAACCCGCGCAGCAGCCGCCGCGTGACGCCCCGCGGCCAGGTGCGACAGGCGCCGGGAAACGCGGTCGAATCTCTGATTCAGGACGCTAGCTGTTGTGCGCCCAGGTAGAGCGTTGCGGCAGGCGCTCGGCGGCTGAGCGCACGCGATCTCGCGCGGACTTCAGCAGCGGGCGCAAGCGCTTGCGATACAGGTAGCCCGGCAGTGCCTCGTGACGATAGGCCCAGATCCCCACGCGAGGGCGCACGTCGGCGGTCCAGCGCGTCTTGTAGGTGTCTGGATCGCCCAGGAAGTCATAGCCTCGCAGCCCCTCCTCGATCGAGGCTCGCAGCACTTCGGCGCGCAACACAAGTCCCGGCGAAAGCCGGCTGTAGTCTTCGTTGAAGCCGGTCTTGAGGAAGACCCCCGTGCCGGCGTAGGCGCAGCCGAAGTCCGCCGCGATCGCCTCGCCGTCGATCTCGAGGAAGTACAGACGCAGCCAGCCCTGGTCCGCGGCGGCGCGAGCGAACTCGCGGTAGAGGCTCTCAGTCGAGCGTTTACTGAGGATCGCAGTGCCCTTGCTGCCCTTCCAGCCGGAGGCCTCGAGGGCGAGGAACGTCTCGAGGTCCGCCTCGAGCGCCGGCCCGCCGCTGGTGGTCCTGAACGTCAGCGTGCCCTCTCGCTCGAGCATCCGCCCGCGGCGGCGGACCTGGGCCCGCAGGCTGCTGCTGGTGCCGGCGAGAAGCTGCTCGAAGTCGCTCGGCAGCGACAGCCAAGGGCAGAATGGGCCCTCGAGCCGCACCGTCTGGTAGCCCGCGCGCTCGAGCTCGCGGCAGACGTGGCGATCGCTGTCGGTGTCCGCACGCATGCCCTGCAGCTCGACCCTGCTCGCGCCCTCTCCGAGCAGGGCGCTCCACAACTCGGCGCGGGATTGGGGATCGGATGCGAGCACATCCCAGTCGGCGCTGTGGACGTTCATCGCGGAGCAGAGCTTGCCCGACCTCGTCCTCAGCACGCATGCGCCCGCGCGCATCGAGCCGTCATCGTCCTGCAGGACGAGCCAGCGGGAATTGCCGCGCGCGAACGCGTTGCACCAGCTCCGCAACCACTCATGGGTCATGAACGGCGTCCCGGCCTGCAGCGCAAGCCGGTTCCATTCGGGGGCTAGCGAGCCGAGCTCACCGTATGTGCGGACCATGTCAGGAGATGAGACGCGGCTGCCTCCTCAGCCGGCGAGCCGCCGTGCCAAGCGTCGAGCTGCGAAATCCGCCCCGAAGACGAAGCGCATCACCGGACCGAAGCTCAGTCCCGCCAGGTAGCCCACGAAGTACAGTCCCGGCACGCTGCTCTGGAAGTGCCGATCGAGCACCGGGGTGCCGCCCACGTTCGCGACGCTTCCACGCAGCTGGGGGACGAGGAACTCGAGTCGGTTCACATCCGGCCGGTAGCCCGTGCCGGCCACCACCTGCGATACCTCGAGCTCCTCGCGCTCGCCGTCACGCGGACTCTCGAGCAGCAGCCGCACGTGGCCGTTGCTGCGCTCCACCTGCGCGACCGAGCGCTCGAGTCGCAGCTGCACCTTGCCTTCGATCCGCGAGCGCAGCCACCAGGCGCCGGCCGGGCCGAGGGCGGTATAGGCGTGTCTGCGCCGCTGGGTTTCGGGCGCGAAGTGGAATGCAAGCGGGAAGTCGGAGTAGGCCCGCTGAGACTTGCCGTCGCCGAGACCCGATCGCGGGTACTCCCACTGTTCGCGCAGCGAACGCCGTCCGCTGACGGGCCTCGCGTTCCAGGCGAGCTTTCCGGCGCGCGCGATCACGTGCACGTCGGCGCCCTGCTCGGCCATCAGCGCGGCCGACTCGAGCGCCGACTGGCCGGCGCCGACGACTGCGACCCGCTGCCCGCGCGAGTCGGAGGGATCGCGATGTTCGTAGGCATGGAACACGTGCGGTTCGAGCTCGCGCAACGCCGGCGGGAGGTAGGCGCAGCTGGTCATGCCGCTCGCGACCACCACGCTGCCCGCGCGCAGCGTCTGCCCGCTGTCGAGGCTCAGCTCGAATCCGTCCCCGTCACGCCGCACATCGACGATGCGCTCGCGGCGGACCTGAGGAACCATTCGCTCCTGAAACCAGCAGCCGTAGCGCGAGAACGTGTCGAGTCGAATCGGCACGGCGACCTCCCCGTACTCGATCCCCGACTCGGCACAGAAGCGCTCGAGCGTGTACTCGCCGGCGGGATCGGAGAGGTTGGAGGCGAAGCCCTCGGACTTCAGATGCATCCCCGCGGGCATGTGCGAGCGCCAGAGCTCCATCGTCTCGCCGAAGATCTCGTGGCGCACGCCGCGCCCGCTCAGCTGCGCCGACACCGACAGGCCGTACGGGCCCGCGCCGATCACCGCGACGTCCGTGTCCAGGCCGCCCGCAGCGCCGCCCCCTCGCGCGAGCCGCCGCGCGCGCCGTGTCGCGCCGCTCGCCGCCGTCAGGACGGGCTTGGGATCGCTGGGGTCGATGTAGTCGTAGTGCGCGGGATGGGCAAACTCGGCCGCGAACGCCTTCAACGCACGCCCCCGCGAAGGCACGTCGGGGCCGGGCGGCTGGCCGAGAACGCTTCGCAGCCAGGACAGGTCTCCGCCGAGCCATCGCATCCGCAGGCCGGAGCGGTAGCCGTCCTGTTCCTGAAGCTGCTCCCCCGAGGCCCACCGGTACAGAAGCCGCGGAAACGGCACGCCGGCCCGGACCGCGATCTCGACGGATGCCGACAGCCGCGGGTTGATCTCCATCAGCGCGGGGCGCCCGTGGGCGTCGCGACGAAACTCGACCTCCGAGTACCCGTCCAAGCCGAGCTCGAGCACGAGCCGTTCGGCACCCGGGGCGATGTCATCCGGCAGCGGGATGCTTTCGCGCAGCACCGAGTTGCCGCCGAGCGGAGGGAAGGTGCGGTCGGCGCGCTGAGCGAAGCGTGCCCAGATGCGGCCTTTGGCATGCATCAGGCTGACCGCCTCGCGATCGCCGGGAAGCCACTCCTGAACCACCGCCTCGACCCCATCGGCGAGCATCTCCTCGATCGCCCGCAGCGCCTCCTCACGGCTGCTCACCACGACCGCCAGCAGCCGGTGGCCTTTGCCCTCACCCTGGACCCAGGAGCGAGCCGGCTTCACGACAGCGGGCAGGCCCGCCTCGTCGATCGCGTCGTTCGCATCCTCGACGGCCGCGACCTGGCGGCCGCGCGGCGCGCGCAGGCCGAGCTCCTCTGCAACCGCCAGGGTGCGGGTCTTGTCAACCGCCACCGCAAGCGCCTGCTCCGGGGCGATCGCCAGCCCGACCACTCGCTCGAAGTCGGCGCGGTGGCGACGCAGCGCCTCCAGCGAGCCGTCGTGCGCGAGCAACACGGCGCGCACCTGGTGCGCGGTGCAGATGTCGAGCAGCGCACGAACGTAGGCACCCTGGCTCAGAGCCACGTCTGGGACGACCTTTGCAACCTTGCACCAGCGCGAGGAAAGCGACGGCGCGTCGGCAGCGCCATCGACCGCCGCGACCGCGAGCCCATCCTTGCCCAACGTACGCACGGCAACCAGCGAGGCACGCTGCGCTCCATCGAGTACCAGTACGTCCACGGGCTCCTCCCGCGTAGGCTGTTGCACGCTCACAGATGGTCCTTCGGCGCTTATTCCGCTTGACTTAAGCCATCAATGCAGCCGTGCGGCCGAACACGGTTACTTGACCCGACCTCATCATCACCGATACCCCTGGTCAAGCTAGCGTTTCACGGCGCCGGCCGCGCCAGATCCCAGCGCTCCGACCGATGCCCGACAGCCACCCCAGCAGCGAGCCGACCGAGCTCGGCGAGCCCCAGCGTGCGCCCGACGCGGCTCACGCGACAGCCGCCCGCGCGGGCGCCGAGCCGCTGGACCTGGTTCGCTTCTACGACGAGTCCTACACCCGCGCGGGCACCGAGGAGGGCATGCGCTATGCACGCTGGCGAGCGCTCGGCGCGATCGGCAAGGCCGACCACATTCTCGCGCTCTGCGGGCATGCGGGCATCTCGCCCGCGAGCACCCTGGAGGTGGGCTGCGGCGATGGCGCGCTGCTCTGCGAGCTGGGACGACGGCGCTTCGGCGGGCGGCTGTCAGGCCTCGAGATAACCCAGGCCGCCGTCGACATCGCGCGCGCAAGACCCGAGATCGAGCGCGTCGAGCTCTACGACGGCTCCCAGCTGCCGTTCGCCGAGCGTTGCTTTGGGCTCGGCGTCCTCTCGCACGTCCTCGAGCACGTGCCCGCGCCGACGCAGCTGCTCGAGCAGGTCGCCGGTGCGTGTGAAGCGGTGATCATCGAGGTTCCGCTGGAGGCGAACCTGTCCGCGCGCCGGCGCTCCAAGCGCGCTCATGCCGCCGAGGTCGGGCACCTGCAACGGCTCTCGCGGGCCGATGCGCGTGCGCTCGTGGCGAGCTCCGGCCTGAGGATCCTCGGCGAGCTCGAGGATCCGCTGCCGCTCGCGGTCCACATCTTCTTCGCCGACAGCTTCGCAGCGCGGGCTCGTGGCGTTGCGAAGTGGTCGCTGCGGCGGACGCTGCATGGCCTCGCCCCGCCGGTCGCGAGGCGCCTGTTCAGCGTTCACTACGCCTGCCTGTGCGTGCCCGCCCGCGGCGACTGACGAGCTCGCAGCCGAGCTCGCAGCGACGAGCTCGCAGCCGCGGGAGTGCAGGCCTCATCGAGCCGGAGCGGCCTCCTGTTGGGTCGCGGCAGCGAACAGCAGTGACAGGATGCGGCCCATCAGCTCGTCGGGGACCGCGTCGGGGTCGGTGAGCTTCTGGCGAGCGATCCCGTCGGCCAACGCGTCGATTGCGAGCGCAAGGTGCTCTGCGGGGATCTGCAGATCGAGGTCGAACTCGCGCACCCCGTCGGCGATCAGGCGCGTCAGCAGCTTGCGCATCTCGCCGAACTGCTCGGCGACGCGCGGGCGCATGCCCGGGTCGCGCACGCCATAGGCCCAGAACTCCATGAACAGCAGCAGCAGCTCGGGCTCGCGCTCGATCATCGTCATCCACTGTTTGGCGCCGCCGGTGGCGCGCTCGGCGACCGAGTGACGCTGCGCCACGGCCTCGGCGATCTCCTGCGCATGGGTCCTGATCTCGCGCTCCATCAGGGCCAGGAACAGATCCTCCTTGCCGCCGAAGTTCGAGTACAGGGCGCCGGTGGAGAAGCCCGCCTCCGAGGCCACTTCCTCGACCGATGCGCCGTGATAGCCGTTGCGCGCGAACACGCTCCGTGCGGCGCTGAGCAGCCGCTCGCGCGTGTTGGCCTTGCTCTGCTCGCGCGTCAGGCGCCCGGAGCCGCTGGGTGAGCGCCGGACGGCACGTTCGCCGGGCGCCTGGCGCTCGCCGCCGCCTCCGTCGGAGCGGTGTCGCGCTGGGCCGGACTCGCGAGACTTGGTTCGGGGCGCCTCTCGGGTGCTCGCCTCAGCCGAGGCAGCCGCGACGCCCGCCTCCGGGCCGGTTGTCGGGACCGTCTCCACGCGCTCATTCTACTTGACAGAGCGAACGCTATTTCGATAACGTCCATTATTAGATCGCACGCAGGGCGCGACGGGCCGACGGAGGGTCGGTGGAGGCCCCGGCGGTGTGCTCCGGAGCATCCGTGCTTACGATCGGCGATAAAGGCTCGAGAGAGGAAGCATCTGATGGCGACCGCAGCGACCACAACCCCAGCGACCGGCACCCCGGCGCCCGGCGCGAGCCCCAATCCGGCGGCGCTTCCCACCGATGCGATCTCCTACGAGGACCTCTACGCCCGCTGGGAGCGCGGCAACTGGAAGGCGACCGAGCTCGACTTCAGCGAGGACGCGCGCCAGTGGCGCGAGGACTTCACCGAGTTCGAGCGCAAGGCTGCGGTGTGGAACTACTGCCTGTTCTTCTGGGGCGAGGACGCCGTCGCGGACAACCTCTCCCCCTACATCGACGCCGCGCCGCTGGAGGAGCAGAAGTACTTCCTCGCCACCCAGCAGGTCGACGAGGCGCGTCATGCGGTGTTCTTCAAGCGCTTCATGCACGAGGTCTGCGGAATCGGCGACGGCACGACCGGCAGCGGCCTGCGGGCCATCAAGCAGCAGCTGACCCCCGGCTTTCGCAAGATCTTCGATCGCCTCGACACGATGGCCGACGAGCTGCGCGCCGATCGCTCGCCCGCGAAGCTCGCAGCGGGAGTGACGCTCTACCACATCCTGATCGAGGCCTCGCTCGCCCAGCCGGGGCAGCACTTCATCTGCAGCTACCTCGAGCGCCGCGACGCGCTGCCGGCGTTCCGGCAGGGGATGGAGAACGTGGCAGCCGACGAGCAGCGCCACATCGGCTTCGGCGTAAAGCTGCTGTCGGACCTCGCGCGCGAAGACCCCGTCGGCGTGCCCAAGGCCGTCGCGCGGGTGCTGCGCGAAACGACCCGCTACACCGCGCAGGTGCTGATGCCTCCGGGCTGGGACGAACGGTACATAACCGTGTTCGGCTCAAGCTACGACGAGGTCGGCGTCGAGGGCCTCACCTCGATGATGACCAAGCTGCGCTCGGCTGGGCTCACGCTCGAGACGCTGCCGGGCCCAGCTCTGCTGCCCCCCGGCCTGACGCCGCTCGAGATCGCCGAGCGCGGGCGCCTGCTCGCGAAAGCCGGCGTCATCGGCGTGCGCGAGGGTCCCTCCGAGAAGGACCCTGAGACGATCGCGCTGCTGTTCGACACGATCCGCCGCCAGGTCAACCCCGATCACGGGCTCAAGCGTCCGACCACATTCCAGTGGGAGTTCACCGACCCCGATGTCCCGACCTGGCACCTGACGGTCGAAAACGGATCATCGCGTGTTGCGGAAGGCCCCAGCCCAAAGCCGGACCTGCGCATGCTCGTGTCATTCCAAGACTGGGTCGACATCGTCGGCGAGCGGCTCGACCCGCGCCGCGCAATGCTCAGCAGGCGGCTTCGCCCGCGTGGCAATCTGCTCGCGCTGGCGCGTCTGGGCAAAGTCTTCCCGCAGGAGTAGCGCAGCCAAGCCCCCGGCCCCGCGGGCTGGGCCGGCCGTGACCTCCTACTAGCTAGCTAGTAGTCGAGCCCGAACTCGCGTTCGGCACGCGAGGGCGCCGTACTCCGCCTGCTCGAGGAGGCGCCCGAGGCCGTGCTCGGCGTGCTCGGGGTGCTCGGCCTGCTCGGCCTGCTCGGGGGAGATTCCGCCGGCGCCGATGCAGCCGGTCCGGAGGAGCCTTGGACAGCGCTCCACTCGCGCGAGTCGATACCGGCTCGGGCCGGCTCGTGCGACCTGCGAGGGCGAGCAGACGCAGCTCGCGCGCCGCCCTGCGAGCCGCTGGGTGCGGAATCGCTGTCGGCGACTCGTTCGAGCCCGAACTCGCGGCTGGCGTCCTCGCTCGGGCTTGCGCTCGCGCGCGGTCTCGCGGGCAGCACCGGGGCGCTGGCCGGCGTTGCCGGGCTCACGCCGCGTGCGTTGACGGTGGCGGGTGCGCCGGGCCCGGCGATCAGCGGCGATGAGCGCCCTCGCAGCGATCCGCCGAGGTGGGCCGCGCTGTGCCAATGGCCGACCGAGCGATGGTGGCGCGGCGCGGCGGGTCCGCTGCCGAGCGCTACACAGCTCGCGCCCACGCCGGCCGCCAGCAGGCAGCCGACGGCTAGCTTCGCGCCGAGTCCGCCACCGGCCAGCAGCCAGCCGCCGCCCGCGCTCGCTCCGACGGCGCCCGTGGCTCCACCGGCGCCCGTCGCTCCGCCAGCCCCTGCGCCGGCTGCGATCCCTCTGGCAGCACCCGTGGCGCCCGTTCCCGTTCCCGTCCCCGCGCCCGCGCCAGCCCCGGCGCCCGCCCCGGCGCCCGTGGCCGTGGCCGTGGCGAATCCCGCGCCGAGCGCGAGCACAAAAGGGGGTGGCGGGAGGACGGCGGCGAGGCCCCGCAGCGATAGCACGTAGGAGCGGCAGGCCGAGCATTCGCGCTGGTGGGCCCAGGCGAGAGCGTGGCGCTCACCTTCGGGATCGAGGATCCCAAAGGCGAGTCCGCGCATCAGTGAGGACTGCTCGGCGCAGTAGTCGCCAGAGCCGATCGCCGCGAGCAGCTCGCCGACCTTCGCGGCCACGCCCGGCCTGCCCGCTCCGGCGCCGTCCATCAGCTTCCGCATGCGTGCCGGAGTGATGCCCATGCGCTCAGCGGCGTCGGCCCGCGATAGGCCGTGCAGATAGCAGAGCGCGGCGGCCTGGCGCTCGCGTGCGCCGAGCCTGCCACGCATCCCCTCCAGCAGCTGACGCAGTCGCACTCGGTCATCGAGCTCACCCGCCAGGTCGCGCTCGCCGCCTCCGACGTGCGCCAGCGAGGCGGCGAGCGCGCGCGCCCGCAGGCGCGAGCGCTGCTCGTCGATCGCACGCCGGTAGGTGACGATCACCAACCACCCCGCTGGGTTCGCCACCTCGGTGCCCTCGAGCATCGCTGTATAGAGGCCGTGCCAGGCCTGTGAGTAGCAATCGTCGAGATCGTCCGCATCCATGCTCGCGCCCGCCGCGCGCAGCCGCGCGCGCACCCGCGCCAGCACCTCCGCGCGCAGCGCTCGGAACTCACTGCGCAGCAGCCTTTCGGCGCGAAATCGTCGCACGTCGCGAGGGCTCACCCATAGGAAGATGACGAGCCAGGCGAATTGCGAGCCAGCGAAATGCCGCTATTTGCTGAGGACTCGGGCTGCTCGCGTCGCAATCGGCATGGCATCTATCCCTGCCGGCCCGGGCCCCCGGCTCGTGCGCAGCCGGTGCCGCGTGCGGCGTGCAGCCCGCTCGGCGACGTATCGTCCAGCAAATCGCACGTCCACAGCCATCCAGCTCAGATCCCGCCCGTGCCGCCGAGCAGGCCCCGGACCCGATGCGACAGCCGCTGAAGCCGCCGGGCCCGGCCCCACCCGAGGTCGCGCGACGCACGGTCGCGCCCTCGCCACCTCCCACCGCGGAGATCCTCGGGATTCCGCTGGCTGTCTCCCACTACGAGGCCGTCATGGACTGGATGGACGCGATGATCGCGGCCGACGGTCGCGGCTACCTCACCGCGGCGGCGGTGAATCTGGTGATGAACGCCCACGAGAACAGCGCGACGATGGAGGCGGTGATCGCCGCGACGCTGGCGGTGCCCGACGGGCAGCCGCTCGTATGGGCCCTGAAGGCGCTCGGACACCGGCAGGCGACGCGAATCTACGGCCCCGACCTGATGGCCGCCTACTGTGCCCGTGCGGCGCAAAGCGGAGTGCCGATCTACCTCTATGGTGGCCGAGGAGATGCCGAGCGCAGGCTGCTCGAGCAGCGCCTGCGCGAGCGCTTCGCGGGCCTGCGGATAGCCGGCGGCGCGAGCCCGCCGTTCCGGACGCTGACGCTGGCAGAGGACGAGCGGCTGCTCGCCGACATCAACGCCTCGGGGGCCCAGGTCGTCTGGGTCGGCACGGGACAGCCCAGGCAGGAGCAATGGATGCACCGAATGCGTCCGCGCCTGCAGGCGCCCATGTTGGTGGGCGTGGGCGCGGCGTTCGACTTCCATGCGGGCCTCGTCAAGCAGGCGCCGCCGTGGCTGGGCAACAACGGGCTCGAGTGGTCCTACCGCCTGATGCGAGAGCCCCGGCGCCTGTGGCGTCGTTACGCGCGCTACAACCCACGCTTCCTGATCGCGTTCGCGCGCCAGTATGCGAGCCATCGACGCCTAGACCGGGAGCCCGGCAGATAGGGTGCCGGCCATGACAGACCGTAAGTCGGCGCTCATCACAGGCATCACCGGCCAGGACGGCTCCTATCTGGCCGAGCTGCTGCTCGACAAGGGCTATGAGGTGCACGGGATGGTGCGGCGGGCCTCGACTGAGAAGTTCGAGCGGATCGAGCACCTGCGCGAACGCATCACGCTGCACCAGGGCGATCTGCTCGATCAGCGCTCGCTCGTGGACGCGCTGCGGGCGGCGAAGCCGAGCGAGATCTACAACCTCGCGGCGATGTCCTTCGTCGCGGTCTCCTGGATACAGCCGACGCTCACCGCCGAGTTCACCGGAGTCGGCGTGACGCGCATGCTCGAGGCGATGCGCGAAGTGTGCCCGGAGTCGCGCTTCTACCAGGCCAGCTCGAGTGAGATGTTCGGCAAGGTGCTCGAGGTGCCCCAGACCGAGACGACGCCGTTCTACCCGCGCTCGCCCTACGGGGTCGCGAAGGCCTACGGCCACTTCATCACCGTCAACTATCGCGAGAGCTATGACCTGCACGCCACCAGCGGGATCCTGTTCAACCACGAGAGCCCCCGCCGCGGCCTGGAGTTCGTCACGCGCAAGGTCACCTGGCACGCGGCTGCGATCAAGCACGGCCTGCTCTCAGAGCTGCGGCTCGGCAACCTCGACGCGGAGCGCGACTGGGGCTATGCCAAGGACTACGTCGAAGCGATGTGGCTGATGCTGCAGCGCGACGTGCCCGAGGACTACGTGATCGCGACCGGCGAGTCGCACTCGGTGCGGGACTGCTGCGAGGTGGCCTTCGACGAGGCGGGGCTCGGGGACTTCGAGCGCTACGTGACGATCGATCCCGCGTTCGTGCGCCCCGCTGAGGTAGACCACTTGATCGGCGACCCCGCGAAGGCCGCGCGCGATCTCGGCTGGATGCCGAAGACCTCTTTCGAGGAGCTGATCAGGGTCATGACACGTGCCGATCTGGAGCTTCTGCGCCCGCGTTGATCCCGCTGTTCGATATCTCGACGCCGCTCGAGCCGCTGCGCCAGCAGCTTCGCGAGGCGATCGACCGAGTGCTCGAGTCCGGCCACTACATCCTCGGCCCGGAAGTGCGCGAGTTCGAGGGCGAGTTCGCCGACTACTGCGGCGCGAGCCACGCGATCGGAGTGGCGAACGGGACCGATGCGATCACGATCGCGCTGCGGGCGATGGGGGTCGGGTCGGGCGACGAGGTGGTGGTGCCGTCCTTCAGCTTCTACGCATCTGCCGAGGCGATCCCGCCGACGGGCGCCAGGCCGGTGTTCTGCGACGTCGATCCCCACAGCTACTGCGTGACCGCCGACACGGTTGCGCGCGCGTTGACCGCGAAGACCAAGGCGGTCGTCGCGGTGCACCTGTTCGGCAACCTCGCGCCGGTGGCCGAGATCGAGGCGCTGGGGGTCCCGGTGCTCGAGGACGCCGCCCAGGCCGCGGGCTCGCGCGCCGAGCACGGGCGGCGACCGGGCGGCCTCGGCACGGCGGCGACGTTCTCGTTCTTTCCCTCCAAGAACCTCGGTTGCTTCGGCGACGGCGGCATGATCACGACCTCTGATGAGGCAATCGCAGAGCGCGCCCGCAGGCTGCGCTTCCACGGCTCCCGCGACAAGGAGACGTTCGAGGAGATCGGCTACAACTCCCGGCTCGATGAGCTGCAGGCGGCGATCCTGCGGGTGCAGCTGCCGCACCTGGACGGCTGGGCCGAGGGCCGGCGCAGCGCGGCACGCCACTACGAGCAGGCCGGTCTCGCCGACCTCGTGGCATTGCCACGCGCGCTGGCCGGAAGCGAGCCTGCCTGGTACCTATACGTGGTCTCACATCCTCGCCCCGACCGCCTCGCCGCCGCCCTGACGCAGGCGCAGATCGACTCGCGCGCCTACTACCGCAGGCCGATCCACCTGCAGCCGGCGATGCGCGAGTTCTCTCAGGGCCTCGATCTGCCCGGCACCGAACAGGCGGCGGCGGCGCACCTGGCGATCCCGATCAACCCACTGCTGAGCGCGACGCAGGCCGAGCAGGTCGTGGCGTCCCTGCGCGCCGTCACGGGCTGAGGGCGCGGCGTCCCCTGACACGCGAGCCCATCTGCAGCCGCGTGGCGCGGTCAGGTGCGGGAGGCCGCGCCGGGGACTGCCTCGAAGACCGACTGGACGTCCACCCTCGGGTCGATCGCGCCGATCGGCGCCCGTCCCTTGAGCAGCGTCTCCTGGTACTCCTCCTCGGCGTCTGACTGCATAACGATCGCGCCGCCGACGCCCAGCGTCGCGACGTCGCCCTCGACGACGATCGTCCTGATCACGATGTTGAGGTCACAGCCGCCGCTCAGCCCGAGGTAGCCGATCGCTCCCGAGTAGACGCCGCGCGCCTCGCCCTCGAGCTGATCGATGATCTCCATCGTGCGCTTCTTCGGCGCCCCCGTCATCGAGCCGCCGGGAAAGCAGGCGCGGATGCAGTCGGGCGGCTCGACGTCCTCGCGCAGCAGGCCGCGAACCGTCGAGACCAGCTGGTGCACGGTCTCGTAGGACTCGACGTGCATCAGGTTGGGCACGTGGACGGTGCCGACCTCGCAGACGACGCCGAGGTCGTTGCGCAGCAGGTCCGCGATCATCAGGTTCTCGGCGCGGTTCTTCTCGCCGAGGCGCAGCTCCTCGGCCAGGCGCACGTCCTCGGCGGGTGTCTCGCCCCGGGGGCAGGTGCCCTTGATCGGCTTCGCCTCGACCCAGCGATCGCGCCCCACGCTCAAGAAGCGCTCGGGCGAGGAGCTGAGCACAGCGCGCTCGCCGAAGCGCAGGTAGGCCGAGAACGGCGCCGGGTTGACGCGCCGCAGGGTGCGATAGAGCGGCAGCGGCTCCGCGGCCATCTCGGCGGTGACCTTGTTGGTCAGGCAGATCTCATAGGTCTCGCCTTCGATCAGCCGCTGCTTGCAGGTCGCGATGTCCTCGAGGTACTGCTGGTGGGAGCGGCTGAGGTGGAACCTGGCGAGCTCATCGGCGGCTGATCCGTCCCACTCGGGCGCCTTCAGCGGCGGCAGCGAAGCGAGCCTGAGGCTGGTTTCGGCGATCCAGCGGTCCCCCTGCTCGACGCCATCGGGCTCGGCCACGCAGAGGACATAGGTGCAGCGCTCGAGATGATCGAAGGCGATCAGCCGGTCGGCGAACACGAATGCGGCGTCCGGCATCGTCGAGCGGTGGGCGTCGTCGCCTTCGCAGTCGGCCTTCAGCTCGTAGCCGAAGTAGCCGACGAAGCCGCAGTTGAAGTCGAACGGGAGGTCGTGGGAGAGGTAGCGCATGTGCCGCATTTCGCGGCTCAGGTAGTCGAAGATCGACTCCCTGCTCACCTCCGTCTCCCCGCCGCGCTCGATCCGCAGCTCGCCGCTGCCGACGTCGTACAGGATCGTCGCGCTGAGCGGCCCCTCGGCTGCGCCCATGAACGAGAAGCGCGCCCGCTCATCGACCTTGCTGCTGTCCAGCCAGAAGGCCGTCTCGCTGTCGCCGTAGAGGTTCACGAAGGCGCGTTCGGTGTCGTAGAGCGTGTCCAGGCGCTTCACCTTCAGGACCAGCCGCGCCCGGCTGGCGACTCTCGGCCCCCTGGAGGCATCGCCGCCGTGGCTCGCGGCCATCGCGCGCGGGCTCGCATCGGACAAGGGCGGATGCACCCCATTGGCCCCCGCCCCGCTGGCTGCGCCGTCGCCCGGGACGCCGTCGCCCGGCGGGGGCGCGCCCGCGGCTGCTGCTCCAGGCGCGTTCGAACGCGCTCCGCGCCCGCCCGCCGCGGCGCCGTTCGCGACGAACTGTCGCGTCAGGTCGCGGAAGTTGGCGAGCAGCTTGCGACCGTACTCGGTGCAGATCGACTCGGGGTGGAACTGCACTCCCCACTGCGGCCGGTGGCGATGAGCCGCGGCCATCAGCACGCCGTCGCTCGTATGAGCGATCGGCTCGAGCGCGGGTGGCAGCGGCTGCTCGACGCACAGCGAGTGATAGCGGACGGCCTGGAACTCGCGCGGGATCCCCGCGAACAGCGGGGACCCGTCGTGCAGGACGGCGCTGATACGCCCGTGCATGACCTCCGGCGCCGGCATCACCCTGCCGCCGTTGACCCAGCCCAGCCCCTGATGTCCGAGGCAGACGCCCAGCAGCGGCACCCGGGCCTGCCTGATCGCGTCCGCGCAGACCCCGAAGTCACCCTCGTGGTCGGGGCTCCCCGGGCCCGGGGAGATGACGATGTTGTCGAACTCCAGCCGCTCGAGCTCGGCCCAGTCGGCGGCGTCGTTGCGAACGACGATCGGCTCGTCTCCGTTCGCCTCGGCCAGCAGCTGGAAGAGGTTGTAAGTGAACGAGTCGTAGTTGTCGATCAGCAGGGTCTTCAAACCAGGTACTTCCTCAGGACCTTTCCGAGCGGGCTTTTCGGGATCTCGTCGCGGAATTCGACGCTCCGTGGCACCTTGTAGTTGGCGAGGCGCTCGCGGCAGAAGGAGATCAGCTGCACCTCGTCGCAGTTCTCACCCGGGACCACGACGGCCTTGACCGTTTCCTCGCCCTCGGTCTCGCCCGCGACGCCGACCACGATCGCCTCGCTGACAGAGGGATGCGCGACGATCACGTCCTGGACCTCGATCGGATCGACCTTGTAGCCGCCGACCTCGATCAGCAGCTTCTTGCGCCCCTCCAGGTACACCAGCCCATCGTCGTCGAGGCGGCCGAGGTCGCCGGTGAAGAAGCGCCCTTCGCGGAACGCTTCGCGGTTGGCCTCGTCCGAGTCGGCATAGCCGTTGGAGATGGCGGGGCTCGCGACCGTGACCTCGCCGATCTCGCCGACCGGCAGCGGAGCGCCATCGTCGTCGACGATCTCGACGCGCACGCCCTGCACGGGCGGGCCGACAGACTCGAAGGTCGTGACCGGATCGTCGCTGGTGTTGGCGGTGATCATGCCCGTCTCGGTGCTGCCGTAGAGCTGGCGCACGAGCACTCCAAAGCGTTCGCCAAACGCCTCGAAGCTCGGTCGCGGAAGCGCCGTGCCGGCCGAGAAGCACAGTCGCAGCGAAGACAGGTCCGCTCCTGCTGGCGCTTCGGCCATCAGGCGGAAGTTGAACGGCACGCCCGGGAACACCGTCGCCCGCTCGCGCTCGATCAGCTCGAGCGCCTGCTGGCGCTTGAGCAGGAACGGGTGCGGGTCATCGAGGATCACGATCGTCGACCCCGAGGCCGCGGACCCGAACAGGCTCGCGCCCATCCCATAGGTGTGAAACAACGGGATCGCGCTGAAGATCCGGTCCTCGTGGGTAAGGCCGAGCGACTTGTACATGGCGGCCTCGGCGGTGCACTGCCCGTGCGTGCGCGGGACGCGCTTGGGACGCCCGGTCGAGCCGGAGGAGAACTGGTACTCGAGGACCTCATCCGCCGATCGCGGGGCCAGACGTTCGGCGCCGCCTTCCTCGAGCAGCGCGCCGAGCGTGTGCGCCTGTCCGTGCGCGGTGCTCGTGCTGACCACCTCGACGTCGCCGGGAAGGCCGGCGGCGATCCGCTCGCAGACCCCCGCCGCGCGCTCGTCGCTGATCACCGCCGCGACGTCGGCGCTGCGAAAGCACGCCTCCAGCTCGGCCTGCTTGAAGGCCGGATTGAGCGGGACGACGATCGCGCCAAGGGCGGTGATCGCGTGAAAGCTCGCGATGAACCAGGGATCGTCGGGTAGCACCAGGCCGACGGCGTCGCCGGGGCCGATCCCGCGCTGGGAGAGCCCGCTCGCGAGCCGCTCGATCCGCTCGACCAGGTCGGCGAAGGCGATGCGCTCGTCACGATAGACGAGCGCGGTGTGATCGGGGCGAGCGTCGGCCTGCTCGTACAGAAGGCTCATCAGCATCGCCGCTAGACCCGCTTTCCTTCGACGAACGTGACGATGCTCTGCACCGAGCGGAAGTTCTCGGGAGCAAGATCGTCGTCGTCGACCTTGATGCCGTACCGGCCCTCCAGGAACGAGATCAGCTCGACGATTCCGAGCGAGTCGATGACCTCGCTGGCAAGCAGATCGCGGTCGTGCTCGACCGACTCGATCCCCTGGCCCACTGCGATTTCGCCAACTATGAAATGTTCGACCTCGGCCGCAACGCTCAAGGCGCTACCTCCGTACTCACGAAGACTCGCGAGTCGTTCGCTGCAAGATCAGCACTCGCCTTCTATTAACGATCCACATCGGCTTGTATCCCCGCGTACTGTAGAGCCAACGTGCCGGGCGGTTGCTGCTGAGGACATAACCCCAGATCCGCCCATAGCCGCGCTCGCGCAGCGCGCGCTCGATCTTGAACAGACAGTCCGCGGCAACCCCACCGCCACGGTGCTCCTCGAGCAGGAAGAAGTCCGATCCATAGACGTCCCCCTCGCCGAGCTCGATGCCCAGGCCGAGCTTGCGCAGGTCGGGGTACAGCGTGGCCACGTCGCGGTCCACCCACCAGTAATAGCCGACCAGCTCCTCGCCCTGATACGCGACGAAGCCATGGAAGCCAAGCTCCAGGTACCGGGCGAAGCGGCGATCGACTTCGGGACGCCCGCGTCTGCGGTTGAGCTCTGAGAGCCCCGGCAGGTGCTCCGCCCGCAGGTCCTCGACCCGCAGGTCCCCCTGGCGCCAGGGCTCGACGATCGCGTCCAGATCCTTGACGATCACGATCAGCCGCTGCTGCGTGTAGACGAGGCCGCGCAGCCTGTGCTGAACTGCCACCGCGGTCTGGCGCGCCCCGTGCGCCCGCAGGTAGCGGCGGAATCTCGATAGCACCCGCGCAGGATGCCACAATGTGATCGTGTCCGATCTCCTCTGGCCCGACAGAGCGATTGGAGTGTTCGAGACGCTTTTGATCGTCGATGGGACCGCGATCGAGCTCGATGCGCACCTCGAGCGGCTGCGCCTCAGCGCGCGCGAGCTGTTCGGCGCGGAGCTGCCGGAGGATGCGCGTGAGCTGGTGCTCGAGCGCGCCTCCCCACTTGCGCTCGGACGCCTCCGGCTGACCGTCGCACCCCGCTCCGGCGGCCTGCTGGCGGCCGATGCGGTCACCGCGAAAGTCGATCCCGAAGACGTCTTTCCCTCCTGGGAGCGGGCGACGGCGCTGCGTCCGTTCGTGATCCCCGGGGGCCTCGGCGCACACAAGTGGGCCGACAGGGCCGGGCTGGCGTGGACCGAATCGAGCGAATCCGAAGGCTGCCTGCCGCTCGTGCTGGACGCCGGCAACGAGGTCCTCGAGGCCTCGCGCGCGAACGTGTTCGCGGTCGAGGGTGACGCACTGATCACCCCCGCCGCCGATGGACGCATATTGCCGGGCATCGCCAGGGCGCGCGCGATCGAGGCAGCCGGCTCGCTCGGGATCGAGGTGCAGGAGCGAGCTCTGACCATCGAGCGGCTGATCGCCGCCGGCGAGGCCTTCCTGACCGGCTCGGTGCGCGGCGTCGAGCCAGTCTCCTCGCTCGGCGGGACCGAGTTGCAGGCTCCCAGCGAGGCCGGCCGCGAGCTCGCGGCGCAGATGCGGCGAGCCTGGCTTGGAAAGGACGCCCCACGGTGGGTGGAGGCGCCCTGAGGCTGGTCCTGTTCGTCGATCCCAACCTGGCGAGCAGCGTGGCCCTGCTGGACGCCAGCCTGAAGGTCGTCGCAGCCCGTCAGGACGTCGAGGTCGCCGCGATCGTCGACACCGCCAGCCGGCCCCCATCGCCGCTGCGAGGGCCCAGGGCCGTGACCGGATGGGCCCTGCGTCGCGCCTGCAACCTCACCACCGCCGCCGAGCCGGAGGACACGCCGCTGCTGCGGACGTGCGCCTCGCTCGCTCGCCGCCGGCACATCGAGGTGCTCGCGCCCCGCCAAGCGGGCGTCAACGACCCGGGCTTCGTCCAGGCGCTGCAGCGCCTCGAGCCCAACGCCACGATCGCGCTGATGGTGGCTCAGATATTCCGCTCATCGCTGCTCGCGGCATGCAATCTGCCGCTCAACTACCACAACGGCCTGCTGCCCAACTACCGCGGCGTCGCGGCGACCGGCTGGAGCATCTACGAGCGCGCGCCGCAGTCGGGGTTCAGCTTTCACGAGATGAGCGAAGAGGTGGACGGCGGGCCGATCCTGCTGCAGGGGGCGGTGCAGCTGTCCGCGCATGCGTCGGCTGCGCCGGTGGAGCGCGCCAAGACGAGGCTCGCGGGCGCGGAGCTCGGCAGGCTGTTCGACCTGCTGTCCTCCGGCGAGCGCCAATTCATCGAGCAGCGGAGTCCCGGCTCGAGCTTCAACCGGGCTGCGCTGAAGGCGATTCGCGCGGTCGAGGCCCCGGGGAACCTGCCACTGGAGGAGCTCGAGCTGCGCCTGCGCGCGTTCGAGACGCTCGAGCTGACGCTCGACGGTCGCGCCTGGAGCGTGACCGCGCTGCGACGGGTCGGCGCTCGCGCACGCAACCCGCGGCTGGCATTCACCACCGCCGACGGCATCTCGGTCGAGCCGAGCCGCCTGATGCACCTGCCCCCGGCGGTCTACCGGCCACTCGCGTCGGCGCTCACGCGAGCCCGAGCGTGAGCGGGAGAGCGCTCGGGGCTGCTCAACGCCCGCTCGGGCCTTCGCGACTCTCGTTCCGGGCTTCTCAACGCTCGCGCAACAGATCGGCGTCGGGCACTTCACGCACCACGCGCGCCGGAACGCCCATCACTACCGCCCGCGGCGCGACGTCGCCGGTGACGACAGCGCCGGCGGCGACGAAGGCCTCCTCGCCGATCTCCACGCCGGGCGTCAGCACCGCACCGCCGCCGACCCGGCAGGCACGGCGCAGAGTGGCGCCGCGCAGCGCGAAGCCCGGTCCGTGGCGAGACATCGTGTCGTCGTTGGTCGTCGTTACCCCCGGGCCGATGAACACGTCGTCCTCGACGATCGTGCGCGCAGCCAGGTAGACGTTCGTCTGGATCCGCACCCGGGCGCCGATCGAGACGTCGTTGTCGACCACGCTCGAGCGTCCCACGACCGTGCCCGGGCCCACGATCGAGCGCTCGCGTACGAACGTCTGGTCACCGATGATCGCGCCCCGCTCGATCCTCGCGCCCGCCAGGACGATCGCGCCCGCGCAGACCGTCACGTCCTCGCCCAGCGTCAGCGAGGAGAGCTCGCCGCGCGCGCCCGAGCCCTTGGCGAGGCGCGGTCGCTTGCCGAGCACCGCGTGGTCCTCGATCAGGCAGCCTGCGCCGATGCGCACGCCGTCGTGGACAACGACATGGGCGCCGAAGCTCACGCCCTCGGCGAGCTCCACCTCCTCGCCGATCAGCAGCCCGTGCCCGCGCGAGTCCGGGGTCAGCATCGACTCGCCGCTGCGGCTCGCCGATCGTCGCGCCGCACCCCGCCCCGCCCGCTGCGCCGGCCTCGGGCGGGCGGTCTCACAGCCGGACGATGTTGCCGTCTTGACTCGCGCTGCGGGTGATCCCGCGCAGATCCACGACCAGCTTGGCCTGACTGGTCACCAGCTCGTGGTCGACGCCCGGATGGGCGGTCACGATCAGCGCCACGTCGCTGTCTGCGACCGCCTGCTGCAGCGGGACGCTGCGCAGATCCAGGGCCTCGAGCTCGGGCACGTGCGGATCGTGGTAGCTGACCTCAGCCCCGGCAGCGCGCAGCAGTTCGAGGATCTTCAGGGCTGGCGACTCGCGAATGTCGCCTACGCCTGGCTTGTAGCTGACCCCGAGCACCAACGCGCGCGCGCCCTTGACCGCCAGGCCCACCTCGTTGAGCGCGCGCTGCGTCTTGGCGACGCAGTGGTAGGGCATCTGCTGGTTGACCTTCCCGGCGAGCTCGATGAACTCCGTCGACATGTCGAACTCGCGTGCACGCCAGCTCAGGTAGAAGGGGTCCACCGGCAGGCAGTGACCGCCCATGCCTGGACCCGGCTCAAAGCGCATGAAGCCGTAGGGCTTGGTGGCGGCAGCCTCGACGACCTCCCAGATGTCGATGCCCATGCGGTCGGTGAGCATCGCGAGCTCGTTGACGAGAGCGATGTTCACCGACCTGAAGATGTTCTCCAGGAGCTTGGCCAGCTCGGCCGCCTCGGGGCTCGAGACGCGGACGATCTGCTCGCAGACGAGTTCATAGAGCTCCTGCGCGCGCTCCGTGCAGGTCTCGGTGAGCCCGCCGAGCACCTTCGGCGTGTTGGCCAGCGTGAAGTCCGTGCGACCGGGGTCGACCCGCTCGGGAGAGAAGGCGAGGTTGAAGTCGCGCCCCGCCACGAGCCCCGAGCGTTCCAGCAGCGGCGCGACGCGCTCGCGCGTGGTGCCGGGGTAGGTGGTCGACTCGAGGATCACCAGCTGACCCTGCTGCAGCACCTCTGCGAGCGCTTCCGAGCTCTGCACGAGCGGCCCGAGGTCGGGCTCGCGGTTTGGCGTCAGCGGCGTCGGCACGCAGATCAGGACGGCGTCAGCCTTCGCCAGGCGTGCGTAGCGGGTGGAGGGATGAATGAGCTCCGCCACCGCCTGCAGGCGCTCGGAGGGGACATCCTCGATGTATGAGCTCCCCGCCTCGATCGCCTCGATCTTGCGCGTATCGGCGTCGACCGCGACGACCTCACACCCCTTCTCGGCAAACGCGACGGCGAGCGGCAGGCCCACGTAGCCCAGCCCAATAACGCCAACTGTCGTCATCGCGAGGCAGTCTACGATGCGCCCGCGACGGCCCCGAGCTCGCGCAGGTCAGCCTGGACCATTCGCTGCACGAGCTGCTCGAAGCTGACCTCCGGGATCCAACCGAGGCGCTCACGAGCGCGAGTCGGGTCGCCCACGCTCGGAGTGGCCTCGGGGGCTCGCACGAGCGCGCGATCGACCCGCACGTAGCGATCCGCCTCGAGCCCGACACAGGCGAACGCGGCGCGCGCGAAGTCGGCGACGGTGTGTGCGACCCCGCTGGCCAGCACGTAATCGTCTCCCCGCCCCTGCTGGAGCATCAGCCATGCGCCCCGAACCACGTCGCCGGCGAATGACCAGTCGCGCACGGCGCTGAGGTCGCCGAGCTCGACCTCCTGCTGAAGACCCAACGAGATCGCCGCCGCGGCGCGGCTGATCCGGCGCGTCACGAACCGCTCGGGGCGGCGCTCGGACTCGTGGTTGAACACGATCCCCGAGCTCGCATGCAGCCCGTCGCGCTCGCGGATCACCCCGACCAGCTCGTGCGCGGCGAGCTTCGCGACTGCGTAGGGCGTGGTCGGACGGCATGGGGTGTCCTCGCGCTGCGGGCTCTCGGGCGCTTCGCCGAACATCGCCCCGGAGGCGGATATGAACACCCGTACCGCCGGATCGAGCTCTCGCACCGCTTCGAGGATCGCCGCTCCCGCCCCCGCGATCGCGGCGAGCGTCTCCGCGGGACGCTCCCAGGAGTCGGGCACGAAGGAGGGCGCCGCGAGATGGTAGAGCTCGTGCGGTCGCGTCGCGGCGATCGCCGCCCGCAGCGACTCGTGCGCGAGCAGGTCTCCCTCGACCAGCGCCAGCTGCCCGCGCAGGTGCTCGGAGCAGCCCAGCGACTCGCCCCGATCGCGCGTCATGCCGCTGACCTGATAGCCCTTGCCCAGCAGCAGCTCCGCGAGGAACGAGCCGTCCTGGCCGGTGATTCCGGTGATCAGGGCGCGTCGTGGAGGCTCTGCCACTGCCGGCACGAGCCGCAGCTTACGTGTCCGCAGCGGCCTCGTAGACCACCGTCAGCCCCCGCGCGACCACCTCTGGCGAGCACAGCGCCCGCGCCCGCTCGTGCCCCCGGGCGGCGGCGCCCTCGTCCGCGCACACCCGCGCGATCGCCTGCGCCAGCCCGGATGCATCGCCGGGACTGGCGAGTGACTCGTCCTCGAGCAGGTCCGGCAGCGCTCCCACCCGGCTGCCGGCCACCGCGAGACCCGCGGCCAGCGCCTCGGCGGCCGCGATCCCGAACGACTCGCCCGAGCGCGAGGGCACGAGCGCGATCCGGGCGCGCGATCGCAGCGAAGCGAGCTCCCGATCGTCGACGTGCCCGGCGAACCGCACCGCCACGCTCCCCCCTGCCGGGTCCGCCGGGCCCCCCACGCCCGCCGCTCCCCGCACGCCCGGCGCGCCGGCTGCACGTGCCGGATCAGCCGCCAGCCCTTCGAGCGCCTGGCGATCGGGGCCCTCGCCGGCCACCACCAGCGCCAGCCCCGCGAGGCGACAGGCGGCGATCGCGACGTCCACGCCCTTCTCCGGGGCCAGGCGCGAGACGACCAGCGCGAAGGGCTCCTCGCGGGGCGCCGGCGCCGGAGAGCCGGGCGCGGCGTCGTGGGCCGGCCTCGGGCGCTCGCCCGCGCCAGCGATCGGCCCGAAGCCGCGCACGGGTGGCGCGAGCACGTGCACGCGATCCCAGGGCAGCGGCGCTCCGAGCGCGCGCAGACGCTCGCGCGCGAACACGCTCGGCACGACGATCGCATCGGCCTCGCCAACAAGGCGGCGCTGCCAGAGCGACAGCGCGGCCCCGTAGCTGAATGCCTCGCCGAGGCTGCCACGACAGTTCAGCCGGACTCCGGGAAGCGTGTTGCGCCCGTGACAGCGTGTGCAATCGGCTCCGCGGGTGTAACAGACGCCGATCGCGCAGACGAGGCGATACTGGTGCAGATGCAGCACCACCCGCGCCCCAGCGGAGCGTGCGGCTGCGAGGGCACGCCAGCCCAGCGTCGGGTGCAGGTTGTGGGCGTGCACGACACGCGCTCCGGTCAGGCGCACGGCGCGGGCGACGTCGCTCGGCTGCAGGCCTCCGCGCAGCAGGCCCGCCGCCGCGCGACCCCTCCCCGTCTGGCGCGAGTCTCTGATCAGCAGCTCGGCGGGCTCGCCGAGATGGTCGCGGACCAGCCACATCAGATCCTCGACCGTGCGCTCCTCGCCGCCGGCGGTGCGATAGCGGTTGTGCAAGAAGAGAATCATCTGCGAGCCTGACTTCGGTCTCGGGGGCTCCCGCGGCGCACATCGCCGCGAGGACTCGCGAGGGACCGCATACTGCCTGCAATGACCCGATCCTCGTCGCTACCCGCCTCGGTCGTGATCCCGACACGCACGCGCCAGGCGTACCTCGAGGTGGCGCTCGCCTCGGTCATGCCCCAGGCCAACGCGGCCGGCGCGGAGGTGCTGGTCATCGACGACGCCGGACCCTCGACCGCGGCTCGCGCCCAGGCCGAGCGCCTCGGCGCACGCTATGAGCCGCATGAGCGTCCCACGGGCCTGAACGTGGCGCGCAACACCGGCGTCGAGCGTTCGCACGGCGAGCTCGTGGTGTTCGTCGACGACGACATCCAAGCGCGCGGGGGCTGGCTGGCCGCGCTGCTGCGTGCGGCCGCCGAGCACCCCGATGTCGACGTGTTCACCGGACCGATCCACGCCCGCCTGGAAGGCCGGCCTCCGCACAGCTGCGGGCGGGAGTCGCCGCCGATCACGACGCTCGAGCTCGGCGAGCGCGACGCCGACACCCGTTACGCATGGGGCTCGAACATGGCTATCCGCCGCAGCGCCCTGGAACGGGTTGGCGCGTTCGAGGTCTCACTCGAGCACGGGGGCGACGAGCAGGAGTGGCAGGACCGCATGCGCGTCAGCCAGCCAGGCGCGCGGGTGCTCTACGTGGCCGATGCGGCGGTCGACCACCGCCGCGCCGGCGAGGACTCGCGGCTGCGTGCGCTCGCTCGCGCCGCGCACGTGCGCGGGATGGCCGCGCGGCGCTTCGACGAATGGCGCGGTGCGGCGCCCTCGCTCACGCGCGAGCTCACAACGCTCGCCGGCTGCAGCGGGCACGTGCTGCGCAGGGCATGTCCGGCGGGGCTGACGATGGTGGCCCACAGCGCCGGACGGGTGCGGGTGGCGCTGCGCGAACGCGTGCTCGCGCGCAATGCTCTGGCGGGCGGCAGCGATGCGCTGGCGAGCGCCCGCAATGCGCGCACGGGCGCCGGCAATGCCCCCATCGGGGCCGCGGATGCGCACGCGGGGGCCGGCGATGACTTCCTCTCGGGCGAGAGCGGGACCGTCGGCGGCGCCGGCGCGGCGCTGCGCTCCGTCCAGGACCTCGCGGTCGATGCGTTCGAGGTCCTCAGCACCCGGCGCCTGCGGCTCGAGCGCGCCGCCAGGCGCGAGCCGCCGCAGCGCAGCGTGCTCGCGCTGCAGGTCGCGAGGCCGGAGCATCGCGCGCAAGCCGCCCGGATACGCGCCGAGCTGCTGGGCTCGCGTCATCGCGTCGAGCTGCGCGCCCGCGGGCCCGCGGGCGAGGGCAAGTTCCAGAATCTCAACCGCCTGCTCGAGCAGGGCGGGCTGGAGGGCGTCGACTGGCTGCTGGTGCTCGACGACGACATCGAGCTCCCCCGCGGCTTCCTGGACCGCTTCCTGTTCCTGTGCGAGCGCTTCTCGCTGGAGCTCGCACAGCCCGCTCACCGGCTCAACTCGCACGCCGCCTGGCCAGTGACACGGCGCCGGGCGGGCTCGGTCGCGCGCGAGACGAGCTTCGTCGAGATCGGGCCGGTGACGGCGTTTGCGAGCGCGACGTTCGCCGAGCTGCTGCCATTTCCGCCGCTGAGGATGGGCTGGGGGCTCGACGCCCACTGGGCCGCTCTCGCGCGCGCCAACGGATGGCGATCGGGTGTGATCGACGCTGTCGCGATCGGGCACCGCTCGGCCCCCGCCGCGAGCGGATACTCACGCACGCAGGCGCTCGAAGAGGCGCGCCTGTTCCTCGCTCACCGTCCCTACCTGCGTGCTGCAGAGAGCCAGCGCACGCTGACCGCATACCGGCGCTTCTGAGGTGAAGGTCGCCGTGGTAGCGGAGTTCTATCCGAGCCGGCGCGATCCGGTGCTCGGCGTGTGGGCCCACCGCCAGGCGCTCGCCGCGCGCGACGCGGGCGTCGAGGTGCAGGTGCTGGTGCTGAACCGCGTCGTGCCGCCTCGCTCGGCGCTTGGGGGCGGCCCGCGCGCGTTGGGACGGGAGCTGGCCGTACGCGTCGGCGAGCCCTGTCAACAGGTGCTCGACGGTCTGCCGGTCAGCTACGTTCCCTACGCGTCGCCGTTTCGCGGCCGCTCGTACGCGAGCTGGGGAGCATGGGCCGCGCCATCGCTCGCATTCGCGCTGCGCAGGCTGCGCCACAGGTTCCCGTTCGAGCTCGTGCACGCCCACAACGCCGTGCCCGCCGCGGATGCCGTGCGTCGCGCCCTCAGAACCGGGCCGCGCAGCAGAGGGCGCGCTGGGGCCGCTGGGGTGCCGCTGGTGGTGTCTGTGCATGGCGGCGACGTGCTCTACACGGCAGCCGCGCCGCCGCGAGGCACGAGCGTGGGCGTGCAGGCGGTCGCGCGCGGTCTCGGCGCAGCGCGGCTGACGCTCGCCAACAGCCAGGGCATCGCCGCCCTCTGTCGCGAGCACGGCGCCGGGGAGGTGCGGGTCGTGCACCTCGGCACCGAAATCCCCGCGGTCTCGCGAACCCACCGGCGCGAGGGGCCGCCGACGCTGATCACGGTCGGGCACCTCGTCGCACGCAAGCGCCATGCCGATGTGCTGCGGGCGCTGGCGGTGCTCGGTCGCCGCCATCCGACGCTGCGCTACGCGATCGTCGGCGAAGGCCCCGAGCGCGTCGCGCTCGAAGGGCTCGCGTCGCGCCTGGGGATAAGAGACCGAGTCGACATGCACGGGCAGCTGCCCCACGAGCAGGCGGTCGAGCAGGCGCGCAGCTCGACGCTGTTCGTGATGCCCTCGACCGAGGAGGCGTTCGGAGTCGCCTACATCGAGGCGATGGCCGCGGGGGTCCCGGCGATCGGCTGCCGCGGCGAGCCGGGTCCGGAGGAGATCGCTGCCGCGGGCGATGGCTTCGTGCTCGTCCCGCCCGGCGACATCGAGCGCCTGACCCAGCGGATCGACGAGCTGCTCTCCGATCCCCACCGGCTGCGCGAGGCGGGCCAGCGGGCGCGTGAGAGCGTCGCTGCCAGCTTCAGCTGGTCACGCTGCGGCGCGCAGACGCTCGCCGCTTACGAGCACACTCTGCACGGCGAGCAGTGAAGCCGCTGCTGTTCGTCACCGGCCACGTGCCGCCGGATCGAATCGGCGCGTTCGAGCGGCTGCACGAGCTCGAGGACCTCGAGCTGGCGCTGTTCGGCGGCCCGGTCAAGCACGGCCCGCCCGGCGGCGTCGCGGCGCGCGGCGAGCGGCTGCCGTTCCCGCACGTGCGGGTGCCACAGCGTGCGGCCGGTCGGCTCGCGGCGAGCGGCCGCTACCGCGCCGTGGTGTGCTCGAACTCGGGCCGCATCGCGCTGCCCGCGACCTGGGCGGGCACGCGCCGCGCGCGGGTGCCGCTGATCCTCTGGACGGCGTTGTGGTCACATCCGCGCAGCGCGGCGCACGCAGCCAGCTATCTCGCGCTGCGAAGGCTCTACCGCTCCGCGGACGCTGTCGTCACCTATGGCCCGCACGTCTCCGCCTACGTCGCCGCCCGCGGGGCTCGCAATGTGCACGTCGCGAGGCAATCGGTCGACAACTGCTTCTGGCGTGCGCCGGTGGATTCCGCGCGGGGCGCCGACTGCTGGCCCCCCGGGACTCAGGCTCGGTTCCTGTTCGCCGGCAGGTCCGCGCCGGAGAAGGGCATCGAGACGCTGCTCGCCAGCTGGGAGCGCTCCGGCCTGCGCCCACCTGTGGCGGCGCTCGCGCTGGTCGGCGTCGAGCCGCAGCCGAGCGCCGACGAGCAGGATCGCCGGCGCGGCATCACCCGAGTCGAGCCCGTGGCGGCTGAGCGCCTGCGCGAGATATACGCCGCAGCGAGCGCGCTCGTCGTGCCGTCGATCGCAACTGCGACGTTTCGTGAGCCCTGGGGCCTGGTAGTCAACGAGGCCATGAACCGCCACCTGCCGGTGATCGCCAGCGACGCCGTCGGCGCGGCCGCCGGAGGGCTCGTTCGCGACGGCCGCAACGGCCTGGTGGCAGCGGCCGCCGACAGCGGGGCGCTCGCAGCCGCGCTGGGCAAGATCGCCGATGACCCCGGCCTGCGGACTCGCTTGGGAGACGCCGGCGCGGAGGACGTGCGGGCATACAGCCACGATGCTTGGGCGCGGGGATTCAGCGAGGCGCTCGCAACCCTCGGCCTCGCGCGGGCGCATTGCTAGGTTTGCGGGCTCAAGTGTCGAGAATGTCGTCCCTCTCACGCGGTCGCATCCCGACCGTCGCGCTCGTCCTGCTGGCCACGTCGCTCTCGCTGGTGGCGTTCGCCACCTGCGCGCGGGCGGACGTGGGCGAAAAGATCATCGACCGCTGCACGCACGGCGAATCGCTCAAGGGCTTCAGTCAGAGCGCCTACCGCAAAGCGCTCAAAGAGCTGAGCGCGGGCACCGAAGAGTATTCGAACTGCGCCGCGCTGATCCGCCAGGCCCAGCTTGCCGGAGCCTCCGGGCGCACGAGCGCCGCGGAAGCCGCCGCCGGCTCCACGACGGCTGCGCTGCCACCGACTCCGGCCGAGCGTCAAGCGATCGCCCGCGCCCCGAGCGCGGGCGCGGTGCCGCTGAAGGTGGGCGGCGAAACGATCAAGCCGGGGGTCGTGCACGCCAACATCGCCTCCGCATTCAGCACGCTGCCAATGCCGCTGATAGCGACTCTCGCGTTTCTGCTGCTCTGCCTGCTGCTCGCCCTCGGGGTCGGCGCCAGAGACTGGATCCGCGAGCGCAGACGCCCCTAGCGCCACCCTCCGCCTGCTCGAACAGCGTGTCCACGCCCACAGTCACCACCGAATCGCATCCCGATCTCGGCGCGCCGGCGCCGTCCGCGCCGTCGTCCGCGCGCCGGCGGGGGTTCTGGCGAGGGCTGTTCCGCGCCGACGCGATGTGGTGGGTGACGCTGCTCACGGCCGCGTTCGCGTGCTTCGTGACGTTCGTGCCGAAAGGCGGGCTGAACCTCGAATCGATGACGACCACCGAGATGGTGCTGACGCTGCTCGGTGGCCTCGCGACGGCGGCTGCGGTCCTGTACACGCCCGCCGCGCGCTCGATCGTCGGCGGGCGCAAGTACGGCATGTGGCCGGTCGGGCTGCTGATCGCGTTCGCAGCGCTGACGGCCCTGTCGGCCGTCTGGTCGGTGCAGCCGGATGTCAGCTTCAAGGACGCAGGGCGGATGTTCGCGTACTGCGCTGTGTTCGGCACCGCTGTCGCGCTCGTGCGGCTCGCGCCGGGGCGCTGGCCGGCGATCATCGGCGGGCTCGTGCTCGCGGCGAGCATCATCTGCGGGTACGCGCTCGCGACGAAGGTGTTCCCGGGCAAGCTCGCTCCGCTGGTCACCTACGCGCGCCTCGAGGAACCGTACGGCTACTGGAACGCGATCGGGCTGACGGCCGCGATGGGCGCGATCGCGGCGATGTGGCTCGGGGCACGCCGCGCCGGCCACGCCGTACTGAGCGCACTTGCGTACCCCGCGATGGGCCTGATGCTCGTGACGCTGATGCTCGCCTACTCGCGCGGCGCGCTCGCCGCGCTGGCGATCGGGATGGTGATCTGGTTCTGCATCGTCCCGCTGCGCCTGCGCGGCGCAGCCGTGCTGATCGTGGGCGCGATCGCGGCCGGCGCGATCGTCGCCTGGGATTTCTCCAAGCACGCGCTCACCACGGACAACATCGCGCTCGGCGAACGCTCGACCGCAGGACATCAGCTCGGAGCGCTGCTGGTGGTGATGCTGCTCGCGTTGATGATCGCGGGTGTCGCAATCGGCTTCTTCGGCGCGCGCCGCTCGCGGAGCGTGATCGCGCGCCGGCGCGCGGGCGCGATCCTGCTGATCGCGGTCGCGCTCGCGCTCGTCGCGGGAGCGGCGGGGCTCGCGCACAGCCAGCGCGGGTTCGGCGGCAGCATCTCGCACGCGGTCGACTCGCTCACGAACCCGAACGCCAAACCCCCTCCCAACAGTCCCGGGCGGCTGACCGCGGTCGCGAGCGTTCGTGCGCGCTACTGGAAGGAGGCGCTGCAGGTGTTCGACGCCCACCCCCTGCTCGGGTCGGGCGCCGGCGGCTATGAAACGGCGCGGCTGCGCTATCGCAAGGCGACGCTCGAAGTGAAACACGCCCATGGCTTCATCGTGCAGACGCTCGCCGACCTCGGCGCGGTCGGGCTCGCGCTGGTGATCGCGCTGCTGCTGGCCTGGATGGCGGCGGCCGGGCGCGCGACCCACCCGTTCAACCGGCGCTGGAGCAGCTGGGGCACGTGGCTGCGGATTCGCGACGGCGAGATCCCGGGCTGGCGGCGCTTTCCGCAGCCCTACACGCCTGAGCGCATCGGGATGCTCAGCCTGTTGTGCATCGTCGTGGTGTTCGGGGCGCACTCGCTGATCGACTGGACCTGGTACGTGCCCGGAGACGCGTGTGTCGCGCTGCTGTGCGCCGGCTGGCTCGCAGGTCGCGGCCCGCTCGCAGCGGAGAGCGCCGACGCATCGGCGACGCGCGACTGGGCGGTTCCCGGGCCGGACCCCGAGGCCGCCTACCCGCGGCTGCACGAGGGCGCGTCGGTGTCCGAGCGCCTGCGAGCACCGCTGGGCCGCTTCGGCCCAGCGCGGATCGCGGTCGCGCTCGCGGTGTTGATCGCGATGCTGCTCGCGGCGTGGTCGCAGTGGCAGCCGCAGCGTTCCGTGAGCGCCTCCGAACAGGCGCTCGCGCTCGTCGCGCACGATCCACGCGCGGCTCTGGCCGAAGCCCAGACGGCGGTTACGCGCGACCCGCTGTCGGTCCAGGCGCTGATCACGCTCGCGACCGTTCAACAGGCACGCGGCGAAAGCGCCGCCGCCAAAGCCACGCTCGAGCGCGGTGTGAGCCTGCAGCCATCCAACCCCCAAACCTGGCTTGCGCTCGCGCGCTACGAACTCGTGCACAACCCCGGGGCCGCCCTGAAGCAGATCCAGGCCGCGATCTACCTCGACCCAGAGTCGATCTCGCCCGAAGCGATCGCAAGTGGCAACCCCGAATCGATCGAAATCCAGAACGACTACATCCGCGCCTACCGGGCCGCACGCGCCGCTTCCACCAGCGCCGCCGCCGGCTCCGCGGGCGCTCTCACCACCGCGATCGCACCGCGTCACCGAGCAGGAGGCGTCGCGCGCCGGGCAACCCGCCGGCGCGGAGCACTGTCGCTGCTTGGAATCCATACCTCTCGAGAACGTCCCTGAGCGAGCGCCTGGTGTAGAAGCGTAGGTGATCGGAGCAGGGATCGAAGTGGCGCTCGAAGCCTCGCCCGGACAGCGCCAGCCCGAGCCGCCGCAGCGGGCCGTGGTCGGGAGTGCTCAGCAGCAGCCTCCCATGGGGACGCAGCACGCGGCGAACCTCAGACAGCCAGCCGCCGGTGTCGGCGACGTGCTCGATCGTCTCGCCGGCCCACACGAGGTCGAAGCTGGCGTCCGCCAGCGGCCACTCCTGCGCTTCCTCGATCAGCAGGAGCTCGAGCGAGGGATCGCGCCTGCGCGCGCGTCGCAGCGGCTCCTCGGCCAGGTCGACGCCCACCACCGATGCGCCCGACTTCGCGAGCGCGCTCGCGAACTGTCCCTCGCCACAGCCGACGTCGAGGATCCGCTCGCCCGCGCGGACCCGATCGAGCAGGAAGCGCAGGCGCAGCTCGAAGTCGGTGGGCTGAAGCCCCGCGGGCATCGCTTCCCAGAACGCTTCGTGGTAGGCGCGCGCGGGCATCGCAGAGCAGGCTAGAGAACGCTGCAGAGAAGCTGTCAAACCTGCACAGAGCTACCCCGACCGTCTATCTTGCCTGCGTGCAGGCTCACGGGGATGTCGGCGAGAGGCAGCGGAGATCGTGAGGGTCGCTTTCGACAGCCGCCCATCGGCCGAGCCGCGGGGCGTCGGGCGCTACGCGCGCTGCCTGTTGCGAGCGCTGCGCGACACGAGCCTCCCGCAGGGCGAGATCGTCGAGACCCACAGGCCGCGCCAGGCCTATGACGTTTTCCACTCGCCCTGGCTGCAGGGAGCGATGCTGCGCAGCCCCTGCCCGATGGTCGTCACGCTGCACGACCTGGCGGCGCTCAAGCGCCGCAGCGAGCACCTGCGCCTCGGAATGCGCCTGCGCATGCGCCACCTGGCGGTGCAGCGCGCGGTCAACGTGATCGTCCCCACCGAGACGGTCGCCGACGATGCGGTCGCGAGACTCGGGGTCGAGCGCGAGCGGCTGGCGGTGATCCCCGAGGCGCCGGACCCCGCCATGTATCCGCGCCCCGAGAGCGAGGTCGCGGCGGTGTCTGAGCGCTACGGGCTGCCCGAGCGCTACCTGCTGTGGGTCGGGTGCCTGCAGCATCCCGACCCGCGCAAGCACGTCGACAAGCTCGCCGCCACTCCGCGCGAGCTGCCGCTCGTGCTCGTCGGGCCGACGCGCCCGTGGGCGCACGAGCTTCCCGACGTGACGCTCACCGGCCACGTCTCCGACGACGACCTCGCGGCGATCTACAGCGGCGCCCATGCGCTCGTGTCCTCATCCGAGGACGAGGGCTTCGGCCTGCCCGCGGTCGAGGCGCTGGCCTGTGGGACGCCGGTGGCCGCATGCGAGATCCCGGCCCTGCGCGAGGTGCTGGGCGAACGCGCGACATTCGTCGAGCCCGGCGACCTGCCGGCGCTGATCAGCGCCGCTCAGGAGATCGGGCGTCCCGCGCCTGCCCCGCCGCCATGGACGTGGGAGGACGCCGGGCGCGCCACCTGGAAGGTCTACGAGCAGGCGAGCGGCGGCGGCGCTCAGTAGGCGCCGCGCCGCGAGAGCACCGCGGGGATCGTCTTCAAGAGGATCGTCAGATCGAGCGCCAGCGACCAGCGCTCCAGGTAGATGAAGTCGAGGTGCACGAGTTCATCGAAGTCGAGTTCGGCGCTGCCCGACACCTGCCACAGGCCGGTGATCCCGGGCAGCACGAGATAGCGCTTGCGATGCCAGTCCTCGAGCATCTCGTAGTCGCGCTCGGGCAGCGGGCGCGGGCCGACGAGCGACATCTCGCCGCGGAGCACGTTGACGAGCTGCGGCAGCTCGTCAAGTGAGAACCGCCGCAGCACTCGCCCGACCGGCGTCAGGCGCGGGTCCTCGCGGATCTTGAACAGCGCCCCGGAGGCCTCGTTCAGCTCTTCGAGGTCCGCCTGGCGCTGCTCGGCGTCGGTGTGCATGGTGCGGAACTTCAGGCAGTTGAACGGCCGCTGGCCGATGCCGCGGCGCATCGAGCGGTACAGGATCGGGCCGCGCGAGGTGAACCGCACGGCCAGCGTGATCGCCAGCAGCACGGGGCTGCAGCACGATCAGCAGCACCGTCGCCGCCGACCAGGTCGAAGGTGCGCTTGAGCGCGAAGTCGATGCCCTCGAACACGGGCGGCGCCAGCTCGAACAGCGGCACCGACTGGCCGGGCACGAACTCGGCGCGGTGGATCAGGATCTCCATCGTCGACGGCGCGATCCGCACACGCACGCCGCGCCGGTGGCAGCGATCGACGAGCTCAACCGCCTCCACCTGCGGGAAGTCGGGGTCGGCGATGATCACCTCGTCGACCCGCTCAGCGACGAGCACCTGGTCGATCTGCGCGAGCGCGCCCAGGTCGCGCAGTCCGTTGGCCGAAACGGGATTGAGTGACATGAACCCGACCACTTCGAGCATCGAGTCGCCGTCCGGCTCCTTCGAGCGCGCGAGCGACGTCGCGGATGTGCTTGCCGGTGCCGACCACCATCGCCCGGCGCCGGTAGCCCGCAGCGCGCAGCAGCGCGCCGGTCGTCCACTCGTACCCCGCCGCTGAACGTCGAGACGTACACGAGCGCGAAGATCAGCGAGCCGTAGAAGATGTAGAAGCTCGAGAAGTGTTCGCCGCTGACGACCGCGAAGATCAGCGCCACGAACGCCACCTGGAACAGCGATCCCACGATCCGGGACAGCCCCGGGCGCTGGGATCGCGCCGAGTACAGACCCGAGCGCGCGAACAGCAGCGCCGTCAACAGGTATGCGAATGGCAAGAAGTGTCGCGTCTCGTTGTAGACGCTCCTGACGTCGAGGTTGCCGAGGACCGCTTCCTTGAGCGCCAGCGCAGTGAAGATCGCGAGCGCGACGCCGACGAAGTCGAGCAGCAGCAGTGACGCGACTCGCAACGCCCGCCTGCCCGTGTCCATCCGCAGCAGGAACGACAACGCCGGCGGGCGCTTGCTGCGCATGTCGCGGTCGGAGTGCTCACGACGCGCGGTCGCCTCCGAGAGCATCGCGCGCGGTCCGGCGCTCGCCGGACTGGGCGCCGGCGCTTGAACGCGTGGCCTGGGCGTCGCGCTGCGCGGCGGCGTTGGAGCGCGGGGGGGAATGCCCGTCGCACTGGACCCCTGCGGCGTGGGCGGAGTGGACGTTCCCGAAGAACGTGGTCCCATCTCTCTGCTCACAACCCGTCAGATTCCCACATGGAGCGGTCACGAACCGTGGCCGCCCTCCTCGCCGCTACCCGTCCGCTCACCGCGGGCCGCCGATGAGCTCCTCCACGCCCGATCGCTCGATCGTCTTCTGCAGCCCCTCGCGCAGCGACACCTCCGGCGACCACCCGAGCAGCTCCTGCGCGAGCCCGATGTTCGGGCGCCGCTGCTTGGGATCGTCGATCGGCAGCGCCTCATAGACGATCTCCGAGCTCGAGCTCGTCAGCTCCTTCACGGTCTCGGCAAGCTCGAGCAGCGTGAACTCGTCCGGATTGCCGATGTTCACCGGGTCGTGGTAACCGGACTCGGCGAGCGCGATGATCCCTGCGATCAGATCGCTGACGTAGCAGAACGAGCGCGTCTGGCTGCCGTCACCGAAGACCGTGAGCGGACGGTTCGCGAGCGCCTGGCGCAGGAAGGTGGGTATCGCGCGCCCGTCGTGCGGGCGCATCCGGCTGCCGTAGGTGTTGAAGATCCGCACGATCGCCGTATCCACTCCCTGCTGGCGGTGATAGGCCATCGTCAGCGCCTCCGCGTAGCGCTTGGCCTCGTCGTACACCCCGCGCGGGCCGATCGGGTTGACGTGGCCCCAGTAGCTCTCAGACTGCGGATGCTCCTGCGGGTCGCCGTAGACCTCGCTCGTCGAGGCCAGCAGGAAGCGCGCTCGCTTGGCCTTTGCGAGCCCGAGCGTGTGGTGAGTGCCGTAGGAGCCCACCTTCAACGTGTGCAGCGGCAGTCGCAGGTAGTCGATCGGCGACGCCGGCGAAGCGAGGTGATAGACGAAGTCGACAGCCTCCTCGACGAAGTAAGGCTCGATGATGTCGGTGTTGAGGTGCACGAACTCCGGCTCGCGGATGTGCTCGATGTTCACCAACGAGCCCGTCTCGAGGTTGTCCACGCAGATCACGCGATGACCGCGCGAGAGCAGCTCTTCGCATAGATGCGAGCCCAGAAAGCCCGCCCCTCCGGTTACGAGGCAAGTCGACATGGGTCGCACAATAGCCGAGCGCACTCTGAGCAGGCCATATCATTCGGTCATGGCAACCAGAGAGGAACGCCTGACGGTCGCCCCGATCGTGGGGCCCGACGATCCGCGACGCTTCACCGACTCGGGTATCGAGGTGTCCGAGCTCTACACCGAGTCCGACCTTCCCGACAGCCTCGACCTGGGTGAGCCGGGCGAGTTCCCGTACACGCGCGGCGTTCACCGCGAGATGTATCGCAAGCAGACGTGGACGATGCGCCAGTACGCGGGCTACGCATCGGCGAAGGAGTCAAACGAGCGCTACCGCTACCTGCTCTCGAAGGGCTCGACCGGGCTGTCGATGGCGTTCGACCTGCCGACCCAGCTCGGGCTCGACTCCGACAACCCTCGCTGTCTCGGCGAGGTCGGCCGCACCGGAGTCGCGATCGACACGATCGACGACATGCGCACGGCGTTCGATGGCATCCCCCTGGACCAGGTCTCGACCTCGATGACCATCAACGCTCCCGCGGCCTGCCTGCTGCTGCTGTACGAGCTCGTGGGCGAGGAGCAGGGCGTGCCGAGCGAGAAGCTGCGCGGCACCACCCAGAACGACGTGCTGAAGGAGTACATCGCACGCGGCAACTACATCTACCCGCCGATTCCGACGATGCGCCTGACCACCGATCTGTTCCAGTACTGCCACGAGCGGGTCCCGAAGTGGAACACGATCTCGATCTCGGGCTACCACTTCCGCGAGAAGGGCTGCTCGGCGGTCCAGGAGGTGGCGTTCACGCTGTCCTCCGGGATCGCCTACGTGCAGGCGGCGATCGACAAGGGCCTCGACGTCGACGACTTCGCTCCGCGCCTGGCGTTCTTCTTCAACGGCCACAACAACGTCTTCCAGGAGGTCGCGAAGTTCCGCGCCGCGCGACGCATGTGGGCGCACATCATGCGCGAGCGCTTCGGCGCGAGCAATCCCAAGGCGACGATGCTGCGCTTCCACACCCAGACCGGCGGCGTCACGCTGACCGCGCAGCAGCCCGAGAACAACATCGTCCGCGTCGCCCTCCAGGGCTTTGCAGCGGTCTGTGGCGGCACGCAGTCGCTGCACACCAACGGCTTCGACGAGGCCCTCGCGCTGCCCACCGAGCACGCGGCCAAGATCGCGCTGCGCACGCAGCAGATACTCGCCGACGAGTCGGGGGCCGCGGACACCGTCGACCCGTTCGCCGGCTCCTATTTCGTCGAGTCGCTGACCGACGAGATCGAAGCCCGTGCCCAGGAGCTGATCGCGAAGGTCGACTCGCTCGGCGGCTCCGTCAACGCGATCGAGTTCATAACCGGCGAGATCGACGAGTCCGCGTGGGGCTACCAGGAGCGCTATCGCATCGGACAGGACATCGTCGTGGGCGTCAACGCCTACCAGGAGGACGACATCGAGGTGCCCGACCTGTTGCGCGTCGACCCGGAGTCAGAGCGCCTGCAGGTGCAGCGGCTGCAGGAGTTCAAGGCCAACCGTGACATGCCGCTCGTCGAGCGCCGCCTCGAGGAGCTGCGCGATGTCGCCCGCGGCGAGCAGAACCTGCTGCCGGCGATCCGGCAGGCGCTGAAGGACCGCTGCTCGCTGGGCGAGGTCTGCGGCGCGATGCAGGACGTCTTCGGCAAGTACGCCCCGACGTTCTAGAGAGCGGCGCGAGAAACGGAGCGGCGCGAGAAACGAGAGCGGCGCGAGAAACGAGAGCGGCGCGAAACGGTGGCGCGCTCCGCGTCTCTCCGCCGGTCCCACTCGCTAGGGTGGGCCACGTGATCGTCGCCCCCGCCACGACGTTCTACGAAGTCGTCCTCGCGATCCACATCATGGCCGTCGTGATCGCCTTCGGCGTGACGTTCGCCTATCCGATCATGTTCGCCGTCGGCGCCCGGCGCGATCCCCGTGGCCTGCCGCTGCTGCATCGGATCGAGTACACGGTCGAGCGCGCGCTGATCAACCCGGCGTTGCTCGTGGTCCTCGTCGCGGGCATCTACCTTGCCAGCAAGGGCCACTTCTGGAGCCAGTTCTTCGTCCAGTGGGGACTCGGAGCGGTGGTCGTCATCGGCGCGCTGGTCGGATCGGTCATGATCCCGACCGCGAAACGCGCGGAGGCGACCGCCGCGCGCGACGTCGCGGCCAGCGGCGACGGACCGGTGCAGCTCAGCGACGAGTACGGCGCGCTGGTGCGCCGCCTGTCGGTCGTCGGCAGCCTGCTCAGCGCGCTGGTGCTGCTGACGATCCTGTTCATGGTGATCAAGCCGTCCTGATGTCCCGAGTCAGAAATTCGACGGCGTCTCGCGGCGCCTGCCCGCGCCTGACGCCCGCCGACGACGCTCACGTACCACCAGTACGCACCGCGCCGCCGTCGAACGTCAGACACGCCCATCCGCTCGCCAAGCACTCCCGAATTTCTGACTCGGGAGGCTAGCCATCCCAACGCACGGCGCCGCGATACGCTGGCCTGATGAGTGAGGGCTACCGAATAGCGGTCGTCGGAGCGACCGGCCAGGTCGGCACGCTGATGCTCGCGATCTTGCGCGAACGGGCCTTTCCGGCGCGGGAGATAGTCGCCTTCGCATCAGAGCGCTCAGCCGGGCGTGAGCTAGACGGAGGACTGGTGGTCCAGGGACTGAGCGAGGACTCGATCCAGGGATTCGACCTCGCGCTGTTCTCCGCCGGAGGCTCCACCTCAGGCGAGTGGGCCCCGCGCTTCGCGGCCGCCGGCGCAGTGGTGGTCGACAACTCCTCGCGCTGGCGCATGAACGACGACGTGCCGCTGGTCGTCAGCGAGGTCAACCCCGATGCGCTCGCCGACCATCGCGGAATCATCGCCAACCCGAACTGCTCGACGATGCAGATGGTCGTCGCGCTCAAGCCGCTGCATGAGGAGGCCGGCATCGAGCGGCTCGTGATCAGCACCTACCAGGCGGTATCCGGGACCGGCAGGCGCGCGGTCGACGAGCTGCTCGACCAGTCGCACGCGCTGCTGCACGAGCGGGACATCGATCCGCCCGATGTGTACGCGCATCGCATCGCCTTCAATGCCCTTCCCCATGCCGGCTCGTTCGCGGCCGGCGACGACCACACCGACGAGGAGCGCAAGCTGATCAACGAGACGCGCAAGATCCTCGACGATCCCGAGATTCGCGTGTCGGCGACCTGTGTCCGCGTTCCCGTCGTCAACGGACACTCCGAGGCGGTCAACGTCCAGACACGCCGCGAGCTGTCCGTCGAGCGTGCCCGAGAGCTGCTCGCCGCGGCACCCGGGGTCACCGTGCTCGACGACCCCGATGCGGCGCTGTACCCGCTTGCGGTCGACGCCTCCGGGCGCGACGACGTGTTCGTAGGCCGGATCCGCCGCGACCCAGGTCACGAGCGCGCGATCGACCTCTGGATCGTCGCCGACAACCTGCGCAAGGGCGCCGCGCTGAACGCAGTGCAGATCGCGGAGCTGCTGCATGAGCGCTCCCTGATAGTCGCGCGAGACGCCCCCGCACCCGCCTGAGCATCGGCCACGGCGCGCGCGCCGAACAGGCCCCCGAGCAGGACTCGCGCTCGATCGCGCGAATCTCGGGAGCGATGAGCGTCTCCTCGGAGGCAAAACGAACCCTCGTCAAGTCCCCTCCCGAGCTGTGGGCCGAGCTGAGCGATCCAGACTCGCTCTCCCGCCACCTCGGCGAGCTGGGCGACGTGCGTATCGTCCGTATCGATCCCGAGCGCGCTGTCGAGTGGGAGGCCGCCGAGATCTCGGGGACGGTGCTGATCGAACCCTCCGGCTGGGGAACGAAGGTGACGCTCACCGCGATTCGAGCGCAAGCCGAGAGCGCTCCGTCGCCAGAGAACGAGCTGGCGCAAGCCGCCGAACCGGAGTCGCCCCAGCCCGAGACGGAGCCGATCGAGGCTTCAGACCCGGCTCCCGAGTCGCCAGTCGCGCAAACGCCGGACGTCGGGTCGGCGCAGGCACTCGCGCCCGCGACGGCCGCTGCCCAGGTGAGCACGGCGGTGCCAGCCGATGCGCCTTCGCCGGAGCCGGAGCCCTCCCCACCGGCGGATGCCCTCGCTTCAGACCCCGAGGATGCTGTCCCATCGGAGCCTCTGGACCAGGAGCCGCATCTGGATGAACCGGCACCGTTCGCGCCTGAGGATGAGCTCGCGATCGACGTCGAGCCGCTGATCCACGACGAGCCGGCGGCCGCTGCCGAGCCCGAGCCCACGCCCCGGCGAGGCTTCCTCGCGAGACTGTTCGGCCGGCGGCGCAATCAACCGGTGGTCGAGCCGCGCCTTGCAGAGCACCCGCCCGAGCCCGACTCCGCTTACGAGCCCGACGAAGGACTCGCGGGCGAGGAGACGCTCGAGGATGGCGATGCATTCGGGGCGGTTGCGGAGGTCGAGGCGGTCGACGCCGACGAGGCGGTTGAGCAGGTAGCGGTCATCGAGGCGACGATCGAGGCCGCAGAGGGCGCCGACATGAACCCGACCGATGGCGATCGAAGCGACTCGGCACGCACGCCGCCATACGACTGGCAGCCGCTCGTCGAACCCGAGGACGGCGAGGCTTCGCCGGACCTCTCAACCGAGCTCGCCGAGCTCGAGGAACGCACGACCGCTGTGCTCGTTGGTGTACTGGATCGCCTGGGCGCGGCGCACCATCGCCCGTTCTCGCGCGGCTGAGCAGCTCCGACGGCCGCCTGCTCGCCGGCGCGCAAACGTGGAGAGTCTCCAGCGGCCGCGCTCGCCCGCGGATAACATCACGCGGCCGATGGCCTCGAGTCCCCACAACCGCCAGAGCGATGCCGCGCTGCTCGCCTCCTCGCGCAGCGGCCATCGCCGTCCGCCGCGCCAGAAGGCTCCCGAAACCTATGACGAGAAGCTCGCGCAGCTGCACGAGCTCCGCGAGGCGGCGCTTCACTCGGCTCCCGAGGCAGAGGAGAAGCAGCACGCGCGCGGCAAGTACACGGCCCGCGAGCGCGTCGAGAAGCTGCTCGATCCCGGCTCCTTCCAGGAGCTGGATACGTTCGTTCGCCATCGCACCTACGACTTCGACATGCAGAAGAACCGGCCCTGGGGCGATGCGGTCGTGACCGGTCACGGCACCATCGAAGGCCGCACGGTGTGCGTCTTCAGTCAGGACTTCACGGTCTTCGGCGGGTCGTTGGGCGAGGTGATGGGCGAGAAGATGTGCAAGCTGATGGACCTCGCCGCGAAGATCGGCTGCCCGGTGATCGGCATCAACGACTCCGGCGGAGCACGGATCCAGGAGGGGGTCGTCTCGCTCGGGGCCTACGGCGACGTGTTCGTGCGCAACGTCAAGTGTTCGGGCGTGATCCCCCAGATCAGCCTGATCATGGGCCCCTGCGCCGGCGGCGCCGTCTACTCGCCGGCGATCACGGACTTCATCTTCATGGTCAAGGAGACCTCACACATGTTCATCACGGGGCCCGATGTGATCAAGACGGTCACCGGCGAGGAAGTCGGCTTCGAGGAGCTCGGCGGAGCGATGACCCACAACACGAAGTCCGGCGTCGCCCACTTCGCATCCGAGGACGAGGACGCGTGCCTGGAGGACTGCCGCTACCTGCTGAGCTTCCTGCCCCAGAACAACCTCCAGACCACGCCGGTCATGAACAGCGGCGATGACCCCGAGCGGATGGACCCAGAGCTCGACCACGTCGTCCCCGACAACCCCAACAAGCCCTACGACATGCGCGACGTGATCCGTCCGATCGTCGACGTCGAGGAGTTCTTGGAGGTGCACGAGCACTACGCACGCAACATCGTCTGCGGGTTCGCGCGCCTCGATGGCCACGCGATCGGCATCGTCGGCAACCAGCCCAACCAGCTCGCCGGGGTGCTCGACATCGACGCCTCCGCGAAGGCCGCTCGCTTCGTCCGCACGTGCGACGCGTTCAACATTCCGTTGCTCACGTTCGTGGACGTCCCCGGCTTCCTACCGGGCACGAGTCAGGAGTGGGGCGGGATCATCCGCCACGGCGCGAAGCTGCTGTATGCGTTCACCGAGGCGACCGTGCCGAAGCTGACGGTGATCACACGCAAGGCGTACGGGGGCGCGTACGACGTCATGGCCTCCAAGCACATGCTCGCCGACTTCAACTTCGCCTGGCCCACCGCGGAGGTCGCGGTGATGGGACCGGAGGGAGCGGTCAACATCATCTATCGCCGCGACATCGCTTCGAGCCCGACGCCCGACGAGCGGCGCGAGAAGCTGATGGCCGACTACAAGGCGCGCTTCGCCAACCCCTACACCGCCGCCGAGCGCGGCTACATCGACGATGTGATCGTTCCGCACGAGACCCGTCCGCGACTGATCTCCGCCCTGCGCACGCTGCTGACCAAGCGCGAAGCGGGTCCTCAGCGCAAGCACGGGAACATTCCGCTGTAGCTGAAGCTAAATAGAAGCTAAAGCGGGGTGTGTCGTGTTGTGTTTTGCGAACGGTGTATCGCCATGGCTATACACCCTCTGAAAAACACATATATACCCACCCACGCCCCGAACGCGCGACCAACGAACGCGCACTCAGAGCTCCTCGCGCGAAGATGCCCACCGGCGGTCGGCGAGCCACCCCGACCGAGCCCTACCCGTACGCACCTCGCCTAGCGCGCCTTTCGCCGAGCACGAGCCACAGCGGATAGGTCGCGAACAGCAGGGCCGAGATCGCGTGCGTGCCCGCCCCGGCGCGATCGGCGTCGAAGCCGAACACTCCCGAGTTGAGCATCCAATCGCGCCCGCTGCGAGCGCGGCATGCCTTCCAGATCGGTCGCGTCCAGCGACTGTCCATGTACAGGGAGACGCTGGTCGCCAGGAAGGCCGCGGCCGTCGCGCGCCCGAGAGCCCGCGTGGCGGGCCCGGGCTCGGGCATCAGGCGCCCGTAGGCGACCCCTGTCGCGTATAGCCATGGTGGATCGATCAGAAATGACATGCATGCCCTCCTTCGAGGCTCGTGGATGGGTCAATCGCCGGACGACCAGCCCGCGCGCGTCTCGGGAACGTCCGCTGGCGTGTCCGGGACACGCCGGCCGAGCAGCGAGAACGACAGTCGCGTGGCCAGCGCCATGATCGTGATCTGCGGGTTCACGCCAAGTGAGCTCGGCACGACAGAGCCGTCGGCCAGGTGGACCCCCTGCACACCGTGCAGCTGCAGGTCGGCGTCGACCACGCCGGCGCCGGCTCGCGCGTCGGCACGAGCGGTCCCAAGCGGGTGGAAGGCCATCAATTTGAGATCGCCGGCGCGGGCCCGCTCGGGCGGGACGCCGGTGGGCAGCGGCAGATAGATCTCGCGCGCGCCCGCGGCCTCGAACAGCTCGCGCAGGCGCGCCAACCCGGTGCGAAAGCGGGCGACGTCGGCCTCGACCAGGTCATAACGGATCATCGGCCTGCCGGCGAGCGAGTGGACCGATCCTCGCGAGGCGTCGCTGACCATCAGCCCGAACTGCGCCAGGCGCCGGTAGTCGGCCATCGCCTCGGCATGTCGGTCGCCGGTCAGTGGCAATGACATGGCCGCATATGAGGGCGGCCCAGCGACGCCCTCGAACATGATGCCGTTGGAGCTGAACTCGTCGACGTAGTAGCTCTGAGGCACGCCCTTGGCCATGTCGACCAGCTCGGGCATGCGTGCAAAAGCTGCTGTTGCGGGATGCAGCGCGAGGTTGCGACCCAGCTGGCCCGAGGTGCCTCCGAGGCCGCTTCGCGCCAGCAGCAGCGGCGTGTGGATCGAGCCGGTGGCGACGATCACCTCCGGCGCTCGCACCTGCACGGCCCCCTCCCCCGCCACTCGTGCCTGCACGCCATGCGCGCGCCCGCCGCGCACCAGCACCCGGTCCGCGCTCGCGCCGGTGACGATCCGCGCTCCGGCCGCTTCGGCGCGCCGCACGTAGGTGATGCCCGTGTGCTGCTTGGCCGAGGTCGGACAGCCGAATGCGCAGACTCCCGAGCCCACGCAGCCGCGGGCATTGCGCCGCAGGTAGCCTCCCGACCAGCCGAGCGCCTGCGCGCCGCGCCGGGCGACGGCGGCGTTGCGTCCCGCCAGCTCTGGCGTGACCTCGGCGACCGAGAGCTCGGCTTCGACGCGCGCGAAGCACGGATCGAGCGCGTCTGAGGTGAGCTCCTCGAGTCCGAACTCGCGCCGCCAGCGCTCGAGCACCGCGTCGGGCGTGCGAAAGCAGGTCCCCGAGTTCACGACCGTGGTCCCGCCCAGGCCGCGTCCGAGCGGCAGCACGATCGGCGGCGAGCCGAATGTCAGCCCCTGACCACCGTCGCGGTACAGGCGCGCCATCATCTCGGCGGGCCGTGCGGTGAAGCCGTCGGCGTCATGCCGCGGCCCCTGCTCGAGCAGCACCACGTTCGCGCCGCCGTCTGCCAGCTCAGCGGCGACGACAGCCCCGCCCGCGCCTGCGCCGATGATGCACACGTCGGCGTCGATCGTCTGCATTCTCATCGCCCCGCTCGCCTCATGGCCGGCCCTCGCTGCGACGGAGCTCGCGTCCGCGCTGCGCGACCGCGGTGGAGTCCCAGCCGAGCGCACGCGCACGAGCCGGGTCTTCGAAGCGCTCCAGGGCCATCAGCCCGGAGGCGAGCTGATCGACGCCGCGCACCCGCGCCAGCAGGCTCGCGCCGCGCGGCCGCCGCGCCAGCGCCACCAGGGCTCGCATCCCAGCCCGCTGGGGCCAGGGTCCGGCGGCGAGGAACTCGTCGATTGCGGTGCTCATGCGGCCATCAGCGACTGCTGCGCGTGAGCCAGTGCCTCGATCGCCGCTGCGGCCGCGTCGCCGTCGCGGCGACTCACCGCCGCGGCCGCGTCGAGGTAGAGCGGCGCGAGCTGCTCGCGATGCGAGACGAGCGCGACGAAGCTGCCGGCGTGAGGCAGGTAGAGCTCTCGCACCGAGTTCATGATCAGCTGGAAGACGAGATTGCCAGCCGCTTCGACCATCGCCGCCATGAACGTCCAGTCGGCGAGCAGCGCGGAGGCGTCCTCGTCGGCGCCCGCCAGCGCCCGCGCGAGCTCGCTCAGCTCCTCGGCCTGGGCGTCGCTACGGCGCTCGGCGGCGAGCCGGGCGGCCTCGACGAGCAGCAGCCGACGCGCCTCGAACACATCGTGCAGGAGCGTGTCGTCGGCACCGGCTCCAAGCACGAGCGCCTCCAGGCCGCCCGAGCGCCGCCAGTCGAGCACCCGCGTCGCCTCGCCGTGGCGGACATCCACCAGGCGCAGCTGCTCGAGGCGCTTGAGGGCCTCGCGCACCGACGCCATGTTGACGTGGAGGTCCGCGGCGAGCGCGCGTTGCGAGGGCAGGCGCTCCCCGGCGCGATAGCGCCCGCTGAGGATCTCCTCTCTGAGCCTCGCGAAGACGTGATCGGGAATCGAGATCCGCGGGATCGGCGTCGAGGCCATCGGGGGACTCTATCGGTGTTCCGAACAGTTTGTTCCTCGACGGTGGCACAGGCTCGAGCGCTTGGCGTCACAATGCGCTCGTGTCTTGTGGCCCAGCCATGCCACTGGCGCTCAACGGCTCGCCATCCGCCGAGGAGGCAGCGGCGATTGCGGCAGCGATCGAGCGCTTCACGGTCGATACCGCGCCCTCACGCGCGCAGGCCGACGATCCGGGGCTGGACGAGTGGACGCGCGCGGCGCTGCTGGAAGGGGTTTCGCGGGAGCATCGCGCCGATGTTCCTCACCCTTGGATAAATACCTGAAAGCCGCTAGGCTTTTGGCCTAATAGTCTTCTCCCCAGCGGCACACCTCAACGCAGCCCGGGCGCGCAGTCCGGATCAGGAGGATTCGTAGATGGAGCCAGCTTCTCTAGCCCAGCAGCGCGGCACGCTCGAGGACCCCGAGGTCCTGCAGAACGTGCCAGGGCACGTGATCCCGATCTTGCAGCGCGAGTACGACGACTTCAAGACCGAGGCCACCAAATTCCTCGCGGGCAACACCGAGGAAGGCGAGTTCATCAAGTTCCGCCTGCGCCAGGGCGTGTACGGCCAGCGCCAGGCGGACGTCCAGATGATCCGCGTGAAGCTCCCGTTCGGCGGGGTCACGCCCGAGCAGATGGAGAAGTTCGCTGACGTGGTCGAGAAGTACGTGCCGCTGAACAAGGGCCACATCACCACGCGCCAGAACATCCAGATGCACCACGTCCCGTTGCTAGACGCCGAGAAGGCGATCCGCGAGCTCGGCGAGGCCGGCCTCTCGAGCCGCGAGGGCTGCGGCAACACGGTCCGCAACGTGACCGGCGATCCGTGGGCTGGAGTCGCAGCCGATGAGCTGTTCGACCTGACCGCCTACGCGGCCGCGTACGTGCGCTACTTCGTCCGCCACCCGACCACGCAGCTGATGCCGCGCAAGGTCAAGACCGCGTTCGACGCCAGCCCGCAGGGCCGGGCGATCGCGGAGATCCACGACATCGCCTTCCGCGCGAGCGTGCGCGAGATCGAGGGGCGCGGCGAGGTGCGCGGCGTCGAAGTGCTCGTCGGCGGCGGCACCTCGATCATGCCCCGGGTCGCGCCTGTGCTGTACGAGTTCGTCGAGCTGGACAACGGCGACTATCTGAAGGTCGCCGAGGCGGTGTTCCGGGTCTTCGACCGCCAGGAGTGGCTGCGCGTCAACCGCGCTCGTGCCCGCATCAAGGTGTTCGTCGACAAGTTCGGCATCGAGGAGCTGCGCAACCAGGTCGAGGAGGAGCTGCGCGGCGAGTGGGTCAGCGAACGCGACTTCTCGATCGAGCGGCGCCTGCTGATCGACGACGAGAGCGAGTCGGCTCCGCCCGTGCCCGAGAGCCATGGCAGTCCCAACGGCGATGTCTCGGAGTTCGAGCGCTTCCGCTCCGCGAACGTCGCGGCCCAGAAGCAGGAGGGCTTCGTGGCCGTGGAGGTGCGAGTCGTGCGCGGCGACCTCAGCCCCGAGCAGTTCCGCGGGCTGGCGGAGATCATGCGCAACTACGCCGGCGGCCATGCTCGCACGAGCGTCCAGCAGAACCTCGTGCTGCGCTGGGTGCGCGAGGAGAGCGTCTATGACGTCTGGCGCGCGCTCGGCGAGCTGGGCCTGAGCGACGCGGGACCGCGGGAGATCGTCGACGTCGTGTCGTGCCCCGGCACCGATTCGTGCAAGCTCGGGATCACGAGCTCGATGGGGCTCAACCAGGCGGTGCAGGAGCGCGTCGAAGCGATGGACATCTCCGATCCGCTGACGCGCCAGATCCACATCAAGATGAGCGGGTGCCCGAACGGGTGCTCACAGCACCACGTCGCCGACATCGGCTTCTACGGCGCCTCGATCAAAGTCGGCGAGCACACGATCCCCGCCTACGTGGCTCATGTCGGCGGAATCTATGAAGGAGCGCCGGTCGCGTTCGGGACGCGGCTGAAGCTGCGGCTGCCCGCGAAGCGGATTCCGGAGGCGGTGGAACGGTGGATCCGCCACTACGAGTCCAGTCGCAGCGAGGGCGAGAGCTGGGGCGAGTTCGCCCAGCGAGTCGGCACGACCGAGCTCGAGGGGGTCGTCAAGGACCTGTCGATGCCTGTCGACTTCGGCCTCGAGACGATGAACCAGTTCATCGACTGGGACCGCGACGCCCCGTTCGTCGTGCAGCGTGGCGAGGGCGAGTGCGCGGTATAAGCGATGAACCCGCCGCAGACCGACATAGCCCCCGTCGCCGCCGCGTCCAATCCCGCGGACACCCTCGAGCGCACGGTTCGCGAGGCGGTGGCTCGCCATGGCACGCGAGCGGTGCTGCTGTGCTCGTTCCAGAAGGAGGAGTCGGTGCTGATCGACGAGCTGCTGCGGGTCAGCGACGGGCAGCTCGACGCGGTCCGGATCGTCACGATCGACACCGGTGTGCTGTTCGAGCAGACGCTGCTGACGTGGCGGGAGTTCGAGCAGCGCTTCGGCGTAGAGATCGAGGTTCAGGACGCGACCGGGCCATGGACGGGGCCCGAGAACTGCTGCTCGGCCGCGAAGGTGGCTGCGCTCGAGCGCGCGCTCGAAGGCGCCCAGGGCTGGATAACGGGCATCCGCCGCGAGCAGGGTCCGACGCGCGCCGACGCCGAGCTGATCGAACGCGACGACTCGCGCGGCCTGTGGAAGTACAACCCGCTGGCGTACTGGAGCGACAAGGACATCTGGCGGCGGATCCACGAGCGCGACCTCCCCTACAACCAGCTTCACGACCAGGGTTATGAGTCGATCGGATGCGCCACCTGCACGCAGCCGGGCTCCGGGCGCGAGGGACGCTGGGCGGGCACCGAGAAGACCGAGTGTGGGATACACGTCGAAGCGGCGCGGCTGTGAGCGCTGTCCCGCGGTTGGCGTCACAGAGCAATGGGGGTCCTCCGCGCATGAGCAGCACCGGTACACAGCTCTCGCATCTGCGCGCGCTGGAGAGCGAGGCGATCCACGTGATGCGCGAGGTGGCGGCGGAATTCGAGCGCCCGGTGCTGCTGTTCAGCGGCGGCAAGGACTCGATCGTGCTGCTGCGCCTGGCCGAGAAGGCATTTCGCCCGGCGCCGTTCCCGTTTCCGCTGATGCACGTCGACACCGGCCACAACTTCCCCGAGGTGATCGAGTTCCGCGACCGGCTCGTGGGTGAGCTCGGCGAGCGGCTGATCGTCGCGAGCGTGCAGGAGTCGATCGACACCGGCCGGGCCGTCGAGGAGACGGGCCCGCGTGCGTCGCGCAATCGCCTGCAGACGGTGACGCTGCTCGATGCGATCGCCGAGCACGGCTTCGACGCGGCGTTCGGCGGCGCGCGCCGCGACGAGGAGCGGGCGCGCGCGAAGGAGCGAGTGTTCTCGTTCCGCGATGAGTTCGGCCAGTGGGACCCGAAGAACCAGCGCCCCGAGCTGTGGAACCTCTACAACGGACGCATCAACCGCGGTGAGCACGTGCGGGTGTTTCCGCTGTCCAACTGGACGGAGCTCGATGTCTGGGAGTACATCGACACCGAGCAGCTCGAGGTTCCGACGATCTACTTCGCCCACGAGCGCAGCGTGTTCCAGCGCGACGGCATGCTCTATGCCTGGCGCGATGGCGTCGAGCTGATCAACGGCGAGCAGGTGTTCACAGAGACGGTGCGCTACCGCACGGTGGGCGACATGAGCTGCACCGGCGGGGTGCGCTCGCAGGCTGCGACGCTGACCGAAGTGGTCGCCGAGATCGCCGCGACGCGCATCACCGAGCGCGGTGAGACCCGCGCCGACGATCGTGTCACGGAGGCCGCGATGGAGGACCGCAAGAAGGCGGGCTACTTCTGATGCCCGGCGCGCAAGCGCGCCGCGGACGCCGTCCGGGCCGCTAGATGACCCTCGATCTGCTGCGCTTTACGACCGCCGGGTCGGTGGACGACGGCAAGAGCACGCTGATCGGGCGCCTGCTGTACGACACCAAGCAGGTGTTCGAGGACCAGCTCGAGCACGTCGCGCAGGCCAGCGAGCGTCGTGGCGGCGCGGGCACGCTCGACCTGGCGCTGCTGACCGACGGCCTGCGCGCGGAGCGCGAGCAGGGGATCACGATCGATGTCGCCTACCGCTACTTCGCGACAGCGGGCACGGCGCAGGGCGGCGAGGGCAGGCGCTTCATCATCGCCGACTGCCCCGGGCATCAGCAGTACACGCGCAACATGGTCACCGGGGCATCGACGGCCGACCTGTCGGTGATCCTGATCGACGCGCGCAAGGGCGTCGTGGAGCAGTCCAAGCGCCATGCGTTCATCAGCGCGCTGCTGCAGATCCCGCATCTGGTGGTGGCGGTGAACAAGATGGACCTGGTCGACTACTCGCAGGAGCGCTTCGACGAGCTCGCGCGCGAGTTCCAGGGCTTCGCGCACAAGCTCGAACAGAGCGCCCCCGCTGGAGCCGGGGGGCGCAGCATCACCTACATCCCGATCTCGGCCCTCAACGGCGACAACGTCGTCAGCGAGTCGGAGTTGATGCCGTGGTACGAGGGCCCGGCTCTGCTGAGCCTGCTCGAACAGGTGGAGGTCGCCTACGACCATCCGCACGAGCGCCCGGCGCGCTTCCCGGTGCAGTGGGTCGTGCGCCCCGCGAGCGGTCCTCAGGCGGGCGACTACCGCGGCTACGCGGGGCAGCTCGCGAGCGGAGCGCTGAGGCCGGGCGAGGAGGTCGAGGTGCTGCCCAGCGCCAGGCGCACGCGGATCGCCGCGATCGACACCTACGACGGGGAGCTCGAGGAGGCGCAGGCGCCGATGTCGGTGACCCTGCGCCTGCAGGACGAGCTCGATATCTCGCGCGGGGAGATGATCTGCGCGGTAGAGAACCAGCCGCAGGTGGCGCGGGAGCTGAGCGCGGACATCTGTTGGATGAGCGAGCGGCCGCTGCGCCCCGGCGGGCGCTACACGCTCAAGCACACCACCCACGCGGTCACCGCGATCGCACAGGAGCTCGATGACGTGCTCGACGTACACACGCTCGAACGCGCCAGCGAGCCGCCCGCGGAGCTGGCGCTCAACGACATCGGGCGCGTACGGCTGCGCACGAGCGCGCCGCTGGTGTTCGACCCCTACACCAGCAACCGCCGCACCGGCAGCTTCATCCTGGTCGACGAGGCCAGCAACGAGACCGTCGCCGCGGGACTGATCGCGGCGACGGACGCCTAGATCGACTGCCGCGACTCGGACGCTCCAGCCCGCCTGGGCGAACCACGCCCTGCGAGCCCATCTCGAGCGCCCCAGCGGACGCACCTGGCCCGTTCGCAGCATCGAGCGGGCTTCCGAACCGGGGGCTGCTCCTCGCGCCGTCGCTGCTCCGCTAGGGTTTCGCCTCGCATGTTCTCGAAGGTGCTGGTAGCCAATCGCGGCGAGATCGCGGTCCGCATAGTGCGCGCCCTGGATGAGCTGGGCGTTGCCAGCGTCGCGGTGTACTCCGAGCTGGACCGCAACAGCCCGCATGTCGAGCGGGCCGGCGAGGCCTACAACCTCGGCGATGGTCCGGCGGCGGAGAACTACCTGAACGTTGCGAAGATCCTCGAGGTGGCGAGCCGCGCGGGCGCCGAGGCGATCCACCCCGGATATGGCTTCCTGGCTGAGAACGCGCCGTTCGCGCAGGCGTGCGAGGACGCGGGCATCGTGTTCATCGGCCCCCCCGCGAGCGCGATCGAGGCGATGGGCTCAAAGACGCGCGCCCGCGAGCTGATGCAGGCGGCGGGCGTGCCGATCGTGCCGGGAACGACCGAGCCGGTGGCGGACGTCGAGGAGGCGCTTCGCATCGCCAACGAGCAGATCGGCTTCCCGGTCGCGGTCAAGGCGGCCGGGGGCGGTGGCGGCAAGGGCTTTCGCGTGGCGCTCGAGGAGGGAGAGCTCGCTGACGCGTTCGAGGGATCGAGCCGCGAAGGCGAGAAGTTCTTCTCCGACCCGACGGTGTATCTCGAGCGCTACCTGCCCGATCCCCGCCATGTCGAGGTGCAGGTGCTCGCTGACAGGCACGGCAACGTGATCCACCTGGGCGAGCGCGACTGCTCGATCCAGCGCCGCCATCAGAAGCTGATCGAGGAGTCCCCGGCGCCCGAATGGGTGGTCGACCCAGAGATGCGCGAGCGCATCGGCGCGATCGGTGTCGAGGCGGCACGGGCGGTGAGCTACGTCGGCGCGGGCACGATCGAGGGCCTGTTCACGACGCGCGAGGGAGCCGATCCCGAGTACTTCTTCCTGGAGATGAACACGCGCGTGCAGGTCGAGCATTGCGTGACCGAGATGACGACCGGGATCGACATCGTCAAGGAGGGCATCAGAGCTGCGGCCGGCGAGCCGCTCAGCTATGGGCAGGCGGACATCGAGCTGCGCGGGCACGCGATCGAGTGCCGCATCAACGCCGAGGATGCGTCCAAGAACTTCGCTCCCGCGCCGGGCAGGATCGGCGCCTACCAGGAGCCCGCGGGGCCGGGCGTGCGGGTCGACTCGGGCGTTACCGCGGGCGGCGAAGTGTCGCCGATGTATGACCCGATGGTGGCCAAGCTGATCGTCTGGGACGCCGATCGCTCACAGGCCACCAAGCGAATGCTGCGCGCGCTCGGAGAATTCGAGATCGAGGGCCTGAAGACGCTGATTCCGTTCCACAAGGCCCTGCTCGCGACCGAGCAGTGGTCGCGCGGCGAGACCTGCAGGGACCTCGTGGAGGATCGCAAGTGGCTGAAGTCGCTCGCGTTCGAGCCGGCGCAGCCCGCGTCGCAGGAGGAGGACGAGCAGGAGAAGGTCGAGCGCAGCTATCAGGTCGAGGTGTCGGGCAAGCGCTTCGACGTGCGCGTGCTCGGCGAGCCGCTGCTGGGCGCAGTCATCGCGAATGGCGCAGCGCCGGGCGCCCGCAAGGCGCCGAGGCGCTCGGAGCGAAAGAGCTCGGCAGGCGGCGGCCCGGACACGATCTCCTCCCCGCTTCAGGGGAACATGTGGAAGGTGCTGGTCAAGCAGGGGGACAAGGTCGAGGAAGGTCAGCTCCTGTGCATCATCGAGGCGATGAAGATGGAGAACGAGATCGTCGCCCACAAGGCCGGGAGGATCGCCGAGCTGCCGATCACCGAGGGTGCGCCGATCGCCGCCGGCGATCCGATCGCGACGATCACCTCTGCTGCGCCTGAGTGAGGTCGCGCTGGTGGGAAGCCACGTTCTGCGCGTGCAGGCGCCGCTGCAGAGGGCCGCGGCGGCCGTCGGGCAGCCTCGCGTCGGCGCCCAGTTGCGAGAGCGCCTCTAGATAGGCGCGGTCCTCGGCCAGTATCGCCCGCGCTCCCGCTGTGTCGAGGACCGGACCGTGCCCCGGCACGACGTGCTCGGCATGCTCGAATAGGCCCTCGAGACGGACGAGCGTCTCGAGATAGGCAGCCAGCGTGCCGCCCAGGCCGAGCGTGGGCAGCTTCAGCGGCGAGAGGTAGTCGCCGGCCACCAGCACGCCAAGCCAGGGCACGAGGATCGCCATTCCATCACGCGTGTGCCCCTCCGCCCGGTGCAGCTCGAGCTCGTGCTGACCGAGCGCGCAGCTTCCGGGCACCGGCAGCGGCTGCAGCGAGCCGAGCGCCAGCGGGCGCTCACGCCCGATCAAGAGGCCTTCGTCGAAGCCCCGCAGCTCGCGCTGTGCCTCCCCGGGAGCGTCGCGCAGCCGCTCGGCAGTGCTTTCGGCGCAGCCCAGGGCGAGCCCTGGAAAGGCCAGGCGCCCGAGCAGGTGGTCCCAGTCGCCGTGCGTGGCCAGCAGCCCGCTCGGGGCGGCGAAGCCCGCCTGCTCGATCAGCGCGGGCAGGGCGCCGAGCTCGCCCGGAAGCAGCGGCGAGTCGATCACGAAGGTCTCCTGCCCAGCGCCCGCAGCGCTCTGCTGCTCCCGGTCCTCCCCCACGCTGGCGCGCAGCACGACGCAGTTGGCCTGGAGCGCCTCGCTGGTGGCGATCAGCACGTCGCGGTGCAGGGCGATCGCCCGCATGCGCGCCGTTCAGCGCAGCCGCGCGGGCGCCCTCAGGGGGCGCCCAGCAGCTTCGCGGCCTCGCGCAGGTTCGGCACCTCGACGGTGGGCTTGCGCTGCGAGGAGTCGAGCGTCTCTTTGCCGCGGTTGACCCACACGACGGGCACGCGCTGCTTCACGCAGGGGACGACGTCGTGGTAGTGGCTCGCGGCCACGTGGACCCAGCCGCGCTTGCCGCCCATCCGGCGCGCGCACTCGGTGAAGTGGGCCGGGTCGGGCTTGTAGGAGCGGACCTGCTGCGCGGTGACGACGAGGTCGAAGTCGATCGGGATGTGGCGGCGGGTCTGGCCGAGGAGCTTGTCGTCGATGTTCGACAGCAGCCCGAGCTTGTATTTCTTGGAGAGCTTCTGCAGCTGGGTGTTGGTCTCGCGGAACGGTTTCCAGCGCTGGACGGAGTCCGGCAGGAAGCCCGACCGTGAGGGCTCGAGGTCCCACTCGAGGCGTTTGGCGACCTCGATAGCGGTGCGGCGCAGCACCTCCGCGTAGAGCTCGTAGGAACCGCCCTCGATCTCGCGGCTGACCTCGCGCACGAGCGGGAGCAGGACGTTGCGGTCGATCTCGATGCCGTCGCGTGCGGCCTCTTTCGCGAACGCCTCGTAGACACCCGTGTCGCGATCGATCAATGTTCCGTATACGTCGAAGGTGACGAATGTTACGTTCTTGGGGAGGGGCATAGCTGGCGCATTATGCCCTGCAAACGGGCGCACGCGCGGCCCGGCCGCCCAGACTTGCAAACCGGGCGTCGCGGGACCCGGGAAACGCCAGCGGCGCGCTCTGTGTCGGCGAGGTGACTCGGCGACGGTGCCGTTTCGGCTAGAGTCTCGCGCCGCAATGGACCTGCTGGAGTATCAGGGCAAGCAGCTGTTCGCCAGACACGGGCTCGCGGTATCGCCCGGGAAGGCGGTGAGGACAGTCGAGGACGCGGTTGCCGCGGCCAACGAGGTCGGCTATCCCGTGGTGATCAAGGCCCAGGTCCTGATCGGCGGCAGGGGCAAGGCCGGCGGGGTGAAGCTGGCCGACGACGAGCAGCAGGCTCGCGAGCACGCGCAGAACATCCTCGGGATGGACATTCGCGGCCATACCGTGCGGACGCTGTGGATCGAGCACGCAAGCGACATCGCCACCGAGTACTACGCCTCGGTGCTGCTCGACCGCCAGGCAAAGCAGCCGCTGGTGATCTTCAGCGTCGAGGGCGGAGTCGAGATCGAGCAGGTGGCCGAGGAGAGCCCGGAGAAGCTGATCCGCCGGCATGTGGACGCGCTCGATGGGCTCTCGCGCGCCGAGGCGGTCGAGATAGCGACCGAAGGGGGCGCCGACGAGGACGTGATCGGCGGCGTCGCCGACGCGCTGGTGGCCCTGTATGAGGTCTGGCTCCAGGAGGACGCGACGCTGACGGAGATCAACCCGCTGATCGTCACGCCCGAGCGCGAGGTCAAGGCGCTCGACGCGAAGGTCTCGCTCGACGGCAATGCCCTCTACAGGCACCCGGAGAACCAGGGGCTCTCGGACAGCGAGAACCAGGATCCGATCGAGCGCAGGGCCAACGAACAGGGCGTCCAGTACGTGGCGCTCGACGGCGACATCGGTATCCTCGGCAATGGCGCGGGACTCGTGATGTCGACGCTCGACGTCGTCGCGCAGGCGGGCGGGCGCCCGGCGAACTTCCTCGACGCCGGCGGGGGCTCGGACGCGGCGAAGATCAAGCAGGCAGTGGAGCTGATCCTCTCCAACGACGCGGTCAAGGCTGTTCTGTTCAACATCTTCGGCGGCATCACCCGCTGCGACGAGGTCGCGCGCGGCCTGATCGACGCGTTCGCCGAGATCGAACCGCAGGTGCCGTTCGTGGTGCGCCTCGATGGGACCAACGACGTCGAGGGCCGCGAGCTGCTGGCGCAGGCGAAGCTGCCGAACGTGTTCGCCGCCAGGACCATGAACGAGGCCGCCGAGAAGGTCGTGGCGCTGGCGGCGGGACGCAGCCCGGCGGAGGCGGCGGTCTGATGTCGGTGCTCGTCGACGAGAGCACCCGCCTGGCGGTCGCGGGGATCACCGGCAAAGAGGGCGCGTTCCACACGCTCAACAACAGGCGCTACGGCACCGTTGTCGTCGGCGGGGTGACTCCGGGCAAGGGCGGTCAGGACGTCGAGGGCATCCCCGTGTTCGACAGCTGGGCCGATGCGGTGAAGGAGACCCAGCCGAACACGGCGATGATCTTCGTGCCGCCCCGCTTCGCAGCCGACTCGATTCTCGAGGCCGCTGCTGCGGGCGTGGAGCTGGTGGTGACGATCACCGAGGGAATCCCGGCGCACGACGAGCTGCGCGTCTACAACACGCTGCGCCGCGATCACCCGGGGACGCGCCTGGTGGGCCCCAACTGTCCTGGGATCCTGTCCCCCGGCAAGGCGAACGTGGGCATCATTCCGGCGTCGTTCTTCAAGCAGGGGAACGTCGGGGTCGTATCGCGCTCCGGCACGCTCACCTACCAGATCGGAAACGAGATCGCCCAGGCGGGCTTCGGCTGCAGCTCGATCGTCGGCATCGGCGGCGACCCCGTTCCTGGCAGCTCGTTCGTGGATGTGCTCGAGCTGTTCGAGTCCGACCCCCAGACCGAGCTGATCGTGCTCTCGGGCGAGATCGGAGGCTCGGCTGAGGAAGAGGCGGCCGAGTACATCGCCACCAGCATCAGCAAGCCGGTGATCGGCTACATCGCCGGGTTCACGGCGCCCGAAGGCAAGCAGATGGGCCACGCCGGGGCGATCGTCTCGGGATCCGCGGGCACCGCCAAGGCGAAGGCCCAGGCGCTCGAAGCTCAGGGCGTGCGCGTCGGCAGAACGCCGACCGAAGTCGCCACGCTGGCGGTCGAAGCGCTGAGCAGCGCCTCGAGCACCGCTTCCTGAGGCCCCGGCCCGCGGGCTCCTGCGCGAGCCGATCGCTAGGCTGGGAGCGTGGATGAGCGCATCGCCAGAACGCTCGGAGAGCTCGAGCAGAAGCTCGGCGAGCTCGAGCGCGAGCTCGCAGCGGTCGGCGAGGGCCGGTTGGTGGACGAAGCGGCCCGTCAGGTGTCCCCGAACCGGCTCGCGGGGCCGCCCGCTCACGCGCAGCAGGCCCAGGTCATCGCGCCGGGAGCGCTCAACAGCCCGATCCCAGACGGCCTGCATGGCCGCCCCACGGGGTCCGGCGCGCGACCCAGCGACGGGCTCGCCGGATCGCTCTCGCAGGCGCCGCCCCAGGCGCAGCGCACGACTCCACCTGGGGCGCAGGAGCTGCTGCGCTTCCGCGAGCGCCTCGAGCAGACGGCTGCGGAACTGACGCGAGACTACGATCGCCTGCTCGGGGGCCTAAGCTTCGCGACCTCGATGAGCGACACAGCCGCTAAGCCCACGACGAGCATCTCCTTCGCCCGCGGAGCGCCATCGCTCGACATCATCGACGTCGAGGGGCTGCGCGAGGCCGCAGAGCGGGCGTTCGCGAGCGACCCCTCGGGTACGACGGCATATGGGACGTCGGTCGGCTACCCGAAGCTGCGGGCCTGGATCGCCGAGCGCCATGGTGTGGCGGTTGAGAACGTGCTGGTGACGAACGGCTCGATGCAGGCCGACGCGTTCCTGTTCGAGCAGCTCGTGGGCGCGGGCGACGAGGTGATCGTCGAGCGCCCCACATACGACCGCACGCTGCTGTCGCTGCGAAAGCGGGGAGCGCGCATTCATGCGGTCGAGCTCGAGATAGACGGAATCAACACCGACGCCCTGGCGCGGCTGCTGGCGGGACCGATGGGCGCCAAGCCGAAGCTCGCGCATGTGATCCCGAACTTCCAGAACCCCGCCGGCTACACGCTCTCGGAAGCCAAGCGCCTGGCGCTGCTGGCGCTCGCGGCGGAGCATGGATTCGTGGTGTTCGAGGACGACCCCTACGGGGCGCTTCGATTCAGTGGCGAGCAGCTGCCGACGATGCTCTCGCTGGACCCCGAGCGAGTCGTGTACGCGTCCTCGTTCTCGAAGACGGTCTGCCCGGGGATCCGCGTCGGCTACCTGGTAGGCCCGCGAGAGCTGATCGCGGGTATCGCCGAGCTGGCCACCAACACCTACATCTCGCCGAGCATGGTCTCGCAGGGGATCGTGTACGAGTTCTGCGTCTCCGGGGCGATCGAGCGCTCGATCCTGACCGTCAAGCAGGCCCTGTCCGAGCGCGCGGACGCCCTCGCGCAGGCGCTGCGCCGGGAGCTGCCACAGGCCGAGTTCGTCGCACCCCAGGGCGGCTACTTCATGTGGGTGACACTGCCATACGGCACCGACGTCGATGCGCTGTTCAGAGCCGCCGCGGAGCGCGGGCTGGCGTTCGTCAAGGGCACGGACTTCGTCCTCGAGGGCGGCGAGAACACGCTGCGGATCGCCTATTCGGGCGTAACGCCCGCGCAGATCGAAGAGGGCGTGCAGCGGCTCGCCGCCGCTTATCACGCTCTTTGACGAGCTCTCCGACGGTCCTCAGCGGCCGTAGCGCTGCCCGAGGATCAGCTGCTCGGGCAGGGCGGTGCGCGCAGGCGGTGAGGGGTCGGCGATCACCGAGACGGTCTCTGCGACCGAGGGGGTGAGCACGCAGCGGCGGCCGTCGGGGGTCTCGACGACGACCTCGGCCTCGTCGCTGCTCGCGAGGGTCCCCTCGAGGCCCGGCTCGAGCCCGGAGTTCTTCAGATACTGCAGCAGGTCCTCGGCCTCGTTCTCGAAGCGCACGACGCGAACCGAGGCGCCGCTCGAGACGTCGGCGAGGGGAACGCCGGGAAGCCGCTCGCCGACCTCGATCGGATGGCCGTGGGGACAGGTCTTCGCGTCGCCGATCGCAGCGAGCATGCGGTCTTCGAGGACCGGGGACATCGCGTGCTCCAAGCGCTCGGCCTCCTCGTGGACCTCGTCCCAGGGCACCCCCAGGACGTCGGTGAGGAAGCGCTCGATCAGGCGATGGCGCCGGACGATGCCCTCGGCGTGGGTGGCGCCCTCGGCGGTGAAGGAGATCACGCGGTCCTGGCCCCGCTCGACGTAGCCGTCGCGTTCGAGGCGCCCCACCATCTCATGGACGGTGGGTGCCGAGAGCTGCATCGCACGGGCGAGATTCGCGCCGGTCATGGGCAGGCCGGCCTCCTGCAGCCAGAACAGGATCTGCAGGTACTCCTCCTCGGCAACCGTCGCTGTGTCGCTGCTCATTGCTGCAGCTGATCATAGGTGCACTCGAGCGCCGGCTTGTCCTCGCGCCAGCGCCGCAGCTTCGCGCCATGGCGTATGCGCCCGGCGGAGACGTGATCGAAGTCGATTTCGACGACCAGCTCGGGGCGCAACGCAACCCACTCGAGATCGCGTCCCGAGGTCCAGCGGCTGGGGTCGGCGCTGCCGCGCTCGCCGGTCTCATACGGGGCCAGGAAGTCGACCAGCCGCCGCTTCTCGGCGGCGCTCAGCCCGGAGCAGTGTCCGACGACGCGCAGCTCCGCGCCGTCGTAGAGGGCGAGGATCAGCGCGCCGACGGTGTCGGGCTCCTTGCCCGGGCGCCAGCCGGCCACGACGGCGTCGATGGTGCGCACGCGCTTGACCTTGAACATGCCGGTTCGCTTGCCGGGGGCATAGGGAGCGGAGCGGCTCTTGGCGATCGCGCCCTCGGCCTCCTTCAGCCAGCGCTCGGCGCGCTTGGGATCGGGGCTCGCGGGCATCAGCTCGATGCGGGCGTCCTCGAACTGCGAGCCGGCGAGCAGCCGCTCGAGCGCGGCGCGGCGCTCGGCGAAGGGCGAGTCCAGCAGCGAGCGGTCGTCCTCGGCGAGCAGGTCGAAGGCGACGAAGGTCGCGGGAATCTCCTTTGCGAGCAGCTCGATGCGCGACTGCGCCGGGTGGATGCGCTGCTGCAGGGCGTCGAAGTCCTCGCCCTCGGTGCGCCCGGACTCGCGGATCACGATCTCACCGTCGAGCACGTAGCGCCCCGGCGGGAAGACCAGCTCCGGGAAGTAGCGCAGCAGCGGCTTGGAGCCGCGGGATTGCAGGTACAGCGAGTCGCCATCGACGAATGCGATGCAGCGAAAGCCGTCGAGCTTGATCTCATAGGAGAGGTCATCGCCCCTCGGCAACTCCTTGCGCGAGAGCGCCAGCGCGGGCGCGAGGGGGGGTTGCAGCGGGATGGTCATCGCGCGGATTTGTTGCGCGCGCGACTCGGCTGCACGCGAGTGGGCTCGGAGCGCTGCTTGCGAAAGTGGGGTGGCCAGGGGGCGTCGCCGAGGCCCTCGCGCTCGTCGCGCGCGGCGAGCTCGAGCAGCGACTGCAGCGAAGCGGGCGAGTCGTCGATCGTGGCCGAGGGGTCGCCGCGCTCGCGCAGCCGCGCGGGAACGGTGTCGATCCGCAGGTCCGCGGGCTCGACGTCGGCGACCTCGTCCCACTCCAGCGGGCAGGAGACGCGCGCGTCGGGGACTGCGCGCACCGAGTAGGCCGAGGCGACTGTGCGGTCGCGGGCGTTCTGGTTGTAGTCGATGAAGACGCCTTCGCGCTCCTCCTTCCACCAGCGGCTGGTCGCGCGCCCCGGCATGCGCCGCTCGACCTCACGCGCGAGCGCGAGCGCGGCGCGGCGAACCTCGGTGAAGTCCTCGTCGGGAACCAGGCGGACGTAGATGTGGATGCCGCGCGAGCCCGAGGTCTTCGGGTAGCCGCGCAAGGAGTGCTCCTCGAGCACCTCGCGCACCCCGAGCGCGACCGCCCGGACCTCCGAGAAGGGGACGTCGGGACCGGGATCGAGGTCGACGCGCAGCTCGTCGGGGTGGTCGAGGTCCTCGCGGCGAACCGCCCAGGGATTCCAGTCGATCACGCCGAGGTTCACCCCCCAGGCGAGATGCGCGCCGTCGATGACCACGAGCTCGCGCGCGTGGCGCCCGCTGGGGAAGGTGACGGTGGCGGTCTGCAGCCACTCGGGGGCGCTCTCGGGCACGCGCTTCTGGAAGAAGGGCTCGCCGGTGACGCCGTCGACCCAGCGCTTGAGCACTGTAGGTCGCTCGCGCAGGCCCAGCACGACGGCGTCTTCGCAGTCGATGTAGTAGTTGAGCAGGTCGAGCTTCGTGAGCTGGCGCTCGGGGAAGAACACCTTGCTGGGGCTGCTGAGACGAATGTCGCGGCCGCATATCTCGATCTCGACGTGCTCACCCCTGGCGGCCATTGCCTGACAGGATGACCGATCGTGACCCCGGGCAGCCGTGACTCGGCCACCGCAGGCAGGCCCGCCAGCAGCGCCGAAGCGAGCTCGCGGGAGAGCTCCCGCGCTGCAGATGGCACGCGCGAGCGCGCGGCACCTCGCGGGCAGGTGCTCGGAATACCGTGCAGAGCGCTGATCGTCAGCGCGGACTTCGGCGTGCAGATCGGGGCGGAGCGCGTGGCGCAGGCGCTCGCGCGCGGCCTTCAGCGGGCCGGATGGCCGGCGCCGGACAGCTGCCCGCTGACGGGCGCAGGCGAGCTGCGCGAGCTGCTCGCGGCCGAGAGCTTCGACTCGCGGATGCGCGAATCCCGCGCGGTCGTGGTGGCCGAGCGCAGCCTGCGAGAGCGCACACTCGAGCTCAGCGCGACATTCGAGATCGCCACGCGCACGAGGCAGGCGGGGGTGCCGACATATGCGGTGACGGCTGATCAGGAGATCGACGAGTTCGACGCGCGGATGCTCGACCTGCAGGTCGTGATCAGGGCCGCGAGCATCCAGGGTCTGGCGGCCGCCGGGCGCAGGCTGGGAGAGCTGCTGTGAGCCTCAGGTGGCCGCTCGCGCGACCCCCGGGCCGCCGCTTGGCGCGTTTGCGCGGGTGAGCGAGGCGGCGATGTCGTAGACCAGGCGGACCGCGTCGAGCACGGTGCGGTAGTCGAGGTTCGCGGGGATGTCGCTGGCGAGATGGTAGTTGGCGGGGGCGCGCCAATCGGTCATCGAGACGAGCGTGGCTATGGGGTATCCAGCGCGACTGGGGATCACGCTGTCGGTGGAGGCCCTGGCGCGATAGCCGCGATGCAGATCGATCTCGAGCGAGCGCGCGCGCTCGGCCAGCAGATCGCGCAGCCAGGGCCCCTCGTACTCCTCCATTCGCACCGGGCCCTCGGCCTCGAGCATCACGAGATGAGGCGAGCCGACGGCGTCGAGGTTGACGAATGTCGTGCTCGCGGGGTCGAGCTCATGTCGATGACGAGCGATGAACGCGCGAATGCCGTCCTGGAGGGTCTCCTCGGCGCCGCAGGAGACGAGCAGCACGCGCAGCCCGGGCAGCGGCTCATCTCGCAGCAGCTCCGCGAGCGCCACCAGCGAGGCGACGCCCGAGAGGTTGTCGTTGGCGCCCTGAACGGTCGGACTGCGCCACATGTCCGCCACCAGCGCGGTGCCGATCAGGCCGAGCACGAGGCCCATGCGCGCACCCGGTCCGGGACGCCTCACGCTCGATACCGTGGCCAGCGGCCCGGCGAGCCCGAACCACCATTGCGGGAGCGGCGTCTTGAAACGTTCGATCACCTGCGGCGCGCGTTCATAGAGCTTGCGCTGGAGCGTCTGGTCGAATATGGCGCCCGTCTGTGGGGCGTCGTGGTGGGCGATCACGACAAGCGTCGCGTCCGCCTCGCGGTCGCCGGCACGGGCGATCAGGTTGACGGTGCGGCGCCGGCGACGTACGAGCCTGCGCAGCACCCGCGGCCCGTTGTGTGCCTCGTCGACGACCCCCGCGATCGTGAGGCCGGCGAGCAGCGCGCCGGCGAGACCGCGGCCGCGCAGAGACACCAGCGCAGCGAGCACGCCCGCGAGCCCGAGCCCCGTGGAGGTGGGCGGAAAGGTCCCCCATGATGGCTCGTCCTCGAGCTCGGCCTGCACCCCAGCGACGGCGGCGAAGCGATCGTGAAGCCACTCGGCGGCGGCGCGCTCGCCGGCTGAGCAGGGCGTGCGCTCGAGCGGTGCGAGCGTCTCGACGACCTCGCGCAGCGTGGCTTCGATCGCAGCCGAGCGCTGAGGCTCGGGTGCGGGCGCGGGCGACGCCGGCGAGGCAGAGGAGGCCGAGGGAGGACTCACAGGAAGCACTCCCCCTCGCCGCGATAGGTGGGGAGCGAATCGACGATGCGCTCGCCCGCGAGCAGGTGCAGGGTGTTGAAGCGCTCGCACAGCTCGCCGGCCTTGGCGTGACGAAACCAGACGCGATCGCCCACCGCGAGCTGGTCCGCAGCGGAGCCCAGAACCGGCGTCTGCACCTCGCCGGCCCCCTCTTGGGCGTCGAGGCGCAGGCCCGCGGGCAGATGAGGCCTGGGCAGGCGCAGCGCGTCCGCGGGACCGGAGGCGAGGTAGCCGCCACCGAGCGCAGTGGCGACGTCGCGCCCGGGACGACGCACGATCGGCAGCGCGAACAGCGCCGCTGGGCGGGGCTGGAAGGCGCGGTAGTGGTCGAAGAGCGTCGGCCCGTACAGCCCCGATCCGGCCGTGACCTCGCTGACGGCGGGCTCGCGGGCGGTGAGGTGGAGACTGCCGGTGCCGCCGCCGTTGACGAGCGCAAGAGACACGATCTCGCGCAGCGCGGCGACGGTGGCGGCGCGCCGGATGGCGAGCTCGCGGGCGGAGCGCGATTGGATCGCACGGATCGCAAGGGCCCGCAGCGGATGGCCCGGCGGGTCGTCTCCGAGTCCCGCGATCTGCGCCTCGTAGGCCATCATCCCGATCAGCTCGAGACCGTCATCGCCGACGATGGCGCGCGCCAGCTCGAGGGCCTGTCCCGGGGTGTGGACGGGTGAGCGCTTGGCGCCGATGCGCACGCGGCCGCCGAGCGGTCGGTAGCCCGCGTCGAGCTCGATGCAGACTCGAACGGGAGCGGCGCCGGGGCCGAGATGCGCACGCGCTGCATCGATCAGCGCCAGCTGCGCCGGGCTGTCGACCATCACCGCGACATTGGACTCGGGACACTCGGCGGACAGCTCGGCGAGCGCGCGCAGGGCGGCGCGGTCGGCCGTTGGATATGCGACGAGGATGTCGCTGAAGTCGTGCTCGGCGAGCCACAGCGCCTCGGGAAGCGTGAACGCAAGCGTGCCGCGAAATCCCTCTCGCTGCAGCACGCGCGCCTGCAGCTCGCGGCAGCGCACCGACTTGCTCGCCAGCCGGATCGGCTTCGGCGTCGCACGCCGTTCGAGCTCGGCGGCATTGGCCCACAGCGCGTCGAGGTCGACGAGCGCAAACGGCGGATCGAGTGCAGCAGTGGCCCGTTCCAGGCGCTGCAGCGCAACAGCAGCGTCATCTTGGGTCGCGTCCGCGCGGGCCCGCTGGCCCGCCGAGCCCTGTGCGCGGGGCGTCCTGCCCCGCTCGATGACGCGCTCTCCGGATGTGGGGGTGCTCATGTCGATCCTCCCGCTGAGCCCGTCGGCGCGGCCGCGGAGGGTGCGGCGCGGTCGGGCGCGGCCATCGTCGCGGCGCCGGGGGGCGCGGAGCTCGGCGTGGTCGTGGAGGGCGCCGATGGAGATGCCGTCGAGGGGGCTGTCGCGGAGGGCGCCGACGCGTCCGCACCCGCGGCGCCGGCCGATCCGAGCACGCGGTCGGTCCAGCTGTTGGCGAACCGCCCGTGCGGATCCAGGCGTGCGCGTATGGCCTGGAAGCGATCCCACTCCGGATAGCGGGCGCGCAGGGTCGAAGCGGTCTGGAAGTGACGCTTGCCCCAGTGAGGCCGCCCACCGAGCTCGTCCATCACGGCCTCGACGGCCTCGAAGTATGCGCGCCATTGCATGCCCTCGAACATGTGCACGGCGACGAAGCCGCTGTCGCGACCGTGAGCGGTGCTCAGCAGGGCGTCGTCGGCGGCGACGGTGCGGACCTCGATCGGGAAGGGCACGGCGAAGCCGCGTTCGGGCACGAGCGCCATCACGCGGCGGACCGCCTCGGGGGTGCTCTCGCGCGGCAGCGAGTACTCCATCTCGGTGAACCGCACGAGGCGCGGGCTGGCGAAGATGCGGTCGGAGCGGTCGACGCGCGTGGTGGCGCCGGCGAGGCGGGTCACGAGGCGATTGATCTGCGGTATGCGCGAGGGGAAGCGCCGCCCCGCCCGGCAGAGGAGCGCGAATGCGTGATTGGTGAGCAGGATGTCGTTCCCGTAGGCCGACAAGCGGCTGCGCGGGCGCGGGGGTGAGTCGGTGCGGTTGTTGGTGCGAGTGAGCGCGAAGCGGGCGTGCGGGAAGACGAACAGCTCGAAGTGATCGTTGGCCAGAGCCAGCTCCTCGAAGCGCGCGAGCGTGTCGTCGAGCGGCTGCGGCGCATCGACCCCGCGCAGCGTGAAGGCGGGCACGCAACGAAGCGTCACCTCGACGATCACACCGAGCGCACCCAGCGATACCTGCGCGGCGCGGAACGTGTCGGGGTCGAGCGACTCAGAGCAACGCAGGGTGGTCCCGTCGGCGAGCACGAGTGTCAACTCGGCGACCTGCGAGGAGATGTTGCGCAGCCGCGCGCCGGTCCCATGCGTGGCGGTCGCGATCGCGCCGGCGAGCGTCTGCGCGTCGACATCGCCGAGGTTCTCGAGGGCGAGCCCATGCGGGGCCAGCTGCTGGTTGAGCTCGCGAATCGTGATCCCGGCCTGCACCCGCGCGAGCCCGGAGCCGCGATCGACCTCGAGCAGGCGGCGCATGCGATCGAGCTGCAACTGCAGGCCGTCGGTGAGGGCGATATCGCTGAATGAATGTCCCGAGCCCGCGACGCGAACGCGCCGATCCTGGGCGCCGGCGCGCAGGATCGCGCTCGAGAGCTCCTCGATCGAGCCCGGGCGCTCGATCGCCACAGGGCTGCAACGCTCGTCGCCGGCCCAGTTGCGCCAGGCACCGTCGCCGCGCAGGCGCGGCTCGGGGCGCTCGTCGGGGCGCTGTTCTGCCTGCGTGCCGCCCGATCGATTCATGCTCGTCTGTCGATAGGCTCGCTCATCAGATGACTGAGCCGGAGCCTACTCCGAGCCCGTCAGGCCGCGCGGCCCGCGTGCGCGCGCTGCCGAATCCGGGGGCCAGGCGTGCGACGGTGATCGGCGCGGGATCGTTCGGGACAGCACTCGGTGTGCTGCTTGCGCGCGGGGGGCTGCGGACCACTCTGCAGGCGCGCACGAGCGAGCAGGCGGCGGCGCTCGAGTCCGAGCGCACGAACCAGGCGTATCTGCCGGGGGTGGAGCTGCCTGCTCAGCTGCGCATCGAGCCCGCAGCAGCAGGTGTGGCGCGCGCGGACTTCGTGTTTCTCGCGGTGCCCTCGCAAGGCCTCGCCGAGGTGATAGATGCGCTCGATCTCGGCGGCCTGGGACGTCGCGCGGCGGTGGTGTCGGTGGCGAAGGGGCTGGTTGCCCCGCTCGGCCTGCCTCCGACGGTCGTGCTGAGCGAACGGTTCGGGGCGAACCGCGTGGCGTGCATCGGAGGCCCCGCTCATGCGCAGGAGATGGTCAGCGAGGGCGCGGCGCTGGTGGCAGCGTCGCTGGATGAGGAGCTCGCGAACTCCCTGGCGAGCTCATTCACGCGGGCGGGAGTGGTGTGCGAGCGCTCGAACGATCCCGTCGGGGTCGAGCTCGCGGGTGCGGCGAAGAACGCCGCCGCGCTCGCCGCCGGGGCGACCGAGGGGCAGGGCCTGAACGCCGCCGGTGCGGCCGCGGGCCACATCTTCGCCGAGGTCTGGCGCTTCGCCGAGGGCCTCGGCGCACGGCCGGAGTCTCTGATCGGCCTCGCAGGCACGGGCGACCTCGTGGCGACGGCGCTGGCGCCCGAAAGCCGCAACCGTCGGGCGGGCGAACTGCTCGCAGAGGGCGTGCCCGCAGCTGAGATCGCCACCAGGGTCGGCCAGGCGGTGGAGGCCCTCGAGTCGGTTCCGCTGCTGAGCAGGGCGCTCGAGCGCGCGGGCGTCGACGCCCCCGTCACGAGCGCACTCGGCCGCCTGATCTCGGGCGAGCTGCCGCTCGACGACTGGGTCGCGCTGGTGCGCGCCACCGTCCCCCCTCCCGCGCTCTGGCGCAGACGCCCCCAGCCGGGGTTCTGGCGACGCGCGTGGCGGCGGGTCGCGGCCCGGTAGCTGCTTGATCGAGCGCTGTTTGTCGGGACCGGCTGACGGCTCGCGCGGTGAACCGACTGCGAGCGTCGACGAGGCCTGCCGGCTCGAGCTGACGGGTGGTGACCCACTACCAGCTGACGAACGGTGTAGCTCTATTGTATATACTGATAGATACCATAGCGCACAGTCTCCAGAAAGTAGAGCTACATGCCCAAACCCCAGCCCCCCTACGACAACGCCAAGGGCCTCTCGCTCGATCCGGACGAGTTCCTCGCGCAGCAGGTGCGGCGCGAGAAGGCGCTGAAGATGCAGGATCTGATCCGGCCGGGCCGCACGACTCCGGTTGCGATTCGCTTCGACCAGTTCACGCTGACGCGCCTGAAGGCGCTGGCGGCGCTGCGAAACACCGGCTACCAGACGTTGCTGAAGGAGTTCGTGGTCGAGCGCCTGTACGAGGAGGAGAAGCGCGAGGGGATCATCGGCTCGTGACCCGCGGGGACTGGTGAGCGGCCGGGGCGGGTGAGCGACCGGTGAGCGGCGGGCGACCGGTGAGCGGTGAGCGACCGGTGAGCGGTGAGCGACCGGTGGCTGGCCGCGGGGCCCTCAGACGCCCACGAGCGTGCTCACGACCGCCTCATAGACGCCCGCGCCGTACTCCTCCTGGGCGATGTGGACGTTGGTGTGGGTGGCCGCGCTCTCCCTGATCGAGGGATCGCGACGCACGGCGTTGCCGACCAGCCAGAAGGCGCTGACGTGCTCGGCGCAGGCGAGGTCCTCGCGGGAGTCGCCGATCGCGAAGGTCTGCTCGCGGGAGTAGCCGCGAACGTGCATGTGGAATGCGACCGCGCCCGCCTTGGAGGCGGCCTTCGGCACTAGGTGGTAACCACGCACGTGGGGCAGCGCGGCGAGCGCCTCCGAGCGGCGGTTGACGACGCCGTTGTCGACGAGCCTGAGGTCGTCGTGGCCGCGTTCGCTCAGCAGGGCATCGGCCTCGATGACGTCGACCAGGCCGCGAAACAGATGCGAGACTTCGCGGCCGACGTGCCAGGGCTCGTGGTACTCGAGCCTGCCCGGGTAGCTCTCGAGCAGCAGATCGGGGGCGCCCGAGCTGCCGATCTGCTCGGCGATCGTCAGCTCGCCGGGGACGAGCCCACCCGTCAGCCAGTGGTCCTCGCCGCCGAACCGTGCCCCGCCGCCGAAGGCGACGCAGGCGCCGGCCTCGAAGATGTAGGAGTCCTGGCCGAACAGACGCGCGTCCTCGTGCAGTGGGGCGCGCCTGCGACCGGACATCAGCACGATCTCGACGTCGGCGCGAAGGCACGCCTGCAGAGCGCGTAAACCGGCGAGCGAGACCTCCCCCTCGCCGTCGTGAAGCAGCGAGGCGCCGCGTCCGAGCAGAGTGCCGTCGAGGTCGAGGTACAGGCAGCGGATGCTCATCGTGGCGGACTCAGCGCTCCAGCGAGAGGCTGGCGAGCGGCGGGCGCTCGAACGCGAGCTCGGAGTGCTCGATGCCGATCAGCCGTCCATCCCGCTCGAGCCGGCTGGCGATCGTCGCGAGCACGGTGCGTGCCATCGGGGTCAATGCGGCCAGCGGCTGGTGGCGGTTGCGGTGTTCGTCGAGATCGACCTGCGCCATCGCGTCGAGTCCGGCCTCGCGCCAGACGTCGAGCAGCATCGCGATCTCGACCGCATAGCCGGTCGCGAACGGGAGCCGGTGCAGGAGCTCCCGCCGCGCCGCCACCTCGCCGGCGAGCGGCTGGCGAAAGGCCGCGAGCTGCGGATAGAAGAGCTCCAGGGCCGGGCGCGCGAGCAGATGGTTGACGCGCCCCCCACCCTCGGCCAGCGAGATGCCATCGTGTTCGAACGGGCGACGGTAGAAGGCCTTGACGAATGCGATCTGGTGCTGCTCGGATACGAGCGGGCCGAGCAGGCCCGTGACGTAGTGGGCAGGGAATTCGCGCGTGTCGGCGTCCATGAAGCAGACGATCTCCCCCTGCAGGGCCAGCAGCGCACGCCACATCGCGTCGCCCTTGCCGAGCACCGGGCCGAGCTCGGGCATCAGCTCCGCCTCCTGCAGCACATCGGCGCCCGCGCGCTCGGCGACCTCGGCCGTGCCATCGGCCGAGGCGGCGTCGACGACGACTATCTCGTCGATCGCGTCGTGATCGCGCAGCTCGGTGAGCGTCCGCACGATCGCGCCGACCGTGCCCGCGCATTCGCGCGCGGGCAGGCAGACGGATACGCTCAGGCCGCGGCGGGCGCGGTCGAGCGCGATCCGGGCGGGCGAGTAGAGCGAATGGTGGAAGGTGCGGGCTCGCTCCCAGTGCTCTACGGCGGGGTCAAGAGCCATGGCTCTACTATCGCAAGCCGTGGCAAGCGAACCGTCCGTCGCAGCGCCTGCGCCGCGCAAAGCCGGCGGGGAGCGCACGCTCGAGCCGTGGAGCGCGCTGCTCGACGAGGGGCGCGCCGATGCGCGGCTCGTACGCGAGGCGCGCGAAGGGCCCGGCCGGGCGAAGCTCGTCAAGTTGCCCCCCGAGCTTCACCCCGAAGTGCTCGCTGCGCTTGATCGACTGGGCATCGAGCGCCTGTACTCGCATCAGGCGCAGGCATTGCAAGACGCCTGGAACGGCGCGACGATCGTGACGACAGGCACCGCCTCGGGCAAGTCGCTGTGCTTTCAGCTGCCGACGCTGGAGGTGCTCTGCCGCGACCCGCGCGCACGGGCGTTGTACCTGTATCCGACGAAGGCGCTCGCCCAGGACCAGGCGCGGGCGCTGAACGCATTCGGGCTCTCAGCGCATGTGCGTCCTGCGATCTATGACGGCGACACACCGCGCGAGTCGCGCGCGGACATCCGTCGCAAGGCCAACGTCGTGCTCACCAACCCCGACATGCTGCATGTCGGGATCCTGCCCAATCACACGGCCTGGCCGGAGATGTTCGCGAACCTGGCGGTGGTGGTGATCGACGAGGCGCACGTCTACCGCGGGGTCTTCGGCTCCCATGTGGCATGCGTCCTGCGCCGCCTGCGCCGGATAGCGGCCGCCTATGGCACCGAGCCGCGCTTCCTCTTGACCTCGGCGACGATCGCCAACCCGGTCGAGCTCGCCGAGCGGCTGACGGGCCTGCCCGAGGTGGCGCTGGTGGACGACGACGGCTCGCCGGCGCCGCAGCGTCGGGTCGCGGTCTGGAACCCACCGCTGACCGACGAGGCGCTCGGGACGCGTCGCTCGGCGCTGGCAGAGGCGGCGGAGCTGCTGGCGCGCCTCTTGTCCAACGACGCGCGGGTGATCTGCTTCATGAAGTCCCGCAAGGGCGTCGAGCTGCTGAGCCGTCTGGTGACCGAGGAGCTCGAGGCGAGCGGCCAGGGCGAGCTGGCGGAGCGCGTGGCGCCCTATCGCGCGGGCTACACCCCCGAGCAGCGTCGCGAGCTCGAGGGGCGGCTGATGCGCGGTGAGCTGCGCGCGGTCATCACCACCGACGCGCTCGAGCTGGGAATCGACGTCGGCACACTCGACGCTGCGGTGGTCGTCACGTTCCCGGGAACGATCGCATCGTTGCGGCAGATGTGGGGCCGCGCAGGGCGCTCGGCGATCGGCCGCCGGGGTCGGGGCCTGGCGATGTATGTGGCGGGCGAGGATGCGCTCGACCAGTTCTTCTGCCGCCACCCCGACGAGTTCCTCGAGCGCCCGGTGGAGGCTGCGATCCTCGACCACGAGAGCCCGTTGATCTTCCGCTCCCACCTGCTGTGTGCCGCCCACGAGGGGCCACTCGAGCGCTCCGACGCCGAGTTCCTCGGGCCACGGTGGGAGGCGCATGCCGAGCAGCTCGTGAGCGCCGGCGAGCTGCGCAAGCGCCCGATCGCGATCACGACCGTCGGCGGCGAGGAGACCTACGTGCCACGCCGCGCCGATCGCTATCCCGCCGGCGCGGTGTCGCTGCGCTCGGCCTCGGCCGAGCGCTTCGCGATCGTCGACGTCTGCTCGGGGGAGCTGCTCGGCGACACGGAGGCCTCGCGGGCCCATTCGACGGTGCATGAGGGCGCGATCTACCTGCATCAGGGGCGCTCCTATGAGGTGCGCGAGCTCGATCTGCAACATCGTCGCGCGCTCGTGAGCGCGTTCGAGGGCGACTGGTACACCCAGCCCAAGCGCGAGACGGAAACCGCGATCGAGCGGCTGCTGGATCGCAGCGAGTGCCTCGGCGTGACGCTGTCCTTCGGCGAGGTCTCGGTGACCGAGACAGTGCTCGCCTACCAGCGCAAGCGGCTCGGCGACCACACCCAGATCGACCTCATCGCGCTCGATTTGCCGACGACCAGCTTCTCTACGCAGGCGCTGTGGTTCGAGCTCGACACCGAGCAGCTCGGCGAGCAGATCCCGCTCGAGTCGCTGCTCGGCTCGCTGCATGCGACCGAGCATGCTCAGATCGCGGTGCTGCCGCTGATCGCGATGTGCGACCGCTGGGACATCGGCGGCCTCTCGACCAATCTGCACCCCCAGACGGGGCGGCCGACGATCTTCCTCTACGACGGCCACCCGGGGGGCATCGGCATCGCGCGCACCGCATTCGCGCGCTTTCCCGAGCTGTGCGAGGATGCGCATGCGCTGATCGCGGGCTGCACATGCGCGGACGGCTGCCCCTCGTGCGTGCAGTCGCCGAAGTGCGGAAATCTCAACGAACCGCTCTCCAAGACCGGCGCGAGGCTCCTGCTGGCGCGGATGTTGTCCGGATCGCCAGCGAGCGTTCCGCTCTGATCAGCTGTTTCAACCACCGTGTCCATGCCCCTTGCGAGAAAGATCGCGTTCGTCCTGCTCGTCGCCTGCGCGGCGCTGGCAGCTGCTGCGACCGCGGCCCAGGCGCCGCCGAGCCCGTCGCTGATCGGCGAAGGTCCCGCTGACCGCACGCCACTGACGCACTGGACGCTGCGCAAGGATCCGGCCGACCGCGGACTTGCGCTGGGCTGGCGCAGCGGCCACTTCTCAGGCGCAGGCGTCAGGGTCCCGAACGTGGTCAGCGCGGCATATGTTGGTCAGGCGGGAAAAAGCAACTACGAAGGCTCGACCGCGTGGTATCGAACGACCTTCGACGCCCCCGCAGCGGGCGTCTACGCGTTCACGTTCCAGTCGGCCAACTTCCAGGCCAACATCTGGATCGACGGGCATGCGCTCAGCTCGCACCGAGGCTCCTACCTGCCCTTCGAAGTGCGTACCAAGTTGAGCGCGGGCAGGCACACGGTGGTTGTGCGCGTGGACTGGCGCAACCCGACGATGCAGTCGCACCTGGGCTTTCACCGCACCTGGTTCAACTGGGGCGGGCTCGACGGCGAGGTCAACGTGCGTCCGATCGGGGAAAGCGAGCTCCTGAACCCCACGATCGCTACCACTCTGTCCGGGTCCGCCGGTGGGGGCTCAGGCAACGCCACGGGCTCGACGAGCGCCGTGGCGAGGTCGAGCGAGGCGGGTTCGGCGAGCGACCTGGGCACGGGCAGTGACGGGGGTTCGGCGAGCGCGACGGTGACGGTCGGCGTAGAAGTGCGCAACGACGCCGCACCAGGACGTCCGATCGCCGTCGAAGGCGCCCTCTCGCGGGGGGCGCAGACGATTCCGCTGCATTTCCCGCAGGTCCAGCTCGCGCACGGCGCCACGACGCGGGTACGCACGACGGTGACGGTGCCCGAACCGGCTCTGTGGTCGCCGTCCAGCCCGAGCCTCTATCAGCTGAAGCTCGCGATCGGCAGCGAGAGCAGCTACTCCGCGCACGTTGGCCTGCGCCAGATCACCTGGCACGGTGGCGAGCTGTTCCTGAACGGCCAACGGCTGCTGCTGCACGGAGCGAGCATTCAGGAAGACGCGCTCGGCCACGGCGATGCGCTCACGCCCGCCGAGGACGACACGATCGTGCACGAGCTGCAGGCGATCGGCGCGAACGCGGCTCGCGCCCAACACCCGCTCGATCCCGCGCTGCTCGAACGGCTCGACGCCGCGGGGATCCTCGTCTGGCAGGGGATCGGCCCCGTCGAAGGGGCGGGGAACTGGTACTCGACCACCCCCGCTCTGCTCGCCGACGCCGAGCGCCAGGCCCGCACGGCCGCGATCGCCGAGCAGCTGCACCCATCGGTGTTCGCCTGGAACCTCGTCGATGAGGTCGCCGAGGACGGACGCGACAGCGCCGAGGTGCAGTACGTGCAGTCGATGACCCAGTGGCTGCATGCCCACGATCCGACGCGGCTGGTGGCGGTCGATGTCTGGGGCGACCACCCCCCGCAGCACCCCGGCGCGCTCTATCGCGGCGTCGACGCGGTCGCCGAGACCGACTACTCGGGCTGGTATGACGATCCGCTGAACTCACCCACGGCGGTGGACGCCGAAATCTCACACCGACTGAGCGCGATGCAGCGCACGTTCGCCGGCAAGGTGCTCGTGATCAGCGAGTTCGGCGCGGAGTCCAACCAGCTCAACCCACCCGGAAGCCCCGGCAGCTACAGCTTTCAGTCGCGCCTGTTGACCCGCCACATCCGCCTCTACGCCGCCGATCAGAGACTCACAGGCATGTTCATCTGGCTGCTGGGCGATTACCCGCTCAACCCTGAATTCGCGGGCGGCTCGATCCACGGCAAGCTCCCGAACCTGAAGTTGATCGAGGGGCTGAACCAGAAGGGGCTGTTCACCTACGGCGGCCACGCCAAGCCGGCCGCGTCAGTCGTCGCGCACCTCTACCGCTCGCTGCCCGGCTAGCTGCAGCGACGCGGTATTGCTCAGCGCGGAACGATCAGATACACGCGTACCTCGCCCGCGCTCGAGGGTGCGGTGAAGGAAGATGCTTCCCAGGTCGAGCCGCGGTATTTCACGGGGCCGCTGTCGGGGAGCCGGCGTGGTCCGCGCGGCGAGCTGCCCGCCAGTTGACGGTTGCCGATGCGGATGTAGACGAGGCCGCCGGTGAGGTTGCGCACCAGTTTCACATAGGTCGGGAAGACCGCGAGAGCGAGCGCGAAGCGGCGCGATATCCGCTGCGCGACGTAGCTGAGCTCCTCGGCGCGAATCTGCGTGCAGCTCTTGGCCGCGAGGCCGCCCGGAATCGGGACCAGCAGTGAGACACGCAGCGGCGCACTGGGGAACGCCCTCGCATCGAAGGAGAACGCCTGGTAGACAGCGCCTTTGTAGTGAACCGGGCCGTGATCGGGGATGCTGGCGAGGCCCGGCGCCACGACTCCCTGCACGGGAATCGTCTGCGAGCCCGAGCGCAGCGCCAGCGGCACGCCGATCAAGCGGCTGACGAGCTTGACGTATCCGAGGTCGTCCTGCACTGACATCACATAGCGTCCAACCGCCTGTCCTTTGTAGTGCAGCGTGCCGGTCACGGGGGCGAGGATGTAGGGGCCGCCGATGTCGGCGAACACCGATCCCTGGTGCACGACGCGCAGGCGCACGATGTGGGTGTGTGAGAACACGAGCGTGTCGACAGCCTGTTCTGTGGCCGTCCGATCTCCGTTGGCCATCGCCGAGAGCAGCGGCGTGTAGGTCTCGATCTGGCGCCTATCGCTGAGCGTCTCCGATCCACCGGTCTCGTTCCTGTAGATCCGGATTCCCACCGCGCCGGCTGCATCCGCGAGCGCTTCTGGCGCCTGCGAGCCGCATGACGTCGGCTTCCTCGCCGATACCCCCGCGCCGGTGCTGGCGCGCGCCGACGCGAGGCCGCTGGGACTCGCCGCCGGGATGCAGGCGGCGAGAAGCAGCCCGAGCCCGATCGCGAAACCAGCGCAGGCGCGACGACGCAGGCTCACGGAGCCGCCTCAGCGACGGTTGCCGCGGGCGATCCGGCGCAGATCGATCGTTTCGTCGTAGAGCTTCGCGTCGATGCCCGCCTCGAGTGCGACCTCGCGCAGCGGGCGCCCGGAGGCGGTTGCCTTCTTGACGATCTCGGTCCCCTTGTCATAGCCGATAGCTCCATTCAACGCCGTTGCGACCGCGAGCGTCGCACCAGCCGACGCATCGGTCCCCGCGCGGTTGGCGGTGATGCCGTCGACGCACTTCTCGGCCAGCGATCGCGATGCGTTCGTGAGCAGTCGCAGCGACTGCAGCAGGTTGCGCGCGATCAGGGGGATGCGGACGTTCAGCTCGAACTGCCCCTGCATGCCGGCGACGGTGATCGCGGTGTCGTTGCCGATCACCTGCGCGCACACCTGCAGGACCACCTCGGGGATCACCGGGTTGACCTTGCCCGGCATGATCGACGAGCCCTTCTGCAGCTCGGGCAGGAATATCTCGCCGATCCCAGCCCGCGGGCCCGAGCCCATCAGCGCGAGGTCGCCCGAGATCTTGGTCAGCGAGACGGCGATCACCTTCAGCGCGCCGGATAGCTCGACGAGCGCGTCGCGGCTCGCCTGGGCCTCGAATGGATCCGCCGGGGGCGCGATCTGGCGCAGCCCCGATTCGCGCTTCAGTCGCGCGCGGACCTTCTCGGCGAAGCGGGAATGGGTGTTCAGGCCGGTGCCTGTCGCAGTTCCGCCGAGCGGGATCTGCCCCACGTGCACGAGCGCCGAGCGCACCCGCTCCTGGCCGAGCGCGATCTGGGCCGCGTAGCCGCCGAACTCCTGGCCCAGCGTCACCGGCACCGCGTCCATCAGATGCGTGCGGCCCGCCTTGACGACGTTCTGAAAGCTTTTCGCCTTGCGCGCCAGTGAGCGCTCGAGCTCCTTGAGCGCCGGGAGCAGCTCGTTCTGGGCGGCGTCGAGGGCCGCGAGGTGGACCGCGGAGGGGAACACGTCGTTCGAGCTCTGGCCCATGTTCACGTGATCGTTGGCATGCACCTTGTCGCCGCTCAGCGCCGCGATCACCTCGTTGGCGTTGGTGTTCGTGGATGTGCCCGAGCCGGTCTGAAACACATCGATCGGGAACTGCGAGTCGTGCTCGCCGTAGGCGATCTCGCGTGCCGCTTTCTCGATCCGCCTCGCGCGACCTTTGTCGAGCATGCCGAGTTCACCGTTGACGGCAGCGGCAGCGCCCTTCAGGCGCGCCAGCCAGCGCACGACCGAGACCGGGACGGTCTCTCCCGAGATCGGGAAGTTCTCGACGGCCTTGGCGGTCTCGCCGCCCCAGAGGGGTTTGTCGGGCATCTAGTCTCCTTTCCTCCAGCGCGACACCCTACCCACAGAACGCCAGCAGCTCCCGCGCGAGCCCGATCGGATCGTCATAGGCCATCAGAAAGCCGGTGCTCGGGAGCAGTCGCAGCTGACCGTTGGGCAGCGCGCGCAGCGCCTCCTCGGCGGTCGCCACGGGATAGCGCCAGTCGCGATCGGCCCACAGCAGCAGCACCGGCATCTGCAGCCGCGGATACAGCTCAGCCAGGTCCTTGCCCGGCTCGAGTGGCCAGCGACGAGCGCACTTCGCCCATGAGTGCGCGAGCTTCATGTTGCCGGGAACATCCGCGAAGGAGTGCCTGATCAGGTCACGTGCGGCGGGATTCGCGCGCACGGACAGGCGCCGCATCCCCGACTCCGGGCGGATCGCCGCGCATGCCGCTCGGCTGAGCATACGGTCGACGCCCGGAATCGCGCCCGCGATCAGGGCCAACCTCCACCCGTCACGGATACGGGGCTGGCGCGCATGCAGGCGACTCGACATCAGGACAAGCCGCCGCGGCCTCATCAGCCCGCGCGCGACCGTTGCGAGCGCGATCTCCGCGCCGACGCCGTGACCGCCGATCGACGGGCTGGGGCCCAGCACGTCGGCTGAGAATGCCCCCAGCACCTGCGTGAGCCAGTCGAGCGTGTACGGGTGGCGAGGATCGTCCTCGGAGTCGCCGTGCAGCGGCAGGTCGGGGAGCACGACCCGAAAACGGCTCGCCAGCTGCTCGATCGAGGGCTCCCACTCCTTGTGCGAGAGCAGCGTCGAGTGCAGCAGCGCCAGTGGCGGCCCGGCGCCCTGCTCGCGATAGGCGATCCGGGTCCCGTCCGTGTGGTGGTAGAGCCGCAACCGCATCGCCGAAGATCCTAGGCCGCGGGACGCCGCTGGCGTGTCGTATCGCCAACCGGCGCCGCGATGCACCGCGGCGGTCCCACGCGGCCCCCGCTGCGTTGTATGGAAGCGGTCGCACGCAGCCGTCGCTGCGGCGCACGGCTCCCCTGCGCCTGCAACGGTTGTGCCGGACTGCAGCGGCGATTGCGGAGCTTGCGGGCCGGCTGGCTGATGCTGAACATCCCTCTCATGAGCTCGATCCGCACGAACGCGGCGGCCGCGATGCTGGGGGTCAGCCCCAACACGCTGCGCAGCTGGGAGCGACGCTTCGGCTACCCCACGCCGAGCCGCACCGAGGGCGGGCATCGCCAGTTCGAGCTGACCGAGATCGAGGCGCTGCGCCAGGCGTTCACCGAGACCCACGACATCGCGTCGGCCGTCTCGATCGCACGCGAGCGCGGCGAGGGGCCCTCGTCACCGCAGCGCCTGTCCTCCTCCCTGACCGCGTTCCGCCAGGACTCCGCCGACCGACTGCTCGAGGAAAGCCTCGTGGTGCGCTCGGTCGAGCGCACGGTCGAGTCGGTGCTGCTGCCGGCCGTCGAGCTGCTCGAGGACGGATCGCCCGAGCGGGCCTTCGCATGGCGCTACGCCTCCGCCTGGCTGGCCGCGGCGACGCGCGTCGCGCCGCCCGCCTCGCGAGAGGAGGGAGTGCTGCTGTTCGACGCAGCTCGTCCCACCGCCCTCGACGCTCTTCACATCCAGGCGCTCGAGCTGTTCCTGCGCCGTGGCGGCCTGCGCGTGCTGGCGCTGCCGGCGGAACTCGATGTGACGCGCGTGGGCGTGGCGCTGAGGGCGCTGCGCCCCGGCGCAGTCGTGCTCGCCGGCTCGGGCGCCTCCCCGGACGTGCTCGCGCGGCTCCTGTACGCCGCGCGCCAGGCCGAGCCGGGCGTCGGTGTGTACGACTACCGGCTCGCCCTGCCCGACACCGGCGCATCGACGGTCAAGCGGGTCGGACCCGGGCCGAGCCAGGCGGCGCAGCAGCTGCGCGAGCGCCTGACCGGCGTGGTGCTGCTGGATCCCGCCGCTTCGGCCCTGTAGGCGCGGCCTCGGCCCCGTAGGCGCCGCCTCCGCCCTGTAGGCGCGGTCTCGGCCGGCGCCTGCTGCTGGGCAGGCCGATCGCAGAGTCGATACACCCGATCCACCTGCTCGCAGGCTGGGGTCCATTGGGCCGGGGCACCTCGCCAACCTAGAATTGGCTGCCGATGCCCGACGGCGCCCCCACCAACCCGCTCCTGCCCGCGCGCGAGGTCGATCCCAAGCAGGATCTGCCCGCACTGGAGCTCGAGGTGCTCGAGCGCTGGCGCGAGCGCGATGTGTTCGCGAAGTCCCTCAGCTTGCGCGAGGGCGCGCCGCGCTGGAACTTCTACGAGGGTCCCCCCACGGCGAACGGCCCACCGGGCGCCCACCACGTGCTCGCGCGGGTGTTCAAGGACATCTATCCGCGCTTTCAGACGATGCGGGGGAAGCTCGTCGAGCGCAAGGGCGGCTGGGACTGTCACGGGCTGCCGGTCGAGATCGCGGTCGAACAGAAGCTCGGCATCTCCAGCAAGACCGAGATCGAGCAGGACATCGGCATCGAGCGGTTCAACGCGGAATGTCGCAGGTCGGTGTTCGCCTACCTGCAGGAGTGGGACCGGCTGACAGAGCGCATCGGCTTCTGGATCGACCTCGACGATGCCTACCGCACGCTCGACGAGAGCTACATCGAGTCGGTGTGGTGGGCACTCGCGCAGATGGACACGGAGGGCCTGCTGTATGAGGGCCACAAGGTCGTCCCCTATTGCTACCGCTGCGGAACCGCCCTGTCCTCGCACGAGGTCGCGCTCGGCTACCGCGATGTCATCGACCGCTCCGTCTATCTGGCCCTCCCCTTCCTCTCCCCTGCCGCGCCCCTGCAGCCCGGCGACAGGATGCTGATCTGGACCACCACCCCCTGGACGCTGCCCGGGAACGTCGCGGTGGCGGTGGCCCCCGGAGTCGAGTACGTGCGCGCGCTCGCTCCCGCCGGCGCGGGCGACGCGAGGGCGCCCGCCCAGGGGCTCGCGGCAGGCGGCGAGCAGTCCGGAGCGGGCGAGCAGCCCTACGCCGGCAAGACCGCAGATGGTCGGCCGGCCTACGTCCTGGCAGCTGCGCTCGTGGAGCGGGTGCTGGGCGAGGGTGCGCAGGTGCTCGAGCGCTTCCCCGGCAGCGAGCTCGTGGGGCAGCGCTACGAGGGCCCGATCTTCGACACCGGCGAGCCCGCCGGGATGCCGATCGTCGCGGGCGACTTCGTCACCACCGACGATGGCACCGGGCTGGTCCACATCGCGCCGGCGTTCGGCGAGGACGACTTCAGGGTGGCCGCCGGCGCAGGCATCTTCAGCCCCGACCAGTCGGGCAGCCTGTTCAATCCGGTGCACCTCGACGGGACGTTCGATCGGCGCGTGCACAGCTACGACGGGCGCGAGTACGACGGGCGCCTGGTCAAGGACCCGCAGGTGACGAGCGACCTGATCGCCGATCTGGCCGCGCGCGGGCTGCTGTTTCGCGAAGAGCGCTACGAGCACTCATACCCGCACTGCTGGCGCTGCGGGACACCCCTGATCTACTACGCGAAGAAGTCCTGGTACCTGCGCACGACGGCGGTGCGCGACCGGATGGTGCAGGAGAACGAGATCGTCGGCTGGTATCCGCCGCATGTCAAGCACGGACGCTTCGGCGACTGGCTCGCGAACAACGTCGACTGGGCGCTCTCGCGTGAGCGCTACTGGGGCACGCCGCTGCCCGTATGGCGCTGCAAGAACGGCCACCGGCACACGATCGGCTCTTTCGCCGAGCTCGAGGAGCGCTCGGGCGTCGCGCTGAGCGACCACCACCGTCCGTTCGTCGACGACATCGGCTTCCCCTGTGAGCAGATCTTGGAGGACACTGGAGGTCGCTGCGGAGGGCAGATGCAGCGCGTCGCCGAGGTGATCGACGTGTGGTTCGACTCCGGGGCGATGCCATTCGCGCAACATCACTACCCGTTCGAGAATCGCGAGCTACTGAAGGAGAGCTTCCCCGCCGACTTCATCTGTGAGGCCCAGGACCAGACGCGCGGCTGGTTCTACTCGCTGCTCGCGGTCTCGACCCTGCTCGAGCGCCCGGCCCCATACCGCAACGTCGTCTGCCTCGGCCTGATCCTCGATGCCGAGGGCCAGAAGATGTCGAAGTCCAAAGGCAACGCTGTCGAGCCGTGGGAGGTGCTCGACGGATACGGCGCAGATGCCTTCAGGTGGTACTTCTTCACCTCGAAACAGCCCTGGGACGGTTATCGCTTCTCGCAGGAGGCGATCGCCGAGGGGGTGCGGCTGTTCCTCAAGCAACTTTGGTCGACCTACTACTTCTACGTCCTCTACGCTCGCGCCGGCGCGAACCAGCTGAGCGGATCTGAGCCCGGCAGTGACGGCGCCGCGGACGCGGCCGACGACGATCTGGACCGCTGGGCGCTGTCGCGCACCGCCGCAACGGCCGAATTGGTGGCAGAGCGGCTCGAGGACTACGACGCCACGAGCGCCGGGCGCGCGATCGCGCAGCTCGTGGACGAGCTGTCCAACTGGTACGTGCGACGCTCACGCAGGCGGTTCTGGGACGGCGAGCGCGCGGCGTTCACGACGCTACGCGAATGCCTGCTCACAGTGGCGAAGCTGCTCGCCCCGCTGTGCCCGTTCATCGCCGATGAGATCTACGACAACCTCGACGGGAGCCTCGCGAGCGTGCATCTGTGCGACTTCCCCGCCGCCGTGGCGCTCGGCGCCCGCGATCCCGAGCTCGAGCAGGCGATGGGTCTCGCGCGCGAGACGGTCAGGCTCGGGCTCGGCGCGCGTGGCAAGGCGAAGCTGAAGGTGCGCCAGCCCCTGCGCGAGGCGGTGGTGGTGGCGGAGGGACGCGAGCGTGAGGCGATCGAACGACTCGCAGAGGTGATCCGCGAAGAGCTCAATGTCAGGCAGGTCAGGTTCGTGGCTGCCGCCGAGGAGCTCGGGCGCTATGAGGTCAAGGCCAACTACCGGACCCTCGGGCCGCTGTTCGGCCGCGATATGCCCCGCGCCGCCGAGGCGATCGCGGCGCTCGAGCCGGCCCGCGTGGCGGCTGCGATCCGCGACAGAGACGGCGAGGTCGGAATCGCCGTCGGCGGACGCGAGCACACGCTCTCGAGCGAGGACGTGATCCTCACACTGAAGGCGCCCGAGGGCTACTCGGTCGAGCGCGAGGGCGCCCACGCGGTGGCCCTCGACCTCAGCCTCGATGACGACCTGCGCCGCGAGGGACACGCGCGCGAGATCGTGCACGCGATCCAGAACGCGCGCAAGACCGCCGGGCTGCAGGTGGAGGACCGCATCGAGCTGTGGCTCGCCGGAGCCCCGGCGCTGCTCGAGGCGGTGGAGGCCCACCGCGACTACCTCTCCGGCGAGACGCTCGCGCTCGAGCTCACGCTCGGCGCCGACGGAGCCGCCGACTACCGCGAACAGACCGAAGTCGACGGGCTCGAGCTCTCGATCGCACTGCGCAAGGCAGCGCAGGAAGCCGTCTGATCGACCCAGCTCAGGCGCTCGGCGGCCAAGGACTCGAGCGCCGAGAAGCGACTGGCGCCAAGGCCGCGAGGACCGGCTCGGGCGCTCAGGCGGCGAGGACCGGCTCGAGCTCCTCGGCGGCCAGTACCGGCTCGGGCGCTCAGGCGGCGAGGACCGGCTCGAGCTCCTGCTCGAGGCGCTTCTTCGGGTATGCGCCGACGACGGTCTTCACGGGCGATCCATCTTTGAACACGATCATCGTGGGGATCGAGAGGACCTGATAGCGCGCGGCCGTCTGCTGATTCTCATCGACATTCAGCTTCACGATCCGCAGGTCGGGGCGCTCGCCGGCGATCTCCTCGAGGACCGGAGCGACGACGCGGCAGGGGCCGCACCAGGGGGCCCAGAAGTCGACGAGCACGGGATTGCTCGACTCGAGGACCTCGGCGTCGAAGTTGTTGTCGGTGACTTCGCTGAGCGTTCCGGCCATGGTGTCTCCTTGTGCTTATCGCAGGTCGTCTAGGTGACCGGCCGGGCCCTTCGCCGTCGGTCCGACATCCACTATACAAAATGAAGGAAGGTCCGCCGGATTCGGTGCGACGCCCCGCTACCTGGCGCCGATTGTGATCGTCCAGCCTTCGACGTGGCGGACGATCGGCGGGTGGATGCCGGTGAGAGCCGTGAACAGGTGCGGGGAGACGTAGACCTCGATCAGCGCCGCGAAGACCAGAATCGGAAGCGCGATCGCGACGGTCACCACACAGGCTGCGAGCAGCTGGTCCCATTCGCCGCGGCGACTGGCGATGATCCACGCCGCCAGCGGCAGGAACAGCGCGATGAGCTCGGGGATCGCGTGCGGGAGCACGCCCAGCAACAGGATCGCCGGCGAGACCCGCAGGAAATGCGACACGCCCGCGAGCGTCCGTCCGAGGATCAGCGCCTGGGCAGACAGCGAGAAGGCCGTCGCACAGACGACGAACGTGATCGCGATGCGCCCGCCGTGTTCGTGAATCCAGCGCGAGACTCCCGTGCGAGAGGAGGCCTGCATCGGCAGCGAGCTGCCTGCGATGAAGCCGGCCACGCAGGCCATCGCGTGCAGAGCGAGCACCAGCAGGTTGTGGCTGAGCACGGTCAGGACGTTCGAGCTGTCGCCCACGGCGAACGGCGGTCCGAGCGTGAGGACCTGGATGGCTCCCCGATCCAGGTCGGAGACGATCAGCACTGCGACCAGCAAGCCGCCGGCCGCGAGCGCCGAGCCTGCGAACCAGCTCAGGAGAACCGGCGCGGGATGGCGCTGCCATCTCTGGAGCGTGGCGCGCGTGTTTCTCACCCCGTGGACGAAGGCGTAGGAAGACGCGTCCATCACCTCCTCATCGGCGGCTGGGTGTCTTCGCGTGAGCGCTATAGGTCAGGTGCGGTGTTTTTTTTCGACGGTGTAGTGCCATGGCGATACAGCATCGAGATTTCGACATCACTTACGCACGCTCCAGGCTCTCATGCACGCTCGAGGCTCTCCCGCCCGCCTGCTCTCCCGCCGCTCGAGAAGCCGCGGCAACAGGTGCGGCACGGCGAGCCTCGCGCCGCGCTGGCTGCTTCAGGACGGCGAGGTGCGCTCGTTCGCGGTCGGCAGCGATGATGCGGCGCCCGCCTGCATGCGTGCTGGCGGCTGGCGGCCGATCCTGAGCAGGGGCACCAACCACATCGCCTCGGCGGCGATGCGCCAGGACATCTTGCTCTGTCCGCGCTCGCGGTCGCGAAACACGATCGGCACCTCGACCACGCGGAAACCGGCGCGTATGGCTCGGTAGGTGAGCTCGACCTGGAAGGCATAGCCCTGCGATCGCACGGAGTCGAAGTGGATCGCTTCCAGCACCTCGCGCCGGAAGCACTTGAAGCCGCCGGTGAGGTCGCGAACGTCCAGGCCGAGAACCCAGCGCGCATATGTCGACCCCCCCTCGCTGATGAACCGTCGCAACAGCCCCCAGTCGCTGACGCCGCCTCCGGGCACGTAGCGGGAGCCGAGCGCGAGGTCGGCGCCGGCACGGACAGCTTCGAGCAGCCGCTCGAGGTCGGCTGGATCGTGGGAGAAGTCGGAGTCCATCTCGAGCACGAACGCCGCTCCGTGCTCGAGCGCGTGGCGGAAGCCCGCCAGATAGGCCGGGCCGATCCCGTTCTTCTCGGTGCGATGCAGCACCCGTACCCAGTCGTGCTCCGAAGCCAGCCGGTCGGCGATATCGCCCGTCCCATCGGGAAATCCGTCATCGACCACAAGCACGTAGAACCCCTCCGGGGCGGCGCGTGAGAGCACCTCGCCGGCGGCGCTCAAGATGGCCTCGATGTTGTCGGCCTCGTCGTAGGTGGGCAGAACGAGCCAGGGAACTTCGGACATCGGTCGGCGTACCCTAAAGCAGTGGAGCTCTCAAACGGCGCGATTGCGGATGCGTTCGAAGAACTCGGCGATCTCTACGAGCTCGACGGCGCGATCGTCCACCGCGTGCTCGCCTACCGGACGGCGGCCAAGGCGATCCGCGAAGCCTCGCTATCGGTGGCCGCTCTGGCCCAGGAAGGCCGGGCCACCGAGCTCCCGGGGATCGGCAAGACACTGCAGGAGAAGATCCTGGCGCTTGTGCAGACCGGCACGATCCCCGCGGCAGATCGGCTGCGAGAGAAGTTTCCCCACGGCCTGATCGAGATCACGCGGCTGCCGGGGATCGGCGCCAAGCGCGTACGTCTGCTGCACTCCGAGCTCGGGATCGACTCCCTGGATGCGCTGCGCGAGGCGGCGCTCCAACAGCGCGTTCGCGACGTCAAGGGACTCGGTCCGAAGTTCGAGGAAAGGGTGCTGCAGGCGCTCGAGCAGGCCGATCAACGCCCGGGCGAGGGCCGATCGCCGAGGCTCCTGCTGCCGCGCGCGCTCGAGATCGGCGAGTCGCTCGCGCACGGACTCGCCGACGGCGACAAGGCCGCCGCGGCGACCGTGCAGGTGGCCGGATCGGCCCGCCGAATGGCCGACAGCGTCAAGGACATCGACCTGATCGCCGTCACCGAGCATCCGCTCGAGCTCTCCAGCCGGCTCGCCGAGCTGCCCGAGATCGAGGCCGTCACCAGCACGAGCTCGAGCGGCGCGCGCGGACGCACCCACTCGGGAATCGCCGTCGATCTGCGGATCGGCGCTCCGGGGCAGCTCGGGAACCTGCTGCAGCACTTCACCGGCTCAGGCAGGCACAACGCCGCGCTGCGCGAGCGCGCGGTCCGCGAGGGCCTGCACGTCTCCGAGCACGGCGTCAGCGACGACGCTGGCGATGAGGTGGAGCTCTTTACGAGCGAGACCGCCGTATATGAGCTGCTCGGCTACCAATACATCGAGCCCGAGCTGCGCGAGGACCGCGGCGAGCTGCAGGCCGCCGCGCCGGGGGGCGCAGGGCTGCCGCAGCTGATCGAGCTCGCGGACATCAAGGGCGACCTGCACTGCCACACGATCGCCTCCGACGGGCGCAACACGATCGAGGAGATGGCTCTGGCGGCACGCGAGCGGCGATACGAGTACCTGGCGATCACCGATCACTCGGCCTCGCACGGCTTCGGCAACGACGTGGCACCGGACGAGCTGCGCCGCCAGATCGAGCGTATCCGTGACGCCGACGCGAGCCTGCAGGGAATTCGAGTGCTCGCTGGCAGCGAGGTCAACATCCTGCCTGATGGACAGCTCGACTACGACGACGAGCTGCTCGGAGAGCTCGACTGGGTCGTCGCGAGCGTTCACACCTCGTTCGCCATGGGCGAGCAGGCGATGACCGAGCGCGTGATCGCAGCGATGGAGCATCCCCTCGTCGACACCCTCGGGCATCCGACCGGCAGGCTGATCGAGCGCCGTGAGCCTTACGCGATCGATCTCGGAGCAGTGTTCGAGGCCGCGGCGCGCACCGGGACCCTGCTCGAGATCAACGCCAACCCCGACCGGCGTGACCTCTCGGACACGCACGCGCGCAACGCGATCGCGGCGGGAGCGCGAATCGTGATCGACTCCGACGCGCATCGCACGCGCACGCTCGCGAACATGCGCTGGGGCGTCGCCACCGCCAGGCGCGCCTGGCTGACGCGCGAAGATGTCGCGAACGCGCGCTCGTGGAAGGCGCTCCAGCGCCTGCGAAAGCGTGCGCGCAAGGCCTGAGGCGCGCCTATGCCGGTGCCATCGCCAGCAGCCGTGGCAGCAGCTGCTCGCGAACGCGCTCGTCGAATGCCTCGTGGCTGAAGGGCTCGAGCTCGGCACGTGCTCGAGTGGCGTAGTCCGCGCTCGGCTCATCGAGCGCTGTCCGGAGCATCTTCACGAGGTCCTCGCCCACCAGCCGCGGATCGAGCGACCGTGCGAGCGCCAGCGCCGCGTAGGGTCCTGGCGAGGGGGTGGTCACGAGCATGCAGCCATCCGCAAGCGCCTCGAGCTGTGCGATCCCGTAGTCCTCGCGCCGCGCCGCGCATACGAACACCCGCGCCCTGCGCAGCAGCGAACGGTACTCGGCGGCCGGGAGCGGTCCCACGACGCGTACACCAGCGTCGCTCGGCGGCTCGCCGGCGCCCCACGTGGCCCCGGAGGCCCGTGTAGGGGGGTCCGAGAGGCCCGCCGGGTCGATGCCGGCGAGTCGTATTTCCCGCTCGCTGGCGCCTGCGACCAGCAGCTCCTCGCCTGGATTTCGCGCGGCCAGCCAGGCTGTGAGGATGCGATCGAGTCCCTTCTTGTGGGGATTCGCGGCGTAGGTGATCGCTGCGATGTCTCGCCGCTCGACGGCCTCTCCCGAGGCGGCCACCGGGATCGGCAGGGCCAGCGCGCGCTCACGCCGAGCTACGGCCGCGGGCAGCTCGGCGAGGCTCGCATCCGTGAGCGGCAGCAGCAGCGGCGCCTGCTGCAGGCGGCGCTGCTCGACCGGGCGTTGCCAGATGCCGTGACGTCCGGGGCGATTGCCGGCCGAGGGAGCATCGAAGCGGATCGCACCGGGACAGGGCCACAACAGCGAAGCTGTCGTGCTCGAGTAGATCAGCGACCGCGGGCTGCCCGCCGCGATCCCCGCCAGGGCTGCGCGCCGGGCGGCCAGCGCCCAAGCGAGGTCGGTGAGCGCCAGCGTGCGCAGGCGCCTGCGTGGCGGCGTTGCGGTGGCGAGCGCTGCTGTGGCGCCGGCGCGACGCAGCGAGGCCGCCAGCTCGGCGTCGGAGGCGCGCAGGCCTGGCGTGGAGCCGAGCGAGACGATCAGGACGTCGAGCGGAGCCGCGGCGCGCCCTCCTGTCATCAACTGATCGCGCCGTTGGTCGGCTGGGGGCGCAGGGCTTTGAACCCCGGTGTTCGTTGCAGGGCAATCGGTCGCAGCGGCGAGGTGCGGCGTACGTAGAAGCTGACACCGTCGCGCTCCTCGATCGCAGTGACAGCGGCGTGCTGACGACGCCAGGCGAGCGCCCAGATGATCGCGAACCCCGCCGCGATCCCTGGTATCTGCGGCGCCAGGAACGCGAGGCCGCCTGCGATCAGCGTGAACAGCAGCAACGGCCACAGGCGGTTGAGCAGCGTCGCGCTGGGATGATGCTCGGGCAGCGCCGTGCTCGCGCGGGCGCTCGCGAGCAGACGTGCGATCGGCGGGCTCGCCTCCGCGCGCCGGCCAAGCCGCAGCCCGATCAGCGTCGCGACGAGCCACCAGCCGGCGGCGACCGCGACCAACAGCGTCTGCGAGCTCGACCCCGCCTGGGTGCCGGCGCCGAGCACGGTGACCGCGGCCAGCGCCGTCGCCGCGCCCCCGCTGAGCATGACTGTCGTCTTGAGGAAATCCGCGAAGCGCACGTCAGCGCGAGTCCAAACGTCAGAGCAGCGCCTCGAGCAGCTCGCGCACGCCCGAGGCCCCGTCGACGAGCAGGTCGGCCTCCGAGGCGAGCTCAGGGGGAGTTTCGTCGGAGCTGACCGCCACACAGATAGCGCGTTCCAGCTCGCCCGCGTCAGCGAGGGCGCGCAGTCCCCGAAAGGCGTCGAGGTCGGTCATGTCATCGCCGACGTACACCGCCGTCAGCACCGGCTGCCCGCGCAGCAGAGCCGCGATCCCAAGCCCCTTGTGCAGCGTCACCGGCGGGCGGATCTCAAGCACCTTGCGGCCCCAGTGCACGGCAAGCCCCCGTTCTTCGGCGCGTCGCGCTATCTCGGCGACTGCGGCCTCCGCAGCCTCCTCGTCGGGCGCGCCGCGCCAATGGAACGCCGCGATCGCATCCTTGTCCTCGCTGCGAATGCGAAGGCGCTGATGCTCGGGCGTAAAGACGGATGCGGCGAACTCGCGCACGCGTGAGCCCCACGCCGCCAGCTCGGGGTCGAGCTGCGGGGCGATGGCCCGCGGCAGCAGCAGTTCGCCGCCATGGTTGCCGACGTAGGCGATCGTGCCGATCGCGACGATCTGTCGCGCGGTGCTGGCACGGCGGCCGCTGATGCAGCCGACGACCCGGTATCGCTTGGCAATCTCGATCAGCAACGTTCGCGTCGCCTCGGGGACGTGGGCATCCGCAGCGTGCCTCACGATCGGCGCGAGCGTTCCGTCGATATCGAGCAGCACCGCGGCCTGGCTTGGGTCAGCGCGAAGCGGCTCGAGCGCCTCCACAGGCGTCGCGGCGGGGGACACGACAATTAGTATGGCGCGCACCGTGGCCGACAGGATCGCTTGCAAAGGATCTGCCTGCGCCAGCTGCCGAGCACCGCGCGCGGCGTCGCGAGCGCCCGGGCCGGGGGCGCAAGCGCGCCGGCAGTCGAGCGACTTCCGCGTCCCGCGTGCGCCCGGCAGTTGGAACGAGTCCTGAGATGCCATCGCAGGGGATCCCCGGGCGATCGCTGAAGCTGGCGGTCATCGGCACGGCCGCCGGTGTATTCAGCGGCCTGTTCGGGGTCGGCGGCGGAAGCGTGATCGTGCCACTGCTCGTGCTGTGGCTCGGTTACAACGCCCGCGAGGCCACCGCCACCTCGCTGGCTGCAATCGTCTTCATCGCAGGCTTCGCAGCGGCCGTCCAGGGCCTGTACGGGAACGTGGACGTCGGCGACGCAGCGCTCGTGGGCGTGCCTGCGATCGCCGGCGTGCTGCTGGGCACCTGGTTGCAGCAGCGTCTGCCCCACCGCTCGATCTCCCTGCTGTTCGCGGCCGTGCTGGTGGCCAGCGCGATCGAGCTGGTCACGCGATGATCGGAGCGGTGCTGATCGGCCTCGCCGGCGGAATCGTCGCGGGCCTGCTCGGCGTCGGCGGCGGTGTGCTGTTCGTGCCGGGCCTCGTCATCTTCCTCGGTCTCGGCCAGCACCAGGCCGAGGCGACCTCGCTGCTGGCGATCATCCCAGTGGCGATGGTGGGCACGATCCGGCAGGACGCCTACGGCAACGTCTGCCGGCGCGATGCGCTGCTGCTCGGGATGCTCTCGGTCGCTGGCGCCGCCGCGGGTGTCGCGCTTGCGAACGCGCTCTCGGGCACCGTGCTGCGCGACGCGTTCGCCGCCCTGATGGTGCTGATCGCGATCCAGCTGGTGCGCACGACCCTGCGCGAGGGCGAGGGCGAGGGCGAGGTCGAGGGCGAGGTCGAGGGCGAGGGTGCGGGCTAGGCTTCAGAAACCTGAGCAAAGCAGGCGCAACGGGGGGCCCGACGGATGGTCTAGACTGGATTTGCGATGGGACTAGACAATCCTCTGCACATCGCGTTCCTGGTAGTGATTCTGCTGCTTGTGTTCGGCGCCAGGCGGCTGCCTGAGATCGGTCGGTCGTTGGGCAGCGGAATGCGGGAATTCAAGTCTTCGGTCACGGGCGAGGCGGAGCATCCGGCCCAGACGCTCGCACCCGGAGCCCCGCAGCAGCAGGCGCCGGTGCCACCACCGGCCCAGCCGGTGGCGCCCGTGCAGGCCCCCGCGCCGCAGCCCGCGGCCGTGGCTCCGCCGGGCGAGCAGCCGCCCGCTTCCTGAACGCGACCTTGCCGGAGTCCTCACGCGTCTGCGAGCGCGGCACTTCATCGGTCCTTGGCCGAGCTGGCGTCCGGCCCGACGGTCGTGCCCTTCACGCGTCTGGCGCGACCGCGCGACATCGTGACTAGCCCATGTGCAGGATCGCGGCTAGCCCGCATGCAGGATCGGGCCGGTTTCGACCGCTTCGAACGCCGAGCCCGGGACCCGCTTGAGCTGCTCGAGGTCTTCATCGTCCCAGCGAGGGTCGGGGGCGCCAGTCAGATACCAGGAGGAACCGTTGTCGGCGACTATCAGGCCGTAGCGCTGCAACGCACGCAGCACCACCAGCGATTCGCCGCTGAAGCCCGAGAGGCTGTAACTCGCGCTCAGGCGCAGTCGCAATCCCATTGGCGGCAGGCTCGGGTCGGAGCTGCTCGAGGCGAAGTGCGTCGCGGGATGGATGTAGCCGCGCTGGGTCCGCGCAACCGTCACGCGCAACGCATGATCGATCTGCCCGGCATGCGCCTCTTCGTAGCGGACCAGCAGCGGCATGATCGGCAGGCCCGCGGCATCGGCAGAGGTCCAGCCTTCGGGTCGCAGGGCATTCGAGCGTAGGTTGAAGACGGCGCCCGATTCCGCGTCCCAGCCCGCGCCCGCTCGGCTTGCGCCGTACAGCTCATACAGCTTGCAGGTGCCGCGCCGCAACACCAGCACATGGCGGTCGCCTTCTTCCCCCGCGCCCTCCACCGGCGCGTTCGGCGGGATCGGATACGGCCCCGGGTCGGATTCTTCGCCATACGCGGTGAAGTCGATCGGCACCTTCGGCTGGCTGCGTTCGACGACCGTGTAGGGGATGCCGTAGCTGGGGTCCGTTCCGAAGTCGGGATGCAGGTGGCCGCTGAGACCGATGCTCGCGATGTATTCGGCCGAGCGCGGGCTGACGGGGGCGCTCGCTATTTCCTGATTCAGGGGATTGCTCGCCGGGAACAGCGGGCATGAGTACTCGTGCGTGCCCCGCGCGGAGCGAGTCGAGCGTGAGCGCGTCGAAGCCGGTGCCGCGGGGGCGCTGGTGAGCAGCGCAAGCGCGGCACCCAGGATGAGGACAGGCAGTGTACGAGCAGGCGACATTCGCCCCCGCATCTCACCCGATCCCGTCGCAATCCCGGCGGTCTGCGGACGGATGTGCGAGGCCACGCCAGCGCACATGTGCCCCAGTCGGGCACTGTGCCTCAGAGCGAGATGGCGTTCGTGGCGTCTGTCCCGGTCACTAAGCTTTGTTCACTGTGAGTCGCGGGGGGACCGTGCGGAAGATGACGCTCACGCTGGTGTTGAGCGTTGCGTTGCTGCTCGCGGGGCCCGCAACCGCGTCCGCCGTCACGTTCGGTGCAGACCTCAATCAGCCGGTCAACAGCTCGATCACGTGCGGCGACGGTGTGATCAACCAGATACTGGAAAGACTCGAATACCCGTTCACCATTCCGCGCAACTCCTACGGATCGTGCATGTGGGTCTCGGTGGGGGCAAGCGACAGCTCCTACGCGCCCGAATCGGGCACGGTCAGCGCAGTCCGGATCAAGACCGGGCCGGCGACCGGAACGATGCAGATCGTGGTGCTGCGCACGCTCTACCACAACACATTCGTCATCGGCAAACCAGAAATTGCGTGCTGCGTGATTCAGCAGTATGGGCCCACTTTCACGCCTCAGCCGAACTCGATAACGACAGTTCAGACCTCGCTCCCGATGCACGAGGATCCGACTCCGCCCGAATACGACACGACCACGATCGCGGCCGACGATCTCCTCGGGCTGGAGGTGCTCGAATCCAACGTGCCGGTTCCCGCGTCGGCAACCAACAATGGACATGTCGATGAGGGCGTTTCGGACTTCGCCTGGTACCCGTCGCCGACACAGGCCGGTGTGCAGGCCCCGAGCTTCAACGTCGATCAGTATCAGTGGGACTTCAGCGGGTTCGAGGTGCTGATGAGCGCCGAACTCGGTACCACGCCGGCGTCGCCACCACCCACCCCTGCTCCCACGCCAACGCCGACGCCGCTGCCGATCGTGCAACACGCGAACCCCACGCCCAAATTGACCTTCCCGAAGCTGACCCTGCCGGTGCACAACGGCAGGGTGGCGCTCCCGATTCAGTGCGCGAGCGCAAACTGCGTCGGCAACCTGTTGCTGCAGAACCTCGAGCAGCACGGGGCGACGATCGCGACGGCAGCGACCGCGCCAAATAAATCCAAGCCGAAGACGAAGACGGTGACCTATGGCTCGGCGCCGATCAACGTCAAGGCCGGCGCGAAGGGCACCGTGACGGTCAAGCTCAACGCGACCGGCAAGAGAGCGACGCGGGGCCATCGAGGCGTGAAGGTCTGGGCCAACTTCGTGCTCGGCTCCGCCAGGCTGAGCAGGCGTATCACGCTGCACGGCTAGCCTGAACGACGTTCTGTGAGGTGCCGCTATGCGGCTGGCCGGAGTAGCGTGAACGACGCTTGTGCTGCTACGCCGGCTGGCCGGAGGCGTCGCCGGGCAGAGCCGCCGGACGGGCCTCCTGGATCAGCTGCGCGCCACAGTGCCAGCAGTACGCGGCGCCGCGGCTGTGGACGGCTCCGCAGGAGCGGCACTGGCCGTGAATCCCGGCCTCGGCGGCGCCGAGCAGGCGCTGCACCTCGCCCAGCTGGGCGTCGGCCTGCTGTAGCTCTGCCGCCCGCCGTGCGAGCACGTCGAGGCGATAGTGATCGCGGATCGCCATCTCATAGGTGAGCCCTCCCAGATCCCATGTGAGCGCAGCCACGCGCTCGGCGAGCTCGTGCCGGTGGCGGCGCAACTCGGCGATCGATCCGCCCAGCGGTGAGCGCTCGGTGCTGGGCAGGCCTCCCGCCGGCAGGATCACGCCGGCCGGCGGCTCGCCGCCGGCGCTCGGGCCAGCTGGCTCGCCCGCGGTCTCCTGCGCCTGCTGACGAGCGTTCTGGGCGAGCGTGTCGGTGTCATCGCCCGCGCGGCTCGCGGGTCGCGGACTGTCGTGGACCGGGTTCATGCTGTCGTCCTTGCGGCTTGGATTCGGCCGTCGCGGGCGTCGCTCGAACGCGTGGCGATCAACCGCCGGTTTCGATCGGCTGGGCGCCGAGGCTGTTGATTTCTTCCTCGTGCTTTTTCCCGCTCGAGCTGCCGAGCTTCTTGATCTTGTTCGAGTTCACCTTGACCGCTTTCGGCGGCGGCGCTTTTTCGATCGCCTTCGCTTCCTTGACTTCCTTGGCTTCGGTCTTGGCACTGCTCTTGGTCGCGGTCGGAGCCGCCGGCTTCGGGGTCTTGCTCGCAGCCGTCGAGGTGGCGGCCGTCGTCGCTGTGGCGGCAGGAGCGCTCGCCACGGCGGGGGCGGCGCCGGATGTGAGGCCCTCGACCTTCACGACCTGCGGACCGGCGGGAGACTTGCTCTGCGTGATCCAGTGACCCACGAGCAGGCCCGCGATGATCGCCAACAACAGAACCGACAGCAGGCCGAGCAGGCCCGAGTAGCGGCGCATCCAGCTGGCAAGACTGTGCGCGGGCTCGACCACGGCCCCATACCCCGCAGGCAGCGAGCCGGCGGCTGAGTAGCCAGCGCCGGCAGGCTGCGCGTCGGCCTGCAGGACGTCCAGGAACGCCAGCCGCACGGGCGTAACCGGCTGGCCGCACGCCAGGCAGTAGCGCTGGTCCAGGGCAAGCGGCGCAGAGCAGTTCGCGCATGCGCTGAGCTCGGGTTCGGAGGGCACCGGAACGAGGCTCACGGCCGCTCACCGCCGACCGAGCGAGTCGCGCTGGCGTTCCCTGCGGAGCGCATCCGGCGAATCATCCGAACGCGCCTCCCACGTAGTCTCGCGTGCGCTGAGCACGCGGTTCGTCGAACACCTCCGCGGTCGTCCCGTACTCGATGAGGTCGCCCAGGTACATGAACGCGACCTTGTCGGCCACGCGATGTGCCTGCGCGAGGTTGTGCGTCACGATCACCACCGCCAGCTCGCGGCGCAGCTCGCCGATCAACTGCTCGATTACGCCCGTCGAGATCGGATCGAGGGCGCTGCAGGGCTCGTCCATCAGCAGAACCTCGGGACGCAGGGCTATCGCGCGGGCGATGCACAGCCGCTGCTGCTGACCGCCGGAGAGTCGCAGCGCGGGGCGGTCGAGGTCATCGCAGACCTCGTCGTAGAGGCCCGCACGGCGCAGCGCATCGGCGACGAGCGGCTCGAGGTCGCGCTTGCGCGGGCGCTTGCGCGACTGTTCGCGCAGCGCGAATGCGACGTTGTCGAAGATCGACATCGGAAACGGGTTCGGCTGCTGGAAGACCATCGCCACGCGCGCTCGTAGGCGCGTGTCCGGGAGCTCGTGGATGTCCTCGCCATCGAGCAGCACCTGCCCCGAACGCGCCGCGCTGGGCGTCAGCTCGGTCAGGCGGTTGAGCGTGCGCAGCAGCGTCGTCTTGCCGCATCCCGACGGTCCGATCAGAGCCAGCACCTCGCCTTGATGGATCGACAGCGACACCGACTTGACCGCCGCTTTGGCGCCGTAGCTGATGCTGACCTCGTGCAACCGCAGTCGCTCGGGCCCGGATGTCTCAAAGCTCGGCTCGCGTAGAGGGTTGCGCTCGTGAACCGGCGGCGCAACCGGCGAGGGGGCGCGATCGAGCACGATCGTGCGCACCGGCGGCGGCGCATCGGCGCCGTCGGCCCTCGGCGCCGTGTCCTCGTCGAGCACGCTCTCGGCGGCCGCCGAAGCCGCCCTCAGCGGGGCCGTGCCCTGGTGGCGCTCACGGCCGAGATGATGGTGTGCGCGGCTCAGATCGTGGGCCATGCGCTTCTGGTGGGGCTCGCCGCGCTCATCCAGCCCGTCGCCAGCGGCGCGGGTCAGCGGGTCGAGCAGCACCTCTTCAGGAGTCATTGTCGGTATTCCTCATCGACATTGGGTTATCAATCGAGTTACTGAGCTTAGCGGTTGTGCTCGCGCTTGTGAAGACATTTCCCTGCATCTGCCTCCGGCGCCGCGCCGCGCGATCCGCCCCCCCGCTGCGCATCTCAGGTCCCCATCGCGCGAGCGTGGGCGCGCCCGATCCAGTCGACGACCAGGTTGAGCACGAGCACCGCCACCAGCAGCACGAAGGCCGCCGCGTAGGCCTTCTGCGGCGCAGCCCCTTCGCCGGCGGGCGAGTTGTCATAGACATAGCTCGTGAGCGTCGAGCCGGTGCCGCGCAGCAGGCCCAGGACAGGCACCGAGCCCTGGGCTTCGATGTGCAGCGTCTCGCCGAGCAGCAGCAGCACGATCGCGGTGTCGCCGATGATGCGGCTGACGCCGAGCGTCACGCCGGTGGCGACATTCGAGCGCACGCCCGGCAGCAGCACGCGGCGGATCGTCGCGATGCGGGTCTTGCCGAGCGCGAACGCCGCCTCGCGCATATGCGCCGGGATCGCCTGCAGTCCCTCCCGCGTCGCCGTGAACAGCGGCGGCAGGGCGATCAGCGACATCATCGCTCCGGCCGCCAGGAACGACCTGCCGTAGACGCCGCCTCCTTCGGCCTGGAAGGAGAACGGGGCCATCAGTGGAAGCTGAAAGACCGCCAGCCCGAACAGCGCGAGCACGATGTCGGGGGTGCCCGCGACGATCTCGATGCTCGACTCGACCACCCGCGCAAGCCAGGTGGGGCGCTCGTACTCGACGATCCAGATGGCGCTGCACACGGCCAGGGGGACCGCGAGCACGATCCCGATCGCGGTCAGGATCGCGGTGCCGATCACCGGGTCCAGGAAGCCGCCCGTTTCGCTCTGGCTGGGCCCGATCGCGGGACGCGAGAACAGCAGGCCCGGCCGCAGGTACTGAATCCCGCGGTAGCCCATGTAGACGACGATTGCCCCGGCGATCAGGCACAGCCCGAGGCCCGCGATCCAGGCGAGCGCCAGCACCAGGCGATCGCCCCAGCGCCAGGTCAGCGGCGAGGAGCGCCGGCCACGGCCCGAGCGCTGCCCCGGAGGTGCGCCGCTCTGCAGGTGCGGAGCGAAGGCGCTCACCCGCGCACCTGATAGCGACGCAGCGGCAGCTTGATCAGATAGCCCGCCACCGAGAGCACGAACGCGGAGAACAGCAGCAGCAGCGCAAACGCATACAGCGCCGAGCGCAGCGCCGGCGCGCCGATGCCTTCGTGATAGTCGACGATCGCCGAGGCGAGCGTGCGCAGCGGCTCGTAGAAGAACACGATGCCCGCGAACGGATCGGGCGAGAATGAGCGCCCGCCGGAGACCATCTGGATCATCACCGCCTCGCCGAGCGCCCGCGCGGCCGCCAGCACGGCCGCCGCGACGATCGCCGGTCGCACAGCGCGCAGCGACACCGACAGCACCGCCCGCAGGGGGTTCAAGCCGAGCGCAACCGCCCCCTCGCGCCATGAGTTGGGCACGGTCATCAGCGCCTCGCAGATCAGCGCGATCATGATCGGCGTGATCATCACCGTCAGGATCATCACGACGACCCCCAGACCGGCGCCGGTGAGCTCGACGACATTCTGCTCGGCGACCTTCTGTGACGAGGTGATCAGGTGGTTGCCCACGAACGGGACCAGCACCAGCACGCCGATCAGCCCGTAGATCACCGAGGGCACCGAAGCCAGCAGCCTGATCACGGGAATCGCGATCTTGCGCAGCCCTCCTGGCGCGAGCTCGACGATGAAGATCGAGGACAGCACCGCGATCACCACGCCGAACACCACCGCGATCACGCTCGTGATCAAGGTGCCATAGACGAGCGGCCATGCATTCAGGTGAAACGCCGACGCGGGTGGGCTCGAGCTCGTCGCCTGCATGTTCGCGAACTGCGTTTCGAGGCTGCCGCCAGGACCGAGCCAGCTCAGGCCGTCGTGAGCGAAGATCGGCCAGGCGCGGATCGCGACGAATACGACCATCGCCACCACGATCGCGCCCACCAGCAGCGAGACTCCGCCGAGCGCGCCGGCGGCGCGCCGATCCGACCACGGCGAGCGCAGCCTGCCCACCGCGCGCGCCAGCAGCTGGCGCACCCGCGAGGGTGTCTGCGTGCCCATCGGAGGCCCTCCCGCGCCCGATGCAAATCCGGGTACAACCGACCCGGCCGGCCCCGCGGGGAGGTGCGAGGCCGGCCGGTTAACCGGATGTCGGGACGGCGGGCTCACCGTCTCGCTAGATCGGCAGCCACTGACTGGAGATGATCTTGCGCGCCGCCGCCGATTTCGAGATCCACGAGATGAAGGAGCCGACGAAACCGGTCGCTTTGCCGCGCGTCACCTCATAGAAACGGGCGATGCCGGGGTACTGGCCGGAGGTCGCCGTCGACTTGTTGCAGGCGATTCCGTTGTAGGACACGGAGTTGACCGCGCCCAGCCCAGCCTGGTAGTTCGACAGGAACCCGATCGAGTTGGGGTCGCTTTCGATCGCCTGGCGCTGCAGACCCTCGGTGGACTGTTCGGAGCCCAGCGAGGAGACTTTATTGCCCTCCAGCAAGAGCGTCTGGAAGCTGGTCAGCACGCCAGCGACCGACGTGCGGCTGATCAAGTCGATCGTCCCGCTCGCGCTCGCGCCGGGCACCTGGCTCCAGCTGCGGGTCTTGCCGGTGAAGATCGCTACGACCTGCGCCGCCGTCAGATTGCTGATGGCGTTGCCTTTGTTGCTCACTACGCAGATCGCGTACTTGGCGATCGGGTAGAAGACCAGCCCAGCCGGGTCGGTGGGCAGCGGATCGCGCGAGACGTCCGCGATCGAGACGCGGCTGGCACCCACGTCGTTGATGCCGACTTGCGTTCCCCCCTGGGAGATCTTGAACTTCACAGTGCCCGGTTTGAGCTTCGCGTACTTCTGTGCGAGCAGCGACACCAGCGGGTAGGACGCTGTCGCGCCGCTGATCGTGATCGTGCGTGTCGCCGAAGCTGCTGCGGGCACGATTGCGAGCCCCAGCACAGCCACCGCCGCCAGGGCGATGGAGCGACGCCTTTGACGGCGATTTCGGTTCATTGGGCGAGTACTCCGTTTCCGATGATTGACAACTTGCGGAAGCGGAATCTACCATAATCCTCATTAGTTTGATTGACTTAAGCTAGTTTATGAGGAACAGGTCGGTCGGGGAACCGGTCATCAGGGAGACGGAGAGACACATGAGCAGCGAGCCAACTGAGTCCGACCCAGGTGCACGCTCGAGCGCGCCGCGCCTGCCCTCGCTGCGCGTATGCGCGGTGCTGGCGGCAGGGATGCTCGCCATCGGCGTGGCGGTCGGCGCCGCGATCGGACCCGCCCCCGAACCCTCGCTCGCAGGCGCAGCGCGCGTCTCGGCGCTGCTCCCCGCGCTCGTGTCCGCCACGCGCGCGCCAGCGCCCGTGAGCGCCAGCCCCGCGCCGGTGCAGCCACCAGCGGGTGCGCCCGCACCGACGCCGACCTCCGCCGCAGCGAACGCACCCGCCAGCAGCGCTGGCGGCGCCTCGGGCCGGACGCCGCTCGGTCTGGGACGCCTGGGTGGGGGCAGGCGCTCGAGCAAGGCCAAAGGCAAGAACGCGCCCTCGACCGCCCCCGCGCATCAGCCCAAGGAAGGCGGCGGGCAAGCGGGCGGCAAAGACACGCCGAAGGCGCTCCCGGCGCTGACCAGCGTGTGGCTGATCGAGCTCTCGGGCTCGAGCTTTCAGGCGGCCCTGGAAAAGCCCTCAGCGGCGCCCTTCATCACCGGCCAGCTGCTGCCGAAGGGGACGCTCGAGACGAAGTGGTCGTCGGTCGACGCCAGCGCGCTCGCGAGCGAGACGGCGCTCCTCACCGGTGTCGCCCCGCAGACGCTCGATCAGATCGTCGAGCCGCCGTGTCCCGAGGGCGCCGCCGGCGCGCAGTGCGCCCCCGAAACGCCTGGCGCCCTGAGCACCGCGGACACGTTCCTCTCCCAGGTGCTGCCGCAGATCCTCTCCTCTGCCGCCTACAAGGAACACGGCCTGATCGTCATCAGCTTCGGCAACGTCGGCTCGGCGAGCGCGAGCGGCCTGCCCGAAGGCGCCGCCAGCGCGACACTCAGCACGCAGCCGCTCGCGGGCGTGCTCGTGCTCTCGCCCTCGGTCGGCGCCGGATCGCGCTCGGCCGACGCCTTCGATCCGACTTCACCCAGGCAGAGCCTCGAAGGGCTCCTGCGCTGAGGGAAGCAACGCAGTCCAACGATCCACGAACGGAGAATCAACATTGCACCCAATACACCATGCCCACCGCAAGGCCACGTGGTGGCTCGTCGCGATCTTGGGCTGTCTTGCGATGCTGCTCGCGCGTCCAGCGCTCGGGCGGGCGGAAGAAGCAAATCCCAACGACCTCACCTGTAATGGCCACGTATCTGCGGGCCAGCCGGAAGTCGGAAGCGAAGAACAGCAGGTCGCATATGTCTTCGCCTGCAACGGCCCAATCACCGGTTACCAGCTGCAGTCGCAGATCCCGCTCGCGGGCTTCGAGGCATCACCGCTGGTGACCAACGCCGAAAACAAGCCACTGACCGACACGTTCTCGTGCTCGGGGGAAGTGCCCGGCTACGCGGCAAACTGCGTCGGCCTGGCCAAGCTCGCATCCGAGAACATCTCGGGTCAATTCGCGATCGGCACGACGCTGTGCGCCGAGCCGCGCGTCGACCCGCTGCTCACAGTCACATACGCCTACCTGGAAAAAGGCGTCGTCACGCAGGCCCTCTCGGGTCCCTTCGACCTCGGGCGGCCACGTGGCTGCCCGGCCTCCGCGCAGGGCGGCTGGACGCGCCTCGACCCCAAGCCGGTGACGGTCCTGAAGCACAAGCACAAGAAGAAGTCAGGCAAGAAGAAGGGCTCGAGCAAGAAGAAGAGCTCGAGCAAGTGATGACCGACCGCCCGCGTCTGCGGCGTCCCTCCCAGGGGCGTCGCAGGGCGGGTCGCCGGGGCCAGCTCGGCATGTTCGCGGCTCTGTAGTCACGCCCCGCGCCAGGGCGGCGCTCCCGGTCCAGCCAGCCCACCACGCGCCAGCCCAACCATCGCGGCGCAGCAGATCCACCTCTACGATTGCCCGGTGACTGCCGAGCACAGCGCCCCGGCCCCCGCTGGCGACTCCGACCGGGCGCGATCGCGCCCGGCACCTTGGCGCTCGGACGGACACCCACTCCATCGCGGCATTTGGCTGCCCACACTGCTGACTGCGCTGATCGTTGCCAGCGGCTGCGGATCGGCCACAGCCACCCACAGCTCGAGCACAGCCGGGGGCCCCACCGGTGGCTCGACCCCCGCGCCGGGCACGAGCCCGCCCGTCGGCTCGAGCCCGAGCGCGCATACGGCTGCCGAGGTCACACCGGCAAGCTGCGCGAGCACCGTCGCCGCGACGCTTGGCGGGGTGGCGCAGCGTATCTATCGAGAGGCCGTGCGCGGCGATGACGTCGCCCAGGCAGTGCATCGCATTCGCAGCTCTCCGGCGCTCCTCAGCGCGATCGAGAGCGGCGACTCGACGGCCGCTCGCGCCGCGCTGCAGGCGCTGCTGCTCAAGCAGATAGTGCGCGTCGAGGTGCTGCGCGGCGGGCGCCCATTTGCGGTGGCCGGCTCGGGTCCTGCGATCGCGCCCGTTCGGGGGACGATCCCCGGCACCTCGGCGAGCTTCGTGCTCTCGACACAATCCGATCGCAGCTACCTGCAGGTCGTGCATCAGGTGACCGACGCCCAACTGCTGCTGCTCGCGGGCCCGCGGCTGCTGGCGGGCACGGTCAGCGACGGCGCCGCCGGCTCGGCGCCCAACCAGGGGACGATGAGGCTCGCGGGCCAGAGCTATCAGGCGTTCAGCCTCGCCGGCTCGGTGTACCCGTCGGGGCCGATGCGAATCGTGCTGCTGGCGCCGAGCGTGTCGATCAGCTGTCCCGGCTCGGCGGCTCAGTCGCGCGCGGAAACGCTGGGTCACGTCGGCGAACGCATCTACCAGGAGGAGCTGCACAGCCCGACCGTGTCTGCCACGCTCGCGCACGTCGAGCAGTCGAGCGCCTTTCAGCAGGCCGTGGCAGCGCGCGATCCCGCCGCCACCCGTGCCGCGATCGTGGGCTTCTTCGAACAGCACATCCACGTCGTTCGCGTTCGCGTGAGCGTCGCGGGCAATCTGCTCGTGGATGTCGGCGGGCCCTACGTGCTGGCGCCGGTGCAGGGTGTCGTGCGCAGCGGCGGTCACGTCGTGGGTAACTTTCAGATGGCGATCCAGGACGACGCGGGCTACCTCAAGCTCGCGCATCTGTTCACCGGCGCCCAGGTGCTGATGCGCACGGGCGCAACGCAGGTGATGGGAACACTCTCGCCCGGACCCGCGAGCGTGCCCGACCGCGGCGCGGTGTCCTATGACGGGCGCAGCTATGAGGCCTACTCCTTCACCGGCACGGCCTTCCCGTCGGGTCCGCTGCGGATGTCGCTGCTGCTCTGAGGCCGATCGGTCGGGCGCTAGCCCAACAGGCTGCTGGTCATGCGCTCGATCTCGGCGATCGTCGTCAGCCCCGCGCGCACCTTTTCGATCCCATCCGTGCGCAGCCGGCGCATGCCCGCGCGCTCCGCCGCCGCGGCCAGGTCGTCGACCGAGGCGTGTTCGAGCACCAGCGAGCGGATCTGTTCATCGACGCTCATCACCTCATATAGGCCCACGCGTCCGCGATAGCCGGTACCGCCGCAGCGCGAGCAGCCCACCGCCTCGAACGGCTCCGCCCCCGCCAGCCCGTGCTCCTCGAGCACGGCCGGGGAGACCTGCTGCGGGCGCTTGCAGTGCGTGCACAGCATCCGCACGAGCCGCTGGGCCACCACGCAGTCGACCGCCGAGGACACCAGGAACGACTCGATCCCCATGTCGATCAACCGACCCAGCGCGCTTGGGGAGTCGCGCGTATGCAGGGTCGAGAGCACCAGGTGGCCGGTGAGCGCGGCCTCGACCGCGATGTGCGCCGTCTCACTGTCGCGAATCTCGCCGACCATGATCACGTCGGGGTCCGCGCGCAGCATCGAGCGCAGTCCGACGTCGAACGTCACGCCCGCCTTGGGGGCGATCTGCATCTGCTTGATCCCCGCGATCCGCTGCTCGACCGGGTCCTCGATCGTGAGGATGCTGTGCTCGCCGTCGTTGAGCACGTCCAGCGCCGCATACAGGGAGGTCGACTTGCCCGATCCCGTGGGACCCGTGACCAGCACCGCGCCGCTGGGTTTGCTGATCGCTCGCTGAAAGCGATCGAGCTCTGCCGGTTCCATGCCGAGCGACTCGAGGTTCTGGATCGTCACTCCCTTGTCGAGGATCCGCAGCACCACGCCCTCGCCAAACACCAGCGGCAGCGTCACCACGCGGATGTCCACACGCCGGCCGTCGACTGTCAGCGCGAAGCGTCCGTCCTGCGGGACGCGGCGCTCGGCGATGTCGAGGTCGCCCATGATCTTGATCCGCGACACCACGCCCGAGGCCAGCCGCCGCTTGATCGTGGCCGCCGGTGCGAGCACGCCGTCGACCCTGTACAGCACCTTGGCGTCGCCCTCTTCGGGGTTGACGTGGATGTCCGAGGCGCCCTGCTGCACCGCCTGGGCGATGATCGAGTGCACCAGCTTGATGATCGGCGCGTCGTTGTCGGCCTCGTCGACGTAGTCTGCCTCCGCCTGCTCCTGGGCCTCGTGTTCCTCATCGATCATGTCTTCGATCGATTCGTCCATCCCCGTCAGCCGGGCCAGCAGCAAATCGAGGTCCTCGACCGAGACGACCGCCACGCGCACCTTGCGCCCGGTCATCATCGCCACGTCATCAACCGTCAGCACGTTGGTGGGATCGGCCATCGCCAACAGCAACGTCTCGCCGTCGACGAACCCTACGGGCACCGCCCGATAGCGCTTGGCCGCCTCGACGCCGATCAGCTGGACGGCGCCCATGTCGAGGTCGTAGATCGACAGGTCCACGTAGTCGAGCCCGAAGCGCTCGGCCACGACTCGCGCGAGCTGATCGTGGCGCAGCACCCCCCGCTCGACCAGCACCTCGCCGGTCTGCTTGCCTTCCTCGCGCGCCATCCGCACGGCGTCCTCGACGACCTCGCGCTCGGCAAAGCCGAGGTCCACCGCCACTTCGCCGAGCATCCGCGCCGAGCGCCCGCTCTCGCGCGCCCGATAGAGGCCTTTCGGGGCGTCTGGCAGCTGCTCTTTCGGGGCGTCTGGCAGCTGCTCTTTCGGGGCGTCTGGCAGCTGCTCTTTCGGGGCGTCTGGCAGCTGCTCCTTCGGGGCGTCAGGCAGCTGCTCCACTGCGCCCGCGGAGTCCTCGCGATGCTCGCGTTCCTCAGCCTGCGTGACGCTGTCCAATGCAGCGGGTCCCATCTCTCTTCCCATCGGCATCCGGCTCCTGCGGCTTGACAGCAGATCGCAGTCGCCAACCGCCTGGGGCACCCCCATCATCCGGTACGGTGGTATGGATGCCCCCGCTGATCTGGGACCGCCGTCCACGCGGCTTGAGGTCGCCGGCGCTGATCTGTGCGTTTCAGGGCTGGAACGACGCGGGCGACTCCGCATCCGGGGCCGTCGCGTTCCTGGTGTCCGCGCTGAAGGCGCGCCGCTTCGCGCACGTGGACTCGCAGGAGTTCTACGACTTCCAGGCCAACCGCCCGTGCGTGCGCGTGGGCGAGGGCGGTGAGCGCGAGATCGTATGGCCCACGGTCGAGGTCTTCGAAGCGCACGCGCCGCGCGCCACACGCGATCTCGTGTTGATCCAAGGGGTCGAGCCGTCGATGCGCTGGCGCGCGTTCTGCTCGCACGTGGTCGACCTCGCCGAAGCACTCGGCGTCGAGATCGTGATCACGCTCGGCGCCCTGCTCGCAGACGTCGCCCACTCGCGTCCGGTGACGATGACCGGCCACGCCTCCGAGCCCTCGCTGATCGAGTCGCTCGGCGTGTCCACCTCCAGCTACGAGGGGCCCACCGGCATCGTCGGGGTGCTCCACGCCAGCTGCACCGAGGCGGGTCTCCCCTCCGCCAGCCTGTGGGCCGGCGTCCCCCACTACGTCGCCGCCGCCACCAACCCGAAGGCGGCGCTGGCGTTGGTGCGCCGCGTGGAAAGCATCGTCAACGTGTCGGTGGATGCGAGCGAGCTCGAGCGCTCGGCAGACGACTACGAGCGCCAGGTCGGCATCGCGGTCCAGAGCGACCCCGACATCCAGGCGTTCGTCGAGCGCCTCGAGCAGGAAGCCGACAGCGAAGCCGAGCTGGAGCCCAAACACGTTCCCTCGGGCGACGTGCTGGAGCGCGAATTCCAGCGCTTTCTCAAGCAGCGCGGGATCCGCTAGCGGCAGCGCGAGCGCCTGAGCGCGCCCTCAGCGCTCGGCTGCGGGGCAGACGATGCGAAAGTCACACAGCGAGCACGCCGCCTTCGAGGGCGTGGCCTCGAAGCGCTGGCCGAGGATGCCCTCGCCGACCTGCATCACCACCTCGCTCACGCGCTCGAAGTCGGTCCGCTCGGGCAGCGTCACCTTGAGGTCATCGAGCACGTAGTAGTAGGCCCGGCCGGCCGCCTGCAGCTGCCAGGACTCGCGCGCGGCGAGCGCATACAGGGAGAGCTGAACGTCGTCCTCGAGCTCGTGCGCCGGCTTCGGTCGCGAGGTCTTGTAGTCGATCAGCTCATACCCTTCGCGCTCGCCCTGCAGGCGGTCGACGCGGTCGACGCGCCCACGCAGGTGGTGCGGCCCGATCTGCAGCGAGAACTGGCGCTCGAACCACACCGGCTCGGATTCCTGTGCGTTCAGCCGCGCGTGGTAGCGCTCGAGGGCCGTCTGCGCCTTCACTCGCAGCTCGCGCTCGGCCTCGCCGCCGCGAAAGCCGCCCCGGCGCCAGCAGGCGTCGAGCAGGTCGAGCAGCTGATCGAGCGAGTGCCCGCCCGCCGAGTGGTAGCGCTCGAGCACCTGGTGAACGACGATCCCGAAGCGCTGGCCCAGCGTCGGCTGGGTGGGGATGCGCAGCACGCGCGCGAACTTGTAGCGCAGCGGGCAGCTGCGGTAGGTCTCGATGTCAGACGCCGACAACGCCAGCCCGCCGCCCTTGCGGGGCAGGAACGGACCCAGCGAGGGCTCCCCGCGCGGCGAGACAGCCTGTGCCCGCGCCGCCCGCTCGTCATAGCCCCGAGGCGCGCTCGGCGAGGATCGAGCCCGCGCGCCGGCAGCGGCACCGGTGGAGCTCGAGCCCTGGCCCTCGCCGCCTGCAGCGCCTTCGCCCCCTGCAGCGCCTTCGCCCTCTGCCGCGCCCTCGCCCTCGCCCTCGCCGCGTAGATCGGGCTGCTGGGCCGGCGCCGAATCGGCCGCGAGCAGCGTCCCGTCGAGCGGTGAACTCTCCAGGATCTCGCGCTCGAGGGACGTGGCGGCCGCGAGCAGACGGGCGTTCACGTCCTCGAGAGCGTCGCTCACGCTCTGCTCTGCCGGGCGCCGGGCCAGCGCCGAGAGCTTCAGCAGCTCCAGGTAGCGCGCCACTCCGTGGGCGACGTCGATGTCGGTGTCGAGGCGCAGCTCGCCAAGGCGCGCGCCGATGCGCGCGACGTCGGCGAGCACCTCCTCGCGGATGATCCTCTGCATGTCGCGCAAAGCCCCATCGGGGCCTTCGCGCGATGCCGCGCCGGCGGCGGGCGCCTCACGCTCGGCGCCGAGCGCCGCGCGCGCGAGCAGGTCGGGACGAGCCTCGTCCAGCGCCGCGCGCGCTGCGCCGTGGAGCTCGAGGAAGCGCTGGATCCGCGAGCGCGCCTGCGGCGGCACCTGGGGTGCCTCGAGCGCCGCGCGCAGCGCCGAGACCATGTCGAGCTTGCGCCGGCGCGCGATCTGGATCACCCGTGCGAGATCCACCTGGCGCAGCCCGATCGGCGGTCGCGCCAGCGCGCGCACCACGGCGGAGGCATCCGCCGGATCGGAGAGCAGCCGCGTCCACGCCACCACGTCTCTGACCTCGGCGCGCTCGACCTCGCCCGCATGGTTGCCGCCGGGCGAGCGCTCGGCGCCGGTGTCCCCGCGTCGTGCCTGCGCCCCTTCCGGCGAGGGAGCGAGATCAGCGCGTTCGTTCTCCCGCGGGGCCGGCACGCTCCTAGGATATGTCTATGGCCGCTTCACCCGCGATTGATTGGGGAACCGCACAGCGGGTGGGCGAGCTGCTCGCCGGCTCCCCTCCCGCGGGCGGCGTCCGCGCCCGCTCGGTGCAGCCGCTCGCGCACGACTTCGGGCTGCGGGTGGCTGACTACACGGGTCTCGAGCCGCCCACTGCGCTGCCGCCGCTCGAGACCGTCGACCGCCCGGCCTGGATCGCGGCCAACCTGAAGACGATGCGACCGCTGCTGGACTCCCTGACCGAGTCGCTGACCCAGGGCGAGCTGCCGGGCGCTGGCCGCGGGCGCCGGCGCAAAGGCGCTCCACGCTCGACTGCGGCCGCTGCCGAGCAGCTGCTGACGAGCTCGCTGCAGGCAGCCTCGGGACATCTGCTGGGGGCGCAGTTCGGCGCGGTCACGGGACTGCTCTCGCAGCGCGTTCTCGGCCAGTACGACATCTCGCTGCTGGACTCCGAGGCTCCGCCGAGGCTGCTGCTGGTGGGGCCGAACCTCGCCGTCGCGGCGAGCAAGCTCGGCGTCGAGCTCGGAGAGCTGCTCACGTGGGTGGCGATTCACGAGATCACCCACGCCGTTCAGTTCTCGGGGGCGCCGTGGCTGCGCGAGCACCTGGCCTCGATGATCCGCGAGCTGATGGCGGGGCTGCAGATCTCTCTCGGCGGAGAGGAGCCGGCGTCGCATGAGGGCGGGACGCCAGGCGGCGAGGCCGAGCGCTCCCAGTCCGGGCGCTCGCGACTACCCGATCCGCGCGAGCTGCTGGCGCGAGCCCGCTCCGGCGAGGTGCGTGAGCTGCTCGCGCGCGCGCGCCGCGGCGAACTGCTGCGGCTGACGCTCGGCGAGGAGCGCTGGCGGCTGATGGAGCGGATGCAGTCGACGATGTCGCTGATCGAGGGTCATGCCGAGCACACGATGGACGCCGTCGGCGCCGAGTACCTGCCCTCGCTGCCGCGACTGCGAGCCGCGATGAACCGCCGCCGCGAGTCCCGTGGCCTGCCCTGGCGCGTGCTCGAGCGCCTGCTCGGGCTCGAGCTGAAGATGCGCCAGTACGAGGTCGGTCGCCGCTTCTGCGATGGGGTCGTCGAGAGCGCCGGGCCCGAGGCGCTGGCGATCGCCTGGCGATCGGCCGAGGAGCTGCCCACGGCGAGCGAGCTGGAGGCGCCCGAGCGCTGGCTCGAGCGCGTCCAGGCGCCGCTCTGAGGCGGGCCGCTCCCAGCGCCGTCTCGAGCTGTCAAATCCAAGGTCAGACGGGCAGTCAAGCGAACGCACGTTCCGTCTGTTACAAGCCCCAATTTGCGGAAAGCCCTTCTCCGAATGGGCTTTTTAGGAAAGTCCGGGGAAGTCGTGTAACAATCGGGCTGTACCGGTTTACAAACACTTGTTCGGTGCTAAGCTCGCTCTCGAGGCTTCGCCGAGCCCACCCGAAAGCCAGTCAATCGTCCTCCCACCAGGGGAGCTACGACAAGGAGACCCTCTCTAGATGTCCCCAGTCGACAGCACTTCATCCCGGCCCGCGACCAAAGCCCGCAAACCCGCAAAACGCACCGCCGCAGCGAGGCGCAGCGCTACCGCCAAACGGCCCTCCCCGAGTGTCAACGGCTCGAACGGCAGCACGAGCAACACCTCCTCCTACGCCCAGCGCGCCGTGCTCATTCCGGTAGGTGCGGCCCTGATCGCCCGTGATCGGGTGGTGTCCGGCGTGAGCGACACAATTTCGATCTATTCGAGCACCTCCAAGACCCAGGCGCAGCTGCGTAAATTCGAGCGTCGCGGGAGCACCGCGCGCAAACGCGTTGAGCGCGAGATTCGCAAAGCCCGCGTCGGCGTCGAACGCGAGCTCCGCAAGCGTCGCAGCGACAGTGTCGACCTCGCGGACCGGCTCCAGGATCGCATCCAGAGCCTCGTCTGAGCGACTCTCAACTTCCCTCGCCCCGGAGCCGGAGAGCCCGGTCGCGGGAGAGTCTGCCGGCCTCATACTTCGCCGGTGGAAGTAGGACCCTCTCCTCCCTCGCCCCCGGGGCGGTTCCCCGCCGCCCTGGGGGCTTTTTCGTAGGCGCCTGCCGGGCGCGGCGCTGAGCCTGAGGCGCCCGTGATCGTGCATGCGCGCCGGTGCCGGCGCCAGCGCGCGATGCCCGGAACGGCGCACGGCTGCGGTTGAGCACCCGCGAACGTCTGCCACAATGCCTTTGTGACCAGCAAGGATCAGATCACTGAGGCGCTGAAGGCGGTTATCGACCCCGAGCTGCGGCGCTCGATCGTCGACCTCGACATGGTGCGTACGATCGAGCTGTCAGCGAACGGCGTCGTCGACGTCACCGTCTCGCTGACGACGCCCGGGTGCCCGATTCGCGGGCACTTCCAGACGGCCGTCACCGACGCCGTCTCGGCGCTCGACGGCGTCTCGCATGTGAACGTCTACTTCGACGTCCTCAGCGCAGCGCAGAAGGCCGCCCTGCAGCAGAAGCTCGGCGGCGGCACGCTGCCCGACGGCACCCTCGCCCAGGTGGCGAACGTAGTGTGCGTCGGCTCCGGCAAGGGAGGGGTGGGCAAGTCGACGCTGACCGCGAACCTGGCCGCGGCGCTCACCGCCGAAGGCAAGCGCGTGGGGGTGCTCGACGCAGATGTGTGGGGCTACTCGATCCCGCGCATGTACGGACTCGGCGCGACTCGCCCGCCGGTGTCGCCGCAGCGCAAGATCATCCCGCTCGAGGCACACGGAGTGAAGGTCATGTCGATCGGCTTCTTCGTCGCCGAGGACGCCGCGGTCGTGTGGCGCGGCCCGATGCTGCACAAGGCCCTCTCGCAGTTCCTGCGCGACGTCGAATGGGGCGCGCTCGATCATCTGCTGATCGACCTGCCGCCGGGCACCGGCGACGTCTCGATGACCCTCGCCCAGCTGCTCCCGCAGGCGAAGTTCCTGATCGTCACCACTCCGCAGCCGACCGCGCAGCGGGTGGCACGCCGCGCTGCCGAGATGGCCCACAAGGTCTCGCTCGAGGTGTGCGGGGTTGTGGAGAACATGTCCGGTTTCACCACGCCGGCGGGCGAGCGTTTTCAGATCTTCGGCGAGGGTGGCGGCCAGGAGCTGGCTGACGAGCTCGACGTGCCGTTGCTCGGCAAGGTCCCGTTGACGATGCCGCTACGCGAACACGCGGACGGCGGCGTGCCGCTCGTGCTCGAGGACCCCGACGACCCCGCTGCACAGGCGATTCGCCAGGCCGCACGGGGCCTGCTCGCGATCGCCGCACCGCTGCTGCCCACGCTGCCGACGCTTCCGCTCGTGCAGGTCGGCAGCGCCCCGGCCGAGCCGCCCGCCCCCGCGGGCGAGCGAAAACCGGCCGGCATGTCGCTGCCCATGGCTTAGCAGCGGTCGGCAGGAGTACCGGAGACATCCTGCTCGATCGCTTGACAAGCGTAACCGAGTTGAGAGGATCGTCTTATGTCCGTTCCGGGACAACAACAGCAACAGGAGCAAGAGCAGACAGCCGACGGGGAGGCCCCCGACGGGGCGCTCGACGCGCAGCCCACCGAGGACGAGGCGCTCGGCCTGAACGAACGCCGCGCCAAGCTCGAGCGGCTGCGCGCCGAAGGGATCGACCCCTACCCCCACATGAGCCTCGTCGCCGATCGCACCGCGATCGCCGACTTCCTCGCCGCGCACGACCCGGGCGCGCTCGCGCAGGGTGAGCACCCAGAGCTGCGCTACCAGCTCGCGGGACGGCTCGTCTCGCGCCGCGGGCACGGCAAGACCTCGTTTCTGGACCTGCGCGACATCTCCGGGCAGGTGCAGATCGTGGCGCGCTACGACACGCTCGGAGAGCAGCCCTACGAGCGGATCATGGCGCTCGACATCGGCGACATCGTCGGCGTCGAGGGCTGCGTGTACGTCACCCAGCGCGGGCAGCTGGCGCTGGCGGTGAGCGAGTGCACGCTGCTGACCAAGACGCTGCGGCCGCCGCCCGACAAGCATCACGGTCTCGGCGACACCGGCACCCGTTACCGCTATCGCGAGCTCGACCTGATCGCCAATGAGGAGACTCGCGAGCTGTTCATCATGCGCGCCAAGATCGTCGCCGCGATCCGCAACTGGCTGAACGAGCGCAACTTCGTCGAAGTCGAAACGCCGGCGCTGCAGTCGCTCGCGGGCGGCGCGGGATCGCGTCCGTTCACCACTTACCACAATGCGCTCGAGCGCGAGCTCTACCTGCGCATCTCGGTCGAGCTGTTTCTGAATCGCTGCATCGTCGGCGGCCTCGAGAACGTCTATGACATGGGCAAGGCGTTTCGCAACGAGGGAATCTCCTACAAGCACAGCCCCGAGTTCACGATCCTCGAGTTCATGCTCGGATATTCCGACTACTACGACGTGGCGAAGGCAACCGAAGACATGTTCGCCGATGTCGCCCGGAGCGTGCTCGGGCGCACCGAGGTAAAGCGTGGCGGCGAGATGATCGACCTCGCGAAGCCCTGGCGGCGGATCACGATGCGCGACGCGATCCTCGAGCGCACGGGGATCGACTTCATGGGCGAGGATCGCGCCGCGGTGACCGAGCAACTCAAGGAGGCGCTCGAGGAACGCATTCACCCCGCGACCACCTGGGCTCAGCTCACGCACGCCGTCTACACGAAGCTGATCGAGCCTGAGATCGTGCAGCCGACGCACGTGTTCGACTTCCCGCTCGAGCCGTTCCCGATAACCAAGCCGCACAAGGATCACCCCGAGCTGGCCGAGCACTTCGACTCGGTCATCGGCGGGGTCGAGCTCGTCAGCGGCGACACCGAGCTCAACGACCCCGTCGACCAGTGGCAGCGCTTCGTCGAGCAGCGCCAGCGCCGGGCGCTCGACGACGGCGACGTGCCCCACCCCAACGACGAGGAGTACGCGCACGCGATCGAGTACGGCTACGCGCCCACCGCCGGTGGCGGCATGGGAGTCGACCGGCTGGTGATGATCCTCACCGAACGCGACTCGCTGCGCGAGGTGATTCCGTTTCCGATCGTCCGCGAGTATCCGCTGAGCGGGAGGTATGCGATGCGATCGAAACTCGACCTCGACCAAGGCGTAGTCGCCGCCTGCCACCAGGCGGCGACGCAGATCGCCGCGCAGGTGGGGCAGGAGATCTCCGGCAAGACCAGCGTCTCGGTCGAGCGCACCGTGGCGCGGCTGCTGGGTGTCGACGGCGCCAACGAGCTCGAAGCGCCGCTTCCGAACGTTCTCGTCGATCACGTCCGCGACGGCGACGGCCTCGGGCGCGGCATCGCCTACTGGCTCGGCAACGCGATGCTGAGCGACGAGTCGCTGAGCGCGCAGGCGATCGCCGAGGCGGTCGACGCAGGTGCGCTCGATCTCTGCGCGCTGCCGCAGGCGCCGACCGAGTCCGTGCACGAGCGGATCGTGCGCGAGTGCGAGCAGCGGTTGCAGGCGATTCGTGAGGGCACCGCCGAGCGCCACGCGCTGCGCGAGCGCCTCGGCGAGAGCCCGCCGCCGCTGCGCTACGTGCTGACGGCCACCGGCAACGTCTATGAGGACGTCGTCCACGCCCTCGCCGTCGCCGAGGCCGGTGGCGACATCGTCGCGGTGATCCGCTCGACCGCGCAGAGCCTGCTCGATTACGTCCCCTACGGGCCCACCACCGAGGGCTATGGCGGCACCTTCGCCACCCAGGCGAACTTCCGCATCATGCGTGAAGCGCTCGATGAGTTCTCCGAGCGCAACGGCCGCTACGTGCGACTGTCGAGCTTCTGCTCGGGGCTGTGCATGCCCGAGATCGCGGCGATGGGTGCGATCGAGGGGTTCGACAACATGGTCAACGACGCCCTCTACGGGATCCTCTACCGCGACATCAACCCAGTGCGCGGGCTGATCGACCAGCGCATCTCGCGGATGGTCAACGGCTGGTTCGGCGTCGTGATCAACACCGGCGAGGACAACTACCTGCGCACCGCCGAGGCGATCGAAGCCGCTCCCTCGGTCACCGCCTCGCAGTTCATCAACCGCCAGCTCGCGCTCGACTCGGGCGTTCCCGACCCACAGATAGCGCTCGGCGACGCCTTCGAGATCGACCCTCCAGTCGAGAACGGGCTGCTGTACGAGTGGGCGCAGGCGCAGCTCACCCGCGAGCTGTTCCCCGACTGCCCGGTCAAGTACATGCCGCCCACGCGCCACATGGACGGCAACCTGTACCGCACCCACGCCTGCGACTCGCTGTTCAACCTCGTTACGATCGCGACCGGCCAGGGGATCCAGACGATCGGGGTGCCCACCGAGGGCATCTTCACCCCCCACGTCCACGACCGCGTGATCGGGTTGGAAAACGTCAACTACACGTTCAACGCCGCCCGCGGCCTCGGCGAGGAGATCGAGTTCAAGCCGGGAGGCATCATCCAGACGCGCGCGCACGAGGTCCTCGCCGGGGCTCACGAGATCCTCGAGCGGATCGCCCAGGACGGCCTGTTCGCGGCGCTCGGCGAGGGAGTGTTCGGTGACGTGCAGCGCCACGTCGAGCGCGGCCGCGGCGTCGAGGGCATCGTCGAGACCGAGCCCGGCTATCAGAACCCGGTGAGCGAGCTGATGCAGGGGGCGCCGAGCCGTGCCTGAGGGCGCCGCCGCTCGAGCCGTTCCCGAGGGCCTGCAGGCAGATGCGCCCGGCGCGCACGTGCGCGCCGTCGATCAGACCCGCGTGAAGCCCTACGCCGACCACCTCGGCGACGGGCTGATCCAGCTCAGCTTCACCCTTCCGGTCCCATACGGGCTCGCCGCCCGCCGCGCCGCCCGGGAGCTGGCGGCGGCGATGGGCCTCGAGCATCCGGAGGTCGTCCACTACCAGCGTTTGACCGAGGGCTACACCTACTTCGTGATGTTCGGCGAGTGCACCCACACGGTCGACTACGACTCGCTCAGCAGTGAAGGCTTCGACCTCGAGTACATGAGCGAGGAGGAGATCGAAAGCTTCGCGCGCGAGCGCATCGGACGTCCGGTCGTGGTCGTGGGCGCCGCGACCGGCACCGACACGCACAGCGTTGGGATCGACGCGATGCTGAACCTGAAGGGCTTTCACGGCCACCACGGCCTCGAGGGCTACAAGGCCTTTCAGACGCACAACCTCGGCAGCCAGGTGCCCAACAGCGTGCTGCTCGCCAAGGCGATCGACCTCCAGGCCGACGCGATCCTCGTCTCTCAGACCGTGACCCAGCAGAACCTGCACATCGCCAACCTGACCGAGCTCGTCGACATGGTCGAGGCCGAGGGCGCCCGCAAGCGGATGATCCTGACCTGCGGCGGCCCGCGCGTGTCGAACGAGCTCGCCAAGGAGCTCGGCTACGACGCCGGCTTCTCGAAGGGCACCTATCCCCATCACGTGGCCAGCTTCATCGTGCGCGAGCTCGCCGCCCGCCTCGGCGAGGATGATCCCGCCGCAGCTGCCGCCGCGAATGGATAGCGGCGAGCCGACGCTGCTGGCGCTGCTGGACGGCTCGCAGCGCGCCGCGCTCGTCGGGCTCGCCAAGAACACCGGCAAGACCGAGACGCTCGCAGCGCTGCTGCGCGAGCTCGCGGCGCAGCAGATCACGGTCGGCGTGACCTCGGTCGGTCGCGACGGCGAGGTGCGCGACGTGATCGACGCCAGGATCCTCAAGCCGCGCGTGCGGCTGGAAGCGGGGAGCCTGCTCGCGACCACCGGCCCGATGCTGCGCGCGAGTGGCCTCGACCACGAGCGCGTCGCTGAGACCGGGATGCGCACGCCGCTGGGCGAGGTCGTGATCGCCCGCCTTCTGCAGCAGGGCGCGGTCGAAGTCGCCGGCCCGGGCGCCGCGGCCGATGTGCGGGCGGTGTGCGAGACGATGGCTGCACACGGCGCCCAGCAGGTGCTGATCGATGGCGCGCTGGACCGCCGTGCGGCCTCCTCGCCGGAGGTCTCAGACGGCCTGGTGATGGCCACCGGGGCGGTGCTCGACACCGACATCGAGCGAGTCGTCGAGCTCACGCTCGACGCCGTCGAGCTGGTGCGCCTGCCCCCGGCGAGCCCCGAGAGCGTCGCGACCCCGTCCGAGGAGGCCGACGGCTCCCGCCTGACGCTCGCGCGGGCGCTGGTGCTGGGCGCCGAGCCCGCTCAGATCGCGGCGCTGCTGCGCGAGCGCCCGCGCGCCGAGACGCTGCGGGTCGAGGGCTCGCTGAGCGAGCGCTTCCTCGAGGGCCTGCTCGAAGCGCGGCGCGAACGTGCCGGGCGCCCGCTTCGGATCGTCGTCTCCGATCCCACGAAGGTGTTCCTCTCACGCCACGGGCCGGGCTGGTATCGGCGCCAGGGGATCGCAATCGAGGTGCTGCGAGGAATCGAGCTGCGCGCGATCACGATCAACCCGCTCGCGCCCCAGTCGCACCGCTTCGAGTCAGAGCGCATGCGCGAGTTGATCCAGTCAGCGGTCGGCGAGGTACCCGTGCGAGACGTACTGTACGGCCGCCAGCCTGTCGCCTGAGGCCGCGAGCGCGAGACCAGGGTGCGCGAAGCCCGCGGTTGCGAGCGCGGGCACGTCGAGGGTGGGGTGTCGTGCTGTGTTTTCTGAAGCGTGTATAGCAATGGTGATACACCGCTCTGGAAGAAGCTCCCCCTACCCCCGTCCTGTGCCCAAGAGCAGCGACTACTTGGCGTTGGCGAAGTAGTCGCTGTTCACCTGCGCGTACTTCTGCCACTCCTCGGGGAGCTGGTCCTCAGCGAAGCATGCGTCCACGGGACACGCCTCGACGCACGCGTCGCAGTCGATGCACTCCTCGGGATCGATATAGAGCATCTCCGCGGCGTCGTAGCCGGGCTCGTCGGGCGTCGGGTGTATGCAGTCCACCGGGCATACCTCGACGCAGGAGTTGTCCTTGGTGCCGATACACGGCTCGGCGATCACGTAGGCCATTCGCGTCTCTCTGGGTCGTGTTCAGGGCTGATCTCGAGTTTCGAAGAGCCTATTGTACGAAGCCATGCTGCTGTTGACCGGCGCGACCGGCCAGGTGGGATCGGCGCTGCTGCGCCGGCTCGTCGACGATGAAGTGCAGGTGCGCTGTCTCGTGCGCGATCCCCGCCGCCTCGGCCCCTGGCGGGTGCGGGTGCAGATCGCCCTCGGCGATCTGACCGATCCGCGCTCGTTTCGCAACGCCCTGCGTGGGGTCGACACGGTCGTGCACCTCGCCGCCACGATCCGCGACCAGCCACGGGGCTCGATCGAGGAGCTCAACGGGATCGCAACCTGGCGCGTCGTGCGCGCCGCCCAGCGCGCAGGGGCCCGGCGATTCGTGTTCTTCTCGACGCTCGATGCCTCCACGCACCACCGCACACGCTTTCACCGCGCAAAGGCGCTGGCCGAGCAGGCGGTCTGCGAGACCGAGCTCGACTGGACGGTGTTCGCGCCATCGATCATCTACGCACCGGGCGACCGCTGGCTGACGTTGCTGGCGCGGATGGCGCTGGCGCCCGTGATGCCCCTCCCCGGCAGTGGCCACAGCCGCTACCAGCCGATCTGGGCCGAGGATGCCGCCGCCTGCATCCTCGCCGCGCTGGGCACCGACGCGAGCGCGCGCAGGCGCTATGAGCTCGCGGGCCCGCAGACGCTGACCCACGCGGAGATCGTGCGGCTGGTGCTCGACTCGATCGAGCAGCCACGCCCGTTGCTGCCGCTGCCGACGCCCGTCGTCTCGCGCGCGCTGCGACTGCTCGAGGCGACCGTCGGCACCGAGCGCGCGTTCGCGACCTGGGACGAAGCGGAGCTGATGCAGTGCTCGCTGATCGCCCGCGACGCCGATGCCGACGCGCAGGCGCTCGGGGTGGCGCCGAAGCCGATGGCCGCCGTGCTGGGCGCCGGTTAGACGACCGCGCTGATCTCGAGCGATTCTTCGCTCGACAGCGTGAGCGCAGCGGTGAGGCCGGACTGGGTGAAGCCGACGGAGCCGAGCGAGGCTTCGAGCACGTCGTTGGCTTCGCCTTCGAAGTGTTCGGGTTTCTGTCTGCCTTTGGACGCCTTGAATTTCAGCGCGGTCGTCTGGGACATCTTGCCCGCCTTGACGGGCACGATCACCGAGCCCTTCACCGCGAGCGTGGAGCTGCCGCATTTGGCGCTCACCAGCGAGCCGCCGCCGGCCGCGATCAAATCGAGCGCGACCTTCTTTTTGGCTTTGCTTTCCCAGCCGAGCGAGCCTTCGAGTGGGCGGGCCTTGATTTCCCCGGCGCCCGCGCCTTCGCTGGAGCAGGCCGAGCCCGCGGCCTGACAGCCGCTCAGCGTGATCAGCACCTGGGCGACGCCCCGGTCGCCGCTGTATTCGCCACTGCCACTCGCGGCGCTGCATTCGAGCTTGATCGCCCGTCCGAGCGCTTCGAGCGTCGTTTTGCCGCCCGTGAGCGTGAACTTCGCCTCGAGTGCGCCCGGGGACCATTCATAGCTGCCGCCGGACTTTTCGGTCTTGCAGGTCGCGTTTGCGAACTTGCCCGTCTTGGTCGCGAGTTTCACGCAGCGTCCGATTTCAGGGGGAGCGGCGTTCACACCGCTGCCGCCTTCGATCTTCTGGGTGATCGGGGCGGAGCTGCTCGCCTGATTCGCGCCGTCGCCGCCGTAGGAGGCGGTGATCGAGTGTTCGCCGACAGCGAGGGCCGAGGTCGTGAAGCTCGCGGAACCACCCTGCAGCACGCCGCTGCCGATCACTTCGTCGCCGCTCGAGAACGTAACGCTGCCGGTCGGGCCGGTGCCGTTGCTGACGGTGGCGGTGAAGGTGACCGGTTCCCCGTAGGTCGAGGGCGAGCCGGAGGAGGACACGCTCGTCTGCGTCGCGCTCAGCGTGGGTGGTTTGGCGCATGTGAGCGTCAGTTCGAGCCCCGTGATCGGCGGCGGGATCGTGAGCGTCGAGGTGGTTTCGGTGTTACAGCCTTCCTCGCTGGCGCTGACCTCATAGAAGCCGCCGAGCACGTCCCAGCCGAAACCGCCTTCCGCGGTCGTGCTGTCGGGGTTGACGCGGTTGGAAGGTGACATCACGACGCTGCCGTTGGGAACCTGTTCGAACGGTCCGCTGGCGGAGTAGGACTCCTGCAGCGTCACGGTCGCGCCCGAGAGCGGGACCGGGCCGTGTTCGGTTTTCGCGTACACCGTGCCGCTGGGGTCGCTGTAGTGTTCGCCACCGCCCGCGGTCCCGTTTTCCCCTTCGCCTTCGGATTCTTTGTCTTTCTTGACTTCTTCCAGTTCGTGTTCGCGTTCTTCCAGTTCTTCTTCGATCCGTTTGCGTTCCTGCGGCGAGGGATTTTGGTTCAGTTCTTCTTCGAGGATTTCGATTTCTTTGTTCAGGGCTTCTTCGCGGTTTTCTTCTTCGAGGGTCGGCCCGCAGGAGCTGATGCCCGTGACCGCGTTCGCCGCTTCCGCGACGCGTGAGTCGCAGCCGACCAGCGCCACCGAGATCTGGTTCGGCGACAGGCCTTTGTCGCTCGCGGTGGCCTCAAGCGTCGCGTAGTAGTAGATCCGGTGCGAGTGTTCGGGAGGAGTGAACTTGACTGCCATCCCGCACTCGGTGCCCGGCGGTGGGCTCGCCGGCGTCCCGGTGAAGACTTCATTCAGTTCTTCGGATGCGAAGCCGCAATCGCGCGTCCCCGGGGGCACGCCGAAGGATTTCAGCGGCACGATTTCGAACTCGCTCGCGTCGGGGCCGATTATTTCGCCCGGTCCGATCGTGATCCCGGCGGGGTCGCCGTAGTTGACGAAATACGCAGGCAGCGGATCGGTCGGGACTTCGCCGCCTTTTGCGGGCGGGTAGACCTCGGACAGGATCTGGGCGCTCGACACGCCGGCGGTCGGGACCGGCCCGCCGCTCGGGAAGAAGCGATAGTTGACGCTCGTGTGGACCTCGCCGTGCATCGGCTGAAGCGCCGGAATCGTGACCGTCAGCGGCAAGTTGCCGAGCGTGATCCCGACCGGGTTTCCGCCGATGCTGCCGCCGACATCGACGACCCTGGTCATCGGTTCCCCGGTGTTGCCGTTGGTTCCGTGCATCACGACCTGGGTGACCACGACCGTGCCTTTGTGGGGGAACAGGCTCGGTTCGAGCTGCAGCTCGTACGGCTGCCCCCAGTACGTGACGGGATTCGGCGTCGAGGAGTTCTCTTCGACGCCATTCGGATTGACGATCGTCAGACCTTTCGCGATCACCGGCGGCGCGGGGAGCTCGAAGTCGATGCCCGTCAGCCCTTCGGGGCCGGGGATCGTCAGCGGCGCCAGATGCCCCTCAGCAGCGTGCACACCGAACGGCGGCGGGCTTGCGGTGAGGGAGTAGGTGGTGCCCGCCACCGGAGATACGCCGAACGTGAATTCTCCGCTCGAGCCCGAGACCGTGGTGAAGCACGAGCCGCCCGCCGTCGGGCACGCCTGGACGCTTGCCCCGCCGACGCCACCGCCTTCGAAGCGCACCGTCCCGGAGAGCGGAGCCAGGACCGTGGTCGACGCGCTGACCCTGTTCGTGTCCGACGACGTCGCGAGCTGCACCTGCCCCGCGACCGGTTTGCCAACTCCGGCGATCTGCAGATCGACCTGGTTGCCTCCCCCGATCGAGCCGCCAGGGACGATCGTCGCCGTTTGGCCAGTCACCTGCACGCTGGCCGCGTTGAAGTGGCTGCTGCCCGAGGAGACACTGCTGAGCGCGAACTGGTAATCGCTGGGCTGCGTCGGCAGGGTCGTGCCACTGGGTGCGGTGAAAGTCACGAAGCCTGGGCCTTCGTCGAAGAACTGCGGGTTGCCCGCCGAGACGCCCGAGGTCGCGAGGAACTGCTCGGTATAGGTTCCGTTGAACAGACCCGAGGTCAGTTCGCCGACGCCCGTGCTTGCGCCGATTGGCAGCGAGCCGGTGACTTCGGTGATGTCCGAGGACGTCGAGAGCGCGAATTTCGCCGAGGAGCTTTTCGTGGCGGGATTCTTGACGCCATAAGCCTGCAGTTCGACTTTGTCTCCCGCTGCGATCGAGAAGCCGTTCGGGAGGAACGCGTCGACGACGTTTTCGCCTGCGCCACTCGGGCTCACGATGACGCTGATCGGTGTCGAGGCGCTCGAGCCGTCCACAAACGCGTAGAAGCCACGATTGCTCGAGAACACCACGCCAGCCGGAGCCCTCAGCTGGATGAAGCCGGGCGCTTCGTCGAAGTACCTCGGGTTGCCGTTTGTGATCGCGCTCGTGGCTCTGAAGTTCGCCTGGTAGCGCACGTCCGTGGCTCCCGCCGAGGTCGAGTTGGCGCCAACCCGGACTTCGCTGATCGCGGTCGCGGCGCCGATCGCCAGCGGCTTTGAGACTTCAGTCACATCCGAGGAGGTCGAGAGCGAGAAGCTCGCCCCCGAGTTCGCCGAGCCCGGGTTCTTGACTTCAAAGGCCAGCACTTCGACTTTGTCGCCTGGAGCGACCGAGAAGCCGCCGGGCTCGAACACGTCGACGACGTCTTCCCCGGCGCCGCCCGGATTCACCGTGACGCTCTGCGGGATTTCGCTGTTTGAGCCGTCGATCACCGCATAGCGGGTGCGGCTGCTCGAGAACACCGACCCGGCCGGACCCTTCAGCTGGATGAATCCCGGGCCTTCGTCGAAGTACTCAGGGTTGCCGTTGGTGATCGCATTCGTCGCCTTGAAGTTGGCCTGATAGCGCACGTCTGTGGCTCCGGCCGAGGTCGTGTTCGCGCTCGCGCTCAGTTCGCTGATCGCGCTGGCGGCGGCGATCGGGAAGGACTTCGAAGCTTCGGTCACGTCCGAGGAGGTCGAGAGGGCGAATTTCGCGCCCGAGTTCGCCGAGCCCGGGTTCTTGACTTCGAAGGCCAGCACTTCGACTTTGTCGCCCGCCGCGATCGGCACGCCCCCAGGCAGGAACACGTCGACGACGTTTTCCCCAGCGCCGCCTGGATTCACCGTGACGCTCTGCGGGATGTCGCCGTTTGAGCCGTCGATCACCTCATAGCGGGTGCGGCTGCTCGAGAACACCGACCCGGCCGGACCCTTCAGCTGGATGAATCCCGGGCCTTCGTCGAAGTACCTGGGGTTTCCGCTGGTGATCGCGCTGGTCGCCTTGAAGTTCGCCTGATAGCGCACGTCCGTCGCGCCAGCCGACGCGCTGCTCGCGCTCGCGCTCAGTTCGCTGATCGCGCTGGCGGCGGCGATCGGGAAGGACTTCGAAGCTTCGGTCACGTCCGAGGAGGTCGACAGCGAGAAGCTCGCGCCCGAGTTCGCCGAGCTCGGGTTCTTGACTTCGAAGGCAACCACTTCGACTTTGTCCCCCGCCGCGATCGGCACGCCCCCAGGCAGGAACACGTCGACGACGTTTTCCCCAGCGCCGCCTGGATTCACCGTGACGCTCTGCGGGATGTCGCCGTTTGAGCCGTCGATCACCTCATAGCGGGTGCGGCTGCTCGAGAACACCGACCCGGCCGGACCCTTCAGCTGGATGAATCCCGGGCCTTCGTCGAAGTACCTGGGGTTTCCGCTGGTGATCGCGCTGGTCGCCTTGAAGTTCGCCTGATAGCGCACGTCCGTCGCGCCAGCCGACGCGCTGCTCGCGCTCGCGCTCAGTTCGCTGATCGCGCTGGCGGCGGCGATCGGGAAGGACTTCGAAGCTTCGGTCACGTCCGAGGAGGTCGAGAGGGCGAATTTCGCCGCCCCTTTGGAGCCTGGATTCTTGACTTCGAAGGCCAGCACTTCGACTTTGTCGCCCGCCGCGATCGGCGCGCCCCCAGGCAGGAACACGTCGACGACGTTTTCCCCAGCGCCGCCTGGATTCACCGTGACGCTCTGCGGGATTTCGCCGTTTGAGCCGTCGATCACCGCATAGCGGGTGCGGCTGCTCGAGAACACCGACCCGGCCGGACCCTTCAGCTGGATGAATCCCGGGCCTTCGTCGAAGTACTCAGGGTTGCCGTTGCTGACGCCCGAGGCGGCGATGAAGGTCGCCTGGTAGCGCACGTCGGCGGCGCCCGCGGAGGAGCTCGTGGCGGCCACCGAAAGTTCGCCCACGGTCGTCGGCGAGCCGATCGGGAACGACTTCGACACGGCCGCGGTGTCGCTCGAGGTCGCGACCGAAAGCGTCGCCGAGGCGCTTTTCGAGCTTGGGTTTGAGACTTCGAAAGCCTGCAGTTCGACTTTGTCACCGGCGGTGACGGTGAACGGCACGACGACATCGACCACGTTTTCCCCGGCGCCGCCCGGGTTCACCGTGACGGACGCGGCGATCTCCCGGTTGGAGCCATCGATCAGCCCATAGCGCGAGCGACTCGAAGAGAACGTCGAGCCGGACGGGCCGGTCACCTGGATGAAGCCTTCGGCGGCTTCGAGCCCGTGTGTGGCGGTGAAACCAACCTGATAAGCCACGCGCGTCGCCCCGGCTGAGCTCGTATCAGCGCTGGCCGAGACATTCGTCACCGAGGAGCTGCCCAACGGCGCCATGAGCTGGCGGCCGGTGCCTTCTTCGAGCCCCGCATGCCCGGGCGAGCTGGCAAACGCAGCGCTCGCGAGCGCAAGCGACACGAGGCCTGCGATGACGAGCAAGCCAACCGTCTTCACCCTCCACGTCATCCTGACGCCGCCTGCCATCTCCCGGTCTCCGTTCACCCCCGCTACTCAGGCGCGCTCGATCCTAGCAGACGATGGTCGTCGCGAGCCGCGCACGAGCGCGCCGACAGCGGGCGACTCGCTTGGGAGCCGGGCCCACGCTGAGTTCGGAGCCGAGCCCGTCCTCAGCCGCGCGCGCCGGCCTGCAGCGGATCGAGCGCCGGGCGCCTCGCGGTCCACGGGTGCGCCTCTTCCAGCTGCGCCGCCAGCGCCAGCAACGATGCCTCGCCCGCAGGACGCGCGGCGAGCTGCACGCTCAGCGGCAGGCCGTCCTCACCCTGAAACAGCGGCAACGAGATCGCCGGCTGACCGCTCGCGTTGAAGATCGGCGTGAAAGGGGTGAAATGGCCCGAACGTGTGAACGTCGACATCGGATCGGGCGCCGCCGTGTCGAGCGTTCCGATCGGCAGCGGCCGTTGCGCCAGCCCCGGCGTCAGCAGCATGTCGTAGGGCTCGAGGAAGCCGATCAGGCCGCGGGCGAACGCCTGCAGGCGCACGCCCGCGCCAACGCCCTGAAGCGCGCTCATGTTCTGCACCATCGAGTAGATCGCCCAGCTCATCGGCTCCACGCAGTCCTGCGTGACCTCGCGCCCGGCGACGTTGCCGGAGTAGGCGATCGACAGCGAGATCTGGGTGCAGAACACGGCCGCGAACAGTTCCTGAACGCCCTCGATCCGCCACGGCGGATCGACCTCCTGGACGTCGTGACCGAGCGAGCGAAGCAGCTCCGCCGCGTCTGCGACCGCGCGCTCGCAGATCGGGTCGACCGTCGCGTCCAGGACAGGGGGCAGGCTCGTCACGGCGATCCGCATCCGGCCCGGGTCTCGCACGGCCGCCGCCGCGAACGGCTCGACCGGCGGCGGCGCCCAGGTCGCGTCCCCGAGCTCATAGCCGGCGAGGACATCGAGGATCTCGGCGGTCTCGGCGACCGTGCGGGTGAGAACCCCATCGATCCCGAGCGAGGAGTCGCCCAGCTCGGGCGCCGGCGAGATGCGCCCGCGTGAGGGCTTCAGGCCGACGAGCCCGCAGCAGGACGCGGGAATCCGCACCGAGCCCCCGCCGTCGTTGCCGTGCGCGACCGGCACCATGCCCGAGGCCACCGCCGCGGCTGCGCCACCCGAGGAGCCCCCCGGCGTGCGTTCCAGGTCCCAGGGATTGCGCGTCGGGCCGAAGATCTGCGCCTCGCTGACCGGAAGGATCCCGTACTCGGGCAGCGTCGTTGAGCCGACGATCACAAAGCCCGCGTCGCGCAGGCGGCGGGTGACATTGTGGTCGTAGTCGACCACGAAGTCCCTCATCAGCTCGCAGCCGTAGGTCAGCCGCAGGCCATTGACGGCGCGGTTGTTCTTGATCGCGATCGGAACGCCCGCGAACGGGCGTGGGTCGCCGGCACCGATCTCCTCGGCGCTCGCCAGCGCGCGCTCGGCATCGATCTGGACGAACGCATTGAGCTTCGGGTTGAGCTCCTCGATGCGTCGCAGCGACACCTCGACGAGCTCGCGCGACGAGCACTCGCCCGAGCGCACCATCGCGGCGAGCTCGCCGGCCGGGCGGAACATCAGATCGCTGTCCGTCACCGCTCCTCCTCACTCCCGTGGGCGCGAGCCCGAAAGGCCCGTCCGCGGCAGCCTACAGCGCAATCACGGGTCCGCGCGCGGGACCGTGCCGTCGGCATTCCTGCGACGATGTGCGCCTGCCCACAAGGCAGCCACCCGGCAAGCATCGAGCCCAGAAAGCGAGTGCCATGAGCGCGGTTCAGACACCAGCGGAGGTCCAGGGAGGCCTCGAAGGCGTAGTCGCCTTCGCCACCGAGATCGCAGAGCCCGACAAAGCGGGTGGCGCGCTGCGCTACCGCGGCGTAGACATCGAGGACCTCGTGGGGACGGTCCCCTACGAGCAGGTCTGGGGCCTGCTGGTCGACGACCGCTTCGAACCGGGGCTGCCGCCGGCAGAACCGCATATGCTGACCGTGCGCTCCGGCGATCCCCGCGTCGACGTCCAGGCGGCGCTCGCGATGCTCGCTCCGGAGTGGGGCTTCGGGCAGCTGATCGACATCTCCGACGAGCAGGCCCGTGACAACCTCGCGCGCGCCTCGGTGATGGCGCTTTCATTCGTGGCCCAGTCAGCCCGCGGCGCCGGCCAGCCGCCGGTCCCGCAGGAGCAGGTCGACACCGGTCGCTCGATTCCCGAGCGCTTCCTGATCCGCTGGCGCGGCGAAGCCAAGCCCGAGCACACGAAGGCGATCGACGCGTACTGGATCTCGGCCGCCGAGCATGGCGTCAACGCCTCGACGTTCACCGCGCGCGTGGTTGCCTCGACGGGCGCCGACTGCGCCGCCGCGCTCTCAGGGGCGGTGGGCGCGCTGTCGGGTCCGCTGCACGGAGGGGCGCCCTCGCGGGTGCTGAAGATGCTCGATGAAGTCGAACGCTCGGGCGACGCCGAGGCCTGGGTCAAGGCGGCGCTGGACCGCGGCGAGCGGCTGATGGGCTTCGGACACCGGGTCTACCGCGCCGAAGACCCACGCGCACGCGTGCTGCGGCGCACCTGCAGCGAACTGGGCTCGCCGCGCTTTCAGGCCGCCGAGGCGCTCGAGCAGGCCGCACTCGCCGAGCTGCAGGCCCGCAGGCCCGACCGCGTGCTCGCGACCAACGTCGAGTTCTGGTCGGCGGTGATACTGGACCTCGCCGAAGTGCCGCCGGAGCTGTTCACGCCGATGTTCACCTGCGCGCGTGTGGCCGGATGGTCGGCCCACATCCTCGAGCAGAAGCGCGAAGGCAAGCTGATCCGTCCGACCGCCAAGTACATCGGGCACCCGCCCCGCTCGGTGGCCGAGGCCGGCGCGAGCTGAACGAACGGAGAGCCCGTGCCGCGCTCGCTGGCCGAGGTCCGCGGGAGCTGAACGAACGGAGAGCCCGGCATCCTTGCCGAGCCCTCTGCCCTCAACATCGGCCGCCCGGCGCGAGCCTCCAGTCAGAAGGCTCGCGCTAAGCGGATCGCTGCCACGCGCGCGCCGGGAGAGGCGCGCGCCGCGCGGCAGCTGGAATGCGGTCGCTACATCATCCCGCCCATGTCGGGCATGCCACCGCCGCCCGGCATCGCCGGTTCCTTGTCGGGAACTTCGGCGACGATCGCCTCTGTCGTGAGGATGTTCTTGGCGATCGACGCGGCGTTCTGAAGCGCCGAGCGCGTCACCATCGCGGGGTCGATGATGCCCGCCGCAACGAGATCGACGATCTCGTTGGTGGCGGCGTTCAGGCCATGTCCTTTCTTGGCCTTGCGGACGTCGTTGACGACGACCGAACCCTCGAGACCGGCGTTCTCGGCGATCTGACGGAGCGGCTCCTCGAGCGCCCGCAACACGATGCGCCCGCCCGTCTTCTCGTCGTCCTCGCTGGTGCCGTTGTTCGAGACCGCGCCCGCGGCCTGCAGCAGCGCCACGCCGCCGCCCGGGACGATGCCCTCCTCGAGCGCCGCGCGGGTGGCCTGCAGCGCGTCCTCGACGCGGTGCTTCTTCTCCTTCATCTCGGTCTCGGTGGCAGCGCCGACCTTCACGACCGCCACGCCGCCGGAGAGCTTCGCGAGCCTCTCCTGCAGCTTCTCGCGATCGAAGTCGGAGTCGGTGTTCTCGATTTCGGCTTTGATCTGGTTGATCCGGCCCTTGATCGCAGCGGCGTCACCTGCGCCGTCGACGATCGTCGTGTTGTCCTTTGCGACCACCACGCGACGGGCGCGTCCGAGCTGCGAGACCTGGGTGTTCTCGAGCTTGAGCCCCATCTCCTCGGTGATCACCTCGCCCTTGGTGAGGATCGCGATGTCCTCGAGCATGCGCTTGCGCCGATCGCCGAAGCCCGGCGCCTTCACGGCCACACCGGTGAAGGTGCCGCGCAGCTTGTTGACGACCAGCGTCGCCAGCGACTCGCCCTCGACGTCCTCGGCGATGATCAGCAGCGGCTTGCCGCTCTGGATCACCTGCTCGAGCACGGGCAGCACGTCGCGCACGGAGCCGATCTTCTGGTTGGCGATCAGGATGTAGGGGTCCTCCAGGGTCGCCTCCATGCGGTCCTGGTCGGTGACCATGTAGGGCGAGATATAGCCCTTGTCAAACTGCATGCCCTCGGTGAACTCGAGGTCCATGCCGAACGTCTGGCCCTCCTCGACGTTGACCACGCCGTCCTTGCCGACCTTCTCGATCGCGTCGGCGATCACGTCGCCGATCTCCTCGTCGCCGGCCGAGATCGTCGCCACACGCGCGATCTGCTCCTTGCCGGAGACCTCCTTGGACTGCGAGGCGATGTTGGACACCACTTCGTCCACCACCTTCTCGATGCCGCGCTTGAGCGCCAGCGGGTTGGCTCCTGCGGCGACGTTCTTCAGGCCCTGGCGAACGATCGCCTGGGCCAGGACCGTGGCCGTGGTGGTGCCATCGCCGGCGACGTCGTTGGTCGCGGTGGCGACCTCACGCACCAGCTGTGCGCCCTGGTTTTCGAACACGTCCTCGACCTCGATCTCGCGTGCGATCGTGACGCCGTCGTTGGTGATCGTGGGCGCTCCGAATTTCTTATCGAGCACGACGTAGCGACCCTTCGGGCCGAGCGTGACCTTGACCGCGTTCGCTACCGCGTCAACGCCCGACTCGAGCGCCTTGCGCGCGTCCGAGTCGTACTTGAGCTCCTTGTGTCCCATGTTCCTTGTTCTCCTTCGCGAGGCTCAGGCCCCGCCGCTTGAAAGTTGTTGCCTTGGCCTGCGAGACCGTCGCTAAGCGACCTTCGCGAGGACGTCTGACTCACGCAGCACGAGCAGGTCCTCGCCGTCGATCTTGATCTCGGTGCCGCCGTACTTGCTGTACAGGACCTCGTCGCCGTCAGAGACGTCGAGCGGGACTCGCTTGCCGTCTTCCATACGACCGTCGCCGACCGCGACGACCTTGCCCTTCTGTGGCTTCTCCTTGGCGGTGTCGGGCAGGACGAGGCCGCTTGCCGTGGTCTCCTCCTCCTCGATCGCCCGCACGATCAGCCGATCGCCCAGGGGCTTGAGCTTCATATCGAAAGAACCTCCGCTAGTTGGGAACGCTTCACGGTTGCGAAGTGCCTCAGGGGTGCTTCAGCAGCCTTCAGGACGCTGGCACTCACGGGGTGGGAGTGCCAACCACCAGCAATATATAAGGAAATAGCGCCCGACCGGGGCCTCGCCACAGAAATTTCTCAATTCCCCCGCCGCCGGGGCCGGCCGGCGTCAGTTCTGGGTGCCGCCGAAGCCCTTGATGGCCTCTGTGAATCCCGAAGGATTGTCGACAATCTGCGAAAAGCGGACCACGGTCACGGTGTCGTCCATCGAGACCTTGCGGCCATAGATCTGCTCGAGGAAGCTGATCAGCTCCTCGTGACGACGGAACTCGGGGTTGTCGTGCTTGATGTCGCGCGGCGAGAGGTCGGCGACCTTCATCACCTCGACCTGGTCGATCACCGCCTCGAAGATCCGTTCGCGAGGCGAGTACTGGTAGCCGATCGTCACGAGCACGGACTGGTTCTTGCGGTACTTGCCCGACTTGTCGCCGAGCCGGATCGTGGCGGTCTTCCGGCCCCGCTTGAGCTCGTCGGCGAAGATCGTCGAGTAGAAGTTGAGCACCTGCACGGACGGCAGGCTACCTCAATGCGATGCCCCTCCCTGGGCACCCTCCTGCAGGTGCGCGAGGGCGCGCTCGATCATGCCCCGCTCCCCCTCGTAGGTGAGCTCCGTCCTGGCCTCGCGCAGGTCCAGCCAGCGCGCATGCTCGATCTCGTGGTCGTGGTCCTCGGTGTCGCCGCTGACGAAGCGGAACAGATAGAACGTGACCGACTTGCCGATCGAGCGACCATCGCGCCGGTACCAGTAGCGCACCTCGCCAAGATCTGCGACCGGCTCGGCGACCAGGCCCGTCTCCTCACGGACCTCGCGCGTGGCCGCCTGCAGCGGAGTCTCGCCGGGGTCGACGTGCCCCTTCGGCAGGCCGAGCACGCGCGAGCCATCGACTGCGCGACGGACGGGCACGATCGCCACCACCTCCTCGCTACCCGGGTCTCCGCGCACCACCACCCCGCCCGCAGACACCTCACGTCGACCGCGGCGCGATCCCTTGGCGCGCGCCGCACCCGCGCCACGCTTACCGCCACCCCGTCGGCCTCGCGGGCCAGGCCCTGCGGCTGCGTCCTCGGGGCTCACGACATTCGAGCCCATACATCTGTGGCCCGCGCGGGCGAGTCGGGCAGCCAGTCCCTGCGAGGGACGCGTCCCGCTACCACCCGTCGCCGCCGGCATGCGATGAATGGGCGCCGCAGGTGCTCAGAACACATACCGCTGCAGCGCCCCGACGTCGTGTACCACGAGCCGTCCCCGGCCCTGAGAGATGACCCCCGCGCGCTCGAGCACCGCCAGGAAGCGGCTCGCGGACTCGCGCGAGGAGCCGGCCAGCTGCGCGAGATCGGCTTGGGTTGCAGTCACGAGCACGTCCTCGTCGCCTGCCACCCGGTCACCCGCCACGCCGTCGCGCCCGTCGCCGTCGCGCCCGTCGCCGCCGCTTCCCCCGCCGTGAGCAGCACCGCCGTGCGCGGCGCCACCACTCCGCGCGCCCTCGTTCGCGGCGCCCTCGCCCGCGGCGACCAGCTCGAGCAGCACCGCCGCGACGCGGCTCTGGACCGTCTGGAAGCTCTGACGCGAGAGGCGCTCGTTGGTCTCGCGCAGGCGTCTGCCGAGCGCGATCACCAGGCGCGTGGAGATCTCGGGGTGCTGGGTCATCAGCCGGCGCATGTCGGGACCCAGCACGGCGACAACCGTGGTGAGCTCGACCGCCTCGACGGTGGCAGATCGGAGCTCGTCCTCGAACAGCGCGAGCTCGCCGAAGATGTCGCCGGGACCGAAGTTCGCCAGCGTGATCACGCGCCCGTCGGAATGCTCGCGCACCGCACGCGCGCGGCCGTCGCGCACGACGTAGCAGGTGTCGCTCGCGTCGCCCTCACGGAACACCACCTCCCCGGGCTGAAACTCGCGCGGCACCGCGAGCTCTGCGATCCGCTCGAGGTCAGCGGCGACGAGCGTCGAGAACACCCGGACCCGCGCCAGCAGCTCCACTACCTCAGCTGAGCGCATCGCGGCCACGACCGAGTGAGATATCACACCCCGGCGGCGAGCCTAACCGGATCTCACAACGACCCGCCGGCGCTATCTTCACTCAGTGATGGGGGACTTCAGGGGAATGTCGGTGGCAGTTCGCAAAACGCGCGTTCTGGGTGCGCTCGCAACGGGGGCGCTGCTCGGGGCGATGCTGCTCGGCGGCGCGCCGGCGGCGGGCGCGCCGGCCGGAGCCACAGCGGCCGGTGTGAGCACACAGGTTCCCACGCACTCGCTCGAACAGTCGCGCGAACTGTGGGCGACCGTCGACGTGTGCAATCCATCCGACCAGCGCGACACGGTCGGAATCCGCGGCTCGATGCCGGGCGACGGTCACGCTCGGGACACGATGTACATGCGCTTTCAGCTGCAGTACCGCAAGAGCGACGGGACCTGGGGAAGCCTCGCCCACGACGGCGACTCCGGCTACATATCGGTCGGATCCGCCAAGACCGTGCGCCAGGGCGGCACGAGCTTTCAGCTGATGTCGAGCACTCAGACCTCCGCCTACACGCTGCGAGGCGTCGTCACGTTTCAGTGGCGCCGGGGCAAGGTCGTGGTTCATCAGCTGACGCGCACCACCGGCGCGGGCCACCACGGCGTCGGCGACGCCGACCCGGCCGGCTACAGCGCCGCCCAGTGCACGATCGGCTGAGCTCTCGGCCGACAGCTTGGGCGGCGCTGGCCCCTCAAGCCGATGCTGCGCGCCTGGCGCGCGCCTGCACGCGTCTGCGGCCTTCGATCGTCATGATCGTCAGGCGCGGATCCACGTATGGAGCGAGCATCACGAACGCGAGGTGATCCACCAGGCACGGCAGGTAGCGCATGCGGTCCTGGCTGGCGTGGGTGCTGATGATGTCCCACACCGCGCCGCTCAGGAACTCCGGCAGCGCGTTGGGCGCGCAGCGCGGCTCGGGCGCCTTGGCGATCAGGTGCGCCACGACCTGCTCGACCGAGGAGGTCATGCGGTCGATCATCCCTGGGCCGACCTCGAACAGGTCGACGAACGCCAGTCTCAGCAACGCCAGGTGGGCGACCATGTACTCGATGAATGCCGTCAGGCCGATGTACACCGAGTCCTCCCAGCTGCTCGCGCCGGCGATCGCCAGGTCGACGACCTCGAGCGCTTCGACGGTGAACTCGTCGACCACTGCCAGGAAGCACTTTTCCTTGGAGGGGAACTGCTTGTGGAAGGCCTCGGTGGAGACACCGGCGAACTGCGCGATCTGCGCGTCGGTGAGGCCGAAGTAGCCCTCGTCGAGCGTCAGGTGAACGACCGCGCCGAGCAGCCGTGCGCGCTTCTCGTCGGTGGTCAGGAAGGCAGCCGGCTCGAGCGGGATATTGGGCGGACGTCTGGGCGCGATCGCCTGCAGCCTCGTGCTGGCGGGCGAGCGATAGGACTCGATCCAGTCGACGGCGTCCTCGGCGAGGTTGCGCAGCTCCTCGACGCGGCCTTCGCGCATGCGATCGAAGGCGATCTGGCGCATGCCGCCGATCGTCGCCCGTGAGGCGATCGCCGGCAGCGGACCGCCGTGCTCGGGCGCGGCTCGGAAGGCGGCTGCGGTGAGCCGCTCGAAGAACGACCCCGACAGATGCATCCGCTCGCGTCCACGCACGCCGATGCCGAGCGAGTCGATCAACACCAGCCGCGCGCCCTTTGGCCCCTCGACGATGTCCTCGAAGAAGCCTTTGCACGCGCCGTGCAGCCGGTTGGTCCAGCCGCGCTGGGAAGACCATGCGTCCAACACGCGTTTTCGACCGCGCGCGACCACTATGTCGTAGGTCGCGACGAAGCAGTCTTCCTTGTTGGAGAAGTGTTCGTAGAAGGCGCGGCGCGAGACACCCGCCAAGCCGATCAGGTGAGCGACGGTTGTCGCCCGGTATCCGCGCTCGGACACCGACTCGATCATCGCGCCGTGCAGGCGCGCACGCTGGTTGCGTACGACCTTCTCGCGCCCCATGCCGTGCGGGCCATGCGGCAGTCGCCTGTACAGCGGCTTCAGTTCTCTCTCCGTTCCGCTCATCCCCACCATCCGAGAACGTAGTCAAGGTCAAGACCAAAAGCAGAGTTCTTTCTATCAGGAAAGAATCGAACTTTCGACTAGCAAATGGGCTAGGTCTGAACGTCTGACGGACAAAAGGATTCGAGTAGTTGCCCACTTTTCCGTAGATCCAATAATCGGATTGTTCTCTATGAGCGGGGAAAAGACGCCCGCTGTGAGGCACTTCACCGCGGTATTCGCGCGTGCCGATCAGGCGCTGAGCGTCAAACGGCGCGGACCTGCACGAAAGCCGAACTCTGCGAGCAGTGTCTCCCACTCGGAGCCGACCGCCGGATTGGCATCGATTCGCTCGAGCGACAACCGGCCCACACGGCCAGCGCGAACCGCATCCGCGAGGGCGCCAAGCGCAGCACGCACGGGCTCGTGCGCGGCGCCCGAGTCCACCAGCGTCAGCAGGCCGCGACCGCCACGCTCCACGTACAGCACCGGCTCCCCGGCGACGAGCACCACATATGCCCCGGGCACTCGCGCGGGCCGTCGTGCGTGGTGCTCGCTGCGCGGCCACGCCAGCACCGCCCCGAACGGCTGCGCCGGGTCGCTGGCCCCGAGCACGAGCGTCGTGAGCCGCGTCTCGGAGGCCGCGCGACTCGCGTGCTCGCGCAGGCGCTCGACCGCGCCGGGGAGCGCGAACTGCGCGCCGCCGAGCCCCTCGATGAAATAGCCGCGGCGGCACACGCCGAGCGTCTCGAGCTCGCAGAAGGTTCCGTACAGTCCCGCGAAGCCTCCTCGCAGCCGCTCGGCGAGCACGTGCTCGCGCGTGACGATGCCGTGGCGCTCGAGCAGCAGCTCGGCCAACGCCCGTTTGCGCTCACGCTCGCCGACCCCACCGCCGACGGCGCCGGCGAAGATCGGCGCGGCGAGCGACCAGCGCCCCGGTGGGTGCTCGGGTGTACGGCCGCGCGCGCCGGCGCGCCGCGCGGCGAAGCGAGAGCGTCCCGGAGCGGGGCGAGGGCGGCCCGCGCTCGCGAGCCGAAGCCCGCCCCGCTCGGTGCCGGTGGAGGCGGCGCGCAGGAGCTGGGTTTCGCGCAACGGAGCCCAGGCGTCGTTGGTGACCTCGCCCGCCCACACGAGATCGAACAGCGCCTCGCGCAGCTCGACCGGCGCCGCGTCGCTGCCCGCGAGCAGATCGGCGAAGAAGCAGGGGCCCTGGCCCAGACGCGAGCGCAGCTGCTCGTGCAGCGGATCGTCGAGCGCCGCGCCGAGGTCCTCGGGGGCGCTCGTGGGCGCCCCGATCAGCGCGGCGTCCTCGCGGAAGTAGAGCGCGACGCGGCCCGAGCGTCCGAGCGGGCCCGCGCCGACCCACACCAGCTCGCCGGAGGCGCACAGCGAGTCGAGCCACTCGGGCGAGTAGGCGCCGAGGCGGCGGGGGAGCACCTCGCGCTCCCAGACCTCCGCCGGCAGCGCCAGGCCCTGCAGCGGCACGAGCGCCTCGCGCAGGCGCTCGACCCCGGCCCCGCGGGCGCCGTGACGATCGATGCCATGCCATGCGGGCATGAACCCCGCGAGCGCGTTCTGGGCGGCGGGCTCGATTTCCTTGCGAAGCGCAGCGAGCGAGGCTCGGCGCAGCCGGCGCAGGACCTCGACGTCGCACCATTCGAGGTCCGTTTCGCGCTGCGGCGCGCCAGCCGGCTGCGACGAGGCGCCCGCGGGCTGCGCGGCGCTCGACGAAGCCCGCTCGGCGCCCTGCTGCGCCGGGTCCGAGGCCGCGGCCCGCGGGCGCAGCTGGCCGCGTACGAGCCGCCCCGCGAGCTCGAGCTCGCGCAGCACGGCGGACAGATCGATCCCGTAGCGGGCGCGCAGCTCGGCGCTCGTGAACGGACCGCGGGTGCGGGCGTAGCGTGAGACGATCTCGCTGAGCGGGTCCGTGGCATCGGCCAGGAACGCGTCGGGCAGCCCCGCCGGGGGAGCCGCTCCGAGTCCGTCGCGCCAGCGCCCCGCCTCCTCGGCGGCGACGTAGCGCTCCTCGCCAGCGATCCGCAGCGCGATAGCACGCCGTTCGCGGCGCAGGCGATCGGTCAGCTCGCCCGCGTCGATGCCCTCGAGCACGCGCTCGCGAATCTCCCGCGCGCTGAGGTCGCCGAGGCCACGCAGCAGGTCGTGCAACTCGTCGCTTCCGGTCGCGCGGGTCCGTGGCGAACGCCGCTGCAGATCGTCGAGGACCTGCGCGAGCGCCTCCGGCTCGATCAGCTCGCGCAGCTCCTCGGAGCCGAGCAGCTCGCGCAGGAGCTCGCGATCGAGCGACAGCGCCGCAGCGCGGCGCTCAGCGGCGGGCGTGTCGCCCTCGTACATGTAGGTGGCGACGTAGTCGAACAGCAACGAGGAGGCAAACGGGGAGGCAGTCCGCGTCTCGACCTCGACCAGCGACAGCTCGCGCGTCTGCAGCCCGCATAGCAGCCGCTGCAGGCCCGGCAGGTCGAGCACGTCGCGCAGGCACTCGCGGTAGGTCTCGAGCACGATCGGGAAGTCCTCGTAGCGGCGCGCGACCTCGAGCAGGCTCTGGGCCTTCAGTCGCTGCTGCCACAGTGGCGTGCGCCGCCCGGGCCAGGCCCGGGGGATCAGCAACGCGCGTGCCGCGCTCTCGCGAAATCGCGAGCCGAACAGCGCCGATGAGCCGAGCTCGGCGGTGACGAGCAGCTCGAGCTCGTCGGGATCGATCGACACGAGCTCCGCCAGCGACCCCAGCTCCTCGCCCTGCTCGTCGTCGATGTCCGGCAGGCGCAGGATCACGCCATCGTCAGACCACAGCGCGTCGGGCTCGAAGCCGAAGCGCTCCCGCACCCGCGCCGACAGCGCCAGCCCCCACGCCGCATGGACGCGCGCGCCATAGGGCGAGAGCAGGCACACACGCCAGTCGCCGATCTCATCGCGAAAGCGCTCGAGCACGATCGTGCGGTCGCTGGGCAGCACGCGCGTGGCGGCCTGCTGTGAGCTCAGGTACTCGAGCAGGTTTGCGGCGGCGCGCTCGTCGAGGTCGTACTCGCGCACCAGCGTCTGCTCATCCTGGTCGATCGCCCAGCGCGTGAACGCGCCGATCGCGACGCCGAGCTCGAGCGGGCGCCCCGGCGCATCGCCCTTCCAGAAGGGCACCGCGCCGGGCACCCCGGGCGCCGGCGTGACGATCACCCGATCGCGGTCGATCTCCTCGATCCGCCAGGTCGAGGCGCCGAGCAGGAACGCCTGTCCGGGGCGCGCCTCGTAGACCATCTCCTCGTCGAGCTCCCCGACCCGGCGGCCGTCGGGCAGCGTCACCGCATACAGGCCCCGGTCGGGGATCGTGCCGGCGTTGGCTACCGCCAGCTGGCGCGCGCCGCGGCGCGGGCGGATGACGCCCGCGACACGGTCCCAGACGATGCGCGCCCGCAGCTCGGCGAACTCCGAAGAGGGATAGCGGCCGTCGAGCATGTCGAGCACACGCTCGAACAGCGAACGCGGCAGCGTGGCGTAGGGATGGGCGCGGGTGACGAGCGCATACAGCTCATCGACCGGCATCCCATCGCCCTCGCCCTCGCTGCTCGCCGCGATCGACACGATCTGCTGGGCGAGCACGTCGAGCGCGTTGCGCGGGATCACCGTGTGCTCGATCTCCCCTTCTCGCATCAGGCGGCAGACGACCGCGCACTCGAGCAGATCGCCGCGGTACTTGGGGAAGATGCGCCCGCGGCTGACCTCGTCCACGCCGTGTCCGGCGCGCCCGATGCGCTGCAGCCCCCGTGCGACCGACTTCGGCGACTCGACCTGGAGCACCAGGTCGACGGCTCCCATGTCGATGCCAAGCTCCAGCGAGCTGGTCGCCACCAGACAGGGCAGCTCTCCGGCCTTCAGCATCTCCTCGACGCGCTGGCGCTCCTCGCGGGCGAGCGAGCCGTGGTGGGCGAGCGCGATCTCAGCCCCCGCGAGCTCGTTCAACCGCAGCGCGACGCGCTCGGCGGCGCGGCGGTTGTTGACGAACACGATCGTCGAGTTGTGCTCCTGCACGGCGCTCAGCAGCTCGGGATATATGGCCGGCCAGATCGAGCCCTTGGTCGACTCACCGCCCGTCAGCGGCTCGAGCGGGTCGCCCCCGGCGCCCGGAGCGGCCGCTCCCGGTTCGGCCATCGACTCGACCGGCACCTCGATCCGCAGGTCGAGCCGCTTTGGCGTCGACGCGTCGAGGATCGTGACATCACGTCCCCCGCCGACGAGGAAGCGTCCGATCTCATCGAGCGGCCGCTGGGTGGCGCTGAGGCCGATGCGCTGGGGGCCGCGGTCGGCCGAGCGCTCGGGCGCCGCGGCCTCGTGCGCTGCCGATGCCGCGCGAGTCAGCGCGTCCAGGCGCTCGAGCGTCAGCGCGAGGTGCGAGCCGCGCTTGGAGTGCGCGACTGCGTGGATCTCATCGACGATCACCGCCTGCACCCCCGTCAGCGTCTCGCGCGCACGGGAGGTGAGCAGCAGATACAGCGACTCCGGCGTCGTGATCAGGATGTCCGGCGGATTGCGCGCCATCGCGGCGCGATCGCGCTGGGAGGTGTCCCCGGTGCGGATGCCGACCCGCACGTTCTCAGCTCCGATTCCCCGCAGCGGCGTACGCAGGTTGCGCTCGATGTCATATGCAAGCGCCTTCATCGGCGAGACGTAGAGGACTCGTGTCGGGCGCATCGGGCTGGCCGCGCCCGCGTCCGCGGGATCGGGCGCCGTCGCGCCGGCGCCGAGGCGGTCGAGCGCCCATAGGAACGCCGCCAACGTCTTCCCGGAGCCAGTTGGCGCGGAGAGCAGCACGTTCTCGCCGCGCGCAATCGCAGGCCAGGCCTGCGCCTGGGCTGGCGTGGGAGCCTCAAACGCGCGCTGAAACCAGTCGCGCACGCGCGGTGAGAAGGTTGCGAGTGCCGGATCCACAGGCATCTGTCGAGCCTAGCGCCAGGGCCTTCGCAGGCGCCGTGCCACGTCTGGCTCGGCACCCGCGGAGACCGGCATCGTCGGGTGGACGCCCGATCTCCTTGAGCGTCGTCGGAGAGGTAGGACGGCGCCCAAGCTTGATGCTGGTGACCCTAGTTGTGCGCCTTGAACTGTAATTCTCCCCAGCATGCGCGCGCTACGGGTGTTTCCCATTAGTCGGCGCTATCCGAGCTTTCGCAACCCGACGTTCGGGCGAGCGGTACCCCCGCGTCAGGCAGTCAGCAGCTGGACCGGGGTGCCCAGCGCGCTGTAGGTTCGAACGGCACGTCTGTCGCGCGAGACGAGTTCGAGATCGTGCTCGATAGCCGTCAGTGCGATCAGAGCGTCGTAGGTGGCCCCTCCGCTCACTCGCAGCGAAGCCAGCTGGCCCGGCAGCGACCTGTGGCGCTCCGCTGCGAGGGTTACGTATGCGGGTGGCAACCTTGCATCGAGCAGCGCCGCGGCCGCGGCTGGACTCACGCGGTGGGGCGGCGGAAGGCTCGTGAGAACGCTGTACGTCTCGGCCGCCACGTGGGCGATGGTCGTCGTCGACAGACCCAGGGCCTGCTCAGCGGAATCATGCGCCTCGTGGTCGAGGATCAGGGCGGCGACGGCGACGCTGCTGTCGACCGCGAGCGTCCTGCTCACCGACCCTCGCGTATCGCCTCGAGCGCGCTGCGGACATCTGCGTCGGTGAGCGCCTTTCCCGTCGCTCCGATGACCGGGCCGTTGGGCCCCTCGATCACGCTCGTGCTCTCGTGCTGGACCGTGAGCTCGAGGCGATCGGCGAGGACCTCGAGCTCCACTGGCCGCTCGGGCGAGAAGCCCAACCGGTCTCGGACGGACTTGGGGATTACGACGCGTCCCGCCGAATCAATTGACACGCGCATGGTATGAGAATACCAGCGCAATGGCAGCGGTATTCGCCCGTGATCGGTCGCCCGCAGTCGCCCGCGAAGCCGAGCGTCAGATGACGCCCTCGAGCAGGACGCCGGCCGACTCCAGCTGCAGGCCGCGGGCGAGCAGCGCGATCGTCTCAAGTCGCGGGGAGCGCTTGGAGCGCTCGAGCAAGCTGATCTCCGTGCGGTCGAGCCGGCAGATGCGCGCGAGGCGCTCCTGCGAGATCCCTTTGCGTTCTCGATGCGCGCGCAGGTTCCGCGCGAACTGGTCGCGCATCGCCCCTGTCGACACGCCCTCGAACTGCGGCATCACATGATTTCTATCGAGCTATTGCCTTGGAATCAAACACTTGGGATAAAACCGGGCCGCCGAGCGCCGTGGCGGCGGCTGCCACGACGCTCGAGGCCGATCCCCACTTCGGCCGCCAGTGCGACCTCGGCGTCCTGTGGCATGCCGCCTTCCACAGTTGCCTCGTGTGCCAGGAATCCTGGCGTGTTGCACGGTAGTCGAGCCTCCCGTGTGTGCGCAAGGGCTGTTTCCCACATCGTGCTCGGCCACCGCTCAGGGGCGCGCGGCCCCGATCAAGCGCCATGGTGAGGCGCCGATCGAGTGTCGCGCCGGTTAGCGGAGCCTGCGCTACTTCGATGAGCCGCCGAGCCGGTATGCGACGAGTTCGGCGCTCTGGCTCGACCCCTGGGGCAGGCCCGCGGGCGCGATCAGCGTGTCGCCGTGGACCGCCACGCCGGTGTTCGTCCCCGCCGGCAGCTGGGTTTCCCACAGCAGGTGGCCGCTGGCAGCTTCGAATGCGTAGAGAGTGCCGCTGGCGATGGTCGCGAACACGAGGTCGTTGGCCACCGTCACAGCGCCGAACGCGGGCGCCGACAGCGTCTGGTGCCAGCGCACCGCGCCGGTGGCGGCGTCGAGGGCGAGCACTTCCCCACCCGCGCCGGGGCCTTCCTGCTGTTCGGTCTGGCTCGTGAATTTGACCGGCAGGTTGACGACTGGGACGAAGATCGTCGACCCGTCGCTGGCCATCGGCGCGATTACCCCGCCGAGCAGGCCTGGATAGACGGTCTCGGGCAGGTGCAGCTTCGAGTATTCGCCGCGCATCGCATACAGCGAGTCGTGGTCGTGGCCGTCGTGGACCCCCACAGGCCGCTTCCACAACGGCTTGCCGCTGGCTGCGTCGAGCGCGATCACGATCCCGGACTTGCCCGCGGCGATCACCATTTCCCTGCCGCCCGGGTCGAGCAGGATCGGCGGGTCCTGCAGATCCCAGTCATACAGGTCGTGGGGCGTGAGCTGGTAGTACCACTCGAGCTTGCCGGTGCTCGCGTCGAGCTTGACGATCGAGTCCGTGTAGAGATCGGGCCCGGGCCTGCTCGATCCCCAGGGGGCGCTCGCCGTACCGGGGAACGGCGCCGGGTTGGCGACGCCGATGTACATCGAGCCGTGGCTGTCGAAGGCCGGCGTGTACCAGAGCCCGCCGCCGGAGTTGACCTGCGGATGTCCCCACAGCCCTTCCGGCACGGTGTCGAAGTGCCACAGCCTGCGTCCCGTCGAGGCCTGCAGCGCCCACAGGACGCCGACGCCGCCCGCGCCGTAGAACTTTTCGTTGTTTCCCGGCACGGTCGCGACGTAGACGATGCCGTCGTGGTAGCCGGGCGCCATGTCGACGCCCTCGTGCGGGTTGCGCGCGAGCGTCACCGACCACAGCTGGGCGCCCGTCTTCTGATCGAGTGCGAACGCAGAGGTGGCGGTGGCGCCGTAGACGCGGCCCTGGGCAACCACGAGCCCGTTCGGACCCTGATCTGGCGATTCGAAGCTCTTGCTCCACAGGACCTTGCCGCTGTGAAGGTCGATCGCCTGCACGTTGGAGGCGAGATCCTGGGAGTAGATCACTCCGTTACTGATGACCGGGCTGGCCGAGTAGCTCCCATAGGCGCTTTTTGCGCTCAGCGGCAACGTCCAGGCGACGCCGAGGCGTGACACCGATTCGGCGTCGATCGATCCGCCGGCGTCGCGGGCGTTCGAAAAATCTCCGTTCGGGTAGCCCGAGCCGGTCAGCTGGGGCGCCGCTTCGCCTCCCCCTCCCGAGGTCGCGAGGACGATGACGAGGGCAACGAGGGCGAGCAGGCAGCCGGCCCCGGCAAGCAGCAGCCCGCGGCGCGGGCGCCGGCGCGGGCGCGCGGGCGCTGCCGTCGAAGGCGTGGGTCTCGGCGAGCTCGGCCTGGGTCTCGGCGAGCTCGGCGGGCGTTTTGAGCGGCGTGACATCGTCTCGGTCGACCGCTCAGGGGTAGGCGCCCGCGCGGCGCCCCTCGCAGCGACGGGCGCCCGGCGGGCGCCGGTCGCCGGCCTGGTCGGAGTCGGAGGGGGGCGCCAGCAGCGGCGCGAGCACGCGGTCGGCGAGCAGGCCCAGGCAGCCGAGGTTGGCGAAGCCGGGTCCCTGGCTCAGCGCGCCGAGCCCGGGGATGTGGAGTCGCGGGACCATGCCGCGCAGCTCCAGGTGACGACCCAGGGAGACCTCGGCGCCCGGCGGACGGTCCCACAGCTGGCCCACCTGGCGTTCGATCTCGGCGCGCTCCTCAGGCGCGAACAGCGAGCGCAGCTGCTCGAGCAGGTCGAAGCCCGTGCAGTTGACGACATAGTCGTGGCGAGCGCTGACGATCTGCCCGGCAACTTCGTAGTCGAGCTGCACGCCGCGCTCTTGCCCCGCGGGGCCGACGTGCGACACGCGACCGGTGACGAAGCGGCAACGCCTGTCATAGGCGAGGGTCGCGAGGCTGCCGGCGTCGAACACGCCGCGATCGCAGTGCTTGACGAAGTCCCTGCGCGTGCGCAGGTCGAGCGAGTCCCAGCCGACCGCGTCCGGGTCCGAGAACACGCGGTTCTCGAGGAAGCTCTCGCCGCGGCTCATCGGCAGCGTGGGCGTGTACACGCTCAGCAGCGCGTCGGGCCGGAACTCGCGCAGGAACGCAACGGCGCTGAGCGCGCTCTCACCGCCGCCGACGATCGCGATCTCGCTGCTCTGGTCGATCGGGATGCGCGCGAGGTCGACCCGGCGGCTGTCGCAGTGGAAGATCCGCGGCGCGCGCGCGGGGTCGTGGGGCAGCGGACGATGCACGCCGGGGCCCGTCAGCACCAGCGCGCCGGCGAGGTGGCGACTCTGGCCCTCGGGCTCGAGCACGTCGAGCGACCACTGCGGTTGAGCGGCCCGGTCGAGGTGCACGCGCGTCACGCGCCCGTGGACGACCCGCACGCCCTCGGTCGCCTGCGCGAGCACCCAGGCGATGTAGCGGCCATATTCACGATGCTCGATCGCGGGAGAGCCTGCGTTGACCCAGCGGGCGTAGCGACGCTCGGAGATCAGGTGCTGCTGCCAGCTGAAGGGCATCAGCGCACGGTCGATCCGCTCGCCGTCCGCGCCGAAGACATCCGCGCTCTGATACGGGAAGCCGACGTCCTTGATCGGAGTGATCGCGAGCGGCTCCTCGCCTGAGGTCATGCCGTTGCGCCCCGTCCACGAGGCCGCGGGTTCGGTGGCCTCGACGATCGTCAGCGATACGGGTCCAAGGCCCAGACGGTTGAGCACGTGAACCTTCGCGGCGATCGCGCTCGCCTTCGCGCCCGCCCCGACGATGATCAGATCGCTCTCGCAGGCGCATGCGCGGGTGAGCGAAGGCGAGCGAGCACCGTTTTCCCGGGCGCTCATCTGGCGGCGCTCCCGGCGCTGGCGCATCGCTGGCTCATGCCGCGCTCCCGGCGCTCGCGGCCCGCCGCGGCTCGAGCTCGCCGGCGACGGGTGCCGCGGTCACCGCACGGACGCCGCCGCAACGCCGCCGCGAGCGCTTGCAGATCACCATCACGAGGCCACTCCTGCCCGGGCTGAAGGCGATCGCGCTACGGCTGACGCGCTCCGAGCGCTGGTCGACGGCGCACAGCTCGACCTCGTCCAGGACCGCAGCGGTGATTCTCCTCATCTCCAGCAGCGCGAAGCTCGCCGCCAGGCAGCGGCGCACTCCGCCGCCGAATGGGATCCACGTGTAGGTGCCGGGGGCACGCTCGAGGAATCGCTCGGGCAGGAAGCTGCGGGGCCGCTCGTAGATGTGCTCGCGGCGGTGCATCAGGTGGATACAGGGGGCGACCATCGCGCCTGCGGGCACCACGTGCTCGCCGAGCGCCATCGGGGAGCGCAGCCGCCGCACGACGATCGGCACCGGCGGGCACAGCCGCAGCGTCTCCTTGACGACGGCGTCGAGATAGGGCTCCCCGGTCCCGGCGTCGAGCTCCTCGCGCAGGCGCGCGAGCTTGTCCGGATGTCGCAGCAGGCGCTCGAAGACCCACGCCAGCGAGGTGGAGGTGGGCCCGTCGAGCAGCAGCGTGACGAGTTCGTCGCGCAGATCCTGCGGGGTCATCGGCGAGCCGTCCTCGTAACGGGCACGGCTGAGCATCGAGACGATCTCGCCGCCGCGGTCGTCGTCGCCGTCTTGCACCTCGCGGCGTCGCGCGACCTCGTCGAGCACCCCTGTCTCGATCAGCTCCATCACCGCGCGGAAGCGGGGCTCGCGCAGCATCCGCCGCGGGCCGAGCAGGACGGTCGGCGTCAGCCGGCGGCGCTCGTTCATGCGCTCGGTGAGCTCGCCCAACAGCCCGCGCAGGCGCTGCAGCGATGCGGAGTCGATCGCTCCGAAGACCACCCGCATGATCGCCTCGAGCGTGATCGCCTGCATCCGCGGCCACAGCTCGAACGGCTCGCCGACCGGCCAGTGTCGGATGTGCGCGCGTGCGACCTCGGCGAGCATGTCCGCGTGGCCCTCCATGCGCGCGCCGTGGAACGGTGGCAGCATCAGCCTGCGCCGCCGCATGTGCTCGGGCTCCTCCAGCAGCATCACCGAGCGCGGCCCAAGCAGCGGGGCGAGCAGCGTGTTCGCTTCGCCGACGCCGAGGGTCTGCGGCTCGGCGGTGAACACCCGCTTGATGTCCTCTGGGTCGGACAGCACCACCCAGGTGCCGCCGTGGCGCACCCGCAGGGTGAAGACCTCGCCGTAGCGATGGCTGCAGCGCTCGAGGAACGGCAACGGACGCCTCGCCCAGCCGACGGCCTGGAGCGCACTCGGAATCGGTGGCCCGGGCGGCAGCGCGGGGGTGTGGCGTGGCGGGAGCACGAAAAGCCTGGGCGACGGGGCCAACTCGGCTTCAGGGGCGGGCATACCTTTGACGTCCATGTTTCTATCTCTGGTTAATTTGTGATTCTGTTTCCGATTATCCGAGCTATTTTGGGTCTCGCACTTCACTTCCGCGCCCAGCAGCGGCGCTTCGTCCGTCTACGCAAATAGATGTTTCTTTTTGAGAATTCGGCTTCCTGGAGCCGTTTTCAGCGGATATTGAGCGCACGGAGCCTCCCCCTGACTTGACTGTTCCCACTCCAGGACCTATACCACTCTCCTGCGGGTTTGGGAAGGATTGAGGAGAAATGACTCGGGCAGCACGGGCAGGCATTGGACGTCTGTCGCAGGCGTGCGTGCTCGGGGTCCGACTCAGCTGAGCACCAGTACCTTAATCGGTGAAAGGGACGGCCTTAAACGCCGCTGATCCGGGTTCGAGCCCCGGCTGGTGCATGAGCTTTTGAGATCTGGGCTCGTCTTGCTCATGCCAGCCAACCTGTTCGACTACTTCGAGAACATGCCGATGCGAGATGAGATGCGCTCGCCGTGGGCCGCACGCGCGCCGCGGCGGCCGCGGCGCGGCTTCGACCTGAAGCTGGTGCCGCGCTCGGCGCACTGGCACGAGGACCCCGAGGCGCTCGGGGCGCTCGAACAGATCGCGAGCGAGCCGTGGGTACGGCGGCTGACGCGTCTCGAGGATGGCGTCGAGCTGCGCCTCGACGACGGCTGGATCGAGACGACGGGCGCAGCGCTCGAGGCGGGTGGCAGCTCGGTGGCGACGCTCGCCGACCTCGCCCAGGATCGCTGCTACTCGGTGCAGTTCTGGGACGCGAACGCCACCAAGGCGCTGCACGTGGGCCACCTGCGCAACCTCGCCACGGGCAACGCGATCGCCGCCGCGCTCGCGCAGGCGGGCGCGCAGGTGGAGCGGCGCAGCCTGATCTCAGACGCCGGCCGCAGCATGGGCGAGGCGATGGCGGGCGTGCTGAGCGGCGGCGATCGCGCGCGGCTGCCGCAGGGCGATGAGAAGAGCGACCACTTCGTGGGCGTCTGCTACGCGGATTACGTCGCCGCCAGCACAGACCTGGCAGGCGCCGAGCTCGAGCATCCACAGGATTCGCTCACGCGTGAGCTGGTGGTGCGCGAGGACGCGGCCGACGAACTGCTCAAACGCATGCTGATGGGCGAGCCGGAGGCGCTCGAGCTCTGGTACAAGACCCGCGCCTGGGTGATCGCGGGCCAGCGCAAGACGCTCGCGCGACTCGGGGTGGCGTTCGACCGTGTGTTCTTCGAGTCGGACTTCCTCGCCGAGGCCGCGCAGCTGACTGCCAGTGGGCTGCGGGATGGGCGCCTGCGCCGGCGCGAGGACGGGGTCGTCGTGTACGCGACCGGCCTCGAGGACTTCGAGGAGTTCCCGCTGGTGCGCGCCGACGGCGTGCCCACCCAGCACATGCGCGCGCTCGCCTACTGGACCGCGGCGCCCGAGCTCGAGCACTCGATCTCGATGCAGGTGTGCGGAACCGAGTGGGTCTCGCACGTGACCTGCCGACGCAAGCTGATGCACGAGCTGATCGGCGATTCGCCGGGCACGAACGGCAACGGCACGATCCACCCGACCCACGACATCTTCAACGGCATGGTCGCCAGACAGAAGCGCGCTCTGGCATCGAGCGAGGGGGCGCTGCTGATCGACGAGGTTGCCGACTGGATCGACGCCGAGATCGACGCCGATCCCGAGCGCCGGCGGGTGCGCCGCGAGCACCCGGCTCCCGAACGGATCGCCGCGCAGGTGGCGCTCGGGTACTTCCTGCCCCATCCGGTGGCACCGCGGATCGAGTTCGAGCTGCCGCGGCTCTTGCACGAGCGCGAGAGCCTCGGCTGGGAGCTCTCCAGGGCCCGGGCGCATCGCGCGATCGGCCCCTCGAGCCGGCGCACCCCGACGGAGAACCGCGACTACCGCTTCGCGGTGGTGCAGTCAGAGCTCTATCGCCGTTACCTGCGCCTGGCGGTGCAGCGTCTGGACGTGCGTCCGCTCGCCCACTACCTGCGCCACCTCTCGCGCTGGTACCTGGAATGCGACCGCGACGAGCACGTCCAGGGCGTCGTGCAGACGCTGCTCGAGCGCAGCGCCCGGGGCCTCGGACTGGAGGGCAGATGAGCACACTGCTGATCGACAACTACGACTCCTACACCTACAACGTGTTCCACCTGCTCGCCGCGGTGTCAGGCGAGGAGCCGATCGTGGTGCACAACGACATGATCACCTGGCGTGCGCTGTCGCGCTACCGCTTCGATGCGATCGTGCTCTCGCCGGGCCCGGGCAGGCCCGAGCGCTGGCACGACTTCGGCGTGTGCGCCGACATCCTGCGCTCAAGCGACACCCCAGTGCTCGGCATCTGCCTGGGCCACCAGGGCCTCGGGATGGCGCTGCAGGGCCTCGTGGCCAGCGCTCCACATGCGATGCACGGCCGTCTCAGCAGTGTGCGCCACGTCGCCAGCGGGCTGTTCCACGGCATTCCCCAGGACTTCTCCGTGGTCCGCTACCACTCGCTTGCGGTCACCGGTCCGCTCGGCTCCGAGGGTCGAGTGACCGCGTGGACGCAGGAGGGGGTCGTGATGGGGATCGAACACCGCCAGCGCCCGATGTGGGGGGTTCAGTTCCACCCCGAGTCGATCGCCACCGAGCACGGCGCGAAGCTGGTCGAGAACTTCTATGCGCTTGCGCGGCGCTACCGGCCGGCGCGGGCGGGCCGTGCGGTCGGGCATGCCGCAGGGGAGCATCCCGTGGTTGAGCCGGTCGGGCGGGGCGCGACTGGGGAGGTGAGCGACGGCGCCCAGGCGAGCGATGCCGGCGAGGGCCGAGCGGCAATGAGCAATGCTGGCACAGGGGCTCCTGAGGCGGGCCGCGCCATGACGGGGCGCGCCACGGCGAGCCGCGCCGCCACCAAACTGCTGATGCGAACGATCGCGGGCGAGCCCCCGACGGAGCAGCTGTTCGAGCGGCTGTTCGGCGCCTGCGAGCACGCCTTCTGGCTCGACAGCGCAGACGCGCCCACGGAGCTCGCGCGGCGCTCGTACATGGGCACGAGCGCAGGCGCGGGCGCACGGGTGATCGACTACGACGTCGACGCGGGCCTGGTTACGGTACGCGCGGCCGACGAGAGCTGGCAGGAGCGGGCATCTGTTTTCGACGTTCTCGAGCGCGAGCTCGCCGAGCGCCGGCTCACGCCGATCGCCGAGGCCAACGGGCTGCTCGGGGGCTTCGTCGGCTATCTGGGCTATGAGTGCAAGGCCGACTGCGGCTCACCGAACGCCCACAGCTCCGACGTGCCCGACGCGGTGCTGATGCTCGCCAACCGCATGGTGGCGGTCGACCACGTCGGCAAGAGCACCCGCCTGCTCGCGCTGTATGGCGAGCCAGCGCCTTACGGCGAGTTCGCCGGGGCAGATATGACAGGGGCACGCACGACAGCGACGGACAGGGCGCGGGTGGATCAGCTCGATGGGACAGCAGCGGCGGAGCGCTGGCTCGATCAAGCCGAGGAGGCGGTGCGCGAGGTCTTGGCGAGCACGCAGGAACGCGGTCAGGCGCCGGTGGGTAGCGACACACCAGAGGGCGGCGACGCGCCTCCCGCTGACGCCGGCACGAGCCCGGAGCGACCCGTCGATCGTGGCTGGACCCCGCTCTCGCCCGCCGACCCCGACATGCCAGGCGAGCCGCTCGTGTTCCAGTGCGGACGCGGGCGCGAGCAGTACCTGCAGGACATCGCGCGCTGCCAAGCGGCACTGGCTGCGGGGGAGTCCTACGAGGTCTGCCTCACCGACCAGATCTCGACCGGCGCACAGCCGCCGCCGTTCGAGCTCTATCGCACGCTGCGAGCGCTGAACCCAGCGCCGTTCTCGGCCTATCTGAAGCTCGGCGAGGTGGCGGTGCTGAGCTCATCGCCCGAGCGCTTCCTGTCGGTCGACAGCGAGCGCCGCGTGCAGGCACGGCCGATCAAGGGCACTGTCTCGCGCTCGCAGGACCCCGCGATCGACGAGCGGCGGCGAGAAGAGCTGCGCGAGGACGAAAAGACCTATGCGGAGCACCTGATGATCGTCGACCTGCTGCGAAACGACCTCGGCCGCGTGTGCGATGTCGACAGCGTTCGTGTCCCGCAGCTGATGGTCGTGGAGCCATACGCGACCGTGCACCAGCTCGTCTCGACGGTCAGCGGCGTGCTCGAGCAGCGGCGCAGCCCGGTCGAGTGCGTGCGCGCGTGCTTCCCCGGCGGCTCGATGACCGGCGCGCCGAAGCTGCGCACGATGGAGATCATCGATGGGATCGAGCGCGAGGCACGCGGCGTGTACTCCGGCGCGCTCGGCTACTTCGGCCTCGACGGGAGCGTCGATCTCAGCGTCGTGATCCGCACGATCGTGATGCGCCCCGGAGCGACGACGATCGGGGCGGGCGGGGCGATCGTGATGCAGTCGGACGCGCAGGAGGAGTTCGATGAGATCCTGTTGAAGGCGCGCGCGCCGATGAGCGCGATCGCCGCAGCCAGTGCCGGAGGCGCTTGCACCGCCGGCAGCGCACCTGGCGCCGCCCGCCACGACGACGCTTTCCGGGTCGAACTCGAGCCACGACGCGAGCGCGAGCGAGCGCCGTCGATCGCGGACGCGGCGTGAACGTGACGATCCGCCCCGCTTCCGCGCAGGACGCCTCCGCGGCCGCGTACGGGGTGCGCGAGCTGCTGCTGGAGCTCGGGGGGGAACCGCCCTCGCCGGAGGAGCTGCGCGAGGCGGCGCTCGCGCTGGTGGGTGACGATCAGGCAGGTGCGCTGCTCGTGGCGGAGGCGGACGGGGAGATCGTGGGAGTGCTTGGCGCGAGCTGGCAGAGCGCGATTCACGTGCCGGGCCGCTACGCCCTGGTCCAGGACCTGTGGGTGCACCGGTCCTGGCGTGGGAAAGCGGTCGGCACGGCGCTGCTGCAGGCGCTCTGCCCGCTGGTACGCGAGCGAGGCATGCGCAGGATCGAGGTTGGTCTGCCGCGCCATGCCTTCCCGCAGATCGCTGCCACACGAGCGTTCTACCTCGCCAACGGCTTCACCACGCTCGGCGAGCGGATGCGGTGGTCGCTGGCATGAGCGAGCTGGTAATGATCGAGCAGCGCGCGAGCGGTGCGAGCGGCACGGCGCCTTGGATCGTCGACGATGGGCGGCGGATGCGAGGAGTCGAGGGCAGCCTGCGCATTCAGGAGATTCGCGACGGGCTCATGCGACACGGGGGGGCGCGCCCGACGGTCGCGAGCGTGGATGACGCAAAGCTGCGGGAGACGCTGCTGACCCTGCATGAGCCCGACTATCTGCGGGCGCTGTGCGAGCTGCCAAGCACAGAGCCGGCGGCGATCGCAGAGCTCGCCCCACCCGACCTCGCGCCGGACACGCCCGTAAGCGCTGAGCTCGTCGAAGCGGCGCACGAGGGCGTGCGTGCAGCGATCGCGGCGGCGCAGGCGCTGCTCGACGGGGCGCGCGTCGCCTATGCCCTGTGCCGCCCGCCGGGCCACCATGCCGGCCCAGGCTGGCTTGCGGGGTACTGCTACCTCAACAACGCTGCCGCGGCCGCGCGGACCCTGCGCGAGGGCGGTGTGGACGCAGTCGGGATCCTGGACATCGACCTGCATTATCCGAATGGCACCGCGGCGATGCTCGCGCGGATCGGCAATGCGAGGCTCTGCTCCCTGCATGCCTCGCCAGTGAGGAACGTCGCGTGCGAGGCGGCGCTGCCGCTCAGGGAGCACGAACAGCTCGTCGCTTTCGCCGAGGATCCCGACCCGGAGAGCTACCTGCAGGCGCTCGCGGCGTCGCTGGATGCGCTCGCCGCTTCCACCTCCGCGCTCGTCGTATCGCTGGGCTACGACACCGTGCAGGGCGACCCGCACGGCTGCTGGAGCTTTCACCCGGCGGTTTTCGAGCGAATCGGCAGCCTGTTGGGCGCTTGCGGGCGCCCTCTGTGCGTCGTCCAAGAGGGCGGCTACGAGCTCGGCAGCCTGGCGGCCTGCGCGGAGGCGTTTGCGAGCGGGCTGCTGGATGGAAGGCGATGATGAGACGATCGCGGATCATCGGCGCCGGGAACGGGACGAGCGGACTGGAGCCCTTCCGCCGGCGCCTGGACCGCTTGGACGAGGAGATCGTACGGGCCCTCGGTGAGCGCTTCGAGGTCTGTCGCGAGGTAGCCCTGCACAAGCGCAAGCACGGGATCGCGATGATGCAACCCGGCCGCGTGGAGGTCGTGCGCTCGCGCTATCTCGCCAGGGGCGCAGAGGTGGACCTGCCCGAGCGGTTCACCGCGGCGCTGTTCGAGCTCCTGATAGCGGCGACCTGCCGGATGGAGGATGAGCTGATCGATGCGGCGGAGGAGCCGGGAGACGAGCAGCCGCGCTCGACGGCAGCTTCGGTGGCACAGGAGCGCGAGCGATGAGGCGCCCGCGGTTCATCACGCTCGGCCCCGCGGGAACGTGCCACGAGAATGCGTTGCTGCACTATCTCGAGTTCCAGGGGATCGTCGAGTACGAGCTCCTTCTCACAGAAGATCTGCTCGCGGGGGTCGAGCAGGTGCGCGGACGGGAGGACACGTTCCTGGTCCAGTGCAGCGCGCATCTGCAAGTTCACCTCGTTACCGAGCGCTACCACGAGGAGGTGTTCGTGATCGACACGTTCATCTACCCGACGAAGGAGCTGGCGCTGCTGGTGCGCAGCGAGGTGCGCCGGCCACGCAGCCTCGGGATCGTCAACGCCACGCGCGGTTACACCGACATCACGCGCTTTCAGACGATCGTGGACGAGCCCTCGAAGCCTGTCGTCGCCCGTCACCTGCTCGCGGGCGCGTACGACGCCGGGCTGACACATATGCATCACGCCGATGAACATCCAGAGGCGCTGCGCGTGCTCGAGCGTTATGGGGCCGTCGACACGACGTGGGTGGTCTACGGGGCGCGCAAGCGCTTCGCGGGCGGGGTGATCGGGCAGCGGGCGCCGTGGTTGTTCGGGGCGCTAGACGAGCCGTCAGGGCGCCTCGGCGAGCGGCGCCGGCGCATCGCTGCGTGATTGGGCGCATCGCGGCGTGATCGCAGACAGAGCCCGGCTCGGCGCGTTTATCCCCACGATGACGCCGAGCCGGGCTAACTGGACCTGGTGCGGGATGTCTTGTTCGCCCTGGACTCGTGCTTGCGTGGCGCGTAGGCCTTTTGAGCGCGGCGTTCGCAGAGCTGACGCCGCGCCTTCGAGCGCTTGTGCCTGTGGCGGCACGTCTTCAGTGCTCTGGCGAGCTTCTGCTTGCGGGTGAGCCGCTTGGATTTCGAGCTTTTGACCGCACCGCAACCCCCGATCGCAATCTTGGTCTTCTGTTCGATCACCTTGCCGCTCTGAGCCATTATGGTGGTGGGCATCACGAGGTTCTGGCCGCAGAGGTTGAAGTGCGCGCGTTCGGGCACATTCGCGGTTAGCGCCGAGTGAGGACCGGCGGGAAGCGTCGTTTCGAATGTCGTAAAGGGCTCGTCGGGCGCCGATTCGAACTTCGAGTAGGTGATCCCCTTTTTGATGTCGGTCTTGCCGTCCAGGACGAGTGTGACCCCTTCGCCCTGCAGCACGAACTCGACGTCGGGGAAGGCGGCATTGCCGTGTGAGACGAGGTATGCCGGCCCGGTGACCGGGCTGTTGATCACCGGCGTGTGGATCACGGCCGTGCCGATGTTCGATCCTTCGGGGCAGGTCGCCGGGTTGGCCTGGAACACCGCTGCGATACAGGCTTTCTGAATCGTCGTCAGCCTCGCAGGAAGCGCCTTTGGCAGCTGCAGATCGACCTTTGCGATGTTGGCCTGTCCCAGACCGGCCGAGGTGACTTTCACGACGAAGCTGGCGCCGTTGGCTTTGCTCGCGTGTCCCTGGGTCGTGGCCTTGAGCACCGGTTTGAACGGAAGGCTTTGACAGTTTTCAACCTGGAACGGGTAGGAGACCGCCGCGTTCGCGCCTTCGTAGCCGCGCAGGGTGCCCGCGATCGCCATTGGATCGCAATTGGTCGGGTTGAACTGGAACGGCGCGTCGCCGGGACGTTCGACTGTGACCTGCAGCTCTTTCAGCTGCGCGGGCACGCCTCGCACCAGCTTCGGTATCGGTTCGCTCTGCACAGTCACGGCTGCCGTCGCCGGATCGATGCTGAGCGTCGAGAACACACTGATGGAGCCGAGGTCGAACGGGCCGACCGCCGCGCGCGTGACGGCCAGCAGCCCGAACGGCGCGGCGCCGTGGCTGGCGGTGGCCTTGAGCGCGCCCGTCAGGTAGACGACACCGCCGAGCGTGACCGGCTCGCCTCCGAGTCCGGCGACCGCCGTGACGTGACCCACGACGCTGCCGGGCGGACACGCGTTCGCGAGGGCCTGCGCTTCGCTGCACTGGGTGACCTGCGAGATCAGAGCGGAGATTCCGGGGGGAAGGCGCAGATCGACCGATTCGAGCGGCTGGTCTGCGTCGGGGTGGCCGAGCGTGAGCGTGAACGGGCTGAGCGCGCCGGCCTGATGCACGCTCGCACCCGCTTTGACAGCGGGCGCAAAGCGCAACGGATCTGAGCAGGAGGAGCCGTTGGGGCCCGATCCGATCGCAAACGGAGGTTCGGAGCGCGGCTGCTGCACCGAGCCAGACCACGCGGTGAACGAGGCCGCGGCCGAATAGCTTCCACACTTCGGCGGGGTCGAGACGGACGCGCGATCGCCGCCGAAGAAGTGCAGCCGCAGGTGACTGAAGGGCAGTTGTGGAGTGTTTTCGAACGTCGATTCCAACTGACCGTTCGCCATGTTCGGCGTGATCGTGCCCGCGAGCTTGACGAGCACGCCCGCGGTGGGATCTTCGGCCACGAGATAGAGGACCAGCGGCGGCTGGAACGGGTTGGTGTTCTGTTCGGCCAGATACACCGATCCGTTCACCTGCTGAGCTTCGAGCAGCGGCGTTTCGATGCTCACCGTCCCGACCTTGGACGCGTCGGGACAATTGGGCGCCTCCGGCGAGAAGCCCGCGTTCGCGGTCTGTTCGGCTTCCGAGGCGCCCGCGAAGCCGAACTCGAACGCCGAGCAGACTTCCAGTCCGTTGGCGGCGGATGGGTTTACCTGGAGACCTTCGGGCAGCGTGACCGTTGTCTTGCGCACGTCCGCCTCCGCGAGAGCTTCGGGGGATCCGCTCAAGGTGCTCCCCAGTGACACATCGACGCCCACATCCAGCCCCGTGGGCGTCGCTCCTTCGGTCGTCTCGGGCTGCACGTCCAGCGACGGTTCGAACGGCAGCTGGCCGCAGCCGGTGAGCGCGGACGGGAATTCGTAACTCGTGCTGGGCCCCTGTTCGATCACGCTGCCGCCACGACCGTTGCCCAGCGGCCACGAATCGCCGGACATCGTCGTGACGGGCGCTCGTTCGCACGATGTCGGCAGCGACAGGAACGCAGTCGGTGATTCGTGCCCGAGCGCTTTGCACGGTTTGGCCGGTTCGGCACGCTTCAGCCAGGCGCCGTTCCCCAGGCATTCCCAGCCGCGAGATTGGTCGTGCCTAGTATCGCCGGGCACGCCCCACAACGTGACCTGGCTGCTGAGAATCTGCGCTGCCTCGGAGGCGTTTTCGACGCTGGCTTCGACCGCGTATTCTCCTCCGCTCGGAACCGCCGTCCGGACGATGACGGGGACGTTGACGACCTCGAAGCCAAACCGCGCCGGTTCGCCGGGAGCGGGTACGAGGTTGAAGACCGGCACCGAGAGGTCGCTCAGCCCGAGTTGGTTCGGTTCGTTCAGGACGACCGATGCGACGCCGATGGCAGTATCGGCCGGACAAAGGTCGGTCTTTTCGAACCCCTCGGTGGTGAACTCGGTGTCTGAGCACCGCGGCACGGCGTCGGGATCGCCGACCAGCCCGGCGGGCAGCTTGAAGTGCAGGTCGCGCGGCAACGCCGGCGCGGAGGGGAAGACGCCTTCCTCCTGCGCCGGTTTCGAGTACGACGCGAGCGTCTGATCGAGGTCGAGCGTCTGCGTCAGCTGGAACGGATGCGAGCCGGCGCGGCTGTCGAAAGAGCCGGACTCGCCTTCTCCACGGCCGCCACCTTCTTCCGGCGCGAGCGCGTAGGTTTCGACACCGAACGGAGTTGGCGCATCGTTCACCGCCAGTTCCTTTCGCAACGGCCCGGGCGCCTGAGTCTCGCCTCCCTGCACGCTGACGGCGTTGAAGAGCGGATCGCTTGGATCTTCGGTCCTCACGGTGATGCGCATGAGCAGCTTGCCGAACGGTGGAAGCTGTTCTGAGAATGTGCACGCGACCACCTGTGACGTCGGCGCCGGGCAGGGGAGCTGCAGTTCCCTGAATCCGTCGCTGGACTTGAATTCGACCGCGATCGGCCTCACACCTGCCGGCAGCTCGTCTGAGAGCGTCACCGCTTCGCTGGCCCCGTCGACGCTCCCCTCGCCGATGTCGTTGGCGACCGCCAGTACCTGCGCTTCCCCGTCGCGCGGCAGGTTGGTTGGCGCCGCTGTGGAGTCCAAACGCCACCACGACGACGTCGCGAGGGCCGGGCTCGCCGCCAATGCGCCGAAGGCGCACGCGATCGCCATAGTGGCTGCGGTCGCTGCGCACCGGACGTCCCGGGCGCTCATCGTATCCCTCGCCCTCACGCGTGGCCCTTGCGCGCTCTGCTGTTGCTGCTTCTCTGAGCGGACTTCTTCAGTCCGTACCGCTTGCGCGCGCTGGCTTCACAGGCGCGACGCTTGCGCTTGTGCTTGAGCCTCCTGCACGACTTCAACGCGCGCGCCAGTCTTTGAGCGCGTGTGAGTGGCTTCGCCTTCCTCACGACCGCTTTGGTTTCCCCGTGCGGCTGTCCGGCCACGTTCCCCGAGCCCGCGGGCGAACCCGTGGCCGGGGCGGAGAACTCGGGCGGCGAGCCGGAGAAAGGCCGGCACGATTCCGACGCTTCACAAGCAGTCGGCGGTTCTTCGGTCGGGGATATCGAGCACGGAGATTCGTGAGTGCATTCGTGCGCGTCGTAGGCGTCGAAGCTCCCGTCCACATCCTGGGGGACGAGTTTTTCCGCGGTCACAAAGAACACGTCACCGCCGCCTTCGTCCGCGTCTCCGCCGCCGGGGGCTTCACCGCCCGTTTCGCTCGCATCGAGGAACGCGGATTCCCGCGAGGAGGTTCCCGAGGAGATCAGGCCGATGCAGCCCGCGGCTCCGGGACTGAACGTGACCGCTGAGCTCGTGCACTGATGCTGGCCCTGAGGGACGCCCTGCGGCTCGTACTCGTACACGTCCTCCTTGCCGTTGACGTCCTGCGCGACCAGCGCGTCGGGGCTGTCGAAGAACAGGCGTCCGCTGTCTGACAGGTAGCGCGACTGGTAGAGCGCGTGCAGCGCGTCGATCTTCGTCCAGCCCGGCAGATTGGCGGCCAGCCATTTCCCTTCCCAAGCGCGAGGACGGTCGACGAGCAACCCGAGCCCTTCGGGACCTTCGTCCGTTTGCTGCGGCGGGTCGAGCACTCCCCTTGGTCGCGCGCCTGAGGGGTCGCACGAGACGCAGACCGGGTTCTGACCATGCGAGGTCGCGTGATAGAGGTAGATCTCCTGCGCCGGAGCTTCGTTCGCGGCCGGGTCGGTGACGCGGTTGTCGTATCCCGTCAGGCGCTGCTCGGACATGAAGGCGAGGTATCGCCCGTCCTGCGACACCCTCGAGGTCAGTTCGCCGAGGTCCGGCGCTTCCCTGACTCCCTGCCAGTCGGGCATGTCCTCATTCGACAGCGACGCGATGAACTGCGGGCCGCCCGTCCAGCCCTGAGCCCCGGCCGCGCCTTCGTGATGCGCTACATACAGGTTGCACGCGGCGCCGCGTTGGGGCTCTGTGCGACAGTCGCCCGAGCTTGCCTGGCTGCCCTCAGCGCCTACGTTGCCCGACAGCACGCCGTTGGCGACGAAGTAGACGTAGGAGCCGTCTTCGCTCTGGCCGAGCACACCGCCGCCGTTGCCGGCGGCCTGCACGTCGGCGCTTTCGCCGGAGGGCTTGCTCTGTGGCGTGAGGTCGGTCGTTTCGCAGTCCGGCCTGCCTTCGTGCTGCACGACTTCGCAGACGTAGAGGTCTGGCCTGCCCCGCCGTGCGCCTGACCCCGCGACCAGCTGCTGTTCGTCGGTGAAGAAGACGCGTTCTCCGTCGCTGCTTGCACCCTGGAACAGGGCGTGCGCGGGGTGTTCGGGGCTTGCTTCCGAGCCCCCCGGCTGAAGCTCATCGACTTCGATCGTTTCGCCCTGTTGCGTGTCGCGCATGTACAGATGCGATTCCGCGCTCCAGAAGACGCGCGAGCCGTCGCGGGAGATCGCGTGTCTGAGATCGTGATTGCTCGCTCCGAGGCTCGGGGAGGACGCAGCGATCCGTTCGGGTCCGGGCAACACGCTGATCAGCTGCAGCGCGCCGTCAGACCACTCGTAGAGATTTTCCCCCGGGGCAGGCGCGGAGCCCGAGCTCAACGGCACGCTCGACTTGATCACGATGTGGCCGAGGTCGGGCGTCGCGGTCAGGAATTCGATCGCTTCGCCGAACTGCGCGCCCCCAATCACGTTGGCGTCGGTGACCAGAGCCAGATAGCCGGGATTGCTCATGAGTTCCCCATTGCGCCGCGCGGCGGCGTAGTTGGCGGCTCCCGCAGCTTCTGGCGAAAGCGGCGAGTCGGCGCGCAGATAGATCGTCTTTTCCTGCCCCCCGGCCACTTCTTCCTGAGGCGAGGCGGGGGGCGAGAGCGGCGGTTCGGCCAGCGGCCCGCCGACCGGCGTGGGCTGCACGAGGGCCAGGGCCAAGTTCGGCGTGAACAGCTGGTACTCCGGTGGCCGATGCAGCCGCAGCCCAGCGCCCCTTTCATTGGGCGTCACGATGTCCTGCGACGACCACCCTTCACGTTCGCGGGTCGTCAGGTTCTGGGCGACTTCCAGGCTGCGGCTGCCTTCGGGCGTCCCCACCGGAGCGTCGGTCACGTAGGCGAGCGCAGCACCGTCAGCGGCGGCTTGGATCGCGGCACCTTCGAGGGTAAGCGGTTCGACTTGCGCCCCGCCCTTGTCCGGGGGCGAAACCATTTCCCAAGCCCGCTGATCGGCGAGTTCGCGATTGGCCGGAAGCGTGCTGAAGGCGCCTTCGCTGCTGGCGGCGCTTCCCAGCGAGTTTTCGGCGACGACGCGATAGTGGTACGTCGTCCCCGCCAGGAGCGGCGCGCCCGCGCCGAGCTCGACGCTCGCCGGCTGATCGCCAAACCCTTCGTCGGGACCTTCGCGAAGCTCGCTCGCCGGCAGCCTCACGCAGCCCGCTTCGCCGCAGGCGGCAGTGCCGTATTCGAAGCTATAGCTCGTTTCCGCCCCGTCGGGATCGATCTGCGCATCGAGCTGGGCCGACTGCGAGCTCACGTCCTGTACCGACACGGCATCGACCCGCGGGCGCTGCGCAGGTTCGGGATCGAACACGTCGATCTCACCCGACGCCCTATCCGGCGCGTACACGACGCGGCTGCTCGCGTTCACCGCGACGCCCCTGCCGTCGTGCAGGCGTTCGTCTTCGCCCCCTTCCTGGGCGAAGCGCTGGCGCAGATCGCCGCTCTGGTCGAGCTCGGCGAGGCTGGTTCCGTTGTCGAGATAGACATCGCCGCGCGCCTGGTCGACGGCGACGCCGGTCGTCTCTTCGCCGTCGAGTTCTTCGATCGAGGAGTGCAATTCGGGCGCGCTTTCGGCGCCGGTCAGCTGCTCCTGCGCGATCACGTCCGGTGGGGTCGGTGCGCTGCCGGCGCCTTCGTGGCCGACGTAGAAATCGACACGATCGTCGATCGCCAGCCCGGCGCGTGCGTCCCCGAGTTCGAATTCCGCCGCCAGCGGGGCTTCGCCGGCCGTCTTCAGCGACACGTCGCTGAGCCCGTACAGGTCTTCTTCGTAGTACAGCCACACAGTACCGTCGCCCGCCACCGTCAGTCCGTGCGTTTCTTCTGCTTCCAATTCTTCGCCGACGACCTCTTCGCGTTCTTCTTTTTCCGTTCGTTCGACTTCACTCGGTTCCTCGTACCGCGCTTCGGAGATCTCTTCCAGAGGTTCGCCGTTCGGGCCGAACTTGTCGATCTGCTCCTGTTCATCCAAGAATTCGGTTGCGACGTACACGTCGCCTCGCGACGGATCGCTGCCCTCCGCAGAGTTGTCGACCGCGATCGCCTGCGTGTCCGGCCCCGGCTGGTACTTGTGCGTCCCCGCGATACCGGCTCGGCAGCTGCTCGTGCAGACCTCGTATTCACGTTTGCCATCCATCACGCCCCAACCCCAGACGGCGACGAACGCGCCGTCTCGAGTGAACTGCTCGACGCGATTGTTCGCCGCGTCGACGACGTAGACATCTCCCGCCGCCGGGCCGGTTTCGCTGGCCGCCACGGCCTCGGGGCCGCGGAGCTGGCCGTCGCCTTCGCCTGCCCCGCCGAAGGACCGAGCAAAGCTGTGGCCGCGGCCGGGCAGGGCGAGCGCCGACGCGGGTCCGCTCAGCGACGCTGCGGCGATCCCTACCGACGCGAGCGCCAGCACGAGCGGCGAGCGCCCGAGGACACCCCGGTCTTGCGCGCGACGCGCCGTCGCACGCGGCGTACGACCTACGGTCGCACGCTTTGCGTGACGCCGCGCCGCGCGTACTCCCCCCGACAGGAGCTTTGATACTCGTTTGGCTCGCCTCGCACTCTGCAACGTATCCCTCCGCAACCATTCAGCGAGCGCACCAGCGATAGCCTGTCTCGTGGTCGCGAGCCGAGCCACGCGGACTCGGCCCGCCACCACGCCTCACGAGCCGGATCTCCGGCTCGTGATCGGGCCGGCACTCTCTACGCCTTCAGCTCCAGTTCTTCGCCTTTGGCCGTGACAAGCGTTTCCTCCGCCGAAGCATCTTCTCCACCGCCCACGCAGCCTTTGCACTCTTCGGTGATCAGCGTGTCTTTCGGACCTGTTTCGAATTTTTCCCATTTCTGTTTGCCGGCGCTCTGTTCGTAGGTGAACGTCGCCGTCTTGCTGAACGTGTTGACCGGGCCGATTTCGCCGATCACAGAGCCCTTGACCCTTACGTTCAAATCGCCGCATTCGAGTTTTTCGGCGAGATATTCGGCTGGCGCTTCGGGCTGCACGTCCGAACCCACGATCGGCGTTTTTGTGCCTTTGCCGGCAAGATATCCGACTTCGCCCTGAAGTTTGTTCGTCTTCACTTCTCCCGTTTTACCGACATTAGTGCATTTGAACCCGGCGGTTTCGCAGCCCTTGAACGTCACAACGACATTCCCGGCAGTTTTTGGACCGGTGAACTTACCGGTGACCGCACTGCTGGTACACGAAATGCCGCTCTGACCTTTCACTTCCAGGTTGGCGCCCTTACCGGCACCCTTGAACGTCTTGACTCTATTTTTTTTGGCCACAAGGTTCCATTCCTGCAATTCGTACTTGCCTTCGTGGCCAGCCGCTTCTTTCGAGCATTTCTTGTCTTCGTACTTGCCTTCGTATTTTTTGGTTGTTTTGCTCTTCGCCAATTTGTGGCATTCGTACAGCGCCGGCAGTTCCGCTGACGCGCTCGCTACTGCAGTAGCGCAACTCAAGCCCAGGATCGCCACTGCGCACATCGTGACGCTTCTCCATTTACTCATCTTGTACGTGCTCCCTTTCATCGACCCCATGTGGCAACACTTGGCTTCTGCTCCAGCCTGTTGCTGACGATGCTTCCTGCTACACCCCTCAACCAGACACCTATCGTTCCGCTTTGATCTCGATCGGCGTGTCGCCTTCCAACGTAAACGTCCACCGGCCCACGAAAGCAAGCGGTTCCCAGTGACCCTTTATAAACGCCTGCAAGACGTCCTGCCTCTTGCCTTCAAAACGTTCGGGTGTTTGCTCACCCGGCGCGCTCTCTGTGAACGTCAGCGTGTACGTGCTGCTCATCTGATCGACTGGCGTAAGAGCACCTATCACCGAGTTGCCGCCTCGGTGTTCTCCGCCGATCCAAACCGTTCCGACGGCTTCGTCTTCGCAAACGATGGGCGAAAATAGCAGCTGGTTGACAGGAGGGTAGGGAAGTTGATTTGCGCGCTTAACCTTAAAGGCCACCCCAACGCTTGGGTTCGGGTCGCCCTTCCCGCCGATGAAGCCGAGCCTTCCCGGCCAGCCCGGATACATGCCAACCGGTATTTCTTCTTCTTCTTCGTTTTCTTCGAAAATCACTTTTTCTCGCCACTCTGCATGATCGTCGATAATTTCCGGTTCCGCTTGGGCCGCAGTATCGTTGCTTCGGCACCCGTGCCCGGCCCCAGTCCCTTCCGAGTGGCAGCCTTCGAATATAAGCAGCGGCGTCCGTGTCGTCTTCGGACCGAGAAGAGCAATTGAACTTTCGTGGTACAGCGCTTCGCATTCGATCTTCTTACCAGCCGCTGTTTCAAAGGCGAAGCTCCCATCCAACGCGACTGGCTCCCCTTCTATTTGCGACAGCTGAGACCATTCGTAGTTTCCTTGGTAGACGCCGTGCCGCTTGCGCGCCTTTTCCGTGCAGCCGGAGTTTAGATACTTGCCGACCGCTTCTAGCAATTCGCATTTCCCCGCTTCCGGTAGTCCGACGGATGCACTCGCTGTAGCGGCGCCGATCAATGCGCAAGCGGCAACGAGCGAAACTCCGATTCCTCTCCAGACATACCTCATCTCTCCCTACTCCTTCCCTGACTTCGTTTGCCTCGTCGCATTCCGCCGACGAGCTACTCGCGCGTCACGCTTTCCCTACGTTTACTCGCGCGCGTTCTTATACGTCACGTGAGGCTCCTCGTCGCTTCCTTGCTCGAGACGCCGCTATGCGTGCCCTTGCGAGAAGTTCGCAAGGTTCCAATAACGCGCGACTCTCGTGAGACCTGCAGTAGGCACAGCAGCAGACATACATCTCCGCCATCGAAGCACACAACGTACAAGAAGTCAAGGAAACATGATTCAATTAGCCTGACCTGTTGTGTTCAATAGAATTCTCTTATTCTAATTGTCAATCTGTGTTCTTCGGCTAGTGATCGCCCAAATGTGGAGCTTTGCGCCACACGACGAAGGCGAGGCTCACCGTAGCGAGCCCCGCCTGCCTATGGGGCAGCTTTGTCGGCCGCTCCCTACGAGTGTTCAATGACTTCTTCAGATGATGTGAGCTCCAATTTGCCTTCAAGGGCAGCGGTGTTGTGGCCTGCTGCGGCCGGCACCCCGAAGCCGAGGTCTACTAGCGGATCGATGAGTGGCGGGAAGAAACCGCACCCATGGACTCCGGGCGCTGCGAACGAATTGTTCACGAGCGAGTTTTCGTTGATGTTCAGGATCGCCCCTTCTTCGGTGGTCGTGAAGACTCCAGCTTTGCCTGTGATTGCTTTGTTCGGGGGCGGCGGGCTTGTCGTGCCGGTGGTGAGTTCGACCACGATTGGATGTCTATTTGAGCCGCCGTAGCATTTTTCGCCGAGGAACGGATTTCCGATCTTGAGCTTCAGGGGCAGCGAAAGCGCTGTGCCTTTTTCAGTGACCAAGTTTTCTTGGTTCAGGACGATCGAGCCGGCAGGTCCGGCAAGTTCAGCCGTGGCAGTCACTTCGCCGCCAAGACCTTCGATGCCAACTAGGCCGCCCGGAACTTTCTGAGGCGATTTCGACAGTGTTTCGCCGTTGGTCGCTTCCGCGAAAGTAACGACTCCCGTTTCCCTGTTCACGATCAGACCTCCCTGAAGGACGATCGGATTTGTGATCGGTACGGTTCGATTACCGATCGTGAATTTGCCGCCTTCCGTAGTCGCGTATACGCAGGAGACCACTTCAGGATTGCTTACTGGGCAGTTTCTAAATACTTCGAAACCGCCTGTCGGCTGTGCGAGCGCCGACGACGTGCTACCAGCAATTGCGAGTGCCATCGCGAGTATCGTCGGCGCAAAGACTCGTGCGCCTGCGCGAGCACCAAAACGACGTCTTACCATGAATCCCCACTTTCCTTGTTTCGCCAGAAGGAGCTACCGTTGTTGCTCCTCTCTGTGAGACTAGCTCCGTAAGGCGTCTTGGTGCAAGCTATGTTTCTGACTCGCGACACACCGGAGCCTGACGCGGATTGCACACGATCGACCTGACCCGTCTGTCGATCAATCCCCGCCTCGAGGCGGGGCTCACCGAAGCTAGCCCCGTCTGCCTATGGGGCAGCCATGTCGGCCGCTTCCTCCGAGTGCTCAATGACTTCTTCAGATGATGTCGAGCTCCAATTTGCCTTCGCGGGCGGCGGTGTTGTGGCCTGCTGCGTGGAGGGGTCCCTGTTGGTGATCCGGGGCTTATGCGTGGTCTGGCTGGTTTTGGTGGTTCTCTTTTTCTCTTGCTGCGTATTCGGTGGGCGTGAGCCCGCCGAGGGCTGAGTGTGGTCTGTAGGTGTTGTACTCGGTTCGCCAGTCCTCGATGATGATCTTTGTCTCGGTGAGCGAGCCGAACTCCTCGATGTTCAGAAGCTCGTCTCGCAGTCGGCCGTTGAAGGGACTCGACGAACGGGTTCTCCCATGGGCTTCCCGGCTCGATGTAGGTCGTGGTCGTGCCAGTCAGGCGACAGTAATCCCGCAGCGCCCAGGCGATCATCTCGGGCCCGTTGTCGGCCCGCAAATATTCGGGGGCGCCACGTGTGAGGACGAGATCCTCGATCACGGCGACCAGGCCCTCGGCGGTGCAGGTTCGGTCGACTCTGATTGCCAGTGCCTCGCGGGTGTACTCATCGACGATGTTGCAGAGCTTGATCCTGCGCCGGTCGGCTGTCTCGTCGAACTGGAAGTCAATCGCCCACACCTCATTTGCCTTGGTTGCGCGCAGACGTGCTGCCTGCCCGTTGCCCAGACGTCGACGCTTGCGTGGCACCCTCATGGGCCGCCTCAGGCCCTCCTGGCGCCAGATCCGCCTGGTGCGCTTGCGATTGATCGTCCAGCCTTCCCGCAGCAGGATCTGATGGGCGGTCTTCCAGCCCCACCTTGGGTGCTCCTTGGCGATCCCCCGCAGCCTGCAGGCCAGACGCTGCTCATCATCCCGCGGTGATCGCGGCTGTTTGCGTTGCGTTGAGCGATGTTGGCCGACCACGCGGCACGCACGACGCTCCGAGACCCCGAAACGCTCTTGCAGAACCACTACGGCTCTGCGGCGGCGCTCCGGGGTCAGAACTTCCCCTCAGCCAACTCCTTGAGCATGTCAATGTCCAGAGCCTGCTCGGCGACTAGCTTCTTCAGCCGCTGATTCTCGGTCTCGAGCTGCTTCAGGCGCTTTGCCTCCTCGGCCTTCATCCCGCCGTACTGCGCCCGCCACCTATTGAACGTCGCTTCTGAGACCTCCAGCTGGCGCAGCACCTCCACGAGATCCTGCCCCTCGTTCAGAAGGCGTTCGCCCTCCCTGATCTTCCTGACCGCCTGCTCCGGCGTGTGCCTGCGTCGCTTCATGATCGTGTCCATCCTTCCATCCCATCACGGGAAACACGACCACGCGTCCAGCCTGGATCACTTCAAGGGGACCCCGTCATGCGGCCGGCACCCCGAAGCCGAGGTCTACGAGCGGATCGATGAGTCGCGGGAAGAGACCGCACCCATGGACTCCAGGCGCTGCGAGCGAATTGTCCTCGAGCGAGCTTCGTTGACGTTCAAGATCGCCCGTTCCTGGTGCAGGCAATGTTTCTGACTCGGGGACACGCCAGAGCTTGACGCGGTGCAGAGGCGCTCCGTCGCGCCTCCGCACCGACTGTCCATCTCGTCTGGATTGTCAGCCCTGAAGCTGGCCGACGATTGCACTACGGCTAGCTATCAGTGCCACCGAGCCAATATATGTCCCATTCGTTCGGCGCCAGTTCTTTCTGTTCGAGTTCGACTTCCTCTTCTCCCACCTGAACAGCTTTTGAAGATCCGAAGGCGATGAGTTCCGGTTCGACTTTATTTACGACGCCGTGACTAACCCATTGATATGCTTTGTTGATTGGGCTAGCCGGGAATTTGAGTGTAGGTTTGAGCGCCGTCGTGCCGGGTGCGGGCGAAGTTTCGCTGACGACGCTGCCTTTTACTTTTACGAGTCCCGTCGTTTTGCATCCCGAAGGTGTTTCGTTGCTCTCGAGGTCTATCGTCACAAACGTTGTGCCTGACGCAGGCAGGAATAAATCGCCTATCGGGCCTGTTTCGCTTTTGGCTTGCGCTTCAGTACCCGTGTACACGAGTTCGGTTTTGGCATTCGACACCACGATAGTCCCAATCGGTTCGCCACTGTTGCCTTTCACGTGACACTGATTTTCAGTCTTTCCTTCGACTTTGCAACCTGTGAAAGTGATAGTGCTTTCGTCCTTCCCTGGTGCTCCGCCTTTTACCGTTCCAGTGTCGCTGACGCTGCTGCATTCAATGGTTGTGCCGGATCCTACGAGCTTGGCTACGTTACCCGAAACGTTGTTCGAGGTCTCGTTTAACGTAGTTCCGGAACCTAGGTGGAAGGCCGAGAGATTTTCCAGCTTCCATTCGCCTTCGGCAGGCCCAGCGATTAAGGTGCAGTTATGTAGAGTCGTGAAGTATTCGGGGCCTGTGTTGTGTGCTACTTTTTTGCATAAATGTAACCCTATCAACCATAACGGTCCTTCCGCCTGTGCATTGGAGGCCGCCAGGCCCGTGAGCGCAAGCAACGCACCGAGGGCTATGCTTATGATCCTTGTGCGACTCATTCTGCTCCTTTTAGTTAGTGATGACAAGTAAGCAACGTTGGGCTTCTTGCCCATTTGCCTAGATGGGCAGGTGTCCGCAGCCGACTGTGACGACTGCCGCGAACTCTGTCAAGTGAACTTTAGAGGTGTTTCCCACTAAAGAAGGGCGGCGGCCATACGGCCAGCGGCGCTAGGCCCAAAGAGAGAACCAACGTCCTACTCAGGGTTCGCACAGTGCGCACTTCGTCTTATGTCGATGGGATGACGCGGCTGAAGCGGGCTCCGCGAGGTGTGCGTGGGGACAGCGACGTCGGTCACCGCGGCCACCCTAGACCCTATGGCGGTTAGCCCGTGGGGTTGACCGCCATAGGGTCTAGCGCGGTCATGGCACGCTCCAGGGCTACTTCGGGGCAAACAGCTCGCTGTTTTTGACTCCGGCGCTACCCGGAGGTGGTGGCCCGGATCGCTGACCAATGGCGTCTAGAGACACCCAGAACCCCCTGCACCAGATCGACCTTTGCCTTGCCGAGAATGTTTCTCACTTTCTCGGCATCGGTCGACCCCGCTTTCTCAACCCCCTGCGCAATGACCTCCACCTGATTGAACCCATCCCCCGCAGCCCCGCTGTTGGCCACCGTCGGGCCAAGTGTCCGTAGCTCCGCCGCGAAGGCGGTTCGATAGAGCGCCGCAGACGGATACACCGTGTACCCCACGGCCCCCTCCGGAGCCCGTTCCATCGACGCAAGCGTCCCGTAGTCCATCACCCCAAAGAAATGCGTCCGCGTGAACAGCCCCGCCGGCAAAGCGTCGCGGACGAAGGTCACAGCATCCCCCGTGACAAGCGTGGAATACACCGCATCGGGCCTCTCCGCCAGCAGCGTCCTGACGAACGACGAGTAGTCCCCTTCGCCGCTCGGCACAAAGCTCGCCCCCACGATCTCCTGCCCACTCCCGCGCATGGCCTTACGAAACGCAGAGGTCACCTGATACCCGTAGCTGTAGTCCTCTGAGATCAATGCGATGCGCTTCCACCGCGGATGCCTACGCATGTACGCCGCCGCAAACCGCCCCTCCTGGGCCGCGGTGGGGATCGTCCCGAAGACATAGCTCTCCGGCCCGACTTCGAAGATCGACGGATCCGCCAGCCCGGCGACGTAAACGACGTGATCCGGGTTCGCGACGAGCTGCTCAACGCTCTTGCCGACGGGGCTGCTGCAGGTCCCGGCCAGAAATTTGACGTGATCCCGTTCGACCAGTTCCCGAGCCCGCGCGACGCCCGTGGCGGGGTTGTCCCGGTCATCGCGCACCAGCAGCTCGAGCCGATGCCCCAAAACCCCGCCCCGCGCATTGATCTCCCGCACAGCCAGCCGAGCCCCCTCTACATACTCGCGCGCGTACGTATCGCAATACCCCGTCAGCGAGGCCAGATACCCGATCTTCAGCGGCGCGCCCGGCGCCAGACGCGATTCAGCGCCAGATTCGCCTGACCCACACCCGGCCAGAGATCCGGCCAGAGCGAGCCCAAGGAGAGCTGCTATCGCGGGACCAATCGCTATCCTCCGCGCTAGGTAGCTCGAAACTCGAGTGTTTATTCTTGTCACGCGCGATATATCGCACTACAGTCCATATATCGGACCCTACAATCGACAAAGACAGGAGCCAGCCTACCCAATGCCCAAACCCAGCGACTCAGTAGCAAAAGCGCCCGAGAACGGTCAGGAGCCGGCTTGGTCGATCCCGAGCCTGCGCGAGCCGCGCTACTCGCAGTCGCTCGAGCGGGGCTTGGCGATCCTCGGCTGCTTCACGCCCGAGCGACCGGTGCTCGGCATCGCGGACATCGCCGATGAGCTCGGCATGAGCCGCTCCACGACGCACCGCTATGTCATCACTTTGGTAGCGCTCGGATATCTGGAGCAGGGCGCCTCGCGCAAGTACAGGCTCGGCCTGCGGGTTACCGACCTCGGCATGTCCGCGCTCAACGCGACAGGCCTGCGGGAGCACTCGCATCCCTACCTCGAGGAACTTCGCCAGCGCACCACCTATCCGGTCAACCTGTCGGTGCTCGACGGCACGGATGTCCTGTATGTCGACCGGGTGCGCAGCTTCCGCCGCGGTCAGAGCCCGATCGACCTCGGCATTCATCCCGGCTCGCGCGAGCCCGCGTACTGCACGGCGATGGGCAAGCTGCTCCTGGCATACCTGCCGGACGCCGAGCAGCGGGAGCTGATCGCCGAGATGAAGCTCGCCAAGCGCGGGCCCAACACGATCACCAGCAAGCGTGCGCTGCGCGATGAGCTCGAGGAGGTCCAGGAGGCCGGCTTCGCGGTCAACGACGAAGAGCTCGCGGCGGAGGTGCTGGCGATCTCCGCGCCGGTGCGCAACGAGTCGCGCGAGGTGGTGGCGGCGATCAACATGTCGGCGAGCACCTCGATGATCTCGCTGGAGGAGATGGTCGACGCGCTCGGGCCGCACCTGATCTCGACTGCTGATCGCATCTCCGCGCGTCTGGGCTTTCGCCGCGACGACGAGACCAACGGCTGATCGCATGCGCTTCCGGGCCCGATGAAGGGCCGCCTGCTGACAATGCTCTGCATCCCAGCGCTCGCGCTCGGCGTGAGCGCCTGCGGCAGCACGGTCTCGACGAGTAACTTCAAAGGCGAACAGCACAACGTCGCCCAGGCGGTCGCGGACCTGCAGAGCCACTCGAGCGCGCTGGAAGAGAAGAAGGTCTGCTCCGAAGACCTCGCGCATGCGATCGTCGCGAAGCTCGATAGAGCGCCCGGGGGCTGCAACAAGGCGCTTGAAACGCAGCTCAAAGAGATCGACAGCTTCGAAACGACCGTCGAGTCGGTGGCGATCGCGGGCGCGCATGCGACGGCCCGCGTGAAGAGCATCTACGGCGGCAAGAACCGCATCCAGACGCTCACGCTCGCCAAGGAAGGCGGCAAGTGGAGGATCGCCGGAGTCCAGTAGCGCCTGCGGCTGCAGACCCGCAGCGGCGGATCGGGGCGGTCCGAGCTCAGCCGAGCGCGCGGCCGTACTGGCGCTCGTAGTAGGCGCGGTACTCGCCCGAGCGGATCGGCTCCCACCACCAGGCGTTCTCGCTGTACCAGGCGACCGTCCGTACGAGGCCTTCGTCGAAGCGCACCCGCGGCTCCCAGCCCAGCGCGCGCACCTTCTCCGATGACAGCGAGTAGCGGCGGTCGTGGCCCGGCCGGTCGGTGACGTGCTCGATCTGGGACTCCGACGCGCCGGTCAGTTCGATGATCGCCTCCACCACCTCGATGTTCGGCTGCTCGTCAGGGCCGCCCGCGTTGTAGACCTCGCCGGGACTGCCGTGCTCGAGCACGTGGCCGATCGCGCGCGCGAAGTCGGTCGAGTGGATCCAGTTGCGCACCTGCATACCGTCCCCATACACGGGCAGCCCATCGCCGTGGACGGCGTTCAGGATCATCAGCGGGATCAGCTTCTCCGGGTACTGGTAGGGGCCGTAGTTGTTGGAGCCGCGCACGATCGTGGCGGGCAGGCCATAGGTGTGGAAGTAGCTCTGGGTGAGCAGGTCTGCGCCCGCCTTGGTGGCGGAGTAGGGCGAGGAGGGCGCGAGCGGGGAGTCCTCGGTGAAGGTCCCCTGCTCGATCGACCCGTAGACCTCGTCGGTTGAGACCTGCAGGTAGCGAAGGTCGCGCTCGCGTGCTGTCTCCAGCAGCATGTAGGTGCCGAGCGCGTGAGTGCGCACGAACGCGTCGGGGTCGGCGATCGAGCGGTCGACATGGGTCTCGGCGGCGAAGTTGACGATCGCATCGACGGGCTCCGGCTGTGCCTCGAGCGCCGCGCTGACCGCCTCGCGGTCCTCGATCGCGCCGCGCACGAAGTGAAAGCGGGCGTCTTCGGCGATGTCGTGGAAGTTCTCCTCGCGACCGGCATATGTGAGCTTGTCGAGCACCGTCACGCGGTCCTCGTGTTCCTGCAAACGCTCGCGCACGAACGTCGAGCCGATGAACCCCGCGCCACCGCAGACGAGCAGCCTCATGCGGGCATCATCCCAGCCCGCGCCGCCAGGTAGCCGGCGAGCCCGTCCTGCCAGGGCGGCAGCGGCAGCACGTCCTCGCGCTCTGACTCGAGCGCCGACCACGCGGGCCGCGGCGCGGGACGCTGCATCTGCTCGGTGCTGAGTGCCTGCACCTCGCAGGCGACGTCGGCCTGGCGAAAGATCTCCCGCGCGAACTGATTCCAGGAGACGCGGCCGGCGCCCGCGAGGTGCACGAGCCCCGGAACGCCGCGTTGGACCAGCCCGATCAGAGCGGGGGCGAGATGACCGGACCAGGTTGGGCTGCCGACCTGGTCGTCGACCACCTGCACGGCCGCGCGCTCGCCCGCGAGCTTCAGCATCGTCTCGACGAAGTTGCGCCCCGCGGTCCCGAACAGCCAGGCGCTGCGCGCCACGGTGTGGCGCGGCGAGGCTTCGAGCACCTGGCGCTCGCCTTCGAGCTTGGTGATCCCATAGACCGAGCGCGGGCCCGTCGGGTCGGACTCCACGTAGGCGCGCGGCAGTCCCGCGCCATCCAGCGGGGCGGCGCCGTCGAAGACGTAGTCGGTGCTGACGTGCACGAGCTGCACGCCGATCTCGGCGGCCGCTCGCGCGAGGTTGCCGGCCCCTTGGGCGTTGACGGCGTGCGCAGCCTCGCGCTCGCTCTCGGCGCCATCTACGTCGGTGAAGGCGGCGCAGTTGAGCACGGCATCGGGGCGCTGGTCGCGCATGAACGCCGATACGGCCGCGGCGTCGGTGATGTCGAGCTCGGGCAGGTCGACCAGCAGCGTGCCCTCGCCCGCGCGCTCGGCGGCGCGCTCGACGTCGTAGCCCAGCATTCCCGCCGCGCCCGTCAGGAGCAGGCGCATCAGGGGATCGAGATGTCGGAGTTGTCGCCGACCATGAAGCGGTAGGCGCGAGGTTGGCCCTCGGAGCGGCAGATGCTGGCGTTGCGTCCGAGCAGCGAGGACTCCATCCGGCCGTCGAGGTGGCGAACGCGCGAGCCCGCGAGCAGGATCGAATGCTCGACCTCCGCGCCCTCGATCTCACAGCCATCGCCGACGGCCGTGTAGGGGCCGACATAGCAGTCGCGAAGGCGCGCACCGGCGCCGACTATCGCGGGGCCGCGGACGGTCGTGTTCGTCAGCTGGGCGCCCGCCTCGATCACCACGCGCCCGTCGACCTGGGAGTCGATCAGCTCGCCGTCGATCCGCCCGACGAGGTTGTCGAGTATCAGCCGGTTGGCCTCGAGCATGTCCTCCAGTCGCCCGGTGTCCTTCCACCAGCCGCGCACGATGTGGGGCTCGACGCGCATGCCCCCGTCGACGAGGTGCTGGATCGCGTCGGTGATCTCGAGCTCGCCGCGCGCCGATGGGGCGATCGCGCGGGCGGCGTCGTGGACGGCGGCGGTGAACATGTAGACGCCCACCAGCGCCAGGTCGGTGGCGGGCTGCGCGGGCTTCTCGATCAGGCGCACGACGCTGCCGACCTCGCCGGCAGCCGCGGGCCCGAGCTCGGCGACGCCGTAGTTCTCGGGATCGGGCACCGCCGTGAGCAGGATCAGCGCGTCGGGGCGGTGCTCGCGAAAGGCGTTCACGAGCTCGGTGATCCCTCCCTGCAGGAGGTTGTCGCCGAGATACATCACGAACGGGTCCTCGCCGAGGAAGCGCTCGGCCGTCAGCACCGCGTGGGCCAGGCCCAGCGGCTCGTCCTGGACCACGTACTCGATCTGCACGCCAAAGCGCGAGCCGTCGCCCGCGGCGGCTTCGATCTCGCCGCCGGTCTCGGGCGCGATCACGATCCCGATGTGCTCGATCCCCGCCTGGGCCATCGCTTCGATGCCGTAGAACAGCACTGGCTTGTTGGCGACCGGGACGAGCTGCTTGGCGCTCGTATGAGTGATCGGCCGCAGGCGAGTGCCCTTGCCGCCGGAGAGGATCAGCCCCTTGAGGTCAGAGCTCAATAGAGGCCGCCAAGCTTGCGGTGATCCCAGCTCGCGCGCCGGTGCTCGACGAACTCCAGGCCGACGCGTTTGGGCGCCTGCGCCGCCACCATCGCGCCCACCTGCTCGGGCAGCTCGCCCGGCGGCTGCTGATCGCGTGGGACCGAGTAGCGCAGCAGGATCTCGCCCCCCAGAGCGGCGACCGTGTCGAGGTCGCGGTGGATCGCGACCTCGCACTCGAGCATCAGGCCCCGCAGCTGCGAGTAGTCCTCACCCGCCTCGAGGAGCAGCGTCGTGCGCGGGTCGCGCTCGAGGTTTCGCACCTTCTGGGAGGCGCCATAGGTCCACGACCACAGCCGTGGCTCCGAATCGCCCTCGGGGGACTCGCGTAGCACGTACCACAGCGGCATCAGATGCGGCCAGCCGCGCGGCCCGATCGTCGCGCAGGTCACGGTGCGCTCCTCAGCCAGGAACTCAGCTGCCTCCTGGTCGGTCATCTTGATCTGCTCGCGGCGACTCATGGGGGCTGTACTACAACAAATGCGGGGCTCGCCGGTAGCGCCGCCCGCAGCCGAGATCGAGGCTCGCCGGCGACGATGCACCCCTGTCGTTGCGTCCGCAGGCTTCTCTACCGTCAAGTTCGTGCTTCTGAACGAGCTCACAGATGGCGCTGACGTCGACCAGGTGCTGCTGGTGCGCGAGGTCGAGCGCCGCCCGCGGCGCGACGGTGGGGACTACCTGCGCCTGAGCCTCGCCGATCGCACGGGAGCGATCGCGTGCATGATCTGGGAAGGCCTCGCCGAGGCGCTGGAGATCGCGCGGCCGGGAGCGCCGGTGCGGGTCAGCGGCCGCTACACCGTTCATCCGCGCTTCGGCCCCCAGATCAACCTGCGCAACATGGAGGAGGCGAGCCCCGGCAGCTATGCGCTCGAGGACCTGCGCGACGGCCCACTGCACACGGCCGAGCAGATGGAGAGCGAACTGCGCGAGCTGCTGGCGACGATCCGTCGGCCGGCGCTGCAGACGCTGCTCGAGCAGGTGTTCGGCGAGCGGGCGAAGCTGTGGGCCGCCTACCGCGTGGCGCCGGCGGCCAAGCACTATCACCAGGCATACATGCACGGGCTGCTCGAGCACTGCCTCGGCGTCGCCCAGGCGGTCAACGCAGCCAGCGCGACCTTCCCGGGCGTCGATCGCGAAGTAGCGGTGACGGGAGCGCTGCTGCACGACATCGGCAAGCTCGAGGCCTACAGCAGCGATCCGGCGAGCATCGACCTCACCGACGAGGGGCGCCTGCAGGGTGAGATCGCGCTCGGCTACTACCGCATCAGGCGCATGATCGAGGACATCGAGGGATTCCCGGCCGAGCTCGCGCAGGCGGTTCTGCACATCGTGCTCTCCCACCACGGCTCGCTCGAGCACGGCAGTCCCGTGGTGCCATGCACCAGGGAGGCGACGCTCGTGCACATGATCGACAACCTCGGCGGGCGCCTCGGCAGCTTCGATCGCCTGGAGAAGTCGCTTGCGCCCGGCAGTCGCTGGTCGCGGTTCGATCGGGCGCTCGAGACGAGCGCCTACTTCGGCGCGCTCGCGCCCGCCTCGGCGCCCGGCGGGACGCCCGAGCAGGCGGCCGAGCAGCAGACCCAGCCGGCGCGCCAAGCGGCCTAGCGGCGCGCTCAGCGCCAAGTACCATGACCGCCCGGCGGCGAAGCGCGGGGCGCCCGGGCGACGCCCGCCTTGCCGGTGGCGGTGCCCAGCGCGCCGGGCGGGCGCCGGGGTCGACGTGAAAGCTCGCAAATAGCGAAGCGCGGTGGGAGTACGGCCGCTCGCGGTTGGCCCGTCGGGTTCTATGGTTGTGGCGATGATCATCTGCAACTACGCGCGCCCCGGCGCCTGAGGGGATTTCGATGGCCAAGGACACCGAGAAGCTGATCCGCCAGCTGTCGCTGATCTCCTATCTGATGGCCGAGCGCCGCCCCGTGACGGCGCTCGAGATCAGGCGCGACGTCGAGGGCTACAGCGGCATGAACGAGGATGCGTTCGCGCGACGCTTCTACGCCGATCGCTCCGAGCTCGAGTCGCTGCGGATCCAGCTGACGGTCGAGCGTCCGACCGATGGCGCGGCCGAGCAGGAGAACTACTCGCTGCGGCCCGAGAACTTCCACCTGCCCGCGATCGCCTTCTCCGATGAGGAGCTCGCGGCGCTGCAGACGGCGCTCGGCCTGCTGGACGGGGAATTCGCCTACGCAGAGCCGCTGCGGCTGGCGCTGCAGCAGATCACCTGGGGACGTCCGAGCCCGCTGCGTGCTCCCGAGCAGCGCTCGGTCGCGCTCGGCATCACAGCATCAGCGGGCGGGCACGAGCTCTCGGCGCGCCTGGCGAAGATCGAGACGGCGATCTTCCGCAACAAGACGATCACCTTCGACTACTACACGATGGAGCGCGACGAGACGGGTCCGCGGCGGGTCGATCCCTTCCACCTGCTGTTCCAGGGCGGCCAGTTCTACCTGCTCGGCTTCGCACACGAGCGCGAGGCGATCCGCGTGTTCCGCCTCTCCCGCATCCGCGGCAAGGTCTCCTATGCGACCAAGGCCGAGCACGACTTTCGCCGGCCCGAGGACTTCGACCCTCGCTCCTATGCGGGGCGCGCCGACTGGCAGCTGGGCGACGAGGAGGGCCTCGCGGAAGTGCTCATCTGCGAGCGCATCGCCTGGCAGATCGAACGCCATTTCGGGCGCTACGGCGAGATCGCTGCACCGGAGCCCGACGTCGAGGCGGCGGAGGGCGACGTCGTGTTCCAGACCGGATATTCGAGCCACAGGACGATCATCGCGTGGGTGCTGGGCCTGGGCGCGAACGCGCGCCTGCTCGGGCCCGAAGAGCTCGTCAGCGAGCTCACGAGGCGCGTCGAGCTGCTGTGGGAGCGCCATCGCGAGAGCTTCGCCGAGGCAGTCCTCAGCGAGGGCTCGGGCGAGCGCACGCGGGGCCTGCTCAAGCCGAGCAAGGTCCGCAGCACTCGCCGCACGGTGACTGTTGAGGCGGGCGATGAGGCGCCTAGTACTGCCGGCGCGAGTGGGAGCGGGCGAGCCGGAGAGGCCGCAATCAGGCCCGAGCGCTTCGCGCGGCTCGTGACGCTTGCGAGCATCCTGATCACCGCCGGGCGCAAGGGCGAGGTGGTGCCGATGGCGCAGGTCTGCGAGAGCCTGCAGCTGAGCGAGGAGGAGCTGCGCGAGGACCTCGGGGTCCTGAACGTGGTCAACTTCGGCGGCGGCTCATATGTGCTCTACGCCGAGGTCAAGCAGACGCCGGAGGGTGAGGTGATCGAGGTCGACCCCGAGCCCTACAGCGACAACTTCGACCGTCCCGCGCGACTGCTGCCGGTCGAGGCGAAGGCGCTGATCGCAGCGATCGATCTGCTCGGCGAGCACATCCCGGAAGGCTCACTGGCGAGCGCGCGCGAGAAGATCGTCACCGCGCTGGGCGAGGACCCGATGGAACAGGGGCTCCAGGTCGCTCATGGCGCAGGCAACGACACCGCCCTCGCGCGCCTGGTATCGCGCGCGATCGTCGAGCACAAACTGATCGAGCTCGAGTACTACAAGCAGAACGAGGACGAGATCTCCCGTCGCCTGGTGGAGCCCTATGCGCTCACGAACGGCCGCGAGGGCTGGTACGTCGCGACGTTCGACCCCGAGCGCGACGGCGTGCGCCATTTTCGGCTCGACCGCATCAAGGTCGCGAAGATCTCGCGGCGCAAGTTCGTCCCGCGCCCCGACGTCGACCCCGCAGCGGAGGTCGACGGCTGGTTGCGCACAGGCGAGGTCGAGGCCTCGCGCACAGCCCGCGTGTGGGTCTCCCCCGAGCGCGCCCGCTGGGCTCGCGAGGCTCGCCGCGTGGTCGAGGAGCGCTCCGATGGCTCGGTGATCGTCGAGCTCAGCTTCGCGGGCGTGGAGTGGCTGGTCCGGGAGGTCCTCAAGGAAGCCGGCGACGCCGCGGTGCTCGAGCCCGCCGATGCGCGCGAGGCGGTCCTCGCAGCGGTCGCACGCCTGCGCGACGCCGGCGCGGTCGCAGCTGCGGTCTAGAGCCGCGACGCGACCGTCCCAACGCCGCAGTCCGACAGCCTCAACGCGACGCTCCGACAGGCCCAACGCCGGCAATCCGAGAGCGCAGCACGTCGACGAGCTCAACCGTCGCGACCCGACGGCCTCCGATTCAGAGCCTGCCCGCGAACGCGGTCATGCGATGGCATTTTTCGCACAGCACTTCGCAGTTGGACAGCGAGTTGCTGCCGCCGTCGGACTCGGCGGTGATGTGGTGGAAGTGGCTGACGCTGCGGATCAGGGCGACGTTGCACTTCCTGCCGTCGTGTCCATGCCCTCGCCGCAGGCACTGGCACAGCGCCCTCGCCCCACCGAGCGCGGCTTTCTTGGTGTCCTCGGAAAAGTCAGCCATCTCTCTCTCCTCTGCTCGCGGTCGCCCCGACTAGTAGAATGAATCCAAATTTGGGACTATGAACCGGAAGGCAGAACTATGCAACCGAGGAGGTGCCGATGTCTCTAGCCGTTTCTGACTCCATGGTCTATGTTCATGACCAGAGTCTGTTTTCGACTCCGTCGGTCCGTGCCAGCGCTTTTAGATCTTGGAGTCTGGTCTATAAGCAGCGGCGAAGACGCCCGGGCTAGCGTCGTCGCGTGCCCTTCGCCGGTGGGCCGCAGACGGTCTCGTCCGGGTCCCATCAAAGAAGCTGGAACACCGAGCGCAAGCGCCGCGGGCTTGCTCCTCTCGCTCTTCGGCATCCGAGTCAGATCGCCGGCGGGGACGTTGCCGTCGAGAGGCGCATAGAAGCGCCCCATCTCCTCCAGCGTGATTTGTTTCGACCCGCGCTCGTTCTTGCGAAGCCCTTCGCGGGCGCGGATCATCGGCCGCCCGGTCGAGGGCAGAGCATCTGTGCCAAGAAGCCGATCACAGGCGCAGCGAGAAGACGGTCACCAGCCTCTCATCGACCGCGGCGAAGCATCCGGGACATGCGATTGCGCGAGCGTGCCTCATGAGTGCTACCATGACATCATGCGACAGCTGACGTTGCGAGTGCCAGAGGAGCTAGCCGAGCGACTGAAGGCGGTAGCGAGCGATCACGAAGACAGCGTCAACGGCTACGCCGTCAAGGTCCTCTCGGCCGCGGTCGATCCGGACCTCGCCGGCGACGAGATCACGGGCCTGAAGGAGCGCCTCGCGCAAGCCGGGCTGCTGCTGACGCCAGAGCGGCTGCCGGCCAAGCGCACCTCGACGCCGGCGCTCAGCCGCGCTCGCGCTGCCGCTGGACGCGGTAAGCCGCTTTCTGACTTCGTCACCGAGGGCCGCCGCTGAGCGCCTTTGCGGATTCCTCTGCGCTCGTGAAGCTCTACGCCGACGAGCCAGGCGATCGGGAGATCCGAGGGCTTGGGCTGCTCGTGATCTCGGCGATCACCCGCGTCGAGGTGCCGTCCGCACTGTGGCGCAAGGCGCGAACACATGCGCTCGAGGACAGCGCGGCCAGTCTCCTGGTCGGCGCATTCGAGCTCGACTTCCACGGCGATCCCGACTCCGAGCCGCGCTTTACCGTCGTTTCACTGACCGAGCACGTACTCGTGGCAGCTGCGAGGGAAGCCGCGCGCCACGCGCTTCGGGCCTATGACGCGGTGCAGCTCGCGAGTGCGATTGCAGTCCGGGAGACAGATCGACGCTGCAGTGACTTCGCCTGCTTCGACGTCGACCTACGACGCGCTGCCAGTCGCGAGAGCTTCACGCTGGTCCCGGAAACAGCGTGACCATCGGCTGCCTCAAGGACTGCAATCCCACCTACGGCTCACGGGCGTCGCTGAGCAGGCGCTCGGCGCGACCAACGACTATGGGATCAGCCGGTGGGGCCCGCGGTAGAGGAACGTCACCTCGCGGACGTTCTCCTGACCGAGCAGCTGCATCAGCAGGCGCGTGAGGCCGAAGCCGTAGCCGCCGTGCGGCGGGGCGCCGTAGCGGAAGAAGTCGAGGTAGTAGGAGATCGGTCCCGTGTCGACGCCCTTGTCGCGGGCGTGCGCCAGCAGAACGTCGTGGCGGTGCTCGCGTTGGGCGCCGGTCGTGATCTCGATCCCGCGCCAGAGCAGGTCGAAGCTGCGGGTCAGCGTTTGATCCTCGGGGTGGCGCATGTGGTAGAAGGGCCGCACCGTCGTCGGGTAGTCGGTCAGGAACGCGAACTCGTGATCGTGCTCTGCAGCGACGATCACCGAGAGCGCTCGCTCGCTGGCCGGGTCGAGGTCGTCGTCGGGACCCGGCACCGACTCGTGGCCGCGCTCGCGCAGCAGCTCCTTGCCCTGTGCAAGTGGGATCCGGGGGAACGGCAGGCTCGGCACCTTCACCTCGACGCCGAACACCCGCGCGATCTCATCACCGTGGCGCTCTGCTACGACCTCGAGGACGTGCGCGAGCCAGCGCTCCTCGAAGGCCATCACGTCCTCGTGCGAGTCGATCCAGGCGATCTCCACGTCGACGCTCGTGAACTCGGTGTCGTGGCGTGAGGTGAACGAGGGGTTGGCGCGGAACACTGGGCCGATCTCGAAGATCCGTTCGAATCCCCCAGCCATCGCCATCTGCTTGTAGAACTGGGGCGACTGCGCGAGGTAGGCGGTGCGGTCGAAGTACTCGACCTTGAACAGCTCCGCCCCCGACTCGCTCGCGGAGCCCATCAGCTTGGGCGTATGTATCTCGATGAAGCGCTCCGCCCGCCAGTGCTCGCGCATCGCCTGCTCGACGGTCGTCTGGACCTCGAAGATCAGGCGGCGCTCGGGATGGCGCAGATCGAGGTAGCGCCAGTCGATCCGCTTGTCCAGCGAGGAGTCGGGCGCGATCGGCAGCTCGGGCTCCGCCAGCGAGTCGACCTCGAGCTCTTTGATCTGCAGCTCGAGGCCACCGAGGTTGACGCGCTCATCGGCAACCACATCGCCGATGACCGTCACCGCCGACTCCGGCGTGAGCGCGGAGATCGCCTGATTGAGCTCGCTCGGGGGGTCCTCCTTGCCGAGCACCGTCTGCACCGCTCCAGACTCGTCGCGGACGATCACGAATTGGACGCGCTTCTGATCGCGCACCGCCTGCACCCAGCCGCGAACCTTCGCGAGCTCGCCCACGCGCTCGCTCAACTGGCCTGTCAGCGTTCGCTCCACGGTCGCGCACCCTATCCGAGCCGGGATCGCGCGCGCAGTGAGCGCTCAACTTACCGTCCGCCCGGCCGGCAGACGCAACCCGTCAGCCGGCTGCGAAAGCTCCGCCGGCTGCAAGAGCGTCGGGGCCTGCCGGCCGCTCGCTGCCGGACCGCCGCCACTGTGACGGGGCCCGGCAACTGCAGGGCGTCCTCAGATGGGGCAGCCGGGCGTCCAGCGCTTCAGCTGGCTCGCGGCCTTGGGCGAGCGCCCGGTGAAGACAAGCGTGAGCTTGTTGTAGACGCGAACGCCGTTTTTGCATTTGCGCGTTTCATATGCGGTCGCGATGACCGGATACTTGACCACTTTGCCGGAGGCGCAATTGGGTTCGCAGGTGTTCGTTGCGAAGGTGCCCTTCGCCTTGGCAACGCTGCCCCCGAAGCTCGACCAGGTCAGACCGGTGAGCACGGTGTTGCCATCGGCGCAGGTGAGCGTGACCGATTTAGGGCGTATCGAAGCCTTGACGCAGTTGTTGATCTTCAACGGCGAGGCAGCCGAGGCGGTGATCGCGACGGCAGCTGCAACTACCAGGGCGAGCATCGCGCTCGCGAGGAACATCCGAGTGTTTATTCGCATCGTTCGAGTATCACAGCGAGCTGCGGCCAAGCCTGCAAGTTTCGGGTCTCCGCTGCGCGCTCTCAGGCGAGCTCGACCTCGACCGCCAGCTCCTCGCCCTCGGCGGGCTCGACCTGCTCGATAGCTCCGGCCTGCATCAGGTCATCGAGGCCGAGCTGAAGCGCTCGCAGCCGCGCGGGGGTGTCACTCACGCGTACGACGCGAACGGGGGCGCGCATCGGTCGTTGGGCCTGAGACTTGGCCTTGCGCACCTCACGCAGCACATCCGCCGCCACCTCGAGCGCAGCCTCCTCCTCGGCGCCGGCGCTGGCGCCGATCGGGCCCCCGTCGGCCGCTGCGTCGGCGGCCGCGGCGACGACGTGCTCGCGCAGCTCCCGGGCATCGGGCCAGCTGGCGCGATGCACGGAGCCCTCCTGCCACCACGACCACACCTCCTCGCTGACGAACGGCAGGAACGGGGCGAACAGGCGCTGGAAGGTCGACAGCGAGAGCCTCAAGGCGAGGCTCACCGAACCGAAGACCCCGGGATCGGAGTCATAGCGACGCCCCTTCACGAGCTCGAGGTAGTAGTCGCAGAACCACCAGAAGAACTCCTCGCTGCGCTGCAGCGCGCGCGCGTAGTCATAACCCTCGAAGCTGTCCGTCGCGTACTGCACGACCCCAGCCAGGCGAGCGATCACCGCGCGATCGAGCGGGTGGCTGAGCAGCTCACCGGCGGGCGGCAGCTCTGAGAGCGCGAACTTGGATGCGTTCAGCAGCTTCACCGCCAGGCGCCTTCCGACACGCATCTGCTGGGCATCGAAGGCGGTGTCGCTCCCGGGGCGCCCGTTGGCCGCCCAGTAGCGCACAGCGTCTGCGCCGTGCTCCTCGATCAGATGCATCGGCGTCACGACATTGCCCTTGGACTTGGACATCTTCTTGCGATCCGGGTCGAGCACCCAGCCCGAGATCGCGACATCACTCCACGGCAGCTCTCCGTGATCGAGCTGCGAGCGCAGCACTGTGGTGAACAACCAGGTCCTGATGATGTCGTGCGCCTGCGGGCGCACGTCCATCGGGAAGACCCGCCCGAGCAGGCTCTCCTCGTCCTGCTGATCGGCGCGGCCGGCTATCTGGGGCGTCAGCGAGGAGGTGGCCCAGGTGTCCATCACGTCTGGGTCCCCCACGAAGCCGCCGGGCTGGCCCCGCTGCTCCGGCTGAAAGCCCTCCGGGACACCGGTCGAGGGATCGACCGGCAGGCGCTCCTCGGAGGGCACGATCGGCTGCTCGTATTGAATAGCGCCCTGCTCGTCCAGCCCATACCAGAGCGGGAACGGGATGCCGAAGAAGCGCTGGCGACTGACGCACCAGTCGCCGCTCAACCCGTTCACCCAGTCCTCGTAGCGCGCGTGCATATAAGGCGGATGCCAGCGCAGCTCACGGCCCCTCGCCAGCAGCACCTCGCGGTGCTCGACTGTCTTGAAGAACCATTGACGGCTGGTGATGATCTCGATCGGCCGCTCGCCCTTCTCGAAGAACTTCACAGCATGACTGACAGGCTGGGGCTCGCCGATCAGATCGCCCGACTCCTGCAGCAGCTCGACGATTCGGCGCCGCGCCTGATTGACGGTGCGCCCGCGCAGCTCCTCATAGCTCGCCCGCGCCCGCTCGAGATCCTCGCTCGCCCATCCGGCCTCGCCCCAGGGCACGTCGAGGAGCCGTCCGTCCTCGCCGAGGACTCCCCGCACCGGCAGCCCGAGCTCGCGCCACCAGACGACATCGGTGACATCGCCGAAGGTGCACACCATCACGAGGCCCGTGCCCTTCTCCGGATCGACGAGCCGATGGGTCATCACAGGCACGCGCACCTCGAACAGCGGCGTGAGCAGCTCGCTGCCGATGAGCGCCGACCAGCGCTCGTCGCCAGGATGCGCCAGCACCGCCACGCACGCCGGAATCAGCTCGGGCCGGGTCGTCTCGATCAGCACCGGCTGCTGCGATCGCTCGCCGCCGCCGCGATCGCCGTCGGCGAACGGAAACGCGATCCGATGCATTGCACCGGGACGCTCGCGATCCTCGAGCTCCGCCTGCGCCACAGCTGTGCGAAAGTCGACGTCCCAGAGCGTCGGCGCCTGCAGCTGATAGGCCTCTCCGCGAGCCAGCAGCCCGAGGAACGAGCGCTGCGATATCTCTTGGGCGACACTCCCGACCGTGGTGTAGGTCATCGACCAGTCCACCGACAACCCCAGCGTGCGCCAGAGCTCCTCGAACGCCTCCTCATCGGACCTCGTCAGGGTCAGGCACAGCTCGATGAAGTTCGGTCGCGAGATCGAAATCGGCTGCTCGGGAGCCTCTTGCGGCGGCGCGAAGTCCGGGTCATATGCGACCGTCGGATCGCAGCGCACGCCGTAGTGATTCTGCACCCTGCGCTCCGTCGGCAGGCCGTTGTCATCCCAGCCCATCGGATAGAAGACCATCTTGCCCCGCATCCGCTGGTAGCGGGCCACAGCATCGGTGTGGGTGTATGAGAAGACATGGCCCACATGCAGCGAACCGCTGACGGTGGGCGGGGGCGTGTCGATCGCGAACACCCGCTCGCGTGAGGCCGAGCGATCGAAGCGGTAGATCTCGTCGCGATCCCAGGCCGTGCTCCACTTCGCCTCAAGCCCATCGAGGCTCGGGCGCTCGGGAACGCTCGCGCTGGTGCTAGAGCTCTGTCGTAGAGTTGCCAAGCTCGGGATCGTAGCCGAGCCGTTCCTCCCGCTGGGCCCGGTGCGCCGGGCAGTAGACCCCGCACACGCCTCCGTCGGCGAGCCCGTAGCCAAGCCACACCTGGTCGAGCCAAGCGAAGTGGAAGAAGCCATCAAAGCTGCGGCCACCCTCGAGCTCCCGCCGCCACGCTGCCCGCATCACCGCCACGGGGACACACGAGCCGCACGACTGCCCGCCCGTATGGAAGTGGTGCTCGCCCACGCAACGCACAGTCTTGCCGCCAAGCGTCGAGTCGGACCGCGTCGGTGAGGAGCCGCGGGATTGCCTGCGCTTGAGCGGGAACTCGATTCGCTCGCCAATCCGCATCGAGACGAGCGGCAGCTGAGCATTGAAGGCCACCTGCGCGCCACCCGTATGCATCGCAGCGATCGCCGGCGTCATTCCCGCCATCGTGTCCACTGCCCGTTCGGTTCTCATGAGCTGCGCTTCCTCCTCGCTATGCCCCTAGAGGGCAACTCTTTGTCGCCCTTTTCGGACGACACGCGCTGCACCAATCGTGCGTTCAACATATTTGGACGGTTGTCTGAGATCAGCGCTCGTGAACGCCCACACGCGGCGAAATGCCCCGCGCAAACGGAAAATCCGCTTCCGCTTCGCTGACCGCGCGAAAGCTGTAGTTCGCGGGGCCAGGCAGCCGGAAGCGATACGACGCCCGGAACCGTCCAAGCCGGTCTGTCCTGACGACATCGAACTCGATCCATCGCCCTCCTGGCGAGCGCGCCTCCAAGACGAGCTCCTTGCCGCCATGCGGGATCGGCGCGCCGAGCAAACGTCCCGTGAAGAAGATCCTCCTGCCCACGCTCGTCGTGTGTGGGCTCACTCGCACCATCACCCCCGCCTGCATCCTCAGCACCAACGTCCTCGTAGCCACCGGAGTGGCGTCTGCGAGATGCTCCCGATAGGCGAACCGCAGCGTACGCGACCCCACGCCCGCGGGAATGCGCACACTGAAGCGCCCATTCGCGCTCGTCCGGGGGCAGGACAGCGCGCTCGCCCTCGCCCCTGCATACGCCGCCAACGAGCTGCATTCGATCTGCGCCCCCACGATCGGATCTCCCGCCGGTCCACTCAGCCGCCCTTCGATCGTGTGAGCACGACCATATGAGCTCCTCAGCTGACTCTCGTGCGACCCTGCCCAGGCGACCGCCAGCGTCGCATCCGGCGAAGCATTCGTCCCATTCAACGGCTCTGGTCCCCCGGCGCTCGCATTGGCGATCGTCACCTGCCGATCGAGCACCGTCGCCGCATTGCCAGCCGCGTCGGTGACAGTCACCACGAGGTGATGGCTGCCATTTGCGATACCCGTCGTGCCGAACGCGACATCCGCGCTGACGCTCTGCTCGCAAGGTTGCGGATACAGGAACGCCGGCAGCCCATCATCACTGCCACCAACATCCACGCATCGCCCACCATTTTCATCGAGCACCGTCTGCTGAACCACATGCCCATCGACGCTGAATACCGCCTGATAGACACCCGATCCCGGATCGCTCGCATCAAACTCGACATCACTCGCACCCGCGACCGTCGAAGCGCTCGCCAGTTCCCCCGCGACGTCGCTCACCGTCGGCCCCACGCCCTGTTCGAGCACGAGGTCCGCAGCGTAGATATAGATCACCGCCGCATAGCCTTGTTGGTCGTGCTGGCCTTCCGGACACCTTGCCCCGTCGCCGCCAGCGCACGTCGCTGTCGCGACGAGACTCGAGCCGATGCCGGCTCCTTGCGGCGTGACAAGATTTTCGCTTGACAGTGGTTGCGAGATCGTGCCGCGCCCCGCGCAACCAATCACGGGGTCACATTCGTCGAATGGAAAGGAATCGGACGGCGCACCCAGCTGGTAGAGGTACCAAGCCGTCTGGTCAAAGCCGCCGTCCGCGTCGCCTGCCCGCCAGAGCCGTGCCTGCGCGATTGTCTCGGCGGTGGGCGCTTGGAAGCTCCACCGGCCGAAATCCGAATTGGCTTCTCTTGCTTGAGCAGGCAGAAGCGCAGCTATGAGCGCGCCACCGTTAGGACAGGTGTCTTCAGATACCCCATCTACCCCAGCCCGAGTTCCGGCCCATCCGTACGTCAGAGCTGTGGCCCCCCAGGGCGTGCGGCAGGAATAGACGTGGTAGCCGGCCGCGCCCGCCTGCCCAAGCTTCGGCTGTGCGACCAGCGCGATCGCGGCGATGGCGATCGCGAGCAGCAACCGGGCACTGAAATCCAGCACCGAGGCGGCCGCGAAATCGAGGCTGTTGGTTGGCAAGGCTTCCATATCCACCTCCATGTCGCCAGAAGTCCCTCAAAGGCCCCCCTCTCAAATTGTTCCACCTGCCGGGCTTCCGCGGCGCCGACAGCTGCGGTGACCGGCGCCGGCAGCGCTGGAGCAGGTGCTGGCTACAGGGTCTCCCCCAAAGACGATGCGACCGGGGTGCCTCGGCGCGTGTTTCTCGGCGCTCGTTATGCGACGCTCAGGCCGCGAACGTGATCGGCAGGCGCGAGAGGCCGTAGATGCCGGTGATCGTCTCGTACTCCGGCTCGCCGTCGAGCTGCAGCTCATCCAGGTGCTCTGAGAGGAAGCGAATGCCCTCCTGCAGCTCCACACGCGCGAGGTTCGCTCCGAGGCAATAGTGGACACCGGCCCCGAACGTGAGCGGTCGCGCGCGCCCGCGGTCGGCCGCGATATCGAAGCTGTCGGGCTCGCCCTGCTCGGGCGTGAGGTCGCGGTTGCCCGTGAATGCGCACACCATCACGATCGTTCCGGCCGGGAACGTCACCTCGCGGAAGGTAACGTCGGCCGTCGTGATCCTTGCGGTGAACGGAGTGATCGGCTCATAGCGCAGCGCCTCCTCGACCGCCTGCTCCGCCAGCTCGGGGCGCCTCTGCAGCAGCTGCCACTGCTCGGGGTGCTCTGCCAGCAGCCTGATCGCGTGCGCGAGCTGGCTCTGAGTCGTGTCCACTCCTCCCACCAGCACGTTGAACACGAGGTTGATGCACTCGACATCGTCGAGCTTGTCCCCCTGCTCTTCCGCCGCGATCAACGTCGAGATCAGGTCCTCACCGGGGCGATTGCGACGCTCCGCCACCAGAGCTTCCGCGTACTCATAGAACTCCGCCACCGCCTGCTCGATCCCGTCGCGCTCGTTTGCCATCGAGGCCGCGTCGAACTGGCGCTGGATCCAGTTCGACCAGTGATGCAGGCGTGGCGCATCCTCGAGCGGCGCCCCCATCACCAGCGCGATCGTCTGCGAGGGGTACGGCTTGGCGAAGTCCTCGACGAACTCCGATCGCCTGCGCCCTGCGCCGTCGTTCGAGGGACGTTCACGCACGTCCGCGAGCAGTCCCTCGAGGAACCCTCGCATCGCTGGGCGGTACCGCTCGACCGCACGCGGGCTGAGCGCCGGGTTGACGAGGCTGCGCAGCCGCGTGTGGTCGGGACCGTTGACATGCAGGATGTTGCGCTTCATCTGCTCGTACAGGGGCCCCTCACGCACGTCGAAGATCTCCGCAATCGTCATCCCCGGGAAGATCGCCTCGCGCGTGCGCAGGAAGTGCTCGCCCGACTCGCGGTCGAGCACCACATACCCATATGGCCCGGAGGCGAGCCAGCTCCGGGCCCGCAGCTCCCGCATCACCTCGTGAAAGTGCTCCCCGCGCAACGACTCGTCGTTGTAATCGAGCTCGGGAAGCTCCAGCTCGCTCACGAGCGTCATTGCAGCCGGCCTACTTGACAGCCTGCTTCAGCGACGCCCCAGCGCTGAACTTGGGGGCCTTCGATGCTTTGATTTTCACTTTCTCCCCCGTCCTCGGATTGACCCCCTGGCGAGCCGCCCTCTTCACCACCGAGAACTTTCCGAACCCGGTGACGTTCACCTCGCCGCCCTTCTTGAGCGTCTTGCCCACCGTCCCGATGAACGACTCGAGCGCGCGCCCCGCATCGGCTTTGGACAGACCGCTGTCCGCGGCGAGCGCGTCGATCAGCTCAGACTTGTTCATTGCAAGCGACTTCCTTTCGATTCTGTGTCGTCAGAGAGGGAGCGCCAGACTAGCGCTTGGCGCCCTGCACGAAGCTGTTGGTCGCATACCGCGACGGCTCCACCGGCCGCTCGATCAGGTGGTTGGCCACCATCCAGCTCGACAGCGCCCTCACGTTCGCTTCCTGGAACGCTCCCAGTGGCACGCTCCCGTTGCCCTGCCCGCCGTTCGCCCGCGCCGACCCGCTCGCCGCGGGAGCGCTCGCGTCGAACAGCCCCAGATACTCCTTCAGCGACGCCTTCGTTTCGTCTTCCTGCAGCGTCGGATTCGCCGCCAGCAGCTCCCGCAGGCTCCGCTTGGGGTCCGCGAGCGTGTCCTCATAGCCGTGCAACGTCGCCGTCACGAATCCCTGCACCAGTTCCGGATCGGAGGCGATCAGTCCACGTCTCGTGAACGCCACCAGCCCCGGGTAGGCGGGACCGCCGTAGGCATCGAGCGCAAATGCCGTGATCGGCGTGCCGCTCACCTTCAGTTGCACCCCATCGTCGGGGATGAATCCCGTGAACGCAGCGATCCTGCCCGCCTTCAGGGCCTGCGCGCCGTTGAAGCCGATCGTCACCACATGGACTCGCCCGGGATCGCCCCCCGCTTCTCGCACCTCCGTGTCGAGCACCGCTCGGTCGGAGGGCACCCCCGTGATCCCCACCGCCTTTCCCTGCAGCTGTGCCGGGCTGTGCAGGTGCTCTGACGCCGCCGCTATCAGCCCTCCCAGCGGTCGCTGCGTGATCGCCATCACGCCCTGCGCATCGCCGCCCTGCGCGATCAGGTTCGCGAGGTCGCTCCCATCCGCGAGTCCGAACTGCGCGCTGCCTGCGTCGATCAGCTTCAGCGTGTCGCTGGTCGCGCTCGGCGCCACCACCCGCAGGTCGATCCCCTGCCGGCGGTAATAACCCGCCGCCAGAGCCCTGTAGATGCCCGCATGAACCGCATTCGGCGTGAAGTCAAGGATCAGCGTCACCCGCTGCCGCTGCCTGGGCGCAACCGCCCTCGAGGTGACCGACGTCGTGGCGCTCGAGCCAGAGCTCGAGGAGGAACCTGGGCCGCCGCATCCGGCCAGCACGGGCGCTCCCACGAGCGCCAGCACACACCACACCAGCGCCTTCAGGCCCGGTGCAGCGCGGTGTCGGCAGGTACGATCTCGGGACATGGCAATCGACGCGACCTCACGCGGGGACACCGACAGCAGCCCCGCCGAGCAGCAGTCGGCCGGCAAGACCCTATCCGGCGAGACCGTCAAGGAGCTCTACACCAGCGCCGATCTCCCTGCCGGCATCGGCGGGCCCGAGGACCCGATCGGGGTGCCCGGCTCCTATCCCTTCACCCGCGGCGTCTACGAGTCGATGTACCGCGGCCGGCTCTGGACCATGCGTCAATTCGCCGGCTTCGGCACCAGCGAGGAGACCAACGAGCGTTTCCGCTATCTGCTCGACCACGGCCAAACCGGCCTCTCGACCGCCTTTGACATGCCCTCGCTGATGGGCCACGACTCAGACCATCCGCGCTCGCTGGGAGAGGTCGGGCGCGAGGGCGTCGCCATCGACACCCTCGAGGACATGCAGACGCTGTTCGCCGGCATCGACCTCGGCGCGGTCAGCGTCTCGATGACCATCAACGCCCCCGCCGCCATCATGCTTGCCTTCTACGTCGTCGCCGCCGAGTCAGACCCCGCCCACCCCGCCACGCCCCAGCATCTGGCCGGCACGATCCAGGCCGACATCCTCAAGGAGTACATCGCCCAGAAGGAGTGGTGCTTTCCGATCGACCCCGCGATGCGCCTAGTCGGCGACATGATCGAGTGGTGCTCGCAGCGCATGCCTCGCTGGCATCCGATCTCGATCTCCGGCTACCACATCCGCGAGGCCGGATCCACCGCCCAGCAAGAGCTCGCCTTCACGCTCAAGGACGGCCTCACCTACGTCGAGCAGGCGCTCGAGCGCGGCCTCGACGTCGATGACTTCGCGCCCAGGCTGTCGTTCTTCTTCAACGCCCAGATCGACTTCTTCGAGGAGATCGCGAAGTACCGCGCCGCCAGGCGCATCTGGGCACGCGAGCTGCGCGACACCTTCGGCGCCAAGAACCAGCGCTCACTGCTGATGCGCTTCCACTCCCAGACCGCCGGCGTCTCCCTCACCGCACAGCAGCCGCTCAACAACATCGTGCGCACAACCATCGAGGCGCTCGCCGCCGTCCTCGGCGGCACCCAGTCGCTGCATACCAATTCATACGACGAGGCCCTCGCGCTCCCCACCGAGGACGCCGTCAAGATCGCGCTTCGCACCCAGCAGGTCATCGCCCACGAGACCGGCGTCCCAGCCACCGCCGACCCGCTCGGCGGCTCCTACTTCATCGAGGCTCTCACCGATGAGATGGAGCGCAGCTGCTACGAGTACTTCCGCAAGATCGACGAGCTCGGCGGCATGGTCGAGGCCGTCAAGCGCAACTTCCCCCAGCGCGAGATCGCCGACGCCGCATTCGAGCTGCAGCAGGCGATCGACTCGGGCGAGCGCATCGTCGTCGGTGTCAACAGCTTCGTCGACGAGAACGAGGAGCCGATCCCCACCCTGCGCGTCGACCCCGCCCTCGAGCGCAAGCAGATCGACCGCCTGCATGGCTCTCGCGCGCGCCGCGACGGCGCCGAGGTCGAGCGCACGCTCGCCGCACTGCGCGAGGCCGCCGCTCACGAGCGGCGCAACCTGATGGAGCCGCTGCTCAGCTGCGCCCGCGCCGGAGCCAGCGAGGGCGAGATCGTCGAGTCCCTGCAGCAGGTCTTCGGCGACTACCGCGAGACGCCCGTCTTCTAGAGGCTCGCCGAGCCGCTCACGCGCCGGCGCCCGCGCGGGACTCGACTCCGCTGCCGCGCGAATCAGCCTCGATCCACACCGCCGCCGCCACCACGGCGGCCACCACCAGCACCGCGGGCCAGGCTCCGATTCCCAGCGCCAGCACGTGCGAGACCACGAACCCGAGCAGCCCCACGCCCGCCAGCTTCAGCGCTGTGCTCGTGCCATGGCGGCTGCGCCACGTCCACACGCACCACAGCCCGCCCGCCGCCAGCACCACGCCGCCCAACGGCCGCGAGCCGGTGCCCACCGCGACCGCATATCCGGCGATCAGCGAAGCCGCTGCAACGGGCGCTGTAGGGGTGTCGCGCACGTGCCGATACTAGTGCAGCCGCAGCCACTTCCGATCCGCCATCCAGCCCGCGCCCGCCGCCCGATCTTCGGCTCTACTTATGCAACTTCCTACCGTCTCATCGTGTCATGAAGGTAGGATCGCCAACCTGCCGAGGACGCGAGCTCGCCCTGGAACGTCGACGACACAACCCCCACAGACGGCTGCGCCGCGTGCTGATCGCCGCGGGCGCGATCGTCGCGCTCTCGAGCGCCGGCACGCTCGCCTTCGGCTCGCACCGCATCGTCGCCGAGCAGGCCGCCTTTCGCGCACCCGCGGCTGGTCGCTGCACGCCCAGCCGGCTCGACCGCTCGGCCGTGCTCCCGGGTACTCCGCTGTCGGTGTCCCCGCTGCCGGACTCCTTCGACGCCTCCTCCCAGACGCAGATCAGCCTGCTCGGCGCCCCCGCCTCGGCGCTTCAGAAGATCAGCGTCAGGGGCTCGTTGAGCGGCGCTCATTCGGGCAAGCTGCGCCCCTACTCGCAGGGCGATGGCGCGAGCTTCGTTCCCTCGCAGCCCTTCTATCCGGGCGAGTCCGTCACCGTGCGCGGCCGCGTCCACACGCACGCGGGCACCGCTCCGTTCGCCTTCAGCTTCGGCGTCGCCCACCAGGACAGGCTCACCTACAAGCCCGCCGCACAGACCTCCCGCGACTACAACGAGATGCAGCACTTCCATTCCGCGCCCACCCTGCAGGCGCCTGTGCTGGCGATCACCAGGCGCTCGAGCCAGGTCTCGCCCGGCGACATCTTCGTCGCTCCCTACTCCGGGCCCGGGCCGAGCGGGCCGGCGATCTTCAACGAAAGCGGCGAACTGGTCTGGTTCGATCCCCTGCCCGGGGAAAACGCCGCCACGAACCTGCAGGTGCAGCTGCTGGGCGGCCAGCCGGTCCTGACCTGGTGGCAGGGCTACATACCGCCGCAGGGCTTCGGCGAAGGGGAAGAGATCATCGACAGCACCTCCTACCGGCAGATCGGCCGGGTCCACGCCGGCAACGGCTACAAAGCCGACCTGCACGACTTCCACATCACTCCCCAGGAGACCGCGCTGATCACGATCTTCAACCCGATCCAATGCAACCTCTCGGCGATCGGCGGGCCCAGCGGCGGGGCGGTCACCGACAGCGTCTTTCAGGAACTCGATCTGCGCACCGGCCTCGTGCGACGCGAGTGGCACAGCCTCGATCACGTACCGCTGAGCGAATCGCACAGCGCCCCCGAGGGCTCGAGCACCGAATGGCCATTCGACTACTTCCACATCAACTCGATCGACCAGCTGCCAAGCGACACCACGCTGATCAGCGCCCGCAACACCTGGGCCCTGTACGAGCTCAACACCACCACCGGCCAGATCTCGCTGCGCCTGGGAGGCAAGCGCAGCAGCGTGAAGGGCTCGGGCACGACCACCGCCTATCAGCACGATGCCACCGTGCTCTCGAACGGCACCATCAGCATCTTCGACAACGGCGCCGTGCCGAAGGTCCATCCGCAGTCGCGCGCAATCGTCGTCGCCTTGGAACCGAAGGCCCACACCGACACCGTGCTCTCGCGCTACGAGCACAGCTCGCCCTCGCTCACCGCCGACAGCCAGGGAAACGTGCAGCTGCAGGCCGACGGCAACATGTTCGTCGGCTGGGGATCGGAGCCCTACTTCTCCGAATACTCCCCCAGCGGCTCGCTGCTCTACGACGCCCACATGCACGGCTCCTACCAGTCCTACCGCACATACCGCTTCCCCTGGACCGGCACACCGGGGGGCGTGCCGTCGGTCGCAGCCAGTCCTGCCGGTGCGAACACCACCGTCTATGCGAGCTGGAACGGCTCGACCGTCGTCGCGAGCTGGCGCGTGCTCGCCGGTGCCTCGCCAGCGCAGCTGGTCCCAGCCGCCAGCGCCCCGAAGGCGGGCTTCGAGACCGCGATCCCCGCGCCCGGCGCCCCGCCATACCTGGCTGTACAGGCTTTGGACGCAAATGGAGCAGTTCTCGGCACCTCACACGCGATCAAGCGCTGACTCCATCTCGTCGGTTCTGCAAATTGACGGTTGACCAATATGGACAAGGTCTGATACCGTCATCTGGCTCCATGTCATATTGAGGTTTCGAAGGGGACGTCTATGCGCGGGACATCGACGAAACACCTCGCTGAACCTGACCCAGCGGCCGCAAAGGCCAACGGCAACGCGGGCTCACGCGCGGTGAGCTCAGGCGCAACGAGCAACACCAAGATTTCGGGGAAGACCAGACCAAAAGCAGCGTCGGCAGCGAAAGCCGATAAGGCGAGCGCCACGCCCGCCAAAGCAACCGCCAGCGCGCGCGCCAACGTGCGCAAGACGCGGGCCTCGGGCCCATCGCGGCCCTCCAAACCCGCCGCCAGCGAAGCGGGCTCCTCGGCGCGCACCAGCAGCAGGCGCGAGACCCAATCGCGATCCGCAAGCGAGGGCGAGGGCTCGGGCGAGCGCTACCAGCGTCTGCCCACCGGCGCCCACAGCCTCGATCCCGAGGAGGTCCGTCGCGATCAGCGCGCGCGGCTTCGCTCTGCGCTGATCGAGCTGATCGCCGAGCGCGGCTACCAAGCGGTGCGAATTCTCGATCTGACGAAGCTCGCGAGGGTCTCGCGTCCGACCTTCTACAGCCTCTACAAAGACAAGGAAGACCTGTTTGTCTCAGCCTTCGAGGAAATCTCCGACGCCGGAGAAAAGCTCGTCCTCAAGGCCTACGATGTGCAGCGCTCGTCGGGAGAGCGCATGCGCGCGGCGACCTATGCCTTCGCCCAGCTGGCTGCGGCGGAACCGGAGGCTGCGTCGCTAGTGGTGCTCGGCGCCTTCGGTGCGGGACCGAAGGCGCTCGAGCGCCGCAACCGTGCACTGATCGCATTCGAACGGCGCATCCTCGAAGCGCGTCCCAAGGAGGAGCAGGCAAAAGCCAAGGCAGCGCCCAAGAAGGGTCGCAAACGCTCCCAGAAGCCCGCGCCCGAACCGGACGACGACGAGGCTCATCTGATGGTGCGGATGGTGCTCGGCGGCGTCCGCGAGGTGACCGCAGCGCGACTGCGCGCCCACCGCACCAGGGAGCTGTCGGACATCGCGCCCGAACTCGCCTCCTGGGCCGGCTCCTACCCTGCCGAGCTGCCCCACGGGCTGGAGATGCCGGCACGCTGTCCACGCCCGGAGAAGAGCGTCGACGACGTATCCGAGCGGCGCCCCTCAGCGCGTGCGCGCGAGGCCGAGGGCCGGCTGCCCAGTGGGCGCCACGACCTGCCGCGCCACTTCATCATCAAGAACCAACGCGAACGGATCGTCGACGCGACCGCCGAAATCGTCGCCGAGAAGGGCCTCTCCGCGCTCACGATCCCCGAGATCGCACGTCGCGCGAACGTCTCCCATCAGACCTTCTACGACATGTACCCGACCAAGCAGGACGCCTTCCTGGGCGCTCAGAAGGTCGGGTTGCATCAGGCGCTGGGAATCGCCGTCGAGGCATTTGAAATCCACAAAGGGGACTGGCCCAGCGGCTGCGCCCTGGCGATGCGCAAGCTCCTCCACTACCTGGCCGATGAGCCTGCGCACGCGCACCTGACGATCGTCGACACCTTCGCCGCGAGCCCGATCGCGATCGAGATCCGCGAGACCGGCCTGCACGCTTTCACGATCTACCTCCAACGCGGCTTCAAATATCCGGTCGGCAAGCGCGCGCCGAAGATCGCCCCCGAGGCGGTCGCCGGCGGCATCTGGCAGATCCTCCACCACTACATCGAGCTCGACCGCTTCGAGGACCTGCTCGCCCTCTCCTCGCAGCTCACCTACTTCGTGCTCTGCCCTTTCCTCGGCCCCGACGAGTCCGCCAAGGTCGCGATCGCCGACCTCAAGGCCGCCGAGAAGGCCGAGCGCGAGCAGGTCTCGCCCTAGTGTCCTGAGTCTGGCTCAGGACACTAGCCCGGCGCTCCGTAGTTGGGGCGCTGGGGCCACCGGCAGGCGCCGCGCGCGCCGGCGCGCTCAGGTGCTCTGCGCGAGCGCGTATGCCGGTTTGCCGTCGCGGCTGATCCGCGACACCGCTTCACGTGCGATCAGCTTGCGGATGCTCTCGCGCACCTCGGCATCGTTCAGCGCCGTTACCATCACCAGCTCCGCCGCGGTGTGCGAGCCGTGCTCGAGCGCCGCCAGGATCGCCTTCGCCGATGCGCTCAGCGGCCCCCGCGGACGCCCAGCTCCCGAGCGGGCCCGAGCGCCTGCGCGTCCGCCGAAGCCGGCCGAAGACCGTTTGGCGGTCGAAGCACGCGTCGCGCTCGAGGCACGCGTGGCCCTCGAGCTGGAGGACCGTCCCGACCCCGTGCTCGTGCCCGAGCGCCCAGACGCTCTGCGCGTGCCACGGCCCGCGACCGATCGCGCGCGAGCGCTGCGCGCGCCGGGGATCTCGCGCGCACCCTGTGCAACCAGCACCTCGGCCGCCGCGAGCAGGCCCTCGTACTCGGCCAGGAGCGGTCTCAGCTCGTTCATGCGCTCGTCGATTTCAGCGCGAATCGTGGTAAGCAGCTCGTCTGCCATCAGTGATTGGGGTCGCGATCTCTAGGGGGTCTGACTGCGGCGTCGGTCAGCCGAGCGCCGCGCCGTGCAAGCCTGTGCGGGGACGCTCGCGCGCGTCCCACCACTCGTTGAGCGTATCGAGCGCGCCCCCGATGATGCCCTCGCGGAAGGACTGGGTGTCGTTCAGCCGCGGCAGCGGCTCCTCCGGCACGGCCACCTCGAGGAACTCGCACAGCGGCTCCCAGCCCTCGCGCGGGTCCCACACGAGCAGGCGCTCGGCGGGGACAGCCTCCTTGACCGCCTCATTCCAGCGTTCCATCGCCCCGATCAGCCCCTCATCGGTGTAGGTGTCTCCCGGAAGCGCACCCGTGTCCTCGTCCCAGTTCAAGCCCGCCATCAGGTCGGTGTAGCGGCGCCAGATCGGATCGATCACGCGCCGTGCATCCGAGCTGTGGTGAATCACAGAGTCGCCGTGGAAGATGCCCCAGACGGTCTCGCGCATGCTCTTGGCCCAGACATCGCCGTCGCGCACCGACAGCAGCACCTTGGCCTCCGGATAGACCTCCATCAGCTCGCGGTAATAGCGCGCCGAGGGCCAGTCGACCGTCGACTGCGCCGAGCCGAAGATCCGCTCCCAGTCCGGTTTGCCCGCGTAGACGTCTTCCCACAGCGGCAATCCTGCCGGCAGGTCTGCCAGCAGGTCGCGCATGTGGTAGCAGGGTGCGAAACCGAGATGCTCGAGCGCGAACATCTGAGTCGTCGTCGCGGTGCGGGGCAGGCCCGCTCCTATCACCTTCATGGATGAACCTTTCTAGCGAAACCACATAAGAGCCAGCGAAGAGCAGCCCCGGCGGCACACGATCGTCCTTGTGAATCACCGTATGGGACCGTACGGACGAGACCGTAAAGTCTCTGCGATGCCTCCTCGCGGTACTGCTCGCAGACAGCTCGTCGAGCTGAAGGGAAGCTACCGCTACGGACTCGTGCTGGCGCTGGCGGTGATCTCGACGTGCGTGCAGATGCTGCTGCCCGATTCGCCCGCGTCGTGGCTCCTGCAGTCGATGCTGATGGTCGCGACAGTCGCCACCGCGCTGTTCGCCTCCGGTGCCACCCGCAGGCACTGGAAGGAGATGGGGCTGCTGCTCAGCCTCGCGGCGCTGGTTCTGATCGGTGCCGCGCTCAGCGGAACGAGCAACGACGGGCGGGGCGTGATGTTCAGCCTCAGCGGGACGCTGGCCGCTGCGGGGGCGGTGATCGTCGCCCGCGGAGTCGTCCGCGGGATCCGCGCCGAGGAGAGGGTGACCCTTCACTCCGTGATGGGCGCTCTGACCGTCTACCTGCTCGCCGGGCTCGTGTTCGCGTTCTCCTACGGCGTTATGGACGCGATCGCGGGCTCACCCGTGCTCAGCAACATCGCGGCGGGCGAGAAACACGCGCAGGAGGTGTACTTCAGCTTCATCACCCTCACCACAGTCGGGTTCGGCGACATCGCGCCCGTCGCCAAGGCCGCGCGCATGACCTCCGTGCTCGAGGCTTTGTTCGGACAGCTCTACCTCGTCACGATCGTCGCCCTGATCGTCAGTAACGTCGCTCCCCGGCGCCGGCGCGAAGCCGACGCAGAGGCCGCCGCGAAGCCAGGCGCCGCGGGCGCCGAGTGACGGGGGGCCGGCGCGCGCGTCTTGGTATGGGGCGCTGCGGGGTTTGCCGTGTCTGGACGCTGCCTGCGTGCAATGACGGACGGCCCGCCGACCGCGCGCTGAGGGGCGGAGAGGGTAGGGGTTGGTCGCTTTGTTTCGCAGATCGTGTATAGCCATCGCTATACAGCGCTCGCAAATCAGTTGACCACACCCGCCCTCGCCGGCGCTGGGCCCCGGCCGATCACGAGCTCCACTTGCCGATCCCGTGGCGCGCGAGCTCCAAGCGGGCGATCACACCGCGGTGCACCTCGTCGGGGCCGTCGGCGAGACGCAGCGCCCGCGCGACCGTCCAGGCGGCGGCCAGCGGCACGTCGTTGCTGAGCCCCGCCCCGCCGTGCAGCTGGATCGCCATGTCAACGACGTTCTGGGCCATGTTCGGCACCGACACCTTGATCTGGGACACAGCGCCGAGCGCTTCGGGCGACTCGGCGTCGATCAGCCACGCCGCATGCAGTACGCGCAGGCGCGCCTGGTCGATCGCGATGCGAGCATCTGCGATGCGCTCGCGGTTGCCGCCGAGATTGGCGAGCGGCTTGCCGAACGCCACCCGCTCGCCGGCGCGCACGCACGCCAGCTCGAGCGCGAGCTCAGCCAGTCCGATCAGCCGCATGCAGTGGTGGATGCGCCCCGGACCGAGACGTGCCTGGGCGATCGAGAACGCCTGCCCGGCGCCGCCGATGATCGCGCTCGCGGGCAGGCGCACGTCCTCGAAGGACACTTCCCCGTGCCCGCCGGGCGCGTCGAGGAAGCCCATCGTGGGCAGCATCCGCGTCACCTCAACGCCCGCGCTCGCGCGCGGCACGAGCACCATCGAGTGCTGGTGATATCGATCCGCAGCGGGATCGCTGACGCCCATGAAGATCAGCACCTGGCAGTCGGGATGGCCGATGCCCGTGCTCCACCACTTGCGGCCGTTGAGCACTACCTCCTCGCCCTGCAGCGTCGCGGTCGCCTGCATGTTGGTCGCGTCCGCGGAGGCGACGTCGGGCTCGGTCATGCAGAACGCCGAGCGAATCGAGCCCTCGAGCAGCGGCAGCAGCCAGCGCTCGCGCTGCTCATCCGAGCCGAAGTGCAGCAGGACCTCCATGTTGCCGCTGTCGGGCGCGCTGCAGTTGAACACCTCGCTCGCGAGCAACGAGCGGCCCATGCACTCGGCCATCGGCGCGTACTCGACGTTGGCCAGGCCCGCGCCATATGAGACACCGGCGACCTCGGCGCCGGGGGGCAGAAACAGGTTCCACAGGCCCTCCTCGCGCGCCTTGGCCTTCAGCTCTCCAAGCGCCGCGGGAACCATGCTCCAGGGGTCCGCGCTGGCGAGCAACTCACGGTGGTAGGCCTCCTCACGCGGGCCGATCTCCTGCTCCTGGAAGCTTTCGACGCGCTCGAGGAGCTCCTGCGCGCGCGCTGAGTGGGCGAAGTCCACGGTCCCCTCGGCGCCCTCAGCGGACCTCGAGCACTACCTTGCCGACCGCTCGCCGCTCGTCGATCTCGCGCAGCGCCGCGCCGGCGCGCTCGAGCGGAAAGCGCCCGCCGACGATCGGCCGCACGAAGCCCTCCTCGATCAGGGGCTGGAGCGCCCGATCGACCTCGATGCAGAACTCGGGGCGACTCAACGCATACGCGCCCCAGCCGGCCCCGATCACCTCGGTGTTGCCCAGCAGCAGACGGTTGACTTTGACCTCGGGTATCGACCCACCGGTGAAGCCCACGACCACCACGCGCCCACCCTCGCGCAACGCGCGCAAGCTGTCGGTGAAGCGATCGCCGCCGACCGGATCGAGCACGATGTCAACGCCGCCGCCCGAGCGCTCCTTGACCTCGTCCTTCCAGGGACCGTCGGCGCGCACCACCTCATCCGCGCCCGCCTGCTTGGCGATGCGCTCCTTGGCCTCGTCGGAGACCACCGCGATCGTCTGCGCCCCGAGCCCTCTCGCCACCTGCAGCGAGGCCGTCCCGACCCCTCCCGCGGCCCCGTGCACGAGCACCGTCTCGCCCTTGCGCAGGCGCCCGCGCTGGACGAGCGCGAAGTAGGCCGTGTGGTAGTTGAGGATCAGGCCCGCCCCCTGGGCGAAGTCGAGGTCCGCCGACAGCCGGTAGGTCAAGAACGGAGGCGCCACCGCGAGCTCGGCGAAGCCACCGAGCGCGCAGAACGCCGCCACACGGTCGCCCGACCGAACCTGCGCGTCTGCGGAGGCCTCGCGGACGATGCCCGCCACCTCGCTGCCGGGCACGAACGGCAGCGGCGGTTTGAGCTGGTATTCGCCGCGTGTCTGCAACACCTCGGGGAACGAGACGCCCGCCGCATGCACCTCCACGAGCACCCCCGATCCAGGTGTCAGCGGATGCACCGGAGGCGAGTCGGGCTCGGGGGCGTCGACCAGCGAAAGCGCAGTGTCGGGCCCAGTGAGATCGACGATCTGGACGGCCTCCACCGCGGGGATTATGTCCTACATCTCGAACGCGGTGCGCCCGCCGCAGTCGATCAGCTCGCGCAGCTGGGCGCGGCCGTCGCCGAGCACAGGCCCGCCGTGGGCGAGCAGCAGGTGCTCGAACTCGAGCTCCGCGAGCAGCCGCTCGAACGCGGCCAGCAATCCTTCCTTCGTGCGCTCGGGCTCGTCCATCAGCGAGTCGGGCACGAATCCGAGCGGTCCCGACTGACCTTGCGGGCCACCGCGCACGACGCCGTCGGCGAAGATGATCGCGCGCTTGCCAGCCAGGTATAGAGCCGTGTCGTCGGGGCATATCGCGCCGACCTCGCACGCCAGCGCGCCGCCGGGCAGCTCCTGCCCGAGCTCGAACGGCTGCACATCCCTGCCGTCCGCGAACTCGTGCATGCCGGCGCTGTTGCAGAGCACCGGACACTCGAACTCAGCTGCGAAGCGTGCGCTGTCGCGGTAGTGGTGACGGTTCGACAACACCACCGCCGTCGGTGAGCTGGGGCGCTGCGAGAACCACTCGAGGCCGACGTCCGGTGGGATCAGCGGGTCCACCAGCACACCCCCATCCTCGAGCCAGTAGGAGGAGACCTCGATCCTGATGTTGGGATGGACAGCAGCCCAATGGAACACCCCCGGGAGCACCTCGCGCATGCGCCAACACTACCCGCTGCTGGCCGCCGCAACGGCGCTGCACCGGCCGACGGCAAAGCCTAGACGCGCGCGCGCCGCGCGCGCGAGCGCGCGAGCGCGCGAGGCTTGACGGCGGAGGCCTAGCGGCGCTCGCTGCCGAGCGATAGCTGCATCAGCGAGGCGCCACCATCGATCGCGAGCGCCTGTCCGCTGATCTGCGCCGACTCCTCGCGAGCCAGGAACGACACCGCCGCGGCGATCTCGCGCGGCTCGACGAACCTGCCCGAGGGCAGCGCGGACAGCATGCGCGTGCGCACCTCATCGGGCATCGCCAGCACCTGCTCGGTAGCGACCAGTCCCGGCAGTACCGCATTCACGGTGATGCCGCGGGCGGCGTTCTCGCTTGCGAGCGTGCGCACCATCCCCAGCTGGCCGGCCTTCGAGGCGGCGTACGCGACCTGACCGGGCAGGCCCGCGAGCGCGGCGACGCTCGAGACGACCACGATCCGACCGCTGCGACGCTCGCGCATGCCGGGAAGACAGGCCTGCACGGTGCGAAAGGCGCCGGTCAGGTTGACGTCGAGATCGCGCGCCCACTGCTCGGCGCTCATCCGGTGCGCGTGCGCGATCGTGGTGGTCACGCCCGCGTTGGCGACGCACACCTCGACATCCTCGAGCGGCGGGAACGGCTCATGGGCCACGTCGAGCGCGATGTCGCACCCCGGCGCGAGGTCGAGCGTGATGACCTCCAGGCCGTCCGCTGCGAGCCGCGCGGCGATCGCCGCGCCGATGCCCCGCGCGGCTCCGGTGACGAGCGCTTTGCGGCGCTCGGTCACTATTGGGTCTCACCACGCATCGAAGGAGGAGACGATGACAGACCGCTGGTTTTCCGAGCATGAGCTGAAAGAGCTTTCGCGCCCGACGATGGATCGCGCAATCGAGGCGATCGACGCCGGCGAGCTGCAGGAGGCCAGGCGGCTATGCAACGAGATGAAGCACGAGTGGCAGATGCTGCACGACCTGATGGCCTCGGGGGTGCTCGACCTCGTCTCGTTCATCCAGCAGCATCTCGGCGACGAGGGCGTCGCGCAGGCGTGGACGCAGAGCATGAACCGCGGCTGGCGCGGCCATCACGACGCGATCCAAGCGCTCGAGCGTCGCGAGCTCGTGGGCCTGCTCGCCGCCACCTGGCGCGCGCACTCGTGCTCAGGAGTGGGACCCAACCCCGGCAGCTTCACGATCACCGAGGACGACGAGAAGGTGACGTTCACGATGAACCCCTGCGGCTCCGGACAGCGGTTGGTCCGCAACGGCGCCTACGCCGGCCTGCCCGATGGCGGCGGCACGCGCGAGGCGCACGACTGGTCCTTCGGTCGCAAGGGCTTTCCTCTGTACTGCACCCACTGCAGCTTCATGAACGAGTCGCTGCCGATCCAGTGGTCTGGGTATCCCCTGTATCCGTCCGACCCGCCGCGCGACTACTCGGCCGACCCGTGCACCTGGTACTGGTACAAGGATCCCGACACGATCCCCGAGCGTCACTGGAGCCGCTACGGCGCCGTCAAGCCGAGCCGAGCCGAGTAGCCGGCCCGAGCCGAGGACTGCCCCGGGGCAGCGGGCCGCGAGACCGGCGCGGCCAGCTGCGGGCCTGCCGGCCAAGGGCCTGCGCCGCGCGCGCCGCCGGCCGCCTTGAGCGCCAGCGACCGGCTCCCGGACCAGGCTCCCGAGCAGCTTCGCCGGAGCCCCATCGGCCGCCCGGCGCGGCCGCGAGCGGGCCTCGGCCGGCGCGATCGGGGGCGTCGGCGATTAGTTGGCAGCGCCGGTTTCGAGGCCCGAATGTCTCGTCAAGGGGGGTTGATAAAACGCGTTTGACATCTAATTGACAATACTGTAAGGTCCGTTTTATCAAGGCGCGGGGGACAGTTGGGGAGCCGCGCAGGAGCTGCGTTTTAGGGGGAGTTGGATGGCCACCGGCAGCATTAGAAAGCGCAACGGACGGTTCTATGTACGGATGCGTGTTCTGGTCGTTGATCCTCAGACCGGCGAGGCACGCTGGAAGCAGACGGAGCGCGCGGCAGGCGCCAGCAGGCGCAAGGCCGAGGGGTTCTTGAGGAGCCTTCAGCGCGACGTCGACGATGGAGTATTCATGCCAAGCGGTATCTCGGTGCTCGAGCTGGGGCGCCGCTGGCTGGTGGAGCACGTCGACCCGAACTTGAAGCCGAGTTCGGCTGCTAATTACAGGGGAACTTTTTACCGACACATCGCACCGGCGCTCGGTTCGGTACGAGTCGAAGATTGCAAGCCGCAGATGGTGCGCGCCATGATCGGGCGTATGCGTGAGGAAGGCATGAGCGACGAGACGGTGGCAAAGATTCGCCGTCACGTTCATGCCATGTTCGCGTTTGCCCAAGACGCTGGATTGGTGAGTGTTAATCCTGCGAACGCACCACGCGTTCGCGGACACAAGCAGCACCAGCGCCGGGCACGCGGAACTCAGCTGAGCCCGGTGCAGATCAAGCAATTTCTGGATGTCTGCTCGCCCCGGTGGCGGCCGTTCTTTGCGGTCGCACTAGACACCGGACTACGTCGCGGCGAGCTGATCGGTCTTCGTTGGGGAGATGTCGACCTGTTGCAACGGATCCTTTATGTGCGTAGGAGCATCGGGCAATACGACGGGCCCGAGGATGTCGAGAGCGATGAGGAGCGGCTCACAACGAAGACCCAAGCGGGCGAGCGACTGGTTCCGATTCTCGACGGCGCTCAAGTGGCACTCGAGGACCTCTACGCGAGCGCCGCAGACACGAGCGATGATGCGCCCGTGTTCGTCACGATCGAGCGCAAGCCCGGCCGCGACGGTGTGATGCGCCCCGTCGGCCGGCCGCTCAGCCCGCGAATGGTGACGCGAGTGTTCCGCAGGTATGCCGCCCGCGCGGGATTGGCTGAAAGCGTGCGTCTGCACGACCTGCGTCACACTGCGATCACGAACGCGATCGGTCAGGGTGAGGACATCCTGCTCGTCTCCGCGTTCGCGGGACACGCGAAGACCTCGACGACAGTCGACGTCTACGGGCACTTGATGCCCGATCGCGTACGCGAGGCCGCGCGCCGGATGCGCTCCGTCTCGCGGGCGGCGTTCGACTCCGACGCTCCTGTGCAGCTGCCGGTCGAACCGGTGGCGCCACACGAGCCCGACGAGATCGACCCGCTCGAGGAGATCGTCGCGCCGGTCACTCCGAGCCCGCTGCAGGCGTTCGAAGAAGCGCAGGCAGCAAGCCGCTCGCTCGGCGAGGGCGCGAGCCCATTTGACCTCGGGATCGCCCTCTCGCGACCCGACACTCCAAACCCGGCCGTGCATGTCGAAGGAGACAGATCGATCGAGCTCACACCACGCGGGCTCGGATCGCCGGACCGTGGTCCCGGAGCGCCCAACACTTCACCGCAGCCAGCCGAGGCCTCGCACGCTCAGTGCAATGGTCGCGGAGGTCCGGCTGAGAAGCTCACACCGGGCGGGAGCTGCCAGGCATCCCGCTATTCAAGTTCAACGGTGCGTATGACGGCGCCTGCGCCGGTAGTCCTGGTCTTGTCCACTGAAGGCTCGAGCTCCCGCTAGAACGCCACCTGCGGGGCCATCCGCCGGGCACGCTCTGCGTGCCCGGCACCTTCATTTAAGGGGCCCGCCATTCGCCTGCGGGGATTTCAGGAGCGCCCGGACCGCCGGCGGCCAACTCCTCGGCGGCCTCGACCTGCTGTGCTGAGCGTCCGCGCGGCATGAACCTCACAGCGACGAGGAAGGCGAGCGCCATCGCCCCCGCCATCCCGTAGATGACCGTGCGTGTCGAGAGCGCGAAGTCGAGCTGCAGCTGGTGGAGTACGCCATTCGAGGCGTGCGCCGCGACCGAGCTGAGCTTGGTGGCGCCTGCGCCGGCGTTGGCGACCTTTTGTGCGGTTCGTTCGGCCTGCCCGGCCGGGAGCCCGGCGCCGCGGAGCGTCGTTTCCACGCGCGAGGTGTTCTGCGTGATCAGGATCGAGCCGAGCACCGCGAGGCCGAGGCTGCCGCCGAAGTTGCGCACGGTCTGGGTGGCACCCGTGACGGCTCCGTAGGTGGTGCGCGAAGCGCGGTTGAGCGCATCCGTGCTCACAGGTCCCAGCACGAGGCCGATTCCAGCACCCGCGAGCGCCAAGAAGTACCACTGCGAACTGAACGAGAGGCTGTCCAGTTCCGAGCCCCACAGGTAGAAGCCGACGGCGGCAAGCGCGCAGCCCGTGACCACCGATGGTCTCGCCCCTTGTTTGTCGAGCATTCGCCCGCCCCGCTGCGCCCCAATCGTGAAGCCACCGAAGAACACGAGCAGGAACAGGCCCGCGTTCGAGGCGCTTTCACCGAGCGCTATCTGCGCATAGAGAGACGCGAAGAAGAACAGCGGAACGAAGCAGATCGACATCAGGAACAGGACGGCATTGTCGGTCGCGAACCCGCGGTCGGCGAACAGGCGCATCGGAACGAGCGGCTCCTCCATGTTCAGCTCGACTCGCACGAAGATCGCCAGCAGCCCGAGGCCGACCAACAGGCAGGCCCAGGTCGCGACGCCGCTCCATCCCCACACGCTCGCCTGTTGCAGCCCAAGCACCGCGAGCCCCATCCCCGCACAGACCAGCACTGCGCCGCGAACGTCGATGGCGACAGGCGTTCTGTCTTCGGACGGGCGCGAGCGCAGGGTGAGCACGATCGCGACGATGGCGACGGGGATGTTGATCCAGAAGATCGAGCGCCAGGTCCACTGGGTCAGATAGCCGCCCGCGATCGGCCCAATCGCAGTCAGGCCGCCTGATATCGAGAAGAAGATCGCAAGCGCCTTGCCGCGTTCGTTCACCGGGTACGCGGCCACCACGATCGCGAGCGCGGCGGGAAACAGGAACGCCGCGGAGGCTCCCTGGAGTATCCGGAAGAAGATGATCCACGCCTCGGCGATCGAGCCCGTCGGCGTGGCCCCGCAGAGCGCTGAGCAGATGGCAAAGGCCGTCACACCGAGCAGGACCACCCGGCGATGCCCGTACACGTCCGCAACCTTCCCGCCAAGCGCGAACAACGCCGACAGCGACAACAGGTAGCCGTTGACGATCCACTGCGAAGCCGTCGCCGAGATGTGCAGGTCGTGCTGCAGCTGCGGAATCGCGAGCGCCACGATCGTCTGGTCGATGAACAGCATCGCGACCGCGAAGATCATCGCGACGAGCACGACCGTCTTTCCGTTGCTGCCCACGGCGACCTCCAAGTTTCGCTGGCGCGTGTCCTCTCGAGAGACCAGCCTACAAGCCAGGTATGCGGCGATTTCGCGTCTTGCACGGCTGGGCGGCCGGACGTCGCCTGTCAGCCCCCAGAGCGGCCGCGCCGGCCCCAGCCCGCCGCGACAGGCGGCCCGATCGAGTCTCAGCTCGGCCCGAAGCGCGACCCGGCCCTAGCCGGGCCGCGCTCCGGATCCGCGCATCACCTCGGCTTCATCGGAGAGGGTATCCGTACCGAGGCATCCTCGAGCGCCTTAGGGCGGGTGCGCTCAAGTCCGTGCGATCTGAGGCGACATCCTGCGCTGGCCCTACCTTTTGGCCTTCTTGTGAGCACCCTTGCCCTTGCCCTTCTTCGGCCCATAGAGCTTTCTGGCCTTTCGTTCACAGGAGCTCCGCCGGGCCTTTGAGTGCTTGAAGCGCCTCTTGCACGACGCCAGCGCGCGCTTCAGCTTCTGGGAGCGCGTGAGCTTCTTTGACTTCTGGGCGCCGACCTGGGCACAGCCTTCGACTGAGACCTTGGTCTGCTGTTCGATGTGAACGGCGCTCTGGGAGGTGATGCTCGTGGGGATCGTGAGCTTCTGGCCGCAGAGGCTGTATTTGGCCGATAGCGGCAGGTTGGTCGTAAGGGCCGAGTGCGGACCCTGGGGGAGCACCGTTTCAAAGGAGGACACCGGCGCGTCGGGGACCGCGTTGAAGGTCGAGGAGGTGACCCCGCCTTTGATCTGAGTCTGTCCGTCGAGGATCAGCGTGATGCCTTCGCCTTGCAGCACGAACTCGACATCGGGCCAGGCGGCGCCGCCGTGGGAGACCAGGTAGGCGGGGCCCTGTAGGGGGCTCTTCAGCACCGGCGTGTGGACGATCGCCTGCCCGATGTTCGATCCTTCCGGGCAGGAGGCGGGGTTTGCTTCAAAGGTGGCCGCCAGGCAGGCTTTCTGGATTGTGCTCAGGCGCGAGGGCAGGATCTTCGGCAGGATCAGCGCGACTTTGGCGATGTTCGCCTGGCCGGCGCTCGAGGCGACCTTGACCGTCAGGCTGGCGCCGTTTGCTTTTGAGGTCTGGCCCTTGGTGAAGGCGCTGAAGGAGGGTTTGAAGGGCAGGGCGCTGCAGTTCGTGGCCTGGAAGTGCGCCGAGACGCCCTGGACCCCGCCCTGATCGCCAGAGGCCGTGCCTTCGATCTGCAGGGGGTTGCAGTTGGTCGGGTTGAACTCGAAGTTCGGGCGATCGACTGAGACCAGCACTCGTTTCAGTTGCAGCGGTATGCCCCTTAGCTCTGTCGGCAGCGAGGGGGTCCTGATCGTGATCGAGGCGTTGTGGGGATCGACTTGAATCGTCGAGCGCACCGTCACGTAGCCGAGGTTGAACGGGCCCGCGACTGCTGGGGTGAGGATCTCAAGGCCAAACGGGGCTCCGCCATAGGGGCCAGTGATGAAGACTTTGCCGCCGCCCTCGACATATGGTTCTGGGCCAAGGCCTGCGATCGCCGTGGCTTTGCCGACTTCGCTTGCGGGGGGGCAGGAGTTGCTGTTGGCCTGGGCTTCTGAGCACAGCGTCACCGAGGAGAGCATCGCCGCGATCCCTCCGGGGAGATGGAGGCTCAGGCCCTTCAGGGCCTGCTGGCCATCGGGGCGTGAGAGTTCAAGGGCAAAGGAGGTGAAGGCCCCGGCCTGTGAGCTCTGAGAGCCGGCGGTGATCGAAGGCGAGAAGCCAAGCGCGGATGGGCAAGGTCCGCCTCCTACTCCTGAGGAGATCGCGAAGTCTTCAGGCGGTGAGCTGAGGTTGACTTCGCCCGTGCCAGACCAGGGCGTGAAGGAGGCCTCGGTGGCGTAGTCCCCGCAGGTGGCTGGAGTCGCAAGCGATGCCCTCGGGCCGCCGAACAGCTTCAGGGCCAGTTCTTCAAAGGGCACCTGGGGGGCGTTCTTGAAGGTCGTTGAGAGCTGCAGGGTTCCTTCGTTTATCTGGCCTTCGCCGGCCAGCTTGACGAGCACTCCTGAGATCGGGTCTTCTGCGACCAGGTACAGCGAGACCAGCGAATTGAACGGGTTCTGTCCGCCTTCGCCGTTGGGGGCTGGGCTTGCCAGGTAGACCGAGCCTTCCAGTTCGTGGCTCAGAAGCGGGGTCTTGATGCGAACGCTGCCTACCTTCGAGGCTTCTGGGCAGGAGGGCTTTTGAGCTGTGAATTCATCGGTCTGGGTGGCCTCGTTCAGGCCCTGGAAGCCGATCTGGGCCTCCGAGCAGGCTTCGAGGCCGTTCGCCGCTGCCGGGGAGAGCTCGACTCCCTGGGGCAGGGTGACTGTGGTGTCCCTGACGTCTGCCTCTGCAAGGCCCCCGACTTCAAGCGTTGTCTGCTGCGGGACCTTGACCTTGACTTCAAGGCCCGTGGGCGTCGAGGCCGAGTGCTCTTCTGGGGTCACGTCGATTTCTGGGCTGAAGGGCAGCTGCGCGCAGCCTTCAAAGCCCAGGGGCTGACCGGAGAAGTTGATCCAGGCGTATTCGGCGCCCAGGAAGGTGCCGGGGTCTGCCCAGGAGTCGGCTTCGGTGCTTGAGAGGATCGGTTCTGTGGCGGGGTTCTGGGCGCAGGAGGTTGGGAGGGTCAGGAAGGCGGTTTCGGGCTCGGCGCTTGTGGGGGGGCAGGTTTTCCCGACATAGCCAGCGAAGATCCCTCCCGCGACGCATTCCCACCCTCGCGAGTGATTGTGCCTTGCGTCTCCCGGATCGCCCCAAAGCGTGACCTGGCTGCTGAGGAGCCCCGCGGTCTGCGTCGCATTCTTGACTTCCGCTACGACTGCGTAGTCCTTGCCCGTGCGAACCGACGTGTCGATGATGATCGGCACCTTGCCGGCGACCTCGAAGCCGAACCGCGCCGGCTCGCCCTGCGCCGGCACTAGATTGAACACGGGCACCGTCTTGGAGATGATCCTGACCAACGGTTCGAAGGCGTTCACTGCGGCTACGCCGATGACAGAGTTCGCCGGGCAGAGATTTGCTTCTTTCGCAAGTGCCGCAAAGTTGGCCGCAGTGCACTGTGGGACGGCATTCGGATTGCCGATCATGCCTGGCGGCAGATTGAAGCGGAGGTTCCTGGGCAGTGCGACGGGCTGGCGCGAAGAGGTCTGGTTCAGAGCGAGGGCGGTCGTCAACTGGAACGGTTGCGAGCCCGCCTGTGTCGCAGGCGTACCATCGGCGTTGAACGGGCCGAGTTCGTAGCTCTGAACGCCGAACGGAACGGGTTCTCCGCTGACCTGAACGCGCTGCGCACTGGATACCGCCGCAGCGCCTCCCCCTTCGGCACTGACTTCCATCGGGAGCGACGTGTTCGTACCCGACGGCTCTTCAACCCTGACCTTGATCGTCACGACGATTTGTTCGTAGGGATACAGCACACCCGTGTAGGTGCACGTCAGCGGCGGGGTGGGCGGTTCTCCCGTGGGGCATTTCACTTCGCTTTCACCTCGCTGCTGACTGGTGATCGAAGTGGCTTTGAGCCCCGACGGCAACTTCGTCGTGATCGAAACCGGCGTCGGCGTGCCGTTGATTTCGCTGTCGCCGAGGTTGCTGACCACGACGAAGATCTGGCCTTCGCCTCCGGGGGGAAGATTCGTAGGAGCGGCTTCGCTGCTGATGTGCCACCAGGGCGCGTCTGCAAGCGCCGGCCCAGCGCCGAGCGCCAGCAGTGCCAGCGCCGCGAGGAGCAGCGTGAGCAAGAGGCGGCGCAGCTGACCCGGCAGGACTCGAGCCTGACGTCCGGCGCTCGTTTGCGATCTGAGCGCGCTCATCGTCCCGCCCTCCTGCCCGAATGAAGATCAGATCTGTTGGCCGCGCGTCCGTGGGAGGCCTGTCCGTGGGAGGACTTCTTGCCCTTGCCCTTCTTGTGCTGGGGCCCATAGAGCTTTCGGGCATGGGCTTCGCAGGCTTTGCGCTTTCGCTTTGAGTGGGCAAAGCGCTTCTTGCAGGAGCCCAGGGCCTTGGCGAGCTTCTGGGCGCGCGTCAGGGGCTTTGCCTTGGTGATCGCTTTGGAGCCTTTGTTTTCCTCCTTGGGGGCAGATGGCGGGGGGTTGCCCGGGCCCGAGGCCGTCGTCTGGGGGGCTGCTGGCGCTGGCTGGGCCGGGGAGACGGGGCGACAGGCGGCCGTTTCGCCACAGCTCGGGGCTTCTTTTTCAGGCGGGGTCAGGCACGGCGAGGCTTCGCTGCAGACCCTGGCGTCATAGACGTCGAAGGCCGTGTCGGTGTCCTGGGGCAGCAGCTGGGCCTCGGTCAGGAAGAAGACGTTGGCGCCGTCTGGGGTTGCTTCAAGGAAGGCCGATTCGCGCTGGGATGCCCCGCCTGAGATCAGCGAGATGCAGCCTCCGCTCTGGCTCTGGCAGCTGCCGAGGCCCGAGGGCTCATACTGGTAGACGTCGTTCTTGTGGTTGGTCGCCTGCGGGACGAGGTCATCGGGGCTGTTGAAGTACAGGCGCCCTTCGTTTGTCAGATAGCGCGACTGGTAGACGGCGTTGACGATGCTCTCCGCCGTCCAGCCGGGAATGTTGCCTCCCAACCCGTGGCCGAGCCATACGAGGCGACGGTCGGCGACGAGTCCGAGGCCTTCGCCGGCCTTTTCAGTGTCGAGGACCCCCAGCGGGCGCTCGCCGCTGGGGTTGCAGGAGACGCAGGTGAGGCTGGCCGATGAGGCGTCGAACAGGTAGACCTCCTCGTCGCGCTTGCCGCTGCTCTGATCGGTGTTGTCATATCCCGTCGGGCTCGCCGCGGACATGAATGCCAGATAGCGCCCGTTCGGCGAGACACGCGCCGTCAGATAGGAAGTGTTCGCGACTTCGCTCCCTTCCCACTCCGTCTTGTCTTCGCTTGAGAGCGTGGCGATATAGCTCGTCGCCCACTGCGAGCCCTCGAAATGCAGCTCGTAGAGATTGTTGGCGCCTAGTTGTGCCTTTTCACCATCGCCATTCTCATTCTGGGCAAGAATACCCTGGGCAACGAGATACAGGTACGAACCGTCTCCGCTCGCGCCAAACAGGAAGTTCTGGACAGCGGCATGTTCGCCTTCACCGTCGACCGTCAGGTCATGCAGGACGCATGCCGCTTTGCCACCTTCTTCGTGTATTTCACACATATAGAGATCGGGCTTGCCGATGACGCCTGCTTCGGGCGTTGCATCGGCCGTCAGCTTCTCCTTGTCGGTGAAGAACACGCGCGAGCCGTCGCTGCTCGCAGTTTGGAACTGGGCCACGCCTTTGCCGACGGGTTCCGGAGTACCCTGCGCAGCGTCCAGCTGCAGCGTCTGACCGGTTGCAGTGTCACGCATGTACAGATGACCGCGCTTTCCTTCTTCGGGAGACGTCCAGACGACCCGGGTCCCGTCATTTGAGATCGCGTGGGCGGTGACGTGAAAGTATCCGAGTTCGGCACTCGGCACCGGCGTCCCGCTTGGAAGCAGGCTGATGAACTGGAGCGCTCCGGCGCTCCACTCATACAGGCCCTGCCCCGAAGGCGGCGGAGTCAGAGCAGCTTCCGTACGGATGATCGCGTGGCTGAGGTCCGAAGTAGCACCCGCGAGATGCATCTTGTGCCCGAATTCAGTTCCCGGCGGGGTGTTGCCTTCGGTTACGAGCGCCCTGTAGGTCTGGTCTTCGTTGTCTCGCAGGTAGATGGTCTTCTGCGTTGCTTCGGGCGAGAGCGGCGGTTCGGCGCGCGACGAGTTCCCCCACGGTTCAACGAGGGCCGAAGACAGGTCGGGCGCGAAGTACTGGTACTCGGGAGCGGCGCCGGCAGATGCGCCGTTCGCACTGACGTTGGGAGTTGCTATGTCCTGGAAGGTCCATTCTTTGCTCGTACGCGTCGAAATGATCTGCTGCTCTTCAGGATTTCGATTCCCTTCCGGTTCCTCAGTGATCGGCCCATCGGCCACATACGTGATCGAATCCCCGTCTTCGGAGGCCAGGATCACCCCGCCTTCGCGCGTGAGCGCTTCGATCGGCGCCCCGTGCTTATCCGGAGGCGAGACCATCTCCCAGGCCCTGTCATCGGCCAGCGCAAACGGGGCTTCGCCTGCCTGCGTGGTGAAGCTGTGCTCGGGCCCTTCTGTGGTGCCGAGCACGTTCTGATCGATGACCCGATAGAAGTAGGTCGTCGCTGCTCTCAGGCCGCTCAGGCGCTGGGACTCGGCCACATCCCCGGTCCCCGAGCCCACCGGCGCCGGCGTCGCAGGGACATCGGTGCAGGAGCTTGGGTCTGCCTTGCAGCTCTCAGTCCCGTACTGAAAGAAGTAGCTCGTCTGGTTGCCGAGCGGGTTGATCTGGGCCCCGAGCGTTGCTTCTGTTGTGCTCACGCCCGTCGCAAAGCTCTGATCGACCGGAGCCGGGGGGATCGTTTCAAAGGTCTCGTCGGGCCCGACAGTCCTCTGATCGCTGTTTTCTGCGATCACGCGGTAGTGATAGACCGTGCCGATCTGAAGGTTTGTGAGGCTCGCTTCAACGGCCACCGGGGCTGAGCCTTCGCCGAGCGATCCCCCGCCCAGGGGCACTTCTGTGCCATAGGCGGTCGTGGTCCCGTATTCGAAGTGGTATTTGGTCTGAAGCTCATCGGGGTTGACCTTGGCGTGGAGCTTTGCGGCGTTGTGTTCTAGGCCCGTGGGGGCTTCGTTTGTGATCCTTGGCGGCCCTTGGGTCGTGAAGCTCCTGTCGGCTCCGAGGGTCTGGCCGAATTCGTTTTCGCCCACCAGGCGATAGTGGTAGGTGCTGTTGGGCGTGAGGCTTCCTAGCGCCGCCTTGGCTTCGATCGCGCTCTGGCCTTCGCCTGCGTCTGTCAGCGGGGTCTGGTTGCCATAGCTCGTCGAGGGGCCCCACTGAAAGAAGTAGTGGGTCTCGATGCCCCCGGGGGTCAGCGAGCCCGTCAGGGTCGCCGAGGTGGCTTTGAGTTCTGTGATCGCCCCGGTTGAGAGGCCTTCGACCGCCGGCGGGGTCTGCAGTTCGTGGATCAGGCCGTAGCTTCGGCCGTTTTCGTTTTCGCCGATGATCCGAAAGAAGTAGCTCGTGCCGGCTTTCAGGCCCTGCAGGGTCGCCTGGACTTTTTCTTCGCCCGGGCCCGCGCTCTGGGGGGTCGTTGAGGTTCCAAGGGCTTCTGTGGCGCCCCACTGAAAGGCGTATTTGGCGCCGCTTTTGCCATCGCCGTTGATCGAGCCCTGAAGGATCGCTGAGGTGCGGGTGGCTTTGGAGGCTTTTCCGGTGATCACGTCGGGGACCACGACGCCTCCTGCGAAGTGCTCTGTCAGGCCCGCCAGGGAGTCTGCGCCATACAGCTCGCCCGCGCTCGAGACCGCTATGCCCCGTGGTTCTTCAAGGGGCTTTGCTTCTGCGGCTGTCGTTGAGGCGCCGAGCCAGTTGCCGCCCGCGTCATACTGGGAGATCGCGTGGTGCTCTGCTTCGGCCACGTAGATGTCCCCGGTGGATTCTTCGATCGTGAGGCCGAGGATGTTTTCTTCTTCTTCTTCTTTGCCTTTGAAGGAGCCGAAGGGCTGGCCTTTGCCGGTCAGCTTTTCTTCAAAGGCGCCCTTGTCGCTGTAGGAGGCGATGTAGCCGCCCTCTGTGTCTGCGACGAGGACCCTGCCTGTTGATGAGTCGATCGCGATCGCGTTTGGTTCTTCAAGCTTTGGGCCTTCTTCGATCGAGCTCTCATAGGCGCCTTCCTGGCCTTCGTTTTCTTCAGAGCCAGTGGGGTTTGGCTTTGGCTTGTAGAGCTCGACTGCGCCAAAGCCGCTCTGGGGGCTTTCAGAGATCAGGACATAGAGGTCCCCTGCGGCTGGGTCTGAGCCGCCTTCTTTGGCGTTGTCGAAGGCGACGGCGCTCACTTCGCCGAAGGCTCCTTCGGGGCTGTTGGCTCCGCTCCATTCGCTAAGGAGCTGATAGGAGCTGCCCTGGGGGCGGAAGGCTATGAGGGCATCGGCGGAGGGCTCGGCCACGTAGATGTCCCCGCTTGCTTCATCGATCGCGATCGCTGCCGGTTCCAGTTCTTCGCCGAAGCTCTGCTGGAAGGCTCCTGCGGAGCTGTAGATGTCGATCACGCCGTTGTCCTCATCGCCCACGAAGATCTGTCCGCTCTTGTGATCGATCGCCACGGCGGTCGGTTCGAGCAGGTTTTCGGCGCCGGGGGGTTCTGGGAGCGCTCCCAGGAAGGGGTGGGTGATGGCGGCGTGGGCGCTCTGGGCCAGGGCCAGCAGGAGGGCGCAGGCGAGGGTGGCCAGGAGGGCTGCGATGCCCAAACGCAGAGGCGTTACAGACTCTGGTCCTCCCAGTCCGGAGTGTTGCCTGCCATCATGGCCATGCTTGCGGCCGTGTGCTCTTACCCGGTTCATCAAACCCTCTCTCTTGCTAACCCTCGTTCGACGACTGCGTGTTTCAATCGCGTGGGGCCACCGGGAGTGGCCCCACGCGTACGTCGTGCTTCAGACGAGCGCTTGGTTACGCTTTGATCTCGCCTTCTTCATTAGGCGTGTTCACGTTGACGATCGTCTCGCCAGATTTCGACCATTTGCTCGATGCACTCGGTTCGCTCGTGTTGTACAGGTACGCTTCGAGCACCTGCAGCGGCTTGCCTTCGAATTTGTTCGGAATATTTTCTTCCTGTTCATTGATCACGTAGGTCTGGGTGAATTCGTTGGTCATCTGATTGACCGGTGTGATCGGCGAGATGATCCCGTCGCCACCGCCTTTGCCAGGATAGGCCGTGCCTTCCTTTTTGTTGCCCACGCCGACGACCGTCGTGAGACCAATCGCACAGGAGAATTTGGCGAACTCGCCGTTTTTGGTGTTCGGGTTTAGATCAACGCCGACTTCCTTCGAGCCTTTGTTGATGTAGCCGAGCTCACCTTTGAGAATGTTCGTTACGATTTCACCTTCGGTCGTGGTGTTTGAGCACGGTATTGAGCCCAGTGCGACACAACCATTGAATTTCACGTCGATGTTCTTCACACCATTCTTGCCCGTTGTTTCTCCGTGCGACGACTCGCTCGTACATTCAACGGTGATTGGACCGAATTTGACTTCTTCCTGGCCTTTTTCTGCGCACGTTCCCGGTTCCCTTTTGGCGGCCGGTTCACAGAGAATGAATGTCGAAGTCAGGATTCCAGTTCCACCTGCGCCATTGAAGCCCGTGTTGGCGACCTGCGTACCTTTGCGCCATTCGAACGTGCCAGCACCTTTTTTGGCTTTCGTCTGGCAGTTCGAGTCGGCGTATTTGCCTTTCGCCTTCGCGTAACACTGACCCCATTCAGGGCTTTTCGCCGACGCGCTCGTGGCCACGACAGCTGCGACCGCGAGCACGGCGACGAGGCACAGTCCTAGCATCCGTACATGTCTCACTTGTCCACTACTCCTTTTGTCCTCTCGGGTTTGATCGAGCGACGTGAGAGCGCTCCTCCTCGGGGCACCCCGGACGTGCTCTTCTGCAACAGCGCGCTCGGCTCGGACCAGCGGTCCTGGCACGTGGGCGCGCTCGCCGTCGATAGGTGCGCCAGCTGTTGGCGTACCGACGGACGCTTGTGTTCGGCGCGGGCGCGTGGGTTGCGCCTTGCCGTAAAGCAGTTGATTGCCGGCGCCGGCGTGCCGGCTGGCCAAGCTCACCCCTGACACGTCACCCTCCCCTGCCTGGGGGCGGACATCGGGGCATGCGATGCCTCGACGGCGAACTCGCGGCTCAGAAGCCCGGCCATGCGCTTGCCGTCTGTGGTCAGAAGCCAGGCGTTTGACTCGCCGCGGGCCGCGCCGAGGCCGACGTTCTCGATCAGGCCCTGGCGGCGAAGGCGCGCGAGCAGCCTCGAGGTCTGACCCTCATCGCCGAGCCCCGCCGCGGCTGCCACGTCGCGGTTGCTCGAGTAGGGCGAGGCGTCGATCGCTCCCAGCACGAGCGCCGTGCGGTAGGTGGCGCGGGCGGGAAGCCCCTTGGCCTGGCTCCTGACCTGCGAGCGCGGGGTGGGTTGACGCGAGAGCTCGGCGGTGGCTGCCTCGGCGCCCAGATAGGAGAGCGCGATCATCGACATCAGCGAGGGCGCGAGCTCTGTGAGCGGCTCGCTGCCATCCTCGAGCATGCGCCTCTGGATAACCGCGATGACGCCACCGACCACGAGCTCTGCCAACAGCTCACGGCCAAGCGCCGGGCCCGCGGCCTGAGGCTGCGGTGCGCCGCCGTCGAGCGCCTCGGCGAGCCTTTGAAAGCTCTGCTCGCGAAGCTCGAGCGCGCGCTGCCCGAGCGTCGGGGACTCGATCACCAACAGCCGTGCCCACTGGGGCTCGGAGTCGAGGAAGCGCAGCGCGCTCGAGAGGGCAGCCCGCACGCGCACGAGCCAGCCCTGCTTGTCGCTCACCGCGACGCAGAGGGCCTCTTCGATCCGGCAGATGCCCTGCTCCATCGCCGCCGACAGACAGTCCTCGGCGCTGGCAAACTGCTCGTGGAAATCGTGCTCGGTCAGGGCGCAGCGAGTGACCACCGACCTAACTAGACGGGGGTCACGACACGAATTTGACGGTCGAGCAGCGCTCGGGGAAGGGGCAGATCGGGTTCGAAATCACCGCTGCACAAGGGGTCCTGCGGGCGAGGCCCGGTCCCAGAGCGAGGCTCGCTCGGGCTGTGACGCCGCCCCCCGTACAGCTCCGTCTTCCCATCCTGAAGTCAAGCCCGACTTGACAAACACAGGATGATGTGTTCTCATCACGGCCATACGGACGCCGCAGGCAGAGGAGAAGAGCCTCGGCGATTCGAACAGGGACTAGGGCTGAAGTGCCATAGGAGAGGGACGTTGGAGGGAAATAGGGTGAGAGCCATGGACGATCGGGTCAGGTTCATACACGCAGACGTGGGGCTTGCAGGTCTGGGTTCATCCCACACCGTGCACAGCATTTCGCCTGCAAACGCAGGCTCTGGCGTACTCGCCGAGGAGCTGCAAAGTCCCCGTGAGAGGCTGGTGTCCGCGGCAGTAGAGGTCGTCTCAGAGGGCAGTGTGGACCGTCTAGTTAGGACGCGGGATACGCGAAAAGTCCCATAGATTTGGGCTTTTCTGCGTACGTCCCCAGTTTGTCCCACATTCGACGAGGAACTCGTCGCCAAACGAGGCGTCAGAGCGCTCCACACGATCGGTTCGGGTCTCAGACGCGCTATCGACCTGCCACAGCTCTGACTCGTCCGCGCTCGCGCGGACGGTCACGGATGGGACGTTGCGGTCTGTCCGAAGTGCCGCGTATGTTGACCGGCCATGTCGAGACTTGGCGCTCTTCTTGGCGTCAGACACGGCGAACGCTGCCTTGCCACTGGCGAGAATTCGGGATCGGCCTGATGGCCGGGGGCGGCGGGAATCGATCGCTCTCGCGGCGCGCGTTCCTCAGCCGGGCGGGCACTGCCGCAGGTAGCGCGCTGCTTGGCGGCGAGCTGATCGGCGGCGCACTGCCCGCCGAGGCGGCGCGGACGTCGCACCCGCGGCCGTCGACGCCCGGCGCCGCACTGAAGACGTTGATCGAAGGTAACCGCCGTTACCGGCAGGGCCGCTGGCAGCGTCGTGACTACTCGCCGGTGGGCGAACAACGCGCCGCCGCGCAGAAGCCGTTCGCCGCCATCCTGGCATGCGCCGACTCGCGCGTCTCGCCCCCCCTCGTCTTCGATGTCGAACGCGGCAACCTGTTCGCCGCGCACGTGGCCGGCAACAGCGTTGACACCGGCACGATGGGGAGTCTCGAGTATGCAGTTGCCGTGCTTGGCGTGCACCTGATCATGGTTCTCGGTCACAGCGACTGCGGCGCCGTCAAGTCGGCGATCGAAGTCGCAGCCGGGAAGAAGACCTTCCCTGCGTCGACCTACGGCTCGATCGGCGAGGTCGTCGAAGCCGTCGTTCCCGCCGTCCAGAGCATCGCGCCGTCAGCGCGCTCGCTGCAGAGCGCGATCGTCGCCAACGCCCGCCGTCAGGCGCAGTTGGTGTCGCACAGCGGTCCAATCGTTCCGGCCGCAGTGGGCGCCGGCAGTGTGCGCGTCGTGGCTGCCGTCTACGACATCGGCACTGGCGTCGTCACGCTCGTCTGAACATCGCCAGGAACGGTCCGTGCCGATGCCCCGCTTCTAGATCGCGCGCCCGGCGTCCCCGCTCCCGCTCCCGATCCCAGCCCGGCCCGAAGCGCGACCCAGCCCCTAGCCGGGCCGCGCTCCGGATCCGCGCATCACCTCGGCTTCATCGGAGAGGGTATCCGTACCGAGGCATCCTCGAGCGCCTCAGGGCGGGTGCGCTCAAGTCCTTTAGATCTGAGGCCCCATCGCCTCCGCCCCTACTTCCTGTGGGCTTTTCCGCCTGCACCCTTGCCCTTGCGCTTGTGCTTCTTCGGCCCATAGAGTTTTCTGGCCTTTCGTTCGCAGGAGCTGCGCCGGGCCTTCGAATGCTTGAAGCGCTTCCTGCACGAGGCCAGGGCCCGCTTCAGCTTCTGTGCACGTGTGAGCTTCTTTGCCTTGGTGGCTTTGACAGCGCCACAGCCTTCGATTGCGACCTTGGTCTGCTGTTCGATGCGCGCTCCGTTCTGGCCGGTCAGGGTCGTCGGGACGACGAGCTTCTGACCACAGAGGCTGTATTTCGCCGACAGGGGCAGGTCTGTGGTCAGCGCCGAGTGCGGTCCCTGGGGAAGCACGGTTTCAAACGAGGACACCGGGGCGTCGGGGACCGCGTTGAAGGTCGAGGAGGTGACCCCGCCTTTGATCTGAGTCTGGCCATCGAGGATCAGCGTGATTCCTTCGCCTTGCAGCACGAACTCGACATCGGGCCAGGCGGCGCCGCCGTGGGAGACCAGGTAGGCGGGGCCCTGCAGCGCGCTCTTCAGCACGGGGGTGTGCACAGTCGCCGAGCCGATGTTCGATCCTTCTGGGCAGGAGGCCGGGTTTGCTTCAAAGGTGGCCGCCAGGCAGGCTTTCTGGATCGTCGATAGGCGCGAGGGCAGGATCTTCGGCAGGATAAGCGCGGCTTTTCCGATGTTCGCCTGGCCTTGAGTCGAGCCGACCTTGACCGTGAGGCTGGCGCCGTTTGCTTTTGAGGTCTGGCCCTTGGTCGAGGCGGTGAACGTCGGTTTGAAGGGCAGCGAAGCGCAGCCGCCTACTTGCAGGGGCGTCGAGGCGCCTGCGCTTGCACCCTGGTCGCCGGTGACGGTGCCTCCGATCGACATCTGATTGCAGCTCGTTGGGTTGAACTCGAAGTTCGGTCGATCGACCGAGACCAGCACGCGTTTCAGCTGCAGTGGGACGCCTTTCAGCTGCGTGGGCAAGTTGGGCGTTTCGATCGTGATCGCCGCGCTGTGGGGGTCGACCGAGATCTTCGAGCGAACCGTCACAAATCCGAGGTTGAATGGGCCCGCCACCGCCGGCGTCACAATCTCGAGGCCGAAGGGGGTTCCGTCGTAGGGGCCGGTGATGAACACCCTGCCGCCTCCCTGCACGTAGGGCTCTGGGCCCAACCCAGCGACCGCGGTGGCCTTGCCGACTTCGCTGCCAGGCGGGCAACTGTCGCTGCTCGCCTGGGCTTCGCTGCAGAGCTGTACCGAGGAAAGCATCGCGGCCACTCCTGATGGCAGGTGCACGGTGAGACCCTTGAGCGCCTGGTCTCCGTCGGGTCGGGACACTTCGAGGGTGAAGGAAGTGAAGGCGCCCGCCTGACCGTTGCTCATACCCGCGGCAAGACCCGGCGTGAAGGGCAAAGACGCCGGGCAGACAGTGCCATTCGCCCCCGAGGAGACGGCGAAGTCGCCCGCTGGCGAGCTGAGATTCACGGCTTCCGTGCCCGACCAGGGAACGAAGCTCACTTCGCTGGCGTAGGCGCCGCACAGCGCCGGCGTGGAGACCGAGCCCTTGGGACCTCCGAACAGGTTGAGCGTCAGTTCTTCGAACGGCACCTGCGGCGTGTTCTTGAAGGTCGTCGAGACTCGCAGGCTCTCTTCGTCCAGATGACCTTCGCCTGCGAGCTTGACGAGCACTCCCGAAACCGGGTCTTCTGCCACGAGGTACAGCGCGAGGAGCGAGTTGAAGGGGTTCTGACCGAGTTCGCCGTTCGGAGCCGGGCTTGCGAGGTAGACCGAGCCTTGCAGTTCGTGGCTCAACAGCGGAGTCTTGATCTTGACGGTGCCGAGCTTCGAGGCATCCGGGCAGCTCGCCTGTTCGTCAGTGAAGTCGTTGGTCTGGGTCGCGCCGTCGAAGCCGACGAAGCCGATCTGGGACTCGGAGCACGCCTGCAGGCCGTTCGCAGCCGACGGTGAGAGCTCGACTCCCGCGGGCAGCGTGACGCTCGTGTCGCGGATGTCTGACTCGGCAAGTCCGCCGGCTTCCAGAGTCGTCCGCTGGGGCGCCTTGACCTTGACTTCCAGACCGGTGGGCATGGCGGCGGTGTGCTGTTCGGAGCTCACGTCGATTTCGGGGCTGAACGGGAGCTGCCCGCAACCTTCGAAGCCCAACGGCTGCCCCTGTGAGCCCATCCAGGCGTATTCGGCGCCGAGGTAGTGGCCCGGTTCCGCCCAGGAGTCGGCTTCCAGATTCGAGACGACCGGTTCGCTCGCGGGATTCGCCGCACAAGAGGTTGGCAGCGTCAGGAACGGCTGCTGTGCCAATTCAGGGGCTGTCGGACACGGTTTCCCGACCTGCTTGGCGAATGCCCCGCCCGCCACGCATTCCCATCCGCGCGCGGAGTTGTGGCGGGGATCACCCGGCACGCCCCAAAGGGTCACCTCACTGCTGAGCAGGCCAGCCGTCTGCGTTGCCTGCTTGACGCTCGCCACGACGGCATAGTCGCTTCCCGTGCGTACAGAGGTGTCGATGACGACTGGGATCTTGCCGATCACCTCAAAGCCAAAACGCGCCGGCTCGCCCTGCGCGGGCACCAAGTTGAACACCGGGACGGTCTTGTAGATCACGCTCGCCAGCGGTTCGTGAGCCACCACTGTCGCGACCCCTACAACCGAGCTTGGCGTACAGAGGTTCGTTTCGAGCACGAGCGCAAAGAAGTTGGCCATCGTGCATTGCGCCGCCGCGTTGGGATTGCCGACGAGGCCGGGGGGTAGACGGAAGCTCAAATCCTTCGGCAACGCGACGGGGTAGCGTTCGGACGTCTCGTTGAGAGCGAGCGAAGTGGTGAGCTGGAAGGGGTGGGACCCGGCCTGAGTGGCAGGAGTGCCGTCCTCGTTGGATGGAGTCAGTTCGTAGCCCGCTACGCCGAAGGGCAGTGATTCACCTCCGACGGGCAGCTGCAGCATCCTCGAGACCTTGGCCGCTCCGCCGCCTTCGACGCTGCCTTCGTCGGGCAGCGAGACGCCGCCTTCTTCCTCGTTGACCTTGACTTTGATCGTGATCGGCATCTCTTCATAGGGATAGAGGACGCCGGCATATGTGCACTTGAGCGTGCTGAGCGTGCATTCCACCGCGGTCCCGTTCTTGATCTTGCCGGTGATTTCGATTGGAGTCAGACCCGGCGGGAGCTTGTCCGAGATCGTCACCGCTTCTTTGCTCCCGTCGATCGGAGCATCGCCCAGGTTGCTGACGTCGATCAGAACGTTGCCGACCCCGCCCGATGGAAGATAGGTGGGCACAGTTTCAGAGCTGATCTGCCACCACGGCTCCTGAGCGAATGCCGACGCGGCGCCGAGCAGCGCGAACGCGGAGGCGCTGGCGAGGACGACGAGCAACCAACGGCGCGAGACGACGCGGCGCACCTGCCCGCGGAGCGCGGTGTCTGTGAACCACATGCGCAAACGAAGTGTCATCGTCCCGACCCCCTCTTGCTGGACTTCTTCGAATGGGCGCTGTGGCTCGGCTTTCCGGGCCTGTGCGTGCCATAGCGTCTGCGCGCGGCGCGTTCACAGACGGCTCGCTTCTTTTTCGAATGCACGTGCCGCCTGCGGCAGCTCTTCAGCGCTGCGGCCAGCTTCTGTGCTCGAGTCAGCGGCTTGGCGGTCTTTTTCGTCGCCCGACTTTCCTCTCTTGCGGGCGTCGAATGAGGCGCGATGTTCGACCCCGGGAAGACCGACGGCGCGCCGATGATCGGCTGCGCGGGTTCCGCCGGTCTGCAGGCATCGGCAGTGCCGCAACCGGGCGTCGGCGGCGGTTTCGGGCTCAGGCACGGCGATCCGGCTGTGCATTCGCGAGCGTCGTAGATGTCGAACGCTGTGTCGGTGTCCTGCGGGAGCAGCTGTGCCTCGGTCACGAAGAAGACGTCGCTGCCGTTCGGCGTCGCTTCCAGGAATGCCGATTCGTGGTCTGAGCCTCCGCCGGAGATCAGGCCGACGCAACCGCCTGAGGGGCTTTCGCAGTCGCCCAGACCCGAGGGCTCGTACTCGTAGACGTCCTCCTTCTGATTTGTCGCCTGCGGCACGAGATCGTCGGGGCTGTCGAAGTAGAGACGCCCCTGGTTTGAGAGATAGCGCGACTGATACAGGGCGCTGACGAGGTTCTCGGCCGTCCAGCCGGGAATGTCGCCGGCGAGCCAGTGCCCGATCCAGACCTTGCGACGGTCTGCGAGCAGACCTATACCTTCGCCGGTGCCTTCGGCGTCGAGAACGCCGTTCGGGCGTGCGCCGGTCGGGTTGCAGGAGACGCACCTGAGGCTCGCCGTGGCCGAGTCATATAGGTAGACCTCCTCGTCGGCCTTCCCGCTGCTCTGGTCGGTGTTGTCATAGCCGGTGATCGGCGCGCTCGACATGAACGCCAGGTAGCGTCCGCTCGGCGATACTCGCGCCGTCAGGTAGGCGCTGTCGGCATTCTGGTTGGCTTCCCACTCGGGGCTGTCTTCGCTCGAGAGCGTCGCGATGAAGCTGCGCGTCCAATCGCTGCCTTCGCGATGAAGCTGATACAGGTTCTCGCGACCGGCCTGAGCCGCTTCGTCGTTGCCGTTGTGGTTGGCTGCGAGCACGCCTTGAGCGACCAGGTAAACGCTGTCATCGCCTTCGCTCGAGCCCAGGAGAAGGCCCTGCACGGCAGCGTGTTCACCTTCGCCCTGCTCGGCAGTGAGGTCACTGAGACGGCACACGAGCTTGCCCGCTTCTTCGATGATTTCGCACTCATAAAGGTCGGGCTTGCCTGGGAATGTCGGATCGGCGGTGGAGTTCGCCGTCAGGGGCTGCTTGTCGGTGAAAAGCACGCTCGTGCCGTCGCTGCTGGCGCTCTGGAACTGAGCCGCCCCCGTACCACTCGGTTCGCTGACGCCCTCCGCGGCGTCGAGCCGGATCGTTTCTCCACGGGCTGTGTCGCGCAGGTACAGATGCCCCCGGTGCGAGCCTTCTTCGGAAGTCGTCCAGATGACGCGCGAACCATCGTTGGAGATGGCGCTCGCAGCTACATGGAAGTAGCCTAGTTCCACCAATCCCGGAGCGGGTCCGCCGCTCGGGAGCACGCTCACGAGCTGCAATGCACCAGACGCCCACTCATACAGGCCGGGCGCCGAGCCGCCGCCGGTGAGGGGGACCTTCGAGGCGATCACGACGTGGCTAAGATCGGGTGTCGCGTCGAGGAAGTGGACTTCGCCCCCGAACTCGGTTCCCGGCGCCACCTCGGCTTCGGTGACCAGAGGCAGGTAGGTGCCGGCCGCGTTATCGCGCAGATACATGGTCCCCTGCGTGACTCCCGGAGCCAGTGGTGGTTCCGCCAGCGGGCCCTCCACCGGTTCCACCAGTGCAGTCGAGAGATCGGGCGTGAAGGCCTGATACTCGGGGGTCTCGCCAGGCGTGACCCCCTCCGCTTTTGCAGCCGGCGTTGCAATGTCCCTCGAGCTCCAGCCGTTTTCGGTGCGCGTCGCGACGACCTGCTGCCATTCGGGACTGCGGTTGCCGCCCGCTTCTTCGCCAAGCGCGCCGTTCACCACGTAGGTAAGCGAATTGCCGTCTTCGGAGGCCAGAATCACGCCTCCTTCCCTAGTCAGCCCTTCGACGGGGGCGCCACCCTTGTCCGGTGGCGAGACCATCTCCCAAGCGCGCCCGTCTGGAAGAGCGAACGATGTTTCGCCGCCAGCGGTCGTGAACGAGTGTTCACGACCTTCGGTGGTCCCCAGGCTGTTGGAGTCTATGACCCGATAGTGGTAGGTGGTGGAGGGCAGAAGGCTCTGCAGCTGGGCGCTCTCGGCGACATCGGCTTCGCCCGAGCCAACTTCGGCCGGCACCGCAGGAACTGCCGTGCACGACGCGGGCGTCTGGGCGCAGCTGGTGGTCCCGTACTGGAAGTAGTAGGTGGTCGCGTGGCCCACCGGATTGATCTCGGTGTGAAGCGTGGCTTCGCCTGATGTGACGCTTGTGGCGTATGTCGCATCGATCGGCGCGGGTGGGATGGTTTCGAATGTCTCATCCGCGCCAGCGGTGACGCCCGCGCTGTTTTCCGCCAGCACGCGGTAGTGGTAGACGACGCCGATCTGGAGGTTCGCAAGCGAAGCCGAGACCGCCACCGGTGCTTCACCTTCGCCGATGCTCTGACCGCCGACAGGGACTTCGGAGCCATAGGCGCTGCTTTCGCCGTACTGGAAGCGGTACGTGGTCGCGAGCTTGTCGGGGTCGACCTTGGCGTGGATCGCGGCCGCTTCATGGCCGATCGCCGTCGTGGGTTCATACGTGATCCGTGGCTGCCCAGAGGTGGTGAACTTCTCATCAGCGCCGTCGGTTGTCCCGAAGCTGTTTTCGGCGACGAGGCGATAGTGATAGGTCGTGTTCGGCGCGAGTCCGGCGAGGTTCGTCGCGAGCGTTCTCAGTTCCTTTTCTTCTTTTTCTTCTTTACCTACGGGCACTTCGCCGGCCGGCTGGGGGCTCATCTGGCCGTAGAGGGTGGTAGTCCCGTACTGGAAGTAGTACGACGTCGCGAGGCCTGCGCGCTTGAGCGAGCCCGTGAGCGTCGCGCTTTCTGGCTTCAGGTTCTCAACTGAGCCGGTCGCGAGGCTTTCGACCGCGGGGGCAGTCGTGAACTGGTGGGCTGTGCCGTAGTTCGCACCGTTGTCGTTCCCGGCGACCAACCGATAGAAGTAGGTGTGGCCCGCTTGGAGCCCTGTGATGCTGACCGACACCGTTTCTTGGCCCGTGCCGGCGCTCTGAGTGGCCGTCTTCTGGCCGAAGGCTTCGGTTTCTCCATACTCGACGTGATAGCTGGCGGATTTACCGTCGCCATCGATCGTCCCTCCCACCACCGCGCCCGTGCGCGTCAGCGTCCCTTTGGCCACCTTGCCGGTTTCCACGTCGGGAACGACGACTGTCGCTCCGAAGCGATCGACGAGCGCCGAGCCGGCGTCGGCTACGTAGAGCTCGCCAGAAGCGCCGAGCGCGACCCCGAATGGTTCTCCGAGCGATTTGCCTTCGGCGGCGGTCGTAACCCAGCCTTCCCACTGGCCGGCGCTGCTGTACTGCGAGATCGCGTGGCGTTCCGATTCCGCCACGTAGATCTGGCCCGACGCTTCTTCGACAGCGATGCCTGCGACGTTGCCTTCTTCTTCTTCCTTGCCCCTGAAGCTCCCGCCCGGCGAGCCTGAGCCGGTCAGCTTCTGTTCAAATGTGCCCGAGTCCGAGTAGGTGTAGATCAGACCCTTGCCGCTGTCAGCGACCAGCACTTTGCCAGTGGCGGCATCGACCGCGGCTCCGTTCGGTTCTTCGAGCTTCGGCCCTGCGAGTCGCGAGATGAATTCCCCTTCGGCGCCCTTACCTTCTTCGATTTCTTCTGGATGTTCCGGGTTGGCTGGCGGCTTGAAGAGGTCCACCGCGCCGTAGCCTTCGGTTTCGACGCCTTCGGCCTCGACCACGTATAGCTCCCCGGCCGCGGGATCGCTGGGGCTTTTCGAGTTGTCGAATGCCACCCCCACGACTTCGCCGAAGTGCCCACCCGGCGTGCTCTTCCCCGTCCATTCAGCCAACAGCCTGTATGCGTTTTTTCCGACGGGCTCATAGACCCGGACCGCGTCTTCGGTCGATTCAGGTATGTAGATGTCGCCGTTCGCTTCGTCGACGGCGATCGCCTTCGGTTCGATCAGGCCTTCACCGAACTGCGTTTCATAGCCACCGGAAGCGCTGTAGACGTCGACGTAGCCCGCCGACACGTCGCCGACGAAGACCTGGCCGGTCGCGTGGTCCACGGCCACCGCGCCCGGTTCCAGGAACTTGGTGCCGGGAGGAGCTTCAGAGAGGCTGGAGACGAAGTCGTGGCTCGACGATGCGAGCGCGGTACCGGCTCCGTGCAGTAGGACAGCAAGCACGACGCCGAACGCAAAGACCGCGGCTCGGCCCAGTCCGGCCGTCCAGCGCGGGGACACCGTAGCGCGACGATCGCGCGCGGCGCCTCTCGAAGTCTCTCTCGCCACCCTTGTCATCGATCCCCTCTTCTCGAGCCCCAGCGATTTGTCGGATTGCGCGGGTACGCGGAGCCGAGCTGGCCCCGCGTACCCAATACCTTCAGCGGATCAGCTGATCAGCCCTTGATCTCGCCCGGTTCCGCTGCCGTGTTTTCGTTCGTGATTTCCTCATCGGCCGGCGACCACATGGTGGTGTGGTTTTCGGGTTCTTCGGCGTTGTAGGTGTAGTCTTCGAGCAAGTCGATGTGCTTGCCTTCGAAGCTGCTCGGAATGTTCTGATGGGTTTCTGCGTTGGCGCTGAAGACCTGCGTGTAAGTGCTGGTCATTACGTTGACCGGTTCGATCGGTGAGATGATCCCGTCATACCCACCGTGGTTTTCCGGTTCGTACCAGGCGCCTTCTTTCTTGTTGCCTACGCCCACGACCGTGTCGAGGATCCCGGCGCAGTCGAATTTCGCGAACTCGCCATTTTTTTTCGCTGGCGTGAGCAGCACGCCGACCTTGTGTTCGGATTTGCTGATGTAACCCAGTTCGCCCTTGAGCGGGTTGACCCGGATTTCTCCTTCATTCGGCCCGTTCGAGCACGGGACCGATCCGAACAGCACGCAGCCATGGAAGACGACCTGAACGTTTTTTATCGAGTTCTTGCCGACGGTTTCGCCGGTGTTGGCCTCGCTCGAGCATTCGATGGCGGTGTTTTCACCGAGCGCATCTGTGATTTCGCCACCTTCTGCTTCACACTTGCCCTTCGGAATCCTGTGTTCCTGGATGTTTTCAGGACCCTCGCAGAACTTCAGCTCGGTGTTGAGCACGCCGCCGCTACCGACGTTTGCGCCCGCGAATTTGACCGCTTTGAGTTTGGCACCCTTGACCCATTCGAATGTGCCCGAACCTTTTGTCGCTTTTTCGGTGCAGTTTGCGTCTTTGTATTTGCCTTTGGCCTTCGCTTCACACTTTCCCCATTCGGGTCCCGCCGCCAGCGCGCTCGTCGCCATGACAGCAGCGACGGTCATTGCGGCCACGAGGCACAGTCCCAGCATCCTTACGTGTCTCACTTGTCCACTACTCCTTTTGTCCTCTCGGGTTTGGTCGAGCGACGCTTGGGGCCTCCCGCTGGAATGCACCCAGCGCTGCTCGTCTGCTTCAGCGCGCCTGGCCCAGACCATCGGGTCCTTGCTCCTGCACGCGCTCTCGCCGTCGATTGATGCGCCAATGCGCGGCGTATCGACGGACGCTTGGTTCGGCCGGGGCGCGTGTGTCGCGCCGCTTGGCCGCAAAGATTGAAATGGTCGTCGGTGCAGCCGGGGCCACGGCGGGCCGTCAGGATTGACATGCCACCCTCCCTGACCGGTGTGCGGTCGGTTGGGGGTGGGTCTTCTGGGATGCGAACTGATTGCCGATCAGCTCAGCCATGCGCTTGCCATCCGCAGTCAGCAGCCAGGCGTTCGGTTCGCCGCGGGCCGCGCCCAGGCCGACGTTCTCGACCAGGCCCTGGCGGCGCAGGCGCGAGAGCAGCCTCGAGGTCTGGCCCTCGTCGCTGAGCCCCGCTGCCGCGGCGATATCGCGATTGCTCGAATGCGGTGAGGTGCCGATCGCCTCCAGCACGAGCACGGTGCGATAGGTCGCTCGCGCGGGCAGCCCCTCGGCATCGACCGTTCGTCTCCTGCGCCCGACGGGCGCGGCATTCCTCGTCAACTCGGTGCGCCCGGCGTCCGCACCGAGATACGGGAGCACGACCATCGACATCAGCGACGGCGCAAGCTCGGTGAGCGTGTCGGCTTCCTCCGCGAGCAGGCGGGTGTGGATGACTGAGAACGCGCCGCCCACGACGAGCTCGGCCAGCAGCTCACGCGGGAGCGCAGCGCCAGCTGAGTCGCCGACTGGCGCCTCGGCATCGAGCGCGCGTGCCAGGCTCGCGAAGGCGCGCTCGCGCAGCTCCAGTATCGGGCTGCCGATTGTCGTCGTCCTGACCACCAGCACCTGAGCCCACGCCGGCTCAGAGTCCAGGAAGCCCAGTACGCCCAGTAGGCCCGCTCGCACCCGCGCCAGCCAGCTCTGTTCGTGCGCCACGGCGTCGCGGATGGAGCTCTCGAGGAGAGCAATCCCGTGCTGGATCGTGACGAGCAGACATTCCTCGCTGCCGTCGAACTCCTGGTAGAAATCGCGCTCGGTCAGGCCACAGCGAGTGACCACCGACTGAGCAAGACGGTGGTCATACGCGTCAAACCCCGCTCGGGCGGGTCCCGACTGGAGCCTCGAATTCGCTCGCGCGAGCCTCCCCCTGGCCTCGCGCTGCCCGGGAACATGGGACGGAGCGCTCCGCTCTTGCTGGTCGAAGTCCCTGATCCAGAGCCGAGCCGAGCAGCTGGCCGAGCGTGCTTAGGGTCAAGTCCGACTTGACAAAGCGATGCCGATGTGTTCTCATCCGAGCCGTACGGAACACCCTGGGTCGAAGCAAAGGGGCCCAGGTGATCCCTCAGGGATCAGGGCTGAAGGACCACAGGAGAGGGACGTTGGAGGGAATTAGGGGAACAATCATGGACGGCGAGGTCAGGGTCACAGACGCCGATAGGCCGCTTGGGAATGTGGGTTCATCCCACACGATGCACAACGATTGCGCCTCCAGCCAGGGCGTTAGCGCCCTTGCCGAGCCTCCCCAGGACCGCCGCGACAGGCTGATCGCAGCCACCGTCGAGGTCGTTTCAGAGGGCAGTGTGGACCGTCTTGCTCAGACGCGGGATACCGCATAAGGCCGCTAACCAGAGCCGTTTACGGCCACCTCCCCCACCACGTTCCCACGCCTTCCGGCGATCCCCGCCTCAACCCCGCATCGGTCGCTCTCGCGACGTGTCGGGCGGTGCTCGCGGGCAACTCTGGAGTCGAGAATCCCTGACTCTGGACTCCGAGAGTCCGCGCTTGATGTCGCCTTCTGCGCGCTGCACCGGAGCGTGGCCCGCATTCGATGAGGAAGGGCCGCGCCCCGGTGCGGCGTGTGTCCTCGGTCGGTGGAGAGGGAGTCCATACCGAGGCGTCCTCGAGCGCTGGGCAAGAGCGCTCAAGCTCCTGTTTCTCAGTCGTTGCGTGAGCTGCGCTGAGCGTGTCCTTTCGCGGTCTTCGCGACCCCCTGTCCGAGGCCCTTTGCCTTCCCCTTCTTCGGCCCAAACCGCCTGCGAGCCTTGTGTTCACAACTCTGGCGCCTGGCCTTCGAGTGCCGATAGCGCCTGCGACAGGACGCCAGCGCCCTCTTCAGCTTCTGCGCCCGCGAGAGCTTCTTTGCCTTGGCGGCTTTGACGGCCCCACAGCCTGAGACGGAGACCTTCGTTGACTGCTTGATCACGGCGCCGTTCTGTCCTGTGAGCGTCGTTGGCACGAGCAGCTTCTGCCCGCAGAGGCTGTAGTGGGCCTTCGGGGGCAGGTCTGTTGTCAGGGCCGAGTGGGGTCCCTCGGGCAGGATCGCTTCAAAGGAGGAGACCGGGGCGTCGGGGACGGTGTTGAAGGAGGAGGTCGTCACGCCGCCTTTGATGGCGGTCTGGCCATCGAGGATCAGCGTGATGCCTTCGCCCTGAAGGACGAACTCGACATCGGGCCAGGCTGCGTTTCCGTGGGAGACCAGGTAGGCGGGCCCTTGCAGGGTGCTCCTCAGCACCGGGGTGTGGGCGATCCCCTGCCCGATGTTCGATCCTTCTGGGCAGGAGGCTGGGTTTGCTTCAAAGGTCTTTGCCAGGCAGGCTTTCTGGATCGTCGAGAGCCTCGCCGGCAGGATCTTCGGGACCTGTAGGACCGTTTTTGCGATGTTGGCCTGGCCGGGGGTCGAGGAGACCTTGACGAGGAAGGAGGCTCCGTTTGCTTTTGAGGTGCGGCCCTCAGTCTGTGCTGTGAGGGTCGGTTTGAAGGGCAGGCTCTGGCAGCCCTGGACCTGGAAGGGCTCAGAGAGCTGGGCCTGGGCACCGCCTGCTCCGGAGAGCGTTGCTTCGATCTTCTTCTGATCACAGCTCGTGGGGTTGAACTCAAAGCTCGGGCGATCGACTTCCACGTGGACGCGCTTTAGCTGCAGCGGTATGCCCGTCGGGGGCATACCGACTCCCTGAAGGAAGGTCGGGATCGCTCCTTGAATCGTGACCTCTGCTGTATGGGGGTCGACTTCGATCTTTGAGCGAACTACGACGACTCCGAGGTTGAAGGGTCCCGCGACCGCCGGGGTCACGATCTCAAGGCCGAATGGGGCTCCCTGATAGGGGCCTGTGATGTAGAGGCGCCCTGACTCGGTGTAGGGGTCGGGGCCGACGCCTGCCGAGGCTGTTGCTTTGCCGATTTCTGAGGCCGGGCCGCAGCTGCCCTGCGCTGCCTGGGGTTCGCCACAGGGGCTCACGCTTGCGAGCATCGCCGCTGCTCCCTGGGGCAGGTGCACCGAGAGGGCTGAGAGGGGCTGGTTTCCATCGGGGCGTTCGAGTGAGAGGCTGAAGGAGCTGAAGGCTCCGGCCTGGGGGTTCTGTGAGCCTGCGCTAAGGGTCGGGGCGAAGGGTTCTGTCTGCGGGCAGGCAGAACCGCCGGGGCCTTCGCTGACCGCTAGTTCTCCGGGCTGGCTTTCGCTTTGAAGGGCCTGCTCAAACGGATAGCTCCAGGGCGTGAAGGTGGCCTTGCTTCTGTAGTCCCCGCATAGCGAGGGCGTTGCCACTGAGGCCCTCGGTCCACCGAAGAAGTGCAGTCTGAAGTCTTCGAAGGGGACCTGGGGGGCGTCCAGGAAGGTGCTCGTGATCTGGCCCGTGTTCGGGTTCAGCTTGACTTCGCCGGCGAGCTTGACGCGCACGCCCGAGCTCTGATCTTCGGCTGTGATGTAGAGGGCCAGCAGTGAGCCGAAGGGGTTCTTTCCCGCTTCGCCCTGGGGTGCCGGTTCTGCCAGGTAGAGCGAGCCGCTCAGTTCGTTTGAAAGCAGCGGGGTCTTGACGTGGACTTCGCCCATCTTCGATGCATCTGGGCAGTGGGGTTCGGCCGCTGAGAAGCGAAGCGGAGCCTCTGCTCCCGGGGAGTAGGGGTCTACCGCTGCTTGGCCTTCATAGCCGATCTGGGCCTCTGAGCAGGCTTCAAGGCCATTGGCCGATGAGGGCGAGAGCTCGATGCCTTCGGGCAGGGTCACGCTTGTGTCTTTTAGGTCTGCCTCACCGAGGCCCGAGGCTTCAAGGGTCGTTTCCTGGGGCATGTGGACATCGACGTTCAGGGCAGTGGGGGTGGCGGCGGCGTGTTCTTCGCTTTGCAGATGCAGGGAGGGGCTGAAGGGGAGCTGATCGCAGTCTTCAAAGCCCTGCAGCGGGGCTTCTGTGGATGGACCCGCCAACGAGAAGACTTCGCCAGGTTCGCTCGCCAGGGCCTTGACCGGCCAGGAGCTTCCTTCAACGGTGCTCGTGAGCGGGCCCGTGCAGGAGGTTGGGAGAGTTAGGAAGGCGGCGCTCGGGCGCTGGGCGGGGGGCTGACATGGCACTTCCTCGTTGAAGTAGACGCCGCCAAGCAGGCAGGCCCAGCCCCGTGAGGAGTCGTGGCTCGGATCCCCGGGGTTGCCCCAGATCGTCACTTCGCTCGAGAGGATCTGCGCGGCCTCAGGCGCGTTTGCGACGCTGACATCGACGCCGTAGTCGCCGTTTGAGCGGAGCGAGGTGTCGAGCACGACCGGGACCTTCAGGACCTCAAAGCCAAGGCGCGCGGGCTCGCCTTTGGCCGCTTCGAGGTTCCACAGCGGCACCGCACGGGTGATGTCGCCGAAGTGGTTCGGTTCATCGAGGGTCACGACCACGACCCCGATCGCCGTGTCGCTCGAGCAGGCGTTGGTCGCGGTTTCGCGGATCGCAAGGAAGTCCGTGGCCGGACACGCAGGCACCGCCTGGGGGTTTCCGATCAGTCCCGGGGGCAGGGCGAAGCTCAGGTTCTGAGCAAGCGCTGGGGCGGCCTGGGTGGGTCCGGTTTTGGTGTTGGCTTCAAGGACCTGATTGAAGTTCAGGGTCGTCGTCAGCTGAAACGGGTGTGAGCCAGCCTGGCGCTCAACCGCTCCCCCGAGCGCTTCTGGGCGCAGTCCATAGCCGCCTTCTTCCACGCCGAACGGCGTTGGCCCGCTGCCGAGGGAGAGGGGCTTCTGTAGCGAGACCCCCGGTACAGCCACGCCGGGCTGGCCTTCCTGTTCGCCACCGAAGACGCTTGCCTGATCGAGTTCGCCCGAGCTTGCGCCAGCCTTGACCTCGACCGTGATGATCACTTCCAGGCGTTCGAAGGCCGGGAAGGCTTCGGGCTTTGAGGTGCAGCTGAGGCTCGCCAGTTCGCAGCTCATCAAATGTGAGACTTCTTTGTGAAAGGCCGGTTCGCCGCGGATTTCGGTTGCTTCAAGGCCCGCTGGCAGCGTGTCTGTGATCCTTACCGGCACATGAGTCCCGTCGACCGGACTGTCGCCGGCGTTGGTCGCCGAGATCACGATCGTGGCTTTCTGGCCTGCGATCAGCTGCGTAGGGGCCGCGCGGGCTGAGAGATGCCACCACGCGCTTGCATGGGCCTCGCTTGCGCTGGCCCCGCAGGCGAGGGTGAGAGCGAGCGTGATCGCTGCCAGGGCGAGCAGGCGCCTTGGGGCGCGGCGACTCGCGAGGTGCGTGCGCACGCCAGCGCTCTGCGAGTGAGAACCACGCATCGCCTTCATTTCGCGCTCCGATGTGAAGTTGAGCTCGCCGCAGGCGAGCTCGAGAGCTCGGTCCTGTGCGAAGGCTTGCCGGCGTTCTTGGCCTTGCTCGCCCCCTTGTGCTTGCCCTTGACCCCATAGGCCTTGCGCGCCTTTCGTTCACATGCCAGGCGCTTGTGCTTGTGCCGCAGCTTTCGACACGCCGCAAGCGCCCGCTTGAGCTTCTGCGCGCGGCTGAGCGGCTTGGGTCTCGTGCTCGTGACAGGGCTCGGGGAGCTCTGTTTGCTCGGCGGGTTCCCGGGCCCTGAACTGGTGGTGGCTGGTGCCTGAAAGCTCAGCTGCGCGGGCGCGGGCGCGCGACAGCCTTCACCTGAGCACGGCGGCGGCGGCAGCGGTCTTTCGGGCAGGCATGGTTCTGACTGAGCGCTCCCGCAGACGCGCGCGTCATAGACATCGAGGCTGTTGTCCTGGTCTTCTGCCACGAGCTGTGAAGCCGTGAGGAAGAACACGTCGTTGCCGTCTTCGCTCCCGTCGAGGAACGCCGATTCATGGGTCGAGCTGCCCGAGGAGATCAGCGAGACACAGCCTGAAGCTTCGCTGCAGCTGCCCTGGCCCTGGGGCTCATACTGATAGACGTTCTCAACGCCCACCTGCTGGGGCTGGCCATCGATCCGCTCTTCTCTGGTTGGCGTGCTGACATCGGGCGAGAGAGCATCGGCGCCGTTGAAGAACAGGCGCCCTGAGTTCGTCAGGTAGCGCGACTGGTGCTCTGCGATCGGGTTGTTGAGCTCAAACAGCGTCCAGCCGGGGATCGAGCCCGCGAGCCAGTGCCCGCTCCAGGTTTCCGGGCGATCGACCGTTAGCCCGAGGCCTTCGCCCGCTTCTTCTTGGTCGAGGACTCCATGGGGGGGCTGCCCTGAGGGATCACAGGAGGCGCAGCTGATGCGCCCATCGGCTGCGTCATAGAGGAACACCTCCTCGTCGTGTGCGCCTTTGGCGGCGGGGCTCTGATCGACGTTCCCGTAGCCGGTGAGTTCTTGCGAGGACATGAACGCCAGGTAGCGCCCGTTGGCTGAGACCTGCGAGCTCAGGCCACCGAGGTCGCCGGGTAGCGGCGAGTTGCCCCCGCCCCAGTCGCCCGCGTCTTCATCAGACAGACGCGCGATCAGCCTGGTCTGGCGCTGGGCCGGGTCTTCTGGGTCTGGCGCAGACAGATACAGGTTGCAGAAGTCCTGCGGATGGGCGATCAGCGGTTTGGTGCGCGGGCAGTCCCCCGCCTGCGCCCCCGGGGCCAGGACGCCGTTTGCCACGAAGTAGACATCGGAGCCGTCCTGACTTGCACCGGGGATCGTCCCGAGCACTTCAGCCTGCTGGCCGACGTTCTGATCGGCGCTCAGGTCGCTCAGCTCGTGGGTGTTCAGGTCGTATTCATAGAGGTCTGCCGCTCGTCCGGCGCTGCGCGTGCGTTCGGGTTCTTCTTCGATCACTTCTTCGCGTGAGAGCGGTTCAAGGCTCGAGTCGCTGCTCAGCGGCCAGGTGTCGGTGAAGAACACGCGCGAGCCATCGCTCGAGGCGTACTGGAAGTGGACTTCATCGAGGCCTTCGCTTCGTTCTTCTTCATCGGGTTCTGATGTGCCGGGCCCCTGGGCGGCGTTGATCTGGATCGTCTGATCTGTGCCTGAGTCGCGCATGTAGAGGGGGCCCAGTTCACCGCCGCTTGTGAAGATCACACGCGAGCCATCGCTCGAGATCGCTCCGCGCACGTCACGGCCCTGATCGCCCAGTTCGGCTTCTGGGGCCGGGGTGCCCGAGGGAAGCAGGCTGATCAGCGAGAGCGGCGCGCCCGAGCGCCACTCATAGAGGCCTTCGCTGCCGCCTTGGGTCAGTGGCACTTCAGAGGAGAAGACGAGGTGCTGCATATCCTCGCTTGCCCCCGCGAATTCAAGGCGACCGCCGAAGGGCACGCCGGCAGCCGTGGCCGGGGTGATCAGCGGCTGAAATTCCCCGCTCTGCTGATCGCGGCGATAGAGGGTCTTTTCGCTTGCCCCCGGGGCCAGCGGCGGCGCTTCGGAGGGTTCGCTTGGGACCTGGGGCTGGACCAGGGCCAGTGAGAGATTTGCCGAGAAGAAGCGATACTCGCTCGCTTCACCGGGATTGATCCCTTCGCCGCGGTCATGCGGGGTGGCGATGTCCTTTGAGGACCAGCCTTCGCCACCGCGGGAGGAGATCACCTGCACCGGTTCCGGGCGACGGTTTCCCTGCGCGTCTTCTGAGACCGGGGTGCTCGCCGCCCAGGCCAGCGAGTCCCCGTCTGTGGCGGCCTGGATCAGCGCGCCTTCGCGGCTGATCGGTTCGATCGCGGCGCCGTGCTTTTCAGGCGGGGAGACGAGCTCCCACTCGCGATCATCGGCGAGGGTCTGAGCCGCGCTTGGCAGGGTCGTGAAGAACGTCTCGGTGCTGAACTGGCTCTGGACGGCGCCGTGTTCGTTGGCCGCGATCACACGGTAGTAGTAGGTGGTGTTGGAGGACAGGCCTTCGAGTACCTGGCTGACGCTTTGGGCGCCAAAGCCCGCGCCCACATCGGCGCCTGGCGCGGCGGGCAGCTCTGTGCAGCTCGCCAGCTGCGCTTCGCCTGAGCCCTGGGCTTGCTGGGCTTCGCTCAAACAGCTCTCGCTGCCGTACTGGAAGTAGTAGCGGGTGTCTGCGCCGTGGGGATCGATCTGAGCGATCAGGCGCTCTGAGCTAGAGCTGAGGTTCTGTGAGAACACGCCGTCGATGCTCGGTGCGCCGGCGCCTTCGCCTGAGAAGATCGCGACCCTGCCCTGCGCGGGCTCGGCGGCGAAGAGCTCTGAGCGGCTTGCGTCAAAGGCCAGCGCGCCGGCCCCCACGAGCTGGCCTTCGCCAAAGCGCTGGATCGGCTCACCGGAGGAGCTGAAGGCGGCGATGCTCGCTTCGTTGTCCAGATAGGCATCGCCGCTTTGATCATCGATCGCGATGCCGCTTGAGTCCTCGTGATCGACGGCGTCTGCGATCAGCTTGCCTTCGCCGTCGAACTTCGCCACGAGCGCCGGCGCGGGTTCTTCTTCTGAGCATTCTTCGAGGTCGTTCTCGCGTTCGTGGGCGACATAGAAGGCCTGATCATCTGGCGCCACCGCAAAGCCCGGACGCGCGCGGCATTCGAAGGTGCTTTCGATTTCGAGATCCTTGCCGCGCGCGGGTTCCCAGCGATTGACTTCGGCGTTTGAGAAGGCCGCGATATCGCCTTCGTCTTCCCAGTAGACCCACAGCGTGCCGGCGGCGTCGACGGCGACGCCGTAGATGTCTTCCAGTTCCAGTTCTTCCCCGCCGGAGTGAAAGATCGTCTTTTTGAAGATCACTTTGCTTTCGGTCGGGCTGTACTTGTAGAGGACGTCGTGTTCTTCGGGTAGCGCGCCCGCTTCTTCGGCGCCGACCACGTAGACATCGCCCCGCGATGGGTCCGATGCGCTCGTGGAGTTGTCAACCGCGATGTCTTCGGGGGACTTGACCGCGAAGGAGGAGACGAACTGATAGCCGCCTTTGCCGTCGGGGGCAAAGCGCTCCACGGCTTCGTGGGGGGAGCTTTTGTCAACGACGTAGACTTCGCCGGTTGCTTCATCGACGGCGACGCCGGTCGGGTCGCTGAGCGCGTGTTCGCCTTCGCCTTCGAAGGTGCCCGCGAAGACGTGGCCGCGGCTTGGCAGGGCCGAGGCTCCGGTTGGGCTCAGAGCTGCGCCCAGCAGGGCGAGGGCCACTAGGGCGGGGATGAGGAGGGTTCGGTTCATTGCTGTGGGGGCCGATGGTGCGCCCGTGAGGGCCGCTCGCAATGGGCGACCAACGACGCGCAATCCAGGCGCACTTGCCTGGAGCTGGTGATGGGACCGATCTGGCCCCACCACCAAGCTCATTGAGCGCGCTGGCTCACACCACCGCGTTCAGCTCCAGCTTTTCTTCGCCTTTGACTGTCGAGGTGATGTTCTGGCCCGCCTGTTCGAAGGCTCCGCCTTTGAAGTTGCTGAAGGCGGCTTCGAGGATCGCCGGCGAGGCGCTTTCTTCCCAGATTTCGGGTTTCTGCTTGCCTTTCGTGGCCTTGAACTTCAGCGTTTCGCTTTCGGTCATCTTGTCATTTTTGATCGCCACGAGCACGTTGCCACGCACTTTGACGACCAGCCCTGTGCATTCGAATTCGATGAACAGATGCGAGGCGACGCTTTTGGCCGGGTGCAGCTCGAGCGCGGTCTTTTTCCTCGCTTTGTTTTCCCAGCCGACGATGCCTTCCAGTTCGTTCGTGACGAGTTCGCCCGATTTGGCGCCCGGGGTATCGCATGGCGTGTCCAATGACTTGCAGCCCGTGAACCTCACGACGACGCCAGCCTCTTCTTTGTTGTTGCCGGGGACGAATTCACCGTTGCTGGACTCGGCTTTGCATTCGACACCGGAGCCGCCGACCGTCGTCAGGACGCCGATGCCGCCCGTGCTCGTGAACTTGGCTTTGGCCGCGCCCGGGTTCCATTCGTACTTGCCGGTTTTGCCGGCGCTTGCTTTCGTGCACTTGGAGTCCGTATATCCGCCGTGATATCCACTTGCTTCTTTGACGACCTTCAGACAGCGGCCGTATTCCGGGGCGGTGGCCCATGCGCTCGTGGCCACCAGCGCGCTGAGCGCAGCCATCGCGACCAGGCACAGTCCCGCGAGTTTGATCCGGTTCATGTCCCTCACACTTTCGTTATCTAGCTCAATGAGTCTCTATTGCTCGCGTCGCCAGCGCTCCAGCGGCCTAGGAAGGGACCTCGCCTCACCTGAGGCGAGGTCCCTTTGCTACGTGGAGGCCTAGCTAGGCCCTACCTCAGGTCGCGCCGCCTTCTTCAGCGGGCAGATTCGTCGAGTTGTACAGCGAGCCTTTGATTTCCGTCTTGCTCGCCCCGGCGACAGCCGGGAGTCCGAACACTTTGTTGATCGTCGCTGAGATGACCGACGAGTATGGGCCGGTGCAGACCGCGGCCGGCACTGCGTACGTGTTGTCAACGAGGTCGGTGTGCGAGAGGATGACCTCCTGGAATTCTCTCAGGAATTCGAGTTCGCCCACTGAGCCATGGATTTCTTCCCCAGTGAGGGGCGACGTGCTGGTACCAGACACGAGATGCTGCACGATCGGCGCTTCGTCAGAGCCGATGTAGCAGACGTCTCCGAGTTTGCTCAGCCACTTGTTTTCGCCTTTGATCTTCACCGGGGCTTCAACTGCGGTGCCTTCTTGGAACAGAAGGTTCGCGCGGCTGGTTTTCGGGACCCCAGCCAGTTCGATGCTCTCGTACACTTTCTTGACCAGGTGTTTTTTCTGCGCCTGTGCGTAGCTGTATTTCAGGCTTTCAGGCCAACCCAGTTCTTCCTGTTCCGCCGCTGAGATGTTGCCGATCGGTTCCCCAGGCACCGGCTCCGGAGTCGGCGCGATTGCTTCGACGCCGTGCGTCGGTGCGACATAGCCTTCTTCGCCGGTTTCTTCGTTCTCGGCAAGACCATACTGCAACACGATCTGTTTGGTGATCGGAACCGTGATAGGTCCGACCGTGAATGAACCGCCTTCTTTTAGTTCAGTCGCGGCAAATATGCAGAGATTGTTCGGAAGCCCGTTCTGTTCCGAGATGCCGCTAACGGGACAGTTTTTGAATATCCTCACGCTTTTGGTCGGATTTTTGACCGCCAGCGCGCTCGACGCGCCAGCCGCGCTCACGGCGAGCACGGCGACTAGGCAGAGCCCAAGTATCCTTACATGTCTCACTTGTCCACTACTCCTTTTTCCTCTCGATATGTGCCGAGCAGGGCCGGGACCGCTGTTCTGCGGGCCCGCCGGCTGCTCGTCTGTAGCGTTCCCCGCCCGAGAGCCACGCCCCCGGTTGGATGCACGCTCGTCATCGAGGCAGGCCACCTGCTCCCACCTCGGTGAACGCTTGAAAGTGGCGGATGCGCTCGTTCAGCGCGGTCGACGCCAGAAGTCGTTTGTCCGGCACGCCAGCTTCGCCGCAGGTGCCGGTCCCAGCTAGCTGAGCTCACGCCTTGTCTCCTTGACACGCCCGCCTCGCGGGTCTCCGCGGCGGCGTTGGCATGGCAGCTGCTCGCGGGCCCAGGGTCACGCCGCTCAGCTCCGCGGCGCGGCGACCGGTCCGTGTCAGCACCCAGGCATTTGCCTCACCGAACGCCTGGCCGAGCCCCACGTTTTCGATCAAGCCTTGTCGCTGCAGTCGCGAGAGCAGCCGCGACATCTGCCCCTCGTCGCCCAGGCCCGCCATCGAGGCGATCTCGCGATTGCTGAGATTGGGAGCGCTTGCGATCGCAAGCAGCACGCGTGCCGTCCGGTAGGTGGTCCGCGGTCGCGGCTCGTCGCCCGCCGGCTGTCGAGAGCGCCGCGCTCGCATGGTGGCGCTGCGTCTGAGCTCTGCTCGCGCCGCCTCGGGCCCGAGATAGGGAAGCGCGATCAGGGACATGAGCGACGGCGCCAGCTCGATCAGCGGCGCATCGTCGTCGTGGAGCAGGCGGGTATGGATGACCGACAACAGGCCGCCCACGACCAGCTCTGCCATCAGACCCGCCGGCAGCGTCACGGCTCCCTCGGCATCGACCGCAAGTCGACGGCTCCCGCGTTCGAGGGCCGAACCGAGCTGGGCGAGTGCCCTGTCGCGCATTTCGAGTGCTGCTGTTCCCATCGCGGGCGCCTCGACCACGAGCAGTCGTGCCCACTGGGGCTCGGCGTCGAGAAACCTGAGCCCGGCGGACAGACCTCGGCGGACCCGCCTGACCCAGCGCTTCTCACCTTCCACAGCGTCTGCGATGACCGACGAGACCCGGGCAATCCCGGTCTCGAATGCCGCCAGAACGCAATCCTCCGCCCCGGTGAACTCTTCGCCGAATTCGCTCGGACTTACACCAGCGCGGGTGACCACCGTCCTAGCCAGACGGGTCATATTTCCTCGGCGACCGACCCAACGGTCGCTTCTATCAGAAAACCTCGTCACGGCGGGTCTCGAGGCCTGCGCGCACTATCACTGCATGGCCCGAATCTTGCGCGAAATTCTGCCGAGCATCGGCTGTGCGCTGAGCCGCCCATGTTACGGGAAGCGTGTCCCGCGTGCATGTACCACTTGACAAATCTGCGGTCCATGGCGCTGTCCCTATCTTCCGGCGCGAGCGTCCTCGCTTCCGGCCCTCTCTGCCCTGAATGCCGCGACGCAGATTCTGGGCAGATTGGGCACGGGACCGATGACGTTGGCCGGCAGATAGGAACACGCCATGCACCGCAGATTTGTCAGTGGTACTTGACTTCACGCGGGACCGCACTTGCCGCATGGTCGCAGTCCATCCCGCAGATGCACGGCGTTGACCCGCAGATACGGCGCGCATGGCCTGATAGTGCAGCCCCCTCGTGACGCGCCGTTTTCTGGCTCGATAACGAGCCACCGTCGGGTCCTCACCGAAAAACTGTGGACCCCGTCTGGCTAGGACGCGGGATACGCGAAAAACCCTTTAGATACCGCGCTTTTCAGGTCTCTCCCCCACGCCGTCCCACAGTCCGAGCGCCGATAAGGCGCGCCGGCGGACGTCGTCGGCGGCGAGGTCCGGAGCTGAGTGCTCGATGCAACCACATGACAGCGCCGGGCGCCAACTGCCCGCACCGGAGCGCAGCCCACATTCGATGAGGCTGGGCCGCGCTCCGGTGCCGTGTCCGTCCTCGGTCTGTGGAGAGGGAATCCATACCGAGGCGTCCTCGAGCGCCTAGGGCAAGGCGCCCAAGCTCTGCGCAGCGGTGACGTCAGTCACCGTGCGCATGTCCCCTTTCGGCCGCTTTTCCCTTCCCCTTCTTCGGCCCAAACCGCCTGCGAGCCTTGTGTTCACAACTCTGGCGCCTGGCCTTCGAGTGCCGATAGCGCCTGCGACAGGACGCCAGCGCCCTCTTCAGCTTCTGCGCCCGCGAGAGCTTCTTTGCCTTGGCGGCTTTGACGGCCCCACAGCCTGAGACGGAGACCTTCGTTGACTGCTTGATCACGGCGCCGTTCTGTCCTGTGAGCGTCGTTGGCACGAGCAGCTTCTGCCCGCAGAGGCTGTAGTGGGCCTTCGGGGGCAGGTCTGTTGTCAGGGCCGAGTGGGGTCCCTCGGGCAGGATCGCTTCAAAGGAGGAGACCGGGGCGTCGGGGACGGTGTTGAAGGAGGAGGTCGTCACGCCGCCTTTGATGGCGGTCTGGCCATCGAGGATCAGCGTGATGCCTTCGCCCTGAAGGACGAACTCGACATCGGGCCAGGCTGCGTTTCCGTGGGAGACCAGGTAGGCGGGCCCTTGCAGGGTGCTCCTCAGCACCGGGGTGTGGGCGATCCCCTGCCCGATGTTCGATCCTTCTGGGCAGGAGGCTGGGTTTGCTTCAAAGGTCTTTGCCAGGCAGGCTTTCTGGATCGTCGAGAGCCTCGCCGGCAGGATCTTCGGGACCTGTAGGACCGTTTTTGCGATGTTGGCCTGGCCCTGGGTCGAGGAGACCTTGACGAGGAAGGAGGCTCCGTTTGCTTTTGAGGTGCGGCCCTCAGTCTGTGCTGTGAGGGTCGGTTTGAAGGGCAGGCTCTGGCAGCCCTGGACCTGGAAGGGCTCAGAGAGCTGGGCCTGGGCACCGCCTGCTCCGGAGAGCGTTGCTTCGATCTTCTTCTGATCACAGCTCGTGGGGTTGAACTCAAAGCTCGGGCGATCGACCACGACTTCGAGGTCTTTGAGGTCGACTGGCACGCCTTTGAGCATCGTCGGGATCGCTTCGCCGCGGGGGCCGGGGTCGCTTTGGATCGTGACCTGGGCTGTGTGTGGATCGACCTCGATCTTCGAGCGCACGTCTACCATGCCGAGGTCAAACGGCCCCGCCTTGGCCTCGGTCGCGACCAAGAGACCAAACGGCGCGCCCCCGTAGCCCGAGGTCAGATACACCTGGCCCGTCAGCGTGAACGGTTCTGAGCCAAGGCCCGCGGACTCCTTGGCATAGCCGAGCAGGCTTTCAGCGCCGCAGCTCCATTCCTGACCCGGCGGGGGTTCGGCGCAGGGCGTGCTCTTGGCGAGCAGCGCAGCGATTCCCGCCGGCAGGCGCATGGAGATCCCGTTCAGCGGCTGATCCTGATCGGGATGGCCGATCTGCACAGTGAAGGAGCTGAAGGCGCCGGCGCCGAGATTCTCAGAGCCCGCTGAGAACGATGGCGAGAAGGGCAGGGGGTCTGAGGCGCACGGCGAGCCGCCGGGCCCGGAGGTGATCTGAAATTCAGAGGCCGACTGCACGGCTGCGCCGCCAGACCACGGCGTGAAGGAGGCCTGCGTGTCATAGCCTCCGCACAGCGGCGGGGTGCTCAGCGAGCCGCGGGCACCGCCGAACAGCTGCAGGCGCAGTTCTTCGAAGGGCACCTGCGGGGTGCTCGAGAAGGTGGTCGTGATCTGTCCGGTGGCGGGGTCGAGGCTTCCTTGCCCGGCCAGCTTGACGTGGATCCCGAGAGCCTTCGATTCGGCGGTGATGTAGAGGGCTATCAGCGAGTTGAAAGGGTTCTGGGCGCCTTCGCCGTTTGGCGCCGGCTGGGCCAGGTAGACGGCGCCGCTCAGTTCTTCAGAGAGCAGCGGGGTCTTGATCTGCACGGTGCCGACCTTCGAGGCTTCCGGGCAGTGGGCTTCTTCTTCGGAGAAGGACAGCGGCTGCGGTGCTCCCGGGGACAGGGGGTCGATGCCTGGGCTGCCCTGAAAGCCGATCTGTGACTCCGAGCAGGCCTGCAGGCCGTTCGCGGCCGAGGGGTTGAGGGTCATGCCAACTGGGAGGCTGACGCTTGCGCGCTCGAGGTCTGACTCGCCGAGGGCGCCCGGTTCGAGTGTGCCGGCCTGCGGCAGCTTCACGTCCGCCTCGAGCCCTGTCGGGCTCGCCCCGGCGCTCGCTGGGGTTCCTTCGGCCTGGCCTTCGCTCTGCTCGGGCTGAGCGGCGATGCTGGGTTCGAACGGCAGCTCCGCGCAGCCTTCGAGGTTCTGCAGCTGCTGTTCGGGCGCGCTCTGGAAGCTGAACTGGTCCCGTACCTGAGTGCCGCTCCAGGCTTCGCCTGACATGGTGCTCGCCAGCGCGCCCGTGCACGATGTAGGCAGCGTCAAAAGCGCACTGGAGGGGCGCGGGCTGGGGGGTTCGCACGGCGTTTCGTGGTGGACGTAGACTCCTCCGAGCAGACAGGACCAGCCGCGCGAGGAGTCATGGCGCGGGTCGCCCGGCCAGCCCCAGAAGGTCACCTTCGCGCCGAGCACCTGCGCGGCCTCGGACGCGTTTGAGACGCTGACCGTCACTCCGTAGTCTGAGCCGCTTCGCAGCGAGGTATCGAGCACCACCGGCACCTTCAAGAGCACGAAGCCAAAGCGCGCAGGCTCGCCGTGCGCCGGCACCAGGTTGAACAATGGCACCGCATGGGTGACATAGCCAAAGCTGTTGGGCACGTTTGCGCTCACGAGCGCCACACCTACCGCGGAGCCCGATGGGCAGAAGTTGGTGTTTTCGGCCCCGAGCGCCGAGAAGTCGGCTTCCGAGCACTGCTGTGCGGCGGTGACGTTGCCGAGCAGCCCGGGCGGCAGCGCGAAGCTCAGGTTTCGCGCCAGCCCCGGGGCACCGGGTTCGGGGTGGTGCCCGCTCAGGCCCTCGAGCGTCTGGTTGAAGTCCAGCGTGCTCGTCAGCTGGAATGGGTGCGACCCCGCGCGGCTGTCCAGGCCACCGCCCTCGTCTTCGGGCAACAGCGAATAGCCTTCCGGTTCAATGCCGAAGCTCGTCGGCTGAGCACTGAGCGACAGCGTGCGCCGAAGCGACGCCGCAGGCGCCGCAGCTCCGCCCTGCTGCGCCTGCCCGCCAGAGATGCTGACTTCGTTGACTTCCTGCGGTGAGGCACCCGAGGAGACCCGCACCGGGATTTCGACTTCCAGCGCTTCATAGGCAGGGATCGAAAGCGTCGCCTGACAGCTGATTTCGCGCAGTTCTTTGACCGTGCAGCTCCAGAAGGCCTGTTCTTCTGCCTTGCCGGCTCCGTCATAGCCCGTATATGAGCGGTGCGGCGAGACAGCTTCGGCGCTGACGGCGCTTAGCCCAGGGGGCAGCACATCGCTGATCGTCACCGGGCTGGGCGCTCCGCTGACACCCGTGTCCCCGATGTCCTCTCCGCCGACTATCAACAGACCTTCGCTGCCGGGGGCGAGATTCGTGGGCGCCGCCCGCGAGGACAGCTGCCACCAGGGAGAGGCGACTGCCTGCGCGGACGCCGCCTCCGAACAGACCAGCGCAGCAATAAGGGCAGCCAGGGCCAGCAGCGAGCGCCGGGGGCAGCGATCGCGCAGTGGCCCGGACCGAGAGCCAGGCACTGCGGTGATTCGCGTGCGCGTGAGGAAACGCACAGTCATCGTGTCCCCCTTCCCTTCGGTGCCTTCTTTGACTTCTTCTTGGTTTTCGGCCCGAATGAGTGCCTGGCCTTGGCTTCACAGGTTCGGCGCTTCTTCGGCGAATGCCTGAAGCGAGTCCGACAGCTCTTCAGCGCCTTGGCGAGCTTTTGGGCGCGGCTGAGCGGCTTTGCGCGCGGTTTGCTCTGGCTCACCGGCTGGTGCTGCAAGACGGTCGCGTTGCCGGGACCCTGGAAGGTGGCGCTCGGCGGCGGTGAGAATGCGTGCACGCTCGCGTCGCCCGGTCTGCAGGACGGTGAGCTCGCGCACGGAGCGCTCGGTTCTTCGGGCCCGGTCAGGCAGGGCGAGGCTTCGCTGCACACTCGCGCGTCATAGACGTCGAAGGCGCCGTCTTCGTCTTGTGAGGTGAGCTTCGCCGAGCTCAGGAAGAACGCGTCATCGCCGTTTTCGCTCGCGTCGAGGAACGCCGATTCCTGGCTCGAGGTGCCAGAGGAGATCAGCGATACGCAGCCGCCGGAGTCGCTGCAGCTGCCGAGGTCTTCGGGCTCATACTCATAGACGTCGGCCTTGGCGTTTTCATCGGCCGGCGCGAGCGCATCGGCGCTGTTGAAGAACAGGCGTCCGGAGTTCGAGAGGTAGCGCGACTGATACAGGGCGGATTTGTTTTTCCCGTACTCGAGCGTCCATCCTGGCAGCGACGCCGCCAGCCAGCGGTCCTTCCAGTTCTCGGGCCGATCGATCAGCAGGCCGAGGCCTTCGCCCGAGACTTCTGTGTCGAAGACTCCTTGCGGGCGCTGGCCGCTGGGGTTGCAGGACGCGCACACGAGCCGGTTGGAGGCGGAATCGTAGAGATAGACCTCCTCATCGGCCTGCCCGCTCTGGGCGTCCTCGTTGTCGTATCCGGTGAGGCTGCGATCGGACATGAAGGCGAGGTAGTTGCCATCCGGGGAGACCCGCGAGGTGACGCTCGCCAGATCCTGTTCGGGCGTGACGTTGGACTGCGAGGTAAGGCCAGCCCCCCAGTCGGCCGCGTCTTCGTAGGAGAGGGCGGCGATGAACCGCGTCTGGCGCTGGCCCGGGGACTGCGGGTCGGGCTCTGATACGTAGAGGTTGCAGGTGCTCCCAGGCGGCGGGAGCTGCTTTGCCACGACCTGCTCGTAGTAGCGGATGCACTCTCCGGGCGCGGCGCCCGGCGCGAGCACGCCGTTGGCGATGAAGTACACGTCTTGACCGTCTTCGCCGGCGCCGGGGATCAGGTTGAGCACGTCGGCGTCTCCCTGGATGCTGCCCGGCGTGAGGTCGATGAGCCTGCCCGCCAGCGGCTGGCCGGCGGTGCTCGTGACTTCGAACTCATACAGATCCGCGGGCCCTTCGCCACCTTCGAAGGGTTCGATCAGGTTCGAGCTCTGCGTGAGCGGCGCGGTGTCCGTGAAGAACACCTCGTTGCCATCCGTGGAGGCGCTCTGGAAATGCACTTCCTGATGTTCTGCCTGCGGTTCGGCGACGCCCTGAGCGGCGTTCAGAGCGATCGTTTCCCCGCGCTCGCTGTCGCGTAGGTAGAGGTGTTCTTTGCCTTCGCTGAACACGACACGGGACCCGTCATCGGAGATCGCGTGGCGGGCATTGACTCCCGGGGCGCCGCCCTGTGCTTCACCGTCGCCGAGCAGCACTTCGGCGCCTTCGCTCGCGGGTGCCGGTGAGCCGTCGGGGAGCACGCTGACGGGTTGGAGCGCTTGGCCGAGCGTCCACTCATACAGCCCAGGCGCAGGCGAGGGAGAGGTCAGACCGACGCTCGATGAGAAGACGACGTGGGAGAGGTCTGCAGTTGCGGCGAGGAACTGAAGCGCCCCTCCGAACTGGGTGCCGGCGCTGTCGTTGCCGGGATCGACGAGCGGCAGATAGCCCGGTGTGAGATATTCGCTGCGCACGGGCTTGGCCGCTTCTTCATAAACCGCGCGCTCACCCGCCCCCGGCGAGAGCGGCGGGTCATCGCGCAGGTAGATCGACTTTTCGCCGGCTTCGGGCGCGAGCTCGGGTGTTTCCACCCGTCCGATGTGGGGCTGGCCGGATGCCAATGGCTCAGCCGGTTCGAGCAGCGAGACCGACAGGTCTTCAGAGAACAGCTGGTACTCGACAGGCAGCGGTTCGGTTTCGATGCCCTGGCCCTGCTGGTGTGGCGTTTCGATGTCCTGGGTCTGCCAGCCCGCGGCGCTGCGCGTCGAGAGATGCTGAGCCAGTTCCGGGCTGCGGCTGCCCTGCGGTCCGGATATCACCGATGCGTTCGCCACCCAGGTGATCGCTTCGCCGTCGGAGGCCGCCTCGATCATCGCGCCATTGAGCGGCTGGGCTTCGATCGCGCTGCCGTGCTTGTCGGGTGGCGAGACCAGCTCCCAGGCCCGTCCATCGGCGAGCACGCCGGCGGGGCTGGGCAGCGTGGTGAAGAAGGTCGAGGTCTGCAGTGGGCTCTGCACCGCTCCGTTCTGGTTCTGCGCCAGCACCCGGTAGTAGTAGGTGGTGTTGGGCGAGAGCCCCTGCAGTTCGACGCTCGCGCTCTGATCGCCAAAGCCGCCGCCGAGGTCGGCCCCGGGCGGCGCCGGCAGCTCGCTGCAGGCGGGGGCGTCTTTCACGCACGCGGCGCCGCCGTACTGGAAGTAGTAGTGGGTGTCTGCGCCACGGGGATCTATCTGCGCTGAGAGGCGCTCGGCGCTGGGTGAGACGCTCTGAGCCGAGACGCCGTCGATGACCGGCGCGCCCGCCTGCTCTTCGGGCGAGAAGACCTCGATCTCACCCTGCGCCGGCAGCGCCACGAAGACATCGCCGCGCACCTGTGCATCGGCCGCGTGTTCGGTTGCCAGCGCGATGCCGCTGGCGTTCGCAAGCGTGCCCTGACCTTCGGTGCCAAAGCGTTGGATCTCGACGCCGCCAGAGGTGATCGCGGTGACGCCGTCGCCGTTGTCGAGGTAGAGGTCGCCGTTTTCGCCGTCCACCGCGGCGCCACTCGCGCCTTCGTGCTCGACTTCACGGGTGAGCACCGTGCCACTGGTTGAGAGCTTCGCCAGCACCAGCGGGTCGGGCGGCAGTTCGTCTTCGCCGGGACATTCTTCGTCTGAGCTCTCGCGTTCATAGCCGGCGTAGAAAAGTTCGTCGCCCGGCGCGACCGCAAAGGCCGCCCGCGCGGGACATTCAAAGATCTGATCGATGCCGAAGACCTTTTCGCTCCCCTGCCCGTTGCCGCGTTCGGTTTCGGGCTCGCGCGCGAGCGACGGTTCCCAGGCCAGCTTGGCCCCGCCCTTGCCGCTGGAGCTCACTTTCTGAAAGCCATCGATCAGCCCTTCTTCTTCCCAGTAGACCCACAGCGTGCCCGCGGAGTCGACTGCCAGACCGGAGATGTCTTCGAGTTCCAGTTCCTGTTCTTCTGCGCCTTTGGGTTTGAATTTGAATTCTTTGTACTTGTGGATCACTTCGCCGAGCGCGGGGTCGTACTCGTAGACGATGTCCTCTTCTTCTGCGGTGGCTTTGGCTTCTTCGGCTCCGACGACGTAGACGAAGCCACGCGAGGGATCGGTGGTGGCGCTCGAGTCGTCGACCGCGATCGCCGCGGGCGAGCGGACTTTGAATTCCGAGAGCTTTTCGTATTCGCCGCTGCCCTTGGCCTTGAAGACCTCGACCGCTTCTGCGCCGCGATCGACGACATAGACATCGCCGCTTGCTTCATCGACGGCCACCTGGCGTGGTTCGCCCGGGCTTGCGAACATGCCCGCGAACACGTGGCCGCGACGGATCAGGGCGGAGGCGGGGCTGGCGAAGATCGCGGCCAGCGCGATCACGGCCAGCGCGCCGACAGCGAAGCGCACAGCGCCCACGCGGATCGCGCGCTGCCGCGCCATACGCAGGTCTTCATGCGCGTCTTTGAGCTTCATTGCGCGCTCCAATTTGCCCCTTTGCCTGATCACGTTCAACGGTCCCTCACCGGATGACTTGGGCGTGCGGGGCCTGGGGCCCCGCACGCATGCTTGCTACTCCAGACTTTGCTCAGACGACTGCGTTCAGCTCCAACGGTTCTTCGTTTTTGAGCGTCGTCGTGATCGTCTGCCCAGACTGTTCGTAAGGGCCACTGCCGAATGCGCTTTCGAGCACATCGTTCGGTTCGCCTTCGAAGTGTTCCGGTTTCTGCTTGCCGTGCGTGGCCTTGTACTTCAGCGGCCCGGTGAGCTCCATTTTGTCCGACTTCACCGGGACGAGCACCGAACCCTTGACCGATACCTGCAGACCCGCGCAGCCGAATTCGATGAAAAGGCCTGTTTTGCCGGCAGGGAACAGGTCGAGGGCGGTCTTCTTCAGCGCTTTGTTTTCGAAGCCCACGACCCCTTCGAGCGTTTTCGTGACGAGTTCGCCCGCTGCGGAGCCTTTGGTGTTGCACGTAAAACCGGCCGACTGGCAGCCCTCGAACGTCACCACGATGTTCTTGACTTCTTTCGTCCCCGAGTATTCGCCCGTGCTCGTCTCGCTCGAGCACGCGACCTCCAGGCCCGTGACGGTTTCCAGCTGGCCTTTGCCGCCGCTGGTGGTCTGTTTCTTCTTGACCGCGCCCGGGAACCATTCATACTTTCCGTTTTTCGCGCTCGCTTCTTTGTTGCACTTCGAGTCTTTGAAGCCTCCGTTGGCGACTTTGCCTTCAACTTTCAGACAGCGGCCGTATTCGGGTGCTGTTGCCGATGCGCTGGCCACCACGACGGCGCTCAGCGCAAGCACCGCAACGAGGCACAGTCCAGCGCTCTTCATGCGTCTCATGTCTCAGTTCTCCTTGCTTGCCTTCACGTGCTCCGCGTCTGGGAGCATGCGCTCAATGGACCTTCGATCTCGCCCGCCGTTTGGTGGACCGGGGTCCCGCTCGTCGCGGGACCCCGGTCGGATTCTCCGTGGATCGGAGACCACGTCTTCATCCTCGTCGCGCTCATGGAGTCGATGCAATACCTACTAGAGGTCATGAGCTTGCGTGGCCCTTCGATCCGTCCCTATTAGCCCCTCAGGTGTTCCCTGACGTATTCAGCGCTGGCGATGTGAAGCGTGCCAGTGATGAGCGCCCGATTCGTCCCCGCCGGTGAGGGCAGGCCGGTCTTGGCGTCGATCGCCGCATCGACCTGTGATTCGGTCTGACCCGTGCCACAGCCGGTGGCGCCGGGCGATGCGTAGGAGTTGTTGACGAGGCTGTTGTTTTCAACCAGGATCACTTGCCCTTCATGGAGGAAGTGGAGTTCGCCGAGCGAGCCATGGATCGGTTCGTTGGGCGGCGGCGGGTTGGTTTCGCCGGTCGTGAGTTCGATGTTGATCGGGTCGTTGTTGTTGCCGATCGAGCAGGTCTTGCCGAGGAACGAGTTGCTCAGTTTGACCTGCACGGGCAGCACGATCGCGGGGCATTCTCCTGTGACGAAGCAGAAGAATTCCAGGCCGACCGTCGGGTGGGGTGGGCCGGCGAGTTCGATCGACAGCGTCACCTTGTTCTTGCCGTTGGCGATCGCCTTTTCATAGGCTTCGAGGGCCGCGCCAGACAGATCCGCTGCTTCGATGTTGCCTTCGAGGCCGCCCGGAACTTCCTGGGCCACCGGCTTCAGCGTGGTGTTGTTACCCGCTTCCGTTCCCCAGAATTCGGTTTTTGTTTCTTCCGGCTGAGACAGGCCTCCCTGCAGTATCTCCGGCTTGTTGAGAGGCACCGTGATGTTGCCTGCCTGGAATTCTGAGCCAGGCCCCGACTTCGCGTAGTCGCACTGCACGACCTGCGGCAGCGCGAGCGGGCAGTTTTTGAAGAGCTTGGCTTCCTTCTTGGCCGCACCTTCTTCGCTTGCGAATGCGCTGGATGAGACCAGCGCGCCGATCGCCAGCAGGGCGACCAAGCAGAGTCCTAGCATCCTTACATGTCTCACTTGTCCACTACTCCTTTTCCCTCTCGGGTTATGTTCCGTCGACGTTTCCGTCTCCGCCTGGAGACGCTGTGACGTCGCTTGCCTGCAACTGCGCAGCGCCCGCGGCCAGGAGGCCTTGAGCGAAACTGCGCTCGTCATCGCGGCGCGGGCACTCCGGCCCTCTGCCGCGATGGACGTCTGTCGGCGTGTCTGCGCGACCGCCGTGAAGTCCGTTTCGCGTTTCCGCTGCGCGCTCATGCGATCCCGTTCTGACACGCGGCACGTCCAGCGTGCCCGCGAGTGGCCGAAGCAGCAGAGCCGGCGAGCAATTCACGTGTACCGCACTCGGCCAGGTGCTCACCGCTCTTGGTCAGAAGCCAGGCATTGGGCTCCCCGTACGCCTGGCCCAGACCCACGTTCTCGATCAGGCCTTCGCGTTGAAGACGCGCGAGCAGTCTCGAGGTCTGACCCTCATCGCTGACGCCAGCCGCTGCGGCGACGTCGCGGTTGCTCGAATGTGGCGAGGCGGCGATCGCTCGCAGCACCAGCATCGTGCGGTGGGTGGTGCGTGTACGAACGCCACCGAGCGACGCGTACGCGTAGGAGCGCGGCCGCGGCAGCGAGGGTTCCGCGAGCTCTGCGCCTGCCTGCTCGGAACCGAGATAGGGCAGCGCGACCAGCGACATCAGCGGTGGCGCGATCTCAAGCAGCGACGATCCGTCGTCCTTCAGCATGCGCGCCTGAACGACAGAGAGGACGCCGCCAACCACCAGCTCGGCGAGGAGCTCGCGAGGAATTGCGAGGCGCTCCTCCGCCTCGAGGCGCGGGCTGTCTGCATCGAGCAGTCGAGCCAGCGTGGCAAGCGCCCGTTGGCGTCGCTCGCGCATCGCGCCGCCGCCCTCGGGCAGATCGAGCACCAGCACGCGCGCCCAATGCGGCTCGGAGTCGAGAAACTTCAGCAGCGCACGCAGCCCGAGCCGCACGCGAGGCAACCATCTGCTCTCACCGTGCACCGCTGTGGTCAGGGCCTGTGCGATCAGCACCAGACCCTGATCAAAGGCGGCGACCAAGCAGTCCTCGACGCTCGAGAATTCGAGGTCGAATTCGCGGCGTGTCACCGCCGCTCGCGCGACCACCGAATCTACAAGACGGGGAGAGCTGCGATCCCGCGATGAGATTTGTCGCGTAACAGAGCCGGTTTGTCGCCCAGATCCAGCGCGCGTCCTCCCTCAAATTGCGATTTGTGCCGCATTGTTCCCACGTATTCCAGATGCCAAGTGGGGCTTGACAAACTCACGAGGATGTGTTCTCATCCGATCGCAGCCCGTCGAGGGCAAGGGTCAGGAGAGGGACGGACGAGAGGGATGTTGGAGGGAAAAGGAGAACAGGGCATGGACGGCGAGGCTCCCGTGTCGCATGGCGCCAGCGCGTATTGCGGCGACCGCGAACATGGCACGAGGCCCCGCCGGGCCGGTGCTTTCGCGAGTCGACGTACGCGCCTGATCGAGGCGACCGTCGAGGCGATATCCGACGGCAGTGTTCCCCGTCTTGTAGAGACGCGGTACACGCTCGATCTGGCTTAGACACTGGGCTTTGAGTCGTCTACCCACCCACTTCCCACCGCAGCCAACCAAGTTCCGACGCGCACACGGAGGACGCGGGCGGGACAGGCTCGTGTCGTAGCTGGCCGACCCGAACGGCGGCTGAGCCGCCCGCACCGGAGCGCGGCCCGCATTCAATGAGGCTGGACCGCTCGGCCCGAAGCGCGACCCGGCCCTAGCCGGGCCGCGCTCCGGATCCGCGCATCACCTCGGCTTCATCGGAGAGGGTATCCGTACCGAGGCATCCTCGAGCGCCTTAGGGCGGGTGCGCTCAAGTCCGTGCGATCTGAGGCCCCATCCTGCCCTGGCCCTATCTCTTGGCCTTCTTGTGAGCACCCTTGCCCTTGCCCTTCTTCGGCCCATAGAGCTTTCTGGCCTTTCGTTCGCAGGATCTGCGCCGGGCCTTTGAATGCTTGAAGCGCTTCCTGCACGAGGCCAATGCCCGCTTCAGCTTCTGCGCGCGCGTGAGCTTCTTGGCCTTGGTGGCTTTGACAGCGCCGCAGCCTTCGACCTTGACCTTCGTCTGCTGAGTGATCACGGCTCCGTTCTGACCGGTCAGCGTCGTCGGCACGACGAGCTTCTGAGCACAGAGGCTGTATTTGGCGCTCAGCGGCAGGTCTGTGGTCAGCGCCGAGTGCGGACCCTGGGGAAGCACCGTTTCAAAGGAGGACACCGGCGCGTCGGGGACCGCGTTGAAGGTCGAGGAGGTGACCCCGCCTTTGATCTGAGTCTGTCCGTCGAGGATCAGCGTGATGCCTTCGCCTTGCAGCACGAACTCGACATCGGGCCAGGCGGCGCCGCCGTGGGAGACCAGGTAGGCGGGGCCCTGTAGGGGGCTCTTCAGCACCGGCGTGTGGACGATCGCCTGCCCGATGTTCGATCCTTCCGGGCAGGAGGCGGGGTTTGCTTCAAAGGTGGCCGCCAGGCAGGCTTTCTGGATTGTGCTCAGGCGCGAGGGCAGGATCTTCGGCAGGATCAGCGCGACTTTGGCGATGTTCGCCTGGCCGGCGCTCGAGGCGACCTTGACCGTCAGGCTGGCGCCGTTTGCTTTTGAGGTCTGGCCCTTGGTGAAGGCGCTGAAGGAGGGTTTGAAGGGCAGGGCGCTGCAGTTCGTGGCCTGGAAGTGCGCCGAGACGCCCTGGACCCCGCCCTGATCGCCAGAGGCCGTGCCTTCGATCTGCAGGGGGTTGCAGTTGGTCGGGTTGAACTCGAAGTTCGGGCGATCGACTGAGACCAGCACTCGTTTCAGTTGCAGCGGTATGCCCCTTAGCTCCGTCGGCAGGGATGGGGTGTTGATCGTGATCGCCGCGTTGTGGGGATCGACTTGAATCGTCGAGCGCACCGTCACGTAGCCGAGGTTGAACGGGCCCGCGACTGCTGGGGTGAGGATCTCAAGGCCAAACGGGGCTCCGCCATAGGGGCCAGTGATGAAGACTTTGCCGCCGCCCTCGACATATGGTTCTGGGCCAAGGCCTGCGATCGCCGTGGCTTTGCCGACTTCGCTTGCGGGGGGGCAGGAGTTGCTGTTGGCCTGGGCTTCTGAGCACAGCGTCACCGAGGAGAGCATCGCCGCGATCCCTCCGGGGAGATGGAGGCTCAGGCCCTTCAGGGCCTGCTGGCCATCGGGGCGTGAGAGTTCAAGGGCAAAGGAGGTGAAGGCCCCGGCCTGTGAGCTCTGAGAGCCGGCGGTGATCGAAGGCGAGAAGCCAAGCGCGGATGGGCAAGGTCCGCCTCCTACTCCTGAGGAGATCGCGAAGTCTTCAGGCGGTGAGCTGAGGTTGACTTCGCCCGTGCCAGACCAGGGCGTGAAGGAGGCCTCGGTGGCGTAGTCCCCGCAGGTGGCTGGAGTCGCAAGCGATGCCCTCGGGCCGCCGAACAGCTTCAGGGCCAGTTCTTCAAAGGGCACCTGGGGGGCGTTCTTGAAGGTCGTTGAGAGCTGCAGGGTTCCTTCGTTTATCTGGCCTTCGCCGGCCAGCTTGACGAGCACTCCTGAGATCGGGTCTTCTGCGACCAGGTACAGCGAGACCAGCGAATTGAACGGGTTCTGTCCGCCTTCGCCGTTGGGGGCTGGGCTTGCCAGGTAGACCGAGCCTTCCAGTTCGTGGCTCAGAAGCGGGGTCTTGATGCGAACGCTGCCTACCTTCGAGGCTTCTGGGCAGGAGGGCTTTTGAGCTGTGAATTCATCGGTCTGGGTGGCCTCGTTCAGGCCCTGGAAGCCGATCTGGGCCTCCGAGCAGGCTTCGAGGCCGTTCGCCGCTGCCGGGGAGAGCTCGACTCCCTGGGGCAGGGTGACTGTGGTGTCCCTGACGTCTGCCTCTGCAAGGCCCCCGACTTCAAGCGTTGTCTGCTGCGGGACCTTGACCTTGACTTCAAGGCCCGTGGGCGTCGAGGCCGAGTGCTCTTCTGGGGTCACGTCGATTTCTGGGCTGAAGGGCAGCTGCGCGCAGCCTTCAAAGCCCAGGGGCTGACCGGAGAAGTTGATCCAGGCGTATTCGGCGCCCAGGAAGGTGCCGGGGTCTGCCCAGGAGTCGGCTTCGGTGCTTGAGAGGATCGGTTCTGTGGCGGGGTTCTGGGCGCAGGAGGTTGGGAGGGTCAGGAAGGCGGATTCTGGCTCGGCGCTTGTGGGGGGGCAGGGTTTTTTGACCGCGCCCGAGTAGACGCCCCCGGCGACGCATTCCCAGCCGCGCGAGGAGTTGTGGCGCGGATCGCCCGGGTTCCCCCACAGCGTGACCTGGCTGCTCAAGAGTCCAGCGGTCTGGGTGGCGTTGTTGACGTTGACAGAGACGCCGTAGTCCTTGCCGGTGCGCACGGAGGTGTCGATAACGATCGGGATCCGCCCGATCACCTCAAAGCCAAAGCGCGCCGGCTCGCCCTGGGCGGGGACGAGGTTGAAGACCGGGACGGTCTTTGAGACGAGATGGTTGATCGGTTCAAAGGCCACCACGGTCGCGACCCCCACCACCGAGCTCGGCGGGCAGAGGTTCGCTTCGTTGAGGATCGCGCTGAAGTTCGTCATCGGACACTGCGCGGCCGCATTGGGGTCACCGACGAGGCCCGGCGGCAGGTTGAAGCGCAGGTCTCGCGGCAGGGCGATCGGTTCACGAAGCGAGGTCTGGTTCATGATCAGCGAGGTGGTCAGCTGGAAGGGATGTGCGCCGGCCTGTGTGGCCGGGGTTCCGTCGTCGTTGAACGGGCCCAGTTCGTAGTCCTGGATCCCGAACGAGGCCGGTTCACCGTCGATGTCGATCGGCTGCGTGCTCGAGGACCGTGGGCCACCCCCTCCTTCGACCGTGACTTCGTTCGGAAGACTCCTCAGCGTTTCTGGCGGCTCTTCGACCTTGACCTTGATCGTGACCGAGAGCTGTTCATAGGGGTTGAGGACTCCGGCGAAGGTGCAGGTGATGGGCTCTGGGGGGGGCTGGGTATGGGGGCAGATCGTCGCGGTTTCGTTCTTGATCAGGCCCGAGACGGCCGTCGCGGTGAGGCCTTCGGGCAGCTTGTCGGTCAAGGTGATCGGCGTCGTTGCGCCACTGGCCGGCACATCGCCGAGGTTGCTGAGCTGCACGATGATCTGCCCTTCACTGCCAGGGGCCAGGTGCGCCGGCAGCACTTCGCTCGTCGCGCTCCACCACGGCGCGTCGGCGAGCACCGGCCCGGCGCCGAGCGCCAGCAGGGCAAGCGCCGCGAGCAGCAAGGTCAGTGACAGGCGGCGCAGCTGACGGTGGCGCGGCTGAGGGCGGCGCAGCTGGCGCCCCGGCAGGGGTTGGGCCCGACCTCCGGCGCACCGGCGCGCCTTCAATCCGGTGCTTCCGTGCGATCTGAGCGCGCTCATCGTCCCGCCCTCCTGCTCGAGTGGACATCGGATCCCTGGGCCCCGGAGCTCGAGAGTCGAGGCTTCCTCGCCTCAGAGGACTTCTTGCCCTTGGTCTTGCCCTTGCCCTTTCCCTTCTTGTGCTTCGGCCCATAGAGCTTTCGGGCATGGGCTTCGCAGGCTTTGCGCCGCTTCTTTGAGTGGGCAAAGCTCTTCTTGCAGGAGGCCAGGGCCTTGGCGAGCTTCTGGGCGCGCGTGAGGGGCTTTGCCTTGGTGATCGTTTTGGAGCCTTTGTTTTCCTGCTTTGGCGCCGATGGCGGGGGGTTGCCCGGGCCCGAGGCCGTGGTCTGGGGCGCTGGGGCCAGTGGCTGGGCCGGGGAGGCGGGGCGACAGGCGGCTGTTTCGCCACAGCCAGGGGCTTCTTTTTCAGGCGGGGTCAGGCACGGCGAGGATTCGCTGCAGACCCTGGCGTCATAGACGTCGAAGGCCGTGTCCGTGTCCTGGGGCAAAAGCTGGGCCTCCGTCAAGAAGAAGACGTTGCTGGCGTCCGGGGTTGCTTCAAGGAAGGCCGATTCGCGCTGGGATGCCCCGCCTGAGATCAGCGAGATGCAGCCTCCGCTCTGACTCTGGCAGCTGCCAAGGCCCGAGGGCTCATACTGGTAGACGTCGTTCTTGTGGTTGGTCGCCTGCAGGACGAGGTCATCGGGGCTGTTGAAGTACAGGCGCCCTTCGTCTGTCAGGTAGCGCGATTGGTAGATCGAGGTATTGATGCTCTGCGCAGTCCAGCCGGGGATGTTGCCGGCGAGCGTGTGCCCGATCCAGACCTTGCGGCGATCGACGACGAGCCCGAGTCCTTCGCTTGAGACTTCGACGTCGGGCACCCCCGTGGGGCGCGCGCCGCTGGGGTTGCACGAGATGCACGTGAGCGCCGGCGTGCCAGCCGCTGGACCGGCGTCGAACAGGTAGACCTCCTCGTCGTGCTTGCCGCTGACCTGATCGGTGTTGTCATAGCCCGTCGGGTGCCCGGCAGACATGAACGCCAGGTAGCGCCCGTTCGGCGAGACCCGTGCGGTCAGGTATGCCGCGTTTGCCAGCTTGCTGCCTTCCCACTCGGGGCTGTCTTCGCTTGAGAGGGCCGCGATGAAGGTAGTCGTCCACTGGCCCGCTTCTTCGTGCAGGGCATAAAGGTTGTTCGCGCCGGGTTCGCCCCGTTCGCCAACTCCGTTTTGGTTGCTGGCGAGCACGCCGCGTGCCAGCAGATATACGCTCCTGCCTTCTTCGCTGACGCCGAAGATGAAGCCCGGCACGGCCGCGTGTTCGCCTGCGGTGGGATCGACCGTCAGATCTCTGAGGTGACAGGAGAGCGTTCCTGCTTCTTCGATGATTTCGCACTCATACAGGTCAGGCTTTCCTTCGGCCTGACCGGGTTCGGCGCTTGAGTCCGGCGTGAGCCTCTGCTTGTCGCTGAAGAAGACCCTTGAGTCATCAGCGCTGGCTCCCTCGAATGCGGCCGAGCCCTGCGTCGGTTCCGCTGCGCCCTGGGCTGCGTCCAGTTGAATCGTCTTGCCCAGCGCGCTGTCGCGCATGTAGAGGTGGCCGCGGTGCACGCCTTCAACGCTTTCATCCTGGACGCTCCAGATGACGCGGGTGCCATCGCTTGAGAGCGCGTGGGCGAACATGTGGCTCTCAAAGCCGAGTTCTGATTCATGCGCCGGGACCCCGCTTGGGAGCAGGCTTATGAACTGCAGCTGACCCGCCGCCCACTCATAGAGGCCCGGGCCGGATGGCGCCGGCGTCAGTGTCTCTTTGGATTCAAAGACGACATGGCTCAAGTCAGGGCTTGCGTCGAGGAAATGCAGCTGATCGCCGAATTCAGTGCCTGGCACCACGTTTGCCCCGGTGACGAGCGGCAGATAGCTGCCCTCGCTGTTGTCGCGGATGTAGATCGTCTTCTGGGTAGCTTCTGGGGCCAGCGGCGGTTCAGAGCGAGGCGATTTGCCCCACGGTTCAACGAGCGCCGAAGACAGGTCCGGTGAGAAGTACTGGTACTCGGGCGTCGCGCCCGGCGAGACGCCGTTGGCGCTGTTGTTGGGCGTCGCCACATCCTGTGAGCTCCACCCTTCGGGCGTGCGAGTCGAGATCACCTGCTGCATTTCAGGGTTGCGATTGCCCTGTGGTTCTTCGGTGATCGGTCCGTTAGCGACATACGTGATCGAGTCCCCGTCTTCGGAGGCCAGGATCACCCCGCCTTCGCGCGTGAGCGCTTCGATCGGCGCCCCGTGCTTATCCGGAGGCGAGACCATCTCCCAGGCCCTGTCATCGGCCAGCGCAAACGGGGCTTCGCCTGCCTGCGTGGTGAAGCTGTGCTCGGGCCCTTCTGTGGTGCCGAGCACGTTCTGATCGATGACCCGATAGAAGTAGGTCGTCGCTGCTCTCAGGCCGCTCAGGCGCTGGGACTCGGCCACATCCCCGGTCCCCGAGCCCACCGGCGCCGGCGTCGCAGGGACATCGGTGCAGGAGCTTGGGTCTGCCTTGCAGCTCTCAGTCCCGTACTGAAAGAAGTAGCTCGTCTGGTTGCCGAGCGGGTTGATCTGGGCCCCGAGCGTTGCTTCTGTTGTGCTCACGCCCGTCGCAAAGCTCTGATCGACCGGAGCCGGGGGGATCGTTTCAAAGGTCTCGTCGGGCCCGACAGTCCTCTGATCGCTGTTTTCTGCGATCACGCGGTAGTGATAGACCGTGCCGATCTGAAGGTTTGTGAGGCTCGCTTCAACGGCCACCGGGGCTGAGCCTTCGCCGAGCGATCCCCCGCCCAGGGGCACTTCTGTGCCATAGGCGGTCGTGGTCCCGTATTCGAAGTGGTATTTGGTCTGAAGCTCATCGGGGTTGACCTTGGCGTGGAGCTTTGCGGCGTTGTGTTCTAGGCCCGTGGGGGCTTCGTTTGTGATCCTTGGCGGCCCTTGGGTCGTGAAGCTCCTGTCGGCTCCGAGGGTCTGGCCGAATTCGTTTTCGCCCACCAGGCGATAGTGGTAGGTGCTGTTGGGCGTGAGGCTTCCTAGCGCCGCCTTGGCTTCGATCGCGCTCTGGCCTTCGCCTGCGTCTGTCAGCGGGGTCTGGTTGCCATAGCTCGTCGAGGGGCCCCACTGAAAGAAGTAGTGGGTCTCGATGCCCCCGGGGGTCAGCGAGCCCGTCAGGGTCGCCGAGGTGGCTTTGAGTTCTGTGATCGCCCCGGTTGAGAGGCCTTCGACCGCCGGCGGGGTCTGCAGTTCGTGGATCAGGCCGTAGCTTCGGCCGTTTTCGTTTTCGCCGATGATCCGAAAGAAGTAGCTCGTGCCGGCTTTCAGGCCCTGCAGGGTCGCCTGGACTTTTTCTTCGCCCGGGCCCGCGCTCTGGGGGGTCGTTGAGGTTCCAAGGGCTTCTGTGGCGCCCCACTGAAAGGCGTATTTGGCGCCGCTTTTGCCATCGCCGTTGATCGAGCCCTGAAGGATCGCTGAGGTGCGGGTGGCTTTGGAGGCTTTTCCGGTGATCACGTCGGGGACCACGACGCCTCCTGCGAAGTGCTCTGTCAGGCCCGCCAGGGAGTCTGCGCCATACAGCTCGCCCGCGCTCGAGACCGCTATGCCCCGTGGTTCTTCAAGGGGCTTTGCTTCTGCGGCTGTCGTTGAGGCGCCGAGCCAGTTGCCGCCCGCGTCATACTGGGAGATCGCGTGGTGCTCTGCTTCGGCCACGTAGATGTCCCCGGTGGATTCTTCGATCGTGAGGCCGAGGATGTTTTCTTCTTCTTCTTCTTTGCCTTTGAAGGAGCCGAAGGGCTGGCCTTTGCCGGTCAGCTTTTCTTCAAAGGCGCCCTTGTCGCTGTAGGAGGCGATGTAGCCGCCCTCTGTGTCTGCGACGAGGACCCTGCCTGTTGATGAGTCGATCGCGATCGCGTTTGGTTCTTCAAGCTTTGGGCCTTCTTCGATCGAGCTCTCATAGGCGCCTTCCTGGCCTTCGTTTTCTTCAGAGCCAGTGGGGTTTGGCTTTGGCTTGTAGAGCTCGACTGCGCCAAAGCCGCTCTGGGGGCTTTCAGAGATCAGGACATAGAGGTCCCCTGCGGCTGGGTCTGAGCCGCCTTCTTTGGCGTTGTCGAAGGCGACGGCGCTCACTTCGCCGAAGGCTCCTTCGGGGCTGTTGGCTCCGCTCCATTCGCTAAGGAGCTGATAGGAGCTGCCCTGGGGGCGGAAGGCTATGAGGGCATCGGCGGAGGGCTCGGCCACGTAGATGTCCCCGCTTGCTTCATCGATCGCGATCGCTGCCGGTTCCAGTTCTTCGCCGAAGCTCTGCTGGAAGGCTCCTGCGGAGCTGTAGATGTCGATCACGCCGTTGTCCTCATCGCCCACGAAGATCTGTCCGCTCTTGTGATCGATCGCCACGGCGGTCGGTTCGAGCAGGTTTTCGGCGCCGGGGGGTTCTGGGAGCGCTCCCAGGAAGGGGTGGGTGATGGCGGCGTGGGCGCTCTGGGCCAGGGCCAGCAGGAGGGCGCAGGCGAGGGTGGCCAGGAGGGCTCCCGCCAGGGCCAGGGGGGCCCTGGTGCTGGGGCTCTGGGCCAGGCGCGCCGGGGGCCCGGCGGGGGCCGCAGAGACCGCTCGGCGTAGAGCTTGGGCCTTGCGCGCTTGCTCGCTCTGGGCGCCATCACGGCGCGCGTCTGCTGTTACCCGGCTCATCAAACCCTCTCTCTGAAAGACCCTCGTTCGATTGCTAGCTGGCTGCTCTTGAGTTGCATGGGGCCACCGAGGTGGCCCCATGCATACGTCGTGCTTCGGCAAGCGTGGTTACGCTTTGATCTCGACTTCTTCTTCGCCGGTGTTGACGTTGGTGATTTCCTCGCCCGATTTCGACCACGCGCTGCGGTATTCGGGTTCACCGTTGTTGTACACGTAGTCTTCGAGCAGCTGAAGCGGCTTGCCTTCGAATTTGCTCGGAATGTTTTCTTCACTTGCGTTGACAGTGTAGACCTGCGTCAGGGCCGGTGTCATCTGGTTGACCGGCGTGACCGGCGAGATGATTCCGTCGCCGCCGCCTTTGCCCGGATATACCGGCTGGAATCCTTTTTCGGAGGTGCCCACGCCGACGATCGTCGTCAGCGTTCCGGCGCAGGTGAATTTTGCGAACTCACCCTTTTTTTTCACTGGGTTGAGGTCAACGCCGACTTCCTTGTTGGCTTTGTTGATGTAGCCGAGCGACCCCTTCAGGGTGTTGACGATGATTTCGCCTTCGTTGGACGAGTTGCTGCAGGGCGAGCTTCCGAAGATCTTGCAGCCCTGGAACTTCACGACCACATTGGTGATCTTGCCTTTGCTGCTGCTCACTTCACCGACGGCGTTCTCGCTCGTGCATTCAACCTTGATCGGTCCGAGCTTTTCTTCCTTTTCTTCGCCTTCGCACGCCGGGTTGACTTTCTGATCTCCGCGTGTGCAGAATTCAAGCGTCGTCACCAGCACGCCGGCCCCGCCTTCACCACGGAACTTCCTTTTCGAGACCTGGCTGGCCTTGAGCCATTCAAACGAACCAGCGCCTTTTTTAGCTTTCGTCTGGCAGGCCGCGTCGGCGTATTTACCGCCGGCTTTTGCGACGCACTGCCCAAATTCCGGGCTCGCCGCGAACGCGGTGTTGGCGGAGACAGCCATCGCCGCCAGGGCGACGAGGCAGAGTCCGAGCATCCTTACATGTCTCACTTGTCCACTACTCCTTTTGTCCTCTCGGGTTATGGTCGAGCGGCGAAGCTCTCCTCCTGAGAGTCACTTCGGTGCCGCTCGTCTGCGACAACGCACATCGGCGAGAGAGGTGCTCCCCGCGTCGATGTGCGCCCGTCATCGGCGAGAGCGCAAGTTGCGCTCGTCCCGACGCACGTCTGTGGGCGCCGAGCCCGCCCTGCGTAGCCGGCTCGGCGTAAAGCTTGGTCTGGCTTGCGCGGTCCGATGCGACCGGGAGATGGAGCTCGCGTGCGCTCATCGCGGATCTCCCTGGCATCGCGCCCGTCCGGATCTTGGTGCCGCCGCTGAGGTCTGCGCGTGCGGGGCGGATGGCTGTAGGCTCAGCTCGGCCATCGATCGACCGCTCGCGGTCACACGCCAGGCGTTCGGCTCGCCATAGGCGTGACCCAGACCCACATTTCTGATCAGGCCCTGGCGCTCGAGGCGCGAGAGCAGCTTTGAGGTTTGCCCCTCATCCCCCAGCCCCGCGGCTGCCGCCACCTCGCGATTGCTCGAGTCAGGCGCACCGGCAATCGCTCGCAGAACGAGCGCCGTGCGGTAGGTGGCACGAACGGGCGCCTCGAGCGCACCGACAGACGAGCCACCGCTCTTGCTTGCAAACGTGCGGGTGAGCTCTAGATTCGCCGCCTGACTGCCGAGGTAAGGGAGGGCTATCAGCGACATAAGCGACGGCGCAAGGTCGATCAGCGGCATGCCCTCGTGTTTGACCATCCGGCCGTGAATCACCGAGAACACCCCGCCGACGACGAGCTCTGCTACCAGTCCACGCTGAAGTGCCAGTCCGCCGTTCACTGTCGCGGCGGGACTTCCACGTTCCAGCAGGGCGCCAAGTCGCCCGAGCGCTTGGCTACGGCGCTCGAGCACTCCCGCTCCGGCTGTTGGTGCCTGCAGTACGAGCAGCCGCGCCCATTGAGGCTCGGCGTCCAGGAACCTGAGCATCGTCAGCAGGCCACCGCGGACTCGCGTGAGCCAGCGTTTCTCGCCTTTGACCGCGATCCTCAGCGCCCATTCGAGCTGTGAGACGCCCTCGTCGAACGCGGCGACCAGGCAGTCCTCGGTGGTGTCGAACTCCGCTTCGAAATCGGCCGCCGTCAGCCCCGCGCGGGTGACCACCGACCTGGGAAGACGGGGGTGACAACCTCGCCCCACCCCACGGTCGAGGACGAATTTGAGGTCGGAGATGCCCTCACGCGCTCAGACGCCTGTCTCGTCGCGACGTTCACCATCGGGACCGCGGTCAACGCCAGGGGCAGCGGCTGCGGGGAAATCTCGCGCTCCCGTTTAGGTCAAGCACCCCTTGACAAACTTACGCGGATGTGTTCTCATCCTGCCCGTACGAACACCTCGCGCCACAGAAAGCGCACCGGTGGTTCGTCAGGGATTAGGGCAGAAGGGACACAGGAGAGGGACGTTGGAGGGAAATAGGGGTAGAACCATGGACGGCGAGGTCAGGGTCATAGACGCGGGCATGGCGCTTACGGGCGGGGGCTCATCCCACACCGCGCACAGCATTCGTCCCTCCAGCACGGGCCTGCGCGCCCTTGCCGACGCCCCCGAAAGTCGCCGCGACATGCTGATCGCAGCCACCGTCGAGGTCGTTTCAGAGGGCAGTGTGGACCGTCTTCCCAGGACGCAGGACACCTCAAAAGCCCTTTGTTTCTAGGCTTTTTCCGCTCCCAGCCCACGCGATTCCCACGTAGCTGCGCAGATCACGTCCGGAGACGTGGGCCGCACTCCCGGACCTCGGTTCAAGCGCGAGCTCGCACCGGCACTCGAGCATCGCGCGCCAGCCCTCGACTCGCCAGGCGCCGGCCCGAAGCGCGACCCAGCCCTAGCCGGGCCGCGCTCCGGATCCGCGCATCACCTCGGCTTCATCGGAGAGGGTATCCGCACCGAGGTATCCTCGAGCGCCTTTAGGGCGGGTGCGCTCAAGTCTTCGTGATCTGGGCCCATCGCTTTCACCCCTCCCCTCTGTGTGCTTTCCCGCGCGCACCCTTGCCCTTGCGCTTGTGCTTCTTCGGTCCATAGAGCTTGCGCGCCTTCGCTTCACAGGCCGCTCGCCTGCCCTTGGAGTACTTGAAGCGCTTCCTGCACGAGGCCAGGGCCCGCTTCAGCTTCTGTGCACGTGTGAGCTTCTTTGCCTTGGTGGCTTTGACAGCGCCACAGCCTTCGATTGCGACCTTGGTCTGCTGTTCGATGCGCGCTCCGTTCTGGCCGGTCAGGGTCGTCGGGACGACGAGCTTCTGACCACAGAGGCTGTATTTCGCCGACAGGGGCAGGTCTGTGGTCAGCGCCGAGTGCGGTCCCTGGGGAAGCACGGTTTCAAAGGAGGACACCGGGGCGTCGGGGACCGCGTTGAAGGTCGAGGAGGTGACCCCGCCTTTGATCTGAGTCTGGCCATCGAGGATCAGCGTGATTCCTTCGCCTTGCAGCACGAACTCGACATCGGGCCAGGCGGCGCCGCCGTGGGAGACCAGGTAGGCGGGGCCCTGTAGCGCGCTCTTCAGCACGGGGGTGTGCACAGTCGCCGAGCCGATGTTCGATCCTTCTGGGCAGGAGGCCGGGTTTGCTTCAAAGGTGGCCGCCAGGCAGGCTTTCTGGATCGTCGATAGGCGCGAGGGCAGGATCTTCGGCAGGATAAGCGCGGCTTTTCCGATGTTCGCCTGGCCTTGAGTCGAGCCGACCTTGACCGTGAGGCTGGCGCCGTTTGCTTTTGAGGTCTGGCCCTTGGTCGAGGCGGTGAACGTCGGTTTGAAGGGCAGCGCATCGCAGCCGGTTGACTGGAAGTGGCTTGTGAGGTTCTGGACCCCGCCCTGATCGCCAGACGCGGTGGCTTCGATCAGCTTTGGATCACAGTTCGTCGGGTTGAACTCGAAGTTCGGGCGATCGACTGAGACCAGCACTCGTTTCAGTTGCAGCGGTATGCCCCTTAGCTCGGTCGGCAGCGAGGGGGTCCTGATCGTGATCGAGGCGTTGTGGGGATCGACTTGAATCGTCGAGCGCACCGTCACGTAGCCGAGGTTGAACGGGCCCGCGACTGCTGGGGTGAGGATCTCAAGGCCAAACGGGGCTCCGCCATAGGGGCCAGTGATGAAGACTTTGCCGCCGCCCTCGACATATGGTTCTGGGCCAAGGCCTGCGATCGCCGTGGCTTTGCCGACTTCGCTTGCGGGGGGGCAGGAGTTGCTGTTGGCCTGGGCTTCTGAGCACAGCGTCACCGAGGAGAGCATCGCCGCGATCCCTCCGGGGAGATGGAGGCTCAGGCCCTTCAGGGCCTGCTGGCCATCGGGGCGTGAGAGTTCGAGGGCAAAGTTCGTGAACGCTCCGCCCTGTGAGCTCCCAGAGCCGGCGCTGAGGCTGGGGCTGAAAGCCAGGCCCTGTGGGCAGGCAGTGCCGGCGACGCCTGAGGAGATGGTGAAGTCTTCCGCCGGGGAGCCGAGGTTGACTTCGCCCGTGCCTGACCAGGGGGTGAGCGAGGCCTGACTCTGGTAGGAGCCGCAGCTCGAGGGGGTCGCCAGTGATGCTCGGGGGCCACCGAAGAGCTTCAGCGACAGTTCTTCGAAGGGCACCTGAGGAGCGTTCTTGAAGGTGGTCTTGATCTGGAGCGTCCCTTCGTTCAGCTGGCCTTCGCCGGCCAGCTTGACGAGGACGCCTGAGACCGGGTCTTCGGCCACCAGGTACAGCGAGACCAACGAGTTGAAGGGGTTCTGGGCGGCTTCGCCGTTGGGGGCTGGGGTGGCCAGGTAGACCGAACCTTCCAGTTCGTGGCTCAGAAGCGGGGTCGTGATGTGGACCGTGCCAACCTTGGCCGCGTCCGGGCAGGAGGGCGCCTGATCTGTGAATTCATCGGTCTGGGTCTGCGAATTGAGGCCCAGGTAGCCGATCTGGGCCTCCGAGCAGGCTTCCAGGCCGTTTGCCGCCGAGGGCGAGAGCTCAACCCCCTGGGGCAGGGTCACTGTCGTGTCGCGCACGTCGGCCTCGGCCAAGCCGTCGGCTGAGAGGGTGCTCTGCTGGGGCACCTTGACCTTGACTTCCAGGCCCGTGGGGGTCGAGGCGGCGTGTTCTTCTGGGCTCACGTCGATTTCGGGGTTGAAGGGGAGCTGGCTGCAGCCCTGAAAGCCAAGCGGGGCTCCTTCGGAGCCGATCCAGGCGTATTCGGCGCCCAGGAAGGTGCCCGGCTGCGCCCAGGAGTCGGCTTCCATCGAGGAGACGACCGGTTCTGTGGCTGGGTCCTGCGCGCAGGAGGTGGGGAGCGTCAGGAAAGGGTTTTCCGACTCCGCGCTCGTGGCGGGGCAGGATTTTTTGACCTGATTCGCGTAGAAGCCCCCGTCGATGCATTCCCAACCACGTGAGCTGTTGTGCCTTGCGTCCCCTGGGTCGCCCCAGAGGGTGACCTGGCTGGAGAGGAGCCCAGCGACCTGAGTTGCGTTCTTGACCGTCGCAACGACACCGTAGTCCTTGCCTGTGCGCACCGAGGTGTCGATGACGATTGGGATCTTTCCGAGCACCTCGAAGCCGAAACGGGCGGGCTCGCCGCGGGCGGGGACGAGATTGAAGATGGGCACAGTTTTGGTCACAATCGATGAAAGCGGTTCGTAGGCGATGACGGTCGCAGCGCCGATCACCGAGCTGGGCTGGCACAGATTCGCTTCGGCTCCCGAGTTTGCTCCGAACTTGGCATCGGTCGAGAAGTTGGCTTCGCTACATTGCGCCACGGCTGTTGGATTCCCAATCAAGCCAGGCGGGAGGTTGAAGCGAAGGTCCTTAGGGAGCGCCACGGGCTGACGTTCGCCGGTTTGGTTCGTCACCAGCGAGGTCGTCAACTGAAACGGATGTGAGCCTGCTTGAGTTGCCGGGCTCCCGTCCTCATTCGTGGGTGTCACTTCAAGATTGTGAACGCCGAAGCTAACCGGTTCGTCGCTGATGGGGACCCGCTGCGCGGTCGACACCGCCGGCGCTCCGCCGCCCTCCAGGTGCACCTCATTCGAGAGCGACGTTACGGTCCCGGGGGGCTCGTTCACCTTGACCCTGACCGTGATGGCGAGCTCTTCGTAGGGATAGAGCACGCCCGTGTAGGTGCAGGTCAGCGGGGGAACGGGTGGTTCACCGCTCGGACACTTCACTTCGCTGCCGTTCCGTTGTTGGCCGCTCATCGCCGTGGCGACCAGCCCAGCCGGGAGTTCATCCGTCACCTGCACCGGCGTCGTCGCGCCGTTGATCGGAGCGTCGCCGAGATTGGCGATCGTCACGATCAACCTTCCTTCTGTGCCGGGTGAGAGGTTCGACGGGAGGACTTCTGAGCCCACGCGCCACCACGGACCGGACGCGCTCGCCATGCTGGCGTGCGCGGCCAGGAGCAGGACGACGGCAAACGCAGCGACAAGCAACGAGCCTGCGCGGCGCCGGCTATCGGCGGAGCGGCTCTGTCGTGCCGCGCACCCTTCGGCGATCGGTTTACGCATCATCGTCCCCCTCGTTTCGTCGAGCTTCGAGCGGCTCGCCGAGACTTCGGCCTCGCCTTCTTGCCCTTCCGCTTTGGCCCGTACAGCTTGCGTGCGTGTGCTTCGCAGGCCTTGCGCTTGGACTTGGAGCGCGAGAACTGCTTCCTGCAACTCGTGAGAGCTTTGGCCAGCTTCCGTGCCCGTGTGAGCGGCTTGGGTCGCGTGACCGCTTTGACCGCCTTGGCTCCTGCACCCGGCGGCGGCGGAGCTGCGTTGCTCGCCGGGCCGGAGACCGTTTCAGTCCTCGACGGTCCAACCGTCGGCAGCTGAGGAACTTCCGCCGGCCGGCACGCGGCTGAGCTGCCGCATGGAGGCTGTTCTGAGGGCGGAGGAGTCAGACACGGCGAGGCTTCGCTGCAGACCCTCGCGTCGTATATGTCGAAGGCCGTGTCCGTGTCCTGCGGCACCAGCTGCGCCTGGGTCAGGAAGAAGACGTCGTCGCCGGTTGGCGTGGCTTCGAGGAAGCTCGATTCCCGTTCTGAGCTCCCACCGGAGATCAACGACACGCAGCCCCCGGTCGCGCTCGCGCAACTGCCCACGCCCGAGGGCTCATACTCGTATACGTCCTCCTTGCCGTTCTTCGCCTGCGGTACGAGGTCGTCAGGGCTGTTGAAGAAGAGTCTGCCGCTGTCTGTGAGGTAACGCGATTGGAGCAGCGCGCTCGAGAGGCTCTGCGCAGTCCAGCCCGGAATGTTGCCGGCAAGCCAATGTCCGACCCAGACCCTCCGCCGGTCGACGAGCAGGCCGATGCCTTCGCCCGATTCTTCGACATCGTCAACGCCCGACGGCCGTGCTCCGCTCGGGTTGCAGGAGACACAGGTCAGGCCGCTCGAGGTTGCGTCGTAGAGATAGACCTCCTCGTCGGGGTCGCCGCTGCTCAGATCGCGATTGTCATAGCCCGTGAGGCTCGCCGACGACATGAATGCCAGGTACTGACCATTCGGCGAGACGCGAGCGGTCAGGTAGGAGCTGTTGCCATGAAGTTCGCCTTCCCACTCGGCCTTGTCTTCGCCCGCGAGCGAAGCGATGAAGCTCGTCGTCTGCGTCTGACCGGCGAGGTGCACGACGTAGAGATTGTCGGCGCCCGGCTGCGCACGTTGGCCCTGTCCGTTGGCGTTGTCCGCAAGCACCCCCTGTGCGACGAAGTAGACGTACGCGCCATCTTCGCTTGCCCCGAACAGCAGATTCTGAACGGCCGCGTGCTCGTTTTCGTTGTGATCCACCGTCAGGTCGTGCAGGTCACAGGTGGCTTTCCCAGCGCTTTCGGTGATTTCGCACTCATAGAGGTCAGCCTTGCCCGTGCCCTGTGCCGGTTCGGCGGTGGAGTCTGCGGTGAGCCTCTGCTTGTCCGTGAAGAACACGCGCGAGCCGTCGCTGCTCGCAGTCTCGAACTGCGCAGTACCGATTCCGGCCGGTTCGCCGGTGCGCTGCGCGGCATCGAGCTGAATCGTTTCCCCCGTATTCGTGTCGTGCATGTACAGATGGCCCCTGTGAGCGTTTTCTTCGAGCGTCGTCCAGATCAGACGCGAGCCATCGCTCGAGACCGCGTTCGCCGCAATGTGGTAGTAGCCGAGTTCGACTTCGTGAGTCGAGATCGCCCCGTCCGGCAGCGGACTCACGAACTGCAGTTTGCCGGCGCTCCACTCATACAGGCCGGGACCGGAGCCGGGCCCCGTCAGGGCTACCGGCGATTTCATGACCACGTGGCTGAGGTCTGGCGTAGCCGCCACGAAGTGGAGCTTGCTCCCGAATTCGACCCCCGCCGCCACGTTTGCTTCCGTGACCAGGGGCAGATAGGCGCCACTGGCGTCATCTCGCAGATATATGGTCGACTGCCTCGCTTCTGGCGCCAACGGCGGTTCTGAGAGCAGTTTGGTGCTGAACGGTTCGACCAGCGCCGTTGACAGGTCGGGGCTGAAGAACTGGTACTCGGGCGCGACGCCGATCGACACCCCGTGCGCTGAGTTGTTTGGAGTCGCGATGTCCTGGGATGTCCAGCCGCCCGGTGTACGGGTGGAGATGACCTGTTGCTGTTCCGGACTGCGATTGCCTTCCGGTTCTTCCTCGATCGAACCGTTCGCGACATATGTGATTGCAGCGCCGTTTTCCGCCGCACGAATCACGCCGCCTTCGTGCGTGAGTGGTTCGATCGGCGCCCCGTGCTTGTCCGGAGGGCTCACGACCTCCCACGACCTGTCATCGGCCAACGCGAGCGGGGTTTCGCCGGCCTTGGTCTGAAAGGTCTTCTCGGGACCTTCGGTCGCGCCGAGAACGTTGCTTGCAATTGCGCGGTAGTAGTAGGTCGTTTCAGGCGTCAGGCCCGTCAGGGGCTCGGACTGCGCGACGTCCGTCGTTCCAGCGCCGATGTCATCGCCGGGGGCCTGCGGGACGTCGTTGCACGACTGGGGCGCTTCGGCGCAGTTCGCAGTGCCGTACTGGAAGTAGACATGGGTGTCGTTGCCCAACGGGTTGATGGCGGCGCCGAGCGTCGCTTCGCTCGTGCTGACGTTCGTCACGTAGCTCTGATCGACCGGGGCTGCGGGGATCGTCTGAAATGTCTCGTCGATCCCTTCCGTCGTGCCGGCGGAGTTTTCGGCCAGCACCCGGTAGTGATAGACAGTTCCGATCCTCAACCCGGTGAGCGTCGCCTGCACCGCTGTCGGCGACGCTCCTTCGCCGATCGAGGCGCCTCCCACGGGCACTTCGTGGCCATAGGAGCTGGTTTCGCCCCACTGGAAACGATATTTGGTCAGGAGCTGATCCGCGTTCACCTTGGCGTAGATCGCGGCGCCGTTGTGTTCCAGACCCGTCGGGGCTTCGTTGGTGATTCTCGGCGGTCCGGAGGTCGTCAGCGAACGGTCGGCAAAGTCGGTCGAGCCAAAGCTGTTTTCGCCGACGAGGCGATAGTGGTACGTCGTGTTCGGGCTGAGGCCTTCGAGCTTTGCCTGGGCTTCCACGGAGCCTGACGGAGAGCCGGCGTCCCTGGTCTGGGTCCGGCCCCCGTAGGCGGTCGTCAGGCCCCACTGGAAGTAGTAATGGGTCTCTATTCCTTCGGGGGACAGGGAGCCGGTGAGGGTGACCGCTTCTGTCCCCAGTTCCTTGACAGGGCCGGTTGAGCCGGTGACCGCCTGGGGGGTCTGCAGTTCTCGGATCAGCCCGTACGCGGTGCCGTTCTGGTTTTCCGCGATGATGCGGAAGTAGTAGGTGGTCCCGGGACTCAGACCTTCGATCGTGGCGGACGCCTTCGTTTCGCCTGTCCCTGCGCTCTGCAGGGAGGTGGCGTTGCCCAGTTCCTGCGTGGGCCCCCACTGAAAGCTGTATTTGGCCGGGGAGCCTTCGCCGTTGACGGTTCCCCCCAGCAGCGCCGTGTTCCGGGTGATTTTCTGAGCCTTTCCGGTTTCCAGCCCGGGGACCAGCACGGCGGGGCCGAAGATGTCGACCACAGCCGAGAGCGGGTCCGCGCCATAGAGCGCTCCGGTGCTCGAGACGGCCACTCCCCGTGGTTCCCCGAGAGCTTTGGCCTGCGTGCCGGTGCTCGTTTCACCCACCCATTCGCCTTTGGCGTCGTATTGGGAGATGGCGTGGCGTTCTGTTTCGCCGACGTAGACGTCGCCAGAGCTTTCTTCGACCGCGAGGCCCTCGATGTTTTCTTCTTCTTCTTCCTTGCCCAGGAACGAGCCACGAGGACCACCCTTCCCGGTGAGCTTTTCCAAGAAGGCGCCTTCGGAGCTGTAGGTGGCGATGAATCCGCCCTGCGCGTCGCCGACATAGAGCTCGCCGGTCTTTGAGTCCACGACGATCGCACCCGGTTCTTCCAGCCTTACGCCTTTCGCAGCTGCCAGGCGCTTTAGGAAGGTGCCTTCCTGGCCTTCGCCCACTTCAGAGCCTGCGGGGTTGGCCTTCGGCTGATAGACGTCGACCGCGCCTTCGCCCGTACCGGAGCCTCCACTTTGAGCTTCTGACTCGAGGACGTACAGGTCTCCCGCCGAGGGATCTGAGCCGCCTGTTTTGCCGTTGTCGAAGGCCACGCCCGTGACTTCGCCGAACCCTCCGCCAGGCGTCTGAGCTCCGGACCATTCGGCCAGGAGCTGGTAACCGGAGCCCTCGGGGCGGTAGGCGAGGACTCGCCGGCTCTGAGGTTCGGCCACGTAGATGTCGCCGCTGGCTTCATCGATGGCGATCGCGCCCGGTTCGATCGCTTCGCCGAACTGAGCCTGAAACGCCCCCGAGGAGCTGTAGACGTCGATCGTTCCTTCGCCCTCATCGCCCACGAAGATCTGGCCGCTGGCGTGGTCGATCGCCACGGACGTCGGTTCTTCCAGCGGAGCTCCTGGGGAGGATTCGGCGAGGACTCCCGTGGAGGAATGTGTCAGGGCGGCTTGGGCCTGGTCTGTCATCGAAGCGGCGCTGAGAGAGAGGCCGCAGGCGAGAGCCAGGAGCAGAGCGCGGGCCCGACGGGCGCTCGACGCCTGCACAGCCGGGCTCTGTCGTTTACTGCCGCTCCACCGACGCTCTGTGCTGGTGCCCCTCATCACGTCCTCTCCGGAAACCCGTCGCCGTGGCCTGGGTAGACGCCCGACGCTCGCTGTCGTTTGCTTTGCACTATCCGTGACCCGTCTCGGTTGCTTCAGGTGCGTGGGGCCACCGGAGTGACCCCACGCGCAACTTCACATTCGCTACACGAAGCTGGCTAGCGGCTATGCCTTGATCTCCGCAGCTTCGGTCGATGTGTTGACATTGGTGATCGACTCGCCGGCTTTGCCCCACAGCCAGCTGAGCTGCGGTTCTTCGGCGTTGTAGCTGTACGATTCAAGGACCTGGAGCGGGCCTTTTTCGAATTTGTTCGGGATGTTTTCGTCTGCTTCGTTGGTGGTGTACGTCTGCGTGAACTGATTCGTCATTTCATTGACGGGAGTGATCGGTGAGATGATCGCGTCGCCGCCGCCTTTCGGCTTGTACACCGGGCCACCTTCGTGGGCGCCCGCTTTGCCGGCCTCTCCGACGACCGTACCAAGGAACCCGCCGCAGTCGAACTGCGCGAAGCTGCCTTTCTTTTTCGTCGGGGTCAGGTCAACGCCGACTTCTTTGTTCGCTTTGCTGATGTAGCCAAGCTCGCCCTTCAACGGATTGACCTGCACTTCACCTTCATGCAGGGTGTTGGAGCACTCGACCGAGCCCAGCGCCACGCATCCGAAGAACTTGACCGCCACTGCGTTGACTTCGTCCTTGCCGGCCACTTCGCCGTTAGCTTTCTCTGTGGTGCATTCGATTTCGATCGGCGCTTCGTAGCCTTTACCTTCTTCGAAGCCTTCTTCGCATGCCTTCGTGCGTTCGCTACCTTCTTTGCCTTCGCAGATCCTCGCGACGGCGTTGAGCACGCCAGTTCCACCTTCGCCGTGGAATTTCTTTTCGGCTACTCCAGCGGTCCCCTTTTTCCATTCGAACGTGCCCGATTTTTTGCTCGCTTTGGTGGTGCAGTTGGCGTCGCTGTACTTGCCGCCGGCTTTCGCGACGCACTGACCCCATTCCGGCAGCCCCGCCGACGCGCTCGAGGCCGCGACGACCGCAATCGCCGCGATGGCGACTAGGCAGAGTCCTAGCATCCTTACGTGTCTCACTTGTCCACTACTCCTTTGTCCTCTCGGGTTTTGAATCGAGCGGCATCGAGAGCCTCTCCATCGAGTCACCCCAGTGCCGCCCATGTGCGACAGCGCGCTCGGCACCGGCGTCTCGCCCGTGTGGGTGCGCGCTCGTCATCGACGCGCCACGTGAAGGTGCGCACGTCGATGTACGGTTGAATGCCCGCCGATCGCGCCAACCGGCGCGCGAGTCGGGAGGTCGAAACTCGATCAGCGCTGACATGCGGCCCTCCCCAGGTCGCCGTGCGCGGCAAGCCGTCGTGCGCCCTGCGTGCCGAGCCCGTCGTTGACGAGGTCGGTCATCCGCTTGCCGGCCGCGGTGAGAAGCCAGGCGTTCGGCTCGCCGTAGGCTTGGCCCAGGCCAACGTTCTCGATCAGTCCCTGACGCTGCAGGCGCGAGAGCATGCGCGAGGTCTGGCCCTCGTCGCCCAGGCCCGCGGCCGCGGCGACCTCGCGATTGTTGGACTGTGGCGAGCTCGCGATCGCGCGCAGCACCAACGCAGTTCGGTAGGTGGCGCGGGCGGGCAGGTCCTTCGCCACGTGTCGCTCCTTGGCCGAAGGCGCGAGCTCGGGTTTGAGTGCGAGCTCGTCGTTGGCGGCCTCCGCGCCCAGATAAGGCAGCACGATCAGCGACATCAACGACGGCGCCAGCTCGATCAGAGGCATGCCGCGATGACGGAGCATGCGTGCGTGTATCACCGAGAAGACGCCCCCGATCACGAGTTCTGCCGTCAGCCCGCGCTGAACCGCCAGTCCACGGCCGCTCGGAGGTTCGGGGCTGCCACGTTCCAGCAGTTCCGCGACCCGCGCGAGCCCACGCTCGCGAAGCTCCAGCGCGCGAACGCCGCCGGCGGCAGTCTCTATCACGAGCACGCGAGCCCAGGCCGGCTGGGAGTCCAGGAAGCGCAGGACGCTCAGCAGACCCTGGCGGACCCGGACAAGCCAGTGTGTCTGTTCCTGCACCGCGTCCAGAAGCGCCTGCGCGACGAGCTCGTGTCCGCGCTTCAACGTCGCCAGAAAGCAATCCTCGGCGCTGGTGAACTCTGCGTCAAAGTCGCACTGTGAGAGACCGGCGCGAGAGACCACCGTCCCGGCTAGACGGTGGTTACTCGATTGGGGCGATGTTCGACACTCGGTCTCGCGAGTGAGAGTTTGAGTCCTTTCGCGACCTCGGACGCGGCCTGCTCCCGGGTAAATGCACGGCGTCACCCGCCGCGAATGCTGCCTCCATGGCGATGTCTCTCGTGAGCGAACGAGATCGTTAAAGACAAATGGGACTTGACAAAGTCAGGCCGATGTGTTCTCATCCCGCGGTGTGAGCACCGAGATCTGATTGACAGGGTCTCGACGCTCCAGCAGGGATTAGGGCTAGATGGAAACAGGAGAGGGACGTCGGAGGGAAATAGGGGAAGAACCATGGACGGCGAGGTCAGGGTCATACGCGGGGATGCGGCGGTTGCGGGCGTGGGGCGATCCCACACCGTGCACAGCATCAGCCCGTCCAGCAAGGGCTCCAGGGGCCCCTCCGAGTCCTCCCGTTCCCCCCGCGATCGTCTGATCGCAGGCACCGTCGAGGTCCTCGCGGACAGCAGTGTGGACCGTCTAGCCGGGTCGCGGGACACGCCGAATCTGGCTTAGCTAAGCGCTTTTTGGGCGGCCTGCCCACGCTCTTCCCCACACTTTGCCCGCGGCCTACGCCGCGGGCACGGCGGACGGCGAGGCTCGGCGAGCGCGAGCGCTCCGCGTGCAGTGCGGGCGCCTGCCGGCGGATGGCGCGATCGCGGCCCGACGACGCAGACGACTGTCGGAATGACATACCTATCTCACCCGCCTGAGCGGTATGCTCGGCTCAATGGGCCGAGCAACATCGACGGACTTCCACGCTGGGCTGTTGAGCATGGAACCGGCCTGATGCCGCTTCATCTGGGGATGCTCAACAGCGTCGTGCGGATCACTTCGCACGGTGACCTGCTAGGCACGGGCTCCCTCGTCTCGGTGCCGAGCGAGTCGATCCCTGGCAAGCGATGGCCTTACGTGGTCACGGCCGACCACGTGGTCAAGAACAAGCCCGGCGTTGAAGTAGAGGCTGCGGACCCGACCACGTTGGGCGTTCTGTTCCCCCCCGAGCCGGTGAGCACCTTCCGGCAGCCGCTCCCGAAGGTAGACCTAGCAATCGCGCAGTTCCCCGAGACGCCGGGTCGATATTGGCAGGCGCAGCGTCTCGATCTCGACGTGCTCCACCCAGACATTCCCCTGTCCCTCGGTGGGCCGCTGCACTACCTAGGCATCTTTGCCCCGGTTGCTCGCACGATGGCGCGCACGGGCGCCATCGCCACCGTCAAAGTGGCGATCAAGAAACCGAACTACGAATACGACGCAGCGCTGCTCGACTGCCGCTCCTACGCGGGGTTCAGCGGCTCTCCGTGTTTCGTTACGCAGACGATCACGCTGCTCGATTTCCCCGTGCCCCGACCGCCCGGGGTCCCGCTGCTGGCGGATGGCAGCGAGCCCGAGCTACGCACGCACGGCCACTATGCGTCCATGGCGGGCATCTTCACGGCTCACTACACCGACGAGGGTGATGAAGAAACGAACCCCGAAGGCCTGATCAGCCGCTATGGCGTCGGGATCATGCTCAACATCGACTACGTTTGGAAAGCACTTATGACCGACGAGGCACGACAAGAGCGCCGCGAATGGGACGCCGAGCATCAAGCCGCGCAGGCTGCGGGCCAGCCACCGCTACAGGACGCGGGCGCAGAGCCGAGCGGCGAGTTCGAGAACTTCGAGAACCTGACGCGCCAGCTCGTCAACACGCCGAAGCCGAAGCCCGGGTAGCTGCTCCCGCCATGCTCGCAGGCTTTAGCCCGGCGGTCCGCCTAGCCTGCCAGACTCGGCCCGATGGCTGAGACGGCGTTGGTAGCTACCTATGACGGGCCTGCGTTGGCAGATGGGCGCATGCGTGTCCGAGAGCTGGCACCTGCGTTGTTGGCGCTCGGGGATCTATTCACGGAGGCGAGCAGCGTTGCATACCCCGATCGCGAGCCGGTCGCGCTAGACATCAAAGCAACCGAGGATGGGTCGTTCATCCTGCACTTGATCCTTCAGGCGGAGAGCGCATGGGATCAAGTGTCCGATCTGTTCACGTCTGAGTCGATCTCGGCCCTCGTCAATCTCAAGGAGCTTGTTCTCGCTCCGACCGTGGGCCTACTCGCCTTGATAAAGCGCTCACACGGGAAACGCATTCGATCACGAGAGAACGCGCTTCCTGGGCGCATAAAGCTCACTTTCGAGGATGGCGAAGCGCTCGAAGTCCCTTCAGAGGTCGTCCGGCTATATGACCGCCCGACCGTACGCCGAAGCGCTAGAGCCGTTGTGGCACCCCTGGCGCGGGAAGGTGTTTCTGCCCTCTACTTCCAGTCGGAGGAGCAACGAGGTGTTAGCATCGAAGAAGACGATCTGCCGGCCTTTGAGGCGGACTTCGACGACGACATTATCAGCGAAAACGAAGTCGAGATGGTTGTGTCGATCATCGCGCCAGTGTTCGTACAGGGGAACAAGTGGCGGCTGAGTACGGGTGGAAACGCAAGCTTTTTTGCGTCGATCGAGGACCTGGGCTTTCTTGAGCGAGTCGAGCAGGGCGAGAGCTTTGCAAAAGGCGACAGCCTGCTGTGCATGATGCTCATCACGCAGTCACGTCGGGACGGCGCCCTCCAATCCGATTATCGGGTTGTGAAGGTGCTCCGCCATTTTCCACGCGGCGAGCAGCTCCGCCTTACCGACGATTCCTAGTTCCCGCGCCTCACCCGTCGTCAGGTGTCGAGCCGCGCTTAGGTCTACAGCGCAGACCGGAGGACTCTGCAGGTCCGCGCAGGTGCTGACAGCCCTTTCAGGTGGAAGCGGTGAGCGCGGCGTATGTGAGCCGGCGTCCGGCGATGGTGCCGAGTACATGGGCGAACCGACCAAGGTCGGTGTTGTCGCGCTCGTTGTAGGTGAACACCCGCTCGTCCAAGTAGCGAAACAGGTGGAACGGTTCCACGCTGACGTAGGTACCGTTCAGGCCGCGCTTGAGCAGGCTCCAGAAGTTCTCGATCCCGTTCGTGTGGACCCTGCCATCCACGTACCGCTCGGCGTGGTTGACAGTCTGGTGGTCAAACCGGCTCTCAAGGCCCGTATAGCCATTCCACTGGTCGGTGTAGACGGCTGAGCCGGCCTTGACGGCGGCGTGGACTGCTGGCTTCAACGTCTTGCCTTTGGCGTCGGGGATCACCTGGGCGCGAACCTTGCCGGTGTCGCGCTCGCGGAAGCCCATGACGACGGTCTTGTAGCTGCTGCCGCCGCCGCGCTTCGTGATCCCGCGCCGCTCGCGTGCATCGCGCTTCATGAAGCCGACCTTGCCGCCGACGAACGTCTCGTCAATCTCGACCTCGCCGCTCATCTTCTCCAGCGTTCCCGCCTGCATCGCCAGCCGGATGCGGTGGAGCATGAACCACGCTGACTTCTGCGTGATCCCGAGTGCGCGGGCCAGCTCGTGCGATGAGATTCCGTTCTTGGTGTTGGCGGCAAGCCACACAGCCGGGAGCCACTTGTCCAGCCCGAGACGGCTTTCCTCGAAGACGGTCCCCACCTTCACGCTGTATTGGCGCTTGCAGGCTTTGCACTTCCAGACGCGGCGCGTCGTGAGGTAGCTGTACTCCGCGTCGCCGCAGCGCGGGCAGACGGGGCCGTTGGGCCAGCGGAGTTTGGCGACGTATTCGGTGCATACGTCGAGGTCTGAGAAGTAGCGAATTGCCTCGATGAGGCTTGTCGGGAGGCCCGTTGAAGTGCTCATTGGGTGAGCATACTACGTCAGGCCAGGTGAGTCAAGTATATTATTCCGACGACTGTCTTCAGGCCTGGCGACGGGCGCTTCTGCGATCCTGACGCGCGTGCCCAGCCTGCAATCGCGCCCGACGATCGATCCGAGGAGCGATCGTGACTCGGGCCCTTCCCAGCAGGATCGGGCACCCGGGACCGTGGGAGGTTCGCGCGCCGCACTCCACGACGGCGCGTTCCATCCCCTTCACTACACCGAGCGCCTCGACATCGTCAACCCCTCAGGTGACATCGGCCTCATCACGCTGTGGTCGCCTGTACGCGCGGCGCGTCGCGCGATCGCCGCAGCCTCGCCCGAGCTGCTCGATCCGGCTCGCAGCAGGATCGCGGTGATCGCGAACCTGTATGGCGACGGGATGTACGCGATGCTCTGCAACCTGCTGTTCAACCCGCAGGTGCGTCACCTGATCGCGATTGGTGAGGATCTGGGATTGCCGACCTGCGCCGAGCTCGACGCGTTCCTGACGCGCGGCCTCGAGGATGCCGACGCGTCGGGGACGAGCTTCAGACGAATCCGTGGGACCGGGCGCGTCCTGCCGGTCGGCGACCGCTTCGAGGAGCAACGGCTGCGCGAGCAGCTGAGCTTCGGTTATCTGGGCAAGCTGTCGAGCGGCGCGTTCGCTCCGGCTCTGATGCAGCGGGTGCGAGAGCTTCCGCGCGAGCACAGTCGAGCAGCCTGGCCGCGCGTCCGTGTTGAGCTCGATGAGCCGGGCACGGGCGAGCGCGACCCTGCTCCCTCCAACCTGTTCGCGCACGAGGTGATACGTCCCCGCCCGCTCGCATGCTGGGAGGAGCTCGTCGTCCGCGTCGCGCGCTTCGGACGCCGGGTCAACGTTCGCAGCGGAGCGCGCCTCGAGCTGTTGAACGTCAAGGCGGTGATCACAGCGCCCGGCCACGACTCGGCCCGAGCGCTCGCGCGATATGGCTTTGAGCTCGACCGGTTTCTCGCCTATCAGGAGACGATCCTTCGACCCGAGCTTCCCGAGGGCGTCTCCTACACATATGGCAACCGCCTGCGCGAGCACTTTCAGCGCGGCGCGAGCGCGCTCGACACCGTGCACGAGGTCACCGAGCGCCTGCGCTCGAATCCCCACTCACGTCACGCCCATATCAGCCTATGGGACAACGTCCTCGATCTCGCGAGCAACGCCGGTCCCGGCGAGAGTGCCGTTGCCGCGAGCGGCGGCGACGCGCCGCTTGACTCCGCGTCCGCGGGCGCCGGCGACGCGCCGCTTGACTCCGCGTCCGCGGGCGCCGGAGACGCGCCGCTTGACTCAGCGACCGCGGGCGCCGGGGACGCGCCGCTTGACTCAGCGACCGCGGATGTCGCGGACGCTCATCAGGGGTCTCCGTGCCTGGTCACGCTGTTCTTTCGCCAAGTCGACGATCGGCTCGCGCTGACCGCCACCTACCGCGCGCACAACCTGCTGACGGCCTGGCTCGAGAACGTGTACGGGCTGATGGCGATCCAGCGACGAGTCGCAGCGGACGTGGGAATCTCGCCGGGTGAGCTCACCGTCATCAGCCAGTCGCTGGGCATCGATCCACGCAGTCCCCGGTTCGGACTCGCGCAGCGAATCAGCGCGCAGTGGAAGCGCGATGAGGACAGGGACGCCGACTCCGGCAAATATCGGCTGCGCGTCGATCCGAACGGCTACTTCGCGATCTCCGTCGACCACGCCAGGCGCTGCATCGTCGCGGAGCACCGCGCCAGCGGCGTCCTGATCAAGCGCTACGAGGGCGCTCGCGCCGATCGATTGGCACGCGAGATCAGCGCCGACATGGCGGTGAGCCTCGTCTCGCATGCACTCTGGCTCGGCCGCGAGCTGGCGCGAAACGAGGCGATTCTCCGCGGCCAGGCCAACGGCGACGCCGCTGATGCGGTGAGCGCACGACAGGGATGAGCCCGCTCGCTCACGATCACCCGGGCGCTCCCGAAACGGAGGTCGTGTCGGTCACGCCCTTCGGCCCCGGCGAGCTCCTCTCTGCGCTCAGACGGACGCCGCTGCGCGGCTTCGACGGAGCGCTTCCCTATGCGCTGGCATCGCTCGAGCTCGTCCCCGCTTGCGACCCTGGGCGTCTGGCTCCCACCCAACGCTACGTGCTCGTCCCACGCCTGCGCGAGGTTCTCGAGCTGCGCAATGCACTGCTCGCTCACGGAATCGACAGCTTTGCGCTGAGCGGAGGCGCCTACTTTCGCACCACCGAGGATCCCGAACGTGCCGTGCCCTTGATTCCGCCGATCATCGAGGAATCTCACGAGCCGGATGGACGGACGGTGCTCCTGATCAATGATGGCCTGCATCGCATATACACCGCTCGCTCGCTCGGAATGCCGATATCGGTGGTGATCGCCCGCGGCGTTCCCGCGCATTACCCCTATTACGCGTTCGCGCTTGCTCGCGGCTGGTCTGAGGTCGAGCAGCTCGAGGAGCTCCCGGACGAATATCAGAAGAAGGAGTATCGCGTGCCGCAGAACTACAAGGCGTTGTTTCGTGAATTCAACTCCGTCTTTCCCGGCGTTCAGCAGCAGCGAAAGAGGTCGAATCCGCGACACCTGCGGGCGTGAGTGCGATTCCGATCAGCGGCGGTGCTCCGACTATTGACAGTCCTCAGGGCGTCCTCGAGCGCTGACGCGAAACTGGACAGTCGTTCTCGGTGAGGGCTCGAGAGCGACCAGATGGATGTGCAGGTGGGCGACGCTGCCGCCGTTGAAGAGCATGTTCCCGCTGCGCTCCACCGTGGCGATCGACACCGGCTCGAGTCGCTCCCTCAGCGTCCGCTTGATCGCCCACAGCTCGGCGCCGGCCTCGTCGGGGAGCTCCTCGAAACCGGTCACATGCCGGCGCGCCACGATCAGGTAGTGGGCGAGCGTTCCCTGATACGGGTACTCGTTCCTGGTCACATACCAGTGCTCGCCCCACAGCTCGACAGGCTGACCATGACGCTCGCCGACGTGCTCGGGACAGAACACGCAGATCCTGATCCGCTTCCAGCGTTTCCATGTAGCGGCGCTGCTCATCACTGCGGGCGGCGTCGAGGTTATAGAGGGCTTGGGCTCGTCCGCTCATAGGTGCGAAAGCTGAATGTGTGACCGTTCTCGAACATGCGAGCGTCCTGCTCTATACAGCGCCATTCACCTGGCGAGAGCGCTGGAAAGAACGCGTCTCCCTCGACCTCGCTCTCGACCTCGGTCGCGTACACACGCTCGGCGAGCGGCAGCGCGTGCGCATAGGTGATCCCGCCGCCGGCCACAAAGCAATCACGTGCGCATCCCCGCAGCGCGGACTCGAGGTCCGCGAACAGCTCGGCGCCGGGAAGGAGATCGCCCGCGCCTGCATGATCGGAGGTCAACACGAGATTGCGCCTGCCGGGCAGCGGGCGGTATGCCTGCGGAAGCGATTCGAAGGTCGCGCGCCCCATCAGCACCGCATGGCCCATCGTGAGCTCGCGAAAGCGTTTCATGTCGGAGGGAAGATGCCACGGCAGCTCTCCCTCGCGGCCGATCACGCCATTGCTGCTGCGTGCGACGACGATCGAGATCATCAGGTCGCGACCGGGATTCCCGAGATCGCAGGGTGGGGGTCGTAGTCGGTCAGCTCGAAGTGCTCGGCGCGAAAGTCGTGGATGTCTGTGATCCGGCGACCGGCCTCCGTCAGTGCCAGCGTCGGCAGCGCTCGTGGCTCGCGTGAGAGCATTTCATCGACGTATGGCAGCTGATTGGCATAGATGTGCGCGTACTGGATCCAATGCACGTACTCGACGAACTCGTACCCGGTCAGCTGCTCGAGCATCAGACCCAACGCCGTGTACTGGGCCATGTTCGAGGGCACTCCGATCGGCGTGTCGCCGGAGCGCTGGTTGTGCACGAGATGCAGCTGCTCGCCGAACACCAGCGCGTGGATCCATCCGTGACATGGCGCGATCGTGTTGCGCGACTTCACCCCCAGCTGGCGGTGGTTGGCGTTCGGAATCCACGGGCTGATCAGCGCCGTGCGATCGAGTGGCAGGTCGCGGAGCTTCTCGATCATGTGCGGCAGCTGGTCGAAGCCGGGGTCCTCGCCGTCGAGATCGGTGGTGAAGTGCATGAACGCATGCCCGTAGGAGCCGGGGCCGAGGTCGCCGGGCTCGAGGCCACGCGAGCGGCACTTCTCCTCGGTCGCCCACTCGTCCCACCAGTCGCAGCCGAACGCCGCCAGCTCATCGAGCGTGCGCGCGCCGTTGATGAACGCGCACAGCTCACCGATCGCCTTGCCGGCGAACCCCTTGATCGAGCGCTCGGTGATCACCGCCGCGCCGTGAGCCATCTCAAAGCGCATGCACTGGCCGGCCACCGCAAGCGCCTGCTCGCCCTGCTTGGTATCGACCCGCGTGCCGCCCTCGCGGATCGCGCTCAGCATGTCCCGATAGGCGGTGCTCGGCTTGCGTTCGGCGTATGGAAGGTAGTTGGGCAGGGTGTCCGGTCCAGCGGTTGGGTGGGCGCCGGCCGGCCGGCGAGTGATCGCCGGCGGCGTACGCTGCGAGCAGTCTAGGCCCCCTTCATGCGCCCCCAGGTGGGGCCCGCGCCCGATCTGCGCGCGCGGCACCCGCGCCGACGCGGCGCGCGCCGATATCGTCCGAGTCCCATCCCCGAGCCCGATCGGCCGACAGCAGCGAATGGCAGTCACCAGCGGTATTCTCAGCCCCAACGTCAACCTCGAGGATCGATTGATCCCGACCCTCGAGGAGATGACGCGCACCGTCACCCACCTGAAGGGGCTGGGCTACCAGGTGGTGCTCACCTCGGGCTCCTTCGACCTGATCCACCTGGGGCACGTCAAGTACCTCGCGCGCGCGAAGGAGGCCGGCGACGTGCTCGCGGTGGGCGTCGACAGCGACGCCAAGATCCGCCGCCGCAAGGGCGAGGACCGGCCGATGGTGCCGGAGCAGGAGCGCCTCGAGATGCTCGCCTACCAGCGGCCCGTCGACCTGATCTTCCTCAAGGACGACGGCGAAGAGCGCTGGGGGCTGATCAAGGCGGTGCGGCCCGACGTGCTCGTCCTGACCGCCGACCACTCCTACGGGGAGCCCGAGCTGAAAGCGCTCGCCGAGCTCTGCGGTCGCATCGAGGTGATCGAGCGCCAAGCCTCGGTCACGACCAGCGAGCGGATTCGCCAGATGTACATGAACCTCGGCGAGCGGCTCGGGCCGAAGCTCGCCGAGGTGCTGCCGGGGCTGATCGACGCGATCCTCAAGCGCGGATGAGCGAGGTCGTAGTCGCCTACATTCCGGTCCTGCACGAGGGTTACAAGCGCTTTCTGAGCGCGAACGCCGGCGATCGCCCGCTGCTGCTGATCGGCCCCGAGCTGTATTCCGACTACCGGCCCCTGGCCAAGGACATCCGCTGCCTCGACGCCGAGCTGGTGGCGAGCGCGATCGACTCGTGGGGGATCTGCTCGAGCGTCAGCGTGCTCGACCTCGCGGGGGCCCAGCGCCTGGCGCAGGAGCAGCCGATGATCACGCTGCCCGCAGAGGACATCAGCTACCGGATCGTCGAGCGCCACTTCGACCGCTGCGCAGTGCGCTACGAGACGAGCTTCCTGCGCTGGGACAAGTCGCGGACCGCCCAGATGCTGAAGCCGAGCGCTGCACGGCATGTCGACGATCAGGCCGCATACGCCGATCTCGCCGCGCGCGCCGAGGACCAGGCCGCGCGCTGCATCGACTGGTGGCGCCAAGTGGGAGCGGCGATCCGCTTCAGCGACGGCACGATCGCGGCAGCCGCGAGCGAGCACAGCCCCCACCCGCTGAGCGCCTACGTCGCCGGGGATCCCCGCAGCAACTTCTTCAAAGGCGTCAACCTCGAGCTCTCGACCGCCACCCACGCCGAGGCGCAGCTGATCGCCCGTGCGGCGCGCGATGGCATCGCGACCGAGGGCGCGGTCCTGTACGTGACCGACTTCCCCTGCCCCCCTTGCGCCAAGCTGATCGCTGCCGCCGGCATCACGAGGGTCTACTTTCGCAGCGGCTATGCCGTGCTCGACGGCCAGCAGGTGCTCGACGCCGCCGGAGTCGAGATCGTCCAGGTGAGCGAGAGCGCCTAGTGTCCGATCCGCATCCGCGCCCAGGCCAGTGAGCTCGCGAGCGCCCAGCACCGCGCCCGGCGCCGCCCCAGCGGCTCTGCCAAGCCGCGAGCAATCGACGCAAGAGCTCGTGCGCAGGGCGATCGCGGGCGTGGGCGGCTACTGGCAGCCGCTCGCCGGCGTCGCGCGGCTGCTGGAGGAGCTGGGCGAGGTCGCCGACCTGCTTGCGGATGAGGTCCAAGCGCAGGACGCGCCCCTCGACCGGGGCCTCGGGTCGCGGCTGGAGGGCGAGCTCGCCGATCTGTGGATCATCACGACGGCGATCGCCGACCAGTTCCTCGCTCACGTGGCCGAGCCTGGATCGAGCGCCAAGAAGACGGCCATCGCGGCGGCTGACGCGGTCGAGCGGGCGACGCCCGCGGGGCCGGGATTCCGGCGCCTCGTCGTGACCGCGGGCCAGATCGCGCGGATCGTCAACTACTACGACGGTCCCAAGCAGCCGCGCAGCCGCGCGAGCATGCCCTCGCTGGCCGACACCGTGGCCGCGTTTCACTCGGCGCTCGCGGCCTTCGCGAGCGCCCGCGCGATCGACCTCGCGGCGGCCGTGGCGCAGAAGCTCGCGGCGATCCCGACGCTCGACCGTGGACGTTTTAAAGCCAGCGCCCACGATCCCGCCACGGCGCCCGCGCTCGAGCGCTTTCGCGCCATCGCCGCTCTGCCGTCGTGCCCGATCGCGCCCGGCGCCCGCCTGTGGGCTGGCCCGGACTGGCGGCACGCGAGCCTCGCGGCCAACATCGATGCGTTGATGCCCGGCCTGATCTCGTTCTCGAAGGCCGCGATCGCGGAGAGGCTCGAGGGCTTCCTGATCTGCGCTCCTGCGATCACATCGGCCGACCAGCTGCGCCGCTGGCGCCGGCGAGCCCTCGCCGAGATCCGCGCCCGCGATCCGCGCGCCACGAATCGAGAGCCTCGCGGCGCCACCGCCGACGAGGGCCCCGATGGTCGATTCGAGTTCAACGGGCTGGCGATCAGCGTCGCGCTGTTCTCCCCCGCCTTTGCAGCCGGCGACGCGCGCCACTCACCGAACGAGACGGCCGCGGTCCTTTGCCCGCTCTCCTCGCCCTAGCGCGTACGGCGCCGGCTGCAGGCCCAGCTGCGGGCAGGAGATGGGCTCGGTCCGGCGAAGTGCAACGAGTCACGTCGAAGCGCCGAGGACGGGAGTCGAGATGGCACTCAAGCGAGCATCGGCAGAGCTGGTGGGGACCTTCGTGCTGGTCTTCTGTGGTGTGGGCACGGCGGTTCTGGCCGGTCAACACGTCGGCTTCCTGGGAGTGTCCCTGGCGTTTGGGATCGGGCTGTTGGCGATGGCCTACGCGGTCGGCCCGATCTCGGGCTGCCACATCAATCCCGCCGTCACCCTCGGGCTGCTGATCCGCGGCAAGGTCGAGCTCGACGAGGCAGTCCGCTACTGGCTCGCGCAGATCGTCGGCGCGATCGTGGCGGCGGGGCTCGTGCTGGCGATCGCAACCGGGCGCAAAGGCGGATACAGCGCCGGTGCCGAAGGATTGGCCGCAAACGGGTACGGCGGCCACTCGCCCGATGGGTTCGCGATCGGCTCGGCCCTGGGCGTCGAGATCATCCTCACGGCATTGCTCGTGTTCACCGTGCTCGCCGCCACCGACAAGATCGCGAACGTGGCGTTCGCGGGTATTCCGATAGGGCTCGTGCTGGCGCTCACGAACCTGGTCGCGATCCCCGTCACCAACGCCTCGATCAACCCAGCCCGCAGCATCGGGCCCGCCGTGTTCGTGGGCGGTTGGGCCCTCAGTCAGCTGTGGCTGTTCATAGTCGCGCCGCTCGCGGGCGGCCTGCTCGCGGCTGCGGCGCATGCGTTGATCTTCGGCGACAGCAGCCGGGTCGATCCGGGCCGGTCGGCTGTGGAAGCCGACGCCTAGAATCTCTCGGCGCGCAGCCTCGGCGGCGAGCCCCGAGCGGTTTCGCAGGCCCAGCTTCGCGTAGATGTGCGACAGGTGAACCTTGACGGTTCCCCTGGTTATGAACATCTGCTCCCCGATCTGCGGGTTGGTGAGCCCGGACGAGGCGTGGCGCACGACCTCGAGCTCGGTCGGGGTGAGGCTCTCCCAGCCGCCGGGCGGTCGCTTGCGCTCGCCGCGCGCACGACGCGCCCAGGCAAGCGCTGCGCGCACCTCGAGCTCGCCTCCTTCCTGCAGCGTCCTCGCGAGCGTCTCGGCACCGAGTCGCTCGCCCAGCGTGTCCTCATGCGCGGCAACCCACTCCGCCCTTCGCCGGGGCGAGGCCAGCTCGTGAGCGGTTCGCGCCGCGGCTGCCGCACCGAGCAGGCGCGCAGCCTCCTCGTCGCTGTGGAGGCCGAGCGCTGCTCCTGCCAGCAGCTCGAGCGCATCGGGCATCAGCGCCACCAGGCCGCGCTCGAGGATCGCCTCGAGCGCATCGTGCACGTGGGCATCGGCCTCGCTGAAGCTCTCGCGGGCCAGGCAGGCGGCCGCGAGCGTCAGATGGGCGAGGCCGAGCGCCCAGGCGCAGTCGATCCGCGCTGCCACCTGAACCGCCTGCGAGGCCGTGCTCGCAGCCGCCTCGGCTTCTCCTCGCACGTCGTGAACCTGGGCCAGGGTCGCGAGCGCGACGCTGAGCATGGTCCCACCGTCGAGCCCGCTCGCGACCAGCGGCTGCAGGCGCCGGAGCGCCGGCTCATCTTGGCCATCCGCGATCTCGGCTGCTGCCAGCGTGTAGGTGAGCGGCGCGACAGCCATCCCCGCGCCCTCCCTGACCGCACGCTCGCTCGCTCGGCGTAGGCGCTCGAGCGCCGACTCGGTGCGGCCACGCAGCAGATCGGCCTGGCCGAGGTAGAGTTGCGCGACACAGTCGCTCACCGGCTCGCCCACCGCGCGCGCAGCCGCGATCGCGCGCTCGCAATGCTCCTCGCAGGCATCCCAGCTCGCCGTCTCGTAGTTGCCGTGCGCAGCCAGGCACCAGTGCCAGGCCTGAAACTCGCGGTAGCCCATGGCCTCGATCAGCGGCAGGGCCTCCTCGGCGATCGCCAGCGCCTCGGCGTGGCGGCTTTGGAACGTGTAGCTGTAGGCGAGGATCTGCGTCGCGTCGGCCACGCACGACTCGTCGCCGCTCTCACGCGCGAGGGTCAGGCAGCGCCGCTGCTCGGGCCTCGTCGCCTCCGGCTCCCCGAAGATCGTCAACGTGCCGAGGGCGTCGAGAGCCCGCGCCATCGTCGAGCGATCGCCGCTCGCCTCCGCGAGCTCGAGGGCTTGCTGAACGTGCACGACCACCTCGTCGTAACGACCGGCATAGACCAACAGCTAGGCGCGCCCCCAGAGGGCTCGCGCGCGCAGCGGCGCGTCGGGTGCGGCGGCGTCGAGCGCGAGCGCATAGCCGCGCTCGGCGGCCGCGAACCGGCCCCGCAGCTTCCAGTAGAAGGTCAGCGCCACCGCGAGCGCCAGCGCCTTGTCAGGGTCGGTCTTCGCGGCGTGCTCGAGCGCGGCGCTGAGGTTCGCGTCCTCGGCCGCGAGCACCTGCAGCCACAGATGCTGGTCGACCGTCACGAGATGCGGCTCGACCCGCTCGGCGAGCGCGAGCAGCGCGTCGCGGTGGCGATCGCGCACCGGCAGCTCGTCGGGTGAGCCCGCGAGATGGTCGAGCGCGTACTGACGCACGGTCTCGAGCAGGCGATAGCGGGTACTGCGCTCGCGGTCCTCGACGAGCACCAGCGACTTGTCGACCAGCGAGCCGAGCAGGTCGAGCACCGCGATGCGGTCGAGACCGTCGTCGGCGGTCACGTCCTCGGCCAGGTCGAGTGTCCAACCGCCGTTGAACACCGCCAGCCGCCGCAGCAGAGTCCGCTCGTCCTGCTCGAGCAGCTCATAGCTCCAATCCACCGACGCCCGCAGCGTCTGCTGGCGCGGCAGCGCGCTTCGTGCGCCCCCGGTGAGCAGGCGGAAGCGGTCGTCGAGGGCGGCGGCGATCTCCTCGACCGCCATCAGCCGCACCCGCGCCGCCGCGAGCTCGATCGCCAGCGGGATGCCGTCGAGCGCGTGGCAGACGCCCGCCACCGCTGCCGCGTTGTCGTTGCTGATCGCGAAGTTCGGGCGGACCTTCAGCGCACGGTCGATGAACAGCCGCACCGCATCCGATTGCGCGAGCCCCTGCACCGGCTCGGGCGAGCGCTCGGCCGGCAGGGACAGCGACGGCACGCGCCAACTGGTCTCGCCCGCGACCCCCAGCGGCGCGCGGCTCGTCGCCAGAACCGTCACCTCCGGCGCAGCTCGCAGCAGCGCCTCGGCGACCGCAGCGCTCGCGTCGAGCAGGTGCTCGCAGTTGTCGAGCACCACCAGCGCCCGCTTGCCGGCGAGCTGGGCCACGACCGCCTCCGTCGCGAGCTGGCCCGGCAGCGGACGTATGCCGAGCGCGGTAGCGACGGCCGGTGCGACCTGCTCTGGATCGGGCACCGGCGCGAGCTCCACCCACCAACTGCCGTCGGGATGAAGATCGACCGTGTCGGCCGCCGTCTGCAGCGCCAGACGTGTCTTCCCGCACCCGCCCGCGCCGATCAGAGTCAGCAGCCGGGTCGACTCCAGCGCGCCGCGGATCGCCCGCAGCTCCTCGCGCCGCCCGACGAAGCTCGTCAGCTGTCCGGGCAGGTTGTTCGGCAGCGCATCGAGCGAGCGCAGCGCGGGGAACTCCTGCGGAGCCCGCACGTCGACGAGCTCGTGCACGTGCTCCGGTCGGCCCAGATCACGCAGGCGATGCATGCCGCGATCGACGAGACGTGCGTCCGCCGGCAGGCGCTCGACGACCAGATCGTGGGTCGTCCCCGAGACCAGCACCTGGCCGCCGCGTCCAAGCTCGCGCAGCCTCGCGCAGCGGCTGAGAGCCAGGCCGAAGTAGTTGCCCTCGTCACGCAGCTGCGCCTCGGCGGTGTGCAGCGCGATGCGGATCCGCAACGTCGGGCCCTCGGGCCAATCGTGCGAACGCATGCGGCTCTGGATCTCGAGCGCCGCAGCGATCGCGTCCGAGCCGCGCGAGAAGGCCGCCACGATGCTGTCGCCCTCGCCCTGCTCGACCGGGCGCACCCCCTCGTGCCGGGCCACCGCCTCCTCGAGCAGCGCATAGTGCTCGGGCACGGCGCGCGCCATCCCCTCGGGCTCCTGCTGCCACAGTCGCGTCGAGCGCTCGATATCGCTCAGCAGGAACGTCACAGTTCCTGCGGGAAGCGCAAATGTCGCTTTCTGACCTTCCTTCACGTCCCCCCAGATCAGCGGGCGTCCGAGCGCCCGGCTCCGCTCCGATGATCCCACAGCCCGCGAACCGTGCAGCTCGCCCTCGACAGCGCCCGCAACGCCAGACATGCGCAACCTCCTTGGATGCCGGCACGGACGGCCGGCGTGGAGCTCAAGCTAGGCGCTAAGCACGGCCACTACATCTGCCAGGTGGCATATATCCCCCCTGCGCGGGGCATATCGGCGTCCGGTCTCGCGACCTCGCCCGGGCGAGGTCGACCGCTGCCGCGTCCGCGTCGTAGGATTGGAGCGAGATGGCGGGGGTTCCGACAGTCGGCGTGATCGGCGCGGGTGTGAGCGGTCTGACCGCCTGCAAGGCGCTGTCTGACTTCGGCGTCCCTTACACCTGCTTCGAGGCCTCGGACGAGGTCGGGGGCAACTGGTACTTCCAGAATCCCAACGGCGTGTCCTCGGCCTACCGGTCGCTGCACATCGACATCTCCAAGCCCTCGATCTCCTTTCGGGACTTTCCGATGCCCGACCGCTACCCCGATTACCCCCACCACAGCCACATATTCGAGTGGCTGTGCGACTACGCGGATGCGTTCGCCCTGCGCGAGCGGATCCGCTTCAACACGCGTATCACCCGTGCCGAGCGGGGCGAAGGCGGCGGCTGGCTGCTGACCCTCGAGGATGGCTCGCGCGAGAGCTTCGATGCCCTGCTGGTGTGCAACGGCCATCACTGGAATCCGCGCTACCCGGGCTTTCCCGGCTCCTTCGACGGCCCCCAGATCCACTCCCACGACTACATCGACCCGAGCAACCCGCTCGACCTGTACGGCAAGCGCGTACTCGTGGTGGGAATCGGCAACAGCGCCGTCGACATCGTCTCCGAGCTCGCGCGCAAGACAGTCTCTGACACCGTCTTCCTCTCGACCCGCTCGGGCGCTTATGTCGTGCCGAAGTACCTGTTCGGGCGCCCGGCGGATCAGGTCGTCAAGGTCAATCCACATGTGTCACTCGGCCTGCAGCGGCGAATGGCTCGGATGCTGCCGCGGATCTTCTCGGGGCGGATGGAGGACTTCGGGCTGCCGACGCCCAACCACAAGTTCCTCGACGCCCATCCGACGGTCTCGAGCGAGCTGCTCGGGCGGCTCGGGTCGGGCGATGCGGTCGCCAAGGGCGACGTCGCCGAGCTGCTCGGCGACCGGGTGCGGTTCGCCGACGGAAGCGTCGAGTCGATCGACGTGGTGATCTATGCCACCGGCTACAACATCAGCTTCCCCTTCTTCGATCCCGATTTCCTGTCGGCGCCCGAGAATGTCCTGCCGCTGTACAAGCGGATGTTCAAACCCGGGCTGGACGACCTCGCGTTCATCGGCCTCGGTCAGCCGATCCCGACGATCTTTCCGTTCTCAGAGCTCCAGTCCAAGCTCGCAGCGCGCTGGCTGAGCGGCGATTGGGCGCCCCCGCCCGAGGCTGAGATGCACCAGGAGATCAAGCGCGACGAGGCGATTCACTCCGCCCATTTCTCGAACAAGCCCCGCCACACGATGCAGCTCGAGTGGTACACGTTCGAGCACGAGCTGAAGACCCGTTCGATCCCTGCTGGACAAGCGCGCGCACGAGCAGGCGTTGCGACGGGTCGCGACACACAAGGTCGTGCCGAGGCGCTCGCGGCGCTCGAGCCCAGCGCATGAGCGCGGTCGGCTTCGACAGCGGCGGCGTCCGTTGCGCGGGCCTGCACCTGCCCGGCGAGGGCGACGCGTTCGCCGACGCCGAGGGTCGGCGCCCGTGCGTCGTGCTCGCGCACGGCTTCGGCGGCACGGTCGACTCTGGGCTGCTGCCGTTCGCGGAGCGCTTCGCCAGCGCCGGTCTCGACGCGCTCGCCTTCGACTACCGCCACTTCGGGGCCAGCGAGGGCGAGCCGCGCCAGCTGCTGTCGGTCCGCTCGCAGCTGCAGGATTACGCCGCCGCGATCGCCTATGCGCGATCGCTGCCCGAGGTCGACCCCGAGCGCATCGTCGTCTGGGGGTCCTCCTACGCAGGCGGCCACGCGGTCGCGGTCGCTGTCGCCGACGGCCGGGTCGCGGCGGCGATCTCTCAGGTGCCCGCGATGGACGGCCTCGCGACGGTGCTGAGCGCCGCGCGCCACAACGGCCCCCGTCAGCTGCTGGGTTTGATGCTCGCGGGGATGCGCGACCTCGCGGCCTCGATCCGCGGGCGGGCCCCGGTGATGCTCGCCGTGGTCGGGCCGCCGGGATCGGTGGCGGCGATGACGACCGCCGATGCCGAGCCCGGATATCGCGCGATCGCCGGCCCGACGTGGCGCAACGAAGTCGCCGCCCGGATCGGGCTGCGATTCGCGAGCTACCGTCCCGGGCTCCAGGCAGACCGGCTTCCCTGCCCGCTGCTGGTCCAGATCGCCGATCGCGACTCGATCGCCCCGCCTCAAGCCGCCCAGGACGCAGCCTGGCTCGCCACCGGGCGCGCCGAGGTTCGCAGCTACCCGATCGGGCACTTCGACATCTATCGCGGCCCTCCCTTCGAGCGCGCGGTCGCCGACCAGCTGCACTTCCTCGGGCGCCATCTACGGAAGCGCCCGAGCGCCAGCGGGGCAGCCCCGCTATCCGCCGGCGCGAGCCTCCGCGCCGGCACGGACTCCTGAGGCCTTCTCGAGCGTCTGCTTGACGACGCCGATTCCGTGCTCCATCGCCTCGCTCGTCGGCGCGGCAGCCTCGTGCGGCAGCAGGTCGGCGTCCCATACGAAGCGCGTGCGCCCGGGTTCTTCGGCGAACACCTGCGCGACGCCGTTGTGGTGGGTATAGGGACCGTCGACCACCGACCAGGCCAGTCGCCGGCGCTCCTCGTCGAGGTCGATCAGCAGCTCGCGCACCACCAGCCCGTTGAAGAACGTGACGATCCGGTCCTCGCCGTCGAGGCGCGCATCGACCACGAACCCGGGCACCAGGCGCTCATGCAGGGCGCCCCAGTCGCGCAGCGCATCCCAGACGTCCTCGGGGCGCGCGTCGATCAGAATCTCCTTGTGAATACCAGCCATCGGGTAATTGTGCCGTCCCGCGCGCCGCAGGTCTTGGACATTCATGCTCATATGCGATCGTCCGAGGGCAGATGTTGAGCTCGAGCTCGATCTTGCAGTCGGATGAAATCGAGGTCGCCGACGTCGCCTGCCGACACCCCCGCGGGCGCGGCAGCGAGCTGGAGCAGGCGGAGCAGCGCGCACTCGTGTTCATCCGCCGCGGGTGCTTCGTGCGCAGCGTCGACGGATTCGACACCGTGCTCGACCCGACCGTCGCCTACTGCATGAATCCGGGCGAAGCGCAGCGCTTCGACCATCCGCACAGCCACGGCGACGACTGCACCTGGATCGCCGTCGGCGATCGCCTGGCCGCCTCGCTGTGGGGCGGCGAGCCGAGCCTGCCCACCGGCGCGCTGGCGAGCCGGCCCGAGCTCGACCTCGAGCACCGCTCGCTGCTCGCGGCTGCCCGTCGCGGCGCGCACCCGCAGGAGCTCGCCGAACGCGCGGTCGTGCTCGCCGCAGGCACCCTCGAGCAGTCCGATCCCGCGCGAGTCGCCGCCGGCCGGCCGAGCACGGTCCGTACCCGCCGCGCGCTCGCCGACGGAACGCGCGAAATGCTCGCCGAGCAGCCTGAGCGCTCGCTGCTCGAGCTCGCCCAGGGCTTGGCGGTCTCACCGCACCACCTCAGTCGCGTGTTTCGCGCAGAGGTCGGGCACACGATCTCGCGCCACCGCATGCGCCTGCGTACGCGCGCCGCGCTCGAGCGCCTCGCCGCCGGCGAGCGCGACCTCGCAGGGCTAGCGATCGAGCTCGGATTCTGCGACCAGAGCCATCTGTCCCGGACGCTGCGCCGGGAGACCCAGCGGACGCCATCGGCGCTGCGAGCGCTGCTGGGCGCGCGCGAGGCGAGAACGCCGCCGGGCTGAGCCGCCCGCCCCGCGCGCAGACGGCTGCCTATCCTCGCTGCAGGCGCCAGACGCCGCAGCTCGAGGAAGCTCGATGACAGCGCAAGCAACAGTAAGCGAGGACCGACCCGCTCCGCGCACGGTGGATGCCGCCGGGGAGATGTTCTCGGTCCCCGAAGGGATGCGGATCGTGTGGATCGCCCTGATCGCGCTGATCGCGGTCGAGGCCGCGCACGAGTTGTTCGGCCTGCCTGGACCCGAAGTCCTGTACGAGGACTGGATCCACGCCTCGGTCCTGACGATCTCCGCGGCCCTGTGCTTCGGACGCGCAGCATACGAGGAGCATGCGCGCAGCGCCTGGTTCGTGCTCGGCATCGCGATGGCGTGCTGGGCCGGCGGGACGGTGCTGTGGGACGTGCTGTACACGGGGAACCCGAACCCTCCATACCCGAGTCCCGCCGATGTGCTGTGGCTGGCGTGGTACCCGTTCATCGGGCTTGGCATTGCGCTGCTGATCCGCACGCGCGTGAGCCGCTTCGAGCTGCACCGCTGGATGGACGGGCTCGCGGTGATGCTGCTGGTGCTCGCGGCCGGAGTTCCGATCATCCTCGAGCCCGTGCAGCACTACCTGCACGAGAGCCAGCTCGGGGCGATCGTCGACTTCAGCTACCCGATCCTCGACACGCTGCTGCTCGGCGCGATCCTCGGAGTGTTCGGATTGATGTCCTGGCGTCCGGACAAGGTCTGGCTCGTGCTCGGCCTCGGCTGCCTGATAACCGCCGGCGCCGACGCTGCGTTCGCGGTACAGCAGGCGCGGGGCATCGCCACCGACAACCACTACAGCTTCGTCTGGGCCGCCGGCGCGGCGTTGATCGGCTGCGCTGCATGGGTGTCGGCGCCGCACAAACACGAGCACGTCGAGATGTTCGGCTGGCGCGCGATCGCACTGCCGCTGGCCGCCCAGCTACTGGCCGTCACGCTGCAGGCTTGCGACGTCTTCGTACCCGTGTGGGACAGCGAGACCGACCGCGTCGTGACACTCATCGTGTTGATCATCGCGACGATTCAGATCGTTCTCGCACGGCCCCGATTGACCCCGTGGGAGCGCGAGTGAGCACGTTCGCTGCGCGTCCGCCGAAACTGGGGTGGCGCGAAGCGGGATGAAGCGGTAGCTTCTTGTCAATGGCTTCACACTGGTCTGCGCTCCCCTACCAGGAGTGGAGTGCGACCTGCGACACGCTTCACGCGCACACGCAGGTGCTGGGAAAGCTGGCGGCGCGGCTCGCGCCACCTGAGCCCGAGCTGCAGCACACAGCGCTGCGGCTGACCGCACGAGGCTGGGAGACCTACCCGCTGCCGGCGCCCGACGGCTCGGGCGCATTCACGGTGACTCTCGACCTGCGCACGCATGCCGCCCTGGTCGAGCACGTAAACGGCGGCACGTGGTCGCTTTCGCTGACTCCAGACCGACCCGTCGCCAAGGTCACGCGCGAGCTGCTCGCCGGCGTCCGTGCCCTCGCCGGTCCGATCGATATCGATCCGAGGCCCCAGGAGGTGACGTGGAGCGTCCCGCTCGACGAGGATCACGAGCATCAGACCTACGACCGCGAGCACGTCGCCGCCTACTTTGACGCCGCGACCCGAGCCGCGCTCGTGCTGGCGGCGTTCCGCGCCCCCTACCGCGGCCGCTCGACGCCCGTGAACGCCTGGTGGGGCTCGTTCGATCTCGCGGTGAACCTGTTCTCGGGCCAGCCTGCGAGCCCGCCGTCGGAGGACTTCATCATGCGCAACGCGATGGACGCGCAGGAGGTCGCGATCGGCTGGTGGCCCGGAGATCCTCGCTACCCCAAGCCAGCGTTCTACGCCTACGCGCACCCGGCGCCGCCCGAGTTCTCAAAGGCCAAGCTCTCGCCCCGGGGCGCGCATTGGGAGGAGGAGCTCGGCGAGTACGTGCTCGACTGGGATCAGGTCTGCAGAAGCGTCGATCCCCACGGTGACGCGCTCGAGTTCGCGCGCTCGGCGTTTCGCCACGCGTGCAAGGTCTGCGAGTGGGACCCCGCGCTGGCATCCTCCGCAGAAGGAGTTCCGGCGCCGGTCAGGTGAGCGTCCGCGCCCAACCGACCGCCGTACTGGGCATCGGCAGGGGCGGCGCCGCGTAGGCGCCGCCCCTGCCGCCCACCCGCCCCTACTGGAGTTTCGACTTGCCTTCGACGGTGTTCGGGCTGTCGACCACCGGTTCGGCGTTGTCTTTCACGGTCAGCGAGCTGTGCACTTCGTTGTTGGCGACCGTCGTCCCCCCATCGTTGCCCGTCACCTTCAGAGCTCCGTGGAAGACGTTTTCGCCGGTCAGCCCCTGCCCCTCGATCGTGACGCCGGCTGTGTTGTTCTTGACGGTGGCGCTTCCGAAGAACGTGTTCGCAGCGCATTCGCCGGTGCCGTCACCGATCACAACGGGGCCCGTGGAGGCCGTCACTTTCACCGTCCCGGAGACGCTCGCACCGCAGATCCGCAGACCCGTCGCGCCGGTCGCTGTCAGCGAGCCCGTGAGCGTCGCGCCCTCGACATCGAGCGCTCCTCCAGCCTTGACCTTCACCGGCCCGGTCACCTTGGCGGTGGACGTGAGCTCGACCGCTTCGCCCGCCTTCACGGTCAGCGCACCTTTGACCGTGCCTTTGATGACCTCGCTCTGTTCCACTTCGGTCGTGCACGAGCGTTCGGTCGTGTGGCCGACGTTGTCCGTCGCCGTGCGAGCCACTGTCCTCGGCCCGGCGGTGCTCGTGTCGATCGGCACCGTTCCGCTGGGATCGCTTGCGAGACCCGACTGACCGTCCGATGCGGTGACTGTCGCGACGACGCCCTTGCTGCCGACCAGGACCCGCGCGGGGCAGGTGACCTGCAAGCTCGGCGGGCTCGCATCGACCTGCACGGTGAGCGTGCCGGGGGCCGACTGGTTGCCGACGTTGTCGCTCACCGTTCCGCTGGCTTCGTGCAAGCCGTCGGTCGTGAACGTCTGCGGCGAGCTCAGAGTCGCCAGGTCGACGCCGCTGCCGGGGCTTCCGTCGCTGAGCTGGGGATCGGCGTTGGCGCTGAAGGACACCGTGAGCGAGTCCTTGTACCAGCCACCGTCGGGCGCGTAGTCGGGCGCGCGATCGGCCGAGGCGCTCGGCGCGCTCGGCGCGCTCTCATCGACCTTCACCTCTTCAGAGGGCGGCGAGGGTTCACTTTCGGCGCCTTCGTCACTCTCGATCACGCGGTAGCTCCAGGTGCCTTCTCCCTCGGGACCGGCCGAGGTGAAGGCGTATCCCGGGCTTGTGAGGCCGCTCGCCACGTCGCTCCAGCCGCCGCTCGCGTTCTCGTGCTGCAGCGTGTAGGTGGGCGTGCCCACAGACTTCGAGGGTTCCCAGGCGAGCGTGAACTCGCCGTTCGCGTTGGGACTGGCGCCCGAGGTGAGGTGCGGCGCTCCCGGAGCCGAGGGGGCGGGCAGCTCGATCGTGAACACGCGCCCGAGGTCCTTCTGCAGGCCCGACTCGAGCCCCGTCTTCGAGGTCAGGCCGTCTTCGTACCAAACCGTTTCGCCGTTGTCCTCGAGCAGTTCGACGCTCGCGCCGTTGGCGATCGGTTCCGGCACCGACACGATGCCCTCCCAGGCGCCTTCGGCGACCGCCGACAGCGAGGTGTCGGTCAGCACCGGTTCATCGGCGAGATTGCCGTCCCACTCATACAGGCCGAAACTCGAGTTCGAGTCGTCGGAGGTCCCGGCGATCACGAGGTATTCGCTCGCTGCGTTCTTGCGGATCTCGCGGACGCCCAGTCTCCCGAGGCTCCACTGCAGCGGCGAGCCGAACGTCGCTGGCGTGCTGCCCGGATTGCCGTCGGTGACGAGCGAGGAGAAGTTCGTCACCGGGACGAGCAGCGTCTTGCCGCGTTCGTTCGGCGGCTCGATCGGCGCCCTGAAGCCGAGGTAAGCGGTGCTCGTCGAGCCGGCCGCGAACTCCAGTCCCTCGACGTTGAAGCCATCCGCCTCGTTCGATGGAACGCCGCTTTCGGTCGAGGCGGCGAACCCGAGTGGGTTGCCGTTGGCTTCATCCCACGCGATCAGGTCCTCGCGCAGGTGGGCGTAGCTGCCGAGGTAGGTCAGTTCGGTTTCAGCGCCCGAGCCCGAGATCGTGGCGGCGAAGACGATGTCGCGTTCGGGGTCCGGTTTGCCGCTCTTCTTGTTCGACAGCGACCCCATCCAGTACAGCGTGTTGCCCGCTCGCGCCGAGGACTCGATGTCGATTTCGGCCGCGCCGTGGGGCAGCACGCCTGTGAAGTCGAACGTCTTCACGGGCTCGCCCGAGACACGCTCGTGGTACAGGCGCAGGACGTTGCTCTCGTCATCGCCGACGATCATGTAGCCGCCGCCGACGTCGATCGCGGTCGAGCCATTGCCCGCGCCCGCGTAGTAGCGATCGCTGGCGTTGCCCTCATGGGCCGAGACCGCGTAGCCGACCGTGGTCGTCGCCGTGGCGCCACCGGGCGCTTCGACGGTGAGCGTGATCGTCGAGCGTCCGACCGCGCCCGGGGTCACCGTCAGCGTACGATCGGCGCCGCTTCCGCTGACGCTCAAGCCGGCTTCAGGCGCGACTGCCGTGTTCGAGGAGCTGGCTTTGACGGTCAGTTCGTTCGCGGGCACCGAGGAGTCTTCGACGGTCACTCCCAGCGTCGGATTCGTGGGGTCTTCGAGCGCTGCCGGAAGCGTCCCTTCCGCGGTCGTTATCGTCGGCGCCGGCGGGGGTGGTGGGCCGCCCGAGCCGATCGTGGTCCCCGGTGCGAAGGCGACACCGCGGAACGTCTCGTTGGGCGGCGCCGTGGCGATCTGCGTGGCCGACCCCGACAGCGTGCCGCCCACGCCGCTGGAATCGGTGATCGAATAGAGAACACCGCCTTCGCCCGAGGAGCCGCTCGTGGTCGCGAAGATCGTCACGGTTCCGTTCACATCGTTCGCCGTCACCCCGGTGACGCCGGAGACCGCGACCGAGCCCTCGCTCGTCCATTTCCCGCCCGTGAGGCCGTACTTGCGAACAGCCCCAGCGCCGTTGTCGGCGACGTAGAGCGTGTCCGGAGCCGTTCCCAGGCCGAGGGTCAGGAAGCAGAACGCATACGGCTCGCTGGGCGCCGAGGAGAAGGGCAGATTCGAGGTCGTCTGCCCGCCGGTCGTGGGAAGTCCGCTGCCGACCGCGGCGATCGAGATCCCTTCCTTCGTCGGGTCGGAGGAGGTGTAGAGCTGACCGTCGAAGATCGTCACCGCCCGGGCGTTGGTGTCGCTCGCGCTCATCAGCGTCGAGGTCGAGGACCCGAGCGTCGTGTAGTGCACGCCCCCGGTCGTGCTTTTGCCGGCACCGCTGACCCAGATGTTCGTGCCATCGCTGCTGGTGGCGCCGCGTGGGTTGTTGCCGTTGGCGAAGTCCGTCAGCGCAGTGGTCGTGTTGACTTCGCCGCTGATGCCAACCCGGCCGACCGTCCGAGGCACGGTCGCAGAGGCCGTTTCGGACACCTTGGCGGTGTTCACGGAGGTGTCGTAGCCGGTCGCCATCAGGTATTCGCCGTCGCCCGAGAGCGTCAGCAGTCCTTCCGAGGATGCCGAGCCGCTCGCGAGCAGCGGCTTGTTGGGAGGGTTCGCGCCCGTCGTCGGTAGCGCGAGCGATTCGACCAAGTGCCCGTTCGGTTCGTACTCGTCCAGGAACACGGGCGTGGCTGAGCTCGACAGCGCGCTCGAGCCGGTGCCAACCCGGTAGACGACGACATCGCCGGGGGTGAAGCCGCTCGCGAATGCCGATCCGCTCGCGAACGCGAGCATCGTCGCCAACGCGGTGGCCGCGATGGCGATCAGTATCGGGGCAGACGAACGTCGGTCCCTGCGCACAGCCAGCGTCCTCAACACGGCAACCGTCCCTAGATCGAGAGTCGACAGTCCTACGGCCCGCGCATCGCAGGCCGCCGGCGCGCAACGCTAAGTGGCGCCGGCACTCGATCTGGTGTCCGAGATGTGAACCAGTGGTGTTCAGCGCGTGAACTCGCAGCGCGTGACTCGCCCGCGGAGCAAGCCAGCCCCTGCCGGCGGCTCGGCGTCGGCAGGCGGCGACCGGGTGGCAGGCTCAGCGGGGACCCGGCTCGCCGTAGATGGCGCTCAGCCATATGTGGCTCAGGACGTCGATCACCCGATCCTCGGTCACGGCGGGGGTCTTCTCGACGAAGATCGCTCCCAGCACACCCTCGTTCATCTGTACGAGCGCGGTCGCGAGCTCGCGGGCGGGCATCGTCGCGGCGGCGGCGCCGCGCTCGCGCTCGGCCTCGATCCGTTCGGTGACGTGCGTGACCCAGCCCTCCATGATCTGCGACCAGAGGGTGCGGGCCTCGGCGTTGGTCGTGCTGAGGTCGGCAGCAGCGCGAATGACCGCGCGGTGGGAGCCGAAGGTCGCATAGAAGGTCTCGATGCTCTCGCGCCATCCGCCCAGTGCGTCCTCGGCGAGCCCCTGCAGGGCTTCGTCGCGGTCGGAGGCCTCCTCCACCATGCGGTCGATCAGGCTCAGCACGACCGCGTCCTTGGAGGAGAAGTAGAAGTAGAAGGTGGGTCGCGATATGCCCGCTCCGCGCGCCAGATCGTCGACTGAGATCTCGCTGAGCGGCCGTTCCTGCAGCAGCCGCTCGGCCGTCTGCATGATCGCGCGCTCACGTTCGTCGCCGCTCGTGTGTGCCGCGCGACGCCCGCGACCAGGCCGCGAGTGCTCATCCAGTTGCGTTGGGATGGTGCTCACAACCACCGATCATACCGCCGGAGCGCCGTTCTCAACTATCTGTCTGCCTTTCTCGACGCGATGTTGATAGAGTCCCCCAGGATGCCCACGGCCACTGGCATTGCGGACGCTGAGAACGGACCGGCGATCGACGTCGAGCACTATGACGTGCTGATCCTCGGCGCCGGCCTGTCGGGGATCGGGGCCGCGTGCCACCTGCGCAGGCGCTGCCCCCAGAAGACCTTCGCGATCCTCGAGGCGCGAGACGCGATCGGCGGCACCTGGGATCTCTTCCGCTATCCGGGCATTCGCTCGGACTCCGACATGTTCACGCTCGGCTATTCGTTTCGGCCCTGGGAGCAGGCGCAGTCGATCGCCGACGGTCCCTCGATCCTCAGCTACATCCGCGACACCGCCCGCGACTACAGAGTCGAAGATTCGATCCGCTTCGGGCATCGCGCGATCCGCGCGGACTGGTCGAGCGCCGATGCGCGCTGGACCGTGCAAGCTCAGCGCGGCGACGGCGAGACCGTCGAGCTGACGTGCAGCTTCCTGTACTCATGCACGGGCTACTACCGCTACGACGAAGGCTATACGCCCAAGTTCGAGGGCAGTGAGCGCTTCCGCGGGCAGCTGATACATCCGCAGCACTGGCCCGAGAGCTTCGACTACTCCGGCAAGCGGGTCGTGGTCGTCGGCAGCGGCGCAACTGCGGTGACGCTCGTTCCGGCGATGGCCGAGCGCGCCGCACACGTGACGATGCTCCAGCGCTCCCCCAGTTACATCCTCTCGGTACCGGGGCGCGACCCGCTTGCCGACGGCCTGCGACGCAGGCTCCGTCCGAAGCTGACCTATTCGATCGTGCGCTGGAAGAACGTCCTGCTGACGATGCTGAGCTATCAGCTCTGCCGCCGGGCGCCGAAGATGATGCGCAGGCTGCTGCGCTCGCTGGCAGAGAAGCAGCTCCCGGTGGGCTACGACCTCGACACGCATCTGAACCCGTCCTATGACCCTTGGGACCAGCGCCTGTGCCTGGTGCCCGACGGCGACCTCTTCAAGGTGCTGAGCGAAGAGCGCGCGTCGATCGTCACAGGCCAGATCGAGACGTTCACCGAGGACGGCATCAGGCTCGCAGACGGCAGCGAGCTGCAGGCGGATGTGATCGTCACAGCGACCGGGCTGAACATGCTGCTGTTGGGCGGCCTCGAGCTGACCGTCGACGGCTCGGAGGTGGACCCCAGCGCGATCGTCGCCTACAAGGGCATGATGCTCTGCGGCGTTCCGAACATGGCGATGGCGCTCGGCTACACCAACGCCTCCTGGACGCTGAAGGCCGACCTCGTCGCGGAGTACGTCTGCCGCGTACTCACGCATATGGACGCCAACGGGGTCTCGATCTGCACGCCGCAGCCGCCCGGGCCCTCACACCAGACCGAGCCGATCATCGATCTGAAGTCGGGTTATGTGCTGCGCTCGATCGACAAGCTTCCGAAGCAGGGCGAGAGCGCGCCTTGGCGGCTGCACCAGAACTACGTCAAGGACGTGCGGCTGCTGAAACGTGGCCGGATCGATGACGCGATGGAGTTCTCCGTGCACCGCGAGCGCCAACGCGAGCGCGAGCTCGCAAGCGCCTAGCGCGATGAGCGAGATGGCGAGCCCGATCGAGGGCCTTCCCGCCGGCCCGCGACTGCCGATGTCGCTGCAGACCCTCGCGCTGCGGACTCGCCAGCGTCCATTTCTGGAGCGCGCTCGGCGCCGTTACGGCTCGATGTTCACCGTCCGTGTTATCGGCCTCGGTCCGACCGTGATCGTCTCCGATCCGGAGCTGATCAAACAGACCTTCCGAGCCGACCCAACGGTGCTGCACGCCGGTACGGGCAGCCCGTTGCGGATGCTGCTGGGTGAGAACTCGCTGCTCGGAATCGATGAACAGCAGCACATGGAACAGCGCAAGCTGCTGCTGCCGCCGTTCAAGGGCCAGCGCATGAAGCAGTACGAGTCGATGATCGCCGAAATCGCCGCTGAGGAGATCGACAGCTGGCCCGAGAACACCGAGATCGCCACCGCGGGCTCGATGCAGCGGATCACCCTGCGCGCGATCCTGCGGGCGGTGTTCGGGGCCGAGGGAGCACGCCTGCAGGCGCTCGAACAGCTGATGCCGCGGTGGACTTCGCTCGGCGCGCGGCTGGCGCTCGCGCCCGAGCTGCGGCGCAACCTCGGCCCATGGTCGCCGTGGGTGAGGTTCATGAAGCTGCGCTCGCAGGTCGACGCGATGCTCGATGAGCTGATCGCGGCCGCGAAGCGTGACGAGGCGCTCGAGGAGCGCGCCGACGTGCTGGCGCTGATGGTCCAAGCGCGCCACGAGGATGGCAGCCCGATGAGCGACCCGGAGATTCGCGACGAGCTGGTGACGATGGTCGTCGCCGGCCACGAGACCACCTCGCACTCGCTCAGCTGGGCGATCGAGCGGCTGCGCCGCCATCCGCAGATCGTGAAACGACTGGTCGAGGAGGTCGACGAGGGCGGCAAGTCACTGCGCGAGGCGACGATTCGCGAGGTCCAGCGCGTGCGACCGGTCGTGTCCTTCGCGGGCCGACTCTCGCGCAAGCCCTTCGATCTGGGCGGATATCGCCTGCCGATCGAAACGCGGATACTTCTCGCCGCGTCGCTCACGCACTATGACCCGACACTCTTTCCTCATCCCGACCGCTTCGACCCGGATCGCTTCCTCGACACGCTGCCCGACACCTACTCGTGGATCCCGTTCGGCGGCGGCATCCGCCGCTGTATCGGTGCCACGTTCGCGCACATGGAGATGGACGTCGTGCTGCGCGTGCTGCTGGAACGCGTCGAGCTGCTGAGCACCGAAGCTCCCGCTGAGGCGTGGGCATTTCGCGGAGTCGTATGGGCACCCGCTGACGGCGGAAAGATCGCTCTGCGCAAGCGTGTCCGCGAGCCGCTGGCCGCGTCTCTCGCGGCGGCCTGATCACGCGCCGCGGCCTGCGCGGCAGGTAATGCGCTCGCAGCCAGCTAGCGTCCCGAGTCAGAAATTCGACGGCGTTTCGCGGCGCCTGCCCGCGCCCCACGCCCGCCGACGACGCTCACGTACCACCAGTACGCACCGCGCCGCCGTCGAACGTCAGACACGCCCATCCGCTCGCCAAGCACTCCCGAATTTCTGACTCGGGACGCTAGCGGCGGCGAGTCTTCGCCGGCTTGACCGGATAGCGCTTGCGCTCATCCGGAGTCATCTTGCGGATCTTCAGCGAGCCCTCCTTGACCTGACGCTGGATCTCCTCGAGTTTTTCGTTACGCCTCTCGGCCGCACGATCCGCTTGAGTCGAAGCCATACACTCAGATTAGCGCTCGCACCCGATGGGCTCCGCCGTCCGCGGCACATGGGCGCCGATTTCCCACTCGCGAGCGGCGGGCGGGCGTTGTTAACCACGCGCAAGCAGCGGGAGGACGGCGCCGATTGCACCGGCGCTGGCACGGACGGCGCTCTGTCGTGTGCTCCATCGGGTATGCTGATCGGGCGACCGGGGGGATCGCACGCGCCGGAAGCACCGGCCGCCCGCAGGATAGGACAGCTGACGCTCCCCACCGAGATATCACCCGATTCGACCGCGGCCACACAGGGGCGCGGGTCGGCGCACCGCGGAGGCCTCGAACCCCAGGCCCACGCGACCGCAGCCGACGGTGCGTTCTGGCGGGAGACGCTCGCTCCCTACGCAAAAGCCCACCGCGGCCGAGCGCTGGCTGACATAGCGACGTCGGTCGTGCCCTACCTGGCGCTGTCGGTGGCGATGTATTTCGCGCTCGAAGTCTCGCTCCTGCTGGCAATTGCGCTCGCAGTTCCAGCCGCCGCGCTGCTCGTGCGCACCTTCATCATCTTTCACGACTGCTCGCACGGTTCGTTCATGCGGTCGAGGCGTGCGAACGCGTGGCTGGGCATGGCGCTGGGCCTACTGCTGTATTCGCCGTTTCTACGCTGGCGACACGACCATGCGGTCCATCACGCAACCTCCGGCGACCTCAACAGGCGCGGGGTGGGAGACATCCGCACGCTGACCGTCGGCGAATATCACGCGCTCCCCTGGCGCGGACGCCTGGCATACAGGCTCACGCGAAATCCGTTGATGATGTTCGGTCTCGGCCCGTTGATCGCGATGGTCATCGGCCCCCGCATCGTGGCGCGCGGGGCGCGCCCGCGAATGCGCCGCAGCGTGCTTGCCACAAACGCCGCGCTCGCGGTGCTCGTCGGAGGGCTCTGCTGGCTGATCGGCTGGCGCGACTACCTGCTGGTCGCGGGGATCCCCGCGCTTCTGGCGGGATCGGTGGGCATCTGGTTGTTCTACGTCCAGCACCAGTTCGAGGGCGCCTACTGGGAGACCGGCAAGGGGTGGAGCTACGCCGACGCGGCGCTGCGCGGCAGCTCGTATCTGAAGCTGCCGCGGGTGCTTCAATTCTGCACCGGCAACATCGGCTACCACCACGTCCATCACCTGAGCGCGCGCATCCCCAACTACAACCTTCAGCGCGCCCACGAGGAGAACCCGATCTTCCACAGCGTGCCGACGCTCTCGCTCTGGGATGGGCTCCGCGCAGTGATGCTCAAGCTCTGGGACGAGGATCGCAAACGCCTCGTCACGTTCGGCCAGGCGCGCAGGTCACACACCGCCTAGCCATGCTTCGCCGCGCGCCCGCCGCTCCACGCGGGGGCGGGCGGCCTGCAAGGGCGCCATCCGGGCCGTGCCTGCGCGCCTGCTAGGTTTGTGCCATCGGTCGACGCCGTCGGCCGCGAGGCAGCTCGCTTGAGTACCGCAGAGCGGCGGTTCGGGTCAGCACAGCCTTTCCCTGAACCGTACGCGGCACCGGAAGCCGCCCAGAAGGAGTTGCGCATGTCAAAGAAGTCCTTCGCCGATCTCGGCGTCTCGAGCGCTGTGGTGGCTGCGCTGTCCCGACGCGGGATCGCCGAGCCCTTCGCGGTCCAGCGACTGGTGGTGGCCGATGTCCTCGCCGGTCGCGACGTGCTCGTGAAGTCGCCCACCGGATCCGGCAAGACCCTCGCTTTCGGCATCCCGATGGCCGACCGCATCGATTCGACCGGCCCCCGCCCGGCTGCGCTCGTGCTGGCGCCGACCCGCGAGCTCGCCAGCCAGATCGTCGATGAGATACGCGACGTGGCTCACTCGCGCGCTCTGCGCGTGACCGCGGTCTATGGCGGCGTGGGGATCGCCAAGCAGGCGAGCTCCGCTGCGAGATCGCACATCCTCGTGGCCACTCCGGGACGACTCGAGGATCTGCTCGAGCGTCGGGCGGTGACGCTCGAGCAGATTCGACTGCTCGTGCTCGATGAGGCCGATCGCATGCTCGACATGGGCTTTCGCCCCGCGGTCGATCGCATCGTCGCAGCCTGCCCGCGAGACCGCCAGACGCTGTTCTTCTCGGCCACGCTCGACGGCGCGGCCGGGCGCGTCGCGGCGCGCTACACCCGTCAGCCGCTGGTCCGCGAGCACGGCCCGTCGGGCGCGCAGGCAAGAGCAGAGATCGAGCACCGGTTCGTCGCGGTCCGCGGTGACGGTCGTGTCAACGCGCTGATGTCCGAGCTGGAGCGCGAGCGCGAGCTCGCGCTGGTGTTCGTGCGCACGAAGCGCGGAGCCGACCGCCTGGTGAAGCGACTCGCCGGCAACGGCGTGAGCGCCGCCGCGATTCATGGCAACAAGTCCCAGCGTCAGCGCGAACAGGCGCTGGCGCGCTTTCAGTCGGGACGGATCGACACCCTGATCGCCACCGATGTCGCGGCACGGGGGATCGACGTCGACGGGATAACGCATGTCATCAACTTCGATCCGCCCGGCGATCACGAGGTCTACGTCCACAGGGTGGGGCGCACCGGCCGCGCCGGTCGCACCGGGATCGGGATCACGCTCGTGACCGAGGCCGAGCGCAACGAAGTGCGCCAGCTCGCTCGCAAGCTCGGACTCGCTCACGAACTGGGGTCGGGCGACCCAGCATCGAAGGAGCGACCCAGCGAGAGGCGCACCGGGCCTGGTGGGGCGAACGATCGCCACCATCGGTCCAACGCCCGCTCTCGGCGCCGCCGGGCCTCTGCACGGGCCTGAGCGACGCGACGCGACGCCTAGGCACAGCCGGCCGCGCTCCAGCGGCCGCGTGCCAGACGCGGGCGTTGCTCCGGCGCCCGCGTTCCGTTCGCCGGGACACCACAGCCTCTTCACATCCGCGATAGCCACCGCACCCGCGTCATTGCGAGCGCTTTCTCGTGCTTGACATGTCGACTGGCCGGTGGTCTAATCCGCGCCACGGATAGCCGCTTGCCAGGATGGCGCCAGGCAGACGACCGGGGGGCACACCGGGAGAGGTAGAGCGGGCCAGGGGCAACGCAGCTCGGCGGCTGACGCCGAGCGCGTGGACGTGCGCTACCGCGTGGATGACAAGACGTCGAGGGTTTTGCGGTCCAATCATCTCGTCTGATCATTGTGGAGAGGAAAAGGAGCCGTGGCCAAGTGAGACATATCAAGATTGCTGAGCGCCGGTCTGGTGACCGTGCTCGCAATCACCGTCATCGCGACGACGAGCGCCCTCGCCGGGGCCCCCCGAATGGGGGCAGTGCTATGAAAAGGCAGGCACAGGCAAGTACGTAGATAACGGTTGCACGGAAAAAGCCAAGCCAGCCGGAACGGGCGCCTACGAATGGCGCAAGGGGACGGAAGTCCTCAGCGGCAGGTCATTCACTGGAGGAAGTGGCGCCAGCGTTCTGAGCGCCGCCTATCTCATCTGCGAAAGCGCGAAGCGCGAACCACCGGGCGACGCCTGTAAGGGAGGCGAACCGGAACCTGAAGTGCTGAGCTCAGAAGTGGAATGTGAATCTGGCGCCGAGCATGGTGAAACGTCCGGCTCTAAGAACGTCGCGAACGTGTCGGCCGCCTTTCACGGATGCAAGCTGCTTGGTTCAGTGCCATGCTCGAACAGCTCCGCCGAAGGCGAAATCGATGTGCAGAACCTGAATGGCAACCTGGGCTTCATCGAAAAGAGCGCGGCCGAGGTGGGCCTGCTCCTGACCCCCGCGAAGAAAGCGGCCAGGTTTGCCGAATTCAATTGCGGTGGGCTGCTCACCATCGCGGTCGGGGTGGGGAATGCAAGGAAGGGGCCGCGTACTCGCCAGAAAAGACCGGCGGCGACGATGGCGTCATCTCGACCATCACACCCGTCAACACGATGTCGAACGAATTCACCCAAGTCTACAACACGAATGAAGAGCTGGAAAACACACCCAGCGAGTTCGAACACAAGCATACTGAGCTGCTGGAAACGTATGCCGTGAACTCCGAAGAACCACAGTCCAGCTCAAAATGGTCCAAAGCTGGTGAGACGGTCACGACCGTCGACGTGCCTGAATCGGAAATAGAGCTCTTGGCCGGCTGCCCCAAAGCCAAAGGCGGCTCGAATGCTGACGCTCCCGAGAAGAAGGCCTGCAAGGAACCGCACTGGTTTGAAAACGGTAAGGAAATCGGCAAAGGCGCCGCCGCCGTTGAAGTCACGACTGACGACGCCGCCAATGGTGGAGAAGGACAGAAGGTAAATCTCGAAACCGCGGTCGGGAACCGGATCACCGCCATAATCGGTTGTACCGTGAAGTTCACCGGCAGCGTCTCGAATCCAGCCGCGGGCGCCGGGACTGACTCAATCACTTCATTCAGCGGCGCTTGCAAAGCCACGCCCGCGTGCGCAGCCGGCAACACCTTGACTGGCAAGACCATGCCGTGGCCATCGGCCCTGGTCCCTGGGGTGAACGACGAACTCAAGAACATCCGGCTGGAAGTGAGGTGTGGCGCTGCAGTGATCGGAACGTGGGAAGGAAAGCTGTCCCCCGTGATCTCCGATACGGCCGCCAACGGAGAACTGCAGTTCAAGGGCTTCCCGTCCGGCGGTCTCGGTAAACCCGGATCGAAAGAACGCATCGCCCTGAACGGTAATGTCGACTTCCTCGGGAAAACCAAAAAAGAAGCCATCACTGTCAGGCTCTCGTAGGCACTGCGAGCGCTGAGGGCAGAGCCCGGCCTCCAGCGCTCGGATTCCTGGGCGTGATGCGCCGCGTGCGGAAGGCTTCGTGCGCTGCGCATCGCCCGAGGTCGGTCGAGGCGGTAGTCGCCCTTTCGAGGGCTCCCACAGTCCGCTGGCTCACCTGCCAGTCGCCTTATGCAACGCCGCCAGCAGGCCTTCGAGCTCAGCCACCTGCCACTGCTCGAAGCTGTCGGTCGCCGGTGAGAGCGTCTCGGTGACGGTCGCCACCGGTATACCCGCGGCCTTCGCCAGCGAGCTCACGCGCTGCACATCCGGGGTCACGTTCTGGCTGTTGAACACCCAGACCCTGATTTCGCGATCCTGCGCCTGGCGATCGACGGTCTGCTTGTCGGCCACGCTGACATCGGTTCCCTCGGCGATGGCCTTCGCAAAGCCATAGGGCGTCAGCAGCTTCAGACCGAGGTCTTCGCCGAGCGGCTGAAAGATGCTCTCGCTGTACCCGACCGGCACCCCCGCATATCTGTCGCGTATCTCGCTGCGCAGCTGGTTGTAGCGAGCAAGCCCCTGTGTCTCGAGCGCCTGCTTGCGCAGCGCGAAGTAGGCCCTGTCGGCTGGATCGAGCCGGTCGTAGTCGGCGACGATCGCCTCGATCACCCTCTGAACGCTCGCCGGCGAGTACCACTGGTGGGGGTTGTCGCCATCCTTCAGCCCCAGCAGGTCGCCGACGGTGAGCAGGACCCGGCCCTTCGCCGGACTCGCGGCGAGCAGGTGTGACATCCACTGGTCATAGCCAATGCCATTGACGATCGCCATCTGAGAGAGCGCGATCGTTCGCGCGTCGCGAGCCGTCGGTTCGTATTCGTGCGGGTCGGTGTTCGGGTTCACGATGATGCTCCTGACGCTCGCCCGATCGCCGGCGAGCTGCGCGGCGATGCTGCCCCAGAAGTTCTCACCGGCGACGACGTCGAACTTGTCTTGGTTGGCGCCCGTCGAGCCGCCGGACGAACGTGCCGACGAGGACGGCGACGAGCTCGCGCCGCAGCCCGTGAGCGACACCACGCACACGAGCACGGAGCACAGGCAGAGCGCGGAGATGCGAAGGACGGAGTTCATGGCGGGGTCGGGACCTCGGAAGTGGGCTTGTCGGCTCGGGCGGTTCGGCTCGGCAACCTATCATAAGACTGAGTCTTATTCCCATTACGTCGCTGAACGAGACGTACTGCCGGCAGGGAGCTCGCGAGCGTGGACCTAGAGTGGGTGCATGGCTCGCATCGTGCGGATGCTCGGAGTACTGGTTCTGGCGCTCGCGGCGTTGGCGGCAGCGGTTGAGGGTCCCGGCCTCGGGGCACGCGCCGATGGCACGGCTGCGGCGCAGGGCACGACGCCGGAGATCCCCGCCAGCGCCTCGACGAACGAATCGGCAGCCCGCGCCGACGCCGCCTGGTTGCTGACCACGCTGTCGCTTCCCGCGGGCGCGACGCCGTCCGCGGTCGAGCCGGCCGGCGACGGGGGGCTGCTCGCGCGCGCTGCTCAGGGCGCCCCGGCGACTCCGAATGTCGTCGACGACCACACGTGGTGGGTCGTGCCAGGCACCAGCGCGGCTGTGCTCGCATACGTCACATCGCATCCTCCCGCGGGGTCCTCGCGAGCGTTCTTCAGCACCGCCGGCATGCATGGGGTCACCGATCTGGAATCCGAGGGCTTCGCCTGGGCGCCGGTCGACGGGGTGCTGAGCACCCGATGGCTCGTCGTGGCTGTCGCCGGGCTGGCGGACGGATCGACAGCGGTGCGAGCGGATTCGCAGGTGGTCTGGTTGACGCCGCGCCCCGCCTCCGAGCAGATCCCGTCGGGTAGCCACCTCGTTCGGATAAGCGTGCACAGCAGTATCAAGAGCAGTCAGCCAAGGCAGCGGCCGTTGACAGTAGGCTCGTCGAGGAGGGTCGATCGCGTCGTCGCGCTGCTCAACAGCCTGCCCGTCGCCCAACCCGGCCTGCGCAGCTGTCCTGCCGACTTTGGAATCGTCGTCCGGCTGGCGTTTGCTGTGCGAGCGAGCGCGAGACCGCTGGCGGTCGCCGAAGTCGATCCCGCCGGTTGTGGCCTCGTTCAGCTGACGATCGGCGGGCGGCGAGAGCCGCCGCTCGAAGCCGCACCGACGCCGTCGGGGTCGACGCTGATCGACCAGATCGAGTCTGCGCTCGCGGTGAAGCTGAAGGTCACTCCCCCACGGGCTCGCTGAGCATCGGCGCCCCAGGCCGCTCCTCACGCAGAAGGGCGAGAGTGGCCGGGTCGGGCCGCCCGTCGAAGTAGTCAGACAGGACGCGACGAAACAGTGGCTCATCCGGCGCGGCCGATGCGAACAACGTCATCGACGATCGAAGCTTCATGGCGTCGACCGCCCCGAAGATGTCCTCTGCAGTCCGTCCGGTGAGCTCGGCGAGGACGCGCGTGCACTCGATCAACCGCCGGCCGAGGAGGGGATGCTTGAGGTATGCGCTCGCCTCGGCCAGCGATGCGATCGCGTATGTCCTCGACATCGAGCTCTGCCCGAGACCGGCTATCTGGGGAAACACGAACCACATCCAGTGGCTCTGCTTGCCGCCTGCGCGCAGCTCTGACAGGGCTCGCTCGTAGGTGCTCCCGCGATCCTGAGCAACCTCGAAGCGTCGGAGCGAATGGGGATCGTGCATGCGAAGCGCCGCATTCGGCACCATCGAGACTACCCCGGAGACACGAAACTGCCTCGCAAGGCATCTGCACACCGGAGCGCAGCCCTGGTGTTTGGCCATTGGGCCGCGCCCCGGTGCTGTGATCCTCGGCCTGTGGAGAGGGAGTCCATACCGAGGCGTCCCTGAGCGCTTAGGGCAAAGCGCTCAAGCTCTGTATCCGAACCGCTACGTGCGCCCAAAGAGCCTACTCCTTCGCCCGCTCGGTCTTATGTGTCCGGCGCTTTCCCCCAAAAGCCTTTCGTGCCTTGGCTTCACAGCCCCGACGCCTGCCCTTCGAGCGCTTGAAGCGCTTGCGGCAGGAGGCAAGCGCCTTCTTCAGCTTCTGCGCGCGCGTGAGCTTCTTGGCCTTGGTGGCTTTGACAGCACCACAGCCCTGCACCGAGACCTTGGTCTTCTGTTCGATCGGCGCGCCGTTCTGGCCTGTGAGGACCATCGGGATCTGAAGCTTCTGCCCACAGAGGCTGTATTTGGCCTTGACGGGCAGGTTCGTCGTCAGGGCCGAGTGCGGGCCCTCGGGCAGGGAGGCTTCAAGGCTTGAGAAGGGAGCATCTGGGACTGCCTGGAAGGAGGAGGTCGTGATGCCTTTCTTGATCGCCGTCTGGCCGTCGAGGATCACCGTGATGCCTTCGCCCTGAAGCACGAGCTCTGCATCTGGCCAGGCGGCGTTGCCGTGGGAGACCAGGTAGATCGGACCGGTGAGGGGGCTCTTCAGGACCGGGGTGTGGACCACTGCCTGCCCGATGTCTGAGCCTTCCGGGCAGGAGGCTGGGTTTGCTTCAAAGGTCTTTGCCAGGCAGGCTTTCTGGATCGTCGAGAGCCTTGCCGGCAGGATCGCTGGGATCGTCAGGACCGTTTTGGCGACGTTCGCCTGGCCTTTGGCCGAGGCGAACTTCAAGGACAGGCTGGCTCCGTTTGCTTTTGAGGTCTTGCCCTGGGTCTGGGCTGTCACGATCGGCTTGAACGGGAGGTTCTGACAGCCCCCGACCTGGAAGGGGGAGGAGACGGTGTGGCTCTGACCTTCTGCGCCTTGAAGCGTGCCTTCGACCTTCATCGGGGCACAGCTCGTGGGATTGTACTCGAAGTTCGGGCGATCGACCGAGACCGTGATGTCTTTGAGCTGCAAGGGAATGCCCTTGAGCTCCGTGGGCAGCGGTTCGCTTTGGATCGAGGCCTGGGCTGTGTGGGGGTCGACCTCGATCTTCGAGCGCACGACCACGTTTCCGAGATCGAAGGGCCCTGCGACGGCTGGGGCCACGATCGAGAGGCCAAACGGGGCTCCCCTGTAGGGGCCGGTGATGAACACCTCACCTTCTGGCGGGGAGACGGGTTCGGAACCGAGGCCGGCGCTCACGCGCGCGTGGCCGATCAGGCTTTCTGGGCCGCAGGAGCCCTCAGAGGCCTGCGGTTCGGGGCAGGGGGTGACTTCAGAGAGAAGCGCCGCGGCTCCGGGGGGAAGCTTCACCGAGACGCCGCTCAGCGCCTGGTCCTGATCGCGGCGGGCGATCGTCAGCGTAAATGGCGTGAACGCTCCCGCCTGGGTGCTGAGCGCCTGGGCGCTGAATCCCGGAGCGAAGGGCTCTGGGTCCTGACAGGGGCTTGCTTCGGCGCCTTCGGTGATCGAGAGCTCTTCGGGGGCGCTTTGAACCTCGCTCGCAGTCGGAGCAGACCACGGGGTGATGCTCGCGCCCAGCTGATAGGCGCCGCAGTGGGGCGGCGTTGACAGCGAGGCCCGTGGCCCCCCGAACAGATCGAGGCGCAGTTCTTCGAAGGGGACCTGGGGCGTGTTGGCAAAGGTCGTCGTCGCCTGAAGAGTTTCTTCGTTGAGCGAGACTTCGCCCGCGAGCTTGACCAGCACGCGCGAGACCGGTTCTTCTGCGATGAGGTAGAGCGCCGCGAGGCTGTTGAAGGGATTGTTTCCCACTTCGCCGTTGGGGGCGGGCGTCGCGAGGTAGATCGCCCCCTGCAGTTCATGTTCCAGAAGCGGAGTCTTGATGTGCACGAGGCCGAGCTTTGAGGCTTCTGGGCAGCTGGGGGCAGAGGGCGTGAATTCATCGATCTGCCGTTCGCCGTTGAAGCCCTTAAAACCGATCTCCTGCTCTGAGCAGGCCTGGAGGCCGTTGGCGGCCGAGGGGCTCAGCTCGACGCCCACGGGCAGCGTGACGGTGCTGTCGCGCACGTCTGCGCTGGCTCGTGCGCCCGCACCCAAGAGGCCATCCTGGGGGACCTTCGAATCCACCTCGAGGCCCGTGGGCGTGCTCGCGCTGTGGACATCGGGGCCCACGTCGATGCTCGGGGCGAAGGGCAAGTCGCCACAGCCTTCAAGCGCGTGGATGCTCGCCTGCCCCTGCAGCTGCTCACCTGACCAGGAGTCGCCGCTGAGCGTCGCGGTGAGCGGGCCTTCGCAGGAGGTCGGGAGCGTCAGGAAGGGGACCGTTGGACGCGGATCGGGCGCTTCACAGCTCTGGCCTTCGGGGGCGTCGCCACCGCCGGCGATGCAGTCCCAGCCGCGCGAGCCGTCGTGGCGCGGATCGCCCGGTTCGCCCCAGAAGGTCACCTGGCTGCCGAGCACCTGCGCGGCCGAGGTGGCGTTGGCGACGTTGACCTGGACGCTGTAGTCGCCGCCCGTCTGGACCGCGGTGTCGAGCACCACTGGGACGTTGAAGGCCTCAAAGCCGAAACGGGCGGGCTCGCCGGGTGCGGGGGTCAGGTTGAAGAGAGGGACGGGGACGGTTACGTAGCCGGCGTTGGCTGGTTCATGCAGGGTCACCGACGCCGCCCCCACCACGGTGTCGGTCGGACACAGATTCGTGTCCTTCACATACAGGGTCGAGAAGTCGAGATTCGAGCACTTCGGCGTGGCCTGCGGGTCGCCGATCAGACCGGGGGGAAGCGTGAAATGCAGGTTCTTGAGCAGGGCCGGCGCGGCCGGTTCGGTGCTTTCCGGTTCGAGCGTCTGGTTGAAGTCGAGTGTGGTCGTCAACTGAAACGGATGCCTCCCGGCGAGCGTTTCCGCAGCGCCGCTCTGCCCTTCGGGATCGAGTTCGACATGTTCTGCACCGAATCGAGTCGGTTCGTCTGCGACCGTCAGAGCAGAGGCGAGCGAGGCGTCCGCCGCTTCGCCGCCCTGCACTTCCATCCGGTTCTGCAGCTGCCCCGGCGCGAGGCCGGCCGGGACTTCGACGACGATCCTGAGCTGCAGCAACACGTAGGGCTGCACGACCTTCGAGAAGGTGCATCGCAGCGCGGGCAGCGCTTCGCAGTCGCCTTCCTGGTGTTCGACCGAGGAGACGAGCTGCACCGACTTGGCGATCAGGCCCGCAGGCAGCTGGTCGCTGATCGCGATCGGCGCCGCGCTTCCCTCTGCGTCGGCGTCGCCCAGGTTGCTGGCGCTCGCGAGCACGACGTCATCGTGATCGCCCGGTCGCAGCACGGTTGGGGCAGACCCAGCGGACAGGTGCCACCACGGCGTCGGCGCAGACGCAGGAGCAGCGTATGCCGCGCCCGTGCCCAGGCCCAGGGCGGGCAGGGCGAGGAGCGCAAGCAGCGCAGACGGACCGGTTCGCCGAAGGCGCTGCCGGGGCATCAACGCCTCTTCTTTCCGGCGTTGGCAGCGCCTTTTCTGTGGTGAGAACCTGCCCGCTTGCCCGAGAGGCTCTTCCTCGCCCTCTTTTCACAGAGCACGCGTCTGCCCCGCGAATGCTTCCAGCGCGTCCTGCACGTCTTCAGCGCCTTCGCGAGCTTCTGTGCCCGGGTCAGGGGTTTCGCGGCTGGCTTCACAGCGCTCGGCTCGGGCGTCGGCGGGCGCGCGATCGTCACGGCGGGCGCCGAGAACGTCGCGGTGCCCGACGGTCCCGGCGGGGAGGCGGGCGGCGAAGCGGGCCGGCACGAGTCGCTGCTTTCGCAGGAGTTGCTGGAGTGGGGCTGTGAGGCCAGGCAGGGCGAGGCTTCGGTGCACACCCGCGCGTCGTAGAGGTCGAAGTTCGTATCCTGATCGGCCGCCACAAGCGGCTGCGCGGTCACGAAGAAGGCGTCGTCACCGTCGAGACTCGCGTCGACGAAGACCGATTCCTGCGCCGCTGTTCCAGAGGAGATCAGCGCGATGCAGCCACGCTGCTGCTGGCAGCTGCCGAGGCCTCCGGGCTCGTACTCGTACACGTTCTCGACACCCACCGAGGCCGGCTGGCCAGCGACCGTCTCTTCTCTTTCGCGGCCCATCTGCTGCGCGACTAGCGCGTCGGCGCTGTCGAAGAACAGGCGCGCGCTGTCGGACAGGTAGCGCGGCTGGCGCAGCGCCTGGGCGGCGCTGGAGACGCCCAGCGGCGTCCATCCGGGGACACTGCCCGCCAGCCAATGATCCGTCGGAGCGGCGGTTTTCGGGTTGTAGGCCCAGTCCTGCCGGCGGTCGACGAGCAAACCGAGACCTTCATCGGCGGCCTGCGCGTCGAACACCCCGCGCGGGGGCGCTCCGGTCGGATCGCAGGAGGCGCACACGATCAGCTTCGAGCGCGCGTCGAACAGGTAGACCTCCTCGTCGCGCGCCCCGCCGGCCGCGGGGTTCGCGTCGACATTGTCGTAGCCCGTCAGTGGGCGGTCGGACATGAACGCCAGGTACTGCCCGTTGGGCGAGGCCCTGACCGTCAGATCCGAGAGATCGGGCGATGGCTCGATCGGAGAGGGCCCCTCGACGGAGGCTTCCGAGCGTCCCCAGTCGGGCCCATCTTCATCGGAGAGCGTCGCGACGAAGCTCAGCGTCCCTTCGTGCCACATGTAGAGGTTGCAGCTCGCGTCTGGAGGAGGCGTTTCGGTATTGGTGCGGGTGCAATCGCCGTCGCTCGCCCCGGGCGCGAGGGCTCCGTTGGCGACGAAGTACAGATACGAGCCGTCTTCGCTGATCCCCGACACGAGGTCGAGCACTTCGGCGGTTTCGCCCGCATTGCGATCGGCGGTGAGATCGCTCAGGCGACAGGTCGGAAGGCCGCCTTCTTCGACGATTTCACACTCGTAGAGGTCGGCGGGATTGGCGGGTGCGCCCGGCGCCGGTTCGAGCTTCGAGTCCTCGGTCAGGCGTGCCGTGTCGCTGAAGAAGACCTTCGTGCCTTCGCTGTTCGCAGCTTGGAACCCTACTTCGCTTTCTTCTTCGCCCGGTTCTGCGATCGGCGCCACGGCAGCATCGAGCTGCAGCGTCCGACCTGTAGCCGTGTCACGCATGTAGAGATGACGCACCGTTTCGGTTTCTTCCCCGTTCTGGACTTCGCTTTCGCCGGTCCAGAAGGTGCGCTGGCCGTTGGCGGAGATGGCGCCCCTGACGTTGTGGCTTTCAGCCCCAAGCGCCGGTTCGAGCGCCGCCTGCCCATCGGGCAGCACGCTGACGAGCTCGAGCGGCTGTCCCGCTCGCCACTGATATAGGCCAGGCCCAGCTTCGGGCGTCAGCGACACTTCGGAGGAGAAGACGACATCGCTGAGGTCTGGCGTTGCATCGATGAATTCGAGCTTGCGTCCGAATTTCGTGCCCGCTGTGTCGTCGGCGGCTGTTACGAGCGGCAGGTACTGGCCGGTGGCGTTGTCACGCAGATAGATCGTTTTTTCGCTCGCTTCAGGCGCGAGGGGCGGCTGTTCGAGCGGTTCCACGGCCGCCTGGTTGTCCGGCTGCACCACCCCGAGGCCCAGATCTTCTGAGAACAGGCGGTACTCCGGGGCTTCGCCGGGGATGAATCCCTCGCCCTTTGTGCGCGGCGTCACGATCTGCCGCGAGGACCAGCCGCTCGAGCTGCGCGTCGCGATCGCCTGGGTCGGGTAGGGCGCGCGGACGCCTTCGGGTTCCGGGACGATCGGCCCGTTCGCGACGTAGGCGATCGAGTTGCCGTCTTGGGAGGCCTGGATCGGGCTGCCTTCGTTGCGCAGTGGTTCGATCCCCGATCCGTCCTTTTCCGGCGGCGAGACCATCTCCCAGGCGCGCGCGTCGGGCAGAAGGCCTTCGGCGCTCGGCAGAGTCGTGATCGTGCCAAACGTTTCCGCCCCTTCGGCCTGCCCGTGTTCGTTGACCGCGATCAGGCGGTAGTGATAAGTCGTGCCCGGCGCGAGGCCCTGCAATTCGACGCTGACGTCCTGATCGCCGAACGACGAGCCGATGTCGGCACCTGGCGGCGCGGGCTGCTTGGCACAGCCGGCGGGGTCGCTCGCGCAGTCGGCGGTGCCGTATTCGAAGAAGTAGTGCGTGTCCGATCCGCCCGGGTCGACGTGCGCGCTCAGTTCGCTCGAGGTGGGCGTCAGGTCGTGCGCCGAGAGGCCGCTCACCTGCGGCTTGGCCGCCGGCGCGGGTTCGAAGACATCGACCTTGCCCTCTGTGGAGTCGGTTAGGTACAGGTCCCCGTCTCCGTCGAAGGCGATACCGCCCACGAGCGCGCCAGACCCGGGCAGTGACAGGCTCTGGATCACAGACCCGGAGGCAGTCAAGGCGGCGATGGTTTCGCCGTTGGCAAGGTAGACGTCGCCACTCGACGGTTCCGTGGCGACCGCGGCGGTCTGCAAGGGGTCGAGCGCCGGCAGCAGCGTGCTCAGCAGTTCCGGTTCGACGCCGAGCTTCGCAGCGACGACGGGGCGAGGAGTCTCCCCTTCTTCCGCAGGACAGAAGCCTTCGCGGTCTTCACGTTCGTGATCCACGTATACGGTCACGCCCGTGCGATCGACGGCAAAGCCCGGTTTCGGGCACAGCACGCCGGCTTCGAGGCTGGGTTCTTCGTAGGCGTTCTTTTCAGCGTCGCTGAAGCGTTCGACGATCCCTTCGGCTTCGATGCCCCGATACACCCACAACCTGCCGCTGCCGTCGACCGCCACCCCATCGAGGGCGCCTTCCCATCTCGCTTCGTCGCCTTCCTGTTTGAGCGGAGTGAGGGGTAGCCCGGCGGCAGTGAACTTCGCGAGGTGGCTGTGTTCGGAACGGGCATCCGCGACGACGTAGACATCGCCTTGAGATGGATCGCCAGTACTGGTGGAGTTATCGACCGCGACCCCTTCGGGCGCGCTCAGCTGGCCCTTGCCGACGCCCGCTATCCCCGCCTGGCAGCCGCTTTCGCAGACCTCGAATTCGTCCTTGCCATCCTTAACGCCCCAGCCCCATACGGCGATGAATTCGCCTTTCGCGCCGAACCGCTCGACCCGATTGTTGGCGCGATCCACGACGTAGACGTCGCCGGTCGCTTCGTTGACCGCTACACCCGCTGGATCGGAGAGCTCGCCGGTGCCCGCGCCCGGCGCGCCGAAGGAGGACTGAAACACGTGTCCGCGCTGGCTCAGCGCGAGCGCCGACGCGCAGGGCAAAGCCAGAGCGGCCGCCACGAGCAGCAGCGCTGCGGGCAGACGGTGCGCCCAGCGCGGCACGCTCAGCCCCAACCGCGGGACGTCTGGCACGGCGGCCTCGGCCTTGCGAGCTGGCCAATCGTGCCGGTGGCGACTCGTAGCGCTCACTCCGCCAACGGTCGCTTCCGAATCTGGGTCGTAATGGTGCGGCAACGTTCCTCGCTCATCATCCGGGGCTAGTCGGGGCACCAGGACGGGCTCGAACGATGTGCGTGGGGCCGTCGGGGCCCCACGCGGTGCATCGCTGCGAGCAGTCCTAGAAGACCGCGTTGGCCTCCAGCTTTTCTTTGCTTTCGCTCGTCTGGGTAGTGGTGATCGTGATCCCAGACTGTTCCGGTTTCTTGCCGTTGATTTCAGAGATCAATACGTCTTCCGGTTCGCCTTCGAATTTGACCGGTTTCTGAATCCCTCGTTTTGCTGAATATTTTAGGGTCAGCGAACTGAGCATCTTGTCGGACTTGATATTCACCAAGACGGACCCGCCGACGGTGATGTGGAGGGCCCCGCTGCAATTGAATGTCACATACAGCCCGCCGTCCGCCGCCGTCGGAAACAAATCAAATGCTACCTTCTTTTTCGCTTTGTTTTCAAAGCCGATCCTGCCTTCCAGCGGATTCGTCACGATTTCGCCTTCTTTGGCCCCGACGGTTCCGCACGTCAGACCCGCGGAGCTGCAGCCGGTGAACTTGACCACGACCCCCGTCACCGTTTTGGTCCCGTTGAATTCACCGCCACTTTCCTCCGTTTTGCACGTCACGGTCGTTCCGTTCACCGTTTCGAGCGTCCCTGCCCCGCCGGTCGTCTTGAACTTTGCCGCCGTGCCCGCTCCGGGGACCCATTCGTAGCTGCCGCCCTTCTTTTCCTTGATGCAGCTGGCGCTACTGAATTTGCCCGATTTGGCAACCGCGACTTTGTTGCACTGCCCAATTTCGGGCGGCGCGAATGCGGAGGCATTGGTCGCCGCAAGCGCGCTCACGATGAGTAGCGCTGCAAGACCGGCGCCACCGCTCCTGATGCGTTTCATGTCACGTCTCCCTCTCGTTCTGAAGATAAGCCCGATTGGGTTGGGGCCCGCTGGTGGTAGCGAGCCCCAACACTTCCGAGTGTCAGATGCTGGTTCTGCTCAGTGGCCTAGTAGCCGTTTTCGGCGACGAGTTCCGCTGCCGCCTGATCGAGCGTGCCGGCGATCACCGTTTCGTTTTCGCCTGCAGCCGATGGAAGGCCCAGCGCGGAATCTATCGCCGCATCCGCGCCGTTTGCATTGCCGCAGTCGGTCACGCCCGGCGACGTGTATTCGTTGTTGACCAGTTCGTTTTCTTGGACTTCGAGCATTCCGATTTCATAGAAATTGAAATGGCCGGCTTTGCCGTGTAGTTTGCCCGACTGGCCAGTCGTGAGTTCAATGTTGATCGGCGCCGTGTTGGTGCCGACGGTGCAGTCCTTGCCCAGGAACGGGTTGGATAGTTTGACCTGTACCTCGAATTTCAGGGCGGTGCCTGATTCGTTCAGCAGGTTCCCCAGGTTGACCACTTCTTGCGGCTTGTAGTAGCCAGCTGTTTCGATCGTGGCCGTGACCTTCGTCTTGCCCGCGGCTACGTATTTTTCGTAGCGTTCCTTTTCTGCCGGTGAAAGCAGTTCTGGGTTGACCCCTTCGGTCAGGCTCGGAGCGGGCTGCGGCTTCTTGGTCAGGATGCTGGTGCCGTTTTCCGGAAGCTGGAAGCCCAAGCCGGTGAATTCGCCGGCTTCGTTGTATTCTTCGATGAGTCCGCCCTGAAGAGTCACGGGGTGGACCATGTGGATCACTGCTTTGCCGGCTGTATAGAACGATTCTTTGTTCGACTTCCCGTAGGTGCATGCGTTCGGGTGCATGTTCACCGGGCAGTTGGAGAACACTTTCAGCAAGCTCACTTCTGATTTTTTCGCGAACGCGCTCGTCGCGCCAATCGCCGCCACGGCCATCATCGCGGCCAGGCAGAGTCCTAGTATCCGTACATGTCTCACTTGTCCACTACTCCTTTTGTCCTCTCGATTTGAATGGGCGACGTGGACGCTCTCTGGGAGCTGTCCAATCGCCGCCGATCTGCGACCTACGCGCAGGTAGGGGACCGTGGTCCCGGCGTGCGCGCCCGCCGTCGATGCACAGCACTGCGTGCTCGTGCGCCGACTGACGCTCTGTGCCCGATCGCCCGCGCCAGCGCATATCCGCGAGCGCGAAGTCGGGTCGAAGCTCATTTCTGGCATGCTGGCCTCCCGCGAACGGGGCCGCCGTGCGGCCGTGAGGCGGCGCGTGCGAACTCGTGGCCGATCAGCTCGGCCACCCGCGTGCCCTCGCTGGTGAGAAGCCACGCGTTGGGCTCGCCGTATGCCTGACCGAGGCCCACATTTTCGATCAGACCCTGACGCTGCAGACGCGAGAGCAGCCGCGAGGTTTGACCCTCATCGCCCAGTCCCGCGGCGGCGGCGATCTCGCGGTTGCTCGAGCGCGGAACGCCCCTGATGGCCCGTAGAACCAAGGCGGTGCGGTAGGTCGCGCGGGTCGATGCAGCCCTGGTCTCCAGGCCCACTTTCGGCGCCGGAGTGCCGGGCGGCCTGCGTGTCAGCTCCGCGCTCGCCGCCTCGGGACCGAGGTAGGGCAGCACGATCAGTGACATCAGCGAGGGCGCCAGCTCGATCAGCGGAACGCCGACTCGCTTGAGCATGCGGGCGTGCAGGACGGCGAAGACGCCACCGATCACGAGCTCGCCCGTCAGGCCGCGCTGGAGTGTGACTCGATCGGATGAGCTCGCTCTGGGGCTCCCGCGTTCGAGCAGCTCCGCGAGCCGAGCGAGTCCGCGATCGCGATGTTCTACCGTCGTGAGCCCCGCTGCCGGCGTCTCCACCACCAGCAGCCGTGCCCACCCAGGCTCTGAGTCTAGAAACCGCAGAATGGCGAAGAGCGTCAGTCGCACTCTCGTCAGCCAGTGCCTCTCGCCTTTGAGCGCATCCACGAGCGCCTGCGTGACCAACGCCTGGCCTCGGTCGACCGCCGCAAGAAGGCAATCCTCAACACTCGCGAACTCCTCGTGGAAATCGCGCAGTGTGAGCCCCGCGTGAGTAACCACCGTCTCGTCTAGACGGTGGTTACTGGTTCAAAGCTCTGTCGTGGCGCCTGTTTGTGAGACACCTGATTGGGGAGCTGCCGTGCTCCAATCGGCGCCGTGGCATGTCTCCTGTACTGCTCACATTCGTCTACAGCGCTTGCACTCTCAAAGACTTGGCGCTAAGGTCGCGCCGTGCCCTTGTCGACAACCGCCACTTGACAAATAGCGAGGTATGTGTTCTCATCACGCCGGTACGGACGTCGGTTGGGGCAAGTATGAGACCGATGTGGTCCGACAGAATTGCGCAGAGAGGGACATAGGAGAGGGATGTTGGAGGGAAATAGGGGAAGGGTCATGGACGCTGAGGTCAGGATCAAGGGCGCGGACGCGGGGCACGCGGGCATCGCTTCGTCCCACACGATGCACAGTATTCGGCCTTCCAGCGGTGGGTCAAGCAGCTCCACCGACGCCCCCCATCACCGCCGCGATCGCCTGATCGCAGCCACCGTCGAGGTCCTCGCGGACGGCAGTGTGGACCGTCTAGACGAGTCGCGGGATACGCCAAAAGCCCTGTAAAGACGGGGCTTCTTGGCCCCACCCCCCACGCTCGCCCCACATTCTCCGACGCTTGGCGCCGCAGCCGATCGCCAGTCGAGCACCTCGAGCCTCAGTCGAGCTCAGCGGGCTTCGGTCGAGCTCAGCGGGCCTCAGTCGAGCTCAGCGGGCCGCGGCCGTCTGCTCAGCCGGTTGAAAGCAGGTCGAGCCGCCAGTCGTTGCATTGCATGAAGCGCCCCTTCGGATACTCGAACTGGCCTGAACCGAGGAGCATGAAGCCGAGGCCGCGGCAGACGGCGTTGGACGGCGCGTTGTCGACCGAGGGGTAGGCGTGCATGAACCGGCATGCGCCCTCCGAGCGCGCGATCGCGATCGCATCGAAGGCCGCCGAGCGTGCGATGCCGCGGCCCTGGTGAGCGGGCAGCACGGACCAGCCGATCTCATAGACCTCGGAGTCGCGCCATTCGCGATGCCAGTATCCGACCCAGCCGGCGCCCTCTCCGGTTGCGGCGTCGACGATCTTGAACTGCTTCGAGTCGGGCCGCTCGTAGCGCGTCTGGCGTTCGGCGATCTTGGCCGGGCCCTCCGGGCCCCCGAGATGTCCCATCATCGTGGGGTCCCCGAGAATCCGCTGCAGCAGCGCAATGTCCCTTTTGGCCCACGGCTCCAGACGAACGGCCGCGTGACCCGAGCGCTTGCCGTGCACACCCACGCCCGCCACTCGTCCAGTCTACAAGCGCTTGGGTCGGGGGTTTGAGCTTGTATGCTCGCGCGGGATGAGCCTCGAGCTGGCGGTCGTGTGCAACTCGTTCAGCATGGGCGGCACAGCCAAGGCTGCGGTCACCTATGCGCTTCACCACGACCGCGATCGCGTGAGGCCACGCGCGATCGCTCTGACCGAGCCGGGCGAGCGGGCCGGCGAACTGCAGGCGCGCGACATCGACGTGTCCTGCGCCCACGACGAGCCCGATCGACTCGCGCGACTGCTGCGCGGGGTCGACGTCGTCCACGTTCATCGCATGGGCTGGACCGAGCCGATCGTTCCCGAGGCGTGTCGCGCCGCGGGCGTCGATTCGTTGGTCGAGACGAATGTCTTTGGTCGCCAAGACCCCAGCCCCGACAACGAGCAGTTCTCGGCGCATCTGTTCATCAGCCAGATGTGCGCGATGCGCTATCGACAGCGAGCGAGTCTGGACCTGGAGTCATTCCACCGCCGTTATCGCACTCTCTACTACCCGGTCGACGTCGAGACGCTTCATGCCTCCGCGATGTCACGGCTGGAGGCTCACGGGATCCTGGGTCTCGATCCCGCCCGACCCACGGTGGTGCGTGTCGGACGTGATGACGATCGCAAGTGGGGCGACATCCTCGTCGCGATGGTGCCCCACCTGCTGAGGTTGGTCCCCGAGGCCCAGATCGTGCTCGTGGGCGCGACGCCATACAGACGCAAGCAGCTCCGGCGACTGGGTGTGCTCGATCGAGTGCGCTGCTTGAGTCCGTCAACCGACTCACGCCAGGTGGCGGCCTTCTACTGTGCGGCCGACGTATTCGCGAGCGCGTCATCGATCGGCGAGTCTTTCGGCCTTGCGATCGCCGAGGCGATGGCACTGTCGGTGCCGGTCGTGACGAATTCGACGCCCTGGACCGACAACGCGCAAGTGGAAGTGGTCGACAATGGCGTCAACGGCTGGATCGCGAACCATCCGCGCTCATTCGCAGAGGCCGTTGCCGACCTGCTCCTGAATGAGGAGCACCGAGAGGCGTTTGGCCTCGCTGGAGCCGAGAAGGTCACCGCCAACTGGCATCCCGAGAAGTTGACCCGCGAGCTGGAGAGCCTGCTCGAGTCGGTGGTGGCCACCGGGGCGCCGCCCCTCGACTGGACGCCCGGACTCGAGGAACAGAGAGCCTTCGATGCGGACTACGCACGCAAACAGAGCTCCCAGTTTCGCGCGCTCACGCCGCAAGAGCAGCGGGAGTCTGCATGGGCTGCACGACGAGAGCGAGCCGGCTGGGCCTGGCGGGATCTACGCGGAAACCCGGTCGAAGGCGGCTGGATGCTTGGGCGACTCGCAGTCGGGGGGATGTCCCGCTGGTGGGAGCAGGCGCGGGCAAGCTGAGACCGGCGGAGAGCGGCCGAGTGGGGGCTCCCACGGCCGGTGACCGGCAGACCACAGCCCGTCCGGTATGACCGCGGTTCTCTAATCGACTCCGGGGCGCCCTCCCCGCAGTTGCAGCCCGCATCCTGCCTCGGTGCAGCTGCGCCGCAGCCGCCCGGCCGAGGCCGTCTCGATCAGCCCGACAGTCCAGCACATCGGGCAGCCACGCAGCGCGATCATCCCGACGGGCGCCAGCGCTAGCGTCGCCGGACCGAGACTCGGGGCCAGCGCAAACGCCGAGCCGATCAGCCCGAAGCCGACAACTCCACGAATGAGGTGACGGGCGATCGAAGTGCTCGCGAAGCTGCTCTGCTCAGGCGCTGACATCTTCTGCACCTCCGTGCTCCGATGGACTGGTGGGGTTTGCGAGCTGTGCGCGGACCGCCTCGCGCCCGCGGTGCAGACGAGACTTCATTGCAGCGCGGCTGAGGCCCAGCGCCTGCGCCGTGGCCGCGCCTGACAGGCCCTGGATGTCACGCAGGACGAGCACAACGCGCTGCTCGGCGGGAAGCTTCGCCACGGACTCAACGACTCGTTCGATTTCCAGGCGCACGAGGGCGGCATCTTCGGCGGAAGGCTCGACAGTTGCAGCCGGTGGAGTCCTGGCGAACGTGAGCCGGGATCTGCGTATGCACTCGTTGCGAACGATCTGGAACATCCACGACGCCAGCGCCGCGGCGGCACGCAGCGTGCCGATCTTCCGGTACAGGATGATCAGCGCCTCCTGCGCGGCGTCCTCCGCATCCTCGGGGGTTGAGCACAGGCTGTGGGCAAAGCGCTGCACGTGTGCATGTGAACCGGAGACGAGAGTCGAGATCGCCTGCGGATCCCCTTGCTGGGCCGCGGTGACGACGTGTTCGGCTGGCCAGGACCAGGTGGAGCGTCTCACCGCAGGCGCTCCTCGCTACGGAGCCGAGCAGCGTCGGTGGCGATGGCGGCCTGTCGGTTCCTCCTCGTCGCTTCCTGCAGCATCATCGCTCGGTAGGCGCGCGCGTCATCCACGACGAGAGCGGATTCTTGCGACGAAGAAGAACAGACAGCAGCAGACGAGCAGCAGGGCGGCAGCTGCGACGATCATGACGGGAGTCCCTTCTGGTCGAAGCGGATTGGCTTCCTACAAGAGAACCAGAGCCCCGAAAGGATTCTCGCCCGCACAGAGCCCTATTTCGCGGGGAGCGTCTTCGCGAACGTGAGGCCGCGCTTGACCCATGCGGCCAGCTGGCGCTTCGTCCGTAGCCCCTCGGGGGCGACTATGACCCAGCCGTCCATCATGCGCCCGCCCATTTTCATCGGCTCGACGTGGGGACGTGCCAGACAGGCGTCCGTTTCCGCGGAATCGATCCTGACCAGCAGCCCCCCGCTGTGCGAGGCGCTGACCGACATGTTGCCGCTGGTGAAGAACGCGAGTCCGCCGAAGACCCTCTTTTCGGTGATCGAATCCTCCTCCGCCAGCAACTCGCGCAAGCGGTTGGCGAGTTCCTCGTCATAGGCCATCGCGGTATCAGGCCTCTTCGGGCGGACGTCGCTCGCGCTTGCGCTCGGCCGCTCGCCGCTTGGCTGCCAGGCGGCGCTCGCGCGAGGCCAACGTCGGTGCGGTCGCGCGGCGGCTCTTGGGGACGGCGAGAGCCCGCGCGAGCCGCTCGCTCAATCGAGCCAGCGCCAGCTCACGATTCCGCGCCTGCGAGCGTCCGTCCTGCGCGATTGCGACGACTCGCGGGCCGACGCGCGCAAGCACGCGCTCGCGCTGTGCCTCTGTCAGCGTCGGCGAGGCACGCACGTCGAAGCTCGCTTCCACGCGCGACGCGGTGACATTGGCGTGCTGGCCACCTGGGCCGGAGGAACGGCTGGTTCGCACTGTCACCTCCGAAAGCGGAACCGAAAGCCGGCTGGTGATCCGCAACCGCCCGTGGGTGCTGTCCTCGGCTTCGGGCATCACAGTCATCAGATGATCTCACGCCCCGACGGCAGCTTGCCATGAAAGCTTGGGAAGGGCCGCTGCCGACCCTTCCCAGTGTCACGCGGATCTCTTGTCCAAGCTCAGGCTTTGATTTCCACCGATGTCGTGAAGATCACCTGGTCGCTGAGATTGAGGCCCGCTCCTTCGGATTTGCCACCGTTGACGGAACCGCTCAGCACATCTTCTTCGCCCGTTTCGAATTTGGTCTGCTTCTGTTTGCCCTTGGACTGCTTGAACTTCACCTTGAAGGGCTTCGAAGCCTTGACGAGTTTGTTGACCGGCGCAACCTTGCCGATCACAGACCCTGTCACCACGACTTTCACGCCGGCGCATGAGAATTCCGCGAACTGCCCACTCGCGGGCGGCGCGGAGTTGTCGAGGCCGACTTCTTTCTTGGCTGCATTGAGGTAACCGAGCGTCGCGATGAGCGTGTTAGTCACGATTTCGCCTTCAGCCGCTCCAGCGCTCGTGCATTTGAATGTGGACACGCCACAACCCGTGAGCCGGATCTCGACCGTACCGGTGTTCGGTCCGGTTACTTCGCCGGTGTTGGTCGCGGCCGAGCAGGTGGCCTTTATCCGACTTGCGGTTTCCACCGATATTTTGCTTCCCTTGGAGGTGAATACTTTTGGGAACGGGCCACTGAATTCCGGTAGCGCAGCCGTTGCCGCGGTCGCGACCAATAGGCTCAGCAGAACTGCCGTCCCGAGCGAACCCGCCACCGTCCTGATGCGTGTCATAGGCTCCTCTCCTTCCCTTGAGGTCTCTGCCGTAGGCGTCGAACAACGTAGCGCAATGGGCTACGCTTCGGCGCCCGCGTCAAAGGGGCCGTGATGTCACGCTTGGGCGACTTCTATGAGAACCGCATCACCGGCGAGCGGGTCGTCGTCCTGCGCGGCGATGAGGACGCCGCACCTGGCGAGAGCGGTTTCGGGCACCTCACCGTCGCGCCGCACGGCGCTGTCGCCGGCGAGCACCTTCACCCGCGCATCAGTGAGCGCTTCCTCGTGATCTCCGGAATGCTCGGCACGCGAGTGGGAGGCGTCGAGCGCACGCTCAACGCTGGCGAGGAGGCGACGGCGAAACCGGGCGTGCCGCACGACTGGTGGAACGCGGGCGAGGGCTTCGCGAGCGTGCTCGTCGAGGTCGAGGGCCCTCACGAGCAGCGCCAGCGCTTCGACGCCATGTTCGCGACGATCTTCGGCCTGGCCAACGCTGGGCGCACCGGGGCGAACGGGTTGCCCAGCCCGCTGCAGCTCGCGCTGCTCGCTCGCGAGTTCCGAGACGTGATCGTCTTCACGCACCCGCCGCGAGCGCTTCAGGGGCCGCTGTTCGCTGTGCTGAGCGCGATTGGCCGGATGCGCGGCCTGCGCGCCATCTATCCCGAGTACCTGCACGTCCACGGCCATACCCAGCCCGACGGAGACGTGCTCGCCCTCGCGGGGATCGACCTCCCCGCCGGGACTGCCGACGCGATCTGAGCGCGCCTCACTCGCCGGCTGCGCTCCGCCCGACCCGGGGCGCTGATCCGCGCCGGTCTGCGTCTCGTCTCGGCGGGCACGAACATGAGGCTCGTCGCTCCCACTATGCGGTAGCGCCTCGTCTGGCCGCCAAGTACTCGTCGAAGCCCGCGAGCCTTTGTGTGTCCTCGTATACCTCGTATTCGCGCATCAACCCCATGCCATCCGTCCCCAGATGACATAGCGGTTCGAGTAGACGGTCTCGCCCTCTGGACCGGCGAGGTGGTCGGTGCTCCGCATGCAGAGCGTCATGTTCCACGGCGGTCCCTGCACCACCACCTGCTCGGGTCGATGCTGAAGGCCGGTGGAGATCATTCGGTTCAGCCAAGACTCGACCTCGTCCTTGCCACGGACGTCGGCCGTCCACGAGCTCTCGCCAGGGAATCGGAAATGAACCCTCCTCTGCCGTTGCCCCAGGTCGACTGCTACCGTGCGAGCTCCAGCGCAGTCTGCGCGGTCGGGTTGTTGATCAGTCGAGCAGCCGGTTGAATGTCGCCATGAGCGCTTGCCAAGCCGAGAGATCTACGTGAGCTTCACCCTCGCTCACCGCGACGAGTGCGAGACGGCCGGCAACTGGCGGTTGGTGCGCCGCACGCTCGAACTGCAGGCATTCGGGATCAACCTCGTGGACATCTCCGCAGGTGAGCAGATTCCCGAACACGACGAGGCCGACCGTGACCAGGAGGAGGTCTTCTTCGTGCTGACCGGCAGCCCGACGCTGGTCATCGACGGCGAGGACCATCGGATGCGCGCTGGCACGTTCGCGCGCTTGGACCCGATGCACCGGCGCACGATCCGCAACGACAGTGAGGAGCCCACCAGCGTGCTCGTCATCTCCGCGCCCCGAACCAGTGGGTACGAGCCAATGGGTTGGGCGTGAGCAGGATGAGCTGGGCATGAGCAGCGCGACCGAGCAGCTGAGCGAGACGATCGCCGCCTACAACGAGGCTTGGAACGCGCACGATGTGACTCGGATCGGCTCGATGCACGCACTGGACATGGTGTTCGAGAACCACACAGCCGGTGAGCGTGCCGAGGGCGATGAGGCGCTCACGCATATCGCCCACATCTTCGAGTCCTGGCCCGACCTCGCATTCGAGACGCGCAGGCTGTATGTGCGTCAGGATCTGGTGGTGCAGGAGTGGACCGCCAGGGCGACACATGTCAAGCCGCTCAGCCGCGGCGAGATCGTTGCAGAGCCATCGGGCAAGCGGATCGAATGGAACGGCATGGACGTGATTCCCTTCCACGAAGGCAAGGTCAAGCGCAAGGACGTTTACTCAGACTCCGTGTCGATCCTCCGTCAGGTTGGCCTGTTGTAGGCTCTTGCGTTCCCGCTGCGGACTCGAACATCAGGCTTACCTCCGACCGCCGTGCGGTATGTTGTGACCGTCAGATGGAGTCCTGGCGAGGCTCGGCAAGCGCAGCGGCTAGCTGAGTCTCGAACCGCCCGCCGCCGGTACAAGGGCTGATGGCTCCTTTCGCGAACTACCTTCCACGCGAGAGGAGACACTGGACTGCAGTGCCGGCACTACCCAGCTGGGCAATTCAGATCCTAGGGGTCGGCCGTGCGTCTTGACCGTCGGGAGCTCGCCGCGATCTTCGCCGGCGGCGCGCTGGGAGCCGCCTTGCGGGTCTGGCTCGGTCAGCGCTTCACGGCCGCCGCCCCGGACTGGCCTTGGGTGACGTTCACGATCAACATCACCGGCTCGTTCGCGCTCGCATACTTCGCGACCCGCCTGCAGGAGCGCTTGCCCCAGTCGACCTACCGCCGGCCGCTCCTCGGCACCGGCTTCTGTGGCGCCTACACGACGTTCTCCACGATGCAAGTCGAGCTGCTCAAGATCGTCGAAGCTCACCGCTACGGCCTCGCGGCCGGCTACGCGGCGGCAAGCATCGCCGCCGGATACAGCGCGATCTGGATAGCGACGTCGCTGGTGCGTCGCACGCGGGTGCTCGCGTGAGCGCGTGGGTCTGGCTGGCGGTCGTGCTCGTCGGCGGCTCCGGTGCGATCGGGAGGTTTCTGCTCGACTCGGTGATCGGCGAACGCGCCGGGCGCAGCTTCCCCTATGGCACGTTCGCGGTCAACATCAGCGGCGCGCTGCTGCTCGGCCTGCTCGCCGGCCTGGGAGTACAGGGAAATCTGTACCTGATCGTCGGGACAGCGGCACTCGGTTCCTACACGACCTTCTCCACCTGGATGCTCGAGAACCACCGCCTGGCCGAGGACAGCGAAATCCCCCGGGCCATCGTCAACGTCCTGCTCAGCCTCGCCGTCGGTTTCGGCGCAGCCCTGCTCGGACATGCGATCGGAGCGCACGCATGAACGAGGACTGCCTGAAGCTCACGACCTATTTCGGCGAGCGCGACCGCACCCCCGACGGGCTGCTCGGTGACGAGCTGCTCGACATGTACGGCGGGCACCAGCTGCAGGCAAGCGCGCTGCTGCGCGGTGTGGAAGGCTTCGGGCGCCTGCATCACCTTCACACCGACCGCCTGCTGTCGCTGTCCGAAGACCTGCCGGTCGTCTCGGTCGCCGTCGACACACGTGCACGGATCGAGTCGCTGCTCGAGCCGGTCCTGCAGATCAAGCGCTGGGGGCTCATCACGCTCGAGCGCGCACGGCTGCTCAGCGGCGAGATCGGCGAGGTGCAGCTGCCCGAGCAGCTCGGCGAGGCGACCAAGCTCACCGTCTATGTCGGTCGTCAGGAGCGCGTCGATCGCGTACCTGCGTTCGCGGCCGTCACCGACCTGCTCTACAGGCGCGGCATAGCCGGCGCGACCGTCATGCTCGGCGTCGACGGCACGAGCCGGGGACGCCGAGCACGTGCCAAGTTCTTCGGCCGCAATGCAGACGTCCCGATGATGGTCATCGCAGTTGGCTCGGGCGAGAAGATCCCACGGGTCCTGCCGGAGCTCGGGGGAATGCTGCACGACCCGCTGCTTACGCTGGAGCGCGTGCGCGTCTGCAAGCGCGAAGGCGAGATGCTCGCAGCACCACACGAGCTCCCCGGCACCGACAAGCAGGGCCTTGCGATGTGGCAGAAGCTGATGATCTACACCTCCAGCGCAGCCAGCCACGAAGGGCATCCGCTGCACCATGCGATCGTCCGCCGGCTGCGCGAATCGGACGCCGCCGGCGCGACGACGTTGCGGGGCGTCTGGGGCTTTCACGGCGACCATGCGCCACACGGCGACAGGTTCTTCCAGATTCGCCGGCATGTCCCCGTGTTGACGATCACGATCGACACACCCGAGCGAACCGCGCGCTCGTTCGAGATCATCGACGAGCTGACGCGCGAGCACGGCCTGGTCACGAGCGAGATGGTGCCCGCGCTCAGCGCGATCAGTGAGGGCGAGCAACGTGGAGGGCTCCGGCTGGCAAGCCACGATTTCTAGGGCCCGCTACCACGAAAGAGCATCGTGGTCGAACCGGCGAATTGGTCCGATAATCCTTTTCGATTCGCCCCGACCCGGAGGGCGCGGCGAGCATCAGCCGCCGCGCCCTCCGTGGGTCCTGCGTCCTCGGCCTCTGGAGAGGGATCCATACCGAGGCGTTCTCGAGCGCCCAGGGCGGGGCGCGCTCAAGCTCGGCTTTTCAGGTTGTGCGTGTCGTGGCCGTGTCCCTTCGCGGCCCTCCGGTGGTTGTGCTTCTTCGGCCGATAGGCCTTGCGTGCCTTCCTTTCACAGCTCTGGCGCCTCGCGCGCGAATGCTTGAAGCGCTTGCGACAGGAAACCAGAGCCCTCTTCAGCCTCTGCACCCTCGAGAGCTTCTTGGACGTGGCGGCTTTGACCCCGTGGCAGCCCGTGACCGAGACCTTCGTGCTCTGCTTGATCACCGCCCCGTTCTGCCCGGTCAGCGTCGTTGGCACGATCAGCTTCTGCCCGCAGAGACTGTATTTCGCGGAGGCTGGAAGGGCTGTGGTCAGAGCCGAGTGGGGGCCCTCTGGCAGGATCGCTTCAAAGGAGGAGACCGGGGCATCGGGTACCGAGTTGAACGAGGACGTCGTGACCCCGCCTTTGATCTGCGTCTGGCCGTCGAGCACCAGTGTGATGCCTTCGCCCTGAAGCACGAACTCGACATCGGGCCAGGCTGCATTTCCGTGGGAGACCAGGTAGGCGGGACCGGACAGGGAGCTCTCCAGCACAGGGGTGTGGACGATCGCAGAGCCGATGTTCGAGCCTTCCGGGCAGGAGGCGGGGTTCGCTTCGAAGGTCTTTGCCAGACATGCTTTCTGGATCGTCGACAGGCGCGCAGGCAGGATCTTGGGCAACACCAGGGTCGTTTTGGCGATGTTGGCCTGACCGTGGCTCGAGGTGACCTTGACGTCGAAGGAGGCTCCGTCCGCTTTTGAGGTCCTGCCCTGGGTCTGGGCGGTGAGGGTGGGCTTGAAGGGCAGGCTCTGGCAGTTGGCGACCTGGAATGGAGAGGACACGGAGGCAGTTGCTCCCTGCGCGCCGGTGACAGTGCCGGTGATGCTGGTGGGGGTGCAATTCGTCGGGTTGAACTCGAAGTTCTGACGGTCAACCGTCACTTCGACTCTGTGCAGCTGCAGCGGTATGCCGGTGGCGGGTCTGCCGACGCCTTGGAGGACCGTCGGCAGGCTGCTCGTGATCGAGACCTGGGCCGTGTGCGGATCGACTTCGATCTTCGAGCGCACGACCACGAGGCCGAGGTCAAACGGCCCCGCCACAGCCGGGGTCACGATCGAGAGGCCAAACGGAGCTCCCTGGTACGGTCCTGTGATGTAGGCCCGTCCGCCGGTGACGGTGTACGGGTCGGGGCCCAGGCCGCTGGTCGCGGTTGCTTCACCAATTTCGCTTTCCGGGCCGCAGGTTCCGATCGATGCGTGCGGTTCCGGGCACGGTTTCACCGACGCGAGAATGGCCGCGTTTCCCGCCGGCAGATGTACCGTTAGCCCGGTCAAGGCTTGGTCTTGGTCGGGCCGCGTGATCTGAAGTGTGAAGTTCGTGAACGCCCCGGCCTGGAGATTGGTGGAACCGGCCCTGAAGGCGGGCGCCAATGGTTGCTGGGTGGAAGGACAGGCGCTGCCTTCCGGACCGGACGTGATCGCGAAGGTGTTCGGTTCTGAGAATGCCTGCACCGGCGACGTCCCGGACCACGGCGTGAACAAGGCGTCGGCCGCGTAGGTGCCGCAGAACGCTGGGGTGCTGAGCGACGCGCGCGGGCCGCCGAAGAGTTCCAGTCTCAATTCTTCGAACGGAACCTGCGGCGCGTTCAGGAACGTGCTGGTGAGCTGGCCCGTACTCGCGTTCAGTTGGGTTTCGCCCGCGAGCTTGACGCGGATGCCCGCAGCCGGTTCTTCAGCGAGGAGATAGAGCGCGAGCAGCGCGTCGAATGGGTTCTTGCCGGCTTCGCCCAATGGTGCTGGAGTGGCGAGATAGACCGCCCCCTGAAGTTCGTGCTCCAGCAACGGCGTCTTTATGTGCACGAGGCCTATCTTGGAGGCATCCGGGCACCCTGCCGGTTCGCTCGAGAAACGCAGGGGTGGCGGTGCGCCGGGCGAAAGAGGATCTTCGCCCGGCGGGCCTTCGAAGCCGATCTGCTGCTCGGAGCAGGCTTCCAGCCCGCCTGCCGCCGACGGATTGAGCTGAACGCCTTCGGGCAGCGCCACGCTCGTGTCCCTTACGCCAGACTCCCCCAGCCTCCCCGCTTCCAGCGTCGTCTGCTGGGGAACATGCACGTCTGCGCTCAATCCCGTCGGGGTGCTGGCGGAGTGTTCTGTGCTTTCCAGCCCGATCGAGGGGTCGAAGGGCAGCGCGTCGCAGCCTTCGAAGCCCGCCAGTTCGTCTTCGGTTGAGCCGCCCTGAAGCAAGAAGACTTCTCCGGGTTCGCTTCCGAGAGACTTGAGCGGCCATGACTGTCCTTCGACATCAGTTCTCAGTGGTCCGGTGCACGAGCCGGGCAGTGTCAAGAACGCCGCCGTCGACCGATGGGCTGGCGGTTCGCACGGTACTTCACCTTTGAAGATGGCGCCGCCGAGCAGACATGCCCATCCCCGAGACTGGTCGTGGCTCGCTTCTCCGGGAACGCCCCAGATCGTCACTTCGCTCGCGAGGAGCTGGGCGGCCTCGGGGGCTTCATGCACGCTCACGGTAACGCCGTAGTCGCCGCCGCTGCGAAGCGAGGTGTCGAGCACGACGGGCACTTTGAGGACCTCAAAGCCAAACCGTGCTGGCTCGCCCTGGGCGGGTTCGAGGTTCCACAGCGGCACGGCGCGTGTGATGTTGTGAAACTGAGCGGGTTCGTCGAGTGTCACGACGACCACCCCTATGGCGGATTCCGGCTTGCACGCATTGGTCGCGACTTTGCTGAACGCAAGGAAATCCGCGGTCGCGCATGGTGGCACCGCGCGCGGGTCGCCTATCAGGCCAGGAGGGAGCTCGAAGCTCAGGTTCCTTGGTAGCGCTGGCGCCGCGGCGACCACGCCATATTCAGGCACCGATTCGACGGTCTGGTCGAGATTCAGCGTAGTGGTCAGCTGGAACGGGTGCGAGCCCGCCTGGCTGTCGACCGCGCCTCCGTCTTCTTCTGGTGAAAGGTCGTAACCGCCTTCTTCGACGCCAAACGGGGTCGGTAGGCCGTTGACGGTGATCCGCTTGCTCAGCCTGGCGTTTGGCACCACCACGCCACCCGCGCCTTCCTGTTCGCCACCCTGGACACTCACCTGGTTTTCTTCGCCCGTAGTCGCTCCCGGCTTCACGTTAACCATAATAGTGACTTCCAGCCGTTCGAACGGAGGATATGTTTCTGCTTGAGAAGTGCATGTCAGCGTACTGAGTTCACATTTCATGTGATTCGACACTTCCGTATGAAAGGCGGGCTCACCAGATATTTCTGTCGCTTCCAGGTTGGGCGGCAGAATGTCTTTGATGCTCACGGGGCTGGTGGTGGCGTTCACTCCGCTATCGCCTAGGTTCGTGGCCGCGACCACGATCGTCGCTTTCGTACCATCTGTCAGAAAGGTAGGGGCCGTCCGCGACGACACTCGCCACCACGCGTCCGCGAGCGCCGGGGTCGCGCCTGCCGCCGTCAGCACCAATGCGCCCAGGACGATCAGGCTCGTCCTCGCGATCCGTTGACGGATAGCTCGCGGTGCTCGGCCGCGCACGCTAGAGCGTCCTCTTACGCGAGGAAGCACTCTTCTTGGCTGGCTTCCTCGTCGGCTTGGTCTTCGCGCCGTAAGCTCTGCGGGCCTTGCGTTCACAGACCCGACGCGGCTTTCTTCGCTTGAGCTTGTGACACGCCTTCAGCGCCCTGGCGAGCTTCTGAGCGCGCGTGAGAGGCTTCCGCGCGGGTGGTGGCTTGGTGCTGGGAGCGCCGCCCCCAACGTTGGCCTGATTGCCCGGTCCGGAGAACATCGAGCTCGCCGGCGCGGAGGGGCTCGACTGCGGAGGAGCGGGCGGCCGGCATTCGCCTTCGCCCGCGCATGGGGGCGGCGCAGGCGTCTGGATCGGCAGGCAGGGCTGCATTTCGCTGGTGCCGCACACGCGCGCGTCGTACACGTCCAGGCTCGTGTCGGTGTCCTGGGCGACCAGCTGCGCCGCGGTGAGGAAGAACACGTCGTCCCCGCTTTCGCTCGCGTCCAGGAAGGCCGATTCTCGTTCGGATGTCCCCGAGGAGACCAGCGTTACGCAACCACCGGCCCGCTGGCAGCTTCCCAGCCCGTCGGGCTCATACTCGTAGACATTCTCCACACCAACGTTCAGGGTCGTGCCGTTGACGCTCTCTTCTCTGGTACGAGCCTGATCCTGCGCGACGAGCGCGTCGGCGCTGTCGAAGAACAGCCGGCCATCATTTGAGAGGTAGCGCGACTGGTGCTCGGCTGTCGGCTTGTTCAGTTCGAACAGCGTCCACCCAGGGACCGATCCCGCCAGCCAGTGCCCGCTCCACGTTTCCGGACGATCGACGGTCAATCCATCACCTTCTCCGGCCAGTTCAGTGTCAAACACCCCCTGCGGGGCTTGCCCACTTGGGTTACACGAAGCGCATACCATCCGCCCACTGCTGGCGTCATACACGAACACCTCCTCATCGTGCGCGCCTTTGGCTCCGGGGCTGGCGTCGACGTTGCCATATCCGGTCAGCTCCCGGTCGGACATGAATGCGAGATAGCGTCCGTTGCTCGAGACCTGCGAGGTCACACCGCCAAGATCTCCGGCAAGCGGCGAGTTTCCTTCTCCCCAGTCTGGGGCATCTTCGTAGGAGAGCCTCGCGACCAGCCGCGTCTCACGCTGGCCGGGCTGCGCGGGATCGGGCTCAGAGACATACAGGTTACAGGCCGCTTCGGGCTGCGCTATATGGAGCGGATTGATGCGTGGACAATCGCCCCGTTCGGCGCCAGGAGCAAGCACTCCGTTAGCGACGAAATAGACGTAGGACCCGTCTTCGCTTATACCGGGCAGCGTACCCAGTACTTCTGCGTATTCATCGACGTTCTGATCACCGGTCAGATCAATCAGCTTGCCTGTTTCCGTGTTGAATTCATAGAGGTCAGCTGGCCGCCCCTTTTCGGACACTTCTTCGTTTTCCGTCGGTTCCAGCGTGGATTCGCTGGTCAACGGCCAAATGTCGGTGAAGAACACCCTCGAACCGTCGCTCGACGCCGCCTGAAAGTACACCTCATCGAGTTCGTCTTCTATTTCTTCGCCGCCTGCTTCCGGGACACCCTGGGCGGCGTTGACCTGGACGGTTTCTCCCGTGATGGTGTCATGCATGTAGAGGGGGCCCAGTTCACCTTCATTGGTCCAGAAGACGCGCGAGCCGTCCTGCGACATCGCGCCCCTGACGTCGCGACCGTTGTAACCCAGCTCCGGTGCCGACGCGGGGGTGTGTTCGCTCCCGGGCAGCACGCTGACGAGTTTCAGCTGTGATCCTGATTCCCACTCATACAGGCCACTTTCGCCAGCGCCTGAAAGCAACGGCACCTGTGATTCAAACACCACGTGTTGCAGGTCCGACGTCGCGCCCTGGAATTCCAGCTTGCCGCCGAATGGTGTCCCCGTTTCATCATTTGCGGCCGTCACGAGCGGCTCATATTCACCACTGGCATCGCTGCGCCGGTAGATCGTCTTTTCCTTCGCTTCCGGTGCCAACGGTGGATTTTCAAGTGGTTGATTGGGGATCTGCGGCTCTACCACCGCAAGCGAGAGGTCGGGCGAAAAGAAGCGATACTCAGTGGCTGCGCCAGGCTCAACGCCTTCTCCGCGGTTGTGCGGCGTGGTGACGTCCTGGGAGGACCAACCTTCGGTGCCGCGCGTGGAGATCACCTGCACTGGTTCTGGTCGACGGTTGCCTTCCGCTTCGCCCGTCACGGGCGCGCTAGCTGTCCAGCTGATCGCGTCGCCGTCCGCGGCGGCCTGGATCAGCGCCCCTTCGCGACTGATCGGTTCGGCGGCGGCGCCGTGCTTTTCGGGCGAGGAGACCATCTCCCACTCGCGATGGTCCGCAAGCAGTCCTTCGGAGGTCGGAAGCGTGGTGAAGAACGTTTCCGTACTCTCCGGGCTCTCGACCGTCCCATGTTCGTTTCGCGCAACGATCCGGTAGTAGTACGTGGTGTCGGGCTGAAGCTGTTCCACGGTCACATGCGCCGCCACATCCGCAAAGCCGTCGCCGACGTCGTCTTCTGGCGGCGGAGCCGACTTCTCCGTGCATGAGGATTCGTGTTCCACGCAGCTGACGGTGCCGTACTGGGCGTAGTAGCTGGTTTGGGCGCCGTCGGGGTCTATCTGGGCGCTCAGCCGCTCGGAGCTGGAAGTGAGATTCTGCGCGCTCACGCTGTCGATCGTCGGTGGTCCGGCGCCTTCGGGCCCGAATACTGCGATCTTGTGGGACGCGGGCTCGGCAACGTAGATCTTGCCCCGCGCCGAGTCGAGCGCGATCGCGCCCCCATCGCTCAGGTCCCCTTCGCCAAAGCGTTGGATGAACGCGCCTTCGGGGCCGAATGCCGCGACGCTGCCTACATTGTCGGCGTATACGTCGCCATTTGCCGAGTCGAGCGCGACGCCGGTGGTGTCCCTGTTGTCCAGGCTGCGCGCGGCCGCCACTCCTGAGCCCTCCAGGCGCGAGACCACGGTCGGCTCGGGTTCTTCTTCTGGGCATTCGCCAAACGGGTTCGCACGTACATGTGCGACATAGAAAGCTTCATCGTCAGAACCCACGGCAAACCCAGGCTCCGTCAGGCATCCTTCTTCCAGCAGCCTCTGATCGAGCACTTCTTCTTTGGTCAGCGACGGCAACAGCTTGTTTTTTTCTTCGTCACTAAACCCGCTGATGTTGCCTTCTTCATACCAGTACACCCACAGCCTGCCAGCTGCATCGACAGCCAAGCCAGCTATATCTTCCAGTTCCGTTTCGAATTCTTCTTTGTTTTCAGTGACTTTGAAGACACTCTTTCTGAAGATTTTTTCGCCTGACGCCGTGAACTTGTAGACGAAGTCGCGTTCTTCGGGTGACTCTTCCTTTTCTTCCGCCCCGGCAACGTAAACGTCGCCTCTGGACGGATCTGAGCCGCCGCTCGAGTTGTCGATCGCGATCGCGCCCGCAGACGGAACATCGAATTCACCGACGACTTCGTAACTTTCACCTACCGGCTTGAAGCGCTCGACCCGTTCGTGACCCGAGTCGACCACATACACTTCCCCAGTGGCTTCGTCGACCGCCACGCTCGCCGGATTTGTGAAGCTTTGAGCTCCCGTTCCTTCAAATGTGCCGGCAAATACATGTCCCCGGGCGAGAAGCGCCCAAGCGGGAGCGTCGCACAGGAGCAGCGCCCCACACGTCGCCAGCAAGAGCAACAGCACTAGCGAGCGACGACGCGCGCTGCCTGTCGCCCCTGTTATGCCCGGGGATGTTCCGTCCATCTGCCCTCGCTCCGTTCGCTCGGTCGCGCTTGCTGGCTTCGGACGGTGTGGGGGTCAGCAGTCGACCCCCACACCGAGACTCGCGACTCGCCCGTCCGATCTCTGCGTGCCTATAGGACCGCGTTCAGCTCCAGCGCTTCTTCTCCTTCCGCCTCCTTCAGCACAGAGGTGATCGTCTGCCCGGACTGTTCGTACGGGCCTCCTTTGAAGGACGCTTCAAGGATCGCCCTTTCAGGGCTTTCTTCCCATTTTTCGGGCTTCTGTTTGCCTTTGACAGCCTTGAACTTCAGCGTTTCGGTCTTTGTCATCTTGTCGTTTTTGATTGGGACAAGCACCTTGCCTCTTACTTTGACGACAAGGCCCGAACATTCAAATTCGATGAACTGACCTGACATCACGCTTTTCGCCGGATAAAGCTCGAGGTCCGTCCTTTTTTTGGCTTTATTTTCCCAACCAACGATGGCTTCGAGCTGATTCGTGATCAGTTCTCCCGATTTCGCTTTCGGAGTGTTGCACGGCAGCGACAGTGACTCGCAACCCGTGAACGTTACGACGATACCCGTGGCTTCTTTATTATTGCCTTCCTTGAATTCGCCGTTGCTCGTCTCCGTTTTGCATTCGACCCCAGCACCGCCGAGGCTCGTCAGGACGCCAATTCCGCCAGTCGTCGTGAATTTCGTTTTCCCGGCACCCGGAATCCATTCGTACTTGTCTTTCGCCGAGCCTTTTTCGACTTCTTTCGTACACTTCGAGTCTCTGAACTGTTTTCCGCTTCCCGTGTTCTGTTTTAGACATCTCCCGTATTCCGGGGCGGTCGCCCACGCGACCGTCGCGGCCATTGCGCTAAGCGCAAGAGCTGCGCCCAAGCACAGCCCCGCAATCCCGATCCGTTTCATTCCTCGTCACACTTTCCGTAGGACATACGTTCTCCTGCTGTCAAGTCTAATACGCCTGCTCCGCCAAGGCGCCGGTCCCCGGCTCCGCGCCCGCCACCCCAGGACGCCGGGCTCTGAGGCGCAGGATCGCGCTGAGCGGGCAAGTCGTGCGCGGGACGCATGCGTCCCGCGCACGATCTTCGCTAGGTCCGCACCGACAGGTACGCCTTACGCTTTGATCTCGAGTTCTTCACCTGAGTTCAAACTCGTTTCGAGGGTCTCAATCTGTCCAGCCTGAGCCCAACCTAGGGTGCCGAAGCCGTCACTGGCTTCTGATTCAAGCACGTCCTTTTTCTTGTTTTCGAAGTTTTCTGGTTCCTGATGACCGCGTTCGCGTTCGTGTTCGCCAGTTTCGGGATTTTCGATTTCTTTCTCAGCGTATCTTTGAGTGAGCGTAGTGCCCATTTTATTCACCGGTTCAATCGGCGAGATGATGGAGTCGCCTCCACCCTTCTTTTCTTTTGCCCCGACGCGAACGACCAGGACCCCCACTCCCGAGTTTTCCGTCCCACAGACAAACTCAGCAAACAGCCCCTGCTTTTCTTCTGGAACGAGGGACAAGCCAACTGACGGTTCTGATCCGCCCTTACCTGAAATGTATCCCAGGCTTCCCTTCAGTCCTCTCGTGACGATCTCGCCTTCGTTGTACACATACTTGTTGGGAAATTCGTTACGGAAGAAGCTCTCGCAGACGAAGCTCAGGAGAGGAAGACGACATCCTTCGAAGGTGACACTGACGTTCGATACTTCTTTGCTACCAGACAAAAAGCCGGTGGCGACTGTGGATGTGCATTCCACCGAGACACCTTGCGAGGTTTCAAGTTCCGCCTTTTCCGAGGTTTGCCTGGCAGTGAACGCCGTATCTGCGGTGCCAGTCGTTCCTTTCAAGAATTCATATTCCCCGCCTGTCTTTTCAGTGCAGTTGGAGTCGGCATATTTGCCTTTGGTGATGAGTTTTTCTTTTTGTTCCACCGGTACTTTGACGCATTTACCCCATTCGGGCGGGGCCGCCGAAGCGCTCGCAGCGACCACGGCACTCAACGCGAGTGCGGCGATCAGACCCAACCCCAGCATCTGTACACGTTTCATTCAACCACTACTCCTTTATTCCTCTTATCCTCGCTCGTTACAGCCGACCGGCGCCATGAGCACTCTTCAGTGACTCGCGGCCGATCTTTTGCAACCGCAAACGGGCGAGTCACGGCTGGCGAGGACGCTTCAATGTCTCACCGCCGCGTCGTCCGCTTGCTTTCTCAACGGCGCCGTTGCGATCAATCGCCAACCATGCGCCGAAAAGCTTGGCCGCGCTCGCCACGCGCGGGCCCTGTTCCCTCTTGCCGCTCAGCGGCCGCCGAGCACAAGGTTGTGAAACATCGCGTGTGCCCATGCGTGCAGCTCCTCGTAAGTTGTCCGCAGCCCGGGCGTTCACCCCCACTGCGCCCCGCTTGAGATGGTTCGGGAGCTCCACCAGTCCCGTACCTGCTCAGGCCGATGCCAGACTCCTCCAGACCCGGCTTCCACAACGGCTTTTGCACTCGGAAGTCCACCTAAGCCCTCCCGGTCCCATGTGGGAGATCCTTTGCTCTCACGCAGCTCCATCGCTGGCCTCCATGTGAGAGATGCCACGAGCCAGGCTACTCCGATATGCGCTGCGATGGAGCAAATGACTATGTGATGGCTCGTCCAGGGAGACGAAAAAGGCCGCAAACTGCGACCATTTCTTGTGCCGTCTGGTGGCATGGCGAGGCGACGGCCCGGGTAGACGCACGATTCGAGCAGTTTCGTCTGGCAGAGGGGGAGCTTCTAGAGGGCTTCGGCAGTTGATGCTGCTGATGGACGCCGATCACCTGATGCCGAGTCTCTCGCCGCCGGGGGAGAGGACCTTCGCCGAGACCGAAACTGCTATACGCGTGCCATGCTGCTCTATGACTCTGCGGTGTCGGGCAACTCCTACAAGGTTCGGCTGTTGCTTTCGCACCTCGGCCTGAGCTATGAGCGACACCAGGTCGGCGTGATCGATCGCTCGAACCGCGCGCAGCTGCTCGCGGGCCTCAACCCGGCGCTGCGCGTCCCGACGTTGGTGCTGGACGACGGCCGCTCACTCGCGGAGTCCAACGCCATCCTGTGGTATCTGGCACAGGGCACTGTGTATCTACCCGAGGAGCGCTTCGAGCAGGCGAAGGTCCTTCAATGGCTGTTCTTCGAGCAGTACAGCCACGAGCCATACATCGCAGTACTTCGATTCTGGCTGGCCATCGCGAAACTGTCTCCAAGCGAGGAGGATTCTCGCTGCCAAGCGCAAGGGCGGCGATGTCGCGCTGGACGCATTGGAGGGTCAGCTCGCGTTGACTCCCTATCTCGTTGGCGATACATGCACGATCGCGGATATTGCGCTGTATGCATATACGCACGTCGCAGACGAGGCCGGCTTCGACCTCACCGGGTCGCCCGGCGACTCACAGCTGGTTGGAGCGAGTGGAGGGTCAGCCTCGACACGTGTCGATCACCAGCTGATCGACACCCACGCGCGTGCGTGCGCTCCGGTCGAGGCGCAGCGCAAGCATCCCGATCGAGCGCACTAGACTCCCCCGCATGGCTGAGCCAGGCGGGACCGTGCTGGTCACGGGAGGAACGGGATTCCTCGGGGGGTGGTGCGGCGCCGAGCTCATGCGTAGGGGGTACGCGGTGCGGACGACAATCCGCGACCTGCGGCGAGCGGATGACGTGCGATCCTCGTTCGCGGCCGCCGGCGCCGAGAACGGCGAGCGGCTGTCGATCGTCGCCGCCGACCTCAGCGCGGACGACGGCTGGCAGGACGCCGTGGCGGGGTGTGACTACGTGCTCCACGTCGCCTCGCCGTTTCCGCCGGCACAGCCCAAGGATCCAGACGAGCTCATCGTGCCGGCCCGCGACGGGGCGCTGCGCGTGCTGCGCGCGAGCCTCGACGCCGGCGTGCGGCGCGTCGTCATGACCTCGTCGGTCGCGGCGGTCCGTCACGGCCGCGCAGCGTCAGCCAGCGCGCCTTACAACGAGGCGGACTGGAGCGACCCGGACGACCCGCGGCGTACGCCGTACGTTCGCTCGAAGACGATCGCCGAGCGTGCCGCCTGGGACCTCGTCCGGGAAGGTGGCGCGGAGAGCCAGCTGACGACAGTGAACCCTGGCGCGATCATCGGGCCCGTGCTCAGCGATGACCGCTCCTTCTCCCTGCAGGCGATCGAGCGGCTGCTCAACGGCATGCCGGCGATCCCTCGGCTCGGCTTCGTGTTCGTCGACGTCCGCGACGTCGCGGACCTTCACATCCGCGCAATGACGGCCCCCGTCGCCGGCGGCGAGCGATACCTCGCTGTCGACCGCTTTCTGTGGATGAAGGACGTCGGCCAGATCCTTCGCGAGCGCCTCGGCCCGGCCGCCACCAAGGTCCCGACCCGCGTCGCGCCCGACCTCCTGATTCGTGCGATGGCCATCTTCGACCCGAGCATCCGCTCGATCGTGAGCGACCTCGGACAGTCGCACACGTACACCGCGGAGAAGGCGAAGACCACCCTCGGCTGGGAGCCACGTCCGATCGAGGACTCGATCGCTGACACCGCTCAGAGCCTGATCGAGCGCGGCCTGGCGGGCCCCCGACGCGGCTGACCCGCTCATCGCCCCCGGCGCTCAGCCGACCGGGCGTGTGCGCTCAGCCGACCGGGGGTGTGAGAACGGAATAGGGGCGAGCACAGCCGATTCCGGCGCGAGCACGGGCCTGCGAGGTTGGTTTTCAAGCACCCACGAGAGCGTGGGACCACAGAGTCCGCCAGCAGGAAGTCGCGCTGGGGGGCCAGCTCGATCTGTGCGGTCCACAGTCGCGACCGACGCTCGGCATTATTCACTGATCTTTCCTAAGTGTATACTTAGATCATGGCGAGCACGTCCGTGCAGGAGGGCCCCACGGAGGGGACAGCGGCGCGAGATCGCGCAAGAACGGCGCGAGAGTTAGCCCTGCGAGCTGTGCTGCCGATCAGGAGCGTGCTCGAAGAAGTTGGGGAGATGATGCTGCTGACCGGCAGGACGATCGTCTCCACCGTGCGCCCGCCGTACCCCTACGGCGAGGAGTTCGTGTCGCAGTTCCTGTTCGTGTTGCGCCTCGTGTGGTTCCCGCTGCTGGTCACGACCGTCGCGATCAACTATGGAGCGCCGGGTCTACAGGCGGCAAACTTCCTGCGGCTCTTGGGCGCGACCGACCGGTTGGGCGGGTTCTTCGTGCTCGCAGCGATCCGCGAAATCGGTCCCCTCATCACGTCGATCGTGCTTGCGGGGGTCGCCGGAACGGCGATCACCGCGGATCTCGGGGCGCGCAAGATTCGTGAGGAGCTCGACGCCCTGCAGGTGCTGAGTGTGGACCCGGTCAAGAATCTGGTGGTTCCGCGCTTCCTGGCGCTGATGCTGATCACTGGCCTGTTCGATCTGTATGCGCTGCTGTTCGGCATCTTCGGCGGCATCCTCGCCGCGGTCGTCACAGAACAGCCACTCGGTCCATTCTGGGCGACGCTGTTCGCAAACGCCACGTCCACCGACCTATGGGGATCGGTGCTCAAGACGATGTTGTTCGGGGCGATCATCGCAATCGTCTGCTGCTACAAGGGGATGACCGCTTCTGGTGGCGCCGAGGGCGTCGGCAGGGCGGTCAATCAGGCGGTAGTGATCTCGTTTTTGGGGGTCGGCGCGTTCAACTACGTGTTCACGCAGACTCTGCTCGCCACCCACCCGAACATCCTGGTCATCAAGTGAGCGGGCGATGAACGAGCTGGTGGCGATTCCGCGCGCGTGGATCGCCGCGGCCGGAGAGATCGCGGGTTTCACCAGCCACGTGGTGCGCGACGTGTGGCAGTTGCGAGTGCTGCGATTCTTCGGCGAGGCGCTGCGTCAGGCGGGCATCCTGATCGTCGGCTCGACGCTCGTCATCTGGGGGCTCGTGTTCATCACGGGCCTGGGCACGTGCGGCATCGAGGGAGCCTACTTCCTCGAGTCTCAGGGGGCGCCGGCGTATGCGGGGGTTTTCACGGCCCTGTGCAACCTGCGCGAGGCCGTACCCTATGCGTTCGGGTACATGATGTCGGCGAAGGTCGGGACCGGGATCGTGGCCGAGCTGGGTGCGATGCGCATCAGCGAGGAGATCGATGCGCTGGAGGTGATGGGGTTCGACTCGATGACATTCCTGTGCGGCACGCGGTTGCTCGCCTCCTGGATCGTGCTCCCGTTCATGTACATCAGCGCGATCGGGGTGGCGTACCTGGCCTCCTACATCGCTGTGGTGCTGCAGATCGGGTACACCTCCCCCGGCGGGTATCTGTTGACCTTCTGGGAGTTCCAAAGTCCGCCGGACCTGTTGTTCAGTCTGATCAAGGGAATGACGATGGCCACCGTGATCGTTCTGGTGGGCTGCTACTACGGCTACAACGCCCGCGGAGGTCCCGTCGGGGTAGGTGAAGCGACTGCGAAGTCGATGGTGCTGAACCTGGTACTGGTCACGCTGATCGGGATGCTCGGAACCGAGGTCTTCTGGGGCACCAACCCACGCGCCCCGATCGGGGGTTGAGCCCGCCGTTCGCAGTCGAGCCGGCCGCCCCGCCGCCTCCTCGATGCGGACACCGGCGCCACGGGCGCCAAGGGTCGGCGCGACCCTCGGTCAGGCATGCTCGGCGTTCCTGCGGTTCTCGAAGTACGCGCGGTCGAGCCTTCCCATCGTGGTCAGCGGCTCGCAGTTCGTGTGGTACTCCGCATAGAGGGCCGTCCAATCGTTGGTGGCACGCAGCTGCGCGAGCACCGGAGCCAGCGCCATCTCGACCCGGGGCCACGCGACATACTCAGGCGACAGCGTGGCGTAGCGCAGCGCGTTGGCCGAAGGCCCGCTCGGCGAGATCCTGCGCTCGATCCAGCTTGCCGCGTAGTCGGGCGTGACGGTGAACGGCTGCTCCGCCCACAGATAGCGGAAGGGCTCGTGCCACCAGGCGAACACCTCCTCGGGGCTTACGGGGTCAGAGGCGCTCCAGAAGCCGGCCTCGACGCTCGCGCGCCATGTCCCGAGGACGTCCCCGCGCAGGCATTCCTCCACTATGCCCGTTATCAGCTCGACCTGGTCGCGGCGGTAGCGCGTCACGCAGCCGAAATCCAGGAAGCTCACGCTGCCGTCCTCGTGGAACACGTAGTTGCCGGGGTGCGGGTCGATGTTGACCAGGCCAAAGCGGCGGTGTGAGCCGTAGACGAAGCGCCAGATGGCCTCGCCCCAACGGTCGCGTAGCTCCGGTTCGGCATCGAGAGCTTCGTCCCAGGATCGGCCCCGGCAGAGCTCCTGGGTGAGGACGCGCCTGGTCGACAGCCCATCGATCACCTCGGGGACGTGGATGAACGGGTGTCCGCGGTAGCGCGCGGCGAAGTCGCGTTGATTGGCCGCCTCGCAGGTGTAGTCGATCTCCTCGACGATGCGCGCGCTGATCTCACGGGCAGCGCCGCGGATGTCGAGGCTCAGCGGGCGCGGCGACACACCTCCGATCAGGCTCAGAAACGTCGCCAGGAGCTCGGTGTTCTTGAGGTCCGCACGAATCGCGTCCGCCACCCCTGGATATTGGATCTTCACGGCGACCGCGCGACCGTCGCGCAGCCGCGCAGCGTGCACCTGGCCGATCGAAGCCGCCGCAAGCGGCTCCCAGTCAAACTCGGCAAACGCGGCCAGAGTCCCGCGACCGAGCTCGCGCTCGAGAACCGTCTGGGCCAACTCGCCGCTCATCGGCGGCGCGTCGTCGCGAAGGCGGGCGAACGCCGTCTGGTAGGCCGACTGGAACTCCGCTGGCACAGCGGAACCGAGGGACATGATCGACAGCATCTGGCCGGCCTTCATCAGCGCGCCCTTCGAACGACCGAGCAGCTCGGCGTAGCGCTCCGCTGCGCGCCTGTGAAACTCAGCCGCATCGGCGCCCGCCAGCCTGCCCCGCAAGCCGGCCACGACCGCCTCGCCGGTGGTGCGAGCCGTCAGCCCGACGAGCGGCGCGGTGCGGCGAACACGCCCGCGGCTTACGCGGCCACGCCGCCGTGACCCACCGCCCGCATCTGAAGGAGGTTCGACTGCGGACACCACCCGGTCCTTTCGTCCAACTACACTGGCCTTAGCTAAGTGTATGCTTAGATCGTGACCGTATCAACTACCACTCGCGAACGCATCGTCGATGAAGCCATGCGCCTGTTCAGCGAGCACGGCTATGCCGCCACGAGCATCGCCAAGATCGAAGCCGCCGCCGGCCTCACGCCCGGGGCGGGCGGGCTCTATCACCACTTCAAGAGCAAGGAGGCCGTGCTCGCCGCCGGCATCGAGCGTCAGCTCGCTCGACTGCATGCGTTCCGTGAGATACGCCGCGTGCTCACGCCCGTCGGCGATCTCAAAGCAGAACTGACCCTTACCGCCCGCTACATCCTGACCGAGCTCGACAGCGAGTCCGAGCTCCTGCGGATTCTCGCCCTTGAAGCCCGCAATCGCAAGCAGCTGTTGACCACCGCTGTGGATCAGCTCGTGAGCTCCACGTTCGACGGTTTCGCGACGTGGATCCGAGAACGCGCGGAGCGGAAGGTCCCGGCCGAGGAGGCGAGCGGCATCGCCTCGGTCGGACTCGGGTCGCTCCTCGGCTCGCGCCTGTTGCGAGACGTCCTCGGCGTTCCAAGCCCTGTCGAGGACGATGTGCTCGTCGACACCTGGGTGGGGCTCATGATGGGCGCGCTCGGCGGGAGCTGAGGCAGGCACACAGGAGATCGTTTGCGGCGGTATGAACGCCTGTCGGTGTCAGCACCGGCACGGTTTTAGTTAGCTCGACGGTTACGGTCGAGAGGCCACGAATCGTGGTCGCGATCGACGCAACCGTGGCGGTCGTCAGATATGGGCGCACGAGCTCACGGGTGAGAGCCAGCACGGGTCGAGCCTTGTCGAGCAGCTCGAGCGAGCCAGCGACGCGCTGTCCTACTGGCCGACGATCTGCGGCGTTGGTCTGCCGTGCTCGATGCGCCAGCGCTCGGTGGCCGCGACCATTTCGAACTCCGGGATGCAGGAGCCGTGTGTGAGCGAGCGCGGCGCGAGCCGGCGGGCGAGCCGAGCGGCGCTGAGCGCAACCGCACAGGCACTGGCGTGTACGGCGGTGTAGCGCAGACCGTACAGCTCGCGAACTCGCGGCGGCAACGAGCCGAGCATCACCAGGTCGTGCACCCGTTTGGCGGGCTCGCGGGTGGGGGGCACTGGGATCTCGAAGGCTGAGGCGTATCCCATGAAGCGAGCCTCCTCGGTTAGATGAAGGTCAGCGCCAGCGAGCTGACGCTCGTACCAGGCGCGAAACTCCCTGTATGTCGGTGGCGCTGCGGAGCGCGGCATCTTGAACAGCTCGGCGAAGCGAATGTAGTCCTGCCACAGGTCTTCGCGCTCGTCGGCTGAGAGCGGGCGCACGAGTCGCTCATGGAACCACTCGGCGGAGTCTGCGATGACGGCTACGGTCCAGAGCATCAGCTCTGGGTCGAACGCGGAGTAGGGCGTGCCCGCGGGGTAGTGGGCTCCGGCGTCGTGGGGCAGCTCGCCGACAACTCGCTCGTGCATGCTCTCGACGGCCCCGAGCACGCCGTCTGCCTCGGCGCGGGTGCCGAAGAAGACAGTCTCGAACATGCCGGCGGTGTGAGTGATGCGCCGAAAGGGCATCCGCTTGTTGCGAGTGTGTTCGCTCGTGCCAACGTAGTTAAGTGGCTTGATCGCGCCGACGCATAGCGCGCGCTGGCCGTACATGAGCCCTACCGCCTTCTCTTCGTGGATCATGCGAAGCGTGGATCGCCCACGAGGGAAATAGCCGTCATCGTAGTGGCTGACCTTCATCTGCTTACCAGCGGCGAGAGTACAGGGTTCTGGCCGCATGTCGCCGGTCACAACACCGCGTGGCCCGCCACCGGCCCGCCGTCAGCTAAGCGCTGCTCCCGAGCAACATGCCCCGCATAGATGAGGGCGAACATGTCTCCGAGCAGCTCGTCGGGGACGGCCTCCGGTTCGATCAGCCACTGCTGGGCTAGCCCGAAGACTAGACTCAGGAGAGCAGTGGCAAAGTGCTCGGGGGCGGCGATCGGCGGAGCGCCCAGGTGCTTCAGGCGCGCCTGAAGCCCTTTCGCGAGCGCGGCGCGCAACTTCGCTTCGCGCCTGATGTAGCGAGCGCGGAGCCGGGAATCGCGCAGTGCCTGGGACCGATACTCCTGCTCTAGCAGTACCAGCTCGCGCTGTCCGTGCACGAGCTCGACGAACCGCCGGTTCGCTTCGACGGCCATGTCGTCCTCGGGCGGTGCGGACTGCAGCAGCTTGAACGCTTCACGCACCGGTCGGTCGACGCGTTCCTCGAGCAGCGCAAAGAAGAGATCGTCCTTGCCCGAGAAGTGAAAGTAGATGGCGCCCTTTGAGTAGCCGGCGCGCTCGGCTATCTCATCCACCGACGCGTCCCGGTACCCGCGCTGTGCAAAGACCTCCATGGCCGCCTCGAGCAGCGCGGCACGCCCGTCGCGACCTTCGGCGCGCGCAGTTCTTGTGCGCTGGTCGAGTCGTCGGCGGCGCTTTCGGCTTGCGGTGGCCATTCGGTTTGTGTAGTATACCTACCGACGGGTCAGTATCTAGAGGAAGCGAACCGGAGTGTCTTCGCGTGCATACGATGGCTGCCCCACCCGCGTCCTCACAGCCCCTTCGCGACTACGACGGTCGCGCCGAAGTCGCACGATCTGCTGATCGCGACGCTCGGGGGCAGGCATGAACGTGGGGGCCGCGCAAGGCTGGTTCATCGCGGGCACGATCCCGCTCGTGTTCGCCGGCGGAGCGCACGTGCTCGCAACGCTGGTCGATACGGTCCGCCCCACATTCTTCACACCGCTAGAAAACTCAGCCAAGACGGCGGTGGAAGGCACGGGTATTCGGTTGGTGCGCATGTTCGGCGCCGGCGGAACGAGACCGTCGATGTGGAGGATGTGGCTCGGCTTCAACATCAGCCACGGCCTGGGCGTCTTCGCCTTCGGGCTGCTCTGCCTGCTGATCGCCACCCGCGACTTCTCGCTGGTCGAGCGCGTCGACGCCATCCGACCGCTCACGATTGCCTTCTCGGCCGCCTACCTCGCGCTCTCGCTGCGCTTCTGGTTCTATGGACCAGCGATCGTCACCGGCACTTCCACAATGTGCTTCATCATCGCCACCGTGCTCTCGACATGACGGCGAAGGCGCAAGTGGGTCGCCTGGCCGCGACGCGAACGACGCTCTACGTCATCCCCACACATCCGTGTCGAACGGCGATGCTGATGCTGGAGCACAAGGGCATCCCCTACCGCCGAGTGGACCTGCCGGCCGGCCTGCATCCGATCGCGCTGAGGCTGCTCGGCTTCCCCGGCAACGAGACGCCGTTTCGCCGGATCGATGACCGGCCGCATCGCGTGCTGGCGCTGGCCGACCGCATGGGCACGGTGCCGACCCTGCGCACCGGCGACCGCTGGGTCGCGACCAATCTCGGCATCTCCCGCTTCCTCGACAGCGTCCAGCCCGATCCACCGCTGTTTCCGGCCGAGCCAAAGCGGCGACTCGCGGTCGAGGAGGCGGAGCGCTGGGGTGACGAGATCTTCCAGATGGCGACACGAAGGCTCTTCCTTGCGGCCTCGCTGCGCGGCCTGGATGGGATCGTCAACCGTGGCGAGGACGGGCGGCTCGGGCCGCTGGTCTCGCGCCACGCGACGGTGAGGTTAGCCGTCGCGCGCCTGGTGGCCCGTTTCGCGTTCGCCGCGAATGCTCGATCTGAGCTCAGCCTGTTGGCGGCTCTGCCGGGCATGCTCGACCGGATCGATGCCTGGATCGAGGCCGGGGTGCTGAACGGCGAGCAGCTGTACGCGGCCGACTTCATGCTCGCTACAAGCCTCGCTCTGCTCTGCTACCGGCCTGACGTTCCGGCCGAGCTCGAGCGACGACCGACGATCCGGCTCATCGACCGGGTTTTGCCCGAGCCCGTCGCGGCCATCGCGGGCTCGCAAGCGGGGTGAGGTGATGGATTCGATCGACGGAATTCGAAGGCCGAGCTGGCGCGGCGCGTGGGGCGCAACCCTGCCAGCATCAGACGCCTGTTCACGGCCGAGCAGGCCCGCCCAGAGCTACCGCTCATCATCTCGATAGCCAACGCTCTCGACGCCAGCATCGAGATCAAGCGCCGCCCACGCAGATCGAACGCCAAGCGCGCCGCTGTGCAAGCCTGACGGGCTTCAAGGTTAGCCGTCTCTGAGTCCTGCGAGGAAATCGAGGTCCTCTTCACGATGGCCGAGCAGATGCGCCACTCCCGCCCGTCTTGACCGCATTTCCCCACCGTTCGTGCGCTCGCATGGTCGTATCCTGGCAAATTGGCCAAGGTCTCCTTGGAGATGGAGAGGATCTCATCTACAAATGGCTCTGGCGCCAGATGCACCTCTTCGTAGATCACATGGCATTCCTCCGTGTGTCAGCCGAGCGCTTGTGCGATCGAATCGATCGCTGTTTGCTCAGGGTCGCTGACGGAGCCCTCAGCCGAGCTGCCCTCCTGGTGCGCGCTCGCGACCCTCTCGGCGAGCTTGAGGACGAAGCTCTTGTACTCCTCACACTCCTGGGGCGTGGCCTTGGCTTCGAGCAGCGCCGCGGCGTCCCGAAGGTGAGCAAGGGAGTGTTCCTCAATCTCCTCGGGTGAGCCATACCGGGTGTGGTCGATCTTCGGCTTGGCAGCCACTATCTCATCGAGCAGCTCGCTCTGGCCATGGTGCTCGCGCGCTTCGGCATAAGCCTTGGCCATCGACACTGTCTCGCGGAACGTTCCGCCGCGCGCAGCAGTTATGACGAGCATGCCCGCGCTCGGCGGTCCCTCCAAGACCTGCTGCCACTCAGGCGTCGTGAAGTCTTGCTTCGTGGTCATTCGGAAACCCTCCATTTCGCGTGCCGATTCTGGATGTCGTCGGCCGCCTATCACCTCGGAGCCCCAGCGCCAGCAAGCGTATCTCGTCGCGAGCCCACCGATGAGTCGCGCACCCGCTTGCCGCAGAAAGAGGACTCTGGCGTCGCGGGCGAGCCGCCCGTGCACGAAGGGGAAAGTCGATGGCCCGCGACCCGGGTGGTTGGGTCCGGGTACGGGCGGGCCGCCGAAGCGTTCCAGCAGCAGCTCGCGCGTCGCCTCCACCAACAGATCCGTCACCTGCGGCATCCGCGCGACGAGTTCGACGCGCACGGACCGCCACCGGTTCACCAGATCCCGCTCGGTAGGGGTGCGCAGCTCGAGGATCACGATCCCATAGCTGTCCGCCAGCACCAATGGGCACAAAGCACGTCCCGCGTCCCTCGCGAACCCCAACGAGCAGCGAGTCCAGAGTCGGAAGTGCCCGATTACCAGGGACTTTCGAGGCGGGAGCGACGGGACTCGAACCCGCGACCTCCGGCGTGACAGGCCGGCGCTCTAACCAGCTGAGCTACGCCCCCGCGTTTCGCGCGGGCTGCCGCTTCTCGGCGGCATGCGCGCTCGCGCAGTATGGCAAGCGTATCGCCCCACCGGCGCCCAGCGCCCAGCAGGCGCGGCCAGCCTTGCCTGCTGCCCTCTCCACTCGGCAGCGTGCGCCCAAAACCGGACTGGCCAGCCAGCCAGTTCGTCGTATAGGCTATGTCGCGATGACGCTCGAGAGCCCTCCTCCGCTCAGCTCCTACAACCCGTTTGTGGTGCTCGCGCAGGACCTCCGCGACGAGCGCTCGGCGACCGTTCCGTTCCCGCCCGGCGAAACCGGTCCGTCGCTGCCGCGCACGAGGCGCTTTGCCAACGAACCGCTGCCGCTGCTGCTCGAGGCCTATGAGCGCTTCGGGCCAGTCTTCACGCTGCGGCTGTTCCATGCCAACTCGGTGTTCGCGTTGGGGCCGGAGGCGAACCACTACATCACGGTCGCGAACGCCTCGAACTTCCTCTGGCGCACGGGCTACTTCCGCGATCTGATCGGCTTTGCGGGAGATGGGCTGCTGACGGTCGATGGCGAGTACCACAGGGCCTCGCGGCGGGTGATGCTGCCGGCGTTCCATCACGAGCGGATCCTCTCCTACCTGGACACGATGCTCGCCGAGACTTCAGCCGCGCTGGAGGCCTTCACGGTCGGCTCGAGCATCGACGTCTACCACTGGACTCGACGGTTGGCGCTGCGCATAGCGATGCGCGCGCTGTTCGGCCTCGACCCCGACGGTCCCGAGGCGCGCGCGGTGGACGCCGCGGAGCTGTTCGAGCAGACTCTCGCCTTCTACGGCCGCGACTACACCTTCCGCATGATTCGCGGGCCCTTCACGCCCTGGGATCGCCAGCAGAAAGCCACGGCGACGCTCAACAGGCTCATCTATGCCGAGATCACCCGCCGTCGTGCCTCCGGAGAGCGCCGCGAGGACATCCTCTCGCTGCTCCTCGACGCCCAGGACGAGGATGGGTCGAAGCTCGACAACCAGCAGATCCGCGACGAGGTGATGACGCTCCTGTTCGCGGGGCACGACACCACCACCTCGACGGTTGCGTTCATGTTCTATGAGCTAGCCCGCCACCCGGACGTCGTCCGTCGCCTGGTGGCCGAGCAGGACGAGCAGCTGAAGGGCTCGCTGCCGAGTCCCCAGCAGCTGATGGGCGAGACGCTCCCCTACCTCGAGATGGTGCTCGATGAGACTCTGCGCCTGTATCCGCCCGCATGGATCGGGCCGCGCCGATCGGTCGCGCCATTCGAGCTCTGCGGCCAGCAGGTGCCCGGTAATGCGTTCGTCAACTACTGCTCATGGGCCTCGCATCATCTCCCGGACGTCTTCGACGATCCCGAGGCCTTCCGCCCAGAGCGCTTCTCCCCCGAGGCGAAGGCCGCGCTGCCGAAGGGCGCCTACGTTCCATTCGGCGGCGGCTCGCGCACCTGCATCGGCATGCGCTTCGGGCAGCTCGAGATACGCACGATCGCGACGGCGATCCTGTCGCGCTTCGCGCTCACGCTGCCAGAGGAATTCACGCTCGCGATCCGGCAGATGCCGACGATCAGCCCCAAAGACGGTCTACCGGTGCATGTCCATCCCCGTGCCAGCGCATCCGTCTCGGCGCTCTCCGCAGCCGCCTAGCCACGCCCAGAGCTTCGCTCGCACCCTCAGCGCCGGCTCGCCCCTCAGCGCAGGCTCGCCCACATCGTCAGGCGATAGCCGCGCGTCTCGGGGCTCGGACCTGCCAGAGGGTGCGCGGAGACGCCTTCGACATACACGTTGGGATTCGAGAACAGCGTCAGGCTGATTGCCTGCAGGAACAGGGAGGTGGGCTGCGCGACGAGCTTCCCCCCGCGGGCCTTCGCGACCGCTTCCACGCTCGCGCCGACCCCGAACAGACCTCCGCTCACCTGCACGGTGACCGTGCCGCCGCTGCTGTGCAGGAGCGATATCGAGAACCCTGGCGGCAGCGCGCTCGCGACGGCCGCTTCGGAGATGGTCGCTTCGCCGTACATGTGCGCGCCCTGCTTGCGAAAGCTCACCCCCGTCAGCTTCAGCGGCCCCTCCTGGACGGTCGCGGCAGTGGCATGGAGCTTCGCGGTTCCGCTCGCCTGGCCGAGCAGCGAGGCGGTCTGGGCCGGGGTCAGCTTCAACGAGCCAGCGCTGACGCGGACTTCGTCTGCATCCCCCCACAGCAGCTTGATCGCGGGCCAGGCCTTGACCGATGCGCTCCTGACTGTCCCGTACTTGCCGACGCGATCGCGCACACGCTGGGCCGCGATCCCCGGCAGCAGCAGCTGGGCCAGGACGAGCAGGAGCACGAGCACCGCCAGCGTGATCGCCGCGATCCGCGCTCCACGCCTTCTTGCACCGGTGCTGCGCATCGCCGCAGCTTCGCATGCGCCCGGGATTGCAGTTGCGCTTCGCTAGCCTTCTAGCCCCGACTCGGGGCGCGTAGCTCAGTTGGCTAGAGCACCTCGCTTACACCGAGGGGGTCGCCCGTTCGAGTCGGGCCGCGCCCATCCCATCTGAAGCGATGACAGACTCAAGCAACGATCACCAGCCGGCCCTGCGCGTGGCCGTGATCGGATCTGGTCCGGCGGGCTTCTATGCAGCTGGGCATCTGCTCAAGGACTCCTCGGGGCAGATCGACGTCGACATGCTCGAGCGCCTGCCGACGCCCTGGGGCCTCGTGCGCTCGGGTGTCGCTCCGGACCATCCGAAGATCAAGTCGGTCACGCGCGTGTATGAGAAGACCGCAGCCCATCCCCGGTTTCGCTTCTTCGGGAACATCACCTTCGGCGAGCATGTCTCCCGCGAGGACCTCCTGTCGCGCTATGACGCGATCGTCTACGCCACCGGCTCTCCCTCGGACCGGCCGCTGGGCGTGCCCGGGGAAGACCTGCCCGGATCGCACGCAGCGACAGAGTTCGTCGGCTGGTACAACGGGCACCCCGACCACACGGACCTCGAGATCGACCTCCTCTCCGCCGAGCGCGCAGTGGTGATCGGCAATGGCAACGTCGCTCTCGATGTCGCACGCATGCTGGTGCTCGCTCCCTCCGAGCTCGCGGGCACCGATACGGCCGATCACGCGCTCGAGGTGCTCGCCCGCTCGAGCGTCCGCGAGGTGGTGATAGTGGGCCGTCGCGGCCCCGCACAGGCGGCGTTCACCAACCCCGAGCTGCTCGAGCTCGGGGAGCTCGCTGACGCCGACGTGATCGTCGACTCCGACGAGCTCGAGACCGCGCTCGCGATTCCCGACCCCGGCGCCGAGGCGGACATCACGCGCCGGCGCAACGTCGAGATCCTGCGCACCTACGCATCGCGGCCGCCCGCTGGCCACGCCAAGCGGATAGTGCTTCGCTTCCTGCTCTCCCCCAGCGAGCTGATCGCCGACTCCTCCGGCCGTCTCGCAGCTGTCGAGCTCGCCCGCAACCGGCTCGTGGCCGAGGGCTCGCGCCTGCGCGCAGAGCCGACCGGGGAGAGCGAGACGATCGCCTGCGGTCTGGTGTTCCGCGCGATCGGCTATCGCGCGGACCCGCTTCCCGATGTCTCCTTCGATGAGCGCTCGGGCACGATCCCGCATGAGTCCGGGCGGGTGCTCGACCCCGACAGCTCGGCGCCGCTGCCGGGCGAGTATGTCGTCGGTTGGGTCAAGCGAGGGCCCTCCGGTGTGATCGGGACAAACAAGAAGGACGCCCAGGAGACCGTCAATGCGATCCTCGCGGATCTCTCCGGCGAGGGTCACCCGCGCCACGTCCCCGAGGCGGCCGACGGAGAAGGCGTCGAGGAGCTGCTGCGCGAGCGCCAGCCCGAGCTCGTCACCTATGCGGGCTGGGAATCGATCGACCGCCACGAGCGCTCCCGCGGCGAACCCGCGGGCCGTCCGCGGGTGAAGCTCACACGCATCGAGGAGATGCTCGAGGTCGCCGGCTCTGAAGCGCCCGAGCGAACTCGCTGACGCGCGCGGCGGCAGCGCCTCGAAAGCGACGTCTGCCGGAAAGGTGAAGATCGTCAAACACTCGGTCAAGCACGGGGTCGCGACGATCGTCGTGCAGATCCCCGCCGCGGGCAGGCTCACGCTCCACGGCACTGGCCTGAAGACCGTGCAGAAGAGCGCGCCGAAGGCCGAGCGCGTGACGCTCACGACGACCCTCACCAGGGCAAGCGCGGCAGCCCTGAAGAAGCACAAGCGCCACCACCGGGCGATGAAGGTGCAGCTCACAGCCTCCTTCGCCCCCACCGGCGCAGCGAGCTCGTCTGCCAGCGCGACGCTCTCCTTCCGCTAGCGAGAGCCGGCGGGCTCGCGACCGGGGTCGTCCCACGCGGCGGCCCCGGTCGGCCTGCGCGTGCGCGTCCCCCGAGCCCATCCCCGCGGGTCCCTGGGCACGCCTGCGCAGACCCCTGAAGCCCCGTTGGCGACCACGCCGCATGCGGCGTGGTCCGGGGCCGCACATGTGCGGCCCCGCGGGCGGGCGCATGCGCCCGCCCGACAGCGACTGCTCGCCCGCGTGCCTCCCTGCGCATGGCGGCCCCCGCCAGCTTGGGCTCGTCTGCGAAACTGTCCCGCGCTGGCCCCGTTAGCTCATCTGGTAGAGCCCCGGACTTTTAATCCGGTGGGGCGGGTTCGAGTCCCGCACGGGGCATTGTTCGCCCCTTCGCCACCCTGCGCTGACACTAGTGTCCCGAGTCAGAAATTCGACGGCCTCTCGCGGCGCCTGCCCGCGCCTGACGCCCGCCGACGACGCTCACGTACCACCAGTACGCACCGCGCCGCCGTCGAACGTCAGACACGCCCATCCGCTCGCCAAGCACTCCCGAATTTCTGACTCGGGAGGCTAGGGCGCGACGGCGAGACCGAAGCCGAGCCCCGCCGCGATCGCCTTCGCTCCAGACAGGCCGCCGACCGAGGTGGGGACGTCCTTCCCCGAGCCTTCGCCCAGGCCGAGCTCGCCTTCGTAGTCAGAGCCCCAGGACATCACGCCGCCTGACTTGCGCAGTGCCATGGCCCAGGATTCGTGCGCGGCGAGTGCCTTTGCGTCGGTGAGGCCGCTGACCGCGACCGGTTTGGTGACGCTGAGTCCCATTTCGCCGTCGCCGAGTTCCCCGCTGGCGTTCTGACCCCACCCCATCGCGGTGCCATTCGAAAGCAGCGCGAGGCTGAAGTAACTCCCGGCTGCGACCGCCTTGACCTTGCTCAGGCCTGGCACGGGCTGCGGTGTGTCAACGACGGATTCACCCTCTTTGCCGTTGCCGAGCTGGCCCTCTTCGTTATCACCCCACGCCTTCACGGTGCCTTTGACGACCGCCAAGCTGTGATACTGGCCCGTGCCGATCGCCTTCACTCCGGTCAGCCCGGGCACCGCCGTCGGTTTGGCGACGATTTCTTCTTTGGTACTGCCCAGGCCGAGCTCGCCATTGCCGTTTCGTCCCCATGCCAGCACCGTGCCGTTGCTGAGCAGCGCGAGATCGTGTGCGCCCTCCGAGGCGATCGCCTTGACGCCGCTGAGGATCTCCACGGGCGTGAACGTGTTTTCAAACTGGTTGGTCGTCTGACCGTATTCATAGGAGCCCCAAGCCCAAACGGTTCCATTCTTCTCCAGCGCCAGCCCGGACTCGCGCCCTGCCGTGATCGTCTTGACTCCGCTCAGCCCGCTGACCGTCACCGGCGTGTCACTGGTTTCGCTTTTGCCATTCCCCAGCTGGCCGTTGAAGCCGACGCCGAACGACTCGACCGTGCCGTTGCTGAGGAGCACGAGCGAGAAGCTGTCGCCAGCGGCCACGCCCTTGACCTTCGAGAGTGCGATCGCCGCCGGTACGTTGGTTGGGGTCATCGTGCCGTTACCGAGTTCACCGCCGCTGTTTTTGCCCCACGTGTAGGCGCGCAGCGAAGCCGCCCCAGCGGTGGGCGGGAAGGCAGCCAGCGCGACGGCCCCGAGCGCCGCGAGCGCGCTCGCAGATGCTCGGCGACCCGCACGGATCGAGATCAACCTGCGGACAGTCGCAAAGCGGCTCGTCATGGTTCCCCCCAAAGTCGATGCCAGCACAGCCGGAAATCCGGAGCTGATGAAGCTACCACACCGACGAAACAGCTCGAGCGCGCTTCACGCACCTGCACCGGAGCGCAGACCGATGCTCTGTCGAGCAGGCCGCGCCCCGGTGCCATGTGCATCCTCGGTCGGTGGAGAGGGTTCCACACCGAGGCATCCTCGAGTGCCCGGGGCGGGGGCACCCAAGCTTCGCGCGACCGCTGCTCGCCTTCACCAACGACCGTTCGCGGATGAATCCCGAGCTCATCGCTCGCCACCTTGCCCGCTGTTGGCTGCGCCAGAACGCCTGCTCTTCTTGGCCTTCCCCTTGTGCTTGGGCCCAAAGGCCCTCCGCGCCTTCGCTTCACACCGCTGGCGCCTGGTCTTCGAGTGCCTGAAGCGCTTGCGACACAAGGACAGCGCCCTCTTCAGCCTCTGCGCGCGCGTGAGCTTCTTGGCCTTGGTGGCTTTGACAGCGCCACAGCCCTGCACCGAGACCTTGGTCTTCTGTTCGATCACCGCTCCGTTCTGGCCGCTCAGGACCATCGGGATCGAGAGTTTCTGCCCACAGAGGCTGTATTTGGCCTTGATCGGCAGGTTCGTGGTCAGGGCCGAGTGCGGTCCCTCGGGAAGCGTTGCTTCAAGGGATTCAAACGGGGCATCTGGGACCGCCTCAAAGGAGGAGGTCGTGATCCCTTTCTTGATCGCCGTCTGGCCATCGAGGATCACCGTGATGCCTTCGCCTTGCAGCACGAGCTCTGCATCTGGCCAGGCGGCGTTGCCGTGGGAGACCAGATAGATCGGGCCGGTCAGGGGGCTCTTCAGGACTGGGGTGTGGACGATCGCTGAGCCTATGTCCGATCCTTCTGGGCAGGAGGCGGGGTTTGCTTCAAAGGTCTTTGCCAGACACGCTTTCTGGATCGTCGAGAGCCTTGCCGGCAGGATCGCGGGGATCGTCAGCACCGTCTTTGCGACGTTGGCCTGGCCTTTCTGGTCTTTGAACTTCAGGCTCAGGCTGGCGCCGTTTGCTTTTGAGGTCTTGCCCTGGGTCTGGGCTTGGACCTGGGGCTTGAAGGGCAGCGCGGCGCAGTTTGCGACCTGGAAGGGGCTTGAGACGCTCTGGCTTGCTCCTTCTGCGCCTGAGAGCGTGCCTTCGATCTTCATCGGCGCGCAGCTCGTGGGGTTGTACTCGAAGTTCGGGCGATCGACTGAGACGTTGATGGCTTTGAGCTGGAGCGGGATGCCCGTCGCCGGCATCCCCGCTCCCTGAAGGAACGTCGGCAGGCCGCTCTTGATCGTGACCTGGGCGGTGTGGGGGTCGACGTTGATGCTCGCCCGCACGATCACGTTGCCGAGGTCAAACGGCCCTGCGACCGCCGGGGTCACGATCGAGAGGCCAAACGGGGCGCCTTCATAGGGGCCTGTGATGTAGACCCGGCCCTGCTCTGTATAGGGGTCGGGACCGAGCCCCGCCGAGGCGCTGGCTTTGCCGATTTCACTTGCGCCATTGCATTCCCCGCGCGAGGCCTGCGGTTCGGGGCAGGTGCTCACCGATGAAAGCAGCGCCGCCACTCCCGCTGGCAGCTGAAGGCTCACGCCTGAGAGCGCCTGATCACCGTCGGGGTGCGCGATCTGAAGCTGAAAGCTCGTGAAGGCCCCGGCCTGCGGGCTTTCTGAGCCCGCGCCAAACGATGGTGAGAAGGAAAGCGCGCCGTTCGGGCAGGCCGAGCCGCCGGGGCCGCTTTCGATCGACAGTTCACCGGGGTCTGAGAGCACGCTCGAGGCTTCATTGCCTGACCAGGGCGTGAACGAGGCGTTGGTGGGATAGGCGCCGCAGTGCGCGGGCGTTGAGACCGGACCGCGGGGGCCGCCGAAGAGCTTCAGCTTCAGATCTTCAAATGGCACCTGCGGGGTGTCCTTGAAGGTCGTTGAGATCTGGCCCGTCTGGGTGTCGATCTTGCCTTCACCGGCCAGCTTCACGCGGATGCCGAGGCTCTGGCTTTCGGCCGTTATGTAGAGCGCGATCAAGGAGTGAAACGGATTCTTGGCCACTTCTCCCAGGGGCGCTGGTTCTGCCAGGTAGACGCTGCCCTTCAGTTCTTGCGCCAGCAACGGCGTCTTGATCTGCACTTCGCCGAGCTTTGAGGCCTCAGGACAGGCGGGCGCCTCTTCAGAGAAGGACAGCGGCTGGGCCTGCGCCGGTGAGAGCGGATCGGGTTCGCTCGGCTCGCCCTGAAAGCCGATCTGCGCCTCAGAGCAGGCCTGTAGCCCATTCGCGGCGGAGGGGCTCAGCAGCATGCCTTCGGGCAGCGTGACGGTCGTGCTTTTGAGGTCAGCGTCGCCCGCTGAGCCTTCAGAGAGCGTTCCCTGCTGGTCGAGGTGCACGTCGACGGCCAGGCCCGTCGGGGTGCTCGCGCTGTGGATCTGCTGGGGTGGGCCCCCTTCGCTCTGCTGCTCTTCGCTCTGTGCGGCGATGCTCGGCTCGAAGGGCAGCCCGGGGCAGCCCGCGAGGTCTTGAAGCGCTTCCCCGCGGGGGCCCTGAAGGGCAGATTCGCCGCTGATCGCCTGCCCCGACCAGGCTTCGCCCTGCAGCTGGCTGATCAGCTGACCGCCACAGGCGCTGGGCAGCGTCAGAAACGCGGTGCTCGAGTGGCTCGACGGGGCCTGGCAGGGTTCTGAGCTTGGGTTTTCAGCTCCACCGCGGATGCAGGCCCAGCCGCGTGATCCATCGTGGGAGGCAGCGTCGGGGGTGCCCCAGAAGCTCACCTGGGCGCTCAGCACCTGTGCTGCCTCGGTGGCGTCGTTGACCGAGACCGTGACGCCGTAGTCTGAGCCGCTTCTGAGCGAGGCATCGAGCGTCACCGGGATCCAGTCGGCCTCGAAGCCAAAGCGCGCAGGCTCCCCCTGGGCGGGTTCGAGGTTGAACAGCGGCACGGCCTTCGTGAAGTAGCCAAAGCGGTTCGGTTCAAGCGCCGTCACCGTCGCCACGCCCACGACCGAGGCGGCCGGGCAAAGGTTTGAGTTGCGATAGAAGCTCTGAAACTGAAGCGCTGAGCAGCGTTCGGTGGCCGTGACATTGCCGAGCAGGCCCGGGGGCAGCTTGAAGGCCAGGTTGCGGGGCAGCGCCGGGGCGCCGGGCACGAGATCGGTTTTGCCTTCGCCGACATCCACGAGGACCTGGTTGAAGTCAAGCGTGCTCGTCAGCTGGAAGGGGTGTGAGCCTGCGTTTGAGTCAAGGCTCCCGTCCGCTTCTTCGGGGACGAGCGAATAGCCGCCTTCTTCGATCCCGAACGGGACCGGTTCGCCAGAGATTCTGAAGCGGGTGGCTCTCGGAGGCGCCGGTGACGAGGCCGCCGCCACCAGCTTCGCCCGCCCCGCCCTGATCGATCCCGCCCTGAACGCTTGCCTCATTTGGGAGCTGTGTGAGCGTTCCCGGCGGCTCGTTGACCGCGACCGGGACTTCGATCGCCAGCGATTCATAGGGCGGGATCGCTTCGGTGGTCGAGCAGCTGAGGTTTCGTTCTTCTGTGACGCTGCAGCTCCAGTGTTCCTTTTCTTCTTGCGAGGGCGAGTCGGTGCCGCCGCGGCGGGCGATGATCGCGGAGGCTTCGGTGACCGACAGGCCGGCGGGCAGCTGGTCGGTGATCGTGACCGGACTCGAGGCGCCTGAGATCCCCGAGTTGCCCAGGTCATCGGCTGAGAGCTCGATCAGGCCATGACCGCCGGGGGGCAGGTAGGTGGGGGCAGCCCGGGCGGAGATGCGCCACCAGGCGGTTGCGAGGGCCGGGGAGGCGAAGGTGAGCGTGGCGGCGAGGGCCGTCAGCAGCGCTGCCACGAGCAGCGAGAGCAGCGTGAGGCGACGCATCGGCGTAATCGCAGGCGCGCTCATCTGCCCCGCCCCTTGGCGTGTCCCTTGGCCGAGCGCGGGTGCTTCTTCTTGGCCTTGGCCTTGCGCCCATAGGCCTTGCGCGCCTTGCGTTCGCAGGCCAGGCGCTTCTTGTGCGAGTGCTTGTGCGCGCGCCGGCATTGCGCCAGTGCTTTGGCGAGCTTCTGCGCACGCGTGGGCGCCTTGGTCTTTGAGACCTTGACCGGCGGGGGTGGCTGATGGGGCGCGATGCTCTGGTCCTTGGATGCGCTCGAGCCCGGAGAGATCGGCACCTGGGCGGGAGCGCTGAAGGCGCCGCGACAGCCTTCTTCAGAGCCGCACTGCTCCGTTGAGGTGGTTTTTGAGGCGATGCAGGGCGAGGCTTCGCTGCAGACGTGAGCGTCATAGATGTCATAGGCCTGATCGCCATCGGCGGCGACGAGCTCTGCAGAGGTCGTAAAGAAGACGTCATCGCCGTCTTCGCTTGCGTCCAGGAACGTCGCTTCGCCGCTTGCCCTAGGCGCTGAGATCAGCCCGATGCAGCCGCTCGCCGAGGCGCAGCTGCCGACGCCACCGGGCTCATACTCATAGACGTCGGTGGCGGCGTTTTCGGCCTGTGGGAGCAGGTCATCTGCGCTGTCGAAGAACAGGCGTCCGTTGTCGCCCAGGTAGCGGGGGCGATAGAGCGTCGTTGGCTGGGTGCCCGCGAAGTTGAATGGTGGGCTTGGAAGCCAGGAGCCAAGCCAGCGATCGCGCCACAGTTCTGAGCGGTCTGCCAAGAGGCCCTGATTTTCGGCGCTCGGTTCGGGGTCAAAGACGCCGCGGGGGGCTTTGAAGGCGCCGCCCTGTTCGTTTGGGTTGCAGGAGGCGCAGATCAGGCGATCGGTGGTGGCGTCATAGAGATAGATCTCCTCATCTGGCATCCCGCTCTCTGCGTCGCGGTTGTCATAGCCCGAGAGGCTGTTCAGTGAGGAGAACGCCAGATAGCGACCGTCGGGTGAGACGCTCGCGTTCAGGGTGCTCAGAAGCGGTTCTGAGCTCCATGCGCGCGGGCGTGAGCCAGCGCCCCAGTCCGCAGCGTCTTCCTGGGAGAGCCTTGCGATGAAGCGCAGCTGACCTTCGCGTGAGAGATACAGGTTGCAGCTGGCCTGCGGCGCAGCTTCGCCTTCGACTTCGTGGGTGCAGTCTCCGGGGCTTGCTTCGCTACTCAGCGCGCCGTTGGCCACGAAGTAGACATCCGCGCCATCGCCCCCGATGCCCGGGATCACGCCGAGCACGTCAGCGCTCGCGGCTACGGGATCGGCGCTGAGGTCGCGCAGGCGACCGCGCAGCGCCTGGCCGGGCGCGCTTGTGACTTCATACTCATAGAGGTCTGTCGGGGCGCTTTCGCCCGAGGGCTGCTCGTTTGATTCTTCAGAGAGGCGCGCGGTGTCTGTGAAGAAGATCCGCGAGCCATCGGGCGAGGCGGCCTGGAAGTGGACTACCTGCTCGCCTTCGCCTGGTTCTGGAAGGGTCTGCCCGCCGTTAGAAGCTTCGGTGGCTTCGTTGCCCTGGGCGGCGTTCAGCTTGATCGTTTCCCCGCGCACGCTCTCGCGCAGGTAGAGGTCTTCTTCGAGCGCTTTGACGTTTGTCGTTGAGAAGATCACGCGGCTGCCATCGCTTGAGATCGCGCCGCGGTAGTTGAGCGCTTCGCCCTCTCCGAGGGACGGGATGCGCTGGCCTTCATCGGGCGCGGGGCTGCCGCCTGGAAGCACGCTCACGAGCTTCGGGGTCCTGCTTTGGCTGTCCCACTCATAGAGGCCCGCAGCAGTCGGAGCTTCGGCATCGAGGCCGACCTGGGATTCGAAGACCGCGTGGCTCAGGTCGCTTGTGGCATCGAGGAACTCGAGCTTTCCGCCGAAGGGGTTGTGCGCGCTGTCGTTCGCGGAGGTCACGAGCGGCGTGAACTGGCCTGAGGGCGAGCGCACATAGATCGTCTTTTCGCTCGCTTCGGACGAGAGCGGCGGTTCTTCCTTGGCCCCAAAGGGTTCGCTTGGCTGAACGATGCTTTCGCTCAGAATCTCCTGAGAACAGGTGATACTCCGATGGCGCCGGCGAGGAGAGGCCGCGGCCTTCGTCGTGGGGGGTTTCAAGGCTCTCGGTGCTCCAGCCTTCTGGGCCGCGCCTCGAGAGCAGCTGAGTGAATTCAAAGCTTCGATTGCCCGGCGCTTCGCCTGCGAGCGGGCCGGCCGAGAGCCAGGCGATCGCTTCGCCGTTTTCCGAGGCCTCGATCAGCCCGCCGCGACTTGGCGAGTCAAGGCCGACCGTGGCGCTGTGCTTTTCAGCCGGGGAGACGAGTTCCCACGCTCGCCCATCGGGAAGGCCGCCTGGCGAAGGCAGGGTCGTGAAGGTGTTTGGCTGGGGTAGGCCTTGGGCGCTTCCGTGGGCGTTCTTTGCAAGGACGCGGTAGTAGTAGGTGCTCGCGGGCGAAAGGCCCCGCAGGATGACGCTCACGTCCTGATCGCCAAAGCCCGCTGAGATCTGGCCGGCTGGCAGCGCGCTGCAGGGCGAAGGGTCGCTCGTGCAGTCTGAGCTGCCGTACTGAAAGACGTATTCGGTCTGCGTGCCGGAGGGGTCGATCTGGGCTTTCAGTTCGGCTTCTGTCGGCGAGAGGTTCTGCGCTGAGATTGCGTCGACCGTGGGTGCCTTCGATTCTGACTGCGCCGCGAACACCACGACCTTGTTCTGGGCGGGCTCGGCCACGAGCACCTGACCCGCCACTTGCGGGTCAGCGCCCGCGCCTTCCCCTGCCATCGCGATCGAGCTTGCGCCCTGCAGGCGTCCTTCTGGGTTTGCTTCGGCTTCCGTGCCAAAGCGCTCGATCGGTTTTCCCTGGGGCGTGAAGGCGGACACGCCTTCGCCGCCGTCCAGATAGGCGTTGGCCGGGCCTTCTTGGGCGAGCGCGACGCCGCTCGTGCTCTGGCGCTGCAGTTCGCGCTGAAGGATCGCTCCTGAGCCCGAGAGCTTGGCGAGGACTGTGGCATCGGGGGCTTCTTCCTGCTCGCCCGGGCATTCTTCGGTGGCGCTCTCGCGTTCATAGCCGGCATAGAAGGCTTGCGGTTGGCCGGCTTCGCCGGAGGCCACCGCGAAGGCCCCGCGCGCGGCGCATTCGAAGTGCGATTCGATTTCCGGTTCGCGCGTCAGCGCCGGTTCCCAGGCCAGCGTCGCTCCGGCCTTGTTCTGGGCGGGCTGTTTTGAGAGGCCGTAGATGATCCCTTCTTCTTCGAAGTAGACCCACAGCGTGCCGTGGGAGTCGACGGCAAGGCCTGAGATGTCTTCGAGTTCTTCTGATTCTGGTTCTGAGCCTTTGACTTTGGCTTCGCTTATTTCCTTGTACTTGTGGACGACTTCGCCGAGCGCCGGGTCATATTCGTAGATGTAGTCCTCTTCGTCGGAGGGCGCGTTTTTTTCTTCCGCACCCACGACATAGACAAAGCCACGCGAGGGGTCTGCGGGGTCCTGGGAGTCATCGACGGCGATCGCCCCTGGAGAGCGGACCTTGAATTCGCCGCTCGCTTCGTATTGCCCGGAGGGCTCGGCTTCGAAGATCTGCACCCGTTCTGAGCTGCGATCGACGACATACAGCTGGCCGGTGGCTTCATCGAGGGCCAGCTCACGCGGTTCGCCTTCGCTTTCAAACGAGGAGGAAAAGGCGTGGCCGCGGGCGGGCAGGGCCTCTGCCGAGGGGCCGCCGAGGACGAGCATCGCGGCGAGCGCGAGCGCTGCCGCCGCCAGCAGCGGACGCAGCAGCCTCGTCGCTCTGGAGCCTCGTCTTTCAACGTATGAAGCCATGTTCGTTCAATGTCCGGCGTCGCTCCCGCTCGCAGCAGGCACGCACGGGCCCTACGCTCCGTGCGTGCTGCTGCCCCGAGAGAAGCTCGCTAGATCACTGCGTTGAGCTCCAGCTTTTCTTCGTTAGTGACCGTCGAGGTGATCGTCTGTCCGGCCTGGTCGAAGCCTTTGTTGGCGAAGTTGCTTTCCAGCACGTCCTTGATGCTTTCGCCGTTTTCTTCATAGCGTTCGACCTGCTGAAAGCCGTGCTTGGACTTGTACTTCAGCGGCACCGTCAAGCTCATCTTGTCGGACTTGACTGGTACTAGGATCGAGCCCCTGACCGACACCGTCAGCGTCTCGCCGCACTTGAATTCGATGAACACCCCGCCGCCCTGCGGGAACAGATCGAGTGCGGTCTTTTTCGTTTTTTCGTTTTCCCACACGACGCGGCCTTCGAGCGCTTTGGTTTCAAGTTCGCCGAGTTCGTGGCCGGGAGACGTGCATACGAACGGCCCTGATTCACATTTTTTGAACTTGACGATCAGGTTCTTGACGTTTTTCGTGCCGCTGTATTCGCCACTGCTCGTCTCCGAGGCGCATCCAACCGCGTTTTTGCCGACTTCTTCGAGGATGCCTTTGCCGCCGACGCTCGTCTGTTTGACCTTGACGACGCCCGAATGCCATTCGTACTTGCCGGTTTTCGTTTCGCTTTTTTTGGTGCAGCTCGAGTTCGTGAAGCCGCCGTTGGCCGGTTTTGCGGTGACCTTTTCACAGCGCCCGTATTCCGGCGCCGCAGCCGACGCGCTCGCGACCAGCACCGCGCCGAGCGCACACACAGCCGCAACGCAAATGCCCAATCTCTTCAGATACCTCATCGAAAACACTCTCCTTCGAGACCCTCGCTCAGGATGCCGTTTCGGGGGGCACCCTGACTGATCAAGTTCCTGCGGCGCAGAGCGCCGCCTCGATATCGCCGGGCGGAGCCCCATCGCTCCTCAGATGGGGCTCCGCTGGCGGTTGGCGCTTGCTTCTCACTTCCTTACGACTCCTGCTTCTCGCCTACGGCAGTTCCCCGCTTTCGACGCCTTCCGTCGCGACGGCTTCTTTGGCTGCGTCGTGCAGGTTCCCCTGGAGCACCGTGATGCCGGTCCTGTGCGGGGAGATTTCGAGCACGTCGCTCAGCGCATTGTCGACGTATGTTTCGTATTCGCCGCCACAGCCTTTCGGTGCTGACGCTTCTTCGATGTGCCAGCCCAGATCCACGAGCTTGCTGCCCTTCAGCTCGAGGTTGGTGAACTGTTCGCTGAAGAACAGCTGGCCTGAGCGGCCGGCGCCTTCGGAGGTCAGGTTCTGTTTGACCGGATGTTCGTCGCTGCCGATCAGGCACGGCCCGCCGCCCAGTTTTTCAAGCCACGGTCCGGTCACTTTGACCTTCAGCGCAAGCCTGAACGCAATGCCTTCTTCGAACAGGAGGTTTTCGGTGTCGAGGCAGCCGGGCACTTCGAAGCATTCATTGCCCGCCATTTCGATTTTCGCAAAGACGGTGTTTTCTTTGTTCTTTTTGGCTTCCTTCCAGCTTTGGGTCAGAGCCGCCGGCCATTCTGCCGACTGCTGGATCTGCTTGTTGAAGAGGCCAATACCGCCCGAGACCTTCAATTCAGGGGCTTCCAGGGTTTCGCCGCCGTTGATGGCGGGGACGACTTCGATTTCCGAGCCGGCCCCTTTGAATCCGCCCTGGAGCACGATCGACTTGTTGAGGCTCACCTTGACGTGCCCGTATTCGAAGAAGCCGCCTTTGCTGCCCCCCGCGGTGATGCCGGCGAAGCAATCGGTCACTTCTGAATACGGCTTTTCATATGGGCAGTATTTGTACTGGCCCCAGGTGTTCTGTGTGTATGGGTCCTTTGCCAGTGCCGAACCGGCACCGATCGCGCTCATGGCGACCGCGGCGATGAGGCAGATCCCCAGCATCCTTACGTGTCTCACGTGTCCACTACTCCTTTTCCTCTCGATTTGCGCTCGCCGGGATCCGCACGGACCCGTGCGGTCGCTCCCGTGGAGCTCCCCGGCGGCGATCCATCCTTCCCTGTAGCGCGCTCGCGCGCGGGCGTTCGGCCCGGCGGCGAGTGCGCCCGTCGTCGATGCGTGCAAACTTCTGCACGCTCCGATGGACGCCTGTTACCCACGAGCATCGATCATACGCCTCGCTCGCAGAAAAGCTCTTGGGCCACGACCGGCGGGCGTCGGCGCGAGTTGTGTGCTCGATCGGCCTCACGCAGCGTCCCCCTGACATGCGCGCCTGGCCCCCTGCGGAGTGCGTCTGATCCGCATCGTCCGCGCCGCCAGGCCGCGCGCGCTCACTTCCGCGGCGCGCTCGCCGATCGGCGTCAACAGCCACGCGTTGCGCTCGCCGAAGGCGTGCCCGAGGCCCACGTTCTCGATCACCCCGAGACGCTCGAGCCGGCGCAGCAGGCGCGAGGTCTGGCCCTCGTCGGTGAGCCCCGCAGCGATTGCGATCTCGCGGTTGCTCGCCCGCGGCGCGGCGGCGATTGCCTGCAGCACGACGGCCGTTCGATGGGTCGCGCGAATCGGCAGTCGCTCGACCTGCTCAGCCTGCACTCCTCCCGCCTTGCTGGTTCGCGGCGAGAGCGCGAGCTCTGAGCGCGCGGCGTCGGGGCCGAGGTAAGGCAGCACGATCATCGACATCAGCGCTGGAGTCAGATCTGAAAGCCGCTCGAGATCCCTGCGCAATATCCGGTTCTGAAGAACGGATATGACTCCCCCGACCACGAGCTCGCTGATCAGCGCCGCCGGCAGCGCCGAGCTGCCGTTAACCTTCTGACGCGGGCTGTTGCGAGCGAGCACTCCAGCGAGTCGTGCCAGCGCACGCTCGCGTCGGTCGAGCAGCGGCGTTCCGGCACTCGAGGACTCGACGATCAGCAGTCGCGCCCACCCCGGCTCGCAGTCGAACAGCTCGAGCGCAGCCCCCAGGCAGGCCCGGACGCGCGCCAGCCAGCTCCACTGGCCCTGGATCGCGTTCGTCAGTGTTCTGCAGAGGAGCTCGACGCCTTCGTCGAACGCTGCGACCAGGCAATCCTCGGCGCTTCCGAACTCCTGCTCGAACTCACGCTTTGTAACACCTGCACGGGTGACCACCGAATTACAAAGACGGAGGTCGCCACCCCGAGCGAGCGCTCACATGAGCTCATTTCGGGCCCGCGATCAGGACGGAGTCGAGGGAGATATGTAAGAGAATCGCCCTACCCGCTTGACAAAGTGACGACGATGTGTTCTCATCAGCGCCGTACGGAACACAAGGGTTGCCGGTCTCGGCGTCAGTGATCCGACACAAAGAATAGGGGCAATGGGGATCATGGAGAGGGATGTTGGAGGGAAACGTGGAGCCAATCATGGACGTTGAGGTCAGGGTGAAACACGCAGAGGTGCCGTCGAACAGCACCGCGTCATCCCACACTCTTCACAGCATTCGCCCCGTCAACACGGGCTCAGACGCCATTTCAGGCGATCAGCAAACCCGGCGCGAAAGGCTGATCACGGCCACCGTCGAGGCCGTCTCAGAGGTCGGTGTGGACCGTCTTTGTAAGACGCTGGACACACCAGAAGCCCTTTATTCATAGGCTTTTCGGCCCCCGCCCCCACGCTCCTCCCACGCTTTCGCGATCATCGGTCACCGGCGATCGGGGCTGCGCGACCGAAGTGACGGGCCGATCGATGCCCGCCAGGCAGCTCAGCGCCGCAGCGGGCCGTGGCGACCGCCACAGGGGCGATCTGCGCGGCGCGGCGAAGGGGCAGTCTGAGAGGCGCAGCCCAGGGGCAGTCTGCGGGCGGCGGTGCAGGGGCGGCCTGCGGGCAGCGGTGCAGGGGCGAGCTGCGGGGGGAGCGACTCTAGGGGTCCTCCGGCGTTCCCGCCAGAGAGTCGCAGCTGCCCGACACGATCCGTCCGCACGATCCTCAGCGCAAAGCTCTCGACGCCACTCGGGGGCCGAGATGGTCGACGGCTTCTCCGAGCACGCTTCACCGAGACCGCGGGTGAAGCCGCGCCCGAGCGCTAATTGGTTAACAGCAGACCATTGCGTTCCCGGTTCGCGCATCGGCGAACGCGCGTCGTTGCCTTCCCGAATGCGCGCACGAGATGAAGCGACAGCTCGCGGTCCGCGCGCAGCTGCCCGCCTCTCGGAGACGGGGCGGGCAGACAGTTCTGTACGCCGCCGAACTGTTCGTGGAATTCGTGCTTTTGTCATATATCTGCCATAACCCCCGTCTGCGACAGACGCGGGTTACCGCGTGAGCAAGCGCGGATCATCGCGGGCTCGCGGCTGTGTAAAAACGGTTTTACGCTTTTACGCTGCGAAAACAACAGCTGACCCCCCAATTGTCCCGCGCTGGCCCCGAATTAACCGCTTGACAAACACACAGAGATGTGTTCTCATCTCCCCGGGCTCGGTCAAGCAACGACCGAGGAGAGGACGACGGGAGAGGGACCGGAGAGGGATGTTGGAAGGAAGGCGACAGGACGCTATGGGCAGCGGGACCAGGATCACGAATGGCGCCGGCAGTTCCCACAGCACGGCACGCCCCGGCAGGGCCAGATCGGCCGGGAGCCGGCGTTTGACGCTGATCGCAGCTACGGTTGAGGCCGTCTCACTGGCGGGTGTGGACGGTCTTGTGAAGTCGCGGCAGATGCGGAGCTCCGCATAGCTCCTGGGATTGCGGAGCGGTTCCCGCGCGCCGATCGCGCGCGTCGCAACCGCCAGCCGCGCAAGGCGCCCGCCTATCGGCCGGCGGGCGCCTTCCGCCGTAGCTCTAGACCCCGCTGAAGGCCATCTAGACCCCGCTGAAGGCCGGCTGGCGCTTCTCGACGAATGCCGAGACCCCCTCCGCGAAGTCCTTGCTGCGGCCGAGCGCGTGCTGGAGCTCGCCCTCGAGGTGCAGCTGCGCGTCGATGTCGCGGTAGATGAAGTGGTTCAGCGCCTCCTTGGAGCCCGCATAGGAGCGCGTCGGCCCGGCCGCCAGCCGCTCGACGAGCTCCTCGGCCTCGCCCATCAGGCGATCGTCGGGGTGCACCCAGTTGACGAGCCCCCACTCCAGCGCCTTCGGCGCGCTCACCCGCTCGCCAAGCAGCGCCATCTGGAAGGCTCGCGCCTTGCCGACCGCCGGTGGCACGAGCGCCGTCGAGCCGCCATCGGGCATCAGCCCGATGTTCACGAACGCGAGGCCGAAGAACGCGGACTCGCCCGCCATTATCAGGTCGCACGCGAGCGCCAGCGAGCAGCCGATCCCGACCGCCGGACCGTTGACCGCCGCCACCACCGGCTTGGGCAGGCGCCGGATGCCTGCGATCGCGGGGTGATAGATGTCGTGGAGCTCCTTGCGGATGTTGGGCATGCCATCCTCGGCCGGCTCGAATCCTGCCTTCAGGTCCGCGCCCGACGAGAAGCCGCGTCCGGCGCCCGTGATCAGCACGGCGCGCACCGACTCCTGCGCCGCCTCGCCCTCGACGACCTGCTTCAGCTCGCTCCCGAACTCGGCGGTCCATGCGTTCAGGGTCTCGGGCCGGTTGAGCGTCAATCGCCCCACCCCACCGGCCTGCTCCCAGATGACGGTCTCATAGCTCACTGTCGCTGCTCCTTTGGGTCGTGTGATCGCAGTTGAAGTCCTCTGGTGTCCCGAGCCGGCAGATGCAGCGCTCGTGGGCGACGTCTGTCGGGCAGCTTCTGTCGACGGCCGGCTCACGTCTGATCGGCCGCTGTTGGGTGCAGCTCCGTCGTGACCCGCCCCCGCGCGAGCACGCTGCCGTCCTCGGACACGAGCTCGAGCGTCAGCCTGCCCCGGTCTGCGACCGCGCGCGGCGCGCGGCGCGGCGCGACAGGTTTGCCCCGCAGGCCTGCCCAGGCCGCGTTGGCGAGCTCATCGAGGAAGTCACTCAGGGGACGGTCGAGCTGGCCCGAGAGCCAGCGCCTGGCGATCGCATGCGCGGGGCCGCTGACGATCGCGCTGACCACCAGCATCGGCAGCGGCCGCGCCTGGCCGCGCTCGACCAGCGGCGCGACCCAACTGCGAAACGCGTCTGCCAGCTCGCGGTTCAGCGTCGCCACCTCGGCTCCGGCAGGCGAGTCCCAGTCGAGGTCGCCGCGTGCATAGACGAAGCGCGCATGATCGGGGTGCGCTTCGATCCAGGCCATCTGATGGGCGATCGTCCCGCGCACCGCCGCTCGCAGCGAGCGCTGTCGCCGCCGCACCAGCTTCCAGAGGCCCTCTTGGAAGGAGCGGATCGCCTCGAGATACAGCGCATCCGCGATCGCTTCCTTGGAGGCGAAGTGATGAAACAGCGCCCCGTTGGAGACGCCGCTGCGCTCGCGGATCCGCGCGACCGTGGTCTGCTCGTAGCCCTCCTGCAAAAAACACCCCAGCGCCGCTTCGAGGATGCGAGCGCGTGTCTGCGCGGGCTGCATGGCCTGCAGAGTAACACTCCGGAGCAGTGCTCTGCCGGCCGCGAGCGCCTGGGACGCTCAGCGTCCGGGCACTGCTCGGGCTTCGGCGGCGGAGGCTCAGCGCCCGCGTTTGGTGATCCGCCCCAGCTCACGGCCGAACGCGGCCTCGACTTCCTGGGACATCGTCAGCTGGTAGGCCGCCAACACCGCGCGCGAGGACACCGGGCGCAGCCGCTCGATCGCCTCGGTCACCTCCGCCCAGCGCTCCTGCGGGTAGTCCGCCTCGGCGAACGGCTTCCACAGGTCCTCGAGGAACAGCTTCACGAACTCGCGCGCGATCGTCACGCACTGCTCGCGCGCCTTCGCGATCACGGTCAGCGCGTGGCTCAGCGGAATCCCCTGATTGACGACCTCCTCGGCGGCGTCGAGCACCGAGGGCAGCGGCGCCTCGTAGCGGCCGTCGCCGAGCGCCGTCAGCAGCCCGATCTGTTCGGCCCGCGCGAGCGAGCGGGCGTCGGCCTGCTCGCCGAAACGCTGCTGCAGCTCGGGCAGCGTGAACACTTTCGGCTGCTCGCTCTCGAACGGAGCGCTGACCGCCTCGCGCAGGCTCAGCAGCTGCTCGGGCCGGCCGTGCGTCTGCTCGAGCAGCCTGGCGATCGCCCGCAGGTTAAAGCCGTCTGCCTGCATCTGCGCTATCAGCCGCAGCCGCACGAGATGCTCAGGGCCGTAGTAGCCGACCCGATCGCGGACCTCCGGAGCCGGCAGCAGCCCGCGCGCCCGATGGGCCCTGATGTTGCGCACCGTCATCCCGCTCCTGGCAGCGAGCTCTTCGATAGTCAGCTCATTCTGTGCAACCACCACGTCGCGCAGGATACCTCCAAATAGCGACACATCGAACACCGTGACATCAAATGATGTAACATCAATCGATGGGAGGAGTACTCGGGTCAGGGATGCCCACAACGCCATCACAAGGAGACCCGAGATGAGCACAGCCGTCGAGCCGCTAGCGAACGCCACTCCGAGCGCGAGCTCGGGAGCCGAGTCCGCTCGCGCCCGGCTCGGGCGCCGCCCCGCACTGCCGCCGGGACCCCGGATGCCGATGGCCGCGCAGAGCCTGCTCGTGTGGAACCGCACGATTCCCTTCTTCGACTCCAGCCGGCGCAAGTACGGGCCGGTGTTCACGATTCGCGCGCTCCCCTGGGGCCGCGCGGTGGTCGTCGCCGACAGCGAGCTCGTCAAGCAGGTCTTCACCGCCGACCCGGCCGTGTTCCACGCGGGCGACGGCAACTCGATGCTCGCCCCAGTGCTCGGTGAGCGCTCGGTGCTGGTGCTCGATCGTGACGAGCACCTGCAGGCGCGCAAGCGCCTGCTGCCGCCGTTCCACGGCGAGTCCGTGCGTCGCTACGGCGCGATCGTCGAGCAGATCGTCAACGAGGAGATCGACCGCTGGCCGATCGGCCGTCCGTTCGCCCTGCACCCGCGCATGCGCGCGATCACACTCGAGACGATTCTGCAGGCCGTCATCGGCGTCAGCGATCCCGAGCGCCTGTACGCGCTGCGCAAGGTGCTGCCCGCAACAGCCGAAGTCGGCCCCTCGATCATGGCGATGTGGGTCGTCCCGGGCCTGGGCAAGATCGGTCCCTGGCGCCGCTATCGCCACACGGTCATCGAGGCCAACCGCCTGCTGCGCGAGGAGATCGCCGCGCGTCGCCTCGATCCCGAGCTCGAGCAGCGCAACGACGTGCTCTCACAGCTCGTTCGCGCTGGCGAGATCGACGACGAGGAGCTGCGCGACCAGATCATCACGCTGCTGATGGCCGGTCACGAGACCACCACCACCGGCCTGGCCTGGGCATTCGAGCGCCTGCTGCGCACCCCGCGCGTGCTCGAGCGCGCCCGCCAGGGCGACGACGCCTACCTCGACGCGGTCGTGCAGGAGACGCTGCGCATCCGGCCCGTGATCCCAGCCGTGCTGCGCCAGTTGCAGGCTCCCGCCGAGCTCGGCGACATGCTGCTGCCAGCTCATGTGACGGTGATGCCGGCGATCACGCTGCTGCACGAAGACCCGCAGCTGTTCCCCGAACCAGACCGCTTCAAGCCAGAGCGCTTTCTCGAGGGCGGCGAGGGCTCGACCTACACCTGGATCCCGTTCGGCGGCGGGCGCCGGCGCTGTCTCGGGGCGGCGTTCGCGAGCTTCGAGATGCGCGTCGCCCTGCGCACGATCCTGCAGCGGGTCACCCTGCGCGCCGACCGGCCACGCGACGAGCGTGTGCGCAATCATCACATCACGCTGGTTCCCGCCCGGGGTGCCCGAGTCGTAAGAGAGGCGTAAGCGATGGGCCACCATCGCTTCGCGATCGTCGGCTCGGGCTTTGCCGGACTCGGCGCCGCGATCAAGCTCAAGCGCGCCGGCCACGAGGACTTCGTCGTGCTCGAGCGCGACAGCGACGTCGGCGGCACCTGGTGGGCGAACACCTACCCCGGCTGCCAGTGCGACATACCCTCGCACCTGTACTCGTTCTCGTTCGCTCCCAATCCCGGCTGGACGCGCACCTACTCGCTGCAGCCCGAGATCCTCCGGTACCTGCAGCGAGTCGCAGGCGAGCAGGGGATCGTGCCTCACATCCGCTTCGATTGCGAGGTCACGCAGGCGCGCTGGGAGGAGTCCGATGGCCTGTGGCACATCCAGACGCTCACCCGCGGACCGGACGCAGACGAGCCGCGCGAGCTCACCGCCGAGATGCTGATCGTCGGCCCGGGGCCGCTGAATGAGCCGAGACTGCCGGACATCGAGGGCATCGAGCGCTTCGAGGGCAGGATCTTCCACTCGGCCCGCTGGGACCACGAGCACTCGCTGCTCGGCGAGCGCGTCGCGGTGATCGGCACCGGCGCCTCCTCGATCCAGTTCGTGCCGCACATTCAGCCACAGGTCTCCAAGCTGCACGTCTTCCAGCGCACCGCGCCCTGGGTCGTACCGCACCGCGATCGGCCCACCAGGCCTCTCGAGCGAGCGCTCTACCGGGTGTTCCCGCCCGCCCAGCGGCTCGTGCGCGCGCTCGTCTACTGGTCGCGCGAGCTGTTCGTGTTCACGCTGATGAACCCGCGTCCGGGCTCGCTGGCCGAGCGCGTCGCGCGCCGGCATCTGCGCGAGCAGGTCCCCGACCCGCAACTGCGCGCGAAGCTGACCCCGCGCTATCGCATCGGATGCAAGCGCATGCTGATCTCAAACGACTACTACCCCGCGCTGCAGCAGCCCAATGTCGAGCTGGTCACCGACTCGATCGCCGCCCTCACCCCGAGCGGGATCGTGACCGCCGACGGAGTCGAGCGTGACCTCGACACGATCATCCTCGGCACCGGCTTCCACGTCACGGACATGCCCGTCGCCTCGTGGGTGCGCGGCCGCGACGGACGCACGCTCGCCGATGTCTGGCAGGGGAGCCCGCAGGCCTACCTCGGCACCGCCATCGCGGGTTTCCCGAACCTGTTCCTGATGGTCGGGCCCAACACCGGCCTCGGCCACAACTCGATCGTGTTCATGATCGAGTCACAGCTCAACTACATCATCGACTGCATCGCCCACGTCGACCGCAGCGACACAGCGGTGTTCGACGTCCGCCCCGACGTGCAGAGGCGCTTCAACGACGAGCTGCAGCGCAAGCTGCAGGGCAGCGTCTGGACCTCGGGCGGCTGCGTGAGCTGGTACCTGGACGCCAACGGACGCAACTCGACCGTCTGGCCCGGCTTCACCTGGCCCTTCCGGCAGAGCACGCGACGCTTCCGCGCGGCAGACTACGAGCTGAGCCCACGTCAGCGACCGGTTGGCGTGCCGCCCGCGAGCGCGCCCGCGCACGCGGGAGCAGCGGCGACCGCGGGACCATCCGCGGCGGGCAGACCCGCGTCCGGCGGCGCACCCGCGCCGGCCACCGTCTCCTAGGAGGACCCATGAGCCGCACCACCGAAGCTCCATACGACGTCGCCGGTCGCACCGTGTTCATCACCGGCGCCGCCCGCGGCATCGGCGCCGCGAGCGCCGAGCGGCTGCATCGCAAGGGCGCCAACGTGGCTCTGGTCGGCCTCGAGCCCGAGCGCCTGGAGGCGCTCGCCGAGCGGCTCGGCGAGCGTGCCGCCGTGTTCGAGGCCGACGTGACCGAGCTCGATGCGCTCGAGCGCGCCGTCGCCGGGACCGTCGAGCGCTTCGGCGGGATCGACGTCGCGATCGCCAACGCCGGCCTCGCCTTCGCCGGCGCGCTCGCGACCGCCCCGATCGAGCAGGTCGAGCGCACGTTCGCGGTCAACCTGCTCGGCGTCTGGCGCACCGACCGCGCCGTGATCGAGCAGATCGTCGCGCGCAAGGGCTACCTGCTCAACATCGCCTCGCTCGCCGCCGCGACCCACGCCCCGCTGATGGGCCCCTACACCGCCACCAAGGCCGGAGTCGAGGCGTTCACCGACGCGCTGCGGATGGAGACCGCCCCGAGCGGCGCACGGGTCGGCTGCGCCTACTTCGGCTTCATCGACACCGACCTGGTGCGCGCCGGCTACTCGCAGGCGAGCGCCGGCGTTCTGAACCGCAACACGCCCGCCTTCCTGCGCGAGCCCGCGCCGCTGTCGGCAGCCGTCGACGCGATCGAGCGCGGTATCGAACGACGTTCCCCGCGCCTGTGGGCGCCGCGCTGGGTCGGCGCGATCCTGACGCTGCGAGGGCTGCTGCAGCCGCTCACCGAACGGCGGATGCTGCGCAGCCAGGACGACCTGCGCGAGGCGCTGCGCCTCGCCGACCCCGCCTCGGGGGCAGTCGCCGAGGCCGACCCGCTGCTGGGCCTCGCCACACAGGCGACTACTCCACCCGCGAGAACTCCCATATCGCAATAGACAGCATCACCAGCCCGAGCATCGCGATCACCGCGGCCTCGAGCAGGGTCGGCACGCGCCAGCCCCACCACGTCACTCCCGGATCGAGCGCCCGACGGGCCGCCGGCGAGATGCTGAGGTGCGCGAAGATCGCCCGTCGCATGGGGTCGACGGCGTAGGTGAGCGGATCGATGCGATTGAGCACCGCGAGCCAGCGCGGCAGGGCCGCGACCGAGAACAGCGCGCCCGAGATGAAGAACATCGGCATGATCGCCATCTGCATCAACGCCATGTACGACTGCATCTGGTTCACCCGCGCCGCCGCCATCACGCCGAACGCCGTGATCGCAAACGCCAGCAGCAGCTGCAGCGCGAAGATCTCGAGGATCAACCCGAGCTGATACGGGACTTCCACCAGGCCCGCGAGCGCGATCACGATCAGTCCCTGAAACGCCGCCACCGTCGCGCCGCCGGCGCACTTGCCGAGCACAATCGAGCTGCGCCGCACCGGCGCCACCATCATCTCGCGCAGGAACCCGAACTCCCGGTCCCACACGATCGACGCCGCAGAGAACATCGCGGTGAACATCACCGCCATGCACAGCACCCCGGGGTAGACGAACGTTTTGAAGTTCACCCCATGCGTGCCCGCCGAGGCCAGCGAGGAGATGCCTGTACCGAGCACGAACAGGAACAGGAACGGCTGGATCAACGAGGTCAGGATCCGCAGACGATCGCGGCTGAACCGAATCAGCTCGCGACGCCACACGACCCGGATCGCCCGCAGCTCGCTGCGCGCGCTGCGCGCGGGGACATGCACGCGAGCGATCGGTCCGCTCGGCTGCCCGGGGAGCGCGACGCCGCCGGCCGTCGCCGCGGCGGAGGTTGCGGTCTCGGTCGCCATCAAGCTCTCACCTTAGTGCGGGGACCGATCGGTTCGCCGCGCTCGCCTGCCGGCGCTCAGCGATTCATCATCCGCGCCATGTTGCGGCGCATGTCGGTCATCCCGGCCGACGCCTCTGCGTCGCGGATCGTCGTGCCGGTGTAGGACATGAATACGTCATCCAGCGACGGCCGCGAGACGTTGACGGCGCGGATCGGCTGGCCGAGCTCGGCGAACAGGCGTGGAACGAACTCCTCGCCGCGTGGCACTCCGAACGTGACCGCGCCCTCGGACACGACCGCCTCGATCCCGAAGCGCTCCTGCAGGGCCGCTATCGCCGCCTCGTCATCGCCGGTGGTGATGCGTACGCGGTCGGTGCCGACGCTCGCCTTCAGCGACTCCGGCGAGTCGAGCGCGACGATCTTGCCGCGGTCGATGATCGCGATGTTGTCGCAGTACTCCGCCTCATCCATGTAGTGGGTGGTCAGGAAGATCGTGATGTCCTCGGTGCGCCCGAGCTCGCCGATGTACGTCCAGATCAAGCTGCGCGTCTGCGGGTCGAGCCCGACCGTCGGCTCATCGAGGAACAGCACCCGTGGCGAGTGCAGCAGACCGCGCGCGATCTCGAGGCGACGCTTCATCCCGCCCGAGAACGTGCCCACCAGGCTCGCGCGACGCTCCCACAGACCCACCATCTCCATCACCTGGCGCAGACGCTCGCTGACCGCTCCCCGCGGCATGCCATACAGCTCGGCGTGCAGCCGCAGGTTCTGCTCGGCCGTGAGATAGCCGTCGAGCGTCGTGTCCTGGAACACCAGCCCGATGTTGCGGCGCACCGCGTCGCGTTCGCTCACGACGTCGTGTCCGGCCACCAGCGCCCGGCCCGCGGTCGGCCGCACGAGCGTGCACAGCATGCTGATCGTCGTCGACTTCCCCGCTCCATTGGGGCCGAGAAAGCCGAACGTTTCGCCACTGCGCACCGCGAAGTCGATGCCGCGAACAGCCTCGACCTCGCCGTAGCTCTTCTCCAGGCCCTCGACGAGCACCGCCAGCCCGGCCGGCGCCTCGCCGCCGGGGGCCCCACCGGCGCCGGCGACGCCGGCCCCGTCGAGAGGCTGGCGCCCGCCGGCGCCATCCATGGGCGCCGGGCCGGAGCTGGAGGTGGGGGCCTGCGAATCGTTCACTGCTCGTCGCTCACATTACCGTCGCCGGCCTCGCCGTCGGCGAGTATCCGGTAGAGGTCGCGCCGCGCCCGCGTGAGCACCTCGAGCGCCTTTGTCATCTGACCCTCGCTGCCGGTGCGCATCACCTGCACGAACGCGAACCAAACCTCGCGCACGACCCTGCCGAGCTCGTAGGCGTCATCGCTGACGTCCTCGCTCATCACCTCCCAGGGCGCACGCTGCTCGTCGCCGCGCTCGGCGATCAGCTCCCTGCCGGCGTCGGTCAGCGCGAACACCTTGCGGCCGTCGCTCTCCTGCGAGCCGATCAGCCCCTCGTCCTCGAGCTGCTGCAGCGCCGGGTAGACCGAGCCGGGGCTCGGTCGCCACACGCCGCCGCTGCGCTCCTCGACCTCCTGCATGATCTGGTAGCCATTGCGCGGCTCCTCAGCGAGCAGCAGCAGCGCCGCGGTGCGAATGTCTCCGCGCCGCGCCTTGCGCCCGCGCCCACCGGGACCGCCACGCGGGAAGCCTCCGAACGGAGGACCGCCCATGCCGCCGCGCCAGGACGGACCGAAGCCTCCCTGGCGATGGCGCCCGCGGTGCCCTTCGCCGTGCCCATGACCGCCGTGGCGATGACCGCCGCGGCCGCCGTACATCGTGCGCCACAGGGCATCGAGCGCAAACTGCTCGCGCCAGCCGCAGCACCTGACTGCATCTCCATACATCGTCTGTGCGTACATCGGACCCTGCCTTTCATCTTCATTTCGATGTCCGTACTGTCACGATATATCGCGACTGATCGCATGTCAAGGGTCCTCGACCGATCTGACCAGCATCAAAGCGCGACGCTGCGAACGCATGGCGCCAAGGTCCGGGGGTCATCCGCCGCCGCGAGCTGAGCGCGCCGCGACCCCCTCGAGCGTCCCAGTTCGGCCGCCGCACCCAGCCCGCGCAGCTGCGAGCGCGCTGAGGGGCGGAATCGCTCAGTGCCTGAAGTGGCGCACGCCCGTCGCCACCATCGCGACGCCGGCGGCGTCCACCGCCGCCACGACCGTCTCGTCGCGTATCGAGCCGCCCGGCTGGATCAAGGCCGTGACGCCCGCCGCGATCGCGAGCTCGGGGCCGTCGGCGAACGGGAAGTAGGCATCCGAGGCCAGCGAAGCTCCGGCGAGCAGCTCGGGCTGAGTCTCCTGCGCCTTCTCGACCGCGATCCTGACCGCGTCGACCCGGCTCATCTGGCCAGCGCCGATCCCGATCGTGGCGCCGTCGCGGGCGATCACGATCGCGTTCGAGCGCACGTGCCGGCAGACCAGCCAGGCGAACAGGAGGTCCTGCCACTGCTGCTCGCTTGGCTGCGCAGCGCTCATCGTCCGCATCTGCTCGCGTGTCTCCGTCACCAGATCGCGCGTCTGCACCAGCTGGCCGCCGATCACCTGCTTTGACTCGACCTCGCGCGCCGGCGCCGGCCACTGCGGCAGCTCGAGCAGGCGCACGTTCTTTTTCTCCCGCAGCAGCTCGAGCGCGTCGAGATCGTATCCGGGGGCCAGCAGCACCTCGATGAACTGCTCTGAGAGCAGCTGCGCGCAGGCCTCATCGACCCGGCGGTTGAGTGCGATCACGCCGCCGTAGGCGCTCTGCGGGTCACATGCGAATGCCCGCTCGTAGGCGACGCGGGCATCCTCGCCGACTGCGCATCCACAGGGATTGTTGTGCTTGACGATCGCACACGCCGGGTCCTCGAACTCCTGCACCAGTTCGCGCGCCGAGCTGAGATCGAGCAGGTTGTTGAACGACAGCTCCTTGCCATGCAGCTGCGTGACACCATCCAGCAGGTGCGTCGGCGAACCCACGCGCGCGTAGTAGGCGGCCTGCTGGTGAGGGTTCTCGCCATAGCGCAGGTCCATCACCTTCTCGTAGGCGTCGCGCCACGCGGGCGGGAAGCCCTCATAGGTTCGCATCGCAAACCAGCTCGAGATCGCGGCGTCATAGCGGGCGGTTAGAGCAAACGCCTTTGCCGCCAGGCGGGTGCGGGTGCTCAACGAGAGCCTGCCCTCGGACTCGCGCAGCTCCTCGAGCACCGGACCGTAGTCGCCGGGGTCGACGAGCACCGCGGCGAACGCGCTGTTCTTCGCCGCCGCACGGATCATCGTCGGGCCGCCGATGTCGATGTTCTCGACAATCTCCTGCTCGCTCGCATCGCCGCGCGCGATCGTCTGCTCGAACGGGTAGAGGTTCACGCACACCAAATCCACCTGCTCGATCTCGTGCTCCGCCGCGGCGTCCAGATGTTCCTCGCGGTCGCGCAGCGCCAGCAGCCCCGCATACAGGCGCGGATGCAGCGTCTTCAGGCGGCCATCCATCATCTCCGGGAACCCCGTGAACTCCTCGATCGGCCTCACCGGCACGCCCGCCTGGACGAGCGCCCCGGCGGTGCCGCCGGTCGACACGAGCTCGACCCCGAGCCCGTGCAGGCCCCGAGCCAGCTCCACGAGCCCGGTCTTGTCCGAGACCGACAGCAGCGCGCGCCGCACCTGCACCGCGCCGGGCTCTGCACGCTCGAGGCGCGTGTGGGCGGCGGCGCCGCTGATGCGCCGCGCGCTCCCGCTGCTCGTGCCGTGATCGGTCATCAGAATCTTCCTCCGTGGACACCAGTTGCAGCCTATCCGTCGCTCACAACTCGACGTGGATCGGCGGGGTCGAGCCGCAGCGCGCCCGCGGCGAACAAGCGCACCGCCTGTGGCAGCAGCGCGTGCTCCAGCGGGCGCAGCGCCGCCAGCACCTCGCCTGGCTCGCGCGCCGTGGGCAGCTCGACGGCGCGCTGCAGGATCACCGGACCGCTGTCGATGCCCCCGTCGACGAAGTGGACGGTCACGCCGAACACCTTGACCCCGTAGGCGAGCGCCTGCTCGATCGCGTGCAGCCCGGGAAACGCCGGCAGCAGCGAAGGGTGCACGTTGATGACCGCAGCCGGGAAGCGCTCGAGGAACGAGGGGCCCAGCAGCTCCATGTAGCCGGCGAGCACCACCAGGCGCACTCCGCGCTCGTGCAGCCATTGCGCGAGCGCCTGATCGCGCGCCTCGCGCCCGTCGTAGCGCCCACGCTCGAACACGCCTGTGGGAACTCCCCGCGCGCGCGCCCGCTCGAGCGCCGGCGCCGCGGCGGCGCTCGAGGCAACCGCCACCACCTGCGCGTCGCGTTCGTGCACCGTGTCCAGCAGCGCCTGCAGGTTCGTGCCCGTGCCGGAAACGAGCACCGCGATCGGAAGTCGCTCAGGCGTATGCGCCGACACCGGCGGCACGATAGCTGTGACCCAACTCACAGAGCCCGCGCGCGGCGCGCGCTTAGATCGTTACACGGCCCGAACCGGGGCCGCGAAGCGAGCAAAAGGATGAACAGATGATCGCATCGATAGTCGTAACCGCTGTGATCGTGGGCGCCGGCGCCTGCGCGCTGGTGCAGGGCAAACGCCCAGGCCTGATCGCCAGGCGCCCCTACAACAACCCCTACAGCGACGCCACAGCCGCTCGTGACGAGCGCAACCTCTGAGCCTGTGTGAGGCGGCGTCCGCGCGGGGACGGGCGCCGTCGCGCGCAGCGCAGCGAGGCGCTGTCGCGCGCAGCAATCGGCTCGACTAGATTTAGGCCGATCGGGAGCTCCTCACGAGAGGGGCCGTTTTCAAAGGAGGAGCTCGATGAGCAACAAACGCAGCCTTGCCCTCATGCTGGTGCCCTTCGTGCTCCTGCTGTCGGTCGGCATCGCCGGCGCCGCGCTGCTCAAGCTGGGCGCAGTCAAGGGCGCGACGTACACGGGCGTCGTGCACGGCGAGACGATCACGCTGACGACCTCGAGCAACGGCAAGTCGGCGAGCGTGAAGCTGCCACGTGCGCCGGCCTTCTGTTCGAGCGGAGGCGGCCCCGAGCGCCAGCACTCAAAGCCCGCCACGATCGGCAAGGCTGGCAGCCTGACGGCCACCATCTCCTACACCTCCCAGAGCTCCACCAAGCCCTTCGCGACCGTCACAGTGAAAGGGAGCTTCCTCGGCAAGCTGTTCGACGGCACCGTCAAGACCGCATTCACCTTCGCCGACTCGAAATCCTGCGACGGTCAGGCGAGCTTCGCGGCGCGGACCAGGAAGTAGTCAGGCTCGCACGAGCGGCAGGCTCGGCCCGTCGGCGGCCTGCTGCTCGAGCGCGTACTTGCCGTTCGCCTCACCCGTGCCGTCGAGCGGGTAGCGGCCGCTGAAGCACGCGTCGCAGTGCCGGGAGCGGTCGCCGGCGATCGCCTCATAGACGCCCTCGAGCGATAGGTAGTGCAGCGAGTCGCAGCCGAGCTCAGCCGCAATCTCCGGCACGGTGCGACCGTAGGCGATCATCTCCTCGCGCGTGGACATGTCGATCCCGTAGTGACACGGGTGCTCGATCGGCGGCGCCGAGATGCGCATGTGGACCTCGCGCGCGCCCGCGTCGCGCAGCATCTGGACGATCTGGCGAGTCGTGTTGCCGCGCACGATCGAGTCGTCGACGACCACCAGGCGCTTGCCGGCGATCACCTCCGGCAGCGGGTTGAACTTCAGCCGCAGGCCGTGCTTGCGCAGCTCCTGGCCAGGTTGGATGAACGTGCGCGCGACATACCGGTTCTTGACGAAACCGTCGTCCTGTGGCAGCTCCGCGGCCTTGGCGAGGCCACGCGCGGCCGCGTTGCCCGAGTCCGGCACCGCGATCACCAGATCGGCGTCCACTGGCGCCTCACGCCAGAGGATCTCGCCCATCCGCGCCCGCGCCACCTGCAGGACCTGGCCGTTCATGCGCGAGTCAGGGCGGGCGAAGTAGATGTACTCGAACACGCAGAACGCCGGCCGCGCGCTGGTGGGGACCGTGCGGCTGCTCATGCCATGCTCGCCGAGCGTGACGATCTCGCCGGGCTGCACGTCGCGTTCGAAGCGCGCGCCGATGATGTCGAACGCACACGACTCGCTGGCCACGCACCAGCTGCGCTCGCCGCCCGGCTCCTCGGCGGCCGGCAACGTGCCGAGAGCGAGTGGGCGCAGGCCCTGCGGGTCACGGAACGCGATCACCCGATCGCGTGTCAGCACGACGATCGAGAACGCGCCCTTCAGCCGCGGCAGCACATCGGCGATCGCGTCCTCGATCGACTCCGCCGGATGGGTCGCGATCAGCGCCGCGATGATCTCGGAGTCAGACGTCGAGCTGAACGTCACCCCGCGCGCGCTCAGCTCCGCATGCAGGTCGACGGCGTTGATCAGGTTGCCGTTGTGCGCCAGCGCGAGCTCGCGGCTGGATCCGTGCGTGCCCTCCGAGCGCTGCACCGGCTGCGAGTTCTCCCACGCGTTCGATCCCGTCGTCGAGTAGCGGACATGGCCGATCGCCAGCTCTCCGGCGAGCGTGCGCAGGTCGTTCTCGCTGAACACCTGGCTCACCAGCCCGAGGTCACGGTACGTGACGATGTGCCCGCCCCGATCCGCGGCGGCTATGCCTGCGGACTCTTGCCCGCGATGTTGGAGCGCGTACAGCGCGAAGTACGACAGCCGTGACACCTCATGTCCGGGCGCGTACAGGCCAAAGACCCCGCACTCGTCGCGTGGTCCCTCACGCATTGTGGCTAAACGCTAGCAGCAGCAGCCGCGGCGGCCGTATGAGCGACGAGCGCCCCTGTCGCGAGCTGGTCGCCGAAGGCGTTCGAGCTCGGACCCGGCGGCGAGGGTGGGTGGTGGTCGCGGTGGTGGGAGAGGCGCGCCTTGCGGGCGGCGCGGGAGAGGGGGCAGTGTTGTTCTTTTTTGAACGGTGTATCGCATTGGTATTCATCAGCCATCCGTTTCCGCCCATCATGCGAATACCATCGCGATACACCGTCTGAAAATTGTCTATACATACCCCTCCTCCGCCCAGCGATGGAACTGAGCACCGCCTCTCGCCACAGCGCTCGCGCCGGCGGTTCATGAGAACAGGCGCTCGAGCCCGCGGTGCGCCCGTACGAGCTCGGCGAGCGTCACCGACAGCTCCTCCGCCGCCGCCGCCGCCTCCTCCTCCTCCTCGAGGCCTTCGATCTGAAGACGATCGCCGCCCACCTCGCCGATCAGATGCACCCCGACGCCGCTGCCCGTGCCGATGCCAAGCAGCGCCTCGCGCTCCCCGCTGAGCACGAACCCTCCCGGCCCCTCGCCGAACAGCAGATCCTCGGGCTCCATCCGCGCGAGCGCGCCGCCCGGGTCGCGATCGAGCCGCACCAGCGCCCCCACCGAGCCCTGCAGGCAGCATTCGGCCAGCGCCACCGCCAGACCGCCCTCGGCGATGTCGTGGGCGCTCGAGACGCGTCCTTCGCGCACCGCCTCGCGCACCGCGGCCTGGGCGCGGCAGACGGCATCGAGCTGGGCCTGCGGGAGCTCCGCGGGCAGGGGCTCGCCGCGCAGCTTCGCCAGCTCGCTCGCTGCCAGCGACGGCGAGAAGGGACCCACGAGCGCGATCGCATCGCCGCTGCGCGCGAATCCCAGGCGCCCGGCCATCCCCGCGTCGGGCAGCCTGCCGACCATGCCGATCACCGGCGTCGGGTAGATCGGGCCCGCGGGCGTCTCGTTGTAGAGCGAGACGTTGCCGCCCACGATCGGTGCCTCGAGCGCGCGGCAGGCCTCGCCGAGGCCGCGCACCGATTCGCTCAGCTGCCAGGCGATGTGGGGCTTCTCAGGATTGGCGAAGTTGAGGTTGTTGGTGGTCCCGAGCGGCGCGGCGCCGACGCATGCGAGGTTGGCGGCGCACTCGAGCGCCGCCTCGATCGTGCCGCGATAGGGATCGGCGGCGACGCGCCGGCCGTTGCAGTCGATGCTCACGGCGAGCGCCGCGCCGTCCGGCAGCCGCAGCACCGCCGCGTCGGCCTGCTCGGGGCGCCGCACCGTGCGCGACTGCACGATCGAGTCGTAGCGCTCGAACAGCGGACGCCTGGATGCGAGGTTCGGCGAGCCCAGCAGCGCGAGCAGCGCCTCGCCCGCGGACGCGCTCGCCGCCAGCCGCGGCGGCGGCGGCGGATAGGGGGATTGCGCGGCTCTGGCGGGCGCGAGGTCATACAGCGGGCATTCGTCCACGAGCGCTCGCACCGGCATGTCACCGAGCTTCAGCTCGCCGTCGAACACCCGCACGCGCCCACTGTCGGTGACGCTGCCGATCGGCGCGCCGCCGACCTCCCAGCGCTCGCACAGGGCCAGCACCTGCCCGAGGTCCTGCGGAGCCACCACGCACAGCATTCGCTCCTGGGACTCACTCACCATCACCTCGAACGGCTCCATGTCCGCCTCGCGCAGCGGCACCTGCGAGATGTCGATGTCGATGCCGGTCTCCCCCTTCGCGGCCATCTCGGCCGCCGAAGATGTGAGGCCCGCGGCGCCGAGGTCCTGCAGCGACACGAGCAGCCCCCGCTCGAGCAGCTCGAGCGAGCACTCGAGCAGCTTCTTCTCCTCGAACGGGTCTCCGACCTGCACCGTCGGACGCTTGTCCGCATCGGAGCCACCCGCCTCGCCGTCGGCGTCGAGCTCCGCGGAGGCGAGCAGCGACGCGCCGCCGATCCCGTCGCGCCCCGTCGAGGCGCCGAACAGGACCACGACGTTGCCTGTGCCCGCGGCGGCGCTGCGCACGAGGCGCTCGCGCGGGGCGAGCCCGAGCGCCATCGCGTTGACGAGGCAGTTGTGCTCGTAGGGGCCCTCGAAGTAGACCTCGCCACCGACCGTGGGCACCCCGATCGAATTGCCGTAGTGACCGATCCCGCCGACCGCGCCGTCGAGCAGGTAGCGGGCGCGCCCACCCTCTGCGGCGGGCTCGCCGAACCGCAGCGAGTCGAGCACCGCTATCGGTCGCGCGCCGATCGCGAAGATGTCGCGCAGGATCCCGCCGACCCCCGTCGCGGCGCCCTGAAACGGCTCGACGGCGCTGGGGTGGTTGTGAGACTCGACCTTGAACGCGCACACGAGGCCGCCGCCGACATCGACCGCGCCCGCGTTCTCACCCGGGCCCATCACCACGCTCGGTCCCTCGGTCGGCAGCGAGCGCAGCAGCTTGCGCGAGTGCTTGTAGGCGCAATGCTCGCTCCACAGCAGCGAGTACATCGCCAGCTCGAGTCGGTTCGGTGGAGCGCCCTGGTGCTCGCAGATCAGCGCATACTCGGCGCGCGTGAGCCCGAGCGCGACGGCGTCCTCGACGGTCGGCAGGGTCGCGGGCTCCGACACCTGCTCAGACACCGACGAGGCCCTCCTCGACGGCCAGGCAGATCGAACGAAAGATGCACAGGCCGTCGCTCGAGCCGCCGAGCAGCTCCTCGACCGCGTGCTCGGGGTGGGGCATCAGGCCGAACACGTTGCCCGCCTCGTTGCAGACCCCCGCGATGTCGTTGAGCGAGCCGTTGAAGTTCTGCCCCGGCGCATAGCGCAGCAGGACCTGGCCGCGGCGCTCGAGCGCCTCGAGCGTGGCCGCGTCGGCGTAGTAGCGCCCCCACGAGTGCTTGGCGGGGATGCTCAAGCGCCGCGACGCGGGGGCCGGGTCCGACGGGGGCCCGGAGCCTGCCGCGCGCTCGGGGTCCGGCGCGCCCTCGGCGTCGGGCGCGCAGGCGCGTGTGAAGGGCGTGTCGGCGCGCACGACCTCGAGCTCGACCTGCCTGAAGGTGAAGTGGCGGTTGGCGTTGGGCAGCAGCGCGCCAGGCAGCAGCTGCGACTCGCAGAGCACCTGAAAACCATTGCAGATGCCGAGCACGAGGCCGCCGTCGCGCGCGAACGCGAGCACCGACTCCATCGCCGGCGAGAAGCGCGCGATCGCGCCGGCGCGCAGGTAGTCGCCGTAGGAGAAGCCCCCCGGGATCACGATCGCCTCGGCGCGGCCGAGGTCGCGGTCGCCGTGCCAGATCAGCTCGGCGTCCGCGACCCGGCGCGCGGCCTGCAGGGCATCGACCTCGTCGCAGCTGCCCGGGAACCTGAGGACGCCGAACTTCACTCGTCAGGCGGAGGCGCCGTCGAGCAGCTGTATCTCGTAGTCCTCGACCAGCGGGTTGGCCAGCAGCCGGTCGCACATCGGCTGCAGCTGCGCGGGGTCCTCGACGTCGAGCTCCACGAGCCGCCCGACGTGGACGTTGCCCGCCCCCGCGAAGCCCAGCGCCGGCAGCGCACGCTCGACCGCCGCTCCCTGGGGGTCGAGGATGCCCGCCTTCGGGCGGATCAGCACGCGCGCCCTCAAGTCGAGTCCGTCCGCGCAAGCCAGGCCGTGAACGGCTCGCCGGTGATCCGTTCGTAGGCCTCGATGTAGCGCGCCCGCGTGCCCGCGACGACGTCCTCGGGAATCGGCGGCGCGGGGGGCTTCTTGTCCCAGCCGCTGCTCGATGCCCAGTCGCGAACGTACTGCTTATCGAAGCTCGGCTGCCCGCGGCCCGGCTGATAGCCGTCGACGGGCCAGTAGCGCGAGGAGTCGGGAGTCAGCACCTCGTCGCCGAGCACCAGCGGCTGCCCCGGCGCGCCGTCGTCGATGCCCAGCTCGAACTTCGTGTCGGCCAGGATCACCCCGCCCTCGCGCGCGTGCTCGGCCGCGAACGAGTACAGCGCCAGCGAGACATCGCGGATGCGCTCCATCAGGGCGCGATCGCCAACCAGCCGCACGGCCCCCTCGAAGTCGATCGCCTCGTCGTGGCCGACCTCCGCCTTCGTGCTGGGGGTGAAGATCGGCTCGGGCAGGCGCTCTGACTCGCGCAGCCCAGCCGGCAACTCGATCCCCGAGACGGCGCCGCTCGCCTGGTAGTCCTTCCAGCCCGAGCCGGTGATGTAGCCGCGCACGACGCACTCGACCGGGAGCATCTTCAGCTTGCGCACCAAGAGGCCCCGCCCGCGGCCCTCGATCGGGACGCCCTCGGTCGCCGACACGAGATGGTTGGCGACGATGTCCTGGGTCTGCTCGAACCAGAACACCGACAGCCCCGCCAGCACCTTGCCCTTGTCGGGAATCAGCGTCGGATGGACGACGTCGTAGGTCGATATCCGGTCGCTCGCGACCATCAGCAGCCGCTCCTCGGCGCCCGGCAGCGCGTACATCTCGCGCACCTTCCCGCTGGCGATCAGAGGCAGGTCGGCGAGCGCGCTCATCGTGCTGCTGACTCTAACGAGGCGCCCGGCGCGGGGCTCGCGACGATCTGATCGAGGCGGGCGACGATCTGATCGGCGTAGCGCACGTAGTGGCCGTAGTCGAAGATCTCCTCGAGGTCCAGGCCCGCGGCGCGCTCGTCGCCTTCGAGCAGACCGCGCAGCGGCGTCTGCTGGTCCCATGCGCGCTGGGCGAGCTCCTGCACGATGCGGTAGGCCTCGTCGCGCGAGCGTCCCGCGGCGACCAGCGCCAGCAGCACGCGCTGCGAGAACAGCGCGCCGTGGGTCAGCTCGAGATTCGCGCGCATCCGCTCCGCATCGATCGACAGCTCGCGAACGAGCGCGATCGTGCGGTGCTGCAGGAAGTCGAGCAGGATCGTCGAGTCGGGCAGCACGATGCGCTCGACCGAGGAGTGCGAGATGTCGCGCTCGTGCCACAGCGCGACGTCCTCGAGCGCTGCCTGGGCGTTGCCGCGCAGCACGCGGGCGAGGCCCGAGATCTGCTCGCTCTTGATCGGGTTGCGCTTGTGCGGCATCGCGCTCGAGCCCTTCTGGCCGGCGCGGAACGGCTCCTGGGCCTCGCGGACCTCGGTGCGTTGCAGGTGCCTGACCTCGGTCGCGAGCCGCTCGAGGCCGGCGCCTGCGATCGCGATCGCGCTCAGCAGCTCGGCGTGGCGGTCGCGCGCGACGACCTGGGTGGAGACGTCCTCGCGCGCGAGACCCAGGCGCGCGAGCACACGCTGCTCGAACTCGGGGTCGGTGGCCGCGTAGGTCCCGACGGCTCCCGATATCGCTCCGACCGAGGCCTGCTCGAAGGCGTGCTGCAGACGCATGTGGTTGCGATGCGCCTCGAAGGCGAAGCCGGCGAGCTTGATCCCGAAGGTCGTGGGCTCGGCATGGACCCCGTGGGTGCGACCGACGCACAACGTGTGCACGTGCTCGCGTGCCTGCGCCGCGATCGTCGCGACCAGCTCGCGCGCGCCCGCCAGGACCACCTCGCCGACGGCCTTCAGCTGCAGTCCCAGCGCCGTGTCGAGAACGTCCGAGCTCGTCAGGCCGTAGTGGATCCAGCGGCCCGCGTCGCCCGCCGAGACGGCGAGCACGTCGACGAACGCGGCCATGTCGTGGTCGGTCACCAACTCGCGCTCGTTGACCGCCGCGACCGTGAAGGTCGACCCCGCGATCGCCTGCAGCTCGGCCTCGTCGGGTCCGCCGCCTGCGAGCAGCTTGGGCAGCTCCGCGCAGGCCGCGAGCTCGACCTCCCGCCAGCTGTCCATCCGCGCCTGATCGCTCCACAGCCGGCCGAGCTCAGGGCGGGTATAGCGCGCGATCATGCCCCCAGGATCTGGGCCGCGAGGATCGCCGCGTTGCGCGGGTTGTCGAGTCCCACGCAGGCGACCGGCACACCGGGGGGCATCTGCACGATCGACAGGATCGCATCGAGCCCGCCCGCCGCCGTGAGGCGGCTGGACAGCGGCACGCCGATCACCGGCAGCTCGGTGTGCGCCGCCACCGCGCCCGGGAGCGCGGCCGAGATGCCCGCGCCGGCGATGATCACCCGCAGCCCGCGCATGCGCGCGTTCTTGGCGTACTCGGCCACGACATCGGGTTCGCGGTGGGCTGACATCACCCGCAGCTCGTGCAGGATCCCGCGCTGTTCGAGCTCGTGCGCGGCCTTCTCCATCATCTCCATGTCGCTCTTGGAGCCCATCACGATGCCCACGCGCGGGGCATCGACGTCGAGCTCCTCGAGCTCCACCTGCACCTCGGCCTCGGCCTCGGCCAGCGGCGTCGAGATCGGCGAGACCTCACCCATCGACGACCTCTCGCTCGACCCCTTCCTCGAGCCGCTCGCGTTGGTCGAACCAGCTCGCCAGCGGCTCCGCGCCGGCGGGCAGCACCGAGCGCTCGTCGGCGCCTGCGGCGATGTCGCTGCGCAACTGCATGCCCTCGAAGGAGATCATCTGAGCCGCAGAATACGCCGACTCCCGGGCCGACCTGGCGTTCGGACCGAAGCCGGTGAGGTTCAGGACGCGCCCTCCGGCGGTCGCCACACGCCCGTCGCCGGCGAGCGCAGTGCCGGCGTGGGTGAGCTCTACCTCCTCGGCCAGCTGCTCGAGGCCGCTGATCGGATCCCCACTCGAGGACGTCGCCGGGTAACCGGCGCTCGCGAGAACAACCGTGGTCGCCCATTCGGGAGACCAGCGCACGAGTGGCCGGGCGATGTCATCGCTCGTGAGCCCACCAGGCCACAGCGAGCGCACCAGCAGATCGAGCAGGTGCGATTCCATCCGCGGCAGCACCGCCTGGGCCTCGGGGTCGCCGAAGCGGACGTTGAACTCGAGCACCCGCGGCCCCTCCACGGTCAGCATCAGACCCGCGTACAGCACGCCGTGATAGGGAGTCCCTCGGGCGCGCATCCAGTCGACGATCGGCTGCTGCAGGTGGCGGGAGAGGTCGACGACATCGGCCTCGCTGAGGCCGGCGACGGGCGAGTAGGCGCCCATGCCGCCGGTGTTGGGACCCGCGTCTCCGTCTCCGATCCGCTTGAAGTCGCGCGCGGGCGCCAACGGCACCGCAGTGCGGCCGTCGCAGAGCGCGAGCAGCGACAGCTCGGTGCCCGCGAGGCGCTCCTCGATCACGGCGCTTGCGCCCTGCGCGCCGAAGCGCTCGTCGACGAAGATCTCGCGCAGCGCGGCCTGTGCCTGCTCGAGATCGTCGGCGACCGTCACCCCCTTCCCCGCTGCGAGCCCGTCGGCCTTGACTACGACACCCGGCGCCGCCAGCTCGGCGACCGCGTCGAGGCCCTCCTGCAGCGAGTGCGCGTGGCGCCAGCCGGCGGTCGGCACGCCCGCCTGCGACATCGCCTGCTTGGCGAACGCCTTCGAGCCCTCGAGCTGGGCGGCCGCCGCCGAGGGCCCAAATGCGAGGTGGCCGCGCTCGTCGAGCGCGTCGACCAGGCCCGCAACCAGCGGCGCCTCGGGGCCGACGACCGTCAGGTGGACGCCCTCGCGCTCGACCGCCGCGACGATGCCGTCGATGTCCTCGGGCGCGAGGTCGAGCAGGCGCGCGTCGCGTGCGATGCCCGCGTTGCCAGGGGCGCACAGCAGCTCGCTCGTGCCCGGCGAGCGAGCGAGCGAGCGCACGAGCGCATGCTCACGCCCACCCCCACCTATCACCAGCACCTTCACGTCAGAGGCTTGCGATGAACTCGTCCACAGGGATCGCAGACAGCGTCTCGTAGCGGCCCGTTCCGCGCGAGCCCAGCTCGAGCGACACGCGCGCCATCGTCGCCTCGTCGGGCGCCTCGACGACCGAGATGAAATCCACGTGACCGAGCGTCGCCCACTGTGCCTTCACGGTAGCGCCGAGCTGCTCCACCTCGCGGTTGACCTCACGGATGCGCTCGGGGTTGTTCTTGACCGTCTGCACTCCCTCGGGAGTCAGTGTCGACAGCATGATGTAGGTGGGCATGGGGCTCCTCCGTCGGGATCGGGTCCTGTGGCCGCGACCGCGCCGGGCCGCTGCGTGCGGTTGTACCCGATCGCAGCGGCGCGCGCCAGCCCCTGCGCTCGCGACGCCCTCAGCTCGCCGCGGCGAGCTCCGCGGGGTTCTTCTCCAGCGCGAGCTCGCCGCCCACCGCGTCGACCGCGACCGAGTCGCCCTCGCGCAGTTCCCCCTGCAGCAGCGCCAGCGCGAGTTTGTCGGTCAGCTGCTTCTGGATCACGCGCTTCAGCGGACGCGCGCCGTAGGTGGGGTCATAGCCCATGTTCGCCAGCAGCCGCCTGGCGTCCTCGGTCAGCGTCACCTGCACGCCACGCTCGGCCACGCGCGCGATCACCTGCGCGACCTGGAGATCGACGATCTCCGCGATCTGCTCACGGGTCAGCGCGTGAAAGCGCACGACGTCGTCGAGGCGGTTGACGAACTCCGGCTTGAAGTACTGGAGCAGTTCGTTGCGAAGGCGCGCATCGTCGGCGACGCTCGAGCCGCCGGAGGCGGGCTCTGTGGCGACCGGGAGGTTGGAGGTCATGATCAGCACGGTGTTCTTGAAGTCGACTGTCCTGCCCTGGCCGTCGGTCAGGCGCCCGTCGTCCATCACCTGCAGCAGCGTGTTGAACACGTCCGGGTGGGCCTTCTCGATCTCGTCGAGCAGCACCACCGAATAGGGGCGCCGGCGCACCGCCTCGGTCAGCTGACCGCCCTCTTCGTAGCCGACATATCCGGGCGGCGCCCCAACCAGGCGCGAGACCGAGTGCTTCTCCATGTACTCGGACATATCGATCCGGATCATCGCCTCCTGGGAGTCGAACATGAATTCGGCCAGCGCCCGCGCCAGCTCGGTCTTGCCGACTCCGGTCGGGCCGAGGAACAGGAACGTGCCGATCGGACGGCTCGGGTCCTGCAGGCCCGAGCGCGAGCGCCGCAGCGCGGTCGCGACCGCCTCGATCGCGTCGTCCTGGCCGATGACGCGCTCGTGCAGACGCTCCTCCATGTGGATCAGCTTCTCGGTTTCGCCCTCGAGCAGGCGGCTGACGGGGATTCCCGTCCAGCGCGCCACCACTTCGGCGACGTCGTCGGCATCGACCTCCTCTTTGAGGAACACCGGCCGCGAGCGGGAGGCCCCGGCGCCGCCGGACTGTCCGCCGCCGGACTGTGCGCCGTCGCCGCCGGACTGTGCGCCGTCGCCGCCGGACTGTGCGCCGTCGCCCTCGGCAGCGCTGCCATCGCCCGCCGCGCGCTCGCGCTCGGCCGTTTCGAGCTCGACGAGCTGACGTTCGAGCTCGGGGATGTCGCCGTAGCGCAGCTTCGCGGCGCGCTCCAGATCGGCGTCTCGCTCGGCGCGCTCGGCCTCGACGCGCGCCTGCTCGAGGCGCTCCTTCAGATCCGAGACCCCTTTGATCGCATCCTTCTCGCTCTGCCACTGCGCCTTCATCTCTGCGGAGCGCTGCTTGAGCTCGGCGAGCTCGGCTTCGATCGCGGCGCGCCGCTCCTTGGAGGCGTCGTCCTTCTCCTTGCGCAGCGAGGTCAGCTCGATCTCGAGCTGCATCACGCGCCGATCGACCTCGTCGATCTCGGTCGGCAGCGAGTCGATCTCGATGCGGATCTTCGAGGCCGCCTCGTCGATCAGGTCGATCGCCTTGTCGGGCAGGAAGCGGTCGGCGATGTAGCGCTGCGACAGCGTCGCGGCCGCGATCAGCGCGCTGTCCTGGATGCGCACGCCGTGGTGGACCTCATAGCGCTCCTTGAGCCCGCGCAGGATCGCGATCGTGTCGGCGACCGAGGGCTCGCCCACCATCACCGGTTGAAAGCGCCGCTCGAGCGCGGCGTCCTTCTCGATGTACCGGCGATACTCGTCGAGCGTCGTCGCGCCCACGCAGCGCAGTTCGCCGCGTGCGAGCATCGGCTTGAGCAGATTGGCCGCGTCCACGGCTCCCTGCGCGGCGCCCGCGCCGACCACGGTGTGCAGCTCGTCGAGGAACAGGATGATCGCGCCCTGCGCCTCGGCGACTTCGGCGAGAACTCCCTTCAGCCGTTCCTCGAACTCGCCGCGGTAGGCCGCGCCTGCGATCAGCGACCCGATGTCGAGCGCGATCACGCGCCTGTCGCGCAGCGACTCGGGCACGTCCTTGGAGACGATCCGCTGCGCGAGACCCTCGACGATCGCCGTCTTGCCGACGCCGGGCTCGCCGATCAGCACGGGGTTGTTCTTGGTCCGGCGCGAGAGCACCTGGATCACGCGCCGGATCTCCTCGTCGCGTCCGATCACCGGATCGAGCTTGCCCTCCTCGGCGATCTCGGTCAGGTCGCGGCCAAAGCGCTCGAGCGGCTTCTGCTCCTCCTCGGGCTGGACCTGCTGCGCACCCGCGGGTGCGCCTCCGTTAGGAGTCATCGCGCCTCCTCTGTGTCGGTGGGTACGGTCGGCGGACGTCGGCGGCGCGCACTATCTCAGTGCCGCGATAGGGGACGAGCTCGGCCCGGAACGAGCGCCGCAGCTCCTCGAGCCGTTCCGCGAGCTCGACCTTTGCGTGCAGCGCCTTCAGCTCGAGCTCCTCGATGCGCGAGTTCATGCTCTGGACCTCCGCCTCGAGGTCGAGCACGCGTTCGACGCCGGCGAGGTTGAGGCCGAGCTCGGCGGTCATCCGCTGGATGTGACGCAGTCGCTCGACGTCCTCGTGCGAGTACAGCCGCGTGCCCTTCGGCGAGCGCTTGGGGTTGATCAGCCCGCGCGCCTCGTAGGTGCGAAGGGTCTGCGGGTGCATGTTCGCCAGCTCCGCGGCCACCGAGATCATGAACACCCCGCGATCGGTCGCCACTTCGATGCGGGCCACGCGCCCGACTCTGCTGCGGCGCGCGCTCACGAGGAGACCCCCTCGAACAGCCGCTGGCGCGGATTGCCGTTCATCGTCTGCGCGAGCGCATCGACCGCCGAGCGCTGCTCGTCGGTCAGCTTCTCGGGGACGTCGATCGTGAAGCGGTAGCGGATGTCCCCGCGTGAGGAGCCGCCCAGCCTGGGCGGCCCCTCGCCGCGCAGCCGCTGGACCGTACCGTGGTGGGTGCCGGGCTTGACGCGCAGGGTCTTGGTGCCCGACAGCGTCGGCACCTGGACGTCGGCGCCGCGCAGCGCCTCGGGGATCGTCAGCGGAACCTCGACTTCGAGGTTGTCGCCCTTGCGTTTGAAGACCGGCGACGGTGACACGTGGGTGACCAGGTACAGGTCGCCCGGCGGCCCGCCGTCGCGCCCGGGCTCGCCCTTGCCGGCGAGCCGGATGCGGCTGCCGTCGCGCACGCCCGCGGGCACGTTGACGCGCATCCGCTTGACCGTTCGCACCGCGCCCGAGCCGTTGCAGGTCGGGCACGGGTCCTCGATCACTGTGCCCGAGCCGCCGCACACCGAGCAGGGCTGGGAGATCGAGAACATCCCCTGGCCCTGGGTCTCGATCCCGCGTCCTTCACAGCGCGGGCAGACCGTCGGCGTCGTCCCGGGCTTGGCGCCCGTGCCGTGGCACGTGGGACAGGTGTCGTGCATCGGCACCGACAGCGGGATCTGCGCGCCGGAGATCGCCTGGTCGAAGGACAGCGAGACCTGGGCCTCGAGGTCGGCTCCGCGCTGGGCGCGTGCACGCCCACCGCGCGCACCGGCGCCGCGTCCACCACGCCCGCCGCCGGCCCCGCCGCCGAACAGGTTGGAGAGGATGTCGCCCATCCCCGAGGCGTCGAAGTCGAAGCCCTGGAAGCCGCCGAAGCCCCCACCTGCCCCACCGGTCGCGAACGGCCCGGTGCCGCTGTCGTACTGCTTGCGCTTCTCGGGATCGCCGAGCACGTCGTGGGCCTGGGATATCTCCTTGAAGCGCTCCTCCGCAGCCTTGTCGTCGGGGTTGCGATCGGGGTGATAGGTGCGCGCGAGTTTGCGGTAGGCCTTCTTGATCTCCTCCGCGCTCGCCTTCTTGTCGACCCCCAGGGTCTTGTAGTAGTCGGGGCGTGACGCCATCGCCGGCTCCTCGTGGGCTAGGCCGCGACGATCACCCGCGCGGGGCGGATGATCTGATCGCCGAGCCGGTATCCGGGTTGGTAGACCTCAACGACGGTCCCACTCCGAGCGCCCTCAACCGGCTGCTGGGACATCGCCTCGTGCAGCGCCGGATCGAACGCCTCGCCCGCGGGCGAGAACGACTCGACCCCGGTGCGAGCGAGCGCCGCGGCGAGCTCGTCGCGCACGAACCGCACTCCCTGCAGCAACGGGTCGTCCTGGGCGGCTGAATCGAGCGCCCGGTCGAGGTTGTCGAGCGCCGGCAGCAGCTCCTTGGCGAGCTTCGCCACACCACGCTGCTGGGCCTGCGCCGACTCGCGCGCGATGCGCTTGCGGTAGTTCTCGAAGTCCGCCTGCGTGCGCTGGGCGAGCGCCAGGTACTCATCGCGCTGCGCCCCCACCTTGACCAGCTCGTCGATGTCCTGTGCGATCTCGCCGGCCGCGCGATCATCCTCGCTCGCCGTCGAGCCCGTTTGCCCGCCCGCGGCCGACTGTCGCGCGCCGCCGCCGTTGCCGGCGCCAGGCGCCGCCTTGGCGTTGGCCTTGGCCACGGCCGGAGGCCGCGTGCCGCCAGTGCCGGAGGCGGGCGCCTTGCGCTCGCCGGCGCCTGTCTCGCCGGTGGCCGGCGTCGCGCCTGCGCGCCGCTCGTTGGCGGAGGCCTGATGCTCGGTGCGCTCCCCCGGCGCGCTGTCCGCGCCGGGGGTCTGGGGCACCGTCTGCTCGGGGGTGTCGCTCATCGCCGCCCCCTACGCCTGGGGCTCGTCTACGACCTCGGCGTCGACGACATCCTCGTCGTCGGCGGAGTCGGAGGACGACCCGCCGCCGTCGCCGGTGGCGCCGTTGCCGCCGGCCGCAGCCTGCTCCTGGGCCCGCTGGTACATCGCCTCGGAGACCGAGTGGAACGCCTGCTGCAGCGTCTCCGCCTTGGTGTTGATCGTGGCGGGATCCTCGGACTCGAGGACGTCGCGCACCTCTTTGATGGCTGTCTCGATCCGCGCTTTGGAGTCGGCATCCACCTGATCGCCGAGATCAGCCAGCTGGCGCTCGGCCTGGTAGGCGGCGTTCTCGCCGTTGTTGCGTGCCTCCGCGAGCTCGCGCGCGCGCCGGTCCTCGTCGGCGTGCGACTCGGCGTCGGACACCATCTGCTTGACTTCCTCGTCGGACAGGCCCGAGCCGGCCTTGATCTCGATCTTCTGCTCCTTGCTCGTCCCGAGATCCTTGGCCGACACGTTGAGGATGCCGTTGGCGTCGATGTCGAATGCGACCTCGATCTGCGGTATTCCCCGTGGCGCCGGCGGGATGCCGGTGAGCTGGAACTTGCCGAGCGACTTGTTGTACTGAGCCATCTCGCGCTCGCCCTGCAGGACGTGGATCTCGACTGAGGGCTGGTTGTCCTCGGCGGTCGAGAACACCTCCGCCTTGCGCGTCGGGATCGTCGTGTTGCGCTCGATCAGCTTCGTCATCACGCCGCCCTTGGTCTCGATGCCGAGCGTCAGCGGAGTGACGTCGAGCAGCAGCACGTCCTTGACGTCGCCCGCGAGCACGCCCGCCTGGATCGCGGCGCCGACGGCCACGACCTCGTCGGGGTTGACCCCGCGGTGGGGCTCCTTGCCGGTGAGCTCCTTGACCTTCTCCTGCACCGCGGGCATGCGTGTCATGCCGCCCACGAGCACGACGTGGTCGATCTCCTTGACGCCCTTGTCTTTGGCGTCGTCGAGCGCCTGGCGCACGGGCGCCACGACGCGGTCGAGCAGCGCCGAGGTGAGCTCGGACAGCTTCGCGCGCGTCAGGCGCGTGTCGAGGTGCTTGGGCCCGGAGGAGTCAGCGGTGATGAACGGCAGGTTGATCTGCGTCTCCTGGGTGGTGGAGAGCTCGATCTTGGCCTTCTCCGCCGCCTCATACAGGCGCTGCAGCGCCATCGGATCGGCGGCGAGGTCGATGCCCTGCGACTTCTTGAACTCAGCCACGAGCCAGTCGACGATCGCCTTGTCGAAGTTGTCGCCGCCGAGATGGTTGTCGCCGGCGGTCGACTTGACCTCGAACACTCCGTCGCCGATCTCGAGCACCGACACGTCGAAGGTGCCGCCGCCGAGGTCGAACACGAGGATGGTCTGGTCGGACTCCTTGTCGAGGCCATACGCAAGCGAGGCGGCGGTGGGCTCGTTGATGATGCGCTTGACGTCGAGCCCGGCGATCTTGCCGGCGTCCTTGGTGGCCTGGCGCTGGTCGTCGTTGAAATATGCGGGCACGGTGATCACCGCGCCGTCTACAGATTCGCCCAAATAGGCTTCCGCGTCGGACTTCAGCTTCTGCAGGATCATCGCGCTGATCTCGGGCGGGGAATGCTGCTCGCGGTCGACTTCCACGCGGGCGTCGCCATTGGGGCCGGCGACGACCTTGTAGGGGACGATCGCCTCCTCCTCGCGAACCTCGGCCTCCTTGCGGCCCATGAAGCGCTTGATCGAGAAGATGGTGTTCTGGGGATTGGTGACAGCCTGGCGCTTGGCGACCGTGCCGACGAGACGCTCGCCGGAGGCCGTGAACGCGACTACTGAAGGGGTCGTGCGACCGCCCTCGGCGTTCTCGATGACCGTGGGCTCGCCCCCCTCGAGCACGGCCATGCACGAGTTGGTCGTGCCCAGGTCGATGCCTATGGTCTTGGCCATTGGTGGTGCTCCTTAGCGGTTGAGAGAGTCAGAGAAGAGTGGATTTGGAAAGAGAGGTTGAAACGCAGCTGCAATGGGCGTGCCAACGTGCCGCACTGGCGCTCGAAGTTGGCCACGCAGCCAGTGGCCGCCTTAAAATCTAAGTGTCATTAGAGCAGATTTCCTGACCCGTATCAAGGGGCTCGCGGCCGCCGCTGCGTGAGGCTCGGCATCGAACCGAAAAGGGGCTGAATCGGCCCGTAACCACAGAGTCCCAGATGGGGTATCCGAGGCAAGCATGACCCGCCTGGAGCGCAACGTCAACATCACAGCGGTGATCCTGCCGCTGATTGCCACGATCGCAGCAGCCGTGCTCCTTTGGGGCAGATTCCTCAGCTGGCGAGACATGGGTGTGTTCCTGCTGATGTACGCCCTCACAGCGATCGGCGTGACGGTGGGCTTTCACCGTCTGCTCACCCACCGCGCGTTCAGGACACGCGCGTGGCTGCGCTACACGCTCGCGGTGCTCGGCTCGATGTCGCTGCAGGGACCGGTGATCGACTGGGTCGCAGACCACCGCAAGCACCACACCTTCACCGACGAAGAGGGCGACCCCCACAGCCCCCACGCCGGTCATGGAGCCGGCCTGAAGGGTATGGCAAAGGGCCTCTACCACGCCCACGTGGGCTGGCTGTTCGAGACCCACGGCCAGGCCAGCTCGCGTCGCTTCGCCCCCGACCTGGTCGAGGACCCCGTGATGCGCCGCATCAACCGCTCCTTCCCCTGGATCGCGCTCGCGAGCCTGCTGATCCCGTTCCTGCTCGGCCTCGCGCTCGGAGCGGGCGCCATCACCGCCGGTCTGAGCGCGCTGCTGTGGGCGGGGTTCGTGCGGATCTTCCTCGTGCACCACATCACCTGGAGCATCAACTCGATCTGTCACTTCTTCGGCCGCCGCCGCTTTCAGACCGACGACGAGTCGACGAACGTCTTCTGGCTCGCGCTCCCCTCCCTAGGCGAGGCGTGGCATCACAACCACCACGCCTTTCCCCAATCGGCCTTCCATGGCCTGCGCTGGTATGAGCTCGACCCCTCGGGTTGGCTGATCCTGGCGCTGGCGAAAATGGGTCTCGCCTGGGACGTCGTGCGCGTCAGCCCCGAGAAGGCTCGCGCCAAGCTCGCGGGGACCGCGACGCCGAGCCGGCCCACCGTGCAGAGCCCCGCGTCCTAGCCGACCGGGGCGACAGGCCGAGCGGGGCGACAGGCCGGACAGGCCGACCGGGCTGACCGGGTCGAGCGCGCGTCGACCGTCGAGACCCCCGCGGCGCTCAGACGAACAACGAGCGGCTCGGGCACATACGCGCGAGCGCGCACTCCCGGCAGGCTGGCGTGCGCGCGTGACAGGTGCGGCGCCCGTGGCGCAGCAGGTTGACGTGCAGCTCGAGCTCCTGGCCGGGCGGCGTGAGCGCGAGCATCTGGTCGTGCAGGCGCTCGAACGGCGCGCCCGGGGCGAGCAGCCGCAGCCGCATGCCGACCCGCGAGACATGGGTGTCCACCGGCACTTCGCGGCGGCCGAACGCGAACAACAGCACGCAGGCCGCCGTCTTGCGCCCGACTCCGGGGAGCGCCACCAGATAGTCGCGCGCCTGCTCCAGCGGCGCGTCGGCGATCCAGTCGAGCGAGGGCCCGTCCTGCCCCTCGGCTGCGATCGCCTGCAGGATCGACTTGATGCGGGCCGACTTGATCTTCGAGATTCCTCCCGGCCTGATCGCCTCCTCGAGCTCTGACACCGGCGCGTTCATCACCGCCTCCCAGCTGGGAAAGCGTGCGCGCAGGCGCAGGTAGGCGACGTCGCGGTTGCGGTCGTTGGTGCTCTGCGAGAGCACCGTCAGCACGAGCTCTGCGATCGGGTGTCCGTGAGGCTTCATCAGCGGGATCCCGTAGACCTCGCGCAGGCGTTCGCGCACGCGCAGCACCCGCGCCCGCGCCGGCTCGCGCCAGGGCTCGGCAGCGACCTTCGCTACTGGGCGCTGCGGGCGGGTGGCGGGCTTCGCCGGCACGAGGCCACGGTATATATCCTCGGCCCGTGCCCGAGGTCAGCGACCGCACGGAGGATCTCGACGGGCTGCCGGTCTTCTGGCGCGAAGCGCCCCCAGCCGAGGCGCTGGCGAGCGCGCCGCCGCTGTACCTGCACGGCGTGCCCACCAGCTCCGACGACTGGCTCGACTTTCTCGCGCGAACGGGCGGGCTCGCCCTCGACCTGCCCGGCTTCGGCCGTAGCGGCAAGCCCGGCTATCTGACGTACACGATCGATGAGTACGCGACCTTCCTGGAGCGCTATCTGGCGCTCGTCGACATCGAGCGCGTGAGCCTCGTCGTCCACGACTGGGGCGTCGTGGGGCTCGTGTTCGCCCAGCGCCATCCCGAGCGGATCGCCCGCCTCGTCGTGATCAACGCGGTGCCGCTGCTGCCCGGATACCGCTGGCATCGCATCGCGCGGATCTGGCGCACGCCGGGGCTCGGCGAGCTGGCGATGGGAACTGGCACGCGAACCGTGCTGCGATGGCTGAGTCGCCAGTCCAACGCCACACCCGGGCCGCTCCCCGAGTCCTGGCTCGACAGCGTGCTCGATCACTTCGAACAGGGCACCCAGCGCGCGATCCTGCGGCTGTATCGCAGCTCGCCACCCCAGACGCTCGCGGCCGCGGGGGCGAACCTCGGCAAGCTGCACGTGCCTGCCCTCGTGCTGTGGGGCGTACGCGACCCATACATACCGGCGCGCTTCGCCCGCGCATATGCCGACGCGCTGCCCACGGCAGAGCTCGTCGAGCTCTCCGACGCTGGTCACTGGCCCTGGCTCGATCGCCCGGATGTGATCGAGCGCGTCAGCGACTTCCTCGCGGCGGACCCCGCCGCGCGATGAGCGATGCCCGCCCCCAGCGCTGAGCAGGGCAACGAGCACGCTGCGCAGCGCCTCGGGCATGACGCGGAGCGCCCCGGGCACGACGTGCTGCGCCCTGGGCACGGCGCAGCGGTCGAGGGGACCACCACGCGCGGGAACCAGGAGGATCGCGCCCCCGCGCCGCTGCCGGCCCGCGGTGTCGGGGTCTGGCGATGGCTCGCCTGGGAGCTGCCGGCGTGGAGCCTCACGGCAGCGCTCGCGCTCGCGTATGTGATCGCTGCGCCAACGAGCACCGACCTCGCCGCTGCCTCCTATCGCAGCCACCTGTTCTCGGTCGCCGGCTTCACGCTGTGGGACAACAGCTGGTACGCAGGCCATCACCTGCCCGCCTACTCGATCCTCGCGCCCGCGCTCGGCGCGTGGCTAGGGCCGCAGCTCGTGGCCGCGCTGTCGATGGTTGCTGCGACCGCCATGTTCGAGCGATTGATCGATGGCCTGTTCGGGCGCCGGGCGACACGCATCGCGGCGCTGTGGTTCGCGCTCGGCGCCTCGATCGGGCTGCTCGCCAACCGCGTGCCCTTCGACCTCGGCCTCGCGGTGGGCATGGCCTCGCTGCTGGCAGTGCGCCGCGAGCGCCCGCTCGCGGGCCTCGGGCTGGCGCTCGTCTGCTCGCTCGCAAGTCCCGTCGCGGGCGCATTCCTGGCGCTCGCATACCTCGCCTGGGGGCTCGCGCGGGCCAAGCGCGGGCAGCTGATCGCGACCTGCGCCTGGCCGCTCGCGCTCGCGCTCGGGGCGCTCGTTCCGATCGGGCTGCTCAGCATCGCCTTCCCCGAAGGCGGCACCCAGCCATTCGTGGCTTCGGCGTTCTACCCCGCGCTCGCGGGAGTGCTCCTGCTGGCTCTCCTGATCCCGCGCTCAGGCGCCAGTGCGGGCCCGGGGCAGGCGCCGGACCCGGGGCAGGCGCCGGACGAGGGGCAGGCGCCGGACGAGGGGCAGGGCGGGGGCGAGGCGCAGACGCACGGCTCGGAGCAGCCGCCGGGCGACGGGCGCCCGCCTGGCGATGACCGACGCTACGCAGCCTCGCGGCGCGTGCTGCGGATCGGGGTGCTGCTGTACGCGCTGGTCCTGCTCGGCGCATACGCGGTGCCCTCGGCGGTGGGGGGCAACGCGGATCGGCTCGGGGCGCTGATGGCGGCGCCGCTGGCAGCATGCGCGCTGGTGGGCTCGCGCCCGCGCTGGATGCTGCTGGCGCTCGCGCCGCTGCTGCTCTACTGGCAGGCCAACGCGCCCGTCGCGGACTTCCTCGCGGGGGCCTCCGATCCCGCCGATCAGGCCTCCTACTACACGCCCCTGCTGGGCGAGCTGCGGGCGCTCGGCATCGGCGACTCCGGCAGGCCGGCGCGGATCGAGGTGGTGCCGACGCGCGATCACTACGAGGCCCGCTACGTCGCGCCGGCGGTGCCGATCGCGCGCGGCTGGGAGCGCCAGCTCGATCAGGGGCGCAATGGGCTGTTCTACGAGGAAGGCACTCCTCTCGCGCCGGCGCGCTATCGCGACTGGCTCTCAGAGCAGGCGATCTCCTACGTCGCGCTGCCTGACGCGCCGCTCGACTACTCGGCCAAGGCCGAGGCGCAGCTGCTCGGCGGGGCGGCCTCGCAGGGGCCGCACGCCTACCTGCGCGAAGTCTGGCGCTCGCGTCACTGGCGGCTGTTCGCGGTGCTCGATCCGCAGCCGCTGATCGAGGCGCCCGCGACGCTCAGCGCGCTGACGGTGGACTCGTTCAGCATCCGGGCGCCACGCGCGGGCAGCTATCTCGCGCGAGTCCGGTTCACCCCCTTCTGGGCGATCTCGCGCGGCTCGGGCTGCGTGCGCGAAGCGCCCGGTGGATGGAGTGAGATCGAAGCGAGACGCCCCGGAGCGCTGAAGCTGTCGATCGAGTTCTCGCTCTCGCGGGTGCTCCAGCACGGGCCACGCTGCATGGTCTAGGCTTCGGGCGATGCTCGCCCGCGCTCGTTCCCTGCAGGCGCGCGCCCTGCCGCAGGGCTGGCTCGATGTTCTGCGCCAGGTCGCTCTGTTCGCCGCCGCATACCTCGCCTACAGGCTCGTGCGGGGGCTCGTCGAGGGGGACGCGAACGCCGCGTTCGCGCATGCGCGGGACCTGATCGCGATCGAGCGCACGATGCACATGTTCGTCGAGCCCTCCGTGCAGGCGTGGGCGTCGGGCAGCCGCGCGCTGATGGATGTCTCGAGCTGGCTGTACGTCAACGCGCAGACGACGATCACGATCGGGGCGCTCGCATATCTGTACCTGCGCCACAACCGCAGCTTCTACTTCGTGCGCAACATGTTCATGATCGCGATGCTGATCGCGCTGGTCGGCTACACGGTGTTCCCGACCGCGCCGCCGCGGTTCATGCCCGAGTGGGGCTTCATCGACTCGGTGTCCGACCTCACGGGCGTCCACGTCTCGCATGCGAGCGCCTCGATGACCGCCCTGTTCAACCCCTATGCGGCGGTACCGTCGATGCACGTGGCATTCGCATTGATGATCGGCTGGCCGCTCGCGCGGCTGGCACGCAACCGCGTGGTGCGCATTCTGTGGCTGCTGTATCCGCTGCTGATGGCATTCGTGATCGTCGTGACCGCCAACCACTTCATCGTCGACGCGCTGCTCGGCGCGCTGACTGCGGGCGCGTCCGCATACGGCGCCACGTGGCTCGCGCGAGCCCGTCCACGGGTGTGGCGATTCGCGGACACCTCAGCGACGGCGCGGATGAGTCGCCCCGTGTCGAGCAGATGAGCGAGCAAGAGCGCCACGCGACGATGACCCCGCGACGCCACGACGCCGGGCGGCGCGTGCGCCGCGGCGGCGCCTACCGCGCGCGCGGGCGCCAGCGCGCGCCGATCGGCGCGGGAGAACGCCGCGAGCTGATGCGCAACGCGCTGATCGAGTCGCGCCTGACGCCGAACGCGATCTCGCTGACCGGGCTGGCGCTGAACCTGCTCGCGGCGGCGCTCGTGTGGGAACGGCTGTTCTTCCTCGGCGGGATCGCCTTCATCGTCGGCTCGATCATGGACACGCTCGACGGGCGCTACTCGCGGATGTCGGGCAAGGGCACTCCGTTCGGGGCCTTCCTGGACTCGACGCTCGACCGCATCGAGGAGGGGATCGTGCTCGCGGCCGTCGCGGCGACGTTCGCCCGCGAAGGCGAGGACGTCGCGGCGGCGGCAGTCGTCATCGCGGTGCTGGCGTCGCTGATGGTGAGCTACACGCGTGCGCGGGCGGAGGCGCTAGGAGTCGAGTGCAAGGTCGGGATCGCAACCCGCCCCGTGCGGGTCGTGATCCTCGCGACCGGGCTCATATTCGCCCGCGGTGCCTCGCTCGGGAACTTTCAGCTGCTGGCGCCAGCCGTGTATGTGCTGGCGGTGCTCAGCATCGTCACGGTGGCACAGCGGATCCTGCACGTGCGCCACGAGCTCGCGACCGCGGTGTGACCTGGCGCGCGCAGCGGAGTACTTTCACGAGTTGCCCGGTCAAGGCAGCGGACGACACCCAGGCGCCTCAGCGCGAGCGCCCCGCCAGCAGGGCGCGCTCCCTCAACCTGGCTCCCGGCCCCTCAGGAAGGACAAGCATTGACCCCCACTCCCCATAGCAACGGCAACGACTCGCATTCCAACGGCGTGGCGCGCTACCAGCGCGAGGCGGTGCGCGTGGCGATCATCGGCGTCGGCAACTGCGCATCCTCGTTCGTGCAGGGCGTGCACTACTACCACGACGCCGACCCCGCAAAGCGGGTTCCCGGCCTGATGCACGTGGACCTCGGCGGCTATCACGTGCGCGACATCGAGTTCAGCGCCGCATTCGACATCGACCGCACGAAGGTCGGCAAGGACCTCGGCCAGGCGATCTGGGCGGGCCAGAACAACACGATCAAGTTCGCCAAGGTGCCGCGCAAGCTCGGTGTGCCTGTGCACCGCGGCATGACCCACGACGGCCTGGGCAAATATCTCAAGGAGAAGATCGTCAAGGCCCCCGGCGAGACCGCTGACATCGTGCAGATCCTCAAGGACACGCACACCGACGTGGTCGTCTCCTACCTGCCAGTGGGCTCCGAGCAGGCGACCAAGTGGTATGTCGAGCAGGTGCTCGAGGCGGGGTGCGCGTTCGTCAACTGCATCCCCGTGTTCATCGCCCGCGAGGACTACTGGAACCGGCGCTTCAAGCAGGCGAAGCTGCCGATAGTCGGCGACGACATCAAGTCCCAGGTCGGCGCCACGATCGTCCATCGCACGCTCGCGCGGCTGTTCGAAGAGCGCGGCGTCGAGATCGAGCGCACCTCGCAGCTGAACGTGGGCGGGAACATGGACTTCTACAACATGCTCGAGCGCGAGCGGCTGGAGTCGAAGAAGATCTCGAAGACCAACGCCGTGACATCGATCATGGAGCACGAGCTGCCCGCCAGCGACGTGCACGTCGGACCGTCGGACTACGTGCCCTGGCTGACAGACCGCAAGTGGGCCCACATCCGCCTCGAGGGCCAGGCGTTCGGCGACGTGCCGCTGACCGCGGAGCTGAAGCTCGAGGTGTGGGACTCGCCGAACTCCGCGGGGATCGTGATCGACGCGGTGCGCTGCTGCAAGCTCGCGCTCAACCACGGGGTCGCGGGCCAGCTCGACGGGCCGAGCAGCTACCTGATGAAGTCCCCCCACAACCAGCGCCCCGACGAGCTCGCACGGACACAGACCGAGAAGTTCATCGCCAGGTACTCGGGCAAGCCGGGCACGCGTCCGAGCGGGCGCAGCAGTGCCCGCAAGCCCGCAGGCGCGGGCGATCGCGCGACCTGAGACCGGTGCGCCGCCGCCGGGGACGGACGGCGCGATAATGGAGGAGTCGATGTCCCGCAGCGAGCGATTCGCGATTGCGCATGTGACGCCTTACCCCTGGGAGGCGCAGCAGAACGAGGTCAACGAGCACGTGCGCGCAGTCGCCCGCGGGCTCTCCGAGCGAGGCCATCGCGTGCTGGTGATCGCGCCCTCGCGCTCGCAGGAGCGGGTGCGCGCCTCGCGCCGGATGCTGCGCGCCGCGCGCGCGAACCCAGAGCGGCTGCTCGACGGCACAGATGCCGGCGAGCCGACGGTAGTGGCGGTCGGCGAGGTGCTCGACGTCGCCGGACCCTCGGCGACGCGACGGCGCACTCCCGCGCTGCCGATCGACGTGGCGCGCACGATCGAGGAACTGCTGAGCACCGCGCCGCTTGACTTCGTGCACGTCCACGAGCCCTTCGCCCCCAGCACCTCCAACGCCGCGCTGCGCCACTCGCGGGCGCTCAACGTCGGCTCGTTCCACTCTCCCAGCGAGCGCCTGCTGCTCGCGCTGATGGCGCGGCGCGTGGTGGAGACGTTCTTCGGGCGCCTCGACGCGCGCACCGCCAGCGTGCCCTCGACTGCGGCGCTGATGGATCGCCACTTCCCCGGCGACTATCACCTCGTCCCGTCCGCGCCCAGCGCGGCGGAGGTAGCGGTGGAGGAGCTCGAGCGGATCTACGGCGAGCTCGCCGCCCGCCGCCACGATCCCGCCGGCGATCAGCAGCTGCGCAGGCGCCTGGCGAGCAGACCGCTGATCGATGTCGACCTGCACATGCACACAGACCACTCTCACGACTGCGCCACCCCGGTCGAGGTCCTGCTCGCGACCGCGCGCGAACGCGGGCTCGGCGCGATCGCGGTGACCGACCACAACGAGATCTCCGGCGCCCTGGCAGCGCGCGAGCTGGCCGAGCAGGCGGGCGTCAAGGTGATCGTCGGCGAGGAGGTCAAGACCGCCGACCAGGGCGAGGTGATCGGCCTGTTCATCGAAGAGAAGATCCCGCGCGGCATGAGCCTGCAGGAGACCGTCGCCGAGATCCGCCGCCAGGGCGGGCTCGTGTACGTGCCGCACCCGTTCGACCGCCTGCACGCGGTGCCCGACTACGAGCACCTGCTCGAGATCGTCGGCGAGGTCGATGCGATCGAGGTCTTCAACCCGCGCGTGGCGATCAGCGCCTTCAACGACGAGGCCGAGCGGTTCGCAGCCAAGTACCGGATCGTCGCCGCAGCGGGCTCCGATTCGCACGTCGCCCAGGGTCTCGGCTCGGTGCGGATCAGGATGCGCGACTTCGACGGACCCGCCGAGTTCCTGCAGTCGCTGCGCGACGCGGACATCCTCACGCGGCCCACCAGCCTGCTGTATGTGCAGGCGCTGAAGTTCCTGCAGACACGCGCCACACCGCCCGCCGCACGCAGGGCCAGCCGGGCGCGCCGGGTCAAGCGCGCGCTCGGCGGCAGCCGCAAGTAGCGGTGCAGCGCCAAGGACAAGTCCCGCGGCCGTCAAAACCCCTGGGGTCGATGCCTGCGACCGACGATGAGATCCGCGAGAAGTACCTCGAGCGCGCGATCCGCGAGCTCAACGCACTCACTCGCGAGGTCCAAGCGTGCTCGCACTGCCCGCGCGGCAAGGAGATGCCGGTGCTCGGTTCCGGCCATCCGCAGGCCGATGTGATGCTGCTCAAGTACGCCCCGCTGCCCTCCGAGATCGAGGAGGGAGTCGCCTTCTACGGTCGCGCCGGCAGCGCGCTGATGAAGTCGCTCAAGCGCCTGCAGATCGATCCGCTCGCCGTCTACGGGACGCTGTGCGTGAAGTGCCCCCTCAGCGATCCCTCGCTGGCCGACTTCGCCTGCGTCTCGCGCGTGATCGAGGAGCTCGCGATCGTACAGCCGCGAATCGTCGTCGTGATGGGCTCAGACGCGCTGAACGCGCTCGGCGACATGGACATCCCGCTCTCGCGCGCCCTCGCGCCGCGGATCGGCGAGGTCCAGCAGCTGACCCCGACGATCGACGCCCTCTACGTCCCCAGCATCGATGACTCGCTCGACGACCAGAACTCAAAGCGCGCCTTCTGGAGCGCCTTTCGCACGCTCGGCGACTGGTACGCGGCGCAGCCGCCCTACTGACACCCTCGCCTCGCCTCGCCGCGCGCCGGTGCGAGAGACCGAGCAGCCTCGATGCTGTTGCGGGCGGCACATGTGCCGCCCGGCGGGGTCGCGCATGCGCGACCCCGGACCACGCCGCATGCGGCGTGGTCGTCCTACATCTCGAGCACGATCTTGCCGAGCTTCGCGCCCGCCGCGAAGCGCTCGTATGCCACAGCCGCCTCCTGCAGGGGGTAGGTGGCCGCGATCGGCACCCGCAGCGCGCCGCTGTCGAGGAGCGGCAGCACCTCGCGCTCGAGTCGCCTGCTCGCGAGCGCCTTCTCCTCGAGCGGGCGCGCGCGCAGGGTCGAGGCCTGGATGCGGGCGCGCTTGCCCATCAGCGCGAGCAGGTTTAGCTCGCTCCCTGCGCCCGCGGAGACGCCGATCACGATGATCCGCCCGCGGGGCGCCAGCGCGTCGAGGTCGGCCGGGAGGTTGGGCGCCCCGACGAGCTCGAGGACCACGTCGTAGGGGCCATGCTCGCCGAGCTCCTCGGGCGCCACCGCCCTGCAGCCGAGCTCGCCGACGCCCTCGCGCAGCTCCTCTGAACGAACCGTCGCGGTGACCCGCGCCGAGCTCGCGCGAGCCAGCTGGATCGCAGCGGTGCCGACGCCGCCCGCGCCGCCGTTGACGAGCAGGTGCTCGCCGGGGCGCAGTCCCGCCTGCGAGAAGACTGCGTCGTGGGCGGTCAGGAAGACCTCCGGGGTGGCCCCCGCAGCGGTCCAGTCGAGCGCCCCAGGCACCGGCATCAGCTGGCGCTCGTGCACCACCGCGAGCTCCGCCTGGCCGCCGCCGCCGACGATCGCCATCACGCGATCGCCCTCGGAGAATCGCTGCGCGCCGGGGCCGAGCGCCGCGACCTCGCCGGCGAGCTCGAGTCCGGGGATGTCGGGGTGCGAGCCCGGCGGCGCAGGGTAGCGGCCGCGCATCTGCATCATGTCGGCCCCATTCAGCCCCGCCGCGCGCACCCACACGAGCACCTGTTCGGCGCCCGGCGCCGGATCGGGGTGCTCCTCGATCAGGATCTGCTGGTCGCGAATCGTCGCTGCACGCATCCGCGGAACCCTATCCGCGCCTATCCGCCCGGCGTCGCGCCGGTGCGCTCGAGCAGCGCGACGCACTCGATGTGGTGGGTCTGGGGAAACATGTCGACCGGGCGCACACGCCTGAGCGTCCATCCGGCCTGCTCGAGCTCGGCCGCGTTCGGGGCCAGCGTCGTGGGGTTGCAGGAGACATAGACGATCCGCCGCGGAGCCGCCTCGATGACCCGCGAGACCACTTTCCGCGAGAGCCCCGCGCGGGGCGGGTCGAGCAGCAGCACGTCGGGGCGGCCCGCCCGCTGCAGCAGCTCGGGCAGCGCCAGCCGCGCGTCGCCGGCGAAGAAGCTCGCGTTCGTGACGCCATTGCGCTGCGCCGCCGCGGCCGCGTCGCGGACCGCCTGCTCGACCAGCTCGATCCCCCACAGCTCACCCGCCCGCGGCGCGAGTGTCAGCGCGATCGTGCCGATGCCGCAGTAGAGGTCATACACCCGCTCCCAACCGTTCAGCGCCGCATATTCGGCGACGATCCCATACAGCTGCTCCGCCATCTCGGTGTTCGTCTGCATGAACGCCTCGGGGGAGATCATCAGCTCGAGCCCACCCAGCCGCTCGGGCAGCTCCGGCTCGCCCCAGACGAGCTCCGTCTCGCCGCCGCCCGTCGTCTCGGCGAGGCGCTCCGAGCGCGTCCACAGCACGCCCGCGAGGTGCTCGCCGAGCTGATCAGCGAGCTTCAGCGCGAGCGCCGATGCATCGAGCTCGCCCTCGCTCGTGACCAGGCGCAGCTGGAGCTTCGGGCCCGTGCGCCTGCCTTCGCGCACGACCAGGTTGCGCAACAGCGCGCGCCCGTCCGGGCCCGGCGCTGTGCTGCGCGAGCCCCTGTCGCGCGCCTGAAGGCCCTGCTCGCGACACCACTCGAGCGCCAGCATGCGCGCGCGATTGCCGAGCTCCGAGGCGAGCAGGCAATCCTCGATCGGGACTATCTCCTTCCAGCCGCCCGGGGCATGGAAGCCGCACACCAGCTCACCGTCCTCGCCTGTGCCGAAGGAGTACTCGAGCTTGTTGCGATAGCGCCACTGCTCGAGCGCGGGCACGATCGGCTCGAGCTCGTAACCGTCCAGGCGACCGAGCCTGCGCAGCGCCTCATCGACCTGCGCATGCTTGATCTCGAGCTGGCGCTCATACGGGAGCACCTGCCACGGCACCCCCGGGTGCTGGGCTCGGGGCGCGATCCGCTCGGCGCTCGGGCGCAGGATCTCGGTCGCATATGCGCGCGCATAGCTGCGCTTGCGCCTGCTCACCGTCGCCCGCACGCGGTCCCCCGGCATCGCATCGGAGACGAACACCACATAGCCCTCGTCTCCCAGCCGCGCCACCCCCTCGCCGCCGAACGCGAGCGACTGCACCTCGAGCTCGAGCTGATCGCCGGGCCGCGGTCGCTGAAACGGCGTCGGATCGACGAGCGTGTCGGAGTCGGCGCTCACTGCCCACGCCCAGCGGGCGCGAGCAGGAACTCGAGCAGCGCCTTCTGCGCGTGACGGCGGTTCTCCGCCTGATCCCAGATCCGCTGGCGCTCGCCATAGAGCACCTCGGGCGTTATCTCCTCGTCCGGATGCGCCGGCAGATCGTGCATCGCAAACGCTCCCGGCGCGGCGAGGTCGAGCAGCGCATCATCGACCCTGTAGGGGGTGAGCGCCGCCCGGCGCTCCGTCGCCGTCTGCTCATCGCCCATGCTCACCCACACATCCGCATACACCGCCTGTGCGCCCGCCACAGCCTCGCGCGGGTCCGTGCACAGCGTCAGCGTGCCCCGTGCGTCCGCCGGCGCTGGCAGCGGCGCCTGCTCCTCGAGTGTGTAACCGGGAGGGGATGCGACGACGACATCGAGCCCCGCGAGCATCCCCAGCAGCGCCAGCGAGCGCGCGACGTTGTTGCCATCGCCCACATACGCCACTCGCACGCCCTGCAGCGACCCACATGCCTCGCGCAGCGTCGTCAGGTCTGCCAGCGCCTGGCAGGGGTGGTGCAGCGCCGTCAGCATGTTGAAGATCGGAACCTCGCTGAACTGCGCGAGCTCCTGCAGCATCGCGTCCGGGCCCGTGCGCACGCCGACCGCTGCGAGGTGGCGCGAGAAGACATAAGCGGTGTCACGCAGCGGCTCACCCCGCGAGAGCTGCAGCTCATCGGCGCGCAGCACCACCGGCCAGCCGCCGAGCTCGTTGATCCCGACCTCGAAGGACACCCGCGTGCGTGTCGAGGGCTTCTGGAACACGAGCCCCACGCTGCATCCCGCAAGCGCCTGCGAGGAGAGCGGCGCACGCTTGAGCTCGAGCGCACGCTCGAGCAGCCGATCGAGCTGCGCCGGCGAGAGCTCAGCGCCAGTGAGAAGATGACGTGGCATGGACGGGCCAGTCTAGTGTCAGCGGGCTCGCCCGACCGCCGCTTGTTCTAGGCTGGAGCGGACTCCCGAGGAGCGATGACCATGCGCCCGCGAACAGCCCTGCCCGTAGCCGTGAGCGCATGCCTGACACTGCTGGCGCTTCCCGGCTGCGGCTCCGGTGGCTCGAGCAGCTCGAGCTCCTCCCCCACCAAGGCCGCCAGCAGCCCGAGCTCCTCTGAATCGCACTCCGAACTGAAAACCAACTCGACGCCGAAATTCGCGAGCCCCTCCTCCTCCGCGCCGGTCAAGAGCGGAACAGTTCCGATCGCTTACCGCAACATCGCGATCGCCCCCGACACTGTCAAGGTGAAAGTCGGCAGCACCATCAAGTGGACCAACTACGACGCAGTCGAACACAACGTCACCAGCGAGGGCGGCGTGGCCAAATTCGCATCGAAAGACTTCGGCGAAGGTGGCACCTACGAAATCACCGTCAACAAGCCCGGCGTTATCCACTACGAGTGCACGATTCACCCCACGACCATGAACGGCACCATCGAAGTCGTGAAGTGACCGAGCGCCCGCCCGGGCGCTCGCGGGTGACTCAGTCGATGTGCGAGTCGAAGCGCGCCCGCCCCGCTTCGGGCGTCGAGGGGGTCGCGTAGGTTCGCGTCGGGATCCGACCCGACATGCGCGCATCGAGCCCAGCCTGCACCGCCGCGCGCATCGCCCGCGCCATCCGCACCGGGTCCTGCGCACGCGAGATCGCCGAGGCGACCATCACCGCGTCGCAGCCGAGCTCCATCGCGATCGCCACATCAGAGGCCGTACCGACGCCCGCATCGAGCACCACCGGAACCTCGACAGCTTCACGGATCAGCGTGATGTTGTAGGGGTTGCGCACCCCCATCCCGCTTCCGATCGGCGAGCCGAGCGGCATCACCGCGGGGCAGCCGATGTCCACCAGGCGGCGCGCCAGCACGGGATCGTCGGTGGTGTACGGGAGCACCACGAAGCCCTCCTCGACGAGCTCCTCAGCCGCACGCAGCAGCTCGGGCGCGTCCGGCATCAGCGTGTCCTCATCGCCGATCACCTCGAGCTTCACCCAATCGGTGCCAAACGCCTCACGCGCGAGCTTCGCCGTCAGCACCGCATCGCGCGCCGTGCGACAGCCGGCGGTGTTCGGCAACAGCTCCACGCCCGCATCCGCCAGCACATCCACCAGCGAGCCCTTCGCCGCCGGGTCGAGGCGTCGCAGCGCAACCGTCACGAGCTCACTCCCGCTTGCCGCGATCGCCGCCGACATCAGCTCAAGCGAGCGGAACCCGCCCGTGCCCAGCAGCAGTCGTGAGCGCAGCGTCCTGCCCGCGATCTGCAGCGCGCTCTGAGCCTCGGTGTCGTCGATCGCGATCATCCCCGTCTCATCCTCCCTGCATCGCCGTGAGAACCTCGACCTGCGCGTTCTCGGCGGGAGTGAACGTATCCCAGGCGGCCCGCGGCACGACCTCGCCATCGACCGCCACCGCCACCCCACGCGACTGCGCGCCCAGCCCGAGCCGCGCGAGCACCTCGGCCAGCGTCTCGCCGTCTGCCAGCTCCGCATGCTCTCCGTTGAGCACGATCACGCCCCCGCTCCCGCCTCGGCGCGATCGGGGACCGGCGCGCTCGCCCCGCCCGGCGCGGGGCTGAACCGCAGCGGGTCACACCCCGCCAGCAGGCGCGCCTGCTCGCCGTCGTCGCGCGCCTGCTCGCCGTCGTCGCCGCTGCCACCCTCGCCGCCGTCGTCGTCGCGTCCCTCGCCGTCGTCGTCGCGGCGCCGCACAGCGCCCCGTTCGCCGGCGCTCGCGAGCGCCGCCAGCAGCAGCCTCGCGGTCAGCGGCGCGAGCAGGATGCCGTTGCGATGGTGGCCGGTGGCCCAGCACAGGCCCCGCACGGCGCCAGGGCCGATCGCGGGGACGTTGTCGGGGCTCGCCGGGCGCAATCCCACCGACAGCGCTTCGATGCGCAGCTCATCGATCCCCGGGACGAGCTCGCTGGCGTTGCGCAGCAGCTCATAGACGCCGCCCGCGGTCGGCTCGCGGTCGAAGCCGCGCTCCTCCATCGTGCCGCCGAGGACATAGCGGCCGTCGCCGCGTGGCACCAGATAGCCGCCCTCGAAGCGCACGACCCCTGCGAGCAGCCCGGGCCCGGCGGGATCGCGCAGGCGCATGATCTGTCCCTTCACCGGTCGGATCGGTATCTGCGCCGCCTGTGGCACTCCCTCGAGCTGCCCGCTCCAGGGTCCCGCCGCGAGCACGACGTTCTCGCTTGCGAGCATCTGACCGTCGCCGAGCCGCACCCCCGCGACGCGCCCGCCGGCGGCTGCAAGGGCCAGCGACCGAACGGCTGTGCGCTCACGCAGCTGCACCCCGGAGAGCTCGCATGCGCGCCGCAGCGCTCCCAGCACGCGCAGCGGCTCGACCGAGTGGTCGTCGGGCGCCGCCACTGCCATGCGCAGCGTCGGAGCCAGCGCCGGCTCGCGCTCGCGGGCCTCGCTCGGGCGCAGGCGCTCGGCCCGCAGCCCGAGCGAGCGGCGGAACTCGAGCTGGCGCTCGAGCTCACGCGCCTCGTCGTCATCGCGCGCGACGATCAGCGTGCCTGTCTCGAGCAGCCCGACCGGCTCGCCGGCCGCGCGCTCGAGCTCGCTCGCGAAGCCCGGCCACATGCGCGCCGAGCTCAGCCCGAGCTCGAGCAGATGCCTCCCCGCGGCGCCGAACTCGACCTCCGCCACCGGAGCGAGCATCCCCGCGGCCACGCTCGAGGCGCCGTCGCCGATCGCTCCGCGCTCGAGCAGCGCGACGCTCATCCCCGCCTGACGCGCTCGCCAGGCGGTCGAAAGGCCCACGATGCCGCCGCCGACGACCGTCAGGTCAAACGATTCCGCGCCTGCAGCTGCGCCTGGCATAGCTTGATGCTAGCCCCGTGCCAGACTGCGGTCGATGCCAGCAGCGGACCTCGGAGCCGACCGGCGCGCGCGCCTGGCCGCCGCGCGGCTGTACCTCGTCTGCGACTCCGCGCCGGGTGGACGCGAGCTCTCGCAGGTGCTGAGGGCGGCGATCGCAGGCGGCGTCGAGGTGGTGCAGCTGCGCGAGAAGGCGCTCGAGGACCAAGCGCTGCTCGAGCGCGCGCGCGAGGCCCGTGAGCTGTGCCGTGAGCTCGGAGCGCTGTTCGTCCTCAACGATCGTCCCGACCTCGCCCGCGATGCGGGCGCCGATGGGGTGCATGTCGGCCAGGAGGACATGCCGGTGGCGGAGGTCCGCGAGCTGGTGGGCCCCGAGATGCTGATCGGCCTCTCCACCCACGCGCCCGCGGAGATCGATGCGAGCGCGGGCGCGCCGCTCGACTACATCGGCGTCGGACCCGTCCACGCCACCCCGACCAAGCTCGGGCGCCCGGCGGTCGGGCTCGAGCTCGTGCGCTACGCGAGCGCCCATGCGGGCGTGCCGTTCTTCGCGATCGGCGGCATCGACGCGGCGAACCTCGGCGAGGCGATCGCCGCGGGCGCGGCGCGCGTCTGCGTGCTGCGCGCGATCGCAGATGCAGACGAACCCGGGGCCGCCGCGCGGGCGCTGCGCGAGCAGCTGTGATCGAGCGCGAGGACCCGCGCGCGTCGCTGACGCCGCTCGGACCCGACGAGCGCCCGACCGCGCTGCTGGTCGCGGTCGCGGTCGCGATCGTCCTGGCCCTGGGGGTGATCGTCGGGGCGCTCACCGTCCATGGCCTGCGCCAGCACGGCGGCTCGCTGCTCGGCGGGGTGTTCATCGCGGTCGTTCTCGCGCTGCTGGCCCGGGGGATGTACGAACGCCGCTATTGGGCGGTGCTCGGCTTCGAGGCGCTGCTCGCGTTTCAGATAATCGTCACCTCGCTGGCGCTCGTCGTCGCCTCGACGCTGCTCGCCGCCCTGATCTGCCTGGTGTCGGTGCTGCTCGCCGGCTGGCTGTTCTGGAAGCTGATCCGCGTGATGGGCCGGATCCAGGCGCCCGGGCGATAGGCTCCGGGTTCTATGGCCGATAACGCGTTCGACTGCATAGTCGTCGGGTCGGGGCCGGGCGGATACGTCGCCGCGATCCGTGCAGCTCAGCTCGGCAAAAAGACCGCCGTGATCGAGAAGGACCGCGTCGGCGGGCGCTGCCTGAACTACGCCTGCATACCCGCCAAGGCGGTGCTGCGCTCCGCCGATCTGCTGTCGGAGATTCGCGATGCAGGCGACTATGGCCTGCGGGTGAGCGGCGTCGAGGTCGACTACCCGGCCGTCCAGGCGCGGCGCGAGAAAGTGGTCGCGACGCTCACCTCGGGTGTCGCGGGACTGTTCAAGAAGAACGGCATCGAGCTGATCGAGGGCGAGGCGACGCTCGCGGCTCCCGCCGGCGCGAACTCCGACTCGAGCGCCAGTGTTCTGGTGAGAGTCGGCGATCGCGAGCTGAGCGCCGCCACCGTGATACTCGCGACTGGCTCTGTCCCGCGCCCGATCGGAGGCGTCGAGCTCGGCGGGCGCATCCTCGGCACCGAGGAGGCGTGGGCGCTCGCGGAGCTGCCCGCACGGATGGCTGTCGTCGGCGCGGGCGCATCGGGCGCGGAGATCGCCTCGGGCTTTGCGCGCCTGGGCAGCGAGATGATGCTGCTCGAGGCGGTCGACAGGCTGCTGCCGGCCGAGGACGCAGACATCTCGCGTCTGGTCGAGCGCGGGCTCAAGCGTCAGGGCATCGACGTGCAGACGAGCACTCCGATCGAGTCGGTGAGCGCCTCGGACTCGAGCGTCAGCTTCACCTACGGCTCGGAGTCTGCCAAGGTCGACTATCTCGTGATCTGTGCCGGCCGCGCCCCCGATGCGCCGGCGCTGGGCCTCGGCGCGGTTGGGGTCGAGCTCGACGACAGCGGGCTGGTGAAGGTCGATGGCGCCCAGCGCACGAGCGCAGCCGGCGTGTATGCGATCGGCGACCTCGTGCACGGCCCCGCGCTCGCGCACAAGGCTTCCGACGAGGGGATCATCGCCGCCGAGGACTCCGCCGGCCTCGCGACCCACCCGATCGCCTACATCGACATCCCCCGCGCCACCTTCTGCACCCCCAACGTCGGCTCGTTCGGACTCACCGAGGCTCAGGCGCGCGAGCAGGGCTATGACGTGGTCGTCGGCAAGGTCCCCTACGGCGCCGTCGGCGGCGGCGCCGTCTACGGCGACCGCACCGGGCTGATCAAGGTCGTCGGCGAGAGCCGCTACGGCGAGCTGCTCGGCGGTCACATCGTCGGCTCCCGCGCCACCGAGCTGATCCAGGAGCTGGTCAACGTGCGCGCGCTCGAGGGCGGCTACGCGGAGGTCGCGCGCATCATCCACGGCCATCCGACGCTCTCGGAGGCGGTGATGGAGGCCTGTCGCGCTGCGGACGGCTGGCTGATCCACGGCTAGCGAGCCGATGAGCACCGCCGGCGACCTGTTCTTCTTCGACCTTGCAAGCCCGCTCGCCTACCTCGCTGCAGAGCAGATCCTCCAGGTCCTGGAAGCGCCCGCCGAGTGGCAGCCGGTGCTCGCCCGCGAGCTGCCGGGCCCATCGCCGCTCGAGGGCCTGCGCTGCGAGGCCGAGTTCCAGGCCCTGATCGAGAGCGTCAGCGCCCGCGCTCGTGCGCTGGGACTCCAGGAGCTGCGCTGGCCCGTCCCGTTCCCGTTCGACAGCGAGCTGGCGATGCGTGCCGCCACCTACGCGAAGTCGATCGGCCGTACCGTCCCCTTTGCACAGGCGGCCTTCCGCCAGGCCTTCGCCGGCGGGCGCTCTCTACAAGAGCCCGAGAACGTCCTGATCGCGGCAGCCGCCTGCGAGATCCATCCGAGCGCCCTGCTCGCGGGCGCGGAGCTGCGCTCGGTCCACGCGCGGCTGAGCGAGAGCGCCGCGCTCGCCGCGCGCCTGGGGGTGCGCGCGGTGCCCGCCGTCTGGATCGCCGGCGCGAGCGGCGACGGGCTCGTGTTCGAAGGCGAGCGCCTGCTCGAGCAGGCGGCGGCCCGGGCGCGCGCGCGGAAGGCCTCCGGCCCGGGCGCGCAGCAATGGGGCGGACACCCGCGGGTTTCGCGGTGAAGGCGAACCGCGCCTACCGGCTGATCGTCACACGCAGCGGCCGCGCTCCAGCGCTGCTCGCCGATGCCAAGCGCACCGACCACATCGAGGTGGTCGAGGTCGACAGCGGCGAAGTCGTGCTGTTCTGGGATCGTCCCCCGCAGGCGGCGTCGCGGATGGCTCGCGCGCTGCGCGAGGACCTCGCAGCGCTGCCCGCCGAGGAGTTCATCGCACGCTGGAGCGCAGTGGAGGCATAGCCGGCCACGCTAAGGTGGCGATGATGGCTCAGCAGCGCGCTTCGGCTGCAGTTGGCGAGGGCCCAGCGCCCCCGAGCCGTCCATTGCCGCAGCCCGACGCAGCGCGCGAGTGGCTTGCCACGATGACGCTGATCAGGCGCTTCGAGGAGCGCGCCGGGGAGATGTACGCACGCGCGAAGATCGGCGGCTTCCTGCACCTCTCGATCGGCGAGGAGGCCACGATCGTCGGCTCCGCGCGAGCCCTGCGCGACGACGACTACCTCGTCTCGACCTATCGCTCCCACGGTCACGCGCTGGTACGCGGAACTCCTCCGGAGAACGTGATGGCGGAGCTGTTCGGGCGCGTCGACGGCTGCTCTCGCGGCCGCGGCGGCTCGATGCACATGTTCGACCTCGCGCGCCGCTTCATGGGCGGCTACGGCATCGTCGGCGGCAACCTGCCGATAGCCGCAGGGATCGGCCTGTCGTGCGACTACCGCTCCAGCGACGAGGTCGTGCTGTGCACGCTCGGCGACGGCGCCTCCAACCAGGGGACGTTCGGGGAGACGATGAACCTCGCGGCGCTGTGGCGCCTGCCGGTGGTGTTCCTGGTCACCAACAACCAGTTCGGCATGGGCACCTCCGTGGAGCGCCACTCTGCCGTCACCGAGCTGAGGGTCAAGGGCGAAGGCTTCGGCGTGCCCGGCCTGCGCTGCGACGGCATGGACGTGCTCGACACCTACGCCGCAGTCGAGACCGCCGTCGAGCGCGCGCGCAGCCAGCGCGAACCGATGCTCGTGGAGGCAATCACCTACCGCTTCCGCGGTCACTCGATGGCCGACCCCGAGTCCTATCGCACGCGCGAGCAGGTCGAGCGGTGGCGGGCGCGCGATCCGCTGCTGGTGTTCGGCGAGCGCCTGCGCACCGCCGGGCTGCTCGACGAGGGCGAGTTGCAGCGAATCGACGCCGAGGCCGTGGCCCGCGTCGACGCGGCCGTGGAGTTCGCCGATCACTCTCCGTTCCCCGAGCCCCAATCGCTGTATGAGAACGTCTACGCGCTCGGCGACCAGGTCCACGGCTGGTACACGCTCGACTCCGCCGGCGCCGCCCTCGGCGCCGCCTCGCAGCCGCGGAGCGCTGGACCGCAGGACGCCGCCAACGACGAGATCCCCCAGCAGCTCACCGAGGCGCTCGCGGCGGCCGAAGACAGCTATCCCCAGCGGGAGCGCCCCTGATGGCGCGAGCGCGCCGCTGATGGCGCAGGTGCGCTACCGCGAGGCGCTGCGCGACGCGCTGCGTGAGGAGCTCGCGCGCGATCAGCGAGTCGTGCTGATGGGCGAGGACATCGGCGTCTTCGGAGGCGCCTTCAAGGTCACAGAGGGGCTGCTCGAGGAGTTCGGCGAGCGACGCGTGCGCGACACGCCGATCTCGGAGAACACGATCGTCGGGGCCGGCGTGGGCGCAGCGATGACCGGTCTGCGTCCCGTGGTGGAGCTGATGACGATCAACTTCTCGCTGCTCGCCTTCGACCAGATCGTCAACCACGCCGCCCACATCCGCTACATGTTCGGCGGGCAGGTCTCGGTGCCGCTCGTGATCCGCATGCCCCAGGGCGCGGGCCACCAGCTCGGACCCACCCACTCGCACTGCCTGGAGGCGATGTTCCTGCACGTGCCCGGCCTGCTGGTCGCCACCCCCGCGACCGCCGCGGATGCCAAGGGCCTGCTGAAGGCGGCGATCCGCGACGACAACCCGGTCGTGTTCATCGAGCACGAGTCGCTCTACGGGGTTCGCGGCGAGGTCGCCGAGGGCGAGGATGCGCTGCTCGACTTCGGTCACGCCCGCACATGCCGCGCGGGCACGGACATCACGATCGTCGGCGTCTCGCGGATGGCGCTGACGGCCGAACGCGCAGCAGGGGTGCTCGCCGACGAGCACGACGTGCAGGCCGAGGTCATCGACCCGCGCACATTGCGCCCGCTCGACCTCGACACGATCCTGGCCTCGGTTCGCCGCACCAACCACTGCGTGGTCGTCGAGGAGGGCTGGCCCCACGGCGGCGTCGGCGCAAACCTCGCCGCGCTGATCTCAGAGCACGCCTTCGACGATCTCGACGCACCGATCGCGAGGGTCTCGGGGGCAGACGTGCCGATGCCCTACTCCAAGCCCCTCGAGGACATCGCCTACCCGCATGAGGCGCAGATCGTGCGCTGCGCGCTGGCGACGCTCGGGCTCGTCGCGCCCGAGCGCCCCCGCGTGGCCCCGGGCACGCCCGCCGCTCAGTCCGGCGCCCCCTCGCCCACGCACACGCCCGCGGGACCACGCTGATGGCCGAGCTCGTGATGCCTCGCCTGTCGGACACGATGGAGGAGGGCACGATCCTGCGCTGGCTGATCGCCGACGGCGCCGCGGTCACGCGTGGGCAGGAGATCGTCGAGATCGAGACCGACAAGGCCACGATGACCTACGAGTCAGATCTCGAGGGGACGGTCGAGATCCTCGCCTCCGAGGGCGACACCCTGGCCGTGGGAACGGTGATCGCACGCGTGGCGCCCGCCGGCGCCGAGGAGTCGAGCGCGAGCGAGGCGGACTTGGGACCGGCATCCGCGGGTGTCGGTGCGGGCGCCGAGGACGCCGGCGCCCGCACGGCCACGCCCAACGGGCCGCCCGCGGCGACAGGCGAGCCCGCCGGCGCCCGGGCGCTCGCGAGCGCCCCCGCCGGCGCCGGCAATGGGCCGGCCGCGGCAGGCGCGACGAGCCCTCCAGCGCCACCGCAGCCGGACCCGGCGGCGCAGGCCGGCGCGGGCGTCGACACCAGTGCAGCGCGCGTCAAGGCCTCCCCGCTCGCCCGGCGCCTGGCGCGGGAGCGCCACCTGGACCTGAGCGCGCTCAGCGGCAGCGGTCCTGGTGGGCGGATCGTCAAGGCCGACGTCGAGGCCGCGCCGGCGCAGGGCGAGACCGCGGGCGCGCGCGCGGGCGATGCCGGCGCGCAGCGCGCCGGCGGTGCAGGCGCTGCGAGAGCCACTGGCGCGGGCGGGGCTGCGGGCGGGGCAGCGGCGGGAACTGGCGCGGAGGGCGCGGGCGGCGGCGAGCTCGAGGGTGTGATGCGGGCCAAGGGCGCGAGCACCGAGCTCGAGCTGTCGCGCACCCAGCAGACGATCGCCCGCCGGATGGCGGAGTCGAAGGCGACGATCCCCCACTTCACGCTCGAGATCGACATCGACGTCGAGCGCTGCAGGCAGCTGCGCGCAGAGCTGAAGCGCCTCGCGGACGGCTCGAGCGGCGCGGAGCGAGTGCCCACGTACAACGACATGGTCGTCAAGGCATCCGCGCTGGCCCTGCGCGATCACCCGCGAGCGAACTCGAGCTACCGCGACGGACGGCTGAAAGTGCACTCGCGAGTCAACGTCGGAGTGGCGGTCGCGGTCGACGCAGATCGTCCTTCGGGCGGAGCGCTGGTCGTGCCGACGGTGTTCGACGCCGACACGAAGTCGCTCGGCGAGATCGCCCGCGAGACGCGCGCCCTGGCGGAGCGCGTGCGCGACGGCTCGATCACCCCGCCCGAGCTCGGCGGCGGCACGTTCACGGTCTCGAACCTCGGCATGTTCGGCATCAAGAGCTTCGCCGCGATCATCAACCCGCCACAGGTGGCGATCCTGTCAGTCGGCTCCGTGGCCCCGAGGCCGGTCGTCTTCGAGGACGCCCTGATCGCGCGCCACACGATGACTGCCACGCTGTCGTGCGATCACCGGGTCCTGTACGGGGCCGATGCCGCCCGCTTCCTGAGCCGCATCCGCGAGCTGCTCGAGCAGCCCTCGTCGCTGACGCTCTAGGCTTTTTCGACGCTAGGCTGAACCGAGGCGATGTACGACCACCCGAGCACGAGCGCAGGTCAGCCCGAGATGTTGGTATGTCACCTCGGCGTCATCCCGTACCGCAAGGCGCTCGATCTGCAGCAGCGGGTCTGCACGCTGCGCCAGCGCGATCTACTGCCCGACACGCTGCTGCTGCTCGAGCATCCGCCCGTGTACACGCGCGGGCGCCGTTCGCTGCCGAACGAGCTGAGCCTCGGCGAGGACTTCTACCGGGCGCGGGGAATCGAGGTCGTCGAGACCAATCGCGGCGGGCGCGTCACGTATCACGGGCCGGGCCAGCTCGTCGGCTATCCGATCATGCGCCTCACCGACATCGGCGGGCACTTGCGCAGGATCGAGGCCGCGATCGTCGCCGCGTTGGCCGATGCCGGCGTCCAGGCACGCTCGCGCTGCGCCGAGGGGCCCGACTTCACGGGCGTGTGGATCGAAGAGCGCAAGATCGCCTCGATCGGAGTGCACGTCTCGCGCGGCGTGAGCACCCATGGCTTTGCAGTCAACGTCGACAACAACCTCGATCCGTTCGACTGGGTGATCGCCTGCGGGCTGCCCGACGTGCAGATGACCTCTCTCGCGCGCGAGCTCGCCCGCCGCGAGGACGTGTTCCTCGAGCGCGGGAGCGAGCTCGCGCGAGCTTCCGAGCCGATCGAGCAACGCGGGCCGCTGTTGGACGGCTTTCGGGAACCGATCGCAGAGCGTCTGTGCGCCGCCTGCGGGCGCCGGCTGCGCGCGATCTCCGCACGCGAGTTGCAACTGCGTCCCGCCGGCGGCGAGGAGGCTGGGGGCGCGATCCACGAGCGGGGCCAGGACGAGCCGGTGCAGGCAGGCGCGAGCGGCGGTGTCGACGGCCAGGCCCCACGGCTGCTCACCGGCACGGGAGGACGGACATGAGCGCCACCCGCTCGCGCGCGAACCCCGGCGGCAGCGACGTCCTGCGCGTGCTCGGGCCCGATGTCCGGCCACTGCGCGAGCGCAAGCCACCGTGGTTCAAGGTGCCGCCTCCCGGCGGCGAGCGCTACCGCGAGCTGACCGAGATGATCCGCTCCGAGAACCTGCACACCGTCTGCCAAGAGGCCGCGTGTCCGAACGTGGGCGAGTGCTGGGAGCGCGGGACAGCGACGTTCATGATCCTCGGCGACACGTGCACCCGCCGCTGCGGCTTCTGCAACGTCAAGACGGGCAAGCCGACGTGGAACGATCCGCTCGAGGCTGCCAGGGTCGCGCGCTCGATCGCCCGCATGGGCCTGCGCCACGCGGTCATAACCTCGGTCGACCGCGACGACCTGCCCGACAAGGGAGCCTCGGCGTTCGTGGCGGTCATCCGCCAGGTGCGCCGTCAGGCGCCCGGCTGCCGCGTCGAGGTCCTGACGCCCGACTTCCAGGGCCAGGAGATGCCGCTCGCGAAGGTGATCGCCGAGCGCCCGGACGTCTTCAACCACAACGTCGAGGTCGCTCCGCGCCTGTACCCGCTGGCGCGCCGCGGCTCGGACTTCGAGCGCTCCTGCCGGGTCCTGCGGCTGGCGCGCGAGCTCGGCGAGGGCCGGGTGGTGACCAAGTCGGGGCTGATGGTGGGGCTCGGCGAGACGCACGAGGAGATGGTCGACACGTTCGCGGCGCTGCGCGCGAGTGGCGTGCAGGTGCTCACCGTCGGCCAGTACCTGCGGCCATCGGCGCGCCACCTGCCGGTGGTGCGCTACTGGCATCCGGACGAGTTCGCCGCGCTCGAGCGCGCCGCCTACGAGCTCGGCTTCGACCACGTCGCGGCCGGACCGCTCGTGCGCTCGAGCTATCACGCCGACCAGCACGTGCCCGAGCGCCGCGCCGGCTAGCGTCCCGAGTGACACTAGTTGCCGCCGGTGGCCTCGCTGAGCGCGGCGCCACCCGCGCCACGTGTCGGCGAGGCCGGCGCCGGCGGCGGACGGGAGAGCAGCACGGCCCCCGCCGTGACGGCGACGAAGGCCAGCGCACGCAACGCCCCGAGGGCTCCGGCGGGCACCGGCTCGTGGAGCAGGACGGTGCCCGCCGCGATCGGCAGCGCGTTGGTCAACAGCGTCGCCACGCCGGCGACCGCGACCGCCCCGCCGGCCTGATAGCCGGCCTGCAGCAGCGCCGTTCCGAGCGCATACCCGAGCACGAGCGTCGCGAGGAACGCGAAACGAGCTCCACCCTCGGTCGCGAGCTTGGTCGAGATGTCGCCGATCGAGAACAGCAGCCCACCGGCGATGCCGCACGCGCTGGCGCGCCCCAGCAGCGCGGGACCGACGTAGAGCGCCAGCGCGGCGAGCGCCGCCGTGGCTCCGAGCCACAGCAGGATCGGCACGGCCTCGCCGCGCACTCCTTCAGCGCCGCCTGCCGCCAGCGAGATCCCAAGCGCGAGCAGCCCGAGCACCGACACGCACACGCCCGCCAGCTCGAGCCCCCCCAATGCCCGTCCCGTTCGGCGCGCGGAGACGTAGGCGAGCACCCCGATGCCACCGGCGGCGACACTCTGCACGAGCGCCAACGGGCCGAGTGCAAGCGCCGCCGCGTACAGCGCGAAGCCGCTGCTCTCGAGCAGGAAGGCGGTCATCCACGGGCGGTCGCCCACCAACAGCCGCAGCGAGCGCAGCGGTTCGCGTATGCGCAAGGGCGGCATCGCAGCCGCCGCGTCATGCTCGCGCGAGTACGCGACGTTCGTCAGGATCGTCGACGCCAAGGCCAATGGCAGCGCCACCACCGCGCCCGCGCTCATCGCCCGACTCTACCCGCGAGCGTGGCGGCCACTGCGGGATAAGCTCGGCCGATCTTTCCGCTCAAGGACAACGTCCCCCTCGGGCGGTTTCCGCTGATCACGGTCGTGCTGGTGGCGATCAACGTGGTCGCGTACCTGCTTGCGATCCGCCACGGCGGCAGCTTCTTCGGCGGCCCGACCGAGTCGACCGAGGTGCGCTACGGCGCGATCCCCTACGAGCTCACGCATCCGGGCCGCCACTGCGAACTCGTGTCGGTGCCGGGCGCTGCGGGCCAGAGCACGGTCGCCTGCCAGGGGCAGAGCGGCGTCGCCGGGACCCCGGCGGCGCAGCCGGCGACGTGGCTGACGCCGTTCACGTCGATGTTCCTGCACGCGAGCTTCCTGCACATCTTCGGCAACATGCTGTTCCTGGCGATATTCGGGCCCAACGTCGAGGACACGATCGGAAGGCTGCGATATGCGCTCTTCTACCTGCTCGGCGGGCTGATCGCGCTCGGCGCCCAGGTGCTCGTCGACCCCAGCTCGGCCGCCCCCACGCTCGGCGCCTCCGGCGCGATCGCAGCGGTCCTGGGGGCCTACATCGTTCTGTATCCCCGCGCACGCGTGATCACTCTTATCTTCGTGATCTTCTTCGTCACGATCGTCGAGCTGCCGGCGGCGCTGCTGCTCGGCTTCTGGTTCCTCACCCAGCTGTACCTCGGCGCTGCCGGCCTGACGGCCACGACGGCCGGCGGCGAAGGCGTCGCATACTTCGCCCACATCGGCGGCTTCGCGTTCGGCCTGCTGCTGATCTGGCCGTTCGCGAAGCGCCTGCGCAAGCCCCTGCCGCCGCGGCTGCCGGTGTACTGAATGCCCGCCGAGCCCGCCCTGATCCGATGATCGATCCACCGTCGCCAGTCCTGTGACGCGCCTGCTCGTCCTCGCGGTCGCGCTGCTGTTCATCGTCGGCTTCGGCTACCTGACTCTCAGCGCGGTGTCACAGCAAGGGTTTACCCTGGCGAGCGCGATCTCGATCTTCGTGCTCGTGCTGCTCGGTGTCGGAATCCTCGGCGCGCTCTTCAACCCCCCGCGACGATGAGCTACTCCCCGTTCATGACCCCAGACCAGAGCCGCCGCCGCCGCGCGGCCGCGCAGGCGCGCAGACGGGCGCGCAGGCGCGTGTATGCGGTCGCGGTGCTCGCGGTCGCGATCGTCGCCGCGCTGGTCGTGATGGCGCTGGCGCACTCGCACAGCAGCCACGGCACCGCGGCCGCCGCCACCCACCGGCGCGCGCACAGCGCGCACCTGGCCCCCGCGAGCGCCCCGGCGCTGTCGCAGACCGGACTCGCGCTCGGCGCGCCGCCGCTGGCGCTCAGCGGCATCGGCAAGCCCTCCGCGGACCCCGTGCAGATCGACTTCAGCGAACCGCCCCACGCCGGGCTGCTGTTCAACCTCGACTCCGGCCAGGTGCTGTGGCAGCACGAGCCCCATCTGCGTGTACGCATCGCGAGCCTCACGAAGATGATGACCGCGCTGCTCGCCGTGCGCTCCTCCTCGCCCGGTGAACCGGTGCTGATCACCCGTCAGGCGGTCCAATCCGCCGGCTCGAAGGTCGGCGTGCTGCCGCTCGGCAGGCACGTGCGCATGCAGACGATGCTCTACGGGCTGCTGCTCCCCTCCGGCAACGATGCCGCCGTCGCGATCGCCCAGCAGGTCGCGGGCAGCGTCAACCGCTTCGTCGCGCGGATGAACGCCGAGGCCGCGAAGCTGGGCATGAGCTGCACGCGCTACTCCTCGCCCTCGGGCTACCTCAACCAGGGCAACTACTCCTGCGCGATCGACCTCGCCGAGCTCGCGCACGTCGACCTCGAGCAGCCACGGATCGCGAGCATCACGCGCACCTCCACCGCCAAGCTGCCGCTGCCGATCAAGGGCGGCAGCGTCTACCTGTACAACAACAACCCGCTGCTGATCTACCACTATCCGGGGCTCACCGGGCTGAAGACCGGCTACACGATCGCAGCCGGCAAGTGCCTGGTAGCGACCGCCGAACGCGACGGCATACGGCTGGGGGTGGTGCTGCTGCACTCCCCCGACCCCGGCACCCAGGCGCGCCAGCTGCTCAATCGCGGCTTCGAGGACGTCTATCACCTGCCGCCCGTGCCGGAAACGCCGATCCCCCCGGGGGTCTGAGCCGCGAGCGCCGAACGAGAGTAGAGTCTGGTTCGCGGTAGATTGACTGGTCAATCAGCCAAGGTGAGCGAGCAAAGGAGCAGTCGTGGATCTCGACGACACACTGGAGCAGGCCGCGTACCGCGCCAAGGTGCGCTCGTGGCTTACGCAGCACTCCTCTGAAGCCCCGACACTGCAAGGGCCCGACGCGATCGAGGGCGAGGACCAGATCATCGCCGCCAGACGCGCGTGGCAGGGCAAGCTCGCCGAGGCCGGCCTCGCCGGGGTGACGTGGCCGAAGGAGTTCGGCGGCCAGGGCGCGGGGCCGATCGAGCAGGTGATCTGCAACCAGGAGATCGCGCGCGCGAAAGTGCCCGGAATCCTCGACGCGATCGGCGTCGGCATGCTCGGGCCGACGATCATCGCCAATGGCGATGACGAGCAGAAGGCGCGCTACCTCGGTCCGATGCTCCACGGCGACGAGGTCTGGTGCCAGCTGTTCTCCGAGCCCGCCGCCGGCTCTGACCTGGCCGCCGTGCAGACCCGCGCGCGCCGGCAGCAGGACGGCAGCTGGAGGCTTACGGGCCAGAAGGTGTGGACGACAAACGCCCAATTCGCCTCCTACGGACTGCTGCTCGCCCGCACCGATGCTGACGTGCCCAAGCACAAGGGCCTGACGATGTTCATCGTGCCGATGGACGCCGAGGGCGTGACCGTGCGCGGCCTGCGCCAGATCTCCGGCGAGGCCGAGTTCAACGAGGTCTTCTTCGACGATGTCGCGCTCGATGCCGGCGCGGTCGTCGGCGGCGTCGGCAACGGCTGGGGCACCGCGCTCACAACGCTGATGTACGAGCGCGTCACGATCGGCCTCGGCAGCGAGGGACTCGGCTACAACTCCGCCCGCTTCGCCGGCGCGATCGCAGGCGATCCGCAGGCGCGGCGCGATCCCGAGGTTCGGCGCGAGCTGGGTGAGATCGCAAGCGAACTGCTGGCGGTTCGCTTCACCGGCTATCGCACGCTCACGGCGCTGCAGAAAGGGCAGATTCCAGGCCCCGAGGCGGGACTCGCGAAGGTCACGATCGTCAACGGCGCGATCAAGGCCGGCGAGCTGATCGCCGACGTGATCGGCCCCGATGCGCTGGCGCAGGACAGCGAGTGGGCCTACATGATCTCGTTCCTGCCGGGCCTGAAGTCGGCCGGAGGCACCGAGGAGATCCTGCGCAACACGATCGGCGAGCGCGTGCTCGGGCTGCCGCCCGCGCCGCGCCTGGACAAGGGCCTCCCATTCTCTGAGCTGCGCTCCAAGGAAGGGGCGACGGCATGAACCTCGCACTGTCCGATGAGCAGATGTTCCTGCGTGAGGCCGCCCGCGGCACGCTGTCTCGCTTTCAGACGCTCGAGGCCGCGCGCAGCGCGCTCGACGGCGACGAGTCGGCGCTGCCCGACACCTGGCCGGCGGCCTGCGAGGCCGGCTGGCCGGGGCTGCTGATCGACGAGCAGCACGGGGGCGCCGGGCTCGACGTGTTCGACGCGATGCTGGTGCTCGGCGAGTGCGGCCGTGTGCTCGCCGGTGTAGCGCTGCTCGGGCATCTGCCCGCGACCGCGATCCTGTCCGACTCCCCGGCCGCCGGTGAGCTGCTCGAGCCACTTGCCACTGGCGAGCGGCGAGCGGCCTACCTGCCGGCGAGCCCGCCCAGCGACGTGCAGGACCAGTGGACCGTGGATCCCCGCGCGGGCATGCAGCGCGCGCCGCTGCCGACGGCGACGCCCGCCGGCGAGGGCCTCGCGAAGGTCAGCGGCGAGCTGTCGTTCGTGCCCGACGCCCCCGGCGCGCACCTCCTGGTCGGCGTCGCGCTGCTCGAGGGCAAGCCCGTCGGAGTCGCGATAGAGGCCAGCGCCGTCGGCGTGGAGGTGCAGGCGATCACGCGCTATGACTCCACCCGCTCGCTCGCTCACATCACGCTCAGCGATGCCCCGGCGAGCGTGCTCGACGCCTCCGAAGACGCGCTAGCCGGCGCCTGGCACGTGGCGCAGTCGTTGATCGCCGCAGAGTCGCTCGGCAGCGTCGAAACGGCGCTCGACGTGTCGGTCGCCTACGCCAAGGAGCGGCACACCTTCGGCCGTGCGATCGGCTCCTATCAGGCGGTCAAGCACTCGCTGACCGAGGTGCTGCGCCAGCTCGAGAACGGACGCTCGCTGCTCTACTACGCCGGCTGGGCCCGCAACGGCTCGCCGCAGGAGTTCCCGCTCGCGGCGAGCGCCGCGCGCTCGGTGGCGGGGCGTGCGCTCGACAACGCCGCGCGCACGATGATCTCGGTCCACGGCGGCATCGGCGCAACCTGGGAGCACGATGCGCCGCTGTACTTCCGCCGCGCCGAGCTCTCGCGCAGGCTGCTCGGCGGCACCGCCGCCGCTAGCGACCGCGCCGCCGGTGAGCTGATCGTCCAGCAGGCCGCCGCGTAAGCGCCGCGAGCACAGGAGCGCCATAGGCGGCGTGGACCGCCGCCACCATCGCCGGTTCAAGGCCGCAGTTGATGCAGAACCCGTGCTGGGACCAGCCGATCGCGCGGGCGAGCACCTGGTCGGCGTAGGTCACGCCCGCGGCGTCGTGACCGTAGTAGTCATACGCCGCGTCCCACGCCGATTCGTTCAGCGCCATACTCGCGCCGTCCTCCGAGAGCAGGTGCGCCGCCGCCATGATCGCGTCGAAGTCGTCGTAGATCGACGGGTGGGTCACGGTTGGATGGTCATAGCTCGCCGGCCGAGTCCCAAACAGATAGGAGTCGCTGACGAGGCTCCAGGTGCTCACGGGTCGATTGCGTACGTTGAACTGCATCGGCCCGCCGCAGCAGCCGGCGAAGTTCAGGCCCTGGTAGATCCCGCGGGCGGTCGAGAAGGCGCTCTCCTGGCGATGGATCGAGGCGATCAGCAGCCAGTTGACGGCGAAGCTCGACTGCGCCTGGGCGTAGATCGGGTAGAAGCCTTCCATCCAGCGCCTGCTCACGTGTTCGCGCAGCGGGCTGTAGTAGCTCCCGAACGCCTGGCTCTGCCGCGCCGCGGTCCCGCCACCCACGATCGCGGGGGTGGCGCTCTGCTCTGCGCTGGCACCTGGGGCCGGCGTCGGCGTGGCGGTCGCCACGAGCACCGGCGGCGGGGCGAGCGCCGGCGCTGCTCGGCCGATCGCGCCGGTCAGCACCGCGACCAGGACCGCGATCCCGAGCGTCGCGACGGCGCCCGCCAGCAGCCAGTGGCGCCGCTCCGAGGGCGGCAGCGGAACGTGGCCGTGGCGATCGTCGGCCGCGCGCGCGAGTGGCTGGGCCGGTGGCTCGGTTTCGGGCAGGAGCGTCATCGGACGTCCTACCGTAACGGTCGCGAACGCGCGGAGGCGGCGCTTGCGGGCTCCGATCGGCTGTTGGGGGCGATGCTCTCGCGGGTCGCTGCGCGAGCGCCCAGGGCTCGCGCGGAGCCCGTCCTCAGCCCCTCAACACCCGGCGAATCACTGCGTCGAATGCTCCGGTCGGCAGCAGCGCATGCAACAGCACCATCCCGCGGGCATCGCGCCCGACGAGATAGCGCGGCCGCGGACGCCTGGCGCTGAGCGCGTGCTCGATCGTGGCGGCGACCCGCTCGGGCTCGATCCCGCGCCGTTCGGCGTCGCTGAGCAGCCTCGCGGCGAGCGCCGGCACGTCGCCGTACTGATCGTGCAGATGCTCCGGGACCTGCACCGCGGCGACGTTCGCCCGCGCCTTCGCCCAGACCGGGGTTTTGACCGATCCGGGCTCGATCAGCGAGACGGCGATCCCGGCGTCGTGCAGCTCGCCTCTGAAGGCATCGCCGATCGCCTCCAGCGCGTGCTTGGACGCCGCATAGGGGCCGTTGAAGGGCACCGACACGCGACCTCCGACGGAGGACACGAACGCAATCCTTCCGCCCGCCGCGCGCAGCGCCGGCAGCATCGCGCGCGTCACCGCAACGGCTCCGAAGACGTTCACCTCGAACTGGGCACGCAGTTCCTCGTCCGAGACGATCTCCAACGGACCGCCGAAGCCGACGCCGGCGTTGCTCACGAGCCCATCGAGCCTGCCACCGGTGCCGTTCGCCGCCCCGCCGGGCCCCAGCTCGCGTACGCGCGTGGCCGCGGCGTCGATCTGCTGCCGATCGGTCACGTCGAGCACGATCGGCGTCAACTCGCCGGCTGGCGCGCCGGCGCCCGGCCGCGGCGGCGCGTCCGCGCGCAGCTGCTCGGCGGCCGACTCGCTGCGCACGCCCGCAAGCACCCGCCAGCCGTGACCCGCCAGCCGCAGCGCCGTGGCGCGCCCGATGCCGGTCGACGCACCCGTGATCAGGGCCGTTCGCACCGCTGCAAGCTAGCGCACACCAAGCTGGCGGCTCGCTGTCACCCGCCCAGCACCTAGGATCCGCACGGATGCCCGCTCGCTCGAGAAATGGCTGGCGCGCCGCCTGCGCGGCGCTTGCCTGGGTGGCGGTATCGGCGGCGCTCGTGGGCTGTGGTTCTGAGGTCAGCGCGGGCATCAGCGCCCGTGCCAGCGCCGAAAGCGATCCCCCGCCCGTGACGACCGTGCCGAACGCGTGCGCAGCCACCGTGCTCGCCACCACCAAGAAGATCGCCTTGCGCATCTACCGCGAGGGCGTCTCGAGTGGGCGCACGGCGTCGGCGCTGGCGTTCATCGCACGCTCCAGCGCGCTGCGCGAAGCAGTCGAAGCCAACGACCCCGCGGGCATGCGAGCAGCCGCCCGCACGCTGATCGCCACCGGGCACATGACCAACCTGACAATACTGCGCGGCTCTCGCATGCTTGCAAGCGTCGGTTCGCCACGAGCGCTGGCTCCGCTGCACGGCAGCATCCTCAGCGCCTCCGGAGCGCCGATCGCGACCTTCCTGGCCAGCGTCTGGGCCGACAACGGGCTCGTCGACGAGCTCAACGGTGTCGCCGAGGGCTACACGTCGCTGCGCGAAGGCGCGCATACGATCGCCGGCGTGCTGGCGCTGCCGGCCCGCCCGCTGGCGCCAGAGGGGACGCTGACGATCAGAGGCGTCGAGTACCGCTACACCTCGTTCCCCGCCGACGTGTACCCGAGCGGCGAGCTGCGTGTGTACATGCTGAAGCCGATCTCAGCGATCGGACCGCTGTGCGCCGCCACCCAGCAGGGCACGATCGTAAACACCGTCAGCCGCGTCGCGAACCTGATCTACCGCGGCGAGAGCGGCAGGCAGGCGCAGCTCCAGGTCCGCCGCGTCCAGCACTACCAGCCGCTGCTGAGCGCCGTCGCCGCGCGTGACCCGATCGCCACCGAAGCGGCGATCAAGGCGCTGCTCAACGAGCACATCGTGCGGCTGCGGGTGAGCAGCGACGAACAGCTGCTGTCCGACGTCGGCGGCCCCGACGTGCTCGCGCCGGTGACTGCGCCGCTACGGCTTCACGGACGTCAGATCGGGAGCTTCGTGCTCTCGATCCAGGACGACCTCGGCTACCTGCTGCTCGCCCAGCGCCTGGTGGGACTGAAGGTCGTGATGCAGCGCGGCGGCGAAGTGGTGATGAGCAGCCTCAACCCGGCCCCCACCGAAGTCCCCGTGCGCGGCACATTTCAGTACCGCGGCCACGAATACTCGGTCTTCACCCTGCACGCGCGCGCATTTCCCTCGGGGCCGCTGCAGGTCAGCGTGCTCGTGCCCTTGCCGTATCGCTGAGGGCGCCGAAAGCGCGCGTGGCGCGCCAGCGTAATTGTTGTCATGCGGCGCTCGCCATCACCCGCAGGCCAGCTTGGTCACTTTCCCCTCGGGTCGACTTTGAACGCAGCTGTTTGATCGCCGGGCGAGAGCTACCAAGCTCTCGCCCGGCGATTGTTCAGCGGCCGAGCACCGCTGCCCACGGCCCATCCGCTGGGTCGCTACGGCGTTATCGCTCCGAGCTTGGCCTCCTCGGTGAACCAGATATTGTCTTCCGGACCTGTCGTGATCGCCATCGGATCGCTGTACAGCGGCAGCGAGTATTCGGTCACGGTGCCCGACGTGGTGATCCGCTCTATCCTGCTGTGAGCGTAGTTCCAGTCGGTGAACCACAGGTTGCCGTCGGGGCCGGAAGTGATCGCGTACGGATAGTAGTTTTCCGAGCCAATCGCATATTGCGTCACCGTTCCCGACGTCGTGATCTTACCGATTTTGTTGCTGTAGACCTCAGTGAACCAGAGATTGCCGTCGGGGCCCGTGGTGATGCTCCACGGCTCGCTGTTTTCCGGCAGGTTGTATTCGGTGATCGTGCCCGCTGTGGTGATCTTGCCGATCCTGCTGTTGTTGCCGGTTTTGGCGGTCCACTCGGTGAACCAGAGGTTGCCGTCGGGGCCCTTGGTGATGCCGCTGGCTCTCGTTTCGTTCGGGAGGTTGTATTCGGTGATCGTTCCCGAGGTAGTGATCTTGCCGATCTTGCCACCGCGTTCGGGACCTATGTTTTCCTCCGCGAACCACACGTTTCCATCTGCGCCCGCTGTGATGCCGAGTGGCTCACGTCCAGCCGGCAGCGAGTATTCGGTGATCGTTCCAGAGGGAGTGACCTTGCCGATCTTCGCCGTATTCCAGTCGGTGAACCACATATTCCCATCGGGACCGGCAGTGATCTCGCTCGCTTGGCTTTCGGCAGGGACCGCGTATTCGGTGACGGTACCCGCAGGCGTAACCTTGTCGATCTTGTTACGGCGCCGGTCGGTGACCCAAAGGTTCCCTTCCGGTCCCTTGGCGATTCCGTACGCTTCGCTTCCTGAGGCGAGTTCGTATTCACTGATCTGCCCTATGGGCTTGACCGGCTTCGTCGCTTTGGAGCGCGCCGAGCTGGATCCGGCGCTGTTCTTCGCGGTCACCTTCGCCACGAGAGTATGCCCGACATCGCCTTCCACTGGAGTATAGCTCGATTTGGTCGCGCCGGCGATCGTCGTACATTCACCGCCCGTGGAGTTGCACCGTTCCCATTGATATTCATAGCTGGTCGGATTGTTGTTCCATGTCCCGTTCGTAGTCGTCTCCGGCACCGCCTGATCGGGGGTTTCGGGCGACGCAACAGGAAGCCCGGTATTTTCCGGTGGCAGCGCTTTGGTCGTAAACGCCTGCTTCACGCTGTACAAGGGGCCGCCGCTGTATGTCACAACGAGCCTGTAGTCGTATTTGGTTCCGGCTGTCAGTCCGGTCAGCGCACTGCTCACTTCGACGTTCGCCGTGCCCGATCCGGCGCTCGTTTCAGTGGTTTTTTTGCCATACGCAGTCGTCGTCCCGTATTCGAAGTAATAGCTCGTGGCGACCCCGTTCGGATTCACAATGCCGGTGACCGTCGCGCCTTTGCTTTCGACGCCTGTCGCCAGACCGGTGACGCCTCCGGGTACGCTCGATACGAACACGGCGTCGGGCGTTCCCTCGCCGGTGGGCCCGTCGTAGCCAGTCAGCGCTGTGCAGAGATACCCGTCTTCCGCCGGAGGCGTGCAAACGCCGTCGTTGCCCAGCGTGATGTCGAACAGCATCCCCGGTTTCTTGTAGTAGGCCTGTGCGCCCAGGAGCTGCGTGGCGCTGCTCGCCTGCGCCTCGATCCCGGCGACGATCGGCGTCGAGGCGCTGGTGCCGGTTCGCGGATGCCAGCGTTCTTCGCCTTCATAGCCGTAGCTGTCGTAGGCAGAGAGATCGTAGGCCACGGCCGAGACATCGTTGGTCGTTCGGTCTTTGCAGGCCGTGTCGGTCTGCCATGGCGGCTTTTCCTCGTACGCACTGCAGCCGCTTCCTGTGCCGACGCCGACTTCCGGCTCGTTGTGCCAAACTTCCTCGGTCCATTTGCGCGTGTTGGTCGATTTCGCCAGCTGCGTGCCGCCAACCGAGATCACGTACGGAGACGTCGCTGGGTATTTCGGGCCATAGTTGTGGTCGCCCCCCGCGAACAGCAGCTGGACGCCGGGATGGTCTAGGTAGGGCTCCAGTTCGAGCTCGGTCGCGAACTCGCCTTCATGACCCCAACTGTTGCTGATGACAGCCGGTTTGACGCTGGCGGCCTCGTTGTCGGCCAGGTACAGGTTGTTGACTTTGAGTTCAGTGTTTTCTTTGTTGTCGTTGGCCTCGACCAGCACTATTTTGCATTCGGGGCACACGGCCGAGACCATGTCGAGGTCAAGCGACATCTCGGTGGACCATCCCGTTTCCGGCGCTGGATATACGGCTGCGGTTTCGCTTTCCGATGATTCACCTTTTTGGTTGACCTTCTTGAAGCAGCCATTCGCCCGCGTGCACGCTGTTTCGGTGCTATTGTAATAGAGTTTGTAGTGTTCGCGATACACTTTCAGATCTGCTTCGGCGTCTGGGTAGTTGTAGGCGTCGACTATCGCGACGGTTTTCCCCGATCCTCCTTTCGACGGCAGTTTGTAAGCGGATTTGAGATTTTCGGGCGACCAGCCGCCGAGTTCTCCTGCTCCTTCTTCTTCAGGGCTGATCTCGCCGCTCGCCGCCTTTGCGCGCACGTAGGCGGCGGGTTCGACGATCTCGTCACACTCCGGTTCGGACACCGTCGCGGGACGGCACGCCAAGTAGGGTCTTGTTTTCGAAGGCGTCGCGGACAGCGTCGCCGCGCTTGCCGTGTGAGAGCTCATCAGCAGAGCAAGCCCGCAGGTCAGCAGGAGCGCATTCGCACGCCTGTTCCTGGTTGCGGCATGCGCCGAGCGATGCAGTGAAATCACCACAGCTCACCTCTCTTGAGATTGGTATGCAGAAGGTCGCCCGATCTCGGTCTACCGTTCGGGCGATGAACGTCACGCGTCGATGCGGAGTGCACCTAACCACGAGTGCCCGCGACTCGTCAAGAGGACTTGACTCTAAGGCCGAGTGAGAAACCTCGCCGTCGGCTTACGGGAGCTGTCCAACACGCGCACTGCAGTTGGCCGAACCCGTCCAGTGTTTCAACAGGCGCGCGTATCCACGCCGCGCACGTTTAACCGTTCGCGCGCCCGGCGTCATCGAGAGCCGGTGACGATGCAGCCCGAGCGGCGCGCCTGCGCGGGACTACGCGGGCGCGAGCGCGGCGTGCTTGGCGCCGAGCGCCTGCAGCAATTCTTCAAAGGAGGCAGCGAATTTCTGCACTCCCTCGCGCTCGAGCGTCTCGGTGACGTCGTCGTACTCGACGCCCACCGTCGCCAGCTCGTCGAGCAGCGCATGCGCCTGCTCCATGCCGGTCTGCAGACGCGCGGCGGGATCGCCGTGGTCTTCATAGGCGTTCAGCGTCTCCTCGGGCATCGTGTTGACGGTCATCGGCCCGATCAGCTCATCGACGTACAGGGTGTCTGGGTAGGCTGGGTTCTTGGTCGAGGTCGACGCCCACAGGACGCGTTGCGGGCGCGCGCCCTTGCCGGCCAGAAACTCCCAGCGCGGACCTGCGAACGCCTCCAGGTAGTGGGCATAGGCGAGCCGAGCGTTGGCGATCGCGAGCTTGCCCTTGAGCTCGTCGTGGCCGCCGATCTCATCCAGGCGGCGGTCGGCCTCGGTATCGATCCGCGAGACGAAGAAGCTCGCCACCGAGGCGATCTTGGTCGGGTCGCCGCCCTCGGCCACGAGGCGCTCGAGGCCGCGGATGTAGGACTCCGCGACCTCCGCATAGCGGCCGAGCGAGAAGATCAGCGTGACGTTGATCGAGTGTCCCTTCGCGATCACATCCTCGATCGCCGCCAATCCGGGCTTGGTCGCCGGGATCTTTACGAGCAGGTTCGGCCGGTCGACCTGCTCGTGCAGGCGCATCGCCTCACGATAGGTCTCGAGCGTCTCGTAGGCGAGCGTGGGGTCGACCTCGAGCGAGACATACCCGTCCTGACCGCCGGTGCGCTCCCACACCGGGTGAAACAGAGCGCAGGCGTCCTTTATGTCCTGCTCCGCAAGCGCCCAGAAGGCATGGGAGACGTCGGCGCCGCCGCCCACCAGCTCACGCAGCTGCTCGTCGTAGGCATCGCCGGCCGTCATCGCCTTCTCGAAGATCGTCGGGTTGGACGTCGCGCCCACGACAGCATGCTCGTCGATCAGGCTCTGCATGTGCCCGCCGCGGATCGAGTCGCGCGAGACGAAGTCGATCCAGACGCTCTGTCCAAGCGCCGAGACTCGTTGCAGTGGCGTTTGTCCGGTGCTCATCGGACCTCCCTTAGCGTGTGACGGCTGGTGACTGGAGCAGCGCCTGCGCGCGCGCCGCGATGTTCTCTGCGGTGAAGCCGAACTTCTCCAGCACGATAGGGCCCGGTGCCGATGCGCCAAAACGATCCATCCCGAGCACGTCGCCATGGTCGCCCACCCAGCGCCACCAGCTCATGCTCGCGCCGGGCTCGACCGCGAGCCGCGCCCCGACCTCGGGCGGCAGAACCTCGTCGCGGTACTGCTCCGATTGCGCTTCGAACAGCTCCATGCACGGCATCGACACGACCCGGGCCTTGACCCCCTGCGCCGCGAGCGATTCCGCCGCCTGCAACGTGGTCGCGACCTCGGCGCCGGTTGAGATCAGGATCAGCTGCGGCTTCTCGCTCCCGGCTCCGTTCGATCCGGCGCGGCCCGCGCCGTCGCCGCCGGCCGTGTCCGACTGCCACAGCACGTAGCCGCCGCGCTCGACGTTCTCGGCCGGCGCGAGGAGCTCGCGGTCGAGCACGGGGATGCCCTGGCGAGAGAAGAGCAGCGCGACCGGACCGTCGTCGCGCTCGAGCGCCACACGCCACGCCTGCGCCGTCTCGTTCGCGTCGGCGGGGCGCATCACCCACAGCCGAGGGATCGCGCGCAATGCCGCATAGTGCTCGATCGGCTGGTGCGTCGGACCGTCCTCGCCGAGGCCGATCGAGTCGTGGGTCCACACCCACAGCACAGGCAGCCCCATCAGCGCGGACAGCCGCACGCTGCCACGCATGTAGTCGGAGAACGTCAGGAACGTCGAGCCATAGGGCTTGGAGATCCCTCCATGCGCCGCAGCGCCATTGACGATCGCCCCCATCGCGTGCTCGCGGATCCCGAACGGGACATTGCGGCCCGCATGCGGGCGCGAGAACTCCCCTCCGCCCTCGAACACCGTCTTGGTCGACTCCACCAGGTCGGCCGCGCCGCCGATCATCGTCGGCGCGTACTGCGAGAAGGCCGCCATCGTCTTCTGTCCGGCGGCCCGCGTCGCCAGCTCCTCGCCGGCCGCGAACCGCGGCAGCGCCTCGCGCCAGCCCTCGCGCAGGCCGCCTCCGTCCCACGCGAGGTCCCACTCCTCGGCGAGCTTCGGGAAGGTCTCGCGCCAGTCCGCGAATGACTTCTGCCACTGTGCCTGGGCCTGCGCGCCGGGCTCCAGCAGCGACATGTGCTCGCGCACGCTCTCGTCGACCCAGAACTTGCGGTCGGGGTCCTCCCAGCCCATCGCGACCTTCGTCGCACGGACCTCGGCCTCCCCCAGCGCGGAGCCGTGGGCCTTGGCCGTATCGACCGCATGCGGAGCCGGGTAGGCGATGTGCGAGCGCACCGAGATGAACGACGGGCGCACGGTTTCAGCGCGTCCGGCCTCGATCGCAGCCTCCAGTTCCTCGAGGTCCTCGGAGTCCTCGACCCGCTGCACGTGCCAGCCATCTGCCGCCAGCCTCGCGCCGTGGTTCTCGCCGTCGAAGGAGATCGCGGTGCTGCCGTCGATCGTGATGCGGTTGTCGTCATAGCAGACGACCAGCTTGCCGAGGCCGAAGTGCCCGGCGATCGACGCCGCTTCCTGGCTGATCCCCTCCATCATGTCGCCGTCCGAGCAGATCACATAGATGTTGTGACCGACCACCTCGCTGCCCGGTCGGTTGAACCGATCGGCCAGGAATCGCTCGGCGATCGCCATGCCGACGGCATTGCCGAAGCCCTGTCCGAGCGGTCCGGTCGTGATCTCGATGCCGGGCGTGAGTCCACGCTCGGGGTGCCCGGGGGTGCGCGAGCCCCACTGCCTGAAGCCTTCGAGATCGGCTGTGCCGAGGTCGAAGCCCGTGAGGTGAAGCAGCGAGTACTGCAGCACGCACGCGTGCCCCGAGCTCAACACGAAGCGGTCGCGCCCGGGCCAGCTCGGGTCGCGCGGGTTCGAGCGCAGGAAGCGCTTGAACAGCACGTAGCCCAGCGGCGCGAGCGCCATCGCCGTGCCCGGGTGCCCGGCGTCGGCCTTCTGGACCATGTCCATCGCCAGCCCGCGGACGGTGTCGATCGAGAGGCGCTCGATGCTCTGGCCGGGCACAGCTCGATCCTAGAGGTTGCGCGACGTGCACGCCACCCCGCGTCCAACGGCGACGGACGGTCTGAATCTAGGGCCTGCGATTGCGGATCGGCACCACCACGTTTTGATGTACGCGCGCCTCGCTGCAGCGGCGGCCGCGCGGTCGAACCTGCAGCAGCCAATGCAGGTCATGTCTGCAATGTGAACGACGAAAAGGCCAACGCGCATGGAGCGAACGGAGCATCCGCTCCTCCTCGCAGACCAGAAACCTCATGTCCTCTTTCACCTCCCGACTCCCTTCCGATCCGCCGCACTACCCAAGGCCCCCTGTGCCCAGCGGCGTACCGGAGCTACCGACTAGCCAGCCCCTACTACTGCTCTGCCAGCATCGCGGAGCATCGATGCTCCCGACACCGGCGGTCGTCCAACATGGAGCCTGTAACCGCTCCGACTCGCCCTACCTGCGTCCAACTCTGCCCTCGATCCGACGGTCCCTCGATCCAACGCCGGCGGCGTCGAATCCCACTCCGGCGCGCGTCGTCAGCCCCTTCCCTCTCTGAGCCGGCCGACCCGCCTTTGGCGGATATATAAATCACACCGTACCGAAAGTGTCAATACCTTGCATCCTGGGGTGGAGCACAGAGTCCAGAATGCCTGTACATCGTGGCCCAGAGACGGCGTGGCCGAGATTGAGAGTGCGCCCGGCGGGAATCGAACCCGCGGCCTGCGGCTTGAAAGACCGCTGCTCTTTGGCTCCCCGAAGAGAACCGTTGACCACTGAGCTACGGGCGCGCTGTGTCTGCTGGCTTGCTGCTGCGTAATCTAAGCACGACTGCGCTCCCCGCGCCAGCGAGGGGGCGCGCAACGATGCGCTCGGAGCGCCTCACCAGCGCGGAGTCGTACCGATGACGTTGGCGGGGTTGGGCTTGTGCGAGGAGGGCGCCTGGCTGTAGTCGCCGAACGCGCGATCGCGCTCAGCCACGGCGGCGGGCACCCCGTCGCGCTCGGCGAGCTCGATGAAATCATGCGCGTCGGGCGTGTTTCGCATCAGGCCGTCGAGGATCGAGCCGAGCGTCTGCGTCGACGCGAGGCCCATGTTCTCGTAGGCCTGATTGACCACCAGCTTCATCGCGGCCAGCTGGGACAGGGGGACGCCCGCAAGCTGCTCGGCACGCGCCCTGACCTCGCTCTCGAGCGATGAGAACGGCACCGCGGCGTTGATCAGCCCCACCTCGGCCGCTTCAGAGCCCGACAGCGGGCGTCCGCTGAGAGCGTGCTCCTTGGCCCTGGTGAGGCCGAGGCGATAGACCCACATGCCGCTCAGGTAGCAGCCCCACATGCGCGAGTAGGGGGTGCCGATCCGGGCGTCCTCGCTGGCGATCACGATGTCCGCGCACAGCGCCATGTCGCTGCCGCCACCGACACACCAGCCGTGCAGCTGGGCGATCACCGGCTTGGGCGAGCGCCACATGCTCATGAACTTCGGCACCGGACCGAGCGTCGGGGTGGTTGTCATCATGAAGTCCTTGCCGGGATCCCAGGCGCCGTCGGTGGTCAGCCCAGCGTCCCACTCGTGAAAGCCGCCGGCGAAGTCGAAGCCTGCGCAGAACGCGCGGCCGGCGCCGCGCAGCACGATCACCTTGACCGCGGGATCGCGCACCGCGCGATAGACCGCGTCCTCGAGCTCGTCGGGCATCGGCGGGACGATCGAGTTCAGCCGCTCGGGCCGATTGAGCGTGATCGTCGCGATCGCGCCGTCGGTGGCGTACAGCAACGTCTCATAGCTCATCCTGTGATCTCCTTCGCGTCGCGGTTGCGGGCCGTTGATGATCGCGCGACGCGCGCTCGGCTGTCGTGCGCAGCGAGCGTGCAGCCGTGCCGCAACCGCGGGCGCGCATGTGACGGCAGTGCGGGCAGTGGGCAGTGCGGGCAGTGCGCGGGGGTATGATCGAACGGGCGCGGGATGACCTCGAGCGAGCACGAGCACGGCGGGGCGCACCACCACAGCGCCGGGCACAGTCACCGCCCCACAGCGGAGGCAGACCGTCGCCGCCTCAGCGTCGCCCTGGCACTGATCCTCGGCTTCATGGTCGCCGAGGTGGCAGCCGGGGTCGTGGCCCACTCGCTTGCGCTGCTCTCAGACGCGGGACACATGCTGACCGACGCCGGCGCGATCGGGCTCTCGCTGGTGGCGCTGCGGCTCGCGGCGCGCCCGGCCGCGGGCGCTATGACGTTCGGCCTGAAGCGCGCCGAGATCCTCTCCGCGCAGCTGAATGGAGCCACGCTGGCGGTGCTGGGGGTGTGGATCATCTACGAGGCGATTCGCCGGCTGATCGCCCCCGCGGCAGTCGATGGCCAGTTGATGCTCCTCGTCGCGCTGGTGGGAATAGCGATCAACCTGGCTGCGACCTGGGAGCTCTCGCGAGCCAACCGCGAGAGCCTCGCGGTCGAGGGCAGCTACCGCCACATACTCACCGACCTGCTCGCGTTCATCGCGACGGCGATCGCGGCGGCGGTGATCATCGCGACGGGCTTCGATCGCGCCGACGCGATCGCCTCGCTGCTGGTCGCGGCCTCGATGCTGTGGGCGGCACGCGGGCTGATCATCGAGTCGGGGCGCATCCTGCTGGAGGGCGCGCCGAAGGGAATCTCGGTGCAGGAGGTGGGAATGGCGATCGCGGGCGAGCCGCAGGTCAACGAGGTGCACGACCTTCACGTCTGGGAGATCACCTCCGGCTTTCCATCGCTCTCGGCGCACGTGCTGGTGCCCGAGGGCGAGGACTGCCACGCCGCCCGGCGCCATCTCGAGCAGATGCTCGCCCGGCGCTTTGCGATCGAGCACACGACGCTGCAGGTCGACCACGTCGCGCCGCCCCAGCTGCTGCAGATCGAGCCGGTCGACGCCGAAGGACGTTGACCGGCCGCTCACGGGGCGCGCACTGCGCGACTCAGCCGCTCAGGCGACTGGACGCTGCGCGGCGCCGGCGTCGACCGCGGCGCCCCCGCCGTTCACGCGGACGCGTATCGCGCGCGCGAGCGTGAGCCCGAGCAGGTGCGTGCGGCCGGCGATGATGATCTTGCAGGGGCCGTCGAACGGTTCGCGTTCGATCATCTGCACCTCGTCGCCGATCGCGATCCCCTGCTCGCTGATGTAGCGCAGCATCGCGCGGTCGGAGTCCGAGATGCGCACGAGCGTCCCACGCTCACCGGGCCGCAGGTCGGCGAGGCTGCGCGTTTCCTCCTCCTCGATCGCCAGGTCGCGCGTTGGAATCGGATCGCCGTGCGGATCGACCGCCGGGTTGCCCAGCCGCACGGCGATGATCTCGATCAGCTCGTCCGAGGCCGCATGCTCGAGGGTCTCGGCATAGCGATGCACGTCCTCCCAGGGGATGTCGAGACTCGTGTGCAGGAACAGCTCGAGCAGCCGGTGGCGGCGCAGGACGCCGAGCGCGAGCTGCTCCCCGTCCGCGGTCAATCGCACGCCGCGATAGGGGACGTGCTCGACCAGCCCCGCCCCGTCCATGCGCTTGACGGTGGTCGAGACCGAACCGGCGGAGACGCCCAGGCGAGCTGCCAGGTCGGTTGTCGAGGCGGTTGGGTTGTCGGCGCGCGTCAGCGAGTAGATCGCCTTCGCGTAGTCCTCGGCGGTCGGAGAGAACTCGGGCGAGCTCCTGACTGGCACCGCCCGATGATAGCCCCATAGTTGCTGCTCAGCGCGCAAAAAGCAAGCGCAAGTCGACACGGGTCATACGCTTGTCCAGTCGCGTCGGATCTAGACTTTACACCTGTTGACTTTTGTGTTAGGGTCGTTGAATGCTGCTCTGGACGGTCACAGGGGGAAACTCGCACCGGTGAAGGTGCGACGCGAGCAAGCGCCCTGGCGCGCCGCCGTCGTGACGGATGGGGGCGCGCTGGTCGCTGACCCCGCGCTGCTCGACGGGCCGAGCGCGCTGGGGCAGATCCTGGCCCGAGGCAGGGTACGCGGGGCGCTCGCGATCCTCGGTCCGGCGTTCGTCGCCTCGATCGCGTACGTCGACCCCGGGAACTTCGCCACCAACTTCGCCGCCGGCGCCAAGCACGGCTACGCGCTCGTGTGGGTGATCCTGATGGCGAACCTGATGGCGATCCTCGTGCAGTACCTGACCTCGAAGGCGGGGCTGTCGAGTGGACGCAGCCTGCCCGAGCTTTGTCGCGAGGCGTTCCCGAGGCGCGCGAACATGCTGCTGTGGCTGCAGGCCGAGGTCGTGGCGATGGCGACCGACCTCGCCGAGTTCGTCGGCGCGGCGCTGGGACTGAACCTCGTGTTCGGTGTGCCGATGTTCACCGCCGGACTGATAACCGCCGTGGTCGCATTCGCGATCCTCGCGCTCGAGCAGCGCGGCTACCGCAGGTTCGAGCTGGCGATCATCGCGCTGCTCGTGCTCGTGGGGGCAGGCTTCGTTTACGTGTTCTTCGCCGTCGGCCACCAGAACTACGGCGCGATCGCGCGCGGGGCGGTCCCGGGCATCGGAGGCAGCGACGAGCTCGCTCTGACGGTCGGGATCATCGGCGCGACCGTGATGCCCCACGTGGTGTACCTGCACTCGGAGCTCGCGCGCGACCGTATCCGCCCGGCCGATCGCGGCGAGCGGCGCACGCTGCTGCGCTACAACCGCCTCGATTGCATCGTCGGTCTCGGCCTCGCGGGCGTCGTGAACCTGGCGATGCTGTGCATCGCCGCTGCGCTGTTCCACAAGCCGGGCCTGTCGGGGATCGACGATCTCGGTCCGATCCACGCGCAGCTCGGCTCGCTCGTCGGTGGCAGCGCCGCGCTCGCATTCGGGGTCGCGCTGATCGCTTCGGGCTTCTCGTCCTCGAGCGTCGGCACCTACGCCGGCCAGGTCGTGATGTCGGGCTTCATGGACTGGCGCATCCCGCTGCTGCTGCGGCGCGCGCTGACGATGGTCCCGGCGCTGGTCGTGCTTGCGCTTGCGGTCAACGCCGGCCAGGCACTCGTCTACTCGCAGATCGTGTTGTCGTTCGGGATCCCGTTCGCGCTGCTGCCGCTGCTGCTGCTCACCCGCCGCGGCGACGTGATGAGCGAGATGGTCAACCGCCGTCTGACCAGCGTGCTGATGGCGCTCGTCACCCTGATCATCTGCGTGCTCAACGTGTACCTCGTGGCGAGCGTGCTCGCGGGCGCCCTCTAGCAAAGCGCCTCCCGGTCCATATCATCGCCTGAATGAGCGCCGCGGACCCTGGGCTGTTCGCGCTCAAGAGCGCGCTCCGGGCGGCGATCATCGTGCCGCTCGCGTTCGTGCTCGCGCTGGTGGTGGTGGGCAGCAAGCAGATGGCGCTGTTCTCCTCCTTCGGCTCGATGGCGCTACTGGTGTTCGTCGACTTCGGCGGCTCGCGCGCCGGCCGGCTGCGCGCGTATCTCGGTCTGATGGCGGTCGGATGCGTGCTGATCGCGCTCGGCACGCTGTGCTCTCGCTCCGCCTGGCTGGCGACCGTGGCGATGGCGCTGGTGGCCTTCGCGATCCTGTTCTCCGGCGTGATCAGCGAGCAGTTCGCGGCTGCGACACTCGGCGCGATGCTCACGTTCGTGCTTCCCGTGATGGTGCCCGCAGACGCCGCCGCGATCCCCACCCGTCTGGCCGGCTGGGGAATCGCCGGCGCGCTGTCGATCAGCGCGAGCCTGCTGCTGTGGCCCGAGCGTCCGCGGGGCGCACTGCGCGCGCAGGCGGGCGGAGTGGCGCGCTCGCTGGCGAAGCTCGTCGAGGCGACCGCCGCCGGAGATCCGTCGGCGCAGGATCTCGCGGTCACGGAGCACAAGCGCGCGCGCGACTTGCGAGCGCGGTTCGTCTCGCTGCCCCACCGTCCGAGCGGCAACGGCCGGCGCACGGCCGCCCTCGGACGGCTGGTCGAGGATCTCGGCTGGCTGTCACCGATCGCCGCGCGCATGCCAGCAGGGCCGAGCGCGGGTACTCCGTTCGCGGCCGAGCGCGCCGAGGTCGAGGCGGCCACACCGGCGGCGCTTCACTCGATCGCCGCCCGGCTCGAGCTCGGCGAGGAGCGCGCGCGCGAAGGCCGGGCGGCGCACACCGCGGCCCAGCTGAAGCGCCTGAGCAACGCCTACCAGGCGCTGGGTCACGCGGTGCTGAGCTACTTCGCGGGCTGCGCGGATGAGATCGACGAGCAGCGGGCGACGCACGAGCTCGAAGAGGCATACCGGCTGCGCCAGCTCTCATTCGGCGCGCTGCAGACGGGCCGCGACGCGCTGATCGCGTGCGGCGAGCGGATCGAGGGGGATCCGCTGCAGACGTGGCGCGCGCGTTTCGATGCCGGCAGCAGACTGGCGCTGACTCACGCCAGCATGCGTTCGGTCTGGTTTCGAAACAGCCTGCGCGGTGCCATCGGGCTCGCTGTGGCGGTGCTCGTGGGCCAGCTCAGCGACCTTCAGCACGCCTTCTGGATCGTGCTCGGCACGATGTCGGTGCTGCGCTCGAACGCGCTCGCGACGAGCACCACGATCGCCTGGGCGCTGCTCGGCACCTTCGTCGGAATCGTCGGCGGAGGCCTGCTGGTGGCGGCTGTCGGCAGCCATCGCGGTGTGCTGTGGGCGGTGCTCCCGTTCGCGGTCCTGCTCGCGGCCTACGCGCCGCGAGCGATCTCGTTCGCCGCCGGCCAGGCCGCCTTCTCGTTGACCGTGCTGGTGCTGTTCAACCTGATCGCGCCCGAGGGCTGGAAGGTGGGCCTGGTGCGTGTCGAGGACGTCGCGATCGGCACCGCCGTGAGCCTGCTCGCAGGCGTGCTGATCTGGCCTCGCGGCGCGACCGCGGTCCTGCGCGAGGCACTCGGCGCAGCCTACGCCCGTTCGGCCGCGTTCCTCGACGCGACGATCGACGGGTTGCTCGGCGACGCCCCGTCGGAGACCGCGGAGCCGGCAGGGCGCGAGGCGGTCGCCGCGGCGCAGCTGCTCGACTCGACGATCCGCCAGTACCTGGGCGAGCGCAGCTCCGCGCGCGCCGGCCTCGACGATCTGTCGGTGCTGAGCGCCGGCGCCGGCCGCGTGCGGCGGGTGGCCAGACTGCTGCAGAACGCCCATGAGCTGACCCGCTTGACACCCGTGGACGAAACGCTGCCGCGACTCGCCCAGGCGCGCGATGCATTCGAGGCCGAGCGACACGCGCGCTGCGCCTGGTACGCATCGCTTGGGGACTCGCTGTCGAGCTCCACGCCCTCGCCGCCACCCGAGCGCAGCGAGGCACGTGACTCACGCGAGCCCCCGGCGCAGGTGGTGCTCGAACGCGAGCCCCGCGGCGGGGTTCCGCCCGGGCTCGCGATCGCATGGGCTCACCGGCACCTGGCGACCCTGGCCGACCTCGAGCCGATGCTCGCCCGCGCAGCGACGCAGATGCGCACCGGGCAGAGCATCGCCCCGGACGCCGCGGCCGAGGAGCCCGCGGTGAGTGCGAAGGCGGCTGCGAGCAGCGCCTAGCCCGGCGCCGGGCGCGCTCGAAGCGGGCCTCCATCGTCTCGGGCTCGTCGTCCAGGTATGGGAGCGCGCCGCTGGCCTCGTGCGGCCGCGACGCTGTGGTCGGTACTGCTGCTGGCGATCCTGATACCGGTCGCGGTCCTGCGCCATCAGCGACGCGCGATCGCTGCCCGACTACCCGCCCGCGAGGTCGTAGCGCGCCTGCTCCTCGGCGGTGCGCTCAGCCCAGGGGATCGCCTCCAGGCGGGCGTCGGGAATCGGCTCGCCACTGTCCACAGAGACGCCAAACGTGCCCTGCTGCAGGCGAGCTTCGGCGCGCTCGATGGCCGCCAGCTCCTCGCGCAGTTGGTCTGAGAGTCCTTCGTCGATCTCCGCCTCGAGCACGTCGCTGGCGGCGTCGGCGGGCTCGAAGTGATCGCCCGTGTCATCCGGTTCGGGCGCCAGATCGGAGAGCTCGCTCTCGATCCGAGCGCGCTCGCGGGACAGCAGCTCACGTGCACGTGCGGGGTCCATCAGGCCGCAGTATGCGACATCGGGTGCTCCTCGCGCGGGCACCTCGGATCGGCGTGCGCCCGGGAGCCCGGATCGCATCGCTACACAAGCGGCCGGCACGCGACGCTCAGGTGCGCCCGGCCCAGCGCGTGGCCCACTCGCTGAGCGGTGAGAGCGCCTGCAGCAGCTCCTGCCCCTCGTCAGTGAGCCGATAGCCGTGGGGCTCATGCAGCGTCACGATCTGCGCATCGCGCAGCTCGCGCAGGCGCTGGTTGAGAACGCTCGAGGACATCCCCTCGCAACGGGCCTGCAGCTCCCGGAACGTCAGCGCGCCCTGGCGAAGCCCCCACAGGACGCGCAGCGTCCAGCGCCGCCCGAGCAGGTCGAACAGCGCCATGATCGGACGGCCGCTGCGCGAGCCGCGGACGGGGGCTCCCGGCTTCGGGGCGCTCCGGCTCGTGTGCTGCGAAAACAGAAGCTACACTCCTTGCTTCGACTATCGAAGCGAAAGGTTACGCCATGCCGTCCACGCGCATCGCTCCACTCGAACCTCCATACCAGCCTGAGATCGCCGCCATGTTGGCGAAGTGGATGCCCCCGGGCCAGGACGTCGAGCCGCTGCGGCTGTTCCGCACGCTCGCCGTGCACGAGGAGCTCGCCTCGCGCATGCGAGTTGTGGGGGCCGGAATCCTCGGGCACGGACAGCTCGAGCCGCGCGAGCGCGAGATCATCATCCACCGCACGTGCGCCCGGGCCGGCGCCGAGTATGAGTGGGGAGTGCACGCGCGCGCGTTCGGCGGCCTGCTCGGGCTCAGTGAGAGCCAGCTCGCCGCGACGGTCGACGGGGCCTCAGACGATCCGGCGTGGTCGGAGTCGGACTCGCTGCTGATCGCCGCGGCGGATGCCCTGTTCGACAGCTGCACGATTCCCGACGAGCTGTGGCAATCGCTGCGCGAGCGCCTGCGCGAGGATCAGCTGCTCGAGCTCGTGATCGTCGCCGGCTGGTATCGGCTGATCTCCTACGTGATCAACGCCGCCGGCGTCGAGCTCGAGCCGTGGGCGGCGCGCTTTCCGTGAGCGCTCCCAGCCGGCGAGCGAGCACCGCGCGCGGCGACCGGCGCCGGCGCGCCTCTGCGATCCTTCGCGGGTGGCCCCCGCGATCGTGCCGGTTCCCGTCGAGCGCCTCGAGGACTTCAAGGAGCTGTGGCGGGCGCTCTATGACCATCACAACGCGGTCACGCCGCAGCTGCGCGATCGCGCGCGCTCATTCGAGGCCTCGTGGCGCTCGCGCCGCGAGCTCGAGCGCGGCTGGCTCCATTGCGAGCCGCAGTCGTTTGCGCTCGGAGCGCTCGCGGATAGCAGCTACGTCGGTCTCGCCTACGTTCGCGTTCGCACCGCGAGCGGGTTCGCCTCCTCGTGGACGTTCTGCGATCCGCTGGCGGAACTCGCGACCCTCGCGGTCACGCCAGCGAGTCGCGGCCAGGGCATCGGATCGGCGTTGATGGACGCTGTCGAAGCGCGCCTGCGTGAGATCGGGATCGCTGACATGGCGATCGGGGTGCTGGCGACCAACGCCGACGCGCTGCGCTTCTACGAACGCCGTGGCGCGCTGCCCTACGTCACCGATCTGGTCCAGCGTGTGACACCCGGGCCCTGACAATGGTCGAGGCGATCGCGACCGCCTACAGCTCGAGCGCCTGGACGGACCTGTTCGTCGCGAGCGCCGGCGCCTCGGCTGCGTTGACGGGGCTGCTGTTCGTCGCCGTGTCGATCAACCTCGAGCGGATCCTCGCGCTGCGCGGGCTTCCCGAGCGGGCGCTGGAGACGCTGATGCTGCTGCTGGGCGCGGTCGTGATCTCGCTGATAGGACTGATTCCCGGTCAGAGCACTACGGCACTGGGGATTGAGCTGCTGGCGGCGAGCCTGCTGGCCGGCGGCTTCGTCGCGAGGCTCGTGAGCCGCAGCATGCCGCCCGAGACGCTGCGCAAGTGGGCGATCTCGCGGGTGGCCATGGCGCTGCCAGGCACCGCGCTGTTCGTGATCGGCGGCGCCAGCGTGCTGGCGCAGGCCGGAGGCGGCCTCTACTGGATCGTCGCGGAGATCGTCGGAGCGACCATCGGAGCGTCGGCGAACGCGTGGGTGCTGTTGGTGGAGATCCTGCGCTGAGAGATGAGCGCGCCCGGGCCGCTCGGGGGTCCGGGCCGCCCGGGGTTCGGCGGCGGGCTAGGAACGGTTCAGCGGAAAGTCGGTGCCGCCGACATGAAAGGAGCTGTTGCCGCGCGACATCGTGAACAGCCCGTAGGGCTTGCCGATGAGCGACAGCTTCCAGCCGCGGAAGCTGTGCAGCCTCAGGTACGGATAGCCGGCAGATTCCTTGACCGGACGCCGGCAGCCATACAGCGCATTGACGTGGGCGCCGCTGCCGTTCTCCCACGCATACAGCGCGAGCGCGGGCGGGCAGGCGCGCGCGCGAGAGATGTTGCGCAGCCCATACACCTCGACCCCGGTCGTGACCGGTTTCTGACACTCGTACAGCTTCGGCAGCGCGGACGCACCGGCGGGGGCAAGCGCTGCTCCCGCGATCGCCACAACCAGTAACGCTACTGCGAATCGCTGGACGCTCATCGGCTCCCCCGAGTCATCGGCATACCCTCAGCTCGACCCTATCAGCTGCCCCCGTGGCCTCCAGGGGGTCGATCGCAGCGGCGCCGCGGGCGCGCGAGACTATCCACGCTCGACGACCAGGAAGCGGTTGCCGTCGGGGTCGCGGAAGAAGAACATCGGTGGCGTCGGGGCGCCGGGGTCCGTGATCTCGACGTCCGCCTCGACTCCGCGGCCCCTCAGATCGGCGTGATCGGCGACGACGTCACTAGTGGTGAACGCCACGCGGGTCTCGATCCCGGTCCGTTCGCCTGTTCGCGGGGGAACCAGCGCGATCCCGGTGGCGGCGCCGCGGGGTCCGACTTCGACCCAGCGCTCGCCCTCGCCGAAGGGAATGTCGGCGCGCTTCTCGAAGCCGAGCTTGCCGGTGAAGAACTCGATCGAGCGGTTCTGATCGCCGACTGGGACCATCACGGTCCCCACCTGGGTGATGCGCGTGCTGGTGTCGGTGCCTGACATCTCCGTCCTCCCGTTCGCTGCATGGTCCTTGGCGAGCACCTCCCCAGCTGACCCCCCGATCGCTGACAGCCCCGCGTCACACGTTAGGACGGAGCGTCGCCGGCGCCGCTCGAGGCCGCCGGACGCAATTGCACGACAATCTGCGCATGGCCTTCCCTGCGCCGGCCCGCCATCTGCTGCGCGCGAAGGATCTCGCCGACGCGAGGTACTTCGACCCGCTGCTGGTCGAGGACCTTGCACGCGCCGCTGGGCTGTCTCCCGCGCACTTCAGCCGCGAGTTCAGGCGCGAGTTCGGGGAGTCCCCGCACGCCTATCTCCTCACCCGACGCCTGGAGCGTGCGGCGGCGCTGCTGCGCAGCACCGACCGCTCGGTGGCGGAGATCTGCTTCGCGGTGGGCCTGCAGAGCGTCGGCTCCTTCACCACCAGCTTCACGCGGACGTACGGGCGGCCACCGAAGGCCTATCGCGAAGCGTTTCCGCCCGCGGCTCATCGGGCCCAGGTCCCAACGTGTGTGATGCGCGTGTACGGGCGCCCGCAACACCGCACGTTTCGAGAAGACAGCACCAGCGGGCGCGCCTAGCATTGCCGGCAACCGGCCCATCGACTCCAGGAGAAACCAATGATCAGAATTGCAAACGCTCATTTGTGGGTGAACGACCAGGACGAGGCGCTCGCGTTCTACACCCAGAAGCTCGGCATGGAGGTGCGCGTGGACGCGACCATGCCCGAGATGGGGGATTTCCGCTGGTTGACCGTCGGCCCCGCCGGTCAACCGGAGGTGGCGATCGTGCTGATGGCGATCCCCGGCCCTCCCGTCATGGATCCGGAGACGGCCGAGCAGGTGCGCAGCGTGATGGCGAAGGGCTTTGCGGGAACGGTGTTTCTGACGACCGACGACTGCCGCGCGGCCTACGAGGAGCTCAAGGGTCGCGGGGTTGAGTTCGTCGAAGCGCCGGAGGAGCGCCCCTACGGGATCGACTCAGGCTTTCGCGACCCGTCCGGCAACAGCATCCGCCTGACCCAGGTGCGCGAGCTCGCCGCGGTTTGATCTCGGGCCCGGGGAGCTCAGTCCGCCGGGCGCGGGCTGTACTCCCTGGGCGCCCCGAAGAACATGTGCAGGATCCCGTTGACCGCGCTGATGATGATCGCCGCGAGCAGCGCCCACCAGAAGGTCGCGATCGTGAACTGAGGCACGATCCAATGGGTCAGGTAGAGCATCAGGACGTTCAACAGCAGATAGAAGATCCCGAACGTCACGATGATGAACGGGATCGACAGGATCGCGAGCACGGGCTTCAAGAAGACGTTCACGACCGTGAACACGAGCGCGGCTATCAGCAATGCCCACCACTCACTGCCGTAGCTCAGGCCCGAGAGCAGCCAGGTGGCGACGAACAGGGCGACGGAGTTGAACGCCCACGTGATCACCAGCCGGCTAATCATCGCCACGCATCTGCTTTCAGCCTACCGCGTTCGCTGCGGCGGTCGTGGGGGCGGTGGCGTCCTCTCAACGGCCGCCGCCGAGCCTGCGCGCGAGCGGGGGCTGACGCTGCCCTGGCCTCCGAGCCGAGTCGTTTCGGCCTCGAGGCGATCCTCGAAGTGGCCCATCGGCGTCAGTGGTGGTGGGCTGGCGGGGCGATCGCGCTACGTGGGCTCCGCCGGCGTGCCTTCACCGCCGGCCAGTTGGAGCTGATACCAGGCCACGTCGTGCCAGCGGCCCTCCTTGAAACCGATACGCCGCAACGTGCCGACGGGCTCGAAGCCCATCGCGCGGTGCAGCCCCGTGCTCGCCTCGTTGGGGAGCGTCATGCCGGCGACGGCGACCGTGAAGCCGCGGTCGATCAGCCGAGTGAACAGTGACTCGTAGAGCATCCGTCCGCCGCCGGTGCGCCTGCGGCCGGACTCGAGGTAAACGCTGACTTCACACGCCCATCGATATGCGGGACGTGCGTTGAAGCGCCCGCCGTAGGCGTATCCGACCACGCGTCCCCGGTCTTCGAGGACGAACCAGGCGTGGGACCGCGAGGCGGTGGCGATCCGCTCGGCGATCTCGGCAACCGACGGCGGCTTTGCCTCGAAGGTGATCGCACTGCCTGTCACGTAAGGCGCATAGATCGCCGCGCACGCCTTCGCATCGTCCATCGAGGCGTCACGCACGATTGGGCGATCATCGCCGGCGGCTCCCATCAGGGGCCACTCTAGTGCGCTGACGATTCGCACGTGTCGCCCCGTCTGCTCGTCTTGGGCTCTGCTTTACCGACCCGCGATCCCGTTGACAATGCCCGGGTGAAGCGCGCCCTTCATCGATTCACTGTTACTGAGCTACGACTCTGAGCGAACGTGTACCTCGCGTGTTGGGCGAGCATCGCCGGTCGCACAGCCCTCGCTCGGGCGTTCGACCGCCTCGAGCGGAGATCAGCTTCAGGGGCAGCGCGAGGCTGTCAGAGCTCAAACAGCATGCTCGAGCTGGCGCGCTTTCGCGCCCCGGCGCAACAGCGCTCGGCCGAGTCGCCTCACGACGATCTCGCCGCGCGGGTCTGCTGCACGCTCGAGCGCCAGACGCGCGCGCTGGCGGCGGCTCACGAGCTTGCAATGCTCGGCGATCGCCGCGTCCAGATCCAGGCGGCGTTCACTCTGAAGGCTGTGTTCGATCTGAGCGGTGAGGATCCGCATCTCGCGCTCTGTCGCGGGACGCGGGTTGCGCCCTGCTCGAGTGAATCGGTCCCAGGACCTCGCGAACGACAGCAGGTTCGTGCGCCCGCCCGCGCGATGAGCCGCGAGCATCGGGCACACGCCGCCACGCCCGTCGGTGTACGCGCCCACGATTATCCGCTCGTTGGCGCGAAGACCGACGAGCATCGCCTCGCGCGAGGCGACCGGCATGCAGTCGATCGCCAAACGTAGGCGCTCCAGGTTGCTGGCACTCGGGCGATGGTGTCGCATAGGCTCTGGCCCCGAGCGGCGCGCGCATGGCGCTGCGGCGGAGCGTGCGGCAAGCCTAGGACAGCCGTTGCCAACCGGCAAGCGAATCCCTGCCGCTGAAATGGAACTTGCACCGGACCCGCAGCGTCCGGGCGCGGCAGCCGTTGCGATTCTCGTGCGCGCTCACGGATTCTCGTGCGCGCTTACGATGACTGGGGCAGCTTGACCGGGCCCCGCTTCGCGGCCGGCGCGGATGGCGGCGGCACGACCGGTCCGATGTCCCCGTCGGGCGCCTCATCCAGATCGACGATCACCGGGGCGTGATCGCTTGGGCCGCTGCCCTTGCGGGCCTGGCGGTCGACCCAGGTCGCCTTGACCCTGCCGGCGACCGACGCGCTGGCGAGCACCAGATCGATTCGCATGCCGAGGTCCTGATGGAACATCCCCGCGCGATAGTCCCAATAGGTGAACACTCGCTCGATCGGCCAGCGATCGCGCACGACATCACGCAGACCAAGGGCCAGCAGCCCGGCGAGGGCCTCGCGCTCGGGCGCCGTCACATGGGTGTGGCCGACATAGGCGTCCGGATCGAACACATCGATATCGGCCGGCGCGATGTTCATGTCCCCACACACAAGCGCAGCCTGCGGACCCGCCTGGACGGCGGCCCGGAGAGCCGCGAGCCAGGCGAGCTTGTACTCGTAATGCTCGGAACCCGGCACGCGACCGTTCGGGACGTACACGGAGTGCACCCGGATACCACCGCAGCTCGCAGACAGCGCGCGCGCCTCCTGGTGGGGAAAGCCAGGCGCGCCGCCGAGGCCGGCCACGACGTCCTCGAGCCCGGCCCGAGAGAGGATCGCGACGCCGTTCCACTGGACCTCGCCGTGCCGCGCGACCGCGTAGCCGCGACCGGCGAGCTCGTCGCCGAGAAGCTGATCGAACGCGTCATCGGCGAGCTTGGTCTCCTGCAGGCAGACGACGTCGGGTTGACGCTGATCGAGCCATGGCAGCAGCCGTGGCAGCCGCTGCTTGGCCGAGTTCACGTTCCAGGTCGCAACCCGCACGGGCGTACGGTAGCGGGCGGTGTCCCCGCGGCGGCGCCGATGGAGACGGAGCTACAGCGCGAGCGCCCGCTCGACGATCGTCGCGCCGTCAATGCCGCGAGGGAGATCGCCGAACGCCAGCCCGCGCCCGTCGAGGCGACCGGCGCAGAAGGCCTCGGCGACCGGCGCCGGCGCATGGCGCAGCAACAGGCTCGCCTGCAACGCGAGCGCGAGGTCCTCGACGAGTCGGCGCGCGCCCCACTGCGCGTCGGCGGGGTCGGTGGGCAGTGCTGCCAGCCCGTCACGCACACGCTCCAGGTGGGCGTCGAACCGAGAGTCGCCGCCGGCCGCTCGCTCGCACTCCGCGAGGAACGCCGGCGCGCCGTCGGGTTCGCGCGCGAGCGCGCGCAGCACGTCGAGAGCGATCACGTTGCCGGAGCCCTCCCAGACCGTGCCGAGCTCGATGTCGCGGTAGAACTGCGCCATCGGCGCCTCCTCGACGTAGCCGTTGCCGCCGAGGCACTCGAGCGCCTCTGCCGCCAGCGGAGCGCCGCGCTTGCAGACCCAGTACTTCATCACCGCCAGCGCCAGGCGCCGGAACGCGGTTTCGCCCGGGTCGCTGGAGTCGAACGCAGCGGCGATTCGCATGGTCGCCGCCGTCGCCGCCTCGGACTCGATTGCGATGTCTGCGAGCACGTTCACCATCGCAGGCTGCCGGGCCAGCGCGGCCCCGAATGCCGTCCGGTGGCGCGCATGCCAGATCGCCTCGGCCACCACGCGGCGCATCATGCCGCTGACCGCCGTGAGCGTGTCGAGGCGCGTCCATATCAGCTGCTCGACCATGACAGCCGCCCCGCGCCCCTCCTCGCCGAGGATCCGCGCCGGGAGGTGGTCGTACTCGACCTCGGCGGAGGCCAGACAGCGGCCGCCGAGCTTGTCCTTGAGGCGCTGCACCCGGAACCCCGGATGCGGGCGCTCGGCGACGAAGCAGCTAATCCCGGACTCGGTCTGTGCCAGGGTGAAGAAGACCTCGAAGATCGGATGGGTGCAGAACCACTTGTGTCCGGTCAACTCGAACCAGCCGTCACCGGCCGGCTCGGCGATCGTGGTGTTGGCGCGCAGATCCGATCCACCCTGCTTCTCCGTCATGACCATCCCGGCCTGCGCGAAACGCTCGTAGTCGGGCACCGTCAGGCGCGACTCCCACTCCTGGGCCAAGTCGGGGTCCTGGCGCATGGTCGGCACGGCTGCGTAGTTGATCGACATCGGACAGCACGGACCGGTGTCGAGCTGGTTGAAGAGGTGGAACATCGCCGCCCGCACGGCATGGGCACCGGCACGCGATTCGCGCCATGGCAGCGAGTTCAGCTCGCGCTCGACGCCCAGGCGCAGCATCCAGTGCATCGAGGGGTCGTACTCGACCTGATCGATTCGATTGCCGAAGCGATCATGCGTTCTCAGCACTGGGATGTTGTGCTGTGCCCGGCTGGCATGCGCACGCGCCTCCTCGGAGGCGATGATCGCGCCGAAGTCGCGAACTCGATCCAGCCCCCACTGTCCACCCGCGCGGACCAGTGCCTCGGCGAGCGCTGGGTCTGCGTCGAACGCGTTGAAGTCGACCAGCGGCGGCGGCTGGTTGAGAACCTGGTGCGTTGCTGCTCGATGGGTGCGATCTGTGCTGGACATCACGACTCTCTCGATATCTCGCGTGCCAAGAACCCTAGCGCGCCGATGCCGACGCGATCAGCCGTGGGCTCGACTCCTCCGTTGTGGCCGGCGCTCGTAGCGGCGTGGGCGGGAGCGGGCATTCGGTAGGCTTGAGAAGCATCGAGGGAACCGACGCGAGGAGATGGGTCTGATGCGTAGAGCAGCCGTTTGTCTGGCGTGCCTGGCCGTGATGGCGACTGCATGCACGTCCTCGGCGCTTGCCGCGCCAGTGGTAAACGCAACGGCGAAAATCGTGCCGATCGCCGGCTTTCCCGGCACCGGGAACATTCTTGGCGCAGGCGCAGCCCTGCAGGTCAACGCCACGGCGACCGGGACCGAATCGACCGGCGGCGTCGTCTCCCAGCTGCGCAAGGTCGTGGTCTATCTCCCCAAGGGCGTCAAGGTCAACAGCAAGCCGTTCGGCACCTGCACAGTCTCGACGCTCGAAAACAGGGGTCCCTCCGGCTGCCCGAAGAGCTCGATCGCGAGCCCGGTGGGCTCAGCTGGCGTGGTCGACCCGATCGCCAACGAACTCGTCACCGAGAACGCGACGTTGCAGGCGTTCTTCGCCCCGGGCGGGGGCTTGAGCTTCTACGCCAACGCCGCCGCCCCGATCTCCGCGCAGATCGTCGTCACCGGCCACTTCGGGACCGCGCCGGCACCCTATGGCCTGATGTTCACCACCGAAATCCCGCTCGTGGAATCGGTGCCAGGAGCACCGCCGGTGTCGACCACGTCGATCAACCTCAAGGTCGGTGCCGCGATCAAGAAGCGCGGCAAGACCTATTACTACGGCACTGTGCCCATGACCTGTCCACACGGCGGTTTCACCGGTAAGTTCGAAGCCACCTTCCAGACCGGCGAAACCGTGACTCACACGGTCACCGTGCCGTGCCCGACAAGGTCTATCAAGAAGCACGCGTAGCTCAGACGAGCAGCAGATCTGCCTGCAATCGCTCGCCGAGCGCGGCGACGGTCGCTTCGGGGGCCTGCGCTCCGTTGTCGAGGACATTCGACTCGAGCGGCCCGAGGTCGGTGAAATCGTGCCACAGGCGCTCGAGCACCTCAGGATCGGACAGCCGACCGGACGCACGAGCCGCGGCTCTCTCGATGCAGACGGCAAGCGGCGGGCGCAATATCGCGTAGTCGACCCGCTGACCGTCGAGATGCAGTGAGTCGCGCAGCGGTTCCAAGAACCATCGCGGACTGACGATCCCGTCGACGATCGTGAAATACCCGGCCCTGGCGTAGCCCGCCGCGGCATCGGCGACGATGCCCATGACCGCCGTGTTCTGCTCGTGTGACTCCGGCTTCCAGGGCTCGACGTAGCCCGCCTGAATGAAATGGAAGAAGCAGTCGGACTCGACATGGACCGCGCGACGGGACCTGGCCGCAAGAAGCCGGCCCACGGTCGTCTTGCCCGAGCCCGGAGGCCCGGTGAGAATCAGAACGGATCGCTCGTCGCCAGAGGAGGTGGTCAAGGCCCGGAGCCCCCGAGCCGATCGGTGGTCCTCTTCTCGGCGAGCCACACCAAGACGCCGGGCGAACCCGAATACGCCTGGCTGGTCGCCTCGGGTATCTGCTCGAAGACCCGGTGCTTGGCGCGCACGTGCTCGGACGTGAGCACGGGCTCGATGCAATCCGCGATGTCGAGCTTCGCCGCATGGAAAGCCGCCAGATAGTCAGCGTGCGTGTGCGTGTGCTCGCGGATGAAGCCTCGCTGACCCTCGGCATCGGTGAACGGTGCCTGCCAGCCAAGTCGGGCCAGGAACAGGTGCAGCACCGAGACCACCAGAGAGCCTCCAGGTCTCAGCACGCGAGCCAGCTCCGCCACCCCGGCGCGGAGATCGCGCAGCGCACCTCCGCGAGGCGCTGGGCGGCGACATCATCGGTCCCCTCATGGAGATGTCGCAGCAGGGCCAGCCCCTCGACGCCGACGGACAGCTCGCGCAGACTCACGTTGCGGGCCACGTCGACAACCGTACCGACAGAGGTTGTGGGTTCAGGAGGGAGCCGACAGCGACGCCTCCGGCATCGTTGGCTCGAACAGCTCGACGGGATTGCCCGAAGGGTCATCGAGCAGGATCTGCTTGCCGCCGACTCCCGTGACTATGTCATTGCGAAAGCGCACTCCCGCGGCGCGCAGCTTCTCGGTCATCGCGGCGAGATCGGCGACCTCCAGGGAGAAGCGGTTCCAGCCTCCAGGCTCAGGCCTGGTGCCGTCGGGTATCGCCTGCCCTCCACCGCCTGTCCCGCTCGGCGCGCTCAGCACGAGACGCAAGTCGCCTCTCGAGAGCATCGCGAAGGTCGGCGCCGGATGCATCTCCTCGCGAAACCCGAGATGCTGACAATAGAACGCGATCGCGGCGTCGACATCGTCGACGATGTAGCGGACGCTGACGGTGGCCATGGCGCGGTCCTCCCGGTTGCTGTCTGCAGGGCCTGACCTACCATAGTCCCACGGAGAAACGAGCACGCCCATGCGCCCTTGCTACGGTGAAGCCAGCCATGAATCGAGCGTTTCATGCTGTGATTGCCTTTGCGCTTGCGCTGGGCATGGCTGGCTCGGCGGCTGCTTCGGCCGACACACAGGCAGAAACGGTCTCGGTTCACGTGCAGTCCGGACTCGGCGTTCGCAAGCCGGTACACATCAATCTCCAGTTCAGCCGTCGGTTGCCCGATGGCGGCTACTACTACGCAGTCATTGTCCTGAAGCCCTACAAGAGGTACACGAGGCACGCTCCACCGCCGTGCTCCACCTCCAGCAACATGCAGCGGACCGACTACGGCTATCCGCAGCCGGATCGCAGCGTGCGCCTCGCGCTCACGCCTGCCAAGTCGGCCACCGGGCACTGGTGTCCCGGTGGCGCCTACCTCGGCGCCGTGTACGCCGTCCCTCATACCCCTCCATGCGAAGCCAGGTACCCCTGCCGCAGCGAACCGTATGAACCACCCAGTCCATGCTGGGAAGCGGAAGGCGGCCGTAAGGTATGTGGCGTCGTCGCAGCGCCGGGCCGCTACGCCTACCCAGACGGTATCCCCGAGCCGCTGGCACACGGCACGCGCATCGTCGCGCGCTTCAGCGTCGTCTTCAAATGAGTAAGGCCAGTCGTGTCCCTCGGGCGAGCGGGAGACCCCGCGAGTAGCGCGCGAGGTCTCCCTACGTTCGTCTCTCGGGTCGAGTGCTAGGAGATGACGAACGGTGACGTGCCGGCGACTTCGATCTGCTTCAACCGGTTCTTCTTGCTGCAGGGTTCCCCTTTCCCACTGAAGACCGGCGTCCCCGACACCGTGCCGGAGATGCTCAGTCCGGCGTACGGTCCTTCTTCAACCACTCCACCGAGGTTGAAGCCCGATACGAGATTTCCACTGACCGTCAGGGTGCTCAGCGAGTTGCCGTGCCCGTGTCCCCACTTGAGAGTCGATGTGCCTTCGGCCACGGCCCCTTCGCCGATCACCGAGGCACAACTCAGGGCCGTCGTGCTCTTCACGTGGACGACGTACTTCGCAGAGCTACCGGCACTACCCGTGCATTCGCTCAGAGTCCCCTTCACCGTTATGTTCTGGACCTTCGCCGATTCGCCCAGGCCAGGCGAGAGCTTCGCCAGTCCTGTGTTTGACGAGCACGTCGTGCCTTCGACTTCGTCGGCCGTCGCGGACGACATCGGAGCAAGGCTGCCGAGGGCCATCGCCGCCAACGCGACCAGCGTCAGCCTCGAGAAAGACCTTTTCATAATTCCGTCTCCTGCTTAGGTTTTGTATGGGAAACGCCCTCGACCGTTAGCACCCGTATTACGGGTTAAGGTCGTGGACGTTGGTCGGCGAGGAGAGGTTTCTCGGGAAGCGTCCACCGCTCTGGCCGTTCTGCAGACCGGCAGCGAGCGCGGCGGGCTGGTGCTCGATGCCCCGGCGTCGGACCTGGCGCTCACCTTCATCGTTCTCGCCAACGTCCTTGCGCTGCAGGTATCCCAGGGCGAGGTCGCCTGGCCGAACCCTCGAGGCCCTCCCCGCCACTGTGTCGCGCATGTTCCTATCTGTCGAGCCATGTGCGGATCGCTGCGGTGAACGCGTCGTTGTTGTCGCCGGCGACCATGTGGCCGGCGCATGGGACCTCGACCAGAGTGGCGGTGGGTGCGAGCTCGGTGAACTCGCGCGCGATGCTGGCGCTGAGCACGTCGCTGTCGGCGCCGCGGACGAGCAGGCAGGGCTGGCGCAGTCGTGCGACGGCCTTGGTGAGGCGCTCGGATAGCTGCGCCTGGTCCTGGAGCAGCGGGCGGGACTGGGTCAGGATCTCTGGGTCCCAGTGCCAGACCCAGCGTCCGTCGTCGTTGCGCCGGAGGTTGTGTCGCAGGCCATTGGCGCCGCGCGGGCGGGCGCGGTGAGGAAGGTAGGCGGCGACCGCGTCGGCGGCGTCGGAGAGGGTGGCAAAGCCATCCGGGTGCTCCTCCATGAAGCTCACGATGCGGCCCCCGCCGCGCGGCTGGAAACGATGGGCAACGTCAACGAGGACCAGCCCGGCGGCGGGCGCGGCGGGCGACTCGGTGAGTGCCAGCAGGCTGGCGATCCCGCCCAGCGAGGCCCCGATCACGATCGGGCCCTGCGCGATCGCAGCAGTCAGGACACGCACGTCGGCAGCGAAGTCCTCGAGTGCATACGCCGGGGGTCGTGGGTGGCTGCTCTCGCCGTGTCCGCGCAGATCGACCGTGATCGCCCGCCAACCAGCGTCCGCGAGGTTCATTGCGGTCGCGTGCCACGCGTGCCGGGTCTGGCCGCCGCCGTGGAGCAGGAGCACGGCGGGGCCATCGGGGGCCCCGAAGGTGTCCGCGGCCAGGCGAATGCCCGGCGCCACGTCGAACGGGGCGGCAGCTCGCGTCACCCTGACCCCCGCCCCCGCCCCCGCCTGCGCGCCAGCGGCGCGGCCAGCTCCGCGGCCCAGTCCTCGCTCGCGCCAGCGGCGAACACCACATCGACCGCGAAGCGCACGCGCTTGCGAAACGCCGCATCTGAGATCTGACCCGCCGCCCAGTAGCGCAACGCGCCGCCACATGCCGTCGCGATGTGCCCCACCAGCGCCTCGACGTGAAGATCGGGCCTGAGCACGCCAGTCGCCTGCCCACGACGCAACGCGGTCCGCAACCGCGGAACCGGGTTCTCCTGAAGCAGCGGGCCGCTGCGCTCCCAGCTGTTGACGAGATGCCTGAAGACGGCTGCGTCGGCGATGAACAGCTCTGCCGTCTCGCTGACGATCCTGTGCGCCTGCTCTCGTGGGTCGACATCGGCGGTGAACGAAAGACACGCATCGAGTTCGCCGAGCGCCTCTTCGCACAGCGCCGCCCACTGCTGCTCTCGCGGTCCGATGAGATTGAAAACGGTGGCTGGGGAGAGATCCGCCAGCGCGGCGATGCGCTCAACCGTCGGTGTCTCGTCTGGGCACTCACGCAGCAGCTCGCGGAGCGCCGTGAGAATGCGCTCCCGGCGCTGCTGCTTGTGGCGCTCGCGCAGACCTGCAGCCGGGGCTCGAGCCGACATCCAGTAGAAGTTTAGATGGTCCTCTAAATCTAGTCAAGGCTCCAAATTCTCGTCCAAGGCCGTCATGCGGCGACCCGGCGGCACACCTACGGTTGTGGTCGCCAGGCCAACCAGCTCCGGCGCGGCAGCTCCCGCCCGGCGCGTGAGCACGTTCCTGAGAGCGTCGTTGGCGTCAGAGCGCGCGCCTCGTGCAGGACCGCGCGAGCTGTTGCTGCGACCGCACGCTCGACCTCCGGCGACAGGCCGACGCCGAGCGAGAAGCGCCGTCCCTCGACGGCGAACACGATCACACGGGGCGGCAGCCGCCTCAGCGCACGTGCGAGCTCGATCGCCTCTCCAACGCCCGGGGCGTGGGTCGAGGTCGAGCTACGGAGCATCGCAGGCAGCGGCTCGCAGCTGGCGTCCATGCGACGGATCGTGCCTGGAGCGGCACCGGAGCGCATGCTGTCGAGGAGCACGACCGCGTCGCGGTCGCACCAGTGCTCGATCAGGGCGGCGGCGTGGCCGTGGGCCTCGCGCACGTCGATCTCCGGATGTCCCCGCAGGCGCCGCGCGATCTCGATGCCGGCTGCGTCGTCGGAGCCCATCTCGTTGCCGACCCCGATCACGAGCACCGGGCAGCGACGGACCTCAGCCACGGTCGACGGTCAGCTCGAGAAAGTGGGTCGAGCAGGAGATGCAGGGATCGTGGTTGCGTATCGCCTGCTCGCAGCGCAGCGTCAGCTCCTCGTCGGGCAGGTCGACATGGCGCTCGACGACGGCCCTCAGGTCCTCCTCGATCACGCGCTGGTTCTGGGAGGTGGGCGGCACGATCCGGGCGTCGAGGATGCTGCCGTCGTCATCGATCTCGTAGCGGTGGTAGAGGAGCCCTCGCGGTGCCTCCGTCGCGCCATGGCCAACAGCTCGCCGCGGCTCGACCGACACCGCCGGCCGGACGGGCGGCTCATAGGCGTCAATGATGGCGAGCGCCTGATCGGCCGCCTGCACGAGCTCGACAGCGCGCACGACGATGCTCTGCGCCGGGTTGCCGCAGGTCGGTCCAAGCCCTGCCTCGCGGGCGGCCTCGTGCGCGAGCGGCCGCAGCGCCGCCGAGGCGAGGTTGTAACGGGCGAGCGGACCCGTGAGATAGCTGCCGCGCGCACGGATGCGCGCGTGCAGCGCGGTCGAGTGCTCGACGTGCTCCTCGACGACCTGCTCGTCGAACTGCGCAGGCGCGATGTCCAACCCTCGATCGGAGACGATCCGCCCGCGGTCGACTGGATAGTCGCCGCCGGGGTCACGCAGCGCGACATGCTCGGGGTCGAGCTGCATCTGCGGAAAGGGCAACGCGGCAGCCCAGCGCACGGTTGCAAGCGCCGTCTCGCGCGCCCGCTCGAGCGGATCGACGAGCGCTCGCAGCTGTGCCCTGCCCGGTGCGCGGTAGAAGCCGCCAACGCATACGTTGATCGGATGCACCTCTCGGCCGCCGACCACGGCCATCACGGCGTTGCCGACCTTCTTCATCTGCAGGCCCTGTTCGACGATCCCGCGATGGTCGCGCGCCATCTCGATTGCGCCCGCATATCCAAGGAAGTCAGGCGCGTGGAGCATGTACACGTGCAGACTGTGACTCTCGATCCACTCGCCGCAATAGATGAGCCGGCGCAGGTCACGGATCGGGCCGTCGTCGATGGTCACGCCGCAGGCGTCCTCCATCGCGCGAACCGCGCTCATCTGATACGCGATCGGACATATGCCACAGATGCGGGCTGTGATGTCGGGGGCCTCGGTGAACGCGCGTCCGCGCAGGAGCGCCTCGAAGAACCGCGGCGGCTCATAGATGCGCAGCTTCACCTCGCGCACGTCGCGGCCCTCGAGACGAACGTACATCGCACCCTCGCCCTCGACCCGAGCGAGGTAGTCGGTACGGATCGTGCGCCTAGCCATGATCGTGACCTTCGCTCTCGCTCTGAAACGGGGGCGACGCCGCGTTGAAGGTGCGGTAGACGCGCACCAGATCGCGCTCGCTTGTGCCGAGGCGTTTCATCTGCGCACTCAACGCCGCGGTGTTCGGGCGCTCCATCGGGCCGTAGCAGCCGTAGCAGCCGCGGTTATACGCCGGGCAGATCGCGCCACAGCCGGCATGCGTGACGGGGCCGAGGCACGCGGTGCCGCGGGCGACCATCACGCACACGGTGCCGCGGCGCTTGCACTCGACGCATACGCTGTGAGCGCGCACCCGCGGGCGGCGGCGGGCGAGGTGAGCGCTGATGACCTCGAGCAGCTGGCGCTTGTTGATGGGGCAGCCGTTGAGCTCGAAGTCGACAGGAACGTGGGCGCTGATGGGCGTCGAGGTGCTCAGCGTGCTGATGTAGTCAGGCGATGCGTAGACCACCGAGGTGAATTCATCGACGTCGGCGAAGTTGCGCAGCGCCTGGATCCCGCCCGCGGTCGCGCACGCCCCGATCGTGATCAGCGCCCGCGACTGGCGGCGGATCTCGCGGATGCGCGCGGCGTCGTGTGCCGTGGTGACGGAGCCCTCCACCAGCGAGATGTCATAAGGACCCTCGACTGTCGCGCGGCTGGCCTCCAGGAAGTAGGCGACCTCGAGACGGTCGGCAAGCGTCAGCAGCTCGTCCTCGCAGTCGAGCAGGCTCAGCTGGCAGCCGTCGCAGGAGGCGAACTTCCACACTGCCAGCGTCTGCTTTCGCGGGGCGCTCATCACAGCTCCGTGATCGCGATCCATGGCTCGAGCTCAGACCAGCTGTAGACGGGTCCATCGCGGCAGACGAGCGTCGGTCCGAGCTGGCAGTGCCCGCAATGGCCGATCCCGCATTGCATGTTGCGCTCGATCGACGCGTAGATGCGCGACGTTGGGACGCCGCTGCCAACGAGGGCCGCAACCGTGAAGCGCATCATGATCTCGGGGCCGCAGAGCAGGGCGATGGTGCGGCCGGGATCGAGGGCGGCCCGACGGACCAGCCGAGTGACGACCCCGACGTGCCCCAGCCATTCGGGCCCAGCGCTGTCGACAGTCACGAACACCTCGAAACCGCGCTCGCCCCAACTCGCGTGCTCGCTGGTGTAGAGCAGCTGATCGGGCGTGCGTCCACCGTACAACAGCAGTAGCCGTCCGAACCGCGGGCGGACGGCCAGCACGGCGAGGACCGCGGAACGCAGCGGCGCGAGCCCGATCCCGCCGGCCACCACGACGACGTCAGAGCCCTCGAGAGCGGCGACGGGCCAGGGACGACCAAACGGCCCGCGCACACTGAGGACGTCACCCAGCCGCGCGTTGCAGATGGCTTGCGTGGCGAGCCCCGCCGCCCGGACGGTCTGCACCAAAGGCGCCCGCCCGGGGTCGCCGCTGATCGAGATCGGAACCTCGCCGGCGCCTCCGGCGGCGAGCATCGTGAACTGGCCCGGGGCGAATCGGAGGGCATCCGATCCCTGCGGCTCGAGTCGCAGCGTCCACGTGTCGGCGGTGTCGCGGCGCTTGTCGGCCACAATGAACGGCCGCGGCACCATCGGGGCGCGGCGCTCAGCGGGAGACAGGGTTGGCATATACGTCGAGGAGCTGGAGACGCGTCGCCTGCAGGCGCTCGATCGCCACGGCCGCGAAGCCGCGCATCAGCCGGTAGCCGAGCTCGTGGTCGGAATCGCACTTGCCGCGCAGGCAGTGGCCATCGAAAGCCACCAGTCGCGCGGGCTCAACAACCCGGCCATCGAACTGCCAGCGATGGGGCGGGAACAGCCAGGACCAGCCGACGATCTCGCCGGCGTGGAGCGTCTCGATCACCAGCGTGCCGCGGCCGGGCGCGTCGAGCTCGAGGGCGATCGCGCCCTCGCGAATCAGAAAGAAGCGCTCCGCGGGGCGGCCGGCGCGGAAGAGCTGCCTACCCGCAGGCGCCTGCTCGTTGGACCCGCAGCCCGCGATCAGCGCGAGCTGGACAGGCGACAGCTCCGCGAAGGCCGGCGCGTCGGCGATCAGGTCCTCAAGCGTCCGCACCTACGGTCCCGTCGCTCTCGCGGATCGCGCGTGCCTCCTCGGTGATGTCGATCCCCACCGGGCACCAGGTGATGCAGCGCCCACAGCCAACGCAGCCGGAGCTCCCGAACTGGTCGATCCAAGTGGCGAGCTTGTGCGTCATCCACTGGCGGTAGCGCGAGCGTGCGGAGCTCCGGACAGCGCCGCCGTGGATCTGGGAGTAGTCGACGGTGAAGCACGAATCCCAGCGCTGGTGGCGCTCGACGTGCTCGCCCTCGAGGTCGGTGAGGTCCTCAACCGTCGTGCAGAAGCAGGTTGGGCACACCATCGTGCAGTTTCCACAGGTCAGGCAGCGATCTGCCACCTGCTGCCAGCGGGGATGCTCGAGGTTGCGGTAGAGCAGGTCCTTGATGCCCGCGGTCTCGAGCTCGCGACCCATCTGCCCGGCCGCTCGGGCGTGCGCGGCCTGCGCGGCGCGGCGCTCGCTCTCACGTGCATCGGCATGCGGCACCTCTGCCAGCACATCTGCGCCGCGCTCGCTGCCCACCTCAACTGTGAAGTAGTGCCGTCCGCCTTCGATCACCTCGGTCAGCGCGAGATCGAAGCCGGAGTCGGCAGTCGGGCCCGTGCCCATCGAGGTGCAAAAGCACGTCCCGCCCGCCTGTCCACACTGCACCGCAACGACGAAGATGTCAGCGCGCCGCGCCTGGTCTCCGGGATCGGGGTGCGCGCCGCGCAGCAGCACGCGGTCCAGAATCCCCATCGCATGCAGCTCGCACGATCGTGCACCCAGGAACGCGTATCGGGGAGGATCGCGCGGCTCCTCCTCGAGCTCGGTGATGCTGCCGTGCTCATCGACGCGCGCCCGCCACAGCCGCAGCTCCGGTGGCAGCTGATAGCGCTTCCAGGAGTGTGGGCCGACCGCATAGCCGAACAAGGCCTCGTCGTCGCGACGTCGGAGTCTGTAGTGGCCGCCATCCTGCTCGTCGGTCCAGCCGATCGGGAGCTCCGCGCTGGACTCGAGCCGGTCGTAAACGATCGCGTCGTCGCGGACGGTGGGCCCGACGATCGCATAACCCCGAGTGACCAACGCCGCGAGCAGCGCGTCGAACGCCTTACGTTCGATCACCTGCGAGCCATGCTCTCGCATCAAGCCATCATCCCGCTTACTCGGCGTCCGTCAAGTGACTCCCGACGATCCTTCTCTTGGAGGGCAGGCATGGGTGCGTGCGACGAAGTGCATCCCCTCCAGCGCCTCCAGGGAGAAGCTGTCCGCAGGTCCGGGCGCCGCATCCAGCAGGATGTCGGGCGAATGCCAGCGACGGTACTGCTCGGCATCGACGTAGAACGGGGTGTCATCCACCGCGCCCAGGAGGAGGTCGTTCGGCGACGGCGGCAGTTGCCCCTCCTGGAAGCACATCGGGGAGCTGCCGTCACAGCAGCCCCCCGACTGGAACAGGACCAGCGGTCCGTGGGCAGCGCGCAGTCGCGCGAGCGTATCCAGCGCCGTGGGGGTCGCCGTCACGCCCATCGACCTAGAACAAGCCCATCGCATGCTCGTCGTAGCTGACGAGCAGGCACTTGGTCTGTGAGTAGTGCTCGAGCATCATGCGATGATTCTCGCGCCCGACGCCCGATGCCTTGTAGCCCCCGAACGCCGCTCCGGCCGGATACTGGTGGTAGCAGTTGGTCCACACGCGGCCGGCCTCGATGCCGCGGCCCATCCGGAAGGCGCGACTGCCGTCGCGCGTCCACACGCCGGCACCGAGACCGTACATCGTGTCGTTGGCGATCGCCAGCGCCTCGGCCTCGTCGCGGAAGGTGGTCACTGCGAGCACAGGACCGAAGATCTCCTCCTGGAAGACCCGCATGTCGTTGGTGCCCTCCAGGACCGTCGGCTCGAAGAAGTAGCCGCCGGCGAGCGCATCGCCGAGCTTCGGGCGCTCGCCGCCGATCAGCACCTCGGCGCCCTCCTCGCGGCCGATCTGCACATAGCTCTCGATCTTCTCGAGCTGCGCCGCCGACACCTGCGGCCCGATCTGCGTTGCCAGCTCGAGCGGATCGCCCTGGCGGATCGCGCCGATCCGCGCGAGGCAGCGCTCCATGAAGGCGTCGTAGATCGACTCGTGGATCAGCGCGCGCGACGGACAGGTGCAGACCTCACCCTTGTTGAACGCATACAGGACCAGGCCTTCTACAGCCTTATCGAGGAACGCGTCATCGGCCATCATCACGTCCTCGAAGAAGATGTTCGGCGACTTGCCGCCGAGCTCTGTCGTGGACGGGATCAAATTCTGGGCCGCATAGGTCATGATCAGGCGACCCGTCACCGTCTCGCCTGTGAACGCGACCTTGGCGATCCGCTTGTTGGCGGCCAGCGCCTGGCCGATCTCGGCGCCAGGCCCGTTGACGACGTTCAGCACGCCGGGCGGCACGATGCCCTCCAATACCTCCATCAGCTTCAGGATCGACCAGGGCGTCGGGCTCGCTGGCTTGACCACCGTGCAGTTGCCCGCCGCGAGCGCCGGCGCGATCTTCCAGGCAGCCATGAGCAACGGGAAGTTGAACGGGATGATCTGGCCGACGACGCCGAGCGGCTCGTGGAAGTGGTACGCGTACGTCTGCGCGTCGATCTCCGTGATCCGACCCTCCTCGCTGCGAACGGCTCCCGCGAAGTAACGCAGGTGGTCTGCGGCCAACGGGATGTCCGCCGCGAGTGTCTCGCGTACCGGCTTGCCGTTCTCCCAGCTCTCCGCGACCGCCAGCATCTCGCGATTCGCGTCGATCGCGTCGGCCATGCGATTCAGCACCTCCGCCCGCTCGGTCGGGGAGAGGGCAGCCCAGGCGTGCTTCGCCGCGTGCGCCGCGTCGAGCGCCAGCTCGATGTCCGCCGACGTCGAGGACGCCACCTCGCAGAACGCCTCGCCCGTCACGGGCGTCAGGTTCTCGCGGTACGCCCCCTTGGTGGGCGCGACCCATGCCCCGCCGATGAAGTTCTCATATTGCTCCTTGACCTCAACCACGCTCCCGGGGCGCCCCGGGGCCTCGTACGCCGCACGCTTCTCCTGGACCGCCATGAGAGGCTCCTTTTCCGGATTGATGAACTGAAGACCACGCCGGGCCGAAGCCTCGCCGCGGCCGTCGACGCAGTGCAGTCAGCTTTCCACCGCTCCTGCCGGCGGCCATCCGTAATGCCCGCCGATGTCGATCCGTAGTTCCCGCACGATGCCTCGAGGGCAGCGGGATCGCCGGCGGCCTGGCCAGCGCGGCCGGCGTGAACCTGAGGCGGGAAGGTGACGCTCGCGGATGGCAGGATGAGCGGGAAGCGCCCGTCGTCCTCCTCGATATGAGACAGGTGGGCCTGACCAGCCCGAGATAGGTACTCGCAGCTCACAACATGGGGAGTCCTCCCGATGTGCGGCGCGCCTTGGCGCGCCTCTAACTTCGTCGCATGTGCAAGACGTCGACCGATCAGGAGGCGAGATGCCGCGCTACGTGGTGCAGCGCCCGTCGGATCAAATCACCCTGGTGCGAGTAGGTAGGCAGCATACCGGACTGCAGCCAGAACACCTGCGCACGAGTCGGGATCGCGAAGCGATTCGGCGGGGCTGGCCAGGCGAGATCGCAAACGGCCGGTCAGTGATGGCGTAGTATGTGTCGACCGACCGTCCCATACGGGGGGATGGATCAAAGGAATCGGAAAGGCAGGCAGATGAAGACAAGGAGAGTTCTCGCGCTCGCTGCGTGTGCGGCCGGCATCTTGGCGTTCGGGACCACGGCCGCGCAGGCGGCGGGGCCAGGGTTCGCGCTTGGGCACGCAACCGGAGCCGCGCCTGCGGCGAAAGCGCCCAAAGCAAAAGAATACACGCTCTGTACCGAATATTTCGGGAGTTGCGGCCCGATGTACATCTACACAAAAACCCGCACCTGGGAAACGACGACTATCTGCTGGGTCTATGAAGGGGAAGAATGCCCCGGGCTTGGGTACCTCCATGGGCCCTACGTCAAAGAACCGAAAGGCAAAGTCACCTACTTCTTCTACGGCCCGGAAGGCGAACCGGAAGCCGGGGAGTTTGCAGTGACGAAAGTCAAGAAATCAAAACCCGCCCTTTACGTGGGGCCGTGGTACACATTTGGCACGTACTACGGTGAAGTAAGCGTCGAAAAGTAAGACCTGGCAAGAATCCAGCGTCTCGTAAATCCGGCGCGCGCGATCCGAAGGCGGGTCGTGCGCGCCGGGCGTATCGTTGGCCTTTGCTCGGGCCGGGGAACTTGCTCGAAGTGGTCGTGGTGAGCTTTCTGTCGCGCGTGAACGTTTGTGTCGCGCGGATACGAAGGCGAGCGAATATGAGGCGCACGTGGACGTCGCGGTCGCGCTCCTGGCTCTGACGCCGGCTTCAGCGCTGGCGGCGGCGTCGATGAGCTCACCGGCAACGGCGAAGCTCGGCTCGCGAGCCAGGGCCAGTGCGGAGGGCCTCAAGCCCGGCCACCTCAAGCCCGGCCACTACACCTTGGAGCTCGCGATCGAGTGCCTGACCGGTGGAGCTTCCCCGACGAACTGCGTCGGGAAGGTTGGGGCCGAGGCGCCGCGGTGCGCTCCTGCCGGCTGCGCGCGGGGGCGCAGAGCCGCGGCGCCAAGCCTCGCCGGCGGTGGCGAGCGCTGCAAGACGGGCCGCCGGCAAGCAAGTCGGCGTGCTCGCGGGAAACGGCGCCCCGGTCGCTGCTAGGGTGATGGCAGTCAGGTTTGGGCGTTGCCCAACAAATGAAGTGTTGGCGGTCGTAGTCTTGCTCTAGGCAATCTCCACGTTCGCGGCACATGAGAACGCAGGAGGAAGCAAGATGCCTACCGGAACCGTCAAGTGGTTCAGCGACGACAAGGGCTTTGGGTTCATCACGCCCGACGACCAGTCCAAGGACCTATTCGCCCACCATTCAGCGATCATCGGCGAGGGATATCGCTCGCTCACCGAGGGCGCGAAGGTCTCCTACGACGCTGAGGCCGGGGACAAGGGTCCCAAGGCCGTCAACATCCAGGCGATCTAGCAATCCGGCGCATCCGCGGCGGGCCTCGCCCGCCGCACGGACGCTGAGTCGCACGTCATGCCCGGCACCGACCGGGCGTGTCTGCGATCCACCGCGCCGGATGACCGGGCAAGGACGCGCTCGGAACTCCACGACAAGGGACGGAGAACATGGCCTCAAGCGGCAAGAAGAAGACGACGATGGCAAAGCTCATGCGCGAAAGCAGGCTCCGCGAGCGTCGGCTCGAGAAGCAGGCCAAGAAGGAGGCGCGCAAGCTGGGGCTCGCAGATCCTGCGGGCGCGCCCGACGACGCGCTGGAGGCAACGGATGGTGAGCCAGCCGCCCCAGATGCCGAGCAGGCTGGTCTTGCACCTCTGGATCAGGCGCTCGCAGACGCCTGATCCACCCGCGCAGAAGTAGACGAAGTACCGCAAAGCCATTGTCGGCGACTTCGGACTCGGACCGACGCGCCTCGCGATCGTCATGATCGCGCATCCAGATGCCGCCGTCATGGCGGCCGTAGTGCCGCATCCCGGAGCCTTGCCTAGGAGAGTTCGGCCAGCACCTCCGCGGCCGCCCGTTCGCCGGAGCGCACGGCGCCGTCCATGTAGCCGACCCAGTAGTCCGAGGTCTCGGTGCCGGCCCAGTGGATGCGACCAACGGCGGCGCGCAGAGCGGTGCCGAAGTCGAGCAGCGTGCCGGGCCCGAGGCCGGCGACCGGATCGCCGCGGCTGAATCGTTCTTCCGCCCAGGCGTTCTCGACGTACTGAAGCGGGTTGCGGGCCTGTTCGCCGAAGTAGTTGGCGAAGTTTTCGAGCACTGCTTGGCGACGCTGTTCGGCAGACAGGCCGTACCAGGCGCGCGCGTCGCTGCCGCCGATGAAGCCGAGCAGCACTCCGGGGCTGCCCTCGTCGGGCGTGCTGTCGAACGTCACCGTGACCGGCCCCTTGAGGCTGACAGTCTGTCCGGTCAGGCCTTCTTCACGCCAGAACGGATGATCGTAGACGACGTCGACCTTCGCGTAGGAGCCCATCGGCGCGCGCTGGGTGAGCTGGTCGCGGAGGGCCGGTAGCAGGGGTTCGTAGTCGATCCGGACGGTAAGCGCGGGGGGCATCGCGACGATCACCTGCTTCGCGGCGACGCGTCCTTTGTCGAGCAGGACCTTTACGCCCTTGGTGTCCTGAGTGATCTGGCGTACGTGCGCGTTCAGGACGACGCTGCTCCCGAGTTCGGCGGCGACGTTGAGCGAGATCTGCTGGCTGCCGCCGACGAAACGTTCTTCCTGAGCGCCTTCGGCGGTCTGGAAGTTGCGTTCGAAGGTCCCTGAATGGGATTCGTCCCCGGACGCGGCAAGGTAGAACAGAACGTAGAGCAGCGACAGGTCTCGTGGCTCCTGCCCGAAGATCGCGTCGGTCGCCGTCGCCACGAGCCGCATGAAATCGGGGTTGATCTCGTTGGCCTTGACCCAGGAGTAGAACGTCTGGCTGTCCCATTCGACCGCTTCGGCTGCGTTCCACGGCGCGTTCACGTCGATCTACTGGGCCATTGTGTTGAGCTTCTGGACGATCTGCAGGAGGTCCGGCAGGTAGCTGGGGTCCGGCGGCGCGACGCCGGTGGGGCCGGTGGCGGCGTAGGTCTGCCGGGTGCCGTCCTTCCAGTAGACGTTCTGGCCGGTGTTGTAGGTCGGGAAGGTTTCGACGCCGACGGCCTGCGCCAGCGCCTTGATGCGGTCCTGTGTGGGCCCTATGAACTCGGCGCCGGCATCGATGTAGGAGCCGCCCGTGATCGGACGGCTCCAGGTGCGGCCACCGACGCGTTCGCGAGCCTCAAGGACGACCACCGAGTGGCCCGCGCGCGCGATCGTGCGTGCGGCTGACAGCCCGGCGAGGCCGGCGCCGACGACGACGTCGGCCTTTTTCGGCACCGAGGAGCTCGCGGCCGGGCTGGAGGCTTCTTCCGATCCTTGCGCGCCTTGCGCTCGCGCGAGCGAGGGCAGCGCCGCCGAGGCCGCGCCGGCGGCAGCGGTGCCGATCAGCGTGCGACGGGTAAAGCTGCGGTCGGTGTTCTCGCTCATCGAGACCTGTCCTCGTGGCTAGCCGGGCGCGGACCGCGAACCCGCGGCGCGGTCGCGATCGTCGCGTCACGAGGAAAGCGAGCATCGCGCCCCGCGCGGCCGACTAGGTTTCCCGCGATCCCTGACACCAGGGCCGGAGGTACCCCCAGATGGCAAGAAATATTCAATACCCCGCCGGAGCCTGTGTGCCGGGCGCCCGAAGTCGACGAGATCGCGGTCACGCTGTTTTCTTCGCGATGACGATTTAGGACGCGCGTACGTGGGTATGTACCGCGCATTCCAGTGGTGGACCAAGGAGTCGAACCGGAGTAAGGACCGAGTTTCAGCGCGGAGGCGCGGAATGGGAGAAGGATGCTGCGTGCCAGTCGAACGAGCGGAGATCGTCGGATCGTGAGCCAAATGGGTGAGGGTCGGCGCCTGGAGGCACGGTCTGCGCTTCGGCGTCGTGCCCGGATCTATCTCATCGCCACGCTCGTGGCGTTTGCTGTTTGGCTGGTGACGGCCGCTAGCGCATCGGCCTTCACCGCCCAGGGGAGCGTCGAACAGGTGTACGTGACGGGATTGGCCGCGGAAGCTCAAATGTCGCTGCTGAACTCAAAGGGCGCAACCCTGGCCACGCAGAACGCGGACTCGCTCGGGGGGTTGCTGTTCCGCGACGTGAAGCCGGGGAAGAACTACCGCGTCAGCCTGACATCCACGGGCGAAACGTCAGGCCCGATCACCGTCCACTCGGATGCGGCGGCGCCCTGGGATCCCAGCATCTACAACCAGTCGATCCCCGAAAACGGATACACGTATCTGACCACGCGTGACGGCACCCAGCTCTCGATCGACGTCCATCCGCCGACCAGTCCGGCGGGCGAGCCCGGCGTGCCGTCGAGCTTTCACTTTCCGACCTTCCCGCAGCCGGGTGTGCCGACGCTGAGCTACACGCCACCGTATCCGACGCTGATCGAGTACTCGGGCTACGGGTATGCGGACCCGGCCGGCCCGGAAAACGGCATCGCCGTGCTCGCCAACCTGATGGGCTTCGCCGTGGTCGACGTGAACATGCGAGGGACCGGCTGCTCGGGCGGCGCCTACGACTTCTTCGAACCGCTGCAGAATCTCGACGGTTATGACGTGATCGAGACGATCGCCCACCAGCCGTGGGTGCTCGGCAACAAGGTCGGCATGCTCGGCATCTCCTACGGCGGGATCAGCCAGCTGTTCACAGCGCAGCTGCGGCCACCCGACCTCGAGGCGATCGCGCCGCTGTCGGTGATCGACTCGACAGCGACGACGCTTTACCCGGGCGGCATCCTGAACACCGGGTTCGCGGTGCCCTGGGCCGAACAGCGCCAGCAGAACGCCGAACCAGCCGGCCCCACCAACGGCCAACATTGGGCCTACGAAAGGATCGAGGAAGGCGATCAGACATGTGCGGCCAACCAGGACCTCCACGGCGACGCGAATGACTTGATGGAAAAGATCAAGGCGAACTCGACCTACAACCCGCCGGTGGCTGACCCGCTCGATCCAGTCACGTTCGTGCACAAGATCGATGTGCCGACGTTCATGGCCTGCCAATGGGAGGACGAGCAGACCGGAGGTCATTGTGCAGATCTCGCTCAGCACTTCACAGGCACGGATCGGAAGTGGGTCACGTTCACCAACGGGGCCCATATCGACTCGCTCGATCCGTACACGTATGACCGGCTGTACGACTTCTTGGAGCTCTACGTCGCGCACCAGGCGCCGATCGTCAACCAGGTGGTCGTGCGTGCCGCGGCCCCGATCATCTACCAGGAAGCCATGGGCCTCCCCAAAACCGACCTCGTGACGCTTCCGCCAGATCCGATTCAGGAACAGCTGACCTACGAATCGGCGCTAGCCGCCTTCGAAGCGCTGCCCGAGATCCGGGTGCTGTTCGACAACGGCGCGGGGACCTCGCCGACCGGCAGCACGACGGCCGGCGATCCGTACCCGGGTTTCGAACAGTCATTCTCCAAGTTCCCGATACCTGGCACGAAGGCTCACTCTTGGTATCTCGGGCCGGACGGCACCCTCAATGAAAAGCAGGCAACCGCCGAAGGCGTCGACACCTACACCTCGGATGCAAATGCCACGCCGCTGACGGATTTTGGGGCCAACACCGGCTCGGGCGGTCTCTGGGGCAACGCGTCCCAGTGGGAATGGAACTGGGCGCAGGCCCAGCCGGGCTCCGCTGTGTCCTATGTCTCGGCGCCGCTCGCGGCCGACACCACCGCCATCGGTGGGGGCGCCGTCCACCTCTGGGTCAAGTCCTCGACTCCGGACGTCGATCTTCAGGCGACCGTCAGTGAGGTGCGTCCCGACGGCGACGAGACGTTCGTGCAGAACGGCTGGATCCGGACGAGCGAGCGCAAGCTCGCAACCAATGCCAAGAACATGTTCAAGCGGCGTCCCACGCTGCTCCAGCCAATCCCGACGTTCCTCGCGTCCGATGTGGCACCCATGCCGGCGAACGAATTCGTCCAAGTTGTGATCCCCCTGTACTTCGAGGGGCATGCGTACCGCGCAGGCTCGCGGATCAGGGTCACGATCGCAGCACCCAACGGCACGCAGCCGATCTGGTCCTTCAGCCAGACGCAGCCGGAAGGCGCGACCGCGACGGAGTCGATCGCCTTCTCGCCCAGCATGCCGTCGAGCCTGGTCCTCCCGATCGTGCCGGGGGTCGGCGTTCCCACGGGGCTGCCCCCGTGTCCGAGCCTGCGCAACGAGCCCTGCCGCCCCTACCAGGCGTTCGCCAACGAAGGCTCCTGACGCTGCCGATGCCGCCGACGATTCACCGGGTCAGGAGCTCGCCGTAGCGCTCTGAGAACGCGAACTCCTCGACCGGCCGGCGCGCGAGCCGCTCGGGCCAGGGGTCGGCGCGATGCCCGACGCCTATGTGCGCCGCGACGGCGACCCCGTCGGGGATGTCGAGCAGGCGCTTTACCTCGTCCTCGGCGGGCACGAGCATCGTCGTCATTGCCGCACCGAGACCCTCGTTACGCAGCGCCAGCAGCAGGTTCTGCACGAACGGGTAGATCGACGCGCCGCCGACGATGCTCTGCCGCGGCAGCGCTGCGTCGGTGACGACGAGGTCCTCGAGGCGCACGCAGACGACCAGGTGCAGCGGCAGCTCGTGTAGGCGCTCGGCGTAGTCGTCGGCGAGTCGCAGCATGCGCACACGCGCGGCGTCGAACTGCTCGGGATCGGCCAGCATCCGCGCGCCGCCCGTCTGCTCCATGTATGCGCGCCAGCGCGGCAGGTAGGCGTCGCGCAGCGCGATCCGGCGACCGAGGTCCTCGACGGCGACGACGCGCCAGCCCTGGCGGTTGCCGCCGCTGGGGGCGAAGCGCGCATTCTCGAGCGCCCGCGTGAGCGCCCCTCGCGCCACCCGCTCGCCGGTGAAGCGCCGGCTCGTCGGCGCGCAGCGCATCGCCTCGTACAGATCCACCGGACTTACGCTACACGCACCCGAGCCGCCGCAGCACGCGCGCGCGCTGGCACCTGTTGTGATCGAGAACGGGCGTCGCGTCTCTGAACCAGGTCCGTCGATCAACCCCGAACGAGCTTCCCGCGGCGCTGGTGGACACGAAGGGGGCCCTACGCGTCTACGCAGAGCCTTACAGGCCGGGTGCGCAATCCTCACGGGCCCGGCCTCCGCGGCTTAGGCCTTGGTGAGCTCGCGTTTTGAGGCGTCTAGGACACCTGTGCGGTTCTTGTGAGAGCGCTCGTAGGAGTGCACCCGCTTGGCGCGCCTCTCATCGCCCTCGTCCAGCACCGCCCGGATCTCGCTCACGCTGAGCTCGTCATATCCCGGCCACGGCTCATCGCTGCGCAGGCTGGCGACACGGCTCAGGATGGTTGTACGGTTCTCGTTCTTGCGCTCGTAGGAGTCGACCTTCGCGAGGTCGATCTGGGAAAGGTCCACGAGCTTCTCGATGATCTCGGCCGCGTTCAGGCTGTCGTAGCCCGCGATGGCGAGATCTTCCTCAGAGGCCATCGCTCCCTTTATCTGACCCTCCGCGTGCGCGACTCCGGGCACTCTGCGCGCCTGGCGCGCGCTGCGCTTCGCGCTCGAGGCAGCTTCACGTCCGGTCTCCTTGACCTTCTTGGACGCAGCACGGCCGGCATCGGCCGCCCCTGTCTTGGTGATGTCGTAGGAGCCGTTTCCGTGGATCTCGGATCGAACGACCGCGTCGGTGAGCTTTGGGATTTCTGCCAGGACGCGGTCGAGCATCCTCTGCTCATCAGCCCGAATGGAATGGGCGAGCGCCTGCGTGTCTGTGTCGCCTAGCGAACTTGCCAGGCGCTCGATCGCCGTATAGGTGGCGATCTCGAGAGCCTCGGCCCCACACGTGTCCTTGGCGTTCTTGAGGATCTTCTCCTCCCCTCCCGACCCACGCACGAGATCCAAAGGCGTCTTTCCGAGTGCCAACGCCTGTCCGACGACGCTTTGGACGAGTCCAACCCCGGCTTGCAGCGGGTTACTGCCGTCGCCGAGTTCGCCCAGACGCCGCTCCACTCGGGCCGCGTGGTCACGCGTCTCGCGCAGGTGGGATTCAAGCCCGCCGCGGTAGCTCCCTTTGGGGGTCATTGCGATCTGCGACTGCAGCACAGTCACGAGCGCTTGCTCCGAGGCGTGTGCCTCGTGTAGGTATTGCACGATCTTCTGCTCAGATTTCTCCATGGTTTTCATCTCTCGTTGGTGTGGTAGAGACACGCACACGTCCGTGTGCCGCTTGGAGTCTCCCCTTCGGGCTGCTGTGCTTCATCCCTGAACAGCCCCGGAAGTGCGCTTTGCCTAGCCCGCCGCCGGTCGGCAGCAGAACTAAGACGACGGCGATGGGTCGGTTCGCGTCGCGTCCTCCTTGCGACTCTCAATATCTTTCGCCAGCCTCGATACGCGTCCCGCTTGCTCGAACACCATCTCGGTCAAGCCCTCAAGGCCTGCGTTCCAGGCGCCTGCGTCTTGCAGGTCCTCGGCTGCATTCTTCAGCGCCCTGCCGGCCCAGTCCGCGCGTTTCGCTGCGCGGTCGATCCGCTCGCGATCTACCGTCATCCGATTTCCTCGCACATGAAGGTCTCGGGTGCGCCTGGCTTTGATGCCGGACATCGCCAGCCCCTTCTCGCCCCCCTCTGAGACCGGGCGACACGCATGAAGAAGAGAGACGGATGAAATCCGTGCGCGCTGCCTGCGATATAGGGCCGCCCAACTTGGCGGCCGGCTAGAAAACCGCGTTCCCCAGTGTACCGCGTTTGGACCTAGCGGGCCGAGCCTGAACCGTCGAGCGCGGGTCGTGGCCTTGCGTGTCGCCCTGGTTCAAGCCCGCTGAGATCCGCACAAGAGCTGTCCCGGACCTGAGCGGGACCCGTCATCGCCGCACCGGAGCGCAGCCCAAGCCTTTGAGGAGCGGGCCGCGCCCCGGTGCCGTGTGGTCCTCGGTCGGTGGAGAGGGAGTCCATACCGAGGCGTCCTCGAGCGCCCAGGGCACAGGCGCTCAAGCTCTTGTCAGTGAGCGCGTGCGCTGCTGTGGGTCTTCCCCCTCTTCTGGCCGTGCTTCACCCCAAAAGCCTTTCGTGCCTTGGCTTCACAGCGCTGGCGCCTGGCCTTGGAGTGCTTGAAGCGCCGCCTGCAGGCGCCCAGCGCCTTCTTCAGCTTCTGCGCGCGCGTGAGCTTCTTGGCCTTGGTGGCTTTGACAGCGCCACAGCCCTGCACCGAGACCTTGGTCTGCTGTTCGATCAGCGCTCCGTTCTGGCCGCTCAGGACCATCGGGATCGAGAGCTTCTGCCCACAGAGGCTGTATTTGGCCTTGACGGGCAGGTTCGTCGTCAGGGCCGAGTGCGGGCCCTCGGGCAGGGAGGCTTCAAGGCTTGAGAAGGGAGCATCTGGGACTGCCTGGAAGGAGGAGGTCGTGATGCCTTTCTTGATCGCCGTCTGGCCGTCGAGGATCACCGTGATGCCTTCGCCCTGAAGCACGAGCTCTGCATCTGGCCAGGCGGCGTTGCCGTGGGAGACCAGGTAGATCGGACCGGTCAGGGGGCTCTTCAGGACCGGGGTGTGGACCACTGCCTGCCCGATGTCTGAGCCTTCCGGGCAGGAGGCTGGGTTTGCTTCAAAGGTCTTTGCCAGGCAGGCTTTCTGGATCGTCGAGAGCCTTGCCGGCAGGATCGCTGGGATCGTCAGGACCGTTTTGGCGACGTTCGCCTGGCCTCGCGTTGAGGCGAACTTCAGCGACAGGCCGGCGCCGTCTGCTTTTGAGGTCTTGCCCTCGGTCTGGGCTTGGACCTGGGGCTTGAAGGGCAGCGCGGCGCAGTTTGCGACCTGGAAGCGGGAAGAGACGCTCTGGCTCTGACCTTCTGCTCCTTGAAGCGTGCCTTCGATCTTCATCGGGGCACAGCTCGTGGGGTTGTACTCGAAGTTCGGGCGATCGACTGAGACGTTGATGGCTTTGAGCTGAACGGGCACGCCTCTGACGAAGGTCGGGAACGGGTCGCTTTGAATCGTGACCTGGGCTGTGTGGGGGTCGACCTCGATCTTTGAGCGCACCGTGACATCGCCGAGGTCAAACGGGCCTGCGACCGCAGAGGTCACGACCGACAGGCCGAAGGGGGCTCCCTCGTAGGGGCCGGTGAGGTAGACGCTCCCGGGCAGGCTGATCGGGTCTGGTCCAAGGCCCGAGCTTGCAAGCGAATGCCCGATCAAGCTTTCTGGGCCGCACTGGTTTCGGGCAGCCTGTGGTTCAGGGCAGGGGGTGGCGCTCGAGAGCTGCGCCGCGACTCCCGCGGGCAGGTGCAGCGACAGGCCGCTCAGCGCCTGATCGCCGTCGGGCTTTGTGAGCCCGAGCTGAAACTGCGTGAAGGCTCCGGCCTGTGTGCTCGCTGAGCCGGCCTGAAAGGACAGGGCAAACGGCTCGGGGCTTGGCAGGCACGGACCGCCGCCGGGGCCCGAGGTGATCGCAAACGGTGGTTCGCCGGCGGGTTCGCGAAGCGCGCCAGACCAGGAGGCGAAGCTGGCGTTGGTGGTGTAGGTCCCGCACTGGGCTGGTGTGCTCACGGCTCCGCCCGGGCCCCCGAACAGCCGCACGTCGAGTTCTTCGAAGGGGACCTGCGGGGTGTTCTGGAAGGTCGTTGTGATCTGGCCCGTCTGCTGGTCGAGTTTGCCTTCGCCGGCGAGCTTGACCGTCAATCCGAGCTTTTCGTTTTCCGCGACGATATACAGCGCGATCAGCGACCCGAATGGGTTTGCTTCCTGCGCGGCCAGGTACACGCTGCCCGATAGTTCTTCGCCGAGCAGCGGGGTCTTGATCTGCACCGTGCCGACCTTCGAGGCCTGCGGGCATTCGGCGCGGTCCGGGCTGAAGCGCAAAGGTTCCGCGGCCCCGGGCGAGAGCGGGTCCACACCCCCGCCGCCCTGATAGCCGATCTGCTGCTCTGAGCAGGCCTCAAGGCCATTCGCCGCACCCGGGTTCAGCAGCACACCCTGCGGCAGCACCAGGCTGGTGGAGCGCACCGCACTATCCCCGAGCGCCCCGGACGTGAGCGTGCCCTGCTGGTCCACCCTGACCTTGACATCCAGCCCCGATGGTGTGCTCGCGCTGGTCGTGGGCTGGCCCGGTTCCTGCTCTGGTTGGGCTTCGAGAGATGGTTCGAAGGGCAGCTGCGGACAGTTTTGGAGGCTCGCGAGGGGTTCGCCGAGCTGGCTCTGGAAGAGGTAGCTGGCGCTGGTCTGATCCCCGGTCCACGCCAGACCTTCCATGGAGCTTGAGAGCTGGCCGGTGCAGGAACTCGGCAGCGTCAGGAATGGGACCGTGGGGCGGGGTTCGGGTGGGGTGCAGGTTTCGCCTTCAAGGTGCTGGCGTCCGCCCCTCAGGCACGCCCAGCCCCGTGAGTTGTCGTGCACTTCTTCACCGGGGTTACCCCAGAGGATGACCTGCGCGCCCAGGACTTGCGCGGCCGCGGTCGCGTTACTGACGCTCGCCCTCACGCCGTAGTCCCCGTCGGTCCTGACCGAGGCGTCGATCTCGACGGGCACTGCTTCGGTCTCAAACCCGAACCGTGCCGGCTCACCCTGCGCGGGGACGAGGTTGAACACCGGTACCGCCAGCGTTTTATACCCGACGGGGCTGGGAGCAAGGATCGTGACGGTCGCGACCCCGATCGCCGAACCCGGCGGGCACAGGTTGCGCACCCCTCCAACGGTCGAGGCCAGCGAGGAGAAGTCCGCGTCAGTGCACTGCTGCGCCGCAGTGACGTTCCCCAACAGCCCTGGCGGCAGATCGAAGTCGAGGGTCTTAGACAGCGCCGGTGCCGCCGGCACCGCCTTGCGCGGCTGCCCCGGCAACTGCACTTCTTCAAGGGTCTGATTCAAATACACAGTGCTCGAGAGCTGATAAGGATGCGACCCCGCCTGCGTATCGGGCGAGCCATCCGCGTTTTCTGCCCGCACCGAGAACCCGTCTTCTTCGACCCCAAAGGACACCGGTTCGCTACTCACCCTCACGGGACGCGAGAGTGTGGCTCCGGATAGGGTCCCGCCACCCGTTTCTTCCCCACCCTGCACACCCACCTCGTTCGGCAACGAGGTCACGGTACCCGCCGGCTCCTGCACACTCACGGGAATATCGATTTCAAGACGTTCATACGGTGGCACGGCCAGCGAGGTGCTGCAACTCACCTTCCTGTCTTCTTCAGTGACCGAGCATTCCCACGTTTCTTCTTTTTCTTTTGTCGTCTGCGACCGTCCTGGATGCGGGTCCACGTTCGCCGGATCGCTGACCTGCAAACCGGCTGGCAACACGTCGGTGATCGCCACCCTCTGTGAAGCGCCGCTGAGGCCCTGATCGCCGAGGTTGCCTGCGGCGACCGTGAGCAACCCTTCGCTGCCGGGCGCGAGATTCGTCGGTGCCGCACGAGAGTAGAGCTCCCAGCGCGCCGAGGCCGAGGCAGTCGCGGTAGACACCAGCATCAGCGCCAGCGCGTAGGCCAGCGCGAGGACGTATCTGCCCAGGCGGGCCTGACGGGACCCTCGCACGACGCGCAACCGCCACACGCCGGCAGTGCGCTTCAGATCCGAAGGCCTCATCGCCAACCAGCGCATCCTCATCGCCTCCCGCCGCTGTGATCGAGCTTGCGCGAGGCAGCGTGGGTGGCCTTCTTCTTCTTCTTGGTCTCGTGAGGGCCGTATTTCTTGCGTGCCTGTGCTTCGCAGCGGCCCCGCTTCTTCCGGGAGTGGGCGTGCTGTTTGCGACATGCTTTCAGGGCCTTCGACAGCTTCTGGGCGCGGGTGAGGCGCGCTATGGGCTTGCCGGCTTTGGCGGCGCCGACTGTCTGCTTCGGCGGGCTGGTGGGGTTGCCGGGGCCTGTGTAGATTGAGGTCGCGGCGGGCTGGCTCCCGGATGGGGATGAGCTGGCGGTACGGCATTCTTCGGAGGTTTGGCAGTCGGGGGGTGGTGTGACGCGGTATTGCAGGCAGGGTGAGCTCTGGGTGCAGACGTGCGCGTCGTAGATGTCGATCGCCTCATCGGTGTCGGGCGCGACGAGCTGACTGGCGGTCAGGAAGAACACGTCATCACCGTTTTCGCTTGAGTCAAGGAACGCCGATTCCCGGTTTGAGGTGCCCGAAGAGATCAGCCCGATGCAGCCCCCGGTGTGCTGGCAGGAGCCGACGTTCTGGGGCTCGTACTCATACACGTCTGCCTTGCCGTTCTGATCACCGGCCACCAGCGCGTCAGAGCTGTTGAAGAACAACCGCCCGGAATCGAAGAGATACCGGGGCTGATAGAGCGCAGCGGGCTGGGACTTGCCATCGCGGTTATAGCCGTACCCAGGGAGCGAGCCAGCGAGCCAGCGCCCGCTCCAGATTTCTGGTCGGTCGATCAGCAGCCCGACGCCTTCCCCAGCCAGTTCCGTATCAAGTACCCCATGCGGACGCTGCCAGCCCCCACCTTCGCCGCCGGGGTCAGCGGGGTTGCAGGACACGCAGGCAAGGCGTCCAGTGGCGGCGTCGTAGAGGTAGACCTCCTCGTCGGGTTCGCCGCTCGAGCTGTCGCGGTTGTCATAGCCGGTGAGCTGCTGCTGAGACATGAACGCCAGGTAGCGGCCGTCGGGAGAGATGCTCGAGCTGACCAGGCTGAGGTTCGACTGAAGCGGCGTGATTTTCGAGCTGGCGCTCGCGCCCCAGTCCGCACCATCTTCGGCTGAGAGGGCCGCGATGAAACGGGTCTGGCGCTGTCCGGGATGCGCAGAGTCTTCTTCGGAGACGTACAGGTTGCAGGTGGCGCCCGGTGGTGATTCTTCCCCGCCTTCAGGGTTGCGGGCGCACCGTCCCGGCACCGCACCCGGTGCGAGCGCCGCGTTGGCAACGAAATACACGGTCGACCCGTCCGTCGAGGTTCCCGGGATGACGTTCAGCACGTCACCGCTTGAGCCCGCGGCACCTGCCGTTATGTCTGTGAGGCGTCCGCGCAGGGGGTTCTGGCTTGTCAGTTCGAACTCGTAGAGGTCCGCGGGTGATTCCTCACCCGTCGGTTCCTGCGTGGAGTCTTCGGTCAGCCTGGCAGTGTCGGTGAAGAACACCTTCGTGCCGTCCGGCGTGGCGCTCTGAAAACGCGCTTCGCGTTCAGAGAGTTCAGCGGGCGGTTCCGGCACTTCGCCTCCTTCTGGGCCGGGTTCGATCGCGCCGTGCCCCTGCGCAGAGTTCAATCTGATCGTCTGGCCCAGGACCGTGTCGCGCATGTACAGGCCCGTGCCCGCACCGTCGGTCCAGAACACCCGCTGCCCGTTCGATGAGATGGCGCCACGGGTGTTGAGCCCTTCCGCCGCGCCGAGCGAGGGTTCGGTGAACCCGCCGTCTTCAGCGGGCGTGCCGTCCGGGAGCCTTGAGATCAGCGACAAGGGCTCTCCCTGCTGGAACATGTACAGGCCCGCCGCGGACGGGTCCGCTGCGGTCAGGCCGACCTTCGAGTGGAACACGACGTGCGAGAGGTCGCTGGTGGCGCCCAGGAAATCGAGGCTGCCGCCGAACTTCGTGCCGGCTTCGTCATTCTGCGCATTCACGAGCGGCGAGTATTCGCCAGGCGCCGAGGGCAGGCTACCGCGCACGTACATCGTCTTTTCGCTCGCTTCGGGGGAGAGCGCTGGATGTTCGATCACCCCTTCGGTCTTGCCGAGGTCGTATTCGGTGGGCTCGAGGAGCCCCGCGCTCAGATCTGGCGTGAAGAAGTGGTACTCGCTGGGCGAGGGCAACAGCAGCCCCCAGCCTTTGGTATGCGGCGTTTCGAGGCTCGTCGTGCTCCATCCGTTCGGTTCGCGGACGGACATCAGCTGGGAGAGTTCGAAGCTGCGATTGCCTTCCGGTTCGCTCACGACCGGCCCCGCTGCGAGCCACACCAGCCGATTCCCATCCAGTGAGGTCTGGATGCTGCCGCTGCGTAGGTAGGAGATCATTTCGATCGTCGAGCCATGCTTCTGCGTCGGCGAGACCATCTCCCAACCCCGACCATCGGGCAGCACGCTCGGCGAGGGCAATGTCGTGAACGTTCCCTGCGACGTGCCTTCGGCCGGGCCAAGCGTGTTGCTCGCCAGCACCCGGAAGTAATACGCCGTCGCGGGCGCCAGACCGTGCACCTGGACGCTCACGTCCACGTCGCCAAAGCCCGCGGGGATGCTCGCTGTCGGCAGGTCCACGCACGCTCCCGGGTCTTGGGAACAGTCACTGGTCCCGTACTGGAACTGGTACTGCGTTTCTTGGCCGCGCGGATCGATCTGCGCGCGCAATTCCGCGGACGAGGGCGAGAGGTTCTGGGAGGACACGCTGTCGATCAGCGGCTTGCCCGGCGTGCCTTTAAGGCCGAACACCACGACCCTGTCTTCGCTTGAATCTGCGACGAGCACCTCACCAGTGGAGTCATCGATCGCGATGCCGCTGCCCGAGGTCATCTGCCCTGTGCCGAAGCGCTGCGCCAACACTCCGTCAGGGGCGTAGTCCGCGACGCTCGTCACCGTGTCCAAGAACACGTCCCCGCCGGCCGAGTCCACAGCGGCGCCCGTCGTGTCGCGGCGGTCCACTTCGGCGATCTGGGTATGCGGCGAGGGCTGTCCGTCATCGAGCTTGGCCAGAACCGTCGGATCGGCCACGCGTTCCGGATCTTCGCCGGGGCATTCTTCAGCGCCGTTTCGCCGTTCATAGCCGACATAGAACGCCGTCGCGTCGGGCGAGACCGCGAACGCCGGGCGCGCAAAGCATTCAAAGCGCTCTTCCATGCTCCTGCGCAACCCAGGCTGCCATTCAAGCCTGGAAGCCCCGCTTCCCGTCAGGCCTTTGACGAATCCATCGATCAGGCCCTGTTCTTCCCAATACACCCACAACACCCCATTCGCGTCTACCGCGACACCCGAGATGTTTTCTTCGAATTCTTCTTCCAATTCTTCGCCGCCTTTTTCTTTGAACTTGAACGACTGCACCTTGTGCGTGACTTCACCGGCGGTGGGCGAGTAGACATACAGTGTGTTGCGCTCACGTTCTTCGGCTTCTTCTCTGTCGCCAGCGCCGGCTATGTACACCTCGCCTCGCGTCGGATCGGAAGCGCTCGAGGAGTTATCGACTGCTATCGGGCCGGGGTCGCGCACCGCGAACTGCGAAGCGTAGGTGTATTCGCCACCGGGGCTGCGCTCGAACACCTCGACGCGGTCGTTGCCCGTATCGGATACGTATGCAAGGCCCCGCGCTTCATCGACCGCGACATCCGATGGCGCCAACAGCTCCCCGTCGCCCGAGCCCGCAGATCCGAACGCGGCGCTGAACACATGGCCCTGATGGGCCGAGGCCCCCGAACAGCACACGCAGAGGATCGACACACAAAGCATCAACATCGCGGCAGGCAGAATCGGGCTCATGCGTGCGGACGCGCCCGCGCCGGGGCGCAGCCTGCTGCCGCGGGCGCTTGCCACGACAGCGCTACGCGCCGTCAACTTGTTCTGCCTGTATGCCCACATCATTCTCATCTCGCCGTTCTCGCTGTCTTGCCCTTGGGCTCGCTAGAAACCTGGTCGTTGAAGCGGCTGGTCGAAGCTGATCATGTGCGGAGCCCGCGGGCTCCGCACATGAGATCACCGCCTCACACGTATGTGTTCAGCTCGAGCGCTTCTTCGTTTTTCACCGTCGCGGTGATCGTCTGGCCGGATTTCGCCCAGCCTTTACCTTCGAAATTGGCTTCGAGGATGTCTTCCACGAGTTTGCCTTCTTCTTCGTAGTCTTTGACTTCCTGAAAACCATTTTTCTGTTTGTACTTCAACGTGAACGTACTGCTCATCTTGTTCGCTTGAATCGGCACGAGCACCGAACCTCGCACCGCCACGGTCAATGCTTCTCCACAAGTGAATTCGATGAATTTCGGTTCTTTTTCCCCGGGTTTTTCAGGCGTCGGGAACAGGTCCAGCGCGGCTTCATGTTTTGCTTCGTTTTTCCACACCGCGCGACCTTCGAGCGGTTTCGTCACGAGTTCTCCAGCCGCATGACCCGGTGACGTGCACACGAACGGCGGCACTTTGCAGCCCTTGAACGTCACTACGACTTTCTTTGCTTCTTTTGTGCCGACATATTCGCCGACGCTCGACTCAGATGTGCAACCCACAGCGTATTTGCCGACTTCCTGCAACGTGCCTTTGCCACCTGTGCTCGTCTGTTTCAGCTTTACACCGCCAGGTAGCCATTCGTACTTACCGGTCGATGTTTCGCTTTTTTTGGTGCAGCCCTTATCGGTAAAGCGACCGCCGTATTTTTTTTCTATCTTCGGCACCTTTACGCAGCGGCCATATTCTGGCGGTTCGGCCGACGCGCCCACCGCCCCGACCGCACTCACGGCCAGCGCCGCCACGACGGTCAACCCCAACACCCTCACAAGTCTCATCGAACACTCTCCTTATCGACCGCCCACACTCAGATAGGCGACCACACGAACGAGCTCCACGACCACAAGGGTCGTCTTACACATCTCTACCGTGGCGGAGCACCACCCGAGGGGTGGGGCCCCGCCACGTCGTAGTTCTTACCTTCTAGCGATCCTTCCTAGTGGCTTGTTGGTCCGCCCCTACGGCAGTTCGCCGGTCCTTTCGCCTTCTTCGAGAATGTCGCCGGCGTTCGTGGCGTCGTGCAGGTCGCCTTTCAGCACAACGATGCCGGTCCGAGAACCGTTCATTTCCAGAAGCCGTTCGAGCGACTTATCGACATAGGATTCATACGCGCCGCCGCAGCCTTTCGGTGCCGACGCTTCTTCAATATGCCACTTGGTATCGACGAGCCTGCTTTCGTGCAGTTCGAGCTGGTAGAAATTAGGCGCGAACTTCAACGTTCCTGCGGAACCTGAGCTTTCTGTGGTCAGGTTGATATGAATGGGATGTTCGTCACTGCCGATGTAGCAGGGACCGCCACCCAGTTTTTCAAGCCACGGGCTCGTGACTTTCACCTTCAGCGGTAGCCGGAACGCGACCCCTTCTTCGAGCAGGATGTTTTCGGTATCGAGGCAGCCCTGCACTTCGAAGCATTCGTTACCGGCCATTTCGATTTTGACGTTGACGGCGTTTTCCTTATTTTTTTTCGCTTCCTTCCAGCTTTCCGTCAGAGCCGCAGGCCATTCCTGCTGTTCCTGAAGCGCCTTGCTGAACAGGCCAATTCCGCCCGTGACCTTCAGTTCGGGCGCTTCGAGCGTTTCGCCACCGTGAACGGCGGGAACCACTTCAATTTCTGGACCTGAGCCTTTGAAGCCGCTGTGCAGGTAGATCGACTTGTTGAGCTTCACCTTGACTTTGCCGTATTCGAAGAACCCACCGTTGCTGCCTCCTGCGGTGATTCCCGCGAAGCAGTCGGTGATGTTTGACTGTGGTTCTTCGTAGGGGCAGTATTTGTACTGACCCCAGGTGTTCACGTTGAATGGGTCCTTGGCCAGCGCAGACCCGGCCCCGATCGCGCTCACCATGAGCACAGCGATGAGGCAGAGCCCCAGCATCCTTACATGTCTCACTTGTCCACTACTCCTTTTTCCTCTCGATTTGCGCTCGCCGGAATCCGTGCGATCTGCTCGGCCGCCCCGTCCGGAGCGTTCCGGCGGCGATCCTTCCCTGTAGCGCGCTCGCTCGCGGCCAAGGCCGCAGGAACGAGAGCACCGTCATCGAGGCCTGCGATCCCCCGCATGCCCCGATCGACGCCTGTGAGCACCGAGCGCGTAGGACGCGCGCTCCTTGCCCTGAAGATCTCCGCTACGTCAATGCGCCACCCGCGGCTCATGGACCGCCGGTCAAGTGTCGGTACGCCGACGACGCGCGTGTCGGGCCCTGAGTGCGCGGACCGCCCGACGGCCGCATGGGTACTCAGGCTTGGCATTGCCTTCTCCCCGCCCTGACGGCACTGCCCTGGGCGCGCGGGCCGCGCTTTGAGAGCTCGGTCGCGATCAGCGCGGCGACGCGCTTGCCGGCGGTTGTCAATACCCACGCGTTCGGCTCACCGTAGGCCTGTCCGAGCCCGACGTTCTGGATCAGGCCTTGGCGCTTCAGTCGCGCCAGAAGCTTTGACGCCTGTCCCTCATCGCTGAGGCCTGCGGCCGCTGCGACTTCGCGGTTGTTTGAATGGGGTGATCCTTCGATCGCTCGCAGCACCAGCGCCGTGCGATAGGTGGCGCGAGCTGGATGCTCTGTGTGCAGATGCTCTTTCGCCTTGATTGCGCCCGGCCTGTAGTTCAGCTCGCCGTTCGCCGCCTCTGCTCCGAGGTAGGGCAGTACGATCAGTGACATCAGCGCTGGCGCGAGGTCGAGCAGGGGCATGTCGCGGTGGCGAAGCATTCGCGCGTGGATCACCGAGAAGACCCCGCCGATCACGAGCTCGGCGGTCAATCCATGCTGCAGGCTGAGTCCACCGCCATCCCGTGGCTGTGGGCTTCCCCGTTCGAGAAGCTCTGCGACGCGCTCGAGTGCGCGCTCGCGGCGCTCCCTGGCCGGCGGCGCGGTAGTCGGAGCCTCGACCACCAGCAGGCGCGCCCAGCCGGGCTCGGAGTCAAGGAACTGAAGGATGCTCACGAGTCCCAAGCGCACTCGTGTGAGCCAGTCGTGCTCGCCCTGCACCGCATCGAGCAGCTCACCGGCGATCAGAGTTTGGCCGTGCTCGAAGGCTGCAACCAGGCAATCCTCAGCAGTGGTGAACTCTGTTTCGAAATCGCGCTCGGTCAGTCCGGCGCGCGTGACCACCGACTCGCGTAGACGGTGGCCACCAGCCCACCTGGAGACACTGGAACTGCGTCTGCGGAGATGTCAAGCGCGCTTCATTTCGGCTCGACCCTTGGCCGTCATCGATCAGGATGCAGTGCGATATCGGCTCGGTGAGCCAAAGTTTGCGGCGTCGCTCGTTGCAGCCCACACACCTATTAATCGCCAAGTGGGCTTGACAAACTCGCGACGATGTGTTCTCATCGTGCTCACACTGGACGTTCGGCTCGAGCACAGAGGCTACGGCGATCCGGTGGGAAACAGGGCAGAAGGGATCAGAGGGAGAGGGACGTTGGAGGGAAATAGGGACAGGGCCATGGACGCTAAGGTCAGGGTCAATCACGCAGAGGGGTCGCCTACGGCGATGGGTTCATCCCACACCGGGCACACGGTTCATGCCGCGGGCGCTAGCTCGAGCACCCTCGTCGCCCCGACTCAGTCCCACCGCTACAGGCTGATCGCAGCCACGGTCGAGGCGCTTGCCGAGGGCAGTGTGGACCGTCTACGCGAGTCGCGGGACGCCGCAAAAGCCCTGTAAACACGGGCCTTTTCGTCGGGTGCCCCCACGCTTTCCCACGCCCGCGAGCGACTCGTGCGTCGGATGCCGCACGCAAAGCCGCGAGGCGATTGCTTGCGGGGGAGGCGCTTTTCCAGCCTGACCCGTCAGGGCGCGTTTGGGCTCAGGCTTCGCCGGACGCCGCTCTAACTGGGCGCAGTTTCGCCAGTTGCGCTTGACTGCGGCCGCAAGACCGGCGCGGAACGCGTCGGTCGACCGTTCGAGCTCCGGCGCCCGCGTGCCAAGGATGCGCAGCCGCCCGGCGTGTGCCGCGGGCGCGATACCGGAGCGACAGGGCACACGAGCCAACAGACCCACCACACTATGAGCTTTGCTTCTAGGCGTCGTTTTCGAATAGGTAGCCCTGGGCTTGGAGCCCGATCATCCGCACGGTGTTGCCGAGCGTGATTTTCCCGTCGAACAGGTGAAGTCCGAAGCCCCGGCCGAGCAGTTCCGGGACGAATTCCGCCGGATCGTGAGGCGCGCCGTGGCCTTCGACTTGCAACCAGCCGGCACCGTTGTTGAAGTGGCAATGCGCTGAGTACTCACCGCACCTCGAGGACGCGGCGCTCGCGCTCGACCGAGAACTCCAAACGGAGCGCCCTCCTGAGCCAGTCGTCGGGGCGCTTGGGCCGGTGTTACACAACATGACCTATTCCGGCGCAGCCAGCGCTGTCGTCCGCGCTGACCTCCGCCCAGCCTCTCGATCAGGTGAGTTTTGCCGGTTCGGCCTCCGGAACGAGCCTCGTCGTCTACTCGATCCGAGCTGCGGCGTTCGGAATCGCGTTCTGGCGGGTCAACAAGATGACACTGCTCACGAGAACGACCACCAGTAGAAGAACGAACCCGACCAGGTCCAGAACCAACCCGAAGGTCGCGATGACGCCGCCGAGGCCGAAGCCCTGAAGGAAGAGCAGCATGCCGGCGAGAATCAAAGCCCGCCCGAGCCAGCGCGGCAGGACGCCGCTCCTAATCACAAGCAGACCCCCTGCCACGGCAAAGAGACTGCCGAAGACATCGCCGACGCTATCCAGCGCAAATGTCATCAGGTACAGCGTGTAAGGAATTCCGGGATCGCGCTGGGACCCAAAGGTCGCGAGCTTCGCGCCGAGCAAGCCGGTGATGCCGATGTCGCTGACGGCGTGCAGAGTGACAAAGAGCACTCCGCCAACCAGCACCAAGGAGCCGATAGTCCGCGGCCGGTCGCTGTCCCCGCGCAGCAGGTTGTACAGACTGCAGAGGTAGATCACGAACATGACGGCGTAGACGACGGAGAGGCATGCGATCACCAACAGCTGGGTGCGATGCTCGTTGAGCCCGCTCGCGATCTTCGCCGCCGAGTCGTCCTGACTCAGCCCGATCGTGGTCGCGACCACAGACTCCGCGACCAGCGCGATGACGAAAACGATGCCTGCCGCCCACGCATACCGCTCCCATGCTTTCGCGCTCGGCATCGCCACCAGCATACGGCCCTTCCCTCGTTGACGAGCAAGCAAGCCGATACGGGGCGACGGTGGAAAGGAGGGCTGGCCCTTCCTCTCCACCTCCAACTTATACCGGACAGGGGGGCTTGTTACAAGCCCCGGTCATGCCGCATAATCGCCCGCCGCAGGCCAGAACCTACGGAAATGGGAGAGCTAAATGCGTGTGTTGTTGACGACGTATATGCCGTGCGGGGACGTCGAACCGATGATGGGACTCGTGGTGCAGTCTCGGACACTCGGCGCTCGGCAGGGGGAGATTGCCCTATGAGCGAGCATGCGGTGGTGATCGCCGGAGGAGGTCCAGCGGGGATGATGCTGGCGGCTGAGTTGGCGTTGGCGAAGGTCGATGTCGCGATCGTCGAGCGGCGTCCCAATCACGTGCTCGTCGGCTCACGGGCCGGCGGTTTTCACTCCCGCACGATCGAGGTGCTGGACCAGCGTGGGGTCGCTGATCGGTTTCTCGCGGAGGGTCAGGTGGCTCAGGCCGCGATGTTCGCCACGACTGTGTTGGACATGAGCGACTTCCCGACGCGTCATCCGTACTCGCTCGGGATCTGGCAGAACCAGATCGAGCGGATCATGGCCGCCTGGATCGCCGAGCTGCCGGTGCGGATCTATTACGGATGTGAGGTGACGGGCTTCGCGCAGGACGACACCGGCGTCGACGTCGAGCTGCCCGACGGCCAGTCGCTGCGGGCGCAGTATCTCGTCGGGTGCGACGGCGGGCGCAGCGTCATCCGTAAAGCAGCCGCCATCGAGTTCCCCGGATGGGATCCGACCAGGAGCAGCCTGATCGCCGAGGTCGAGGTGACCCAGGAGCCGGAGCTGGGCACCCGCCACGATGAGAGGGGCACTCATGGCATCGGCAGGTTGGAGTACGAGATCCGCGACGGCAAGGTGGTCTACAAGGATGGGGGGCCGGTGCGGGTCGTGGTGACCGAGCAGCAGATCGGGCCCACCAGCGAGCCCACCCTGCGCGATCTGAGCGAGGCGCTCATCGCCGTGTACGGCACCGACTTCGGGATCCGCAATCCCACCTGGATCTCCAGGTTCACCGACATGACACGTCAGGCAGCGACCTACCGCGCGGGACGAGTCCTGCTCGCCGGCGACTCGGCGCACGTGCATTACCCGGCGGGGGGACAGGGCCTCAGCCTCGGTGTGCAGGATGCCGTGAATCTGGGATGGAAGTTGGCTCAGGTGGTCAGCGGGACCTCCCCGGAGAGCCTCCTCGATACGTACCACGACGAGCGCCACCCGGTCGCGGCCCGCGCGCTCCAGCACACGATGGCTCAGATCGAGCTCCAACGCCGCGACGAGCGCATGAAGGCTCTGGTCGATGTTGTGTCGGAGCTGGCGAGCATGGACGAGCCTCGCAAACGGCTCGCGGGCATCATCTCTGGGCTGGACATCCATTACGACCTCGGCGAGGGACATCCGCTGCTCGGACGCCGCATGCCCGATCTGGACCTCGTGAGCGCCGACCGCCCGCTCCGAGTCTTCGAGCTCCTCCACGACGCCAAGCCGATGCTGCTCAACCTCGGGGAGCCCCGCGGCTTTGACATCACTCCATGGGCTGACCGGGTCCAGCTGATCGACGCTGAATATGCCGGCCCGTGGGAGCTTCCTGTACTTGGCGAGGTCACTGCTCCCACTGCCGTGTTGATCCGGCCCGACGGATATATCGCCTGGGTGGGCGAAGGCACAGATGCCGGATTGCGCGACGCCCTGACTACCTGGTTCGGACCGCCGACAACGGCTTAGCCAACGGCTTCCAAGATCAATCCGGTTAGCGGGGATTTACGAAGCAACTGCTGCGCGCCGCGCCGTTTCCAGACCGCTGCTGGCGAGGAGCACCGGATCGCCTACGGCGCGTCAGCTGCGCGCGAAGAAGCCGTACATCAGCAGCTGGCTGCCCTTCGGGAACGGCTTCGTGCCGGGCGCAAATTCGTAGGTGAACCCGACCGGCAGGCCGCCGCTGCCATTGCCCTCGATGAACAGCCTTTTCGCCGGCGCGGTCGCGAGCACCCTACCGGCCGCGCTGCGCACCTGCACTAACACGCTCGCGAGCTTCTGGCCCTTCGGTTGCTCGAGGCCGAGCCCTTGGCACCCGCAATCGCTGGGCGGCACGACGACGTTGCCCTTGCCGATCACGCGCTCGATCGTCTGCCCACTCTTCAGCGGCGCTCCCTTTGGCAGCGCCTTGCTAAAGCCCTGCGCCGAGCGCACCTTGGCGAACGCGACCGGCGAGGCGGCGGGCGGCTTGTAGGTCTTCGCGACGCGCGGCGGGACGATAGTCGCGGCGAGCGTGATAGAGCTGACGAGCCCGAGAACTGCCGCACAGGCGATGGTCGCGATGATCGATCTGCGCATGCGCATGAGAATTGCAGGTTGGGCGGACCGACACGCGTGGGGCGATCGGCGCGAACGATTGAGCGGCACCAAGAATGCCAGCGCCGGAGAGTCGAGCGCTTCACCTTCAATCCCTGGCCAGGATGGTCGGCTTGCACTCCGCCCTTCAGGCCAAACACGATGCCGAAGCTGCCCGTTTTCGGAGCGAGAGCTTCGCGTCGGGCTTAGCCTCCGCACGTCGCGCGCGCCCCACACTGGTTGCGGTAGGCGAGGTCATCCCAGGCCTGATTTCAATGTCGTCAGCGTGCGAATACACATACCAGTATGGCGCCCCTTGCTGTAGTGTTCGGCGTTACGGATATCCGCCCAGGGGGGAAGCAGTATGCGACGCATTGAGATCGCAGGTCTAGCGCTCGTTGTGGCGCTGGGAATGATCGCGGCTACAGCTGGAAGCGCATCAGCGGTGCTCACGCTGGAGGACGGAACAGGCGGCGGACAAGGCGTTCCGATCGAAATTGGTGAATCGTTCACCATGGAGGCCCGTGCCAGCTTCGATTTTGGAAGCTACAACGTTGTCTGCAATGAAGGCGGCTACTCCGGCTTCGTCGCAAAAAACAAGAAAGCCACGGACGAACTGAGGTTCGTCGGGCCACTGCACCAGTTCAGGGAGCTAGGCGAGTACGGCGAAGGGTACTGCGGTGTCAACGGTGGCCCCTTCCCGACCATGCCGACCGCGGATGTCCTGTCACTCACACCTCTGTCACTTCGTGTAGGAGCAAAGGGCGTAGCAACATTGAAAGCAACGGAATCCAAGGAGCTTGAATTTAGCTTTGCGATGCCCAGCCTCTCCGCCATACCCTTTTCGTTTTGCTACTACGGGGCCGCGAAATTCAAAGGCCATAACAATGCCACAGCCGTGAGCCCCAGCGAACCAACTGGACGGCTTCTCGAAGCGGAATTCATCGAACAGCCGATGAAGCTCGGATATGTCGATCCCGATAGTCCGCCCGGATCGTGTCCAAAGAAGATGGATGCGAATATGAAAGTGCTCTTTGGACTCACAGGCAAGGGTAAGTTGATCTCGGAGCACACCTGAGAGCCGGAAGCCCAGACGGTGTGCCAGCCCGTCGTCCGTGCACCCAGGGCTCGATCGCGCTCAGCTCGGTCGAACCAGCCGCATGGCCGCGATGAACAGGGGACAAGGCGCCAAGGGGCATACGGCGCAGCGTCTCGGGAGGGCACAGCGTCCCGTCCGCAGGGCGATCTCTGCCTGTGGCCCGCGGCTGCGGCCGGGGTAGCCCGCGGTCCTCGGCGGCGATCCGTAGGAGACCCTGAACAGCTGGTTGGACCGGCTTCCCGGGCCGGACAGCACGCCTGGATAGTCGCGGATATCCGAGGATCGTTGATGATCATCGGGGATCCTGGCACTGGCGATGAGTGCCTGAACTGCGGCTACGGCCCGGGCGTGCTACGGTCCGTGGATCAGGTTGGACAGCGTTGTCCAACATCGTAGTGCCCGCGCTCGTAGCCTTGCTCATAGCATCTCCGCGTTCGCAGCACGCACCTACGCCGGAGGAAGACAATGGCTACAGGAACTGTCAAGTGGTTCAGCGACGACAAGGGATTCGGGTTCATCACGCCCGATGATGAGTCGAAGGATCTATTCGTCCATCACACTGCGATCCTCGGTGAGGGGTATCGCTCGCTCGCCGAAGGCGCGAAGGTCACGTACGACTCAGAGGCCAGCGACAAAGGCCCCAAGGCGGCGAACGTCCAGGCTGTCTAGGGCTACGCGCGTCTGCCGACCGGGCGGCCGGCAGACGAAGCCCTCCTCTGAGAGAGTCGGCCATTCCTGACCAACCCCCCAGCGCAGACGCGATGGTCATCGAGCACGAGACCGCAGATCGCCTCGCCAACATCGTCGTGACGGCTGTCCCCGCAGCTCTGTTGGGTGTCGCGATCTGGCTCGCCTGGGGAGGCACGCTTCACTGGCAGGACCTAGTGGTTCTGGCAGTGAGCTATTCCGTCACCGGCGTCGGAATAACGGTCGGCTATCACCGCCTGTTCACCCACCGCAGCTTCAAGACATCTCGGCCGGTGCGCGCCTTGTTCGCCGCGCTTGGCTCGGCCGCGGTCGAGGGCCCGGTGATCGAGTGGGTATCGACGCATCGCAAGCACCACCGTTTCAGCGATCTTCCAGGTGACCCTCACAGCCCTCACGCAGACCACGGCGTCGGTTGGCGAGCGGCTCTGCGGGGGCTGCTGCATGCGCACATCGGTTGGATGTTCCGCGGCAGCGATCGCGCCAGCGAGGAGCGCTACGCCAAGGATCTGCTCGCCGACCCGGTGATCCGCGCCATCGACCGCACGTTCCCCCTCTGGGTGCTGCTCGGGCTCGCATTCCCCTTCGGGCTGGGGGTCGCGATGACCGGTTCCGTCGTCGGCGGCCTGACTGGCATGCTGTGGGGCGGTGCTGTGCGCATCCTGTTCTTGCACCACGCGACCTTCTCGATCAACTCGCTGTGCCACTTCTTCGGCCGCCGGCGCTTCTCGACCGGGGATGAGTCGCGGAACCTCGCATGGCTCGCGCTGCCGACATTCGGCGAGGCGTGGCACAACAACCACCATGCCTTCCCGACCTCCGCCCACCACGGACTGACTCGCTGGCAGCTGGACCCAGGAGGTTGGCTGATCGACAGCCTCGAGCGGATCGGGCTCGCGTGGGACGTCGTGCGAATCGCCCCGAGCACACAGCAAGCCAAGCTCACGGTCCAGCCCTAAGGACGATCCGAGAGGAGACTCCGCAACCTCGCTCGGTGTCCGCGCGGAGTTTCGCTTGGCGACGACTGCGGAACTTGCGACCGGGGTTGCGCGCTGTATCCCGCGCGCCCGCGACATGCGTCGTGGCAGCCGGCCAGTGTCCGTCAGCGTGCGGCACCGACGCGCCCGGCCCACGTTGCGCACGCAGCGCGGGGTGCGAACTCCCACTCCTCGAGCCGCGGCTCGGCAAGCATCTCGCGGTGCCGCTCGGGGGTCCATGGCCACGGGTGCGGCGCTCCGTCCTTGCCGATGTACCAGCTCTTGCAGCCCGATGCCCAGATCGTGTTCGGGATCGCAGTGCGCAGCTCGGCGTTGAACTGCTCCGTCGCCTCCCGGGTCGGCCACATCGCGTCGGCCTCTCCTCGCTGCCACATGCCGATCAGCTCGAGCGCGAAGTCCATCTGCGTCTCTGAGACTGTGAATATCGACTGGTTCCCGATCGGCGAGTGCGGACCAAGCAGCGTGAAGACATTCGGAAACCCGGGTAGAGCGACCGAGCGGTAGCCGTATGGCTCGCCGTCCCACAGCTCAGACAGACGTAGGCCACCAGGGCCGACGAGCTCGAGGGGCTTCATATACGCGTGGGCGTCGAAGCCTGTGGCCAACACGATCACGTCGAGCTCGTGTAGCCGCTCGTCGCATGTCACGATCCCGCGCGGCTCGACATGGTCGATCCCCACGTCGACGAGCTCGACAGTTGGCCGCTCGAACTGGCGGTAGAAGTTCGTTCCGATGACCAGCCGCTTGCACATCGGCTCGTAGTCGGGCGTCAACCGCCTACGCAGCTCTGGATCGCGCACCGACCGCAGGTGGAGCCTGCAGCCCGTGCTGATCAACCAGCGGGCGAAGCCCGGCTTGACCGTGGCACGCCCGAAAGTCCGCTCGAACTGTAGCTGCCACGCCCTGTAGCTGAAGCGGTTCAGTGCCGGGAAGCGCCGATATGCCCACCTGCTCAAGCGCGTATAGCGGCGGTTGGGCATCGGGAGGACCCACTGCGGCGTTCGTTGGAAGAGCTCGAGGCGCCCGGCGATGGGAGCGAGCGCCCGGGTGAGCTGCATCCCCGTCGACCCGGTCCCGATAACCGCGATTCGTCGGCCCTCGAGCGGCACCGAGTGATCCCACTCCGCCGAGTGGAACACAGCGCCCGCGAACGAGTCCAGCCCCGAGATGTCTGGCTTGACAGTCTGGACGAGCCCGCCTGCCGCCGTGACGATGAAGTCGTACTCCGCTCTATCGCCATCGCTGGTATCCAGCAGCCACCGGCCGTCGGCCCACCTGGCCTCGGCCACCTCCGTATGCAAGGCGATACGGTCGTGAAGCTCGAAGTCGCGAGCGACGCGGTCTAGATACGCCCAGATCTCCCGTCCCGGCGAATAGACGCGAGACCAATCGGGGTTGGGCGCAAACGTGTAGGAGTAATAACGCGACGGCACGTCACAGGTCAGTCCCGGATAGGTGTTTGCGTGCCACGTCCCGCCCACGTCGCCCCACTTCTCATAGATCCGAAACGACTCGATCCCCGCCAAGCGCAGCTTGGCGGCCATGCCGATGCCGGACATCCCCGCGCCGATGATCGCGACTCGAGGCGAGCGCAACAGCCCAACGCCGGGGTGGCCCTCAGCCTCTGCGGCCGTCGGCCCCTCCCCGACGGCGAACCTGGTTTCGTTGCGATCGGCCACGTTCTCGGAGTCCTCGCCGCAAGTCTCCAAGATGAGGCTGCCCCCGTCAAGTAGCGGCCGCCTGCATGTGGCTCCCGCTATCGCGAGGATGTAGTCGTCCCGGTGGAGGCAACACGGGCGTGCGCTTCGTAGCCAATCCGATCGCTGGCCGGGTCGCTCCGCTGGTCGCTGGTCGGTCGTCGCGCGGCACCGGAAGCCCGACGGCGAGTGCTTTACAGCGGCGGAACCTGGTTGTTGACCTGCGTGCCGTGATACAGGTGGTCTTGATCCTTACAGGCAGCGGGGAAGAAGAACTGGACGCTGTCGCTACGGACGCCGTTGTAGCTCGCGAACAGCGTCGCGTGCCCAACGGTTCCGACTTCGCATCGCGGATCGTTGCTGGCCCTCACCCGGACGATGATCTTCATTACGTTCCCGGGGTATCCCCACATCGTCGCGTAATGCGAGTGGTAGACGAGGTGGTGCTCGACGGTCATCGTGATCGCACGGGTCAGCTGGTTGCGGAAGCGTCTTTCCTGACACAGGATCCCAGAGACGGTGCTCGCTTCGAGATCGATGTCGCCGTGGCCACGGGCGTAGCTGCCCGTTTCGCCAATCGGGGGACCGGTGTGGAAGCCCCAGGGCGGGATCCCGTAGACGATTGGGATCTGGCCGCAACCCGGCGTGTACGCAGCAGCCGGACCCGCCAAGCCGCCAAGCGCCAAGAGCGCCGTCAGCGCCAGTAGCGGCAGCAGCGCCAGCTCGCGGTGCCGCCTGGCATTGGTCCCTGTCATCGGCGCGGACTATACCCGCCCGGATCTGGGCCCGAGGATAAGCGGGGATCCTGGCCTAGGCATTCTCGGGCGCCGTCCTGGGACGACGACGCTCGAGTCTGCCAAGAAGACCGTTTTCTCCTCGTCCTCCCAGTTTCGGAGTCCTCTCGCCTCAGGCCGCGACCGCCTCAAGCTCCCCGCGGCGCGCGGCCTCCGCCTGCTCACGGCTGTCACGCGAGGAGATCAGCACGGAGGCGAGGATCGCGCCGATGATCGCGAATCCCGCACCGACGAGAAAGGCACGGTCGAACCCTTTAGTGAGAGCGACCGAAGCGTGCACACCGCCGCTGAGGAGTCCTTGAGTGCGGCTGTTGGCGACAGTCGCGAGAATTGCGAGGCCGAGCGCGCCGCCGACCTGCTGGGAGGTGTTGATCAGTCCCGAGGCCAGACCCGCCTCATGCGGCTTGACCCCCGTGACGGCGCCGATCGTCACCGAGACGAAGGAGAACCCGAGCCCGAAGGCCGCCAGTAGCGACGGTCCCAACACGTCGGAACTGAAGGACCCGCCAGGTGCGGGTACCTGCGAGAACCACACCAGACCACCCGCGATCAACAGCAGACCTCCGATCAAGACCGGCTTGAAGCCGATCCGGGTCACGAGCTGCGAGCCGGCCCCGGCCGAGATGATGATCCCGACGGCAAGCGGGAGGTAGGAGAGCCCCGTCTTGATCGGCGAAAAGTGCAGCACGTCCTGAAGGTAGAGCGAGACGAAGAAGAACATCGAGAACAGAGACATACCGATCAGCAGGCCAACAATGTCCGATCCTCGGAGCGTGCGCAGGCGGAAGATCGAGAACGGCAGCAGCGGGTGGCGCTGGCGGCGCTCGATCGCAACGAACGCCGCGATCAGGATGACCGATCCGGCGAGCCTGAGCAACGTGCCGGCGGATCCCCAACCGATGTTGACGGCGTCGACCACCGTGTAAACCAGCAGTGCGAGGCCCGCGGTGACGGTCACAGCCCCGGGAACGTCAAAGCCTTCAGTGCCATCTTCGGACTTGCTCTCGAGCAAGAGTCGCGGGGCGAGCGTCGCGGCGGCGATGCCGATCGGAACGTTCACGAACAGCACCCACCGCCAGCTCAGACCGCTAGTGAGAATGCCGCCCAGCAGAACCCCAGCAGCCCCGCCGGCGCCGGCGACGGCGCCCCAGATGCCCAGCGCGCGGTTGCGCTCCGCGCCTTCGGCGAATGTGGTCGTGATTATCGACAAGGCCGCAGGTGAGACGATGGCCGCGCCGAGACCCTGGACCGCACGCGCGGCGATCAACCACGCCTCAGACTGGGCCAGTCCGCCGGCCAGCGAGGCAAGCGAGAAGACGACGAGGCCGATCATGAACATCCGCCTGCGCCCGAGGAGGTCGGCTAGGCGTCCGCCGAGCAGCAGGAAGCCCCCGAAGGTGAGCGTGTAGGCGTTGACGACCCACGAGAGGTCATCGCGGGAGAAGTGCAGGTGGGCGCCGATCGACGGGAGCGCGACGTTCACGATCGACGCGTCGATCACCACGACGAACTGGGTCATCGCCAGGAGCACGAGAGCGAGGTTCTTTCCGCGCTGTGAGCTCAGGTCGGCGGTTGCCCGCGGCGCGCGCGAGGCCACTGTGGCTGCGACGGCGGACTGGTTCTTGATGATTGCCATGCTTGGTCCTCTCGGGAGCGGGACGCCAAATCATCCGGAAGCGGAGTTACGGTTCCTCTTGCTTATAGCAGCATACGGAGCTAAGATTCCGTTTGTCAAGGCCATGTCCACAGATCAGCGAACACTCCGAGCCGACGCCCGACGCAATCGCGAGCGGATCATGTCTTCGGGCCGTGAGCTCTTCGCGCGCGACGGGCCAGACGCGCAGATGGAGGAGATCGCAGCACGGGCGGGTGTCGGCATCGGCACCGTCTACCGGCACTTTCCGACCAAGGAGGCGCTGCTGACCGCCATGGTCCGCGACCGCTTCCAGGAGTTCGCAGAGATCGCGACCATCGCCGAGGAGACCGTCGACCCGAGCGAGGCGCTCGAGACGGTCATGCGCCGCTCGTCCGAAGCGGTCGAGGGAGATGTGGGCTTTCAGCTGGCGATGATGGGCTCCAACCAGTTGGAATGGGAGGGCATCGAGGAGCAGAAGGCCGTCCTCGCATCCGTTCTAACCCGGGTCATCCAACGTGCGATCGATGCTGGCGCCGTCCGCGACGATTTCACCTTCGAGGACTTCGGAATGGTGATGTGCGGGATCACCTCGACGATGTACTACAAACCCGGCAGTGCCGACTGGCGTCGCCATCTGGCGATCGTGCTCCACGGCGCATACGCTCCAGCCAGGGATCTCCTGCGGCAGGGCGTCTAGTGTCCCGAGTCAGAAATTCGACGGCGTTTCGCGGCGCCTGCCCGCGCCTGACGCCCGCCGACGACGCTCGCGTACCACCAGTACGCACCGCGCCGCCGTCGAACGTCAGACACGCCCATCCGCTCGCCAAGCACTCCCGAATTTCTGACTCACTAGCGGACGACAGCTATAGCCCGCCGGGGACCACGCAGCGACAACGCAACGACACGTATCGTCGCAGGCTCCTCGATCGATGCGCTTGACTCCGTGGAGGGTGGGATTTAGCTTGCCCCTATGAGGGCTCCCATCCCATGACCGTCCTACGCTCGCTCCGCCTCCCTCACTGGATCGCGATAGGCGCGGTGGTCGCCGTCCTCGCAGGTGGCGTCCCGAGCAAATGGTTCGGCCTCGTCAGTTCGAAAGTCAGTGAGGTCGAGCGTCTGCGCGCGTGCATGGAGAAGCACGGCGCCGAACTCGCCTCGATCGTGACGACCCTCGGCGAACCGCAGGAAATTCTCAGCAAGAGCCCGGCCGCGCGCGAGCACGCTGTTCATGTCGCGGAGCGACGGCACGAGCTTCAGCGTCGGCAGGGTGAGGCTGTTGTCGTCTGCGCCCGCGTCGTCACCGGCTGACCTAGCCGCCTACGAGTGCGCCCGATCAGCAGGACGCGCTCGTCAAGCATGCGTGGTCCAGTCCAAGCCGGCGGCTAGCGCCGCCCGGCCCGACCGCGTCAGGCCTCGAGCTCGAGCTTCAGCTCACACATGTCCACGGAGGCGCGGGCGCCCGGCGTCTCGGAGGCGTCCATCGCGCTGAACGCTTGGGCGCCCACGCTCATGTCCTCCGCCGTCGCAAACTGCTGGAGGACCACTGCTGTGCCCTGGGCCTCATCGAACAGAATCGTCAAGCCCGTCGTCGGCACGCCCGGAGGTGGCCCGTCGGACTCCTTGATGCGCGCCAGCAGCCCCTCCATCCGCTCGGCACTCACGTCGGCAAACCTCACGACACGTACATACATGGGGAAGCTCCTCCTCCTCGCGTTCGGTAGGCGGCCAAACATACAGCGCCAGGGCCCACCCTGACATAACTCTCTCAGACCAGCGACGCGCTTGCACTGGGCCTACTCGATCGACACAAAGAAAAACGAGAGCTCAACAAGCAGGAGCGCGTCAGCCGACGCGAGATGCAGGCCGCCGGCAGCGAGCTGCGGCGGACCTGGCGGAGATGGCCGATCAGCTCCAGGCCCAGTACGCGGGGGTCATCCAGGCCGCAGCCTCCGTTGACGTGGGCGAGCTGCAGCGAACTGCCGAGCGCTTGCGCAGGATCACGACCGACGGTGTCGCCGGGCGGGCGACCGTGATCTCCGCCCGCGCGTGCGGCGCGGGCATGGGCGGTGTCGGCGTGGCCGTCGAGCTCGAGCTGAACCTGATCGAGGGTCCGGGCGCTCCGCGGGAGCTCACCGTCCGCCAGGACGTGATGGGCGGTCCGGAAAGCTATCCGGCGGGACTGGAGGTGCCCGTCAAGATCGACCCCGACAGTCCCGGCGATGCGCTCGTGTGGGCCGACGCCGAGGTGGCACCTGGCGGGCGCGCGCAGCAGCTCTCGGCCGAGGACCGGACGACACGCCTGGAGGCGATTGCCGCCCTGCATGAGCAGGGGGCGCTGAGCGACGAGCAGTTCCAGGATCTGAAGTCGCGACTGCTCGGCCCGGGCTGAGGCGAGCAGGGCGGAGCCAGGAGCGATCGTGCCTGGGCCGGCGCCGTCCGCGAGCGCCGCGAAGGTCAGGGGATCGGCGTGATCGGGTTGCCGGACGCGATCTGCGAGCAGTTCTGCGGCGGCGCCTTGCCTTCGAAGCGTTCGCTCAGCCACGGCACCGCGCTCGCGATCCACGGGACCGCCGTTTCGATGTGTGCGAGCAGCGCGTATTCGTCGTACTGGACCGCGACGCCACGCTGGCAGTATTCGCGCGCGAGCGTGCGCACGTCGCCGGCGATCATCACGCCATCGCCGGGGCCGATGCCGGGCGTGTCGCCGCTGGTGCCCTCCAGTTGGCCTCCGGCGCCCTGCGCGATCAGCAGCGGCTCGGTCGGGGTGCCGCCGGTGCCCATGATCATCTTGTTGACCGTTTCCACGTATACGGGCACGCTCTCGGGGGTCTGGTATTCGGGCTTGGCCAGCTGTTCCCAAGTCAGACCCGGGTAGCGGCCGAGGACTTCCGAGATCGACGCCTTCTGCAGTTCGCTGTAGAGCCTCAGCCCGTATTCGTTGAGGTAGGGCGTGAGGTCGATGTGAAACGCGCGCGACACGCCGATCACGGCCATCGGGATCACGCCGGCCCACAGGGCACTGCCGTTGACGTAGTGGAGGTTGTGCGCGGGATCGACGAGCACACCGCCGAAGGCGGCGCCCACGATGCGCTTGCCCAGTCTGCGCGCGTCGGAATGCGCGAGCTCCGCGGCCCACTCGGTCGCGATCGCGCCGCCGGAGTAGCCGAGCAGGCCGACCTTCGCGGAACGCGGGATGCCGGTCGCCGGGGAGGCAAGCGCGGCGGTCAGCGAGTTCAGGGTGTTGATCCCGTACTCGGGCCCCGCGGCGAAGTCGGCGGTCTCGCCCTCGGTGTCAGCGATCACGATCGCGTTGCCGGCGAGCAGCTCCGGCGCGAACAGCGCAGACTCGACGTCCGGTATCGCGCCGCCGAGCGCCGTGCCGCCGGAGATCGAATACGACGGCTCGTCCTGCGGGTTCAGCGAGTCATAGAAGGACTGGTAGGCGACGACGTTCTCGGCACCCGACGCGACCGGCGGCTGCAGCACCGAGGTGACGTTCACGGCGGGTTCGCCGGCACCGTTGGTCGTGCGGTACAGAAGCTGCACCGTGTTGACCGGCAGCTGCAGCCCGGCGACGTGGTAGGTGAGCGTGCGCGTCTTCAGCACCTTGCCCGCCCTGATCTTCGCGAGCGGCTTCTTGTCTTCGTATCTGTAGAAGGGGTCCTGTTCGGGCGTGGGGACGGCGGCGCGCGCGGTCGGCGCGATAACGGCTGCGAGCAGCAGGCACACGAGAATGACCACAGCCCGGATCGGGCGTCGCTGGGTATCGGATCGGCGCACCGGTTGCGGTTGATACCCGCGCGGGGCTAGGCTCAAACTTGGGGTGTCCGGCCAAACGAACGTTCCGAGCCGATGTGTCCAAGGCGGCCTTCCCATCGCGAGGGCTCATGTCAGGCCTTGCTGATGACTACGATCCCGCTCCCCGATTTGCTTGGGCTGGAACCCCCGGGGAAGGAGCCGCTACGCGCGAACGGGCTGATGAACCCGCTACCGCCGCCGCCGCCGCCCAAACTCTGGGCGATCCCGCCACCAAACCAACCGCCGCCGCCGCCTCCTCCCCGGCCGCCGCCACTGCCGCATTTGGGACCGTAGCCTTCGCCGAAGTTACTGCAATCGCCAAAAAATCCCTCCTGCCCGCCGCCGAATCCACCGCCGCCGCCGCCTTCAAGGCTGCCTTCGTGACCGACGAGGCCGCCGCCAGCGCCACCGCTACTTCCAGGATGGTTGTTGCCGCCGCCGGCACCACCGCCACCACCACCGACGACGATCCGATCCTGAACGCCGCAGTGATTGCTGTTGGATACGCATTCGGCGCCAATGCCGCCGATCCGCACGTCGGAGCCGCCCCCGCCGCCACCGCCGCCCACGCCGCCTGGGCCGCCGCCGAAGAGGCCGCCGACCCCCGCCACCGCTTCGCTGGTCGCTTCGCCGCCTCGGCCTCCGACGAGGATTTCAAAGGTCTGCCCGCGCGTGACGGCGAACGTCGTCTTCGCCTCACCGCCCGCTCCACCGGCGGATACCAAGAGTTTTCCGTTGGCGACGTTGCCGCCCGTCGCGCCGAAGACGTCGAACGTCACCAGGCGCAATCCCTTCGGCACAGTCCAGGTGTAGGCGCCAGGTTTTTCGAAGGTGGGAAGCGGCGGTTTCGACGCCACGGCCCCTCCCGCGTCTGCTAGTAGCGCTGAGACGGCGGCACCACCGAGCACGCAAAGCAACAACAACAGTTTCCAAACATTCCGCCTGCTGGTCATACTTACCCCCCGTTCTCTTGTCCGTGTCCCGCCAACGGCGGTGCTCATCGGCCTGTTACCTCGTCCCTCTCCGGCCCCCCTACGGGCAGGGGCGGCGTCGGCGCTGTCGGTGGCCGAACCGCCGTCGAGTGCCGCGTTGGTCCTCCTGCTTGGCGTCAGGCATGCCATGAACCTACAGGGGCATCGATCCGCGCGCATCAGAAGAGCTCCCTGTGTTGGGGTCCGCTGCTACCTATCTCGGGAGGGTTCGGTCGTCCTCCCAGACTGCGTATCGGCGCTGTGAACGCCTATTGCTCGCCGGTCGGAATCGGCTCAGCTAGCGCAGCGCGCCCGGGAGACGCGGGGAAGGGGTCGGCGAAGCACTGGGTCTCGTGCGTTACGAGACCGTTGGTGATCTCCATGACGCTGACCGAGTATGTGGGCACGCCGTCATAGGTGATCACGCACTCGCTCACCCAAAGGCCGCCGCTGCCCAGGATCCGGCGTATGGTGAAGTGACGCTCGGCCGGGTGCCCGCCACGTTGCGCCTGAATCCTTGACCGGCCTCTGAAGCGCTCGCCGGATTGCGGGTAGTCCAGAATCGCGTCTGCAGCGTAGATCGCGTGCTCAGCGTCGATGTCCCCGCGCTCGGAGGCCTCCCAGTGCTGCTGGATCCGAGCCCGGATATCGGCGTCACGATCAATTGCGCTGCTCACGCCTCAGCCCCCATGACCAGTCAGGAATGTCGTTGGCTCGCACGACAGATGTTACTCGGGGATTCTCGTGCAGCGTGTGACCTAGTGCGCTATCACTTCCCCCTCTCCGAGTCGACTACCCGGTGGCGGCCGGCCCGCGGCCTCCCAATGTGGACCCGGAAGGCTCCGCGGCCCCCGGGTTACCATAGGTCCACACCCGTGCCGCGGACCGAGGGTCCGGACCCGCGGACCACCGGACGCGAGTGGGCGGGACGGCGGCCATCGTTGTCGTCACTCCTCAACCATGGACAGGAGCAGATCATGCGCAGCGATATCGCCCCCGGCGGCACCTTCCCCGACTACGAGTTGCCAGATCACGAGAACCTTCCTCGAAAGCTCAGCGAGATCCAAGGCGACGACCCCCTGATCCTCACGCTCGCGCGCGGGAACTACTGCCCCAAGGAGCATCAGCAGCACCTCGAGCTCGCCGCCAACTACCCCAAGATCGCGGTGGCCTACACGAAGGTTGCCACCATCTCGAGCGACACCCATCACGCGAGCCAGGAGTTCCGCGCGTCGACCGGAGCCCAGTGGCCCTTCCTCTCCGACCCGGAGCGGACCGTCCAGAGGGACCTCGAGATCCAGGAGTACACCGACCCCGAGCACGACCCGATGATCCCCCACACCCTCGTGCTCAAGCCCGGGCTGGTCATCCACAGCATCTACAACGGCTACTGGTTCTGGGGACGTCCCTCCTTCGCGGAGCTCTCACACGACCTGCGGACGGTGACCCGCGAGATCCGCCCCGACTGGGATCTGAGCAAGCCCGGACTGCGTGAAGCGTGGGATGCGGGCGACTACTCGCTATTTCACGGATGGGACAGGCGCTCTGCTCAGTCGAAGCCGTCGTCTTACAATTCTTAACACCGCGGTTACCACCACAGCCGGGCGCGGGTGATCCCTCGAGCACGGGGGCACCATAGGGAGGCCCGGATGGACGGGGTCGATCGCGCCTGGATTGCGGATAAGTGAAGCTCTGGCGCTGTCCGAGAACGGGGCCCTGACCGCGGGCTCAGCGACGTACTGGAAGTCCGCTGCCTGCCTGATTCGGCCCCGAGGGCCTCGGACTCGACTTCGAAGCGGCAGGAAGAGGGTGTCCTGCTATACCGCCCAAGACCCGGACAGGGCTCTCCGAATGCAACCAGAACGCCGTCATCACGCGACCCCATCAGGCATTTCAGTCACGCTGGACGGTGGCTGCTGATGCGCCAGGGTCCCCTCGCCGGGCGGTATCCAGCGGTCGCAGCGATGGTGATGTGCGCGCTGATCCCTTTCCTTGCCCTGTCCGCCGCGCTTCAGCCGCTCACGCCGATCATCGCGAAGCAGCTTCACATGAGCCTGCAGACGATGAGCCTGAGCTCGGGTCTGGGCAATGCCGCCTATGCGGTCGGCACCGTGCTGGCGGTAGCGTTTGCCCAGCATCTGCCGCAGCGCAGGATGCTGGTCGGCTACGCCACGCTGCTCGTGACCGGGTCGGTGCTCGGGGCGTCGGCGCAGAACGCGGGGATGTACATCGCAGGCCACGTGATTCAAGGCCTTTGCACGAGCCTGCTGTTGATCGCCGCCGTGCCGCCGCTGGCGATCGGCTACCCGGCGAGCAAGCTGCGCGTCACAGCGATGATCATGAACATGTGCATCTTCGGAGCGGTTGCACTCGGCCCGACCCTCGGCGGGCTTCAGGCGGAGTCCGACGCCTGGCGGCCGCTGTTCTGGGTCGTCGCCGCGATCTCGGCCACAGCGCTGGTGCTCGCGGTGCTGACGTTCGATGATGCGCCACCCGCCGATCCTGACTCTCCGCGCGGTCTACTCCCTATCGCGCTGGCGGCCGCCGGCTGCGTGTCAGCGTTCTTCGGCGCTTCCGAGCTGCTCACCCACAGCTTCCTCGACCCGGTGACGATCGTTCCGTTGCTGGGCGGTCTCGTAGTGATCGTCGTCCTGATCGTCAACCAGTTCCGCGCGAAGCGGCCGCTACTGACGATCCGACCGCTGCTCACGAGCACGATGCCGGTCGCGGGCGTCGTGGTTGCGCTGGCCGCAGCCGCGGCATCGGTCTCGGCAACGACGCTCACCCAAAATGCACTCACGGGGCTTTACTCGCCGCTTCATCTCGGCCTGCTCTACCTACCGGAGGTCGCGGGCGCGGTGATCACCGCGGTCCTGCTGGGCCTGCTCCTCAACAGGCGTGAGATCCATTACCTCCCGTTGGGGGGCATGCTGTTCCTCGCGGCGGGAATCGCCGTCTTCCGCATCAACGTACCGTCGAGCGAAGCGGCGACGCTGGTTGGCGCGGGGCTGACGGGCATCGGTCTGGGCGCGACTGTCGCGCCAGCACTGTTCGTAGCTGGCTTCTCGCTGCTGTCAATGAGCCTGCAGCGCGTGTTCGCGATCGTCGAGCTGATGCGAGCGGTGGCGGCGTTCATGATCGCACCCATCTTCGTCCACTTGGCCGTGACCGTCGGCGGGAGCCTCGATGCCGGGACCGGCATCGCGCTGTGGATCGGCCTCGTGCTCGCTCTCGGCGGCGCCGTGATCGGCGTCGCGATCTACGCGCTGGGCGGCGCCCGTCCGCAGGCCCCCGACGTCGAGCGCTTCGTGTCGGGCGAGGCTCCTGCGTGGTACTCGCCGCCGTTGCTGGCGAGAGTGCGCCCGGACTTGCGCCGCGCAGATCCCGCGACCGAAAGCGCCGGCTGACATGGCGTCGACCGACACGCGCGACGCAACGGCCGCGACGCTCATCGGCCCAGCGCTGTTCGCGTACGACGGCTCGGAGCTCGCGGAGCTCGCGATCGAGCAGGCCGGCCGGCAGCTCACGCGTGGACGCGAGGCGCTGGTCGTCTGCGTTTGGCAGCCGGGGGATGTCGGATTCGTTCCCTTCGGCGCGCGGCACCTCAACGCCGCGGACGCCACCGAGGTCCGGAAAGCGGCGGAGGAGACGGCCGCACACGGCGCGTCGCTGGCAGAGAAGGCGGGGTTCCGAGCGCAGGGCATCGCGATCCAAGCAGCGCCGACCTGGAAGGGGATCGTCGAGGTTGCCGAGGGACGCGGCGCCGGCCTCATCGTCGTGGGCTCCCACCGCCGTACCGGGCTCGTGGGACACCTGCTCGGCAGCGTCACCGCGGCCGTGGTGGCGCACTCGGCATCCTCCGTGCTCATCGTGCACGGGCGGTCCTGAGAGCCCCGGCTCCCTGTCGCAGAGCCGGCCGGACCGGGCACGCGCTGCTCGTCGACGGCGGACTTCAGGCCCTGCCTGAACAGGATGGCCCGGGTCCCTTACACCGATCCCAGATCACATCGCCCAAGATGCGGGAGGCACTCGACACGCTTGGGGTTTCGACCCGCGCCCGCTGGCGCTCCGGCCGCCGTCGCGCACGAGCTCTGGCGCGATCGGGCGTTTGCCCCATGTGCGCAGCGGGCCGGCAGGGTAGTTTTGTGGCACGCGAATGAGAAAGGCGCCCAATGAGCACCCATTCGGACCCACAGGACGACGCGAGCACCTTGACCGGCGAAGACCTCGCCTTCGCCGGTGTCGCCGGCCAGGCTGAGCTGCTCCGCGAAGGTGCAGTCACGCCACGTGAGCTCGTCGAGTGCTACCTGGAGCGCATCGAGCGGCTCAACCCGAAGCTGAACGCCTTCGTGTCGGTACGGGCGCAGGCGGCGCTCGCCGAGGCCGACGCCGCACTGGAGCGCCTGAAAGCCGGGGAGTCGGGTCCGCTGCTCGGGATCCCCGTGGCGGTGAAGGACAACGTCGACATCGCCGGCGAGGTCACCGGACACGGCACCGGCGCCAACGAGACCGCCGCCGGAAGCGACGCCGAGGTGGTGCGTCGTCTGCGGGGGGCAGGCGCGCCGATGCTGGGCAAGACAGCGCTGCCGGAGCTGGCGATATGGGGTCACATGACCGAATCGCAGACCCACGGTCCAACGCGCAACCCGTGGGACCCTCAGCGCTGTGCCGGCGGCTCCAGTGGTGGGAGCGCTGCCGCCGTGGCCGCCGGGCTTGCTCCCGTGGCACTGGGTTCCGATGGCGGTGCCTCGATCCGGGTCCCCTCCGCGATGTGCGGGCTGTTTGGACTCAAGCCGACACGAGGGCGCATCTCCACGCTGCCGGACGCCGAGCACTGGTTCGGGCTGACGGTGTTCGGCGGTCTCGCCCGAAGCGTGCTCGACGCCGCGTTGTTCGACGACGCGCTGCGCGGGCCGGCGGACGGCGACGCACATGCGCCGATGGATCCCCGCGGCTCCTTCGCAGAGGCGGCGCGGCGTGAACCAGGGCGTCTGCGCGTGGCGGTGTCACTGAAGGGGACGCTGCCCGGTATCAAGGCCGGCCCGGCGGCGCGGCTCGCCGTCGAGCAAACCGCTGAGCTGCTTCGCTCGCTCGGTCACGGGGTCGCTGAGTGCGATCCGAAGTACGGCCAGCTCTTCTCGGTCATCATGCCCCGCTATCTCGCGGGCGTGTCCGACGACGCCGCCCGACTCGAGCACCCCGAGCGTCTCGAGCGCCGCTCGCGCCGAATGGCGTCCGTCGGCCGGCGGCTGCACGGTCGCGCGCTGAGGCGTGCGCTGCGACGCGAACCGGCCGTCGCCGAGCGCGTCGGTGCCATCTTCGCCGACCACGACGTACTGCTCACGCCGGTAACGGCGGCACAACCCGAGCCGATCGACCGCTGGCGCGGTAAGGGCGCCATACGCACGTTCAACGGTGGCGGCCCGTACGTGACCTACACGGCGATCTGGAACTACCTGGGCCAGCCCGCTGCGGCCGTCCCGGCGGGCTTCGACGAAGATGGCCTGCCCCTGGCCATTCAGATCGTTGCGCCGGCGAATGGAGAGACGACGCTGCTCTCACTTGCGGCGCAGCTGGAAGCCGCGCGGCCGTGGACCCGGCAGCGACCGCCCAAGCAGTAGGTCCCTGCCGTCTTTGTTTGAACTCGTTGCAGTGATCGCATAGAGAACGCTACGGCACGAACATCAGCCGGTGGATCGGCCCGAGGAGCGAAGAATGAGCACGGGCAGAACATCGCCTCGGCGGCCGCCTCCCCCGACGGGGCAGGCGGCCGCAAAGCCCTGCTGCAGTGCTTGCAGCTGTGGGCGATCATGGGTAGGTAACAGTCACCTTAGCCGCGGGTTCGAGCATGCCCGTGTCTTCGATGAACTCGGGCACGCCGATGTAGCAGATCTGGCTGGTGGGTTTTCTGCCATGCGCTCCTTCAGGGCAGAGCTGCACCGCGAAGGAGGTGGTGAAGCGTCCCTTGGCGTTCGTTTCGACCGTCTTGGCGTTTTCAGTGTCGCACGGGTTTTTCGGCGCGAGCCAGAACGTGGCGCCGCACTCCTCCAGCTGGATCGTCGTGTTTGCCGGGAATCCCCTGCCTTTCAGGGTAGTTTCGGTGTTGACCATGACGCTCCGCGGGTGCGCCTTGATCTTCTTGGCTCCCGAGCTCGCCTGTGCACCGGGAATTGGCGCGATGGCCAGGGTCGCCGCGAGCGCTCCCGCCGCACCGGCCAACGTCTTTCGTCGCTCTAGCATGCTTATCCCTTTGTCTGGAGATTGACTGACAGCGTACCGTCTCCGTTCCGAGACAACCAGATATTGTTCCTCAACCTGATGCGCCGCGGGTTCAAAGCCTGTCGGCGGGTGCGCCTCGCTCCTCACCGGAGCGAGTCCGGCGGGACTTGCCGACCTCGGCCAGGCCGCGCGGCATAGGTCCTGGCTCATACGCGCGAACTCGCCGTCCTATTCCCGTCGAGAACACAGGGCGCTCATCCGCCTTCTGGTGCTTTCCGGGTCTCGCTATCTCGCGGGTAAGGCGAGTGCGGCGTCGAGCACTGACGACGGGGCGTCCCACACGAGCATGTGGCCACAGTTGGGCCAGGTTTCGACGGTCGCGTGTGTGGGGAGCTGGTCGGTGTGTCGTGATGTTCGAGCGCGGGCGATGCGGTCCTTGCTTCCCCAGACGACGTGGACCGGGATGCCGGACGGGATCTGCTGACCGTCGAGGAATCGCAGTCGGCGGGTCTGCCTGAAGTGTTCGGGGAAGTGCTTGGACGCGAGCACCGTCTTGACCATTGCAACGGCGTCCTCGGCGGGGACATCTGCAGGTTGTGCGGAGATCTGTCGTAGCGACATCCGGCGCCCCATCCGGGTGTGCAATGGCTTGGAGACAGCGCTCTCGCCGAGGATCTGACCGAGGCGCCAGTTGACGACCAGGATGGCATCTGTGATCGGCGGGGAACGCTTCTTCCACAGTCCCGCCGGGGTGAGCGCCAGGACTCCGCTGGCACGCCCGAGCTTGGCGAGCTCGAGCGCGGTCCATCCCCCCGATGAATGGCCGACGACCGCGACACACCCCAGTCCGAGACCGTCCAGGAGCACGGCGACCTCCTTCGCCCAGTCGGACGGTGTGAAGGAGCTCGGCGGCGACTGGCCGTGCGCGGGCAGGTCAAGGCTGAACACCTCCCGCTTGTCGGAGAGGTAAGGCAGGAGTGGCTTCCATATGCTGCGAGAACTGTTCGTGCCATGTAGGAGCATCAGTGGCGCTCCGGAGCCCGCTCTATCGAACGCAAGCATGTAAACGCTTGTGTACCACATGGCCGAGACTCCACCAAGGACCGTCTGCTGGAGGCGGCCGTCGTCTGTCTGCAAGGTCAGGGCGACGGCGCGACCACGTTCGCCGCTCGCCAAGCGGCAGGTATGGCCCGTATACTTGCCGGGTCTCGCACCTCGGGGCTTCCCGGTGCAGGATGTTCACAGCGAGCCCGCGAAGAGCGGAAAGGATGGCGGCGACACGCCGTCGCGGGATTCGCATGCCGTCTCTGGGAGACGGAGTCGGCTGTACGCGAGCAACGGACTGACGATGGGCATCAACGATTGGCGTGGCTTCGGCCACGGGATGAGACCAACTAGGAGATTGGGGATCAAGATGATGAGAGCGGGGGCCAACCTGCTATGTGCAACAGCAGCCGTCGTGATGATGGCTATACCGGCGGCGGCCGGCGCAGCGACGCCCAGTTCGGGCGCGCCCGCGCTGCGGGCACCGCTGCCTCCTGGCTTCGCGCCTTTGCCGCTGACGGCGCCTCTGTCGACGGAACAGGTCGGAAGCTACAACTGGTCCGGCTACGCACTGACCGGCGGATCCTTCCACAGCGTGGTCGACACCTGGAAAGTACCGACGGTCGACACGGCTCTGTCCGGACACCAGTATTCCTCGGACTGGGTAGGGATCGGCGGCTGGAGCGACGGCACGCTGGTCCAGGCCGGGACCGAAGCCGACAACGTCAACGGTAAAGCTACATATGGCGCCTGGACGGAGATACTGCCGGCGGCGGAGGATCCACTCACGCTCGCGATCCACGCCGGCGACACGATCACGACGACAGTCGAGGAAATCAGCGCGAACGTCTGGGAAATGAAGGTCGCCGACGAAACGACCCACCAGACGCAGGAGCGCACGGTCAGTTACAGCGGCTCCAGTCACGGGAGCGTCGAGGCCGTCCACGAGCGTCCTTGCATCGCTGACGGCTGCGAAAGCGTGTCGGACTTCGCGACGTTGACCGACACCACGAATGTGATGTTCGACCCCGGCAAGTACGGCACGAAGGCCGGGAAGGCGCCGAAGAAGCGCCTGTTGAAGCCATCCAAGAAACAGACGCTCTACCAGGTCTTCATGGTCAACAACGAAGGCACCAGCATCATCGCGTCGCCGTCGCTGCCAGATGCCGACAAGGATGGCTTCAGCCTGGCGTACGGTCCGACCTCGCCTCCGCCGCCGTCGTCCTGACCAACCGGCCGCCTGATCCGCAGTCGCCCTGAGGGTCTGGCCGTGACCTGCGAGGCAAGCTCAGACGGTCATCAGCGGCGCCGACCGGCAGTTTCGCCGGTCGGCGCCGTGCCACTATGCGTCAAAGGTGGCGCGTGTCAATCCCGAACGACCGACGTGGTTTGACGCGAGGCCGCCGCTCTGTCCAGGGAGTGGTCTCGGGCACTCTCGGCGAAGAGCGCCGAGACGATCACCAGCGATGGTGACGGCCTACTCGAAGTTGACCGCCGCTCCGCTGAGCACGCCCCTTCCTAACCGGTTTCGTAACGCAAGTCGCTGCACCGTCGTAGCTCTCCGTGGCCGCCCCTGAGAACGTCAGCGGCAAATAGGGCGTCGACATTCGATTGAGTTCGCCGCCGGCGCCCAGTCTCGTGCTCAACCCCGCGATCCCCCCGAGGAGACGCCATGCCCGGACCGCTCAGCAACGCCCAGACCATCACGAAGCTCCCCGCTCAGGACCTCGAGCGGGCGCGCACCTTCTACCGCGACAAGCTTGGGCTCGAGCCGGTCGAGGAGCGCACCGGCGGCCTGCGCTACCTGTGCGGCCCGACCGAGTTCCATCTCTTCAGCTCGGCGGGGGCGCCTTTGGGGGGCATCGACCCAGATGGCATTCGAGGTCGAGGACCTCGAGGCGACCCTGGCCGATCTGCGGGCCCGGGGGGTGATGTTCGAGCACTTCGCGATGTCTGGCTTCGATGTCAGCGGCGACACGGTCGCCGCCCCCGACAACTACCCGAGCAAGGGCACGGGCGAGCTGGGCACGTTCTTCTACGACAGCGAGGGCAACCTCATCGGGATCGCCCAGCCGGTCCGTGAGAAAGCGATGCGGGAGTAGCGGGACCCGGTCGTCACCGCGAGTTGTCAAGGTGCGTATCGGCCGAGACATCGGCCAACACCTCGGGTTCGTGCGCCGGTGTGGGAGGGTCGTCACCAAACGAGAACGAGACGCTCCAAGAGCAGCGAGCCGCGGTCCACGGCAAAGCCGTGGACCGCGCCCGGTCTGACGATCCGCAGAAGGGACAGCGGACCGGCGACCCCGCCGCCAGGCCCGATGGCGGTCTGGTGCTTAGAAACGCCGTTCTTCATACGGGCCGCGAACTACACGGCCTCGGGCAGTGGCCATATAGATCAGCGACAACACCACGCCGACAATGCCGGCAATGATGAGGATCAAGCCGACCACGGGCCGCGACACGTCTGACACATGAAAGGTCAGGGCGTACCGAATTATCGCGCCAGCAGCTATCAAGAATATCGATGTGCCGATCGACATCGCTATATTCTCCCGCCTGTGCGATAGCCAAACCCGCCGCCTGTGAGAAAGATCACCAGCGCGACAACAAGCAGCAGCCACAGCAACGGACTGACACCAATTCCGCCTGCGATAGCGGCAATTACCAATACGACCAACAGCAACTCTAGGAGTCCCACAGGACACCCCCTATCGTAATCCTTCGTTCACCCTTTCGATACCCAACCGGGGTGCGCGATAAACGCGTTGCGGAATGGGCTGCCCTTCCTCTACCCAAGCCGGCCGACGCTAAGCAGCCGACTTCAGCGGTGGGTCTCAAGCATGCCCGAAGCGGACGTCGGGGAGGATACGCCGCGCCCATCGGGGCAGATACCACGCGCGGGCTCCCATCAGACGCAGCAGCACGGGGAGCATCAGCAGGCGGATCAGCGTGGCATCGAGCAGGACGGCGACGCCGAGGATGATCCCCATCTCCTTGGGCGGCAGCGGTCCGGAGAGAGCGAAGGTGAAGAACACCGCGACCATCACTGCGGCGGCGGCGAAGATCACCCTGCCGGAGTGCGCGACGCCTCCCACCATCGCGTCTCTTGCGTTGTGGCTGCGATCCCAGTGCTCCTTGGCGGAGGAGAGCAGGAACACGGTGTAGTCCATCGAGATCGCAAAGATCATCGCGAAGAAGAACACCGGGCCCCACGCGTCCAGAAAGCCCTGGGGCTGGAACCCGAGCAAAGAGTGCATAGCTCCGTCCTGGAAGATCCACTTGGACACGCCGAATGCCGCGCCGGTGGCCAGCAGGTTGGTCAGTACGCCGGCGGCCGCGAGCAGAGGCGCCTGCAGCGCGACGAGCAGCAACAGGAACCCCAGGGCAAGCACCACCCCGATCACCATGGAGGTCTTTGCGGAAAGCACCTGTTGCAGGTCGTGATTTTCTGCCGCTGCGCCACCGATGAGCGCGCCGGCAGGAACGTGCGCACGCAACCGCTCGACAGTGGCTCCGACGGCGGGGTTCGACGGATCCTCACGGGGTATCGCCGTCACAACATCGAGCCCGCGGCCGCCGGGCTGGGTCGGCATCACCTGGGCGATGCCCGGATCGGCCGCGACAGTGCGGGCGACCTCCGTGGCTTGGCTGGCCGAGGTAACCAGCTGCAGAGGGCCGGTGGCGCCGGGTCCCATCGCCGCCTGGACCTGCTCGTAGCCGATGCGCGAGGAGTCGCCGGTGGGGACGACCTTGATCGAGGGCATCGAGGTCTTCAGTTGCGTTACGGGGTAGGCCAGCGCGAGCAGGACCACGAGCGCCGGGACGCCGTAGCGCAATGGGTTGCGCCACAGCCGTTCGCCCCAGGCGGCGAAGAACGGTGAGCGATGCTCACCCGAGTGCGCCCACGGCAACGACAGGTTGTCGACTTTGGGGCCGAGCTTGGCAAGCACCGCTGGAAGCAGAGTGAGCGTAGCCGCGAGCACAAAGATGACCGCGAGCATGATGCCGAGACTCATGCTGCGAAACGCCGGACTCGGGACGAGCATCACCGCGGTCAACGAGATCAACACGGTCACGCCGCTGAACAGCACGGCCGTGCCAGCGGTGTCCATGGTCACGGCTGTGGCCTCCAGCGCGCCGAGCTTTGCACCGAAGAGCGCGCCGCGGAAACGCATCACGACGAATAGCGCGTAGTCGATGCCCAGCGCCAGGGCGAACATCAGCGCGAAGTTCATCGCCCAAATCGAGATCGGCATGATCAACGTGCCCAGGTAGAGCGAGCCGGCCGCAGCCAGCAGGCCGACCATCGTGAGCATCAACGGCAGGCCGGCGGCGACGAGCGAGCCGAACGCGAGCAGCATGATGCCGAGCGTCACCGGCCATGAGATCACCTCGGATTTCAGCATCGCCGCGCGGTTGGCGGCGTTGAAGTCCGACCACATGCCGGCGGCTCCCGTGAGGTCGACCGTCACGCCGTTCGCGGAGAGCCCGTGAAGCGTGCCCTTGAGCCTGTTGGCTGCGGCGACCATTTCATTGGGGTCCTGCGCAGCGCCGGCCTGCACGATCGCGGTGTGACCGTCACGGGAGATCGAGACCCCTCGAGCGGGCCCGACCACAGTGCGGACTGCGCGGTCGGCACCAAGCGTCTGTTCGACCCGTGTTATCGCCGCCTCGAAGGCCGGTGAGCTGACTGTCTGCCTCGGCGAGTAGACGACCGTCATGAGGCCATAGCTGCCCAGCCCCGCGAAATCGCGTTCGATGAGCCTGCGGGCCTGCGCCGACTGCGAGCCGCTCGCTTCCCAGCCGGCGCCGGAGAGCGCTGTCTCTACCCGCGGTGCAAAGAAGCCGAGCGCGAGGGCGACCACCAGCCATCCCACCAGCACGGTGCGGAAATGCGTTGCCGTGTAGCGCCCGAGGCGACCGATCGGCCCCAGGTTCACTCTCTGCTCCATCGGCGCTCGCGGGGGCGCGGCGCTGCGGGGTGCCGTCGCTGTATTCACCAGCCCGCCTGTTGACGCGGGTTGGGAGCCGAGCGCAGCGCGGTGTCTGCGGCGTGTCCGGCGCATGCGATTGCGCTCATTGGTCGGCCCCTCCCTGCAGCAGTGCGTCGATCTCGTCCAGCTGTCGGCGTATGCCGCCGCAGACCTGCTCGCAAAGCTCGAACACACCCTCGTCGGCTATCGCGTAGAGCGAGAAGTTGCCGTCCTTGCGCCGGCTCACGAGCCCGCTGCGCAGCAGCACGCCGAGATGCTTGGAGACGTTCTGCTGCGAGGCATCGGTCGCCTGCTCGAGCTCCCGGACGGTGGCCGGTCCCTCGCGCAACGCGTCCAGCAGGCGAATGCGCATCGGCTCGCCGAGGACACGGAAGCGTTCGGCGATCAACTCGACCAGCGGAGCAGGCAGCGGGTGTGGAACGGTCGTGGCGGTGTGCTTGGTGGCTGACGGCATGACCCGGACAATATCACAACTATACGGTTGTGCGCTATTGTAGTTGTGTGCTCAGCTACGGACGGCGCTGAGTAGTTGCGCCGGATGTGCCCTTGGTAGCGCGCAGGCATGATCGGGACGACGCTTGACCGACGAGAAAGAGGGACCTTTGATGAGCATGACCGCCACAGCCCGCCGCATGGGCGACACACTAAGGTTTGAGGTTGGCGTCAACGGCCGCCATGTCATTGTGACCGACGAGCCTGAACGCCTCGGCGGCACCGACCAGGGGCCCGCACCGCACGAGCTCCTCCCTGCGATGCTCGCTTCGTGTGTTGCGACGATGATCTCGATGTACGCGCAGAACCGAGACTGGAACATCGGCGAGATAGTCGTCGACGTCAGCTATGACAGCGAGAGCGTCCCTTGTCGCATCAGCATCGCCTTGCACCTTCCCGACGACCTCACGCCCGACCAGCAGAGGCGTCTGCAGCGAGTCGCCGACACCTGCCCTGCTCGCCGCGCGCTCGAAACGGGTTTTGCCTTCGAGGAGCGGGTCGACCTTACGCCGCGCCGCTCAAGGGACGCGGCATGAGCCCGCACGCTTGGCAACGCAGACTCGGGGCACGGCACGCGTTCCGAGCGAGGATCGGCAGCGACCCATGGGCTTGTAATTCTCGGCGGGGGAACCGGCGGAACGCTTCTCGCCAACCGGCTGCAGCGCCTATGGCGAGGCGGCCAGCATCACGGTCATCGACCGCGACGACGCCCACATCTACCAGCCCGGCCTGCTCTTCGTTCCCTTCGGGTTCGCTGAGCCGAGTGAGATCGTCCGCCCGCGCCATGCACAGCTTCGCGGCGGCATCGACTTTCGCCTGGCCGAGGTCGAGAGCGTCGACATCTCCGGGAGCACCGTCAATCTCACAGATGGCACAGCCGTGCCCAACGACCGGCTGGGTTGACGGGATGTCTCTAGTTGGCGGGTCGGCGGTTGTAGAGATACCTGGCCCACAGATAGCTGGCGGCGGTGATCGCGAGGCACCACACGATCGCCTTGACGCCGACGTTGCCGACGTGCTGGTTGGCGAGCAGGCTGCGCACGGTGTTGGTGATCGGGGTGAACGGCTGATTTTCGGCGAACCAGCGTACGCTGGCGGGCATCGACGCGACGGGCACGAAGCCGCTGCCGAGGAACGGCAGGAGGACGAGGAACATCGGCATGTTGCTCGCGGTCTCGACGCTCTTCGCGAGCAGGCCGAGAGCGACCGACAGCCAGATCAGCGCTACGGCCAGCAGCACGAGAACCCCAAGGGCCCCTAGCCAGCGCAGCGGGCCGGCGGCGGCGTGATAGCCGATCAGCAACGCCACCGCGATCGTGATGGCGAGGCTGATCAGAGTCAGGACCAGGCTGCTGAAGACATGACCGGCGAGCACGGCGGGTCGCCAGATTCGCATCGTCTTGAAGCGGGCGATGATGCCCTCGGTCATGTCCTTGGCCACGGAGATGGCGGTGATCTGAGCCGCGCCGGCGACGGTGAACAGCAGCATTCCGGGGGTGAGGAAGTTGATATAGGTGCCGCGCCCGCGACCGACCGTGATTCCGTTGCCGAGCGTGCCGCCGAAGACGTACACGAACAGCAGCAGGAACACGACCGGCATGAGGATCGGAAACAGGGACAGCCCGGGATAGCGCTGCAAATGGCGCAGGTCGCGCCGCAGCATGGTGGTCGAATCGCGTAGCGCGTATGTGCTGGTCATCGGTAGACCTCCTCTTGTGTTCTCGATCCCGCTGCGTCAGCATCTCCCCCTGTGAGCGCGAAGAACACGTCGTCGAGATCGGGGGTGTGAATCGCGAGATCGACGACGTCGACACCGGTCGGCGAGCTTGTCGGCCTCGTCGAGGTAAAGCGCAAGGCCCCGGGTGGGACCTCCCGCGGAGGAGCCGCACAGGAGGCCCCCGGGAGAGACGACGAATCGTCCTACGCGGGGACGCTACCTGCCGGTGCGCTCGCGGTGGTTGCACCCCGGCCAGCAGCAGGGCCGGCGCTGGCCTTCCTCCAGCTCCTCCTGGGTCCGCCGAATGCGGCGCTCTCTGGTCCTGTCCTGCTTGGCGTCCTCGACCCAGCAGATGAACTCGTTGCGGGCCAAGGGCGTGATGTCCTTCCAGGCATCGAGTGCCGTGCTGTTGGCGATCAGCGCCTTACGCAGGTCCGCGGGCAGCTTATGCACCACCCCACCGGGCACTCTCTGGCCGCTCACGGGCCCATGGTAGTGAGCCGGGGTCTTTGCTTGATCTCACCTGCCATGCGGCGCCCTGCGAGAGCATGACGGTGAGACCATGACGGCGTCCGAGACCCGCAGCCGTTATCGCGAGGCCACCGGTGCGGCGAAGGTTGCCCGAAATGTCGGAGATGGCTTCAAGTACCGGGTTGTCGGGGATTCGGGCGTGCAGTTGATGACGCAAGCGGCGAGCAGCACCACCGGCGGTCCTGCGAGGCCTTGCAAGAAACGCCCGGAGTGCTCGAAGAGACCGTCGCGATTTGCGACCAGCCCGATCAGCAGCAACCCGCTGACCAGCACGACGGGGGCCAGGCCTGTTCTGCGGCAGCGCTCAAATGCAGCTGCGACAGCCTGCCGGCGCGGCGCTCCCACTGCGCGCTGCTGAAGTCCTCCCCCGCTGGGTCGCCATGCCCGGTCCCGTCGGCCGATGTCAGCTCTTCAGCACTGGCCGCCCCGCCCGCGCTCCTGCCGAGCGGCGTCCTGCCCAACCAGTGCTGAGTCCCCTTACATCGGCGTGGCCAGGCTCGGCCCCGTCTAGGCGCAATGTCGCTTACTCAGGCCGGAGCGGACTACTTCTTTGCGTCCAGTTCGGCATCTAGTGCTGTGACTCGCCGCTCGATGTCATCGCGGGTGGCGCGGACCTCGGCGATGGGGCGTCCCTTGGGGTCGGGGAGGTCCCAGTCGATGTAGCGCTTGCCCGGGATATAGGGGCATTGGTCGCCGCAGCCCATCGTCACGATCAGGTCCGCTTGCTCGGCAAGCTCGCGGGTGAGCAGCTGGGGTCGGCGGTCCGCTAGGTCGACGCCGATCTCGCGCATGACCTGCACGACCTCGGGGTGGACGCGCTCGGCGGGAGTGGTGCCGGCGGACATGGCGGTGTGTCGTCCGGCGGCGGCTAGCTCGAATAGGGCTTGGCTCATCTGCGAACGGCCGGCGTTGTGCAGGCACACGAACAGAACCCTCGCCATCAGCCGGACGCCTCCTGGTGGTGTGGCAGGAGGATCTCTTCTGCCTCGGCTGGTGTCACATCGGGGTAGAGGACTTGCAGCAGCGCGAGCGCCGCGAGGCCCCCAGCGAGCTGCGCGAGGACGTATCCGGGTACGGATGCGGGCGCGATTCCGGCGAAGGTGTTGGAGAACATACGCCCGACGGTGATCGCGGGGTTGGCGAAGCTGGCGGAGCTCGTGAAGAAGTAGGCAGCGCCGATGTACGCGCCGACGGCGGCGGGAATGGTGTTTGCGCGTTTGGTGCGCGCGAGCGAGAAGATGACGAGCAGCAGACCGGCGGTGGCGATCACCTCACTGAACAGGTGCGCGGGCGAGGCCCGGTGGTGCGTCGAGATGTTGATAGCGGCTAGCGCGAACATCCCGTTCGCGACGATCGCACCGAGTACGCAGCCGGCTACCTGTGCGGGGATGTATGCGAGCGCGTCGCGCCAGCGAATGCCACCGAAGGTCGCGTCCGCGAGCGAGACGACCGGGTTGAAGTGCCCGCCGGACACCGGGCCGAACATGAGAATGATCGTGTAAAGGCCCGCGGCCGTGGCGGCGGCGTTCTCGAACAGCTCCAAGCCGACGTCGTTCGGGGAGAGCGTCTGCGCCGCGATGCCCGAGCCGATCACGAGCGCGGCGAGGAACGCCGAGCCCAGCAGCTCGGCAAGCAGGCGGCGAGCGAGCGGGGGCGCGTTCATGGCGCGGATCGTATTACATCGACATACGTGAGTGTTATTGATATAAGTAGATAGATGCCTGTCGATTTGGAGCTATCCCCCAAGCAGAAGCGCGCCAACGGTGCTCCCTGCTGTGAGCCCGTCGTCTACCCCGACGTACAGCGCGAGCAGGCGCTACGCATGGCCGAGGTCGCAAAGGCCCTCGGCGACCCGATCCGCCTGCAACTCGTGGACCTGCTGCGCAAGCACGCCGGCAAGGTCTGCGTCTGCGAGCTCGTGCCACTGTTCGACATCTCACAGCCCACGCTCTCCCACCACCTCGGCAAGCTGCGCGCTGCCGGGATCGTGGACTCCGAGCGCAAGGGCCTGTGGGCCTACTACTACGTCATCCCCGACGCACTAGAGGAGCTATCCGCATGGCTGAGCTGACCAGCACCGCTGAGACGACCGCGAGCTCCTGTTGCGCGCCCGAGGCGCAGGCGACGTGTTGTGAGTCGAGCGCCAAGACCGAGTGCTGCGACCCCAGATATGGCGAGGGCTGCGGCTGCGTCGCCGACACCAGCGGGACGGAAGCGGGCGACATACACGAGAAGGTACGCGAGCGCTACGCCGCAGCCGCCGTCCAGGTCACGAGCACCCGCCCCGGCGCCGGCTGCTCCGCCCCGGTCGAGACATTCGACGGCGACGGCGAGGTCTTCGGCGCCGCGCTCTACGCCCTCGGCGACCAGGAACAGCTACCCGACACCGCCAAGCTCGCGTCCCTCGGCTGCGGCAACCCCACCGCCGTCGCCGAACTGCACGAGGGCGAGACCGTGCTCGACCTCGGCTCAGGCGGCGGCATCGACGTTCTGCTCTCCGCCAAGCGCGTCGGGCCGACCGGCAAAGCCCACGGGCTCGACATGACCGACGAGATGCTTGCCCTCGCCCGCGAAAACGCCCAAAGGCCGGCGCCGAGAACGTTGAGTTCCACACGGGCTACATCGAGGAGATACCGCTCCCCGACGCGAGCGTTGACGTGGTGATCTCGAACTGCGTAATCAACCTCTCAGGCGACAAGCCCAAGGTCCTGCGCGAGGTCGCACGGGTCCTACGGCCAGGCGGACGCTTCGCCGTCTCCGACGTGATCGCCGACGAGAACATGGACGACGCGACCCGCGCCGACATGCAGGCATACACCGGCTGCATCGCCGGGGCGCTCACCCGCCGAGAGTTCACCCAAGCGCTCGTGGACGTGGGCCTGACCGATGTCGAGATACGCGAGACACACCGCGTACACGCACAGGCCGGATCAGCCATCATCCGCGCCCGCAAGCCGAGCGAGCCCCCCCTATGAGCGAGGCAAGGCAGGAGGTTCATCTGGACGACCCGCAGACGCTCTACCGCCACTGGGAGGAAAGCCAATGGAGCCCATGGGACATCGACCTGTCCACCGATAGGGAGCAATGGCAAGCAATGGCGGACCGTTCGCTCGTGTCGTTCGTGTTGGGTTCGCTGATGGTCGCCGAGGAGCGCATCACCACCGAGTTCTCCGGGCTCGTCGGAGCGGACGGGAGCGAGGAGGAGGTCACGTTTCTTGCCACCCAGCAGGTCGATGAGGCAAGGCACATGCAGTTCTACGCCCGCTTTCAGGATGAGGTCGTCTCAGAGCGTGCGCTCATCGCCGCGCATGTTCAGCGTGCCCGCGAGCAGGTCTCCCCCGCGTTTCGCACGATCTTCGACGAGAAGCTCGTCGCAGCTCACGACCGGCTCCTCGCCAACCCCGGCGATGTCGCCGCGAAGGTGGCGTTCGTGACGATCTACCACCTGATCCTCGAGGCCACGCTCGGACTGACGACGTTCGAGTTCTCGACTCGCTTCATGCAACGCGAGAGCCTGTTGCCGGGATTCGTGGCGGGCTACACGAAGATCCACCACGACGAGCACCGCCACATCGGCTACGGCATCTGGTTCCTGCGCCAAGCCATCTCCGAAAACGCCGGCATGGGTGGTGTCCTACGCGAGACGCTGCGCGACCTGCTTCCCGCCGTCGCCGAGTCACTGACGCCGCCGACCGGAGCGGACACGTCGGTCCTGGGCGCATTGGCCCGACCCCTTAGATTCGGTCCGCCTCGTGTGAGAGTCCTTCTGCCCATGCAAAATGGGCGAGAGGAGGACCGATCACGTGAAGCGCAGACGACACACGCCGGAGCAGATCGTCAGGAAGCTCAGGGAGGCCGACCGGATGCTGGCCGAGGGCACGGAGACGCCCGAGGTCTGCAAGGCGCTGGAAGTGTCCGAGGCGACTTATCACCGTTGGCGAGCGCAATACGGCGGGATGAGGGCCGACGACGTGAAGCGCTTGAAGGAGCTCGAGCGAGAGAACTCCCAGCTCAAGCGCCTGGTCGCCGACAAGGAGCTGGAGAACCTGGCTCTCAGGGAGATTTCGAAGGGAAACTGGTGAGCCCGTCGCGTCGACGCTCTGCGGTCCTGATGCTCCAGGACCGGCTGGGTGTCTCACAGCGGCGGGCGTGCCAGCTGGCCGGGCAGCACCGCTCAACCCAGCGCCGCGAGCCGGTCGTGGCGTGCGATGACGCAAGGTTGCGTGCCAGGTTGCGCAAGCTCTCTCGCGAGCGGCCACGCTGGGGTTATCGCCGCGCGCACGCCGAGCTCGTCGGCGAGGGCTGGCAGATAAACCGCAAGCGAGTGCAGCGCGTCTGGCGCGAGGAGGGCCTGCGCGTCCCGCAGCGCCGCCGAAAGCGCCAGCGCCTCGGGGACTCCGCGGTCCCCGCGAGCCGGCTACGGGCCGAGCGCCCCGACCATGTGTGGGCGTTCGATTTCCAATTCGACCAGACCGCCAACGGGCACATCCTGAAGCTGCTGCATGTCGTCGATGAGTTCACCCGCGAGGCCTTGGAGATCAAGTGCGCGCGGAGCATCGATGCGGACGCGACTGTCGAGGTCCTGGAAGCGCTCACGATCGCCCGGGGCCGCTCGCCACAGTTCGTTCGCTGTGACAACGGCCCGGAGATGACCGCGAACGCCCTGAAGGACTGGTGCCGCTTCTCCGGCACTGGCGCCAGCTACATCGACCCCGGCTCGCCATGGCAGAACCCCTACGTCGAGTCCTTCGGCTCCCGGGTTCGTGACGAGCTGCTCGCCGTCGAGCAGTTCTCATGCCTCGCCGAGGCACAGGTCCTCGTCGAGGACTACCGCCAGGACTACAACGCGAACCGACCCCACTCGGCGCTCGGGATGAAGTCACCCGCCCGGTTCGTCCGCGCCTGGAGGGCCCAGCACGAGCAGCTCGCCAACTCGCTGCGCTCGCCCTACGGGCTCACTCCGCGAGGCGGCGACACCCCTACTCTGCAACAGAACAACACCCACCGACTCTCACAACCGGTGGACCCATGAACGGGGTCCGGTCAGCATCAGCAGACGATCTGCGCGCCTTCGCACTCGATGGGCTGACACGCAGGCTGAACATCATCGGCGTGCCTCTCGACAGCCTGTGAGTCACGCTCTCGGAGCACCGTTGGACCGAGCCAGCGACGCACGAGGACACCAATAGTGCTGGCGGTCAGTGTCGCCTGGAAGCGCTATGTCTCTGCAATGCTTTGGATTCGTCGTCGATTTCCAGACGCGATTCGGCATCTAGTGTCCCGAGTCAGAAATTCGACGGCGTTTCGCGGCGCCTGCCCGCGCCTGACGCCCGCCGACGACGCTCACGTACCACCAGCACGCACCGCGCCGCCGTCGAGCTTCGCTGGGCTGCTCGAGTGGACGCGGGTGGGGCTGGCACTAAACCTTCAAAGCGCGAATAGAGGCTTTGCGGCTAGCGTTCTCAGAATGGCCCGGTTGCGGTTGGGGGCCTGGGGCGAGCACACGACGATGAAGCGTGCTCGGCTCCCGCACCCGCGCGAGGACGCAGGTCGTTCTCAGTCCTCCGGAATGTCGCGGCCGAAAGCCTCCAAAGTGACTGCGTCCGGCTCGGGCCCGCCGCGACGACCCGTGTCCAGGTCGTCGATCGCTGCCATCTCGGCGCCTGACAACTCGAAGTCGAAAACGTCGATGTTCTCTTTGATGCGGCCCGTCTTGGTGGACTTCGGGATGACCGAGGCGTTTGGAAGACGCCGAGACCGAGCGCGGGCAGCTCGACGCCGTTGTTGAGTGTGATGGTGTTCATATCTCCCTCTTGGTAGCCGACTCGGCGGCGGTGTCGACGTAGACGTCGCCGGTGAACCAATCGGCGGGTCCCTTCGCGGTCTCAAGGCTGGTTCGTGTGATCTTCATGCTTCCTCCTCAGGTCTTCAACCTCGCCGCCGACAGCACCCTGACGCTCGCCGGGTACACAGCCGATGCAGGCAGCCGCTCTGAGGAGGCGCTCAACCTCCTGGCGAGCTGGTCAGCTCCTTCTATACCAGGGGAGACGCGGCGCGCTGAGCGCCCAGCTTCCTCTTAGCCTGCGCCGAACGGTCGCGTTCGTCAGGCAACGCGGGGTCCGAACGGCCGCTGCCGAGGCGCCGAGTCGCCAGCCAACGAGACGCCTGGGTTTCATCCATCGCACTTGCCTCAGACAGAGCGATGAGCCTTCGTGCTCCTGCGCGGAAGCGGTCGTGTCGGCTCAACGGCGGACGAACGCTTCCGTTGCGACATACGCGCGCCCACAGACATCGCTGCTGCCTGCATGCGGTCCATTGTCGTCCCGCCTGACCCGCGCGCTAGAGGCCAGGGTCGGATGGAGAGAGGCGCTGCTAGACTTGCGGCCCCCGACCGGTCAACGGGGGAAGGAAGGCGGTGTTACCCATGAGCGCTCGATCCACAAGCTGCCTTGCGGGGTGCGTCTCGGCGCTGCTCGTTCTCGCCGCTTCGGCGCAGGCGACAGAACCCGAGCCACCCACTTTCGCAGGGGTGAAGTCAGCGACTACCTGCATCCCCGGCCCGGTGCGTATGCACGGGAAGACGAGCTACCACCTCGAATGGGAAGCGGCCACTGACAAGAACACTCCGCCGAGCGAAATCGTCTACAACGTCTACCGCGCGACGAGGCCTGGCGGTGAGCACTTCCGCAAGCCGACGTACACGAGCGCCCCGGGGGTTACGTTCTTCGACACGCCGCGACTGCCAGAGATCAAGACCTACTACTTCGTCGTGCGGGCCCGCGACAAGGCGGGCAACGAAGACTCGAACACAGTCGAGCGGGAGGGCGAAAATCTCTGCGTGTGAAGCGTCGAGCTGAGCGTCGTCGCGAGGCTGGGGAAGGCCCCGACCAACCTCATCGAGGTCACGCCGGCTCGCCAGAGGGTCATTAACCTCCGTCAGCCAGCCGTCAGTGCCCGCATCCGCGCGGTTCTGCTATCGCCCCACACGCTCACGAGGCTCTCGACCAGACGCTTCCCGGCGAGACCTCCGCACTGTCACTCATCTCGGCCGTGCTCGAGCTCTCCTCCGCGGCTGGCGCGGCGTGAAGATGAACCCCAAGGCCGTCGCCGAGATCAAGCGCCCGCCGCGAACATACGGCGCTCGCGAGTCACGCCACGCCTGGCGTCAGGCAGCCTAACGAGACTCGCAAAGGTGGATCACCTTCGCCGCTACGCCGTAAGCGGTTAGCACGGCTCCAGACGCGCGCGATAGCCAAGCCGCTACCGGGTGGGTTAGTCGTCTGCGTTCTCGTGCGTCCCGAACACCATCGGGAGCAACACCCCGGTCGCCGCGAATCCGATGCAGGTCGGACAGGCCCCGCAGCACGCCGGGGAAGCCTCAATCCACCGCGAGAGGAACGGAAACAGAGCAATCAGCTTCAATCGCAGCATCTACTCACGAGGATACACGTCACTCGTGAGTTCGCTGGTCGTTTCGTCGGACCTCGTCGCGCACTGACGCTCCCGCGACGCCAGGGCCGCCGCGAGCTTCGCCAGATTCGCGACGACCGCCAAGATCGAACGGATCGTCTACCTCGGCGGTTTGGGCGATCGTCCCGCCTCCGAGCATCTGCGTTCGCGCTTGCGCGGCGAAGAAATCCTCCGCGATGAGGGACCGCCACCAACTTGGTTTCGAGCGGGAACGGTGGTGGGGGCCGGCTCGGATAGCGACCGAACGCTCCGCTCGCTTGTCGAACGCCTGCCGGTGATACTTGCACCGTCGTGGCTCAGCACACCCACCCAGCCAATCGCCATCGGCGACGTGCTGCGCTATCTGGTCGATGCCCCTCGCATCGCCGCGACGCGCTCCCGCGAAATCCAGATCGGCTCGGCCGAGATACTCACCTACGGTGAGATGCTCGACCGGATGGCCGATGCCCTGGGATTGCGCCGTCGTCCACGCATCCCGGTGCCGCTTCTGACGCCGTGGCTATCGTCGCATTGGATCGGGCTCGTCACACCGGTTGACGCCGGCGTCGCGAGGCCGTTGATCGAGGGTCTCTCCACCAACACGACCGTCACCGATCCATCGAGAATGGAACTGTTCGACTTTCTGCCTAGATCCTTCGATCAGGCAGTACGCGAGGCGATCACCGAGGAGGGAGAGACCAGTCGGCACACGCCCTCGCCCTAACGTCTCCAGCGAAGCGCACCAGAGCAGCTAGCCGTAGTTGGGCGGGCCGCCCACGTCCTAGGGAACGTTCAGAAAGACATCCTGACGAACAGTCTGCCCGGGCAGGATCTGGATTGTCGTCGGGAACGATTCTCCCGTGTGCTCGTTTATCGTCGCGTCCCCGAACGTCCCTTGGATCGAGTATGTGCCCGGGGCCAGGGGGATCGTCGCCAGATGCCTCCTCGCGACAGTTTGGGAGGCCACGATCGTGCCGTTGTCGGGATCACGGACCGTAACGGTCCCCGCGCCAGGTTCCCCCGGCCGAGTCGTACATCGGGGTCCGGACCACAGACGAAGGGGTCCTCCCACGATGTACAGCCCGCTGATCAGCTCCGTTGGACCTGCGGTGATCAGCGGCTCGCTTATCCCTGGCCCTTCCAACGCCGAGGCGCTGCACGCGGGATTCACCCACACAGTGACGAATCGCCCGTGCCGTCCCCCACGGGGGGCCTGTCTGCGGATCGTTTGGACCCGGGGAGCCTCGACGCGCGCGCCAGCAAACCGAATGGCGCAGCCGGCTTTCGCTGCCCGTTCGCGCGCGACGGACAGCACAAGGCGGGTCAACCGCGGGATGCGGCAAACGTCGGGGTGTCGGGAAGCGCCGACAGCGCCCGCAACGAGGGGCTGCGGACTGAGCGCCAAGAACACTGCGACTCCAAGTGCGAAACAGGCGCTTCGTAACCGGTCAACACAGAAACCAACAAGCTGATGCACACGCAAATCATCGCACGTCGAACGCGCCACACTCGCGGCGTCTCGGGCCGCTGTGCTCCTTTTCTCGGCGAGCGCGAGTCCTCGCTGCTCAGCCAACACGCGACTGCAGGGTCGAAACCCAGGCGTCTCAACCCTGGGTGACTTCACGCCTGGTCTTGAGACAACGCAGGCACCTGAGCGCCCACGACCAAGCGTCTTGATTCCTAGCCGCATCGTCCGTCACGCCAACGGCAAGCACGCGGTCTGCTTCATGCTCGACGGCCGGCCGGCTTTCGGCCCGCGATCGCGCCGCGATCCGCTGGGCTACTTGACCAAAGCTTGACTACGCGCTCAGGTCGCCGGTCTCAACACGACCAGGGAGACACGATGAAAGATGCCCGCTTGCAGGCACTTCGTCAGTAGGGTCGCTTCGTTGATCAATCGGTAGTACTCGGCTGAGGACTCCCAGCTCATCCCGCCCAACAGCCCGATGCGCTTCATCGCCGACAGCGTGCCACCAAGAGCGGCTCGCCGAGCCAGGCCCTCTCGTCGCGCTCGCTCTAGCAAGAGTGGTTTCGCCGTCCGTTGGGCTGTACCATTGCGTCGTGAATGGAGGCACTGCCGCCAAGTGAGCCTCCTCCCTGGCGCGTCGCGAGGCTGTAGGTAGTGACCAGCGAATCCGTGCGTCGACCGAGCGTTGCCGAGCTTCGACCGCTGCGACCCAAGGAGCGGCGTTGTCGGCCGTGGCGCGGCCCTAGCCGATGAGGTTTGGTCTCTTCTGCTCAGCGCAGGCCAACGGCGACGATCTTCCTCCCGAGACCGGCCAAGGCTTCCGCGACTATCTCGACTTCAACGTCGAGGCTGAGGAGCTCGGCTTTCATTCGAGCTTCCTGGTCGAGCATCACTTCACAGGCTGGAACCAGGTCTCCGCCACGTTGATGTTGCTCACCTGCGTTGCAATGCGCACGACCCGATTGCGCCTCGGCTCGGCCGTGATCGTGCTGCCCTGGCACAACCCAGTCCTGCTGGCAGAGCAGGCGGCGACGCTCGATCTGGTCTCCTGCGGCCGACTCGACTTCGGTGTCGGGAAGGGCTATCGCCACAGCGAGTTCACCGGCTTCCAGATCCCGCCGGAGGAGGCGGAGGCACGCTTTGACGAGGCTGTTGAGGTCGTCACACGATCCTGGCTCGAGCGTTCCCGCTTCTCACACCATGGGCGCTTCTGGCGCTTTGAGAACATCGTGGTGGAGCCGCCGCCCGCGCAACGACCGCACCCGCCGTTCTGGATGGCCGCCGGGAGCCCGGCATCGATCCGCAAAGCCGCCGCGCGCGGCTTCAACCTCATGCTCGACCAGTACGCGTCCCCGGAGCAGATCGGCGAGCGCACGACGCTGTACCGCGCCGAGCGTGAAGCGCATGGCCTACCGTTCGATCCGATGGGGGTCGTCGTGGCGCGCCAGCTATATGTCGCGAGTGATCGGGCGGACGCCGAAGCCGCTCTTGCTCGTCAAGCCAAGTTCACCCAGCGCACCGTGAGCGTGTCCCGCTCGCCCGCACGCAAGGGCGGCTCGCATGTGCTCGCCTACGCGGGAAAGAGCGGCGGCACCGAGGAGCACGCGCTCTATGGAACACCTGAGGAAATCTGCGCCGAGCTGGCGACGCTGAATGCTGCCGGCGCTCGCTACATCCTGCTCACCGTGCTTGGCGGCAAGGAGCAGCTGCGACGGTTCGCGCACGAGGTCATGCCAGCGTTTTCCGCGACAGAAGACGGCGAGGACAACAACAGGTAATCCTGCGCCACCGGGCATCGCGACGTCAACAGCGGTCCCACGGCAGAAGGGACATGACCTCTGCCCGCTGCATCCGCAGCAGTCCGGCACCCGCCATGAGGCCTCGCCTTGCGGCGACACGGACGGATACATCGAGGTGTGCCGAGACCCGACCTGCCGCGCGCTGACCCCGCGCTTTGGCTCGTCGCCCGGGACCTGGTCCTCTGGCCGATGACCGCCGAGGTGGCAGTCACGCTGGCGAAAGTCGTCCGGTTCTGACGGATTCGACTCGGCGGCGGCGAGGCATAGGGCTCGACTCGTGCCTCGGCGCCGCTTCTGGTGGGACAGCCGGCGGTCAGACCAGCGGCGCCCCCTCCCTGCGACGGTGGTCGGGCTGACCGAACGGAGGCGCCTCAATAGGACAGATCCGCCGTGCAGCGGCGGCGTCCGCGCCCAGAGGCTTCCAAGACGCTTCCATCCGACGCCAGCGAGAGGCGTCCGAGCAACCACGTCGGTGAAAAATACCGCGTGTTTGCAGGCATCCTGCGAGTGGAGCCAACCGAAGTAAACGCGAACCGGTTTGCGCGGTTGCCTGGTGGTCGAATGGTGCTCGCCGGTAGGTCAATGCAGCAGTAGGACGGCCGCTGATGCGGTGATGCGCTAACATCATGTCGTGCGGACGACCTTGAACATCGACGAGGACGTGGTCGCGCTTGCGCGGCAGCTCGCCGCTGAGGAGCACCGCTCGCTCGGCTCCGTTATCTCCGAGCTTGCTCGTCGAGGGCTGACCCCCGCTCGGGTTGAGGCCGATGACGGACTACCGGTCATCCGCGTGCCGGCAGGCACGCCGCCTATCACGCCAGAGATGGTGCGGCGAGCACTCGACGAGGATTGAGCGTTCCCAGTGGCACTGCTCGACGTCAACGCGCTTGTCGCGCTGGCTTGGGACTCGCACGTGCACCATGCGGCGATGCGCGCTTGGTTCGCGGAGAACGGCCCCGCGGGATGGGCGACGTGTCCGATCACGGAGAGCGGCTTTGTGCGGGTGTCGTCCAACCCGATCGTGCTGCCGAGCGCGATCGGCGTTAGCGCGGCACGAGGGGTGCTTTCGGCACTGCGCATACACCCCGGCCATCAATTCCTCACCGATGACGTCTCGATGGGCGACAGTGACGTGCCGGCGATCGCCGGCTATCGGCAGGTGACCGACGCGCACCTGCTGACACTGTCCCGTCGCCGCGGCGTGCGCCTAGTCACGTTCGACGCGAGCATTCTCGCCATGGGCGACGGAAATGACGTCGAGGTATTGACCACATTGTGAGGTGGATTCGAGTAAGGCGCGCTCGATCGCTCCGGAGAGAAAACGCTGAGTTCGCCAGAGCGAGATCGGGACCTTGTCGCGACGCGGCGCTTGCTTGAACGGTTCGGGCTGCCGTAGCCAGGCGGACGGCCGATAGTTGAGCTTCCATCGAGCTACGCAATCGATGGCGACCGCATAAGCGGGCGAGCGCGCGATTTGGCGACCCTGGTGGAGGTGGTGTCGGAGGTGGCCTGCATGGACGAGCCCTTACAAACGGCACGCCGGAATCAACTCGAGGTTCGACAGTCGATACGACCTCGGCGAGCGCCCGGGATCGTCTGTCCGAGGTCGGTCAGGTACTGCCCAGCACGGCGTCGGGGGCGAGCTTGGCGGCGCGGACAGCTGGGTAGACGCCGGCCAGGGGGCCAAGTGCGAGGGCGCAGCGCCCGACCCAGGCCGCGGGGGGGCCTGGGCGTAGGCGAGTGAGGTTGACTGGCGGCATACCGGCTTCTTGTTCAGGCTCGCGTCTAAGCGCCCCTGGAGGTCCCTAGCGCTGGCCGCCGTGTGGTCGTGTTGATCTGCTTCGTGTCGAGGGAGGTGGAGGGGAAAGTGACTTCGACAGTCAGCCCGCCGCCTGGGCGCGGTTGGGCGGTCAGTGTGGGGCGATGGGCGGCTGCGATCGCATCGACACGATCAGCTCGACGGGCTGTCCGTAGTAGGACTGGATGTAATTTGCCAGGCGTTCCTGCGCCCGTTGTCGAGTGCTGTCCAGCGCGACGGTGGCATACAGGCCAGGTATCGGGAAGTCCTCTCGTCCGACCTCGGTGGCCGCTTGGCGGACCCGCGCCAAGCCTTCCTCATAGAGCTGCGGGGTGGGTAGGTATGGCAGCCAGTCATCCGACTCGTCGCTCGGCCGCCTCGCCCGCTCCGGCGAGCTACAACGGCGGACCGCCGTTCGTGTGTGACACGGGTTGGAGCGTCACATCGGAGAGTCGGATATGACGGCCCTCGTAGTCGACCGGCTCCCCCTGAGCCTGCCAGAGCAGACGCAACGGGCGATCGTCTCGGCTAGCCGTCCCACTCGACCGGCATAGGGGACACCGATGGCCTGGAACTGAAGTTCGGTCTCTGGGAACGGGAAGCCGGCGCCAAGGCCGAGTATGAACCGGCCTTCTGAGATCAGATCGATCGTGCTCGCGGCCTGCGCCAGGAGCAGCGCCGGGCGCAGTGCACCGAGCAGCACCCCGGTTCCCAGCATCACCCGTTTGGTTCGTGCCGCGAGCGCGGCGAGCAGCGCCAGCGTGTCATGGCGCGGTCTTGCCAGCGGTCCGTCGCCGGCCCAGATCGCCTCGAAGCCCGAGCTGCTCGGCCTGCTCTCCGAGTTCGAGCAACGGCGCCGCGGCGGGACGATCGTGCATGACCGCCTCGCGTGTGCGAAGCAGATAGCCGAACGACAGGCGTTCTGAGTTGAGCGTCGCCGTAGGGCTCATCGGTCAGAGGATCTGCTTGTCGGCGAAGCCCGCCAGCAGCACAAGCCAGCCACCGATCTCGGCGATGATCAGTGCGACCATCCCGACATGCAGCGTGGCGGCTGGGTCGCGGAACTGGTTCTCGGTGTCCGCCCGCCAGCCGTGGATCACGTAGCTCGTGACCGCGGCGTAGAAGTAGAACGTCATCGCGCCCGCCGCGATTAGGTTTATGAGTTCGGTAAAGCCGCTCAGCTGCACGAAGGTCGCGACGAGCAGTAGGGCAAAGCTGTAGAGCAGCGCTGCCCGGTGCGCGGTGTCCACGTAGGGATGCGCGAGGTGGTCCTCAGAGAGCGCCATCTGTCGGTACTTCCAGACCCCGAGCGACAGCGCCCATAGAAACATCAGGCCGCTGGCCAGCAGGACCGCGTTCGTGTCGGCGGCGGGCGTCAATGTCGTGATCTACGTCGCAAAATCACAGCGCTTGTCCCGGACGACGAGGCGCCGTCGGGCGGATCTGCGAGATAGGCGCTGAGCCCGATGCGATCAGCGCCGGCGACCGATGTGGTCGCCGCAGGTTGTCGTCGGGGCGGTTGGCGCACGCTCGAGTATTATCCCACTCGAAGGCGGGAGGAGGAGGTGGGGATGCGCAAAGGCGCTTGCATCATCGGCGTGGCGGTCGCATTGGGCGCGGGCTTGATCGACGCGAGCGCGGCTGCAGCCGCCGCGAGGGTCTGGTTCGAGAATCAGCATCTCGAACATCTTTCGGTCGGCTCGCAAGTTGAGAGCATGTTCGAATTCCGGACCGCGGAAGGTGCGTTCTGCCGGGTGGGCAATCTGACTGGAGCCGCGGAGACAAACGGGGCGGCCAAGAGCAAGATGTCGTTCTCCACCCCACCGCCAGAAGCAAACCGCTGTGGGACGGGAGGAGCGGCGATTCGTCCCGCTGCCATCTCGGTGTCGGCGACCAGCAAAAGCGCGCTGACGCGCCGATCACCTCGCCGGTGTGGACCAACAGCGCGGCGAGCAGCGCCTGGACGTCGTGGCGCTTGTGCTCGAACTCGCGCGGAGCCGGCTTGCCGGGCTCCATGGGCAGCTCTTTGCGGATCGGCTGCCGGGCCTGGATCGAGGTCTTCTCATCGAGCGAGACCACGATCGCGTTCTCCGGCGGCGAGAGGTACAGGCCACACACATCGGCCCGCTTGGTGTCGAAGTCGGGGTCGAGGCTGGTCAGCCACGAGCGGACCTGGTGCGGCTTCAGATCGGCCTGGGCGAGGAACGCATGCGTCTGGCTCTTACCGACCCCGACCGTCTCCGCCAGCGACCGGACGGTCCAGTGCGTCTCGCCCTCCGGCGGCGGCGAGAAAGCGGTCCAAGAAAGGCGCTTTCGCAACTCCACAGCGAGCGGGACAAGCTGCTCGACGCCCACTTCGCGGACGCCATTCCGCTTCGACCTGCTGAAGCGGGAACAGACGCGGATCAGTAGCGAGCTAGCCAGCGTCGAAGCACGCCTCGCAGACCTCACCAGCGACTTCGACACAGCGGAGCGTAACTTGCAGGGCGCGACCTCCCTGGCAGGCGATTGCCACGCCGCCTACGAAGCGGCGTCTGGCACGGTACGACGGCGCTTCAACCAGGCGTTCTTCAAGCGCATCTACATCGATGACGAATACAACGTCACCCGGCGAACTCGAACCGCCATTCGAGACACTTCTCGGCGACGACCTCCGCCGGGCTGCCGTTGCCGAGGCCAACCAGGCTCTCCGAGAAGCTGTCGAGGTCGCCCTCGAGAGGCGCGCCGAGCGGACTGAGGCCGGAGCCGAATCTGGCCGTCCCCGTCGCGCGCGGACGCGTGACTGCACACCAACCCCGGCCCGCTCTCGGGTCCGGGGTTGGAATGCGATCAATATGGTGGAGCCAACCGGGATCGAACCGGTGACCTCCTGCTTGCAAAGCAGGCGCTCTCCCATCTGAGCTATGGCCCCCAGGGTCCTCAATATACGCGCTTCAGGGCGGATTTCCGCGCCCGAGCGGCCGGCCGACGCCTGCATGAGTCGGTCCAGCCTGCCGTCTGTCAACAGCTCCCAACGGCTACCTCGATGCGCCGTTGGGGCTCGCCTCGGACGGGGTCGCCACGATCGCATCTAGGGATCGAAGTTGGTGCTCGAAACGCAGCTGAGCCGCACCGAGCGAGCTGGCTAACTCGCGTGCGCACCACTCGACTTTCGACATCATCGAACTGGGAGCCCACACCGGAGCGCGGCCCAGTCGTTGAGGAGCGGACCGCGCCCCGGCGGGGTGTGCGTCCTCGGCCTGTGGAGAGGGAGTCCATACCGAGGCGTTCTCGAGCGCCCAGGGCGAGGGCGCCCAAGCTCGTGTGTCAGTCAGTGCGCGTGCTCTTGTGAGCCCCTCCATTTGACTTGCCGGTGTGCTTGGCGGCATGGTGCTTCACCCCAAAAGCCTTCCGTGCCTTGTGTTCACAGCCCTCACGCCTGCGCTTGGAATGCCTGAAGCGCCGCCTGCAGGCGCCCAGCGCGTTTCTCAGCCTCTGCGCGCGCGTGAGCTTCTTGGCCTTGGTGGCTTTGACAGCGCCACAGCCCTGCACCGAGACCTTGGTCTTCTGTTCGATCACCGCTCCGTTCTGGCCGCTCAGGACCATCGGGATCGAGAGTTTCTGCCCACAGAGGCTGTATTTGGCCTTGATCGGCAGGTTCGTGGTCAGGGCCGAGTGCGGTCCCTCGGGAAGCGTTGCTTCAAGGGATTCAAACGGGGCATCTGGGACCGCCTCAAAGGAGGAGGTCGTGATCCCTTTCTTGATCGCCGTCTGGCCATCGAGGATCACCGTGATGCCTTCGCCTTGCAGCACGAGCTCTGCATCTGGCCAGGCGGCGTTGCCGTGGGAGACCAGATAGATCGGGCCGGTCAGGGGGCTCTTCAGGACTGGGGTGTGGACGATCGCTGAGCCTATGTCCGATCCTTCTGGGCAGGAGGCGGGGTTTGCTTCAAAGGTCTTTGCCAGACACGCTTTCTGGATCGTCGAGAGCCTTGCCGGCAGGATCGCGGGGATCGTCAGCACCGTCTTTGCGACGTTGGCCTGGCCTTTCTGGTCTTTGAACTTCAGGCTCAGGCTGGCGCCGTTTGCTTTTGAGGTCTTGCCCTGGGTCTGGGCTTGGACCTGGGGCTTGAAGGGCAGCGCGGCGCAGCCGGTCGCAGTGAAGGGATAGGAGGCGCCCGCACTCGCGCCGTCTGCCCCGCCCAGGGTGGCGCCGATGCTCATCGGCGCGCAGCTCGTGGGGTTGTACTCGAAGTTCGGGCGATCGACTGAGACGTTCAGGGCTTTGATCTGCGCCGGTACGCCTTTGAGGATCGTGGGGATCGGATCGCTTGAGATCGTGACTGCAGCGGTATGGGGATCGACTTCGATCCTCGAGCGCACCAGAACCACACCGAGGTCAAACGGTCCGGCGATCGCCGGCGTTGAGACCTCGATCCCGAACGGAGCTCCCTCGTAGGGGCCCGTGAGGTAGGCCTCACCTGGCAGGCTGACGGGTTCTGAGCCCAGGCCCGCCAGCGCCGTTGAGTGCCCGATCTCACTCGAGGCGGGGCACTGATTCTCTGCTGCCTGTGGTTCTCCGCAGGGCGTTATCGATGAGAGCGTGGCCGCGATGCCCGGGGGCAGGTGCACGCTCAGCGTCCGCAGCGCCTGATCGCCGTCGGGGTGGGTCAGGGTCAGCGAGAACGCGGCAAAAGCGCCGGCCTGCGTGGTCGAGGAGCCGGCCGTGATCGTCGGCTGGAAGCGCTGCGGCGAGGCACATGCGCTGCCGCCGGGCCCCGAGGTGATCGGGAAGGCGCTTTCGCGGCTGACAGAGCCAGAGCTTGACCATGGACTGAAAGTCGCGAGCGTGCTGTAGGAGCCACATAGCGGCGGCGTCGCCAGCGAGGCGCGCTGGCCTTCGAAGAAGTGCAGAGAGAAGCGTTCGAAGGGGACCTGGGGGGTGCCCTGAAAGCTCGTTGAGATCTGTCCCGTTTCTTCGTTCAGGGACACTTCGCCGGCGAGCTTGACGCGCACGCCCGAGATCGGGTCTTCGGCCGCCAGGTAGATCGCGAACAGCGAGCCGAAGGGGTTCTGCTGCTGGGTCGCGATATACACCGCGCCCTTCAGTTCGTTGGCGAGATCCTGGGATTTGATCGCCACCGTCGCCACCTTCGAGGCGTCGGGGCAGGCAGGTGGGGCGGAGGAGAAGCGAAGCGGTTCTTCTGTGCCGGAAGCGAAGGGATCTTCACTCAAGCCCCTTCCTTCATAGCCGATCTGAGCCTCTGAGCAGGCCTGTAGGCCGTTGGCCGCCGATGGGCTCAGCTGCATGCCCGCCGGCAGGGCAACGCTCGTGCTCCTGAGCGCTGACTCGGCAAGCCCCGCTTCTTCGGATGGCAGCGTCACCTGGACGTTCAGGCCCGTCGGGGTGCTGGCGCTGCTCACGCCCCCCGCGGGGGCGCGGCCTTCCTGTTCTTCTGCGGGACTCACGGAGATCGCGGGGTCAAAGCCCACCGAGGAGCAGCCCTGAAGGCTTGCGAGGGGTTCCTGCAGGTCATCTTGAAAGAGAAAGCGATCTTCGGCCTGCGCGCCGCTCCAGGCTTCGCCGCGCATCTCGGTCTCGAGGGTCCCCAGGCAGGAGGTGGGCAGGGAAAGGAACGGGGTCGAGGCACGTTGGCTGGGTGGCGTGCAGACTTCGCCGTTCACTTCCACGCCGCGGATGCAGGCCCAGCCGCGCGAGTTGTCATGAGACTGGCTCTGGGGTTCGCCCCACAGCGTCACGCGACTGGAGAGCAGCTGCGCGACCTGCGACGTGTTGTGGATCAGCACATCGACGCCATAGTCGCCGCTGCTTCGCAGCGAGGTGTCGAGGATGATCGGGACTTTGGTGTCCTCGAGGCCAAAGCGGGCCGGCTCGCCGGGCGCTGGGACGAGGTTGAAGACGGGAACCGCTTCGCTGAAGGCCCCCAGCGGAGGGTTGGGGAGATTGAGCGTCACGATCGCCACGCCGATTGCCGTGTCGGCCGGGCAGGCGTTGACGTTGTTCGCGCCGATGCTCGAGAAGTCCGCATCGGAGCACTGGGGGATCGCCTGCGGGTTTCCCAACAGGCCCGGGGGCAGTTCGAAGCTCAGGTTGCGTGCCAGGGCCGGGGCCGAGGGCACGAGCTCTGACCCGCCCTGCTGCTCTGGAGCCAGGGCCTCGTTGAGGTCCAATGTCGTGGTCAGCTGGAAGGGATGGGAGCCTGCGCGAGCGTCGATCGATCCCGTCTCTTCTTCGGGTGCCAGTTCATAGTGTTCGATTCCAAAGGGCGTGGGTTCGCTGGCGATCGCGACCGGGCGCTGCAGCCCGACCGTGGGACCCCCGCCACCACCGGGAGCTTCGCCCCCTGAGACCTCGACGCTGTTCTGCTCACCAGAGCTTGCCCCACCCCTGGCTTCGACGGGTATCGTCACGCGCAGCTGTGTGAACGGCGCCAGCGGCTGAGTCATCGATGTGGTCTCACAGCTCACTTCTTTGCGCTCGGCTTCTTCGACCGAGCAGACGAGCTCACTCGCCGCTTCCAGGCGGTTGTTGGCTTCCAGTTTGCCTTCGATCTGGCTCGCGCTGAGCGATTCCGGAATCTCGAGGTCGCTGGGCAGCTTGTCGGTGATCACCACCGGCTGGGCACCGCTGCCCGAGAGTGAGGAGTCGCCGACGTTGCTGGCCGAGGCGATGATCCGCGCCGGCTGAGCAGGGACGATGTCGGTCGGCGCGCTGTTTGAGTCAAGGCGCCACAGCACACCGGCGAAGGCCGGACTGGCGCCAAGCGCCAGCGCCAGAGCACTCGTGAGAGCTACGGCGAGCGCGACCCGAACGAGTGCTCTCGAGCGACAGCGCCTGGCTGGGCGGTGAGCGCGCATCTAGTTGTGCCTCCTCTTGGCAAGCGCCTTCTTCACCGGGGCCTTTGACCTCTTGCCCCTGGTCCCATAGCGCCGGCGCGCGGTCCGTTCACAGGCCTGACGCTTTGCCCTGCGCTTGTCGCGGCGACAGGTCTTCAGCGCCCTGGCGAGCTTCTGCGCGCGGGTCAGCGGCTTTGGCTTCAGAGCAGGTTTGGGGGCCGCGGGCGCAGGCGGCTTGGGAGCGAGGTTGCCCTGGCCGGGGACGCTTCCGGTCGGCGGAGCGCCGAAGCTCGTCGGCCCGCTGGGGTTTGGTTTGCAAGTGCCTGCGCTTTCACACGGCGGCAGCGATGATGCTTCGGAGGAGAGGCATGGCGAGGCCACCGAGCAGACGCGCGCGTCATAGAGGTCGAAGTTCGTGTCGTGGTCTGCGGCCACGAGCGCCTGGGAGGTGAGGAAGAACGCGTCATCTCCGGATTCGCTTGCTTCAAGGAACGCCGATTCCTGGCCCGCGCTGCCCGAGGAGATCAGCGCGACACAACCGCTGTCCTGGCCACAGCTGCCGAGGCCATCGGGCTCATACTCATAGACGTTCTCCTTTTCGCCAGAGGCCTGCGGCACGAGCCGATCGGGGCTGTCGAAGAACAGCCGGCCCTGATCGGAGAGATAGCGCGGCTGGCGGATCGAGCGATCCAGGCCCAGCGGCATCCAACCGGGGATGCTCCCGGCCAGGTACTGCCCGTCGAAGTCCGCACGACGATCGACCAGCAGTCCCAGGCCTTCGCCGGAGTGTTCTGTGTCGAGCACTCCCCGGGAGGGTCCTGAGGCGTTGCAGGAGACGCACCGCAGAAGCCTCGAGGCCGAGTCATACAGATAGACCTCCTCATCGAGTGCGCCCGGATGGGATTGATCTTCGTTGTCATAGCCCGTCAGCGGCAGCTCTGACATGAACGTGAAGTAGCGTCCATTGGGGGAGACCCTCGCAACCAGATCAGCCAGGTCGGGGCGCGGCGCCAGATCGCTTGCCGATTTGAATGGACTGCGGGAGCTTCCCCAGTCGCCCGAGTCTTCACCTGAGAGCGAGGCGATGAACTGCAACTTGCCTTCCTGGTAGAGGTAGAGGTTGCAGCGCTGCTGGGCCTCGGGCGTGCCTTCCGCTTCGCAGTCGCCCTGGCTTGCGCCCGGGGCAAGGACGCCGTTTGCGACGAAGTACAGCGATGAGCCCTCTTCAGAGATCCCAGAGAGCACGTTGAGCACTTCGCCGCTGCCAGCGGGGTTCGGCGTGAGGTCGCGCAGATCGCAGGCGAGCTTGCCGCCCGCTTCGGTGACTTCGCACTCATAGAGGTCGGCGGGGTTGCTCTGGCCTTCGAAGATCGGGCGCTGGGCCGATTCCGGGCTCAACGGCGCGGTGTCGGTGAAGAACACCTTCGAGCCGTCGGCGCTCGCACCCTGGAAGGCGACCTGGCTTTCTTCGCCAACCGGTTCCTCGACGCCCTGGGCAGCGTTCACCTGAAGCGTTTCGCCCTTTTGGGTGTCGCGTAGGTAGAGGCGATGGAATTCGGCGACTTCGCTTGCTTCTTCTATTCCCGCGCTGTAGAAGAGGACTCGCGAGCCATCGGCAGAGATCGCGTTTCGCACGTTGATGTCTTCATCGCCAAGTTCGGGCGCGATGCCGTTGGCCGCTTCACCTGCGGGCTGCCCGTCGGGCAGGATGCTCACGAGCTGTATGCCACCGGCCTGCCCCCACTCATAGAGGCCCGGTGCGCCGCCGGCAAGCAGCGTCGCCTGGCCGGATTCGAACACGACGTGGCTGAGGTCGGGAGTGGCGCCTAGGAATTCGAGTTGACCGCCGAATTTCCCGCCGCCGCTGTCGCCCGCGGGCGTCAGCAGAGGCTCAAAGCCGGGCGCCAGAAACGAGGCGTTGGCCTTCGCCTGGGAGTAGACGGACTGCTCTGAGCCCGCTTGAGCTTCTCCCTGCACTTCGCCTTCGGGGCTCAGCGGTGGATCATCGCGCTCGTAGAGAGTCTTTTCACTCGCGCCCGGAGCCAGCGGCGGGGCTTCGAAGGGTTCGACTTTGCCGCCCGGGGGCTGCAGCAGGCTGAGCGCGAGATCGGCCGAGAAGGCGCGGAACTCCCCGGGTTCGCCGGCTTCGATGCCCTCGCCCTTTTCGTGCGGGGTGACGAGCTCCTGAGAGGACCAGCCTTCTGGGCCTCTTGCCGAGAGCACCTGCGTCGGTTCCGGCGAGCGGTTGCCCCCGGGTTCGGAGATCACCGGTCCGTTGGCGGTATAGCTGATCGCAGCGCCCTGGGCCGATGCCTGGATCTGGGTTCCTTCCCGTGCGATTGCTTCGATGTCCGCGCCGTCCTTTTCCGGCGGCGAGACCATCTCCCAGGCGCGATCGTCGGCGAGGGTCCCCTGCGAGGAAGGCAGCGTCGTGATCGTCGCGAAGCGCTCGGCGCCTTCGGCGGGGCCATCCGCGTTGCTTGCGATCAGGCGGTAGTAGTAGGTGCTCGAGGGCGCGAGGCCGCTGGCGATGGCGCTGACGCTCTGAGCGCCGAACACGCCGGGCAGTTCCTGACCGGGGGCGGCAGGGAGGTCGGTGCAGGCGCCTTCATCGCTCGCGCAGTCCGCCGTGCCGTACTGGAAGTAGTAGTGGGTGGCCAGTCCCTCGGGATCCACCTTGCCCGCCAGCCTCACTTCGCCTGAGGCCAGGTTCTGGGCCGACAGAGCTTCGACGCTGGGACGCGTCTGCGCCTGCGGGGAGAAGACCTCGACCTCGTCCGTGGCTTGGTCGATCGCGAACACAACTCCGTCCTTTGAGTCGATCGCGATTCCCGCGCCGGAGCCAAGCTGCGAGCCAAAGCGCTGGATCAGTTGCCCCGCGGAGGTGAAGGCGGCGATCGAGTCCCCCTCCTGCAGGTAGACGTCGCCATTTGCGCTCGCCCCGAGCGGGGTGCTTTCAGAGCTCGCCTGATCGACCGCTATCGCCGTGCTCGTGTGCCGCTCCAGTTCGCTCAAGGCAGAGACACCTTCCAGTGCTTCGGCGCTGCTCAGCTTTCCAACCACCACCGGGCGCGCCAGCTTTCCTTCGTCGTTGTGTTTTTCTTCGAGCGCTTCGCGTTCGAGCACGGCCGGGCATTCGCCTTCGCCGCTCAGCAGTTCGTGGGCGAGGTAGAACTCCTGCCCTTCGCCGTCGACGCCGAAGCCCGGTTTCGGGCATGGCAGGGGCGAGAAGAAGCCCTGTTCTTCCAGGCGTTGCGGTTTTTCTGCGTCGCTGAAGGCTTCGACTTCGCCGTCTTCTTCTTCTTCGCCGCGATAGAGCCAGATGTCCCCGTGCCGATCTGAGGCGATGCCATCGAGGCGGCCTTCTTCTTCGACCGGGAGCTTGCCGAGGGGCTTTTCGCCGCTCGCCGGGAAGCGCTCGACGTCTGGGTGTTTGGCCGAGGCGTTGACATCGACATACAGTTCCTGGCGGCCGCCAGGCGAGTTGTCGAGCGCCATCTGGCCGGCTTCCTTGAGCTGGCCCTTGCCGCTTCCGGGCAGGCCCGCGCGGCAGTTGGCCGTGCAGAGCTCGTATTCTTCTTTGCCGTCTGCGACGCCAAAGCCCCAGGCCGCGGCGAATTCCTCGCCCTGCAGTTCTTCACCCGGTCCCAGCTTCGGGCGAAACTGCTCGATACGGTCGTTGCCGCGGTCGACCACGTAGACGTCGCCGGTCGCTTCATCGACCGCGATGCCAGCCGGTTCGCTGAGCTTGAAGGCGCCGGTAAAGCGAAACTGGCCAGCGCCTTCGCCGGCGCTGCCGAAGGCGAAGGCGAAGGCGTGGCCGCGTTGGGTTTGAGCTTGCGCGGCGGGGCTGAGAGCCATGAGACCGAACAGCGCGAGGCCCAGCCACGAGACGGCGCCGCAGAGCACTCCAGGCACGACGCGAAGCCCTTGAGCCCTGCCACCGGCGCTCCGAACCTCATAGCTGCGATCACCTCTCAGAACCACGTCCATCCCTCTCATCTCTGTCCGGCATCCGGAACTGCAATACGCCGTGCCAGTCGTGCGCCAGTGCCCCCTCCGTGGCGCACGACATGCACAGCGCTGCGCATCGCGTTCAGACTAGACGATCGTATTGACCTCGAGTGCTTCTTCATCCGTTTGCACATTCGTGACCGTCTGGCCCGCCTGTTCAAGTTCAGCACCCGGTCCGCCGATTTTGCTGATCAGCACGTCCTTGACCTTTTCATCCGTGGCCGTGTAATAGTATTCAGGCTTCTGTTTCCCTTTTTTGGCGGTGAACTTCTGCGTCACTTTGACTTCTGATTTGTTCACCGGGATGTTGGTCATCACCGAGCCCTTGACTTTCGCCGTCGCCGGGCCACACGTGAATTCGACGAACCATTCACCGCTCTGTGGGACGAGATCGATCGCGACCTTCTTTTTGTATTTTTCCCAAACGAGGGAGCCGGCCAGCGGATTCGTGACGATTTCGCCTTCGCCTGAGCTCGGCGTCTTGCACTTGTAGCCAAGCGATTCACACCCGGTGAACAGGACGTTTATGTTGCCCACCGTTTTCGCCGAGGTGAATTCGCCGGTTGACGCCTCGGTTTTGCAGGTCACTTTCACGGCGTGAATGGTTTCGAGCGTCGCTGCGCCACCTGTGCCGGTGAATTTCTTCTTGATCGCTCCGGATTCCCATTCGAAGCTCCCGACTTTCGTTCCTTTTGCCGCCTTCGTACAGACGTTGTTGATGTATTTGCCGCCCGCATGAGCGACGCAGCGGCCTATTTCTGGTGCTTCGGCCGAGGCTCCCGACGCCAAAACCGCGCTCGCTACGACGGCCACCATGACCGCGCCAGCTATCCGTCTCACGTTTCTCATCTCCCTCTTTAGATTGATCAAGTTCGTCAGATCAAAGTGGGGGATCCCGCCTCAACGTCCGACGGGATCCCCATTGCTGCCCCGCCTACTAGACGCTTAGGCGTTCTTCGACTGCGTGGTAGCCTGCTTGGAACAGGCTTCCAATGAGCTCAGTCGAATTGCTGCCCGCCGGCGACGGCAGCCCGAGCGCCGAGTTGATGGCCGCGTTGGCCTTGCCATTCTGGCCACAACCATGCACGCCGGGGGACGCGTATTCGTTGTTGGCAAGTATGGTTTGCTTGGTCGAAGTTCCGACCTGGAGGATATTGCCTTCTCCAATGACCTTAATTTCACCTAGCTGGCCATGGATTGGCGTGTTCGGCGGTTCCGGAGTGGTTTCACCGGTAGTGAACGGAACAGTGATCGGTTCCGCCGTGCTACCGACGTAGCAGTGGTCGCCCACGAACTTGTTGCTCAGGTGGATCATGACCGGGAACACGAACGCTTCACCTGATTCCGTGAGCAGGTTCGCCTCGTTTACGTAGATCCCGCCCGCCTGCGGTCTAGCGAGTTCGATCGTAGCCGTGACCTTGGTGGAACCGCCTTCAGCGAGATAGGCTTCATACCGCGCTTTTTCAGCTTCCGGAAGCAGTTCGGCGTCGATGTCTTCAGTGAGAGGCGGCCCAGGCTCGGCCTCCTTCGAGACCGTGTTGCCGTTCAGGGCTGGGTACCAGGTGAGCACCCCGGTTTCTTCGTTTTCTGATACGGCTCCGCGGAGCTGGACCGGTTTGACGAAGTGGATGGTCACTTTGCCTGCCTGGAAGAACGATTCAGGCCCGGCTTCCCCATAAACGCAGCCGCCATATTCGGATATTGCTCGTAGCGCGGGGATCGGGCACACGCTAAATTTTGCCCATTCACCCTTGCCTTCTTCGAGCTGTTCTTGTCTCTTGATCCTTTCCCTTTCAGCCTTTTCTTGTTCCTTCTGTGCTTTCTGTTCTTGCTTTTCTTTTTCTTTCAGTTCTTTCTTTTCCTGCTTTTCTTTTTCTTTCAGTTCTTTACATTCCTGGTTGCAGCCGCCCGCGAGCGCTGGCGACGCAACGGCTAGCGTGGTCGCCGACATCGCGAAGATCGTAACGAGGCACAGCCCCAGCATCCTTACATGTCTCACTTGTCCACTACTCCTTTTTCCTCTCGGGTTCGTTCAGCGACGCCAGAGCCCTCGCCGAGGGCCCTTTCCGGCGCGCCGTGCTGCCACGCGCGCTCTCGGGATCGCTTCCCCGGAGTGCGCGCCTCTGACCGGCACTGAGCAAGGAGCTCGTGCGCCGGTAAAGGTTCTCGCCGGGCGTGAGCTGCTGCCGGCTCGTAAGCTTTAGCCCTGACACCCTGCCCTCCCGGCTTTGCGTGCCTTGGCCTGCGGGCGCGAGCTGTTGGCTTTACGCGAGCTCTTGGCAGGCCGCGGGCTGTTGGCAGAGCGCGGGCTCGTGTGCGCGTGCGAACTATCGTCCGGTCGCGGGGCCTTGGCCTCTCGCCGGACCTTGAGCGAGAGCTGGGTGCCGAGCATGGCGCTCACGCGCCTTCCCTCTGCGGTCAGAAGCCAGGCGTTTGACTCGCCATAGGCTTGGCCGAGGCCAAGGTTCTCGATCAGGCCCTGGCGCTTCAGGCGCGACAGCAGTCGCGAGGCCTGCCCCTCATCGCCCAGTCCGGCTGCTGCTGCGATTTCGCGATTGTTGGAGCGCGGTGAGCTCTCGATCGCTCGCAGCACCAGGGCTGTGCGGTAGGTCGCACGAGTCGGGCGCTCGGTGTGCAGGTGCTGTTTTGCGCTGATCGCATGAGGGCGCCTGGCCAACTCCTCGTTTGCTGCCTTCGCGCCCAGGTACGGAAGGACGATCAATGACATCAGCGGCGGTGCGAGATCGATCAGCGGCAGGCCGCGGTGTCTGAGCATCCTCGAGTTGACGACAGAGAAGACCCCACCGATTACGAGCTCTGCTGTGAGTCCACCCTGGAGGGTCAATCCCCCGGGCGCTTCGGGACTTCCCCGTTCAAGCAGCTCTACCAGACGCTCGAGAGCTTCCTTTCGCCTTGCTCTAGCATTCTCTGAGCGGCGTGGCCCCTCGATCACCAGAAGCTGTGCCCAGCCCGGGGCTGAGTCCAGGAAGTCGAGGATGCTCACCAGTGCGAGGCGAACCCGCGTGAGCCAGTCGTGCTCGCCCTGCACCGCGGCGAGCATCTCACGAGCGACCAGGGTTTGGCCGTGCTCGAAGGCTGCAACCAGGCAATCCTCGGCGGTCGTGAACTCCTTTTCGAAATCTCGCGTTGTTACGCCTGCGCGGGTGACCACCGACTCACGTAGACGGTGGCCACTAGCCCACGCGAAGACACTCGGACTGGGTCTGCATAGATGTCAAGCGCACTTCGTTTCGGCTCGCCCCTAGTCTGTCATCGGTCAATACGCACTGCGATACTGGCTCGCTGAGCCGGAGTTTCCGGCCTCGCTCGCCACAGCCCACACGCCCATTAATTGCCAAAGTGGGCTTGACAAACTCTGGGCTATGTGTTCTCATCGTGCTCGCACCGGACGTTCGGCTCGAGTACCGAGGCAACGATGATCCAGTGGGGAACAGGGCAGAAGGGAACAGAGGGAGAGGGATGTTGGAGGGAAATAGGGACAGGACCATGGACGCTAAGGTCAGGGTCAATCGCGCAGAGGGGTCGTCGACGGAGCTGGGTTCATCCCACACCGGGCACACGACTTATGCTGCAGGCGCTAGCTCCAGCACCCTTGCGATCCCTACTCAATCCCGCCGCCACAGGCTGATAGCGGCCACAGTCGAGGTCCTCTCAGAGGGCAGTGTAGACCGACTACGTGAGTCGCGGAGCACGCTAAAAGCCCTGTAAAGACGGGCGTTCTCAGTCGACTGCCCCACAGTTCCCACGTTTCCGGACGGCGAGCTCTTTTCAGCGGATCGTCCCTGAACTCTTGCCCGATCCCGGACAGCAGCGGCCGTCGTCGAAGGAGAGCTGGCTGGCGAAGTCGACCGGACGGTCGAGCGACCGACGCCATCGAGGATCTCTTCGCCGCGCGCTTGGGGCGCACCACACCAGCAGGCGCCTTCGTGTTCGCTACTTGAGCGGCTGCGCGGCAAGCCAATGCCCTCGGCGACTTGACGAGCAGCACATCGGTGGTCCCGAGTTGCCTTGAGCTGGCGCGAGGTACGCGGTGACGGTCGCTGATGTGCGCGGCTCTACGCTACTCATTTCGTGGACACCGTGACCAGCGCCAATTGAGCCTTCGGCATTTCCGGGTCGCAACGACCCCCGGATGACTGCGCCGGCGCGACCTTGATGCCTAGGGTGAAGCCAACTGGGATCGGTCGCGTCCCGTTTCCCGGGTGAATTCACCGAGGCGTAGCTCCGCTGGCTGCGGATGTTATGCGGCGATCGCCTCCTCCGCCTCGACCGTCGCGGGTGGGGCTGGGTCCTGGCGCAGCTGACGGCGTATCCGCTCGATCTGCGCGACGGTCTTGGGGTTCATCTTCACGCCGCGCCAGCCGCGGGATGTGAGCTCCAAGACAGCCCAGATGAGCGACAGGGCTGAGGTCTCTCCGGGGAACCGGCCGATGACCTTGGTGCGCCGGCGGACCTCGACGAATGTCCTCTCGAGGAGATTGGTCGTCCTGATTCGCTTTCGGTGCTCGGATGGGAACCGAAGGTGAGCGACGAGGGCTGGGAGGTCCGTTTCGATGACCGCCATCGCGGAGGGGTAGGCGGTCTTGTAGTCGGCGATGATGCCCTGCAGCTCGCGGGTGGCCTCGCCCGGTGAGCGGGCCTCCTCGAACGCTTTCCACCAGCGCGCCTTGACCTCCTGGTGGTGGTGACCGGGAAGCTTGCCCGTGACGTTTCTGAGCGCATGGACGGTGCAGCGCTGCTCCAGGGCGTCAGGCCAGAGCTCACGGGTGGCCTTCCAGATCCCCGGTGCCCCGTCGGCGATCACGAGCGCCGGTGCTCTGAGCCCGCGATCGATCATGTCGCGGCCGAACGCGAGCCACGCGTCATAGCTCTCACGGCTGCCCAATGCCAGCCCGAGCAGGACCTTGCGGCCCTCCAGAGTCACTCCCCAGCAGACCAGGACTCCCTCGGAGGGTGTGTCCTCCGGGCGCAGCTTCAGATAGATCGCGTCCAGGAAGCAGTAGACGATGTCGTGCTGCTCAAGGCGACGGCGACACCATTGGCGGTAGCGCTCCCGGGTGTCCTCACAGATCCGCGAGACCATCGACCTCGACGCGATCGGCTCCTCGAACACCTCCTCCAACGCGGCCTCGACATCCCGGGTCGAGAGGCCCCGAAGGAAGCCACTGATCACCAGCGACTCAAGCGCGTGCGTGCGGGCCACGCCCTTGCCGAGGATCCGGCTCTAAAACCCGAGCTTGCTCGCGTCACGGATCCTCGGGCGCTCCAGGCGCATCGCTCCGCTCGTCGTCTTGACCGTCCTTGGTTCGTGGCCGTTGCGGTGACCGATTGTCTCTGAAGCGCGCTCATAGCGGCGGCGGCCGAGGAACTCTGAGACCTCGTCCTCCAGCGCCTGCTGCAAGATCAGCCGGGCACCCAGCCGCCCGACCGTCTCGATCGGATCCTCCTCGCCGACCACACCGGCCAACACCTCATCCAGCTCGCGGCGAAACCTCTCGCTCGGGGCTACCTTCTCCATGCGGGCGTACCTCCATCGCTTGGTCTTCTCAGGACAAAGCGGAGGCTACGCCCGCAACTTCAAATCCCCCGGCTCATAAGACGCGACCCTGGGATCGAACCGATGACCTCTGCTTGCCAAGCAGCGATCCCGCGCCGGCTCACATCCGAGTTTTTCCAATGCTGGAGCCACGTTTGGTCGGCCGATCTTCGAATGCAGGCTCTCGAAAATACGCGATTTGGGTCCGTTCACCGTCGATCGGGTACAAATCTCAGGTCTGTGCGCAATGGCCAAGACGAGCTCAAGCGCGCTCAGTTGGCGAGCGACAGAGCCGAGTGGACCGGAAGCATCGCGATACCGAGTGGGCTTAAGAGCCGCCACACCGGAGCGCGGCCCAGTCGTTGAGGAGCGGACCGCGCCCCGGCGGGGTGTGCGTCCTCGGCCTGTGGAGAGGGAGTCCATACCGAGGCGTTCTCGAGCGCCCAGGGCGAGGGCGCCCAAGCTCGTGTGTCAGTCAGTGCGCGTGCTCTTGTGAGCCCCTCCATTTGACTTGCCGGTGTGCTTGGCGGCATGGTGCTTCACCCCAAAAGCCTTCCGTGCCTTGTGTTCACAGCCCTCACGCCTGCGCTTGGAATGCCTGAAGCGCCGCCTGCAGGCGCCCAGCGCGTTTCTCAGCCTCTGCGCGCGCGTGAGCTTCTTGGCCTTGGTGGCTTTGACAGCGCCACAGCCCTGCACCGAGACCTTGGTCTTCTGTTCGATCACCGCTCCGTTCTGGCCGCTCAGGACCATCGGGATCGAGAGTTTCTGCCCACAGAGGCTGTATTTGGCCTTGATCGGCAGGTTCGTGGTCAGGGCCGAGTGCGGTCCCTCGGGAAGCGTTGCTTCAAGGGATTCAAACGGGGCATCTGGGACCGCCTCAAAGGAGGAGGTCGTGATCCCTTTCTTGATCGCCGTCTGGCCATCGAGGATCACCGTGATGCCTTCGCCTTGCAGCACGAGCTCTGCATCTGGCCAGGCGGCGTTGCCGTGGGAGACCAGATAGATCGGGCCGGTCAGGGGGCTCTTCAGGACTGGGGTGTGGACGATCGCTGAGCCTATGTCCGATCCTTCTGGGCAGGAGGCGGGGTTTGCTTCAAAGGTCTTTGCCAGACACGCTTTCTGGATCGTCGAGAGCCTTGCCGGCAGGATCGCGGGGATCGTCAGCACCGTCTTTGCGACGTTGGCCTGGCCTTTCTGGTCTTTGAACTTCAGGCTCAGGCTGGCGCCGTTTGCTTTTGAGGTCTTGCCCTGGGTCTGGGCTTGGACCTGGGGCTTGAAGGGCAGCGCGGCGCAGCCGGTCGCAGTGAAGGGATAGGAGGCGCCCGCACTCGCGCCGTCTGCCCCGCCCAGGGTGGCGCCGATGCTCATCGGCGCGCAGCTCGTGGGGTTGTACTCGAAGTTCGGGCGATCGACTGAGACGTTCAGGGCTTTGATCTGCGCCGGTACGCCTTTGAGGATCGTGGGGATCGGATCGCTTGAGATCGTGACTGCAGCGGTATGGGGATCGACTTCGATCCTCGAGCGCACCAGAACCACACCGAGGTCAAACGGTCCGGCGATCGCCGGCGTTGAGACCTCGATCCCGAACGGAGCTCCCTCGTAGGGGCCCGTGAGGTAGGCCTCACCTGGCAGGCTGACGGGTTCTGAGCCCAGGCCCGCCAGCGCCGTTGAGTGCCCGATCTCACTCGAGGCGGGGCACTGATTCTCTGCTGCCTGTGGTTCTCCGCAGGGCGTTATCGATGAGAGCGTGGCCGCGATGCCCGGGGGCAGGTGCACGCTCAGCGTCCGCAGCGCCTGATCGCCGTCGGGGTGGGTCAGGGTCAGCGAGAACGCGGCAAAAGCGCCGGCCTGCGTGGTCGAGGAGCCGGCCGTGATCGTCGGCTGGAAGCGCTGCGGCGAGGCACATGCGCTGCCGCCGGGCCCCGAGGTGATCGGGAAGGCGCTTTCGCGGCTGACAGAGCCAGAGCTTGACCATGGACTGAAAGTCGCGAGCGTGCTGTAGGAGCCACATAGCGGCGGCGTCGCCAGCGAGGCGCGCTGGCCTTCGAAGAAGTGCAGAGAGAAGCGTTCGAAGGGGACCTGGGGGGTGCCCTGAAAGCTCGTTGAGATCTGTCCCGTTTCTTCGTTCAGGGACACTTCGCCGGCGAGCTTGACGCGCACGCCCGAGATCGGGTCTTCGGCCGCCAGGTAGATCGCGAACAGCGAGCCGAAGGGGTTCTGCTGCTGGGTCGCGATATACACCGCGCCCTTCAGTTCGTTGGCGAGATCCTGGGATTTGATCGCCACCGTCGCCACCTTCGAGGCGTCGGGGCAGGCAGGTGGGGCGGAGGAGAAGCGAAGCGGTTCTTCTGTGCCGGAAGCGAAGGGATCTTCACTCAAGCCCCTTCCTTCATAGCCGATCTGAGCCTCTGAGCAGGCCTGTAGGCCGTTGGCCGCCGATGGGCTCAGCTGCATGCCCGCCGGCAGGGCAACGCTCGTGCTCCTGAGCGCTGACTCGGCAAGCCCCGCTTCTTCGGATGGCAGCGTCACCTGGACGTTCAGGCCCGTCGGGGTGCTGGCGCTGCTCACGCCCCCCGCGGGGGCGCGGCCTTCCTGTTCTTCTGCGGGACTCACGGAGATCGCGGGGTCAAAGCCCACCGAGGAGCAGCCCTGAAGGCTTGCGAGGGGTTCCTGCAGGTCATCTTGAAAGAGAAAGCGATCTTCGGCCTGCGCGCCGCTCCAGGCTTCGCCGCGCATCTCGGTCTCGAGGGTCCCCAGGCAGGAGGTGGGCAGGGAAAGGAACGGGGTCGAGGCACGTTGGCTGGGTGGCGTGCAGACTTCGCCGTTCACTTCCACGCCGCGGATGCAGGCCCAGCCGCGCGAGTTGTCATGAGACTGGCTCTGGGGTTCGCCCCACAGCGTCACGCGACTGGAGAGCAGCTGCGCGACCTGCGACGTGTTGTGGATCAGCACATCGACGCCATAGTCGCCGCTGCTTCGCAGCGAGGTGTCGAGGATGATCGGGACTTTGGTGTCCTCGAGGCCAAAGCGGGCCGGCTCGCCGGGCGCTGGGACGAGGTTGAAGACGGGAACCGCTTCGCTGAAGGCCCCCAGCGGAGGGTTGGGGAGATTGAGCGTCACGATCGCCACGCCGATTGCCGTGTCGGCCGGGCAGGCGTTGACGTTGTTCGCGCCGATGCTCGAGAAGTCCGCATCGGAGCACTGGGGGATCGCCTGCGGGTTTCCCAACAGGCCCGGGGGCAGTTCGAAGCTCAGGTTGCGTGCCAGGGCCGGGGCCGAGGGCACGAGCTCTGACCCGCCCTGCTGCTCTGGAGCCAGGGCCTCGTTGAGGTCCAATGTCGTGGTCAGCTGGAAGGGATGGGAGCCTGCGCGAGCGTCGATCGATCCCGTCTCTTCTTCGGGTGCCAGTTCATAGTGTTCGATTCCAAAGGGCGTGGGTTCGCTGGCGATCGCGACCGGGCGCTGCAGCCCGACCGTGGGACCCCCGCCACCACCGGGAGCTTCGCCCCCTGAGACCTCGACGCTGTTCTGCTCACCAGAGCTTGCCCCACCCCTGGCTTCGACGGGTATCGTCACGCGCAGCTGTGTGAACGGCGCCAGCGGCTGAGTCATCGATGTGGTCTCACAGCTCACTTCTTTGCGCTCGGCTTCTTCGACCGAGCAGACGAGCTCACTCGCCGCTTCCAGGCGGTTGTTGGCTTCCAGTTTGCCTTCGATCTGGCTCGCGCTGAGCGATTCCGGAATCTCGAGGTCGCTGGGCAGCTTGTCGGTGATCACCACCGGCTGGGCACCGCTGCCCGAGAGTGAGGAGTCGCCGACGTTGCTGGCCGAGGCGATGATCCGCGCCGGCTGAGCAGGGACGATGTCGGTCGGCGCGCTGTTTGAGTCAAGGCGCCACAGCACACCGGCGAAGGCCGGACTGGCGCCAAGCGCCAGCGCCAGAGCACTCGTGAGAGCTACGGCGAGCGCGACCCGAACGAGTGCTCTCGAGCGACAGCGCCTGGCTGGGCGGTGAGCGCGCATCTAGTTGTGCCTCCTCTTGGCAAGCGCCTTCTTCACCGGGGCCTTTGACCTCTTGCCCCTGGTCCCATAGCGCCGGCGCGCGGTCCGTTCACAGGCCTGACGCTTTGCCCTGCGCTTGTCGCGGCGACAGGTCTTCAGCGCCCTGGCGAGCTTCTGCGCGCGGGTCAGCGGCTTTGGCTTCAGAGCAGGTTTGGGGGCCGCGGGCGCAGGCGGCTTGGGAGCGAGGTTGCCCTGGCCGGGGACGCTTCCGGTCGGCGGAGCGCCGAAGCTCGTCGGCCCGCTGGGGTTTGGTTTGCAAGTGCCTGCGCTTTCACACGGCGGCAGCGATGATGCTTCGGAGGAGAGGCATGGCGAGGCCACCGAGCAGACGCGCGCGTCATAGAGGTCGAAGTTCGTGTCGTGGTCTGCGGCCACGAGCGCCTGGGAGGTGAGGAAGAACGCGTCATCTCCGGATTCGCTTGCTTCAAGGAACGCCGATTCCTGGCCCGCGCTGCCCGAGGAGATCAGCGCGACACAACCGCTGTCCTGGCCACAGCTGCCGAGGCCATCGGGCTCATACTCATAGACGTTCTCCTTTTCGCCAGAGGCCTGCGGCACGAGCCGATCGGGGCTGTCGAAGAACAGCCGGCCCTGATCGGAGAGATAGCGCGGCTGGCGGATCGAGCGATCCAGGCCCAGCGGCATCCAACCGGGGATGCTCCCGGCCAGGTACTGCCCGTCGAAGTCCGCACGACGATCGACCAGCAGTCCCAGGCCTTCGCCGGAGTGTTCTGTGTCGAGCACTCCCCGGGAGGGTCCTGAGGCGTTGCAGGAGACGCACCGCAGAAGCCTCGAGGCCGAGTCATACAGATAGACCTCCTCATCGAGTGCGCCCGGATGGGATTGATCTTCGTTGTCATAGCCCGTCAGCGGCAGCTCTGACATGAACGTGAAGTAGCGTCCATTGGGGGAGACCCTCGCAACCAGATCAGCCAGGTCGGGGCGCGGCGCCAGATCGCTTGCCGATTTGAATGGACTGCGGGAGCTTCCCCAGTCGCCCGAGTCTTCACCTGAGAGCGAGGCGATGAACTGCAACTTGCCTTCCTGGTAGAGGTAGAGGTTGCAGCGCTGCTGGGCCTCGGGCGTGCCTTCCGCTTCGCAGTCGCCCTGGCTTGCGCCCGGGGCAAGGACGCCGTTTGCGACGAAGTACAGCGATGAGCCCTCTTCAGAGATCCCAGAGAGCACGTTGAGCACTTCGCCGCTGCCAGCGGGGTTCGGCGTGAGGTCGCGCAGATCGCAGGCGAGCTTGCCGCCCGCTTCGGTGACTTCGCACTCATAGAGGTCGGCGGGGTTGCTCTGGCCTTCGAAGATCGGGCGCTGGGCCGATTCCGGGCTCAACGGCGCGGTGTCGGTGAAGAACACCTTCGAGCCGTCGGCGCTCGCACCCTGGAAGGCGACCTGGCTTTCTTCGCCAACCGGTTCCTCGACGCCCTGGGCAGCGTTCACCTGAAGCGTTTCGCCCTTTTGGGTGTCGCGTAGGTAGAGGCGATGGAATTCGGCGACTTCGCTTGCTTCTTCTATTCCCGCGCTGTAGAAGAGGACTCGCGAGCCATCGGCAGAGATCGCGTTTCGCACGTTGATGTCTTCATCGCCAAGTTCGGGCGCGATGCCGTTGGCCGCTTCACCTGCGGGCTGCCCGTCGGGCAGGATGCTCACGAGCTGTATGCCACCGGCCTGCCCCCACTCATAGAGGCCCGGTGCGCCGCCGGCAAGCAGCGTCGCCTGGCCGGATTCGAACACGACGTGGCTGAGGTCGGGAGTGGCGCCTAGGAATTCGAGTTGACCGCCGAATTTCCCGCCGCCGCTGTCGCCCGCGGGCGTCAGCAGAGGCTCAAAGCCGGGCGCCAGAAACGAGGCGTTGGCCTTCGCCTGGGAGTAGACGGACTGCTCTGAGCCCGCTTGAGCTTCTCCCTGCACTTCGCCTTCGGGGCTCAGCGGTGGATCATCGCGCTCGTAGAGAGTCTTTTCACTCGCGCCCGGAGCCAGCGGCGGGGCTTCGAAGGGTTCGACTTTGCCGCCCGGGGGCTGCAGCAGGCTGAGCGCGAGATCGGCCGAGAAGGCGCGGAACTCCCCGGGTTCGCCGGCTTCGATGCCCTCGCCCTTTTCGTGCGGGGTGACGAGCTCCTGAGAGGACCAGCCTTCTGGGCCTCTTGCCGAGAGCACCTGCGTCGGTTCCGGCGAGCGGTTGCCCCCGGGTTCGGAGATCACCGGTCCGTTGGCGGTATAGCTGATCGCAGCGCCCTGGGCCGATGCCTGGATCTGGGTTCCTTCCCGTGCGATTGCTTCGATGTCCGCGCCGTCCTTTTCCGGCGGCGAGACCATCTCCCAGGCGCGATCGTCGGCGAGGGTCCCCTGCGAGGAAGGCAGCGTCGTGATCGTCGCGAAGCGCTCGGCGCCTTCGGCGGGGCCATCCGCGTTGCTTGCGATCAGGCGGTAGTAGTAGGTGCTCGAGGGCGCGAGGCCGCTGGCGATGGCGCTGACGCTCTGAGCGCCGAACACGCCGGGCAGTTCCTGACCGGGGGCGGCAGGGAGGTCGGTGCAGGCGCCTTCATCGCTCGCGCAGTCCGCCGTGCCGTACTGGAAGTAGTAGTGGGTGGCCAGTCCCTCGGGATCCACCTTGCCCGCCAGCCTCACTTCGCCTGAGGCCAGGTTCTGGGCCGACAGAGCTTCGACGCTGGGACGCGTCTGCGCCTGCGGGGAGAAGACCTCGACCTCGTCCGTGGCTTGGTCGATCGCGAACACAACTCCGTCCTTTGAGTCGATCGCGATTCCCGCGCCGGAGCCAAGCTGCGAGCCAAAGCGCTGGATCAGTTGCCCCGCGGAGGTGAAGGCGGCGATCGAGTCCCCCTCCTGCAGGTAGACGTCGCCATTTGCGCTCGCCCCGAGCGGGGTGCTTTCAGAGCTCGCCTGATCGACCGCTATCGCCGTGCTCGTGTGCCGCTCCAGTTCGCTCAAGGCAGAGACACCTTCCAGTGCTTCGGCGCTGCTCAGCTTTCCAACCACCACCGGGCGCGCCAGCTTTCCTTCGTCGTTGTGTTTTTCTTCGAGCGCTTCGCGTTCGAGCACGGCCGGGCATTCGCCTTCGCCGCTCAGCAGTTCGTGGGCGAGGTAGAACTCCTGCCCTTCGCCGTCGACGCCGAAGCCCGGTTTCGGGCATGGCAGGGGCGAGAAGAAGCCCTGTTCTTCCAGGCGTTGCGGTTTTTCTGCGTCGCTGAAGGCTTCGACTTCGCCGTCTTCTTCTTCTTCGCCGCGATAGAGCCAGATGTCCCCGTGCCGATCTGAGGCGATGCCATCGAGGCGGCCTTCTTCTTCGACCGGGAGCTTGCCGAGGGGCTTTTCGCCGCTCGCCGGGAAGCGCTCGACGTCTGGGTGTTTGGCCGAGGCGTTGACATCGACATACAGTTCCTGGCGGCCGCCAGGCGAGTTGTCGAGCGCCATCTGGCCGGCTTCCTTGAGCTGGCCCTTGCCGCTTCCGGGCAGGCCCGCGCGGCAGTTGGCCGTGCAGAGCTCGTATTCTTCTTTGCCGTCTGCGACGCCAAAGCCCCAGGCCGCGGCGAATTCCTCGCCCTGCAGTTCTTCACCCGGTCCCAGCTTCGGGCGAAACTGCTCGATACGGTCGTTGCCGCGGTCGACCACGTAGACGTCGCCGGTCGCTTCATCGACCGCGATGCCAGCCGGTTCGCTGAGCTTGAAGGCGCCGGTAAAGCGAAACTGGCCAGCGCCTTCGCCGGCGCTGCCGAAGGCGAAGGCGAAGGCGTGGCCGCGTTGGGTTTGAGCTTGCGCGGCGGGGCTGAGAGCCATGAGACCGAACAGCGCGAGGCCCAGCCACGAGACGGCGCCGCAGAGCACTCCAGGCACGACGCGAAGCCCTTGAGCCCTGCCACCGGCGCTCCGAACCTCATAGCTGCGATCACCTCTCAGAACCACGTCCATCCCTCTCATCTCTGTCCGGCATCCGGAACTGCAATACGCCGTGCCAGTCGTGCGCCAGTGCCCCCTCCGTGGCGCACGACATGCACAGCGCTGCGCATCGCGTTCAGACTAGACGATCGTATTGACCTCGAGTGCTTCTTCATCCGTTTGCACATTCGTGACCGTCTGGCCCGCCTGTTCAAGTTCAGCACCCGGTCCGCCGATTTTGCTGATCAGCACGTCCTTGACCTTTTCATCCGTGGCCGTGTAATAGTATTCAGGCTTCTGTTTCCCTTTTTTGGCGGTGAACTTCTGCGTCACTTTGACTTCTGATTTGTTCACCGGGATGTTGGTCATCACCGAGCCCTTGACTTTCGCCGTCGCCGGGCCACACGTGAATTCGACGAACCATTCACCGCTCTGTGGGACGAGATCGATCGCGACCTTCTTTTTGTATTTTTCCCAAACGAGGGAGCCGGCCAGCGGATTCGTGACGATTTCGCCTTCGCCTGAGCTCGGCGTCTTGCACTTGTAGCCAAGCGATTCACACCCGGTGAACAGGACGTTTATGTTGCCCACCGTTTTCGCCGAGGTGAATTCGCCGGTTGACGCCTCGGTTTTGCAGGTCACTTTCACGGCGTGAATGGTTTCGAGCGTCGCTGCGCCACCTGTGCCGGTGAATTTCTTCTTGATCGCTCCGGATTCCCATTCGAAGCTCCCGACTTTCGTTCCTTTTGCCGCCTTCGTACAGACGTTGTTGATGTATTTGCCGCCCGCATGAGCGACGCAGCGGCCTATTTCTGGTGCTTCGGCCGAGGCGCTTGCGACAGCCAATGCGCTCCACGCAACCGCGACTATAAGGCAGGCTCCGAGTGATCTCAAGCGTTTCATACTCCCTCTCATTCGTTTATCTCTTTGACCCACAAATCTTTGAGTGGGACCCGCCTCGCGCGAGACGGGTCCCATGCTTCGGATCGCGACCTAGTTCAGCAATGCGTCACAGTTCTGGCAGGTGTTCCCTCACCGGTTCGCTGCCGGCTTGGAACAGTTCGCCAATGAGCTCCGTCGCGTTGCTTCCTGCAGGAGACGGAAGCCCGAGCGCTGCGTTTATGGCTTGGTTGGCGTGGCCGTTCAAACCACAGCCGTGCACGCCGGGTGCTGCGTATTCGTTATTGACAAGCCTGGTGGGACGTGCCGCAGATCCAACTTTCAAGATCTGGCCTCCACCAATAACGGTGATTTCGCCGAGCCTGCCGTGTATCGACGTATTCGGCGGTTCGGGGTTCGTTGCGCCAGTAGTGAATGGCACGTTGATCGGTTCGGTGAAACTGCCAACGTAGCAGTACGGCCCGAGGAACTTGTTGCTCAGATGAATCTCCACCGGGAACCCGAACGACGTCCCCTCTTCCTGGAGAAGATTGGCCTCGTTCAGTTCGATGGTCGATGCTGGGGCCGCCAGTTCGACCGTGGCCGTCACCTTTGTCGACTTCCCAGCTGCGAGATATTCTTCATAACGCGTCTTTTCGGCTTCGGGCAGCAGTTCCGCGTCCACGCCTTCAGTCAGGCTGGGGGCGGGCTCAGCCTCCTTCGAGACCGTTTGGCCGTTGAGAGCGCCTATCCAGTGTAGTTCGCCAGTTTCTTCATTTTCAGCGAACCCGCCCCGAAGCACGACTGGCTTTACGAAGTGGACTGTTACATTGCCCGCCTGGAAGAAGGATTCCGGTCCCGCTTCTCCGTAAACGCACGCTGATGCCGGCAAGCCATCACCGAAGCCGCTCACCTGGCATTGGTTGAATTTTGTGAATTCGCCGCCTGGATTCTTGATTGCTTCTTTTTCGCGCTTTTCCTGTTCTTTCTGTTCCTTCTTTTCGCGCTTTTCCTGTTCTTTCTGTTCCTTTTCGACCTGCTTTTCGTGTTCCTTGGCTTCTTTAGCTTCCTGCTTTTCTTTTTCTTTCAGTTCTTTACATTCCTGGTTGCAGCCGCCCGCGAGCGCCGGTGACGAAACGACCAGCGTGGTCGCCGACATCGCGAAGATCGCAACGAGGCACAGCCCCAGTATCCTTACATGTCTCACTTGTCCACTACTCCTTTTATCCTCTCTTTGATAGCCGACCAGTCGCGTGGCGCCCTCGCTCGGCACCCTGTGCGGCGGTCGCTGTCGAAAGCGCTTCGTGCGGAGCTCGAGAGCTCGTATCGCCCGAACGCGCTCGTCCTCGGCATCTGGCGCGAGTGGCGCCTCAGCCGATTGACGTCTTGAAGGCAGAGGCGACGCCCCTGCCTCAAACCAGGGCCATCGGCCATGAGCGGGGCGCACTCGCCCTTGGGGATCGAGGTCACCCACGCGTGCCGCTCGGTGCTGCGTGTCAGCGAGGCGCTCATGCGGAGCTCCGCTGACATGTCTGCCGCGCCGACTGCGGTGAAGCCCCGTGATGGCGGGCGGAGCTCCCGGCCGGCTCGGAGCGGGTCAGCGCCGCGAGGCGCTCGCCCGCCGGCGTCAGCAGCCAGGCATTCGGCTCGCCATGCGCCTGCCCGAGCCCCACGTTCTCGATCAGGCCCTGGCGATGCAGGCGTCGAAGCAGCTTCGAGGCCTGACCCTCGTCGGTCAGCCCCGCGGCCGCTGCGACGTCGCGATTGCTGGAGTGAGGTGATGCGCCAATGGCCCGTAGGACGAGGACCGTGCGGTAAGTGGTGCGCGTCTTGCGCCGCTCACCTGCAACCGGAGTCGGCGGTGGCACAAGTGGCCCTGACAGTGTTGTCAACTCCGCACGCGCGGCCTCGGGGCCGAGGTAGGGGAGCACGATCATCGACATCAAGGACGGCACGAGCTCCACGAGCGGCTCGCTGTCACCTTTGACGATCCTCGAGTGGACGACCGAGAACGCACCGCCGGTCACGAGCTCTGCCACGAGTTCGCGCGACAGAGCTGCTTCATTGACTGACGACTCGACATGAAGCAGCCGAGTGACCGAGTCCAGCGCCCGTTGGCGTCGAGCAAGCGCGTTCGCTCCCGCGGCAGGAGGTTCGATTACGAGCAGGCGCGCCCACTCGGGGTGTGAGTCGAGAAACGTCAGCAGCGCCCGCACCGCATTACGCACTCGCGCCAGCCAGCTCTGCTCTCCCGCGGTGGCTGCGCTCAAGGTTTTCGCGACGAGCGTCAGGCCGTGATCGAATGCCGCTATGAAGCACTCTTCGGCGCTCGCGAACTCCGTATCGAAGGCCCGCTGTGTGACTCCTGCCCGTGTGACCACCGTCTGTCTTAGACGGGGATCACTCGGTTATGGGCTCGCCACCGTGTTGCTCCTATGCCTTGACAATAAGGCGGTCTTTGGCCCGAAAAAGCAGTTCGCCGCGCAACGGACTTGACAAATTGCGCGGGATATGTTCTCCTCTTCCCATCAAGCGTCGCTGGTCTAGGGGACCATCTCGAAGGCGCAAAGAAGAGGGAAGCGTGGAGGGAAGGGCAGAGGGCAGCATGGAACGAGGGGCACACACACAGGCTGAGCGGGGCAGGAACTCGGCGGAGAATGCGCGCGAGCGGCTGATTCGCGCGACGCCCGAGGCTGTCGCGCAGTCCGGTGTGGTCCGTCTAAGACATACGCGGGATACGCAAAAAGCCCTGTAAATAGGCCCCTTTTCGGGCCCCATCCCCACCCGTTCCCACCTTTCGCAGGCAAACTGCACGCGAAATCGCCTCAGCGGGGCGGACGGTCGCATGAAGGCGACTGCCAGGCGTTCCGCTCAAACGCCGGCGCGGAATGCCGCACGAGGTCGGCGTCGCGGGCGAGCGCGGCCGATCCTGCTGATCAGCTTGCGGGCCTGAGCCTGGCGGGGTCGCCGAGTAGGATCGGGGTTCGGCCGGTTCGAATAGGTCCGGACATGGGCTGCACGATTGGTGGTTGTCACTTTTGGATTACCGGTAATCCGCACAACGCACCGGCCCTTCCATGTGGAAGGCGAGCGTAATCGTCAACTGTCGCTTCGACCTAGGCGACGACACCCACTCGCCGCCACCCTTACAGCTAATCGTCGAAGTCGAAGTCTCTCGGAGGTCGCTGCTCGAACCAGAGACGATCCTCCTCCGGGGTGTCGCGCAGAAAGTCAGGGGTCTCCTCGAGCAGGTCCTCGACCGGTTGAGCTTCACCGCGAGAGGATCCCAGCGTTTCACCGTCGCCGTCGACGACCTGGTTCACCCTCCCACGCCGCTGCGCCGCGTGAGTCTCCCAGTCGAGCCCATCGTCCGAGGGAGCAGCCCGGTGGGCAGCCCGGTCGCGGTCCACGCGCGCGCCACCATGTTCGCCTGCGCCAGCTTCCTCGTCGAGCACCGTGCGCATGTCGAGCTCGACCGTCTCTTGGCCCACGTTGGAAGCCCCACGAGCGAGGTCGGGTCGCTCGGCTGCGCTGGTCGCCTGCGCGAACGCAGCCGAACCCGTGTCAGCGACCGCCAAGCGTCGATCCTCTCGGTGCCCGTTGGCCTGCAGCGGCTGATCGACGAGCGGTCCGCCGCTGGGCGCAGCACCGAAGGCGTCGTGCTCCTCGTGCGCCACCCGTTGCGGGTCCGCGCCCCGCAGACGCTTCAGCTCGAGGTGCTCGCGAATCGCGTCATCGAGCAGTCCCATACCCCGCCAACGATACTGCTCCAGTCGGCTCCCATCGGCCGGGTGGCGCGAGGCGACACCTGCCCGGCCAGGTACACTGTTCGTCCCTGGCTCAGAGACGGGCCTATCGCGGGGCTATAGCTCAGCTGGGAGAGCGCCTGGATCGCACCCAGGAGGTCGCCGGTTCGAGTCCGGCTAGCTCCATAGTCTGGCTATTTGCAGGGCTTTTCGCGTTCGGCGAGCGGGTGCCGACGCTCCCTCGTCGTTGACGCGGAATCGCGCGATTTGCAGGGATTTCGTGTTTGGGAAGAGCTCCTGTGCCGTTTCCGGACGGTCATACACGGGCGTGATCACTGAATGTGCCGGTGATAGGCACCTTCTGACTGCCCGCATGTTGCCGCGGATGCTTTCGGATGCCGAGGGATTTCAGGCACTCAATGGCCTTAAGTGCCTGAAATTCGAACGCGGCCTCGTCGTGGTCAGTAGAAGGGTGCGATGCCCACCGGGACATCCCCCGATGGCCTGTGGCGCGTCCGGTGGGATGGTGGGTGTCATGCGGCGGCTTCCCTAGCTGCTGGCAGGTTTCGCGCTCACGGCGGCCTACTGGTTTCGCGCTCAGGCGCTGGTTCAGCAGTTGGGGGACGACGCCTGAGGAGCTTCAGCGCGTGATGCCCGGCGATGCACTGATCTCCAATCCCACCGACACGTCTACCGGAACGGTGACCGTCGATGCGCCTCCGGAGGACATATGGCCCTGGCTGGTACAGATGGGGACCGGGCGGGGCGGTCTGTACAGCCACGACTGGCTCGACCGGCTCTTTGGCTTCCTCGACCGTCCAAGCGCGACTCGCGTTCTGCCTGAGTTTCAGCAGCTCGCGGTAGGCGACAAGATCCCCTGGGGACGCGATGAGCTCACGGTCTCGGTTCTCGAGCCGCATCGAGCGCTCGCTCTGAGCCTGGACGCTCACGGCATGGGAGTGGGTGTGGCAATTCGGCCTCTACCCAGTCGACGATCGATGCACCAGACTGGTTGACCGCGGCATCGAGCGTGTACCGCACACTGCGGTCTGGTGGCTAGCAATGCGCATCATGGAGCCTGCGGCGTTCATCATGACTCGCCGCTTCATGCTCGGCGTAAAAGAACGGCGGAGGCGCTGCGAGCATCCGCCCCCTCGACAAATGCCTCGGTTGTACTGCTCCGACGGCAGGCGTCCGCGCTTCCCTCTGACCGACGCGCTGGCGTCCGTAGAAAGCACGCCTGCCCGGCGGACATCCCCCGATGCGCTGAGGCCCGGTGGATGAGAGCTTGTGCAAATGAGCAGCCTCGACCGTGGGCAGCCGGCGCAGGTCGAGCGCTTGGCGGACCAAGTCCAGTAGCCGGAGCACCACAATGGCCACACCTGTGACAGCACGCCCCAAGGCTGACGCGCCGACGGCGACCATGATTGAGCTGGCCTGTGTCCAGAAGGTCTATCGCACCGGCAAGCTGGAGTATGCAGCGCTGCGTGGCGTTGATCTGTCGATCGCCGCCGGTGAGATGGTCGCGATTGTCGGCCCCTCGGGTAGCGGCAAGTCGACGATCATCAACATGATCACGGGGATCGACCGCCCGAGCGCCGGGAGCGTGACGGTCGGCGGAGAGTTCATCGATAGGCTGAGCGAGGAGCAGCTCGCTTCCTGGCGCGGCGAGAACGTGGGGATTGTGTTTCAGTTCTTCCAGCTGCTGCCAACGCTGACTGCGCTCGAGAATGCGGTGCTCCCGCTCGACTTCGCCCGTCGCGGCTCCAAGCACGAGCGGTTCAAGCGTGCGGCGCACAATCTGGAGCTCGTGGGGTTGGGTGACAAGCTCGACCACCTTCCGTCAGAGCTCTCGGGTGGTGAGCAGCAACGGGTGGCGATCGCGCGATCGCTGGCATGTGACCCGAAGCTGATCGTCGGCGATGAGCCGACGGGCAACCTCGACACGCACACCGCGCTTGGGATGTTCGAGCTGCTCGCGAAGCTGAACCGCGAGGGCAAGACGGTGCTGTACGTCACCCATGACCTGTCGCTCGCCGAGCGCGCGCATCGCGTCGTGACGATCCGCGACGGCCTCGTCGTGAACGAGTAGCGATGGCCTTCTCAGCGGTCGCACGCAAGTCCATCGGCGACCTCACGCGGCGGCGCGGGCGGGCGTTCTTTACGGTGGCGGCGCTGGCGCTCGCGGTGGCGAGCGTCTTCTTGTTCGCGCTGCCGACGCTCATGAGCAGGGCGATGAATCGCGAGATCGCCGCCGACAAGCTCGCCGACGTGACCGTCACGCTCAAGCCGCTGTCGCTGAGCGCCTTGCAGATCACGGCTCTCGGGAGCCTGCCGAACGTCGTGGCGTTCGCGCCGCGAACCACGTTCTCCACGCGGGTGTACGTGGGCGCGCGTCGGCAGAAGGCGTTCCTTGTCGGCGAGAGCACCTTCTCGCGCCAGGCCGTCGACGCAGTCACGGTCACCACCGGAGCGCCACCCGGAGCCGGCGCGGTACTGACCGACGTGCAGAACGCCGCCTACGGTCGCGGAGTCGGGGGCGTCGGCGCTTCGGTGCGCCTGTACGCGGGCAACGGCGCGGTGGTCTCGCTGCCGATCAGCGGCGAGGGACGCAACCTCACCGGCGCGCAGCTCGTGGCTAAGGAAGGAGTCGTGACGCTGTACGCGACCGCGTCAACGGTCGCCGCGTTGAGCGGGATGCCTGGTTACACCAGGCTCGCCTTCCGACTGCGCAATCCCTGCACGGCCGCCGCCCGCCAGACGGTGAGCGCGATCCGCTCCTACCTGCAGACCGTTCCTGGCTTCACCGGCTTCAGCGACCTGCCGGAAATCCGCGCCCCGGGCGACTGGCCGGGCAAGAGCTCCTTCAACAAGATCACGAGCATCCTCTACGTGGTCACGCTGCTCGCGCTCCTCGCTGCGCTGGTGCTGCTGTCGAGCACGATGAGCACGCTGATCAGCGAGCAGATCCCGGAGATCGCGACGATGAAGGCGATCGGGGCGGGGCGCAGGCAGATTCGGCGCGTGTATCTGCGGACCGCGGTGTTGCTCGGCGCGCTCGGCGCGCTCGCCGGCGCATTGCTCGGGATCCTGCTCTCCTGGGGGCTCACCTCCTACTTCGCCTCCTCGCTGTTCGCGATCGACGCCCCCTTCAGCGTCGACGTCCCGGTTCTCGTGGCGAGCATCGTGCTCGGCGTCATCGGGACCGCGCTCGCGGCGCTGCCCGCGGTGCGCCGCGCCGCACGGCTCCCCCTCGCCGAGACGCTCCAGGCCGCCGGCAGCGCGACCGGCCCCGAAGGACGCCTTGACCGCCTGCTGCGCCGCGCGCGCTTCCTCCCACGCACCGCTCAGATCGGACTGCGCGGCGTCGCGCGCCGGCGGCGTCGCAGCGTCGCAACCATGCTGCAGGTCGCGCTGGCCGTCGCCACGCTACTCGCGTTCCTGTCGCTGGCCACGAGCGTAGGCAACACGGTCAACCAGTCCTGGAGCTCCTACCGCTACAACATCGACGCCGGATCGAGCCTTGGGCAGACACTCCCGCCAAGCGCCGGGAGGCTGATCGCATCGGTGCCCGGCGTCGCCCACGTCCAGCCGCAATTGCGCAACAACGTCAAGCTGGGTGGGCAGGAAGGCGAGGTATGGGCGCTGCCGGAACGGCCGATGTACAGCTTCCACCTCGTCTCCGGCCGGCTCCTGACCGTTGCCGACCGGCGCACGCAGGCGCGCGTGCTGGTCGTCGAGCAGAGCATCGCCCGCGCGAGCCACACCCGCCTCGGACAGCACGTCACGCTGACGACCGCCTCCGGGCCGGCGCCATTCACGGTCATCGGGATCGTCTCAGACCAGCAGAACAGCGGCACAGTGCTGTATGCCCCGCTCTCCACCATGCAGTCGGTGCTGCACACCCCGGGCGCGGTCAACGGGTATTGGATCCAGACAACCTCCGCCAACCACCACCTGATCGACCAGACCAACACGCGGCTCGAAGACGCTTTCGCCGCGCACGGCCTGCAGATGGGGACGCAGGTCGAGTACGTGGGGGAGGCCAACGACCGGGCCAACTACCGTGGCGTCACCACCGCGATCACCGTGCTCGGGCTGCTGATCGTCGCGATCAGCATGGTCGCGCTGATCAGCACGGTCACACTGGTGGTACTCGAGCGCACTCGCGAGATCGGCATCCTGCGCTGCATCGGCGCCCACGCGCGCGACGTGCGAAGCATCTTCGCCACCGAGGGTGTGACCGTCGCTCTCGGCGGCTGGCTGATCGGCATCCCGCTCGGCTTCGGGCTTGCGCATGCCGTCGTCGCGCTCGCGGAGAACGTCTTCAACGAGCACGTGCTCTTCGCATTCCCCGTCGTCAATATCCCGATCGCGCTGATCGGCACCTTGATCCTCGCGCTGCTCGTGATGCAGATCCCGCTTCACCGCGCGGTGCGATTCAAGCCCGGTGAGGCGCTCAGATACGCATGACCAAGCCCACTTTGACGGCGCTGATGATCGTGGTCGTCTCGGCGATCTACGTCCGACTGCTGCGGCCGTGGCACATGAACTGGCCAGGAGTGCCCGAGTCCGCGATAATCGGCGCGCATCCGCGCTGATGCAGCTGTCAGACGGCTCTCGCAAACCCCCTGCTAATCGCGGCCTTTCCCGACGATCTCAGCGTGCAGATTGGGCGCATCGCACCCAGGAGGTCGCCAGTTCGAGTCCGGCTAGCTCCATTTTCTAAAGATCCCTGCACCCGGGTCGGCAGCCAGGGGTGAACCAGGCTGAACGCCAACACCGCTGCTCCAGATGCGGACCGATCTGGTTGGGCATCCGCGGGCGACGGCGCTCACGCACCCGCAGCGCCTCTCTATGAAGAAGGGCCGTGTGTCACGTGGCGGCGGGTGTTGCGGTGGCAACGCCGTGCACCCAGTCGGGCGGGGATGAACGGGAGGGATAGAACTTCCATGAGGGATACGGTGCGGTCAAGCCCATAGTCCTGAGAGTGGCACGGCCCAGAGACGGTCGCCGAGCGGCGTGGTCTGGCCGGTCGTGCAGAGTACAACCCCGGCCTTGAAGCGCTCCCCGCGCGCGTCGCGGAGCCTTTCGATCGGTCTGAGATCTCTGCGGTTGACGGTGGCCGCTGCCTTGACCTCGACTGCTGCGATGTCGCCGGCGCGGTTCTCGAGGATCAGGTCGATCTCCTCGTCGCGCTGACGGTAGTGGTAGGCGGTCGTAGCGACGGCGGCCCACTCGGCATGCTTGAGAATCTCAATTACGACAAAGTTCTCAAGTACCTTGCCGGTCACTTGGTCGTCTGAGGCAATGCGAGCCTCGTCTGCTCCAAGCAGGTGCGCGAGCAGGGCAGAGTCGACGAGGTAGGCCTTTGGGGCATGCACCTCTCGCGCGGCTATTCCGGGGCGCCAAGCCGGGAGGACACGAACGAGGAAGATCCCCTCTAGCAGCGCCACGTACTCTCTCACTGTCTCGTGGTTGAGACTCGTCCTCGCCGCGAGACCGCGATAGGAAAGTAGGTTCGCGGCTTGGGCAGCGAGCAGGCGCAGAAGTCGGGGAACCTCTGCGAGCCGCCTGGCGTCGCTGAGATCGCGCAGGTCGCGATCGAGCGTCGTCTCGAGGTAGCTCGCGAACCATCGTTCGCGACGACGCCCGGAGCGTGCGCGAGCCTCTGGGTAGCCGCCGGCGGCTGCGATGGCGACGAACGCTTCACGCCCAACCACGGCTCCAGAGATGCGGGGAGGCTCTACGGCGAACAGCGCGTCGACGAAGTTCCCACTCGAGCTATGGATCTCGCTCTGGGCCAGGGGCCACAGGCGGATCGTCTCCATTCGCCCGGTGAGCGCGTCCTTGACCCGGCGTGAGGTGACGATGTTCGCAGAGCCCGTAAGTAGAAATCGGCCTGGAACGGGATCACGATCCACGGCATCCTTGATGGCAAGCAGCAGATCCGGAGCTCGCTGCACCTCGTCGATCAATGCTGGGCCATCCAGACCCGCGATGAACCCCTCGGGATCCGCGAGCGCTGCCTCTCGCGTGGCCCGGATGTCGAGGCTGAACTCCTTCGCCGGATGCTGGTCGACGGCGATCTGCCGCGTGAGAGTGCTCTTGCCCACCTGTCGGGCACCTCCAACGAATACGACACGGGTGTCCGCGAGCGCCTCGAGGATCAGCGCTCGTGCGGACCGCGGAAATAGGCTCGACGGTGCGCTTGTGCCGGCGGCCGATGGCGATTTGGGGTTCGGCATATGGCGATTAGGATAGCGGCTAATGGCGGACAGCAGACAGGCAGATGGCGAATAGCATCTCTCTTGATCGAGCCAGAGTCGCCGGGGCCGGTTTCAGGCACTCATCGGCGAAAAGTGCCTGCAACCGCGTCAATCGCCGATAATCCACATGCATCCGCGCGAATCTAGCTGCACGAGGGGGTTTGCAAAGTCCCTGCAAATATGCGTCTTTGCTGAGCGATCCGCGTCCAGACTGGTCGCATCGCACCCAGGAGGTCCGGTTCGAGTCGGGCTAGCTCCATTTTCATACGGCTTTGCAGGAATCTTGTCTCGATCCCGAGTTCGGGCCTAGGGGATGACCTCGAATCCGCCAATCAGAAGTAGTGATTTGCAGGGCTTTTGTGTTCGTCGAGATCGCCTGTGCCTTTTCCAGGTGATCGCCGAGCGTAACCGGCCGGAAACTCCCTGCAGATCGCTACTTCTGTCTGATCCTCCGACCACCGGGCTTGCAGTTGGATGCCCGCGGATTCAGGCGCATCGCGCGCTTTCAGGCACCTAAGCGCTGATGCGGCGAGCGGGCCATGCGACTCGAAAAGTTCGACGCCGTGAATGGATTTGAATCGCGGGTGTCGTCGTGCGAGACTGCTCGAGAGGTCGGCAGGGACGTGGAGATGGAGCTACGAGGAGAACTGCAGGGTGCGTGGGAGCGAACGTGGGTGAGGGCGGCACCGACAGGTGATCACGGCTAGCGACGGCTCATGGCACGGGGAAGTGAGGGCGGCTCGCCCTCCCGGCGGGGCGGTTGGTGCGTCCGCGATCACCCGGCGCACGCTGCTGCACCGGGCAGCTGGCCTCGGTGTCGCGGCCTCGACGCTTAGCGCGCTCGATCTGCTCGCCCTGATGCCGGAGCGGGCGCTCGCTGCGAGCAAGAAGCTGCCTGAAATACAGTTCCAGATCGAAAAATACATCGCGCCCGCCTTCGCGGTCGAAGGCGTGCGGGTCCAGCTCGCGCCGGTCTACACAACATTTGCCACGTTCGCTCTGATGCGGACACCGACGGAGGCCGATCAACAGGCACTTGCGAGCGCCCTCATGAGGATCGAGGCGAGCTACCCGTTCGCCCCCGGCGGCGTGTTCACGACGATCGCGTACGGCATTCCTTACTTCGAACGCCTGCCGGGCGGGATGACGGGGGCGCTTGTCGCCGGGCATATGCCGCGCCTGAGAACCGCACCGGAACGCTATGTGCTCGAGGAGGCGGTGCCGGGCCCGACGGACGTCTCGCCGCTGAACCCCGGCGTGACCAAGGAACGCTTCGCCGTGCCGGTTCAGATCGAGGCTAACGACGTGCTCCTGACGCTCCGCAGCGACTCGACGGCGATCATCGACGACGTCCTGAACTGGCTGTCTGGCGGGAGCTCAACACTCGCGGGTGCGGAGGTGGGCAGCTCGGGGCTCGGCGGACTGTTCGGCGTCACCTCGCGACGGCTGACCTTCGTTCAGCAGGGCCTTCCACGCAAGATCGCCGAAGAACAGCAGCTGCCGTATTGGGAGATGATCAATCCGCAGTCGCCGATGTGGATGGGGTTCTTCTCCCAACAGGTGGGTAGCAGTGGCGCCGCTCCCGTCGTCACGTTCCTCGGAAACACGACGGCGATGATGACGACGGCGACGAAGCGCGACTATTTCGCCCATGGCTCCATCCAGCACCTCTCGCACCTGATCCAGAATCTCGAGCAGTTCTACGAACGACCCACAGAAACGTACGAGCGACGCACCGCGGCGATGTTCGGCTCGAACCCCCTGCCCAGCCACGGCTATATGGACCAGTACACCAACGGCGGCGGACCGGCCGCGTTGCGAAACTCCTTCCTGAGCAGCCTCACAGCCTCCGGCGAAGCGGAATCGCTCGCCGAGTTCGACCGCCAGCGTCACATCGGCCACACGACCGCGCTCCAACGCTCGAGCCGCGCGGCCAACGCCAAGCCGATCCACATACGCGCCGATGGCCCAGGATTCGACTCGCTCGACGTACCCGACGGTTCACAGCAGCCGAAGCTCAACTTCAGCATCTTCGTCCCAACAGCTGATTTGTTCAGGACGATGAGGCGCAATCAGGCTTCGCTCGACCTCGCGCAGCAGAACAACGTCCCGCAGGACAACCTCGGGCTGGAGCGGTTCATCACTGCGACGAGGCGACAGAACTTCCTCGTTCCGCCACGCAAGCACCGCGCCTTTCCGTTGCTCGAGCTGACCTGAGGCCTCGACCGCCGCCGCGCGGGCGGCTGGGGCTCCGAGCGCCTCGACTGCCAGCGTGCGGCCCTCGTTGCGATTGGTCCCGCGACGAATACGCGAGTAACGAACAAAGCACTGCGGTCCTCCAGCTCCGGTCCGGTCCGGTCCGCAGGTGTAGACTTTGCTTGCCTCCAGTCATTCGGGGGGCGAGTTGCGGCGCGCCTCGCGGGTGAGGCGGTCGGGGTCGGGCAAAGGGGTGCCACGCCACGACCCCGCTAACTCCCATCGATCGCCAACCGCAGCTCAAAGCGAGCTGAGGGAGGGATATTCACGTCATGCCTACAAGGCGCAGGTCAATGAGCCGTCGCCGCGCGGGTCGTCGCTTCGCGAGTCTGCTGGTGGTGGCAGTCGCGGCGTTCGCCACGACCGCCACCGCGGCGTTCGCCAACGGCAAGGTCGAGATCGTCACGCAGGGGGCGTTCCCGACGGAAGGCGTCCCGAGGAACACGCATTACTTCCACAAGATCCAGGAAGCTGTCGACGCGACCACGTCGAATGACTGGGTGCTGATCGAACCGGGCGTCTACGAAGAAGAAGTCAAGGTCGAAAAGCCCCACCACAAGATCTGGATTCGCGGAATGGATCGCAACGGAGTCATTCTCGACGGATCGAACATCCACACTCCCGGCTCCAACGGGATAGAAGTCAAGGAAACCAACAACGTCTGGATCGAAAACCTGACCGTGCGCAACTTTGAAGAGAACGGTGGCGGCGGAGGCAACGAGATCTGGTGGAACGGCGGGGCAGAGTCGGGGCGGGTGAAAGCCCATGGCTGGTACGGGGCCTACCTGACCGCATACGTCACCGGCGAGGAAGGCAGCTATGGCATCTTCACCGGCAACGAGAAGATCGGCCAATGGAACCACGTATACGCCTCGGGCTTCAACGACTCCGGGCTGTACTTGGGGGCCTGTCAGGAATGCCGGGCACTGATCAACGACGCGACGATGGAAAACAACTCGCTCGGCTACTCGGGCTCCAACTCGGGCGGGCAGCTCATTTTCGAGAACTCCGTCTTCAAGCACAACTTCAACGGGATGTCGCCGGACGGCGAAAATCCCGGTGATCCGCCGCCGCCGAACGACGGCGAGTGCCACCGCCACAACATCGCCCACCCGAATCCGACGCCGCACTTCACGACGACCCAAATCGAAAGGTGTGAGATCTACCGCCACAATTTGTACGCCGAAAACGACAACACCACGGCGCCCTCGAATGGCTCGACGGAAATCGCGCCCTTCGGAATCGGCATGGAGCTCGCGGGCGACTACGCATATGACGTGGAAGACAACACATTCGAAAACAACCCGACGGACGGGATCCTGGCGCATGAGTACCCGAATCCCTACCCGCCGACAGACGAAACGATCTACTTCCAGGATGCGGGCAACAGGTTCGCCGAAAACACGTTCGTGAACAACGGATACGCCGGCGGCGGATACACGGGTGACTTCTTCCTGGAGGGAGGAATCTTCGGCATGGGCAAGTCGCAGTCGACGATGGACTGCGTCGAAGGCAACCACTTCGCAGATCCCGTCTTTCCGTCGGAACCGGAACTGCAGAAAACGTGGGGATGCCAGAATGCCACCACGCCTAACCCGAATCTCGGGATCGGCGGCCTCGAGTGGGTTGTCTACCTGAGCGAAGAGGGCGCCGCGATCAGGGAACCGAAAGGCCAACCGGCTCCCGGACCGCAGGAAACCATGCCGGAACCCTGTGAAGGCGTTCCGAGCGATCCGCTCTGCCCCTAGGCCGAGCGACGCCAGCCGCTCCGGCGGCCGGCGTTGACGCAACGGCACCGCCCGTCCCGGGCGGTGCCCGTCAACGGCGTCGGCGGCCACCATCACTCGTGGCGTTCTCGCGCCCAGGGGCTCGGCTCGCCGCGTTGGCGCTCCTTGTCGCCCTTGGCGGCACAGCCATCCTGCCGACTGCCGTGTGACCGCTCACCGAGGAACGACACGCTGCTGACGGGATTTCGTCCAGGCACTTATCGCGAGAAGTGCCTGAATTACGCCTAATCACCGCTAACCCGCGTGCATCCGCGGGTTGAGGCCAAGCCGTGCCGTGTCGCATCCTCGCTGCTAATCAGCACTTTCGAGCGTGAGAGCTGCCGCGAGACTCGGTGGATCGCACCCAGGAGGTCGCCGGTTCGAGTCCGGCTAGCTCCATAAGAGGCCCATTCGCAGGGCTTTTGCCGTTGGGCTACCCGCGGTCGCCCGCCTACGACCGCGATTCGGTGCGCCAACGCGCAAGGTGCCGATTTGCAGGGATTTTGCGCCTAGGCCGGCCGCTGGAGGATTTCCAGGCGGTCGTCAATTCCAGGCACTTGAGCGTCTTGGTGCCTGAACTGCCCGAATCGCAGATAGTCGTCGACCATCCCCGAGCATCCGCGCGTTCGTCCCGATGGAGCTGCAGAGTTCGCCGACTAGCGGCGAGCGCTCTGCGCTGCGGTCGAGGGCTCCCGCCGGGCCGGCCAGCCGGCGCTCGAAACGTCCCTCCATGCGGATCGGGTGCGGCGGAGGTGCTTGCGCCATTTAAGGTTTATGAAATCTCCGTCACCGACAATCCCGCTGTGTCCACGGTCCTTGTAGTCGACGACGAGCCGATTGTGCGCGACGTGGTTGTGCGTTACCTCGAGCGCGACGGCTACAGGACGCTGGTGGCCGGCAGCGGCGACGAGGCGCAGAGCCTGCTCGAGCGTGAGTCATTGTCGCTGGTGGTGCTGGACGTGATGCTGCCCGGAGTCAGCGGGCTCGAGCTGTGCCGCTGGATTCGCTCACGGTCGGACCTCCCGATAGTGATGCTGACGGCGCTCGGCGAGGAGACCGATCGGATCGTCGGCCTAGAGCTCGGGGCCGACGACTACCTCACCAAGCCGTTCTCGCCACGCGAGCTTGCGGTTCGCGTTCGCAACCTCATCCGTCGCACGGCGCAGTCGCCTGCCAGCACGGCGCAAACGGTCGCCTTCGGCGACGTCGTGATCGACCCGATCGCCCGTGAGGCACGTAAGGGCGGGGAGCTGCTCAGGCTTGACGTTGAAGGAGCTCGACCTGCTCCTGTTCTTTGCATCCAATCCGCGACAGGTGTTCTCGCGCGATCAGCTGATGGACCGCGTGTGGGGATATCAGAGCGCCCTCGACACGGGGACGGTGACCGTCCACGTCCGCCGCCTGCGCAAGAAGATCGAGGATGACGCTTCGCGTCCGCGCCACCTCGAGACGGTGTTTGGCTCGGGCTATCGGTTTTCCCCATGATCGAGTTCGCGCTGATCGTGTCGTTGAGCACGCTAGCGGCGGGCATTGCGCTCGCGCTGGCCTTGCGGCTGCTACCAACGGTGCGCCTACAGCTCGTTGGCCTCGCGTTGCTGGCGGTGGGGCTACCGCTCGCGGCGGTGATCCTTGGCGGTCTCGTCATGTTCCACATGCACGACGACGTTAAGATCCTCGCCGTCGCGGCCGCGTCCGCGTCGACGGCGCTTGCAGCGGCGCTCTTGGTCGGAGCCCAGATCGCGCGGCGTATCCGTGGCCTCGAGGCGGCCGCCGAGGAGCTTTCCTCCGGCGAGCTGAAGGCCCGGGCCCCGACGGAAGCGCCGCGCGAGCTCGCGCACCTCGGCGAAGCCTTCAACGCGATGGCCGGCAACATCGAGGCGCTGTTCGACGCCCGGCGTCAGCTCGTCGCGTGGGCGAGCCACGATCTGCGTACCCCGGTGGCGTCGATCCAGGCGATGCTCGAAGCGACCGAGGACGGCCTCGCTTCGATCGACGAGTACCTGCCGGCGCTGCGCCAGCAGACGCGGACGCTGGGGTTGCTGATCGATGACCTATTCGAGCTCGCACGCATCGACGCGGGTGCCCTCACGCTCGAGCTCAGAGAGGCGCAGCTGCCGCAGCTTGTCTTCCACTGCGTGCGCGGTCTGGAGGCCGAGGCACGGGTGCGGCAGGTTCGCCTCGAGAGTCAGCTCGACGAGGCCCTGCCGGACGTCCGCTGCGCGCCTGAGCACGTTCAGCGAGTCCTGCTGAACCTCGTGACGAACGCGCTGCGGCACACACCTTCGGACGGCTCGGTGCTCGTCAGAGCTCGGCGACATGCTCGCGAGCTCGAGGTGTCGGTCGAGGACACGGGTGTGGGGCTGGGCCCCGAAGCACAGCAGCGGATGTTCGAGCGTTTCTGGCGCGGCGACGCTTCACGCACGCGCGCGAGCGGCGGGGCGGGACTCGGACTTGCGATCGCACAAGGCTTCGTTGAAGCTCAGGGCGGTCGGATATGGGCCGAGAACCGGCCAGAGGGAGGCGCGCGCTTCGCGTTCACGCTTCCGATCGTCGACCCGCGGCCCACCCTCACCTGACAGCCGGGTTGGCCCCGACGGCCGGCTGAGCGCCTGCACGCCGTTCACGGAATGTTCATCTCCGCGCAAGGGGCTGGTCAGGAGCGCCAGCCATCGTGCGCGCTGTCGGGGAATGACCCCCGCCAAGCTCAGGAGGTTCGATCATGAAGCTACCCCGCCTGGTCACCCTGCTCGCATTGGCGCTGGCAGGAGGGACGCTCTCATCCGGTACAGCGTATGCCCACGACGGCTCCGGCGATCACGAGTCAGACGTCGTCGGCCACGCCTATGTAGACGACAACACTGCTGTGTCGAACACCGTGGCCGGCTTTGACCGGCACGCCGACGGCTCACTCACGCCGATCCTCGGCTCTCCGTTTTCAATCGGCGGCGCGGGATCAGGCGCCGGCCTGCCATCCCAGGGCGCCATCCAGCTCTCCAGCGACGGGCGCTACCTGCTTGCCGTCGACGCCAAGACCAACCAGATCTCGGTGCTGCGACTCGGATTCAAGGGCGTGCCGCAGCCGGTCGGCAGCCCGGTGTCCTCCGGCGGCAGCGAACCCCTCAGCATCGCCGTCTCAGGCAACCTCGTGTATGTCGCCAACGCCGGTGCGAGCGAACCCAACGTCACCGGATTCCTATTGTCCCCGAACGGGACCCTATACCCGCTTCCAGGCTCAACTGTCTCACTGCCCGCCGGCTCTGGTCCGGATGACGTGCTGTTCGACCCGAGAGGCCACAAGCTGGTCGTCGACCTCGACAACACCTCGTCGATTGCGAGCTTTCACGTTCGGCGAGATGGCCTCCTCGTCGCCGCTCCCGGGTCACCGATCGCGGGCCAGGGACTCGGACCGTTCGGCGCGGAGTTCCGCCCGACCAATCCGTCACAGCTGTTTGTCAGCAACGCCCACAACGTCGGAGCGGGCACTGGGACGGTCTCGGCCTTCCTGGTCGCCGGCACGGGTCAGCTGGCCCCGATCGGCGCCTCGCCGTTTGCCGATCTCCAGACCGCACCCTGCTGGGTTGAGATCAGCCACGACGGGCAGTTCCTGTTCACCGTGAACACTGGGTCGGACGAGATCTCGAGCTACTCGATCAACCCCGATGGCTCGCTCGTGCTGCTCGGCAGCACGCCGTTCGGCGCGGCGGGAGCTGGAGCTGTTGACGCCCGTCTGTCCCCCGACGGTCAAGACGCTCCTGGTGGACGGAAGCAAGGCCGGGGTGATCGCGTCGTTCGCAGTGAACGGCGGAAGCCTCACCGAGCTCGCGAGCTCGCCCACGCCTCTGCCCGCAGGCGCCTTCGCCGCGGGCATCGTCGCCAACTGACGGCGGTGGACCGCCGCCGGCTCGGGTAGTGCCTACCGGGCCGGCGGCGTCGCCACAGTGGAAATCAGGAGGAGATGCCACTGATAGGGTCGGATCGGACCATGGATCACCTCACCCAGATGCAGGAGCAGCTGTGCGAGGACTCTCGACGGCTGGCCTGCGATCTTCGAGAAGGTCATCGCAGCCGACATCCTGGTCCTGCTGTCCCCGATCTGGCTCGGCGAGAAATCATCCGTCTGCACGCAGGTCATTGAGCGTCTCTGTGACAACAGTCACCTGCTGAACGAGCACGGTCAGTACGCCGACTCCGGGTGGCTCGGCGAGGTCGGTCCCGGACCTAGCTACCTCGGTCCCGGCTCAGGTGGCCCAGAGAACGACTTCAGCAACCGCAACACCACGTTCAGCCATGTACTGAGCCAACCCACCGTGACCGGTCACAGCAAAGATGGGCCGCTCGGGGGCAGCGGGCCAGGGGCCGATTGCGGCCCGCGGCTCACGGTGCCAGGGCGGCTGCGACCTGCGCCGTATCCTCCGAGGCCCGGACAAAGCACACCTTCCCGTCGCGGAACTTCCAGTAGTGGTGGAAGTTCATCGCGACGTCCTTGCCGGTCGCGGTGACCGAAAACGCGTAGCGCAGGAAGACGTGGACGTCACCGTCGTCGTTGCTCGCGAAGCTCAGAGGCATGAACTCGGTGACCGGGCCGGTCTTCGCGATGCCCTCGAAGAAGCTGGGGAGCTCAGCCTTACCGTGCTTGGGGCCGTACCAGGGCGCCGACTCGATCGCGGCGTCGGTCGACCAGTCGACATCGTCGGTCACGCGCTCGAGGATGGCGTCAACGTCCCCGCGACCGAACGCGTCGTACATCGCTTTGACCGTCTCGACGTTTTGCTCTGCGCTCACCTTTTCTCCTCTCCGATGCATAGGTAGCGTCGCGGAGCCTAGCGAACCAAGTAGACCGCGGAGATTCCGCCTGAACCCATGAGCGCCCCGACAGCGTCCCGCGAGGACAGTAAACGTCCGCCGCGCGGGGGAATGCTGAAGCGCGTGGGCCAATGGGCATCAGCGCTCGTGCTCGTCCAGGGCACGTCTTGAGCAGCTTCATCGAGGACGCTGCCGCTTCGCAGGAGGTCCGAGTGTCCGCGGGGAATCCGCGGGGGTCGCCGATCATCGGCGTCGATCGGCAATCGAGCGATGGCAATCGGCGGTGATCGCTGCGACCGAAATCCGTATGATCGTGCTCCCGAAAGGATCGCCCGTGACGACTATCCGAGTGGCCGCCGACACTACCGTCCCGCCCGACCGCGTCCTCTACGCCGCCCGCGACTTCTCCGACCGCCGTGCTGAGATCTTCCCTGCAGTTTCTCTCAGCAAGCTAGAGGTCCATACCGAGGCGGCAACCTCCGCGGATGTGACCGAGGGCACCCGTGCCGGCATCGGCGACAACTGGGAGCGCTGCGAGTACGACTGGGCGCGGCCAGGCTCGGTGACCGCGACGGTCAAGGAGTCCAATGTCTACGAGGTTCCCGGAAGCAGCTGGGAGCTCAGGGCGACCCCGAACAACGGCGGCAGCCAGGTAGAGATGGTATGGATCCGCGAGTTCAAGCGCAACGCGCGCGGGCGCATCTTCGGCACCGCATTCCGGCTGCTGGGAAGCCGCATCTTCGGCAAATACGGCCGGGACATCCTCAGCAACCTGGAGCGGCTCGAAGGCGGGGCATAGGCCTGCGATTTCTTCACGGTCGACACCGTCCTGCTGCGGCGCCTGTACGTGCTGTTCTTCATCGAGCTCGCCGCCAGGCGCGTCCAGATCGCGGGCGTAAGGCGAACCCCAGCGGAGCCTAGGCGACCCAGCAGGCGCGCAACCTGACGATGACCCTTGCGACACAGCCTGTTGGATCGATCCCATCGAACCAAAATCCAGGCTAGCGTTCCAAGGTGCCACGAGCACGCTCCGGGCCGTTGAAGTTTGGCCAGCAACCAGACGACAATCTCTTTTCTTCCGATGGGCCAGACCGATCGCGATAGGGCCAGACTGGCTACCCTACATTCGCGTCATTGACAGGCGTCTCGGCGACCAGATAGCGTCAAGTCATCATTGACCGCGAGGAGGATCGCGATGTACGAACGTGTTGTGCGGTTCACTGGTGTCACCCGCGAGCGCTTGGAGCAGCTTGTTGCTCGCATCGAAGGGCGAGGTGAAGCTTGAGCTCCACCCCTGAGCCGGATCGTCGGAGTACCGCGAGAAGGGGAGCCTGAACGCCCAACCGGACATGTCGGTGGCCGATGGGCCGGGAGAGAGGCTGACGGTCGTGAGCTTCAAAAGGCGCCTTTTTGCAGCAACCTACGATCGCATGAGCGCCGCCACGGAGGAGGCGGGCCTACACGACCAGCGTCGTGATCTCTTGGCGCAGACGCACGCGCGCGTGCTGGAGATCGGTGGCGGTACGGGGGCCAACCTTGCCTTCTATGGCGATGAGGTGACCTCGCTCACCGTGACCGAGCCCGAGGAGCCGATGGCCCGCCGACTTGAGCGACACATCGCCGAACAGGAGAGAGCAGTCGAGTTGGTACGCGCGCCGGCCGAGGACCTGCCCTTCGACGACGGGTGCTTCGACTTCGCGGTCTCAACGCTGGTGCTCTGCGCCGTCAGGGACCAGCCGCGTGCGCTCCGTGAGTTGCGCCGCGTGCTCAAACCCGACGGGCGCCTGCTGTTCATCGAGCACGTGCGCTCGGAAGACGACCGGCTCGCGCGCTGGCAGGACCGGCTCAACTGGCTCAATCAGTTGGTCGTCAACTGCGACTGCAACCGGCCGACCCTGCACGGTATCCAGGCAGCAGGCTTCAGCATCGCCAACGTCACACATGGTGAACTTCAGAAGACGCCTCCCTTTGTTCGGCCAATGATTGTCGGCACCGCCGTTCCCCGGTCGACCGTCGGCGGCGCGAGCTAAGGGAACTCGAGCCCTCATTGCCGTGGGGCTGGAGGGGGAGGATCACCCTCGTATCGCTCGAGTGGTCGAGGAGACCGTCGTGCCGCCGGCGCGCCTGCTTTCGACGCGAAGCAGGCTTCCGACTACTCGGATGTAGCGGGCACGGGTCCGAGGTCCGGCCGGCCCCGACTGGGAGATTTCGTTTCAGGCACTTATCGCCAGAAGTGCCTGAATCAAGGGTAACCGCCGATAATCCGCGTGCATCCGCGGATTGGGGTCGACCTGTACCGGTTCGCAAACTCCCTGCTAATCGGCATCTTCGAGCGCAGACTCCGGTTCGGAGAGTCGCCGAGCAGCCCGGCGAACGCGCTGCGCGCCATCCGCGACCGAACATCGGCCGCGTGACGAGCATCGTCGAACATGTGCGCATAGGTTGAGTGTCGTGCTCGGATCAGCGTGCCCGAGGATCCGGCTGACCTGCACGACGTCGAGGCCGAGGTCGATGATCAGGTGGCTGGCGAACGTGTTGGCGCAGGTCGTGGAATCGGAGCCGTGCACCGTCGACGCGCAGGCCGGCCGTCCCCGACGACGGACCGGGCGGCTCAAGCGCGACATCCGCGCCGCCCGGTCCTGCTTAAGCGCCCAGACTGTTCAGGCGGCGAGCTGTTGTGGCAGGGTCGACATTGCTGCCATCGTGGCTGCAGGACAGGCTGCCGGCTACTCCGACCGACCGGTAGACTGAACGCATGCGCTTGGGTGCGATGCTTCAGGAACCGTTCCTCAGGTTTCATCAGCAGCTGTATGAGCGCACCAATGGGCGGATAGGCCACCGCATGATCGGCGTGCCTACGCTCCTGCTGCGCTCAACAGGTCGGCGCTCGGGCGCACAGCGCACCAACGCGCTCGTGTATGCCAAGGATGGTAACGAGTACGTCCTCGTTGCCTCAAATGGGGGCGCGGATAACCCGCCCGGATGGCTATTCAACGTGAGCGCCGAGCCTGACGTCGAGATCCAGGTTGGACATTCCCGAACGACAGGGACGGCGCGGGTGCTGGAATCTGGAGATCAGGGCTACGAGCGCCTTTGGCGGCTCGTGAACGACAATAACCACGATCGCTACAACAGGTACCAAGCCAAGACGACGCGGCCGATCCCGTTGATCGTCGTTAGCCCCGACGAGTCCCGGCCGCCAAGCAGCTGACGCTCGCCGCTCTAGATGTATCGCGCGGCTGACTCCGGCGTCCGCGAGTAGCTCGCCACGGATTGCCGGGTCGTGCCCCTGGTCGCACTCAGCGATACGGATCCCGAGCCGGACGAGCTCTCTCGGCCCGGGTGTGCGCCATGGGATGTGATGTCGGGTACAGCGGCGGCCGCTTCGAGCTCTGCGGGACAGAGGGGAGCGTGTCGAACCCCCGCGTCTCATGCCTTCAGCTTCGACAGCGCGACGAGCTCCTGTTCTGAATGGCGCATGATCCGCTGTGGATCGGGCACGAGGCCGGGGTCCACGAGCAGCCCGATCGTGACCTCTTTCCGGTAGCTGAAGATGCTCACGCTCATGCCCACGCTCCCCGACGTGGGTGCCCAGACGAGCACCGTCCGTACGGGCGTGCCTGCCAGGTAGACCACCTCCCGCGGGCCCGGGACGTTCGTCATCACCGCGCTGGCCTTGGCGGTGAAGATGTCCACGATGCGGCTCTCGACCAGCGGTGGTGTGAGGCCGACGGCCTTTAGGATCGTGAAGGTGATCGGGCCCTCGGGCGAGCGCTTGATTGCGTCCATGCGGCGCTTTACCTCATCCAGACGGGCACGCGGGCCGGCGAGGTCGACAGGCAGCGCCAGGTACACCAGCCCGAAGCGGTTTCCCAAATCTCGGGGGAGTGGCGCGTCCGGCGCTCGTAGGTTGAATGGCACGAGTGTCCTGATCTCGCAGGGCTGTTCGCCGCGCGCGCGCAGATGGCGGCGCAGCGCACCGGTCACCGAGGCCAGCAGAACATCGTTCACGGTCGCGCCCTGCGCGTGCGCGGTCGCCTTCACCTCCGCCAGCTCCAGCGGCCGCGTCCATGCCGCGCTCCTGCGCACCCCCAGCTCACCGCGCAGCGCGGTGTCCGCGTCGGCGGGGCTGAACAGCAGCTTTGCGAGTGCCTGCGCGTCCGCCGCCGCGCGATCCACGAGCTCGCGTGCGTCGGCGCCCGCCCGATCTGCGAGCTCGCGCGCGTGACCGGGACGCGCCAGCGTCTCGATGCTCTCGTGCACCATTCCTGACGCAACCCGCCGGGTCGCCCCGATCGCTGCCCCCGTCGGTTGTGCCACGGCCGCGATAGCCGCCACGGGCGCTCGCACCACGCTCTCCGCCGCGCCGCGCACTCCCTCCCTCCGCGCCTGCCCGCGGGGCGCGCGGGGCGCCGTGAATCCATCGCCCTCCGGTGCGGTGTCGGTGAGAGAGAGCAGCACGCGCGCTAGCGCGATCCCGTCGGCGATGCAGTGGTGCATGCGTACCACCAGCGCGTGCCGGCTGCCCGGGCGCTCGATCAGGTACATGTCCCACAGCGGCTTTGCGTGATCGAGGGGCGTGGCGATCAGGTCGCCCACCAGCTCGCGTAGCGCCGCCTCGTCGCCCGGCTCGGGCAGGCCGCGGCGGTGCAGGTGGTGGTCGAGATCGAAGTGGGGGTCCTTCTCGAAGGAGGGTCCGCGCAGCGGCAGTGGGCTCTCCACCACGCGCTCGCGAAAGCGCGGGTAGGCTTCCACGAGGCGTCGGCGGATGGTCTCGCGCAGCCGCCGCTCGTCCACGCGCTCGTCGAACAGCATCACGGAGTTGATGACCATCAGGTTGGTCGGCCGGTCCATGTGCAGCCACGCCGCGTCCGCGCTCGGCAGGCGGTGGCGCTCGGTGTCAGTGGCCATCGCTGGCGCCCCCTCGGCCAGCGCGCCCGGCTGGCGGGGCCACGGCGCGGCGCTGAAGGTGTCGTGCTGGCGGGCTCACCTCGACTCCCCGTCGTACAGCCCCTTGAATAGGTCGGCGTAACGCTCGTACACAACTGCTCGCTTCACCTTCAGCGTCGGGGTCAGCTCGCCCGCCTCCTGGGTGAGGTCGTGGTCGAGGATCGCGAAGTGCTTGACCTGCTCGATCCGGGCGAAGCGCGCGTTGGCGGCGTCCACGTCGGCCCGGATCGCCTCGCGTACGCGCTCGTCGGCGGCCATCGCACGGGGTTCGGGGCTCACCGCCAACTGCTCGGCGAGCTTCGGCGCCTCCTCGGGGTCGAGTGTGATCATGCACACCAAATAGGGCTTGCGGTCGCCATACACCACCGCCTCGCTGATCCACCGCGTCTCGCGCAGCGCGTTCTCGATGTTCACCGGGGTGATGTTCTTGCCGGAGGAGGTGATGATCAGATCCTTCTTGCGGCCTGTCACGCTCAGGTAGCCATCCGCGGAGAGCTCGCCGAGGTCGCCGCTGCACAGCCACTCGTCGGTGAAGATCGCGGCGGTGGCCTCGGGGTCGCGGTGGTAGCCGGCGAACACGTGCGGGCCGCGCATCCTGATCTCGCCGTCCGCTGCGACCATCACCTCGCTGTCGGGCAGCGCCATGCCGACGGTGCCGAAGCGGGGGGCCTTGGCGGGGTTGAGCGTGGCGGCAGCGCAGCTCTCGGTCATGCCATACCCCTCGAGCACCGTCACCCCGCACGCGTCGAAGAATTCCAGCAGCTGGTGGTCGATCGGCGCGGCGCCGACCAGCGCCATCTGCAAGCGCTCGCCGAACAGCGCGTTCACCTTGCCGAGGCCCAGACGCTGCGCGACGCGCAGACGGGCGCTGGCGACGCGTCCGAGCGGCCGACCCGCCCGCTCTGCGCGGCGCGCCCGCGCGCCCACCTCGAGCGCCCACGCGAACGCCAGCCGCACCGGCGGGCTGCTGCTCGCAAGCGCGCCCACCACGCCGGTGTGGAGCTTCTCGTAAATGCGCGGCACCGCCACGAAGTGGGTGGGCGCGGTGGCGCGCACCTCCTCGAAGATCTTCTTCGGGTCGCCCGACCAGTACACGAGTGTCCCCCCCACGTCCAGCACCACCACCTGCGCGAGGCGCGCCAGCACGTGCGCCAACGGCAGAAACATGTAGATCACCGGCTGCACGTCGTCCAGTTCCAGCTGGCCGCGGTACATCGCCGTCGCGGCGAGGAAGTTGGCGTGTGTCAGCATGCACCCCTTCGGCGGGCCCGTGGTGCCCGAGGTGTACACCAGCGTCGCCACCGCCTCGGGGGCGACAGCGTGCACGCGTTCATCGACGACCCCTGGGCTCACCTCCCCGGCGCGCGCGCGCACGGCGCCGAGTGGATGCGCCCCCTCGGCCTGGCCGTCGATTACGATCACGTGCTCGAGCTTCGGTAGCTGCTCGCGGACCTGCGCGATCTTCGCCACCTGCGCCGCGTCCTCGCAGAACACCAGCCGCGCTTCGGAGTCCATCAGCACGTGGCGGCACTCTTCGGGTGAGTTGGTGTGGTAGATCGGCGCCACCACCGCGCCCGCACACACCGCGCCCAGCTCGCACAGCGTCCACTGCGCCCGCGTCGAGCAGAGGATCGATACGACGTCCCCGGCCTCGATGCCGAGCGCCACCAACCCCAGTGCGAGCTCGCGACTACGTTCACCCAGCTCCGCGTAGGTGACCGTCTGCTCGCCCGCGGGCGTGGCGTAGCGCAGCGCGACCTCCTCTCCGCGCTGCTGCGCGGAGAGGACCATGCGCCCGAGGGTGGTCGCGCCCGTGATGCGCTCCGCGACGGGAGGGAGAAGCGCAGAGCCGGCGGGAGATGAGGCCGTGGCGGTCATCGCCCGCAACCCCGATGCGCCTGCCGCGCTCCGGGCAGCCCGTCAGCCTCTCGGCGGCGCCCGATGTGAATGACGAGCGACATCCTCCCCTCCCCTAACCGCACTTCGAGGCGCTTGACAGTGCCAGCGTCGCGCCGGTGTAGTAGAGGAAGCTCGACTTCACCTTGAACTTGCCGGCGGCGCACTTGCCGGCGGCGATGAACGCGCTCTTGCCACTGCCCACCTTGTTCACCGTCAGCTTCAGGCCGGTGATCACGATCGAGACGCCGCCGAAGAGGATCGTGGGCACCGCGGTTGTCACCTTGTTCGCCGACACCACTCCGTGCAGCACCAGCGGCGCTCCCGCGGGGCCCTTGGGGGCGAGCAGGAAGATGATGTTGCCGTTGCCCGCGTACGCCGTGGCGTTCTCCGGGATCAGCGGGATCGCCGGATAGCCGTTGGCTTCCGCGGTGCCACTGCCGATCTTGCTCTTGGCCGGGCAAACCGCGCCGCCCGTGCCCTTGATTTCGGTGTCGCCGGCGGTGCACAGCGTCAGCGCCTTGCTCTTGAAGTTGAACTTCGTTCCACTCGGCAGCGTGAGCGTGAGCGTCTTCAGCGCCTGCGGCTTGCCGCCCGGTTCGCCAGGGTCGGAGGACTGGATGGCGGCCTTGAAGCCGGTGGACTGTCCCGCCTTGGCGGCGGTCAGCGTGACGTTCGAGGTTTGCTTGAACTGGCTGCTCGCCAGCGCCACCGCTGCCACGGCGAGCATCGCCACGGCGGTAGCGATCAGCGCTGCGATCTTGAACGGTTTCATTGTCGTCCTCCTCAGTGAGTTGGGCGCGACCGGGGGTGGCGCCACGTGTCGGGAAACTGCGGCAGGTGCCACTTCGTGTGCTTCTTGGGGGGCTTCGGCGCCCCCTCCTCGGCGATCTGCGTGGGCCACCAGCTCCAGCGGCCCAGCAGCTCGACCGCGGCCGGCAACAGCACCGGCCGCACGACGAAGACGTCGATCGCTACCGCCACCGCGAGACCCACGCCGAGCTCGCGCACGGTCAGCAGGTCGGTGGTGGCGAACGGGATCAGCGCGGCGATCATCAACACGCCCGAGCCGGTGCTCGCCGCGGCGGTCTTGCGCAGCGCGATGTCCAGCGCCCCGTCCACGGAGGTGGCGGTCACGAGCTCTTCGCGGGCGCGCGCCAGCAGCACCACTAGGTAGATCAGCGACACACCGAACACGATCGTGAAGATGCCGACGATCGACATTGGGTCTATGTAGCCCGGGCCGCCGAGAGGCGGGTTGGGGCCGCTGAACAGCAGGCTCATCACGCCGAACGTCGCGGCGGCCGTGAGCAGGTTGAAGGCAACCGCCACGATCGGCAGCACCACGGCGCGCAGCGCCACGCCGAGCGCCAGCGCGACGGCCAGCGCCAGCGCCGCGATCACCCAGGGCAGGCGCGAGTTGGTGGCGCTGGTGTAGTTCTCCAGGTTGCCCGCCGGCCCGCCCACCGCGACTTGCAGGTGGTTGGCGACCGCGAAGCGGGTGGCCTGGCGTTCGAGGCGTTCACCCAGCGCGGCCGTCTGCGCCGCGCTCGCGGGGTAGCGGGAGACGACTACGATCTGCCCCGCGCCGCCCCCGCGGTTGACGTTGACCGCGAAGCCCGCTGCGTTGCTCGCAGATGGCTGCGCGCCGGCGATCGCCGCCAGCAGGAAGTAGCCGGAGTTGAACAGCCCCGGCGACTGCGCGTGCAGTTCTTCGAGGTCCTTCGGGGAGGGGAGCTGGCCGCGGAACTTCGCCACGCTCGCCTGCATCACGCCGAGGCCGTTGACCAGCTGCCCGGTCGGAGAAACGCCGCCGGCGAGACCGCTTTCGAGCTGGCCGGCGCCGCTCGTGAGCTGGCCCAAGCCGGCTTCCAGGGCGCCCGCGCCGTTACGCAACTGGGTGAGGCCGCTCGTCAGTTCGCCCCCGCCACCGGAGAGCTTCGCCACGCCCGCTGCCAGCTGCGCGTTGCCGTGCTGGAGCTTCAGCAGCCCCGCCTGGAGCCTGCTCGCGCCGGTGTGCAGTTCGTCCAGGGCGCTCGCCAGGAAGGCTCCCTGCGTGGCCACGGTGGAGGCGATCCCCGCGGCTTCCTTGGCGCCGGGCGACGCGGAGGCAAGGCCGCTCGACACACTGTCGACCGCGCCGGCGGCGCGGTTGAGGGCCGCCAGCGCGTCGTTGTATCTGGGGTCTTCCTTGCCGCTCGTCATGCCCTGCAGCGCCGCCGTCGCGCTCGCCAGCTCGCTCGCTGCGCTCTGCGACTGGGACTGCGCGCCGCCGAGCGCTTCGTCTGTGCTCGCTGTCAACCCCGCGAGTTTCTTCGTCGCGGGCACCCCAGCAGCTGCAGGGACGCCCACCGACGAGAGGCCGCTCGAGACTTCCACCGACCCCGCGAGTGCCTGGCTGGCGCCGGTCTTCAGCGCGTTCGCTCCCGCCAGCGCCTGGCGCAGGCCGCCGGAGAGCTTGGCCGAGCCGGTCCGCGCGCTCGCCAGGCCCGCGTGCAGCTTCGCCGACCCGGCCTGCGCTTCGCCGGCGCCGGTGTGCAGCTGGCCCGCTCCAGTGCTCGCGCTGCCCAGGCCGCTCCGCAGCTGCTTGGCGCCGCTACCCGCCTCGCCCAGCCCGGCGACCAGCTTGCCGAGGTCGGTCCTGCCGCCGCTCAGCAGCTTGCCCGATTCGTTTAGCGACTTCGGCAGCTTGCCGAGAGCCTTGGTCTGGCTGCTCAGCGCCCCCGGGCCGGCCACGGAGGCGACCGCGGGGTCGCGGGCGATCTTTTCCTGCAACGTGTCCAGCTTCGCGAGCGTCGTCGCCGTCGTGATCGGGCCGCTTGGGCTGACGACGACCATGTTGTACGGCGTCGGCCACCCCGGGCCCATCACCCGTGCCACCTCTTCGAATGAGTGCCTCGCGCTGTTGCCGGGGGGCAGCTCGCTCACGCCGGGCGGACCCGTCTGCAGAGAGAACACCGGCACCGCCAGCGCCGCGAGCACGGCGGTCGCCAGCGCGCCGGCCAGCACTGCGCGTTTGCGTACCCACGCGCCGGCGCCGACGAGGCGGTCCCAGTCGCGGGCAAGACCCTGCGGGGCGATCCAGCCGATTGCGATGCCGCGGCCGAACAGCACCAGCGCCGCGGGCATCACCACGACAGCGGCGCCCACCGCCAGCGCGCTGCACAGCAGCACCCCGATGCCCAGCGAAGTAAGGATCTTCGTTGGCGCGATCGCCGTCGCCAGCAGCAGCGCGAGGATCAGGCCCGTGCCCCCGAGCAGCACGGCGCGGCCGGTCCCCGCCACCGCCTCGGCTACGTACTGCGCGCCCCCGGCGGTGCTGCGCGTCGGGGCCAGGGCACGCTCGGCGCCGTCGGCCGCCCGCGTCTCGTGCTGCGCGGCCCGCGCGGCGGAGCGGATTGGAACCTGCCCACCAGGCGCCCTATCCTCAACCTGATTGCCCGCCTCCTGATGGAAGCGGTCGAGGACCAGCAGCGAGTAACCCACGCTCAACGTCAGCCCCGTCATCGACGCCAGCGCGACCGCGATCGGGTCGGTTCCGATCACCCGGCCGAGCAGCGCCATCAGGCCGAAGGCCGACAGCACCACCCCCGCGCCGATCGCTGTCACCGTCACCGCGGCCAGCGGCGCGCGCAGGCCCAGGAGCAGCAGCACGAAGAGGATGCCAAGCGCGACCAGCTCCGAGCGGCGCGTCGTGGAAAGCGCTTCGTTCTTCAGGGCCCGGTCGATCGAGGGCTGGCCGGTCACGCTGGCGTGTACGGGTGCCCTGATCTCGCGTGCCACGAGCGCTTCGATCTGCGGCTGGTCGGTGTTGACGACCTCCTTTTCGGGGCGATCGACCGAGACCACAATCATGCTCGCGGTCGCACTCGGGCGCAGGCCCTCAGATGCTGCGCCCGCGTCCCACGCGCTCAGCGTCCGCGTGTGTGGGCGCCTGCTCAGCGCCTTGACCAGTCGTGGCCCCTGGTGGTCGAGCTGCGCGGCCGGGCCCTGCAGCAGGATCGGCACCAGCTGCGTCGGGCCGAACTTGGCGTTGGCCAGCGACTGCGCGCGCGCACTCTCAGTCCCGGGCACCACCACGATCGACGGCGACAGCGAATGCGAGACGCCCAGGCCGATCGCGCCCAGCACTACCGCTACCACCAAGCTGGCCGCCAGCACTGCCCGTGGCCTGCGAACCGAAATGGTGGCGAGACCAATCACCATTCTGACCATAGGTACAACCGGCACCCGGCTCATCGGTATCGAGCGCGGGCTCTTCTCAGTAGTTACGCGCGGTCCATGCCCTAATGACGCAAGAGACAGAGCATGCGCCCCGGATCGGCGTCGGAGGGTGTACGTCGCCCGCGTACGCCCGCGTACCCTTCGGCTGATTCGCAGCATGGACCGGCGGATTCCTCAATCACAAGCCACGGCGCCTTGTCGACGGCCGGTCGGGTAGACCTGTACTGGCTGCCGCTGGGCGCCGGCGGCCACTCGGTGCGCCTCAACGGACGCGTCTTCGAGGCAGCGTCAGCACGGCTCCAGAGGCGTCCCGCCTTTGATCTCTACCACTCCGCGCTCGAGGTGCGCGTGCTTGAGGAGGGCTTCGTGATCGAGATGACGCCGGTAGCTGACAACAACGGACCGCAGCGCGGCGTCGTCGCCGAAGGTGCAGTCGGTAGCAGGTGGGCAGGGCGCTTTAGGATCTTCCGCTACGAGCTGCGCCGGTGGTGTGGCGGCTTCATTCCTGACGCGGCCGAGGCGGTCGAGAGCCCGCGACGACTGACCGACGATCTGGCCCGTGCACAACGATTGCTTGATCTGGTGCCGGGCGTTCCGACCCCCGTCTGGGGCCGCGACGAGCTCGGCGCGGGCGAGATGTGGAACTCCAACTCAGTGATCTCGTGGCTGCTCGCACGCTGCGGCCTGGATCCGGAGTCGATCCAGCCACCACAGGGTGGGCGCGCTCCCGGCTGGCGGGCTGGTCTCGTGGTGGCTCGTCGCCCTGGCCGCGAGGCATTCCGTAGTTCGCCTCGGCCGCCGTAGTACTGACGCCGGATGCGCGAGGGCCAGCGAGGCTACAGACTGTGTGGCACCTGATGCAACCATCCTTAGCCCCCCGTATGCAGGAACGACCTGCTGATCCCGACCAGCCCGCGCTAGACGCGCGGTTCCCGGGCAAGTACCTCAGCGTGACCAGCTTCAAGCGCGACGGGACGGGTGTGGCGACACCGGTGTGGTTCGTGATCGAGAACGGCCAACTGCTGATCCATACCGACCCACAATCGTTCAAGGCCAGGCGGATCCGCCAGAACCCTGCGGTGATGATCGCTCCCTGCTCCGGCACTGGGCGGTTGCGCAGCGAGCCGGTGCCCGCCAAGGCCGAGTTCCTGCCCGAGAGCGAGATGGATCACGTCGGGCACCTGCTGCAACGCAAGTATCGGATCGACCGGATCCTGATCCTCCCGCTCTACCGGGCGGTGCAGCGGCTCCGCGGCGCTGCTGCCGGGACCACCAACGTCGCGCTTGCGATCACCCCGACTGCAGCTGTCCCCAATCCGAGATCTTCGGAGGATTCGTCATGAAGACCGAGTATTTGCACGCCTCGAAGTACGGTAACGGAGCCGCTGTCGCAGCGGAGTTCAAGCAGCAAATGGCCCCAAAGGTGTAGCCGTCGACGTACGTCATATCCGGGAGGTCAGGCCGACAGAGCTATCGCCGGCTGACCTGTATCTGTTCAGCTCCCCTGGGCGTTTCGGCAAGCCGATCGGCCGCATGCGCCGCTTCTTGAAGAAGAACGATTCGCCGCTGTGCGTCTGTGGGCGCCGCGCTTCCCGGTGCTGTATCGAATCGCCTCATAGACGAGGGCGGACCGTCCGTCGATCACCCGCCGCTCGATCCGGGTCTCATCAAACTCGGGTACGGGACGTCCAGTGAACACGCGGACGAGCCTACGCCAAACGAACCCGTGTTGAGCGATCAGCGCAATGACGGACGCGGCTGACCCGATGGGCTAGCCCAAAGAGCGTCGCTCTTGAGTCGAAGGAGGGGCGTCACCGCGAAGGCGAGCGAGACGCTCGGGATAGACGAAGACCCAGCACGGACGCACATCAACGGTCGCGTCTCAGAACTGCTGTAAATAGCTCGGGAGCCGTCAACGTGACGGCGTAGGTTCCCTCCAGTCCTGTCAACACGAGCGCAGACTCTGGCGGGAGAGTCGGTAGATCGCACCCAGGAGGTCGCCGGTTCGAGTCCGGCTAGCTCCATTTCTAAAGGCCCCTAATGGACCGGTTTTCGGAGGATCGGATCCCCGCGCACCGCCGGTGAATCTGAGCCGGGGCCCATCGGCCCGGAAGCATCGGCGCACCAGGTCCAGCGAGCTTGCCTTGCCGACCTTCGCACCCGGCGGCAGTCGACGTTTCGGTAGCCCGTAGATCCCCAGGCGTCTCATGAGCAGCTCTACCTGGCTATTGCCGGGCATGCAGTTCCCCAGCGCGCCGACGCCACGACCGTTGCCGACGTTCCGCGACCGTCGGCACCGCGGTCGCGACCGTCTGTGCGACAGTCACGCACGTGGTTCTGATATCAGGACCTCCTTCTCGTTACTGGCGTGCCGCCTGTGCTTCGGTGGACCGGCTTGGTGCGAGGTGTCGCTGAAGCCAGTCGATCGCCAGACGACTCACCTCCTCCAGTGCGCCGGGCTCCTCGAAGAGATGCGTCGCGCCCGGCACCACCGCGAGCTCGCTGGGGCAACGCAGCTGCCGCTGGGCCTCGTGGTTGAACTCCAGCACCTGATAGTCGGCGCCGCCGACTATCAGCAGTGTCGGTGCACGCACCGCGGCGAGATCGAGCGCGAGGTCGGGACGCCCGCCGCGCGAGATCACGGCGTGCACTCGATCGGCCAGCTCGGCGGCCGCCGTCAGAGCAGCCGCCGCGCCGGTGCTGGCACCGAAGTAGGCGAGCGGTAGGCCCGCGACCTCGGGCTGCCCCTCAAGCCACGCGCTCGCCGCGACGAGCCGCGAGGCGAGCAGCGGGATGTCGAAGACGTTGGTTCTGTCGATCTCCTCGCGCGGGGTGAGCAGGTCGAACAGCAGGGTCGCGTAGCCGGCGTCGAGGAGGGTCTCAGCGACCGCACGATTGCGCGGACTGAGACGACTCGAGCCACTGCCGTGCGCGAACGCGACGATCCCGCGCGCCTCCTCCGTCATGCTCAAGTCGCCGACCAGCGACACGCTCGGGCCGAGTTTGATCGTGACCTCGCGGGTCACGGGGGCTGCGGTTCGAGCCGACGACGAAGCCTCGCTTTCAGGCGACGCGGCGGTATCGGTGTCTGATCCCAGCGTGGTCGCCCGTCCTGCCGCGGCGAGCAGGGAGGTAACCTCCTCGTCGGAGGTCGGGTTGAAGTCCTCGTACCAGTAGCCCACAGCCCACAGATCCGCCGGCGTCTCAACCGACACGACCTCGTCCGCCTCCTCGCGGAGCGCCTGTGCCGACTCTGGCGCCGCGACGGGCACGGCCAGGATCACCCTGGCTGCGCCCCGCCGGCGCAGCGAGCGCACCGCAGCCGTCGCCGAGCGGCCGGTCGCGAGGCCGTCGTCGACAAGGATCGTGGTGCGGCCCGCCAGGCTCACGGGCCCGTGTGACCCGCGATAGCGGCGGAGCTGCTCGGCGAGTTCGGCTTCGCCCCTGGCGACGAGTGCCCCCAGGTCGGCCTCGGAGAGTCCCAGCGCGCGGACGATCTGGGCACTGAGGACCTGGACGCCACCCTCGGCGAGGGCTCCGATCGCGAACTCAGGGTTCTGCGGCGCGCCAATCTTGCGAACGAGTGCGAGGTCGAGCGGCGCGTCCAGCGCCCGCGCGACCTCAGCCGCCACCGGCACACCGCCGCGGGGGATCGCCACGACCACCGGCCGCTCGCCGCGAAACCGCTCCAGCAGCGATGCCAGCAGTCGTCCTGCATCGTGACGGTCGCGGAAACGAACCGGGGCGGGAGCCAGAGGGGGATCCTCGAGCGATGTGACCGCACCCGTGCGACGCTCCTTCGGCTCCACGTTCATGTCACTGGTTCCACTTGTCCGCTGTGGACTTGCCGTGCCGGCTGCTCTGTGTTCGTGACCGGGCGCTCGGTGTGGATCTGCTCGATCGTCATGGACATGACGTGTCCTCCTTCTTATCCGAACGGGCGAGTTCCGTCGGGTCGATCTTGATGATTCCTTGTCGCTGCGGATGGTGCACCGCGCCTGTTGAAGCTGCTTAGGAATTTCGTGGCGGGCGCCGCGTCCCCACGGCCGATTCGCTCGCCTCGGCAATGACCGTAGGGCTTGGCATGAGCGCCTACATCAGGGTCGATTACGGTGGCCGACGCGGCCTTCTACCGAGAGTCGAGCCAAGCCTCACAACAACGGGGCGCGCCGGGCGCAGAAGTCGTGCTGCGCTGCTGACCTGTAATTCTCCTGCTCCCGACCAGGGAACGATCCCGATGCGCGGCGAGCAGCGATCGACGTAGCTTGCCAATCATCTCGGGACACCGGTCAGCTCCTGGAGTCCCGGCGAGCGCGCGGCTGGGAGTTGCGATCGGTGAGCAACGCGGAGCTCGTCGACCGGCTGCCACGAATGGGCCCGGCGCTTGCGAACATGGCTCATGAGCTTGCGTGGGCTCGGCGCGAGAACGCCGCGCTCAAGCGTGAGAGCGTACGCCTGCAGCCGCTCCTCCGAGGCTCATCGATTCATCGATAATGCGAGCGGATTAGGCGCCCGCAAGCTACGGAGTGACCGGGCGCGGCCTACCGCGCTAGGGCACGCTCGAGTCTTCCACCGGCGCCGGCCCCTCGATTCGCTCGACGGCAGGAGGTCCCGTCGAGTCAACCGGGATGGTGGTCCGATGGGCCTGGCGCCCGGCGATCTCCGCGAACCCGTCGACGATCAGCGCTCCGACGGGGAGCACCTCGACGATCTCGCCACCACGCTCCCGCGCCGCCGGGACGCTGTCGGTCGTATAGATACGCTGAACCCCCAGAGTCGGCAGCTCCCGCCAGAGCTCGCCGGAGAACAGCCCATGGGTCGCAAACACGGTGATCTCCTGCGCCCCGGCCCGCCTCAGCTCGCGGCAGGCCGAGAGCAGCGTGCCGCCGGTGTCGAGGATGTCGTCCACGATCGCAACCCGCCGCGTCACGGTGCCCACCAGAGCACGGTGGGTGACGCCGTCACCGTCCCGCTGCTTTCGCATGTGCGCGAGCGGCGTGTCGATACCCGCCGCGGTGCGGACCGCCTGACACCGATCGAGCGCGCCCTCGTCCGGTGCCACAACGGTGAGGTCACGCAAGTCGTCTCGCGCGAGCACCTCGGCGAACAGCCGCGCAGGAGAGAGCGATCGGATCGGCATGGGAAAGCACGCCGCCGCCCGTTGGCTGTGCACGTCGACGGTCAGCACCTGATCCACGCCCGCAGCTCGGAGCAGGTCGCCCACCCAGGCGACACCGAGGCTCTGACCGGGGTCCGCGCGGTCCTGGCGGGCGTAGCCGAGGTAGGGGAGCAGCGCGATGACACGCTGCGCGCCCTCCCGCCTGAGCGTGTGCGCCAGCAGCAACACCGAGAGCACCTCCTCATCGGGTGGCGCCAGCGACCCCAGCAGCCCACACACGCAGTCAGCAACCGGAGCGCCGAGGCGGAGATACAGCTCACCGTTTGAGAAGCGCGCGACCTCGCAGCGAGCCGGGGCGAATGCCTGTCGCCCGCTCTCCGCGCCCGAGAGCAGCGACGAATGGTGCGACAAAGTGAAGATCAGCGGAGACTTCACTGGTTACTGGCGTTCCGCTCCAGTTGCCGCTGGGGCTGGTAGATGACTCGAGCCACAGATCACTTTGTGGCGGTCTCGCCTTGCTATTTGCGTCTCAGCTTACGCAGCCGAGCGCTTTTCGCCGGACCGCGCTTGTGCTGTCTGCAGGTCAGCCCGGCGGCTGAGGACGAGCGAAGTCGCCGTGGGGTCTTTGGCTGCGGCTTTGTCCTGCGAGCTTTCCGGATCACAACGAGCGCGCCGCCTCCGGCCAATGCCGCAGCGGTGATCTTCCGTGCACGTCCGCGACCGGCTGTGCCGCGCTCGGTCGCTATCGGATTCTGTCGATGGCGGCGGGTCCTCCAGCCGGTGCGGGACTTGCTGCCCTGGTGCGATCTGCTCCTTCTCTGTGGGCGAGCCGTTTTCGCTTGCGCTCTGCTTGGCCTCTGTCTGCGCCATGATGCCTCCTTCTATTTTCCAGGGGGGCCGGGGCTCGCCGCGCGTCATCCGCTGTCTGCGAGACCGTAATGGTGTGTCGCCCAAACCTAGCCGCGGAGAGAACGCCAGCCCAGCGCCATTCGCCACATCTCAGCTTCGGTGAACTACGCGCTAGGCACGATCCCAGGCGAACTTGTCAGCGTGAGCGCCTATGAGTCGAGGAAGACAAGAAGAGAGCGTGAGTGCCGTCGGCTTTGCGGCTCGGTCGCCGCTGGCCGGTTTGGCGGTCGTTCCGTTGCGGAACACTCACGCTCTCTTGGCACAGAATCCTTACGGTCCGTCGGCCCTCGGTCATCGTGGAGAAACTCGTAACGAACGTCCGGGTTTAGCCACATGCTCGTCGGCCGTGCCCGCGGAGCTGCCCCGACGTTGTTGCGTTCATCGTCTCACCGCCAGCCGCCGGCGCTGTCGCCCGCCACCCGACGCCAGGGACGCCACGGGCCGAGGCGACCATGCGGGGGCCGGCGGCCTGCAGACCTACACGCGGCGCACCGACACCTGGCAGACGACCATCTCGGGGCCGTTGTCGCTCAATGCTCGCGCACACAGCACGATCGTGTGGACGGGGGTTGAACCGATCGTTTGGGGCGGCACGGTGAATCAGCGTGGCAACCCCACTCCCGCGGATGGCGCCTCGGTTGCCCTGGTGGGCTGACCCCACGCGAACAGCTGGACCAGCCGCGAGGCGGCGGCGTCGTGGACGCAGATCACGACTTCGTTCTCGTGACTGGTCAACTGCGCGCCGGGTGAGTAGCGTATGCGGACCCGAGGAGGGCTGAAAATGGCAGGCGAGGTGCCGCCCCATAAGCTTCGGCAGCGCTCGTCGCGAGGCGTCGCTCCCAACATGGCTGACTACCAGCAGGCTCGCGCAGAGTTCTCCTGGGCGGCTGCCCGGCGGGAACTCGCCGGGTTGCCGGGGGGCGGGCTGAACATCGCCCACGAGGCGGTCGATCGCCATGCGGACGGGCCACTGGCGGGGACCGTGGCGCTGCGCTTCCTCGGCAAGGCAGGCGAGCCGCGGGAGCTCACCTACGCCGCGCTCCGCGGCGCGACCAACCGCTTCGCGAACGTGTTGGAGATGCTGGGCGTCTGCCCCGGCGAGCGGGTGTTCGTGCTCGCGGGACGGATCCCGGAGCTATATGTGACCGCCCTCGGCACGCTCAAGCATGGGAGCGTGTTCTGCCCGCTGTTCTCGGCATTCGGGCCGGGGCCGATCGAGCAGCGGCTACGGCTCGGCGACGCCCGGGTGCTGGTCACCACGACCGCCCTATATCGTCGCAAGGTCGCACAGTTGAGTTCGCGGCTGCCGGGGCTCGCGCACGTGCTGCTCGTCGGCGCCGAGGCGGAGACCGCGGAGATTCCTGATGTCGACGATTTCGACGGGCTGATGAGCGCGGCCGACGACGGGTTCGAGATCGCGGCCACCGTGCCGGAAGACATGGCGTTGCTGCACTTCACCAGCGGCACCACCGGGCTGCCGAAGGGCGATCTGGCCCGGTTTTCGCGGAGTCAGCGGTCTGGAATCACGCGGCGAGGCCCGTGTCTCTCACGGGCGCGGGGGCGACCGCGACGCGATCACGCTCGAGGCCACGCGACGCTCGCCGACCGGGCCGATGGAACGGAGCCGGACCCCTGCCTGGGCGGTATGCTGCGACACGCCATGGCGGATACCAACGAGCTGCCGCGCGATCGCTGGCGTATCTACTTCGACGACCTGAGCCGCGGGCTGGCGACAATGCGGGCAACGGTCGAGATCGACGGACCGGACCTTGGCGCCCAAGTGCAGGCTGAGGGCCTCGTGCTGAGCGGCATCTCCTACGACGATCGTGACGACGTCCTGGTGATCGGGCTCTCTCCCGGAGGGGCGGCCGAGTCGCTGGAGCATCTTGTCTCGAGTCCGCAGCGAATCCGCGTCGAGTCCTCAGACGACATCCTGCCCTCGACCATCGAGGTCGAGGACGCCGAGGGCGTGCGAACGCTCGTGCGCCTTCAGCCAGCGCCGGCGCTGCCGGCCGAATAGGAGCAGCGCCCGTCCAAGCGACAGTCGGTGCCCCAGCGCCGACCGTCACGCGAGCCGTTAGGCTCCTTACCGCGCAATCGGCGATGGCTCGGAGGTTGCCACGACGATACGGAGGTTGGCATGGGCTTCGGGGGGCCCGCTGGCTACGAAAGCCGGATGGGGGCCAGCGCGGTGCCCATCGCCGTAGCCGTGCGTGAACCCGGTCCACCATGAGACCGGCGTGAGCCGACGACCGCGCACAACCCACGAAGGAAGGCAGGCATCATGAGACGACGGATCAGAATTCTCGGCGCTGGCTTCGCGACGGCAGTCGCGTTGGCGGCTCTAGCCGCGAGCGGCGCTCAGGCGGCCAACAAGCTCGTGTTGAGCAGCGGTGGAAAACCGTTGAAAAACGGCGCCACGGCATTCAGCGAGCTTGCGATCGCAACTTGCCTGCAGTTCTCCAAGGGCAAGCTGGCGGCCAACAACGAAGCCAAGGACGTGCTGTCCTTCACGAAGATCGTCAACTCCGAATGCGAGGAAGACTTCGGCATCTCAGGCGGCATCGAGACAGTGGAACTGACCGCCGGCGGCGTCGCGAAGTACACGGCCAACGTCGAACTGACCGTGGAGGGGCCGTGCATATACACCTACACAAAATTCAAGGGCCACTTCCAGATCCCGGGGGCCGCGGTCGTCACGGCGGAACAGGTGGGCAAACTGAAGAAACAGGGGAGCGACCCGTCGTGTGAAAAAAGCCGCAAAGAGATGTTCGAAGCCGACGTCGACAGCGCCGCGTTCGGAGCCCCTCTGGAAACTTCGTTCCTAAGCTAAGCCGCGCTCGGCAGCACCTACCGCCGCGACGACGTTCCTGGTCGAGGACGTCGTCGCGGAGCTGGTGCCCATCGGCGCGGGTATGCCTTCGTGATCATGGCCAGGCGCCAGGGCAGCGCCGCCTGTTCTTCGGCAGTGAGCGCGTTCCTGCCTTCCGGACATTCCCTGCCTGCGGCTCCTTTTCCCCTTGGGGCCCTGTTTGCCCGGTTTACCTTCCTTACCCGCCGGACCTTCTTTGCCGGGAGCGCCTTCTTTGCCTTCGAGGCCTTGCTTGCCTTCTCTGCCTTCGGCGCCCAATTCGGTCAGCGCGTATTTCGCTTTGCAGGTACCGTTGGCAGGAGTCACGATGGCAGTTGCTTCCTCTTCAGGTACACAGACCTTCAGTCCGCCCGAAGCCGCCGCCCCCGGGCTGCTCAGCCGCCTGTCAAGCCGAGCCGCAGCGCCTCGGCGCCCGCCTCGCCGCGGCTGCGGACGTCGAGCTTCTGGAGGATCGCGGAGACGTGGTGATCGACCGTCTTCTCGGACACGACCAGCTGCTCGGCGAGCGGCAGGGCTCCACAGGACCGGGCGAGCTCGAGGCCCTCGCGCAGCGGCTGGCGCGCGTCGCTCGGGCGTCCGTGCCGGCGCTGGTGGCAGCCCAGCGCGACCAGCGCCTCGGCGTGCTCCAGCCGCGCGGGCGAGGGCGCGAGCGGGCCAACCGCCTCCTGCAGGGGCGCGACGTCCCCTGTGACCTGGCCGCTCACACGCAGCGCCAGCCCGAGGCTCCAGGGCGAGCCCTCGGCGGCGCGCGCTCGCTCCACGCCGCCGGCCGCGAGCTCGGTGGCGAACTCCGGGGCGCTCGAGCGCCTGCGCCGCGAGCGCTGCATAGGGTCGCCACGAGAGGATGTCGGGACGCTCGGGGCGGCCGAACATCTCGAGCGTCCGCTGGCCGACGAGCTGCAGGTCCGTCAGCGCGCGCTCGAAGGATCCTTCGGCGAACGCCAGCCGCCCGCGCGCGACGAGCACGAGGTTGAACTCGGGGCGCTCTTCAGTCAGCTCGCGTTCGCTGAGCTCGACCGCCGCGCGGGCGCCCGCGAGTTGACCGCGTTCCAGCTCGGCGAACGCCATCGTCGGAGCGGCGAGGCCGAGCAGGAAGCTCCAGCCTGCGTCGTGCAGCGCGAGCGCCGCCTGCGCGTGCGCCACCGCGTCAGCCAGGCGTCCCTGGCGCCAGCGGATGTTGGCCATCACCTGATCGGCCTGCGCCGCCGGCAGCGACGCCCCGCTCTGGCCCCTGCTATCGAGCGCGTCGCGCAAGGTGTCTTCGGCCAGCTGGTACTCGCCCACGGCCGACAGCGCCCCCGCGGCGAAGGACGCGGCGAGCCCCTGCGAGGACTCCTGCTCGACGATGCCGCGGGACATCGCTGCGCTTGCCGCGTCGCGCACCTGCTCGGCGGGCGCGCCGAGAAACGCCAGCGCTCCCGCCACCTGCGCGCACAGCTGCGGCTCGGGCGGCAGCTGGCCGGCGAGCACTTCGGCAACCAGCGCCGCGCCCGGCGCATCCGCAGCGGTGCGCAGGCGCGGATGGAAGATCACCGCCGCTAGATAGTCGGCGAGCAGCTGACGTGCGAGCGGCCCCGACTCGTCGGGGAGCTCGGCGAGCGCGCGCTTGGCGGTCTCCCCCGCCAGCTCGAACTCCCCGCGCAGGAAGAACAGCCGGCCGAGTGACTGGCTCAGTCGCGCTCGCTCTTCTGAGTCCTCGATCAGATCGAGCGCCGCCTGCAGGTGGACGACGGCGTCCCCGGAGCCCCCGGCGGCCTCCGCCTGCGCCAGCGAGAGGAGCAGCTCGGGGCGTTCGCCGGCTGGCGCCGGCTCCTGCAGCGCCCGGCGCAGGAAGACCGCGGCCGCATCGCAACCGCCCCGCTCGAGCGCCCGAGTGCCGGCGAGGACCAGCTCGCGCGCGACCCATCGGTCGCCGGCGGGCTCGACCGCCAGCAGATGCGCCGCGACCCGGTCGGGGTCGGCGCTCGGATCGGCCTCGAGCAGGCGCGCCGCGCGCAGGTGCGATGCCTGACGCTCCGATGGCGGCAGATCCTCGTAGACGACGTTGCGGATCAGGGGATGGACGAACTCGAGCGGCTGCGAGCGCGCGAGCACCTCGGCGGCGATCAGGGCGTCGGCCGCACTGGCCGCCGCCGCCAGCTCGATCTCGGCGAGCGCCGCCACCTCCCGCAGCTGCGCCGAGCCGCCGAGCACCGCGATCGCGCGCGCCAGCTGGTGGGCGTCCGGCGGCAGCTGCGCCAGGCGCACGAGCACCGCGTGCGCAACCCCGGCCGGTGTCAGCGCGCGTACACGCTGCGAGTTGCCGGCCACCGGCTCGATCGCCTCCGAGCGTGCGGTCCGGACGAGCTCCGCGAGCAGGAACGGGTTGCCCCCGCTGAGATGCGAGCAGGCGCCGATGAACTCCTGCGCGGGCGTCGCCTCCATCTCGGCGCCCACGAAGCCGGCGACGCCGGCGACGCTCAGCGGCCTCGGGTGCAGGATGCTCGCGCCGGCGGCGATCGTCGCCAGCAGCTCGCGCGCGTCACCCGCGGCGACCGACCGTGCCGCGAGCACGAGCAATGCAGACAGCGAGTCGATTCGCGCTGCCAGGTAGGCGCACAGGCGCAGCGACTCGACGTCCGCCCAGTGGGCGTCATCGACGCTCACCAGCAGCGCCCCGTCGCCGGCGCCTCGCACCAGCTCGCCGTACATCTCCTCGAGCGCGTCGAACATCAGCTCGGCGGAGCTTTGAGCCGAAGCCGTCCGCGTGGACGTCCGGGCGCGCCTGCCTGCTGGCAGCGGCCCGAGCAGCTGGCGAGCCACCCCGAACGGGTGCTCGCGCTCGAGCGTTCCACCACGTGCGCTGAGCACCGTGAAGCCCTGCTCGCCCGCACGCTCACGGGTCGCCGCCAGCAAAACGCTCTTGCCGATCCCCGCCGGCCCTTCGACGATCGTCACCGCCCCGCGGCCCGCCCGCGCGGCCTCAATCAGCTCATCCAGACGGACGAGCTCATCCTCCCGCTCCAGTAGGACAGCGCCCGACATGTCAGTAGCAATGTACGTGCTCGCCCCCGATGCGCCCAGGGCCCCCGACGGGGAGACTCGAGCTATGGAGGTCCAGCATCTGATCCTCGAAGTCGCCCTCGAGCACAGCCCCCAGGCTGGTGCCCATGCCCCGAGCGGCTGGGTTCGCGCCCCCGATCAGCCGCCGCGGCGCTTTGACAGCTACGTCCAGCTGATCGGCACCCTCGAGGAGCTGCGCGCGAGCATCACCACTGCGGGCGAGGATCACTCCTCGGTCGGGGAGGGCAAGTGAGACGACCGTGCCGCATGCGGCACGGTCCGGGGGCGCGCATGCGCGCCCCCGCCGGTCGGCGCATGCGCCGACCGCACGGCGTGGCCGAGTCGATCGGCGAGCGCTCAGTGGCGCGACGGATGCCGGCGTCGGCGCGGCGGCGTGTAGGTGATCAGCGTCAGCGAGCGTCTGCCGGCGATCGCCGGCTTTGACCCTGGGTCGACAGCGGCAGTCGCGAGCGCGAGCAGTCCATGGCGTCCCGCAGCCTTGATGCTGCGAAGAGCCTGCTTGCTGAGGTTGACCCAGACACGCCCAGCCTTACCCGCCGCGATCGAGAAGATCACCTTGCCGAGCACGACGGTCTGCACCCTCGTCCGCTTGCCTCGCCCGCCGCGCAGCCTGCGCAGGTAGCGGTGGCTGAGCGTCAGCTCACCTTTGCAGGCACCGCTGGTGCAGCTCAGCGCGATCAGCGCAGAGCCGCGCTTGTTCAGCGTGACCTTGCCCGAGTCGATCGTCACTCTTGCGCCGCCGAATGCGTTGCTCGGATGGGCGTTGCCCAGGTGCGCGCTGCCTGTATGAGCGTTGCCTGCAGGACCGTTTCCCGGCGTCCCCCCGCCAGGCGTCGAGGACGGAGTCGACCCGCCGCTGCACGCGGGCGTGTTCGGGCTTTGGTCGGGGTCGATCGTCAGCCGCAACGTCTCTTCGGCGGATTCAGTCGGCACGGTGATGGGTGTAGGGCCGAGTTCGTTGAAGGGGCTCCCGTAGGCGCTCGAGTATTCGTCGATTATTGCCTGGTATTCGTCGTAGGTGGGGTAGGGCGCGATGCTCGGCCGCGCCGCCGCCAGGTCGGGTTGGCCGCGCCAGTCGGTCGTGTCGTTGCCGTACTTGCCACCCCAGTAGCCCAGCGCGAACCCGGCGGTGATGTCACGGTAGATCACCGAGTACTGGTTGTTTTCCCCGACATTCGCGGGTTTGCCGCCGACGGTGAACGCGCCGTTTGCGGTGTAGATCGCCAGCGGCAGGGTCGAGCCTTCGATGTGCACGGGTTCGCCGGGTTCTGTTTTGCCTTCTCTGGTGATCGTTCCCGTGAGCGTGATCGAGCCGTCGGCTTCGAAGGTGCCACTGTATTCGAGTCCCAGCGTCGGTGGGTGTTCTGCGTTTGCGTAGATGTCATTGACGAAGATCTTCTGCCCGTTCATCGACTGGACGTAGGGAGCCATCGAGGGATAGCTCGACGGCGCGTGTGAGGGGGAGAGGAAGCGCACGAACTGTCCGCCGCTCGTCACTTCCGCCGACGGGGCGAGCGCGCGCAGCTTCTGCAGGATCGTCGAGGTGTAACAGCTGTAGGTCAGTGGACCTCCGAGGGGCGCGCCGCTGCTGTCAAACGCGTGCATGTCGAACGGGATCGCGAAGAAGTCGACCGCCGTCAGGTCGGCGACGCCGTCGGGGTAGCCGCCACTGAGCTCGAACTTGTCATAGCGCGTGGGCGCGTCATCGGGTTCGTTGACTTTGACGGGTGCGCCGTAGGAGACATACACGCGGCCACCGTGGATTTCGTTGATCGAGAAGGTCGAGCCTTTGATTTCGCTGAGCCGCTTTCCGACTTCGTTGGTCAGCTGCCCGTCGCTGCTGGAGGCCTTTTCCAGCATCACATACACATTCTGAGACGGCTGACCGGAGTTGTTGACCACTTCGACGTTGAAGGCGGATGCGGGAATCGCCGTTACGCCGAGCGTCGCGCAGGCGCCGAGCGCGGCGAGCAGCCCGCGGATGGCCGGGCGACGACTGAGCGTGCGCATGCCTGGCATGTCGGCGTCGCTGTATGCCCGCTTGAGCCACGCCGCATCGTGCAACGCCGGATGCAGCCCGGCGCTACCCGCGCGCCTGCCGCCCGGCTCCTACCCTCTCGCCGCGACCGAGAACGTCTGCACGTCCCGCGGCACTCCCTTGATGTGAAAGCGCCGCTTCCTGGCGACGCTCAGCGTGCTCACGTCGAGGTCGGCCAGGGCGCGGTCGGAAACCAGGAGCTCGCCGGGCGCTGCCGCCTCGGCCAGGCGCGCCGCGATGTTCACATCCACGCCGAGGTAGTCGCCGCCGAGCTTGCGCGGGCGGCCGATATGCATGCCCGCGTGCGTGTGAGGGAGGTAGCCAGGCGCCTGCACCCTGGCCAGGCGCTCATTTGCCTCGCTCAGCGCCGCGAGAGCTTCGGATGGCTCGTCGAAGACCGCCATCCAACCGTCGCCGAGGCGCTTGACCACTTCGCCGCCATGCCTTGCGATCGGGGGCTCGAGCGCCTGGCCCGCGTCGCGCAGCAGCTCCAGCGCCGCGTCGTCGCCCGCCGCCAGCACCCACGTCGAGAATCCCACCAGGTCGGTGAACACGATCGTCAGCTCGCGCTCGCCGCGCCCGCGCCCCTGGGCCTCGGACATCGCCTGCCACACCTGCAGCGCGCTCAGCCCAGCTTCGCGCATCACGCCCGGGCGCTCCGCGGTCAGCGCCGTGAGGCGTCGCGCCACCAGCTGCGCCTGCTCGCTGCCCGCCGTCGAGAGTGGATCGCCGAAGCGACTGTCCCCGGGCAGCAGCTCTCGCAGCCCCTGCGCCGCCTCGATCAGCCGCGGGTGGCGGTTCAGACGTCGCGCCCTCTCAGAGATGCGTGTCCCCGTCGCCACTTTCCTTGCGCGCGCGCCGTGCAGCGTCGCGGATCTCGAACACATCCGTCGCCCACTCGCCCACCTCTCGCGTTATGTCGCGCACCGCGCCCGCCACGATCCCCATGATCGAGCCGATGTGGCTCGCGCCCGATTCGACGGCCACCTGAACGGTGTCCTTGCGCGCCTCCAGCCTGTCGGGGGGGTCGTCGTCCATCGGGTTCGTCGTCCATCGGGTTCGCTTTGGGTGCTCAGGCCGCGATCAGCTTCTTGGGCCGCGCCTTCGCGATCACCGCCTGCGTTGGCGGGGCGATGTCCTTGGCGGCATCCGGCCCGCCGCGTTTCAGAAGCGGGCCCAGCGCCGGCCTGAGGACTGTGGGCAGCACCTTATCGACCTGCTTGCCCACCCACCCCTGCGGCGGCAGCGCGAGCTTTACGATCTTTCGCACCACCGTGCCGAACTGGCGGTGCAGCGGCCCGGTGTTGTAGGGGATGCCGTAGCGCTCGCTGATCGCCCGCACCTCCACCGAGATGTCCGCGTAGCGGTGCGCCGGGATGTCCGGGAACAGGTGGTGCTCGATCTGGTGGCTGAGGTTGCCCGCCAGGATGTGAAACCAGCTTGCCGCCCGTCAGGTTCGCCGAGCCGAGCATGCTGGCGGTAGTACCACTCCCCGCGCGTCTCGTTCTCGGTCTGCTCCTTGGTGAACTCATGCGTCCCATCGGGGAAGTGCCCGCAGAAGATGATCGTGAACGCCCACAGGTTGCGCACCAGGTTGGCCGTCGCGTTGCCCGCGATCACGAGCGGGAAGGAGGGACCTGACAGCAGCCGGGAACAGCACGTAGTCCTTCAGCGTCTGCGCGCGCACCTTGCGCCACATCTCGCCGAGCATCGCGCGCTTCTCGTCCAGGTTCCAGGTCCCCTTGGCGATGCGCTCGGTTTCGAGGTCGTGCAGCGCCACGCCGTACTGGAAGAACAGCGCCAGCAGCGTCGCGTAGATCGGGTTGCCGAGGTAGTAGGGCCGCCAGCGCTCATCCTCGGACATGCGCAGGATCGCGTAGCCGATGTCGCGGTCCTTGCCCTGACGATGTTCGTGTAGGTGTGGTGCATGTAGTTGTGCGAGTGCCGCCACTGATCGGCGGGGCACGCCGTGTCCCACTCGAACGTCTTGCCGTCCAGCGCCGGATCCTTCATCCAGTCGTACTGCCCGTGCATCACGTTGTGCCCGATCTCCATGTTGTCGAGGATCTTCGACAGGCTCAGCGCCGCCGTTCCCGCGAGCCACGCGGGCGGCAGGAAGCTCGCGAACAGCAGCCCGCGGCCGGCGATCTCGAGCCCGCGCTGGGCGCGGATCACCTTTCTTGATGTAGTCCGCGTCGCGTTCGCCGAGGTCAGCGACCACGCGGGTGCGGATCGCATCCAGCTCCTTGCCGAACGCGTCGAGCTGCTCGGGGGTGAGGGTTGGGGTGGCAGTGGGCATGGGGTTCCTTTGCGATTGGGGCGGTAGTCGAGGGAGTGGCGCGGGCGGGATTGGTCTGGCGCGATTGATATGACGGGATCGGGGGGGGCGGGATTGGTGTCCGGGATGGTGTGGCGGGATGGTGAGGCGGGAGATCGGGGGGCGGGAGTCAGGTCGGACGGCCGCTCACAGGTCGAGTGCGACATCGCCGACGGGCACCGACACGCAGATACGGATCCGCTCCTCGGTGGCGCTCGAGAGCGCGCCGGTGAGGACGTTTCGCACCGTGCCCGCCGTCTTGCGGCAGCTGCAGGTGTTGCAGATGCCCATCCGGCACCCGTGGTCGGGCGTCAGCCCGGCGTCCTCGGCCTGCTCCAGCAGCGGCAGCCCGCTGTTGGCGGCCTCGCGGCCGCTGGCGGCGAAGCTGACGGTGCCCTCGACAGCGTCGCTGTCGAAGCTCAACAGCGGTCGGCGTGAACGTCTCGACCGCCGGCTCGGGCAGGCCGTCCTGCGCCCACGCCGAGCGCACCGCGTCGATCAGCGCCGGCGGACCGCAGACGAAGGTCGCGGCGTCACGGTGCTCGGCGATGACCGCCTGCAGATGCTCACGTTGGAAGCGTCCGCTGAGCGGCCGCCGGCGCTCGCGCCCGCGCGGCCCGCGCCCGCGGATGGGCGCCGCGCCGCGCGTGAAGCCCCGCGCGACTCGCAGCCGCGCGTGGCGATCGACGAGCTCTTCGAGCTCTGCGCCGTAGAGAGCCAGCTCGGGGGAGCGCGCGTAGTTGAGGAAGCCGACTTCGCCCGAGTCCGCGAGGCCCTCGTCGCAGAGGGTGCGCAGCATCGCCATCACCGGCGTGATGCCGCTGCCGCCGCTGATCAGCAGCACGCGCTCAGGGCGGGTGCGCGGCAGCACGAACTCGCCCTGGGCCTCGCTCAGGCCGACGATCATCCCCGGTCGCGCATGGTCGCGCAGGTGGCGCGAGACCCTGCCCTCCGGGTGCGTCGAGACGGTCAGCTCGAGCGTCCCATCGACCGCGTGCTGGGAGCCCGCAGGGGAGTAGGGCCGCGTCTCGCGCACCCCATCGATCTCGACGCTCAGATTGACGAACTGCCCGGCGCTGATGCCACGCCAGTTCGCGTTGGGACGGAGCGTCAGCGTCACGCTCTTGGGCGTCTGGTGGCGCACCGCGGCGATCTCCGCGCGCACCTCGCGCGCGACCAGCAGCGGGCGCACGAGCTCGATGTAGCGGTCGACGCCGTGCGGGTAGGTGAGCGCCTCGAGCAGGCTCGAGCGCAGCAGGCGGTTGACGGTGGCAGTGGCTGTAGGCACGTTCTCGGCTCCCTGCATCTCAGTGCACGACTGTTCACAGCGTACTCTAGCGAGTACACTCGAGGAAGGGATATGTAACACAAGCATCTGTGAACTTCGTCACACTCAACCGTGAACAGCCGTACACCAGAGACCGCCGCAACGCGCCAGGAGCGCAAGCAGCTCACCCGCCAGGCGCTGCTCGACGCGGCACTCGAGCTGCTGAAGGAGCAGAGCTTCTCGAGCCTCTCCCTGCGCCAGGTGACGCGCGCGGCGGGCATCGTCCCGACCGCCTTCTACCGCCACTTCGACGACATGGAGGAGCTCGGGCTCGTCCTGATCGACGAGTCCTTCCGCACGCTGCGCGCGATGATCCGCGCGGCGCGCGCCGACCCGCGCACCTACGAGCACATGATCCGCAACTCGGTCGAGATCCTCGATCGGCTATGTGCACGAGCACGACGCCCACTTCCGCTTCATCGCGCGCGAGCGCTTCGGCGGCGTCGCAGCGCTGCGCCACGCGATTCGCGCGGAGATCCGCCTGTTCGCGAGCGACCTCGCCACCGACCTCGCGCGCCTGCCCCATCTCGACCGTTGGAGCAGCGAGGATCTGCAGCTGCTTGCCGGTCTGATGGTGAACACGATGGTCTCCACCGCCGAGGCGCTGCTGGACGGTCCCGTGGGCGACCCGGCGGCCGAGGGACAGGTCAGCGCCGCCGCACGGCGTCAGCTGCGAATGATCACCCTCGGCGTGCCGCAGTGGCAGAGCGCAGGAGGACCGCCGGGTTAGGCGACCTGAACTCCTTCTCGCTGCGCACGCGCACGCGGCGCCCAGCTTCCTCTGCAGGCGCCGTCTCGCTGGTGGAGCAGTCTCAACCCGATGCGGGCCTACTCACCTGAGGTGAGAGGAACCGCTATGACCGGCACCGGCGAGGTCTTCAGCAGCTCGCTCGTGACCGTCCCGAGGGCCTTGTGAAGACGTGAGTGCTGCTCGCAGCCGACGACGATCGCACGAGCGCCGTGGCTCCGTGCAGCCTCGGTCAACGCAGTCACCGGATCGTCGTCGGAGATCTCGGCGACCATGTCCACGTCGAACAGCGAGGGGTCGCACACCAGCAGAAGCTCGTCGATCACCGCCTGACCAAGATGCTTTCGCTCGCGCGAGGTCGAGAGCGGCGGCGCCGGAGCGTGCAGTGGCCTGCAGGAGTGCACGATCACGAGCTTCCCGTTGGGAAGGAGCTGATGTGCCGCCCAACTCGCCGCCTCACGTGCGCTGTCGGAGCGGTCATAGCCGAGCACCAAGCATGACTGGCCGACATCTCGAGCGGTCTCGGAGGGCCCGCTCATGTCGGGATCCTCTCGGGGTCGGGCGTGCCAACCTGCATTGAGCTCGACGTTCGGGTACGACCTGCGAGGGCATGCCGCAGGTGCTCGCTCGCGCCTCGAGGCACGATCAGAACCGGGCAGTGCGCCTTTTGAGTCACCGAGGCTGAGACGCTTCCGAGCAGGGCATGGCGCAGCGGGCCATAGGCCCGTGAGCCCAGAACCAGGAGATCCAGATGCTTCGAGCGTGCGGTCAACACTCCGCACGGGTCTCCCCGCTCTACGTCCATGCGAATCGGCACGCGCCCGCCGAGCCCAGCCGCCAACTGCTCGAGCCTGGTCTCGGTTTCCGCGTATATCTGGTCTTCCACCTCCGGCAGCAGCGCCGAGGAGAACGCGTAGCCCGTGCCACCGGCACTCCAGCCCGAGGCGGCGATCAGCTCCAACTCACCCCCGACGCGCTCGGCGATCTCATGGCCCAAACCCAGCGCGGCAATGCCCTCATCGGAGTCGAAGAACCCGACGCCGATCTTGCGAGGCGTGCCGCGACCGTGCTCGGCATAGCCGGTGGGAGCGATCGCGACAGCGCACGGCGCGCCGTGCACCATGCGCTCGATGAGGCTCACATGCAGATGGCTGGCCATCCCCTCGCGGGCCGCGCCGATGACAATCAGCTCGGCGTCTTCGAAGTCCGCCATGCTGTGCAGGGCATGAATGGGCCACGATGAGTTGCTCCAGCGACATGTGCCACCCGCCAGCTCTTCGCTGTCGGGCATGAGCGCCTGCATCTCCGCACGGATGCGCTCTTCGACCGCATCCGCCGAGAGGGAGGCAAGCAGCGGGTTGTAGGGATAGACGACAGTCACCTCGCTTCCCAGCACAGCCGCCAACTCCGCGGCGAGCTTGACCGAGTCCCGGCCAGCCCGTTCACCGGCATAACCCACGACGACTCGCTTGAACATTGAGTCTGAAGCTACGCGCCGGCCCAACGAACCGCATCGGCAGTACGCCACGCCAGGATGCGGAGGAGCACGGATGTTCGGCTCGCAGCACGCGCTCCCCCTTCACCACGCAACGGGACAGCGCGGGGGGCGGCCGAGGCTATCCGGAGTCTCTACGGAGCACTTCGTTGCCAACCACCGATGACCGTCGCTCGGCGCGTGCCTATGTTCCAGGGGAGATGCCGAGTCGCAGCTTTCGCATAGGGCGCATCGCTGGTATCCCGGTTGGGGTGAGCGTGTGGTGGCTTGCGATCGTCGCGCTCATCACGTGGTCGCTGGGGAGCTCCTACTTCCCCGAAGCCGTGCCCGGGATCAGCCCCACGGCCGGCTACATGCTCGGCCTGGCCAGTGCGCTGCTGCTGTTCGCGAGCATCCTCGCGCACGAGTTCGGTCATGCGCTGGTCGCGCGCAGACACGGCATCGAAGTGGAGGAGATCGATCTGTGGCTGCTTGGTGGCGTCTCGCGCATGCGCGGCGAGGCCCACGATCCGAGCGACGAGCTGCGCTATGCGCTCGCCGGTCCGGCCGTCACCGCCGCGATCGCCGCAGTGTTCGCTCTCGTGCTGCTGCTGCTACCCGCCTCCACGCCGGGGGTCATCCGCGCCCTCGTCGAATATCAGGTGCTCGTCAACCTGCTGATCTTCGTCTTCAACCTGCTGCCCGCGTTCCCCCTGGACGGCGGCCGGGTCCTGCGCTCGCTGCTGTGGCGCCGATCCGGCGACATCCGCGAGTCCACCGACACTGCGGCGCGCGTCGGGCGCGGTTTCGGCTATCTGATGGTCCTGCTGGGCGGCTTGGAGCTCCTGAGCGGCGCGCCGGAAGGACTCTGGCTCGCGGTGATCGGTTTCTTCCTGGTACTCGCATCCGGCCAGCAGGCGATCGGCGCCGAGGTACAAGCCGCCTTCTCGGGGGTGAGCGCATCCGAGCTGATGTCCGCGCCGGTGGTGAGCATCCCCGATCGGACATCGGTCGCACAGGCCAGCACCGATTACTTCCTGCCTTACCGCTACACATCGTTCCCGCTCGTAGACGGGCAAGGCCGAGCGGCTGGGCTGGTGAGCGTGTCGCAAGTCGAGGCGCTCGCACGCGAGCGCTTCACACATCAGATCGCTGAGATCGCCGACCGCGACCCCGAGCTGATCGTCGCGGCGGACCAGGACATCGCCGGGCTGCTCGAGCGACCGGCCTTCACCCGCTTCGGACGCGCCGTCGTGGTCGACGCGCACTCGAAGCCCATCGGACTGATCTCGATCACGGACGTGCAGCGAGCCTTGCGCGCCTCCCGGCTCGCAGGCCGTGCGATCAACAGCAGGGCTCGTGATGCAATGCCGACAAGGAGATCTTGATGTTCAAGAAAGTACTCGTGGGAGTCGACGGCAAGCAGGGCGGCCGCGACGCCATCGCGCTTGCCTCCCAGCTGACGGACCGCGAGGGGAAACTGACCCTGGCGCACGTCCACGCCGGCGATCTGCGTCCTTCCCATGCGATCGCGCCCGGTCGGGTGGCCGAAGAGCGCGAAGCCTCGCACGAGCTGCTCGAACAGGAGCGAGCCGCAGCCGATGTCGACGCGGAGCTCGTCAGCGTCGTCTCGATGGGCCCCGGTCGCGGCCTTCACGAGCAGGCACAGGAACAGAACGCCGACCTGACCGTGGTCGGATCCAGCAGCCACAGCGCTCTCGGACGCGCGATGCTCGGCGATGACACGCGCGCTGCGCTGAACGGCTCCCCGTGCGCAGTCGCGGTCGCCCCGCTCGGGTATGCCCAGCATCCCACCCCGATCGCCAAGATCGGTGTCGCCTACAACTCCTCGCCCGAGAGCGAGGCGGCGGTCGCGGCGGCCCGCACGCTGGCGACGCCGACGCGCGCAGAGATTCGTGCGCTCGAGGTCGTCACGATCCCGAGCATCGGCTACACCGGGATCGTGCCCCCCGCGATCGGAGAGAGCATCGACGTGATGCTCGAGGACGCAACCAACCGAATGAACAGACTGCCGGACGTCGAGGGCCGCGCTGTCTACGGCCTCGCGGGCGAGGAGCTGGCCGCCTTCGGCGATCAGGTCGACCTGCTGGTCGTCGGCTCGCGCGGCTATGGGCCGGTGCAGCGCCTGGTGCTCGGCAGCACCTCCAACTATCTGGAGCGCCATGCGCGCTGCCCGCTGCTCGTGCTCCAGCGCAGCGGTGCGGGCCCCGTCGAGGAGCCGGCAGAGCATTGAGCAAGCTCAGAACGGCTCGCCGAGAGAGCCGCGGGCGGCGCGGGGAGCCAGGGGTCAATCGCAAAGACCCGCGGCATTCCCGCCTCCCTCGACGGGAAGCTGCGGATGCCGAGCCGACGCCGCCCTTCTAGTCTACGGGCATGAGTGACATCCAGACTTCGCACTCACCCGAACGGCACAACCCCTCCACGGACGAAGAGCCCGCCACGCCGAATGAGACCCGCGTCTTCAGGAACATCCTCTGCGCCGTCGACGGCACCCGTACGAGCACAGCTGCCGTCGGGATGGCCGCCATGCTTGCAGGCCCCGACGGTCATCTGACGCTGCTGGCCGTTACCGCCGTGTCGGGCTCCGGCGCGTACGCGTCGGCCGCGATCAGCCCCGGCCGGGTCGAGCGTGTGTTGAGGAGCGCCAAGCGCATCGCCGATGAAGCCGGCGTGCCATCCACCTCCGTTATCGATCCGGGCAGCCCTCCGGCCGATGTCATCCTCGAGCATGCCTCAGATCACGATCTGTTCGTGATTGGAGCACCCGCCACCTCGTGGCTGGGTGGAATGCTCATTGGCGGAGTCGCCACGATCGCGCTCGGCAAGTTCACGACCCCCATGCTGGTCGTTCGCCGCTCGTTCAGCGGCTCGTTGCGGGGCCGACAAATCCTGGTCGCCAGCGAGGGCGACGAGGACTCGGATCGCATCGTCGAGATCGCGGGCATGCTTGCACGGAGCCACGGCGCGCGTGTGACCCTCGTAAATGCTCCCGGCGCCGAGTCCAAGATGAGCCCCCATGCGATTCAGGCACAGGTGCGCGCGTTGCAGCTGATGCTGCCCAACTCCGGCGAGCCATGCATCGAACCAGGCAAGGCCTGGGAGGTGATCGTGGACGCGGCGAAGCACAGCGAGGCCGCCCTCGTGGTGATCGGCAGCCGACGGTTGAGCGGCCTGCGGGCCTTTGGCAGCGTCAGTAGACACGTGGTCCACGACGCACCGTGCTCGGTCCTGGTCATACCGCCCGACTGATGACACGCAGCTAGGGCCTCGCAGGCCACGCGCCGGCTGCTGAGAGGGCGTGTATCTTTCTCTGCAGGTGTGCCGGGAAGCCTGGTCGGCGCTCGTCGTCGACCGCGGAGGGACCGGCTTCCTCGTGACACCGATAGTCGCTGTTCCACTGCTGGTCGTCTCGGCGTCCGTGACGCTGGTCGCCGCCCGAGTGTTCGCTTCGCGACTCGATCGGCTCGGATCGCGGTTCGGATTCCCCGAGGCGCTCGTGGGATTGCTGACCGCCTTGGCGGCAGATGGCCCGGAGCTGTCCTCGGCGCTGTTCGCACTGATCAAGGGACAGCACGCCGTTGGCGTGGGGGTGCTCGTCGGCTCCAACGCCTTCAACCTTGCAGCGATGATCGGGCTCAGCGCGCTGCTCGCAGGCAGCGTGCACCTCTCCCGGGACACGTTGCTGCTGGAGGGGCTCGTCGGCGGCGTCATCACGCTGATCGCCGCCGCCGTCCTGCTTGGCTGGCTCGCCGCGTCCATCGCCGCGCTGTTGGCCGCCTGCGTGCTGATCCCCTACCTCGTCCTGATCGTCGGGGGATCGGAGCTGCTGGCCCATCGCGGACCGAACGTCGACCGGCTGCTGGGCCGGCTCGCGCATGCGCTCGGCCGGCGGCCGAGCACCGAGCGCGTCGCTCGCGCAGAGGACGCGATCACCGCGCGGCGGCTGCTCGCGCTGATCGTGCTCGACGTCACACTGATCGTGCTGGGCAGCGCCGGCATGGTGCAGTCGGCTCTCGCGCTTGCAGGCCACTGGCATATCTCGGCGACGGTGCTCGGCGTGTTGGTGCTCGCGCCGCTGACGAGCCTGCCCAACGCCCTCACCGCCGTTCGACTCGGCCTCGCAGGTCGGGGGGCGGCGCTCGTCGGCGAGACCTTCAACAGCAACACCATCAATCTCACAGCCGGAGTCATCGTCCCCTCGCTGTTCGTGGGGCTGACAGCTGTATCTGCGACCGGGAGGGCCGAACTGGCGTGGCTCGTCGGCATGACGTGCGCATGCCTGCTGATGCTGGCGAGCCGTCGTGGGCTGCGTCGAGCGCAAGCGGTGCTTGTCATCCTCATGTACCTCGGGTTCGCCACCCTCCAGCTGCTGTGAGGCGCGCGATCAGGGCGGCCGCGATCTCATCTCGAGACAGGCGGTCCTCGACCTATAACGATCGGATCGGACCCGTGCGAGCGTCTATTCGGCGGCCGTGACCACGGTGGTGAGGTCCTTTTCACCGGCAGTTAGCTTGAATTCATAGCCGACGCCCGCCCGCAACGGCACGCTCGGTTCGCTCGGCTTTTCCTTGAATGCCGCGACCGTCCATTCCGGGCTTTCCCGTTCTCCTTTGCTGAGGGAGATGCTCTCGCCGTTCGAACGTCCTTTTTCCAGCTTCACCACGGCGGTCTCGCCGGATGTCGCCGTCACACCGTTCGGTTCGGCGGCGCTCCTTGCTGTCACGGTGACTCGGAGAGTATGTTCGAGGTCCGCTTTGACCGGCGAGTAGGTCTGCGATGTGGCAGCGGGGATCGCCACGCATTCACGGGGGTACGCACTGCAGCGTTCCCACTGGAATTCGAACGTGATCTTGCCCTGTCCCGCCCACAGCCCCTCCCGGGCTTCCAGGGACTGACCGAGGACGTATTCGGTTCTCTTTTCGCCTTCCTTCAAGCTTTCACGAGCGTGCTCCACCCGCGGGAGCGTGGTGTCCACGAGCGGCCCCGTAGTCGCTTCGCCGCTGTCGCCTTCTTCGCACGCTTCTTCGCTCGACCCCTTGCCTGACTTTTCGCTGACTTCTTCGCCACAGCTGCCGGTCACCGGTTCGGCTTCGGCTTCGTCTTCACCGGGACGTTCGAACGGCCGGAAGTCGACCCGCTGGACGTACTGCGGATGCCATCTGAAGCTCACAGCCGGATGTGAGGAGGGGACCATCAGCTGCGAGCTCGCCAGCAGCGGGGAAGTCGGTGCGGCCACGCCCGGTTCCAGCAGCGCGACGCTGTGGGTGCTGGTGGCTGCGACCGCACGCGCGTGTTCCACGACGCCCGCACCCTCCTTGACGAGGCTCGGCACTCTTCCGCACGGACCCGCGTGTTCTTCGACTTTTTCGAGGCTCCTGAGCTCCGCCTTCAGCTGTTTCTGCGCCCCCTCGCGTTCGGCGGGCTTTCCGGCCTCGCGTTCGGCCGCCGCTTCTTCGTCCCTGATCGCCTTTGCCTTGAACCTTTCGACTTCGTGCCTGGTGAGACAGCTTTCCGGGCCTTTCCAGGAGCCGTCGCCGAGCTCGCCGTCTCCGTTTCTGCCGAACGCGTAGACCTTGTGGCCGATCAGCGCGAGGCTGAACTGACCGCCGGCGGCAAGCTCTTCGACGGTCGCCGGCGCGACGTCCCTCGGCTGAAGCCCGGCGACCGGCTGCGCGGTCTCAAAGCACTGGAGTTCCGCGTTGGGGACGCAAAGTTCGGGGGCCCCGTGCGGCCTGCCGAGCTCGCCTTTGGAGTCATCGCCCCAACCGAGAACCTGGCCATTCTTCAAGCGCGCCAGCACATGGTTGTTTCCAGCCGCGATTTCCACGACGCCCTTGAGCGCTTCACCGTTGCTCGTGGTGACCTTCTGCGGTGGACTGAACGAGCTGTGGTTGCCGAGTTCGCTGCCCCCCTGGCCCAGTTGGCCAACGCGGTTTTCACCCCACGAGAGCACTTCCCCGCTTTCGAGCAGCGCATAGGCGGCCTCTCTGCCGGCGACGACTTCTTTGACGTGCTCGATCCGCCTGCCTTGACCGTCGACAACGAAGCGGGGGATCTTGCTGCACAGTTCCGGGCCCGTTTCGACCCGGCACAGGACTTCGGAGCGTTCTTCTTCATATTCCTTCTGGTGGTCGGCGACACACGTACTGCGCTTGTCACAATCCCCCGCGGGCCAGCCTTCGACGCTCAGCTGGCCGGAGGTGTTGCTCCCCCAAGCCTCGACCTCGCCGTCTTCGAGCACCACGTAGTCAGACCCGCCCCCGACCGCTATCGACTTGGCTCCCGAGATGCTGCCGACCAGACGCGGCACGCGTGCGACTTCGAAGGTGCCCCTTCCGTTTCCGAGCGTCCCGTACTGATTGTTACCCCACGCCGCCACGATCGAGCTGGGACCGCTGCCGATTCGCGCCAGCGCGTGCTCATTGGCGGCGGCCGCTTCGGTGACACCCTGCAGCGGCACCGACTTGCCGCCACTCAGTTCCTCCACAGTGGCGTGGCTCTCGCCCCGTTCCCAGTTGGCTTTGAAGCCATTATTGCCGAGCTGACCGTGGGCATTGGCCCCCCAGGATGTGAGTTCGCCGTTGCCCAGCAGCGCCAGCGTGACGCTGCCCGCGGTGGAGACGGAGACGATGTCGTTCAGTTCGGGGATTCCAATCGCGCTTTCTTCGCGGGTGTCGCGGTAGATCTGCCCGAGTCCGCCGTAGTAGTTTTCGCCCCACGCCACCGCTCCACCGCCGTTGGCCTGCACAGACGCAGTGGCGGCGCTCGTGGCGCTCGAGCTTCCGGCCGAGTTCGACGCCGTCGTCACGGCGCGCAGGCTGCCTCCCAGCTGGGATGCGAGCACGCGATAGCTCGAGGAGGTCGCACCGGGAACTTCGCTGCACGCAGAACCGGCCGCGTCGCAGAGCTGCCACTGATAGGAATAGGACAGCGGCGTGGTTCCTTCCCAGCCCCCTTCGCTGACAGTCAACAGCTGGCCGACCGTCGCCGAGCCCGAGATCGCCGGCAACTTCGTGTTCGTCGGTTTCAGCGCACGCACGACCGCGCTCGCAGCTGAGGTCACGCTGGCGCTGCCAGCGGAGTTCGTAGCGGTGACCGCGACGCGCAGCGTATGGCCCACGTCTTCATGTATGAGCAGATGTGCGGTTTCGCTGGTAGCTGGACCGACATCGTTACACGCTGCGCCATTGCTGTCGCAGCGCAGCCATTGGTAGCTGAACTCGATCGGCGCCAGACCGGTCCACGTTCCCGCTGAAGCGCTGAGGACGCTCCCATCTCTCGCGGTTCCCGCGACCGAAGGCGCGAGGACATTCAGCGGAGCTCCAACCCCGCCCGGGGCCCCTTGACCCTGTTCTGCGGACAGTGGTCGGATGAAGAACGCGGCGCCGCCCGGGGCCGGCTTGCCGGCCGCGAGTGCAGTCGTGACCCAGACGAGCATGCAGGTGAAGGCCAGCAGCGCCGCGAGAACGATTCTCACGCCGCCTGCGCTCGAGCGAGTCCTTGTCTGGTGAAGAAATTCCATCCGCTTCAGCTCAGTCGTCGTGATCGCGTCGAGCCTTGGGGTGGTTTCAGTTTCCACCCCCCTTACTTACACGCCAGCTGCCACCGCTTCAATCAAACTAGACGAATGGTTATTCGTCATTCGGGCGCCGCAAATGTCGATCCGTTCCACAGCCAGCCGAGCGCTCCCGCGAAGACGCTTTCAGCGACAGTGCTGGCCGGGTACAGCAGCGCCAGCTCGTCTCCGAGTTTTGTGCTGCCCGCGACGAGTCCCGTGACGTTGCTGAGCCGGGTCCACGCGAGGTCCTGCGCCGAGCTCGGTTGCGGAAGCGGCGAGGCCGGATAGAAGCCGGCGGTGGCTAGCACCGGCCCCAGATACACGAGTTTCGCCCCCGCCAGCGCGGCCGGGGTACAGGCGCTGGAGCTGCAGACGAGCGCTTCGCAGTTGGCGGGGGTAACGCTTTCTGACCCTTCGCCGCGCGCGATCGCCGCGATCTGAAATTCACCGGTTCCGCCTTCGGGGCGAGCCAGCGCCAGCGCATCGGTGCTCGGTTCGCTCAGCGCAGCGGTTCCCGCGAGCTGCAGGACGCGGCCGAGATAGGGCAGCGGATCGCTGGGCGCCAGCACGTTGGCCTGCGCCACCGGCAGCGCCGTCGGGCCGGCCATGAAAGGCACCAGAGCGCCCTGTTCGTGCACGACGCCGAGCGCCTCCTGGACGCCAGCGAGGAAGTCGCTTCGCACTGGGATCGTGAGCGGAATCGTCGGCTGCGCGGGGCCTTCCGGACGATCGTTCGTCAACGACATGAACGACAGCTGTGTCGTCGGGTTCAGCCAGCCGAGCGGTGGATTCGGGCCGGCGATGCCGAGGATCCCGGCGAGCACCTGGGACTGCATGTCGGTTTGGTCGAGCGTGCCGAGCAGGTTCAGATAGCCGCCGATCTGCGTGATGTTCAGCGGCGCCGGCACACGTGACGGGACGACGTCCCCCTCCAGCGCGATCCGCCGCAGGATGATGTTCTGCGCTTCCAGCGCATCGCCGGACGTCGCGTTCTGGATCAGCGTCAGGAAGCTGTCGGCGAAGTTCCCAGCGAAGGCTTCGCCCGGGAACGGTTCCCCGCTCGAGGAACCCGTCCCGTTTCCCGGCGCGCCGGGAGGCCCACCGCTGGGGCCTTCCACCACACCTTCGCCCGTGCCGCTCGTCGAGCTGCCCGACGGACCCGTCGTGGGGCCGCCACTGACGCCGGTGCTGCCGCTGGCTTCGGCTTCCCCTTCCGGTGGGCCGGGTGGGCCGGGCGGTGTCACGACGGTTTCCGGCAGCGCCACGCGCGGGACCGCGCCCTGACGCGTGCCCGACGGGCTGCTCTTGCCGCATGGACCGCAGGGCCGATCGCCAGCCGACTCGGGGCCGGCGTCGGGCGCCGGTGTCGACGGTCCCTCGAGGGGCGCTGCAACGGGTGTCCTGGGGCTCGACGCCATGATCAACTCGATCTCCCTCGCCTATGGCTCGTGCGAGCGGTCGGAGGCGGCCCGGGCGCGCCGCTGACAGCGCCGCCAAGGCCTTCGCCGCCGGGCGCTTCGGCGCCTTTCGCGCCTTCGGTGCCTTTCGCGCCTTCGGTGCCTTTCGCGCCTTCTGTGCCTTTCGCGCCTTCTGTGCCTTTTTTCGTTTCGCCTTTCGTTTCGGCGCCTTTTTCTTTGCCTTTTTCTTTGCCTTTTTCGGTTGCTTTGGCTTTGGTGGCTTCACCTTCTTTGCCGCCACCCTTGCCGGCCACTGCCGCCGCGGCGCTCGAGCCGGCGTTCGGGTTGCCGCCGTACATCCCGCCGACGATGTTGCCGACCGTCGCCATCGCCTGGGCCTGGAGTTCCTTGGTCGTTTTCAGAGCGTCGGAGCGCGCGGAGTTGGCGGTGGTCTGAGCATTGTTGAGAAGGCCCGCGAGCTGTTCGGCGCCGGTGAGGCTGGTGCTGAACGGTTTCTCGCTGGCCGCATCGCTGCCGAGCGCCTGCAGCAGCGAGGTGTCCGGAGTGGGCGCCGTCAGCACGTTGTTGATCAACGAGGGGAGCCCGGTCAGGTTGTTCGGGCCCGTCTCCCCCGTCGCCAGCGAGGGTGTCGTCGTCGGCAGCGTCGCGGGTTCGATCGCGGGTGCGGTGTCGGCCGGCGAGTCCTGCCAGTTCCAGAAACGCGTGAGGTCGATCTTCTCTGCCGACGAGCACTGTCCAAGCACGGCCTCGCCGAGGACTCCCTGCGTCGGCAGCGCGACCAGCGACTGGGGCGGCGTGAACCCCGCCGTCTGGTAGGCGAGCAGGGCTTCGGTGATCTTGCCCGTTTCGGGCGCCTGACCGTCGGCGTCCGTCTGCTCCGCGAGCGCCTGCGGCAGGAAGAACGGCATGATCATCGAGTTGCCGAAGAACCCGAGCACGCGGTTCTCGACGCAGTTGAGCAGGGGCACCATCTGCGTCGCGTCTTCGACACCCCCGGGAGGCACGCCGATCGTGTAGGCCTCGAGCAGGATCGCGCGTTCCTCCGCGGACATCGAGGACCAGATCGCGCGCGAGTAGCTGAGCGTGTCGCGAACCACATGCTGGGCCATCTGCTCGATTTCGAGAATCTCGTTGTAGCGCAGCAATGGCGCCAGCTCTCGCGCCGGGATCGGGTAGGGCTGCGCAGGCAGTTCGACGCCGACGAGCGATCCGTTCGCATACTGCTCGGCGCCCGAGACCGCGCTGCCTTCTGCGTCCAGTTCCTCGATCGCCGCCTGGAACTCGTTCAGCTCCGGGCCGCCGAGCGCTTCCTCGAGCGCCGCCGGCGTCAGGGAGACGGTGCTGGGGGCCGCCGCGCCCGGCACGAGGGTCGACTCGAGCGCCTGGTTGACCCAGGTGTTGTCGGAGTTGAACAGCTTGTCGAGCGCCTGCAGCTCGGCCTGCGCGGGCGACATCAGCGTGTATGTCACATGCCGGAAGCTGCGCGAGATCTCAAAGCCGACGATGCTGGCGCGATTCATCGACGTCGGCAGTGCCAGCGCGCCTTCGCAGCGGACCGAGCCGATCTGACGCTGGAGCGTCAGCCAGGCGACCAGCTGGTCCTCGCTCGCAAACGCTTCTTCGGGGATCCTCGGCGCGCCGTTTGTCAGCTTCACCGGGCCGACCCGGGTGCCGTTCTCGGTCACGGCTGTGACCGACACTTCCTCGCACGGCAGGAAGCTGCCTTCCATCGTGAAGCGGATCACGTCCTCGGCCGCGCCGCCGAAGGGCTCGACTTCCGCAGTCGGGTCGGCGACGAACTGCAGCAGCATCGACAGACCCCGCTCGTACTCGCGCGGGAGCGCTCGTCTGAGCACATCGCCGTGCTTCGCGATCGCGCCGTAGCGGGCGATCACTCTTTCGCGACTGGACACCAACGCCGGTTCGGACAGCGTTGCGGGCTGTTCGGGTGACATGAAGCGCACGACCTGCAGCGGAACGAGCACCGTCAGGCTGAGGCCGTCGATCGCTGTGGTCACGTCATATAGGCGGTGCACCTCCCAGTACTGCATCGTCAACGCATGCCCGTGATTGTGGTTGGTGATCACCTTCGTCGTCACCGACTCAGACTCGCTCGCGCTCGCGAGCCGCATCCCGGTGTGCGCGGCGGTCCGTCGCGCGGAGGCCTGGTTCTCGGCGGCCGACTGCGTGGTCTCAGCCGCCTGCTGCGCTGTGTTTCGCTGGCCTTCGAGCGACTCCGCGGAGGTGCCAGAGGAGGAGGAGCTGCCGCTGCCGCCGCTGACCAGGCCGAAGAAGCTCGCGCCGACGCTCGAAGAGCTCGCTTCCGACTGGAATTCACTCGCGCCTTTGGTCGCTTCCTGAAACGCGGAGTTGAAGGTTGCCTGCGTCGAGGTGTCAGCCAGCGCGCTCTGCTGCTGGGCCTGTTCCTCGCTGAAGAACTCACTTTCGGTGACCGACGCCGTGTCGACACGCTCGAAGATCGCGACCTCCTGCTGCTCACCGGGTGCGAGCGGCAGCGAGTAGACGAGATCGCCCAGCGCCAGGCCCTCCAGCGTCCAGCGCTGGGACATCCACAGGACATAGCCGAGCCCGAGCGTGCCCGCCATCGGGCGCGTCTCATCGGCGGTGAAGATGCCGTCGGGCTGCAGGCCGGCGAGCTGATCGCGAAAGCCATCGATGCTGATCGGCTGCTCGACCGGGATCCGATCGACGTAGGCGACGTCGCCTTCGCCGGACTCGGCCGGTGAGTCGAAGCTCGTTCCGTAGTCGGGCAGGAACGTCAGGAAGTTGCCCTCCCGCGGACGCGTCTGAACCTGGGCGACGATGCTCGCACGCGGCTCGACGAGGCGAAAGAAGACGCCATAGGGGAACGTGTCGAGCGACCCGTTGGCGCCGTACGCCAGGCGGCAATCCTCGCAGTCGCCCATGTGCACGACCGGGAGCTGTGCCGCGTTGGTGGGCGCGGGGGGTGGTTCGGTGGCGGGGGCGGGCGGCGCCAGAGCCTGCAGCGCGGCGACGATGCTGACCGGCAGAGGCGCTACGAAGCTCGGCAGTACGAGGGCCCCGAGCAGCCCGTTGGAGGCGATCTGCGCGCTCGGGATCTTGACGCTCGTGCCGGAGCTCGCGCCATGCACCTGGAGTTCGAGTTCACTCCCGCTCGGGAGCGTCAGGTTCGCTGGCAGCGGCAGGTGAAAGGCGCCCGAATCATCGGTGCGCACGGTGACCACGGGGCTGTTGCTGCCGAGAGTCGCCGGATCGAACTGAACCTGAACCAGGCCAGCGGCGGTCGAGTCGGGCTGCAGCAGCATGCCGATCAGCTGCGGCGGCGCGGTGGGCGCCGCGAGCGCGCCCAGCAGGCCGGAGAGGCTTCCGTGCAGCTCCTGCATCCCCGTGAACAGGTTCCCGACCGCGGCGATGCGATCGTTCGCGATCAGGGAGCCGATCGCCGCGCCGGCTTGACCGAAGGGATCGATCGTCAGCGGGATTCGCTGACGGCTCACCAGCGACTGTATGGCGACCGACCCGTTGCCGCCGAACGTGCGCGCTGGCCCCGAGCTGACGCCCGTCGCGCCGCCATTACCGCCATTGCCACCGTTGCCGATCGCGCCGGCAGCGCCGGCGCCCGCAGCGCTGGCGACGCCGGAACCGGCGGCCAACGTCATGCCGGCACCGGCTGCCGCGGCCGGCACTGCGCGGGAGGCGCGCGTTCTCTTGCGCGTCGGGGCCGTTCCGTTCTTCTTGGCGGTTGGAATGGGAATCCTCGCTTGTCAGGCCCGTGCTGGGTGTGGACGAAGTTGAACCATCAGCAGCTCTGGCCCCCCGGGCCGCCGTAGTAGAAGTAGACGCCCCACGGTGCGGGCGCCTTCGTTCGTTCAGCCCATGGCTGCGGGCCGAGGTTGTAACAACCGGGAGTTTCGACCACCGACAGCGATTCGCACCATTCCGAGCCGCCCGCGGGTGGGAAGTAGTAAGCAGCGCGATGGTAAGCCGCGCTGTCCCACCCTTCTTCGGCGAACTCGCCGCTTCCCATCGGCGGCCAGGCTTCTGTTTCGCTGCAGGTCTCGCCACCGAATTGAATCGCGGTCGCGCTGCTCGCCATCTGCCCAGCGCCGAACAGCGACGCCGGGTAATAGCCGAGCGCGTTCTGCGGTTCGACGCCGCCACAGAAGATCCACCAGTTTCCTTCGTGCAGATAGACGGCGATGTCGAGCTCTGTCTGCTGCCCGCCCTCGACGCTCACCGGGCTGAGCGCGGAGCCGATGATCGGTTTCCCGTTTTTCGTTGCGACGAAGCCTTTCTTCGTCAGGTTGTAATTACCGGTTCCGTCTTCGTAGGCATTCGCGGTCCAGTAGATGAACAGCACTGGCATCGCATGTGAGTACATGTTCGGAAAGACCTGCCAGCCAACCTCCACCGTCTGGAGTTCTTTGCCGCTGCCACCGTAATACCACTGTTGCGAGAGAGAAAAGACCTGGTTTGAGTTGACAGTCGGCGAATACAACGTGAATGAGCTGTGGCCGCCGATGTTCGCCGCCTGCTGGTCGACGCGCGCGTAGCGGTGTTCGGCCGGGCTGGCCGATGGGCTCGGCTCCTTGAGAATGCCCGGGGACGGCGCCGGGGCAGGCGGCGCGCCGACGCTGGCGTGCTTGCGAAAGAACGCATCGAGGCTTTCGAAACGGGCCAGATCGGTCAGCGTCACTCGCGGGAACGGAATCGTTCCCGCAGGCGCCCAGGCCGCATTCCCGTGCCTGTCACGTTCCACTGACTCCGGCTGCTCCGGCTGGCTGAAGGGCCGCACCTCGGGCTCTCCCCCGCGCAGCACCGGCGTCAGATCGGGCGGCTCGGCCGCCGGTTCGCCCTGGTCGCGCAGCGATGGCTGCTGCTCGACCGGTATGCAGTCGAACACAGTTCCACCGCGGTCCTCGAAGCTGTGCACCGATTCGACTCCCGAGTACAGATCTGCGATGTGCGACTTCATGGCGTTGAAATCGGCCTCGTGTTGCACGCGCGATCGCGGGTCCAAGCGCACGTGGGCGAAGCTCGTGTCCGCGACGACGTCCAGATGCGAGGCCAAAGGCAATATCCCTGAAACCGGTGCGCCGCCGTTTGACTGGCTCTCGTTGGCCACCTTGCCTCCTGAGCTTCACCTGATAAAGGCCGCGACTGCCCGGGCGGGCAGTCGCGCCCCACGATCGAATCACCCCGTCGACCGGCGCCTGTCGGCGTGTCGACTCACACTCACAGTCACAGCGTCAACAGATCGACGCTGCGGCCGCAGCCTACATCCGATCGTCGCGAGTTACACATCAATTGGACGTATGTAGGAGGTGCCTCCGCCACGGTGGGTCCCCTCCTGCGCCAACGCCCGCAGCCCGCCCGGCGCCCGGCGAACGCGATCTCCTCGTCGCTGCGATGATCTCTCGGGCGCCGTGGCGCCGCGGTCATGCCGAGTCTTCCATCGAATCGCCCGAGCTTTCGAGCGCTCCATCAGAGCGGTTGCTTGGTGATCCCGAATCCGTGGGACCCCGGGAGCGCCCGCGCGCTGCAGGCGCTCGGCTTTCCAGCGCTTGCAACCACAAGCGCGGGCTTCAGCTTCTCCCGTGGCCTGCCCGACTCCCTCGCCGTGCTCGGCGTCGAGGCGGTGCTCGAGCACGTCGCGGAGATCACCGCCGCGACGGATCTGCCCGTGAGCGCCGACTTTCAGGCCGGCTATGCGGCCGATTGCGAGGGTGTCGCTGCGAACGTGCTCCGCTGTCTGGACACCGGAGTCGCGGGATTGTCGATCGAGGACGCGAGCGGCGACCCCGCTCAGCCGCTGTTCGAGCTCGGCGAGGGGGTCGAGCGAGTGAGCGCGGCCCGCGACGCGATCGACTCGCGTGGCTCCGATGTCGTGCTGACCGCGCGCGCCGAGTGCTTCCTGGTCGGCCACCCCGATCCGCTGCACGAGTCGATCCGCAGGCTCGAGGCCTACGCGCAGGTCGGCGCGGACGTGCTGTTCGCACCCGGCGTGCATGAGCCCGAGGAGATTCGCACGCTGGTCCAGGCCCTCGCTCCGAAGCCCGTGAACGTGCTGATCGGCGCCGACACCGGCCTGCGCGTGTCCGACCTCGCCGCGCTCGGCGTGCGCCGCATCAGCGTCGGCTCCGCGCTCGCGCGCGTCGCCTGGGGATCGTTCCTGCGGGCCGCTGCTGCGATCGCGCACGAGGGCAGCTTCGCGGGGCTCGCCGGGGCGAGCCCGTTCGCGGAGCTGAACACGATGTTCGCGCAGCCGCGCTCAGACTGAGGCCGGCTCCTCAGCGGATCTGCAGCACTAGCTTGCCGACGTTCTCGCCGGCGAACAGCCTCAGCAGCGCGTCCGGAAAAGCGGTGACGTCGCCCGCCACGATGTCCTCACGGGAGACGAGCCGGCCTTCGCTCATCCAGCCGGCGATCTCGGCCGCCGCTTGGCCGAAGCGCGCGGCGAAGTCGAACACGACCATCCCGGTCATCGACGCGCGCGCGACCAGCAGCGCCAGGTAGTTGGATGGCCCGCGCACCCCCTCGGTCGCGTTGTACTGCGAGACCGCTCCGCAGATCACGATCCGCGCCCCGCGCGCGAGACGGGTGAGCACCGCGTCGAGGATCTCGCCGCCGACATTGTCGAAGTACACGTCGACCCCCTCCGGGGCATGCTCGCGCAGCGCCCTACGCACATCCTGCGCCTTGTAGTCGATCGCGGCATCGAACCCCAGCTCATCGACGATCCAGCGGCACTTCTCCTCCCCGCCCGCGATACCGATCACCCGTGCGCCCTTGATCTTCGCGATCTGCCCGGCGACGCTGCCGACCCCGCCGGCGGCCCCCGAGACCACGACGGTGTCTCCCTCGCGCAGCTTGCCGACATCGAGCAACCCGAAGTAGGCGGTCATCCCGGTCATCCCCAGCGTCCCCAGATAGGTGGGGAGCGGAGCCAGCGCCGGGTCGATCACGATCGCCCCCTTGCCGTCGCTGAGAGCGTGCTCCTGGACTCCAAAGGCGCTGTACACGTGTCTGCCGACCTCGAAGCCGGGGTGCTCGGAGGCGGTCACCTCCCCGACAGCTCCCGCGCGCATGACGTCGCCGACTTCGACCGGGTCGATGTACGAAGCGCCGGCGTTCATCCAGCCGCGCATCGCCGGGTCCAGCGAGATGTGAGAGATCGCGACGACGAACTCTCCGGGTCCGGGCGTGGGAACGGGCTCCTCGGTGATCTCCCAGTCCGAGGCCTTCGGCAGCCCCACGGGCCGGGCGGCGAGGCGCACCTGACGGTTGGTCGAGCTCATTGGCGGATCTCCATGCGGTCGGGGGTCTCGAGGGCGACCTTCCAGTCGAGCCGTGGCCGGGGCATCGGCCGACTATACGCGCCAGGTGTGCCGTCGTAGCATTCGGGCGAGCCGCCCCGCTCGCGATCGATCAGCATCGGCCTGTGCGTTTCAGCTCTGACCCGGAGGGCAGGAGAACAACATGACCACATCAACCGGACCCGTTCCCAGGATCGAGCTGCGTGGCGGCTCAAAGATCCCCCAACTCGGCTTTGGCGTCTTCCAAGTACCCCCGAAGCAGACGTATGAGGTCGTCGAGCAGGCGCTCGAAGCCGGCTACAGGCACATCGACACGGCGGCGGCGTACCGCAACGAGGCCGAGGTCGGCCAGGCGATTCACAGCTCCGGCATCGAGCGCAGCGAGATCTTCCTGACGACCAAGTGCTGGAACGACGATCAAGGCTACGAGCAGGCCAAGCACGCCTTCAAGGCGAGCCTCGAGCGCCTCGAGCTCGAGTACGTCGACCTGTATCTGATCCACTGGCCGGTGCCCGCACACGACAGATACGTGGAGACCTGGAAGGCCTTCATCGACCTCCAGGGCGAAGGGCTCGTGCGGGCGATCGGCGTCTCGAACTTCCAGCCCGGACACCTCGAGCGAATAATCGCCGAGACCGGCGTCACGCCGGCGATCAACCAGGTCGAGCTGCACCCCTACTTCCAGCAGGTGGGACTGCGCCACGAGCACGAGCAGCTGGGGATAGTCACCGAGGCTTGGAGCCCGCTCGCGCAGGGGGCGGCGCTCGACGACCCGGCGATCGTCCAGATCGCCGAGGCCCGCTCGAAGACCCCCGGGCAGGTCGTGATCCGCTGGCATCTGCAGCTCGGCAACGTCGTGATCCCGAAGTCGGTCACCCCCGCACGGATCGCCGAGAACTTCGATGTGTTCGACTTCGAGCTGAGCGATCAGCAGATGCAGCAGATCGACCGCCTCGACGCAGGCAGGCGCACCGGCCCCGACCCGGACACGTTCGTTCGCCCGTGAGGTCCGCGGTTCGTCTGCCCGTGAGGCCTTCGTGAAGCGGGCTCGCTCGCTTCACGTCGCCTCCACCTAGGCAGGGCCTGCCGCGCGCGCGGCGCTGATCGTGTTGCCGACACCGCGATCAACTGACGCCGTTTGCATTACAAACGTCCGTATGATACGGTCGTTCGTAATATATGGCTAACGAGGAGAAGGGCAACGAGACGAAGATCGCGCTGCTGCAGGCGGCCAAGGAACTCGTGTCCGAACGCGGCTACGCAGGCGCGACGGTGCGCGAGCTCGCGGCGGCGTCGGGAACGACGCTGTCGGCGGTCAACTACCACTTCGGCTCACGCGAAGAGCTGCTCAACCAGGCGCTGCTGGACTCGTTTCTCGAGTGGATCGATCGCGTCGGCGCAGCCGGGCCCGCCGATCCCGATTCGCCCGCGCTCGAGCAGCTGGCGGCACGCGCGCGACCGATGATCGACGGCTTCGCCGACGCACGTCCCGGCTTCCTGATGGCTCTGGAGGCGCTGCTGCAGGCGACGCGCTCGCCAGCGCTTCACGAGCAGCTCGCAGACCATTACACCGAGCTGCGCCGGCGCACTGTCGAGCACATGCGCACGAGCGCTGCCGCGCGCGGCGTGCCGCCCCGGGTCCTGAGCGTGTTCGCGTCGTTCATGATCGCTATCGCCGACGGGCTGCAGCTGCAGGCGCTGCTGGACCCCGAGGCGATCCCGACCGGCGAGGAGCTGGCGCAGATCTACGAAGCGCTGGCGGCATCCGCCCGGGCGAGCAGCCCGCGCGAGGCGAGCGGCTCCGAGCAGTCGAGCGACGGCGGCGCGTCAGGCGGCCCCGATGACAGCTAGGCGCGGACCGATCCTCGCGGGGCTCGCGATCTGCGCGGCCCTGGTCCTGACGGCGGTGGCGTGGGCGACGGAGGCCTTCACCGTCACGACCTCGTTCGATCCTGACAGGCTCGGAGCGCCGACCAATCTCTCCGCCAGGGCCACGTTCACCACCGGTGCGGCCGCACCGGTGCCTGTCAGCGACGTGCTCGCCTACGGCCCTGCGGGCCTCGGGGTCGACGTACGCGGGACCGGCAGCTGTCAGCGGGCGACGCTCGAAACATCCGGGCCCGGCGCCTGTCCCGCGAACTCCAGGATCGGGTTCGGCGGCGGGATCGGCCTGGTGGAAATCGCCAAGGAACTCATCAAAGAGCCCTTCACGCTCGACCTGTTCCTCGGCCCCAGGGAAAACGGGCACCTGGCGATCCTGATCTACGTGAACGCCATCAGCCCGGTGGCCGTACAGCTGGTGCTGGTCGCCAAGGAAACCCACGGTCCGAAGCCCTACGGGTTCGGGTTCAACCTCGAAATACCGCCGATTCCAACGCTTCCCGGGGCCTCCTACGCAGCGGTCGAAAGTGCCTACATCACGGTTGGCAGCACGAAAGTCGCCTACTACCAGAAGGTTCACGGCAGGCGCGAGCTCTCACACGTCAAGGGCCTGGTCGTGCCCAAGAGCTGCCCCGCGGGCGGCTTCCCGTTCGAGGTCACGATCAGCTTCCTCGACGGAAGCGCCAGCACCGACACCTACACATCTCCGTGTCCCGGCCGGTGACCGAGCCGACGCCCTTGCGGCCGCCGCGCTCGCGACGCCGAGCGCTGCGCACGGGCGCTGCGAGCCTCGCGATCGCGGCCATGTTGGGTGCCGCGGCGAGCGCGCTCGCCGCACGCCTCGGGCCGATCTCGCCCGCCGCCCGAGCAGCCGCTGCGGCGCCGCTGATGACCTCGGCGACGATCGCGCCGTCGCTGTTCCCCGACCGTTTCGGGGCGAAGGCGGCGCTGACGTTCACGATCCGCTACGCGGGTGGCGAAACGGGCGTCCCAGCGCCCGTCCGCCGCTCGGTGCTGCGGTTTCCCGCCGGGATGAGCCTCGACATCCCCCGGCTTCGCAGCTGCTCGGCTGCGTTGCTGCGTGCCCGCGGGCCGCGCGCCTGTCCGGGCCGCGCGCGTCTCGGAAGCGGCCATGCGCTGCTCGAGGCGCGCGGCGGGTCGCAGATCATCAAGGAGCACGTCGTGCTGCACGCGTTCCTCGGACCGCCGCGCAACCTGCAGCCGATCGTCGAGATCCTCGGCGAAGGCTCAACGCCGCTGCAGGAGCGGATGGTGCTGACCGGCACCGTGCTGCCCGACCGCAGCCCCTACAGCGAACAGCTGGTGGTCCCGATTCCCCCGATCCCGACGCTGCCCTACGTGCCCGACGCCTCGATCGTCGACTTCTCGCTGACGGTGGGGACCCGCGGGTCACGCTCCGCGCGAGCGCAGAACTCGGTTCTGGTCCCCTCCACATGCCCGAACGGAGGCTTTCCCTTCGCCGCCCAGTTCACCTATGCCGACGGCTCGGGCTCGAGCGCGCTCGCGACCGTTCCATGCCCGCGATGACAGCCGTGCGCCTGCAGAAGGTGCTCGGGTCCTCGGCCCTGCTCCTGCCGCCGGCCCTGCTCGTGCTGTCGGCCCTGCCGGCTACGTCGGCGGTGCTTGCGACCGCGCCGGTCCGAGCGGCCCGAGCCTCGCACGCGCGCGCACTGCCCGCGCGCACGATCACGCTGTCGGAGACCGGTCACCTGCACCTGACGAGCAAACATGGCTTCACTCTGAACGAGCTGGGTGCGGGCTCGGGCTCGATCGCGGCGACGATCTACGTGCACCTGACGATCGTCTCGACGAGCCGGGTGACCGCGGAAGTCAACTTCTATCCCGCCGGCGGATCGATCTCCGGGCAGGCGAGCGCGAGCTACCGCAGGGGCAGCGAGATCGGCAGCTTCTCCGGCTCGCTGTCGATCAACGGCGGCAGCGGCAGCTACGCCCGTGCCCGCGCATCGGGCCTGAGCTTCAGCGGCACGATCGCCCGTTCAAACGACGCCATCACCGTCCACGTCGACGGCAGGGTCTCCGACTAGACACCGATCGGGTCGGCCTGCACATGCCGCACGCAGCGTGCCCCCCGAGGAGGACCAAATGCTTCAGCTGGATCAGCTCGTAAAGCACTACCCCGCCGTCGGCGGAGAGACGGTCCGCGCCGTCGACGGTGTCTCGCTCGAGGTCGAGGCCGGCGAGATGCTGGCTCTGTACGGGCCGAGCGGATCCGGCAAGACGACGCTGCTGCTGATGGTCGCGACGCTCTTGAAGCCGACGGCCGGGCGCGTCGTGATCGGGGGCCGCGACGTGTCCTCGCTGTCCGAGCGCGAGGCGTCGCACTTCCGGCTCGCCGAACTCGGCTTCATCCGCCAGAACTTCGACCTGCTGCCGGGTGTCAGCGCGATCGACAACGCGCTTCTGAAGCTGCTCGCGACGATGCGCTGGCGCCAGGCCCAGCGCGAGATCACGCCGCTGCTCGAGCGCCTCGGGCTGGGGAGCCGCCTCGCCCACCGCGCCGAGACGCTGTCGATGGGCGAGCGCCAGCGCGTGATGATCGCGCGCGCTCTCTCGACGCGCCCCCAGCTGCTGCTCGCCGACGAGCCGACCGGCAGCCTCGACACGCAGCGGGGCCGCGAGGTGCTCGAGCTGCTGCGCGAGCTGTGTCGCGAGCGCAGCGTGGCGATCGTGCTGGTCAGCCACGATCCGATGGCCGCCCAGTACGCCGACCGCGTGCGCGTGCTGCAGGACGGGAAGCTGCTCGAGCCGAGCGCCGACGGCTCTGTCGCACCGCCGCGCATCGCCCTCGCCGCCGACGGCGGGTAGCGATGAAGCTCGCCAACGCGTTTCGCCTCTACCGAGTGCGGCTGCGCGCGCGAGCGGTGCAGGAGTGCTTCGCGGTGCTGGGCATCGCGGCCGGCGTCGCCTTGCTGTTCGCCTCGCAGGTCTCCAGCTCGAGCCTGCAGAGCTCGGTCGCGCAGCTCTCACATGGGATCGAGGGCAAAGCGACGCTGCAGATGCTCGCGCGCGATCCGGGCGGCTTCCCGCAGAGCATGCTCGCGCGCATGCGAGCCCTTCGGGGCGTGCGCGTCGCCGCCCCGCTGCTGGAAGCAAGCGCAAACGCGATCGGTCCCCACGGCAGCGAGTCGGTTCAGATCGTCGGCGCCGACCCGAGCCTGTCGAGACTCGGCGGAGCGCTCGTCCCCCACACCGCGCTCGAACCGTTCGGGGGCATCGGCGCGGTCGTGCTGCCAGCGCCGGTGTCGCAGCGACTCGGGGTCAAGCGGTTCGGTCAAGAAGTCACCTTCCAACTGGCCGGTCGCAGCGTCCAGGCACCGCTCTACCAAGTCCTCTCCGCACGCGGCGCGCTCGCCGCCAGTCCCGTCGCGGTCGCACCCCTGTTCTTCGCGCAGGAACTCGCGCAGCTGCCCGGCCGTGTCACTCGCATCCTGGTCCAGCCGGCCAGGGGGGCCGAAGCCCGAGTGCGCGCCGCGCTGGTGGCGCTCGCAGCGGGGCGCTTGAACGTCGAGTCGGTGGGATACGACGAAACGCTGTTCGCGAAGGCCGCTGCGGCGAACAACCAGTCGACCGTCCTGTTCGCGGTGATCAGCGCGCTCGTGGGGTTCCTGTTCGCGTTCAACGCGATGCTGCTGACCGTGCCGCAACGCCGGCGCCTGATCGCCGACCTGCGGCGGGACGGCTACACGCCTTCGGCCGTGATCGCGGTCCTGCTGGGCGACGCGATCGCCCTCGGCATCGTCGCCTGCGCGCTCGGCCTGGTGCTCGGAGACGAGCTCTCGATTCACGTCCTGCACTCCAACCCGGCATTCCTGTCGCTGGCGTTCGCGCTCGGATCCGAGCGGGTCGTGACGTGGCAGAGCGTCGCGCTCGCCTGCGCCGGAGGTATGCTCGCGGCGGTCGTCGCGGTGCTCAGCCCGCTGCGCGACATCGTCTCCCGCGATCCGCTCGCCGCGATCGCTCCGCGAGCCGACTCCGCCGCCATTCGTGGCGGGCCGCTGGCGGCGCTAACGGGTCTCGCCTGCCTTGCGCTCGCCACGCTGATCCTGCTGCTCGCGCCCGACGCCGCGATAGCGGCGATGGTGCTGCTGGTGGCTGCGCTCCTGCTGGTGCTGCCGTTCATGCTCAGCCTGACGCTCGCCCTGACGACCAGGCTCGCGCGCATGTTCACGAGTCCCGTGGGACACGTCTCGGTGATGGAGCTCAGCGCGGCCCGGGCGCGCGCGCTCGCGATCGCCGCGACCGGGGCGACGGCGGTGTTCGGCAGCGTCGCGATCCAGGGCGCGCACCACGATCTGCTGGGCGGACTCGAACGAGCCACCGCCGAGATGAACGCCTCGACAGACGTGTGGGTCGCCCCTGCGGGCGCCTATGACCTGCTCGACACGACCCCATTTCCCCCGCGCAGGCAGGCCGAGCTGAGAGGCCTCGCGGGGGTCCGGTCGGTGGGCCTGTACCGCAGCGGCCTGCTCGACTTCGGCGACCGCCGCGTGCTCGTGGTCGCGCCGCCCGCGCACGCGACCCCGCTGCTGCCTGCGACGCAGCTCCTCGAAGGACGGATCCACCAGGCCAGCGAACGGGTGCGCCGCGGCGGGTGGCTGGTGCTGTCCGCGGCGATCGCCGCAGAACAACACCTGCACGTCGGCGACGCCCTCACGCTGCCCTCGCCCGATCCGAGGCGATTTCGGATCGCGGGGCTCTCGACCAACCTCGGCTGGGCGCCCGGCGCGATCGTGATGAACGCCGCCGACTACTCGCGCGCGTGGGCGAGCCCGGACATCAGCGCCTACAGCATCGAGCTCCTGCCCGGCATGCAACCCACCCGCGCCGTGCGCGAGATCGAGCGCGCGCTCGGCCCGCGCTCGGGCCTGGAGGTCAAGAGCTCCGGTCAGCAGATCGCAGCGCAGCGCGCCCTCAGCCGCCAGGCACTCGCGCGTCTGACCCAGATAGCGACGCTGATCCTGCTCGTCGCCGTGCTCGCGATGGCAGCAGCGCTGGGAGGCATGGTCTGGCAGCGCCGCCCACGCCTGGCCAAGCTCAAGCTCGAGGGCTTCCCGCGCGCGCAGCTGTGGCGCACGATCCTGCTCGAGAGCCTGTTGCTGCTGGGCGTCGGATGCCTCGCCGGCGCGACCTTCGGCCTCTACGGCCAGCAGCTCGCGGATCGCGCGCTCGCGAACACGATCAACTTCCCAGTGCTCTACTCGGTGACCGCGCTGACGGCGCTGGGCAGCCTCGTGCTGGTCAGCGCTACGGCGCTCGCGATCCTCGCGGTTCCCGGCTACCTGGCGACCACCGTCTCGCCCGCAGCAGCGCTTCAGGACTGACCGCTAGCCCGGCAGGTTGCCGCCGGCCACCCCACTCACGGGCCGCCCGGCGGCGGTCGGCACGTTCATGTCGCCGTGAATCCGCTGCTGCTCGCCGTCGTCGCGTCCCGGCGGCAGCGACGCGTCGGCGCCGCGATCGCGCAGCTCCTGTAGGTAGCGCCTGTCCTCGGCCAGGACCTGGAGCGCGACGTCGCGCTTCATCGCGTGCCCGTGGCCGGGGATCACGATCTCGACATCGGCGATGATCGTCTCGAGCCGATCGAGCGTGTCGAGGTGGGCCTGGAGCGGGCCGCGCAGCCGCGGCAGCTCAACGGGTGAGACATAGTCGCCCGCAGCCAGCGCACGCGCGTCACGAAGGACGGCGGCCGTCCCGTCGATCGTGTGCCCATCGGCGCGCACGAGCTCGATCGCGAGCTCTCCGAGCCTCACCGACCCCGGCACGGCAAGCGGCTCGAGCCGATCGAGGTTCAGCGGCTCGGGACGCTTGACGTAGAACATCTCGTCGAACGTCCGTTTCATCTCCGCGAGCTCGTGCGGGTCGGCCGCGAGACGGTCAGCAGTCGATTGCCCGCACCACAAGGGCGCGTTCGGGAACATCAGCGGCCCGAGGATGTGATCCCAGTCGGCGTGGGTGTTGAACAGCCGCACGCGCTGCGCGGAGAAGCCGTGCTCGCTCAGCAGCCGCGGCATCGCCGCAAGCTCCTCCGGGAACACCGGCGAGTCGATCAGCAGCGTCTCCTCGCCGCTGCGCACCGCCGTGCAGGTCGTATCCCAGACGGCGCTCGTGAACACGACGATGTCAGAGCTGATGACCGTCGAGCGCATGCTTGCGCGGGAGTCTACACTGTCGACTGTCGATTGTTTGTTCCGCTTATGATGGCCGCGATGACCGTAATGCCCAAGCAAGAGCAAGAGCAAGAGAAGAACCGGCTTCAGCCCATCGAGCGCAAGCGCCTCGTAGACCTCGCGCACGCGGCGATCCGCGAGGGGATCGTCGCGGGCGACTTCAGCATGGGCGAACGCCTGGTCGAAACGCAGCTGGCGCGCGATCTCGAAATGAGCAGGGCGCCGATTCGCGAGGCGCTGCGCCGCCTCGTGCAGGAAGGGCTGGTCGAAGACCAGCCCCATCGCGGGGCGCTGGTCGCGACGATGACGGCCGGCGACGTCACCGACCTGTACAACGTCCGCCTCGGCGTCGAGATGATCGGCCTGCGGCTGTTCATCAGACATCGCGCCTCGACGCAGCCGCTGTGGCAGGCGATCGACGACATGGAGCGGGCCGCCAAACGCAACCACATGGCGGGCGTCGTGACCGCCGAGTTCGAGTTTCATCGCCGCATCGCGATGGGCGCCGAGAACGAACTGCTGGTGAGCATCTTCGGCGATCTCGAGGGGCGGCTGATGATGGCGCTGGCGCTCGACGATGCCTCATTCGAGCAACTGAACGACGTACCCGCCGAGCACATTCCGATCGTCGACGCGATCGACTCCGGCGAGGAGCGGGCCGCGGTCGCGAGCTTCGAGGAGCATCTGCTGTCCTCGGTCGGCGCGCTGCTGGACCGTCTCGGCGGAAGCCAGTCGGACCTGCTGCTGCCGCTGCGCTCGCGATAATGCGTCGCGGCGACGCTCTCGGCCACGCGGCGGCACGGTCACGAGCGAGCGACCCGCCAGGCGAGCGAGCGCGATGAACTCCGACCGACCCGACCTTCAGCCGCTGGACTCGTCGGTCGTGCCCAGGTACGCGGATGTGGCGACGTTCATGCGCCTGCCGCGCCTGGACGACCTCGAGGCCGTGGACATCGGCGTGTTCGGGGTTCCGCTCGACATGGCGACCTTTCGCGGCGGCACGCGCGAGGGCCCCGCGGCGATCCGCGAGGCCTCGCGTGCGATCCGACGCGTGAACCCGAGCTCGGGCTCGAGCCCGTTCGACCGCCGCAACGTCGCGGACCTCGGCGACGCGCCGGTCAACGTCCTCGACCAGGCGGGCAGCCTCGCCGACATCACCGAGTTCGTGGCGAACCTGCGCGAGCACGGCATCGCGCCGATGGGCGTCGGCGGCGACCACGCGGCGACGCTGGCGATCCTGCGCGGCATGCGCGCCGAGCGGCCGTTCGGGCTCCTGCAGTTCGACGCCCACGCCGACATCCAGGACGTCTTCTTCGGCACCAAGGACAACCATGCCACCGTGATGCGGCGCGCCCACGAGGAGGGGATCGTCGATCCTCAACGCGTCGTTCAGCTCGGCCTGCGCGGTACTCGCTTCGGCGAGGATGACATCCGCTACGGCGCCGACGCCGGGTTCTCGCTGCTGACCTACGACGATTACGAGCGGATGGGTCGCGCCGCGGCGATCGAGTCGATCCGCCGGACGCTCGGCGACGGCCCGTTCTACGTCACCTTCGATCTCGACGGGCTCGATCCGAGCCAGGCGCCGGGGACCCCGGCACGCGAGCCTGGTGGACTGTCGATGCGAGACGCCCAGGTGATCCTGCGCTCGCTCGCCGGCCTGCGGGTGATCGGCGGCGACGTCTGCGAGTGCGCGCCTGCGCTCGACCCGAGCGGCTTGACCGCCACCAACGCCGCGAACCTCCTGTTCGAGATCGTCTGCCTGCTCGCCGGCGGCGCGCAGTGAGCGCCAGCCGAAGGCGACCTGCCGCCAAGGCCTGATCGCGCGGCCCAGCCAGCCGCGATCGCGCCGGCGCCCGATCATCGCTGCTCCTGCAGCGAGTCGCGCAGGGCATGGTCGGTCGACGGGGTCCAGCCCGGTCGGGGCACGGAGTCCTTGAGCAGTCGCGTATACGGATGTGCCGGCGCCCCCAGCACCGCGGCGGTCATCCCTCGCTCGACGACCACGCCTTTGCGCATCACCAGCACCCCGTCCGCCAGCTGGCGGACCACCGCGAGATCGTGCGAGATCAGCAGGTAGGACATCCCGGTTTCGCGACGGATGTCGGCGAGCAGGTTCAGCACCTGGGCCTGGATCGAGACGTCGAGCGCCGACACCGCCTCGTCGAGAACGAGGATGCGTGGCTGCACCGCCAGCGCGCGGGCGATCGCGAGCCGCTGGCGCTCGCCGCCCGACAGCAGCCGAGGCCGAGATGCTGCGTGGCGCTGGTCGAGCCCGACCTGATCGAGCAGCTCGCCCACCCGCCGACCGCGCTCGGCCGATGACTGGGAGAAGTGGATCTTCAAGACCTCCGCCAGGCAGTCGCCGGCCCGCTGGCGGGGGTCGAGTGAGAGGTAGGGATCCTGGAAGACGATCTGTATCTCGCGCGCACGGCGCCTTCGCTCAGCAGCGCGAATGCGCTTGCCGGCTCGCTCGCGCCCTTCGACGTACACCGCACCGCTGCTCTGGCGCTCGAGCCCGACGAGGATTCGCGCGATCGTCGTCTTGCCGGCCCCGGACTCGCCGACGATCGCCAGCGAGGAGCGACTGTGCAGGCTGAACGACACGCTGTCGACCGCCACTAGATCGCTGCCTTTGCGGACTGGGAAGGTCTTGCACAGCCGCTGCACCTCGAGCAGCGCCGTATCGGGGGCCTCGGCGGCGCTCATGTCCGTGTCAGCTCCTCGAGACGGCCCTGCAGCTCCTCGGCCCGCAGGCATGCGACCCGCCCGCCCGCATAGGGACGCAGCGGCGGCGTCTGCTCCGCGCACGGCTGCTCGGCGTAGGGGCAGCGGGCCCGAAACGGACAGCCGCCGGTCAGTTCGAAGGCCGCGAGCGGCCGGCCACCGAGGCTCGGCAGGTGCTCGGCCCTGTGCTCGATGCTCGGGCGCGAGATCGCGAGCGCCGCGGCATAGGGGTGGAGCGGCTGCTCGTGCAGCGTGCGCGACGGCTGTATCTCCATGATCGAGCCCGCGTACATCACCGCGGTGCGGTCGCACACCGCTGCGGCGAGGTCGAGGTCGTGGCTGATGAACAGCAGCGCCAGGCCGCGCTCGCGGCGCAGCTGATCGAGCGTCGCCATCACCTCGGCCTGGGTCGTGACGTCGAGCGCCGTGGTGGGCTCGTCGGCGATCAGCAGGCGCGGTTCGATCGCGAGCGCGGCGACGATCATCACGCGCTGCAGCAGCCCGCCTGACAGCTCGTGCGGGTACTGGCCCATGCGCTCGGCGGCGTTGGCGATCCCGGTCTCGCCGAGCAGCGAGATCACGCGCCGCTCCGCAGCGGCCCTGCTGACGCCGCGGCAGTAGACGAGCGCCTCACAGAGAAAGTCGCCAATCCGCCTCACCGGGTTCATGTGCGCGCGCGGGTCCTGGTGGATGATCGCCACCTCGCGCGAGCGAAAGTCCGCCAGCTCGGCGTCGCCCAGCGCGGGCACCGAACGACCGTCGAACTCGATCGAGCCACTGCTCTGCGCTCCGCCGGGCAGCAGCCGCACCAGCGCACGCGCGGTCATCGACTTGCCTGAGCCGCTCTCGCCGACGAGGCCGAGCGCTTCACCCTCGCGGATCTGAAGCGAGACGCCGCGCACCACCTCGCGCATCTCGGCGCCCACGGGCAGCGCGACGCCGAGGTCGGTGACGTTCAGCAGCGGCCCGTTCATGGCAGCAGTTCCGCGTCTGCGCTGATGCGCCGTCCGAGCATCGTCACGCACACGACCACGAGCACCAGGGCGACGCCCGGGTAGATCGCCTGCCCTGGGTGGCCTGCCAGCACCGCCGTCTCTCCCTGGGCCACCATCAGCCCCCAATCGGCCGTCGGCGGCTGCACGCCGAGGCCGAGGAACGAGATCGCCGCCAGGTCGATCGTCGCGTAGGCGAACGCGATCGTCGCCTGCGCCACTATCACCGGTGCGAGGTTGGGCAGCAGGTGAAAAAGCACCACCCGCGGTCCCGAGCAGCCCGCCGCCTGCAGCGCCGAAACATACGGGAGCCGGCGCTCGCGCAACGCGACCGCGCGTACGACGCGGCCGATGTAGGGCGTGTAGGCGATGCCGAGAGCGATCACCGGCGCCGTCAGCCCGAGGCCGAACACCGCGACCGCGCCGACCGCCAGCAGCAGCCCCGGGAAGCCGAAGACGATGTCGATCACCGAGGCGACGATCGCGTCGATCGCCCCCCCGCGCCACGCCGCCAGCAGCGCTATCGCGGTGCCGACGCCGCCCGCGATCATCACCACCAGCAGCGGCCCGAGCAGGCTCGTCCGGGCACCGTAGATCAACCGCGAGAGGACGTCGCGACCCGATTCGTCGGTGCCGAGCAGATGCTGGGCGGACGGTCCGAGGTTGATCGCCGAGAGGTTGACGAGATTCGGATCGTCGGGCGCGAACAGCGGCGCGGCGATCGCGAGGATCGTGAAGATCGCGATCACCGCGATGCACACCGCCGTCACGCGGTTGCCGCGGATCGTCGCCCCCAGCCCGTGTGGTACCGCCAGCGAGCTCACGAGCGGGCCCGCTGGCGCAGCCGGGGATCGAGGACGACATAGAGGATGTCGACGACCGTGTTGGTGACGATGAACGCGCTCACGAGGATCAGGCTGATCGCCTGGACCACGGCGAAGTCCTTGTTGGACACCGACTGGATCAGATACGCGCCGATCCCCTGCAGCCCGAAGGCCACCTCGACGACCGCCACCGCCGCGAACAGCGACGCGATCGTCACTCCGGCGACGGTCGTGATCGGGATCGCCGCGTTGCGCAGCACGTGGTGCCTGAGTATCACCTGCCGCGGCAGGCCGCGCGCTTCCGCGGTGAGGACGTGCTCCTGTCCCAGCTCCGCACGCAGCGCGGCTCGCGAGGTCTGCGTCATGTAGGCGAGCCCCGACACCGCCAGCGCGATCGCCGGCAGCGTCAGGTGCCAGATGCGATCCAGCAGGCCGCTGCCCGAGCCGACGGCAGGAAACCAGCCCAGCCCGACCGCGAACACCGAGATCAACAGGATCGCCATCACGAACGTGGGCGTCGCCAGCCCGATCGTCGTGCCGACGGTGATCGTCGTGTCGAGCCGCCCCGCGCGCGTCGCCGCCACGATCCCGAGCGCGACGCCGATCACGATGATCAGCAGCGCCGCGTAGCCGACCAGCAGCAGCGTGCTGCCGATGCGCGGCGCCAGCAGGCTGCTGACGCTTTCGCGAAAGACGATCGACTGGCCGAAGTTGCCGTGCAGGGCGTCGCCGAGCCAGTCGAAGTAGCGCTGGAAGAACGGCTGGTTCAGGTGGTACTGCGCCTTCAGCGCCGCCAGGTCCGCCGGGGGCAGCGTGCGACCCCCGGCGAGAAACGCCAGCGGGCTGCCGGGAGTCAGATACAACGCGCCGAAGATCAGAAAGCTCGACAGCAGCAGCGTCAGCAGCGCCCGGATCAGACGCATGACCACGAACCGCAGCATCACAGGCCCCGAGCCGCCGTCGACGTGGTGGCGGCGGCGGTGGGCGTGCGCCTAACGGTTACTGGGGGACGCCGCAGGTGCGACACACGGCAGCATTTCGGAGGCGGCCCGGCGCCAGGCTCAGTGCGAGGCGCCGATCGCGGCTGCCCATGGTGAATAGATGTTCGCCGTGAACGACACCGGAGCGCCGGTCAGGGAATTCGACAGGTAAAGCCTTTCGGGAGCCACTACCACCGGGATGAACGTGTACTGCTTCGACCATGCGTTGAGCGCGTTCACCACGAGTTCGGCGCGGTGTTCGAGGTTCGTTTCACCCAGCGCAGCGTTGACGGCATTGTCGATTTCGGGATTGACAAAACCGATCAGGTTGTACTCCGCTTCCTTCGTCGCAGCCTCGATCACGTTCTCCAGCGGTTCAGCGATGTCGTAATAGCTGTCGGTCGCCATGAAGAAGTTCAGCCCCGCGCGAGCCTTGGGCTCGAAGAACAGTTCGCCGAACTGCGACGGCGAGAGCTGGCGCACGCTGACGTTGAGCCCAGCCTGCTGCGCGGCCGAGGCGACGTCGGTCGCCATGTTGACGCTGATCGTGTCGCCCGCCTGAGCGCCGATCACGATCTGGCCCTTCGGGCTGCCCGCCGCCTGGACGAGCTTCTTGGCTTCTTCGAGCTGCGGCGAGGCGCTGACCGGGACCTTGGCGTAGGCCGATTCGAAGATGTTCTTCGAGTACCCGAACGTGTCGGGTGGCGCCGCCCACCGCAGCGGTTCGGCGTGGCCCGCGAACACCGCATTGGCGATCCCGCTGCGGTCGATCGCCTCCGACAGCGCCTGGCGGACGCGCACGTCCTTCAGCGGCCCCGTCATCGCAGTCGGCCAGACGACGTAGTTGCGCAGGCTCGGTCCGAAGTAGAGCTTGCCCGCCGAGCCGGCCAGCCGCGACAGCGACTGCGGCGGCACGTTGTAGCTGCCCTGGAACTGGCCCGACAGCAGCCCGTTGGTGAGCGTCGTGTCGCTGCTGACGAAGTTGAACACGAACTTTTGCGATTTCGCCGCGCGGCTCCGGTCCCAGTAGTTGTCGTTTCGCTGCAACGTGATATTGCTGCCGGCGTTCCAAGAGCCGAGCTTGAACGGACCGGTGCACATCAGCCCGCCCTTCGGGGTGCCGTAGGCGCTGCCCTTCTGGCGCACGTAGTTCGCCTCGCTGACGATCCCCAGGCCGGCCGCCATCATGTCGTTGGTGACGAGGCTCGGCGTCTTGGTGGTGACCGTCACCTGCAGCGCGCCCGTCTGCTTGACCGACGCGATGTTCTTCGCCCACACTTCCCAGAACGAGGCCACCTTGGGGTCGAGGTTGCGGTTGATGCTGTAGATCACGTCCGCGGGCGTGAGCGGCTGCCCGTCCCAGAAGTGGACGCCCGAGCGCAGGTTGTACACCCATGTGTTAGGCGCAGCGTGAGAGTACGATTCGGCGAGTCCCGGTCCGATCGTGAGGTCGGGACGCATCAAGAGCAACGACTCACACATGTTCGCGAGAACCGTGTTTTCAGGGGGGTTGTAAGAGTGCGCTGGATCGAGCGACAGCGGTTCGCCGTAGCCGTCCCCCCAATTCACCGACTGCACGGTCCCGGTGGCAGCGGGCGTCGTCGGCGTCCTCGCGCTGCCGGCGCTCGTGCTGGTGCTCGACGACGAGGACGACCCGCACCCGGACACGACCACCATCGCGGCCAGGGACCCTGCGGCAACGACGTATCTGCATCGGCCGCACACGCGTACTAGCGTGTCCCGATAGGGAAGCTGCATCGGGTGACTATAACCTGTCGACAAGCAACAGTCAACTATAATCTTTCTATTATTCGCGGGATCGGACTTCCCAGCGAGCTGGGCGCCTGCGAGTTGCGGGCGCTGCTAGCCGAGCGACAGCTCAGCGCCTGCGAGCTGCTCGACTCGACCCTCGCCGCCGCCGCGCGGCTCGATCCACGGCTGCGGCCGTTCGTGCACGTTCTCGAGGACCGCGCGCGGGCCCAGGCGGCCGAGAGCGACCGGCGCCTGCGCTCGGGGGGGGCGCGGCGACTCGAGGGGCTGCCGCTGAGCGTCAAGGACTCGCTGTGGCTCGCCGGCGTCGAATCAGCCGACGGCTCCCGCGCACGCGAAGGCCACATCGCTCAGGCGACGAGCGTCGCTGTCGCACGCGCCGAGGACGCGGGCGCGGTCGTGTTCGCCAAGAGCGCCAATCCCGAGTTCTGCCTGTTCGGCTACACCTCCTCGGAGCTTTACGGCGCGAGCGCCAACCCCTGGAACGCCGACCGCACGCCCGGCGGATCCTCGGGTGGCGCGGCGGCGGCGCTCGCGGCTGGGATCGGGCCACTGGCGCTCGGCAGCGACGGCGGCGGCTCGCTGCGCATCCCCGCCGCGTTCTGCGGCGTCGCCGCGCACAAGCCAACGCACGGGCTCGTTCCCTCCTGGCCCGACCTGCCCCCATGGCCGACGCTGTCGGTGATCGGGCCGATGGCGCGCCAGGCGGGCGACCTCGAGCTGCTGCTCGAGGTGATCGCCGGTTACGAGCCCGCCGATCCGTTCAGCCTGCCGGTGAAGCCCGCGGCGCCGACCCGCACCGGGCTGTCCGAGCTGTGCCTGGCGGTCGACGTCGATCGCGGCGCGACCGTGCCGATCGAGCCCGACGTGCGCACGTGCTTCGACGGGGTCCTCGAGCGCCTGCGCGACGCGGGAGCCTCACTGCTGTCCGAGGGCGTGGAGCGCACGGACAGCGGCGTGCGCGAGTGGCTCGCGATCGCAACGACCGACGCGAGCGCCGCCTACGCGAGCGAGCTCGCCGGCGATCGGCGGCTGCTCGGCGCTGACACGCGCGCGTTTCTGGGTCTTGCCGAGCGCATCGGAGGGCTCGAGCTCGCCGAGGCCCAGCGTGCTCGCGCGCAGGTCGCGGCGGCCTACGCGGAGTTCTTCGGACGCACCGGCGCAGCTGCGATTCTCACGCCGGCGCTGGGACTCGAGGCGTTCGGAGTCGACACCGAGTGCCCCACCGAGGTCGCGGGCGTCGAGATCGAGCGGCCATACGACGACTGGCAGGGGCATTTGTGGGACAGCAACCTCGCCGGCCTGCCCGCGTGCGTGATCCCGATGGGCCTGGGAGACGAGGGCCTGCCGGTCGGCCTGCAGATCGTCGGACCGCGGTTCTGCGATCGCCAGGTGATCGCGATCGCGATCGCGATCGAGAAGCTGCTGGCGCTGGAGCTCAGGGCGCCGCTCTCAGCCTGAGCCGGGCCGCGAAGCCTTGCGCAGCCGTCGCCGATGAGCTACTGTCGATTGTCGTCAATCTAGAATCAGCGCCCGGCAAGGTTTGAGCGCCGGGTGGGGGCCCGAAGGGAGACGATGCGATGCCGCTTGTCGAAGTGAAGGCGTTCGAGCGCCGCTTCGAGAGCCAGGAGGTCACCGAACGCCTGATCGCGGCGATCACCGATGCGATGTGCGAGGTTCTCGGCGAGACGATACGCACCGAGACGTGGGTGATCGTCGAGGGAATCTCGCCGAAGCGCTGGGGCTTCGGCGGCGCGGTGCGGGAGTGACGGTGGCACAGGGCTCGCGACTGCTGTCGACCAGCCTGACGCTGGATCAGGACGCACGCGTGACCGGCGGCCAGGGAGCCTGGCTGCAGCTCGCGGACGGACGACGGGTGATCGACGCGTCGAACACCTCCGCGCCGCTGGGACACGCCCATCCGGAGATCGTCGCAGCGGTGCGCGAGGCCGCAGACGCGCCGATCCTCAACGAGGGGCTCGGGTGGAGCGCACGCGAGCGCGCCGCCGAGGAGCTCGTGAACGTCGCCTTCGGCGCCGAGGACTGGGTCGGCGCGGTGCGTTTCTTCCTCAGCGCAAGCGAGGCCAACGACGTCGCGCTGGCCCTCTGCCAGGCGCTCACCGGCCGCCCCGCGCTCGCCACGCGCGAGCGGGCCTATCACGGCGGCGCTGGTCTGGCGCGCGAAATGACCGTCCAGCCGCAGTGGCACGGCGGCCTCTCCTCCCCCTCACACGGCGTCCGCGCGCCGGCGCGCCTGGCCACCGTGTACGAGCTTCCGGCGCCCGTGGGCGCTCGCATCGGCACCGCAGCGCAGCCGGCGGGCAGGTCGCAGGGGCTCGCCGGCGCGGCCGCGACGCTCGAGCGCAGCGCGGCGGTGATCCTCGACTACAGCCAGGGCGGCATCTACCACGACCCCGCCTACCAGGACCGCGTCGCAGAGCTCGCGCGGGCGGCGGGCACGTTCTGGATCGCCGATGAGACCGTGACGGGCTTCGGCCGCGTCGGCGGCTGGTTTCAGTTCCAGGCGACCGAGACGCGTCCCGACTTCGTGACGATGGGAAAGTCGCTCGCTGCCGGCGGGGCCGCGGCGGGCGCCGTGCTGGTCTCGAAGTCGGTCCTCGAGGCGATGTCCGACAGCTACTGGCAGAGCTACAGCACGTTTCGTGGGCACCCCGTCGAGGTCGCCGCGATCTCGGCGCACCTGCGCGTGTCGGCGCGCGATCGCATCTACGAGCGCGCGCGCGAGCTGGACGGCTTCATGCTCGAGCGCTTCGAGCGCCTCGCCGCCGGCCATCCCGGCATCGCCCGCATCGACGGCCGCGGCCTGCACTGGACGGTCGAACTCCACGGCCCGGACTGGCGCAGCTGGCGTGGCGAGGAAGCGGAGCCGACCGCGAGCCGAGTCGTCGCCCGCGCGCTCGAGGCAGGGGCGCTGTTCTCCACCAGCGGCGAGCAGACCTCGCTGTTCATCGCGCCGCCGTTGGTGATCTCCACCGACGAGCTCGAGCACATGTTCGAGGCGCTCGACCATGGCCTGACGCTGGCCGATCACGACCTGGACCACCACTACGTCAGCGGTTAGATGATCGGCGATCGCAGCGTCTCGGATACCGCGCGACTGTGCGTCACGACGCTCGACGGCCTCGGCGAGCGCGAGCTGGCGCTGATCCGCTTCGCGCAGCGGCTCGTCGCGACGCCGAGCCCCTCCGGCGGGGAGCGCGAGGTCGCGGCGCTGCTCGCCACCGAGCTGGAGCGGCTCGGCTACGCGAACGTGAGCGTCGACGACGCCGGCAACGTCGTCGCGATGCTCGGCACCGGCCCGCCGCGACTGATGTTCAACGGCCACATCGACCACGTCCCCGCGGCCGGAATGGACAGCCCCCACGATGCGAGCATCGAGCCCGGCCAGCGCTTCGGCCGGCCGGGTCTGGTCCTGCGCGGGCGCGGGTCGTGCGACATGAAGGCGAACGTCGCAGCCGGCGCGTACGCGGCCGCGTTCCTGTCCGCCGAGACCAGGCTCAGCGGATCGTTCCTGTTCACCGCCGACGTGCAGGAGGAGACCGACAGTCCGGCAGGCGTGCGCGCGCTGCTGGCGCGCGGCGTGCGCGCTGACCACGGCATCAGCGGCGAGGCGACCGAGCTCGAGGTCGCGGTGGGACACCGCGGCAAGGCCCAGCTCGACGTGATCGTCAGCGGGCGCGCAAGCCACGCCTCCACTCCCGCAGCAGGGCAGAACGCGATCTTCAGAGCGATCCCTTTCTTGAGCGCGCTGCAGGGGGCCGGCGCCGAGCTTGGCGCCGATGCGCTGTTCGGTCCCGCGACGCTGACCGTCACCGGGATCTGCTCCGAGCCGCCCGGCGCCATGGCTGTCGTGCCGAGCGCATGCACGATCCGCGTCGATCGGCGCTACATACCCGGCGAAAGCGCGCTCAGCGTCCACGCGCAGCTGGCGGAGCTGATCGAGCGGGTCTCCGAGCGCGAGGACATCGGCGCGCGGGTGGAGCTCGTCGACGACTACCTGTTGATGTCCACGCCGCCCGAGGATCCGCTGGTGCAGGCTGGGCGCGAGGCTGTCGCGGCGGTCACGGGCCGACTCCCCGGCGTCCGCACCTGGCGCTTCGGCGTCAATGCCACGTTCATGAGCGCGGCCGGAATCCCGAGCATCGGCATCGGCGCCGGGGACGAGCGCGTCGCGCACACCCCCGAGGAGCACGTCGACATCGGCCAGCTGCTGGCCAGCAGCGCGATCTACGCCGAGCTGATCAGGCGTCTGTGCACGTGAGGGATCGCCCCCCGCAATGACCAACCCGCTGCTGGTCGGAAGCGCAGGAGTGTCGGTGAGCGAGCTCGCGAGCGAGGTGGCCGGGCGTCGCGATCGCCTCGCGCGAGCGCTGCAGGAAGAGGGCATCGAGGCGCTTGTCGTCGCCAGCGAGGCGAACGCCGTCTACCTCACCGGCTACGAGACGACGTTCTGGGCGAACAAGTCCAAGCCGTTCGCCGTGCTGTTCGCGCCACCGCAGCGGCCGTATGTGATCTGCCACCTCGGCGAGGCCGTCAGCGTCGAGCTCGACGCGATCGACGTCGCGATCGAGACCTATGCAGGGCCGACGGCCCTGCGCTCGGGCGGGGACGTGCAGCTCGACTACCAGCTGCTCGCGGTCGACGCGCTGCTGGATGCGATCCGGCGAACTGGCGCGAGCAGCATCGGGCTCGAGCGCAGTTGGCACTTCATGCCGGGCTTCACCCCGCTGGCGCTCGAGCGCCTCGCCGCGTCCCTGCCCGTGCCGGCACGAGACGCCTCGCAGGCGATCTGGCGGGTGCGCCGGATCAAGAGTGACTGGGAGCTCGGCCAGATGCGCGCCGCCGCGCGCGCCGCGGAGCTGACTCACGCGGCCTTCGCGGAGCTGGCACGCCCGGGGATGAGCGAGCGCGAGCTGACCCGCCTGTTACGACGCTGTGCCTATGACGCCGGCGCCGAGCGGGTCGCGTACTCGGGAATCGTCGCCGGCATACAGCGGGCGCCGCTCGGCGGGCCGACCGACCGCACATGGCAGCGCGAGCAGCTGCTGTGCGCCGACATCTGCCTGCAGCTGAACGGCGGCTACTTCGCCGACTTCAACCGGATCTACGCGGGCGCAGCCCCGGACGCGCCGGTGCGGCGAGGCTACGAGCTTCTCGTGCAGGCGCTCGAGCGGGCGCACGAGCAGCTGCGCACTCCCGCGCGCGTATCCGAGCTGGCGCTTGCGATCAGCGGCGAGGAGCCGAGCATCTATTCGCGCGTCGGGCACGGGCTCGGCCTCGAGATGCCCGAGCCGCCGTCGATCTCGTCCCTCGATGGGACGCCGCTGAGGCCCGGCGAAGTGATCTGCATCGAGCCGAACCGCTTCGATGCCGATGTCGGGTGGCTCGTCGGCGAGGAGGAGATAGTGATCACCGCGAGCGGCCACGAGCTCATGTCGCCGCCGTTTCCGCCCGAGCTGCCGCTGATCGTGTGAGCCCCGAAGCGCGCTCTGCGCGCGCCGCCCCTCAGATTTCCTGCAGGAACTCCAGCAGCGCCGCGTTGACGGCGTCCGGCGCCTGCTGCTGCACCCAGTGGCCGGCGTCCGGGACCTCTACCTGACGGCGCAGGTCGGTGACCCAGCCCTGCATCGCCTCGGCGGGCATGAACGTGCGCACGGGATCGCGCTCGCCGGTCAGGAACAGCGCGGGCTGCTCGACGCGACGCTCAGCCAGCGGCGCTGTCAGCTCCCAGTTGCGATCGATGTTGCGGTACCAGTTGAGTCCGCCAGTGAACCCTGTGCGCTCGAACGCGTCGACGTAGACCTGCAGCTCGGACTCTGACATCCACTCGGGCCGTCGCGCGTTGGCGCCGTCCTCGAGCGCCCACTGCGCGGTCCACTGACGCGAGGTCGTGAGCGTGCGCCGCACGTCGCGCGCCAGCGCCTCGTCGGCGACTCCCGGCTGCTGAAACCAGACGATGTAGAAGTCCTCGCCGAGGTGACTGCGCATGATCTGCACCGGCGGAGCCGGCGCTCGCGGGATGAACGGGACGCTCAGCCCGGCGACTGCGCGCACCCGCTCGGGGTGCATCGCCGCAAGCTGCCACACGATGCTCGCCCCCCAATCGTGCCCGATGAAGATCGCGCTCTCCTGCCCGACCGCGTCGAGCAGGCCGCAGAGGTCGGCGCACAGCGCCTGCACGTCATAGGCCTCGACCGCAGCGGGCGCCGAGCTGCGGCCGTATCCGCGCATGTCGGGCGCGAGCACACGCACGCCGGCGTTGACGAGCGCGGGGACTTGGTGACGCCAGGAGAACGCGAGCTCGGGAAAGCCGTGGCACAGCACCACCAGCGGCCCCGCCCCTTCATCGAGGACGTGGAGGTCGATCCCGTTGGTCGCGATCTGGCGCTCGCCCACGCTCCAGAAACTAGCGCTTGGCGGCACCGGCAGCATGCCGCAGCGAGCGGATTCGCGGGAAGATCGCCTGCTCGACGCGCGGGACCGGCGAGCGAGGGCACAGCTAGAGTGCCGGCCTGACCCCGACCGGGAGGCTTGGCGTGAGCGAGCAGGTTCCATTCGCCAACTACCAGTACGAGATCTACCTGCGCGGGATGGCGGGGCAGCGTCCCCCGCGCACGTTCGATTGGCGCCAGCTCGAGCACGACGCCTACGCGCTGCTCGCCGACGGACCGCGCGGCTACATCGCCGGCGGCGCCGGGTTGGGAGAGACGATGCGCGCCAACCGTGAGGCCTTCGACCGCTGGCGGATCGCGCCGCGGATGCTGCACGACGTGTCCGAGCGCAGCCTGGCGCGCACGGTGCTCGGGACCGCGCTCCCGGCGCCCGTGCTGCTCGCGCCGATCGGCGTACAGACGCTCGCCCACCCCGAGGGCGAGCTCGCGAGCGCAAGGGCGGCGGCCGAGGTGGGGGTGCCGCTGGTCGCGAGCACGGCCGCCTCACACACGATCGAGCAGATCGCGCGGGCGGCGGGAGGGCTGGCGCGCTGGTATCAGCTCTACTGGCCACGCGATCGCGAGCTGGCGCGGAGCTTCGTGCAGCGCGCAGAGCGCGCGGGATACAGCGCGATCGTGCTGACGCTCGACACCTGGATGCTCGGCTGGCGTCCCGCCGACCTGACGCAGGCGTTTCTGCCGTTTCTGTGGGGGGAGGGCAATCGCAACTATCTCGAGGACCCCGTCTTCCGGGACGGGCTGGCGGTGGAGCCCGAGCAGGACATGCAGGCCGCGATCGGGCACTGGGCCTATCAGTTCTCGAACCCCTCGATCACGTGGACCGACCTCGCGTTCCTGCGCGAATGCACGGAGCTGCCGATCGTGCTGAAGGGGATCCTCCGCGCCGACGACGCGCGCCTGGCGCTCGAGCACGGCGTGCAGGGCCTGGTGGTCTCGAATCACGGCGGACGTCAGGTCGACGGTGCGGTCGGCGCGCTGGAAGCGCTGCCGGCGGTTCTGGCGGCGGTCGAGGGGCGCTGCGAGGTGCTGTTCGACAGCGGCATCCGCTCGGGCGCCGACGCGATCAAGGCGCTCGCTCTCGGCGCGCGCGCGGTCCTGCTCGGCCGCCCCTACATCTGGGGGCTGGCGCTCGGTGGAGCGGAGGGCGTCGTCCAGGTTCTGCGCGGGTTCCTGGCAGAGCTCGATCTCACGCTCGCGCTGAGCGGGCACGCCACGATCGACGAGTTGGGAGAGGGCGCACTATCTGAACGTTCAGCGGTCATCGCTCGTCGGTAGAGTCGCTCTGCCCGGCGGATCGCGCGCCCAGGGGACAGGCAGCCAGGCCCCGCAGGCCGGGCCGATGACACCGCGAGGAAAGGATTGGCACATGCGTTCAAGACGCCTTCTCAGAGCTTCGTTGCTGGCAGCATTGGCGGCGGCGTGCGCGAGTCTGCTGCTCGCCGCCGGCGCGAGTGCGGCAGTGATCACCAAAGTGACCTTCTCGGGCAGCAGCGCCGCTCCCACGCTGACGATCACCGGCAGCGGCTTTGGCACCAAACCGCCGAAAGCCTTCTCGGCTGCGAAAACCTCCTGCGGAGAATATGGCCCCGAAAACGGCGACTGGTACGGCAAGCAGACGGCGAAAAAGGACCTCTGGTTCCAGGACGACACGAACGGATGGCTCGCGGGCGCCGGCAAAGGCACCAGCGGGACGTGCATCGGGATCGTGGCCGAGTCCTGGTCCGCGACCCAGGCGGTCCTCCATTTCGGTGTCTCATATGGAACCTTCGGCTCCTGGGACGCAGACTCCGGCGACAACTACGTCCTCGGCCTCGACGGCTATTTCTGGGGCGGGGTCGTCAGCTACTGATCACGACGATGACTGCGCCGCTGGAGGCGGGGTGAGCGAGCTCGAGTTCCTCGGCGCGCTCCAGGTCGAGCTGACGCGCCATGCCGAGCTGCATCCCGAACACGCTCGCCACGAGCTGTTCCAGACCTCCACGGTGAAGGCGCTGCTGGATGGCGCCTTCGACGGCGATGTCACGCTGGCCGAGGTCCTCGAGCACGGGGACCTCGGCCTCGGCACGCTCAACGGACTCGACGGTGAGCTGATCGTGCTCGACGGCCATGCGTGGAAGGCCAACCTCGACGCGACTCTGAGCGAGCCCGACCCAGGCTGCCGAACGCCCTACGCGGTGGTCGTGCCGTTCGCTCCCGGCGCGCCGCTCGCCCTGCGTGGGCCGTTCGCCGACGGCGGGTTCGAACGCCACCTCGGGCGCCGGCTGGGGCGCGGCAGCAGGCCTGTGGCGATCCGCATCGACGGGGAGTTCGAGGCGGTTCACGTCCGCTCGGTGCCCAAGCAGCAGCGGCCCTACCACTCGCTCGCGCAGGCGATCGCTGCGCAGCAGATCACAGAGCTCGAGGACGTCGCCGGGACGATGATGGGCTTCTGCTTCCCCGATTCGCTCGACGGCATCGAGATCGTCGGCACGCACCTGCACTTCATCGACGATCAGCGCGCCCGCGGCGGGCACGTGCTCAGCTACGTGCTCGAACGCGGCTCCGCGCTGCTCGACGACGCGACGCTGCTGCACGTCGAGCTGCCTCCGGCCGTCAGCTCACCGGCGGCCGGCACGAGCCTCGATCAGGGCCTGCTGCGTAGGCTTGAGAGCGACAGCTGAGCGACACCGCCTCGAAGCATCGAAATGTCCCGAATCCCACCGCTACGCGAATCTGAATGGAGCGACCACCTGCGGCCGATACTCGGCGCGCACGCTCCCAACCTCGGCGGCCGGCTGGGCGAGAACAACATCTTCCCGACGCTCGCCCGGCACGAGCGGCTGTTCCGCGCGTGGCTCCCGTTTGGCGGGTTTCTGCTCGGCGGCGGCGAGCTCGACGAGCGCGAGCGCGAGCTGCTGATCCTGCGCACCGGCTACAACTGCGACTCCTCGTATGAGTGGGGCCAGCACGTGAGGCTCAGCGAACGGCTCGGGATCTCGCGCGAGGACATCATGCGGGTCACCCGCGGGCCCGACGATCCCAGCTGGTCAGCAAGCGACGCCGACCTCCTGCGGGCGGCCGATGAGCTGCACGCGGACGCGAAGATCTCGAGCGCGACCTGGGCGCGCCTCGCCGAGACCCGCGACGAGCGCGAACTGATCGAGATCACGATCGTCGTCGGTCACTATCACCTGGTCGCGTTCGCGCTGAACTCGCTCGAGGTCGAGCTCGACGACGGTCTCGAGCAGCTGCCCTGAAGAGGTCGAGCTCGACGACGGTCTCGAGCGGCTGCCCTGAAGCGCTCGTGCCGCGAGGGTCCCAGCTCGGGCGGCCTGATGCGATCAGGAGCTGCTGTTGGCGGCGGAGAACTTGACCCGCGTGCCGCCACCGTCGCACTGCGTGTTCTGCGGCAGCGTCGAGACGAGCCTGCAGCGGTAGTTGACGTCGTTGACCGAGAACAGCCCGACCTGCTGGCGTGCCCTGAACCGCAGCGCCCAGGTGTTGGCAACCGCGTTCGCCTGCTGGCAGGTGAAGATCCCACGGGCCTGCTTGGTGCCGACCTTGAAGATCGACAGCGAGGAGACCCCCTGGGTGGCGCTCTTGCAGGGCAGCGCGAGCGAGGGCGCGGCGAATTGCAGCGACAGCGTGGCGCCCCTGGGGATCGACCGCACGGCGTTCAAGGTGGCCGTGTAGAGCGATCCGCCGAGCGAGTAGCTGCCGTGAGAGAGCAGATACGCGCCGTGGATGAAGCTCGGCCTGGCCACCGTGCCCACCAGCATCAGATCGGTGTCGCTCAGCGCGATCCTCACGTGCTCGTTGCTGGCGCCGCCGGCGAGATCGAGTACGGCGGTGCATTCGTTCGAGCCGCCGCGGCAGCTGACCGACACGGTCCGGCCCGCCGCGCGAGCCGCCGAACCGGCGGCCGCGCTCGCGAGGCCGCCGCACGCGAGCAGCGCCAGCGCGAGCGCACCGGCTCGATACGCCGCCTGCGCTCTGTGGCTATTGATCTTCACGCCTCACCGTCGTCGTTTGGCCCGACCCGTCCTGGAGGGCCCAGAGGATAACGGCGGCCGCGGCGCTGCCGGGGTCGATCGACCCATCGCCGCTGACGGCGTGCGCGCACTGAGGCCGGCGCCTCGGAGCGGCCAGACCCGCTGCCCGTGTGGGAGGATGGCCCGGGCTGCGATGGGGCGAAGCTACGACAGGGGACTGCACGAGGTCGGCGACGGCGCCTACGCCTACCTGCAACCCGACGGTGGCTGGGGCTGGAGCAATGCAGGCCTGATCGTCGACGGCGAGCAGACGCTGCTGATCGACACGCTTTTCGACCTGCACCTGACCGAGCAGATGCTCGGCGAGATGCGGCGCGCGGTCCCCGCGGCGCAGCGCATCGGCACGCTCGTGAACACCCACGCGAACGGCGACCACTGCTATGGCAACAGCCTCGTCGACGGCGCGCGGATCGTCGCCTCCGAGCGCACCGCCGAGGAGATGCTCGAGCTGCCGCCCGCGGCGATGGCGGCGCTCGTCGAGCAGGCGCCGAAGATGGGCGAGGTGGGGGCGTTCTTCCTGCGCTGCTTCGGCGCGTTCGATTTCAAGGACGTCGAGCTCGCGCCGCCCGAGCAGACCTTCAGCGGCGAGCTCACACTGACGCTCGGCTCACGCGAGGTGCGCCTGATCGAGGTCGGGCCGGCGCACACGCGCGGTGACACGCTCGCGCTGCTGCCGGCACAGCGAGTGCTCTACACCGGCGACATCCTCTTCAACGGCTCGCATCCAATCGCCTGGGCCGGCCCGGTGTCCAACTGGATCGCTGCCTGCGAGCGGATCCTGGCGATGGACCTCGAGGTGATCGTCCCCGGCCACGGACCGATCGCCGGCAAGGACGAGGTGGCGGAGATGAAGGCGTACTTCGAATATCTCTGCGAGCAGGCCCGCGAGCGCCACGCCCAGGGCATGAGCCCGCTCGACGCGGCGCGCTCGATCGCGTTGACGCGGTGGGCGGATTGGGGCGAGGGCGAGAGGCTGGCGGTGACAGTCGCCTCGATCTTCCAGGAGCTCGAGCCCGACGCCGAGCCGCTCAACCCGCTGTCGGCGTTCGAGCAGATGGCCGCGCTCGCGCGTCCTGCGCCAGAGGTCTGAGATGGCGGGCCGGCGCACGCTGATTCGCGGCGCGTACGTGCTCTCGATGGAGGCGATCGGAGAGCTCGACCGTGGATCGGTGCTGATCGAGGGCGATCGCATCGTCGCGGTCGAGCGCGACCCCGGTGCGCTCGACGGGCTGGACGAGTCGGAGGTCAGCTGATCGACGCCCGCGGTGGCGTCGTGATGCCTGGGTTCGTCGACACGCATCGCCACACCTGGCAGACGGCCCTGCGCGCGATCTGCGCCGACTGGACGCTCGCCGACTACTTCGTCGGCATGCGCATGACGCTCTCGCCGCGCTACAGCGCCCACGACGTGTTCGTCGGCAACTACGTCGGCGCGGCTGGGCGACGATCGGCGGCGCCACGGCGCTCGGGCTCGACGATCGCGTTGGCTCGCTGACCCTGGGCTGGGCGGACGTGATCGTCGTCGGTCCCGGAGGAGACCGGTTGAACATGCTCAGCCCGGCCGATCCCGTCGGCGCGCTGGTCACGCAGGCGAACGCCGCGAACGGTGCTCGTCGGGGGCCGGGCGCTGAAGCGCGAGGGACGCCTGCTCCGCGTCGACTTCGCGCGCATGGCGCAGCTGATCGAGGAGCCTCGCGACGGGCTGCTCGCGCGCACGCTCGCCGACGGGCCAATCCTTCCCGACCAGCGCCCGAGCCTCGAGGACTTCGCGCCGGCGCTGCTGCCGAACCTGAACGTCCCCGCGCCCGCGCCCGGCGCGTAGATCCGGCGCTCGATCCGCCGCGCCTGGACTGCGCACCTCGGCGGCCGGATCGCAGCCGGTAAGGCGCTCGTTTGCAGGCATTTCGTTCCACCTGCAGGGCTATGCTGAACAGCCTGAACCGCGGCGCTCGAGGCCCCGAGCGAGCGGGCGACACGGAGGTACGATCGCCCGATGAGGCGCCTGCTCATGTTGGTCTGCTCGCTGATGTTCCTGGAGCTGGTGTTCTACGCCGCGCTTGCGCCGCTGCTGCCGGGACTGAAGCACGAACTAGGCCTCTCGACCTCGCAGGCGGGCGTGCTGGTGGCGATGTACGCGCTCGGCTCGATGGTCGCGGCAATCCCCACGACGAGCATCGCGGCGCGCACGGGAGCACGCACCACCGCGCTGCTCGGGCTGCTGACGTTCGCCGTGGCGAGCGTCGCGTTCGGGCTCCTCAACAGCTACGGCGAGCTGCTCGGCGCGCGCTTCGTCCAGGGGATGGCCGGCACCGCGTGCTGGACGGGCGCGATGGTGTGGCTGCTCGGCGCCGCGCCGGCCGCGCGCCGCGGCGAGATGCTCGGATTCGCGTTTGGCATCGGTGAGGCCGGAGCGATCGCTGGTCCGCTCGTGGGCGGACTCGCAGCGGGAGTCGGGCGTGCGCCGACCTTTGTCGCGGTGGCCGTGTTCGCGCTCGCGCTGGCGCTCGCGACGCTGCGCTTCCCGGCGCCGCCGATCGCTGTGGACAGCCGGCTGACCCTGCGCCCGCTGCTGGGCTCGCGGCGTGTGCGCCTGATCATGTGGATCACGGTGCTGCCGGCGCTGCTGCTCGCCGGCATCAGCGTGCTTGCGCCGCTGCAGCAGGACAGCCTCGGCTCCGGTCCCGGTCTGATCGCGGCGATGTTCGGCGTCGCGGCGGCGCTGGGCATGCTCCTGCGCCCGGCCGTTGGTCGCCTGTCCGACCGCCACGGTCCGGTCGGTCCGATTCGCATCGGACTGCTGGCGAGCTTTCCGGTCGTGTTCGCGATCCCCTGGGTCGCGAACCGCTGGGCCGCGGCGCTGCTCGTGATCGCGGCGCTGCTGATGACCGGGGTGATGTGGGCGCCGCTGATGATGATGCTCTCCGACGCATGCCTGGCGATCGGCGTCAGCCAGGTGATGGGGGTGGGAATCATGAACCTGGTCTGGTCGCCCGCGAACGTGCTCGGCTCCGCCGGCGCCGGCGCGATCGCCCAGGCGGCGGGGCAGCGCTGGGCCTACGCGTTGATGGCGCTGCCGCTGCTGCTCGCGTTCGTCGCGCTGTCGCGAAGGCGCGGCGCTGCGACCGTCGCCGCGGCGCCCGGCGCGGCTCGGGGGGTCAGCACGATCTTCAACGCCTCGCGGCGGTCATAGACCGCATAGGCCTCGGGCGCTTCGTCGAGCGTCATGTGGCGCGTCACGAGCGGCGATGGATCGAGCACGCCGGCGTCCATCATCGCCAGCACCTGGTCGACGTGGCCGATCACGTTGGCCTGCCCACCGCGCAGAGTCAGGGTCTTCAGCCACAGCAATCCCATGTGAACCTCAGCGCGCTCCGCGTAGACGCCGACGCACTGGACGCTTCCACACGCGCGCGTGAGGCGGATCGCCATGTCGAGCGCCTGCGGATCGCCGACCGCGTCGATGCACACGTCGACGCCCCTGCCTTCGGTCGCCTCGCGCACCAGCGCGCGCGGGTCCTGCTCGCGCAGGTGGACCGGATGGGCGCCGAAGGACTCGGCCACGCCCAGCCGCTCGGGGACGGTGTCGATCGCGAACACATGCGCCGCGCCCGCAGCCCGCGCCACCTGCACCGCGCACAGGCCAACGGGCCCGAGACCGAGGACGGCCGCGACGTCGCCCGGCCTCAGCCCGCTGGCATCGACCGCGTAGAAGCCCGTTCCCATCACGTCGCCGGCGAACAGCGCGACATCGCTGCTCATGCCCTCCGGCACGCGGCGCAGCACCAGATCGGCCTGCGGCACGAGCGCCATGTCCGCCTGAGTCCCCTGCAGGGAGCCGAGCGTCGCGCCGTGGCCGAACGTGCGCGAGTGCACGCAGCAGTGAAACAGGCCGCGCCGGCAGAAGAAGCAGCTCCCGCACGCCGTGTGAAAGCAGCCGAGCACCCGATCGCCGGCCGCCACGCGTGTGACCCGGTCGCCGACCGCCAGCACGGTGCCGACGTACTCGTGGCCGAGCGTGAAGCCGGGCTCGATCTGCACCCGCCCGTGATAGATGTGCAGGTCCGAGCCGCAGACGCCGGTCGCCTCGATCCGCACGAGCGCATCGCCCGGGTCCTGAAGCTCGGGCTCGGGACGCTCCTCGACGCTGACGACGCCCGGGGCCTGGAAGGTGACCGCTCTCATCGCGCGTTGCAGCCTAGCTAGCGAACGCCGTGATAGGAGACGAACGGCTCGAGCGCCGCCACCTGCAGGTCACGGCTGACCGCGGCGACCTCTTCGGGAAAGGCCGCCAGGTTGACGTTCAGCGAGAAGCCCGCCGGCTGATCGAGAGGCCGGAAGAAGTCGTCGAAGTGGCTGGCCACCACCACGCGCGGCGAGAGCGCGCCCAGCACGCGCTGCCAGTAGTCCTCGGTGAACCGCCGGCCTGCGATGCCGGCGAGGAACACGTCGACGCCGTGGTGGCGGATCTCCTCGTCGAGCAGGTTGGCACTGCCCTGGTGGTAGAAGGTCATGCCGGCGACCTCGATGTGAATGCCCCACACCTGACCGCAGCGATACGCGCCTGGCGCGAGCTCGTCGAGGTGCTCGCAGCTGAGCTCGCCGTCGGAGGGCACCGCATAGCCCAGCAGCAGCTTCGAATGTACGCTCGGGACGAAAGTGATCGTGAAGGGACCGAGCTCGAAGGGCTCGTGCGGTCGCACCTCGATGGCCATCTCCAGAGCGCCGTAGATCTGCATCAGCCTGGTCAGCGAGGAGGAGCCGAACGCGCGGCAGCGATGACGGATGCACAATGCCGGAACATCGATGGCGTGGTCGAAGTGCGTATGTCCGACCAGCACTCCTGCGACCTCCCCCTCAGGACTCAGCCAGCGCTCGTGCAGCGCCGGGTCGGCGAGCGCCGTGCGCGGGCGCAGCAGGCTGCGCAGCTCCACGCGCGAGACGTATGGGTCCAGGAAGAGGCTCTGACACTCATAGGTGAGGCGGTATCCAGCGACTCCGAGCCATTCGAGCTCCAGGCCCGGCGCCAGCTGCAGCGACGCCGGTGCGCTGCGGGCGAGCTCCTGAAGCGCACTCGCATCGGCCTGCGCGCGCTGCTCGTGCGCGAGCATGAAGCCCCCGAGACTGAGGAAGTGAGCGGCCAGCGCGCGCATCTGGCAGACGACCTTACCGGCGCTTAGAACATCTGTCCGAGCGGTCGCGAATCGCGGCTGTCGGAATTTACGCTGGGGACAGATGCGCTCCCCGCACGACACGTGCGCGCAGGCCCATCGCGCGAGCCCTGGCAGCTCGGCCGGCCCGCCGGCGGCTGCGGTGCAGCGGCCGCGGACACTCGGTCCCCAGCGGCAGGGCGCGCGAGCGCCCGCGCGGGCGCTCGGCCAGAACCCCGCCGGCGACGGCGCGCTCGAGACGATGCGCTGCTGGCGCTATCTGCCGCTGTCGCTGGTCGCGACCGCGCTCGTGGTGCCGACGCCCGCGGCACTCGCCGCGAACCTGATCCCGCCGGGAGGGACGCTCCGCGCCCTTGCGGCTGCGGGGAGCGCCGTGCTGCTGTCGCTTGCGCTGGCTAGCCTCGGAGCGGCCGCGTGGCAGAGATCGCGGGGCTCACGCGATCTGCTGTTCAGCGATCTGATGCTGTGGGTCTGGCTGAAACGGTGCCTGACCGAGCGGCGCCTGCGCCGAGTCCGCAGCATGTACGAGGCGGCAGCCGCTGCGACTCCCGCCGCCCGTGTGGAGCTGCTCGAAGAGCTGAGCAAGCTGCTGGCGGCCCGCAGCGCCTACACCGCCGGTCACTGCCAGCGGGTCGCGCGCCAGGCCGAGCGCATCGCACGGACGATGCGCCTCTCGAACGCCGAGGTCTCGACGATCCGTACCGCCGCGGTGATCCACGACGTCGGCAAGATCTACACGCCGAGGGCGATCCTCAACAAGGCGGGCGCGTTGACCGAGGCGGAGTTCGCGATCGTCAAGCGCCATGCGCCCGACGGCGCCGCAATGCTCTCGACCGTCGGCGACCCCCAGCTCACCGCGATCGTGCGCCATCATCACGAGCGCCTCGACGGCAGCGGCTACCCGGACCGCCTGAGCGGCGCCCAGATACCGCTTGGGGCGCGGATCATCGCCGTCGCGGACACATTCGACGCGATCACATCGCGCCGTCCCTACCGGCGGGCGCGCACGCAGCGCCAGGCACTGGCGATCCTCCGCCAGGAGGCGGATTCGCGGCTGGACGGGGACGTTGTCGACGCGTTCGTGAGCCGCTACTCGGCGCGCCGCTCGGCCGCCTGGCTGGCGTTCGCGACAGCCACGATCGAGCGCGCCTCCGCGGCCCTGCAGCTGACGCCCGCCGGCCTCGGCGCAGGCGGCTCGGTCGCGCAGGCGCTGCCCGCCCTCGGCGCCGCCGGGCTGCTCGCGCTCGCGCCCAGCGCACGCTACGGAAAGCCCGTCGGCGAGCACCCGACGTCGACCCTCGCGCAGCGCTCACGCGCGGCGCTCGCGCTGGGCCATCGATACGCGGGCTCGCACGCCCCGCGCCAGGAGACACGCCTGCAAGACGCCGCGACGCGACCGGCGCGCGGGCGCGAACATCCGCAGCTGAGCACCGGCGTCGGCGAGTCGGGCGGAGCCAGCGGCGTCGTCGTTCCGCGGAACACCGCGCCGAGCACTCCCGCCCCTGGGCGCAGCGGCGGCCAGCCGACGGCTGACGCGAGCACCGCGGGCGCGGGGAGCACAGCCGCTCAGTCATCAGGCACCACGCCCCGGGCGCCGGTGAGCGTCACAGTCTCACAGGCCAGCACGCCCCCCACTGGGCCCGTCGGCGGCGCCGTCCAGACCGTCACCGGCGCCGCTCCCGCGCCGCTCCCGGCGCCGGGGGTCCCGAGCGCGCCGACCAGCACGACTCCGAGCGCGACCGTCACGGTGGCTCCCGTGTCGGGCGTGTCGGCCACGGTGACGGTCGGACCCGGGCTCGACGTCGAAGCGCACGGCTGACAGAGCCGGCGCTCTGCGCCTGCCCGCTCGCCACGGAGCATGTGTAGATTTGTCATCTATGGACGCTTCCCTGGCTACAGCCGCAGACGCCGGCGGGCGTCTGCAGGACGCGACCACGATGTGCGAGCTGTTTCAAGCCACCGTGGCCGCCTCCCCGGACGCGATGGCGCTGCGCTCGCTCGGTGGCGCGCAGGAGCTCAGCTGGCGCGAATACGGCGAGCGCGTGGAACAGCTCGCGGGCGGCCTCGCGGCGCTTGGCGTGGGTCACGGAGACTCGGTCGCGCTGATGATGTGCAACCGCATCGAGTTCGCGCTGCTCGACAGCGCCGCGATGCACCTCGGGGCGACGCCGTTCTCTATCTACAACACCTTTCCCCCGCAGACGATCTCCCACCTGCTCGCGAACGCGGGCGCGCGGGTGTGCGTGTGCGAGGCCCAGTTCTCCGGGCTGCTGCGCGAGGCCTGCGCGGGCACGGCCGTCGGCCACCTGCTGTGCCTCGAGCCGGACACGCCCGGCACGGTCGCGCTGCAGGACATGCCGGCGGCGCCGGACGGGTTTGACTTTCAGGCACGCTGGCGGGCCGTCGTACCGGGGGACGTACTGACGCTGATCTACACCTCCGGCACGACCGGACCTCCCAAGGGCGTCGAGCTCACGCACGCGAACATGCTCGCCCAGATGCGCGCGACCGCAGCCGTGCTGCCGGTGACGCCCGGCGGGCGCACCGTCTCCTACCTGCCCTCGGCTCACATCGCCGACCGCTGGCTGAGCCAGTACATGGCCGCTGCCCATGGCGTGTGCGTCACCTTCGTGGCTGACCCCGCCGAGCTCGGGGCGGCGCTGGTCGAAGTGCGCCCCACCGTCTGGGGTGGGGTCCCGCGCGTCTGGGAGAAGATGCGCGCGGGCCTCGAAGCAGCGCTCGCCGCCGACACCGATCGCGAGCGCGCCGCGGCCGTCCAAGGCGCTATCGCGGCAGCGCGGCGACGCATGCAAATCGCGGAGGATGGCGGGAAGATCGACCAGTCGCCCGCCGCCGCTGAGCGCGCCCGCGAGGAGCAGATACTGCATAGCCTGCGCGAGCGTCTGGGCCTCGACCAGGTCGAGTGGCTGGTCGTCGGCGCCGCACCGGCGCCGCGGGAGCTGCTCGAGTTCTTCGCCGCGCTCGGGCTCGAGCTGCTCGAGCTGTGGGGGATGTCGGAGTTGTCGTGCGTGGGGACCACCAACGTTCCCGGGGCCAACAAGATCGGCACCGTCGGCCCCCCGGTCCCGGGCATCGAGCTTCGCCTGGACGCGGACGGCGAGCTGCTCGCGCGCGGACCAACCGTGATGGCGGGCTATCGCGGCGAGCCGCAGAAGACCGCGGAGACGATCGACGAGCAGGGCTGGCTGCACACTGGCGACATCGGCCTCCTCGACGACGACGGCTACGTCACGATCGTCGACCGCAAGAAGGAGCTGATCATCAACAGCGCCGGCAAGAACATGTCGCCCGCCAACATCGAGTCGCACCTGCGCGAGTCCCACCCGTTGATCGGCCAGGCGGTCTGCATCGGCGATCGCCGACCCTACAACGTCGCGCTGCTGGTGCTCGACCCCGACGCCGCCGGCGCCTGGGCGCGCGCCCACGGGCTGTCCGAGGCCGACCCCGCGCAGCTCGCCGCCCGCGAGGAGCTCCGCGCCGAGCTCGAGGCGGCGGTCGAGCACGCCAATCGGCAGCTCGCGCGGGTCGAGCAGATCAAGCGCTTCCATCTGCTCGACGCCGAGTGGGAGCCCGGCGGCGATGAGCTGACCCCGACGATGAAGCTGCGCCGGCGCCCGATCGCCGAGAAGTACGCTCAGCAGATCGAGCGCCTGTACGGCGGCTGAGCTGCGTCGGCAGCCGTATCGTCTTGGCCATGCCAGTCGCCGACGAGATGCTCGCCAACGCGGCCGCGGGCGCCGCAGGGCTCGCGTGTACGCCCCAGCTGGGCGCCGTGCCGCGCCGGCGGGTGGCGGTGCTCGCGTGCATGGACGCTCGGATCGACCTCTACGCGCTGCTGGGACTCAGCCGCGGTGATGCTCACATCATCCGCAACGCCGGCGGGCTCGTCACAGACGATGCGATCCGGTCGCTGAGCGCATCGCAGCGCCTGCTGGGGACCCACGAGATCGTCGTCGTCATGCACGAGGACTGCGGGCTGCAGGACGCCAGCGATGAGAGCTTCGCACGCGAACTGGCGCGCGACGGCGCCGAGCCGTCCTGGCGCCTGGGTTCCTTCGAGGACCTCGAGGCGACGCTGCGCAAGGGCCTGGAGCGCCTGCGCAGCAGTCCCGAGCTGCCCGCCCGCGACTGCATCCGCGGGCTCGTGTTCGACCCCAGCAGCGGAGCCCTGCGTGAGCCCGCGGCCGCCTTCGAGGACTCGGTGACCACGCCCGATGGGGGCGCGCCGGCGCCGGACTAGTGTCGTGAGGATGCTGGCGGCGGCGCTCCTGGCGCTCGGCTCGCTGGCTGGTTCCGCGAGCGCCCATCAAGGCGCGCCACCCACGCTGCGGTTGGGCAGCCAGACGCTCGGCCTGTGCAAAGCCTCGCCGCTGGCCTACTGCGGGGAGCTTGCAGTCCCGCTCGACTACTCCTCCCCCGCCAGCCCGCGCATATCGGTCGCTTACCGCTGGTACCCGGCCTACGCCGCGGGCGCGCCCGCGGCACCCTCGTCCCGGTCGAGGGCGGCGCCGGCTATCCGTCGATCGGCTCCGTCGAAGGCGGCTACAGCGTCATGTACGGCGGGCTGCCCGCCCACTGGAACATGCTCGTGGTCGACGGCTGCGGGACCGGCCGATCGGCGCCGCTGAAATGCCGTGCGCAGCAGGACTTCTCCGGTGAAACCGCAACCGGCGAGTTTCAGGCTGCGGCGAGCGGCTACGCGAGCTAGTGCCAGACTACACAATGTCAGCGCCGGCAGGACGCGGCGCGTACGATTGTCGTCAGCCACTGGCGGGAAGGGTCGCTTTCTCGGATAATGGCCGGATGGACCTCGCTCAGGCTCAGGCGATCCTCGAACTGACGCATAGCGCGTTCATCTCGATCGACGAACAGGGACGGGTCGTCTATTGGAATGCGCGCGCCGAGGAGCTGTTCGGATACGAGCGCGAGCAGGCCCTCGGGCAGGTCCTTTCGGAGCTGGTCGTGCCTGCGCGCCACCGCGAGGCGCACGAGGGCGGGCTGCGCCGGTTCCTCGATACCGGCGAGAGCACGATGCTGAACAGGCGCGTGGAGTTGAGCGCGCTGCATGCGGACGGCACGGAGTTCCCGGTCGAGATCGCGATCTCGGCGCTGACCGACGCCGACGGCTGGTCCTTTCACGCGTTCGTCGCCGACATCTCCGAGCGCCGGCGCGCGGAGGACGAGCGCCAGCGTCTGCTCGAGGAGCTCGAGCGCTCGCTCGCCGGCAGCCAGCAGCGGCTGGCCGTGATCGTCGACGGCCTCGCCGACGCGGTCACCATCCGCGCCCCCGACGACACGTTGATATACGCCAACCGCGCCGCGCTCGACCGCATGGGCTTCGATTCACTCGAACGGCTGCGGGCGGTCGATCCCCGCGAGCTGATGGGAGCTTGGGAAGTCGTCGACGCGCAGGGCGAGGAGCTGCGCATGGAGGATCTCCCCTCGATGCGCCTGCTGCGGGGCGAAGAGCCCGAGCCGCTGCTGCTGCGCTCGGTGCGCCGCTCCACCGGCGAGGAGCAGTGGGCGCTGCTCAAGACCACCGCCGTGCGCGATGCATCGGGGTCGATCGAGGCGGCGGTGACGATCATCGAGGACGTCAGCGAGAGCCAGCGCGCGGCGTTGCGCAGCGAGTTCCTCGCGCAGACCGGACAGCTGCTGGCGTCCTCACTCGACTATGAGGAGACGCTGCGCAACGTCGCAGGGCTCGCGGTGCCGCAGATCGCCGACTGGTGCGCCGTCGACCTGTTCGACGAGGGCAAGCGGCAATCCGTGGCGGTCGCCCACAGCGATCCAAAGAAGCTGGAGATGGCCGAGCGCCTGCGCACGTTCGAACCCGAGGAGCTCGACCTCGATCAGGGCCTCGGCCGAGTGCTGCGCACGGGCGAACCCCTGCTCTACACCCAGATCCAGGACGAGCTGCTGAAGGCCGCAGCGATCGACGACGAGCACCTGCGGCTGCTGCGTACGGTCGGCCTGCGCGCCGTGCTGATGGTGCCGATGAAGGCCGGCTCGCGCACGATCGGAGCGCTGACGATGGTCAGCGCCGACTCCGGTCGTCGGTTCGACCGCAGCGACCTCGAGTTCGCCGAGCAGATCGCGGCGCGCGCCGCGCTGGCAGTGGAGAACGCAAGGCTCTACCGGGAGCGTTCGGAGATCGCGCGCACGCTGCAGCACAGCCTGCTGCCCGAAGCGCTGCCCGAGATCTCCGGTTGGGAGATCTCCGCTCTGTACCGCCCGGCCGGCCAGGGCAACGAGGTCGGCGGAGACTTCTACGACTTCTGGGAGCTCAGCGAGGACTGGCTGATGATGATCGGCGACGTCACAGGTAAGGGCGTCGGCGCAGCCGCCCTCACCTCGCTCGTGCGCCACACCGCCCAGACCGCCTCCGACTACGACCCGCGCCCGTCACAGATCCTCGCGCGGGTCGACACCGCGCTCAAGCGCCGGCCGGTGCTGTCGGTCTGCACGGCGCTGTGCCTGCGCATCCGCGGAGACACGCTGACGCTCGCCGCCGGTGGCCATCCGCTGCCCTTGCGGGTATCCGACGCCGGAGTCGAGACCATCGGCAGGTACGGCACATTGCTGGGCGGCTTCGCCAAAGTTCGCTGGCCAGAGAATCAGTTCACGCTTGCACCTGGGGACGCGCTCGTCGCGATCACCGATGGCGTGACCGACACCGTCGGTGAGGGCGGCGAGCGCTTCGGCGCCGGACGCCTGCAGGCGGCGCTCGCCGACCTGAGAGGGCGCTCGACGCGCGAAGTCTGCGACGAGCTGCTCGCGACGCTCGAGGGGTTTCAGGTCGGCGGGCAGGCCGACGACACGGCAATCGTGGCGATGCGCTTCATCGGCGAAACGCGCGGACGCAGGGCGGGCGCCAGCCCGGCGAGCGTGCCGGCGAGCCGCGGCGGCAGCCGCGCCGAGGACGTCGGTGCGGGAGTGCTCGGATAGCAATGCCTCTACGAGGACGTCCCGAGGAATGATCAGGTCCTCGGACCTCGAGATCGAGGTCGAGCAGCAGGGTGATCGGGTTCTGATCACGATCAGAGGTGAGCTCGATCTCGCCACCGTCGCCCAGCTCGAACGGCGCACCGCTTCGGCGCTCGAGCTCGGGCCGCTCCAGCTGGTCGTCGATCTCAGCTCGGTCGGCTTCATCGACTCCTCAGGGCTGCGCTTCTTCGTCGGACTCGCCGCGCGGGCCGCGCGCGATGGCTTCAGCCTGTCGCTGCTGCGTCCCCGCGAGCCGGCGCTGACCGTGTTTCGGATCAGCGGCGCCGAGGAGAACCTGCCGTTCGTCGATGACCAGCTCGCCGATCCCGAGGCCCCACGGTGATCGGCCCGGCCGACAGCAAGCGCGAAACGGACCTCAGCAAGCCTCCGAGCCTCGTCCTCGAGCTCCCGCGCGAGCGCGAGGCGCCGGCGATCGCGCGCGCCGCGGTCACTGAGACGTGCTCGGCGCTCGGCCTGGAAGGCGCGCTTTGCCACACGCTCGTTCTGCTCGTATCCGAGCTCGTGTCAAACGCGGTCGTTCACTCGAGCGCTCCTCCAGATAGTCAGAATCCTGCTGATCCTGAAGGTCGTTGGCGAGGCGATCCGCGTCTCGGTGACCGACGCCGGATCGGGCTTCTCACCCAAACCGCGGGTGCCAGGCACCATCAACGAAGGCTACGGCCTGTACCTGGTCGACAAGGCCGCCAGCAACTGGGGAGTGGACCGTGACGGCGGGACCCGCGTGTGGTTCGAGATCCCGCGCGAGCTGGCCCACTCGAGCGAGTAGGACCAGCGAGAGTGCCCTTATATTTCGACTCATGCCGGCGCTGGCGCTCGAGATCACGATGTTGCCCGGAGCCCGGGAGCTGCTGGCCGCGCATGCACGCGAACTGCCTCAGCGCGATGACCTCTGCGGCGCGTTCTGCGGGGCGCTCGCGCTGCGCGCCGCTGGGATCGAGTCGGACGGCGGCCAGCCGCTCGATCAGGATGCTGTCGCGAGGGCTGCGGGCAGCGTCGTGGGCGCCCACCCCGAGCCCGAGCAGCTCCCCTACGAGGAGCGTGGTCGGCGCGACTACCGGATCGCGCCGCCGCTGATCGAAGACGGCTCGCGCTCGGGTACGACCGCCGGCGGGCTGGTGGCCGCGATCGAGCGTCTCGGCGGCGGCCGGCTGGCAGCGATCCCGCTCAGCGGTCCCTGGAGCGTGTTCAGGCTCGCGGGCCTGTTCGACCTCGCGGCGTCGCTTGCGCGCCCGTCGGCGCTGCTGGCGAACCTGGCCACCCGCCAGCTGTGGGGGACTCGCGTCAGCCGCGCCCAGCTGCTCGACTACCTGATCGACGGACGCGGCGACGGGTCGCCCCCCGAGTGGGATGTCGGCCACTTCGCCTGCATCGTCGCGCGCGTTCACGGGCCCGGCGGAGACCTCTACGCGATCGCCGACACCTATCCGTCGCTCGGCGAGCAGGGCGTCCACCTGCAACCGCGTGAGCGGCTCGCGCAGGCGCTCGAGCGCCCCGAGATGGCGCCCGGCGGCGTGATCGCCGTGGCCGACGTGCAGGACGCTCCCGCGCTGCGCGCCGGCGCGGACGCGCTCGGGCTGCACGAGGAAGCCTGGGACAACGGCAGCCTGACGGCCGAGATGCTGGCGTGAGCACGAGCGAGCTCGTCGCGCTCGTCTGCTGTGACCTCGGGGCGATCGTGCGGGGGCGTTCGCTGCCTCTTGACGAGCTCGACGCACAGCTCGAGACGGGCGTCGGCTGGGTTCCGGCGAACCAGTGCCTGACTCCGCTCGGCGGTCTCGCCGAGCCCAACCCGTTCGGCTCGGTCGGCGATCTGCGGCTGTTGCCCGACCCCGACACGCGCGTGCGAGTCGAGGCCGAGCATGACTCGAGCGCGCTCGAGCTGCTGCTGTGCGACATCGTTCAGACCGACGGCGAGCCGTGGGACTGCTGTCCGCGGCGGCGCCTGCGCGAGGTGCTCGCCGAGCTGCGCTCCGAGTTCGGCCTGCGCGTGGTGGCGAGCTTCGAGCACGAGTTTCAGCTGCTGCTCGACTCACCGCCGGCGCTGCCGTTCTCGCTCGAGGAGCAGCGTCGCGTCGACGACTTCCCCGGCGAGGCGATGGCGGCGCTGGCCGAGGCAGGTCTGCGCCCGGAACGCTTCATGGCCGAGTTCGCCAGCCACCAGTTCGAGATCCCCGTGCACGCCGCCGGAGCGATCGCGGCGGCCGATCGCGCGGTCGTCCTGCGCGAGGTGCTGCGCGAGGTCGCGCGGCGCCGGGGGGTGCGGGCCAGCTTCGCGCCCCTGCTAAAGCCCAGCGCGCCCGGCAACGGGGTCCACATCCATCTCAGCCTGCTCGACGAAGCGGGGCGACCGGCGCTGTACGACGAGTCGCGGCTCGCCTCTCTCAGCGAGCTCGGCGGGCGCTTCGCCGCCGGCATCCTGCGCCACGCCGGCGCGCTGAGCGCCCTCAGTGCCGCAAGCCCGGCCTCCGCGACCCGCCTGTCGCCGCACCGCTGGAGCGCGGGCGCGGCGTGCCTGGCGCTGCACAACCGCGAAGCGCTGCTGCGGATACCGGCGACGGTCTCGCTGGCGGGCGCCGACAGCGCCGCGCAGCTGCGGCTCGAGTACCGCGGCGCGGACGCGAGCGCCAATCCCCATCTCGCGCTCGGTGCGCTGGTGAGGGCAGGCTTGCAGGGCGTGCGCGAGCGCCTGCCCGAGCCCCCGATCCTCGATCGGGACCCAGCCCAGCTCGACGCCGGCGAGGCCGAGCGCTACGGCGTCGGCGCGCTGCCCGCGAGCCTCGATCGGGCGCTGGCGCAGCTCGCGGCGGACGAGCCGCTGCGCGACTGGCTCGGCGCGACGCTGTATGAGGCCTACGTGGCCGTCAAGCGCGCCGAGCTCGCAGAGGTCGCCGACATGGACATCGCCGAAGTCTGCGAGCGCTATGCGCAGGTCTACTGAGGAGCTGCTGGGCGAGCTGCTGGCTGGCATCGACCGCGAGCTCGCCGCCGCGATCGAGCTGCGTCGAGCGCTGCACGAAGACCCGGAGCTCGCGCACGCCGAGACGCGCACCGCGGCGGCGATCGAGCGAGCGCTGCCGGTCGCTAGCTCGACGGTGGCCGGCACCGGTCGGATCGCCCGCATCGGGCCGGCGGCGGGGCCGGCTGTCGCGATCCGCGCCGAGCTCGACGGGCTGCCGCTGCGCGAGCGCACCGGCGCCCCCTTCAGCGCCCGCGGCGAGACGATGCACGCGTGCGGTCACGACGTGCACATGGCGGCGCTGGTCGCGCTCGCGCGCGCCGCAGGCGCGCTCGAGGAGCGGCTGCCGCTGGGACTGCTGGCGCTGTTCCAGCCGAGCGAGGAGGCCTACCCGTCGGGTGCCGAGCAGCTCGTGCAGGGCGAGATGGCGGCGCTCTCACCGCTGGCGATCCTCGCTGCGCACGTCCACCCCGAACTGCCGTGGGGCGAGGTGGCACTCGACCCGGGGACGGTGAACGCGGCGAACGACTCGGTGACGATCACGATCCACGGAGCGCCCTCACACGGCGCCTACCCGCACCGGGGGCGCGACCCGGTGCTCGCGCTCGCACAGGTCGTCGTCGCGCTGCATGCCGAGATCGGACGTCGGCTCGACCCGCTCGCAGCGGCGACGTTGAACGTCGGGGTGCTCGAAGCAGGCGCCGCCGAGAACCTGATTCCGGCGCAGGCCCGGGCGCGGGCGGCGCTGCGCTCGCACCGAGCCGAGGACCGGATGGCGTTGCGCGAGATGGTCGAGCAGGTCGCAGGCGGCATCGCCGAGGCCCATGGCTGCCGCGCCGAGATCGAGCTGACCGCGGGCGAGCCGGCCCTCGAGAACGACCCGCGGATCGTCGCGTGTGCGCGCGAGCTGCTCTCCGACGCAGGGCTAGTCGCTGCGCGCGAGTGGCGTTCCTGCGGGTCCGACGACTTCGCGTTCTTCAGCTCGCTGGCGCCCTTGGCGATGGCGTTCGTCGGGCTCGCGGGAGCGCCGGGCTTCGAGATGCGCCCGCTGCACCATCCCGAGCTGCTCGTCCCCGACGCCGCCGTCGGGGACGTCGCCCGGGCGCTGGCGGTCCTCTACGCCGCCGCGGCGGCGGTCGAGTGAGCGGCTACTCCCACTCCATCATCGAGGGGGGCTTCTGAGTGATGTCGAGCATCACGCAGTCGATCGCCGTCTCCGCGGTGATGCGCGCGGAGATCTCGCCCAGCAACTCGGGCTCGAGCTTGCCCCAGTCCGCGGTCATCGCGTCGCGGCTCGTCAGCAGGCGCAGGAACGCGAGCCGGTCGAGCTCTCCGATCGCCGGGCCGCTGGTGAGGTCGTAGACGACGCGGTTGATCCGCGGGACCTCATTGGTCAGCCGCGAGCTCAGCTCCTCGAGGAACTCGTGCGGGACCGGCGCCCAGCGCCCGTCCTTGGCGATCGAGACGAGCACCGGCGACTCGTAGCTGCGCGCGTCGCCCTTGATGCCGACCGACTTCAGCGGCAGGATCACGCACTCGGCGCGATCGTGGGCGATGCGATGGCGCGCCAGCTCCTGCGCGAGGATCGCATCCGCGGCGCGCACGGTCTGCAGGCGCTCGGGTGAGACCTCGCCGAGCACGCCTTCGCAGATCACGGGCCGCTCGAGCTCGCTGACGAGGCCGAGCACCGGAAACCGGTGCCACAGCTCCCGGCGCCAGCGCGTCGGGCCGACGCATTCGTTGAGGATCACATCGGCGGCGCGCTGCAGCGCGAGCTTCGCTTGCGTCACCTCGCCGAGCACGCGGATCGACAGCCCGGGCCCCGGGAACGGCTCGCGCCAGACGAAGTCCTCGTCCAGCCCGAGCTCCGTGCCGATCCTGCGCACCTCGTCCTTGTAGAGCAGTTTCAGTGGCTCGACGATCGGGAAGTCGGAGCGCTCCTTGAGCAAGGAGTTGTGATGAGTCTTGATCGTGTGCGAGTTCTCTGAGACGCCGCTTGCGATCAGATCGGGGTAGATCGTCCCCTGCCCCATCAGCCACTCGGTCGGATCGAGCCCGAGCGTGGCCATCTCACGATCCTTGACCTCCAGGAACGCCCGCGCGACCGCGCGGCGCTTGAGCTCGGGGTCACTGAGCCCGTGCAGGGCACCGAGGAAGTCGCTCGAGGCGTCGACCACCTTGAAGTTGTCGATCCCCAGACCGTGCAGCGTGCGCACGACGAACTCCGTCTCGCCTGCGCGCAACAGGCCGGTGTCGACGTGCAGTCCAAAGACGCGCTCGCTGCCCAGCGCCCGCGCCAGCAGCAGGCAGGCGACGGTCGAGTCGATTCCGCCGCTGAGCATCAGAAACACGCGCCGCTCGCCGACCTCGGCGCGAATCTCGGCCATCAGATCCTCGACCAGATCGTGCGACCCAGTGCTGACCCCGGCCTTGCAGACCCCGAGCGCGAAGTTGCGCAGGATCTCCGCCCCGTGCGTCGTGTGCGCGACCTCGGGGTGGAACTGCACGCTGAAGCGATCGCCGCTCGCGCTCGCCATCGCCGCGACCGGACAGGCGTCGGTGCTCGCCAGCACGCGGAAGTCCGGCGGCGGCGCCTCGACCACGTCGCCGCGGCTCATCCAGACCTCCTGCTCGCGCGGCACCCCGGTGAACAGGTGGTCCTGGCAGGTCACCTGCAGACGGGCGCGCCCGTACTCGCCGCCTTCGCCGCCACTCACCCGACCGCCGAGCATCTGCGCCATCAGCTGGTGCCCGTAGCAGATGCCGAGGATCGGAATCTCGAGATCGAAGATCGCCGCGTCGCAGCGGGGCGCGTGCGGCCCGTAGACGCTCGCGGGACCGCCCGAGAGCACAACACCCGCGCATTCGCGCAGCTCCTCGGGCTTGACCGCGGGCGAGTACACCGCGCAGCCGACCGCCAGCTCGCGGAACGAGCGCCTGATCAAGTTCGTGTACTGCGAGCCGAAGTCGATGATCGCGATCGGCGCCGACTCACGCGCCTGCGGGGTCGCGCCACGGGCGCCCGCGGCCGCGTCGGGGCCGGCGGGCATGGTTGCGATCTCGGTCATGTGGCTGCGCTGGCTCTCGATCGGCGGCGTTGAAGAGACTAGGCATTGTAGGCGCTCGCCAGACAGACCCAGAGCCGCTGAGAGCAGTGATTCCCGCTCTCAGCGAGGGTCGAGCCCCAGCGCCTCGGCAATCGATCGCTCGGCGAGCGTCGGCGCCGTCACGTCGCTGTCGGGAAGCCCGACCTCCTCCAGGAACGGGACGCCGATCACGTACATGCCCGCCGCCTTCGCCGCCGCGACACCGGTGGGGGAATCCTCGAGCGCCACGCTCGCCGGGGGCCGCGCGCCCAGGCGGCGGCAGGCCTCCAGGTAGATGTCGGGCGCGGGCTTCGGATGCGCGACATCCTCGACGCAGACGATCGTCGCAAACGGTCCCGGGAGCAGACCGGCGGACGCGAGCGTGCGCTCGACGAACTCGCGGCGCGAGTTCGATGCCAGGCCGATGCTGACCTGGGCCCGGCCCAGGCGCTCGAGCAGGGCCAGCGCGCCCGGCCGCGGGGCGACGCCCGCCAGCGCCTCCCCCATCACGAGCTCCTGCAGCTCCGCCATCAGCTCCGTGCCGCGGCCGGGGAGCTCGAGCATCGCTTCGAGCTTGCGCGCCGCCGCGGGGTGCGCCGAGCCCAGCAGCGACCGCTTGTGCTCGGCCGTGAACGTCCGCCCCCGTTCGGCGAACAGCGTCCGCTCGGCGCGCGTCCACGCCTGCTCGGTGTCGAGCAGCAGGCCATCGTTGTCGAATATCGCCGCGTCAGGCAGGGCCATCGCGCGCGGAGGTCTAGCAGAGCGGCGCATGCGATCATCGCGCCCGTGACGCCCACCGGATCGCTGATCCCGCGCTTCGGGCGCGCCCGGCGCGATCCGACGCTGGCCGTGCTCGAAGGCTTTCACGCGCTCAAGCACGCGCTGCGCTTCGGCGCGATCGTCAGGGAGGTCGTGTGCGTCGACCGCAGCGCGCTCGCGGCGCTGAGCGGGCAGCTCGCGCCAGAGCTCGCGGCGACGATCCTCGAGCTGGCCCGCGAAGCCCCCGCCGAGGTGTTCGCGAAGCTGGCGCCGCTGGCGCCGGCCACCGGCGTGATCGCGCTCGCCGAGCGCCCCGCGGTCGATCCCACCGCCGTGCTCGCCGACCCTCGCCCGGCGCCGGTCGTGCTGCTCGAGGATCCGCGCGACCTCGGCAACATGGGCGCCTGCGTGCGCGTCGCCGCGGCGGCTGACGCGGGCGGCGTGCTGATCACCGGCGGCCACAACCCCTGGCACCCCGACGCGATCCGCGGCGCTGCGGGCCTGCATTATGCGATCGCGGTCGCACGTCTCGAGCAGGGCCTGCCCGCAGCGATCGAGCGCCCGCTGATCGCGCTCGATCCGAGCGCGGCGCCGCTGAGGCCGTCGGCGCTGCCGCCGCGATCGCTGCTCGCCTTCGGCAGCGAGCGCCGCGGGCTGACGCCGGCGCTGCTGGCAGCGGCGGATGCGCGAGTGGGCATTCCGATGCGCGCTGGCGTCTCGAGCCTTAACCTCGCGACCTCGGTTGCGGCGGTGCTGTTCGCATGGCGCCTGTGCGCGCCACCGCTCGCGGACCGCTGAGCCCGGCGCGAGCTGCACTCGTCGCGCCGCCAAGCGGGACATCGGGCTTGGACGGCGAAAAGTATTGCGGAAGTTGCGGGACCCGCTGCGCAAACGCTCACTGGCAGTCCGCCGGCTGTGCAACCGTGTCGAGTGGGGAGTCAAGACCGGGGCTACGTGAGGAGGAGGCATCCTTCATGTCCATCGCCGTAGTGGCGCTCTTCGCAGTCGGATTGATCGTCGTGATGCTGACGGTCGCGCTTGGGCGCGCGGCCGCGCGCGGCGACGCCGACCTGGAGTGGCGCCGCAGACAAGCGGGCGAGAGCGAGGGCCCGCAGATCGAAGCCGGGCGCCCGAGCGATGCCGGCTGGGCGCCGGAGCGAACGACGACCGTCTCCGAGCAACCGATCGCGGTGCCCTCGGCGCAGGTGAGCATCGCCAACGAGGGCAGCGAGAGCGTCCCCCTCAGCTCGCGCAGCTCATCACGCACCTCTCGGCGCCCGCGCGTGCGGTTGAGCGTGCTCGCGCTCGGTCGCCGGCCGAGGTCCTAGCGCACGGTCTCAAGCCTCAAGGGGCCGTCTGGGCCGAGCTCGGCGGCGTCTGGGCCTGCGTTGTCTTCGCGGGAGTGCTCGAGGTCACGACGGCCATCGATGCAGCCGCCAGCACGAGCACCACGGTGACGGCGATCACGAGCCTCGCACCGGACGCGCCCGAGGGGAAGTCGGGTTTGCGCATGCCCAGCACGAGCGCGAGGAACAGCGCCCACAGCACCAGCAGCCCGCCGGCGATGTAGAACGGGACTTTGCTCTTCTCGGCCGCGATCACCGGCGCGAGCTGTAGCGCGATCGGATGCATCACGCTCGCGAGCCTAACGCATGGCGCCACCGCGCGGGCAGCCCCCGTGCGCCGCCCCCAGCGCCCGATCGGGGCCCGCGGCGGCCCGGTGGCCCTCTCGCTCGCGGGCGCTTGTCGGCTGACATAGGATGGCGCTGTGAGCGACTTCACGCGCACCCCCGAGGAGGCGTTCGCTGAGCTTCCCGAGTTCCCGTTCGCGCCCACCTATCGCGAGGTCGATTCTCTGCGCCTGGCGCACATCGACGAGGGGGCCGGGGCGCCAGTCGTGTTCATGCATGGCGAGCCGACCTGGTCGTTTCTGTGGCGGCGCGTGATCCCGCCGGTGCGCGATGCCGGCTTTCGCTGCATCGCCCCCGACCTGGCGGGCTTCGGGCGCTCCGACAAGCCGGTAGACATCGACTGGTACAGCTACGATCGCCACGCCTCGCTCGCGGCCACCCTGCTCGAGGACCTCGATCTACAGGGGGCGACGATCGTCGTGCACGACTGGGGCGGCCCGATCGGGCTGCGGATGGCCGTCGAGCATCCGCAGCGGATCGAGCGGATCGTGATCCTCGACACCGGCCTGTTCACCGGCCATCAGCCGATGAGCGACGCCTGGATCGCGTTTCGCGACTTCGTGGCGCGCACCGAGGACCTGCCGGTCGGCATGCTCGTGCGCGGAGCCTGCAAGATCGAGCCCTCAGAGCAGACGATCGCCGCCTACGACGCCCCCTACCCGGACGCGCCGTCGAAGGCGGGAGCGCGGGCGTTTCCGCTGATGATCCCGCTCACACCCGATGCCCCCGGCGCGGCGGCAGGCAGCCGCGTGCTGGCAGCGCTGAACGGCGACAGGCGCCCGACGCTGATGCTGTGGGCGGACTCCGATCCGGTGCTGCCGCCGGCGACCGGCGAGCGCTTCGCGAAGGCGATCGGCCAGCCGCCGCCGCGGGCGATCGAGAACGCGAGCCACTTCCTGCAAGAGGACCAGGGGCCGCTGATCGGCCGCCTGATCGCCGACTGGCTGACCGCCTGAGGGCAGCCCTCAGGAACCGGTCTTCTCTGTGATCCGGCTCTGCTCGCCGCTCTCCAGCCGCGGCTCGGAGGCCGATGCGCGCAGCTCGTAGGCGCGACGCGCATCGACGTCGACGTCGGCGAGCACGCGGTCGGCCTTGATCGCGCGCGCGAACCCCTCGGCGAGCCGGCGCGGGGAGAGCGTCCCGAGCAGGTAGGTGCGCTTCGCCGACTTCGGCACCCAGACTTCGACGATCCCGTGCTCGAGCGCCTCGACGATCGCGTCGGCGACATCCGCCGGCTGCAGGCTCTTCAGACCGCGCGCTTCGCCGAGCCCGCCTCCGAGCTCGGTGTTGACGACATAGGGCATCACGTAGCTCAGCATCACGTCGACGTCCATCAGGCGCAGCTCGCCGCGCACGGCCTCGGTCAGGCCTACGACAGCGTGCTTGGTCGCCGAGTAGGTCGCGCCGCCGGGCGTTCCGAACCTCCCCGCCTGCGAGGAGATGTTCACGATGTGCCCGCGGCCGCGCGGGATCATCCGCTCGAGCGCGAGCTTCATGCCGAAGATCACGCCGTGGATGTTGATGTCGACCATCCGTCGGGCCGTGAGGTCGTCCTCGTCGACGAACCTGCCGATCTGCATGATGCCGGCGTTGTTGACGAGAACGTCGAGTGGGCCGAGCTGCTCCTCGGCGCCGGCGAGGAAGGCCGCGAAGGAGTCGCGCTCGGTCACGTCGAGCTGGAACGCGACCGCGGTGGGACCGAGCTCGGCCGCCGTCTTGCGCGCGGCCTCCAGGTCGAGGTCGCCGATCGCCACCCGCATCCCCTTGCGGGTCAGCGCCTGCGCCGTCGCCCGTCCGATACCCCGAGCGCCGCCGGTGATCGCCGCCGTCTCCCCGGCCAGGATGCGCGCGCGCTTGGCCATCTCGGCCTCACAAGCTAGCGCACCTGTGGCCCCGCAGCGTCCGTGCAGGGCTCGCACAGCGCCGCTGAGGCACGGTTGGCAGGTTCTTTGCAAACGGACCGCACCTTCCCAGCTGAACCCGGGTTTCTAAGGGCGGTCACTGCTGGCGGACCGCCTGCCAACCGTCACCAGACTGACCGTTGGAGAGGGAGATGGCACGGAATCCGGGCGGACCACGGAAGCGCCCGGATCCGTGTCGTCGTGAGGGCGCCGACAAGCGCATGCCGTCGAATCGACCGTCCACAGGCGCGGCGCGCGTTTGTTGGACGTTGGCGCGAGGAGTACGCTGAGCGCGATGCCTCACCTGGAGCTGGACGGCCAAAGGATTGCCTACACGGAGTACGGCGGTGGGCCGGTATCCGCAGTCGGCGGACGCGCGGCACGGCGCCCGACCAAAGCCGGCGCCAGCGCGGCGGCGGCGCGGCCGCTGATCCTCGTCCACGGCCTGCTGCTCTCGCAGGAGATGCATCGGCCGCTGGCGAAAGCGCTCGCCGCGCGCGGCAACCGCGTGATCACGGTCGATCTCCTCGGCCACGGCGAGTCCGACCGCCCGCGCGACATGTGGCGCTACTCGATGGGCTTCTTCGCCGAGCAGGTGATCGCGCTGATGGACCACCTCGAGCTCGAGCAGGCGGTGGTGATGGGCACCTCGCTAGGCGCCAACACGGCGCTCGAGGTCGCCTCGCGAGCGCCCCAGCGGCTACGAGGGATGATCATCGAGATGCCGGTGCTCGACAACGCCCTGCTCGCGAGCGCGCTCGCGTTCACGCCGCTACTGGTGGCGCTGACGTTCGGCGAGCCCGTGATGAAGGCTGTGGCGAAAGGCGCGCGCGCGTTCCCCCGCAGGCTGCTGCCCTACTACGGGAACGTGGTGCTCGACCTCGTCCGCCAGGAACCGGGGCCCGGCGGCGCAGTTCTGCAGGGTCTGTTCTTCGGCCGCGTGGCGCCGCATCGCAACGAGCGGCGCACGTTCGCGATGCCCACGCTCGTGCTCGGCCACCGGCGCGATCCGGTCCACCCCTTCTCCGACGCAGGCATGCTCGCCGAAGAGCTGCCGAACGCACGCCTGCTGGAAGCCGACTCGCTGCTCGAGCTGCGGCTGAGACCCGAGCGGCTGACCGACGAGATCGCGGAGTTCCTGGACCGCGTGTGGCGAGTCCGCAGCGCCGGGCGCAGCGGCAGGCGGGCGCGCTGACGCAGCGCTACTTCGCTTCGAACAGTTCCAGTTCGTCGATCGACACGTGCCCCGGAGCCTGCGGGGTGCCGACCGCCGAGGCGGGAGCCTGGTTGATCCACACGACCACGAAGCGGAACGCCTTCTGGAAGTTGTGCAGCTTGACGTGACTCGTGCGCTTCTTGGCGTCGAATGGCGGGCTGAGAGCGCTCCAGCCAGCGTCCGTGATCGACGTTGGCGCGGACGCTCCGTTGGCGCCGTAGACCTGGACGGTCATCCCGGGCGTGGAGGTGATCAGCGTGATCGCCTTGACGCGAACCGGGCTCTTCAGATCGACCATCAGGCCGACGGCCATTTTCGGCGCCACCGAGGGATTCACGCTCGCGGTCCAGCCCGTGGCGGCTTCGCCGTCGGTCGCCAGTCGCGGATCGCCGAACTCGCTTTCGGGATATGCGTAGGGGTTGTAGGTGCTGGCGGCGTCGGTGTCGAGCAGGATCGGCGTCGCGCTCTGCTGGCTCGCGCCATTGCCATTGCCGCCACTGCCGCCCGTGCCGGCTCCCGTTTTGGATTTCAGTTTGCCGGTGCCCAATCCGGGGATACCGAGCCCCGCGCCTGGTTTGGGGGCGATTTTGGCCGGTTTTGGAGTCGGCGCGGTGAGCGGGATTTTGGGCGCTTTCGCGGTCACGCCGGGGCTTTTGAGCGAGGGGCTGGCGAGACCCGGCGCCGGAGTGGTGGTCGAGGGCGTGGCGATCCCCGGTGTGCTCGTGGTCGGTGGCGTGGCCGGGGGAGCGGCCTGCGCCACCGTGATCACCTTCGGCGCGGGCTTGGGGGTGCTCGTCTGGCTGAGCGCCGCGTAGCCCGCAGCAGCGGCTCCGAGCACCAGCACCCCCGTGAGCGCCAGCACGGTCGTCGCCGAGCGCCACCCCGGCCCGCCGCTCTCGAGGCTGCCGGGCGCCCCCGCGCCGCACTGAAGGCACCAGTCCTGCCCCGGCTGCAGCTCGGCCCCGCAGCTTGCGCAGGCGTGCGCCGCGCCAGGGTCGCCGGCGCCCGTGGCGCCCGCGCCCATGGGAGGCGCGGCGCCCGCTTGGCCCACGCCCGGGCCGCTCGGCTGCCCAGGCTCCGGCGGTGCCGCTGGATCGGCGAGGGTGCTCGGGTTCACAGTCACAGATTCTTGCAGCTCGGCCCCGCGCCTCGGCGCGCACCGCCGACTCAGCGTCGCGGTGCAGGCGGCCCGCCGGGGACGATCTCGCGGCCACTGGGCCGCAGCTGCTCGTCGAGCTCCAGCTGCCAGTAGTAGCGAGTGAAGGTCCCGCCGGCGCGAAACTCGCCGACGTGCGGCGTGAGCGTCTCGCCGGCGGCCAGCCGCACGATCAGCTCCGGATAGCTGCGACCTGGCAGCGCGGCGTAGGCGGGCGCCGGGAATGCGCCGCCGAAACGGGTGTTGACGTCGGTGATCGCGACCCCGAGGAGGGGATCGCGGAACACCTGGATCGTGGCGGGGCCCGCGACCGCGAGCTCCTCCATCACGCACCGTCCGAGCTCGATCAGCTCCTCGTCGTGCACGACAGTGCCCTTGATCGACTCCCCGCCGCGGGACTCGAGCATGGTCCGCGGGATCGCGTTCAGGCAGCGCCCCGATCGGTCTCCGAGGCAGTCGATCGACAGCTCGGGCCCGGCCATCGCGCGCTGGATCATGACCGGCTCCGAGACGTAGCGGCAGAAGAAGCGCGCCTGCTCGGGGTCGTGCGCGAGATGGATCGAACGGGCGCCCGAGCCGCGGCGCGGCTTGACCATCACCGGGAAGCGCATCGCCTCGAGCTCCTCGGGGCTCGCGTCGGGCAGCAGGGTCTGGGGCGATGGCAGGCCGTGGCTCTGCAGCAGCAGGTGCGCCTCGTACTTGTCGTAGGTCGCGCGCGCCACCTGTGGCGAGGGCACGAGCGCGGGCAGCCTGCCCTCGGCGCGAGCCTGCGCGAGCACCTCGATGTCGAGATCGGTGAGCGGCAGCACCGCGCCGACGCCGTGCTCGGCGCACAGGCGCTCGAGCGCCGGCACGTACTGCGGCTCCTCGATCAGCGGCACCGCCGCGCGCACCTGTGCGGCGTACTGGGCGGGCGCGAGCGGGTTCGGGTCGGCGACGATCGTGCGCGTCAACCGCGCGAAGCTCGCGACGATGTCATAGCGCTTGCCCGCCCCGGTCAGCAGTACTGCGGGCGCGCTCACAGCCCCTGCTCCCAGCCGCCCGTCTCGCCCTTGTACAGGCCAGTCCCGCCGAGGACGAGCGCGGGAGTTCGCCACAGGATCTTCAGGTCGAGCGCGAGCGAGCGATGCTCGACGTAATAGAGGTCGAGCTCGATGCGCTCAGACCAGGGCAGCGACGCGCGGCCGTTGACCTGAGCCCAGCCTGTGATCCCCGGCTTGACCGCGAGGCGCCCGCGCTGGCGCTCGGTGTACTGCTCGACCTGCGCCGGCAGCGTCGGTCGCGGGCCGATCAGCGACATCTCGCCACGCAGCACGTTGAGCAGGTTCGGCAGCTCATCGAGCGAGGCCCGGCGCAGCAGCGCGCCGACGCGGGTGATGCGCGAGTCGTTGGCGTCGACCGCGAGCCCGGCGCCGATGTGCTCGGCGCCGTCGACCATCGTGCGCAGCTTCAGCACGTCGAACTGGCGCCCCTCCTTGCCCGCGCGCCGTTGCCTGTAGAGCGCGGGACCGCGCGACTCGAGCCGGATAGCGATCATCGCCGCGAGCAGCAGCGGCGCGCTCAGCACGAGCGCGAGCGCGGACACGAGGATGTCGAGCAGCCGCCGCATCAGCGCGTCCCCTCCGCGGCCTCCCAGTGGGCACTCGTCCCGTGACGCAGCCAATCCCACAGCCCCGCCGCGGGCGAGGCGGTGGTGAGCACGTAGTAGCGCGCGATCAACAGCGGCCGCAAGCGCAGCGCCCCGCCGAGCAGCGCCGCTGCCAGCAGCCCGAGCTGGAGCGCGAGCGTGACCCAGTAGAGCGTCCCGGCGCCGAGCGCGAGCGCGGCGGCGTTCGCCGCCAGCGCGAGCGCATGCAGCAGCGGGGAGAGGTAGCGCAGCAGCCGGTGGGAGATGATCATCAGCGCGTACAGCGGTGGGTAGCCACGCGGCGAGAGCATCCCTCCGCGCAGCAGGATCGGCCAGGTGTGGCTCATCATCCGCCGCTTGCGCGCGAACTCCCCGACCAGCGAGGGCACCATCTTCTCACTGGCCCGCGCCTCCGGGACATACACGGCGCGAAGCCCCCGCTTGACCATGTTGAACGGCAGCGACAGATCGTGGCCCATGATCGGGTCGACCACCAGGTAACTGTCGCGACGGGTCGCATATATCGCGCCGTTGCCCGCGGTGATCGATGACAGCCGCGACTCATAGCCGCGCAGCGCGAGCTCATAGCGCCAGTAGAGGCCCTCCTGGTTGCCCGAGCCGCCGGGTGCCTGGAAGCTCACCTGGCCGCACGCGTAGCCGACGCGCGGGTCCTCGAACGCCTCCACGAGCGCCCTCGCCGCGTCTGGATCCCACAGCGCGTTGGCGTCGGAGAACGCCACGATCTGCCCGCGCGAGCGCTCGACCGCCGCGTCCTGGGCGCGGATCTTGCCGCCGCGCGCGAGCTCGAGCACCAGGTCGGCGCCAGCCGCCCGTGCGCGCGCCGCGGTCGCGTCGGCGCACCCGTCGCAGGCGACGATCAGCTCCATGCGCTCGCGCGGGTAGTCGAGCGCGAGCGCATTGGCGACCTTTGCGCCGATCACCTGCTGCTCGTCGTGCGCCGCCACGATCAGCGACAGCTCGAGCAGCTGCTGGCCGGGCGGCGCCGAGGGCAGCGCCCGTGGCGCCAGCAGGCGTGCGAGCAGCGCGAGCGCCAGCGCGTAGCCGAGCTGAGTCCAAACGATCAGCCCGGCACAGGCCCAGAAGACGATCTCGAGCGCTGTCCTCATCGCGAGGAATTCTCTCCGAGCAGCCCTCGGTAGAGGGCCAGCGTGTGTTCCGCGATGCCCTCCCAGGCGTACGGGCCCGCAGCGGCGGCGCGCGCGCTTGTGGCCATTGCCGCAAGCGCTGAACGATCGCCCAGCAGCTGCGACAGAGCTTTGGCCAGCGCACCGACGTCGCCCGCCGGATAGGTGCGCGCGGCCCCTGTCTCGGCCAGCTCGGGGAAGCCTCCCGCGTCGCTCAGAAGCAGCGGCATGCCCGCGCCGAGCGCCGTGAACGCCACCCCCGACTGGTCGATCTCGCGGTAGGGGAGCACCACCAGGTCGGCGCGATTCATCAACGCAGCGATCTCGCCGTCGCCGAGAAAGCGCCACAGCAGGCGCACCGGACGCGCGAGGCCCTGTGCAGCGGCGCGCAGCGGCGCCGTGTCCATCCGCGGCATGCCCACGACCCACAGCTCCGCGCCGGGCGGCAGCTGGCCGGCGACGTGACGCCACGCGGCGAGCAGATCCTCAACGCCCTTGTAGGGGCGCAGCAGCCCGAAGAACAGCGCCACCGGTCCCGCGGCACCCCCGGGCAGCTCGGGCGGGAGCAGCCGCAGATCGCCCCCCGCTCGCTCGCCAGCCGCGCTCGATGGCCGCAGGATGCCGTGGGCGATCACGTGCACGCGGGCGCCGTCCACGCCGAGCTCGCCGATCAACCGCTCGCGCCCGTAGCGCGAGTGCACGACGACGGCGTCCATCCGCTGGTACAGCCGCCGCTGGGCCGTCAGCTGCCCCGGCCGCGGTTCGCGCGGCAGGACGTCGTGGGCGGTCAGCACCAGCGGGCGGCCCCGTGGCAGCAGATGCAGGTCGAGCTGCTGCACGGGCAGCCACTGGAAGTGCACCACCTGCGCATCTGCGGCCGCGTGGCGGTAGCGCAGCATGTCGGGGACGTGCTGGGCGAGCTTGCTGGCCGCTCGCAGGCGCGAGCCGGGGGCGCCGACCGCGGCGCGGTAGAAGAGCTCGCGCCTGTGGAAGTCGCTCGCCACCGGAGCCTCGCCGTAGGCGAAGCGGCTGGTGTAGAGCGTCACCTGGGCTCCCGCCTGCGCGAGCGCATGGCAGAGGGCATGGTCATAGGGCGGCGTGTAGGCGGAGGGATCGACGATGTCGACGCGCACGCCGGGGACAATACGCAGCGACTGCGGCGAGAATGGGGCGATGAGCGCCCCATCCGAGCGCGACCAGCAGGCCGTCGGCGTCGAGGTCAGCTACTGCATCGTCAACACCTCCCAACGTGAGCTGCTGATGCGGGGCCTCGACGCGATCGCGCGCGAGCGTGCGACGCTTCCGTTCGCGACCGAGGTGCTGGTGCTCGACAACGGCTCCCGCGACGGCTCTGCGCAGGCGGCCGCGGAGCACGTTGCGGTCGACGAGCTGATCGCTCTGGAGGGGCGGCGAGGGAAGGCGGCAAACGACTCCGAGCTGATGGCGCGGGCGCGGGGGCGCTATGCGCTGTTGCTGAACGAGGACTCGGAGCTGCGCACGGGCGCGACTCTGGCGCTGTGGCAGGCGCTGCAGGCACGCTCCGATGCGGCCTGCGCAGGGGCGCAGCTGCTGAGCCCGGACGGGGCCAGGCAGCCGTGCGCATGGCGCTTTCCCTCGCTCGCGACCGCGCTCGCAGGCGCCGTGCTGCTGCACCGACGCTTCACCGTCCAGAGCCGCGGTGCGAGCACCCGCGAGGTCGACTGGTGCCAGTCCTCGGCGCTGCTCGTGCGCGTTGCGGCGGCTCGCGCGGTCGACTACATGGACCCCACCTTCTTCGTCTACTCCGACGAGGTTGACTTCGCGCGGCGCCTGCGCGACGCGGGCTGGCGCAGCCTGTACGTGCCCGCGGCGGTCGCGGTGCACCACGAGCAGCTCGCGACGGGCGAGTTTCCCGAGCGCCGGATCGTCGAGCTGGCGCGCAACCGCGATCTGTACATGCACAAGCACCACTCGGCCGCCACGGCGTGGGCGGTGCGCTGGCTGACCGCCTGGCCCTACGCGCTGAGAGCGCTCGCGGCGCTGGCGCTGCCCGGCCACTCGCCACGGCGCTACTGGCGCCAGGTCACGGCGACGTTGCGCCCCGGCCGCGGCGAGGGCCTGCGCGAGGCTGCGGCCGAGTACAACCGCGGCTTCAGCGACGCTGCCCAGCCCTAGAGGTCTCGCAACGGATCCTCGGCATAGGCCTCGACGTCGCCGTGACCGGCGCGAAACACGGCGATGCGAGTGCGCGCGTCGGCGACCAGCGCGCGGGCTCCGTCGCGCTCGTGAGGGTGGAAGAAGCGGCTGGCGAGCAGCAGCAGCGGTAGCCAGGCGAGCCACACGACGCGCAGCACCAGCCCGAGAAGGCCGCTCGTCGGCAGCAGCAGCTCACCGGACACAGCCACCGCCGCGAAGATCGCGAGCAGCTGCGCCAGCCGGCGCCATTCGAAGCCGACGTCGAACAGCCGCCGGGTCAGCAGGTGCATGACCGCCAGCATCGCCGCGTAGGCGCCGCACAGTGCGATCCCGGCGCCCGCGATCCCGAGGCCCAGCCCCGAGCTCGGGACGAGCAGGAACAGCAGGGCGACGTTCACCGCCAGCCCCACGGCAGCGGCGGGCAGATTGCGAGTGGTCGCGCGCGCGCGTCCGGTGATCACGATCATCACCTGGTAGAGGCCGTACAGCGTCCAGCCGAGCGCCAGCCACGGCAGCGCCGCGTGCGCGCCGAAGTACGCGGGTGCCGCGAGCAGCCGCACTATCCAGCGCCCCAGCAGCGCCACCGCCACGACCACCGCCCCGGTGGCGAGCGCGAAGTAGGTGGTGACGACCGAGTACAGGCGCGCGGCGTGGGCGTCGCTGTCGATCGAGTAGGCGAGCGGCGGCCACGCGTACTGAAAGCCGCGAACTACCACGAACACGACCGTCGCGAACTGCAGCGCCACCGAGTAGTCGCCGGCGGCCGCATGCGAGTAGCCGCGGAAGAGGTAGAAGCGGTCGGCTACCTGCAGCGCGTACACGCTCGCGTCCGCGGGCACCGTCGGCAGGCCGAAGCGCAGCATCGCGCGCAGGTCGGCGAGGTGCACCCGCAGGCTGAAGCGTTCGCGCAGCACCCACCACAGCCCCAGCACCACCAGCGCCGAGGCCGCCCAATTGCCCAGCACGAGACCACGGGCGCCCTGGTCGGCGACCACTACCAGCGTCACCGTGAAGGCGAGCGTCAGCACGACGTTCACGCCCGACGCCCACACGTAGGTGCGCGAGCGTTCGTCGACGCGCAGCTGGGCGTAGGCCATCTCGATGTTCGTGAACGCCCACAGCCCGACGATCGCGCAGTCGATCAGCACCGGATCGTGAAAGCCCAGCAAGAGCTGCGAGAGCTGGCTCGAGAACGCCAGCGCGAGCAGCGTCGCCGCCGTACTCGTCCAGGCGACGGTCGCGGTGGCGGTACGCGCGATGCGGGCGCGCCGCACCGGATCGTCGTCGTCGAAGTAGAAGCGGATGAACGCCTCGCCGACGCCCACCCGCAGGAAGATGCTCGCCAGTATCACCGCCGTCAGGAGCGAGTTGGCCGCACCGTACCCCGCCTGATCAACGTGACGCGTGTACAGCGGCACCGTGATCAGCGCGATCCCCTTCGCGAGGATGTCGCCGAACTGGTAAGCGGCGCCCGTGGTGACGAGCCGCTTCAGGTAGCCCAGCATCAGCGAGAACCTATCGGCGAGCGCGGCCTGCGGGCCGCGGATCGTCGGCTAGGCGGTGGTCGGTTGGTCCTCGCCCGCGCGCGCGTCGAACTGGCGCACGAGGCTCTGCACCGTCGCGTCGCGCTCGATCTGAGCGTCGCTCAGCGGGCCGAGGATGCCACGTAGCATCGACATCACGGTCCAGCGGCGTGGGCGGATGATGCGCGCCTGGCGACGCTCGATGCCGCGCACGATCGCCTCGCCGGCCACCGTCGGCGCCAGGCGCTTGTGCAGCGGCTTGGGAAAGAAGTCCATCATCTGGTTGGCGAGATCGTCGGCGTCGAGCGCTTTGCGGACCATCTCGGTGTCGATGAAGCCGAAGTAGGCGACGCTCGCGCTCGCTCCATGCGGCACGAGCTCGACCCGCAGCGCGCGTCCGAACTGCTCGACCGCCGCCTTGCTCATCGCGTAGGGGGAGGCGCCGAGGCCGTTCATGAACGCGTATACCGAGGAGATCACCACGACATGGCCGCGACGGCGCACGATCTCGGGCAGCGCCGCGTCGACGGTACGGCAGACGCCCATCAGGTTGACCTCGAGCACGCGCTCGAAGTTCTCGTTGGCCATCGCTCGAAACGTCGCCACGCGCGAGATCACCCCGGCATTGGCCACCACCACGTCGAGCCCGCCCCAGCGCTCGACGACCGTCGCCACCGCGCGCTGCATCGCGCCGCGATCGCTGACGTCGGCGCCGATGCCGAACGCCTTCGAGTCGTGCAGCTGGGCGGCCGCTTCGGCCGCCGTCTCCTCGTCGAGGTCGACGATCGCAACGGCGGCGGCGCGCGCCACCAGCGCGCGTGCCGTCGCAAACCCGATCCCACGGGCGCCCCCGGTGACGAGGGCCAGCTTCCCGCTGAGCGAGTAGCTCGCCATGCACAGCACTCTCCCAGATCGCCACAGCGCCCGCCGCGCGCTTTGGCGCCGGCCGCGGGCACCTCTATCCCGGCTGCGCCTGACCGACGCCGATCGGCTCTGCCGCGACCGGCGCGACGCCGTCCTGCCAGAACCCCGGCCGACGCGCGAATGCGACACCGAGGCCGAGCAGCGTCCAGGTGACCGGATCCTCGAGGAAGTCGGCATAGGTGAAGGTGTGCAGCACCAACGCTGCGAAGCACGCCGCCAGCGCGATCCGCGGCGGCGAGCGCCCCGCGCCGGTGAACAGAACGGCAAACGCCGACACCAGCAGCGCGATGTACACGGCGACGCCGATCAGGCCCTGCTCGGCGGCGACGGTCACCGCGATCGTGTGCGAGGCCGAGGTGGCGTTCTCGGCGTTGGTGCTGCGCTCGAGCTTGTACTCGGTTTCGAACGATCCCGAGCCGTAGCCGAACAGCGGCCGCTGGGCGAACAGTTCGAGGCCCCCGGAGATCAGCTTCGTGCGCCCACTGGTCGCGTTGCTGGTGGAGCCGCCCGAGCCCTTCAAGCCGAAGTGCAGGCTCGCCGGCGCGACGGCGACGACCACCAGCGCGGCAGCGACCAGCGCGACGGACGCGTACACGGTCGCGCGCACGTTCCAGCGATACGCGGCAAGCACCGCCAGCCCGAGCAGCAGCGCGGCGATGCTCGACTGCGAGAAGCTCGTGATCAGGCCCACCAGCAGCCACGCCAGCACGCCCGCGCCCGCCAGCACCCAGCGGCGTTGTGAGCTCCACAGCACGACCGCTGTCACCGCGATCATCACGAGCGCCAGAAAGCGCCCATAGATGTTGGGGTCGAAGAACAGCGAATTGACGCGGAAGTAGTTGTCGTACTCGTTCGCCGCGACCACCTTCGGGTTCAGGAACAGTTCCTTGCGCGCGTACTCGATGAATCCGACGCCCGCGAATGCGACCGCGAGGACGACCGCGACCGCCAGACACCAGAGCACCAGCGGGCGCGTCCAGTGCACGTCCCGCAGCAGCAGGAACAGCAGCCCGAAGGGCACGTAGAAGAACGCCAGGTTCTCAGCCGCCTTGGCGTGGTCGCTCGAGTAGAGGCCCTGCAGCGCATACAGCGCCACAGCCGTGAGCAGCAGCAGCTCGAGGCCGCGCGGCGCGAGCCAGGCGCGCGGCTGGCGCAGCGATGCACGTTGCGGCGCGCGCGCGTCATCCGCGGCGCGCCGGTCGCCGGCGCGGGGCCGCTCGCGCAGCGCACGCGGAACCAGCCAGACGAGCGTGCCGGCGGCTACCACCAGATACAGCGGGATCAGCAGGTTCACGGTCCTGCCGTCGGCGGAGATCGGCAGCCTGAACGGCAGCGCAGCGATCGCCAGCAGCGGCAGGGCGTTCGGCTCGCGCCGCATCAGCAGCACGAGCAGCACGAGCACCGCCGCCGCCCCCACCGCGGCAGCGCCGATCTCGAGCGCCATCAGTGCACCAGCGTCAACTCGCGCGGCGAGAGCACGGAGCGATGCTGCCTGCGAAGGCTCACCCGCACCCGATAGTCCCCGGCCGGCGCGAGCGCGCCATCGTTGTCTGGTTTCACGCTGGTGATGCCGGCGCTCGAGGCGCGCCCGGACGTGTGCACGAGTGTGTAGCCGCGCGCGCTTCCCCTGCGACCGTTCCAGCGCAGCGAGAACTGTTTGTAGCGCTGCAGCGGGAATCCGCGCACCAGCGTCGCGACGGTGTCGCCGGCGGAGTCCTCGATCGTCACCGTGGCCGCATCGGCCTCGGCGAGCTTGAACGAGATCCGGGCTTCTTTGATCCGCCCTGCGGGCGTAGGCGAGAAGCGGGGCGTGAGCTGGAAACGCTGCACCGCGGTGGGAGTGTGCTTCAGCCGCTGCGTGATGAAGAACGCCGCGAAGCAGGCGAGCACGAGTGCCGCGAACGTGACCCGGGCGAGCGTCTCTGTGGCGGTTCGTGTCGGTGTCACGAGTGCCGGTGGCGCCGATGCCCTCGCACTGACGCTCAATCCCTGCCGTCCCGGGCGAACCGCTCGACGGTGTCAGAGCGCAGCCCGAGGCGCAACGTCTCGAGCGAGAGCACGTCGTCGGGTGCGATGTTGCCGAGATTGCACTCGCTTCCGAAGCGGTGCAACAGCCACACCTGCTGCTCGCGTTTGGGCGCCTCGAAGATCAGCTTCTGCTCGTCGACCGCATGGACGATCTCGTCTATCAACCCCGTTCGGACCTCACCGTCGGCGCGGTAGATGCCCGCGGTCCCCGACTCACGGGCCTCGGCGATCACCTTCCATGCCCCCGCCTGCAGGTCGCGTTCGATCTGTTCGACCCAGACGTAGGGCGCCATGATGAAGTCCGCGTCCTTGTTGCCGACCTCCGAGAGCACCGTGAAGTGCGAGGCGAGCTGGCGGATCAGGTGCGTCTTGAGCTCGCCGTCGAGCGTGATCGTCCCGTCCGAGACCTCGACGTGCCGCAGCCCCAGCTCTTTCAGCCAGGCGGTCAGGCCCTCCACGCGACCCTGACGGATGGCGAGCTCGGTGAGCGTGCCGCCGAGCACCACGGGAATGTCGTGGGCCGCGTAGCGCTCGAGCTTCGGCTTGAGGTTCGCGCTCACGAGGGCGGTTCCCCAGCCGAGCTTGACGATGTCGACGCTCGCGCCGGCGACCTCGAGCAGGCCGTCGACCTCGGCGACCGACAGACCCCTGTCGATCACGTGCGTGATCCCGTGCTCGCGCGGCTTGGCCGAGCGCGACGGGATATCGAGGAAGCCGGCTATCTCGGCGCGGTCACGGGACCGCTTCGTTGGACGACGAGGACGACGCTTCGGCGGCGCCTGCTGGCGTGGCCTTGTCGAGACCCGCAACCACCACGACTGTCGAGCCGTTGACGAGCGCGGACACGGAGGCTTCCATTGGCTCGACCTGCGATACACCGAGCGCGTGCGCGACGCCGGACGCTTCGCTGCGGTGCCCGGAGGAGTACTCCACGACAGTCGTCTGGCGCGTTCCGGGCGGAACACCGTCGAGCGGCGTCGCCTGCGAGTACCCGCTCTGCTGCAGGCTCGCGGAGATGCGGTGCGCGAGACCCGCCGTAGCCGTGCCGTTGAGCACAGCCACCTGGGTTTCCGCGGGGCTGAGCGTAGGTGCCGAGCGTTCGTGATGCGCCGGCGCGGAGGAGTGACGCGTGCCCCGCGTGTGTGTGCGTGGGCTCGTGCTCTGGGCGTGCGTGCCCGTCTTCGGCCCCGAGCTGCTGCTGCCGAGGGCGGAGACGACCAGCACGATCACGACCACGCCCGCCAGCGCCGTCGCGGCGATCGCGAGCGTTCGCCGTCGTGGCGAGCGCCTGCTCGTGCGGCTGACGGTTGCGTCGGCAGGCATCCGCGCCCCGCGTCCGGCGCCCGCGGGCGTCGAGGCGCCAGCGGCGGTCCGCTGGGACGCTCCACGCGGAGAAGCTGCCCGGCGCTCTGCGGCCGCCGGCGCCGCGCCGGCGCCGATTGCGGCTGCGGCCACGCGCGAGCGCGACGGCGCGGGCGCGGGCGGCGCGGAGGGCCGCCCGCCGGCGGCGCCCGCCGGCGGCGCTGGGGTCGACGCAGAGCTCGCGGGTGCGGGCGCCGCAGTTGGCGATCCGGGCGCGGGCGGCAGCGGCGATCGCGGAGAGGCGATCGGCGGCGCTCCCGCGGCAGTGCTCGCGGGGGCAGACGATCCCTCGGCTACCGGCGCGGCTGCTGAGCGAGCCCCTGCGGTGCTCGCGGCGGGGGCTCCCACGACGGGAGGCGTCGTCGCTGAAGATGCCGAGGAGGCGCCCGAACCGGCGCGCGGCGACGGTGAGGCGCCCGCCGGAGGGCCGGTCTCGCCGGTCGCCGGTGCGGGTCCACCGATCGGTGTCCCGGGCGGCGGCACCGGCGTCTGGGGCGCACGTCCGGTGCCCATCTGCGCCGCTGCGGCTGCGGCCGTCGCCGGCGCGGGGGCAAATCCCTGAGGGCTCGCGGCGGGCGCAGCTTCGGCGGGCGCCCCGCTGGCCCGAGCCCCGCTCGGCAGCGAGGCCGCTGCCGCAGGGGTCGCAGGCGCGAGCGTCGCCCCGTCGCCGGCCTGAGCGGCGGCTCCCGCCCCTGCCTGTCCCACGGGCCCCTGAGTCGCCGCGGGGCCTGCCTGCGCCGGCGCGGCGGCAGCGGGCACCGGCCCCGCTGACGCGGCTGCGGCCCCTGCAGCGGCTGCGCTCACGGGTACGCCGGGGCCGGCCACAGCCGGGCTCTGGGCGGAGATCGCAGGCACGGTCGCTGGCTGCGCGCCTGTCTGCGCAGGGGCGCCCTGAGCCACGGGCTGTGGAGCCCCGGCCTGGGTGACAGGCGCCGCGCTCGCGGGCTGGCGCGGGTTCAGCGGTGTCGCTCGCGGAATCGGCCGCACCGGCGGGACCGGGACCGGCCGCTGCAGGCGGGCAGCCGCGTCGGCGCTGACGCGCTGCTCGAGCTCGACTGCGCGCTCAGGCGCCCTGCCGGCCCAATCGCGCAGGCGCTTGAGCTCGCGGGCCTGCGCGAACACGAGCAGCGACAGGATCGCGATGCCGAGCAGCGCCACGAAGGCGGCGATCGCTCCGACCTTCGTGAACGAGTCCGAGAGCGACAGCGCGGGCGTCAGGACTGCAGTCATGAATCTGGGGAGTGTACGAGCGGCTCAGGCGTGCTGCGGCGCTCGCCCTCGCCAGCGCCGGCGCTCGCGCTGGGCCCAGAGACGGGCGGCGCGGGCACCGCGGCCGGGGTCCCGCCCTGGATGCGGGTCGCCGACAGCGCTGACACCTTGGCCGCGAGGCCCGCGGCATCTCCTTCGAGCACCAGCAGCCCGATCTCGGCGAACATCGTCTCGACCCGCTCGGCCTGCAGTGGGGCGCGCTCGGCCAGCAGGATCTTCTCGGCGGCGGTGGGCAGCGCGCGCTCGTAGTCGTTGAACAGCGCCTCGTGGAGCTTCTCGCCGGCGCGGCGCCCCACGATCTCGATCTCGATGTCTCGGTCAGGATCGAGCCCGGACAGCTCGACCATCGCGCGCGCGAGCTCGACGATCCGGACCGGCTCGCCCATGTCGAGCACGAACACCTCTGCGCGCGGCAAAGTGGTGATCGCGCCGAGCGATCCAGACTGGATGATCAGGTGCACGGCCTCCGGAATCGTCATGAAGTAGCGCGTCATACGCTCGTCGGTCACGGTCACCGGTCCGCCGCGGGCGATCTGCCCTTCGAAGATCGGCACGACGCTGCCCGAGGAGCCGAGCACGTTGCCGAAGCGCACCGCGTTGAAGCGCGTACCCGGAAAGCGCGTCGCGGCGGCCTCGAGCGCGAACTCGGCGAGCGCCTTCGACGCGCCCATCACGGTGGCCGGCGCGACCGCCTTGTCGGTCGAGACGAGCACGAAGCGACGCACCTGCAGCTGGCCCGCGACGTGCGCGACGACGCGGGTGCCGATCGCGTTGTTGCGCACCGCCTCGACCGGGTTCGCCTCCATCAGCCCGACGTGCTTGTAGGCGGCCGCGTGGAAGATCACCGTCGGACGGTGCTCGGAGAGGACCTCGCGCATGCGCTCCTCTTCCTTGCAGTCGGCGAGCACGGCCGCGAGCACCGACGGCTGCAGGTGGCGCTCGTCGAGCAGCTCGCGCTCGATCTGGAACAGGTTGTCCTCGGCGTGGTCGAGCAGGACCAGCTTGCGCGGGCCGACGCGCGCGATCTGGCGGCACAGCTCGGCCCCGATCGAGCCGCCGGCGCCGGTGACCAGCACCGTCTCCTCGGCCAGATAGGCGCCGACGCGCTCGAGCTCGATCTGCACCGGCTCGCGGCCGAGCACGTCCTCGACGCGCACCTCGCGGATCTGGCGCGCGATCGTGCCCTGCTCGCGCAACAGCTCGAAGACCGTCGGCAGCGTCCGCACCGAGATCCCGCGGGCGCGGCACTCGCGCACGACGCGCGCGCGGGTCGAGCCGGGTGCCGAGGGGATCGCGATCAGGAGTTCGTCGGGTGCGGCTTCGTCGAGGATTCGCGCGAGCTCGTCTTCGGTGTTCCCGCGCACCCGCACCCCGTCGATGCGCAGGTTGCGCTTGGCGGGGTCGTCGTCGAGAAAGCCGACCGGGGTCAGTCCGAGCTGTCGATTGCGAGTTATCTCCCTGAGCACGAGCCTGCCGCCGTCGCCAGCGCCCACGATCAGGACACGGCGCAACCGCGCAGAGGCGCCGCCGAAGGCGGCCAGCGGCCGGCGCTCGTAGACCGTGCGGGCGAGCACCCGCACGCCGACCAGGAACAGCAGGCACAGCAGCAGGAACAGGACGATCACGCCGTTCGGCAGCCCGACCGCCGCGGTGCCGTGCTCGGAGTAGCGCTGCACCGGGCGCAGCACCTCGATGCCGACGGTCGTGAACAGCACGATCGCGACGATCGCGCGCGCGACCGCCTCGTAGTCGCGCTGGCTGGAGTAGCGCCAGCGGCGCTGATACACGCGCGCCAGCACCAGCACCGGCAGGCTGCCGAGCAGCACCCACCAGATCGTGCGGTCGCGCAGGGTGGCGTAGTGGCCCGTGGGGCCGCTGTCGAAGCGCAGCTGGAACGCCAGGAAGTACGCCAGCGCCACCAGCACTCCGTCGCAGGCGAGCTGGGGAATGGAACGGCGATACAGGGGCAACAGCGCGGCCGCGCGAATACGTCGGCGCATCACCGAGATTCTAGGCCCGCGAGCGGAGAGAGCAACAACTCGATCAGCACCTGAGGGTCGCGCCGGATTCTCTCGGCCGCGGGCGCCGAGGCGCGCTTGGCGAAGCGCAGCTGCTGGGCGTCCTCGAGCCGGTGCAGGCGTCCACTGGCGATCAGCTGCTCATCGACCGCGCCGAGGCGCCCCTCGAATGTGCTGAGCACGGGCACGCCGAGCGCGACCGCCTCGCGGTTCATCGTGCCACCGGCAGATACGACGAGGTCCGCGTATGCGATCAGCGACTGGGCGTCGATCGCGTGTGGCGGGACGACGAAGCCGGGCACGCTCGTGAGCTCGGCGCGCTGGCGCTCGGTCCGCGGCAGCACGACCGGTTGCACCCCCTCGCTCGCCGCCGCCTGCGCCACGCGGTCGAGCACGGCCGCGAACAGGTCGTTCTCGAAGCGGTGATACAGCGACACCTCGGGCGGCGTGCGCACGACCAGAATCGGACGCGCGGGGTCGAGCGCGAGCTCGACCAGGATCGCCGGGTCGGGCTCGAAGTCCGCGAGGTAGTACTCCTCCTTGAGGCCCGGATAGGGCCGGACCTTGCCGTCCGCGCCATACTGGCGCAGACGCTCGGGCGGGATCGCCTCGGGCACCACCACGGCGCGTGCCAGGCGGCAGTTGACGTGGTGCTGCACCGCCGCCCACTCGTAGTCGAACATCGTCGCCGACGGGATTCTCAGCGCCGCAGAGGCCACCGACACGTCGTTGGAGCCGTGGCCAAGCGCGATGTCGAAGCGCCGCCCGTTCGCCTCGCGGGCGTCGGCGAGCACATAACGGACCAGCGCGCTCGAGCGAGACGCCAACCCGCTCGCCTTGGCCGCGAGGCGCTCGCCGCGATGGTGGCCGATCGCCTGGTGCTCGATGCCGAAGCGCTCACACAGCTCGAGCGTCTGGGCGAAGTCCCGTGCGGTGACGCGCACGTCGTGGCCGTCGGCGCGCAGGCGTTCGATCACCGGGCGCATGACCAGTACGTGGGGGCTGTTGGTGAGGTCGATCCAGACGCGCATCGGCAGCGGCAGTGGGCCCCCACGCTATCGTTCGCCGACCGATGCTCGTGATCGCCTCGATCTCGGAAACGGTCGTAAACGAAACGTCGCACTTCGTGCGCGATGCCGGACTCCCGGGAATATTCGTCCTGATGGCGCTGTCGAGCGCCTGCATTCCGATTCCCTCCGAGGTCGTGATGCTGTTCGCCGGCTTTGCGGTCGCCGACCCCGGCCAGAGCGCCTCCCAGCACCACCTGACGATGGTCGGGATCGTGCTTGCGGGGGTGATCGGCTCGATGGTCGGCTCCTGGATCGCGTACGGCGTCGGGCGGGCGGGGCGCCTGGAGCTGCTCGAACGCCACGGCACGGCGGTGCATGTCACGCCGGCGCAGATCGGGCGCGCTGAACGCTGGTTCGAACGCCACGGCGAGCCCGTGGTGCTGTTCGGCCGGCTGGTGCCGGTGATCCGCGCGTTCGTGTCACTGCCCGCCGGCGTGGCGAAGATGCCGTTCGTGCGCTTCACGGTGCTGTCCCTGATCGGCACCCTCCCGTGGGTGATCGCGCTGGCGATCGCCGGACATGCGCTGGGCAGCGATTGGAAGAACGTGCGCAAGGGCTTCGAGTACGTCGACTACATCGTGCTGGCGTTGATCGTGGTGGCGATCGTCTACGCGGTGGTACGCCGACGCAGGCGCGGCTCGACCGGTACCGGCGCCGACTCGCCGCCGCTCACCGACCCGAGCTGAGCGCGATGTCGACGCGGGCGCGACGGGATCTGTCCCTGCGCGATGCGATCGCGCTCGGGGCCCTGCAGGGGCCAACCGAGCTGTTGCCCGTGTCCTCCTCGGGACACACGACGCTGATCCCCTGGCTCGCCGGCAGCGGCTATGCGACGCTCGACGGGGAGCTGCGCAAGGCTCTCGAGGTGGCACTGCACGCAGGCGCCGGCGCGGCGCTGGCGATCGACATGCGCCGTGAGCTCCGTGCAGAGCTCTCGCGCCTGGACGCCCGCCAGATTGCGACGATCGCGCTGTCGCTGGCGCCGCCCGCGCTGGCGGGGCTCGCGCTGGAGCGCACGATCGAGCGCAGGCTCGGCGGCCCCGGCTCGATCGCGGCCGGCCTGCTGATCGGGGCGCTGGCGATGGCGCTCGCCGACGCGCACCCGGCGGGCGGCGGGCGGCGCGGGCGAGAGCAGGCCGGGCCGCGCGACGGCCTCGCGCTCGGGGTCGCCCAGGCGCTCGCGCTGATGCCGGGCGTCTCTCGCAGCGGCGCCGCGCTGACGGTGGCGCGGGCGCGAGGCTTCGCCCGCGGCGATGCGGCCGAGCTGTCCTGGCACGCGGCGCTGCCGGTGATCCTCGGCGCAAGCGCGCTGAAGGGCTGGCGCCTGCTGAGAGCTCCCGGGACGGGCCCTTGCGCACGCGCGGTCAATGCCAGGGTGCTGGTCGCGGGTGTCGCGAGTGCGTTCATCTCGACGCTTGCGAGCGCGCAGGTCCTGCGCCGCCCACCCTTCGGCTCGCTGCCGCTGGCGCCCTACGCCGGCTACCGCTGCCTGCTGGCCGCTCTGGCGATCGTCCGCCTACGTGCACGTGGGCGCGCACAATGCAGGTGATGAGCCTGCTCGGAACGCTGCTCGGGGGCCGCTACCGCCTCGACGCCGAGATCGGTCGCGGTGGCATGTCGACCGTGTACCGCGCGTTCGATACGGTCCTCGAACGCCCGGTCGCGATCAAGCTGATGCACCGCGAGATCGCTGCCGACTCCGCCCAGCTCGAGCGCTTTCGCCGCGAGGCGCGCGCGCTCGCCCAGCTGAACCACGCGCACATCGTCACCGTGATCGACGCCGGCGAGGAGCCCTCGGGTGAGGAGGAGATCACCGGCCATCCGTTGGGCGGGACCCCCTACATCGTCCTCGAATACGTCGAAGGCGAGACGCTCAAGCAGCTGATCCGGCGCGAGGGCCCGCTCGAGATCTCGCAGGCGATCGCGTACGCGATCGAGATCGCGCGGGCGCTCGGCGCGGCTCACGAGCGCATGATCGTGCACCGTGACGTCAAGCCGCAGAACATCCTGATCGACAGCGAAGGCTCGGCGAAGATCACCGACTTCGGGATCGCGCGGACCCTCACCGAGGAGGGTCTGACGATGGACGGACGGGTGCTGGGAACCACCGACTACGTCTCCCCCGAGCAGGCGCTCGGCCAGCCGGTCACGGGTCAGTCGGACATCTACGCGCTCGGGGTGGTGCTGTACGAGATGCTGACCGGCGAGGTGCCATTCAGCGGCGAGACCCCGGTCGCGGTGGCGATGCGCCACGTGCGCGAGCGCGTGCCCGATGTGCAGGCGCGCCGCCCCGAAGTCTCGGCGGCAACCGCCGCCGTTGTGGAACGGGCGACGGCAGTGGACCTCGACGAGCGCTACCCGAGCGCCGGCGCGATGGTCGCCGACCTCGAGGAGGCGCTCGCGGTCGAGGCCTCGCGCTCCGGCCAGGCGACGGGCGAGGTCACGAGCGTGCTGCGGACTCTGCCCCGCAGCTCGCGGCGGATGCTGCCCTGGCGCATGCGTCATCCCGCCCGCTGGATCGCGACGATCGCTCTGATCGCCGCCGCCGTTGCGCTCGTGCTGGTGCTCGCGGCCGGCCACACCCACCGCGGCGTAACCCCGAACGTCCATGCCGTCGGCGGCCTGCGCGCGGTCGACCTCGGACAGACGGCAGCCCACTCATACAACCCCTTCGGCACGGGGCCCGAACACCCCTCGCAGGTCTCGAACGTGCTCGACGGCGACCCGAACACCACCTGGAGCACCGAGCACTACCTCGAAGGGACGCTTGCGGGCAAGCCCGGCATCGGCGTGTATCTCGACGCATCGCCGGGGGTGCAGGCGCGCGCGATCGAGGTCCAGACGCCGACGCCGGGGCTGTCCGCCGCGATCTACGCCGCCAACCGTTTCGACCAGGAACTGTCGTTTGGCAACACCACGGCGCTGACACAGCGCGGCTGGTCGCAGCTGGCGCCCGCCCAGACGATCGCCGCGAGCACGCGGATCGCCCTGGCCCCAACCAGCGCCTACCGCTACTACCTGTTCTGGATCGTCAAGCTGCCGCCCTCACGCCAGGCGGCTGAAATCGCCGGGCTGACACTGTTTCGCTAGTGGCGGCGACGCGCGCGGTCGCGGTGGCGCGCGATCCCAAGCCGGCAGAGACGCTCGAGCAGCTCCGGGTAGGGGACGCCCGAGGCAGCGAGCAGCTTCGCGTAGACGCTCGTCGGCGTGAAGCCCGGCATCGTGTTGAGCTCGTTGACGAGCACCCGCTCGCCGTCGACGAAGAAGTCGACCCGTGCGAGCCCTTCGCAGCCGGTCTGCAGGAACGTCGCGACCGCGAGCTCCATCACCCGTGCGCGCGCGCCCGGCGAGATCCTGGCGGGGATGATCAACTCCATCCCCCCTGGCGTGTACTTGGCCTCGTAGTCGTAGAACTCGCCCGGATAGATGATCTCGCCCGGCTCGGAGGCGAGCGCCTCGAGGACCGGCTGCGCGCCGGCACGGCTCGCCGCGGGCGGTCGATCGCCGTTGAGATCCTGCGGTCCCACGCCGAGCACGCCGCACTCGACCTCGATGCCGGACGCGCACGCCTCGACGATCGCCAGCTCATCGTGGACGAAGGCGCCATCCAGCGCCGCGGCCGCCTCGGCCGGGTCGGCCGCCTTGACGATGCCCACCGAGGAGCCGAGATGGGCCGGCTTGACGAACACCGGCAGGCACAGCGCGGCGATCTCGCGCAGCGTCTGCTCGCGCGCGGCGCGCCAGCGCGGCTCGCGGACGCCCAGATAGGGCACCTGGGGCAGCCCGGCGGTGGACATCAGCCGCTTGAACATCACCTTGTCCATGCACAGCGCCGAGGCCGCGACGTCGGCGCCGACGTAGGGGACATCGAGCATCTCCAACAGCCCCTGCACCGCCCCGTCCTCGCCGAATGGGCCGTGCAGCGCTGGAAACGCGACGTCGACCCCCAGCAGGCCGCCGCCTGGGCGCAGGATCAGCTCCTCGCCGTCACGACGCCAGACGCCGTCGCGACCGATCTCGATCGCGATCGCCTGCAGGCCGCCGCCGCGCAGACCCGCGCCGATGGCGGCGCCGGAGGACAGCGACACCTCGTGCTCGGATGAGCGCCCGCCGGCCAGCACGGCGACGGTCAACGGCGGGCTCACGGCGTCGCGCCGGGCGCTGCCGCGGGCGGCGAGGCGGGGGTCGAAGGGGTGGTCGTGGGTGTGGTGGTGGGGGTCGTCTGCGGTCCGAGCGTCCCGATCGTGATCGTGACGGTTGCACCGCGGCGGGCCTTGTGACCGGCGGCGGGCGACTGCGCCAGCACCGTTCCCACCTGCGAGGCTTCGCTGGTCGTCTGAGTCTTGGTGTTCGGCGTGAAGCCGGCCCGCCCGAGGGAGGCTGCGGCCTGCGCCTCGCTCTGGCCGACGACGCTGGGGACCGCGATTTCCTTCGGAGCCTGCGCGACGGTCAGTTCCACGCTCGCGCCCTGCGCAAGCGAGGCGCCGGCTTCGGGGGCCTGCGCCAGGACGGTCCCGGGCGACTGTTGGCTCGAAGGCTGCTGCGCCACCGCCCCCACCTTCAGCCCGGCGCCTGTCAGGGCCGCTTCGGCGTCGGCGCGCGACTGCCCGACGACATTCGGCACGGTGGTCTGTGCGGGCCCGCTGGAGACGATCACCGTGACGGGGCTGCCAGCCTGCAGCTCGGTGCCGGCGCTGGGGTCGGTCGAGATCACGTGCCCGTCGCTGACGCGCGTGCTGGACTGCGTTTCGGTCGTGGGCTTGAAGCCAGCCGATTTGAGCTTGGCGCTGGCCTTGTCGGCCGTCAGACCGACGACGTCGGGCAGGGCCGAGCTGCTCGGGCCGGTGGAAACCGAGATCGTGACGCGCGAGCCCTTGGCGACGTCGGTGCCAGAAGGCGGGCTCTGGCTGATCACGACCCCGCTCGGCACGCTCGCGCTCGAGCGCAGGACCGGCACCGCGACCAGGCCGGCGCGCTCGAGCGTGGCGCTGGCGGCCGCTTCGCCCTCGCCCGCGACGCCGGGCACGATGACGCGCGAGGGAGAGGAGGAGGGCAGCAGCAGCACGAGCGCGACCGCGGCCGCCGCCACTGCGGCGATGCCGGCCCCCCACAGGATCCGGCGGCGCGTGTCCGAGCGATCCTCGGGACCGTTCGTCCCCGAGCCGCCCGGATCAGGTCCGTCGGGAGGCATCAACAGCGCGCCGGGGGCGCGCGTGGACAGCGCCATCCCCGCCGGCACGATCGCGGCCCCGGCGGCGGCTGCGCCGACGGCGTGGGCCTGATCCTCGGGGGCGGGCGCAAGGACGCTCGTGGCGGTGCTGGCCGGCAGCTGCGAGCGGGCGGCGCGCAGCGCCGCGATGAACTCGTCGGCGTTCGCAAAGCGCGCCGCGGGCTCCTTGGCGAGTGCGCGCAGCACGATCTCGTCGAGCACCTGCGGGACGGCCGGGTTCACGGAGCTCGGGGGCTGCGGCTGAACGGACACCTGCTTGAAGGCGATCGCGACCGCGGTCTCGCCGTCGAACGGCACCGTCCCCGCAAGCAGCTCGTACAGGATCACGCCGATCGAGTACAGGTCTGAGCGGGCGCTGACCGCCTGTCCCTGTGCCTGCTCGGGAGACAGGTACTGGGCGGTGCCCATGATCGAGCCCGTGAGCGTCATGTCCGAGGCGCCGGCCCGGGCGATGCCGAAGTCGGTCACCCGCGCCCGGCCCTCCTCGTCGAGGATCACGTTGTGGGGCTTGAGATCGCGATGGATCACCCCGCGCGCGTGAGCGAAGCGGGCGGCGTGCAGCAGTTGGATCGCGATGTCGATCGCGCTGATCGGATCGAGCGGACCGTGTTCGCGCACGAGCGCCTTCAGCGACACGCCGGGCACGTACTCCATCGCGATGTAGTAGGTGCCGTTCCACTCGCCGCGGTCGAAGATGCCGACGATGTTCGGGTGCGACAGCCCAGCAGCGCTCGAGGCCTCGCGGCGGAAGCGCTCGACGAACTCCTGGTCCTCAGCGAAGTGCTGGTGCAGCACCTTCACCGCGAGCTGGCGCCCGAGCAGCAGATCCTCGGCGAGGTACACATCCGCCATGCCGCCCGAGCCGATCCGCGAGAGCACGCGGTAGCGCCCGTCGATCACTGTCTGGGGCTCGATCACGTGGGCGACCTCAGCAGGGTTTCGATCACTTCGCGCGCGACCGGCGCGGCGAACGCGGCGCCCTGTCCGGGCACGCCCTGCAGCGTGACGGCCAGCGCCACGCGCGGGTGCGAGGCGGGAGCGAAGGCGATGAACCAGACGTTGTTGATCGCGGTCCCGATCTGCGTCTCGGCGGTGCCGGTCTTGCCGGCCACCTGAACGCCTGGAATCTGAGCGCTGGTGCCGGTGCCTTCGCGCACGACCGCTTCCATCATCGTCGTCAACTCGGTGGCGGTCTCCGGCTTCATCACCACCGATTGGACGCGCGGGTGCACGGTCAGGACGGTGCGCCCTTCGGGATCGACGATTCGCGAGGTCAGATGGGGCGCCATCAGGCGCCCGTGATTGGCGACCGCGGCGGCCACCTGCGCCATCTGCAGCGGCGTGACCTGGAGTTTGTCCTGCCCGATGCCCATCCGGCCGACGTCGACGAAGCGGCTCGTCGGCGGGATCAGGCGCTGGCCGAGGTACTCGCCGCTGGCCGACATCTGATCGGCCGGATAGTCGAGCTCGGGTTTGCGATCGAAGCCGAAGCGCCTCATGTAGCGAGCCATCGTGCTCTTGCCGACGTGTTCTGCGACCTGTGCATAGACGGTGTTGACGGATTTGACCAGCGCCTGCGTGAGCGTCAGATCGCCGAAGCTCTCGTGGTCGTCGTTCGAAAGCGGCACGCCCGAGACGAGCACGCCGTCGCGCCCGCTGACCGTCGATTCGGGCGTGTACTCGCCGGAGTCGATCGCGGCGGTGGCGGTGACCACCTTGAAGGTCGAGCCCGGCGCATAGCCGAACTGGGTTGCGCGATTGACGAGCGGCGTGCGGGCGCTGTCGTGGGCGAGCTTTTCATAGGCCCGGACCGAGCTGAGCTGGTTGGGGTTGAAGCTCGGCGTCGAGGCCATGACGGTGACCGCGCCGCTCGCGGGTTCGAGCGCGACGACGGCGCCGCGATGTTCGCCCAGCGCGGCCAGGGCCGTCCGCTGGGCGGCCGGGTTCAGGGTGGTGATGACTTCATCGCCTTCGCGACGCTTGCCCTGGAGCTGGTCGAGGACCGACTGCAGGTCGTTCGCGTTCGATTCGCCGTTCAGTGGCGCATTGCGATAGCGCTCGAGGCCCGCCTGGCCGAGGTCGGTGAACGAGTAGCCGACCGCCTGCGCGAACAGCCCGCCGCTCGGGTAGGTGCGCCTGTAGGTGTCTTCGCGGCCGCGCACGCTGTGTGCGAGCACGCTGTCGTCGGCGGCGAGGATCGGGCCCCGGCGGATCCGTTCCTGCTCGAGCAGGGCGCGCCGGTTGAGGGCGTTCTCGCGCAGCGAGCTCGCTTCGAAGATCGTCCAGCGCGAGGTGAACGCGACCAGCAACGCGAACAGCACCACGACCAGGCCGAACAGGCGGATGATCGGGCGGTTCACTGCAGCTGCCCGAGTTCGAGGCTGCGCAGGAGGCTCGTGGCCTTCGCTTCCGAGCGCAGCGAGTGATCGAGCAGCGTGCGCCTGCGCTGGGCGGGCAGCGAAGAGGCGGGGACGCCCGAGACGTAGTCGACGCTGTAGAGCTTGATGCCCCCCGGCAGCTGGTAGGGCACGCCCTCATAGAGGGTCATCAGGCCACGGCTGTTCGTGCCGATGAAGTACACCGACTGCAGCGCCAGGTAGGCGCCCGCGGCGATCACGCCGAGCACGGCGATGAGGATCGCGCTCACTCCCGCGCGCCGGAGTCGCGTGCGCCGGCGTCCGGCCTGTGGCGCGTGCGAGGCGGGGGCGCGCGGATAGCGTCGACGGACGACGCTCGGCGCAGGCGCAGGCGAGGCGGAGGACGGCACGAAGGACTCGAGCACCGCGGGCCCCGCGCGCGCGGCCTCGCTGGCGGCGGGACCCGCGTCGGCAGCGGAGGGCGCGTGCGCACCGGCGGAGCCGCCGGCATCTGGCGAGAGGCCCGTCGCAGCTGCCTGCGCGCTCTGCTCGCCGGCGGCCTCGTGGCTGGCTGTCTCGGGGCTCGCGCCGGGGTCATCGAGCGCTGTGTCCTCGAGGCGGAACAGCACCACCGTGATGTTGTCGCGGCCGCCGGCCTCGTTCGCGGCCGCGATCAGGGCCTCGCCGGCGTCGCGCAGGCGTGGGTTCTCGAGCAGCAGCTCCAGCAGGCGCGGCTCTGGCACCATCGTCGTCAGCCCATCGCTGCACAGCAGGTAGACGTCCCCGGCGCGACCCTGGTAGGAGCGGGTGTCGATCTCAACCGCCGGCTCTGGACCGAGCGCGCGCGTGATCACCGAGCGCTGCGGATGCTCGGCGGCTTCCTCGGGGCTGATCTTCCCCTGACGCATCAGTTCATCGACGAGCGAGTGGTCGTCGGTCAGGCGCGTCAGCTGACGATCGCGCAGGCAGTAGGCGCGGCTGTCGCCGACATGGGCGATCGCGATCTCCTGCGGCGCGACGTAGACGGCGGTGAGGGTCGTGCCCATTCCGGCCTGCTCGGCGTTGCTGTGCGAGAGCTCGTGGATGCGCGCGTTCGCGGCGAGCGCCCTCTCCGCGAGCCGGCCCTCGGGCTCGCCCCCATCGGCGATCCCGTCGCCGAAGGCGTCGACTGCGATCCGTGAGGCGACCTCGCCCGCCTGGGCGCCGCCCATCCCGTCGGCGACGACGAACAGCGGCGCGCGAGCCAGCAGCGAGTCCTCGTTGGCGCGCCGCTGGCGCCCGGTGTCGCTGCTCGCGTACTGCTCGACGACGCGCAGCATCAGAGGGTGGCCCCCACGGTCGTGTGCGCTGCTCGGATGACGCCGTGCTCGATCACCTAGTCCACCTCGAAGGTGAATTCAGACTCGCCGATCCTGACGCGGTCGCCGGGGTGCAGCGGCCGCGGCGACTCCAGCAGCTCCTCGTTCAGGTAGGTGCCGTTGGTGGAGCGCAGATCCTCGATCACGATGATCCCGCCGCGCTCGTAGACGCGCGCGTGCTGGGAGGATGCAAACGGATCCTCCAGGCGTATCTCCGCACGATCGCCGCGGCCGAGCACGATGTCGCCATCGAGGTCGTAGATCATGCCGGAGCCGTGGCCCGGAGCGCGCTCGACCACCAGACGCGGGGCACGCCCGGTCAGGCCGGTCAGGCCGGCAGAGGAGGCCGAGTACATGCCGGTCGCGTCCGGCTGAGCGATCGCCTCGCTGCCGCCCGCAAGCTGGACGGGCAGCGAGCGCACGCCGCGCAGATCGCGCAGCGCGCTGCGCACGACCCAGAGCAGGAACAGGTACAGCACGGCCAGGAAGCCGAACTTCAACGCGACGGATACCGGTGCGAGCGTCGTCATGAGACGTCGAAGACGATCTCCGTGGAACCGAGCTCGATCCGGTCTCCCGGCTGCAGGGCATACGGCGTACGCAGCGGGCGGCCGTTCAGGCGCGAGCCGTTGGTCGAGCCGAGGTCGGTCACCGTCCAGCCACCATCGGACGGTCGCAGCTCGGCGTGATGGCGCGAGATGCCGGCGTCATCGAGGACGATCTCGCAGTCGCGGCTGCGACCGATGACGCCGCCGCCGGGCGGGACCAGCAGCCGCCTGCCGCCAACCGTCAGCAGCGCGCGCGTGGCACGGCGGGCGTGAGCCTGCTCGATCGGCTCCCTGACGCGCGCGGAGGTGCTGTAGATCATCGTCTGCCCGTGCTCGTCGAGCGGCTCGACCGCGGCCGGGCCCTCACTGTGAACGGAGGCTCGGACGAGGCGGGCCTGGATCCCGAATTCGCCGAGCGCGAGCGAATCGTCGGTGTGGAACGTGATCGCGGGCTGGGAGGCCAGGATCAGCTGCTCGCGGCGCGCGTGCTCGAGCAGATAGGCACTCAGTTCGTCGATCACCTCGTCCTCGACGCCCTCGTAGCGGGCGCGATCGCCGGGCGACAGCCAGACCGAGTACTCGTTCGGAGCGTAGGTGCGCGAAACCGAGCTGGTGCGGTGCTCGTCCATCTCACGCGCGAGCTTGTGCGCGAGCTCGATCGGGCGCACCTCGGAGCGAAAAAGGCGCCCGAATGTGCCCTCGACGAGGTTGGCGATCGTGGTCTCGAGTGCTCTCAGAGGGTTCATCGCGAGCGGGCGGCGGTTCGGTGCGAGCGACCGTGTGTTGCCACTCTAGGGGGCGGCGTCAGACCGGGCCGCGCAGAGCGCGGGCCGCGATTGCGATCGCGCCCGCGGCGATCGCACCGAGCACTGCGCCGCGCGGCGAGGGCGCCAGCGCGCTGGGCGTGAGCCCCGTATCGAGCGGCGGCGCAGCGGCGAACAGCAGTGCTGACCACGCCGCGGTGGCGAGCGCGTCCAGCGCCACGCTGCGCCCGCGCACGAGCCAGGGCAGCACGGCCGCGCCCGCCGCCCACAGACACGCGCCGAGCAGTACTCCGAGCGTCAGCGTCGGACCGATCACGTGGGCGGCGGCGCTCTGCAGCGACCCTTCCCAGACGGCGTGCGCGGGGATGCCCGGCGGAGGCCCGAGCCACAGACGCTGATCGCCGTGGGCGCGGGCGAGCGGCTCGCTCAGGACCAGCCACCAGTAGCCGAGCGCGCCGAGGGCAGCGCGGCGGGTATAGCGCGACGCTTGACCTGCGAGGGCGGGATATGCGCCCGCGAGGCCCAACAAACCGAGGATCGGCGCGAGCGCGGCCACCAGCCAGCCGACGCCCGGTCGGCGACCGAGCAGCAGGAGCGGAGCGGCGAACGCAAGTATCAGCAGCCCGAGGCCCGAGCGCCCCTGGGTCGCCTGCCACACGGCAGCCGCGATCGCCAGCCCGAGCCAGACCGCGCGCGGGAGCGGGAACCGGTCGCCGAGCGCCCGGCGCGGCTCGGGCGTGACCGGCGCCTGGGACTCGCCATCCGCGAAGGACGCCCGCTCGTGCTCGGCAGGCGCCTGGGTCGGCCGACGAACGGCGGGCGGAGCGACGGCCGTGACCCCATCCGGCGGCGGGGCCGGGTCGGGCTGGGCGCGAGGCCCCGCGCGCGCGACCTGACCTGATCGCGCGCTGGGGGCGATCGCGGTCGGCGTCGAAGTTCGCTGGAGCGAGCCGCCGATCGGCGTCGCGGAATCGCTCGAGGGCAGGCTGTCGGCGGGCTGCTGTGGCCCGGCGCGGCGATCGCGGCGCCTGCGCAGCAGGCGAGTGCCCCGGGCCGGTGCAGGCGCCGCCTGCTCCAGCGTCGCACGCAGCTCGGGCAGCGTCCCGCGCTGGCGAGGATCGACCGCGAGCGCGCGGTCGAGGCCGCCGCAGAGGCCACGTGCGAGATCGGGGCGGCTGCTGCTGAGCGGCGGGACCGGGCGGCCGACGCGGCGGGCTGTTGCGGCGGGGGTCGGTCCGCGCAGCGGGTTGCTGCCCGCGAGGGCCTCGTACAGGACGAGCGCAAGCGAGTAGGTGTCGGCGCGCTCGTCGACGTCAGCGCCCTCGACCTGCTCGGGCGCCATGTAGGCGAGCGTGCCGAGCGTCTCGCCGGTGCGCGTGAGCGCATCGTCGCCCGCCAGCTGCGCGCCGCCGAAGTCGGTCAGCTTGGCGGGCGGGTCGGCCTCGCCACGGGGGCTTGGAACGAGCACGTTCTGCGGCTTTACGTCGCGGTGCACGACGCCACGCGCGTGCGCGTGCACGAGGGCATCGGCGAGGGCGATACCGATCAGCAGCGTCTCCCGGTCGGTCAGCTCCCCGGCGGCGATCAGCTGGGCGAGAGTCTGGCCGTCGACGAGCTCCGAGACCAGGAAGAAGGCGTCGTCGTCGACGTAGGCCTCGTAAAGCGCGACGATCGCGGGGTGCGCGAGGCGCGCCGCCGCGAGCGCCTCGCGTCCGGCGCGCTCACCCCGGGGGAGCTCATCGGGCCGACTGCCCCCACGCGCGTGGCCTTCGTGGTGGGGGCGTTCGGGCAGCGGGATGCGCTTGAGCGCGACCTCCCGGTTCAGCAGCTCATCGTGGGCACGCCAGACCACGCCGAAGCCGCCCGCACCCAGGCGGGCGCGCAGGCGATAACGACCGTGCACGAGCGTGCCCGCGTCCGTCCCGTGGGCGGCGCGTGTGGGCATGGCTTGCAGCGTGTCGACAGAGTCCACCGAATGGCGCGTTCGCCGTCCGGAGGCAGCCCTCCTGCACGGCGGCGGGGGACAGCGGCGCGCTGACCGAGAACTTGCAGGATCGCTGGCGACATGACCGGCAGGCATACTTGGGGCTTCTTCGATAAGTCCCTGTAAAAAGGAGCAACTGGCTTTTGTCGTTCTTCGACGACGGCGAGGAGACAGCGCCTCGGCCGGCAGCCCGCACACCGCGCGCGCCACAGCGGCCCCGCCCGCGCCGTCCACAGAGCCCCGGGGGGGAGCACGCCCAGGACGAGCACACGCTGATAGTGCGGCGGCGGGTCGCCGCCGGGGTCGGGGTGGTGCTGCTGATCGTGATCGTCCTGCTCATCAACGGCTGCCTGAAAAGCCAGAAGACGCAGGCGCTCAAGGACTACGGGCACAGCGTCAACGAAATCGTCGAAGAATCCGACCAGAAGGTCTCGCGGCCGCTGTTCACCCAGCTCTCGAATGCGAGCGGCAAGTCGGCGCTCGACGTCGAGCAGCAGGTCGACGAACTGCGTATGGAAGCCCAGAGCGAGGCCGCGCGCGCGAAGGCGCTGAGCGTGCCCAGTGCGATGGAAGGGGCACAGCGCAACCTGCTGCTGGCGCTCGATCTGCGCACCGAAGGGGTCGCGAAGATCGCTGGCCAGCTGCGCACGGCGCTGGGCGGTCAGGCCAAGCAGGCGAGCACGCTGATCGCGGGGGACATGGAGAACTTCCTGGCATCCGACGTGATCCACTCGCAGCGAGTGATGCCCCTGATCGAAGAGGCGTTGAAGTCAGGCGGTGCCGCAGGACAGTCGGTCGCCAGCTCGCGCTTCCTGCCGAACATCGGCTGGCTGGAAGCGAGCACCGTGCAGTCGCGCATCACCGGACAGGCGGCGAGCTCGCAGAAGGGCGAACTCGCTGCGGGGAGCCACGGCAGCGCGCTGATCGGCGTCAGCGTCGGCGCGAACACGCTCGCGAGCGAACCGACGCTGAATCACATCACCGGCGGCTCGAACCCGACGTTCACAGTGACCGTCGAAGATTCGGGCGAAAACACCGAGAGCAACGTGAAGGTCGACATCACGGTGACGGCGCAGGGCAAGCAGTTGAAGGCCACGAAGTCGATCAACTCGATGCAGGCGGGCACGAAGGTGAACGTCGACATACCGGTCGAAAACGTCCCCGCGGGCCCGGGGAAGATCGAAGTCTATGTAGAGCCGGTGCCCGGGGAGACGGACACCGAAAACAACAAGTCGACCTTCCTGGCGATCTTCGCCTCCTAGTGGGCGCGGCAGCGGCCGGGAAATCGACCGGCTGGCGCCAATCTGTTCGCAGCGGCTGCACGAGCGGCTAACTTTTGACGTCATGGCCAGCTCGATCACCGACACGCAGGGGATCATCGCGATCGCGGCTGCGGCGGTGGCGGTGGCGGCGCTGCTCGGATGCGGGGCGCTGGCGCTGAGCGTGCGGCGGTTGCGGCGCCGCCAGAAGGTCGTGCTCGGCGAGCTGGGCGAGCGCGACGTGGTCGAGCACTCGGCGGCCGTGCAGGTGGCCTTCGAAGACCTGCGCGCCTACGTCGAGGACGTCACCGCACGGGTCGACGGGCGCCTGGCCGGCACGGAGGCGGGACTGCGCGGCGCGATCTCGCATCGGGCGCTGGTGCGCTACGACGCGTACAACGAGTTCTCCGGGCAGCAGTCGATGTCGATCGCGCTGCTGGACGACGAGCAGTCCGGGATCGTGCTCACGTGCATCCACCACCGCGACCAGGCGCGGGTGTACGCCAAGCAGGTGCATGGCGGGCGCGGCGAGCAGGAGCTCTCCCCCGAGGAGCAGGAGGCGGTGCGCGCGGCGCTGAGCCCCACAGCGAGCGAGCGCCCGGGCGATGTCGCCGGACAGCCCGCCAGCTGAACGGGTCGCTCCGCCGCCGCGAGCGCGGCCGCGGGTGGGTTATCTCGGCCCGGAGGGGACCTTCACCGAGGAGGCGGTGCTCGCGAGCGCTGCCCCGGAGAGCGTCGAGCCGGTTGCGCTGAAGACGATCTACGACGCCGTGATGGCGCTGCGACGCGATGAGGTCGAGTTCTCGGTCGTGCCCCTGGAGAACTCGCTCGACGGCTCGGTCAGCGTGACGCTCGACCTGCTGGCCGAAGAGCAGGGCGGCCTGGCGATCGTCGGCGAGGCGCTGCTGTCCGTGCGCCACTCGCTGATCGCGCCCAGGCAGGTCGGGCTGGAGCGGATCGACACCGTGTTCACCCACCCGCAGGTGCCCGGGCAATGCGAGCGCTTCCTGCGCAGTGAGCTCGCGCACGCCCGCGTGCTGGCGGCGAGCTCGACGGCTGAGGCGGTGCGCTCGGTGACCGCGGGCGGGCGCGAGAACGAGGCCGCGCTCGGGACCCTGCTGGCGGCGGAGATCTACGGCGGGACGGTGCTGCGCGAGGGAGTGCAGGATCGCGATGACAACGAAACGCGCTTCGCGTGGCTCGCTCGGGCGAGCCCGCGAGCGCGGGAGGGCTCGCCCACTGGCGGCGGCGCTGCGGTCGTGGCTGCGCCGCTGCGCGACGGCGCGGGCGAGGCGCAGAGCAAGACCTCGCTGGTCTTCTGGGGCGCCGGCGCCGACAGCCACGGCTGGCTCGTGCGGTGCCTGGACGAGTTCAGCCGCCGTGGCATCAACCTGACCAAGATCGAGTCGCGGCCGAAGCGGGAGCGGATGGGCCACTACATGTTCTTCGTCGACCTGCAGGGCTCGATCGCGGATGAGCGCGTGATCAAGGCGGTGGCGGGCCTGAGGCAGATCTGCGAAGCCGTCGCCGTGCTCGGCTCCTACCCCGCCGGACGGCCGGTGAGCGAGCGCCACCACCCAAATACGCCATCGGTACACTCCGGCGGTACCGATGGACAGTAGCGTTCCACCCGTAGTACTTCGGTCTGCGTCGCCTCCCGAGCACCGGCGACGCGGACCTGACAGTGGTCGGGTGCTCGTCTTGAACGCGACGTATGAGCCGATCAACGTGTGCTCGGTCAGGCGCGCGGTGGTGCTGCTGCTGAAGGACAAGGCGGAGCTGCTGGAGCGGGGCAGCTGGGAGCTTCACTCCGAGAGTTCGACGATCGCCCGTCCGGTGGTGATCCGGCTCGTCAGCTACGTGCGGGTGCCACGGGATGCGCACCGGCGAAAGATCACCCGCCGCGCGGTGTTCGCGCGCGACGGCTGGACCTGCCAGTACTGCGGCTCGCGCTCGAACCTGACCGTCGACCACGTGGTCCCGCGCTCCAAGGGGGGGACCTCCAGCTGGGAGAACATCGTCGCCTCGTGCGCTCCATGCAACCGGCGCAAGGGCGACCGGCTGCCGCGCCAGGCGGGCATGCATCCGCGCCATGCGCCGCGAACGCCCCGGGCTGAGATCTTCATCCGAGTCGCTGCGCCGACGATCCCGGCGGCCTGGCTGCAGTACCTGCCGCAGGCGGCCTAAAACACGAGGGGCGCCCTCGACAAGGCGCCCCTCGCAATACAGCTTGACTGGATGGCCGAGGCGGCGGAGATGCTGCTGCCGGGGGGACCAGGTCCGGCGGCCGTCTCGGGGTGGCCCGGGTTGGATTCCGCTAAGCGGTCCAGCCTGTCCGACCTAGCGGCCGGTCACCTCCAGGGTCCCGCAAGAACTGTGACTAAGCGTTTGGACCACCTCCTTTCTCTGGTCAAGCCAGGGTAGCGAACGGAGATGACGTGCGCTAGGCATCAGGCCTCCTGCGTGGGTGTCGCACTGTCGTCCTGGGACGGGACGTCGGCGTCGGGCTCGGCGTCGGCGCTGGCATCGCCGTTCGCGTCGGTGTCGACCACCAGGGCGATCGCGCTGACCTCGTCCTCGTCCTTGAGGTTCATCGCCCGCACCCCCGTTGCGGAGCGGCCCTGCTGGGAGATCCCGCCCGCGGATGTGCGCTGGACCATGCCACCGACCGAGATGAACACCAGCTCCTGGTGTTCGCGGACCACCAGCGCGCCCGCGAGCGCGCCCTTCTGGGCGGTCAGCTTGATCGTCTTGACTCCTTTGGCGCCGCGGTTGGTCTTGCGGTACTGGCCGATCTGGGTGCGCTTGCCATAGCCGTTGGCGGTCACGACGAGCAGGTCCATGTCATCGCGCGCGACGTCCATCGCGATCACTTCACCGCTGGCACCGACGTCCATCCCGCGCACTCCCGTCGTGTCGCGGCCCATCGCGCGAACGTCGGACTCGGCGAAACGGACGGCGAGCCCGGCGCGCGAGACCATGATGACCTCGTCCTGGGGGTCGACCGCGCGCACGGCGAGCAGCTCGTCGTCGTCGCGGATGTTGATCGCGATGATGCCGTCGGCCTTGATCGGGGTGTTGTAGGCAGACAGCTCGGTCTTCTTCACGAGGCCACGCTGGGTGGCGAAGACCAGGTACTTGGCCTCGGTGAAGTCGCGTGTCGAGACCACCGTCTGGATGCGCTCGCCCTCGCGCAGCGGCAGGATGTTCACGAGCGCCCGGCCCTTGGCGGTGCGCGAGGCCTCCGGCAGTTCATAGACCTTCGAGCGGTAGACCTTGCCGCGGTTGGAGAAGAACAGCAGGTAGTCGTGTGAGGAGCACACGAACAGGTGCTCGATGAAGTCGCCGTCCTTCATGTCCATCCCGGTGACGCCGCGGCCGCCGCGCTGCTGCTGGCGGTAGGTCGCGAGCGGCAGTGACTTCACATAGCCGCTCTGGGTGATCGTGATCACCATCTGCTGGTCGGCGATCAGATCCTCGATGTCGAGCTCGTCCTCGGAGTGGCTGATCTCGGTGCGGCGCTCGTCGCCGAAGCGCTCGCCGATCTCCGCGAGCTCCTCCTTGATCACCGACAGCACGCGCTGCTCGTCGCCGAGGATCGCGCGCAGCTCCGCGATCCGCTCGGTGACGTCGGCGTGCTCCTGTTTGATCGAGTCGGCCTCGAGTGCGGTGAGCTGGGACAGCCGCAGATCGAGGATCGCGCTGGCCTGGATCGGGGTCAGCTCGAAGCGCGCGACGAGCTGCTCGCGGGCGTCGTCGCGGTCGCGCGAGGCGCGGATCAGATCGATGATCGCGTCGAGGTTCTCGAGCGCCACGAGCAGCCCCTCGAGAATGTGGGCTCGGGCTTCCTTCTCGGAGAGCTCGTGCTTCGTGCGCCGCACGATCACTTCGCGCTGGTGGGCGACGTAGTTGTGGATCACCGCGTGCAGGTTCAGCGTGCGCGGCACGTTGTCCACCAGCGCCACCATGTTCACGCCGAAGGTCGACTGCATCGAGGTGTGCTTGTAGAGCTTGTTGAGCACGACCTTCGGGATCGCGTCGCGCTTGAGCTCGATCACGAGCCGCATCCCGCGCTTGTCAGACTCATCGCGCAGGTCGGAGATCTCGGTGATCTTCTTGTCGTGCACGAGGTCGGCGATCTTCTGGATCAGCCCGCCGTCGCCGCCCTTCTTGACCATGAACGGCAGCTCGGTGACGACGATCGCCTCCTTGCCGTGGGTCAGCGGCTCGACGTGTGCGCGCGCCTGCACACGGACGCGGCCGCGGCCGGTCTCATAGGCGTCCTTGATGCCCGAGCGCCCGAGGATGATCCCGCCGGTGGGGAAGTCGGGGCCCTTGATGTGGCGCAGCAGACCGTCGGTGCCGATATCGGGGTCCTCGATGTAGGCGATCGTCGCGCTGATCACCTCGCGCAGGTTGTGCGGCGGGATGTTCGTCGCCATGCCCACAGCGATGCCCGAGGAGCCGTTGACGAGCAGGTTGGGAAAGCGCGCCGGCAGCACCAGCGGCTCCTGGCGCGAGCCGTCGTAGTTGGGCGCGAAGTCGACGGTGTCCATGTCGAGGTCGCGCAGCATCTCGGTGGCGATCCGCGCCAGGCGAGCCTCGGTGTAGCGCTGGGCGGCCGGGGGATCGTCGTCGACCGAGCCGAAGTTCCCCTGCGGGTCGACCAGCTGGTAGCGCAGCGAGAAGTCCTGCGCCATCCGCACGAGCGCGTCGTAGATCGCCGCGTCGCCGTGCGGGTGGTAGTTGCCCATCACGTCGCCGACGATTTTCGAGCTCTTGGCGCGCGGGCGGGTGGGCCCGAGCCCGAGCTCGTTCATCGCAAACAGGACGCGACGGTGGACGGGCTTGAGCCCGTCGCGGACGTCGGGCAGCGCGCGTCCGACGATCACCGACATCGCGTAGTCGAGATACGCGGTGCGCATCTCCTCCTCTAGTGCGCGCGGCTCGATGTTGCCGCCGTCGAGCACGTCAGCGCTCGCCATCGCTCACCTCCTCACACATCGAGATTGGCGACAGCGCGAGCGTTGTCCTCGATGAATGCGCGCCGGGGCTCGACCTGATCGCCCATCAGCATCGAGAAGATCCTGTCGGCCGAGGCGGCGTCCTCGAGCGTCACCTGAGCCAGCGTGCGCGAGGCCGGGTCCATCGTGGTGTCGGCGAGCTGGTCGGCGTTCATCTCGCCGAGACCCTTGAAGCGCTGGAGTTTGACGCCCCTCTGTGCGATCGACATCACGGCCTCGCGCAGCGCCTCGAACGATGGCGCGCTTTCGCGCGCATCCCCGAGACGCACGTCGAAGGCGGGGGTGCCGGCGAGCTCGATCAACTGGGCGTGCACGCGCGCGAGCTGGCGGTACTCCTGGGACTCGAACATCTCGCGTCTGATTCGGTGGGTGCGAGCGAAGCCGGTGCTCGTTTCAACCGCCTTCACGCGCAGCTCCTGCTGATCGCTCGCGACCACCTCGGTAGCGTGGGTGTCGCCGGCGGCGTCCGCGCGTCGGAGCAGGGCCAGCGCCGCGTCGGCATCGAGTGCCTGCTCGCCGAGCAGCGAGGACTCCTCGAGGAACTGCACCACGTCGTGGCCGTGCACGGCGCGCAGCGAGGATGCCCAGCCCTCGTACTGCTTGAGCAGGCGGCTGAAGCGCTGCCAGCGGGCCTCGGTGAGCTTGAACTGGGTTCCGTGGCGGTCGAACACAGCGAGCTTGTCCCACTTGTCGGAGAGCAGGATCTCCTCGAGCTCTGAGTCCTTCTCGATGTAGCGCTCGCGCGAGCCCTGCTTGAGCTTGTAGAGCGGCGGCTTGGCGATGTAGACGTAGCCGGCCTCGATCAGCTCCTGCATCTCGCGGAACAGCAGGGTCAACGCCAGCGTTCTGATGTGCGCGCCGTCGACATCGGCGTCGGTCATCAGGATCACCTTGTGATAGCGGGCGTTCTCGAGGTTGAACTCGTCGCGCACGCCGGTCCCGATCGCGGTGATCAGCGCCTGGACCTCGGTGTTCTGCAGCACCTTGTCGATGCGGGACTTCTCGACGTTCAGGATCTTGCCGCGCAGCGGCAGCACGGCCTGGGTGTTGCGGTCGCGCCCCTGCTTGGCCGAGCCCCCCGCCGAGTCGCCCTCGACCACGAACAGCTCCGCCAGCGAGGGGTCCTTGACCGAGCAGTCCGCGAGCTTGCCGGGCAGGGTTGAGTTCTCGAGCGCGGACTTGCGTCGCGTCAGGTCGCGCGCCTTGCGAGCGGCCTCGCGGGCGCGCTGGGCCTGGACCGCCTTGGTGATGACCGCCCGCGCCTCGCTCGGGTTCTCCTCGAGGAACTCACCCAGGCCGGTGTTGACGATCGCCTCCACGAAGCCCGCCATGCCCGGGTTCCCGAGCTTGGTCTTGGTCTGACCCTCGAACTGGGGGTCGCGCAGCTTGACCGAGACCACCGCAGTCAGGCCCTCGCGGACGTCCTCGCCGGAGAGGTTGTCCTCTTTCTCCTTCAGCAGGCCATGGTCACGGGCGTACTTGTTCAGCGTGCGCGTGAGCGCCGAGCGAAAGCCGCTCAGGTGGGAGCCTCCCTCGCGCGTGTTGATGTTGTTCGCGAATGAGTGAATCGACTCCTGGTAGGAGGAGTTCCACTGCATCGCCACCTCGGCGGCCCCCTCCTCGGACTCGCCGGAGAAGAACACGACCTTGCGGTGGACGGTGTCCTTGTTCTCGTTTAGGTAGGCGACGAAGTCCTCGATCCCGCCCTCGTAGCGAAACTCCGCCGACTGGCCCGCGCCGCGCTCGTCGACGATCGAGATCTTCAGGCCGCGGGTCAGGAATGCGGTCTCGCGCAACCGCTCCTCGAGTGTGTGAAAGTCGAACTCGAGGCTCTCGAAGATGTCTGCGTCGGGCAGGAACGTGACGGTCGTGCCGGTGCCAGCGCCCTTGGCGAGCTCCTCGCCCTTCTGCAGCTCGTCCTGAGGGGCGCCGCGGGAGTATTCCTGCGAGAACTCGTACCCGTCGCGGCGGATCTCGACCATCAGGCGCTCAGACAGCGCGTTCACGACCGACACCCCGACGCCGTGCAGGCCGCCCGAGACCTTGTACCCGCCGCCGTCGCCGAACTTGCCGCCCGAGTGCAGCACCGTGAGCACGACTTCGACGGCCGGACGACCCTCCTTCTCCATGATCGCGACCGGGATCCCACGGCCGTCGTCGACGACCGTCACGGAGTTGTCGGGATGGATCCTGACCGACACCTCGCTGCAGAAGCCGGCGATCGCCTCGTCGACCGAGTTGTCCACCACCTCGTAGACGAGGTGGTGCAGGCCCATCACGCCGGTGGAGCCGATGTACATTCCCGGCCGCTTGCGGACGGCCTCGAGGCCCTCCAGCACCGTGATGTCCTGTGCGTCGTAGTCGGCGCCGCCCGCGGTCGCGGTGTCCGCGCTGGAACCACGTGCTTTGCGCGCGTCTGTATTGCGTCCGTTCGGACTCTCGTTCTCGGCTGTTGCCAATCTGATCCTTCTGTGAACGTGAAAGCGCCCCGGAGTCGATGGCGCTAGAACCGTGCGTCCGGGGCAAAGTGGGGCTTCCACAACAATAGCACAAAGGGGCCCCCGACCGGCCCCCGTCGATCGATTAAATCCCTGCAAATACGCTGAAAACGAGCTAGGTCGCCGGGGCGGCGGCGGGTCGCCTCTCAGGCACTGCGGCAGCGCAGCGCGCGCAGCGCTTCTTCGCCGAGCGCGTCGTTGACCGACGCGATCAGCGCCGGCGCCATCAGCTCGAGCTCCTGCGCCCAGACCGAGCCATCGCAGAGGACCGTCAACACGCCGTTGCGCTCGGCCGCGGGAACCGCTGCACCGGCGACTGCGGCGCCGACCGAACGCTCCCACGACTGCTGCACGCGCGCAAGCACGCTCGCTGGAGCGAGCTTCGCGTTCAAGCTCTCGAGCGCACTCGAGAGCGGTCGCGGAGCGGGCCGTCTCACGCGGCCAGCGCCTCCTGGAGCACCGCGCCGGGGCTGACGCGAAGGCGCGTGGTGGGGCGCTCAGCCGCGCCGGGGACGTGTGCGAGGTCGGTCGTGGCGATCACGCTCTGGCCGCCGCGCGAGAGCTCCTGCGCGAGCAGCTCGCGGCGGTCGTGGTCGAGCTCGCTCATCACATCGTCGAGCAGCATCAGCGGCATCCGGTCGCGCTCGTGCTCGAGCGCGCTGCGCTCGCTCAGCAGCAGGGCGAGCAGCGCCAGGCGTTGCTCGCCCTGCGAGCCATAGATACGCAGCTCGCGGTCGTCGCGCAGCAACGCAAGCTCATCACGGTGCGGCCCGTGGCCCGAGAAGCCACGCTCGATGTCACTGGCGACGCGCTGCTGCAGCTCGGCGAGCAGCTCCTGCTCGTCGTGGGCGCGGGTACGGGGACGGTACTCGAGCCGCGCACTGCCGGCCAGGCCGAGTTGAGCTGCACGCTCGCTGAAGCTCTCCGCCAGCAGCGCGACGGCGCGGGCGCGATTCTCGCGCAACGCGAGACCGTGGCGTGCAAGCTGAAGATCCCACGGCTGCAGGCTCGCGCGCGAGGCACCGGCGCGTATACGGGAGAGCAGGGAGTTGCGCTGTGCGAGCGCGTGAGCGTAGGCACGGCGATCGCCGTCGCGGCCAGGCCAGAAGGCGGCCACCACGCGGTCGAGGTGGGCACGGCGAACGCTCGGAGGACCCTTGAGCAGCTCCAGGCGCTCGGGCAGGAAGACGCTCAGCAGGGGCCGGTCCTCGATGTCCAGCAGGCGCTCGACCGGCGCGCCGTCGTAGGTCATGCGCTTGACCGCGCTCGCGCTCGACGCGAAGATGCCGAAGCCGACGGCCAGCTCGTGAGGCTGACCGTCCCCGTCGACCTGCACCGTGACGCGTGCCGCCGACTCGCCGAAGCGCACCAGCTCACGCTCGTTGCGAGTGCGCGGCGAGCGGCCGGTGCAGCCGAAGTAGATCGCCTCGAGCAGGTTCGACTTGCCTGCGCCGTTGGGTCCGTGGACGACGGTCAGCCCACGACCGAGCGTAGCCTCGGCGCGGGAGTAGGTGCGAAAGTCCCGCAGCTGCACAGCCTGGACCTGCATGCGCCCGCCGCCTCAGGCATTCAGCCGGATCGGCATGATCAGGTAGACGAACTCGCCGCGCTGCGGCGATTCGATCACACCCGGGCGCAGCGGGCTGATCAGCTTCAGGACCAGCTCCTCGGATTCGACGCTCTCGAGCCCATCGCGCAGGAACTCGGGGTTGAAACCGATCTGCAGAGGCTCGCCCTGAAACGGCACGGGCAGCGTCTCGCTGGCCTCGCCGACATCCGGAGTCTGCGCCGAGACGGTCAGCTCCCCCTCGGCGAAGCCGAGTCGCAGTGGAGTGTTCTTCTGCGCCAGCAGGCTGATCCTGCGCACCACGTCCGCCAGCTCGGCGGTGGCCAGGCGCAGCTCGTGCTCGACGGTCTCGGGCAGCAGCTGGCGGTAGTTGGGAAATTGGCCGTCGATCAGCCGCGAGGACAAGAGCACGTCGTCGAGCTCGAACACGATCTGGTTCTGATTGACGCTGACCGCCAGCGACTCCGCTTCGGACTGCTGTGCGATCCGGACCAGCTCCTGCAGCGCCCTGGCGGGAACATTGGCCTCGAGCTCTCCCTGCACTGGCGCAGCGAGGGCCGCCTCCTTGACGGACAGTCGATAGGAGTCCGTCGCGACCATGCGCAGCTGCTGGGCGGAGGCCGACATCAGGATGCCGGTCAGCACCGGCCTCGTCTCATCCCGCGAGGCCGAGCGGACCACCTGGCTCACGGTCTGCACGAAGGCCGCCAGCGGCAGCGTCACCTGCTCCTGTGCGGGCGCTGAGGGCAGCGAGGGGAAGTCCTCGCTGCGCAGCGTGCGCAGGTGGAAGGTCGCAGCGCCCGAGACGAGCTCGACGTCCTGCTCGGCGCTGCGCAATGCGAGCGTGAGCTCGTCGGCCGGCAGTGCGCGGACGACGTCGAGCAGCAGCCGGGCCGGCAGCACCACCGAGCCGCCCTGAAGCACCTCGGCGGCGAGCGGAACGCGCAGGCTGATCTCGGTGTCGGTCGCGAGCAGCTCCGCTTGGGCATCGCCATTGGCGCTGAGCATGACGCCCGAGAGCGCCTGCACGGCGCTGCGGGTTGCAGCTACGCGCGTGACCGTCTGGAGCTCGGACAGGAGATCGGCAGTTCGGAGGGAGAGCTTCATGATGCTGTTAATGGATAGGCAGTAGTAAGTAGGTGCTGTGGAGATGTGGATCGCTGCAGCGTTTGGGCGATGCGGTGGGCTTCAGCGGCAGCGTTGGCGCTGTGTGTGCGGTTGTGTGTTCATGTGGAGTGTTTCAAGCCAAGCGGTCGAGGTGGCGCCGGGGTCTCGGCCCCGGCGGGAGCGCCAAGGCGGGCTCGAATGTCATCGACGGCCTGTCGGCACTGCGGGTCCCCCGAGACTCTGCTCGCCGTACGCCGGCATGCGTGCATCACCGTCGTGTGATCTCTGCCGCCGAACTCCCGGCCGATGGCGGGCAGCGAGTTGCCGGTCAGCTCTCTGGCGAGGTACATCGCAACCTGTCGGGGCCAGGAGATGCGGGCTACCCGCGAGGCGGAGAGCAGTTCGGTCGAGCTCACGCCGAACTGCTCGCATGTCGCAGAGATCACGTCCGGCAGGGAGGGCTGTGTGGACGTAGTCGCGTTCGAGGCATCTGGCTGCCCGACGCGCGCGTACAGGCCGTCGAGGACCTGCCGGGCGAGGTCGGGCCCCAGCTCACGCCCGGTCAGCGAAGAGTAGGCGACGATCCGAATCAATGCTCCCTCGAGCGAGCGCACGTTCTCGGGTATGCGCTGGGCGATCAGCTCGAGCGTGTCCTGGTCGAGCGCTCCGATGTTGTCCTGATGGGCGCGCTTGCGCAGGATCGCGATCCGGGTGCTGAGCTCAGGTGGCCTGATGTCGGCGATCAGACCGCACTCGAAGCGCTCCCGCAGCCGGTCTTCGAGCGCCTGCAGGTTGCGCGGCGGCCGGTCTGAGGTGAGGACGATCTGACGGCCACCGTCGTAGAGGGAGTTGAAGGTGTGGAAGAACTCCTCCTCGGTCCGGGCCTTGCGCTCGAGGAACTGGACGTCGTCGACCAGCAGTACGTCCGCGTGGCGAAAGCGTGCCTTGAATCCTTCTGTGCGCTGCCCCGCCAGCGAGGACAGGAAGTCGTTGGTGAACGCCTCGCCGGTCGTGTAGCGGATGTTGAGCTCGGGGCTGTGCGAGGTCAGCAGGCTGGCGATCGCGCTGAGCAGGTGTGTCTTGCCAACTCCCGGGGGGCCGCAGATGAACAGTGGGTTGTAGGTGGCCGCAGGCATCTCGGCGACCGCCAGCGCCGCCGCGTGCGCCAGCCGGTTGCAGTCGCCGATCACGAACTGGTCGAACGTGAGCTTGGGGTTGCCCAGCGGGCTGTGCTGGGGCGCTGCGATCGCCTCGTCCTGCTCGCGCGGCCCGCGTGCGTGCGCGCGTGGGCCTGAACCCCTGTCGGACGCCTCGGGATGCTGCAGTGGCGAACCGCCGCCGCCCTCGAGCGCGGGATGCAACTCGACGGCCACGCGCGAGCCGAGCACGCGCTCGACGCACAGCCCAAGCAGTCGTCCGAAGCGCTCGCGGACCCATCCACAGGCCTGTGGAGAGGTCTCTATCGCAAGCCGTCCGGCGGCCAGCTCGCGCGCCCTCAACGGCTCGAGCCAGATGCGGTAGGTGGGCTCGTCGACGGCGGCGGCCAGCTCGACCTGCACGCGCGACCAGATTTCCTCGAGCTCGGTGCTCACGGCAGCGACAATCGCTCCTCCCCGGGGGAATGCCATCGACTATTCAAGAGAGGGCCCGCCAGGAGCCCGGTCCGGCGACTATAGCCAACCGCGAATCGCCCCTTCGCGGGCTGACCGCATTTGGCGAGAAAATTCGGTGGCGCAGGATCGGCCGTATACTGGGCCTCAATCGACCCCCCGTCCACGCTCTCGCGGGACCGTCGGCGTGGAGGACTCTGGCAGCAAAGGGCGAACAGACGATGAAGCGCACCTACCAGCCAAAGAAGCGCAAGCGGGCCCGCGCGCACGGGTTTCGCGCCCGCATGCGCACGCGCGCCGGACGCTTGACGATCAAGCGTCGCCGGACCAAGGGCCGCAAGCGCCTTTCGAGTTGAGGATGCCAGGCTGCGCGACGTTGCCGGGTCGGCGATGAGCGCACGTCCGGCAGCACGCGGGCGGCGCCTCTCGCGCAGCGCGGAGTTCGAGCGGGTCTACCGCCATGGTCGCTCGGTAGCCAATCGCCACCTCGTGCTCTACAGCTTCCCGAATCCGGTCTCGGAGCGCCCGCGGGTGGGCCTGTCGGTGTCGCGCAAGGTCGGAGGGGCTGTCGAGCGCAACCGCGTCAAGCGCCTGCTGCGGGAAGCTTTCGCGCAAGCTGAGGGCGATCTCGGCCGCGGGCAGGACATCGTCGTCGTGGCTCGCCCGCCCGCCCGAGAGCTGGCCGAGCGGGAGGGCCTGGCGGGCGTGAGCGCGGCGTTGCTCGAGCTGCTCGCGACCGCACGCAAGGGCGATCAAGCGACCCGCACGGCCGCAGCGGGGCGCTCATGAGCACGCCCAGCGCCGCCCAGCGCCGCCCGCCCTCGCGCGCGCGCGCCGCGCGCGCGCTGCAGGCGATCGCCACGGCGCCGATCGTCGCCTATCAGCGGCTGATCTCTCCGGCGCTGCCGCGGCGGTGCAAGTACGAGCCAACCTGCTCGCGCTATGCCGTCGAAGCGATTCGCTCGTTCGGCATACTCAAGGGCGTGACGCTCGCGGGCTGGCGGTTGCTGAGGTGCAACCCATTCGGCGACGGCGGGTACGATCCAGTCGAGGCCCAGCGAGTGTTCAAGCCCGCGTCTGAAGCCGCGGACGGGCAGCCGCCGGCGGCTCGAGACCCCCGACCAATAAGCAGCTAGCCGTAGCGCGGAGGCGCCCAGCCTCCACCGATCGCACCGTAGACACCACAGCGCATGCCCATTTTCGCCAACGTCATCGAGGACGCCTTCTCACCGCTGATCAGCGCGTTCGAAGCGATCATGGTGTTCATCCACGAAAACCTCGTGGGTGGGAGCTGGGGCCTGGCGATCGTCGGCCTGACCGTGTTCATTCGCGCGATCTTGGTTCCGCTGACCTTCAAGCAGCTGAAGTCGATGCAGGAAATGCAGCGACTGGCGCCCGAGATCAACAAGCTCAAAGAGAAGTACAAGGAGGACAAACAGCGCCAGCAGCAGGAGATCATGAAGTTCTACCAGGAGAACAAAATCAACCCGCTTGCCTCCTGCCTGCCGTTCCTGCTGCAGCTGCCGGTGTTCATCTCGCTGTTCTACATGCTGCGAACGGACCTCAAGGTCAACATCTGCGGGCCGCAGCTGCGCGAACACTTCCACGTCGCCACGAACAGCGAGATCCCCTCCAAGGCGCTGTCGGAAATCGGCTGCAACCAGGTTGCGCCGGGCTCGGCCAAGTTCCTGTTCATCCCCGACATCACCGCGAAGGCGACCGGGATCGCGCTCGTGGTCCTGATCGTCGTCTACGTCGGCTCGCAGATCATCTCGACGTTGATGGCGACCGCAAGCGCAGACCCCAACCAGCGCCGGCTGATGCTGTTGCTGCCGCTGGTGATCGTCGCGTTCCTGTTCCGCTACCCGGCGGGACTGCTGGTGTACTGGATCACCACCAACCTGTGGACAATCGGCCAGCAGTACTTCATACGCAAGCGAATCGGACCACCACCACCGAAGCCAAGCGACTCCTCCGGGGGGTCGGCGAACGGCAAGGCCACGGTGCCCGCCAAGGCCGCGCTCGCGGGGGCCGCGGTAGGCGGTGCAGCGGCAGCCGCGCCTCCGCCACCGCCGCGCCGCAAGAAGAAGCGCTCGGGTAGGCGAAGATGAGCACAGACGAACGCCACGAGGCCGGCGCTCCTGCCGCAGAGGGGTCCGTCGAGACGCTCGAAGACCTGCTCGCGGAGGTCGCCGAAGGGTTGGGCCTCGACGTCGAGGTCGAGGTCGAGCAGACGGCGGACACGCTCAGCGGGCGGCTGCTCGGAGATGACGTGGGCCTGTTCATAGGCCGGCGCGGGCAAACCATCGACGCCGTTCAGCACCTCGCCCAGCGGATCGTGTTTCCCGACGGCCCCTCGCCGTTGCGGGTCGTTATCGACGCCGACGGCTACCGCGAGCGTCGCGCCGAGATGCTGCGCGGCGACGCCGACGATGCGGCCGACCGGGCCGTGAGCCTTGGCCAACCGGTCGAGCTCGAGCCGATGCCGGCGGCTGAGCGGCGCGTCGTGCACGAACACCTGCGCGACCGCGGCGACGTCAGCACGCACAGCGAGGGCGAGGAACCAGGGCGCTACCTGGTCGTCTCGCCACTGGACGACTGAGCTCCGCCCGCCCGCTCGAGGCCGCGCTGCGGATCGCGGGGGAGTGTTTCACGTGAAAACATCCCCGCTCACGTCGCTCGTCGCCCGGTATCGGCTCGGCGAGGGCCAACGAGGGCAGCTCGAAGCGGTGCTGGAGCGGCTGGAGCAGGACCCGGGGGCGCCCACGACGGTGCGCGCGCCCGACCTCGCGGCAGACGTCCATCTGGCTGACTCGCTGAGCGCGCTCGAGCTGCCGGGCGTCGCGGATGTCCGCTCGATCGCCGATCTCGGCGCGGGGGCGGGGTTCCCGGGCCTGCCGCTGGCCGTGGCGCTGCCGCAGGCCAAGGTCTGGCTGCTCGAGAGCCAGCAGCGCAAGTGCGCGTTCCTCAAGCGGCTGCTGGCGGCGGCGCAGGCAGCGAACGTGCGGGTGGCGTGCACGCGCTCGGAGCAGTGGCGTGAGGGGTTCGGGGCGCAGGAGCTGGTCACGGCACGGGCGCTCGCACCGCAGTCGGTGGTGCTGGAGTACGCGGCGCCGCTGCTGTGTGTGGGTGGAACGCTGCTCGACTGGCGCGGGCGTCGCGACCCGGGGGAGGAGCGCGCGGCCGCGTGCGCTGCCGAACAGCTCGGGCTCGAGCTGGTGGAGGTCCACCGCACCGAGCCCTACCCGGGCGCGCACGATCATCACCTGCACCGCTTCGAGAAGAGGACGCCGACGCCGCCGCGCTTTCCGCGCCGACCCGGCATCGCCCGCAAGCGCCCGCTCGGTTGCTAGCTTCCTACTGGTGGGCACGGTTTATGCGATCGCCAACCAGAAGGGCGGCGTGGGCAAGACGACGACGACTGTCAACGTCGGCGCGTGCATCGCCGAGGCCGGCTACGAGACGCTGCTGGTGGACGTCGACCCGCAGGCCAATGCGACGGTGGGCCTGGGATTGCCGCGCAGCCGCGCCCCCGGGTTGTATGAGGTCCTGAGCGGGGAGTCGCTCGCCGAGGATGCGCTCGCCGACACCCCCGTAGCCGGGCTTTCGCTGCTGCCGGCCGGCTCGGGACTGGCGGGGGCGAACGTCGAGCTGCCCCACGTGGAGGGCTTTGAAGTGCGCTTGCGAGAAGCGCTCGCCCCGGTGAAGGACCGGTTCGAGTACATCCTGCTGGACTGCCCTCCCTCCCTCGGCCCGCTCACCGTATGCGCCCTGGTGGCCGCGGAAAGGGTGATCGTGCCGGTGCAGACCGAGTACTACGCCCTCGAGGGACTCGCGGGGCTGCTCGACACGCTCGGCCTGATTCAGCGCCAGCTCAACCCGAGGCTGACGGTCGCGGGGATGCTCCTGACGATGCACGACAGTCGCACCAGGCTCGCGCGCGACGTCGAGCGCGAGGTGCGCGACCACTTCCCCGATCTCGTGTACGACACGGTGATACCGCGCAACGTGCGGATCGGCGAGGCCCCCAGCTACGGCCTGCCCGTGACCCACCACGACCCGCTGAGCGCCGGCGCCGGCGCCTACTTCGCGCTCGCGCAGGAGATGGCTGCCCGTGGCTAGGCCCAAGCGCGGCATGGGGCGGGGGCTGGAGGCGATCCTGTCGGTGTCGGAGGCGGGCGCTGTGAGGCAGAGCGAGGAACTGCGCGAGCTGCCGGTCGACCTGATCACGCCCAGCCCGACCCAGCCCAGGCGGCGCTTCGACCAGGAGGCGCTGCAGGCGCTCGCGGGCTCTCTCGGCGAGCGGGGAGTTCTGCAGCCGGTGCTGGTGCGTCCCAAGCCAGGCGGCCGCTACGAGCTGGTGGCAGGCGAGCGCCGCTGGCGGGCGGCGAAGCTCGCGGGCCTGCAGGCGATTCCCGCGCTGGTCCGCGATCGCGAGGACGCCGAAGCGCTCGAGCTGGCCCTGATCGAGAACATGGCGCGCGAGGATCTGAACCCGATCGAGGAGGCACGCGCCTGCGCGGCGCTGATCGAGGAGCTGGGGCTCACGCGCGAGGAAGTCGGCCGCCGCGTCGGGCGCAGTCGTGTGGCGGTCAGCAACCTGATGCGCCTGCTCGACCTTCCCGATGAGACACTCGCGCTGCTCGAGGAGGGAATCCTCAGCGAAGGCCACGGGCGCGCGTTGCTGCTCGCCGAAGACCACGCCACCCGCCGGGTTCTCGGCCGCACGGCCGTCGAACAGGGATGGTCGGTGCGAACCGCCGAACAGCGCGCCCGTGAGGCGAACGGCAAGGGGCCGGAGGCTAACGCGGGACGCGCGCGCAAAACCAAGCGTGGCAAGCCGTCCGATGCGACCCATCCCGATCAGGACGCGGCGGCGGCGGAGATCGCCGACGCACTGGAAACGGCGCTGGGGGCGGAGGTCACCGTTAGCCCACAGGCCGGCGGCGGCTACCGCGCGGAGGTCTCGTTTGCGAGCCGGCAGGAGGCACTCGACCTCGCACGCGAGCTGGGGAAGTAGGGCCGGGGCCACCGCCTCGCTCGCAATCCGCTCAGCTGTGAGGCGATCGGTGGGTTGCGCGGCGTCGATGTGCACTCGCTTCAGCTCGCGCGGTCTTGCCGTCGGTAAGATGGCAGGCAATGCGCTGCGCAACCGAGCCAGGCAACGAGCTGAGTGCCGTGGACGCTCCATCTCTCGCCCTTGGCTTCCCGTCATTCGGCAGGAGTGCGTGTTCGCAGGCCCGGGCGATTAGCTCAGTCGGTTAGAGCGCTTCTCTGATAAGGAATCGTTCAGGCAGCGGTTCCTCGCAGTTTCGGCCATATATGGCCTCATCTCGTCTGATACTCGCGCTACGCTGTGCCATAGATGTGCCATGAGGCACGACATCACCGGTCCGGCGAGCCGCAATGAGCGTCCAGCAATACAAGACCGCCGACGGCACGCAATGGCGCGTCCGCTGGCGCGAACCCGACGGCAAGATGCGCTCGCGAACCGTCGTCAATAAGCGCGAAGCGCTCGTCCTCGACGCCGACATCAAGGCGCGCAAGTACAAGGGCGAAGCACTCCCGCGCCGAGGCCGCGAAACACTTGCCTCTGTCTTCGACGAGTGGTGGCGCCTGCGCGGCACGACCCTTGCCCCCGCAACGCAGCGGACCTATCTCGCCGCATGGAACGCGCATGTGCGCGGACGCTTCGACCACCATCAACTGCAAGAGCTCACTGCCGATCCGCAGCTGTTCGACGAGCTGCTTGCCGACATGCGCGAGCGCGGAGTCGGCAACGCTGCGCAGCGCAAGGTTCTTGTCGTCGTCTCCGCAGTGCTTAGCGAGGCTGTGCGCTGGAAGCGCATTGCCACGAATCCCGTGTGGCGCATGCGCAAGCCGCCGGGCACGCGACAGCGGATTCCTCGACCATTCCCGCCTGTCATCGTTGAGCGCATCCGCTTGCGGATGATGCGCCGCGACACCAAGGACACGACTGGAGCGCGCGCGTTCGGCGACGCATGCCTTGTGGGCGTCATGAGCTACGCGGGACTTCGGCCGGGGGAGGCGCTGGCCCTGACCTGGGGCGACATCGGCATCAAAACCATCGCGGTGGACAAGGCTGTCAGCGACGGTCGTGACGGCCCGACCAAGACCGGAGCCGTGCGCTCTGTTCCGCTTGCCGACATGCTGCATCTCGATCTACTCGACTACAAGTCGGCCATCGGTGGCGCACCGGATCGCCTCATCTTCGCTGGACAGGATGGCCGGCCCTGGTCACGCTCCGAGTGGAACAACTGGCGAAACCGCGTCTGGAACCCGACCATGGAGAGCCTCGCAACCGGTGACGAGACCTTGCACCGCTTGGCGACGGCCGTCCCGTACGACTGTCGCGGGTCGTTCGTAAGCCTGTATTTGCGCGCCGGCGCGAGCCCGCTTGAGGTCGCGCAGTGGGCGGGGCATTCGCCGGCGGTCATGTTCAAGCACTACGCCAACGTGATCGACGAGCTTGTCGGCGAGCCCACACTCTCCGCGAACGACCAAATTCATCGAGCGCGCGAGGTCGTTAACGAGCTGAGCGGCGGCGAGCTCGACAAGCTGACCGCCGAACTGGAGAGGCTCCCAACCGTGGAGAGCGGAGGCTGGGCCGCGAAACGGATGTACGCGCCGAACAAGGGGCCGTAGCGAAGGGCGGCTTGGCCTGAACACGCCCCGCAACGAGGTTTAGCCTCGCTGCTTTTCCAGATAGTCGTCGCGGACGCGGCTCAGCCGCACCAAGCCTCGCGGCGTCTCCGTCTGCCAGAAGTGCCAACCGTTGCAGGCTTTCGATCCAACGGCAGCTGCACCAGCCGTCGACGGCGACTCCTCGCTTCGCCCGTCCTCCAGCTCGATCCGTCCATCGGCCGTCTGACCGGACCCCGTTCATGGGTCCACCGGTTGTGAGAGTCGGTGGGTGTTGTTCTGTTGCAGAGTAGGGGTGTCGCCGCCTCGCGGAGTGAGCCCGTAGGGCGAGCGCAGCGAGTTGGCGAGCTGCTCGTGCTGGGCCCTCCAGGCGCGGACGAACCGGGCGGGTGACTTCATCCCGAGCGCCGAGTGGGGTCGGTTCGCGTTGTAGTCCTGGCGGTAGTCCTCGACGAGGACCTGTGCCTCGGCGAGGCATGAGAACTGCTCGACGGCGAGCAGCTCGTCACGAACCCGGGAGCCGAAGGACTCGACGTAGGGGTTCTGCCATGGCGAGCCGGGGTCGATGTAGCTGGCGCCAGTGCCGGAGAAGCGGCACCAGTCCTTCAGGGCGTTCGCGGTCATCTCCGGGCCGTTGTCACAGCGAACGAACTGTGGCGAGCGGCCCCGGGCGATCGTGAGCGCTTCCAGGACCTCGACAGTCGCGTCCGCATCGATGCTCCGCGCGCACTTGATCTCCAAGGCCTCGCGGGTGAACTCATCGACGACATGCAGCAGCTTCAGGATGTGCCCGTTGGCGGTCTGGTCGAATTGGAAATCGAACGCCCACACATGGTCGGGGCGCTCGGCCCGTAGCCGGCTCGCGGGGACCGCGGAGTCCCCGAGGCGCTGGCGCTTTCGGCGGCGCTGCGGGACGCGCAGGCCCTCCTCGCGCCAGACGCGCTGCACTCGCTTGCGGTTTATCTGCCAGCCCTCGCCGACGAGCTCGGCGTGCGCGCGGCGATAACCCCAGCGTGGCCGCTCGCGAGAGAGCTTGCGCAACCTGGCACGCAACCTTGCGTCATCGCACGCCACGACCGGCTCGCGGCGCTGGGTTGAGCGGTGCTGCCCGGCCAGCTGGCACGCCCGCCGCTGTGAGACACCCAGCCGGTCCTGGAGCATCAGGACCGCAGAGCGTCGACGCGACGGGCTCACCAGTTTCCCTTCGAAATCTCCCTGAGAGCCAGGTTCTCCAGCTCCTTGTCGGCGACCAGGCGCTTGAGCTGGGAGTTCTCTCGCTCGAGCTCCTTCAAGCGCTTCACGTCGTCGGCCCTCATCCCGCCGTATTGCGCTCGCCAACGGTGATAAGTCGCCTCGGACACTTCCAGCGCCTTGCAGACCTCGGGCGTCTCCGTGCCCTCGGCCAGCATCCGGTCGGCCTCCCTGAGCTTCCTGACGATCTGCTCCGGCGTGTGTCGTCTGCGCTTCACGTGATCGGTCCTCCTCTCGCCCATTTTGCATGGGCAGAAGGACTCTCACACGAGGCGGACCGAATCTAAGGGGTCGGGCCACGTCATCTTGGCAGGATACGTAACCCCGTTTCCCGTCCCGACAAGCGCTTGACCGGGCAGAAGCAAGCCAGCGTCGAGGAGATCCTTCAGGCTGACGCCAAAGTATCGCTGCTGTTTCGCTTGCGTTGCTGGCGCCGCTACCGAATCGGGGACGTCGATCCCAAAGTTGGCCGGATCCCAAATGAGTTCACACAGCCGCTGATAGAGCAGCTGGCGCTCGGTGAACGACTCCATGGTGAAATCGTCAGGTATCGGCGCGAATGGAAGTCCACGCTCATCGCGCAGGCGGAGAAAGGTTGGGTTGTGCTCGTAGCACTTCGGGTGCAGCGACTTGGCGAGAACGTTCTGCCCGAAGTAGTGCTGCAACTTGTCGGCATACGGCTTGTCTCCATAGCTCGCGTTGAAGTCCTTCGGCAACAGAAGCAGCCCGCCAAGACGATTCCGCTGGTCTGCGAAGGCTTGTTCGCTCGGCAACTCCGGGTGGCGCTCAGGATGGTTCGCCCAAATGTGCTCTATCTCAAACGGATGCTTCCGTGCTCGACTAACAAAGTCGGCAAACGTGAGCGTGCCGCCGGTGTGTTCCTCTAGCCACGCGCTCATGCGTGCGAGCAGGTACCGCACTTGATTCCCGTTTCGCTGGTGCAAACCGAGATTCGCGACCGCGCCAAACCCGTCGTCTAGCTCGGCCACCTTGGTTCCGAGCACCTGTGCAAGCTCACCGACGTCCAGGTCTCGAATGTCCTTCATATGATTGAACATCGTGTACGCCACGGTGGAATACCCAAAGTTGCGGTAGTTCACCATGCGGCGTGCGACAAAGATGTCAGTCCATCCAGCAACCATCCGAGTCTTGACACGGAACGTCTCGTCGTCGTCCGCCGGGGAGATGGCTGCGAGGATCAACGGGTACTGGAATGTAAAGCCGTTCCACGCGTTGTAGAAGACCTCCTCAAACTGTGGGGTTAGCGTCTGCGACGCCTCTAGGAGCTGGACGTATCGATTCGAGAGCCGGTCAAAGTCCCGCTCTACAAGCGCCGCGTAGTCTCCAGCCTTGCGAAGCCCGACATCCTCGCGATGGTCGCGGACCCACTTATGCGGCGCGGTGCCGATGATGTCGAAGTCTCCGGGCACGGCATCCTTTCGCCGCTCTCGAATCGTCTCGGCGTACTTAGCTCGCAGCCAGTTCCGGATAAAGTCCGAGTCGCCCTTATCGACAGTGTTGGCGAGTGTCGCGACGCGTGTACGCCACAAATGATTAGCAGACTCGATCTTCGAAGGATCGCGAATCATCGCGAGGAGATAGCTCTTCAACATATCCGTCGTGGTGAGCCGCAGACCGCGATCGTTCATCGTCTCGAAGATCTCAAGGGCCATCTCCTGATCGGACGTGGAAATCTCGACAACGGCTACACGCTCCAGTAGCCAGTCGACGAAGAACGGGAGCTTGGGATCCTTCAGCTCCTGCGGGAACAGCTGCTCTATGTCCTGATACCGAACCCAAAGGTTCGAGGCAGACTCATCACCTTCAGGAATGGTCGGCGTAACTCCTTCGAGGAGCGCCTGCATGGTGTCGGTACGGTCCTCGACGTCAAGATTAAAGCTCCACTTGCCAACGCGTGTTGATGCCACGAACTCGCGCACATCCACCTGTTCTTGCTCGGGGCGGTCCTTCTGTAGATGAAGGAGATATATGAGAAGAAGCGTCAAGGTCGTCAGGCGCTGCTGTCCGTCAACGAGAAACAGCGTTCCACCGCGGTTGTTCGTGACGATTGGCCCGAGGAAGTAAGGCCGGTAGGTCAACGTGTCTTCACGCTCGTGGCTCTCGTCCCACGAGTCGAGGAAACGGCCACTCAAGTCGTCGAGCAGTTCGATGACGTTGGACTGAGTCCACGCGTACTCGCGTTGGTAGTAGTCAATGCTGTACTTGCGCGAGGTGAACAACTCGCGGACTGTGCGCGGCTTGCCGTCGATACGATCGACGTCAACGACTTGCTTGTCGTTCATGTGGTCCCCTTCATCTGAGCCGTTCGATGGGCGCCGTTCGCCTCACCCAGCCAAAGTCCGCTACCGATCCGCGCCAGCTCATGCTTTGCTCGCTCGAAAGCCGGCATTGCTCTCTCCACTCGACCCCAGAACGCCTGGGTGTGGTTTGGCTCTTCTATGTGCGCAAGCTCGTGAACGATGACGTAGTCCACCAGCATTGGCGGGAGCTGGATCGTTGCCCAGTGGAAGTTCACGCGGTTGTGCTTGCCAAGAGAGCCCCATCGGTAGCCCAGGTCGCGCACGTCTAGCGGTCCTGGTTGGACGCCGAGTCGTTGCGCCCACGGTTCCACCCGTCGCGGAAGCCATCGCATTGCCCTCGTCCGGTACCAGTGGATCATCGCGTGCGCCCCCCGATCGCCGAGCGCAACCTCTCGGCGCATGACCAGCCGCCCGCGTTCGAGCTTTACCGCCGCGTCGTGACGGTCGGCGATCAAGAGACGGTGCGATCGCCCGAGATACGTAAAGCCCTCGCCGCTCACGAACTCCTTGATCGGCCGATGCGAGAGCAGTAGATCCTTCTCGGCAAGCTTCTTGTAAACCCACATGCGCTTCTCATGCGCAAACGCAGCAAGTTCGACCTCATCGCAGCTGCGGGGTGCGTTCACGATGAGGGACCCGTCTCGATCGACAGTGATGCCGATCGAGCGCCGTGCCCCGGAGAGCTGTACCTCGAAGTCAAGCTCGCCAACGACCAGACGACGGGGTGCGACGTCCCGGCCTGTGCCTGTCGGTGCGCCGGGGTGTGTCGTCACGTAGTGCTCACCAGCTTCGAATGATTGGCACGGGCGAGCTCCACCACTCGGTCCGCTAGCTCCGGCAGACGGTCTAGCTCAAACAAATCGTGCCCGTCGACCTGCTGCCCATCAAGATGCTGAACCACCCACTTGCGCAGCACGTCCTGCGCGTAGGCGTTCTGCCAAAACCCGACCACTGCAAGCTCTCGCCTGACGTGCGCCACCAGCGTCACGGTTGCCTCGCGCAAGACTGCGGCCTGGGCGGAAGAGAGGGTTGCAGGCGTTGCGTTTTCACCACGGGCCGCTGTTGTCTCGGCCTCTAACTCTTGGCCGAGCAAGCCATAGAAGGGCGCTTCGGTCTGCGGATCCAGACCCGTAACGTCCACTTGTCGCCCTTTGAGAACGTCATCAACAAGATCAGACAACGCGAGCGCCAGTTGGTCCCATTGTTCCTTCAACGCCGCGAGAATCTGATCGAGCTTCTCGGAAAGCTTCGAGTAGTGCGCCGGGTCCTCATCGAAGTGCTTTCGGATGTGGTACCGCACTGCGTGCTCCATCTCTGACGCTTTCGCGCGGTCAGATGTCAAGCCAGATACCTTGCTGCGGAAGTCAGGAGCCGTGATCGAGATCGGCGGGATCTTTTGCTCGACACCCAGCGCAAGTACGTGCTCGTCGATCAGACTGCGAACCTTCTCTCCGTACAGCGACACGTCGAACTCGTCCGTGTCGCGGTAGCGCCTGCGCGCCTTTACCTGCACCATGCCGAAAAACTTGCCGTCCCGCTGGTGGGGGAGCGCCTCGGGACGCGGCATCACAACGTCGAGCGACGTCAAGAACTGCTTAAGGGAGACCTCGAAAGCTGCACGCAGCTGCTCGTCGTCAAGAAGCGAGACGCACGAGTCGACGTCGTCTTCGTTCTCGAATCTCTCGACTCCTCGCTCGACGAATAGATTGCGCACACGTTGCCGGCGATCTGCCAACTTCGGCAGCTCATCGGCGATCGACTGCAGCAGCCCCTCAAGATCGTCGTTCGAATACGCCGCGAGCGCCTCCTTGAGGTGGTCGCCGACTCCGTAGTAGTCGACGACGAATCCGACATTCTTGCCGGCAGCTGTCCTGTTGACTCGCGCGATCGCCTGCAGCAGCTCCGCCTCCTTGATCGACCGATCCAGGTAGATCACCTGCTCGACCGGTGCGTCAAAGCCCGTTAGCAACATCGACTTCACGATCAGGAAAGCAATGTGATCGGCTTCCCCAGGCTCCGCGGCGTTCGACTCAGTCAGCGGGCGCTTGAACTCATCGATGTGTACCTTCTGCTTCTGCGGCTCGGACCATTGCAGCCAGACCGGATCGTCGTTGTGGCTCCCAGAAATCACGGGCGCGAAGTCGAGCGCCTTGATCAGCGCCAGATGGGGGAAGGCCCGCATGAGCCGGGCAGTCCTTGCCGGCCGCTCGTCTGCTTGATCGATCGCCTCGGGAGTCGTCAGCTCGGGATCCAGAGCTTCAACCTCTGCAACTAGCTCCTCTCTCGCGCGAATGAACGCGTCTCGGTAGCGGACGGCGGCGAGTCGGCTCGTCGCAACCACCTGGGACTTAAAGCCATTGGGCATCACGCTGTCGACGTAGTGCCGGAGCATGTCCCTCGCCTTCGCATCGATCATGTTCGGAGCCTCAAGAACGTTGCCTTTGGTGGCCCAACGCTTCTTGATGGCGTCTAGCTCAGCCTCGGTGCGTTCGGTAAACATGTCCTCGAACACTTCGTCGAGGTCTCGTCCCTCCGTGACGGCGCCGCGTGTCGTGCGACCCTCGTAGAGGATCGGCACCGTCGCACCGTCGGCCTGTGACTCGCGGAGCGTGTAGGTATCGATGAAGTCGCCAAAGATCTCGTGCGTACGCTTCTTCGCACCCATGACGATCGGAGTGCCGGTAAAGCCAATGCGCGCGCAGTTCGGCAGCGCTTGGAGCAGGTTGGCATGCAGCCCACTGGTATGCGAGCGGTGTGCCTCATCGACAAGGACGACGATCGCATCGCTCTCGTTGAGTAGCCCAAAGGCCTCCTTCTCGGCAGACGTGTCGGCAGCCGCGTCCTTCTCGCCTGCAAACTCAGAACTCGTCTCGCGGTACTTCTGGATCATCGCGAACACAATGCCCGGCCCAGGGCGCGCCAAGAGCTCCCTGACCTTCGCGACTGATCGCCCAACGTCAACTGACTCGCCGGTCAGCGCGGCCGTGTCACTCAGCTGCCGCTGCAAGTCGGTGCGATCAGTCACCACCACTACCTTGAAACGCCGCACCGCCCGTAGGGTCCGCATCTTACGGATAAGGAAAACCATCGTCAGGCTCTTCCCGGATCCCTGCGTGTGCCAGACGATCCCTCCACGGCGGTCAAACTCGCCGTCCTCGGCACGGGTTGACCCGGTCGTGAGCCGGTCGATGGAACGTTGCACTGCCCGGAACTGTTGATAGCGGCACGCGATCTTCACAACTCGCCCGCCCAGCGGCATAAACAGCGTGAAGTTGCGCACGATGTCGAGCAAGTGCGCGGGCCGCAACATTCCCGCCGCAAGAACCTCTTGGCTGGACAAGCTGTCAATCGACTTGCCCAAATCGGCAGCCACTTGCTCGCGAGAAACCGGCTCTGTCTCCTTCCACTCTGCAAAGTGGTCGCTCGATGACGTAAAGGTTCCGACCATCGCCTTGTCGTAGTGCGTCGCAATCACGAGCTGATTCGCGTGGAACAGACGCTCGTTGCCCTCGTCGTTGTGGACGTGTGCACGCTGATTTGCATAACGCTGGAGCTGACCAATCGCCTCCGCGGAGGGATCGGTTACGTAGGGGCTCTTGCACTCGATCACGACGAGCGGGATCCCATTCACGAACAGCACGACGTCCGGAACGATGAACTTGTGCGCCTGACCACCGGGCTCGTCGACGCGAAACTGGTTCACCGCAAGGAAATCATTCCGCTCCGGGTGCTCCCAGTCGATGTACTGGATCGTCTGCCCGCGTCCAGCGTCGCGCTCCTCGATCCCATCAACGGTCGTCCCGGTGAGCAGCAGCGCCGTGACCTCTTGGTTGGCCTCGATCAACTTGAGGGCCGTCGGCCGTAGCAGCGCCGCCTCGGCCTGGGCCACGCGACCATCATCTAGCCATTCCTTGCCCTGGTCGTCGAGGTTGATGCGTCGAAGTGCCACGCGCAGACGGGCCGAGAGAATGGTCTCGCGAAAGCTCCCCCGCTCGGTCGCTGACGGGTCGAACTTGGAGCCCTCCAAGACTGACCACTTCATCGCAGACAGCTGCTCAAGCAGAGGCAACTCGACTTCGGTGTACTCAGTCGGAAGCGCGGGCATCAAGATGCCGCGACGTATGCCGGAGTTACGCGCACGCGACCACTAAGCAAGTCATCTCTGAGTCCGGCTCTGAGGTGGCGGAACTTGCCTAGGACGGCGATCTCACTCCGTATTCGATGCGCGTGTACCGTCAGGGCATCCACGATGCGCTGTTGCTCGTCAGCGCCGGGGAGCACGACGCAGAGCTCCTTCACGGTGCGCGCATTGATCTTCACCATGCTTCCCGAAGTGCCAGATGCGACCGCCTGTATCTGACGACGCGACGCCGCCGAGCGCAAAGCGATTTCGAGGAAGTCCGGAGACACCGCCTCTGTGGGCTTGAGCCGCATCATGAGATCCGGGTAGGTACATGGTGCTCCCACATCGCGGTACCGGCCGACGAATCCCACCGTCTCACGAGTGTTGGCGCGACTCATCAACAAGTCACCGTCGCTCAGCATCGCCGCGTTCAACGCGGGGTCGTCGCCCGGCGCCATCTTCAGCTGACGCGGAGCGAAGCCGAAAGGAGTCAGGCAACCAAGTCCGAGCATCCACATCCCGGTCCATTCGTCGACATCAGGCGGGCTGTATCCATTCTTCGGATTGCGCTGAAGGAGCGTGCCCACGTGGGTGATGTCCCAGCTTCGCGGGCGCGGGCCGAGCTCCGTCTCGCAAAAGTCGCTGGGCTGACGATCTGGGTCGGGGACTCGGCCATCGCCGTCAATCCCCCTAGTCGTCAGCGTCTCAAGCAGCCCCTGTTCCATCTGCCGCAGCTTTTGAATGGCGCCGACCGTCGTTCGTATGGCACTGTCGAGATCCGCAAGAATGGCCGCGATCGACCTCTGCTCGTCCATCGGTGGCAGCTGGAGCGGCGTGTTGAGTAGCGCCTCGTTCGCGAAGTTCACTTGGGACTCAGCCATGCCCGTCGTCCGTTGGTCGAGATACTTTTGCGGGCCCGGAGTTGCGAGGGCGCCGGCAAGGATGCTCGGAAGGACGACCTCAGGGTCCGGACGCAGACCGATCATCTTTCCGGAGACCATCAGATGAGGCCGGGTCGCTGGGACATCGGTTACCACGGCGACTCTGTGTCGAGGCCCGGCCTTGGTGATGAGTACGTCCCCCGCTCCGACCTCGAGCTCCCGTGCTCCCCAGTACGCCTCCGGGGGGACCTTGTGCGCGAACTCGTCCCAGCCGACGTCCCAGGTGATAGCCGTCGTCTTCAGAAGCCCCCACTCGTCGTCCGATTGCACATTGCGCTCTTCACACGTTGGACTCGGGCCGCTGAAATGGCGGAGGGTCACGTCACGCACGGTCGTGTGGCACCAACCCGGGACGTCACACATAGCCAAGACTCTTCAGCGAGGTATCGAGAGAACTGCACGCAGTCTCACGCTCAGCTTCCATCGAGGCAAGGGTGGTCGCGTACTTGTCCCATAACAATTCTAGGCGCCCGATGACAACTTGCCGTTGCCGTCCGACGTAGTTTGCGACATGGTCATCCAGACTCAATTGGGCGACCTCCAGCACTGTGCGCTGCTCGGCGTCCGGGGACACTCCCTCGCGAGCGGACGCCAGACGTGCCACGAACTCCGACCTGAGCGTCTTGGTGATTTTGCGCGCTGCGCGAAGTTCTTTCTTGAGAGTCGCAACTTCAGCACCCGCTGCCACGTCGTCGTCGTTCCCCTCCAGCTCGCCCTCGTCTTCGGGGGCAGCCGTTAGAGCCTTGACTGTCGCCGCAAGCTCCGTAGAACGGGCATCCGCCGCGGTCAAGGCCGTTAGGTAGTCAGGAAGAAGCAGGCGAGCAAACGGATGGTTTAGCGGTACCGCAGTCGTGCTCTCTTCCTCGATAGCTGCGGTCATAGTCGTCACCCAGCCATCGATAACTGCGCTGAAGCCGCCCGCAGCAAGAGCGCGCAGGTCGAATTGGATCTCGTCCCACCATCTCGCAATCACACCCGCGACTTGGAAGCGGTCTAGGAGCCCAATCGGCGTCAGGTCGCGCACAAAGCTTTCGAGCAGGCTGGCACGGGCGCTCATCAGACCCTTTGTCTGGGGCAGCGTTGAGATCAGCGCTGCGTTCTCGTTCCACCAGACCTCGACTTCGCCGGTGAACGCAGCCTCACGGGCTAGAACCCCGTCATCCGAGCGCACGAGCGTCTGCAGATCCCTCTTAGTCAGAACCGCGTCAACGAAGTCGTAGTAATCCGGGTCGCGGCGTACGAACACTTTGCGTGGGTCCAGGCCGTGCTTAGCGAACAACTCGACCTTCGCGTCGACCTCTCCCTTGGGGATGCCTCCGAGCAGGTGTGCACGAACGTCCTGGGGCTCTGGCGGTGGCGCGTTGTCTGCGTAGCGCCTGACGTTGAGGGTAAAGTCATTGCCGGCCAGCTCGGTGTTTGCGACAACCGCGGAGTAGCCCGGAATGTCGGCAAACGCACGGTAAGCCGCCACGATCTTTTCTGCGTGCTCGGGCATGAGATAGTTCTGGGCGCGACCGGCGAGGAACTCTCGGTCGGCGTTTATGAACAACACCTTCCCGCGTCGGCCGGGCGGCTTCGCTCCCTTTGCTCGGAGCACAAGTACGCAGGCCGGGATCCCCGTGCCGTAGAAGAGATTCGGTGCCAAGCCGATTACGGCTTCCAGCAGATCGTCCGCGAGAAGACCCTCGCGAATGTCACGCTCGGCACCGGCTCGGAACAACACGCCGTGCGGCATGACGGTGGCAATCGTCCCACCGGGACGCAGCACCGCGAGCATGTGTTGGACGAACATGAGGTCGGCCTTCTTGCCGGTTTCCGGACACCAGCCGTACCGGAAGCGCTCCTGGAAGAGCATTCCGTCCTGCGCATAGTTTTGCGAGAACGGAGGATTCGTTATCACGCGATCGAAGCGCATTAGCTCACCACCTTCAACATGCAGTGGCTCGGTGAGGGTGTCGCCGTTGCGCACGTCGGCGTCCGGGATTCCATGGAGCAAGAGGTTCATCTTCGAAATAGACCAGACGCCGCCGTTGTTCTCCTGCCCGAACAGGGCTAGGTTCCGCGAGTTACCGCTGTGCTCCTCGACGTACTCCTTCGAGAGGATCAGCATGCCGCCCGACCCCGAGCAGGGGTCGTAGACGCGCATCCCCTCTTCCGGCTCGATCAGACGGACCATCATCCGCACGACCGACCGAGGCGTATAGAACTCGCCGCCCTTCTTGCCGGCCGAGTCCGCGAACTGGCCGACCAAGTACTCGTAAGCCGCGCCCAACAGGTCCGGGAACTCGAAGTCTTCGTTTCGCAACCGGTACTTCGAGAAATGCGTGATCAGGTCCCGTAGCTTCTTGTCCGTTATCGAGGACTGCCCGACCTTGCGCGTGAAGTCGATGTGCTGGACGACTCCTTCGAGCGCGGGGTTCGCGTCTTCTAGGGCACCCAGGGCCTTGTTGAGCCCGTCGCCGACGTTCTGGTGGACCTCGTCACGGAGGTACTCCCAGCGCGCCTTCTTTGGCACGAAGAACGCCTCGGTAAAGAACTCTGGCCGGGCGGCGCGCTCGGTAGCCTGCTCCTCCGTACGGCCTTTGGCAAGCTCGGCCGCCAGAACGCGTTCTCGCTCGTCTTCGAACTGATCCGAGCTCCGCTTGAGGAACAGCATCCCGAAGATGTACTCCTTGAACTCGGAGGCATCCATCTTGCCGCGGAGGATGTCTGCCGCCGCGAACAGATGTCGCTCAAGCTGCGGAAGGGCGAGCTTGCTCACGCGCGAGTGGTCAGGTCCGGGCTCATCGGCGCATAGACTAAGCCTCAAGCTGTGTCCAGAGCACGTCGGTCTCGCTTGGGGTCGCGCTGCCGTCGTCGGCATGGGATAGGATCGCCGCAGACGCTTGCCACGGGACGAGCGGTGTAGCTCGCTTCCGTCCGCGACGTGTCCAGAGCCTTATCGCGAGCGATTGGACGGGCTTCCGGCCGCACTTTACGCGGCCAGGTCACCACCCGCCCCGCCCGATTGATAGTGAGCCCTCCGCCTCACGCCCCTGATCTTGCCGGTTGTCCTTTGGACGCCCTCTCGCTCCCGCATCCCACCGCCTCAACATATGTTGAGACACTGGGATGCGGGAGCAGAACAGGGGCGTGAGGCGGTGCAGGTTTGTTGGGGCGGGGTGGGTGGTGGTATGGAGTCTGAAATGGCATTGGATATGTCATGGAAAGAACAAGAAACAAAAGAGTCCTTAGGGTCTCTCCTCCCGGAAGAACAAAGAAAGAAGACGAGATCGTCGAGGGAGCTCGCTGTGCAGTGGCGGAGGATGTTGAAGTGTGCGAGCACTCTTCGAAAGCCCGGATGGTGGCCACGGTTTGAGGATGCAATGGAGAGCACGAGCGACAATGGCACCGATGGCTACGCGATACGAAACCTCGGGCGTACCACTCCAGGGTGGCTACGTCGCGAAGCAATGCCCCGTCCGTGCACAGAACGACACCATCCAGCCGGCGACGCCGGTCCCTCCGGACCCGTTCATGCAGCGACTCTTTGCGAACGGCAATGCCTTCGAGGCCGAGATCCTCGCGGAGCTCGTCGCATCTCAGGCCGGCGCTGTCGTCATCACCCAACACGGAGCGGATGCCGAGGCGGCGACCCTCGCAGCCATGCAACGCGGCGCACCGCTCATCCTCGGCGGCCGGCTGCCGTCAGACGACGTCGGCCGACGCGTGGGACGGCCTGACCTGCTCGTTGCTGCAGCCGACCGCGGCTACCGCGCCGTCGACGTCAAGTGGCACCAAAACCTCGAACCCGCAAACGGCAAAGCGTCCGAACTTCCTGGGCTTTGCTCGTCTCTAGCGTCGTTGGGTCGCGAAGCCGCGGTCGTCGACGACGACTACGCGGCCAAGCGGAAGGAAGAGGACGTTCTGCAGCTCGCCCACTACCAGCGCATGCTTGAAGCCCTCGACATGCATGCGAACGATGGTCGTTGGGGAGCGATCATCGGCACCGAGCGACGCGTCGTTTGGTACGACCTCGACGCACCCATCTGGCGCACACCGTCGTCCACGCAGAAGACCAAGCTGCGCTCGACCATGGAGCGCTACGACTTCGAGTTCGACTTTCGCCTCGACGTCGTCGCCGTAGCGGAACAACACAAGAGCGACTCGTCGGTCGCCCTGCTGACCGTGCCGGTCAAGATCGGCGAATGCGATTCGTGCCCGTGGTGGGACTACTGCAGGCCCCAGCTTGAGAAGCCTCCAGGCGATGTATCGCTCCTACCGCGCATCGGCTGGTCGCAATGGAAGATCCACCGCGACCACGGCGTGACCAATCGCGCTGAGCTGGCAGCGCTCGATCCATGCACCGCGCGACTCGTAGCCGGCGGCATCGATGTCGCCGCGCTGATGGACGCCGGTAGCGACGTCGACCTCGCTGATCTCGTTAGCGCGAAGGGCTTGGAGGTGCTCGATTCCGAGGGCATCGCGACTACGAGTGATCTGCAGGCACTGCACGCTCGCACGGCGTCCTACTCCGACGTCGGTTTGGGCGCGCTGCCGACACACATCGATCTAGCGCGCGCAGCGCTCGGGCATTCGCCGGTGTACCGCAAGCGTGGCGTATCGCTGATGGCCGTCCTACGCGCTGATGTTGAGGTCGACGTCGATATGGAGAACACGGAGCTCGGTTGCTACCTGTGGGGGAGCTACCTCACGGACCGCTCCAAGGCCGACGTTGCCGAGACCGGGTACCGGGCGTTCGCGACGTGGGAGCCGTTGACGCCCGAGACGGAGGCTGAGAATTCGCTGCGGTTCTGGCGATGGCTCATGGACATACGACAGCGGTGCCACGACGCTGGATTGACGTTCGCGGCGTATTGCTACAACGCCGGCGCCGAGAACACGTACCTGCGTCGGCTTGCGATTGCCGACGCCGCCGTCGCTGAGGACATCGAGGCGTTCATAGCCTCCGATGAGTGGGTCGACATCCTCAAGCAGTGGGATTCCCAGCTGATAACCGGCGGTTCAAGCAGCCTCAAGCAAGTAGCTCCGCTCGTCGGCTTTCGTTGGCACGTTGACGACGCGGGCGGTGGAGAGTCGATGCTCAAGCATGATCTCGCCGTCGATGGCGACGATGCCGCGCGCGACTGGTTGCTGACGTACAACCGCGGTGACGTGGAGGCCACGCTGGCCGTCCGTGACTGGATGTCCAGCGCCGTGGCTCCCGGTATCGACGAGCTCTGATTAAGAGCTCTCCCTAGAGAACAAAAGAAGGAGAGGAGTAGGAATCGCGCCCGCTGAATAAAGAGCCTCGCGACGCGCGTAATGCACTCCGCAGCGCGAGATGTATCGGGTCAGAGGGACCGCGGCGCCTTGGCTCACGATGAGCCCTTGGGGCCTGCAACATACCCAGTCCACGTACACGTGTAAGCGAGATTTGAAGGTTGACTCACGTTGACCGTCCAGTTACCAGTCGTTAGGTAAGGGTCTTTCAGGAGGTCGGACTGGAGAGCGTCTCCTTGGCGGTTGGTGTCTATCCGCCCGAGTTTCACATGGGATCCATCGGCAGAGTCGATCGACACATCCGCCATGCATTCGGGGCCACTCCCGTCCTTGAAGCCATCCATCGCGACCAATACGTCGTATACGCCACTGTGCGTAATCACAACAAGCGAGTCGTTGGTCTTGACATCTACATGCTGGTATGTGTCTCCGCAGCCGGACGACCCAATTACAGCGACCCCAATCGCAAGAGCTAAACACCAACTTCGAGTCACGAGGGTCTCCTGCAATGCTGAGGCGTCTGACGTGCTAAGGCCCTAGGCTAAGTGATCAGCCGGTAGATAGGTGACCCTGCTCTCTGCTGTGTCAACAGTGCGCCGGTGCGCGGGTGCGCTGGGTGTTGGCTTCGGACGGCCAGTGAGTCCCCCGGTGGTCCGTTTCGTTGTGCCACGTCGGACGAGCTGTGACGTGGATCTAGCTGCTTAGGACAGCAGACCGTCCCTTCGCGGAGTCAAGGGTGAGCGCTGCACGCTCATGAGGGTTCGCGCCTCGCCTTCGGCTCGCCCCTTGACTCCGCAGTCCGGCCTGCTCTTGCCCTGCAGCGTCGATCACGTTCCAGCTCCGACGTGGGCGACTAACTGCTCAGGAGCACAAGGAGGTCGTGACAATGGCACGCCGCAAAACCACCAGCACCGCATCGCGCTCGACTACGAGCAAGCCTGCTCCCGAGGCGCCGACTGCCTCGACCCCGGACGAGCAAATCACGCTCGTCGGCCGGCTCTGCGCCGACCCAGTGCTTCGGCACACCAAGTCCGGCAAGTCGGTCAGCACGATCCGCATCGCGGTCAACGAGCCCGACGCCGAGCCCACGTTCCATTCCGTCGTGGTCTGGAACCGCACCGCAGAGGTCGTCTGCGAGTACCTGCGCAAGGGCCGCAAGGTTGAAGTGCTCGGGCGCAAGCAAGAGCGCACATACCAGGCCGCCGACGGCACAGAGCGCATCGCGTGGGAGGTCTCCGCGTTTTGGGTCGACTTCTCGCCGAGCCGCAAGCCGGCCGCGAAGGAGCTGTCATGACGACCGCTCACAACGCAACAACTGGCGGGGCGCAATGCCCCGCCAGCGCGGAACCGCGCATCTACGTCGCGTGTCTCGCCGCATACAACGCCGGGCGCTTGCACGGACGCTGGATTGACGCCAACCAACCTCCCGAGGACATCTGGGAGGAAGTGGACGCGATGCTCGCTGCTTCGCCCGAGCCCGGCGCCGAAGAGTGGGCAATCCACGACTACGAGGGCTTCGGCTCACTCCGCCTCAGCGAGTGGGAGCCATTCGAGCGCGTGTCGACCATTGCCGCTGGCATCGCCGAACATGGCGACGCCTTCAGTGCATGGGTCGAGTACGACCCGTCACGAGACCTAGACGAACCGCATGCCTTCGAGGATGCGTATCGCGGCGAGTGGGACTCGCTACACGACTACGCGGAACAGTTGGCCGATGACATTGGGCTGTACGACGTCGCCGACAAAGCTGGCTCGCCGTACGTCGTCGTGGACGTCGAGATGCTTGAACGCGACCTCGACATCGAGCTCTACACTGCGCGCACGGGCAAAGGGACGATCTATGTCTTCGACCCGAACGTCTGAGCCGGCGCGGTTCCTTGCGACGTTGTTCGCCGACGCTCCGTGCGACTCGTTCATCGAGGTGCGCATCCGCGAGCGGTTCGGCATGCACTGCGAATATCTGCCGAGCGACGACATCGCGCACGTCGACGCAACGGTCGCGCGGTACTCACGGCGGACCGACGTCTACGTCGGCGTCGTGCCGCGTCTTCGCAGGCGGGGGACGCGTGCGGACCTCGTTCCCAGTGCAGCCGTCATTTGGGCCGACTGCGACTCGCATGCGAGTGTCGAAGCCCTCGCGACCTTCGCGCCAGCGCCGAGCATCGTCGTGGCATCCGGCACCGACGAGCACCGGCACGCGTACTGGCTGCTCAACGCGCCCGATGGCCTCGATTTCATCGAAGCCGCAAACCGGCGCCTCGCATATCTGCTCCGAGCCGACCAACGTTGCGCTGACGCCGCGCGCATCCTGCGCCCGCCATCGCTCAACCACAAGCACGATCCACCCCGACGCGTGCGGCTGCTCGCGTGCGACGCAGGCCGACGGCATCGACTCGACGACATCGTCGGGATCGTGGACGACTCCGCTGTCTCGGCCGTCGCGCGACGCAGCGACTCTTCGAGCGAGCGCCGCGACAACGATGACCCGCTGTTGCACATCGACTCCGCGCACTACGTCGAGCGGCTTGCCGGCGTTGTCGTTACGCGGGGGCGCAAGGCCCGCTGTCCATTCCACGACGACGCTACGCCAAGCCTGCACGTGTATCGCGACCCCGCTAGCGGTTGGTATTGCTACGGCTGCGAACGGGGCGGGTCCATCTACGACTTCGCCGCGCTTCTCTGGCATCGCGACACGCGCGGGCCGGACTTCGTCGAGCTACGCGCGCAGCTACGCGCAGCGCTCGATATTCCGTAACCGCACTGCGATTGCGGCCCGCCCTGAACCGGCGTAAAGTCGAGATGACGGATCGTCATCACGCGCGATAGCGTGAAAAGCGGGACCAACGGTGAGCGATCCGGCCCAAGGCACACAGCGCGGGGGTAGGCGACCTTCAAAGCGTCGCCCGTCAAATCGCTGGCCGCGTGGCCCGGAACTCACCACCCGCGACGAAGAAATCTTGCGCTGGATCACGCGCCACGGCGCCGTCACGCCAGAACTTGTCGCCAAACGATTCTTCTGGCGCCCGGCTGAGAGGCGACCTGGCGTTTGGGCCGCCTACAGACGGCTCGCGGCGCTAGAGCGGCGCGGCCTCGTCCTGCGCGACAAGCCGTATGCCAAGGAGCCGGCAGTCCTGCGCGTCACGCGCGAGGGAGCGCGCATCGCCGACGTCGGGCTCCGCCCGGCACCCTTGGTGCTCTCGCAGCTGCGCCACACGCTCGCAGTCGTGACGCTAGCCGAGGGTCTGCATTTCCAGCATCGCGGCTCCGAGCTGCGGACCGAGCGCGAACTCCGCGCCGAGCGCTACCGCGAACGTCGCGAAGGAGTCGACACGTCCCAAGGGCGCACGCCCGACGCGCTGCTCGAACTTCCGGGCTCCAAAAGCGCGCGACACGTGGCGATCGAGCTTGACCTTTCGCGCAAGCACCGCGCCGCGATGATCCACATGATCCAGCAGTACGACCACGAGAACGGCATCGACGTCGTCTGGTGGTACGTGCTCCCCGTCCGGGTCGAGCGCACCCGCGAGCTCGTCCGCTCGCAGAACGCGACCGACCGCTTCGATGTTCGGGAGTGGCGCAGCCCAACCTAGAGTCCCAGGCCGCGCCGGCGGCCCCAGGGACTCTCGAGAGCCAGCTCCAGGCGCTCGCCGTCGCGCTCATGCTGGCCGTTGCGGTGACGGTGTCGATCTTCCCCGGCGCGCTGCTCGGCATGGGCATCGCCTGGCTCTGGCAGAGGCTGGGCAAACCGCACGTGATCGCGCGGATCGCGGTCTCGGTCGTCGGTTTGGCGATCGCCTACGTCTTCCGATCGACCTCGCATCCCGCCTGGATCTGGCAAGACATGCTCGCCAACGCGCTGCCCACATCCATCAACGGAGTCCCCGTAGCAACGGGACTCTCCGGCCTTCCCGATGAATTCTTTGGAGGCTTCTTGCTGTGTGCAATAATTGACGGTGCAACTACCGTCACGAAACGCAGCGTCGGCAACCAACTTCGACGAGACCACCGAAGAGACAGACAGCAATGGGACGCAATAAGCGGACAGACCAAAACTCTCGCGGGACTCGTGGCCATGGTTCGCCGATCCGAAACGCAGATGGACCATCAGCCAGGTTCCATTCGGCTGGGTGTCGACAGCGAGGTTCGGCGGCCCTTCGACTTGGCGCTGCCGCAGGAGCTGGCTAGTCACGTTTTCCTGCCGGGCGCATCCGGCTCCGGCAAGACCACCACGCTCGCACGCCTCGCCGATGGCGCACTCGCCAACTGGCACGGCGTCGTGTTCATCGACTGCAAGGCGGGCGACCTCGGCGACACGGCACGCACTCTCGCGGCACGGTATGGCTTGCCCTTCTACCTCGTCGATCCTGACGACCCACAGTCGCTCGGCTACAACCCCTGCGCTGGCGACGCACCGTCGGTAACCAACAAGCTCGTCGGAGCCTTCAGCTACGGGCCGAACTCCGAGATCTACAAGAACATCGCGATGGAGGCACTGCCGATCGCAGTGCGCGCGCTACTTGCATCAGGCGAAGCCGTCACGCTCGAAACGCTCTACGCCGCCTTCGGTCCGCGCGGCTTCACGAACCTCGCACACAGCGTCGACGACAGCGACGCTCGCCTCCAATCACGACTTCGATCGCTTCAAGACGCCGCCAACCACGACCGCCTTGTCCACAACGGCTACTCCGGGATGCAGCGACGACTCGGAGCGCTGCTTGAGGGCAAGTTCGGCGAGCTGTTCCGCGACAACGACGCCCTCGATTGGGACCAAGCGCTGAGCGAGCCGTCCGTCGTCTACATCGCGCTCAGCACGCTCGGGAGCGCAGAGGACGTCGAGCTGTTCGGTCGGGTCATCGCTCAAGACCTGAAGCAAGCGTGCGCACGACGTATTAAAGGAGTCGCCGATTCGGCTACGCCCGTCCTCGCGATCTTCGATGAGTTCGCCGCGCTGCGCGAGGCAGACCAGCTCGCCGACCTCCTCCTGCAGGCGCGGCAGGCACGGATGCCGACGGTCATCTCGACCCAGTACATCCCCAAAACCGACGGCCTGCGAGAGGCAGCACTCGGCGCTGGGCTTCTGGTCGTGCACCGCGTCACGCCCGAGGACGCCGAGAGCATCGCCGCCGCCTTCGGCACGCGCAAGCGCAGCGAGGTCACACACCAGGTCGACTACGAGACGGGCTACTCAGAAAAGGGCACCGTCAAGCGCGTTGACGGCTACAACGTCAACCCCAACATCTTGCGAAACCTCGCCACCGGGAAGGTCGTGGTGCGCTCAGTTGCACGCGAACGATTCGCCATCGTCAACGTCCACAGATAGAGGTGATGGAATGAGTGATCCCAGGAAACAGCGCAAGTCATCCGTAGGCCCGACGGCGCGTAACGCGTACGAGCAAGTAGACGAGCGTCACGGCAACGGCGTACTCGCGGGTCTGTTTGCGGCGTGGACCGGCCTGCCCTTCGCGATGTGGTTTGCAGTATTCGGAGCCATTGCCGGCGCCGTTGCTGGGGCGATCGGCGGCGGAACCAGCGAGCTCGCCCACACGCTGCATCTCGGCGAGGGGGTGGGCTTCGGCGCGGCGATTGCCGGCACGTTCATAGGCGCGTTCTTTGGTCTGCTCCTCGTATACCGGACGCTGTTCACGCACCCGCTGGCGCTCGCCGGGAACCTCGTCAGCGGCGCACTCGTCGGCACGGCCGCGCTGTATCTGACCGTGCGCTTCGAGGACAACATCCTGCGCTTGCGTGGATACCGCGAGCTGAGCAGCCGCGAGCGCAAGCTCGTCGACCCGGTCGTCGATGACGTGCTCGCGCGGCTCGGCGTCGAGGGTAAGCGCCCGCGCATGTACGTCAGCGAACAGGTCGTGCCCGGCGCATGGACGCACGCGCATTCGATCGTGCTCTCGCGCGGTCTGCTGGGCGCCTACGACGAGTCAGAGAATCCGCCCGTCCCTGACATGACCATGAATGCGTTTGCCGCAGTCGTCGCGCATGAGATCGTCCACTGGCAGCGCGCCGACGGCGTCGGCATGAAAGCCGTGTGGTGCGCCTGCTTCCCCATCCTCCTGGCGTACGACGTCGTGCACCGCGTCACGGCCTCGCTCGACCAACAGCCGATCCTCTCGAAATTCAGATTCCAGAGTTTCGCGTGGCTCGTTCTTTGGCCGGCTTGGGTGTCAGTAGAGCTCGTGATCAAGCCCGCTATCGGACGAGCCTCACGAGAGGCGGAGTACAAAGCCGATGCGCGCGTCGCATCGCTAGGCGACGACTACCGAGTCGGGTTGCGGACCGCGCTCGGCCAACTCGAAGACTTCGAGCGGCCGCGTACGGGTTGGGAGGACGCCATCCAAGCAACGCATCCAGCGATCGAGCAACGACAGGAGCGTCTTGAGGCCATGCCGCTACATTCTGCCGTACGTCCCATCACGGTTGAACGCGACGGTTTGGCGACGCTAGTGGTGCTTGATCCACAAGTCACCGCGCTCGCCGATCTCACCGTCGCTGCTCACGCAGCAGGCGGCGAGACCTCCGCCGAGGACGATGCACTCGGCGCCTGCATCATCCACTGGTTGGAGGTCCAGTCGACGGACCCGACCCGTCGGGCAGCGCTCAGCGTCGCCGACCACGAAGTCGACAAGTGGTTGGCGGTACTCCGTTGGCAACCAGGCACGATGAAGTCCGGCGCTCCGCCGGTTGAGTCGGGAGAAAAGACGCTCCGACCGCGCGTAGACAAATCGGCGACTCGAGTCGCGCGGCCGGCGAAACGCACGACAAAGAAACCAGCGCGCACCAAAGCGCCGTCAGCCCCGCGCAAGCCGACAGCCAAGAAGCCGACCAAACGCACTACCAAAGAGTCGCCGTCGTCAGAGGATGTGGCGGCGCGGTGGCAGCTCCCGACCGACGACGATCTAAAGGAGACCGGCTAACGACCCTCCTGTCTGCGCATCCGGGATCGTCTGTCGCGAGACATCTCCTCGCGAAACGACTGTGCGGAGCAGCATTGCATCCACGCACTAGTGCAGCGTTTCCGAGGTGGCTTGTCGATTCGTGGTCTCGGCGAGCTGCCGCGCTGACGCCCGCTTTGTCGCCGAAGGAGTCGTTGCCTGGGGGAGCGTCCCGGACTGCCCCTCCTCGTCCGGACCAGCGGTCTGACCGGCACCCGTCGAGACGCTTGGTCTTGGCTGAAAGCACCACTCTCCAAGACGTAAAGGCCTTCTGGAGGTCGTGGGCTCGGCCTGGTCGGTGACCGGTCCGGTAGTCGTGCTGGCGGCGCTAGCTGCGGGATTCCGCGCGCCGCCTCGGCGCCTAAGTGATAAAGCGGTGGATGGCCTCGTTGGCGTGGTCCTGAAACGACGGGTTGGCCAGATCGGGGAAGATGTCTGCTTGGTCAACCAGGGGACCCTTGAGCTTGTTGGCCGCGCTGGCGTAGAACACGCCGCTGGACAGAGCCGGGTCGGTGACACCGTCGACCAGTCGCTTCGCGCCCAAGTCAAGTTTGTGGGAGATGCCCAGGGCGGGCATGACGTATTTGGCCGCTATACGCAGCGGTAGCGCAATGTCGTTGGAGGCTTGGGTGCCGGTGGTGGCGCCGGGGCTCACGGTGATGAAACGGCGGTCGGGGTATTGGCGGGCCAGGTAGGCCATCCACAGGGCCCCGATGTACTTGGCCTGCGCGAAGGCTAGGTTGAAGTCCGCTTTTCCGACGGCGAAGTAGCTGCCGTCGATGACGGTGGCGAGCTCGTCGGCGGAGGTTGAGACGAACGATGGCCGCTTCATCCCCAACTTCGGAAGTCCCCTGGCTGCCTCGCTTCCGGCGAGGACCGCCACCTCTCCGAGTCGACCTCCGGCCAGGAGCCCTTCGAGGAGGACGACGTGGCCAAGAACATTCGTCGCGAACACGGTGGTGACCCCGTCAGCGGTCAAGGCCATCGACTGTGGGCCGATGACACCAGCGTTCATCACCAACGCGTCGACGGATCCGCTGATGCTGGCCAGGCCGGCGCGGACCGAATCCAGATTGGCGACATCCATGAGAACGATGTCGAAGATGCGCCGGCCGGTCGCAGCTTCGAGCTCAGCCTTTGCCGTTGCCGCCCGGTCTTGATTCCGGCACGCCAGGTAGATGCGGGCGATCTCGGGACGTGATGCCAGTTGCCGGGCCACGTCCTTGCCGATCCCGGCGTTGGCGCCCGTGATCAACACGGTCTTTTCTGCGGTGGTTTGCATTTGAACGCTTGGTTCCTTAGCTAGTGAGTTGAATGGTTGTCGCGACCCTCGAAATGGATCACGCGTTCCACTCTAACACAGAATGGATGGTGCGATCCATTCCGCTGGTAGAATCTGCGGTATGAGCACGACTAGCGCCTCCCCTCAGCCACTGACGCGCAAGGGCCGGGAGACCCGTCAGCGCATAGTTGATGCGGCTGCCGACTTGATCTTCAGGCAGGGCGTCGCGCACACGACGATCGATGACGTGCGCGCGGCGGCGGACGTCTCAAGCTCGCAGCTGTACCACTACTTCGACGACAAGCCGGCCCTGGTCCGCGCGGTGGTTGACCACCAGGCCGACACAATGGTCGGCGGGCAGGAGAACTTCGATTTCAGCACGCTGGATGGCCTCCGAGCCTGGCGCAACTTCGTGGTCGCGGGCCAACGCGAGCACCGCTGCATCGGCGGCTGCCCAATCGGCTCTCTCGGCGGCGAGCTAGCCGAGACCGATCCCGACGCAAGAGCCCACGTCGCCGAGGGCTTCAAACGATGGGAAGCGACTATCCAGAGCGGTCTACGAGAGATGCATGCACGAGGCGAGCTCCCGCCCGACACCGACCCCGACACCCTCGCGCTCGCGCTGCTAGCCGCACTGCAGGGCGGCCTGCTTCTCACGAAGATCAAACGCGACACCGAACCGCTAGAGGCCGCGCTCGACGCAATGATCGAACTGGTCGCCCGACTCCGTGGTGGCAGCTAGTAGCGGCCTCGCGCGATAGGAGTGCTGCGTTCGCGCGGATGCGAGCGTCCCGCTTGTTCGGGCACGGGCTGTCGCACGGGACGAGAAGCGGCAGTCTGGGACGCTCCCCAGGCATACGACTCCTTCGGCAACAAAGCAGGCATCAGCGCGGCACCTCGCCGAGACCACGAATCGACAAGCCACTTTGCGAACGCTGCACTTCAGCCGGGCGACGCGGGCCAGGCCGCTTACGAGGTGTGCTCAGCGGCCCGAGCAAGGACGGCTAGGAGCGCTGCGAAGCTGACCCAGCTCACCTCGACCAACAATCGCTCGCGAGGAAATGACGCGAGCGCACCCAGACCGCCGTACGCCCACTCGATGCCGAGGATGCCCCGTCCCACCGCCACTAACCAGACAGGCCCGCGATCAGATGGCGCCCACCACCACGCGCACACAACGAGCGGCGCTACGCACCAAGGCTGAGTCAGCGACGACGCGATGATTCCGAGGGGAACGCCGATGCTTGCGAGCAACGGGCACCTCCTGCGCACCGCTAGCTCAACAGCGACGCGGGACCTAACTGCTTGCGCGGCCGTAGACACGCTATGCCGGAGGCCGGAGGGCCGACGGATATGGCCAACACCCGGCCTTCCTTTGGCACCTGAGCTAGCGGCCATTGATCTCATCCTGTAAAGGACGGATGCCGCTGGACGGATACACCTTGGCATCCGTCCGCCCTGACTATGCGCTCGCCCAAGACGTTATGCGTGCGCAGAGTTCAATCGGCACGAGACTGCAACCGTTCCGCCATACGCGCACTGGCGTTATGGCGGTCGGACGGCATTGCGCGGCGTCGTTAGCGCAGACAAAAGCGCGCAACGTGAAGCGCCCGCTCTGCAAGCAGCAGTACGAATGTCGCGAGGGTATGCGCGGCGAAGACGACGTACAAGGTCGATAGTGCTTTGCGCACGAAGTCTGTAGCGCCGCGCGTACGGTACAGCCAGCGATGATGTCTATTCCGAGCCATTGACGGGCCTCCATGTGGTTTCAACGCCACGCCCCGCCAATGCCACGCGGAGAGTCCCAACGACAAGGTCTTGTGCAATTTAGGACCGCAGTACCAAAGCATTGACAGTCGGCAGTACGAAACCACCGAGAGGACCGTGATGGCCGGGAACAGACTCACGCAGCTGCTACGTACGCGCCGCGACGCACGTGTCCGGCGCTAGTCAGTGCTCAGCGGAGCAAGCTGTCGACTTCGGCGAGCGCAGGCGACTCGGCAAGCGCGTGAGCGATGAGACGCACACTGGTCGGCGATACAGGACGTCCGGAGCACGCGGCGGACACCGTTGCGTGGCTCAGCCGTGCAGCCCGCGCTAGGTCGCCACTGCTCCAGCATCGGCGAGCCATTTCACGCCGGAGGCTCTCGGCGTTGATCGCGATACCCATTGGACGGACCTCCGACAGAGCATCGAGTCCGTCTCGCGATGCCGCGTGCTTCCAAGCGTGACTCGTTAGCGCAACCGCACGCCCTACGCTCGCCAGATCGTGACCGGTGCGTTACCGCGGGCCAATAACCGACGTCGCGGTATGACGCTCACACACGCCGCGGCGCAAGCGCCCGGACCATCGCATCGTACGCGTCCTCCTTGTTCAGATGGGTGTAGTGCGACGCGATGACTTCCTGCGATGCGCCGGCAATGATTGAGAGCTGGATCGGGTTCATGCCGTTTCGGAGCATCTCGGTCATCCACGAGTGGCGGAGAAGGTGGGGATACACGTGTTTTGTGATCCGTGCGCGCTGAAAGCCGAACTTCACGACCTGATACACGCCCATGCGCGTAAGCGCGTCGTACACGCCGGCATGCCGCCGCTGCGTAAGGAAGATGTGATTCGAGCTGCGCTCGTCCGGTCGAGAGTCGATGAATCGGTCTAACCGGCGCAGGAGCGATGGCGGAATGGGCACGTCACGCACCCGGCCTCGCTTTCCGAGGACCCTCAGATGTGCCTGGCGGGCTGACCGAACGATGTCTTTCGTCTCAAGTCGCGTTAGCTCGTCGAGACGCAGCCCGCAGTCGCAAAAGAGCCGGATGATCAGCTTGTCGCGCTCGTTGGGCACGGCCCGTTCAAGTGCGTCGATCTCGTCGCGGGTCAGAACATCCCGGACCGGCTTCTCGCGGCGCGGGAGCTGCGGCCGTGCCAATACCTCCTCGCCTTCGCGGCTTGCCCAGTTGAGCAGGAGCCGCACGGGCCGCAACCGCGTGTGGACGCCGTGCTTCGAGACCGGCGCGCCCTCGCGAGTTCGCTGGCTCAGCAGCCACGTCGTGTACCGGTCGAAGGCGCGTTGGTCGAGCTCGTCGAGGCGTGTGATGTCTCGCGATGCGCACCAGTTGAGCAGGATGCGCAGCGAGTAGGCGTACTGCTCCTCGGTCCGCGGCGACAGGCCGCGCGCACGGCAACTAATCAGGTAGTCGTCGACGAGCCGCTCAAGCGGCGTGGCGACCTTCGAGTCGAGTAGATGAAGAGCCATAACTTAGGGTCCTCGTGAACTGTTTGATGCAATCAGTATGGATGCCGGACTCCCAAAAGCCTATGCATTGCATTGTCTGATTCGGTGAAAGGGGCGGTGTTTATACACAACTTGTCCACACCTAGACGAAACGCGAAATCCCTTGTACTACAAGGGATTTGGTGCAATGGCTGGGGAGGAAGGGTTCGAACCTTCGAATGCCGGATTCAAAGTTATCTCCCTTATCGCAACCCTCCAACTAAGCCAGATTTGATCTCAGCAACATTGGCAGATTGCCAAAGCCGATTGCAATGCAATGCCTGATTCGGTGCGCAACAACCCAACAATTGTTTGTTCCCCCGTCAGGCGACCAGCCCCGGTGGTCGCCCTTGCCCCCGAGCTTCCGTAACTACGCGAGCGTAGCTGCGGGGCCCGTCGCACTTTCAGGCTACGTCCATCGCCGCTTGCGGCGACACGTCGTTGTCGCTCTGTTACTTGCCACTCATTGTGGCGACGGGCCTAATAGCGCTCAGTTTTGCGACTGCAGCTGCCCCAGCTGGCGCTCGACAGTCGCGACCATGTCGTCGGGGACGCCATCGGTGTCCGCGCGGGCAGCGGCCATTGCTTGCGGGGCCTTGTCTATGAGGTCGCCCACGACCGCGCTCGCGCTCGCTTGCGACATCCCCCACCGCACGCCCTCGCTGACGATCCGCTTGCTGGTTACGCGGTCAGTGCGCTGAACCGTGTCGATGTACATCGCCAAGCGGTCGTCGCCGTAATGGAGCGTGCTCATGAGGTCGTACAACGGCGTCAGCGTCAATGCGCCCGACGCATGGTGGAGCAACGAGAAGTTCTTGGCGTGCGCGTCGCCGTTGCCAAGTAGAACGTTCAGCGTGACGGCTTGCAGCAGCCGCTCTAACGAATCCGGCGCGGCGACGGACTGCAGGATGCCGGCGATCCGTTGCAGTGACGGACCACCATCTTCCTCGTACTTAGTCTCGGGCGGAACGCCCGTTGCCTGGCAAAAGTCCTCTTGATGGATGCGCTCAACCGACCCATCGGCGCCGACGGTGCGGTCATACCGCTCGACGACGAGCAACTTACGCGCGGCGATTTCAGTTGTCTCGACTTGCGCGGCGGCCAGCCCAAGGTGCTTCGCCACGCGCATGCAGAACGCCTCGTTCTCAACGGTCTGTGGGTATGCGGCGATCTCAGGCTTGAGGATGTGCGTCGAGGGCGTGCCGTCCACTGGTCTGCCCCAGGTGCCGTCGGGCATCCGGGTAAGCAGGAGCTTTTCCTGGATCCCGGCGAGCGAGATTCGGACCCGACCGCCAGCACCAAGCGGCGCGCTGCGCAGGTTGCTCACAAGCGCCTCGATCTCTTCCGGACCTAGAACTTCTGCGGTGGTTGTGGTGGCTTGCGGTGGAGCGGGGTCGTCAGCCGGTTGGATGACGATCGCGCCGGCGCAGTCGCGGCCGAGCTCGCGGATGAGGCCATACGTGTCGTCTGCGCGAACCCCAACGTCGCGGGCGATCGACGTTCGCGACTGGCCCTCCGGAAGTAGACCGTCGATGAACGGCCGAACAATGCCCTGCGGGTATCGACGATTGACGACCGGCAGCGACAGAGACAGCAGCGGCGTACCTAGCGCATATCGGGCGAGCGCCTCGCTGGTGTAGACGAGCCGAGGGCGCCCGCGCTCGCGATCAATGAGCGCCACGCGTTCGCCGTACAGCCAGACCGCCAGCTCGTCCGCCACTACCAGTCCGCCTTATCCAGCGTCATCCGGACGCCAAGCTCCCTCAGGACTCGGAGGAGTCGCTTGAGCTGCTCGGTTTCCTTGCCGCTCTCGAGCTCCGACAGATAAATCCGCCGAAGACCGGCCATTTCCGCTAGCTGTGTCTGGGTCAGGCCAGCCTCAGTGCGGTAGTGGCGTATCGCGTCGCCGAGTGACCCAGGCGTATAGACCCGAAAGGGTCCGGTGGGGTTTGTTCCTTCGCGCTCTGTCTGCATAATCAGACATTGTAGCAGTGTCTGGATAATAAGACAAGCAGCAATGTCCGGATATCACGACATGGACAGGAGTCGCGATATCTCGACGCGAGCTCCGTCGATCGCCGAAGAACGAAGTCGACCGCACCCTCTGCAGCGTCGCCACCGGCATCGCAGCAGCAGGACGATGACGATGATGATGATGATCACGACGGCGACGGCGATCATCACCACGATGCTGGTGGTCGGACGTTACGCGGCGTCTGCGATAACGCGGCGGCGCTTGAGCACCTCGCGACGAGGCAGCCAGACGAGCACAAACGTGTGGTACGAGTTGCTCATCGCTTCGACCTTCAACGTCGTGATCTCGTTGTTGCGGTCGGGATACTGCCACTCGCCGACGGGCGGCCCGAGTGTTGCGCATGCACGTGCCTGCTCCACGAACGCGAACGGCTGTGCCGTCAGCCTGCGCGGCCACACCGCGGGGTCCTCGAAGCGGTCGCGCCACGTGTTCGAGCAGATCGCCTCCCGGCGGCGAAAGGTGAGCGGGTCTAGCTCGCACGGGCCAGGCCCGAGCACGACGCCGGTAACAGCGCCACGATGCGTCTCGACATACCGGCGAAACGCAGCGTGGCGGGACGAGCCGAACATGTTGGCCAGCTCGACCACAGCTGCGCAACTCACCGCGTACTCCTTCGCGATGTCGGCGAACCGCTCGCGCTGAAACAGGAGCTCGGCAGCGCCCTGGTTGGCCTCTCGCTCGAAGAGGATCGTCGTCTTCGGCGACAGCGTCATTTCGTCGTCGGCGAACCCCGTCTTCCCGTCATGCACGTGCTGCCACGTGAACAGATCATGCGAGGTCTCGTGAAGACGCTTGTACGCGCGCTGGCCCACGAGATCAAGCGCCGGATTGATATGCACCTCGCGTGTGCGGCGGTCGAGAACGGCGTGGACTTTGCCTCTGATACCGCTCAGGATTCCGCGCAGATGCGCCGGCGCCTGCGCGATCGAGCTTGGGCTCAAAAACGTCTCGGGCGTCTCCTCAAGATCCGCCGCCGCCAGGATGTCGGCCACCGGCGTAGGCAGACGCCCCTCGGCGTCCGCCTTGCGCAGCAACCCCTCGGTCAGCCGCGCGATATCCCGATGGCTTTCGAGATCTTCAAGCACTCGACGCCCGTCCCGCGCCTCGCTGTCGGATGAAAGCCAGGTATTCCGACAGAGCGGTCGCCTCCTCCTCGGTCAGAGGCTCGCTCGACAACGCGTGGGAAATCGGCCCCCCCTTCGCTCGGGCGGTAGCCCTGCCCCGCCCGGCCGGGACCACGTAGCCCGCCAAGCGCATGACCTCCGCGTAGTCGAGGCCGAGCTGCTCGCTCAGCCTATGGAGCACGTGCGGCGAAGGGTCCTGCACCTCGCCGCGCTCCAACTTCTGTAGATATGTCGCGGAGATCTCCGCCGGCTCCGCCACCGCTTTCAGTGACAGGCCCTTCATGGCCCGTGCTCGCGCCAACATCTCGGCTAGCTCATTGCTCGCCACGCTCACCTCCTGTATGTCGGTCGCCATCATCAGTTGACAGCATAAACCCCAGTTGACGAATCCGCAAGGACGCGTTATCTTCGATGGACGCCGTCAACTAGGGTTTACGCCCAGGAGGTCTTTCTAATGTCCCAGCCCACCCAGGACCAGGCCGCTGCGCCCGAGGTCCACAAACCCGCGCACACCGTCGAGATCCTCGTCAACTCCAAGGCCGTCACGGTGCCGAAGGACGTCACCGGCGCGGCGATACTGGCCGCAGCGGGCGTACCCGCCGACTTCAAGCTGTTCCGTGTCGAGGGAGGCCGCGAGGTCCCCATACCGCTCGACGAGGAGCTGCACGTGCATCACCACGAGAAGTTCATCGCCTCGCCGACGCTCGACCCGGCGTTCGTTGAAAATGCTGCGCACGTCGTCGCGGTCGAGACCGTTCGCGAGGCGTTCCCCGAAAACCAGGTCGACGTAGAAGCCAAGCCCGACGGCGAGACCATCGTCACCATCCGCGCCGTGGATGTGGGGCCCAACTGGAACGTCACGCGCGTCGACCTGTCGGTCAAGCTGCAGGTCACGTTCCCGTCGTCGCCTCCGTACCCCTTCTATGGGCCGGCCGGACTCGCCCGCACTGACGGACGCGTGCTGTCGCCCCTGGAGCCGAACGCGCAGATGGACGGCACCGCTCGCGCGCAGATCTCCCTGTCAAAGCCTTGGGATCCGACGGTCGAGACGCTCGGCGCGCGCCTGATCGCCGTCGTCTGGTGGCTGAGGGACCCGCGATGACCTGGTCTGCGCGCATCTCTCAACGCGACTACGAGCACCTGCTCGCACACCTCCACCCGCGAGACGGCGACGAGCACGCGGCGTTTCTGTACGCGGGGGAGGCAGCCACGCTGGATGGCACCTGCCTGCTGGTCCGGCGCGTCGTTCCCGTCGCGGACGCCGACTTCGGCCCGAGCGACCGCGGTGGTTATCGGCAGGTCGCAGCGCACGCGCTCGCTCGCTCCGCGATCGAGTGCGAGAGCGAAGGGCTTCGCTTGCTGTGGGCGCACAGCCATCCGAGCGCAGTCCGGCACGTCGGGTTCAGCGGGCCCGACCTCGTGACACACCGGCGCGCGCACCCGCACATGATCGATATGACCGGCGCAAAGCCGGTCGCCTCGCTCGTGCTCGGCACCGACTCGGTGGCCGGCGAGGTGTGGACACCGGGCGGCGGTGTGTTCGAGCTCGACCACTTCGACGTGGTCGGCGCGCGCATGCGGCGACTCTCGGCTGCACCCCGCAGTACGGATGCTCCGTCTGCGCGATTCGCCCGTCAGGTGCTGATGTTCGGTGCCGACGGTCAGCACGCGTTGCGCAGGATGACTGTCGGCATTGTCGGTGCTGGCGGCGGCGGCTCCCTGCTTGCCCAGAGCCTGGCCCACCTCGGCGTCGGGCGGATCATCATCATCGACTTCGACCGAGTGACCGTGAGCAATCTGTCGCGCATCGTCGGGGCGACACCGCGGGATGCGAGGCGTCGACGCCTGAAGGTCGACGTCCTGCGCCGAATGATCGCCGCGATCGACCCTGAGATCGAGGTGATCGCTGTGGCGGGCGACATCAGCTACGCCGAGGACGCGCGCAAGCTGCTCGCCTGCGACTTCATCTTCTCCGCAACCGACACCCAGTTAGCACGCTTCGCCGTCAACGCCCTCTGCCACCAGTACCTCATCCCAGGTGCGCAGGTCGGTGCCAAGGTGGTCAGTGACGACGGCGGCAATATCCAGCTCGCCTACGCGATGCATCGCCCCATCGATTTCGGCGGAGCTTGCCTCGAATGTGGCGGAGCCATCGACACCGAAGCGCTTCGCAAGGAGCAACTCGATGGCGCAGAACGTCGCGCACAGGCTTACGTTGACGGCCCGGACGGCGAGGTCGCGGATCCCTCTGTGATCACGCTGAACAGTGCCTCGGTCGCCCTTGCCATGCTCGACTTCCAGTTCGCGGCGACCGGGATGTTCGCCGCGCGCACTCGGCTGACGTCGCGCATCTACCACGCCGCTGAAAGGGAACTTCGTATCCGCGAGGCTCGCATGCGCCACGGATGCCGGTGGTGCGACCGCGATGCCGCCGGTGGTGCATTCGCGCGCGGCGACGACCTACCGCTCCCGCTCCGCGCCGATGAGGCGCCTAGGCCCGCACCGTGCGGTCTGCAAGAGCGCCTTCGGTCGCTTCGCTGGCCGCCACTTGGCGTCGGTAACATGGCCCGCAATGCACCGCGCGATCGAGCCAAAGCCTGATCTAAGTGCCATGGATGTGCCATTGTCCGTTTGCACACTTGTGTTGGGTACTCGGTAAAGGTCCGTGTTTGCAGGCAAAGGGCGATTAGCTCAGTCGGTTAGAGCGCTTCTCTGATAAGGAAGAGGTCCCAGGTTCGAGTCCTGGATCGCCCATTTCGGATTCCCGAGAAAGCAAAAGGCCGGCTCGACACCGGGGCCATTCGGGAGCCTCCGATCGAGGAAGGTGGGGAACGCGGACGGCCCGTCAAGGCGCTCTGAGCCCAGAGGGCTCTCGTCGCTTGTGCCAAAGCCTAAGGCCGGTACGCGCGACGGGGTATCGGACGCCGCTGTTCGCAGGGCGCCCGAGTCTGTGGGAAGACGAAGGGGAGCTGACGAAAAGCCCAGCGTCTAAAGGGCTTTTGCGGCGTCCCGCGACTCAGCCAGACGGTCCACACTGCCGTCGGCGAAGACCTCTACGGTGGCTGCTACCAGCCTGTCGCGGCGATCCGGCGGCGCGCTTTCGAGCGTGCTGGAGGCAGCATCGACACGCCCAATCGGGTACGGCGTGTGGGACGAACCCCACTCCGAAGACCGCCTACTCGCGTCAATTACCCTGACCTTGCCGTCCATGGTCCTGCCCCCATTTCCCTCCAACGTCCCTCTCCTCTGTCCCTTCTGCCCCTTGTCCCTGCCGGATCCTCCTAGGCCGAGTGGCCGATTGGAGGACGCCGACGGTCGGATGAGAACACATTGCAGAGAGTTTGTCAAGCCGGCTGGAGAGTTATTGCTCAATCCGAGTATCTCGATCATGACGAGCATCGTGAGCCCTCGGCGCCGGCTTGTCAGGACGTGCTAGCCGAAAGCCGGCTCTCAACAGGGTGAAAAATAGCGCGCTTGGTTAACCGCCTACCAAGCGACCGCCGCAAATTGACCCCCGTCTGGCTGAGTCGGTGGTCACCCGTGCAGGGCTCACACAACGTGACTTCGAGTGTGAGTTCGACAGTACCGAGGATTGCCTCGTCGCGGCCTTCGACTGTGGTCTGGCGCTCGTCGCCAGGACTCTCAGCAGCGCTGTCGGGGCCGAGGACCGCTGGCTCGAGCGCGTGCGTCTGGGAACATGCGCGCTACTCGGCTTCTTCGATCAGCATCCGGGATGGGCGCGTCTGCTCGTGGTCGCGCCTCCCGCCGCGGGGCCACGTGCACTTGCTCGTCGCCAGCGTGCGCTCGAGACGCTGACGCGTCTGCTTCATCGCGAAAGCTCGGGCGAGAAGACGGTCGATGGATCTCTGCCCTCGCGCGAAGTGATTGCGGAGCTCCTCGCCGGAGGCGCCTTCTCGGTCATACACACCCGGATCGCGCAGGGCGAGGGCAGGCCGCTGTGCGAGCTCGCGCCCTCTTTGATGGCGATGATCGCGCTCCCCTATCTGGGCGCGGATGCAGCCCGGGCGGAGCTCACGACCCCCCATCCGAGCGCGCGGGCGCCGGCGCCCCTCCCAACCCGCGGCGATCCTCCGAAGACCCGCACCACCCACCGCACGATCCTCGTGTTGCGGGCGATCGCCGCCTCGCCGCACTCGAGCAACCGCGATGTCGCCGCCGCCGCCGGACTGAGCGACGAGGGACAGACCTCGAAGCTGCTTCAGCGCCTGCAGCGCCAGGGCCTGATCGAGAACGTCGGCCTCGGCCAGGCGCACGGCGAGCCGAACGCATGGCTGCTCACATCTGCCGGCGAGCAGCTCGTGCACCTACGCGGCCAGGAGTCGAGCAGGCGCACCGCGCCAGCTCCACAGCCGCGAGGCCGCGCGGCGCGGCGGGCCTGCCAGGGGAGGGCCTCGTGAGCCTCCCTCGCACCGGCGCGCACGATCTTCGGCTCGAGCCCTCCGGGCTCGCCGCCGACCACGTGATCCGGCACGGAGCCGTAAGGGCCCGTGGCGATCGCCATGGCGCAACCCCACCCGTTTGGCCCGGGGGGCCGCGGTCGGGGTGCGCCCGCATCACCGACTCGACGTCTGCGCACGGCAGGACCGCGCAGGCGGCGGTCGCTCACCAACGAGAGGAAAAAAAAGGAGTAGTGGACAAGTGAGACACGTAAGGATGCTCATGCTGTGCCTCGTCGCTGTGTTCGCAGCGGGTGCGATGACGGCGGTGCCGGCGCTGGCAAAAGAAACCAAACAGGAAAAACGGGAACGATTCATCGTTGAAAAGTTCAAGAACTGTCCCTACAACGAAGCCCAGACCGAACTCTGTTTCGCGGGCATCACCAGCGGGGGCAAGAAGGGCGGCTTCTTCTCGCTCGGCAACGTGACTGTGCCGCTGAACAAACCGATCACGCTGCAGGGAGGAGAGCGCGAAAGTAGTGAAGGAGACATCTATCTGATTCCGGCCGCCAACGGCGCTGAAACGCTCGAAAGCCCCGAACTCAAGGTTCCCGGGGGGATCAACGTCATCAGCCCCAGGTACCAGGAACGGGCGAAATGGCCCGCCGAATTGACCGAACTGTTCAAGGAAGCCAAGAAGAACAAGGAAACGGCGATGTATGTGAAAATCGAAGTCGCCGGCGGCAACAAGCTGTTCGAAATCCCGAACGCGCTTGACGCCACCAACCTGATCTTCGAAGAAGGACCAGCGTTCACGCTGCCGCTGAAGGTCAAAATGAGCGGTCAGTTCCTCGAAAAACTCGGCGGCGGCCCGTGCACGATCGGCAACGACACGACACCCATCTACCAGTACCTGACGACCGAAAGAACGTCGAACGGCAGCGCAGGCGAACTGGAAATCGTCTCCGAAGGCGACCAGATCGCGCTGGACAAAAGCCGTCTCGGAGATCTCGGCTGGGAAGTCCCGTCGGGCGCTCAGGCGAGCGGTTGTGGTGGCGCGTATGAATCGTACGTCGACGCCGCGCTGAACGAAGTGCTCGGGATTGGTTCCAGCAACCCGGCCTACAACTCGCACGGGCTCACCCTCCTGCAGGGCAGCCTGTACGAGGCCGTCGCTACGTATGCGAAGGAAAAGCTCGAACCATAGGGACGAGCGTCGACCGGCAACGAGACGGATCTAGGGACAGGTCCAGACCGTTGGCCGGCGTCCCGCGTTCAGCGCGGGGCGCCGGCCGGTCGACTCGGACCGGTGGCTAAACGACTGGGACCAAATGAACGCGTGTGGCTTTGACTGTTGTCCTACCGATGAAGAGAGGGCGTGATATGAGACGTGTGAGAGTCGTGGTTCTGTGCCTGATAGGGGCGTGCCTGGCGAGCGCGGTGGTTAGCGCCGGTGCCTGGGCGACGCCGCCCGAATACGGCCGCTGCGAAAAAGCTCCGAAGGTCGGCTCGAGCTATACGGGCGAATTTACGAACTCGGGCTGTACCAAAAAGAGCGAAACCAAAACCGGCAAGTATGAATGGCATCCTGGCGCGATCCACAAAAATCAGACCAGCGTTGGTGGCAAAGGCGTGCTGGAAGAAGTCGGTAAATACGCCGTGGCGTGCTCGTCGGAGTCGAGCACCGGCGAATACACCGGCACCAAAGAAGGCAAGCACATCATCGTGAAGTTCAAAGGCTGCAAAGTGACCCCGTATGTGTGCACATCTGAAGGTCACGAACCGGGCGAACTGGAAACCTATCCGCTCGAAGGTCGCGCGGTGTGGGAAAACGAAAAAGAGCACAAGACCGCGCTCGACCTGTTCCCGTCGGTGGGCCATGAAACGTTCATCGAATTCTCGTGCGGGTCGGTGATCACCGTCTCGGTCAAGGGATCGGTGCTCGTGCCGATCAAGGCGGACAAGATGGCGGCGACGTTCACGCTGAAGTTCAAAGCCAAACATGGCTTCCAGACGCCTGAATACTATGAAGAAGATGGCGTCAAAGTGCAGGATGTGCTGCTCAGCGACTTCGCCGGCAAAGGCTATGACCAGTCGGGGCAGACGATCACCTCGACCATCAAAAACGAAGAAAAGCTGGAGCTGAACGCGTACTACTAGGCACCGGCAAGCGAGCGGAGGCCACTCGGGGGCCTCCGCTCGCGCGAACCTTGGTGGCCGCCGTGCCGACGGGGCGCGCGAAGCTCCGCGGCCTATTCGAACGAGGGCGAGGAACAGTGCAGACGATTCTTAGCGGTGTGTTCGGGCCGAACGCGATAGCGCCCACGCGAGCGTGGCGCCCGCGCCCGCGAGCCCTGCTGTGCGCGGGCGCGCTGCTGTGCGTGTTCCTCACCCTGACGCTCGCGCTTCCCGCCCACGCGCCGGCGCTTGGCGCCCGTGGGCGCACCTTCAGCTTCGCCTTCGGCGCCGCGGGCTCGGGCGAAGGCCAGTTCGACGATCCGACCGACCTGGCGGTCAACGAATCGAGCGGCGATCTGTACGTGGTCGACGCCGGCAACGAACGCGTTGAGGTGTTCCGCCCGAACGCGGGCCACTACGAATATGCCGCGCAATTCAAGGTCCGCTCGCCGGGCGCGATCGCTATCGACAACTCCACGAGCCCGGGCGATCCCTCGCGCGGAGACGTGTTCGTGGTGGGCGCCGAAGAAAAAGGCGCCCCGCCGTCCGAACGCGACCTGATCTACGTCTATGACCCGAGCCAGGGCGCGGTGGTGGCAAAGCTGCACCACTTCAAGTTCAGGGCGCCGGGCGGGGAAGAACTGGAAGAAGAATTCGAAGACATCTCCGGAGTGGCCGTCGACGCAGCGGGGACGCTCTGGGTCTACTGGGAAGAAGAAGGGCTGATCGACGCCTTTCACAAACAGACGAGCAAATCAGAAGGGGTCAAGCTCGTCTGGGAACCGGCGCTGCGGCGGACCCCCGAAGTGGAAGGCAAATTCGAATGCTCGGCGCGTGAGGGCTTTGCCGTGGCGCCCGAGGACGAAGCGTTTCTGATCGGCTACGAACGCGAGAGCGAAGCCGAAGAATGTCCGGGGGAGGCAGAAGAAGCCCCTGACGCCACCGTCGTCGCAGAGCTCGGTGCCCAGGCGCCCGCTCCACAGACGCTGCGCGCCGAAGTCGACCACCAGGACACTAGCGGTGCGGCGATCGGCCTCGCAGGCGAAGTACTGCTCGACAACCGCGAGAGCATCGCCGCCTTCAGCTCCTCGGGGGCGCTGATCGAGCGCTTCGGCGAAGGCGAGCTCAGCGGCGCGAGCGGGCTGGCGCTGAACCAGCAGACCGACCAGGTGCTCGTCGTCGAGTCCGCACGCGACGAAGTCGCGCTGTTCGGCCCCGAAGAAATGGTCCGCCGGCCGAGTATCGACGCGCTGTCGGCAAGCGAGCTCAGCCCGAGCTCGAGCGAGCTGCGCGCCCGGATCGACCCGGGTGGGCAGAGCACCGAATACGCCTTCAGCTACGGCACGAGCGACTGCCAGAGCGACCCTGGGGCCTGCACCGCGCTTCCCGTCGGCCACCTCCAGGCGGGCTTCGGCGATCGTGAAGTGTCGGTGACGCTTAGCGGCCTCTCGCCCGCCGCCACCTATTACTACACCCTGACCGCCACCAACGCGAGCGGCAGCGCCAGCTCAGGGCCCTCGTCCAACACCTTCACCACGCTGGCCTCGCCCGGCGTACTGCCCGATGGGCGCGCCTGGGAACTGGTGTCCCCGCCCGACAAGCAGGGCGCGGCCATCGAAGCGATCTCCAAATCGCGGGCCGGGTCGATCCAGGCCGCGGCAGATGGCAGCGCGATCGCGTGGCTCGCGAGCGCGCCTGTGACCGAAGAACCGGAAGGCAACCGCAGTCTCGAACTGACCCAGCTGCTCTCGCGCCGCGACGAAGCGCAGTGGAGCAGCGCCAGCCTGGAAACCCCCCACGAACAGGGGCGGGGCCTGCTACTGCCCTCGCCGTCGGAGTACCACTACTTCACACCGGACTTGTCGCTCAGCCTCGTGCAGCCCACCGAACCCACGCGCCAGGTGGGCGGCGTCTACGAACACCCGCCGCTCTCTCCGCAGGCGAGCGAAAAAACGCTCTACCTGCGCCACGATCCGCCGGCGCAGCCCGAATACCTGCCGCTCGTGACAGCCGCCAGCGACAGCGCCGGCACGCGGTTCGGCGGCGCGCTCGAATTCCTCGCCGCGAGCCCCGACCTGCACCACGTGATCTTCGAATCGAAGGTCGGGCTGACCGCAGCCGCACCGAGCGCCGCGGGCCTGTACGAGTGGAGCGAAGGCGGCTCGTTGGCGCTCGTGAGCGTGCTGCCCAGCGGTGCCCCGGCGCCCGATGAACCGGGACGCGAACCGACGCTCGGCGACGCCGACGCGAGCAACGCGCGCGGCGCGATCTCCAGCGACGGCACGCGCATCTTCTTCACCGAAGCCAACGGCGAAGCGCTGTATCTGCGCGATTCCGCGCGCGGGGAAACGATCAAGGTGAGCGCCGCCCAGGGCAACGGCTCGACCGAAGCGGGCCCTGGCGGCCACGCGCTGCCCGAACCCCCTGCAGGCCACCAGCAGGTGCGCTTCGAGGATGCCTCGACCGACGGCTCGATGGTGTTCTTCACCGACACCGCCCGCCTGAGCGAAGAATCGAGCCAGGAACCGGTTGGCGAAGAACCCCCCGCCGACCTGTACGAGCTCGAACTAACGAGCGCCCCGGGTCAGCCGATGCGAGGGCGCCTCACCGATTTGACCCCCGATCCGACCGCCGGCAGCGCTGACGTGCTGAACCTGATCCCGGGCGCCGCAAGCGACGGCTCGACGGTGTACCTGATCGCCAACGGCGCGCTCACCGCCGACGCGCCTCCGGGCGACTGCCCGCGAAACGCCGAAGCCGAAGAAGCGGAAGCTCCCGGCGCGAGCTGTAATCTGTATGTCTCCGCGCCCGATCCGGCGAACCCGGGCCAGCGCGTGCTTCACCTGATCACCTCGCTTTCGGCCCAGGACGCCGCCGACTGGGGCGCGAGCGCCAGCTCGGGCCTACCTCCGCTTCAGGGCAATCTCAGCTCGGTGAACTCGAGCGTCTCGCCAGACGGACGCTACCTGGCGTTCATGTCCGATCAGAGCCTCACCGGCTATGACAACCTCGACGCGGTCTCCGGCCAGCCCGACGAGGAGGTCTTCATCTACGACTCGGCAAAGGGCCTGTTGAGCTGCGCCTCCTGTAACCCCGATCGAGGTCCCGACGAAGGCTTCAAAGCGCCCACGGGTGTGCTCGACAGGGAACTCGCCGGCGAAGGTCTCGGGCTGCTCGTCGACCGGCCGGAAATCTTCAAAGGCCGCTGGCTGGCTGCGTCGCTGCCGAGCTGGTCGTTCAACATCACGAACGCGAAACCCTCGGCGCTGTATCAGCCGCGCTATCTCTCCGACAGCGGCCGGTTGTTCTTCGACAGCGCCGATGCGCTCGTTCCCGCCGACCAGAACGGCAAGGAGGACGTCTACGAGTACGAGCCGGACAGCGTAGGCAGCTGCGCCGACAGCGGCGGTTGCATCGGACTGATCTCCTCCGGTACCTCCGAGCACGAATCGGCGTTCCTCGACGCGAGCGAAAGTGGCGATGACGTCTTCTTCGCGACCGCCACGCCGCTCGTTCCGACCGATGAAGACAGCTCCTTCGACATCTACGACGCGCACGTGTGCAGCGAAAGCTCGCCCTGCATCCAGTCGCAGAGCATCTCGAGCGAAGGCTGCGAATCCTCGGGGAGCTGCCGTCCCGCACCCACGCCCTCGACACAGTCGCCGGCCACCCCGCCGAGCGCGACCTTCACCGGCCCGGGCAACATCCCCGCAAGATCGCTCGCCACCACGAAGCCGTCCGCGCCCGCGCCGAAGCCGCTCACTCGCGCGCAGAAGCTCGCGCGGGCGCTGCACGCCTGCCACAAGCTGAGGTCTAGGCGAAGGCGTCAGGCCTGCGAACGTCTCGCAAGAAAGCGCTTCGGGCCTCGACACCGACGCACGCGACACGCCACGGACGGCGCGAAGCGAAGCCGCACGGCTGCGCGCGAGAGCCAGGTGGCCAGGTGAGCCCCGCCAATCGCCCCCGCACGCCGCGCGTGGTGCTCGCGTCGGCGCTCGCGCTCGCGCTCGCGCTCGCGCTGACGCTCGCCGGCCCAGCGCTCGCCGGCCCATGGTGGCGGATATCCTCGAGAGCGGCCCCAACGCATCTGGCTCCCGGCTCGAGCGGACTCGTCGACGTCGCCGTAGATGACCTCGGCAACTCCGGTGTCAGCGGCGAAGGCCAGGAAATCACGATCACCGATGTGCTACCGGCAGGCCTCAGTGTCAGCGAAGCTGGCGCGATCAACGCCCACCGCGCGCGGGTCGGCAACCGCGCCGAAGGCGAAAAAGCACACTGGAAATGCACGCTCCAGCAGTCGCGTGAAGTGAGCTGCTCAACCGCCTGGGCGATCCCTCCCTACGAACTGCTCGAACTGGAAATCCCGGTCACGGTCGATGAGCCTGCAGGCACCGAAGCGACACTGCAGAACGAAGTGGCGGTCAGCGGCGGGCAGGCCCCCGGCGGGGCGACGCTGCCCGCCGCGAGCTTGCGCGCCCCGATCCAGATCAGCGCCCAGCCGGTCGACTTCGGGGTCGAACCGGGCGGCTTCTCGATCACGCCCGAAGGGGAAGGTGGCGCGGTCGACACGCAGGCGGGCTCGCACCCCTACCAGCTCACCAGCACCCTCAACTTCAACCAGGTGCTCGAAGAAGTTCAGGAACCCGGCCAGCCGCCGCTGCGCGAGCCCGCCGCGCCGGCGCTCGCCAAGAACCTCAGCTTCGAGCTGCCGCCGGGGCTACTCGGGGCGGTCACCGCCACCGAACGCTGCTCGGCACTGGACTTCGCTGCGGTGCAGATCGGCAACAGCTGCCCGGCGGGCTCCGCGGTCGGTGTGGCGACTGTGACCGTGCTCGAACCGAGCCGCGCCGGCTACATCACGCTGGCGGTGCCGCTGTTCAACCTGCAGCCCGCCCAGGGCGAGCCGGCGCGCTTCGGCTTCGTCGCGGTGGCGGTGCCCGTGGTACTCGACACCGCTCTGCGCAGCGGCTCAGACTACGGCGTCAGCGTCAGCGTCCACAACGCCACCGAGGCCGCTCAGGTGCTCGGCGCGCGGATCACGTTCTGGGGGGACCCCGACGCGCAGAGCCACGACTCCTCGCGCGGCTGGGGCTGCCTGCGGGAAGGGATCGAACGAAACCCCGGGGAAGCGTGCGCGCCGCCCGAACCGCGCTCGACGATCCCGCTGTTGACGCTGCCCACCTCGTGCCAGGGCCCGCTGTCGACGAGCATGCTGGGCCAGTCCTGGGGCGGTCAGCAGATCGAATCGAGCTACAGCTTCCAGAACGCGCTGCAGGCCCCGCTGGAACAGCTCGAAGGCTGCTCATCGCTGCCGTTCGAACCCTCGCTCGAAGTCAGCCCTCAGCAGCAGCCGGAAGAAGGCCGCCCGCAGGAAACGACGAGTGCCGCCGCCACACCCACGGGCCTCAACGTGAACGTGCGTACCGTGCAGGCGGGGACGCTCTCCGCCGAAGGCCTCGCCGACGCCGATCTACGCAGCGCAAAGGTCACGCTGCCCGCCGGCATGCTGCTGAGCCCCGCCGCCGCAAACGGGCTGGAGGCATGCAGTGAGAGCCAGATCGGCTATCTGGGCCCCGCCGGGAGCGACCCGCTGGCGCCCGGCGCGCCGCAGCCGCTGTCGTTCTCGAGCGCCGAGGACGACTGCCCGCTGGCCTCGAAGATCGGCACGGTCTCAGTCACCACGCCATTGCTCGCAGAAGAACTGAAGGGGTCGCTGTATCTGGCGGCGCCCGCACCGAACGGTGAAGCGGGCCAGAACCCATTCGACTCGCTGCTGGCTCTGTACATCGTGGCGGAAAACAAGACCCTCGGCTTGCGCGTGAAGCTCGCCGGCCAGGCGCGGCTGGACGAAACCGACGGTCAGATCGAAACGAGCTTCACGCAAACCCCGCAAGTCCCCTTCGAAGAACTGCGCCTGCAGATCTTCGGCGGCCCGCGTGGCTCGCTCTCCACTCCGGCGCTGTGCGGCAGCTACGCCGCGCAGAGCTCATTCGAATCGTGGTCGGGCGTGAGCCGCAACCTCGCCTCGCAGCCGCCGTTCGCGATCTCGTCTGGCCCCGGCGGCGAGCCCTGCCTGCCCAACCCCCAGCCGTTCGCACCCAACTTCGCCGCCGGGTCGATGGACCCACAGGCCGGTGCCTTCACGCCGTTCTCGCTCGAGATCCAGAACCCCGACGGCAATCAGGCGCTCTCGACCCTCGCGCTGCGCCTGCCCACCGGGATCGCGGCGCTGCTCTCGAGCGTCAGTACCTGCGAAGAACCGGAGGCCGCGCGCGGGCAGTGCGGCGCTCAGAGCCTGATCGGGCACTCGCTTGCGAGCTCGGGCCTCGGCCCCGATCCCATCGAGCTACCCGGCAGCGTCTACCTCACCGGCCCCTATGGGGGCGCCCCGTTCGGGATCGAGGTCGTCACCCCCGCCAAGGCCGGGCCGTTCGACCTCGGCGATGTGATTGTCAGATCGAAGATCGAGGTTGACCCCCACACCGCGGCGGTGACGATCGCAAGCGACCCATTCCCCACATTCATCAAAGGCGTCCCCGCCCAGCTCAAAGCGATCTCGGTGCAGGTCGACCGCGGAAACTTCGAGTTCAACCCCACGAGCTGTGAACCGAAGCGAATCGAAGGCAGCCTCTCAGGAGCAAACGGAGGCTCACAGACGATCTCCGTTCCCTTCCAGGTGCAGGGCTGCCAGAACCTCCCCTTCAAGCCAGAAGTCAAAGCCCAGACGCAGGGCAAGAGCTCAAAAGCCAACGGCGCGTCCCTGAGCCTGAAGTTCAAAGACGCCAAGGGCCAGGCCAACGTCGCGAAGACCCTGCTGACGATTCCCTCCACGCTTCCGGCGCGCCTCACGACGATCCAGAAAGCCTGCCTGGCAAAGACCTTTGAAGCAAACCCCGCCTCCTGTCCGGAAGGCTCAGTCATCGGCTCTGCGATAGTCCACACCCCGGTGCTGAAGAGCCCCCTTCAGGGCCCGATCTACCTGGTCTCCCACGGCAACGCCGCCTGGCCGGACGCAGAGCTGGTGCTCCAGGGCGAGGGGATCACGGTGATTCTCGACGGCCAGACCGCGATCAAGAAAGGGGTCACGACCTCCTCGTTTGCGTCGGTCCCGGACGCGCCCTTTGAAAGCCTAGAAGCAAACCTGCCCGAGGGGCCGCACTCGGCCCTGACCGCGAACCTGCCCGAACGCGACCACCACAGCTTCTGCGGGCAGAAGCTTCAGATCCCGATCGTGCTCTCAGGGCAGAACGGGGCTCAGATACAGCAGAAGATCGCAGTCTCGGTGCAGGGCTGTGCGCAGGTCAAAGGCCAGAAAGCAAAGAAGCTCTCGCGGGCGCAGAAGCTGAAGACGGCGCTCGTGTCATGCCGCAAGCGCTTCAGGCATTCGCGCCCGAGACGAAGCGCCTGCGAAGGAAAGGCACGCAGGCTCTACGGGCCACGGAAGGCCAGCAAGGCAAAGGAGAAGGCCCACAAAGGCACACACAGGACCTGAACAGCTTGAGCGCCTCTTGCCCTTGGGCGCTCGAGGATACCTCGGCACGGAGCTCCCTCTCCAGATGTCGAGGACGCAAGTGGCACCGGAGCGCGGCCCGCTCCTCGGGGCTTGGGCTGCGCTCCGGTGCGGGTGCGCAGGGTGGGCGGTAATGGCTGGCATCGCTCGCGCGCTTTGGGCAGCAAACTGAAATCCTGGGCGTCAGCGCGAGCTTCGCGCCCGCATGCGTGACCTCGCCGCTCGAAGCTATTCGTATGTGAACCGATCGGCGGCGGTCTTCGGGCTGTTCATCCCGCTGACCGACGCTCTCACGTCGACCGTGCCCGCGACATGCGACGGAGCTACGACCGTGCAGGTCGTGATGGATTCACAGTCGACCGAGGTCGCGACTGTCTTGCCGAACTTGACCGTCGTCGCGTTCGTGCCGGGGTCGAACCCCGTTCCGGTGATCGTAACGACCCCCCCCGGTTCGGGGCCGCTGCTGGGGATCACTCCCGTGATCGTTGGCGGGCCGAACGTGTAGTGATCGGCCGACGACAGCGCGCTCGTACCGTTCGGCGTCGTGACGGTGACGTCAACCGTGCCCGCCATCTCCGCCGGTGAGACCGCCTTGATCTTCGTCGGCGACTCCACGACGTAGCTCGCGGCGCTCACCGAGCCGAACTCGACTTCGGTTGCGCCCGAGAAGCTCGTGCCCGTGATCGTGACCGCCACACCCCCCGCCGCGGGGCCCTTGTGGCGTTTGATCACCGTGACCACGGGGCGAGGCGCGTAGCTGAACTGATCTGCAGCCGAAGTCGCGCTCGTGCCTCCTGGCGTCGTCACCGTCGTGTCGACCGTGCCGCTTCCCGCGGGCGCTGTGGCAGTGATCGAGGTCGGCGAGTTGACCGTGAAGCTCGTGGCACTCACCGAGCCGAACTTGACTTCGGTTGCGCCGCTGAAGCTCGAGCCGGTGATCGTGACCGACGTCCCGCCGACTTCGGGTCCGCTGTTCGGGCTGACGCTCAGGATTTCGGGCAACGGGTCGTAGCTGAACTGATCTGCAGCCGAAGTCGCGCTCGTGCCTCCTGGCGTCGTCACCGTCGTGTCGACCGTGCCGCTTCCCGCCGGCGCTGTGGCAGTGATCGAGGTCGACGAGTTGACCGTGAAGCTCGTGGCACTCACCGAGCCGAACTTGACCACTGTCGCCGCGGTGAAGTTGGTGCCGGTGATCGCTACCGAGGCGCCGCCCGCTTCTGGGCCGGCGTTGGGATTCACATTCGTCACTGTCGGAGGTGGCACATAAGTGAACCGATCTGCGGCCGTTGTCGAGCTCGTGCCTCCGGCCGTCTTCACTGTCGTGTCGACCGTACCGGTCCCCGCCGGCGCCGTTGCGGTGATCGAACTAGCCGAGTTGACCGTGAAGCTCGTGGCATTGGTCGAGCCGAACTTGACAGCTGTGGCCGCCGTGAAGTTGGTGCCGGTGATCGTCACCGAGGTACCACCTGCTTCGGGGCCGTTGTTCGGGCTCACGCCTGTGACCGCCGGACGCGAAACGTAGCTGTAGTGGTCCGCAGTCGAGGTCCCGCTTGTGCCGCCGCCGGTGGTCACCGTCGTGTCGACCGTGCCGCTGCCCGCCGGCGCCGTCGCTTTGATCGACGTCGCCGAGCTGACCGTGAAGCTGGTCGCGTTCGTCGAGCCGAATTTGACCGCCGTAGCTCCAGTGAAGTTGGTGCCCGTGATCGTAACCGACGTCCCACCTGCTTCCGGGCCGGCATTCGGGTTCACATTGGTGACCGTTGGAGCCGGCGGGACAATGACTTCGGGCGTCAGCCCGACCAGGACTCCGACGTTCGCATCCGCCTTGCCCGTTTTCGCGTCCTTGTCGCCGGTCGCTCCGGCTTCTGGCTGCAACACCTGCGCGATAACGCCTTCCGGGCCGGCGATGTCTTCCATCCCAGGGGGCGCCGTGCGCGTGTCGGGGGCGTTGTAGTCGCCGAGCATCACAACCATGCTGTTGGGCTTGGTCGTGGTGATGCTGGGGGCGCGGACTATGTTCGAGGCTCCCATCGACGCCGCGCCCAGGTGCGCGTTGATCGGTTCGCTGCTGCTGACCCCCGACCACGCCGCCGCCAGGGCGCCGCAGCCGCGTTTCGCGGTCCCGCTCCACGTCACTGGGTATTCGGCCGGGTCGCCAGCTTCGTACTTCTTGGTGAAGACCGCGAACGCGAACCAGATCCCGGAGCTTTTGTTTTCGATCTTTTCCACCAGCTGCCAGCCGCTGCTGGCCAGCGTGAACGGCCCTTTCGCTTCGGGATCCTCCACATAGACCTGCATCAGCATCTGATCGCCGGGCACTACGCCGGTGGGCTTCGGCACGTTGCAGCTGCCCACACGTTCGCCATACCCGACGAACGATTTGCCCTGGAACGCGATTTGAGCCGAGGCCGAGGCGGCGACGAGCGCGCCCAGCGCCAAGATGGCTACGAGGCACAGCACCGTGATCTTGATGCGCTTCATGTCATCCTCCGATTCCCCCCATACCGGGATGGCGTTCTGTAGACGAAACAGAACGCGAGGCCGAGCGACGAGCAACTGATGCCCGTCGGGCCTCGCGAAACACTCTCGTCGAGAGCGACCGTTAGCGTCCTTGCAATTAGCCTCTTTTGCGTCGTTCTCCCGACCTACGACCGGGCCGGCGGCTGGCGCCTCCTGCGCGAAACCCTATCATCAACCGTCTGGCGCGGGCAAGTGCAAAATCACGAGTGAGGAGGACCCGATGCCGCATGCCGATGTGAATGGCCAGCGTCTGTTCTACGAGGACAGCGGCTCGGGCGAGGACGTGATCGTCTTCTCGCATGGCTTCCTCATGGATCATTCGATGTTCGACGCACAGGTGGCCCGCTTTAAGCAGGGTTGGCGCTGTATCGCCTGGGATGAGCGCTGTTTCGGTGAGACCGAGGCCAGCGACGAGCCATTCTCCTACTGGGACTCGGCAGAGGACCTGCTGGGCCTGCTCGATCACCTCGGCGTCGAGCGCGCGGTCCTCGCGGGGATGTCGCAGGGCGGCTTCCTGTCGCTGCGCGCCGCGCTGATCGCACCCGAGCGCGCGCGGGCGCTGGTCATGCTCGATACGCGGCCCCAGCCCGAGGATGACGACAAGGTGCCGCTCTACGACCAGATGGTCGACGCGTGGCTCGCGCCCGAGGGACCGCCGCAGGCCGTTCTCGACGCGGTCGCGACCATCATCCTCGGCCCCGACTGCGTCGAGACCCCGTTGTGGCAGGAGCGCTGGCGCGCGATGGACAAGCAGCGGCTGCAACAGGCCTACGCGACACTGATGAGCCGCGAGGATGATGTCTCGGCGCGGGTCGGCGAGCTGACGATGCCTGCCCTCGTCGTTCACGGCGCGCAGGACGTGGCGATCGACCTCGACGTGGCGCGCGACTTCGCCGGCGTTCTCCCCGCCGGTGAGCTGACGATCATCGACGGAGCTGGTCACGCCGCCAACCTCACCCATCCCGACCAGGTCAACTCGGCCATCGAGCCGTTCCTGGCTCGCATCTGATCGAGCTCGTGTGATGAGGCTCAAGCCGCCCGACGTCCTGATGCTCGGCCTGGTCCGCCTCGGCGCGCAGTCCGGTTATGCGATCAAGAAGGCCGCAGACGTCTCGACGCACTTCTTCTGGCCGACCTCGCTGGCGCAGGTCTATCCGGCGCTGGCTCGGCTCGAGCGTGCTGGGCTGCTGAGCTCGCACGACGATCCTCGTGGCGCACGTACGCGACATTCCCACGAGCTCACCGCCGAGGGTGACGCAGCGCTCGCGAGCTGGCTGAACTCAGAGTCGACCGAGACTCAGATGCCGCAGTTTCGCGACGAAGACCTGTTGCGGCTGTTCTTCGCAGACGCGCTGGAGCCTCATCAGCAGTTGGCGCTCGTTGAACGCCTGCACGAGCGCGCACGCGGCGCGAGCGCGCACATGCGCGAGCAGATCGTGCCGATGGCCGAAGCCCTCGAGCAGGCCGAGCGTCGCTACCCCGCAATCGTCGCCCGGCTGGGCGCCGACACGTGCGGCTATGTCGAGCAATGGCTCGCCACGCTCGAGACGCAGCTGAAGGCGGACCATGCGCCGCCGGCGAAAGCGGCGTGAGCTCGAGGCGCTAGGAGGCCTGCTCGCAGGTCTGTGAGATGTCGGGGATCACCAGCGCGGCCCCATCGAGCGGATAGGACCTCGTGAGCGGATCCCCGTTGGCGCTCGCTGCGCGTTCCGCGTCAGCGAGCTGCCTGCCGAGCGCCTGCGTGTGCTCGACGCCTTCGGCGTCGCTCACCGCCCAGGCGATTCGCTGTACCAGCTGCGCGACAGCATGCTCGCTGCTCAGATTCACCGAGCCGACGCGCTCGTCGAGCAGCACAGAGTCGTCGTCGGGGCGCTTGCATTGGTCGGTCGTCACGATGACTCTGGGCAATGGACCTCCTCCTCGACCGCTGGGTCTATCCCGCCATGGCGCGAACTGCCTGACTATATGGACAACGGCAATCCCCGTCCAGCTCAAGCGGCGATCACTGGACCACTGTTGTCGCAAATTGCGTGGTACCCGTGCTCGGCGGGGAATCGTAACGTAGACATCGGGCGACACTGGTGTCGAGCCCGGCTGCTCTCGCGTCTCCTCGGGACCGCCCCGGAGCGCTGCGTGTCGCAGCGCTCCGTGTCCTCGCGCGGACTCAAGCCGAGTCCACGTGCGCCATCGCCGCCAGCCCGCGCAGGAACACGTCGGTCATCGTCGCGTAGAGGCGATCGTCGAGCTCTGGGTCGATGATCCGGTCGAGCAGGAAGCCGTCCGCCATGAAGAACGCCATCGCCGCGATATCGGCCGCCGGCAGCGGTGGTTCGACCTCGAACGCCGCGGCCCAGCGCGCGAACACTTCGGTCATGCGCGCACGCAGGGCACGCTGGCGCTCGGCGAACTGCTCGCGAAACCGCTCGTCGCGCGCGGCGTGAGTCGCGAACTCCTGGTACAGACGCGGCCACTGCGGGTCGTGATCGACGTAGACGAGGAACTGCTCGGCAGCCTGCCGCGCCTCCTCTGCGGGCTCGCGCAAACCGCTCATTGCGCTCTCGAGTCGCTGCAGCTCGGCCGCGAACTTGTCGTCCAGCAGCGTCAGGAACAGGTCCTCCTTGCTCGCGAAGTTCGCGTAGAAGGCGCCCTTCGTATAGCCGGCGTCCGCCGCGATCCGGTCGATCGAGGCGCCGTGCAGCCCGTGCTCGCAGATCGAACTGGAGGCCGAGCGCAGGAGCTCGGCGCGGGTCTGCGCCTGCCGTTCGAGTCGTGTCGGGCGCCTGTCCCGACGAGCGGCGCGAACGCTCAAGCGCCAACCGCCTCGGATGGGCGTGCGGCTCGCTCCGGGTTCGTTTCGGCGAGCGCCGCGGAGCTGGCCGGCGAATCCGTCACCGAGCCGTCCCCGTCGCCGATAGGCACGTCCTGCGCGGCGCTCCGCCGCGCCAGCAGCACCTCGGCGCCTCGCTCCGGCGTCTCTGTGATCGCGCGCCGGCGGTTGCGCTCGGGTCGAGCTCGCGACGGGGTCAGGTTCCGTCGCAGGACGAGCTCGCGCAGGACCACCTGCATCTCGAACTGAGCGAATGCTGCCCCCAAGCAGCGGCGCACGCCACCCCCGAACGGAATCCAGGTGTAGGTCCCCGGCGGCTGCTCGAGGAACCGCTCGGGCTCGAACTCGTGCGGGCGCGGATAGAGGTCCGCGCGCCGGTGCAGCAGGTAGATCGAGGGGACGATCGACACGCCCGCCGGCAGCAGATACCCGCCGATCTCCATCGGCTGCATCAGGCGGCGCAGGACGATCGAGATCACCGGGCGCAGGCGCAATGTCTCCTGTACCACCGCGTCGAGGTATCCGCTCTCGCCCGCCTCGAGCTCATCGACGAGCCGCTCGAGCTTCTGGGGATGACGAGACAGCCGCTCGACCGCCCATGAGAGCGAGTTGGCGGTCGTCTCGTGGCCCGCCACGAGCAGCGTCACGAGCTCATCGCGGACCTCGACGTCGCTCATCGGGCTGCCGTCCTCGTGGGTCGCCTGCAGCAGTAGCGACATGATGTCCTCGCGCTCGCTCAGGTCGCCGCTCGCCCGCCGCTCGCTGATCTCTTCGAAGATCGGGCGGTTCAGTCCCTCGAGCTCGCGACGTACCCTGCGCAGTCGACCGAGGCGCTCGGGGCCGATCACCATGAGCACTGCGACGTTGAAGGAGTTGGTCGACTGGTCCAGCAGACGGCGCAGTTCCGTCCGCAACTGCTCCAGCCGCGGACCTGCGGTGATGCCGAAGACCGCGTGTAGGATCACCTCGAGCGTGAGCGCTTGCATGCGCGGCCGAAGCCGGTGGGCCGCATCCGTCGGCCAGCGCTCGATCTCCTCCGCCGCGACTGACCTCATCAGCTCGCCGTAGCGCTGCATCCGTGGGCCGTGAAACGCCGGCAGCAGGAGCTTTCGCTGGCGCAGGTGTGAGTCATCGTCGAGCAGCAACACCGAGTTCGGGCCGACCACCGGCAACAGGATCCGGTTCGCCTCGCCGGCATGCAGCAGGCTCGGGTCGCCGGTGAACACCTGCTTGATGACCTCCGGGCTCGACGTCACCACCCAAGTGCCTTCGTTGGCGATCTTGAGCGTGAACATCTCCCCGAATCGCGCCTGACACTGATCCAGCATCCATTGCGCACGCCGAAACCAGATCAGGCTCTGCGCCGAGGCGGGAAGCCGCGGTCCCGCGGGCGTGCCGATACGTACAGCATCTCGCATACCGGCCGGTATCCTGTCAGATACCGCTCGGGATGTCAAATCGTAGGCGAACCCGGCGCGAACCTGAGCCCAGCCGGCGAGACTCCGGGACGGCGGCGCGCTCACACGGAAGCCGGAGCAATCGCCACCCCCGGCACGTCGCTGCGAGCGATGAACAGGGTGCCACCAGTGTCGGGTTCGATCGTGTTGTCGGCGCTCGAGATCACGACCCAGCAGCGATCGTCGCCGCCGAAGCTGATGCTCGAGACGAAATGCGCTGGCACCTCGACGATCTCGTCGAGCTCGCCGTTGGCCTCGAAGCGAGCCACGCCGCCGCCCTGGCCGAGAGCGACCCACACACCGCCCGCGGCGTCGACCGCGAGTCCATCGGCGGAGCCGCGCGGTGAGCTGCAGAAAACAGCCTCACCGCTGCCGTCGGACGCGATCACCTTCACGTGCGCCCGCTCGAAGTCGCTCACGTACACACGCTCCCCGTCGGGGGACAGGCCGATGCCGTTGGGCCACAGCAGCGTGTCGCTGAGCGGCTCGGCCGAACCGGGCGCCGACACTCGCAAGACCTCCCCCGGCTGCGGACGCTCTCCATCGAGCGGCTTGAAACGCAGGCCGCCGACGATGATCTCCCCCGTGGGCGTCGTGCAGAGGTCGTTGAATCCCTGGACCCCGTTGCGCTCGAGGAGCCGTCTCGTGGCCCCGCGGCGAACGTGGACGAGCTCGCGACCCGTGACCACCACTCCGCCGCGCTCGTGCTCGACGAGACCGCCCACGCCGCGTCGCGAGGAGACCAATGGCACGGGCTCGCCGTCTGCGCTGCACGCGAACACGCCGCCGGCGATCACATCGCTGTAGAGCAGCGTTCCGTCCGCTGTCATTCGCGGTCCCTCGAGCAGCCTGTGGGAGCGGCGCAAGACCGGCTCGAAGGGACGTAGCTGCGACAGGTGGGCCAACGCGCTCCTCCCGGACCCTAGCGTGGGGCGAGGCTCGAGCGGCGGGGGCGAGTGGGTCGGACGGTGGCTAGGACTGTGACGCCGTACCTTCGGCTTGCGCTCGCTTGCGCAAGCCACTCGGGTGACGCAGGCGTCCGCGTTCCTGCTGTGGACGCGAGTTGGGCGGGACGTTCACTGGACCCGCGGTCCCGCATCCGCCGTCCTGAAGTTCTTTTGTGCGCAGCTTCAGTTCCGGCAGTTCCGGCGCGCTGGCATCGGGCGCCTTGAAGTTGAACGCACTCGTGAGGTCGCCGGTGGTTTCGCGTCGCCACTCGCTCAAGTTGGGCACCTCCGCCCCGAATCGCGTCTCGAGGAATCGCAGGATCGAGGTATGGTCGAAAACGTCTGAGCAGCGAAAGCCCCCGCTGCTGAATGGTGAGACGATCAGCAGCGGGACGCGAAAGCCAAGGCCGATCGGACCCGTGATCCCGCCGTCGTTGCCGGTCACATCGGGAACCGTGAGGTACTCGCCCGGCGTGCCTTCCGGCGCAACCGGCGGCGCGATGTGATCGAAGAAGCCCCCGTTCTCGTCCCAGGTCAAGAACAGCGCCGTCTTCTGCCAGATGCGCGGGTGCTGCAACAGTCGTCGCAGCAGCTTCTCGACCGTGTACTCGCCAACCGCGGTCGTCGAGTAGCCGGGATGCTCCGTCTCGGCCAGGGAGGTGTTGATCCACGAGACCTGAGGCAGCTCGTCGTTCCTGAGGTCTTCGGAGAAATCGCACGGGTAGAGCGGATTGAACGCCCGTTCGGCGAGTTCGGAGTTCGACTGGTAGGCGTGAAAGTAGGTCAATACATTGTCGAACACGCCCAGCCCGGCGCCTGTGTACACCTTCCAGCTCACCCCTGCGGCCGTCAGCTGCTCGGGCATCGTCGTCCATGTGAACTCGCCTTCGAAACGCGAGCGTTCGCCCACGAGCGTTTCCACCAGCGGCCCGCCGTTGACTCCGTCTGGATCGATCGTCGCGCTCATGCTGTAGAGGCGGTTGGGATCCGTCGGGCCGAGCACCGAGCAGTGGTAGCCGTCACAGATCGTGAACGCGTCCGCGAGCGCATAGTAGAAGGGGATGTCGGCGCGCTCGTAGTAGCCCATCGTGGCCGGGCCCGCAGCCGGACCGTCGTACGCGAGATGGACTTCCACGAACTTGTCCATTGCGCCGCCGTTCCAGCTCTCGTGCTGCGGCGTCCACTGATGGGTTATGTCTGGGAAGCACTGTGGAGCCCCGTCGGTTTCGAGATGGAAGGGCAGCAGGCGATCGCGATAGCCCGGCGCCGGATAGCCACGCTGCACCGACGTCCTGCGGGCGCTCTGATCGGAGAAGCCATGGACGCCCGGCAGCGTGCCGAAATAGTGGTCGAACGAGCGGTTCTCCTGGATCAGGATGATCACGTGCTCGATTTCGCTCAGCTGACCCCACTGCGGGCTCGCAGCCAGCGCCATCTGGATCAATGGATCGCGCGAGAGCGCAACGGCGCCGGTCGCGGCGCCGGCGAGCAGAACCTCTCGACGGGTCAGCCCCTTCATTACCCTCGTTCCCCTTGCAACCAACTCTGTGACCGAGATTGACGATACAGGACGCGAACACGCCCGTAGCCTGCTTCGTGTGGTCGCAGGCGCGATGCGAAGCGGGCTCGGACGGCGCTCAGCGCAAACGCTCAGCGCAGGCGCCCGCGCAGCCGCAGCCAGGCGACGTCCAGCAGGCCGAGCCCGATCACGGCAAACAGACCGGCGGCGATCCACACCTCTGCGAGCGCGCACGCCAGCGCGGTCAAGAGCGCGCCGCTGCCGAGCCCGATCGCAAGCCAGCCCCAGCGTCGAGTCTCCTCGTCCATGCTCCGAGCATAGGCCAGCGATCGGGGTCGAGGGCCGGCCCGCGGGGGGCCTCCCGCTCAGCTCGGCTGCGGCACGACGCGGATGTAGGGCCGCGGCGACTTCCAGCCGTCCGGATAGATCTCCTTGGCCTCAGCATCTGAGACCGAGCCGGCGATGATCACGTCCTCTCCCTGGCGCCAGTTGACCGGGGTCGCGACGCGATGCTGGGCAGTCAATTGCAGCGAATCGATCACCCGCAGAACCTCGTCGAAGTTGCGCCCAGTGGTCATCGGATAGACGAGGATCAGCTTGACCTTCTTGTCCGGTCCGATCACGAACACGTTGCGCACCGTCTGGTTGTCGGCGGGCGTCCTCTGCAGCGGGTCGCCCTCGGTTCCCGCGGGCAGCATTCCGTAGAGCTTCGAGACGTTGAAGTCGGAATCCCCGATCACGGGGTAGTTCGGCGCTTGGCCCTGAGTCTCCTCGATATCGCTCGCCCACTTCGCGTGGTTCTCGACCGGGTCGACCGAGAGGCCGATGATCTTCACGCCACGGCGATCGAACTCAGGCTTGATCTTCGCCATGTAGCCGAGCTCGGTCGTGCACACGGGCGTGAAGTCACGCGGATGAGAGAACAGCACGGCCCACGAGTCTCCGATCCAGTCGTGAAAGCTGATCGGACCCGCTGTCGTCTGCGCCTGGAAGTCGGGCGCCGTGTCACCTATCTGAAGGGCCATCTGCTCCTCCTGTCTGTCGCGTTGTTGCCCTCGCAGGCGTCTCGAGCGCATCTGAGAGATGTCGTTCTCGCCCCGTGTCAGGCAGCCTACCCAACGGGCGAGGCGAGCCCGGACCAGCGGGCCGCCTCGTCACGGGCACGAGCCTCTGCGAGGAGCCGTTGCCCGCTGACCTCATCGGGCTATGCTGGGCCCCGTGTGCATGCAGGTGCTGAAGCCATGACGGACATCGGGGACGGGCCCTTCCACGAGGGCCAGCCGGTGTGGGTTGTTCAGAGCGACGGCTCGCGCCGCGCTGCCGAGTACGTCGGCGAGGGCGAGATGAGCGCCTGGTTCGGCGGGCCGCCGATGGTGCTGGTCGTCTTTCCGGACACCCAGTCTGGGGCGACCGTCGAGGTCGACCGCGTGATTCCGCGCCACTAGCTGGCCTCGGCGCTCGCTCGGGCGCCGGACCCACCGAACCGGCTGACCTCGACCACTCCTGGATGGGCCTCGGAATGTCTGCTCTCAGCTGTGGCGCGGTCCTGGGCGCACCAGCACCCGGCCCCTGCCTCGAGCCAGCGTCTGGCCCCGGCGGTCGGTGATCGTCACGGTGAACCAGTAGCGCCCGGCTCGCCGCCAGCGGTGGCGGCCTTCGACCCGCAGCTCGGGCGAGCGGCCCCTCAGCGCCGCGCTGCTGTGCCCGCCGTCGCCCCATGAGATGGACGCCCGCAACGCGGATATCGGCAGCGCCGTGGAAGCACGCGCGAGCGACAGCCGGACGCGCTCGCCCGCCCGCGCGAGCGGCTGCCCAACGCGCAGGCGTACCGGTTGTTCGGGATGCTGCCCGGGAGGTGCCGGCTGTCCGGGGGGTGGCGAGGGCACGGGAGGCGGGGGCACGGGAGGCGAAGGGGGCGCAGTTGTGACCATCACGGCGGTGTGCCATCCACGCATGAGCGTTTCGCCGGTGCGTGTATCTGTCACATAGACCACGATGTGAAAGCTGCCTGTCGCCGAGTAGACGTGTTCACCCGACACCGTCGCCTGCTCCGGTTCGGAGCCGCTCACGGTCAGCGAGCCGGTGCTCGTGCTGCCATCTCCCCAGTGGATCTGCGCGTTCGACAGCGGATCCGATCCCGGCAGGCACGACAGCCCTTCGCTGAAGTGAAACGGCTGTCCGACCGCGACGATGCTCAGCTGGATGAACTGCGGTTCGGCGCAGTAGCTTTCCGCCGTCGCACTCGCGGAGCCGATCGCCGACAGCGCTCCCGCGGCGAGCAGAGCGACGAGAGCCCTCACCGAGAGTGCTGCACACCAGCGATGCTGCAGCATGGCCTCAATCTAACAGCGCGGTCGAGTCTGGCATGGTGCAGGGGCCATGAGGTGTTCCGATGGACCCCGCTAGAGAGAAGCTGCTCGACGAGCTCGATGCGTACGGGCGTGCGCACGACGCCCAGCAAGCGGACCGTCTGCTGCGGCTTCGCAACGTCGAGCCCGAGACCGGTGCGATGCTGGCGGTGCTCGTACGCGCCTGTGGCGCTCGCTCGCTACTCGAGCTCGGAACCTCCAACGGCTATTCCACGGTCTGGCTCGGCGACGCCGCAGCGGACAGCGGCGGACGGTTGCTGAGCGTCGACGTCGACCCCGAACGAACCGCGCAGGCTCGGGAGACGATCGCGCGAGCGCGCCTCGAGCAGACCGTCGCGCTTAGAAGCGAGGACGCAGCGCAGACACTGGCCGCGCAGGCCGATGCCGCGGTCGACTTCATCTTCCTCGACGCCGAACGGCCCGCCTACGTCTCCTACTGGCCAGACCTGGTCAGGATCCTCGCTCGGCCCGGGCTGCTCGCGGTCGACAACGCGATCTCCCATCGCGAGGAGATGGCCGAGCTCAGCGAGCAGGTCGCACAGGACCGGCGGGTGTTCGTGGCGCTCGTGCCGGTGGGCGCCGGCGTGCTGCTGATCACGCGCCGGTGAGCGGCGCCGCCGCGGGCGAGCCACTGCTCGCCCGTCGCCGCCGTTTCGCACTCTAGATTTACGCTCCCCCAAGCGTGCGGACGGCCTCGGTGCTTCGGCAGGAGCCCTACGGCAAACGCCCACGACGCGCGCACGGGCCGCGGTGAAGATGCCACCTGAGACTCTCGCCCTCGCGCTCGGTGCCTCGATCTACCCGCCCGCGCTGGCGGCGATGATCGCGCTGGGGCGCGGAGCGGACTTCCGCCCGCGAGTGCTCGCGTTCGTCGCTGCCGCGCTGACCGTCACCTACGCCGTCGGCCTGCTCGCCCTGCTCGTGCTGGGCGAACTCGAAATCCCCAAGCGCTTCGAGCGCGTCCCGAGCGGCGGGATCGACCTCGCGCTGGGTGCGTTGCTGATCCTCGTGGCGATCCGTGTGCGTCGCCGACCAGGTGGCCCGAAACCGGAGGGGCGATCGAAGATCGACCGCTACCTGCGCAGCCGCCGGCTCGCGTTCGTCCTCGGCATCGTGCTCTATACGCTGCCGTCGCCGATCTACCTGGGAGCGGTCAAGACGATCGCCGACGCCCAGCTCTCGACCAGCGGCGAGCTGCTCACACTCGCGGTCACCGTCGCCGTGATGCTGTGGTTGGTCGAGCTGCCGATGCTCATGATCCTGATCGCACCCCGGCGTGCCTCGGTGGTGCTCGAAGCGATCAACGAGTGGTTCGCACGTCATGGGCGCTCGCTGGTGGCACTCGCATGCGTGGCGGCCGGCGCCTATCTCGCCGTCAAAGGCGTGATCGACATCAGCAAGTGAAGGAGACTTCGCGAGGACCCTTGTCGCGGGCGGAGGTGGCAATGCCGGTTGCAATCAGCGTGACCTACGAGCGATCTGTGCTGCAATGCGCCGATGGGCATGCATGGACGCAGCCGCGCCCCAGGGTCGCATGCCGGAGCGCACGTCAGCCCCAGGGTCGCGGGCCTGCTGGCGGCGGTGCTGGCGGCAGCCTCGCTCACCGCCTGCGCCACCACGGAGGGAGTTGCCGCGGGTCGCGGATTTTCATCGGTGACGCTCGGCGTCCCCACCGGGAACGGCGAAGCGCCGTTCAACGTCCAACGCTCGCTCACGATTCCAAGCGGCTGGAGCGCCGAAGTCTGGTCTCGGGTGGCCGACGCGCGCTTCGCCACGTGGACGCCCCAGGGGGACCTGCTGGTCAGCTCCTCGCAAGCCGGCAAGGTGATCGAGCTGATTCCCGGCGCCGCAGGAAGCGCGCCCGCGCAAAAGGTGCTGATCTCGGGTCTCACCTCGCCGCAGGGTCTCGCGTTCGACACGCTCGAAGGGGCCCGCGTGCTGTATGTCGCCGAGTCCAACCAGGTCGATCGTTACGTGTGGAAGGAAAACGGCACCGTCGGCGTGCGGACGATCGTGGTGCGCAACCTGCCTGACACGAGCGGCACGGGCGATGATGTGCACCGCCCGAAGAGCATCGCTATCGCCTCCAACCACACGATCTACGTCACGGTCGGCAGCGCCTCCAACGCCACGCCCGACGAACCCGGCGAATCGCCGCCGCGGGCGACGATCCTCTCCTTCCAGCCCAACGGGAGCTCGTTGCAGGTCTTCGCCAGCGGCGTGCGCAACGGCGAGGGCCTCGCCTTCGCCCCCGACGGCTCGCTGTGGACGGCGGTAAACGAGCGCGACGAAGTGCCCTACCCCTATCACCAAGTCTACGGCGCCCAACCCGAAGCATATGGCAAGGTGATTCCCGCCTATGTCGACGAACACCCGCCCGACGAGCTCGCGCGCCTGACCGCGGGGCGCAATCTCGGCTGGCCCTACTGCGACCCCAACCCCGACGTCCACCCCGGCGAAGCGGGCACGAAGCTGCGCTTCGGCAACCTGCCGTTCGTCGCCGACACGGATACCAATGCCGGCGAAAGCGTGCTCAACTGCAAGACGCTGGCCCCGATCGAGCGCGGTATACCCGCGCACAGCGCCCCGCTCGGCTTCAACTTCCTCGAGGGCAGCGCGCTCAAGGGGCGTTTCTCGCACGGCGCGGTGCTCGCCGTCCACGGCTCGTGGGATCGCACCCCCCCGCGAGCGCCCGCAGTGCTGTGGCTTGCGTGGCAGAAGCAGAAGCAGAAACAGATGCTCGGCGAAGCGCTCACCCTGGTCGGCGGCTTCCAGGAAACGTCGGGCTCGCGCTGGGGCCGCCCGACCGACGCTGTGCCCGGTCCAGACGGGGCGCTCTACGTCACCGACGACACCGCAGGCGCGGTCTATCGCATCGCTCCCAAGCAGCACAAGGGGCACCAGTAGGGCAGCTCAGCTGGCGGCCGCCAGCTGAGCGACGATCACAGGCGGATGGGTCGGGACGAGGCTTCCGCCGCGCGGCTCGGGAGTCACGAGCACTTGCTCGACGCCGTGCAGGCTGCCGGGGATGTCGACCGTGCGGGAGCCCCGGGCGGTGACCTCGAACAGCGCGTCTGTCGCCGAAGTGGCGAGCTCGATCACCTGGCGCTGCTCGGCGGGAAGTCCCGCGAGCGCCCCCTGGACGAGGTTCGCCTGCTCGCGCCGCGCGACCTCGGACTCAGTGTGCTCGGGAGCGGGCATCTGCTGCAGGGTGACCTCGTCGGCGACGTCACGGCTCGAGCGGGCGCTGTGCCGGCGCAGCGCATCGACGGCCCTGTTGTGCACCAGGCGGAGCACCCATGAGCGCACGCTCCCGCGCGCGGGGTCATAGCGAGCGCCGCTGCGCCACAGCGATAGGAACGACTCCTGGACGATGTCCTCCGCCATCGCCCGGCGACCGCACATCCGGTAGGCGAGCGAGAACGCAGGACCGCCATGGCGGGCGAACACGAGCTCGAACGCGCGCACATCGCCCTCGCCGACGAGCCACGTCGAGGGCGACATGTTCACCAGCGACCTCGGCGGCCCCCACGACGTCGCGCTGGTGTTCTCGATCCTGCACCACGTGCGCCCGGACGATCGCGGGGCGCTGCTGCGGCGCATTAGGGGCGCGCTCGCGCCGGGTGCGACGCTCGCGGTCCTCGACATGTTCCGGCCGAGCGCAGGCGAGCGCCGGATCGCGTCGGCGGCCGTGTTCGAGCTGTTCTTCCACGTGACCTCGGGAGCCGACGTCCTCTCTGAGCAGGAGCTGCGAGCGCACCTCGCCGCCGCCGGCTTCAGCGAGCCCAAGCGCTGCGACGTGCGCTCGATCCCGGACTATCGCCTCTACAGCGCCAGCGCCGTCGGCTGACACCGCGCTTGCCGGCGAGCAAGACCCGCGGTCCTAGTGTGCGGTTTGGATGTCTGCATCAGCGATGCCCCCGCGCAGCCAGTGGCCGGCGCTCACTCCCACTCCGCAGACGGTCGCCTGGGAGCGGGGAGGCGACGTGCGCCTGTTGATGGCCGCCGGCTATGCGTTGCTGTTGCAGGTCGCCCACCCGACCGTGGGCGCGGGAGTGAGCGAGCACTCCCAGTTCAAGACCGACCCGTGGGGCCGGCTGCTGCGAACACTCGACTACGTCTACACGATGATCTACGGCGGTCCCGAGGCGGCTGGCGAGATGGGCCTGCGAATCCGCGCCGCGCACCTGCACATCGCCGGCACGACCGCCGATGGTCGCCGCTACAGCGCCATGGAGCCCGAGGCGTATGCCTGGGTTCACGCGACGCTGGCTCAGTCGATCGTGGCGGCGCACGCGCGCTTCGGGCGCCCGCTCGATCTGGCCGAGCAGCGCGAGCTCTGGCTGCAGTGGCGCTCGCTCGGTCGCCTGGTGGGCGTCCGCGCCCGCGATCTGCCCGTGACCTGGGACCAATTCGGCGAGTACTTCGAGGCGATCGTCGAGCAACGGCTCGTGCGCACGCCCGCCGTCACAGACGTGCTCGATGCGCTCGCGCACCCGGCGCTGCCCGCGCTCGGCGCCCTGCCGGGCTCGCGCATCCTGGGTCTGCCGGCCGGGCACGTCCTCGAGCTGGCGAGCGTGGGCCTGCTCCCGGCTCGACTGCGTGTCCGCTTCGGCCTCGGCTGGTCGCGCTCACGCGAGCTCGAGCTCTCGCTGCTGGCCGGTGGCCTGCGCGCCGCCACGCCGCTCATGCCCCCGTGGCTGCGCCGCACAGGACCAGCGTATCTGTCCATCCGCCGGCGGGCGATCGGCGAGATCGCGGCCGTGGCAGGCGCCGGACACTAGGACGCGTCGGGCGCGTACAGCAGCTCGGGTCCCTCGGGCACGCCGGGCTTGTTGACGGCTGGATTGGCTGGTCTGCTCGCGAGCCTCGAGGCCGGCAGCGCGCCGCACAACGCGAGCGCCTCGTCGGCTCCCAGTGAGGAGTCCAGCCACGCGCGCTGGGCCTCTCGATCGGCGAGGATCACCGGCATGCGATCGTGGATCGCCGCGGCGAGACGGTTCGCCGACGGATCGCAGGTCAGCAGCGTGACGCTGTGAATCCACTCGCCAGCGACCTTCGCCGGGGTCCACAGCGCCGCGAACGCGAACGGCTCGCCCCCATCGACCTGAAAGAAGTAGGGCTGGCGCGCCTCACCGCGACGCTCGGGCTTCAGCCACTCGAAGTAGCCGTCGGCGAGCTGCAACGCCCGGCGCGTCGACTTCGGCAGCAGGTCGCGGAAGGGAGCCCGTGAGGCGGCGCTCTCCATGCGCGCATTGATCATCTTCGCGGCCGACTTCGTGTCGGTCGCCCACCAGGGCACCAAGCCCCAGCGCAGCAGCCGGGCCTGCGGCGCCCCGTCGGGTGCGACGATCGCGAGCACCTCTTCGGTGGGCGCGACGTTGAACCGCCGCGTGCCCGCCGCGCTGGAGATCGGCACCTCGAAGCGATCGCTCAGTTCCTCGACGCCCGCCGTGTTCGTGTAGCGCCCGCACACGAGCGCAGCATAGGCGCAGCTCTAGTTATAGGTGAACTGGTCGCCGGGCGGGTTCTTTTTGCTGCTCATCGAGTGGACGGTCGCCTTCACGTCGATCGTCTGCGGTTTCGACGCCGATGGCGTGAGCACCATGCAGGTGCTGCTGGACGTGCATTCGATTTCCTCGGCGAACGCTTTGCCGAACTTGAACGTCGTTCCGCCGAAGCCCACCCCGAAGCCCGAGCCATGAATCGTCACGATCGTGCCGCCTTCGGTCGGCCCTTCGTCCGGTTCGACCGAGGTGACCGTCGGGGCTTCGAACTTGTAGCGGTCGTGCTGGTTGAATGAGCTGGTGCCGTCCGGCGAGGTGATCGTGATGTCGACCGTCCCCGTCGTTTCGGGTGGCGAGACCGCGGTGATCGAAGCGGGCGAGTTGATTTCAAAGCTTTCGGCTTCGCTCGCACCGAAGTGCACCGCGGTGGCTTCACCGAGATTCGTGCCGGTGATGGTCACGTGGGTGCCGCCCGCAGCTGGACCCTTCTTGGGTGAGATTTTGGTGATCACCGGAGGCGGGACGTAGGTGAACTGGCTGGCGGGCCCAGGGGCGCTCGTCCCGGCCGCGCTGATGACCGTGACGTTGACGACGCCCGTGCCGGGTGGCGCGACTGCCGTGATCGAAGTGGGCGATTCGATTTCAAAGCTTTCGGCTTCGTTCGTACCGAAGTGCACCGCGGTGACTTCACCGAGATTCGTGCCGGTGATCGTCACGTGGGTGCCTCCGGCCGTGGGGCCCGACGCCGGTTCCAGACCGGTGACGCTCGCCAGCGGTGCGCCGAATGACAGGCTGCTCGACGAGCCGGCGGAGATGCCGGCGACACCGTGCAGGCTGCTCACGGCAACCGGTACGTCGGCGTTGGTCAAGATGCCGTTGCCGAGCTGTCCGAAGCCGTTGTAGCCCCACGCCATCACGTTGCCGCTGCTCAGCAGCGCAAGGTTGTGGCGGGCGCCGGCGGCGATCGCGCTGACTTCGCTCAGATCGCTCACCGGCACCGGGACGCCGCTGCCGCGGTTGAAAGCCCCGTCACCAAGCTGTCCCTGGTGATTGGCGCCCCACGCCTTGACCGTCCCGGTCGTGAGCAGAGCCAGGCTGTGTTCTTCGCCCGCCGCCACCGCGGACGCCCCGGTGAGGCCTTCGACCGCGACCGGCACATTGCTCTGTTCTTTGATCCCTTTGTTGCCGAGCTGTCCCTCGGCGTTGCTGCCCCAGGACATTACGGTCCCATTCGAGAGCAGAGCCAGGCTTTGTTCGGCGCCGGCCGCGACCGCGGTCGCGGAGGTCAGCCCTTTGACGCCGACCGGGACCTCGCTGCGCGCGCTTTTGCCGTTGCCGAGCTGACCTTCTTCGCCGCTGCCCCAGGCCATCACCGCACCGGTCGTGAGCAGCGCCAAGCCGGTTTCGCGTCCAGCTGCGATTTCTTTCACGCCGGTCAGCCCTTTGACCGCCACCGGGACGTCGCTTTCGGTCGACGTCCCGTTGCCGAGCTCGCCTTCTTCGTTGGCTCCCCAGGACATCACGGTTCCGTTGGCCAGCAGCGCGAGGCTGAATTCCGCCCCGGCGGCGACAGCCGTCACTTCGCTGAGCCCTTCGACCGGGACGGGCACGTCGCTGTTCGTCGTGGTCCCGTTGCCGAGCTGCCCGTGGTGGTTCGCGCCCCACGCCATCACAGTCCCGTCGGACAGCAGCGCGAGGTCGTGTTCGCCGCCCGCTGCGACGGCGATCACTTCGTCGAGCGCGCTGACCGTGGTGGGAAATGCGCTTTTGAGGGTGCTGCCGTTGCCGAGTTGCCCGGAGCTGTTGTTGCCCCAGGCCGCTGCTCCGAACGATTCCGCGGATGCGCTCGCGCAAGCTGCGACGACCAGGGCCGCTGTCAGGGCGATCAGCGCGAATGCAAGCTTCGCAGCGCGAATAGGCGCAAGCGGTTGCAGTGGGTAATCCATTCCCTCAACCTCCGATCCCGGGTCCCCTCGTCTCCAACGAGCAGCCCGCCTCCAGCACGAGCCGATCCGAGCATCGTACACGGTGGGGCCTTCGGGGTCCACCGCGTCCCGAGGGCCGCTCGAGTCCGGCCCGCCGCCGCGAGTCCGACGAGACCGGCAGGGCTAAGGAATCCTGCTGCCGCTGCCGATGATGGCAGCGTGAAGCTCGAGCTACTTCCGTTCCCCGCACGCCAGCGTGCATCGGGATCGATCGTCACGCGGCTCGCGTTGGCGCTCCTCGCCGCTGCACTGCTGGCGCTGATGGCCTCCGCTGCGCCGGCGCACGCCGTGATCTCGGGCCAATTCGGATATCAGCGCCGCGCCACGCCGACGGTGGTGGTGTCGCCGCTGCAGTATCACGGCGGCCCAGTGCTGCACTCCTCGGATCCCTACGCCATCTACTGGGATCCAGACGAAGCCTACCGCGGCGACTGGCAGCAGATGATCGACGAATACCTCCAGGCCGTTGGTGCCGAAAGCGGCAGCGACTCGACGGTGTTCGGCTTCGACCAGGAGTACCTCGACAGCGGCGGTCACGCACTCAACCAGTCGACCTTCCGCGGCGGTTACGTCGACAAAGACCCTTATCCCACCAGTGAAAACTGCACCGACGCCCACGTTCTCGCATGCCTGACAGATCAGCAGATCAGGACCGAGCTGAAGCGGCTGATCGCCTCCGGGGCGCTCCCTGGCGCGACCGGGCCGCCCGTCTACTACGTGCTCACCCCCCCGGGCGTCACCGTCTGTACCGACGGCGGCGGCAGCGGCAACTGCTCTGACTCCACGGCCACGCCGGCAAACGGCGTCTGCGGATATCACTCGGCGATCGAACCGGGAGGTGCCAACCAGGTGATCTACGCGGTCCAGCCCTGGGTCGCCGGCGACGCCGGCGAACACATCCTCAACGAAGAACCGCTCGAAACGTCCGGCACCGAAGAATCCGTGCTCGCGTGCCAGGACGATAAGCACCTGCAGGAGCCCAACCAGCTCGCCGGGTTGAATCCGTTCGGCAACTATTCCCATGGTCTGGCGGATGTGATCATCAACGACCTCAGCATCGAGCAGCGCAACGTAGCTGTCGACCCGCTGCTCAACGGCTGGTACCAGACGAGCACGGGTGACGAGCAGGGAGACCTCTGCAAGTGGCAGTTCGGCGTGGAAAGCGAAGAAGGTGGCGAGCCTACCCATGCCGGCAGCGCCTCGAACGCGACCGTCGGGGTTCACTCCTACTACATTCAATGGGCATTCAACAGCACGGCGATCACCCGCGGCAAAGGCATCACGTGCGCACCGGGTGTCAGCCTCGTTCCGCACTTCACTGCGCCGAATCCGGTGAACACCGGAGATGTGGTCGCATTCGACGGCCTCGAGTCTGACATCAGCCTGTGGGCGAGAACTGCCGGGCTTCCGGCCGACGAGCCTTACGTCGCTCCCGTGTTCACGTGGGACTTCGGCGACGGAACAGGTGTCTCGGGAACGGAAGATGGGAGCGTGTTTCACACATACACCTACGGCGGCAGCTACGTCGTGACGCTCACCGTCACGGACGGCGGTGGCGACCAGGGGAGCTACCGCGAAACGATCACCGTCAACGGCCCGGCCAAACCCGCGCCGAGCGAACCGCCGGCTTCCGGCCCCAACTCTCAGCCGAGCCCGAAAACCGCCAGCTCAACGGACTCCGGTTCCTCCTCCTCTTCATCCTCCCCCACGGGAAAACCCCCCGCGGTTGGTCCAGCGGCGACCCAGTCGGTGATCTCACGCTCGCTGTCGCAGAGCCTGAAGAAGGGCTTGGTGGTGCGCTATTCGGTCAACCAGCGCGCGGCGGGCCACTTCGAGGTCCTGCTCCCCGCCTCGATCGCACACCGGATTGGCTTGCATGGCTCCCCCGCGACGGGCCTCCCCGCTGGCACGCCGGCGCAGCTCGTGATCGCCAAAGCGATCCTCGTCACCACCAAGGCCGGGGGCAGCACGATGAAGATCCAGTTCGGCAAGGTCACTGCTGCGCGGCTGCACAAGCTGCACAACGTCTCATTGATGCTGCGACTCGTCGTGCGCAGCCCCACAGGGGGCGTCACGACGGTGCTCAGCAAGGTCAGCCTCTCGGGCTGAGCTCAGTCGGGTGGTTCGCCTCGCTTTGCTTTCGCCTTGGCGCTGAACACGTAGCGCCAGAGCAGGTACAGCACGACGTAGCCGCCGACGATCGATATCAGCGAGACGACGGCGATTGCGCCGCCGTCCGGCCCCGATTCAACGGTGGCTTCACCGTCGAGGGCGAGCGGCACGAGGCCCAGCAGCAGCGCCCCCGCCGTCGCGATCATCGCGTGCCTCGCCTGCGCCTAGAGCCCCGGCCAGTGGCGCACGACGTAACCGGAGTTGTCGACCGACCCGACCTGCCAGCGCGACGCGTAGACGCCGCTGCGTCCCGCCGTGTCGTAGAGGATCCCGTCCACATACATGTAAGTGTGCCCGGCATTCGCCAGCACGGTGATGTAGCGCCCGGGCCCGGGCGCGCCCCAGCTCTCGAGTTCGCCTGAGGTCTCGGGAGACTTGAGCAGCCCGCCGGCCGCGAGCGCGTAGCTGACCGAGCCCGAGCAGTCGTAGGCGTTGTCGACGAACGAGCCATGGCCGCCACCGAAAACGTACGGGAAATCGGCGATCGCGTTGGCTCCAGCGACGACGTTCTGGACCGCTTCCGGGACGCCAGTGGGGATCGGCAGCGTGCCGTTGCCGCCGATCGACTCTCCGCCGCCGACCGGTTTCAGCAACGCGCGCTCGGTCTGGCGCCCGCTCTGCTGGGCTGCGTGCATCTGCTGCAGCTCCTTTCGCACTTCGGCATCCGACGGCGCGCCGGTCGCGACGGCGACTTCGCTCGGCGTCGCCGCGGAGGCATGGTGCACCGTGCCCGACGCTGGAAAGCTGTTGGCTTCTTCGGGGTCGGCAGCCTCGTGGGTCACCCCGCCACTGCCCGCCGCACCCGCTACCGAACCCGCCTGCGCCGCACCGCCGCCCGCACCCGCACCGCCGCCCGCACCCGCACCGCCCGCTCCTGCGCCCGAATGCCTGCCGCGAGGGTCTCCGCCGGCCGCGGCTTTGTCGGTGGACCCCGAACCCGCGCCCGCGGAGCCCGCGGCGGGCAGCGAGGACGCCACGTAGGGATCTCCTGCGCCGCGCGCCGAGGGGCTGCCGCCCTTGCCGGGCGCGGCTTCTCCACAGCCGACGATCGCGATGCCGAGCGCCAGGCAGCAGATCGAAGCGATGATCGCTTGCCGATGCGTGCTCACGTCGCAGTAGGCTAGCGGGCCGACATTTCTCTCCGTGCCAGTAAAGCTGCAAGAAACCGACCCGCCTGACCGCCCCCTCGGCTACCCTGGGCGAATGCACGACGACGTGAGCGTCGTGGACGTCCATCGCGCGAGCATGCAGGCGTCCGTTGAGCTACGCCCCCACATCCGCCTGTTGCACGGCATGCGCAAGCCGGCGAACTGGCTGCAGCTGGTGCGCTTCGGGATGGTCGGCGGGATCGGCTTCCTGCTCAACGTCGGCGTGTATGCGCTCTGCGTGCATGGGCTGGCGATCGACTACCGCATATCGTTCGTCATCGCCTGGCTGGTCGCGGTGACCAACAACTTCGTCCTCAACCGCCACTGGACGTTCGCCGCGCGCGACGGGCACATGGGCTTTCAGGCGATGCGCTTCTTCGTCGTGAGCGCGATCGCGGCCGGCGTCGGCTTCGTCGCGCTGACGATCCTCGTGGAGGTGGCGGGCCTCGCGAAGGTGCCTGCGGAGGCCCTGGCGGTGGCAGGCTCGACGCCGCTCAACTTCCTCGGCAACAAGCTCTGGAGCTTCAGAGAAGGGCGCTGAGCGCCGGCTGGCACACCGCGATCGGTGCGCAACGGCAACCTATACTCTGGAAAAGCCCTGGAGGTTTCCCTTTGCAGGAGATGGTCATCTACGGCGTGAGCTTTGACATGGTCGGCAAGCAGCCGATTGTGCTGCTCAAGACGGTTGACGGCAACAAGTTCCTGCCGATCTGGATCGGGCACCCCGAGGCCGCTTCGATCTTGATGAAGCTCCAGGGCGCAGGCACACCCAGGCCGATGACCCACGATCTGCTGTGCGACGTGCTCGGCGAGCTCGATGCCCGCTGCACGCAGGTGGCTGTGACCGAGCTGCGCGAGAACACGTTCTTCGCCTCGATCACGATCTCGGCCGGAGGCCGCGAGCTCGAGATCGACTCTCGCCCCAGCGATGCGATCGCGCTCGCGGTTCGCTCCGGCGCCCCGATCTTCGCCGCCGAGGAGGTGATCGCCGAGTCGGCGATCGAGTTCGAGCACGACGTCGAGGAGTCCGAGGACGTCGTCGAGAAGTTCAAGGAGTTCCTCGACCACGTCTCCCCCGAGGACTTCGCCGCCGGCGACTCCTGAGCGACACCGGAGCGACTCACCAGCTCGAGCTCCCCGCCGGCTCCCTGCTCGAGCGGGCAATACCGAGCGGCGTTCAGCGACTGAACGCGCTCGCCAGGATCCGCTCGATCAAAGTGTCGAACCAGATCTCGGCCGCGTCCGCCGCAAGCGGAAGCAGGCTCGTTTCGGTGAGCCCGGGAACGACGTTCGTCTCCAGGACCGTCAGCTCGCCGCTCTGCTGGTCGAGCATCAGAATCCACACGCGCGACGCCGCGGCAGCCGAGCAGCTCGAACGTCGCCAGCGCCATCTGCTGCGCTCGCTCGGCGACCCCCTCCGGAAGCTCAGCGGGGCACACGAACGTCGTCATACCGATCTCGTAGCGCGACTCGTAGTTGTAGAACTCCTCCTCGCGCGGGATCGCCTCCACGACGGGAAGCGCCAACGGCGGCTCGCCCGCGCCGGCGTCGAGGATCGAGACGGCCAGGTCTCGGCCCTTCACATAGCGCTCGATCACGACCTTCGCGTCGTAGGACAGCGCGCCCACGATCGCGGCGGGAAGCTCCTCGTTGCTGCGCGCGAACTTCACACCGAGCGCAGAGCCCTGGCTCGCGGGCTTCACCACTAGCGGGAAGCCGAGGTTGCGCTCGACGTCTGCAAGTGCCGCTGCGACGCCCAGCTCTTTGATCGCGCTCTCCTTGAAGGCGCTGAACTGCGGCGTCGGGATCCCGGCCTCTCGCATCAGGTACTTGGCGAGCGCCTTGTCCGTGCAACGCATGCATGCTGCGGGACCCGACCCGGTATACGGGATGCCGACCGCCTCCAGCAGGCTCTGCACGGTTCCGTCCTCGCCGTCGCGTCCGTGCAATGCCACGAACGCCGCGTCGGGGTGGGCGTCGTGCAGCTGGTTCACGAACTCGGGCCCGGCGTCGATAGCGATCACGTCGTGGCCGAGGCGCTTCAGCGCGCTCTGCGCTCGAGCTCCCGAGCGCAGGGAGACGCTCCGCTCCAGCGAGCTCCCTCCCTTGAGCACCGCGACACGCAGCCCCCCGTTCGCGCTGGCCGTCGACGCGCTCGCTCCCGACGAGCCCGTTGGGGGGTTCATCGATCCCGCGGCTCGCCTGCGGATCTGCGCCCGCCAGCTCCCTCGTCGCGCCGGCGCGGGAGCTCGAGCACGTCGGCCAGCGGCGGCGGTGAGGGCGGCGCCTCCTCTGAGGCGGGCTGCGAGCCGCCCGGCGCGGGCGGCGCGGCTCCGGCGGCGCCCTGGGCCGGCGTCGAGCCCGTCAGGGTCCCGAACAATCCGCTGTCCGAGCCGAGCGTCTCGCCGATCCGACGGATCCCCTCGCGAATGTCGTCGTCGGGAACGCCGGCGAAGTTCAGCCGCATCGAGCTCGATCCGCTGGCACCGTCCATGTAGGCCGAGCGGCCCGGCACGAACGCGACCGCGCGACTGCGGGCGAGCAGGTCGGTGGTGTCGACGCCGCCGTCGAGGGTTGCCCAGATGAACAGCCCGCCCTGCGGCGTCGTCCAGCTGGCGCGCCCGCCGAAATGCTCCTGCAGCGAGCCCAGCATGACGTCGCGCCGGCGTCGGTATATGCCCTTGAGCTGCTCGAGATAGACGCGCCAGTCGCGCTCGCGAAAGTAGGTGGCGACGAACAGCTGCGTCACGGGCGAGCTGCAGAGATCCGCGCCCTGCTTGCCCAGGTTCAGCTTCTCGAGCACCGGCCGCGGTGCAACCGCCCAGCCCAGTCGCAGTCCGGGCGCGAGGATCTTCGAGAACGTCCCGAGGTAGATCACGAGATCCGAGGAGGTGCCGTCGCTGCCCGCCGATGCGTCGAGCGAGTAGAGCGTCGGCAGTGCCTCGCCCTCGTAGCGCAGCAGGCCGTAGGGATTGTCCTCGAGCACGAGCAGCTCCCGCTCGCGCGCCACCTCCACCAGCCGCCGCCGTCGCGCAAGCGACATCGTCACGCCGGCGGGATTGTGGAAGTTGGGGATCGTGTAGATGAACTTGGGCCTGCGGCCCTCGGACTGCAGCCGGTCCAGCGTCTGCTCGAGCTCGTCGATCGGCATCCCGTCCGAGTCCATCTCGATCTGGACCACATCCGCCTGGTATGCGCCGAAGGTGGGGACCGCCCCAGGGTAGGTGGGCGCCTCGGCGACGATCGTGTCGCCGGGGTCGATCAGCGCCTTGCACACCAGGTCGATCACCTGCTGGCCACCTGTGGTCACGATCAGGTCGGCGGGATCGACTGTCGTTCCCTCCTCTGCCATCACCTCGACGATGCACTCGCCCGCCACGGCCATACCCTCCGTCGGGCCGTACTGCAGCGCGCGCGCCGTTGACTCTGCGGCGACCTGGCTCATCAGCTTCGCGTACAGCTCGGGCTCGAACGTCGTCGTGTCGGGAAGTCCGCCCGCCAGCGAGATCACGTCCGGCCGTTCGGTCAGCGCCATCATCTCGCGCATCGCCGAGCTTTTCATCGCGCGCGTGCGCGCGGAGAACAGAGACTCGTAGCGCTCGAGCTCATGTGCCGTCGGACGCGCCCGCCGCCCGCCGCCCGGGACGTTGTCTATCGTCATGGCCTTCGCACGGTAGCGCAAGCCTCCAATGCCCATTGCATGAACGGCGCCTTCTTCTACATCGGACTCGGACTCGGGCTGGCCGCCGCGTGTGGCCTGCGTCCGTTCCTGCCGCTGCTGCTCGCCGGAGCGCTCGGGTCGGCGGGCGCGCTGGGAGTCGGCTTCGCGCACGACCCGTATCGCTTCCTGCAGTCGGGCTGGTGGCTGCTGGTGGTCGCGGTCACGCTCGTGATCGCATATGCGATGCAGCTGGTGCTCGGACTGTCGCCGTCGCTGAACCCCGAGAGCGGTCGCGCCCAGGAGCCGTTCGCCGCGGCGCTGGCGGGCCTCGGCCTCGGCGCGGGTGCGCTGCTGTTCGCGGGCACTTTGGCCTCGCATGGCGACATCTCATGGCCGGGGCTGGTGGGTGGGCTGCTCGCCGCCGCGCTTGGTCAGCGCGCCTGCGGGCCGGTGATCGCACGCGCTCGATTGCGACTTCCCGATCGCGCGGCCCGGGAAGCCGTGACGGTCTACCTCGACGCCGCGGCGCTCTTGCTCGCGGCGCTCGTCGCCCTGCTGCACCCGCTCGGCTATGTCGCGGTCGTGCTGTTCGGATGGTTCATCTGGCGCACCCGTCTGCGCGCCGCAGACAAGCACGCGGGCCTGCGCATCCTGCGTCGCTGATGCGCACGGCAGCAGGACCGTGAGCCGCAGGCCCACCAAGCTCGTGCTGTGCGTGATCGACGCGATGGCGCCGCAGATGCTCGAGCGTGCGGCAGCCTCGGGCGCCGCGCCGATGCTCGCCACGCTGATCGAGCGGGGCACCTGCATCACGGACTGTGTGTCTGCGTTCCCGTCGGTCACGCCCGTGTGCGCCGCCTCGATCGTCACCGGCGTGGCGCAGGACGCTCACCGAATCCCGGGTATGAACTGGTACTCGCGCGAGGAATCGCGCTATGTCGAGTACGGCTCGAGCTTTCGGGCGGCGCAGCGCTTCGGGATCGCGCGCCAGCTCACGGACACGGTCTACAACATGAATCGCGCCCACCTCGCTGCCGACACGCTGACCGTGTTCGAGACGCTCGATGACGGTGACGTGCGCACCGCCGGGACCACGTACCTGATGTACCGCGGCCGCCACGTTCACGAGCCCCAACGCGATACGGCGCTGACTCGCTTTGCATCGACCACGATCATGCGCCACCCGGTGATGGGGCCGCGCGAGCTCTTCTACGCGGACATCTTCGCCTCACAGCGCACGGGCTGCCGGTCCACGCTGGGCATGCCTGGGGTGCGCGACCGCCACTCGGGCTGCGTTGGCGCCTACCTCGTCGAGCATGACCTGTTCGACTTCCTGCTGCTCTCGCTGCCCGACAACGACTGGCTCTCGCACAAGCACGGCCCTGAGGCGCAGCTGCGCTCGATCGCCGCCGCGGACCTGCAGCTCGCCCGCGTGATGGAGGCGGCGGGCGGGATCGACGAGTTCCTCTCCGACCACGCGGTGATCGTGATGGCCGACCACTCGCAGGTGCCGATCAGCGCGACGATGGATCTGCAAGGCGAGCTCGCGGAGCTCGGCGTGCTGCAACCCGAAGGGCCGGCGCTGCTGGGCGGCGGGCGCGGCGGGTCGCGCTCCCGCGGCGACGTCGAACCGCGGATCGCTGTCTGCCCCTCCCAGCGGGCGGCGATGGTCTACGCCCTGCGTGAGGAGGAGCGCGATGCGATGCGCGCCTCGGTCGTGACTCGCGCGCTTGCGATCGAGGGCGCGGATCTCGTCGCATGGCTTGCGCGCGATGCCCGGGACGAGCCCTCGGAGGCGGTCGTCTCGAGTCCGTCCGAGGGCGAGCTGCGCTTCGCTCCCGGCGCGGGCCTCCTCGACGCGCGTGGTGCCCGCTGGGATGTGGCAGGCGATCTAGCGGTGCTTGGATGCGTCACCAGCGCAGACGAGGGACGCATCCTGACCGCTGACTATCCGGACGCATTTGCGCGACTCTGGTCGGCGCTCACCTGCCCGACCTCGGGCGAGGTGCTGATCAGCGCGGCGCCGGGATGGGAGTTCGTCGACTGGGGCGGTGCGGCTCACGTCGGCGGTGGCAGCCACGGCTCGCTGCACGTGGGCGACTCGCTTGCGCCGCTGCTGCTGTGTGGCGTCGATGCGCCTGCCGAGCCGCCCTCGCAGTGGGCCATCCGTGACGTCGCCGCAATCGTGCGCGGTCACTTCGGCCTCTGAGGGGCGCCGGCATCAGCCAGGCCGTGTAGGAGCGGGGGGCTTTTCTAAAGGAGGGGTAGGCGGTGCTCTTTTGCGGGAGGTGTATCGCAATGGCGATACACCGCTCAAAAAAAAGACCAACGCACGCCCGTCTTTATGCCGCGCCGATCGACGCGAGTTGAGTCTTCTGGCATGTCGAAGGCCTTAAGGTTGGCCGATGCGCTCGAGCGCGCTCGCAGGCGTCGTGATGCTGACGCTGGTCTTCGCCAGCGTCTCGGTTGCGAGCGCCGCCGACATTGCGCCACTGGAATCGATCACGCCGGCGAATCCACACACGAGCGCGAACCCGGCCGCGACGCTCGGTGGCGCAGCTGCGCCGGTGCGCTCCCCAGCGGCACGGTCAGGCGGGACGGCCAGCGCCGGCAGGGTCACGACGACGATCACCTCCACCACCACCGCTCAGGCGAGCAACCCGGAAACGCCGATTCCGGTGCCCCCTTCGGAAGTGCCGCCCGCGGGGCGGCGACTGTCGGCCGATCGTGTCCTTGCGATCGCGCAGGCGCTGCCGAAGATGCGCGCGGTGCGAGCGAAATACCCGGGCTCCTACGACGGCGCCTACCTCAAGGGGCCGACGCGCTGGCAGGTGAGCTTCTTCGCCAAGAAGGGCGCGAAGGAGATCGGCCAGGTGATCATCGCCGACCAGAGCGGGCGGGTGCTCGAACAGTGGACCGGCTTTCAGGTCGCGTGGTCGATGGCGCGCGGCTACCCGGGGGCGTTCGGCAAGCATGTCAACGCGCTCTACATCTGGCTGCCGCTGTGCCTGCTGTTCGTGGTGCCGTTCATCAGCCCGCGCCGACCGCTGTCGCTGCTGCACCTCGACCTGCTGGTGCTGGTCTCGTTCTCGGTCTCGCTCGCGTTCTTCAACCACGGGCGCATCTATGCCTCGGTGCCACTCGCCTACCCGCCCCTGGTCTATCTGCTGGTGAGAATGCTGTGGCTGCTGCGCCGGCGCCGAAGAGCGTCGCCTTCGCCCGGCCTGCGCCTGCTGATCCCGGCTCCGTGGCTCGCGTTCGGCGTCGTGTTCCTGCTCGGCTTTCGGATCGCGCTGAACGTCACCGACTCGAACGTGATCGATGTCGGCTACGCGGGAGTGATCGGGGCGGACAGGATCGTCGACGGCAAGGCTCTGTACGGAGGCTGGCCGCAGGACAACGAACACGGCGACACCTACGGGCCGGCCGCCTACGAGGCGTACGTCCCGTTCCAGCAGATCTTCGGCTGGAGCGGGACCTGGGACGACCTGCCGGCTGCCCACGCGGCGGCGATCGCGTTCGACCTGCTGGCGCTCGGGCTGATGTTCCTGCTCGGCCTGCGGATTCGTGGCCCGACGCTGGGCATCGCGCTCGCGTATGCGTGGGTGGCCTATCCGTTCACGCTGTTTGCGCTCGAGAGCAACTCCAACGACACGCTCGTCGCCGTGCTCGTGCTCGCGGCGCTGCTGGTCGCCGGCTCGGCGCCGGCGCGCGGCGCGCTCGCGGCGCTGGCGGGGTTGACCAAGTTCGCGCCGCTGGCGCTGGCACCGGTGCTCGCGACCCACGGCCTGCGCGCGCTGCCGCCGCGGCGGCGGGCTCGCGCGCTAGGCCTGTTCGTGCTCGCGTTCGTGCTGGTCGGCGCGGTCGCGGCGATCCCTGCGCTGACGCACGATTCGCCCGCGAAGATCTTCCAGCGCACGATCTCCTACCAGGCTGACCGCGGCTCACCGTTCTCTGTCTGGGGGCTGTACGGCTGGCACGGCGCGGAGACCGTGGTGGAGGCGCTCGCGGTCGCGCTCGCGCTCGCGCTCGCGGTGCTGCCGCGCCGCGATGACGTGATCGGGCTCGCGGCGGCCTGCGCGGCGATCCTGATCGCGGCGCAGCTCGGGATCGAACACTGGTTCTACCTGTACATCCCGTGGTTCTTCCCGCTGGCGATGGTCGCGCTGCTCGGCGCCCGTGCACGGCGCCCGGGCATCGACGCTAGCCCGATCGGGCCGGCTCCTGCGAGGGAGCCGGTCGCGGCATCAGCACCGGCTCGATCGAGTCCGCTCGCAGCGGCGTGGAGGAGCAGCGGATGAGCACGCCCATCAGCCAGGGGTCCTCCTCGGATGTCTCGAAGCGCACCGGCATCTGCGTGCGCAGCGACTCGATCGCCTGCTCGCGCTTGACGCCGATCACGCCGCCGCGGGGCCCGGTCATCCCGACGTCGGTGATGTAGGCGGTGCCGCCGGGTAGGACGCGCGCATCCGCAGTCGGCACGTGCGTGTGGGTGCCGACGACCGCGGTGACACGACCGTCCAAGAGCCAGCCGAGCGCGACCTTCTCGGAGGTCGCCTCGGCGTGCATGTCGACCAGCACGTGATCGACGCGCTCTCCCTGAAGCTCTGACAGCGCCGTCTCGATCTCGGTGAACGCGGAGCGCCCGGCCCGCAGGTAGAGGTTGCCACTGAGATTGACGACCCCCAGGCGAATGCCATCGCGCTCCAGTACGCAGGTTCCATGCCCGGGCTGGATGCGCAGGAAGTTGAACGGACGCAGGATGCGCGGCTCGGAATCGAGGTAGGGGTAGATCTCGCGCCGGTGGTAGGTGTGGTTGCCGAGCGTGATCGCGTCGACGCCGCCTGCGAACAGCGTGCGCGCGGCCTTCGGCGTGATGCCCAGCCCGCCGGCCACGTTCTCGCCGTTGACGACCACGAACGTCGGGTCGTGGCGCTCGCGCAGCAACGGCAGGCACTCGAGCAGCGTTCGCCGGCCGATCCCGCCGACGAGATCTCCGACGAACAGGAGGCTCGTCGCGCGGCTCGCCTCAGCGCCGGCGCCCGCGGGCGCCGCCTGCGTCTGCCCGGCGTCGCGCCCGTGTCCGCCGCGGTCCTCCTCCGCGGAGACCTCCTGTGCCTCAGCCATACTTCGGCGATGCGGGCTGTGGGATGCAGATGAGCGAGGAGCCGCAGGGGGGCGGAGTCGAGGCTGCGGCGCAGCCGCCGCGCACGGTGGTGCCGCGATGGGTGCAGCTCGTGCTGCTGCCGCTCGCACTGCTCGCGGTCTGGGCGCTCGCGAAAGCCGCGGGCAAGGTGCTGCTGATCTTCGTGGTCGCCGCTCTCATCGCGTTGATCCTCAACCCCGTGGTCGCGCTGGTGCAGCGTCCACGTGTTCCCCGGGGGGTGGCGGTGCTCGCCGTGTACCTCGCATTCTTCCTGACGCTGGTGGGGATCGGCTTTCTGCTCGCCAATCCGATCACCAAGCAGGTGCGCTCGTTCACGCACAACGTCCCGCATCTGGTCGAAGAAGCGAATCGCAGCGTCGCGAACCTGCAGCGGGAACTCAACGACCAAGGCTTCCACGTCCAGTTCATCAAACAGGGCAAGACCGCGCTCGACACGTTCAAGGAGAAGGTCGAAAAGAGCTCGAGCTCGATCGCTTCGTTCGGGGGCAGCCTGCTGACCGAAGCCGCGGGCGCCGTGTTCGATCTCGTGCTGGTGTTCGTGCTGTCGATCTACATGCTCCTGTATGGCGAACGGATCGGCGCACTCGCGCGGCGGCTGATGCCCAAGGGGCGTCCGGAGCGCTCGGACGACTACCCGCACCTCGTGCAGCGGGCGGTGTCGCGCTACGTGGGCGGCCAGCTGCTGTTCAGCCTGATCATGGGCACGACCGCCGGCGTCGCCCTGTACCTGTTCGGCGTGCTCGGCATCTTCCCCGACGGAAGCACCTATGCGGTCGCGTTCGGAGCGTTCCTCGGGTTCGCGGAGCTGATCCCCTACATCGGGCCGTTCCTGGGGGCGTTGCCGCCGATCTTGGTCGCGCTGTTCACAAATCCGATCAGCGCGCTGTGGGTGGCGCTCCTGTTCCTCGGCCTGCAGCAGCTCGAGGGTCACGTGGTGGCGCCGCAGATCTTCGGGCACACGCTGCGCATCAATCCGCTGCTGGTGATCTTCGCGCTGCTGCTCGGCGAGCAGCTGTTCGGGCTGATCGGGGCGCTGGTGGCGCTGCCGATCGTGGCTGTGCTGCGCGAGACCGTCGTCTACCTCAACCGCCACATCGAATTCGAGCCCTGGGAGCGCTCCCGCGGGGGATTGTTGTGATGGGCGCCTCGCGGCTGTGAGCGCGCCGGCGCCGCTCATCAGCGTTCAGGGGCTGAACAAGCGCTTCGGCGAGCGCGAGGCGCTGCGCGACGTCCAGTTCGATGTCCGCCCAGGCGAGCTGGTGGCGATCGTCGGCCCCAACGGCGCCGGCAAGACGACGCTCCTGTCGATCATCGCCGGCGTGCAGCGTCCCAGCGCGGGGACCGTCGCCGGGACGGGCGCCGGCGGTGCTGCGGGTTGGGCTCCACAGCAGCCTGCTGTGTACTTGAAGCTGTCGGTGCTCGAGAACCTGCGGCTGTTCGCGCGCCTGTCCCGCGCCGCGGATCCCGAGGCCACGGTGACACGGATGCTCGCTCAGACGGGCCTGCGCGAGCGGGCGCAGGAGCGCGTCGAGCGCCTGTCGGGCGGCAACCGTCAGCGCGTGAACGTGGCACTCGGGCTGATCGCCGACCCCGCGGTGCTCGCGCTCGACGAGCCGACGTCGGCACTCGACCCCGGCCAGCGCGAACGGCTGTGGGAGTTCGTCGGTGGGCTCGCGCGCGCCGGCACGGCGGTGCTGTTCTCGACCCATCACCTCGGCGAGGTGAAACGATACGCGACACGCGCGATCGTGCTCGCCGACGGCGAGCTGCTGTTCGACGGCGCCCCCGACGCGCTGGTGGCGGCCGCGGGCGATGAGGACGACTTCGAGGCCGCGTTCGTCGCGTTCCTGAGGGCCCGCGGGCACTGAGGATGCGCTGGCTGCTCGCCAAGGATCTGCTGATCCTGCGCCGCTCGCGGCTGCTCGTGGGGGTCCTGGTCGTGTACCCGATCGCGATCTCGCTGCTGATCGGGCTGGCGATCTCCCGCTCGCCCGGCAAGCCCAAGGTCGCGGTGGTCGATGAAACGCCCGCCGGGCAGACGATCCAGGTGGGCAGCGAACGTGTTCCGGTCAGCCGCTACGCCGACCAGCTGTTCGACCAGGTGCAGCCGGTCCACGTCGGATCGCGTGAGCAGGCCGTCGCGGATGTCGAATCCGGCCGGGTCCTGGCTGCCGTCGTGATCCCCCGAGACATCGTCACGCGGCTGTCCTCGGGGATCAGCCAGGCCCAGATCGAAGTGCTCTACAACGGCAATGCCCTCGAGCAGTCGTTGGTGCGCTCGCAGCTGAGCTCGGCGCTCGCCCAGGCCAACCTCGGTTTCTCCGAACAGATCCAGCGCGCCGCATCGGAAGCGATCGGGGTGCTGCTCAAGGGCGGGAGTCTCGGCGTGCTCGGGGCGCCGTCGAACATGGTGGGACTTGACGAACTGCCCGCCCGCCTGCAGACGATCATCGCTCACCGGCCCCCGGGACCGGAGCGCACGACGCTCGAACGAATCGAGAAGTTCGCGAGCTTCGCCGCACAGAATCTCGGCCTCGCCAAGAACGTGCTGTCGACGATCGGACAGCCGATCCAGATCAAGACGACTCTCGTCGAGGGCAGGCGCACGCCCCTGAACACGTTCGCGGTGGTGGTCGCGGTGAGCGTGTCGCTGATGTTCGTCTGCGTGCTGCTGGCCGCGGGCGGGATCGCGCTCGAGCGCGAGGAGAACACCCTCGCTCGCCTGGTCCGCGGGCCGGTCACGCGCGAGACGCTGCTGGCGCAGAAGCTGCTGTTGGCGGCCGGGTGCGCGTTCGTGCTCGCGCTCGCGATGCTCGCAGGGATCGGGGCGTTCGTGAGCCTCGAATGGTCGCGATTCGGCCTGTGGGTGCTCGCGCTCTTGTTCGGCGCGCTCGGGTTCGCGGCGCTCGGAGTGGCGATCGGGGCGCTTGCACGCGAGGTGCGCGCGGCTTCGCTGTTGGCCTTTCTGCTGTCGCTTCCGCTTGCGCTGCTCGCGCTCGTGCCCGCGGGCTCGGTCGCGCACGGGCTGTACGACGCGATCAGCGTGATCTCGTTCGTGTTTCCGTTCAAGGCCGCATTGCAGGCACTGGACGCCGCCGTCAACGGCGCCTCTCCCGGTATCGGTCTCTCGATCCTGCACCTGGCCGTGCTGACGCTCGCGTTCGCGGCGCTGGCGCGCCTGGGGCTGCGTCGGGTGCAGTAGGGCGGTTCGGGGGCGCAGCCGCGCCAGGCTGCGCCGGGTGAAGCGACACGGCTGCTGTCGACACACGACGGCGCGACGGCGCCAGTATCCTCGATGGGATGGCGTTTCCCAAGACCCGCATGCGCCGGCTGCGTGCAAGCGCGGGCCTGCGCGGGTTGGTGGGCGAGACCGAGCTGCGCCCCGGCAGGCTGGTGTTGCCGCTGTTCGTGGCCGAGGCGGACGCTCCGCTCATGCAGCGCCCGGACGTCGGGCAGAGCGAGCTCGCGCTGCCCGATCTCGCGCGGCTCTCGATCTCGGCTGCGGTCGAGCGCGCGCATGAAGCCGCGGAGCTGGGCATCGCGGCGGTGCTGCTGTTCGGCGTGCCCTCCCACAAGGACGCCGAGGGCAGCGGCGCATGGGACGATGAGGGCATCGTGCAGCTCGCGACGCGAGCGCTGCGCCAGGCCCTGCCCGAGCTGCTGCTGATCACCGACGTGTGCCTGTGTGAGTACACCCAGCATGGGCACTGCGGCGTGATGCGCGAGGACGGAACGGTCGACAACGACGCCTCGCTCGAGCTGCTGGCGCGCACGGCCGTCAGCCACGCGCGCGCCGGGGCCGACATCGTCGCTCCCTCGGACATGATGGACGGCCGTGTCGGTGCGATTCGCTCCGAGCTCGACTCCGAGGGCTTCGCCGACACGCCGATACTCGCCTACTCGGCCAAGTTCGCCTCGGCCTTCTACGGCCCGTTCCGCGAAGCCGCCGGCTCGGCGCCGTCGTTCGGCGACCGCCGCTCCTACCAGATGGACCCTGCCAACGGTCGCGAGGCCCTGCGCGAGGCGCTGCTCGACGTGGAGGAGGGGGCGGACATGTTGATGGTCAAGCCCGCGCTCGCCTACGGCGACCTGATCGCCGCCGTCAAGCGCGAGACGGGGCTGCCCGTGGCGGCGTACAACGTCAGCGGCGAGTATGCGATGGTCAAGGCCGCCGCCGCAGCCGGTCAGCTCGACGAGCAGGCGGCGGTACGCGAGATACTGCTTTCGCTGCACCGGGCGGGGGCGGACATAGTCATCACCTACCACGCGCTCGCCGCGGCCCGCTCGATGGTCGCGACGTAGGACCCGTTGCACGAGAGGATCGCCGACATGGACCCAGCCGACACAGCCGCAGCCGACACCGCCGTCGGTGATGGGATTCGCGCCGATGCAGCCACTCCGAAGCTGCGCTCGCGAAAGCACGGAGCGGCGGTTCCGCTGGACGACATCGACCGCCGGCTGCTGAACCTGATGCAGGGCTCGTTCCCGATCGCCGCACGTCCCTACGCGCGCGTGGGCGAGCTCGGCGCGATCTCCGAGACCGAGGCGATGGAGCGGGTGCAGCGACTGCTGCAGAAGCGGATCGTCAGGCAGGTGACGCCGATCTTCGACACCCGCGCGCTGGGCTACTCCTCGATGCTGGTCGCGGCGAAGGTCGATTCCGAGCATCCGCATCGGGCTGCGGAGGTGATCAACGCCCATCCCGGCGTGTCTCACAACTACCTGCGCAACCACGACTTCAACCTCTGGTTCACGATCGCCACGGAGCCGGGCTCGAAGCTCGGGCTGGAAGGCACACTCGAGGTTCTCGCGCGCGAGGCCGGAGCCGAGTCGGTGCGGCAGCTGCCGACGCTGAAGCTGTTCAAGATCCGCATGGACCTCGAGATGGAGGGCGACACCGATGCGCTCGCCAGCCCAGTTCAGGCGAGCGAGCCGGTCGAGCTCGACCCCCAGCCCTACGACGAGTTCGACATCGCCGTGATCCGCGCGCTGCAGGGCGACATGCCGGTCCTCAGCGAACCGTACGCCCCCGCCGCAGCTGCGCTCGGCGTCAGCCAAGAGCGTCTGCTCGACCACCTCTCCGCGATGCAGGAGCGGGGACTGCTGCGGCGCGTCGCCGCGATCCTCTACCACCGTCGCGCCGGCTTCTCGGCCAATGGAATGGGCGTCTGGATGGTTCCGGAGCCGCAGATTCTCGACATCGGTCGCCAGATGGCGGCGGTGCGCGGGATCTCCCACTGCTACCAACGCCCGACCTACGCCGACTGGCCGTACTCGGTCTTCACGATGGCGCACGGCCGCTCCAAGCAGGAGTGCGACGCGATCCTCGACTCGATCGCCGAGCAGACGGGCATCGACGGCCGCGCCACGCTCTACAGCTCGACGGAGTTCAAGAAGATCAGGCTGCTCTACTTCACCGACGAACACAAGGCCTGGGAGCGCGAGCACGCGGGCGTCTGACGTGACGGCTGCGCCCAAGGTCTCAACTCAAGCCCTGCCGGATCAGACCTCAGCGCCACCTGACCGCCGCTCCGCGGAGCTCTATCGCCGGGCGCTGACCGTGCTTGCCGGCGGCGTCAACTCACCGGTGCGCGCGATGCACGCGATCGGTCGCGACCCGATCTTCATCGCGCGTGGCGAGGGTGCGGAGCTGGTGGATGTCGATGGCAACCGCTACATCGACTATGTCTGCTCGTGGGGGCCGCTGATCCACGGCCACGCCCACCCCGATGTCGTCGCGGCGGTGGTGCGGGCGGCGTCGAGCGGGACGAGCTTCGGCGCAGCCACCCCGGGAGAGGTGGAGCTGGCTGCCGAGGTGGGCCGGCGGATGCCGGGGGTGCAGATGCTGCGGATGACCTCATCGGGTACCGAGGCCTCAATGACCGCGATCCGCCTCGCTCGCGCCGCCACGGGGCGCGAGCGGATCCTGAAGTTCGAGGGCGCCTATCACGGCCATGTCGACGGACTGCTCGCGAGCGCTGGGTCGGGACTCGCCACGCAGGCGCTGCCGGCGAGCCCCGGCGTACCCGCGGCTGCTGCCGCCCAGACCGTGGTCGTGCCGTGGAACGATCCCGATGCGCTGCGCGCGGCCAGCGCCGAGCACGAGCTCGCGGCGATCTTCGCCGAGCCGATGCCGGCGAACATGGGGCTGGTGCCGCCGCTGCCCGGCTTTCTCGAGCTGCTGCGCGAGTGTGCGAGCGCGAACGGCGCGCTGCTCGTGCTCGACGAGGTGATCAGCGGCTTCCGCGTCGCTCGGGGCGGCGCCCAGCAGCTGCTCGGCGTGAGCGGTGACCTGACGATCCTCGGCAAGGTGCTCGGCGGCGGCCTGCCCGCGGCGGCGCTGGGCGGCAGCGCGGCCCTGCTCGAGCAGCTTGCCCCCGCCGGCGAGGTCTACCAGGCGGGAACGCTGTCGGGCAACCCGGTCGCGGTCGCGGCCGGGCTGGCGACCCTGGAGCTGCTCGACGAAGCCGCCTATTCGCGCCTCGCCGCGCTCACCGAGACGCTCGCGGAGGGCCTGCGCGAGGCGGCGGGAGACTACCCCGTGCAGGTCGTCAGCGCTCCCGGCCTGCTGACGGTGTTCTTCAGCCGACAGCGTCACCGCGAGGGCGGCCCGCGCGACTTCGCCGCGGCGCAAGCGTGCGATCTGCAGGCTCACGCGCAGTGGTGCAGGGAGCTGCTGGCGCGCGGCGTGTACCCGCCGCCGTCTCAGTTCGAGGCCTGGTTCCCGTCGCTCGCTCATACCCCGGCGCTGCTCGAGCGCACCGTGCAGGCCGCGGCCGAGGCGTTCGCGGCGCTGCCTGAGCCCGCGCCGGGCGGGCAGGGGCGGTGAACGGGGCCGTGAGCGGGCCGGCGCAGGAGTGCGGGCTCGCGCGCCTGGTCTCGCTGCTGCGCGAGCAGGGGGGATTGCTGGAGACGCTGCTGTATCCGCAGGGAGCGCAGCGCGGCGAGCCCGACGGTCCCGCCCAGACAGCTGCCGCGGGCCCCCGCGCGCGGCGCGACCCGGCCGAATACGAGCTGCTGCTGGAGGCGATTTACGAGGGCTATCTGCTGCACTACGGCGACCCGCGCATCATCCGCTCGCCCGAGGCCGATCTCGGGCTGCTGGCAGGGGATCGGCTGTATGCGCTCGGGCTGGCGCGGCTCGTGGCCCTCGGCGACACCGAGGCGGTCGCAGAGCTCGCGGACACGATCACGCTGAGCGCGCTCGCGCATGCGAGCGGTCGCCCCGAGCTCGCGAGCGCCGTCTGGCAGGCGGGCGCCCACGCGGTCGGCTGGGGCGCGAGCGAAGCGCACCTGCTCGCGAAGCGCCTGGCGTTCGCCGGGTCGCCTGAGGCGATCGAGGCGATGCGCACAAGCGCTCGGGGCGTTCCGACGCCGCCCTGAATCGCGCCTCGATATTGTTCGGAGAGGTGCCAGACAAGCACGCCAAGAACAGCTCCAAATACACGCTCGATCGCAACATCCCCGGTGCGTTCGAGGGCGAGACGGTCACCCGCAGGCGGTTCATGACGGTCACGGGACAGACCGCCGGGGCGATCGGTGCCGCGGCCTTTGTGCTGCCGGCGCTCGGCTTCGCGGTCGGCCCGATCTTCAAGAGCACGCCGGTGCGCTGGGAAGGCGTCGGCCCGGAGTCGATGTTCAACGAAGACAACTACGTCCCGGTCGTGCTGACCGTGAACCCGCAGATCGGCGAGGCCGGCAAGACGACCGCGTACGTGCGCAAGTTCAACCCGAACATCGACACCGATCCCTACGACAAAGGCACGCCCTACATCGCGATCTCGACCCGCTGTGCGCACCTCGGCTGTCCGGTCCGCTGGGTGGACGCGGCCGAGCGCTTCATCTGTCCTTGCCACGGCGGCGTCTACGACCTGCTGGGGCGACGCGTCGGCGGCCCTCCGGTGCGCCCGCTGGATCGCTTCTACACGCGCGTGAACCACGCCGGCGAAGTGGAACTCGGTCCACGCTTCTCGGTCAACAGCGAGCTCAAACGCTTCTCACCGCGCGACCCCGGCGAGCCGCTGGACGGCATCGGCCAGTATCTCTACCCGTCGCGTCCGGGCGCGCAGAAACTGTAGGCGCGGGCGATGCCCAAACGACCAAAGCTTCCCGCGCCACCGGTTCCGTCTGCGCTGCAGGCGCCGCCGCCGCGTCCGGGCGAGGGCAACGGCAAGGTGACGCCGGCAGACCACGCCAAGGAGGCCGGGGTCACCGTCGTCGACTGGGTCGACGAACGCACCTCGCTCAGCGGCGGTGTGCGCTGGCTGCTGTTCCGCAAGGTGCCGAAGGGAACCAACTGGTTCTACACGCTCGGCTCGGCGACGATGTTCGCGTTCCTCTCACAGGCGGTCACAGGCGTGATCCTGGCGATGTACTACCGCCCCGATGCCTCGGGCGGCGCCTACGAATCGGTCCGCCACATAACCAATGAAGTCTTCCTCGGCCAGTTCGTGCGCGGCATGCACAAGTGGGGCTCGAGCGTGATGGTGATCCTCGTGTTCCTGCACATGGGCCGCACGTTCTTCTTCGGCGCCTACAAGTACCCGCGCGAGCTCAACTGGGTGATCGGCGTGGTGCTGCTGATCCTGACGATGGTGATGTCCTTCACCGGCTACCTGCTGCCGTTCGACCAGCGCGCCTACTGGGCGACGATCGTCGGCGTCAACATCAACGGCACGGGACCGCTGCTCGGTCCCTACCTGAGCGACTTCCTGCGCGGCGGCCCGGAATTCGGGGCCACGACTCTGTCGCGGTTCTATGCCATCCACATGCTGCTCGTGCCCGGCCTGCTCGCGGCGCTGATCGGCGCGCACCTCTACCTGGTGGCGAAGCTCGGCACGACCGCTCCACCGTGGATCAAAGCCGAGGAGACGGCGGAGCTGCGCGAGGCAGAGGTATGAGCGGGCTACCCGCCAGCGCACGCCGGCGTCTGAAGGCCGGCGCATGAACCGGCGTGAGAAGGAGCAGTACCTGCGCGAGTACGCGGTCCTGAAGTCGCAGGGCAAGCCGTTCTTCCCGTATGCGGTGACCAAGGACGCTGCGATGGCGTGCGTGGTGATGGTGGCGATCATCACGATGTCGCTGGTCCTCGGCGCGGAGCTCGGGTCCAAGGCGAACCCGACGACGACCACCTATGTGCCGCGTCCGGAGTGGTACTTCTTCTTCCTGTTCGAGCTCCTGCGCGTGATCAAGCCGCCGAGCCTGGTGCCGCTCGCGACGATCGGCGTCCCGACGATCTGCATGATCCTGCTGTTCCTGCTGCCCTTCTACGATCGCCGTCCCGAGCGCCGTCCCGAGCGCCGTCCGATAGCGACCCTGACCGGCCTGTTCGTGATCGGTGCGATGGCGCTGCTGACCTATCAGGGCGCGAACGCCGGCTCTCCGACCACGATCGAAACGGCGACCCCGCAAGCGGTCAAGCAAGCAGGGGGAAGGAGCTGGCCGAATACGAAGCCGGCAAGCTCGTCGTCGCCCAATCGGGCTGCCTCGCCTGTCACAAGTTCGGCGACAACGGCAACGACGGACCGGGGCCCAACCTCACGCACATCGGCTCGCGACTGCCACGGCAGGGGATCGCGAGGACGCTGGTGAACCCGACGGCGCCGATGCCCTCGTTCAAGAACCTGCCGCCGCAGAAGTTCGACGCGGCCGTCACCTTCCTCGCCCAGTCGAAGTAGCGGCGCGATGGCCGCCTCGCAAGGCGCCGGCAGCGACTCGGCACCGGCCGGCGTGGTGGGCGTGGCGGGCGCCGCCCGAGCTGCCGGAGCTGCATCGGCAGACGGGCCCGACGTGCCGGCAGGCGGTCCCGGAGGACAGGCGCAGTACGGACCTTCGCTCGAGGACGCGGCCTCCGGGCGCCTGCAGGCAGCGCAGGTGCGCGAGATGTTCGACCGCATCGCGGGGTCGTATGACGTCTTGAACACCGCGATGACCGCGGGCATGCACGCGCGCTGGCGCGAGCGTGCCGCAGACCTCGCGTGCGTCGGCCCGGGAAGCAGGGTCCTGGACATCGCGACCGGGACCGGCGACCTCGCGCTCGAGCTGGGCACGCGCGTGTGGCCTGACGGCGAGATCGTCGGCGCGGACTTCTCGCCGGGCATGCTCGCGCGAGCGCGCGCGAAGGCCGCAACGCGGTCTGGACGGGGGGTCGGGCCGCGCTTCGAGCTGGCCGATGCCCTGCAGCTGCCCTATGCGGCGGCGTCCTTCGACGCCGCCACCGTGGGGTTCGGGATTCGCAACTTCTCCGATCTCGGGCGCGGGCTCGCGGAGATGAGGCGTGTCGTGCGCCCCGGCGGCAGGGTGGTGGTCCTCGAGATGACCACCCCCACCAAGCCGCCGCTGTCGATCTTCTTCGAGATTCTGGTTCGACCGTCTGATACCGCTGCTCGTGCGGATGCTGGGCGCGGTGGCTCGCGCGCGTGCGCGGCTGCTCGGCGGCGGCGCTCACGAGGGCATCGCCGAGGCCTACACCTACCTGCCGAGCTCGGTCAAACGCTTCCCCGGACCGGTGGCGCTCGCGGCCGAGATGGAGGATGCCGGGCTGGTGGACATCCGCTACCTGCTGACCGCCGGAGGGATCATCGCGATACATGCCGGTACCGTTCCTGGTGAGGCGAACGGGTGAGCGGTGGGCAAGACTCCACGATCGCCGGCGGGACGGCGACGGACCTCGACGCGCTTGAGGCGATCATGCGCCGCGGCGGACCTGCGCTGCGGGAGCGGATGGTGCGCACCGAGCGCCACCTCGAGCGGGTGACCGCCGAGGCGGGCGAGCCGCTCGCGTGTCACGCGACCGGCACCGTGCTCGCGGGCGGCAAGCGGTTGCGCCCGCTGCTGGTGCTGCTTGCCGCGCAGGCGGGGGGCGGCCCGCAGCCGAATGACGAGGGCGAGCTCGCGCTGGTGCGGGCGGCGGTGGCGGTCGAGCTCGTCCACTCCGCCACGCTCGTGCACGACGATGTGATCGACGGCGCTCAGCTGCGTCGCGGGCGCCCGTCGGTAGCCGCTGCCGCCGGACGCAAGCTCGCGGTGGCCACCGGTGATCTGCTGTTCTCGCGCGCGTTCGCGGAGCTGTCGCGAAACGGAGACACCGATCAGCTGCAGGCGCTGTCGGACGCCAGCTCGGCGCTGGCCGAGGGAGAGCTGCTGCAGCGCGAGGACGCCTACGCCTCCGGTGTCGCCGTCGAGCGCTATCTGCGTCGCTGCGAGCTCAAGACGGCGGCGCTGTTCGAGGCCGCATGCAGGCTGGGCGCGCTCGCGGCGCTTGACCGTTCGCGCTCGCTTGCTCGCGCACTGGGCCTGTTCGCCCGGCGGATCGGCCTGGCGTTCCAGCTGCTCGACGACGTGCTCGACGTCTCGGGGCCGGTCGAGCGCACCGGCAAGGCGCGCGGGACGGACCTGCTCGATGGAACCGTGACGCTGCCCTTGATCCTGGCTCGCGAACACGACCGCGAACTGGCGGCGTTCGAGCTGTCATCGCTGCATGGAGCCGAGCAGGCAGAGCGGCTGTGCGAGCGGATCGCAGCCACGGGGGCACTAGAGGAGGCCCGCGACAGGGCGCTGGCTGTGGTCGCGCAGGCCAAGGCGGAACTGCCCGAGAACCTGCCCGAGGCGGGCGCGGAGCTGCTCGACCTGGTGGCGGACGCGGTCGTCGAGCGCTACCGCTGAAAGTCGCTCGGCACGATCACATCGGCGTGTAGAGCGCGCACGAAGAACTCGACCTCGTCGGTCATGTTCGCGTGCGTGACCTGCTTCAGATCCCCGAGCAGCTCGCTGGTCGCGCGGTCCAGCTCATCGTCCAGACGCTCGACGATCGTCTGCTCGAAGACCCCTTCGCGGTAGGCCTCGCAGTCCGGGCAGCGCAGCACGATCCGCCAGTGGCGCTGGCCTTCTTCAGACCAGTCCAGCGGGTACACGAGCTCGCCGGCGCAGTTGAAGCAGACGTGCAGCGGATGCGTCTCGTCGCTCGGTTCCTGCACGGGCTCCGGCGCGCGATGGCACACCACCTCGCGCTCGGCAGGCGGATCGGGCGCCACGCAGAGGTCCCCGGCGTCAGCGGATTCACGCGCGCGCTCGGGATCGCCACCATCATGCGGCTGGACTCGGGCGGCTGGGCGCTGATCGCGCACCGTCGGGCCCTCCGGCGCGACGGGCTTGTCGTGCTGGGGGGGCTGCGATGCGCCACCCGGGCCGGCCGCGGTGGGCGGCTGCCCGGAGGAAGGGGTTGGGCCCTGCCCATGCTCCTCGGCGGCCGCCGAGCGCTCGTGACGGTAGACGATGTCGACGTGCTTGCCATCGGGCAGCTGTACGCGATGGCGGATGTGAGGGCTGTTCTCGGGCATGGGGGCGATTTCCCCCATTTCATCGACGCCAGCGCGACCGGCCTTTAGATATGGCGCGCTGACGGATCGGAGTCCTGGACGGCTCCCCCACAACCGCCCTGAGCCCACGACGCGCGGTGATAGCTTCATAAGCGCCATGGCCACTGCAATCCGCACGGTTGGCCACGAGGACAGGCTCAGCCTCGTGGATCACCTCGAAGAGCTGCGTGTGCGGCTGATCGTCTGTGGGGTCGCGATCGCGGTCGCGTTCGGAGTCTGCCTGTGGCAGAACCACGCGCTTCTGGAAATCATCAACAAGCCGCTCACCCACCAGACCGAGAAACAGGTCGCCGAGGGGAGAGGCCCCCTGGGACAGACTGCCCTGGCGCAGCAGGGTGTGCTCGCGGTCGCGGCCAACGTGCAACAGATCGCGGCGACGCTGGCTGACCCCGCGAGCAAGCTGCCCGCGGCGACACGCGCGGCCCTGGCCGCAGAGATCCCGCGTCTGCATGCGTCCGTTGCGCGGATCCCGCGGGTCCCCGAAGGCGACAAGCCGGTGACGCTGGGGATCGGCGAGCCGTTCACGACGACGCTGACCGTGACGTTCATCTTCGCGCTGGTGTTCTCGCTGCCGGTGATCCTGTTCGAGCTGTACGGCTTCCTGCTGCCCGCATTCAGCCCGCGGGAGCGGCGCATCGCGATGCCGCTTCTGACCGCGATCCCGTTCCTGTTCGTGATCGGCGTGCTGTTCGGCTACTTCGTTGTGCTTCCGGCTGCGGTGCGGTTCTTTCAGAACTTCAACAGCGGCGAGTTCAACGTCCTGGTCCAGGCCGGTCCGTACTACAAATTCGCGGCCACGATCCTGCTGGCGATGGGGCTCGTGTTCCAGGTGCCGGTGGCGATCCTCGCCGCGACGCGCGCCGGGATCGTGACGCCGCGACAGTTGCGCAAGGGCCGGCGCTACGCGATCGTGGCCTGCGCTGCGGTCGCGGCGTTCCTGCCCGGAGACGCGATCACGCTGCTGCTCGAGACGGTGCCACTGTACGTTCTCTACGAGGTGAGTATCCTGCTCGCGTCGTTCGTCGAGCGCCACAGGCCGCTCGACGAGCCGCGGGAGGGGCCCCCTGCTCCACCTGGCGGGGGGACTGGCGAGCCTGCAGAGACCACTGTGCAGCAGATCATCGACCACACCGATCCGGGGCTTTCGGGCTGATGCTGTTCGACCTGCGTGGACGCGGGCGTAGGCGCACGGTCCAGATCATCTACCTGGGGCTTGCCGTGCTGATCGGCGTCGGCCTGGTCGGCTTCGGCGTGGGCGGCGGCTTCGGCGGCGGCGGCGTGCTCAACTCGCTCAACGGAGAAGGCAGCAACTCGGCGAGCTTCTCGGCGCAGATCGACAAGTACAAGAAGCTGACCGCCAAGCAGCCCAGCAACATCCACGCCTGGGAACAGCTGACGCTCGCCCAGCTTCACGAAGCGGGCGGCGAAAAGTACACGTCCGCCAGCGGCGGCCTGACGGGCAAGGGCAAAGAACTCTTCACCCAGGTCGCCCAGTCGTGGAACAGCTACGTGGCGCTGAATCCTCCCAAACCGAATCCCGAACTGGCGCAGGAGGTGCTGCGGGTGTTCGGCGAAGAAGGTCTCAACCAGCCCGCGGAAGCGGTCAAGGTGCTGCAGATCGTGATCGCCACCAAGCACGGCAGCACCGCGCAGTACCAGTCGACGCTGTATGCCGAGCTTGCCGAGTACGCGTACAAAGCGAACAATCCCGGCACCGGCGACCTGGCCTCGGAGAAGGCCGTCGCGCTGGCGCCGTCCGGCGACCGCAAGCGCCTGCAGACGGAACTCGCCGAAATCAAGAAGTACCCGCACGGCCGGGAATACACGGCGACCACCAACGGCCAGAAGATCAAAGTCAAACCAGGGCCTAACGGCACCTTCACAGGGACCACGACCGCGCCGACGACGACGAGCCCGGGCGGGCTGTCGGGCGGCACGAAATGACGCCGTGAGCGCCGGCGCCGGGGACGCGCCACCCAGCTACAGCGCGCGCCTGCTGATCGGCTGCGCGGATCGCCCCGGGATCGTCGCCGCCGTCTCAGGCTTCCTGTTCGAGCAGGGGGCGAACCTGGTCTCCTCTCATCAGTACTCCTCAGACCCCACCGGGGGGAGCTTCTTCATGCGTACTGAGCTGTTCCTCGACGAGCTCGAAGCGCCCGAGGCACGCGCGCGGCGCGAGGCGTTCGAGACGCGGTTCTCCGAGCAGGTGGCGGCACGGTTCGAGATGGACTGGACCGTCCGCTACCGGGGCGAGCGCAGGCGGATCGCGATCCTCGTATCGCGCCACGACCACTGCCTGGTCGACCTGCTGTGGCGCTCGCGCCGCGGCGAGCTCGACGGCGATGTGGTGACCGTGATCTCAAACCACGCCGACCTGCGGGCCGAGGTCGAGTCGGGCGGCGTTCCCTTCCACCACGTCCCGGTGCCGGCTGGCGCCAAGGCCGAGGCCGAGGGCGCGATGCTCGAGCTGCTCGCCGGCCAGGCCGAGCTGGTGGTGCTCGCTCGCTACATGCAGATCCTCAGCGGCGACTTCCTCGATCGGCTCGGAGTGCCGGCGATCAACATCCACCACTCCTTCCTGCCCGCCTTCGCCGGCGCCGATCCCTATCGCCGCGCGCGCGAGCACGGCGTGAAGCTGATCGGGGCGACCGCCCACTACGTGACCGCCGAGCTCGACGAGGGCCCGATCATCGACCAGGACGTCGAGCGCGTCGACCACCGCCTCAGCGCCTTCGAGCTCGAACGTGTGGGCCGCGACATCGAGCGCGTGGTTCTCGCTCGCGCGGTGGCGCTGCACCTCGACGATCGCGTGATCGTCGACGGACGCCGTACGGTGGTGTTCTGAGATGGACGCGCTTGTCAAGGTGGATGTCGAAGAAGTTGTTCATGGTGGTGGTTGTGGTTGCTGGGGTCGAGCGACCGTCGCGGCGGCAACGACGACTGTCACTCTGAGATGCGCGGGTCGGAACCGCAGGACAGTGTCCGGTCGTGAGCTGCCTCGCACTAGAGTCGCGAGTCGGGATCGCATAGAACAGTCGAGGGTCCTCCGGGAGGTCGCGGCGGTTGCCCGACCCCAGCACGTTGAGGGTTTCTCAGGCCGCGGCCTCCAGGGCGAAGGGCTGATCGGTAGCGGCGGCCCACAGGAACCCGGCGAGCTCGCGGGCGACAGCGACGGTCGCGACCGTGGAGCGCTTCCCGCGTTCGGTGGTGAGATGCTTATAGCGGCGGTGCAGTCGTACCTGTGCCTGCCAGGCGCGAGCGTCGGGCTCAGGTCCGCGGTTGGGTCGGCGCGGCCGGTGCTGATAGGACCAGGCGGCCTCGATCAGCAGCCGGCGGGCGTGCTGGTTGCCGGTCTTGGTGATGTGCCCGCGGTGGCGCTGCTGGCCGGAGGAGTACTCGGACGGGACGACCCCCAGCCAGGCGCACAGCTCGCGGGGGTGGGAGAAGCGGGCGAAGTCGCCGATCTCGGCGATTAGCCCGAGCGCGGTGCGGGTCGAGATGCCCTTGAACCGCGTGAGGATCTGCACGGTGGCTGCCCACCGCTCGCCGCGAGCGATCAGCTCGAGGTCGCGGTCCAATGCGTCGAGCTGACGGTCGAGTCCGTCGAGGTGGATCAACATCTGCCGCAGGGCGGCGTGCGCGAGCTCGTCGTCGAGGCGCTGCCGGGCGATCCACGCCCGATGCATCAGCGTCCACTGCGACTTCCCCTCTCGATAGATCCGGCCGTGGCGCAACAGCTGCTTGCTGACCCGATGCCGGGCCGCGGTGCGAGCGCAGCGCAGATCATCGCGGCAACGCATCAGATCACGAAGCCCTTCGGTCTCGGGCGACGGCGCTGCCACGAACGACAGTTGCCCGCCGCGGTAGAGCCGCACGAGCTTCTTCGCGTCGCGGCGGTCGGTCTTGACCCTGTCGCCGGCGCGGACCGGGATCAACGACGGAGCGATCACATCGCACGCGACCCCCAGCTCGGTCAGCAGCCTGAGCAGGTCGAACCCGCCGGGGCCGGCCTCGTAACAGACCGCCAGCCCCTCCGGGCCACCCAGCCGGTCGATGAACCGCCGGACCGCGACCCTGGTCGTCTCGATCTGCTGCACCTCGGGCTGCCCGCCGACCGGCGGCAGCGTCGCCGCAACGATTGAGAGCTTGTGCACGTCGAGACTGACCCACAGACGCACATCAGCAGGCGCCGTCGAGATAACGTCAGGCATGGCTGGTCCTCCGGTTGTATGCGGCTCTGGCCCAAAGTGGCCCTAACACCGCTGAAGCTAACCCGCGAACCTGCAACACGCGAGGGCCAGCCTCCTCGCGTCCATACTGACTAGCCAGGACTCCACCTCGCTAGAATCGCCGCCTGAGCCGGGCCAGATCGGTCCCGGGGCTAGCGCGGGCCGTTAGCTCAATTGGCAGAGCAGGGGCCTCTTAAGCCCAAGGTTGCAGGTTCGATTCCTGCACGGCCCACTTTCCGACGCCGCGCAAGGCCGCGAATTCGGCCCAGCGCTCAGACGCCCGCGCCGCCTCCCCCGCCTTTGTTGAACCTCGCGACGTAGTTCGCCTCGGCGCAGGACGCCCCGGCGATCTGCATCGCGCCGATGAACTTCCCGGCCTTGAAGGTGCCGGTGACAAGCACGGTCCCCGTGCTGGTGCCAAAGGAGGCGCCGTTCTCGGTGTTGATCTTGGCGGTCCGGTCGTACTTGAACGCGCCATGCTTGAGCGGAAGCTTGCCGCTCGACCAGGAGTCTCCGACCCCGGGGGACGGGAAGCAGGAGACATACACGGTGACGCTGTTGGCGGGCTTGCCGACCGTGATCGAGACGTTCGGTTTGGAGGAGTAGTAGTCGCTGCCAGCCTTCGGTGCCGACGCGGCCACCGCCGCGCCCGTCGTCGTGAGCACCGCTGCCAGCGATAGTGCCGCTGCAGCCAGCCTTCTGCACATGCCAGACCCCCTTGTCGACCACGAACTGGGCAGAAGATACTAGGGCCCCTGGCTCGAGCTCCACCGGTCGCGATGAGCCTCGCCCTCGCCTCGCGCCAGGCCCCTGGACGGTCACCGGCGAAGCGGACGACGCCTCGCGGAACCTGTGGATATCGTTCCGAGCGCCAGGCCGGGAGCGTCCAACCTACGCTCAGCTCGAACAGCGGCTGGCTCCCATCGATGGCTGTCACCCTGCACCGCTGCTCGTGGACTTGGCTCAAGGGGCCACATACGTGCTGGCGCGTCCAGCGGGCGCTCGACGAGAGCGGCGTCGAGTACGAGCTGGTGCTTCACCCAGCTATCCCTCGCAGCCGGCGCAAGGACTACATAGCGCTCACCGGCCAGAAGCTGCTGCCGGCGATTCAGCTGGAGGACGGCACGGTTGTGCGCGAAGAGTCCAAGGACCTCGTCGAGCGGGTTCGGCGGGGGCGCCTGAACGCCTCGGGCTGAGGCCTGCAGCACCACCCTGACGGCTGGGCAGCCCGCCCCGGCCCGCCGCCGGGAGCCCGGCAGCTTGCCGGCCAACGGCGCGCCGGCCGGCCATGCGGCCGCTCGGAGCCTACGTCTGCGCCTACCCTTCGCGCGCGAGCGCCGCGAGCGCGAGCATCTCGTAGGCGACATTCGCCGCCAGCAGAGCGGTGATCTGCCCCGGGGAGTCATAGGGCGGCGAGACCTCGACCACGTCGAAGCCCACGAACCTCACTCCGGTGAGCGAGCGCACCAGCGCGATCGCCTCCGACGCCGACAGTCCGCCGACCTCCGGTGTGCCGGTCGCGGGGGCCGTCGCGGGGTCGACCACGTCGATGTCAAAGCTCAGGAACGCCGGAGCCTCGCCGGCGAGGCGGCGAACGCGCGCGGCAAACGCCTGCGGAGCGGCGGCTCGAAGCTCGTCGATCCCGATCAGCTCGAAACCGAGCGAGCGCGCCTGCTCGAGATCCTGTGGCGAGTACAGCGATCCGCGTATGCCTGCGATCAGCGAGCGCCCCGTGTCGATCAGCCCCTCCTCGACGGCCCGGCGCAGGACCGTGCCGTGGAAGAGCCGCTCGCCGTAGTACTCATCCCAGGTGTCTGCGTGGGCATCGAGCGCCGTCAACGCGAGCGGCCCGTGAACGGAGGCGTGGGCACGCAGCTCGCCGAGCAGGATCGAGTGGTCGCCGCCGAGCGTCAGCGGGGTCACGCCCGCGCTGGAGGGCGGCGTGAGGGCCGCGGCGATCTGCTCGCTCGTGCGCTGGGCGTTGCCGGGAGTGATCGCGACATCGCCGCCATCGACGAGCCCGGCGCCGAGCACCCGCACTCCCTGCTGCGGGTGCCAGGGTCGCAGCAGAACCGATGCCGCCCGGATCGCCTCGGGCCCGAAGCGCGCCCCGGGGCGCCAGCTCGTGGCGGTGTCGAACGGGATGCCCACGATCGCGCAGCCGCCGGGCGGCGCCTGAGCGGCCTGGGGCAGGTTCGCGAACGTGCGAACGCCCGTGTAGCGAGGCGCCGCGCGCGAGCCGCCTGCGCCCTCGCTTGGGCTCGCGCCCGTGTCCGAGCGCGCAGAGGGCGGGATGCTCGAGTCGGGGCGTGCGCTCACTCGAGTACCACCCGCACGGTTCGCAGTTGCCTGTCGCTCGCGCCGCGGACGCTTCCGCCGCGCGCGAGCGTGTCCCTGACGTAGGCGAGCGTCTGCTCGCTGAGGCGCTCACCGGGAAGCACGTTCGGTATGCCCGGTGGATATGTGGCTAGCGACTCCGCTGCGATTCTGCCCGCGGCGGAGGGTGCGGGCACGCTCTGCTGCATCGCGAGATAGGCCTCGCGCGGGGTCATCGCGAGCTCTCCCCAGGGAGGCGGCGGGGCGAACTCGACGCTCGCGCCCGCGGGCTCGAGCCCGACGCGCTGCGCGGCCGTGCGCAACGCGGCGACGAGCCGCTGCGCCTCGGGCAGTCCGCGCTCGCCCATCCCGAACACCGCCACGATCACGTTCTCGGCGGCGAGCTCGAGGTTGACGTCGTCGATCTCACGGAGCAGCGCCGCGAGCTCGTAGCCGCTCGCTGCGAGGCCGCGAACATCGATCGCCAGGCGCAGGGGGTCATAGCCGAACACCCCCGGTCTGCCCACGATCCGATCATCGAGCACATCAAGCCCGTCGATCGCACGGACGTGCTCACGTGCGTCACTCAGCGCTGTCATCGTCCGCTCCAGCAGCTCCCGCCCTCGCAGCGCCGCCTGGCGGCGGGCCGCATCGAGCGAGCAGCACAGCAGCGAGTTGGGGCTCGTCGATTCCGTCAACGTCACGACGCGGTCGACGACATCCGCCTCGATGCAGGTACCTGCGGTGCGCTCGTGGCCGAGGTGCAGCATCGCCGACTGCGTGAGGCTGCCGACGATCTTGTGAGTGCTCGAGATCACGAGGTCCGCGCCCGCCGCGAGCGCATCGATGGGCAGGCGCTCGTGGAAGGCCATGTGCGCCCCCCACGCCTCGTCGACGATCAGCGGGACGCCGTGGTCGTGGGCGATCTGCGCGAGCGTGACGACGTCGGCGACCGCACCGAAGTATGTCGGCGAGACGATCCACGCTCCGACCGCACCGGGGGTCGCCCGCAGCGCCTGGGCGAGCGTCTCCGGGGCGAGGCAGTGCGCGATCCCCAGCTCGCCGTCGACCTCGGGGGCGGCGAACGTGGGTCGCAGCCCGGACAGGATCAGCCCGTCGATGGTGCTCGAGTGGGCGTTGCGCTGCACCACCACCTCGCGGCCGAGGTGGGCGAGCGCGAGCGCCGCTGCGATATTGCCCTGTGATGCGCCGTTGACGAGAAACCAGGTGCGCCGCGCCCCCCACGCCTGCGCGGCCAAGCGCTGGGCACGCTCGAACGGCGTCGGGTCGGGGCCGATGTCGATCCCGTAGGTGAGCGCTGGTATGTCCATCGCCAGCGCCTTCTCCCCGAGCGCCTCGAGCAGCTGCTCCTCGGCGCCGCGGCCGCCCTTGTGGCCGGGCACGTGCAGCCTTGCGGGGTCGCGGCGGGCATAGTCGCTCAGGGCCTCGAGGTAGGGGGCTCGAAGCTGATCCTGGCGCTGGTGGGCGCTCATCGGCGGCCTAGTCGGGCGTGTTGCCGTTGCGCGCTGCGAGCGTGATGCGACCGGCGTCGGTCCAGATCGTCTGCTCGCGTCCCGGCCCCACCCCGACGAGCGCGACCGGGGCGCCCGTGTGGTCGGAGATGAACTGCAGATACTCCTGTGCCGCCACCGGCAGGTCGGAGAAGCTGCGGCACTCGCCGAGGTCCTCCTGCCATCCCGGCAGCTCCGTCAGCTCGGCGCTCGTGTGGTGGAGCACCGTCTGGTGATAGGGGAAGTCGTCGAACTCCGCGCCCTCGGCGCCGCGATAGCTGGTGCAGACCTTGATCCGGTCAAAGCCAGAGAGCACGTCGAGCTTCGTGACCGCGAGCGCGGTCATCGTGTTCAAGCGCGACGCATAGCGCAGCGCCACCAGGTCCAGCCAGCCAGCCCGGCGCGCGCGGCCGGTGGTGGTCCCGTACTCGCCACCACGCTGGCGAATCAGCTCGCCTGTGTCATCGAGCAGCTCGCTCGGGAACGGCCCTGCGCCGACGCGGGTGGTGTAGGCCTTCGATATGCCCCAGATCTCATCGATGTTCTTCGGCCCCACGCCCGTGCCCACGCAGGCGGCGCCCGAGAGCGGGTTGGAGGATGTGACGAACGGATAGGTGCCGTGGTCGATGTCCAGCATCGCCCCCTGCGCCCCCTCGAAGATCACGCGCTGGCCGTCGTCGAGCAGCTCCCACATCAGCTTCGCCGTGTCGCCGATGTGCTGCTCGAGGCGATGCCCATAGGTCAGGTACTCCTCGGTCATCGCGTGCAGGTCAAGCGACGGGTCCTTGGTGAAGGGACGCAGCGACAGCCGCTTGGGCTCCATCGCAGCGACGATCTTCTTCTTCAGGATCTTCTCGTCGAGCAGGTCCTGGACACGAATGCCCAGCCGTGCCGCCTTGTCCGCGTAGCAGGGGCCGATGCCGCGACGGGTGGTGCCGATCTGCTGGCTGCCGAGCTTGGTCTCACCGGCCGAGTCCAGCAGCAGGTGGTAAGGCATGATCAGGTGGGCATTCGCCGAGATCCGCAGGCCGCCCACGTCCACCCGACGCGCACGCAGGGCATCGAGCTCCTCGATCAGCACCTTCGGGTCGATCACCACGCCGTTGCCGATCACGCAGCACTTGCCGGGATAGAGGATCCCGGAGGGGATCAGGTGCAGCTTCCACTCGACCCCATCGCGCACGATCGTGTGGCCGGCGTTGTTGCCGCCCTGAAAGCGCACGACCGCGTCCGCGCGCTCGGCGAGCAGATCGGTGATCTTCCCCTTACCCTCGTCGCCCCACTGGGCGCCAACTATCACGATGCCGGGCATGGCTCCTGGAGTGTAGGTGGGGCGTGGCCCGAGCCCGGAGGCCGATCCGCCCGCTCAGGCCGAGCGCAGCGGCGGGCGCAGCTCGCGCCGCCTGTCCTGGCCGAACAGCGGCAGCGGGTCGCCGCACATCTCCACCAGCCGCGAGACGGTGCGCGCGCCGATCTGCTCGGCGAGCTCCGAGGGCTGCAGGTTGGTCGTGATCACCACCGAGCGCTCGTCCTCATAGCGGGAGTTGATGATCGAGTAGAGCTGCTCGAGCGCCCAGTCGGTGCGGTTCTCGGCGCCCACATCGTCGAGGTGGAGCAGGTCCACGCCCGCGAGCCGGTCGAGGAAGCCAACCACCCCGTCCTCGTCCTCGATCGCCTCCCGGATCAGGTTCAGCAGCCGTGGCAGCGAGTAGATCGCGGCGCTGCGGCCCGCATCGAGCGCAGCCTTCGAGACGAGCATCGCGAGCATCGTCTTGCCGGTGCCCACGTCCCCCATGATCCACACTCCGCGGCCGCTGTCGAGGTTCTCGGTGATCCGCTCCGCGAACCGCCGCACGGCGCGCACCTGCTCGGGAAACGCCACCAGGTCGGTGCCTGTGAGCTGCTCGAAGGAGATCTCGCGGTAGCGGCGCGGGATCCGCGCTTCCAGCCGGCGGCTGCGCAGCCGCGCGATCTGCAGCGCCCGGCAGCGGCAGTCCGATGCCGTGTTGGTGGCCTCGTCGATCAGGAAGCCGCTGCCGTCGCAGACGCCGTAGGGACACCTTTCCCCACTCATGCCGCGTAGCGCTCGCCGCCGGCGTAGCTGAGGAACTTCGGGAACTCCTTCTGGAAGGTGAGCGTCACCTTGCCGACTGCTCCATTTCGATGCTTGGCGATGATCAGGTCCGCCTCGCCGGGCCGTTCGGAGTCCTCGTCGTAGTACTCGTCGCGGTAGATGAACATCACCAGGTCGGAGTCCTGCTCGAGGTTTCCACTCTCGCGCAGGTCTGAGAGCTGGGGGACCTTCGGCGTGCGCTGCTCGACCGCACGGCTGAGCTGCGAGAGCGCGATCACCGGCACCCCCAGCTCGCGCGCAAGGATCTTCAGGCCGCGGCTCAGCTCGCCGACCGCTGTCACGCGGCTGTCGTAGCGGCTGTCGGTGCGCATCAGCTGCAGGTAGTCGACGATGATCAGGCCGAGCCCCCCCTCGCATTGACTGTGCAGCCGCCGCGCCTTCGCCCGCAGCTCGAGCAGTCCCACGTCGCTGGTGTCATCGACCCACAGCGGCGCCGCTGCCAGCCGCTGCGAGGCATTCAGGATCTTCGGCCAGCGCTTCTCGGCGACCCTTCCCTTGCGAAGCTCCTCGCCCTTGATCCGCGCCTGCGAGGCGACGAACCGCTGTGCGAGCTCGGCCTCCGCCATCTCCAGCGAGAACAGCGCCACCGGGCGCCCGTGCTCGACGGCGGCGTTCTCGGCGATGTTGCATACCAGCGCGCTCTTTCCCATCGCGGGCCGCGCAGCGATGATGATCAGGTTGCCGCGCTGGAACCCGCCCGTGATCTCATCGAGGTCCCGAAACCCCGAGGGCGTGCCCGTCAGAGCGGTGCCTTCGATCGACAGCCGGTGCAGCTTGTCTAGCTCCTCGTGCAGCACATCCTCGATCGAGCGGAAGTCCTGTTGGCGGTCGTCGCGGGCAACCTCGAGCATCGCCTTCTCGGCCTGCTCCACCAGCTCGCGCGGGGCCGCGCGATGGTCGGTCACGCTCTCCTGGATCTCATAGGTGCTCTTCAGCAGCCGTCGCAGCAGCGCGTTCTCGCGCACGATCTGGGCATAGCGGCGCGCATGGCCGGCGGCGGGAACGACGCCCGTCAGCTCGTCCACCCCTGCAGGTCCCCCCACCAGCTCGAGCTTGCCCGTCCGGCGCAGGCGGTCCGTCACCGTCAGCACGTCGACAGGTTCGCTCTCGTTGTAGAGGCTCAACATCGCCTCGTAGATCGCCCCGTGGCGGTCGTGGTAGAAGTCCCGCGCTCGCAGTCCCTCTTCGATCACGAGCGCATACAGCGCCCTGTCGGAGAGCAGTATCGCCCCCAGCACCGACTGCTCCGCGTCGAGGTTGTGCGGCGGCACGATCGCGCCCGCGCGGGATGATCCGTTGCCGTTCGTGGAGGTTGCGGTCGCGTTCATGCTCTGAGGTCGCGCGAGTGTAGATCGGCGCCCGTCCGAGCAGGCAGACGTTCCCCGCAATTGCGGACGGAAAAGCTTTGGCCGTCCTGTCGCGCGCGGCGAACACATGTTCGCAGCCGCAGAGGACGCTCCGCGGCGCCGAGGACCGGCATCGCCAGCCGCCACGAGCGGCATCGCCAACCGCGATCGCCAACGGTCCGCGGCCGGGCCGAAGCCCGCCCGCGGAGGACTACTTTTTCGCGACCACCATGGTCTTGATCGTGGCGGTCACGTTCTCGACCACCTCGACTACGACCATATAGGTGCCGACGTTCTTGATCGGCTCGGGCAGGTGCACGTTGCGTTTCTCCAGCCGCAGGCCGCGTGCTTCGCGGATCGCGGTGGCGATGTCCTGGGCGGTGACGGAGCCGAACAGCCTGCCGTCGGCACCTGCCTGCTGGGGGATCGTGAGGACTGTGCGGTTGAGCAGGTTGACGTTCTCCTGCGCTTTCTCGACCGCGTTGCGCTCGGCCCGCTCCGCCGCCTCCTGGCGCTGGCGCACGGCCTCGATCGCGCCCTTGGTGGCGGGGTGGGCGAGCTTGCGCGGGATCAGGTAGTTGCGCAGGTAGCCCTTGGAGACGTCGACGACGTTGCCCTGCTCGCCGAGCTGCTCCACGTCCTGCAACAGAATCGCCTCGGGCACCTTCGCGTCTCCCTCAGCGTTCGCGGTCGCCGCGGTCGCCGCGTTCGCGGCGACCGTCCTCGCGCCCGCCCTCGTTCACGTACGGCAGCAGCGCCAGCTCGCGTGCGCGCTTGACAGCAGTGGCGATCTGCGACTGGTGGCGCCTGCAGGCCCCGGTGATGCGGCGCGAGCGGATCTTCCCCTTCTCGGAGATGAACTTCCGCAGCATCACCACGTCCTTGTAGTCGACCTGCTCGATCTTGTCGCGGCAATGCTGGCATGGCTTGCGCCGGCCGCTGCCGGGGCCGCTCTTCTTGTCTCGCCGGCGCACCGGCTTGCCACGATTGCGTTTCGCCACTCGAGTTTCCTCGCTGATCGATGTGTTTGCGTGCTGCCAGCTAGAACGGGATGTCGTCGTCGCCGGTGCCTCCGGCGACCGGAGCGGGCTGGAAATCCCCTTCATCGACGGGGACATCGCCACCCTGTGGAGCTCCGCGGCCTGCGAATCCGCCGCTGCCTGCGGCGTCGTCGCGGAATCCCAGGAACTGCACCGAGTCGGCAATGATATCGACTGCCTGCCGTTTGGCGCCGTCCTGTGCCTCCCACTCGCGCCACTCGAGCCTGCCATCGATCGCGACGGGCCGTCCCTTCGACAGGTAGCGCGCCGCATTCTCGCCCTGCGCGCCCCACACGGTGACGTTGAAGTAGTTCGGCTTGTCCTCCCATTCGCCGGTGGAGCCATTCTTGCGCCGCGTGTTGCAGGCGATTCGAATGCTGCACACCGAGGTGCCGCTCGGCAGCGAGCGCAGCTCTGGATCGGCGGTGAGGTTGCCGGTCATCACGACTCTGTTGATGTTGGTGGCGGCCACGGTCCCTTCCTTTCGCTCTCTGTATATCTCTAACGCAATCTGCTCGGTAACTGTCCGAGGCCATCAGCGAGTCTAGAGACGGCGCCGGGCGACTGGAGGCAGGCCGGATGAGAGCGCGGGATGCCCACTGGACGAGGGTGGGGGGTGGGCACTAGATCCAAAAAACCGTGTAGCGCCATTGCTATACAGCGTTTTTTTTCCAAACCACCACGCCCTCCCCTTTAGCTTCCAAGCACCCCACTCGCGGCGGCGGCGCGGGGCTCAGTCGCAGCCGCGGCGAGGATGGGGAGAGGTGCGGAACACCTCGTCCCAGTAGGGAGCGCTGATCCCGAAGCCCTTGGTGTCGTCCTGGAAGTGGTGGCGCATGTGCCGCTCGCGCAGAATCCGGCCCAGCCACCCGCGCGGCGTGAAGTGGTGGATGTAGTAGTGGATCAGGTCGTAGGCGAGATAGCCCGCGAAGAACCCCGCTCCGAGCCCGGGTGCATAGCGCTCGCCGAACGCGAGGAACAGCAGGCAGAACACGATCGCGCCCAGCGGCACGCTGACCGCCGGCGGCATCACCAGGCGCAGGGGGTCGTTCGGGTGCTCGTGGTGGACACCGTGGATGATCCAGTGCATGCGCGCGCCGATCCCACGCTCGGGCTCGAAGTGGAACACGATCCGGTGCAGCCAGTACTCGAACAGCGTCCACAGCGCATAGCCGCCCGCCACCAGCCCGATCGTCGCCAGCACGCTCAGCTGCGAGAGGCTCCACGCCACCAGCGCGACGATCGCCGGTAGGAAGATCAGCACCGGCACCGCCGGATGCACGCGCGAGAGCGCGTCGAGGACGCGGGACTCGAACATCGGCGGCGAGGCGCGGAGCACGTCGGTGCGGCTCTGCGAGCTCGACTCGCCCGTGTTCTCGACCCACGCCATCGCTCGATTTTATTACGGCCCGTCGCGCCCTCGCTCTGCGGCCGCGGGATCGCGACGCCGGGGCTGCGCGCGCGGTCCTAGGAGCCGTCGCCGGCGGGAGCCTCGGAGGCCGGGTCGGCCGCTGCCGGCGCATCGGCCTGGCCCTCGGCCGGCGCATCGGCGGGCGTGGGCGCAGCAGCGGGCGTCGGAGCGGCGGCAGGTGCCGGAGCGGAGGCGGTGGCCGGCTCGGCGGCTGGTGCCGGCGCAGCTGGCGCTGGCGCCGCAGCTGGCGCTGGCGCCGCAGCTGGCGCTGGCGGGGCGGCCGGTGTGGGCGCCGCGGCCGGGGTGGGCGCAGCAGCAGACGGCGCGGGCGCCGGCCTGGCGGTGCTCGCCGCTGCCGGACGCACGTCGGGGGCGTCGGGCGTTCCCGGCTTCAGCTTGATGATCCGAAAGCGCATCACCTCGTCGGCGATCCGCAGCGTCCGGCCCAGCTCGCTCAGCATCTCGACGCCGGCGGGCTTGAACTGCAGCAGGTGATACTCGGCCTCGGTGCCGTGGGCGATCGGGTAGGCGAGCTGCCTGTCGCCCCAGTCGTCGTCGCGCACGACCTCGCCGCTCGCCGCGATCGCATCGCGGGTCTCGGTCAGGATCTTCGTGCGCACATCCTCCTGGGCCTTGGGGTCCAGGAGCATCACCAGGTCGTATGTCGCCGTCGCTTGGCTCATCTGCAGCGGCGGATGATAACGGCTTGAGTCGCACGCTCTGCCATCGATGCTGTGACCACGCCGCATGCGGCGTGGTCCGGGGCCGCGCATGCGCGGCCCCGCCGGAGGGCGCATGCGCCCTCCGGGGCCCTCCAAGCGCCAACGCCCTCCGGGGCCCCCAAGCCTCTACGCGGAGGGGCCCTTGGCGCTGATGTCGGCGAGCTGCTCGTCGATCCAGTCGCCGGGGTCGCGCGAGGTCACGATTCTCGCCAGCCCCTCGGCGCGGCGGCGGCGCTCGGCGGGCTCCATCGTCAGGGCGGCGTAGATCGAGTCGGCGAGCTCCTGGATGTCGAAGGGGTTCACCGACAGCGCGTACTGCGCGAGCTCCTCGTGGGCGCCGGTGTTCTCGGACAGGATCGAGACGCCGTCGCGCTCGTTGACGATCGGGCCCTCCTTGGCGACCAGGTTCATGCCGTCGAACATCGCGTTCACGAGCAGCACGTCGTAGTGCTTGTAGGCGGCCATCGCCTCGTCGAGGTCGTCGCGGAGCTTGAGCTGGATCGGCATCCAGTCGGGGGTGCCGTGGCGGTGGTTGACGACCGCCACCAGCGCCTCGATCCGTTCCAGGTACTCGGCGTACTGCGGCACATCCGTACGCGATGGCATCAGCTGGGCGATGAAGGTCACGCGCTCGGTGAACTCGGGGTGCTGCTCGAGGAACAGGTCGAAGGCCGAGAAGCCGCGCAGGACGTTCTTCGAGAGGTCGGCGCGGTCGACACGCAGGATCAGGTGATCGCGGCGGCGGCGCATCAGCTCCTGCTCGAACTCGGCCACGCGCGGGCCGTGGGCGAGCCGGCGGGTCGCACGGTGGTCGATCGGCAGCGGGTACGCGCGCACCCACACCTCGCGATCGCCATACAGGACGAGGCCGCGCTCGAAGTCGACCTCGAGGTCCATCAGGTCGCGGCAGCACTGCAGGAAGTTACGGCGATAGGAGCGCGTGTGAAAGCCGACGATGTCGTTCGCCAGCAGCCCCGTGAAGATCTCTTCGCGGATCCGCGTCGGCAGCACGCGCCAGGCGTCGGACTGGGTCCAGGGGATGTGGATGAAGTGGTGCAGGAACACATCCGGACGGGCCCTGCGGACGAGGTCGGGAAGCGTGTAGAGGTGGTAGTCGTGGACCATCACCGCCGGTTCGGGCTGGTCGCCGAGCTCCTCCACGACCGCCCGCGCGAGGTCCTCGTTGACGACGTTGTAGCCGAACTCGAACGCCTCGATCTCCTCGCGGCGGATGTCGGGCGCGTTCGAGAGGTCCCACAGGTAGTGCTGGATGAACCACAGCATCGGGTTCGCGAAGACGTTGTAGAAGCGCTCGTACGCCGCCTCGTCGCTGACCACCAGGCGGACTTCGAACTCGCTGCCGTCGGGCGAGCGCACCGGGAAGGCACGGCCCCCGCTGGCCTGCGCCGCCTCGGCGTCGTACTCGCTCATCGCAGAGGCGATCCAGATCGCGTCGCGGTGCGAGGCGAGCCCTGTCAGCGCGGTGACCAGGCCGCCCGAGCCGCGCTTGACCTCGCCGCCCTCGTGGAAGGTGACGGGACCGCGGTTGGACACCAGCACCAGCGGAGCTCGCGGTGCCGGCGCGTCGGTCATGATTGCGCGAGGTCGCGGAAGATCCGCAGGTAGTCCCGCAGGTAGCGGGGGGTCAGGAAGTGGGCGCGCACGTGCTCCTTGCCGCGGCGGCCGAGGAACTTGCCGAGCGAGGGGTTCTGCAGGATCTCCAGGGCGCGTTCCGCGCACTGCTCGACGCTGCCCACCAGGTAGCCGGTGACGCTGTCCTCGACCTGCAGCGGGATGCCGCCGACGTTGCCCGCAACCATCGGCCTGCCCTTCCAGATCGCCTCGGAGACAGTCAGCCCGAAGCCCTCGCGAATCGACTTCTGCACGACGACATCGGAGTGTGACTGAAAGGCGTTCACCTCGATCGCGCCGACGTTGTTGAAGTTGTTGAGGATGTGGATGTCGGGATCGCCGTCGGCGTGTGCGATGGTGGCGTTGAAGAAGTCCCACCCCTCGGGGTCGTCGCTGGCCATCGAGCCCACGAGCGCGAGCTGGACGTCGGGCTGCGTCTCCTTGACCAGCCGGTAGGCGTCGATCACCCCGAGCGGGTCCTTCCAGGGATCGAAGCGCGAGACCTGCGAGATCAGCGGGCGGTCGATGTCGATGCCGAACTGCCCGCAGACGAACGTCGCATCCTCGGGCGAGAGCGCCATGTTCTTGGGCGTCAGGGGATCGATCGCGGGAGGCACGACGTTGACGCGCCCGTGCAGGTCCCGGGGCACGTAGTCGCGCATGTGGAACAGCGTCTCGGGATAGTCCTGGATGTAGGGCAGCAGGCGCTCGATCGTCTGCTCGTTGGGGGTCGAGAGGTCGATGTGGCAGCGCCACACCCAGCCCGCGGCCTTCTGCGGCACGAGCTTGAACAGCGCCGCCGGCTGGGGGTCGTGCACGAGGCACACGTCCCAGCCCCCGGACAGCTCGCGCGCGTTCATCTCGTTGTAGCGGTGCCACGTCTGCCACTGCTCCTCGTCGAGATCCAGCGGCGCGCCCTGGAGCGCGTTGTGCATCAGCTTGGTCGCGTTGAAGAACTCCTCGCGCCCGTAGATCACCTGCCACTCGCAGTCCAGGCCGACGTCGCGCATCAGCGGAACGAGCGTGTAGAGGATCTCCGAGACCCCGCCTCCGAAGGCGGTCGCGGAGACGTGCACGACACGGTGGCCCTTGAGCGGCTCCGCGAGCGTGCGGATTTCCTCGATCAGCTCGCGCCCGCAGATGTGGGTGTAGTCCGCGAGCGTCTTGTTGCCTACTGCGACTGGCTGAAGCACGCGCGGACGATACCTAACGACCCCCGCGCACATGTCGAGCCCGTCCCGGCGGCAGTTTGCTCAGTGCCCGCCAGGCGAGCTAGTGTCTGCTCCGAGATGCTCAACGGACGTCTTTACCGGGCGGCATTCGTCCCGTTCGTGGTGGTTCTCGCGGTCGTCGCCTTCTCGCTCGTGTCACGGCCAAAGCCGCTCAGCTCGACGCTCGCCCCCGACGCGTTCGAAGGCGCTCCCGCCTACCAGGAACTGCAGCGGCTGACCAGCGAATTCCCCGATCGCCGCGCCGGCAGCACCGGCGACGAACGGCTCGAGCGGCGGATCGTGCAGACGATCCAGGGACTCGGCGGCAGCGCCGGCGGGGGCTTCACGGTGCATGTCAAGCACCTGCAGGCCCAGACCCTCGACGGCGAGCGCGCGCTCGGGACCGTGATCGCCGAGCGACCGGGCTCGACCGGCGCGGGCCCGATCGTGATCCTCGCGCACCGCGACGCCGCCCAGCCGGGCTCGGCGGGCGAGCTGTCGGGCACGGCGATGCTGCTCGAGCTCGCACGGGTGTTCGCCACTCGCGAGACCCAGCGCTCGATCGTGCTCGTCAGCACCAGCGGCGGCTCGGGCGGCGACGCGGGGGCGGCGCAGTTCGCGGCGCGGGCCAGCGGGCTCGTGCACGGCCCGATCGACGCCGTGATCGTGCTCGGGGACGTCGCCTCGGCGCGCGTGGATGCGCCGTTGGTGATGCCCTACTCCGACGGCTACGGCAGCGCGCCCGATGCGCTGCAGCGGACCGTCTCCGCAGCAATCCTGCACGAAGCTGGCATCCAGCCGGGAGCGCCGAGCGCGCTCGGCCAGCTGGCGCATCTCGCATTCCCATTCGCCCCCGGCGAGCAGGGGCCGCTCGTCGCCACGGGCCTGCCCGCGGTGCTGGTGCAGCTGAGCGGCGAACGCGGGCCGGGCGCGAAGACGCCCGTCAGCGTGCAGCGGATGGAAGGCGTCGGCAAAGCGACCCTCAGCGCCGTCGACGCGCTCGACGCCGCGCCGGCGCTGAGCGCGGGCGCGCAGCGGGGGATCGGGCTCTCGCGCCAGATCATCCCCGCGTGGGCGCTGCGGCTGCTGATCGGCTCGCTGCTGATCCCGCCGCTGGTGGTGCTCCTCGACGGACTCGCGCGTGCGCGGCGCCGCCACGAGCAGTCGGGCCGCTGGATCGCCTGGGCGCTCAGCTGCGCGCTGCCGTTCTTCGCCAGCGCCCTGTTCGCGCTGCTGCTGGGAGCCCTCGGCGCGATCCCCGCGCTCGCCGCTGCGCCAGCGCTGCCCCAGGCCGTGCCCTTCGACGCGGGCGCTGCCACCGCGGTGCTGGCATGCTCGCTCGTGCTCGGCCTCTGCTGGCTGGCGTGGCCGCTGCTGGTGCGCCGCGCGGGGCTGCTCGCGCTGCCGACCAGGGGAGGCGCCGCGCCACTGCCCTCATCCGCCGCCGACGCCGCCGGTGGCAAGGGCGTGAAGCGCCGCTTCGGCGTTCGCGTCAGCGCGGGACTCGGCACCCCCGTCGGCAGCCCCGAGGGTGCGCCCGCGCCGGCGGCCCGCGGAGTCGACACGGCGGGCGTCGCGACGATGCTGCTCGCGCTCGCCCTGGCGGTGGTCGTGTGGGTGCGCAACCCCTACGCTGCGCTGCTGATCATCCCGGCGCTGCACCTGCTGCTGCCCGTCGCCTCACCCGAGTGGCGACCGCGGCCGCTCGCGGGGCTGGGGCTGCTCGCGCTGGCGTTCCTGCCGCTCGCGCTGCTGATCGCCTTCTTCGCCCACGACCTCGGCTTCGGCCTCGGCGGGATCGCCTACGGCGCGGTCCTGATGGTCGCGGGAGGCCACGTCGGGATCGTCGCGGCGGCGGCATGGAGCATCGCCTTCGGCTGCGCCGCTGCGATGGCCCTCGTCGCAGTCGCGCCTCCCGCTGACGTGCACTGGCTTGGCCCGCAGGAGAGCACCGAGATCACGATCAGGGGCCCGCTCTCCTATGCCGGGCCCGGGTCGCTCGGCGGGACCGGCTCGGCGCTGCGCCGCTAGGCGCAGCTCCTGACTTCGTCAGGCGGCGCAATGGCGCCTGAAGCGCCGTCTATGCTGGGTGTTCGCGATTCGCGAACCGCCATGTCCGAGATGCTCCTGAGCCCGAGCCCGCCGGCTGGCGCCGGCGCTCCGCACGTGCCCCAGCGCTGGCGCGCGCGGGCGCTGCGAGCGACCGCATACCTGTTGATCGCCCTCGGCGCGCTGGCGCTCGCGGACGCCGCCGTGACGTTGCTGTGGCAGGAGCCGTTCTCGGCGCTGTACGCGAAGCTGCGCCAGGACCACCTCTCGGGGGCCCTGAGCAAGATCGAACACGCCCCCCCGACGCTGCTCGAGCGCCGCGCCCTGGCGAGCCTGCCCGACGAGTCGCGGCGGATCGAATTCCTCGCCTCGCAGCTGCAGCACGACACCGGCGACGGCGGCGCCGTCGGACGGATCGTGATCCCGCAGATCGGCGCCAGCTATGTGGTCGTCAAGGGCACCGACACCAAGGACCTCGAGAGCGGCCCCGGCGTCTACTCCGACACGAGCTTCCCAGGCGTCTCCGGCACCACCGCGATAGCGGGCCATCGCACGACCTATCTGGCGCCCTTCAGGCACATCGACTCGCTGCGGCCGGGCAATCGGATCATGCTGTTCATGCCCTACGCGCACTTCACCTACACGGTCGTCGGCCAGCGCGTCGTGCGCCCCACCGACGTGGCGGCCGCGATCTCCCAGGTCGGCTACACGCGCCTGGTGCTGTCGGCGTGCACGCCCCTGTTCAGCGCCGCCAAACGGCTGCTGGTATATGCGCGCCTGACCCGCACAGTGCCGGTCGGCGCCGCGCGGGTGCTGCCCGGCAACCCGATGATCCAGCCGATCGAAGCTCAACCCCGCGGCTCGGCACAGCCGCGCAAGCGGCTAGAACCGGTGTTCGAACCCCCGCAGCCGCACGGGCTCACCCCGTCGGTCTGAGAACACCGCCTCGCCGGGGCCGCTCGTCACCGTGCCGATCCAGCTGACACCGGCCATCCCCGCGTCGCTGAGCGCGATCTCGATCTCGCGCTTGCGCTCGCTGGGCGCGCAGAAGCACAGCTCATAGTCTTCTCCAGCCTGCGCAGCCTCCTGCCAGGCGGGCACCCCCTGCTCCTCGGCGGCTCGTATCGCGCGCTCCGCGCAGGGCAGCGTCTCGAGCTCGATCCGCAGCTCCACAGCGCTCGCCCGCGCCACGCGCGCCGCGTCCATCGCGAGACCGTCGGAGAGGTCGATCATCGCCCGTGCTCCCGCGAGCGCGAGCGCACGACCCTCGCGCAGGCGCGGTAGCGGGCGCGGAGGCCTGCCGCCGAGGCTGCCGGTGACGCCGACGAGGTCTCCGGCGCGGGCTCCATCGCGGCCGATCAGCTGCTCGGGCGAGTCCGCCCATCCGACCGCTGTGACGCTCGCGAACAGAGCCGGCGCCGCCGCGACGTCGCCGCCGGCGATCGTCGTCTCGGTCTCGCCCGCGAGCTCCTCGGCTCCCCGCATCAGCTCGAGCGCCCCCTCCTCGCCGACGTGGGTGGGGACGCCGAGCGCGATGTAGGCCTCGCCCGCTCGAGCTCCCATCGCGGCGATGTCCGAGAGCCCCCCCGCGAGCGCGCGCCAGCCGATGTCCGACAGGCGCGTGCTCTCATCCAGACGAAAGTGAACCCCCTCGATGACAGTGTCGACCGAGGTGACGCTGAGGGCCCGCGCCCGCACCACTGCGGCGTCGTCACCGATCCACCGCAGCACCTGCGAGCCGCGCGGCTCCAGCGCCGCGGTGATCGAGTCGATCAGCGACAGCTCCACGTCCATCTCCCCGCGGGCACCAGCACCAGCACCAGCGCGGGCGCACGCCGACCGCCGGCCCGCGCGGGCCGGCGAGAGACCCGCTCAACGGTGGCGGTAGACGATTCGCGCGCGGTCGAGGTCATATGGCGAGAGCTCGCAGCGAACGCGATCTCCAGGCAGGATCCGGATCCGAAAGCGCCGCATCTTGCCCGCCACGTGCCCGAGCACGACATGGTCGTTGTCGAGCTTCACGCGGAACATCGCATTCGGGAGCGCCTCGATCACCTCGCCCTCGAATTCGACCTTGTCTTCCTTTGCCACAGATCAAACCTACCAGCGCGACGCGCTCGAGGCCGGTCCATGCGGCGCTAGGGCGAGGCGCCTCCGGTCGGAGCGCCGCCGGCGGGCTGGTTGGATTCGGGCGCGGGGGTGGCCGGCTGGGGCGGGGGACTCGGGGCGGGTGCGGGCGTCTGAGCGGGCCCCTGCTGGTTCTGGCCCGGGCCCGCGGCTTTCCTGTGTGGCGTTGGGGCGATGCCCGGGTGCGGCTGGGCGCCGGCATAGGGTTGGTTCGAGAATTCACTTTCAGAGCTCTGCTGGCCGCTCGAGCGGCCGGTGCTCGCGAAGCGCCCGAAGAAGGGCTGGTAGGAGATCGATTCTTTGGGCGTCGGGAACGGCGCGCAGGGCTTGCCTTCGGTGACCGCGGCCATGTAGTCGTGCCAGATTTCCGCGGGCAGGTAGCCGCCCTGCTGGGGCTCACCGTGGACATCTGTCATCGATACGCGCCGGCTCGGATATCCCATCCACACGACCGTCGAGTAGTCGGGCGTGTAGCCGTCGAGCCAGGCATCCACGAGTTCGCTGGTGGTGCCGGTCTTGGCGGCGGTGGGGCAGTCGATCGCCGAGCGCGTGGCGGTGCCGCTGTGGACGTTCTGCTGGAGGATGTTCGTCTCCTCGCCCGTCACACCTTCGCTCAGCACCTTGACCCGGTGGGGCTTGCCCCAGTTGCGATCGATCTTGCCGTCGGGGAACACCACCTTGGTGATCGCGATCGGCTCGTTGCGCAGGCCGCCGTCCGCGAGCGTGGCATAGACATCGGCCATTTCAAGCGGCGTGACGCCCAGGGTGAGGCCGCCGAGCGCCTCGGCTGGAAAGCTCGAGAGGTGGGTTTTCACACCCATCCTGTAGGCCATGTGCGTGATGCTGCGCTCGCCGAGGTCGGCCGCGAGCTGGGCATAGACGGTGTTATCGGAGGCCAGCGTCGCGTTGACGAGGTTGAGCGACTTGTTCAACGAGGTGCCCTCGAAGGTCTTGACTTCATATGTCGGATATCCGGTCAGCCAGCCCGGGGCGAGCGTGTGCGAGAGGTAGTAGGTGCTGTTCGGGTCGATGCCGCGCGAGAGCGCGTCGGCGAGGTCGATCGCCTTGAAAGTCGATCCCGGCTGGCGGTGACCGTCGGCTGCGAGGTTGTATTGGGACTTCTCATAGCTCTCGGACTCCGCCATCGCCTCGATGTCGCCGTTGTGTGGGTCGATCGTGACGATCGCCGAGGCGGGGTCTTCGGGCTCGTCGAGCACTTCGGCGATCGCCTTGCGCGCGAGCCTCTGCATGTTCAGGTTGATCGTCGTGTACACCTTCAGCCCGCCGAGTTCGACGGTGTGCTTGCCGTAGCGGTGTTCGAGCTGCTCGCGCACATATTCGAAGAAGAAGTCCTCGCGCCGCTGGGAGTAGAAGTTGCCGAGCTTGAGCTCGAGCGGCGCGTGCTCGGCGCCGGCGGCCTGGCCAGCGCTGATGTAGCGCAGTTCCGCCATCTTCGCGAGCACCTCGTTGCGGCGCATTCGCGCGGCTGAGGGGTAGCGGAAGGGGTTGTATTGCGACGGCGCCTGTGGCAGCCCGGCGAGCAGCGCCGACTGCTCGAGGTTCAGCTGCGAAGCCGGTTTGTCGAAGAAGATGCGCGCCGCCGCCTGGACGCCGATCGCGGTCTGACCGCCGATGGTGCCGTAGGCGACGCTGTTGAGGTAGCCGGTGAGGATCGCTGACTTCGAGTGGTGGTGGTTGTATTCGATCGCCAGCTTCGCCTCGGTGATCTTCTGCTTGAGCGTATGCAGGTCGTTGCCGAGGTACAGGTTTCGCACCAGCTGCATCGTGATCGTCGAGGCGCCCTGCAGCGCTTCGCCGTGCAGCACGTCCTTGACGGCAGAGCGGAAGATCCCTGTCAGGTCGATGCCGTCGTTGTGGTAGAAGCGCTGGTCCTCGATCGCGATCGTCGCGTTCTTGAGATCCGCCGGGATCTCCTGCGAGGAGATCGGGCTGCGCAGATCGTCGGCGCGGATGAAGCCCAGGCGCGTGCCGTCGGCCGCAAACACCTGCGAGGAGCCGACTCCCAGCAGCGGGTGCAGGGTCGCCAGTTTCGGCGCTGACTGGGCGACGTTCAGGACATAGGCGACCGCTGCGATCGCACCGATCGCCAAGCCGGCCACGATCACGCCGCCGCCGACCAGCAGCAGGCGGGTGGGTCCGGCGCGATGGTGTCTACGTCGGCGCTGTCTGGCTAGCCTGGACATGCGTTCGCCAGCCGAGAGTATCGCTCGGGGGCATGCGCGCGGGGCGCTGCGTCCGAGCCTGCAGGCGCTCGCATCGCTCAGTCCCTCTACCCTCCCTGCGGAAGTCATGAGCCCCGACACCGCCGAGATGGCAATCGTGGACGCGGTCGGCGCCCCCGCGCCGCTAAACACCTCCGTTGGGGCGCCTGCGGCAGCGCCCTCGCCAGAGCTGCGGGGGACCCGCACCCCCGGGCGTGCCCCGACTCGCTCGGGCGGGCGACGAGCGCTGCTCGGCGGCGCCGCGCTGGCGCTCCGCACGAGGTTGGGCTCGATCGAGCAGGAACGCATCGTCGCGATGCGGGACACCTGGCGGGCGCTGTGGTCCTCGCGTGTGCTGGTGTGGCTCGCGGGCGCGGGCACGGTGGCGACGGTCGGCTTCGGACCGGCGCGCAACGCATTCGACCCTCCGGGCGTGACGCGTGGGTTCGGCTGGCTGGGCGACCTGCTCGCGGCTCCCGCCGCGCGTTGGGACGCGGCCTGGTATCTGGTGATCGCCCACCTCGGCTACGCCCCCGCGCTGGGCCCGTTCACCTCCGCTCGCGACGCCTTCTTCCCGCTGTATCCGCTCGGCCTGCGCGCGCTCTCGGACACGGGCCTGCCGCCGGTGCTCGCTGGTGTCCTTCTGTCGCTGCTGTCGCTCGCGCTCGCCCTGTATTGGATTCACCGCCTGACCGCGCTTGAATTCGGTGACTGGGCGCTCGCTCGCGGCGCGACCGGCGCCGACGTGGCACGCCTCGCCGTGCTCGCGACAGCGCTGGCGCCGATGGCGTTCTACTTCTCGGCTGTCTACTCGGAGTCGCTGTACCTCGCGCTGTCTGTCGGGGTGTTCTGGTTCGCGCGCGCCGGACGCTGGCGCCTGGTGGCGCTGCTGGGCGCGCTCGCTGCGGCGACGCGCAGCACAGGAGTGGTGCTGTTGCTGCCGGCGCTGATGCTCTACCTGTATGGGCCGCGCGAGGATCTCGCCCCCGTGCGTCGGGCCGCGGCGGTGGGCGCTGCGACCGCGGCGGGCGCGCGCGGCCTGCGGGCGCTGGTGGCCGGGCTGCGTCCGCGCTATCCGCTCCGCCGCGACATCCTCTGGCTCGCGCTGATCCCCGCGGGCCTGCTGCTGTATCTCGCCTACCTCGGCTTCGCCGGCGGCGACGCGCTCGCGCCGTTTCGCGCCCAGCACGTGTGGGGCCGGCACTTCGCGGGCCCCTATCTCGGGGTCTGGGACGGAGTCAAGGCTGCGTTCGAGGGCGCGCGCCAACTGCTCTCGGCGCAGCGCGCACACGCCTACTACCCGATCGCCGGCGGCAGCCCGTTCATCGCAGCCGGCCACAACCTGATGCTGCTCGCGTTCCTGGTCGCGTCCGTGCCGCTGCTGGTAGCGGTGGTGCGGCTGCTGCCGGCGGCATATGGCGCCTACACATTCCTGGCGCTCGCGCTGCCGCTGTCCTATCCGGTGGCCCCGCAGCCGCTGATGTCGCTGCCGCGCTTCCTCGTGGCGCTGTTTCCGCTCGGCATGGTGCTGGGCGCGTGGCTGCTCGCCCATCCGCGCGCGCGAGCTCCGGTGCTGGGAGCCTCGGCGATCGCGATGATGGTGTTCTGCGCGCAGTTCGCCACCTGGCACTGGGTGGCGTGAGCGAAGTGCACGAGCGCCAGACCGCCTCCGGCGATGAGCGGCTCGGCGCAGTCGAGCCGCAGCCGGCCCTCGATCGCCAGAGCGCTCCCAGCGACCCGCGGCGATCGCCCGACACGGACTGGTCGCCGTGGAGCGCCATCCTCGCGCTGATCGGGGGCCTCGTGCTGGCGGCGGTCCTCAGCCTGATCGTCGATCTGCCGGCGCATGCGCTGGGGGCCAACATCACCACCTCGCACACGCCCCCCGGCGTCGAGATCGCGGACACGTTCCTGCAGGACATCGCGTTCGTGCTCGCAGCCGTCTTCTGCGCGAGCATCGGCACGCGCGTGGCACGCGCATGGCAGTTCGGCCTGCGCCCGCCGGGGGTCGGCTGGCTGTCGGCGCTCGGACTGGTCGTGTTTCTGCTCGCGTGCTTCTTCCTGCTCAGCGTCGTCTGGTCGGAGATCGTCAATCCGGGCAAAGAGAAGATCCTCGAACAGCTCGGCTCCAACGAAGGAACGGCGCTGCTGCTGCTGAGTGCCGGCCTGACCTGCGTGGTGGCGCCGATCTGCGAGGAGATGCTGTTTCGCGGGTACATGTTCAGCGCGCTCAGAAACTGGCACGGCACGCTCCCGGCGGCGGTGATGGTGGGGATCGTGTTTGGCTTGGTCCATGCCGGATCGGCGCCGGCCCTGGACCTGATACCGCTGGGCGCGCTCGGCTTCGGACTGTGCCTGCTCTACCGATACAGCGGCTCGCTGTATCCCTGTTTCGCCGTGCACTCGCTCAACAACTCGCTCGCCTTCGCGAGCCTCGAGGGCTGGCTGTGGCAGGCGCCGTTGCTGATGGTGGGCTCGCTCGCCGCGATCGCCGTGCTGGTGCTCGCTGCCAAGCGGGTGGGGTTGATAGCGCCCGAGGCGCGTTCGAACGCGATCCCGCCACCGCCCGCGATCGTCGGCCCGAGCGCATAGGATCGGACCATGCTCGAGGCCAGGCGTCCGCCCCTGCTGGTCGCGCTCGCATGCGCATTCGCGGCGCTCATGTCGTTCGCCTCGCTCCTGCCCGCGGCCGCTGGCGCGGCCTCGACCCAACCCTCCTCGTCGCACACCTCCGCGCCCTCACCACCTGCGACCACACCTGCACCGCCTCCACCACCTTCGCCGGCGCCCGCGGCGCCGGTCACGGGCCGGGTCAAGCTCGTCATGCAGAAGGTCGTTGGCAAGCCGCCGTTCGCGCTGGTTGGGCAGCGGGTGGTGGTGCGCGGGGTCGTCACTCCCTATGTCGGCGGCCAGACGGTGAAGGTGAGCTTCTACGAGGACGGCCGCAAGGTGGGAGTGAAGAGTGTCAGCGTGCTCGCGATCGGCAACGGCGCGGGGCAGTTTCACATCGGCTACGTCGGCGGCGCGGTCGGGCTCCTGCAGGCGCGCGCCGTCCATTACGCGACAGCGCAGCAGCAGGCGTTCAGCGGCAGCTCGCCAGCAGTGCGCTTCGTCTCGGCCGACATCGGCCCCGGCTCGCGGGGGCAGTCGGTGCGATTGCTGCAGGCAGAGCTCGACGCGCTTCACTACGCCGTCCCGTTGAGCGGGGTCTTCGACGAAGGCACCGGTCGCGCGCTGATCGCCTATCGCAAGATGACCAACCTCGCACTGGTGCCCGACGCCGGCAGGCAGGTGCTCGAGCGGCTCGCGCGCGGAGAGGGCGCATTTCACGTGCGCTACCCGCACGACGGCAGGCACGTGGAGGCGAATCTGACAAAACAGGTGCTGGCTGAGATCGAACCGGGCGGACGGGTTCGCGACATCTACACGATGAGCTCGGGCAAGCCCTCGACTCCGACGGTGGTCGGGCGCTTCAGCGTCTATGAGAAGACTCCCGGCGTCAACTCCGAGGGAATGGTCGACTCCAACTACTTCATCCGCGGCTATGCGATCCACGGCTACGCGGAAGTGCCCGCCTACGCCGCCAGCCACGGCTGCCTGCGCGTCCCGATCCCCGACGCTCCCTCGATCTACTCATGGGTACGGGTCGGCACGCCGGTCGACGTCTACGACCAGGGGGGCGGCGGCAGCGAGCGCGTGCGCAGCAACGCCGGGCCCTGACCTTCGCGCCCGCAGCGGCGCGGCCGACGCGAGGCGCTGCGGGCGCGGCCCGAGCGCGCGGGGCAGCACAGCCTCATCTCGCCCCCCAGCCGGCGCGCTAGAAGCGCAGCCTGACGAAACGCACGAGAAAGCCGATCGCGACGCCGTAGACGAGCAGCGCGAGCAGCGTCTCGACGATGTGAATGACCCACTGGCTGTGCGAGCCGGCGACCGCAGCGGCGAACGGAGCGGTGAGCACTTCGGCGACTTCGTTGAGCATCTTGTGCGGCCCGCTTTCCCGCGACTGAGCTCGTGCACCTGCGGGCGACTCAGCGCTCGATGGCGACTGCGTGCCCGAAGGTGACTGCGTGCTCGAGGGCGAATGCGCGCCCGGCTGCGGTGTTCCCTGTTCGACCGCGCTCTGCTGCTGGGCCGAGGCGTTGCCGGTCTGGTCGACTACGAACACGAGCAGCCACGCGACCACGATCAAGCACGCGATCCTGCCGGCGAACTGGGCGAGTCCGACCAGCGACCGGGGCGAGGAAAACGCCATGGCACTAGATTAGGTCCGCCGATGGACGCCCTGGCCGGATATACGATTGAGCTCGCCGGCGTCCGCCGCCGCCTGGTCGAGCTGCTGCGCGAGCATGCGCTCGTAATCGGGCAGGTGACGCTCACCAGCGGACGCACCGCGCAGTACTACGTCGATGCCAAGCGCGTGATCCTGCTGCCCGAGGCCTTCACCGCGCTCGGCCTCCTGGTGGCAGAGCAGGCGCGCCGATGGCAGGCGAGCGCAGTGGGCGGAGTCCCGGTCAGCGCGATACCCGTCGCCTGCGCCGCGCTCGCGGCGCCGCAGCCCCCGCCGCGAGCCTTCATCGTGCGCAGCGAGCGCAAGGATCACGGACTTCAGCGCTGGATCGAGGGCCCGCAGCTGCAGCCCGGAGAGCGCTGCCTGATGGTCGAGGATGTCGTGACCACCGGCGGCTCGACGGTGCAGGCGATCGAGCGTGTACGCAGCGAGGGCCTGACCGTCGCCGGCGTGCTGAGCGTGCTCGATCGGCTCGCGGGAGGAGCCGAGGCGATCGAAGCGGCGCTCGGCGCGGACGCCCACTACCGCGCGCTGAGCACGATCGACGACGTCTATCCGGACAGGCCCGACCGTACCGACAGGCCCGCCGGTGGCTGACCCGCGGGTGGCTGAGGCAGCCGGGCGCGAGCGTGGCTGAGCTCGCCGTTCGAGCCGCCGAGCCGCGCGATGTCCCGGTGCTGCTCGAGCTGTTCGCCGAGCTGGCCGACTACGAGCACCTCACCGACGAGCTGCGCGCGACCGAGCAGGGCTTGGCCAAGGCGCTGTTCGGCGCCAGCCCCGTGGCCTATGCGCTGATCGCCGAGCGCGATGGCGCCGTCCTCGGTTACGCGCTCTACTTCAAGACCTTCTCGAGCTTTCTCACCAGCTCGGGCGTCTGGCTCGAGGATTTGTTCGTGCGCCCCGAGCACCGCGGCGAGGGCGTGGGCCTGGCGCTGCTGAGGACGGTCGCGGCCACGGTCGTGCGGGAGGGCGGCGAGCGCCTGGAATGGGCGGCGCTCGACTGGAACGAGCTCGCGCTCGGCTTCTACCGGCGGATCGGCGCGAGCACGATGAACGAGTGGATTACCCACCGCCTCGCCGGCGAGCAGCTCGAGGGCTTCCTCGCGGGAGCCGGTGAGACGCCGCCGCGATAGGAGCGATGGCACGCCCGGGCTCCGGCTGGACCCCGGCGCTAGCCTTCAAGCGCGCGGCTGCTGGCCGCGAACGGCGAGCCCTCGTAGTCCAATGGATAAGACGACCGCCTCCTAAGCGGTAGATCCAGGTTCGACTCCTGGCGGGGGCACTTGGGCGGAAGCCCAGCTAACACGGGGGTTCTGTACCTCCCGTGCTCGTTGCGGCGACTGGTTCGGGCGCGCTGATACCACTCTCAGTGCCACCTACTGCCAGATCGCTGCCCTCCACGAGCAGCCGCAGCCGCTCGCGGTCGTCGTCGTTCGCGGTCATTGCCTGGGCGTAGATGCCGAGCGTGAGGGTCGGGTCGGTGTGCCCGAGCTGGGCCATCACGTAGCGCGGGTCCTTGCCGAGCGCCACCAGCACAGATGCGCAAGTGCGCCGTAGCGCGTGGGGCGTCAGACCCTCCGGGAGTGGCGTCTGCTGGTCGGCGGCGAGCTGCTTGTTGGCGCGCTCGATCGCCCGGTTGAGCACCCGGACGCGGACACGCCCGCCGTCCTGTCGTGTGCCGGCCGCGGACGGGAACACGTAGGCGTCGGGGGCAGCGGTTGCGTTCGCCGCCTTGTGTGCGCTCAGTTCGTCCCTGAGCACTGGCAGGAGGTCCACGTAGCGGCTGCCCGCATCAGTCTTTGAGTGACGCACGCGTAGTCTCCCGGCCGCAAGGTCGACGTCGCGCCACTCCAGGTCCAAAAGCTCGCTGATCCGCAGGCCCGCGAAGGTGAGCGTGGCGAGCAGAGCGCGACGGGCGATCTGACCATTCGAGCGTGCCTCGCGGTCCAGCTCGCCGGCTGCGTGGAATAGGGCGGCGATCTGCTCCGCGCGGTCGAGGTAGGCGCGGGTGGGCTTGGCTGCCCTCAGTCGGCGGCGCTTACCGCCGACCTTTGCAGGGTTGCGCGGGATCAACTCGCGCTCGACGGCGACCTCCAGGATCTGCCCGAGGCGCGTAATCGTCTTGTTGATCGACACGGCCGACAGCGGGCGCCGCCGCCGCCGGCGCTTGCATCCGCGCCTGTCGACGTACTCATCCATGATCGGCTTGCCTCGACCGCCGGTGGTAGCCTCGATCGCCCGTGCCTCGGAGACCTTCGTCTCGCGGTAGCGGTCAACCTCCGACACCGTGATCTGGGACAGCCGGTGGTCCTTAAAGAACGGCAGCAGGTGGACCCGGAGCTGCCACTCATAATCGAGCACAGTGTTCGGCCGCAGCTCGTCGCGGATGGCCTCGAACCATGCGGACGCGAACTCGTGAAAGCCGGGGTCCTGCGGTAGCTCAGGCGGCGCCCCCACGATGTGCGGTTGCCAGATACCGCGCCGCACGTCGGCGAGGATGTTCTCCAGCTCCGTTCTTGCCTTCGCCTCTGTCCAGCCGTCCTCGGGTCGGCCGAGCGTGATGTAGCGGCGCTTGTTGTACGCGGTAAAGCGCAGCGCGAACGTGAAGCTACCGCGCGTCGGGTTGCGGATCACTTCGCCCTTCGATGCTCTAGCCAGGGTCGTGCTCATCGGTTCCTCCTTATTGGAGGCTCCGGGAGACGGCTTTGGCGAGGAAGACAACCCATCCGGCTCAGTAGGCTGCCTATGCGCCGGGAGCTTGAACTCTCGGTGCCACGCCCCCGGCTGTTGGTGCAGCGCGGGGGCACTTTTATGGTCGGTGTCGAGCGTAGCGTAACCTGGACGATATGACAACCCCCGTGACGACAGCCCTTGGGCGCGCCTTGCGCGATCTGCGCATACGTGCGGGGCTCACGCAGGCCCAGGTGGCCGCTAACGCCGATGTCGATGCTCCGTACCTCTCCCGCGTCGAGAGCGGCGAGCGCGACCTCCGATGGTCGACGGTGGTCCGGCTTCTTGATGCCCTCGGAGCTGACCTGCACCAGCTCGCCAACGCGACCGAGCGCACCGGCGACTGAGTCTCTGCGACGGCCAACGATCCCGTCGCTCACACCGCCCCCGTTCGACGGCCAACCGGCAGTAGGTGGCAGTGGGCGGTGCCGGGCGACCATTGATCGGTGCCTGAAGTCTGCTTCGGTGCAGGTATTTGCAGGGGTTGCGACCTCTCGCTTGGGCAGCGGTCGCTCTCGTCAGACGGCCAGTTTCGCAGCGCCCGGTCGAGGTCGAACCGCAGCCGCCGGCCGACCCTCAGGGCGCCCAGCTCGGCGGAGTGCCGGTAGATGCTCTTCACGTCCACGTCGAGCGCCCGAGCGACCGTCTGGGCGTCCACAAGGCGCCGCTCTGGCGTCCGCGATGTCTCGCCGCCGGGATGGCCGGCAGACTGGACAGGTGGGCTCTGCGCGCGTTCTGCGCGGGCTTCTTCGCGCAGCTCGATCAGATTGTCGAACACAAGCGCAGAGGCGCGCTCAGCGGTGCGCCGAACGATGGTCTCGATGGTTGCGGGGTCGAGCTGGACAAGCGTCATGCCGCGGCCTCCGCGCGCTCGAGCGCCACCTTGAGCCCGGGCGCGCCGTCGCTCGGTTCCGCGCGAACAGCAGGCGATGAGGAGGGCGACCCGGCCCGGAGCATCCTCACGACACCGCCTCGGGTGTAGGAGGTGTAGCCGGTGCAGGACCTTGCGGGAACTCTCCCCTATGCGCGCGTATGTGGGAGTTTCCGGTTTGGTCCGTCATGCCCTGCACCCCTACACCGCTTTGGGTGCAGATCCCGTGCCAGACGACGCCAGCTTTGCCGCGTTTGCGGGTCGGTCCGTGCGCCTCCAGGACACGCGCGAACTCCTGCATGGAGCATGCTTCCTCGCCGCTCTGGCGGCAGTAGCGCTCGTAGTCGTCGCGTAGATCACGGCCGCGTGTATGTGCGTCGCTTGCGAGCCGGCAGCGTGCCGCGATCCAACCACTGAGCGGGTCGTTCTCGCCCCGGTAGTCGGCGGTCGCCTGCTCCACTGCGGCGCAGGTGCCCAGGCCGTCGCGGTGCCAGTCGATCGCGCCTTGAACGATCCACGCGAGCACGGCCGCGCGCTCGTCCGGGTCGTGGATCAGCGCGCGCTTGTGCGCCGGGTCGCGTTCCTTGGCCGGGATGACGTACGGGAACGGCAGCAGCCGCAGACGGCGCCAGGCCGCATCGTCGTCGGCGGGGACGGCTGGCCGCTCGTTCGCTGCAAGCCAGAGCGTGAACGCTGGCGTGAACTCGAACGGGTCGCGGTGCAGGCGGCGGGCGACGATGCGCTCGCCACCCGTCAGGGCCTTGAGTCGCGCCGGGTTGAACCGCTGGCCGGCGCCGACCTCCGACGCGCACACCATCCGGGCAGCGGCGAGCCGCGCGACGCCTGGAGTCGGCCCGTCGCCGTCGCCGTGCCCGGCAAGGAACGTCGCGAAGTCGGCCACGCTCGCGTAATCGCCCAGCGCCGCTCGCACCGCTTCGACCGTCGAGGTCTTGGCGCTCGCGCCGGGGCCGTAGACAAACAGCGCGACCTCCTCGGCCGTCGAGCCGGTCGCCGTATAGCCGGCCGCGCGCTGCATGTACACGACAAGCTCCACGTCGCCGCCTGTCGCGCGGGCGAGGTGCGCCTCCCAGCGCTTCGACCGCGCGTCGGGCAGATAGTCGGCGCCCGCGAGCTTCGTCAGGTTTAGGTCGGGGCGATGCTTGCTGAGCGTGCCGTCGCGCAGGTCCACCACGCCGTTGTGAGCGTTGAGCAGGTGCGGGTCGGCGTCGAGCTCGTCCGGCGCGAGGCTGAGCCGCTCGTCGGTCGTCGCAAGTGCCAGGGCTCCGCGGATGCGTGGCTCGCCGCACAGACGCCCCGCCGCTGCAATCCGTTTTGCCTCGCCGCTCTCGACCGCCTCGTCGAGCTGCTCGGCCGCGTTGGCCTTCGCGGCGCGGTGCGCGTCATCCTCGCCGGGCGCCCATCGCCTGCCGTCGTAGGCGAGCCATCCCGTGCCTCGGACGTGGCGCAGACGCTCGGCGTTCGCCGCAGCGAGCCGCTCGGCCGCTGCGAGATCGGTCAGCGGACTCACGCCGGCGCCTTCAGCTCGGGGCCTATGACGCGGGCGGCCAACTCCAGGGCTTGTGCTGCGAGGTCGCTGGCCTGCTCGGCGAGATCGAGCGTCGCTGCAGCCCTCTCCTCGGCGGCTTCGATGGCGGGATGGACCGGCTCCCGCTCCAAGGCTGCTCGAATCTCGGCATCCGAGCACCGTCCGCCACTGCAAATTAGGCTGATCGGCCCACCCTTCACGGCCTCGCGGATGCGAAGGCACCACTTGGGAGCGAGGCAGGCCGGACACAGCGCCAGCCACACCCTCGGATCGTCAGTCCAGCGGTAGCTGAGCCGGTGGCCGCGGAGCTGTTGTAGCGCCCTGTCGAGCGGCCGGTCGAACGGGTCGCGTCGCGGACGCGCGCTACGCTGCTGAGGCATCTCGGCCACCATCACTGGCCTTTGCAGCGCCCTGGTTCTCGCCGGGGCGTTGCTCGTTAGCGGGGTCGATCAGCGCAGCAAGGTCATTGGCGCGGTAGCGGATGGTCCGGGCGCCTAGACGCACGGATGTGAGTCGCCCTGATGCCGACCACCTTTCGACTGTTCTCGGGTTGACGCGGAGCTGTTCCGCAGCCTCCCTAAGCGTGAGCAGCGCCGGCAGGGCCGGTGCTTGCGACGACGGTTTGCGGCTGGCGGCGGGTACCGACATTCTCCGACTATCGTGCTGCGGCGATGGCCGGCGATCAATCGGTGCCACCTAAGCGTCGCTCACGCCCGCTTCACGACCCGATCGAGGTGCCGCCTCGGCCAGACGACAGGCTCCGGTTCGTATTCCGGTTTGGTGCCGGTCCTCGGGGAAGACCCGTCGTGACCGGCTATTCGGTCGAAGTACGCAGCCACACGTCTGGCACCGATCCCAAGCTCAAGAGCCGGATGCCGGGCGGCGAATATGCCTGGGCCAGGAAACGCGCATTCGAGATTTTGTATTCAGAGGGCGCATGGTGGGAACCAACCGATATGGACCCCGCGTCGGATGCTCTGCTCGACCGCATCCGCAACGAGCCAGACCTCCGACCTGGTCGCCGGGATGTCACGGGCGCTGCGATCCGTGACGCGGTCAGTGCAAAGCACCCCGAGAAGGACGACCTTGTCTACGCCCGGTGCGCGATCCCGTTCGTCGTGGCGTTACGCGAGGGCATGAGCAAAGGTGATGCCATTGACGCTGCACATGCCAGCTTGAAGATCGACGGCCACTTCTACGACCGCGGGACCGTCAAGGACGACATCGCGGAGGCCAAGCGACGCGGCTTGGACAAGGCGGCTGCCGACGTGATCGAGAGCGGCGGAGACCTTACGCCCGCCACGGTGGTCGCATGTTCACGGGGCAACAAGGTTGCGTATCCCAACTCCGAGTCCGAGGAGCTACTGCGAGAGGCGGGGATCGAGAGGCCCGTCGGCAGCTGGGCTGGCTGGGAAGAGCCCGGGCATAGCAACGATGACCGGACCAAGCGCGAGTGAAGCGACGGGCTGAGCCGGGCGGGGCCGACCGCAGCCCTTGGTGGCTGTGCCAGAGCCCGACGCATCCCGGCCCGGTCGACCTCGACGGGATGCATGCCGCACTTGTGGGCCAGCGCTTCTTGGGTGATGCCGATGCGCTCGCGGTTGGCACGGACGTTCTGACCGACCTTGACCTGTGCCTCCACGCGGACGATCGTCCGCTGACAAGCCAATAGCGTCCAGAACCAATAGCGTTCTATCTCGGTGGGTTCCGCTCAGTAGTCGAGAGGAGAAGGCGGGTGCGCGCATACTTGCGAATGGGGCTGATCTTGGGGCTCCTCTTGCTCGCCGGGTGCGGCGGTGGGAGCACCATTGGGGGCGGCGCGTCTCCGAGCAGCGCGGAAGTCTCAGCGGCGGCGAAAGGCGAAGCACTACATACAGAGCCGGCAACCGTCCCATCCGGGACGGCGGCTCCCGAACCGATCACGGAAAACAGCTCCTGCCAGGACTACCGGCGCGGGAGCAAAAAGGAACGGGAAGACGTAGGCCAAGTGGCCGTCTTCAAGGAGGCGACCCATATCTTCGTCGAAGGCGACTGCGAACGCCATCCGACAGAGAAGGTCCGTTTTGCGTATTGCGAAGTGATCGAAGCACTCGCGGGGATCGCCCGGGGAATCAGCGGCGGAGAAGGTCTAAGCGCCGGTGAACGCGCAGAACTGCGCGAACGCTATCCGTGGTGCTTCTGAATTAGCAGAAGTAGAGCGAGGTTGCTCGTGATCACGACGCCGGGATCGCAGCCACCAGGATCTTGCGCGCCTCGGGCGTGAGTCGCTCGAGCTCGCTTCGCAGCTCAGCGCGGACCTGCTCTCGGGCTTCCTGCCTTATCAGCTCGATCTGCTCGGCCCTGAGCTTGTCGCCGTAGACCTCGGGCTTGCGGGTCTTCAGAAAGAAGATGATTGCCGTGTCTGACGCACCGGACACCGCGCGCTGATACAGCGTGGACTCCACCTCCTCGACGCACTCCTCGGCAATCTCCTTGATCATCTTGTCGAACCATGGCTCTCGCGCTCGCAGGTCGTAGACGGTGCGCCTGCCGACCCTTGTCGCCCTGGCGGCGGCGGAGATCGAGCCGCGGAACCGCAGGTGCGTCAGGAACGTCGCCGTCCACTCGGGTACCGGGTCTTTTTTAGGTGTGCGGTTTGTGTGGGCTACCGGGCTCACCGGCGAGGAGCCTCTCGCGGTCTTGGCTTTCGTGGGGCTAGGCATCGTGCTCCCTTTCAACTCGGTAGTTGCGCTCAGCGTGCCTAGGCACCCCGACCTGGCAGTGGAGTGCCCGCCACTGCCGGATAGCGGTCCCCTCGGGGTGTCTCCGGGGTGCGCGCGCCTGCCTGGTTGCCCTGAATCCACGGGAGTGCCCAGCGTTTCCGGGCCATAAGCGTGGGCCTCGATACGGCCTCCTAAGCGGTAGATCCAGGTTCGACTCCTGGCGGGGGCATCTACGAGATGCCCGGCTATTTGGCCACTTTGGCCTCGATTGGGGCGCCGCCGACGGGGGAGGAAGCAGGCTTCGGTGTGCCAGAACGTAGCGTCATCGAGCAGCAGTCGGGATTGGGTCGCGATCTGGAAGGGCTCCACGCCGATGTTCGTGACACGCTGTCGTAGGCCTATCGGGCTCCCTTCGCGGCTGTCGCACAGATCAAGGGGCACGTCGCGTTCTATCCCCAGCGTGTCGATGCGCTGGCGCGAGAGAGCCCCGCCTGACCCACCAGCACGTCCGCCGACGCGAGACGCTTTCCGCGCAAAGTCAGCGCCGCGACTAAAAGACAACCCCGCATTGGCCGAAGGCGCGTGTATGGATGGCCGCAAGCGCTTGCTCGGGCGCACTGGCCCGGCGCTGCTCGCGCCGGCGCTGGTGGCCATGCTGATCTGCTGTGGGCAGGCGAGCGCGACGCCGACGATCACCGAGTACCCACTGCCCTCGCACGGTACCCAGCCGCTCGTGATCGCGGCAGGGCCGGACGGGAACGTCTGGTTCACCGAGGCGACGGGCCCCGGAGCGATCGGGCGCATCACGCCGTCCGGCGGCGTCACTGAATTCACGAGCGGCCTCAACGCACCCGCCGCTGGCATCGTCGCGGGGTCGAACGGCGAGCTGTGGTTCGCCGAGCCGAGCTCCGGCAAGATCGGCGAGATCACGACCTCCGGGTCGATCAAAGAGTTCAACGCCGCGAAAGGAAGCGAACCGCACGGCATCACAGCCGGGCAGGAAGGCGACCTGTGGTTCACCGAGCAGGGCAATCATGGCGCGATCGGACGCATCACAACGGCTGGGTCGGTGACTGAATTCACGACCGGCTTGACCCAGAACAGCAGGCCCGAAGGCATCGCCACCGGACCCGAAGGCGACCTCTGGTTCACCGAGTTGGCGAACCCCGGACGGATCGGCCGGATCACCCCGAGCGGCGCCATCACCGAGTTCACCACCGGGCTCACGCACAACTCCGAGCCGGACGGCATCGCCACCGGCCCCGAAGGCGACCTCTGGTTCACCGAGTCCGCGAACCCCGGACGGATCGGCCGGATAACCCCGAGCGGCACCATCACAGAGTTCACGAGCGGCCTCACCACCGACGTCGAACCGGCGGGTATCGGTGCCGGCAACGACGGCAACATCTACTTCGCCGAGCCCTCCGGCGTCGGAGAAATCGGTGAGATCGCGCCGGCGGGCACGATCACCGAGCGCGACACGCCGACGCTGCTGAGCGAACCGCTGAACATCGTGACGGGAGGAGACGGCAAGCTCTGGTTCACCGAGCTGGGGGGGTTCGGGCAGATCGGCACGATGACGGTCGCGCCCGGCGTGACCGGTGCGCTGGCCACGAGCGTCAGCGAGCAGACGGCGACGCTCGAAGCGCATGTCGATCCGGACTCGCAGGCGAGCACCTATCGCTTCGAATACGGGACCACCACGTCCTATGGGACCCAGACGACGAGCGGCTCGGCGGGCAGCGGCTCGAGCGCCGTGACGGTCTCGACGCCGATCAGCGGGCTCGCGCCGGGAACCCTGTACCACTTCCGGGCGCTCGCCACGAACGCCACCGGCACGACCGATGGCGCCGATCAGACATTCACCACCGCGAGCCCGCCGACCGCCACGACGCAGCCGGCCACCGCGGTGATGCTGACGAGCGCGATGCTCAATGCGACTGTGAACCCCCAGGGACACGCGACCACATATCACTTCGAATGGGGCGAAACCACCGCGTATGGCGGCAAAATTCCCGCAAGCGACGCCAGCGTCGGCTCGGACGCGAGCAAACATGCGCTCGAAAACGAACTCACGGGGCTGCTCGCCGACCACACCTATCACTTCCGCGTCGTCGCCAGCAACTGCGGTGGCTGCGCAGAAGGCACCAGCTATGGCGCCGACCAGGCGTTCACCACCGCCTCTCCGCCGAGCGCCGCGACCGAAACTGTCGAAGCGGTCGGCCTGACGAGCGCGACGCTGACCGGGACCGTCAACCCACGCGGCGCAGCGACCACCTACCACTTCGACTGGGGCGAAACCACCGCCTATGGCAACGAGGCGCCGCTCAGCGATGCGAGCGTGGGCTCGGACAGCTCCGTGCACGAACTCTCACAGACGCTCACCGAGCTGCACCCCGGCACCACCTACCACTACCGCATCGTCGCCAGCAACTGCAGCGGCTGTCAGGCGGGAACCACATATGGCGCCGATATCAGCTTCACCACCATTCCTGCGCCCGCGCTCACGACGCAAGCGCCACAAGGAGTCGCCCTGACCGGCGCGACGATGAGCGGATCGGTCAACCCGCTCGGCCAGAGCACCACCTACCACTTCGACTGGGGCGAAACCACCGCCTATGGCAACGAGGCGCCGCTCAGCGATGCGAGCGTGGGCTCGGACAGCTCCGTGCACGAACTCTCACAGACGCTCACCGAGCTGCACCCCGGCACCACCTACCACTACCGCATCGTCGCCAGCAACTGCAGCGGCTGTCAGGCGGGAACCACATATGGCGCCGATATCAGCTTCACCACCATTCCTGCGCCCGCGCTCACGACGCAAGCGCCACAGGGAGTCGCCCTGACCGGCGCGACGATGAGCGGATCGGTCAACCCGCTCGGCCAGAGCACCACCTACCACTTCGACTGGGGCGAAACCACCGCCTATGGCAACGAGGCGCCGCTCAGCGATGCGAGCGTGGGCTCGGACAGCTCCGTGCACGAACTCTCACAGACGCTCACCGAGCTGCACCCCGGCACCACCTACCACTACCGCATCGTCGCCAGCAACTGCAGCGGCTGTCAGGCGGGAACCACATATGGTGCCGATATCAGCTTCACCACCGCGATCCCGGTGCTGCCCGCGCCGTTCTCGGGCCCGGGCGGGCCAACGCGTACAGCCGCGCTCACCCAGGCCTCCGGGCTGAGCTCGCCGCTCGGCTCGCTCGGATCGGCCGTCGCGCCCCCCGAGCTCGGTCACACGGCGCTCGCGCAGGTGCTCTCGGGGACCGTGCTCGTGCGCGTCGCGGGCTCGCGCGGCGAGCGGGCGCTCGGCGACAGCGCAGACGTCCCCGTCGGATCGTTTGTGGATGCGACCCATGGAGTCGCGGTACTGACGCTGGCGGCCGGCGGGGGAGCGAGCCAGTCGGTGACCGTGTGGGCAGGCGCTTTCACGCTTCGCCAGCGCGCCGCCAGCGGCGGCATGACCACGTTCGTGATGCCGCCACCCAGCCGCGCCGGCTGCCGGCGCCGGGGCGCGGGCGCGGCGAGGGCCTCGGCGGCGAGCGCACGGACGCCCGCGCCGGCGCCAAACCTGTGGGCGAAGGACCACGGCGGACACTTCAGCACCCGCGGGCAGAACAGCGTCGCGACGGTGCGGGGCACCGAATGGGCGTCCGAGGAGCGCTGCGATGGCACGCTGACGATCGTGCGCCGTGGGCTCGTGAGCGTCCGCTCGCTGCGCACCCACCAGACGGTGATGGTGCACGCGGGCCGCCGCTGGCTCGCTCGAGGTTGACGCGAGGGCGGGTGCGCGGTTGCGCGAGCGCCTGAAACGCTCACCGAAGGCGGCGGCGATCGTGATCGCGGCGCTGTTCGCGGTCACCGCTGGCATCGCTGCGTACGTAACCGAAGCATGGCCGCGGCTCGAGCACGAAACGCTCGACATGCGCTTCGGGCTGCGCGGCTCATCGCGGCCCACGGACGTGGCGGTGGTAGCGATCGACGACAAGACCTTCTCCGAACTGCACCTGCAGTGGCCGTTTCCGCGATCACTGCATGGAGCGGTGATCGAACGCCTGCACGCCGACCATGCGCGGACGATCGTCTACGACGTGCAGTTCACCGAGCCGACGACGCCGCGCCAGGACCTCGCCCTGTACGACGCGATCGGGCGCGCCGGCAAAGTCGTGCTCGCGACCACAGAAGTGAACTCGGCCGGCCAGACCGAGGTGCTCGGCGGAGAAGCGAACCTTCGCGCGGTCCACTCACGCGCGGCCGCCAGCAACCTGCCGGCGGACTCAGGTGGGGTGATCCGTCGCTATCCATACAAGGAGCTCGGGTTGGAGAGCCTCGCCGTCGCTGCGGCCGCGATCGACGGACATCGCGTCGCGAGCGATCGCTTCGGTCGCTCGGGGGCGCTGATCGACTTCCGGGGACCGCCCGGAACGATCCCCACGGTCTCGTTCTCGGACGTCCTCAAGGGACGGGTGAATCCGCGCGTGTTCGCGGGCAAGGTCGTGGTGGTCGGCGTCTCGGCGCCGACACTGCAGGACGTTCACCCGACCTCCACCGCGTCCTCGAACCCGATGGCGGGGCCGGAGATCCAGGCCAACGCAGTCTGGAGCGCCCTGCACGGCAACCCACTCCAGCCCGGCCCCGCCTGGCTTGCGCTGCTGGCGATCGTGCTCGCCGGCTCGCTGGCGCCGCTCGCGTCGCTGCGTCTGCGCGTGCTCGCCTCGGCGGCGGTCGCCCTCGCCCTCGCCGGCGCCTACGTGGTGCTCGCGCAATTGGCGTTCGACTCCGGCACCGTGCTGGTGGTCACCTACCCGCTCGTCGCCTGCGCGCTGGGTATGGCGGGGATGGTGGCGGCCAACTATGTCGGCGCGTTCGTCGAACGCAACGCCTTCTCGCGAGCGCTCGGGGAGAGCCAGCTCGAGCTGATCCAGCGCCTCGCGCACGCGGTCGAGTTCCGCGACAACGAGACCGGCGAGCACATCCAGCGGATCGGCGTGCTCTGCGAGCGGCTGTCGCTCGCGATCGGCTTCGATCCCGAGCAGGCGCGAATGCTGCGCTATGCGAGCGCGATGCACGACATCGGCAAGATCGGAATCCCGGATCGCATCCTGCTGAAGCCGGGCGGGCTCGACGAAGAGGAGTGGGCGGTGATCCGCACCCACCCCGAGACGGGCGGCGAGATCCTGGCGGGCTCGGCCAATCCGCTCGTGCAGATGGCCGAGACGATCGCACGTTCACATCACGAGCGCTGGGACGGCAGCGGTTATCCCGCCGGCCTGAAGGGTGAGGAGATCCCGCTGGTCGGTCGCATCTGTGCGGTCTGCGACGTCTACGATGCGCTGCTGGCGAAGCGCCCCTACAAGGAGTCATGGGGCCTGCAGGAGGCGCTCGCTCAGCTCGAACGCGGCGCCGGCTCCCACTTCGACCCGGCGCTGGTCCGCGCTTTCGTGGCGCTGGCGCCCGGGCTCTCCGCGGATCTCGAAGGCCTCGACGATCAGCGCCCACACCTCACGGCAGCGGCGCTGCCGGCCGCCTGAGGTCCCGCGCCCACCGCTTGAGCGCTGCGATTGCTGCTGGTAGCGTGAGGTGCATGTCTTCGCGGATCGATCATCGAGTCGGCGTCGCGGCGCGCGCGGCGACGGCGGGGCGGGGGGCCGGGCGCCGGGGCCAGCGGCGTGCACAGGTGCTTGCGGGAGCACTTGCAGCCGCCGCATCTGCGTAGGTGATCTGATGAGATGTCGTGGAGCATTGCGAGTGCTGCTTGCCTGCGTGGCGATACTGGCACTGGCAGTTCCGCTCGCGGGCTGCGGAAGCGGCGCGGGCCGCGGCGCAGGTGCCGCTGGATCAAACACGGAAGTTCAGGAAGGCAAGGAAGAAGAAGCCAACGAACGCGGCGAAGAAGCCGCCTACCAGAAGCGCGAAGAAGCCACCGAAACGGCCAAAAATCGCGAAATGCTCTCGGAGCTAGAAGCGCAGCGCCGACAGGAAGCAGCCGAAACGAGGGCAAAGAGGACGCTCGCCGCCGCCGAAGCGAAGGCCAAGCGACGCGAACGAGCCGCCGCGCGGGAAGCCAAGAAGAAGGAAGAAGCAGCCGCCGCGAAGGCCAAGAAGCAGGAAGAGACATCCAAGGCAGAAGCCCAGAAGCGCCGCGAAGCCAAGAAGAAGAAACAGACAGTGACCACGACCGAAGCCGCGAGCACCCCACAGGCGATCACGACCCCGCAGAACGCCCAGCAGCCGGCGCCTGCGCAACCGGAAGGCTGAACGATGGCACGTGCGATCGTGAGCGCCGCAGGGCGCATCGGCGAGCGCCTCCGCGAACCGCGCAGCGGGCGACTTGCGCTGCTCGGGCTGCTGGCGCTGGCGCTGGCCGCCCCGATCGCCGGCTGCGGGAGCTCCTCGGGCGGCTCCAAGAGCAACTCCGCAGAAGAATCTCAGGGCGGCGAAGAAAGCGCGGAAGCCGAAGCCAAGAAGCGCCAGCAGGCAGCCGAAGCGCGCTTCAAGCAGAGCGAACAGGCCGAAGACGCCGAAATCGCCCACAAACGGGAACAAGCCCGCAAGCGCGCCGAAGCTGCGGCGGCGGCTGCGGCTGCCGCGAAGAAGCAATCGGGACACGGCGGCAAACGACCGAGCAGCTCACACAAGAGCCATTCCTCGCACGAAAGCAACAAGCAGAGCTCGCAGAAGCAGAAGACGCCTGCCAAGAAGAAGAAAGCCGGCGAAACCCCAGCCGAAGAAGAAGCCCGCAAGAAGTTCGAACGCGAAGAAGCCCAGGAAGTCGCCGCGTACAAGAAACGCGAACGCGAAGAAGCCGCCGCGGGGCACTGAATCGCCGCCCGACGGCAGGCGCACGCCCGACGCACGCCCGACGTCCGACGCCAAGCGCGCCGAGCCACCCGCGCCCTGCCGTCGAGCTAGCCGGCCCCCGGGCCGAAGCTCTCGAAGATCGCGGCCATCCCCTGGCCGCCGCCGATGCACATGGTCTCGAGACCGAACTGTCCTTCGCGCCGGCGCAGCTCGCGCAGCAAGGTCGCGAGTATCCGTCCGCCGGTCGCTCCGATCGGATGGCCGAGGGAGATGCCCGAGCCGTTGACGTTGACGCGCTCGAGCCCGTCGGGCAGGTCCCACTCACGCAGCACAGCGAGCACCTGCGCGGCAAACGCCTCGTTGAGCTCGATCAGATCGATGTCGGCGAGAGTCAGCCCCGCGCGCTCCAGGGCGCGGCTGGTCGCGGGGATCGGGCCGATGCCCATCGTCTCGGGCGCGACGCCCGCGACAGCCCACGAGACGAGCCGGGCGAACGGCTGCAGGCCCAGCTCTCGCGCCTTCTCGGGGTGGGTCACGATGCAGACGGCCGCCGCATCGTTCTGGCCGCTGGCGTTGCCGGCGGTGACCGTCGCGTCGGGGTCGCTCTTTGCCATCAGCGGACGCAGGGCGCCGAGACGCTCGAGGCTCGTGTCCTCGCGCGGGTGCTCGTCGCGCTCGATCAGCAGCTGCTCGCGACGCGTCTCGACCGCGACAGGCACGATCTCCTGCCCGAACACACCGCTCTGCTGGGCAGCGATCGCGAGTCGATGTGAGCGCAGCGCGAGCTCATCCTGCTCGGCGCGGGAGATGCGGTACTCGCGCCGGAGGTTCTCGGCGGTCTCGATCATGCCGCCGGCGATCGGATGGTCGCGGCCGCCGGCGGTCACCCGCGGGCGCGCGAGCCGATCCTCGAGGCGCGTGCCTCCGCCCCCGATCCCCCAGCGCAGGCCCAGGGCGTAGAACTCGGCCTGGCTCATGCTCTCGGCGCCGCCCGCGAGCACGAGCTCGGAAGCCCCCGTCTGCACCTGCATACAGGCCAGCATGATCGCCTGCAGGCCGGCCCCGCAGCGCCTGTCGATCTGCAGGCCCGGCACGGCGATCGGCAGGCCCGCGTCGAGCGCTGCGACCCTGCCGATCGCCGGCGCCTCTCCATTGGGATAGCCCTGTCCGAGGATCACGTCGTCGATCTCCTCGGCCGGCAGCGAGGTGCGCCGCACGAGCCCTGCGATCACGCTAGCGGCGAGCGCGTTCGGCGAGACATCGCGAAACACCCCGCCGAAGCCCCCGACGGCGGTTCTGAGCGGCTCACAGATGACGGCCTCGCGCATCGCTCGCAAGCCTGTCATAACCTGCTCCGGCCGCGGCTATCCAGCCGGAGCCGGCCCGCCGTTCTCATGTCCGCCTGCGGCGATCTCCTCCTCGGCGCCCGCGGGCGAGACGCCGGCGTCCTCGTCCTCGCCGTCCTCGCCCTCCGCATACAGCGACTCACGCGCCAGCTCCTGAGCTTTGCCGCCGTAGAGCTTGATCTCGAGCAGATCGCCCCCGTAGTCGTCGGGCGCGATCAGCGTGAAGCGCTCCTCCATCAGCTCGCACTGGTCGACCACCAGGTCGGCGAGCTCGGCGGTGGCCACGCGTCCACCGGCTATCAGCGGCCGGCCCCAGACGAGCGTCATGCTCGCCACGCCGCCGCCGTGCCCGCGCCAGCGGCCGATCGTCTCCTCGCACAGGTCGAGCTTCCAGTCGGGATTGCGATCGGCGGTCTCCTCGGTGAAGTCGGCGTACGCGAAGAACTCGCTCGGATCCTCTCCCTCCCGGGCGGGCGCGAAGCGGACGTAGCCGAACATCTCGAGCCCGCGGGTCGTGATCGTGCTGGCCGGCACGTAGGTGCGTCCATGCCAGCTGCGATCCGGGTACCAAACGATCTCCCCCGGCTCGCCGAGGTCGCTTTCATCCTCGCGCAGAGCGATGCAGGCGCCGAGGAACTCGTGCGCGAGCCGCTCCGCCCAGCGTCCATAGGGAAGCGCCTCCTGTGCCGGCTCGGCGGCGAAGCGGGGGACGAAGCGCTGCTCGGGAGGCATCCTTCCGCCAGGCTATCGCTGCGCCCGCACGCCCCGCGTCGCGCCTGCGCCGGATCGGCCCGCGCTCACGCCTCGCGCAGCAGCGAAGCCGCGTCCTCGGGAGCGACGATGTTGAGGTTCAGCCCCGTCGACAGCTCCAGGCCGGCCAGATGCGTGAGACGGGGGGCGATTTCGATCCGCCAGCAGAAGCGCTCGACCCCGCGCGGGGCTGTGCGCACCCACATGTTCAGCGGCGGGCTCGAGCCGAGCAGCCGCGCGAGCCGGCGCAGGCCGTCGTGCAGCAGCGCGGCGCCGCCGGAATCCTCCTCGAAGCGCGCGCGCGGGCGGCGCGGCGCGAGCATCAGCTGCAGCGGCAGCCGTGACGCATAGGGGGCCAGCAGCACCGCCTGATCGTCGATCGCCACAATCCGCTCGCCGACGCGAACCTCCTCGGCGATCACGTCCTCGAGCAGGTCGTGGCCCATCGTGCGGGTCGCGTAGGCACCCGAGCGCTCGCGCTCGCGGGCGATATCGGCGGGCACGAAGCCGAGCGCATACAGCTGCGCGTGGGTGTGCAGCAGCGAGGCGCCCGCCTCGCGGCGCTCGTTTACGATCAGCTGCACGTAGGCGCTGTCCGCGTGGACGCGCATGCGCGCGCGCCAGGCCTCAACGGCCGTGGCGACCTGCTCGGCCGGCAGCTCCGCGAGCGACTGCACCGGCTGCGGTCCGTTGATGATCACCTCGTGCGCCCCAACGGCAGCCAGCGAGGTGAGCAGCTCCGAGGAGCCCGGGCTGCGCGCGCTCTGGCGCCACTCGCTTGGCTGCTCGGCGCTCTGCACCGAGCCTCCGCGCTCTGAAGCCCCCATCACGCCGACTCCCGCGGACACGCGTCCGTCGAGGCCGTCGCTGCCCGGCGGGGCCAGGGCTGGGTAGAGGTTCGGCACCACCCTCACCGTCCAGCCCGGCGAGTCCGGGGGACCGCCATCTGGCCGCACCGCATAGAGCTCGGGGGGCGTGCGGTCCTCGTGGCCCTCGGCGAACGGATCGCGCTCGGCGTCGATCGGCTCGGGCGGATCGCAGCGCGGCTCGCCACCGGGCCTGCGCGAGCGCTCGCCGGCGACGATCGTACGGTGCCCGCTCAGCGGGTCGATGCGGATCTCAGGCACGCATCATGCATCCAACGCGTAGCGCCGGATGTCCCGTTCGAGCTTCGCGGCGCTCGGGTAGGGGCCCTGGTGGATGTACTCGCTGCCCGCGCGGTTGTAGAAGACGGTGACGGGGGTGAAGGAGGAGTCGGTCACTTCAGTGCCCAGCTGACCGCTCTTGTCGTAGTAGCTCGGATAGGCGAGCAGCCGCACGCGCACGAACGCCTGCCCGCCGGCGATCGTGGGCTCGCCGGAGTCGACCCCGAGAAACGCGACCGAATGGCCGAACGCGAGCGACGCCTGCTGAAAGGCGCCGCGCTCGGACTGGCAGGGAACGCACCACGAGGCCCACTTGTTGATCACGAGCGGATAGCCGTGCAGCGCCGCGATGCGCGCATGAAGTGCCCTGCCCCCACCCACGAGCACCTGGCTGGACTGCGCGTGCAGCGCCGCAAGCGCCGGCGGCGAGCCCGCGAGCCGCGCCTCGATCTGCCCGAGCGTCAGGTGCTCCGCCTCACCACCGGGTCCCTGCGAGGAGGACGATGATCGGCCTGCGAGCTCGACCAGCCCGAGCACCAGCAGCGCCGCGACGGCCACGCCGGCGAGGATCGCGAGCAGCCGCGCGGGGGCGATCCGGGTCATCGCGCTAAGGGTGGCAGATACGCGCGAGCTTCAAACCGGCCCCGGCGTGCTATATGCTGGGGACAAGTCAGAGCCGGGACGCTCTGAAGCGCCCGGCTAGGAGCCGGCATCAGTCGGCAGCCTCGAGCGCCGCGAAAGCAATTTTCTGCGGCTGCTCCGTCTCGAAGTCCACGAGCCTCAGGATGGCGGAGTCCACTTCAGTGGCCGTTGCGGTCGCGCCCATTCCCACTTCAGCCGAAATCAAGCGCGCGGAGAAGTTCGTGCACGATCGCTTCCTCCACGAAGGCGAGGACGCGACGGTTGCGCTCGCGCCCGGCTCTCCGCGCCGCCGCGCGCTCGACCAGGCGCTGGCCGAGCTCGAGGCCGGCGCCAAGCACCCGTCGACCGCCTGGCGGCGGGAATTCTCGCTGCTGCTGGGGCTGGAGCGGCTGCTGTCCGAGGACGAGCCGAAGCTCGCCGACGGGACCGTGCTCTCGGCGCATCAGGTCGACGCGCTGTCGGGAACGCTCACCGCGCTGCTCGCGGAGGCCCAGCGGGCGAGCGAAAACGGCAACGGCGCAAGCGCCGCCTCGCCCGAACTGCTCGCATCGGCGGCGATCTTCGGGCCCGAGGACGGACCCGCGCCCGACTCCGACACGGCCGTCGCCGAGGCGACGGGCGCGCGCGATGGCGAGCGCGAGGACGGTTACGACGAGGATGCCGAAGACGACGAGGACGAGTCCGACGAGGACAGCGACGAAGCCGAGGACGACGAGGATCTCGGCCCGGTCCAGCGCGCCGCTCCCGACGACAGCGAGGATGACGCGGACGACGAGGATCTGCTCGCCGAGGGCGAGCTGAACGGCGAGGAGCTCGAGCCCGCGGCCGAGGAGCTCGTGCAGGAGACGGAGGTCGAAGACGACGAGGACGAGGAGGACGCCGACTGGTCCCGGGAAGAGGACGAGTCGCTCGCCGACCAGCCCGAGGACCCGAACGCGGCCAAGCGGTTCTGGTTCGAGCACGCGACCGGCGCCGGCAAGACCGTCGCCGCGCTGGGCTTCGTCGAGGGTTCGCGGACCGGCGGGATCCTGATCCTCACCCACCGGCGCAACCTCGTCGACCAGTTCCACGGCGAGCTGCGCGAGCGCGGCTACTCGACCCGCATATCGCGGCCGCTGCTGAAAGGCGAGGACTCGGTCAAAGGGCCGGTGACGGTCGAGACCTACCAGTGGTTCGTGCGCAACGCGGGCAAGATCTCGAGCGCCTACACGATCGTGATCTGCGACGAGGCACACACTGCCCTGGGCGAGAAGACGAGCGGCGCGATCAGGGCCTGGACGGGGCCGATCTTCATCGGCATGACCGCGACAGGCGCGCTGATCGCTCGTCACGTCACCGACCTGTTCCCGACTCAGACCTCGCGCTTCGACCTCGCCCAGGCTGCGCGCCGGGGGGTGATCTCGCCGCTTCGCTGCGTGCGAATCTCGCCCGGCGTCGGCGTGCGCACGATCGCCAAGGTGCCCCTGCGCCGGGGAGAGGTCGATACCGAGTTCGACCAGGAGGAGCTCGCCGAGCTGCTGGACCAGCAGCCGTTCAACATGGCGGCGGCGAACCTCTACAAGACCCGCTTCAACGGCGTTCCCGGGGTCGTCTACGCGGCGGGAGTGCAGCACGCCTACAACCTCGCCGAGGCCTTCCGCGCCGAGGGCCTGAAGGCGCAGGCGGTCTCCGGCGAGACGCCCAAGCGCCAGCTCGCCGAGGTGCTGGCTCGTTACGAGCGCGGCGCGATCGACGTGCTGATCAACGCGCAGCTGCTCGCCGAGGGCTGGAACAGCCCCCGCGCGACGGTCTGCGTGCACCTCGCGCCGACCGCCTCCAAGCGCATCTACCAGCAGCGGGTCGGCCGCGTCACGCGCCGCCATCCCGGCAAGGAGGCGGGGCTGGTCGTCGATTTCGTGCACCCCGCGACCAAGAACGACGACCCGGTGGTGACGCTGCACTCGCTGCTCGACCGCGACGTCTACCGCGGCGGCGCGATCGTCGTCGGCCCGGTGCGCCGCGGTCGCGGACGGCGGATGCGAGTCGAGCGCCGGGTGCTGCCCGTGTGCGCCGAGGAGGAGCGGCGCTTTCAGGTCTTCGAGCGCGAGCTGTGGCGGATCGCGGTGGAGAACCTCGACTACGGCGAGCAGCACGTATGGGCTGCGCTCGCGGGCGCACGCGTCACTCCAGCCGGCTGGCGCCGGGCGCGCGCGATGCTGCACTTCGACCGCGGCGGCGAGCTCAAGGGCCGCTTCCTGATAACCGCTGTGCAGCGCAACAAGAACCCCCAGCTGCGCCTGCGCGCGCTGACCGACATCGCCGCGCTGCGCGATCCCGACGCGTTCGACACCGCGATCGACATCATCGGCGGGTGGCCGCGCGACGAGCGCCGCGAGGCCTCGAAGGTGATGCTGCGCGCGCTCGTCGAGCGACGGATCGGCAGGCGCGACCAGGCCAACGCCTGGATCTGGCGTCTCGCCTCCTACACCCGCGAGGTCCATGAGGAGTATGCGGTCCAGCGCTGGCCCGAGACCAAGCGGCTGCTGGGCCTGCTCGTCAACTCCTCCGGCGGCGCCCACGCGCGCAACGCCCGGCGCCTGATCCACGCGGCGCGAAAGCAGGACCGCCGCCTCGCCGCGGCTCTGCTGGCAGCGGCGCTCGCGCACACCCCCGAGGCCGAAGAGGCGCTCCGGGGCGCTCGCACGCGGATGGCCCGCAAGCCACCGGCGCTGGCCCGCGAGCTGCTGCGCAACTTCCCCAAGCGCCGCGCACGCAGCAACCGGCGCAAGCGCAAGGGCTCGCCCAAGGACGCCGCCCCGAGGCCCAGCCAGGCCACGAGCGCCAGTCAGGGCCCGAGCTCTGCGGCCGCGACCGGCGAGACGCCAACCGAGGAGCGCCAGCAGGCTGAGCAGCGGGGGCCAGGAGAGCAGGCGCAGCAGCCGCTTCTCGACAGCCCCAACGGCTCGCTGCCGGCGCGCGCGCAGCCCGGCGGCGAGCCGTCGGAGGGGCCTGCGTCCGGCGTCGATCAGGGGCCTGCGTCCGGCGTCGATCAGGGGCCTGCGTCCGGCGTCGATCAAGGGCCTGGGTCCGGCGTCGATCAGGGGCCTTTGTCCGGCGGGGCCGCCGAGAGCTCGACGCCGGAGGGCGAGCCCGGGAAGCGCGAGCCCGAGAAGCGCAAATCGCGCGCGCGGGGCCGCGCACGCAGAGGAGAGCCCGCGGCCTGAGAGCCAGCGGCCTGAGCTACTGCGGGGAAGAGTCCTGCAGGCGCAGGTGCACCTCGCCGGACTCGAGCGTCGCGTGGCCGCCCTCGCGAAGGGCGACGACCAGCCGGCCCTCGCCGTCGATGCCCTGTGCCTGGCCCTCGCCCGAGCCGCCCGCGCCCCAGGCGATGTAGCGCCCGCGCAGGGCGTCGCGGCTGCGGTAGCTGTCGAGCGTCTCGGCGGGGCGCTCCTGCAACCGTCGCTGTAGCGCCTGCAACAGGCGCTCGAGCAGCGGCTCGACAGCCTGCGGCGGCTGGCCGAGCGTGGCGGCGCTCGAGCGCAGCTCGGCGGGGAGATCCTGCAGGCGCACCGCCACGTTGAGGCCGATGCCGAGCACCGCCCAGCCGTCCTGGGGCCTTCCCTCGGCGAGGATGCCCGCGAGCTTGGCGAGCGCTCCCTCGCGTACGAGAACGATGTCGTTGGGCCACTTGATCTGCGCCTCGGCGCCGGCCACGTCGCAGACTGCGACCGCTGCGATCAGCGGCAGGAGCCTTGGCAGCGACGGCGTCGCGCGAGCGGACGCGGGCATCTGCTCGGCGCGCAGCAGCAGCGAGGCCAGCAGCGAGCTGCCGGCGGGCGCCGACCAGCGCCGGCCCTGGCGCCCGCGTCCGGCCGACTGCTCGGCGGCGGTGACGAGAGTCCCGTGCGGCGCGCCCGCGATCGCGAGAGCACGCAGGCGATCGTTGGTGGAGTCGGTGCTGCGCAGGTGGACCCGGGGGTTGCCGAGCGCGGGACTCACCTGATCCTCAGCCCGGCCGCGTCGCAGCGTCCGCGACCAGCGCCTCGATGAGCCCATCGAGATCGTGCGTGGCCGCCTCGACGTGCGGCTGGATGCCGCGCTCGCGCAGGGCCTCGCTCGTGATCGGGCCGATCGAGACGATGCGCGGGCCAGACAGCAGCGCCTCGTGCCCACCGCGCTCCAGGCCCTCGAGGTCGCCGAGCGCTGCGAGGAAGAAGCGCACGGTAGATGCGGAGGCGAACGTGATGTAGTCGCCTTCGAGCGCCTCGGCCAGCAGCCGCTCCGGCGGCGCCTCGGCGACGGTCTCATACAGCGCCAGCACCTCCACCTCGATGCCCCGGTTGCGCAGCGCATCGACCAGCAGCTCGCGTCCCTCGCGCGCCCGCGCGAGCAACACGCTGCGAGGGGCCGGATCGAGGCTCGCGAGCTCCTCCAAGAGGCCCTCGGCGATGGCGTGCTCGGGGACGATGTCCGCGGCGATCCCCTGCGCGGCGAGCGCGCTCTCGGTGCCGGGGCCGATCACCGCGATCCGGGCACCGGCGAGCTCGCGCGCATCGAGGCCTTCCGCGCGCAGGCGCTCGAACAGCTGCTCCACTCCGGTGGGGCTCGTCAGGCAGATGAGGTCGAAGCGACCCAGCTCTGGCAGGGGCCCGGGGAGCGGCCGGGTGCGAATCACCGGCGCCTGCACGACGCGCGCCCCCAGCGATGCGAGCCGCTGCGCGAGCGAGCTGGCCTGGGCACGCGCGCGTGTCACGGCGACGGTGCGGCCGCTGAGCGGCTGTGGCGGGCGCCAGGAGAGCTCCTCGGCGAGCGCTGCCACTGCGCCGATGATCGTCACAGAGGGCGCGCGCACGTCCTCCTGGGCCGCCCGCTCGGCGATGGTCGCGAGCTCGCCCAGCACGCAGCGCTGCTCCGGCAGCGTGCCGCGTTCGATGACAGCCGCGGGCTCTCGCGGTGAGCGCCCGGCGGCGATCAGCGAGTCGACGATCGCCGGCAGCCTGCGCACGCCCATGTAGAAGACGAGCGTTCCGGGGAATCGCGCGAGCGCGTCCCAGTCGATCGCGCTGCGCCCCTTCCCGGGATCCTCGTGACCGGTGACGAGCGCCACCGCGCTCGCGAGCCCGCGATGGGTCACGGGTATGCCCGCGTAAGCGGCCGCGGCGATGCCCGCGGGAATGCCGGGAACGACCTCGTACTCGATCCCAGCGGCGCGCAGCGCGAGAGCCTCCTCACCGCCGCGACCGAACACGAACGGATCGCCGCCCTTGAGCCTTACGACCTCGAGCCCTTCGCGGGCTCGGTCGAGCAGCAGACCGACGATCTGCTCCTGCGCCACCGAGTCTCCGCCCCCCTCCTTGCCGACGAACGACAGCTGGGCATCCGCCCGCGCCCCGTCGAGCGCTGCGCGCGGCACGAGGCGGTCATAGAGGATCGCATCGGCACGCGCGATCAGCTCGAGCGCTCGCGCGCTCAGCAGCCCGGGGTCCCCGGGGCCCGCGCCGACGAGGTACACACGCCCCGCCGCTGGACCAGGCGGGGAGGGGGCTTGCGACTCAGGCGCCGGCAACGGCTGCGATCTCCTGTGCGCGCGCGAGCAGGCCGCCGGCGCCCGCGGCGAGCATTCGCGCGGCAACGCGCGCGCCCAGCGCCTCGGGCTCCTCGAGATCTCCCTCGAGCTCATCGCGAATCCAGGCAGAGCCATCGGGCAGGCCGACCCAGCCGCGCAGCGACAGGCGCCCCTCGTCAGTATGCCGGGCGTGGGCGCCGAGCGGCGTGTGGCAGCTCGCCTGCAGCTCGAGCGCGAGTGCGCGCTCGGCCAGCAGGCAGGTCCCGGACGCTGGGTCGAGAACGGCTGCCAGCCGCTCGTGCAGACCCTCGTCAGCTGCGCGAGCCTCGAGCGCGAGCATGCCCTGTCCGGGCGCGGGCACGAACTGCCTGGGGTCCAGTGCCCCCCAGCCCGGCTCGTCGCTTCCGAGCCGCTGCAGGCCCGCGCGAGCGAGGACGATCGCGTCGAACTCACCCGCGGCTAGCTTGCGCAGTCGCGTGTCGACGTTGCCCGCGAGCCCGAGCACCTCGACGTCCTCGCGGGCGGCGCGCAGCTGGGCGGCGCGGCGCAGGCTGGCGGTGCCGACGCGCGCGCCCTGCGCCAGCTGCTCGAGCGTCGAAGCACCGCAGAGCACATCCTCGGCCGCGATCCGCTCGGGGCCGCCGAGCAGGATCAGCCCGGGGGCGAGCGCCACCGGCACGTCCTTGGCCGAGTGCACCGCGATATCGACCTCGCCCGCCAGCAGCGCATCCTCGATCGCGTCGACCCAGCGGCTCTTGTCGCTGGGCCCCGAGCCGCGATCCCCGCTGGTCCTGACGACGACGATCTCGGCGCCCCCGAGCTGCCCCGCGACAAGCTTCGCCTGCGCGAGCGCGAGCGCGCTGCCGCGGCTGCCGATGCGCATCAGCGCCGGCGCCGGCTGTGGATCGAGCGCACCTCCGCGAGCGGAGCGCCGCTGTCGGTGTGATCTTCCTCGCGCAAGCCGAAGAGTTCGCGCACGAGCTCGATGTTGGCGTGCCCACGCTCGCCATGGCTGCGCAGCCGAATCGTGGGCTCGTGCAGCAGCCGCGTCATGACCGCCCTGGCGATCGCCTCGATGCGCGCGAGGTCGCGCGCCGATGCCGACTCCCAGCGGCCCTCGTTCTCCGCGAGCACCTGGTCGACGAGCGCAGTGCCGTGTTCGCGCAGCGCTGTGATCGTCGGCAGCACGTCGAGCTGGCCCAGCCAGCGCGCGAACCGGACGATCTCCTCCTCGACGATCTCCTGGGCGCGCGGCACCTCCTCGGCGCGCGAGTCGAGATTGCGCGCCACCACCGCCTGCAGGTCGTCGATGTCGTACAGCGTCACACGATCGAGCTCCGCACAGCCGGGGTCGACGTCGCGCGGCACCGCGATGTCGATCAGCAGCAGGGGCCTCGAGTCGCGCTTGCGCATCACCTCCGCGAGCTCCTCGCGACCGACGATCGGCTGTGGCGAGGAGGTCGAGCAGACGACGATGTCGGCCCGCTCGAGCTGGTCGGGGAGGCCGTCGAGGCCGACCACCGAGCCGCCGAAGCGCTGCGCCAGGTGCAGGGCGCGGTCGGCGTGGCGGTTGGCGACGAAGATCGTTCCCGCCCCCTGCTCGGCCAGGGCGCGCGCGGTCAGCTCGCTGGTCTCGCCCGCGCCGAGGATCACGACGTGGCGCTCGCCCAGCACAGCCCGGCGGTCGGTGTGCTCGCGACCGTCGGCCCCATCCGCGGCGCCCAGCACCGCGACCGCGAGCTCGACTGCCACCGAGGGGACGCTCGCACGCCCGGAGCCGATCGCCGTCTCCGAGCGCACGCGCTTGCCGGTCGTGAGGGCGGCTGCGAACAGGCGGTTGGTCAGCGGCCCCGTCGCGCCAGCCTCGAGCGCCGCCTCGTGGGCGCGCCTGACCTGGCCCTGGACCTCGGCCTCGCCGACGATCATCGACTCGAGGCCCGCGGTCACCCGGAACAGGTGACGGGCGGCGTCGCAGTTGCGCGGCGAGTAGATGCTCTCCGCCAGCTCCGTCGGGCGGATCTCGGCGCGCTGGGCAAGCGCGTTCAGCACATCGCCCTCGGCGCGCACCGAGTCGCCGACGACCAGGTAGACCTCGGTGCGGTTGCAGGTCGAGATCACGACCGCCTCGCGCACCTCCGGCGTCGCGAGCGCCTGCTCGGCGAACTCCTGCGCCTGGGTCTCCTCGAAGGCGAGCCGCTCGCGTACCGCGACCGGAGCCGTCTTGTGGGAGATCCCGAGCGCCAGCAGCTCGCTCACGGCTCCTCGGCCTCCTGCGCGGGCACCTGCGCGCCGGCCGTCATCTGCCCGTCGAGGCCGCCGGCGGCGCGCTGCCGATCCTCGGCGCCAGGCGACCCGGTCGAGGCGTGCGCCTGGGCGAGGCGCTCCTGCAGGGCGCTCTCGCGCGCGTCGCGGTCCTGCGCGCTGCCGAGCACTTCGCCGAGCTCGCGCTCGAGGCGGCTCATGCGGATCGCCATGATCGCGACGTAGATCAGGACCAGCGCGAACAGCACGACATAGGCCCCAGCGACGTACTTACCCGCCTCGTGCAGCGGCAGCGCGGGCAGCTCGGCGAGCGGTGAGAGGCTCACAGCGCGGACCTCCCGCTCGCGACCCGCGCACGCGGCGCGGGCACCGAGGGGCTGGGCGCGGTGCTGCGCCGGCGCTGGCCCGGCTGACCGGGCTGGGCGCCCTCGGCGGAGAGGCTGCGCTTGAGCGCGCGCAGCTGCGCGCGGGCGTGCTTGACGGTGAGCTCGTATTTGCACAGCGTCGTGTAGAGCAGCCCGAACGCGAGCAGCGAGACCAGGAAGGTGAAGGCCATCTGCGGCGGCAGGTTCGAGGTGCTGCCGAGCACGCGCGGGTGCAGGTATGCGGTCGACAGGCGCACGGCGAGGAAGTTCAGCGGCACGAACGCGCCGGCGACGATCGCGAACACCGATGCGTAGCGCGCCTGGCGCTCGGGGTCTTCGATCGAGAAGCGCAGCGGCTGGTAGGTCGCGTAGAGCAGGAACACGATCAGGAAGGACACCAGCGTGGGCTCGCTCCAGACCCACCAGTGCCCCCACGAGCCCTTCGCCCAGATCGAGCCCGTGATCAGAGTCGCGACGGCGAAGATCAGGCTGATGTGGATCGCGACGTAGGAGCGCATGTCCCAGCGCGAGTCGCGCGTGCGCAGGTGCTGGATCCCCATCAGCCCGCCGACGACGAAGCCACACAAAGCGACGATCGCGAGCGGCACGTGGACGTAGAAGATCTTCTGCAGGAAGCCCTGTTCGGCTTCCAGGGGCGCGTAGAAGAAGACCAGCGCAAGCGTCAGCGACATCGCGACCACGGTGGCGATGCTCAGCGGGCGGAGGCCCCTGCCGTAGAGGGGTTGCATGGTCAGTCCTCGATCAGAAAGTCGAATACCGCGTAGGCGATCAGCCCAAAGACAAGATCATAGAGCCCGAGCATCAGCAGCCAGCGCACAGCGGGCGAGCCGCTGTGGCCGGCCACGAGCAGCGGCGAGCTCGCGCGCGCCGCGGCGATCGCGACCGGCACGAGCAGCGGCAGCGCTAGCAGTGGCCCCAGCAGATCGCGCGCGCGAGTGCGCACCGCGAGGGCGCCGACGAGCGTCCCGACGGCCGCCACGCCGAGGTCGGCGAGCACGAGCACGGCCACCAGATCGGGCAGCCCCGAGCCCAGCGGCGGCCCCAGCAGCAGCGCGAACGCAGGCACCGCCACCAGCTCCAGCACCGCCAGGAAGCCGAGCAGCGTCAGCGCCTTGGAGAACAGCATCGCGCTGCGATCGACGGGGGCCAGGAGGAACCCATCGAAGCCCCCCTGCTCGGCGTCGGCGACGAACAGCCTGTTGACCCCGAGCATCGCCGCGAACAGCAGCGTCACCCACAGCACCCCCGCGGCGAGGTCGCCTTCGACGTGGTTGCGGTTGAGCGCGAAGTGAAAGACGACATAGGTGCTGAGCGCGAACAGCGACATGCCCGGGACCGACTCCAGGGTGCGCAGCTCGACCAGCAGCTCCTTGCGCAGCAGCGCCGCGAGCACGCTCGAGGTGCGTGCCGGCGGGCGCCGGCCCTCACCGCCCGCCCCCGCCCCGGCCTCGGGCGCAGCGTCCGCCCGATCGGCGAGCGGGCCGGCCTGCGCCGGGGTGGTGCCGGTGGCGCTCATCAGCGATAGAGCTCCGCGATCTGATCGAGATCGGTCTCCTGCGGGCGCGCGAGCAGAGCGGTGCGGCCCTCGCGCAGCCCCAGCACGAGGTCCGCCTCGGCGAGCCCGCTCGCGGGATCGTGGCTGCAGAGCACCCGCGTGCGCCCGGACTGCGCCCCGATCAGCGGCTCGACGATCTCGACCGCCGCCGGATCGAGGTTTGCGCGCGGCTCGTCGAGCAGCAACAGCTCGGGGTCATGCAGCACGCTGCGAGCGACAGCCACGCGCTGAACCGTTCCGCGCGAGAGAGTGCGCAGCGGCTCATCCGCGCGCGCGGCCAGCGCCAGCACCCCAAGCAGCTCCTCGATCCGGTCGTCGGGCACGTTGTGCAGCCGGGCGTGCAGGCGCAGGTTCTCGCGGGCTGTCAGCTCGCGATAGAGCAGCGGCTCGTGGCCGAGCAGGCCGATCCGCCCGCGCGCAGCCCACGCCTGCTCGGGCAGCTGGCAGCCGAGCACCTCGACGGTCCCCGTGTGCGGGCGCAAAAGCGTCGCGAGCACCCGCAGCAGGGTCGTCTTGCCGGCGCCATTGGCGCCGAACACCACCAGCGTCGCCCCGGCGGGGAGCGCCAGCGAGACGTTCTCGAGTGCCTCGCGTTCGCCGAAGCGGCGCGTGAGCGCGTCGATGCGAAGCACGTGCACCCCGGCACCGAGTCGCTCAGGCGCCGACGGCGGCGGGCGCATGGGAGCGCTGCGCGTGCGCTATCAGCTCGCGCACCGCATCCTCGCCGGCCTCGCCGGGGCGCTCGCGCAGCAGCGTCACGGGGTCGGGATCGCCGCCGACGATCGACTCGAAGAACTCCTTGCGATCCTGGTAGGTGGGCAGCGTCGCCTTGGCCCAGCCGCGCGCCTCGTTCAGCAGCACCGCCAGCCGCGCGTAGTCGGCGCCGAACTGACCTTCGATCTCGCGCTTCATGCGCTTGGCGAGCGCCGGCGAGGCGCCCGCGGTGGAGATCGCGATCGCGAGCGGCCCGCTGCGCACGATCGCGGGCAGGATGAAGTTGCACAGCGGCGGCACGTCGACGACGTTGACCAGCATCGCGCGGCGCTCCGCGTCCTCATAGACGGCGATGTTCACATCCGTGTCGTCGGTCGCCGCGATCGCCATGAACGTGCCCTCGAGGTCCGCCGGCCCGCCGTACTCGCGCCGCTCCCAGACGATCGAGCCCTCGCGCGCGAGCGCCTGCAGCGCCGCGTTGGCGGTGGGCGCGATCACCGTTACGAGACCGTCGCACGCGAGCAGCCCCTCGACCTTCTCGAGCCCGACCTCGCCGCCGCCCACGACCACGCAGCGGCGTCCGGTCAGTTTCAGGCAGGCGATGTAGAACGGGGTGTCGAGCATCCCCTGAACGCAGCTCTGATCGCAGATACCCCTGCGCAGCTGGCACACGCACTCCTTGCCGGCGTAGGCCTGAGCGGGCATACCTGGAAGGGTAGCCGCCCGCGATTGCCCGGGCGCGCCAGGAGCTGACGCCGGGCCGCATGCGGCCCGGCTGGCAGGGTCGCATGCGACCCTGCCTCGGAGCCGCGCATGCGCGGCTCCGCCCGGCGGCGCATGCGCCGCCGGGGGCTTCCTGCGCACGCGGGAGGGGAGGGTGGTTGTCTTTTTTGGGCGGTGTATAGCCATTGCGATACACCGTTCAGGAAACACACAGTCCCCTCTCTGTCCTGGACGCTGCAGCTCGCTATCGCGGCAGGTCGCGGCCGAGCATGCGGGCGCCGACGCGGGCGATCGCAGGGGCGCCGCGGCGCCAGGCGTGCTCGCGGTCGCGCTCGCGCCCGGAGCGCAGCATGGCGACCGCGCGGGCGGCACGGGCCGTGGTCTCGTCGTAGGGGCTCCACCACAGGCCTCGCAGCCGCGGTGGGCTCCAGGCGATCAGCTTCTCCTGTGCGCATGCGCGCAGGCCGCTCTCGCCGAGCGTCTTGCCGATCCCGCTCTCCGCCGCCGCGCCCCAGGGTCCGCGCGCGAGCGTCGGCCCGGGCGGGTGGTCGTTGAGCCACACCATCCCCGCCTGCAGCACGCGCGCGATCCGTGCGCCGTGGTAGCGGTCGGTCGTCCACACCGATGCGCCGAGGCGGTACTCGCAGTCGTTGACGCGGTCGATCCCCTGCTGGACCGAGTCGATCGCCGCCAGCGCCAGCACCGGACCGTCGAGCGGCTCGCGCATGATCCGCATGCTCTGCTCGACGTCCGTCAGGACCGCGGGCGCGTAGAAGGCCCCCGTGCATCCCGCCGGCGCCGGGACTGGGCCGCCGCAGCGCAGCCGCGCGCCCTGGGCGACCGCGTCATCGGTCAGCTCGAGCACGTGCTCGAGGCGTGGCGTCGAGGCGAGCGGACCGACCTGGGTGCGGGGATCGCCCGGATCGCCCACCTGCATCGCCGCCGCTCTGGCGATCAGCAGCCGCTCGAAGCGCTCCGCGACCTCGCGCTGCACATACACGCGCTCGACCGCGCCTCGCGCCTGGCCCGCGCCGGCACAGCCCGCCCACACGGCGCAGTCGGCCGCCCGTGCGAGGTCGGCGTCGGCGAGCACCAGCATCGCGTCCTTGCCCCCGAGCTCGACCGTCACCTCCTTCTCGCGCGAGACCGCCTCGCGCGCGACCGCGCGCCCGACTGCGGGTGAGCCCGTGAACAGGACCTTGCCGACATCCGCGCTGCGCGCCAGCGCGACGCCCGTGCGCGCGTCGCCGTGGGCGACGATCACGAGCCCCTCGGGCAGGCCCGCCCGTGCGAGGACGGCCGCGATCGCCTCGCCCGCGAGGCTGGCGCGGGGGGCGGGCTTGAACACGACCGCGTTGCCGGCCAGCAGTGCGCCCGCGATCTGGCCGAGCGGCTGCGCGAACGGGGCGCTGCCGGCGCCGATCACGGCGATCACGCCGAAGGGCTCGTAGGCGATCCGACCGCGAGTCGCAAATGCGAGCGAGCGATGGACGCCGACGCGCCTGCCGCCGAGCACGCGTGCCCCGTCCTGTGCGATCCAGCTGAGCGCATCGATCGCCGGCAGCAGCTCGAGCGTGGCGATCTCGGCGCGGGGCCTGCCCTGCTCGCGCGCGATCCGCTCCAGCAGGGCGTCGAACTCGTCGACGATCGCCTGCGCCATCCGCTGCATGTAGCGCGCCCGATCACGCACCCGCAGCAGCGCCCACAGCGGCTGCACCTTGGCGACGCCTGCGACGACCCCCTCCATCTGCTGCGGCGGCGTCGGCGACACCTCGCCGAGGACCGCGCCCGTGGCGGGATCGCGGGAGATCAGCATCGCGAGCTCGGCCCTGCTCACGCGCTCGTGCCCGCCCGCGCGCTCGGGCGTCTCAGGACGCTCGCGTGTCACGGACTGCTCGCGCTCGGCAAAGGACGCGTCGCTGTCGGCGGTGCTCCTCATCGTGGCGATTATCGTCCACGCATCCGGCGCACTTCAGCCAGGCGCTGCTCGAGCTGGCTCTCCGCCTCGCCGGGATCGTAGAAGCGCTCTCCCGCCGCGCGCTCGGGGGCGAGCTCCTGCGGGGAGACGTTGCCGGGGTGGTCGTGGGGGTAGTCGTAGTCGCCGCTCGCCTGTCCCACCGAGCGCAGACCGGAGAGCGCCCCCGAGCGAAGCCACGCGGGCACAGGCGCTGCGCCGTGCTGGCGGACATGACGCTCGGCCGCCCCCAGCGCGGTGCCGGCGGCGTTCGACTTCGGCGCCAGCGACAGGTAGATCGCGGCCTGCGCGAGCGCGTAGCGAGCCTCGGGCATGCCGACGTGCTCGACCGCCTGCGCCGCTGCCACCGCCAGCGCGAGCGCCTGCGGGTCGGCGTTGCCGATGTCCTCGGACGCGAGAATCACCATCCGGCGCACGATGAAGCGGGCGTCCTCGCCCCCCTCGAGCATCACCGCCAGGTAGTACAGCGACGCGTCGGGGTCCGAGCCACGCGTGGCCTTGATCCAGGCTGAGATGTAGTCGTAGTGGCGATCGCCGCGTTTGTCATACAGGACAGCACGGCGCTGCAGGGCGTCCTCGACGCGCGCGAGCGTCACCTGCTGCTCGTCGAGCTCGTCCGCGGTCACGGTGGCGAGCTCGAGCGCGTTCAGGGCCGTCCGCGCGTCGCCTTCGCTGCGGGCCGCGAGGAACTCGATCGCCTCCGGCTGAACCGAGGGGGCGGCGGCGCGGCTGAGGATCGTCCGCACCTCCTCGGCGCTGAGCGCCGTCAGCGCATACACGCGCAGGCGCGAGAGCAGCGCGCCGTTGACCTCGAATGCGGGGTTCTCCGTGGTGGCGCCGATCAGGCTGATCAGCCCCTCCTCGACCGCCGGCAGCAGCGCGTCCTGCTGGGCCTTGTTGAAGCGGTGGATCTCATCGAGGAACAGCACCGTCTCACGGCCACCCGTGTCGCGGCGGTGAGCCGCCCGCTCGATCACCGCGCGCACCTCCGCGCGCCCCGCCTGAACCGCGCTCAGCTCCTCGAAGGCGATCTCGGGGCTCGAGGCGACCATTCGCGCGAGCGTCGTCTTGCCCGAGCCCGGGGGGCCGTACAGGAGCATCGAGTGCGGCGTTGAGCGCTCGATCGCCGTGCGCAGCGCCGAGCCCTCGCCGAGCAGATGCTCCTGGCCGACGAACTCCTGCAGGCTCACGGGCCGAAGCCGCGTCGCCAGCGGCCGCTGCTCCTGGGCCCCCGCGTGCCCCTGGCCGCCCGCACCCTCAGCCGGTCTCTGCTGTGGCGCTGGACGGTCGTCCGGGTCGGGCTCGAACAACGTGTCCATGCCCTGAGTATCGCGCTGCAGCGTCAGCCGGCCGCCGAACGGGTAGTTGAGTCAGAGAAACAGTCCTCGCAATGCGCCCTGCAAGGCGCCAATCCACCGCCCCGCAGGCGGGAGGTCGGCGGGGACTACTTGTCGAAACATGTAACCCCCGTGCCCTACCGACAGATCCCCACCAGCTGGCCGGCGCCCGCGCCGGCGGCGAGCCCGATGCGATGAGCGTCGGAGCCGCCGATCTCGTTCCCGCGGGCGCCAGTACCGGGCTCGAGCTCGTCGAGTCCGACGAGATCCTCGCCCGCTCGCCGTGGCAGGTCTTCTGGCGGCGCTTTCGCCGTGACCGCATCGCGATCGCCTCGCTGGTCTTCATCGTGTTCCTGGTCTTGATCGCCATCGCAGCGCCGCTGGTCGTGAAACTGCTCGGGCTGCCGGGGCCTTATGTGGTGAACCCGAACCTGACCAACGAGTTCGGCGCCCCTCTCGGTCCCAGCTCGGCGCACCCCTTCGGCGTCGACCAGCTCGGGCGCGACGTGATGTCGCGCGTGATCTACGGCGCTCGTGTGTCCCTGGAGATCGGCATCATCGGCACCGCGATCGCGACCGTGATCGGCGTCGTGACAGGCGTGATCGCGGGCTTCTACCGCGGCGGCATCGACACGCTGCTCTCGCGCCTCATCGACGTGATGCTGTCGATCCCGATCCTGCTGCTGGGCCTCGGACTCGGCGCCGCATGCGGCGTGCGCGGGTGCGTGAAAGGCCTGATCCAGCCCGGCCTCGGGGTGATCATCTTCCTGATAGCGCTCGTCAACTGGACCTACATCGCGCGGATCGTGCGCGGGCTCGTCCTGTCGCTGCGTGAGCGCGAGTTCGTCGAGTCCTCACGCGCCCTCGGCGCGTCGAACAAACGCATCATGTTCCGCGAGATCCTCCCCAACCTCGTCGCGCCGGTGATCGTCTACGCGAGCCTGCTGATTCCGGTGAACATCCTGCTCGAGGCCGCGCTCTCGTTCCTCGGCGTCGGCGTCAGGCCGCCGACCGCGAGCTGGGGGCAGATGATCGCCGACGCGACTCCGATCTTCAACACCGCCTGGTGGTACATGACGTTTCCGGGCATCGCACTGCTGTTGACGGTGCTCGCCTTCAACCTGCTGGGCGATGGCCTGCAGGATGCCCTGAACCCAAGGACCGCCCGATGAGAAGGCGGTGTCGGCAACGCAAATCAGAGGAGGCTCCATGATCCGTAAAACGAGAACCGGTGCGCTCGCGACGCTCGCGGGCATCTGCGCGCTGGCGCTCGCCCTCGTGCTCGCCGCGTGCGGCTCGAGCTCGAGCACCAGTTCCAGCTCGGTCAGCGCCAGCGGCGTCAAAACCCCGAAAACGACGTCGCTGACCGGCGGCAAACGCGGCGGGGTCCTCACCGTGCTCAACCACGAGGACTTCGAACACATCGATCCCGGCGAGGCCTACTACGCGATCGACTACGAGGCGATGTACGCGACCCAGCGGCCGCTGTTCTCCTACAAGCCGAACACCTTCGCCGAACCGAGCCCCGACCTCGCCTCGGCTCCGCCGGAAATCTCCTCCGACGGCAAGACCGTCACGGTTCACATTCGCCAAGGCGTTCACTTCAGTCCCGCCCGTCAACCGCGAAGTGACCTCCGCAGACGTCGCCTACGCGATCGAGCGCGGCGCCAACCCGAATGTCGCGAATCCATACTTCAGCTCCTACTTCGGCAACATCGAAGGCGCCGAAAAGGCCAGCGGCGGGCCGATCCCGGGCATCGACACGCCCGACAAGTACACGATCGTCTTTCACCTCGACAAGCCCACCGGGGCGATCCTGGCGGCTGCTCTGGTGCTGCCGCTGAGCGCGCCCGTGCCCGAGGAATACGCCAAGAAGTACGACGCCCAGAAACCGACCGAATACGGCAACTACCAGGTCGCCACCGGTCCGTACATGTTCAAGAGCAACAGCGAAGGCAAGGTCCTGGGCATCGGCTATCAGCCCGGCAAGTCGGCGACGCTCGTGCGCAACCCGAACTGGAACGCGAGCACCGACTACCGGCCCGCCTACCTGAACGAAATCCACATCCAGATCGGCGGCGACCCGAATGTGATCGGCCGTCAGGTGCTGGAAGGCTCGGACATGGTCCAGAACGACCCGGTCGCCAAATCGATCGTCCAGCTGGCGTACGAAAAGTACCGCTCCCAGATGCAGATCTCGCCGGGCGCCGGCGACCACTACATCAGCGGTCAACAACTCGAAGGGCGCCGTTCACGAACATCGACCTGCGCAAGGCGCTGTGGGCGGCGCTCGATCGCGTAGCGATGGACAAGGCCCGCGGCGGCTCGTTGGTCACCGACGTCGGCACCCACTTCATCTATCCCGAAGTCCCCGGCTTCGAAGCCGCGGGGGGAATGGCGGGGCCGAAAGTCGACTACAACGAACACCCCGAAGGCGACATGGCGGTGGCCGAAAAGTACATCAAGATGGCCGGCTACCCGAGCGGCAAGTACACCGGCAGCAAGACCCTCACGGTCGTCGGCTCGACGGGCGATCCGGCCGACCGAGGATGCCGAAATCGTCAACAAGACGCTCAAGAGCCTCGGCTTCAAAACCAAGCTCAGCCTCGTCGACCAGTCGATGATGTACTCGAAGTACTGCAGCGTGCCCGAGGAAGAGATCGACGTCTGCCCGAACGTCGGCTGGGTCGCCGACTTCGGCGACCCGCAGACGGTGCTCGACGTGCACGTTCAACGGCAAGATCATCCCGCCGGCCAGAACGTCAACTGGGGCCAGGTCAACAACCCGAAAATCAACGCCGCGATGGAAAAGGCCGAAGGTCGCTGATCGACAAGTCCGAACGCGCAAAAGCGTGGGCGAAGATCGACGACGAACTCGTCGAAGACGCCGCCGCCGTCCCGTTGACTGGGACAAGCAGGCGCAGATCGAGGGCAAGGACGTCAATGGCGTCGGCGATCTGTGGAACGTCGGATCGTGGGACTTCAGCTTCACCTCGCTGAAGTAGCCGCCGGCGGCTGGCAAGGCGGGTCGTCCGCGAGGGCGACCCGCCCGCAGGCCATGCGAGCGCCAACGTCTGCGATCAACTCCGAAGAGGGCAAGCCCCGACTGCAATGACGCGCTACATCATCCGCCGAATCCTGTGGGGCATCCTGCTGCTGATCACTCGTCTGCGGCGCTGACGTTCGTGCTGTTCAGGGTGCTGCCGACGGGCGAACCCGCGCGGTTGCGCGCCGGGCGCGACCGCGACTCCGAAGGTGATCCAGGAGATCCGCGTCGACCTCGGTCTCAACAAGCCGCTGATCGTGCAGTTCTGGGTGTACATGAAGGGCATCTTCCTGCACTTCAACCTCGGCTACAGCTACTACAGCAACGCGTCCGTCAAGAGCCTGATCGCGGATCGGCTGCCGGCCACGATCTCGCTGACCGTCGGCGCCGCGCTGATCTGGCTCGTGTTCGGTCTGTCGGTGGGCATCATCTCCGCGCTGCGCCGCCACTCAAAGCTCGACCGCGCCTCGATGGGCGCGGCGCTGGTGTTCATCTCCGCGCCCGAATACTGGCTCGGGCTGATCGCCCTGTTCCTGTTCGCCGATGACATCGGCAAATTCAAGATCTTCCCCGGGCGCGGGCAGCTACGTCGGCCTGACCGCGGACCCGTGGAAATGGTTCACCTCGCTGATCATGCCGTGGTTCGTGCTCGCGGCCGGCATACGCCGCGATCTACGCCCGCCTGATGCGCGGCAGCCTGATCGAGGTGATGAGCGAGGACTACATCCGCACCGCGCGCGCGAAGGGCCTGGGCGAGCGCAGGGTGGTGCTGCGCCACGGGCGTGCGCGCGGCGATCAATCCCGTCGTGACGATCCTGGGCCTGGACATCGGCGTGCTGCTGGGCGGCGCGATGCTGGTCGAGACCGTGTTCAACATCCCCGGCATCGGCCGGCTCAACTACGACGCGATCACACATTCGGACTTCCCGATCGTGCAGGGGACCGTGCTGCTCGCAGCGATGTTCATCATCGTCGCGAACATCGTCGTCGACATCGCTCTACGCCTATCTCGATCCGCGGGTGCGCTACTCGTGAGCGCCCAGGAGCCGCTGCTGCGTGTCGAGGATCTGCGCGTCGAGTTCCCGACAGAGGACGGGGTTGTGCACGCGGTCGACGGCATCACCTATCAGGTGCAGCGCGGACGCACGCTAGGGATCGTCGGCGAGTCGGGCTCGGGCAAGACCGTCTCCTCGCTGACGACGCTCGGCCTCACGCGCCGCCAGGGCGCGCAGGTGTCCGGGCGGATCCTGTTCGAGGGCCGCGATCTGCTGACGCTCTCAGAAGACGAGCTGCGCTCGATCCGCGGCAACGAGATCGCGATGATCTTCCAGGACCCGCTGTCCTCGCTGCACCCCCTGTACAAGGTCGGCTCAGCAGCTGATCGAGGCGATGCGGGCCCACCGCGACGTCTCCAAAGCCGCAGGCGCAGGCGCGCGCCGTCGAGCTGCTGGGCCTCGTCGGCATCCCCGACCCGGAGCGCCGCGTGGATGAGTACCCGCACGAGTTCTCCGGCGGCATGCGCCAGCGCGCGATGATCGCGATGGCGCTCGCGAACGAGCCGAAGCTGCTGATCGCCGACGAGCCCACGACCGCGCTCGACGTGACCGTGCAGGCGCAGATCCTCGCGCTGCTGGAACGCCTGCAGCGCGAGCTGGAGATGGCGATCGTGATCATCACCCACGACCTCGGCGTGGTCGCCGAGATGGCCGATGACATCGCCGTGATGTACGCCGGGCGGATCGTCGAGACGGCCTCTGCAAAGCTCGTCTTCTCGGGCCCCGAGCACCCCTACACGTGGGGCCTGCTGCAGTCGATCCCGACGCCTCACCCGCGACCGCGCCGAAGACGCTGGTTCCGATCCCCGGCACCCCCCCGAGCCTGATCAACCGCCCCTCGGGCTGTCACTTCCACCCCCGCTGCCCCTACTCCGAGCCCGAGCACGCGCGCATCGATCCCAAGCTCGAGCCCGTGGCCGAGGACCGCGACCACTCACGTCGCCTGCCTGCTCGACCATCGCGACCGCGCCCGCCTGTGGCAGCAGCTGAGCGCCGGGCGCACTCCCGACGAGGCGCTCGCCGCGGTCAAGGCGCTCGAGGGCACCCGGTGACCCTCGCCCCCGCCGAGCACACTGAGCGCCCCGAGCAGGCCGAGCCGAGCTCGGCCGAGCCGCACAGCGCGCAGCCCGAGCGCGCATCCTCGGAGCAGGCGCCCGATCGATCGCCCGAGCGCCCGCAGGCATCGGCCGAGCCGCTCGTCGAGGTGCGCGAGCTGGTCAAGCACTTCCCGATCACGCGCGGGATCGTCTTCCAGCGCAAGGTCGGGGCCGTGCGGGCGGTCGACGGGATCGACCTCGAGGTTCAACGCGGCGAGACGCTCGGGATCGTCGGCGAGACCGGCTGCGGCAAGAGCACCACCGCGCGGCTGATCATGCGCCTGCTCGACGCGACCGCCGGCGAGGTGCGCTTCGACGGGCAGGACATCACGCGGCTGCGAGGGCGCGCCGCTGAAGGCGGTCAGGCGCGAGATGCAGATGATCTTCCAGGATCCCTACTCGTCGCTGAACCCGCGCAAGACGATCGGCTCGATCATCGGCGAGCCGTTTGCGATCCACGGCCTCGAACGCGACCGGGGCTCGCGCAAGCGAACCGTGCAGGAGCTGATGGAGACGGTTGGGCTGAACCCCGAGCACTACAACCGCTACCCGCACGAGTTCTCCGGCGGCCAGCGCCAGCGGATCGGGGTCGCGCGCGCGCTGGCGCTGAAGCCGAAGCTGCTGATCGCCGACGAGCCCGTCTCGGCGCTAGATGTGTCGATCCAGGCGCAGGTGCTGAACCTGCTGCGAGACATGCAGCGTCGGTTCGGGCTGACGCTCGTGTTCATCGCCCACGACCTGTCGGTTGTGCGCCACATGTGCGACCGCGTGGCGGTGATGTATCTCGGCAAGGTCGTCGAGATCGGTAGCAGCGACGCGCTCTATGAGGCCCCGCGCCACCCCTACACCGGCGCGCTGCTCTCGGCCGTGCCGATCGCCGACCCGTCGGTCTCGATCGGCGAGCGCAGGCTGCTCCACGGTGACGTTCCGAGCCCTGCCAATCCCCCCAGCGCGTGTCGCTTTCACACCCGCTGCCCGAAGGCGCAGGAGCTGTGCTCGCGCGAGGAGCCCCAGCTGCAGGACCAGGGCACTGGCACCTACGCCGCCTGCCACTTCCCACTCAGCGCCGAGGAATTGCGAGAGATGGGCGTACGATCTGCGCGATGAGCACCGACTCGCTCGGCGCACGGTCGCAGCAGCTGCTGGCGGAGCTGGTGCGCTTCGACACCGTCAATCCCCCCGGCAACGAGCGCCCCGCGCAGGAGCACCTGCAGCGCGAGCTCGGTGACGCCGGCTTCATCTGCGAGCTGCTGGGCGCCGAGCCACAGCGTCCCAACCTCGTCGCCCGCCTGCAGGGCGCCGAGCCCGGGCCGACGCTCTGCTATCTCGGCCACGTCGACACAGTGCTCGCGGACGCCCGCGAGTGGACCCACGATCCCTGGTCGGGCGATATCGCCGACGGCTGCCTGTGGGGCAGGGGGTCGCTCGACATGAAGTCGCAGGTGGCCGCCGAGGTCGCCGCGGCCGCGGCGCTCGGGCGCTCGGGATGGCGCCCGGCGCGCGGGGAGCTGCTCGTGGTGGCGGTCGTCGACGAGGAGACCGGCGGCGCGCTCGGCGCCGAATGGCTCACCAAGACCCACCCCGAGAAGGTGCGCTGCGATCTGCTCGTCAACGAGGGAGCGGGGGCCGTGTTCGAGTGGGACGGTATCCGCCGCTACGGGGTCTGCTGCGCGGAGAAGGGCATCTTCCGCTTCACCGTCAGCACCGATGGGGTCGCCGGACACGCGTCGATGCCCAGCATGGGGGAGAACGCGCTGCTGAAGATGGCGCCGCTGCTCGAGCGGCTGAGCCGCGCGCAGCCCTCCTACGCGCTGACAGCGGAGCCGCGCGCGTTCCTCGAGGCTCTCGGAGAGGACCCCGAGGACCTTCCCGGTGCGGTCGCGCGCCTGCGCGCCGCCGACGAGCGGCTGGCGACGATGTTCGAGCCGATGCTCGGCGTGACGTTCGCGCCGACGATGATCCGGGCCTCGGAGAAGATCAACGTGATCCCCAGCCGCGCGGTGCTGAAAGTCGACTGCCGCGTTCCTCCGGGCCTCGGCGAAGACGAGGTTCAGCGTGCGATCGCGGAGGTGCTGGGCGCCGAAGAGGGCTTTCGGATCGACTTCACCGAGCGGGTCGTCGGCAATCGCTCACCGGTCGCCTCGCCGCTGATGGACGCGATCTCCTCGTGGGTGGCCGAGCACGATCCCGGCGCGCAGACCGCCCCGACGATCCTGCCGGGCTTCACCGACTCGCGCCACTTCCGCCTCGCCTTCCCGGACTGCGTCGCCTACGGCTTCTTTCCCCATCGCCACCAGTCGCTGCTCGAGACTGCGCCGCTCGTGCACGGTGCCGACGAGCGCATCGACGTGCGCGACCTCGCCTTTGCGACGGAATTTTTCCAAGATTTGGCACTCGCTCTGCTCGGCTGAATTCTGACGTTTCGGCGCAAATGCCTTGACAGACCCGCATAATGTTGTGGTCGGAGCTTTAGCCAAGGGAGGCCGGGGCGTTGGGAGCAAGGATGACGAGCTTGATCGCAACCTCGTTTGTGCAGGACATCCAGAACTGGTCCTATCAGTGGTCCAGCGTCGTGATGATCCTGTTCTTCAGTGCGCTCATCTATCTCATGTGGCGCACGCTGAAGGTGATGCCGCGGGTCAAGCCGCAGCAGATCAAGCCCGCCTCCAACCAGTCGGTGTCCTTCGAGGACGTCGCGGGCGTCGACGACGCCAAGGGCGAGCTGCAGGAGATCGTCGAGTTCCTACGCGACCCGAGACGCTTCCACGCGCTGGGTGCGAAGGTGCCGAGGGGGATCCTGCTGCACGGCCCTCCGGGCACCGGCAAGACGATGCTGGCGAAGGCCGTCGCGCACGAATCGGGCGCCCAGTTCTTCGCCCAGTCGGCGGCCTCGTTCGTCGAGATGTTCGCCGGCCTCGGCGCCGCGCGCATCAGGCGGCTGTTCGCGATCGCGCGCAAGCACGAGCCAGCGATCATCTTCATCGATGAGCTCGACGCCGTCGGCGGGCGCCGCGGCTCTGACATCTCCGGCGAGAAGGACCAGACTCTCAACCAACTGCTCGTCGAGATGGACGGCTTCGAGGGCGGCGGCGGGCGCCTGGTGGTGATCGCCGCCTCGAACCTGCTCGACAAGCTCGACCCCGCGCTGCTGCGCCCCGGGCGCTTCGATCGCCAGGTGTTCGTCGCGCCGCCCGACGTGCGCGGGCGCGAAGGCGTGCTCGAGGTGCACACGCGCGACAAGCCGCTGCGCGAGGTCGACCTCGGGTTGGTGGCGGCGCAGACCAGCGGGCTGACGGGCGCCGACCTCGCGAACATCTGCAACGAGGCAGCGATCTTCGCCGCCCGCCGCGGCGCCCGCGGGATCGCGCCGCTGGACTTCGACTCTGCGATCGAGCGGGTGATCGCGGGGGTGCAGTCGCGGCGTGTGCTGAACGTGCACGAGAAGCGCGTCGTCGCCTTCCACGAGGCCGGCCACGCGCTCTGCGGCGAGCTGCTGCCGTCGGTCGATCGCGTGCACCGCATCTCGATCGTGCCTCGCGGCCGCGCGCTCGGTTACACGCTCAACCTGCCCGCCGAGGACCGCTATCTGAAGACTCGCGAGGAGCTGCTCGACTACATGACAGTGCTGCTCGGGGGGCGTGCCGCGGAGCAGGTGGTGTTCGGCCAGGTGACGACGGGCGCCACCGACGACCTCAAGCGGGTCGCCGATATCGCCCACTCGATGGTGCACGACTTCGCGATGGGCACCGCCGGCGTCGGTCGCGCTCCCGACGGCAACGTCAGGCTGTCCGAGACGACGCTGCGAATCCGCGATGAGGAGCGCCAGGATCTGATCGAGGAGGCCAGGCGCGCCGCGCAGCGCGTGATGGTGGGGCACCGCCACCAGCTCGACGCGCTCGCCAAGGAGCTGCTCGAACGCGAGGTGCTGGACCGCAAGGCGATCGACCGAATCATGGCGGGTGTGCCGCGCCTCGAGCGCGCGCCGGGGGTGGGGCTGCGGGTCGTCTCCGCGGCCCCACCCGCGGAGACCCAAGCGGGACCGGGTGTGATCGAGGCGCCGCCCGCCACCCCGGCGGCGCGGGCGCTGCCGCAGGCGCCGCAGTAGCGGCGCCGCGGCGCGCCGCCGGGGGCCGGGACCCCGCGGGCGCGGGCGCGGGCAAGGGCGCGGGCAAGGGCGCGGCGCCATCGCCAGGTCACGCTGCGGCGCGGCGGCAGGCCACGACGTGGCACGACACGGCTGTTGCCCGGGACGGCTATAGACTGCGCGGGATGTTCGACCGCATCGACCACATCGGCGTCGCCGTCGAGGAGATCGACGCCTCTCTGGAGGTCTACCGCGACCGCTTCCAGCTCGAGGTGGCCCACCGCGAGATCGTTCAGGAGCAGGGCGTCGAGGCCGTGCTGCTGGACGTGGGCGAGAACCACGTCGAGCTGCTCGCGCCGCTGTCCGCGGACACGCCGGTGGGAAAGTTCCTCGCCGGCAGAGGTCCCGGCCTGCATCACCTCGCCTACCAGGTGTCGGACATCGAGCACACGCTGCAGGAGCTCAAGCGCGCGGGCGCTGAGCTGATCGACGAGAGTCCGCGGGTGGGCATCCGCGAATCGCGGGTCGCATTCCTGCATCCCCGCTCGGCCGGCGGAGTCCTGACCGAGATCGTTCAACCCGCAGAGGGCCACTGATGCCGGCGATGCGCCGCATCAGCGTCGGATTCCAGGGCGGCCAGGTGCTGGCGCTGCGCGTGGCCGAGACGCAGCTGAAGGGCCTGTACAAAGCCCTCGATGACGGCGGCTGGCACGAGCTCGAGTCAGAGGACGGACCGGTGCGGCTGTACCTCGGACAGGTCGTGTACGTGCGCGCCGAGGAGCAGGACTCGCACGTCGGCTTCGGCGCCTGACGCGCTCGCTGGCCCACGGCCTGAACGCCATGAGCATTGGCGAGCGCGAATGAGCATCGATGAGCGGCTGCTGCGGGCTGCACGCACGATCGGTCACACGCCCGCGCGCGAGCGCGCGCTCGCGCGCTTCTCGGCGCTGGGTGAGCACGGCGCGATCTGGGTGGCGATCGGGGCGCTCGCGTCGGTGCTCGACAGCGCGCGCAGCGAGCGCTGGCGCCGCGCCAGCGCCATGGTGGTCGGCTGCTACCTGCTCAACACCGCTCTGAAGCTGATCATCCGCCGGCCGCGCCCGCAGCTGGCCGGGCTCGGACCGCTGACCCAGACCCGCACGAAGCTCAGCTTTCCAAGCGCCCACGCGAGCACATCCTTCGCAGCCGCGCGCATGTACTCGCGGCTCGGCCTGCCGCGAGCGCCGCTGTACGGCCTGGCGACGGCGCTGTCGCTGTCGCGCCTGTACCTCGGAGTCCACTATCCGTCGGACCTGCTCGCGGGCGCCGCACTCGGCAGCGCGGTGGGGGCGCTCGCATGAGCAGACGCCGCGCTCGCATGAGCAGACGGCGCCCCACGAGCGCGAGGGCGGCTCGATGAGCACCCGGATCGGGATCGTCGGCATGCCCAACGCGGGCAAGTCCTCGCTGTTCAACTCGCTCACGAAAGCCGGCGCCGAGGCTGCGAACTACCCGTTCACAACGATCGAGCCGAATGTGGCGGTCGTCCCCGTCCACGACCCGCGGCTGGTGCAGGTGGCCGAGGTCGTGGGCGCCTCGGAGATCGTCTGGGACACGATCGACTTCCACGACATCGCGGGGCTCGTCGCCGGCGCCCACCAGGGCGAGGGACTCGGCAATCGCTTCCTCGCGAACATCCGCGAGACCGACGCGATCGTGCATGTCGTGCGCACCCATGCCGACGAGGGAGTCGTGCATCCCGAGGGCCGCGTCGACCCGCTCGCCGACGTCGCCACGATCGAGACCGAGCTCGCGCTGGCGGACCTGGAGCAGGCCGAGCGGCGCGTCGAGCGAGTCGCCAAACAGGCGCGCGGCGGCGACCGCACGGCCGCCGCCGAGGAGGCGTGGCTGCATGAGGTGATCGAGGCGCTGCGCGCGGGCAGGGCGGTGCGCACGGTCCCGGTGCCAGAGGAGGCGCCGCACGCGGCGCGCGATCTCGGCTCGCTGACTGCCAAGCCGGTCCTGTTCGTCGCCAACGCCGACGAGAGCGCTCCCGAGGAGGTTCCGGCCGAGCTCGCGCGACACGCCGCCGAGCAGGGCGCTCGCGTGGTGGCGGTGAGCGCTCGCATCGAGTCCGAGCTGTCCGAGCTCGACGAGCAGGACGCCGCTGCGATGCGCGCGGAGCTGGGGGTCAGCGAGTCGGGCCTGCAGCGTGTCATCCGCGAGGCGTTCGCGCTGCTGCGGCTGATCGCGTTCTTCACCGCCGGAGAGGCCAAGCCGGCACAGTCCTGGCACCTGCGCGAAGGCCTCAGCGCCTGGCATGCGGCGGGCGAGATCCACACGGACATCCAGAAGGGGTTCGTGCGCGCGGAAGTGATCGGCTGGCAGCAGCTCGTCGAGGCGGGCGGCTACGCCGCCGCGCGCGACCGCGGCGCGCTGCGCCTCGAGGGCCGCGACTACGTGATGGCAGACGGCGATGTGATCACCGTCAAGTTCAGCCCTTAGCAGCCGACCCTACTCGAGCGCCGGCGCTCTGCTGCAGTCGCTCCAATCGCTCGGCGAGGCGGTTCATCCCCAGCTCTCGCGCGCTGCGCGATCCCGCCGCGTAGTTCGTCGGGCGATCCGCGGGACGGCGCACCCGCACCTTCTGGAGCGTCGCGATCTCCCTGAAGGCTCGCAGCTGCTCTGCGTTCTCACGCAGCGACTCGGCGATCCGCGGGCGCATCTGCTGCGCGGCACGGACCGCGCGCGTGGCGAGCTCCGCGTCGCTGGGCCCCGTGTCCGAGCCCGAGCCCGTTCCCGAGCCCGCGCGCCCACGAGCGGCCGACGGGGCTGGGGCGCCGGCGGCATCCAGCACGCCCTCCAGCGTGTCATGGCGAGAGAGCAGCTCCGCGGCCGTCTTCGCCCCGATCCCCGGCGCTCCCGGCAGCCCATCGGAGGGGTCGCCGCGCAGGGCGATGAAGTCGGGCACCTGCTCGGGCGCGACCCCGTAGCGTTCGCGCACCTGCGCGATCCCGAGTCGCGCTGCGATGCGTCCCTTCGCCAGCTCCAGCACCTTCACTCGCTCGCTCACGGCGCCATACAGGTCGCGGTCGCCGGTCAGCAGCAGCGCTTCCCCGCCCGCCCGCGCCTCGGCCAGCGCGTGCGAGTAGATCGCGTCGTCGGCCTCGAGCTCGCCGGCGTCGCAAACCGTCCAGCCAAGCGACTTCAGCAGTTGCGGCGCCTGCGAGAACTGGCCCTGGAGATCGACGGGCATCGGATCGCGGTGGGCGTGGTAGGGCGGATACAGGCGCACACGGTAGGTCGCCTGCTCGGCGCCGAAGCACGCCACGACAGCGCGCGCCGGCTGCTCGTCGAGCACCGACAGCAGCGCGTTGACGGTCCCGAGCAGAGCGTTCACCGGATGACCCTCGTCGTCCACGATCGAGCTCGGGAGCGCGAAGAACGCGCGATACAGCAGCCACGGGACGTCGGCGATCAGGAGCGGCTGCGGGGACGCCATCGCCCGACAGGGTAAGCCCGTCCGGCGCAGCAGCGCACGCGCCCTGTCCTGAGGGGCCGAGGTCCGGGGCGCCCGCGAGGGCCGAAGGCTTCTCGTGCCGCCCGCCGGGGGCGAGCGTATGTGGGATCGCCTGCACGGGCCGCGAGGCGTCGCTTCGGCCGCGACGCCCCTGACCCGTGTCACGGCTCAGAGCGCTCCGTGCGAGCCCGGAGCGCCGCTGTGCCGCGTCAGGAGTGCGTGCCGGTGATCAGTGTCCCGCCGAGCCCTCCTGGTTCTGCGAGTTGCCCTGCTTGGTGACGTTGAGGTTGCCCGCGGATGAGCTGGTGTTGCCCACGTTGGACTGCTTGACGCCACCGCTAGAGCCGTGGCTCTGACCACGGTGACCGCAGCGCCCGCCACCGCCATCGCCCGCTCGCGAGCCCTTGCTGTAGGGCTCGTTCACGTTGCTCTGCTGGCTGGAGGCCGAGCTGTCGGCGCTCTGGCTGGTGCTGTTGTTATTGCTCGCGTTCTGGCTCTGCTCGACCTTGCCGGAGCCGCCATGGCCCCAGCGGCCACGCGAGCCGGACGCCGAGCCCTTCTGGTTCTGTGAGTTGCCCTGCTTGGTGGCGTTGATGTTGCCCGCCGAGGAGCTGGTGCTGCCCCTGTTGGACTGGTTCACGCCACCGTGGTTCGAGCCCTGGCTGAAGAACGACGCAGGAGCGTTGGTGTTGCTCTGTTCGCTCGACGCCGAGCTGTCGGCGCTCTGGCTGGTGCTGTTGTTGTTCGAGGCCGACTGGCTCTGGTCCACGGAGTTGCCGCCACGGGAGCCCTCGCCGGGTCCCTGAGGGCCGCCGGGGCCATTCTGTCCGTGGTGGCAGCGGCGGCCGTGACCGTGGTCGTGACGCTGGCCGCCGTTCGAACCGGAGGCAGAGCCCTCCTGATTCTGTGAGTTGCCCTGCTCGGTGCCGTTGACGTTGTCCGCCGAGGAGCTGGTCTTGCCCTTGTTGGACTGGTTCACGTCGCCATTGTTCGATCCCTGGCTGAGGATCGAGATCGGGGCGTTGACGTTCACCTGTTCACTCGACGCCGAGCTGTTGGCGCTCTGGTTGGTTTCGTTGTTGTTTTCGGCGTTCTGGCTCTGGTCGACCTTGGAGCCGCCGTCGCCGCGACCGCCGGAGGACCCGGACGCCGAGCCCTTCTGGTTCTGCGAGTTCCCCTGCTCGGTGCCGTTGACGTTGCCCGCCGAGGAGCTGGTGTTGCCCTCGTTGGACTGGTTCACGGCGCCGTTGTTCGACCCCTGGCTGAGGATCGAGATCGGGGCGTTGATGTTGGTCTGCTGCGAGCTCGCTTCGCTCGAAGCGGACTGTTCTGTCGTGTTCTGGTTGCTGGCCGTCTGAGTCTGCTTGAGCAGGCTTCCGATCGGCCCACCGTCCTGGCCACCCGCGAGCGCGACGCCCGGGGTCAGCGCGAGCGCGCACACGCTCGCCGCCATGGCCATGCAATGGCGTTTCATAAGTAGCTCCTTTCGAGCTTGTCAGTCGATTACCGAGGGCCTGGGTCGAGCGACGACCCAGCGCCCACTTGCTACGGCTCGACTGGAGCTAGCCCGGGCGTTCAGGTGCCAGGACGAAGGGCGCCTGGCGCCACGGCTCGCTCGCAAGCCGCAACCGGCGCATCGCCCGCGGGGCCGCCAACAGCAGCAGGCCCGCAAGAGTGGAGAAGAGCAGCAGCCCAAACCCGGATGCCCCCGCGCCGGCGCCGGACACGCCGGCCGGTCCGCTGGGACTCGGGCTGGGCAAGGAGGGGTTGCCGGCGCCGGGCACGCCCGCGCGGGCAATGCTGGACCTCGCAGCCGCACCGCGGGTCGAGGCGAGCGTGGGCTCCGAGCCTGCGCCGCCCGCTGCAGCGCCCGCGGAGATGGTCCCGGCGCCTTGTCCCGAGACGAGCAGGCTGCGCGCCCCCAGCCGGCAGGCCCTGCCAGCGCTCGTGCTGAGGCCGCCGGGGTACCCGCAGCCGAGCTGCGAGATATCCGTACGCGAGGCCAGCACTTCGCCGCTCGCGTCCACTGCCGCTCCGCTGTTGCTCGTGGTCTCGGGGAGGCCGGTAGCCAACGGGAGTACGCCGTTCGCCTCGCCCGCGCTTGGGCGATCTTCGCGGGTGGGGACAGCGAAGGACGGATGCGAGCCGAGGTCAATCGCGCCCGCGGGCGCTCGCGCAACCTGGCCGATCGCAGATGTCGTGGACGGCACGGGGTTCGCGAGCCCGGGCGCGAGTTTCCGTCCCGCCCCACCCGCCGGCGGCTGGGGGGAGGAGATCGGCGGCAGCCCGAGCGCGTTCGAGCTGCCGTCACCCGAGCTCGTCTGCGTGACGCGTGCGACAGCTTCGACTGGCTGGCCGGAGGCGATCGCGCGCTCGAGCGTCGCGGTGAGATCGCCCGCGACGGGGAGATCGCCCGCGTCGGGAAGATCGCCCGCGTTGAGCACGCTGCGAAGGCCTGCGCCCGAGGCCAGGTCCGTGAGGGCGTTCGTGGGGCCGGTGAGGACGTTTACGATCGAACCGAGCTCGGGAACCCTCGGGGTCAGGTCAGCGGGCGTCGAGCCGAGCCCACCTACGCTCGAGCCGATGCCACCAACGGTCGAGCCGAGGCGATCAGCAGTCGAGCCGACTCCACCGATGGTCGAGGTGACGCCAGCAACGGTCGAGCCGACGCCCGACCCGGGTTTGGGGAGCACCGTGTCGAGGCGATCGACACTCGCCGGGGCGATCGCGCGTGCCGTGGCTGCTACAGCGCCGAGGGCGTTGGGCGGAGTGCCGGACGGACCGCTTGGGTGATGTGTGCTGCCCGCCAGCGCCGCGGTCGCCGAGCCCACGCGGGAGAGGACCTGGCCGACTGCGCTCGGGTGCCGGGCCTCGGGCGGAGCGCTGGTCGCGGTGCCGCTGCCAGCCCCGGCACCGGGTGCGACCGGCTCGCCGCTCACCTTCGAGGTGACGGTCGTGACGGTCGTGACGGCGGGGGTGAGCGCCTGAGCGACGGCGCCGCCGCTCGGGGCTTTGGGGGTCCCGCTCGAGCCGGCCGCCGAGGCGCGTTCGTCATTGCGCGATTTGGGCGCCGGCGAGGCAGGTTGCTCCGCCGGCGCCGCGGACTGCGTCACGGGAGCCGCAGCCCGCCTCTCGGGCGTCGCCACCTGCTCGGTCGCGCCTTCGCTGCTCGCCCTGGGAGCGGGCGCCTTCGCGACCGAAGCGGCGGTTTCGGCCACGGGTTCGGCGATCGCGTTCGTGGTCCCGCCGACCGGCTCGCTGACGGCTTCGACGACGCTGGCGTTGGGGCTCGGGGCAATGGAGAGCGAGGCCGCGCTGCTCGCAGGCGCGGCAGCGGCGGAGCCCATCATCGCAAGCGCGCCGAGGAGCACGGCGACCCTCGCTGATGGAGCGATCCCGAGGCGACGATGTAGGCCTCTGAATAGCCTTGAATCGCTTTGCATCGGTTGTTGTCAATACCCCGACGGCCCCTCGCCAACACCTGAAAAGACCGCAAATAGCGGGCTTTTCACCCTGCGATGATCGGCTGCTCGGGTTTTCGGGAGGAACCGGAGCGCACGGGGTTCGTACGCGAGCACCGCGGCCAGGCGCATCGATCCGACGGCGATCCGTCGGACGTCAGTCTGAGAGACGAAGGAGCCGGGGCCTCACGAGCGGGGCCGGCTCAGCCGGGCGCGGAGGTGCCGCCCGCGACCGCCGAGGCTCGTGCCGCGCCGGTCTCAGGCGTCGGTGACGAGCCTCGGGCAAGGGCCTGGACGCCACCCTGTTCGGCCGCGGGAGCTGGCGCGGGGGGCGGCGGCGTCGTGGGGGTGGATGGCGCTGGCGGGGGTGTCGTCTGAGTGGAGTGACTGCGGTCGGGCTCGGGCGTGAGCGCGCTGCCGTTGCGCACGCTGAAGTAGGCCCAGCTGTCATACAGGCCGAGGCGCGCTGCGAGCTGCTGGCCGGTGACAGTCGTGGACCCCTTCGAGCCGAGGACGCTGGCGCTCAGAATCCGCGGCGAGACACCGCGCGTGAGGACTTCGATGCCGCGGAAGGAGCCGCGCACGAGGCCCCGCAGCCGGGCGGCGGCGACGGTGAAGCTGAGCGTGACCTTCCAGCTGTGCAGTGGCCCCTGATCGTAGGAGTCCGGGACTCCCACGAGCCACGGCTCGGGTTCAGAGCCTGGGAAGCCGTCCTGGACGCTTTCGGTCACGCCGCCGGAGCTGGCGAAGAAGTAGGTGATCGCGGGATCGCCTTGATAGGTGACGATCTGTCCGGCGGTCGCCGAGACGGCTGCGTTGGTGCTTGCGGTTTCGGCAGCGGGACCCCTGTAGACCTGCGAGCGGGTGTCGGCGTAGACGTCGAAGCGCGACCCGCCGGCATGGGCGGTCAGAGCGTAGGTGCGACTGGCCACGGCCTGCGCCTGCAGCGCCGCTGCGGGCCATTCGGCGGGCATCTCGGCGGACACGACCCCGCGCACATACCGTTCCAAGGGAACCTTCTGCACCTTCGAGCCGACCAGCACCCGCACCATCGCTCCGGCCGGCGCCTGGCCGAGGGCGGTCCCGCTGTAGTAGTGCGCGAGGATCGCCTGGTAGGTCCAGCCGTGCTTGGCGTAGCCGTATGCGCCGTACTGGCTCAGGCCGACCCCGTGGCCGTCTCCGGCGCCGGTGATCACGAGTTCGGAGGCGCGCGCCGCGCCTGCGCCAACCAGCGCCGACACCGCGAGCAGCGATGTCGTGATGGTCGCGACCCAGTGCTGGCGGGCGCGTGGTCGCTGATAGTTTGGGCGCATGGTGAGCATCCGTGCCGGTTCGGACCGAGCCTGCCCAGCCGCTCGTGCTGGTGGCTGGGTCCGCGCCAATAACCCAGCAGGGATCGGATGGGCGCGCGCAGGACGTGAGCGCGAGCCATTGAGGACGGCCGATCGTTTGGCTGCCCACGGGCGCGGGCAACGACATGTGCAGAGTGAGCACGCGCGAGATGGACACGCAGGCGTCTAGGTCGAGCGACGAACAGGCCGCCCTCGCCGCCGTCGCCAGCGAGCTGTACATCGGCGGCGAGTGGCGCGCGGCCAGTGGCGATGGCACGCTGGCGGTCGAGGATCCGGCGACCGGTGAGACGCTGATCGAGGTCGCTGATGCCGAGCCCGAGGACGCTGTCGCGGCGTTGGGAGCCGCCGCCGAGATGCAGGGCGAGTGGGCGGCATGGGCGCCGCGCGAGCGCGGCGAGGTGCTGCGACGCGCCTACGAGGAGATCGTTCAGCGCAGCGACGAGCTCGCGCTGCTGATGACGCTCGAGATGGGCAAGGCGCTGGCCGAGTCCAAGGCCGAGATCGCCTATGCGGCGGAGTTCTTCCGCTGGTTCTCGGAGGAGGCCGTGAGGATTCAGGGCCGCTACATGGTCAACACGACCGGCAAGGGGCGGATCCTCACGATGCGCCAGCCGGTCGGCCCGTGCGTGTTCGTGACGCCGTGGAACTTCCCCACCGCGATGGGCACGCGCAAGATCGCGCCGGCGGTCGCCGCGGGCTGCACGATGGTCGTCAAGCCCGCGAAACAGACGCCGCTGTCAATGCTCGCTCTCGCGCAGATCCTCGAGCATGCAGGGCTGCCGGGAGGAGTGCTCAATGTGATCACGTCATCGAGCTCCGGTGCCGTGATCGAGCCGCTGCTGCGCGACGAGCGGACGCGCAAGCTCTCGTTCACCGGCTCGACCGAGGTCGGTCGCAAACTGATCGAGCAATCGGCCGCGCAGATCCTGCGCGTGTCGATGGAGCTCGGCGGCAACGCGCCGTTCCTGGTGTTCGAGGACGCCGATCTGGAGGCCGCCGTCGAGGGCGCGCTGATCGCGAAGATGCGAAATGTCGGCGAGGCGTGCACTGCTGCGAACCGCTTCCACGTCCACGAGTCGCTCGCCGATGAGTTCGCCCGCCGCCTGGCGCAGCGGATGGGGGCGCTGAAGGTCGGGCGGGGCACCGAGCCCGACGCCGACGTCGGGCCGCTGATAGATCAGGACCAGCGCAGCAAGGTCGCAGAGCTGGTCACCGACGCGGCCGATCGCGGCGCCACGCTTGCGCTGGGCGGCAGCGCGCTCGACGGGCCGGGCTACTTCTACGAGCCGACCGTGCTCACCGGCGTCCCGAGCGACGCGCGGCTGCTGTCGGAGGAGATCTTCGGGCCAGTGGCCCCGATCGCGACATTCACGAGCGACGAGCAGGCCCTCGCCGCCGCCAATCGCACGGAGTACGGACTGGTCGCATACGTCTACACGCGCGACCTGAGCCGAGCGCTGCGGGTCTGCGAGGGACTCGAAAGCGGCATGGTCGGCCTCAACCAGGGGATCGTCTCTAATCCCGCGGCGCCGTTCGGCGGCGTCAAGCAGTCGGGCTTCGGCCGCGAGGGCGGGTTCGAGGGGATCGCCGAGTACCTGGAGACCAAGTACGTGGCGGTGGGGGTGTAGGGCTCAGAGCCCGGCGCGCTTCGCCGCGTGCCGGCGCGCGTAGAGCTTCTGGCGGATCGTCATCGCGCCGGGGTGCCCGTCACCGGGCCAGGGGGTCAGCAGCAGCAACAGCCGCGCGGCGCTGGACGCGAGCACTTCGTGACGCTCTCCTGGGGAGAACTCGACCAGCAGCCCGGTGCCGCCGCTCACCCGTTCGCCGGCGGAGCTCGATGCCTCGATCTCTCCGGCGAGCACGACCAGCCATGCACGCTCGTGCACCTCGTGATCGGCGAGCGCCTCACCGGCCGCGAGCTCGAGCACGATCGCGCGGGCTGCGTCGCTGGAGGCGAGTATCTCCGGCAGCCGCGGCTTGAGCTCGAGCTCGTTCAGGTTCCAGCTGTGCACCACTCCTCCATTCGGCCGGCATTCCCCGGGGTCGGCAGCCTCGAGCCGGCCCCGCGAGTCTAACCGCAGCGCGACCCCGGAGAGGGCCGGCGGCGTCCTCCCGGCTTCAGCCTTGCTCGACGGTGATCTTGGTCTCGCCTTTGGGGCCCTTGAGCTTGTCGGCTCCCGTGACCGTGGCGGGACCGAAGTTGCCCGTCAGCTCGCCTGTGCTGGGGCCGAAGTCGAGCACGCTGCTCCCGACGGTGGGCATCAGAGTGCCTTCCAATCGCAGCACTTCACGCGGTTCGCCGCTGCAGCTGCCAGTCAGCTCGAGTCCTTCGAGTGTGTCGTTGGGGGGAGAGCCCGAGACCAAGTGCGTGTGCCAGGGCAGGCCCGACGAGCTGAACTGCATCTGTTTGCCCGGGCACAGCGTCTTGCTCGTCTTGCACCCCGAGAGCGCGAACGCCGTGACTTCGTCCACCCCCGCGCTTCCATTGCGTGGGTTTTCGACCGTCTCGCTGTCGTTGACCTTGCACTTGACCGTCGGCTCGCCAGCCTGGCCGGTGAGCGTGAACGTGAGGCTTCCGCTGGTCGCCACGGCAAGCTTCTGCCCGAGGCCGATCAGCTGCCCGTTGGCGAACCATTGAGGCGACGGCGCGGAAGCTTCTCCGCTGAACACGTAGGCGGCGCTCTCTTCGTCCGCGCCGTCGGAGAAGAACGGCGCGCCGGCGACGACCGTGCTGCCCGCGACCGCGACCGACCAGCCGAATCCGTAGCCGCTCGGTTCAGCCGCGGAGAGCACTTCCGCCTGATGGCGTTCGCCCGACCAGCCACCGCCGGGTTGGGTGAACACATACGCGGCTCCCTTGAATCCCGCCGGGGCGATGTCGGCATCGGGCGCCCCCACGATCGCTGTCGTGCCCGAGAGTGCCAGCGAGACGCCGAGGTAGGCGCCGCTGCCACCGCCGGCCGCGGTCAGCTTCGCGACCTGAGTCTCGTTCGACCAGCCGCCGCCGGGCTCGGTGAACACGTAGGCGGCGCCCTGATTCTTGTTCGGACCAACCTTCGCCTGGGGCGCCCCGGCAAGCACTGTGCTGCCTGACGCCGCGACCCCGAATCCGAGGGCGGCGTTCGCGGCACCGTCCGAGGCGGTCAGCTTCGCGGCCTGAGTCTCATTCGACCAGCCGCCGCCGGGCTCGGTGAACACGTAAGCCGCGCCCTCGTCGTTGTTCGCGCCGATCTCAGCGCCGGCCGCGCCAGCCACCACAGTGGTGCCCGAGACCGCGACGGATTCGCCGAGGTCGACGTTCGCGGCGCCGTCGGAGGCGGTCAGCTTCGCCGCCTGGGTCTCGTTCGACCAGCCCCCGCCCGGTTCGGTGAACACGTAGGCGGCCCCCTGCATTTCCGCCGATCCGATCTTCGCCTGCGGAGCGCCGGCCACGACAGTCGCGCCCGAAGCCGCCACCGAGGTGCCCAAGCGGTCGGCCTTCGCCCCGTCGGAGGCGGTCAGCTTCGCCGCCTGGGTCTCGTTCGACCAGCCGCCGCCGGGCTTGCTGAACACGTAGACGGCGCCCTGCTGTTCGTCGGGTCCGATCGTCGCGTGCGGGGCGCCGGCGAACACGGTCGTGCCCGAGACCGCCACCCCTTCGCCCAGATCGGCGAACGGGGCCCCGTCGGAGGCGGTCAGCTTCGCCGCCTGGGTCTCGTTCGACCAGCCGCCGCCGGGCTCCGTGAACACATACACCGCGCCCTGGCGTTCGTTTGCGCCAACCTTCGCCCAGGGCGTGCCCACGAACACCGTGGTGCCCGAGACCGCGACCGAATAGCCGAGAAGATCGTTTTCGACAGCGCCAGAGCCCGTCAGCTTGGCGGCCTGCAGGAGCGGGTCGACGTGCAGTGGGTAGGTCGCGCGCCGGTCGGCGACGTGGATCAGGAGCCTGCCGTGGGACAGCGCGAGCGATGCGCGCAGCTTGCGCCCGCGAGCGTCGCGGACCGTCAGGCCCGCGTAGCGCAAAGCCAGCCGACCGCCGGAGCTGTTGAACAACAGCCCCTGCCCGGAGTCGATCAGCCGCGGCTGAAGCTGGCCCGAGAGGTCGAGCGCCAACGTGAGGGATCCCCCCTGCCGCCTGGGCGCCGCGCGAGCTCGAAACCCTGCTCGATCCCGAGCGGTCCGCTCGCGTACCAGCTCTGAACGCCCTTGTAGTCGTAGGTGACTCGATTGGCCTGGGCGTGTGGCCGCGACGATCCGATCGGATGCAGCTGCGTGCCGTGGCCGACCGCCGCGAGCCTCATCGACAGGGAGGAGTCGTGACCCCGGCCGGCGCCCGAGCGCGCACCGGTGTGCAGGCTGACACCGGTGCGCGTGAGCTCCGCCGCCAGACCGCCCGTGGCAAGGCGATAGCCGAGCGCAGTGGCGCTTGCGTGGAAGCTCGCTTGACTCGCCCCGAACGCTCGCGAGATCACCGCCTGCGCTGAGGCCGGAAGTGCCCGCAGACGCTGCAGCGCGGCTGCGCCCGAGGTGCCCGCCAGCGGCCGCGGCCGCGCCGAGCTCGCCTGACGAGCTGGGGCACCGACGAACGCCGGCCCCAGTGCCAGCGCGAGTCCAAGCCCTGCCAGCGCGAGCGCCAGCGCCGCTGCCCAGCGCGACAGGGCGTGCGAGGATCGACGCGGGTCGACGGGCCGCTGTCGTTGATTCGGCGACCCGTGTCGACGGGCCGCCGAAAAATCCGGCGCTGCCTGCAAACGGCCCGCATGCGCGAGCACGTGCCCCTCCCTCGATTGGCCTGCATTCGCGGCGCCTGCTGCACCCTGCGCCTGCCGCTACCCCTTATGCACCAAATGCTACATGAATCGCACCCGGCTTGTTGCCCGGGCCCTTTGTTTTAAGGCGCATTTAGCGTGCATCGGCGGGCTCTTTAGGAGCATGCGACACAATCTCGGCTGTGAAGCGTCGCTTCGTGCCCAGAGCAGGAGTACTGGCTGCGATCGTCGTGCTGCTCGCCGGCGGCGCCGTTGCCGCACTGGCGGCGACCGGGCAGCATGCGCGGGGCGGGTCGAACGCGCGCACCGGAGCGAAGCGCTCGAGCATGGAGATCTCGGCGGCGGCGCACTACCTCGGCCTGTCCGAAGCCCAACTGCAGGGTGAGCTGAAGTCCGGTAAGTCGCTCGCGCAGCTCGCCGAAGCGAGCAGTGGCAAGTCTGTCGCCGGCCTGGTCGAAGCGATCGTCGCGGCCAAGAAGGAACGGCTGGCGCAGGCCGCCGCGGGACTTCCCGAACGGGTGAAGGCGCAGGTCGAACGGGCCGGCGGCCCGGGTTCGAGCGCAGGTGCTCATGAATATGGCGCCAAGGCTGCCGGCAGGCCGTTCGCAGCGCGCGGATGGGCCGCCCCGGCGGCCGCTCGCTACCTGGGTGTCTCGACGTCCCAACTGCAGACTGAGCTGAAGTCCGGGAAGTCGCTCGCGCAGCTCGCCGAAGCGAGCGACGGCAAGTCGGTGACAGGCCTCGTCGAAGCGATGGTGGCGGCCAAGAAGGAACGGCTTGCGACGGCGCTCGCGGCCGGCAGGATCACGAAGGCGCGCGAGGAAGCGAGGACGGCGCGGCTGAAGCGGCGAGTCGAGCGGCTCGTCGATCGCACCGCCGCCCACCGCTAGCCGCGCCTCGGTTGCTCGAGCCGCGCACGGGCTCGCCTGCGACTGGCGCTCAGCTTCGCCGAGCGCCCACCGTCACGCCTGCCCTAGGCCGCCGTAGGCGGCGGCACCTTGTAGATCGTCTGCAGTTGCAGATACGGGCTCAGCCCCTCGGGACCGAGCTCGCGTCCGAGCCCACTCGCCTTGACGCCTCCAAACGGCGCCGCAGGATCGAGCACGTAGTGGTTGATCCCGATGCTGCCCGTCTGCACGCGCCTGGCAACCCGCTCGCCGCGCTCGGGGTCGTTGGTCCAGACGCTCCCGCCGAGGCCGTATTCGGAGTCGTTCGCGATAGCGACAGCGTCCTCGACGTCGTCGTAGGGGATCACCGACAGCACTGGACCGAAGATCTCCTCGCGCGCGATCGTCTGCCCGTTGTCGACATCCGCGAACACGGTCGGCTGCACGAACCAGCCGCGATCCAGGCCCTCGGGCCGCCCGCCGCCGCCGGCGACGATACGAGCTCCCTCGGCCTGGCCCTTCTCGATGTAGCCCTCAACGCGTTTGCGCTGGCGGTCGCTGACCATCGGGCCGATCTGCGTCTCGGGATCGAGCGAGTCGCCAACCTGCAGCGCACCGGCGAGACCCGCGAGGACACCGAGGACCTCGTCGTAGCGGGAGCGCGGAGCGAGCACGCGCGTGCCGAGGTAGCAGGTCTGCCCGTTGTTGAGCAACGTCGCGCCGAACAGCGCCTCGGCCGCCTGCGCGAGGTCGGCGTCGTCGAGCACGATCGCCGCCGACTTGCCGCCGAGCTCGAGCGTGACCGGACGCAACAGCTCTCCACAGCGCCGCGCGATCGCCCGGCCCGCCGCGGTCGAGCCGGTGAAGGCGACCTTGTCGACATCCGGGTGTTCGACCAGGTAGGCGCCGAGCTCGCGGCCTCCGGGAACGATGTTGACCACCCCCGCAGGGATCTCTGCCTCGATGATCGCCTCGGCCAGCAGCAGGCTGTCGAGCACGGTCTCGGGGCTTGGCTTGATCACCGCGGTGCAGCCGGCGGCGAGCAGCGGCGCGAGCTTGAACATCGTCAGGCACTGCGGGAAGTTCCACGGCACGATCGCGCCGACGACGCCGGCCGGCTTGCGGCTGACGCCGATCGTGCCGCCGAGCAGGCCGGTGCGATCTTCCTCCAGGGTCGTCTGGCGGATCAGGCCGGCGTAGTAGCGCGCGAGGATCGAGGGGACGATCGCCTCGGTGGCGAGCGCTATCGAGATCGGCATCCCGTTCTGCAGCGACACGCGCCGCGCGGCCTCCTCGCCGCGCGTGGCGAGGGAGTCGGCGAGGCGCTCGAGCGCCTGCGCGCGATCCTCGACCGACCAGCTCGACCATCCTCCGGGGTCGTCGAATGCCGCGCGCGCTGCCCGGACTGCGGCGTCGACGTCGGCGTTGGTGCCCTCGGGAACGGAGCCGATCGGCTCCTCGGTGCTGGCGGCGAGCACTGAGATCCGCTCCGAGCCGAGTGGAGTGGCCCACTCTCCCCCGATGAAGTGCTCGTTGGCCTCGATGGTGGTCCGTGTGCTCATCTGAGCCTCCCCTTGATCGGTCAAGCGACGTCGGCGCGTAGTCGAGGGCCAGCTGCCACTGGCCTGCTCGCTACGGCCAAACCTTGAAACCGACTCTAGCTCGTCTCGGGCAGCCGGTTGCGTGCGAGCTACTCGCCCTCGCCGCCGAGGCTCGAGAGCATCATCGCCTCGGCCATCCGCAGCAGGCCGATCGTCGTATGCGGCCGCGCCTGACCGCTGCGGACGGACACGCTCGATCCGTGCGGGCCGACGACCTCGACGATCGTGCACACGTCCCCGATCTCGCAGTCATCGCCGAAGCGCTCTTCGAGCGCCTCCATCTGTTCGGCCACCACCCGGCCGACCTTCGTCTGATCAAACGTCACCGACGGCTCCCTTCCGGTTGGAGGTTCTCCGAGGCGAGCAGCATCTCACGCAGCGTCGCCGGTCCCCACGCCGCATGCGCCCGGCCGCCGGCGCGCCTCTGGTTCAGTGGCCCGAATGCTCGAGCTGGGTGAGGTCGATCGCGTTGCTGGGCGCGACCAGCGAGACGGGCTCATTCCAGCGCGAGAACGTCACGCGCCCGCTTTCCGAGCCGTTCTTGGCGATCTGGATCGGGTAGGGCTTGCCGGTGGTTGCCACGAACAGCGAGCCGTTTTTGGCGGAATCCGTCAGTTCGATCACCTGCTGTTCGCCGATCTTCTTGGTGGCGCCCTTGGAGAGGGTGCCGGTCGAGGCGAGCGCCTGATCGAGCAGCTTGCTGAGGTTCGTGAGCGAGGCGAGCGATGCTAGTTCGGTGCCGGCGACGGGTGCCTTCAGCCACTTGCCCTGGAACAGCTGCGCCGCCGCGCCGCCGCCGAAGTGTCGATAGAAGGCGGGGCTGCCTTTGATGTAGACCGTGTTGTGGATCACGATCAGTTCGAAGGACAGGCCGTTCTCGGAGAGCCTGCCGCGTCCACCCGCGCCGGCGGCGATGTCCATGTTCAGGGTTATCGGGGTGCCGCCGCTGGCGAGCGTGCCGGCGACGTGAACCGAGCTCGCGCTGCCGGCGGCCTTCTTCGCTTCGGCGAGGATGTCCGACGCCGATTTGGAGGCGACGCCGTTACCGGAGGAGCCGCCGCAGCCGGCCAGTGCGACGAGCGCGACGATGGTGATGACCAGCGAAATGGGTGCTGCGCGGACAGACGTTCGCGCAGCGGTACGGCCCGATGGCATCGCGGAAGCGTACCTGAGCGCCGTGATGGACCGACGGAGTGAGCGTCGGAAACCGGCGCCGGTGAGGTGTCGGCCATGCGCCGACAGCGTAAATTCACCGCTAAAGGAGCAGGAGTTAGGTGCCGACCGCGAGAACGGAGCAGTGCGCCATCGAGCGTTCGCCGATATGACCGGTATCCAACGCGGCCAAGACCGAGAAGGAGCACGTGGGCCCGGCACTCGCGGCCTGCGAGAGCCGGCCCTCGACGGCCGCGCCGGCGCCGACCGCGACGCGATCGTCGTCCTGCGCTGGGGGGCGAGCATCGGGGTCGCGCTCGCGGCTGCAGCTGGTGTGGTGTTGGCCCCGGGGATCGTGAGTGTCCTGGTCTGTATAGCGGTTCTATCGATCGGCGCGGGCGCGGTGGGCTGGCTCGCAGGACAGCGGCATCGAGAGAGCCTCGAGCGGGAGATCGGCGACCGCTCGAACGAGCTTCGCAAAGCGATGACCGAGCTCGAGATCGCCCAGGCCGAGACGGTCCAGCGCCTGTCGATGGCGGTCGAGTTCAGGGACGAGGACACGGGCGCTCACATCGAGCGGATTGGACGCTTCTCGACTTTGCTCGCGGAACAGATCGGGATGGAGGTCGAACTGTGCCAGCGCATGAGCCACGCGGCTCCGCTTCACGACGTCGGCAAGGTGGCGATCCCCGACGCGATCCTGCTCAAGCCCGGCGCGCTCACGCCGGAGGAGCGCGCGATCGTCGAGACCCATGCCGAGGAGGGTCACAGGCTGCTGAAAGGCTCGAGCTCGGCGATCCTCGACATGGCCGCGACGATTGCGCTGAGTCATCACGAGAAGTGGGATGGCAGCGGCTACCCACGCGGGGTCGTCGGCGAGGCGATCCCGATCGAGGGCCGGATCGTCGCGATCGCAGACGTGTTCGATGCGCTCACCAGCGACAGGGTCTACCGCAAGGCGTTCCCGGTCGAGGAGGCGGTGCAGATGATGCGCGACCAGCGCGGTCGCCACTTCGACCCGGTGCTGCTCGATGCGTTCATGGAGGTCCTCGACCTCTCCGGCCCCGATGCCCGCGAGCAGGTCCGGGCCGATCCCGCCGCCGTGGCCGAGCACGCGCTTGAGATGTTCGCGATGGCGCTCGAGCGCGGCGAAGCGGAGCTCGCCGAGGGCGCGATCGCGCAGGCGATCGAGGACGGTCTCGGCGCCGCCGACGTGCACGGTGAGGTGATCGAACCTGCCATCAGACGGATCGGCGAGCTGCGCGAACGCGGCGAGCTCGACGCCGAGCACGAGCAGCGGGCGATGGGAATCGTCCGTCGGGTGCTGGCGACGCTGCGCCGCTATCTGCTGAGCCGCGAGGAGCCCGCGGCTCTCGAGCTGATCGAAGAGTCGATCGAGCGCGTCGAAGAGCTGCTGCGGGTGGCGGCAGTCAGTTAGATTCCCGCCCGTGGCCGAGCAGCGAGCGATAGTCACCGGCGGGGCCGGGTTCATCGGGTCGCACGTGGTCGACTCGCTGCTCGGCGACGGCTACCAGGTGACGGTCGTCGACGACCTCTCCTCGGGCAGCGCCGAGCGGGTCCCCGATCAGGCGACTCTGGTGGAGCTCGACATCGTCGATGCGCAGGGGCTCACCGCGGTCGTCCAGGAGGTGCAGCCCGAGGCGGTGTTCCACCTCGCCGCGCAGGCCAGCGTCACCGTCTCGGTGCAGAACCCCGGCCGGGACTGCGCGGTCAATGTCGGGGGGACGATGAACGTGGCGATCGCCGCCAACGAAATCGGCGCGCCGGTCGTGTTCACCTCCACCGGCGGAGCGCTCTACGGCGATGAGGCGCCGATGCCCACCAACGAGGAACGGGAACCCGCCCCGCTGTCGCCCTATGGCGCCTCGAAGTGGGCGGGCGAGGCATACGTGAAGACCTGGAGCCACGCCAGCGGCGTCGCCAACGCGGTGGCGAGGCTCGGCAACGTCTACGGACCGAGGCAGAACCCCCACGGCGAGGCCGGCGTGGTTGCGATATTCGCGCACAAGCTCTACAGCGGCGAGACGCCGAAGCTCTACGGGCACGGGAAGCCCACCCGCGACTATGTCTACGTCGCCGATGTCGTCAGCGCCCTGCGCGCCGCGGCCGGCAGGCGCGGGACCTACAACGTGGCAACCGGAGTCGAGACCGACGTGATGCGTGTATGGACCGAGCTCGAGCGGATCGCCGGCAGGCAGATCGAGCCGGAGCTGGTCGATCTGCGACCGGGCGAGCTCGAGCACAGCTGCCTGGACGCGAGCAAGGCCCAGCGCGAGCTCGGCTGGCGCCCGCAGGTGTCGCTCGAGCAGGGCCTGCGCGCCACCTATGAGGCGCTGGTGCACGAGTTCACGCGCGCATAGGCGCGGCGGCGCGGATCCTCTCAGTCGGCCAGCTGTAACAGGGACCGACCTCGGTCAGATCACGCAGCGGCGATACGGTTTAACCGATGGCCGATCGAGGCACGATAGTCACCTGCTCAAGATGCCAAACGCGCAACCGGCTGGGCACGACGCCCCGAGGCGTCCCGCGATGCGCCGTCTGCAAAGCACCGCTCCCCTGGATCGTCGAGGCCGGCCCGAGCACGTTCGATCAGGAGACGGAGTCATCGTTGCCCGTGCTGGTCGACTTCTGGGCGCCGTGGTGTGGGCCATGCCGGATGGTCTCGCCGCTCGTCGAGCGCCTGGGCACGGAGCATGCCGGCCGCGTGAAGATCGTGAAGCTCAACGTCGACGAGGCGCCTGCGGTGTCGGCGCGCTATCAGGTGCAGGGGATTCCGCTGCTCGTCATCCTTCGCAACGGAACCGAGGTGGACCGACTGGTCGGAGCGGCTCCGTTGCCCCAGCTGAAGGCCTGGCTCGAGCCCCATCTCGGACCAGCAGGCGAGCCGCGCCCGTCCGCAGGGCGCGCTTAGCCGAGCTGCGAGGCCGCTGGTCTGTACCGTCAGGGCATGGCCGAGCAGGTCCCCGCTGTTTGCGATGTGCTCGATGTGATCGAGCGTCGGGACTGGGAGCGCCTGCGGCAGATGCTCCACCCTGAGGTCCACTGGACGACCTCGGTCGAGGAGGAGCTGCATGGCGCCCCTGAGGTGATCGAGCGGCTCACGAGTGATCCGCCGCCAGCACCTCCCTCCTACCACGAGCTTCGCGGCGGGCTGATGCACCGCTGGATTGACTGCCCGGGCTGAGCTCCGCCGAGCCTCACAGCGGGCTGGCGAAGCCTTGACCGGACTCGATCGATGCCGATCCGACGGCTCGACCGAGGTGAGTCAAAGGACGAACGGGATCAGCATCTTGCTCTTCGACCTGCAGGTGCCTGGATTGCGGAACACGGGTAGCGAAACACGGCCGTCATCCGTATCCTGCTGCCTGTTCAGGAGACGATCGAGGGGAGACGACGATGGGCAGGCAAACATACGCACGCTTCGCGCTCGTGGGCGCGCTCGTGCTCGCAGCGATGGCGACGGGTCTCGCGGGCGCCTCCAGCGCGCTCGCTTTGCCTGCGCAGTTGAAGCCGGGTCCAAACCAGCCGGCGATCCGTCCGCCCGGCAACACCGTTCCGCTGTCGCCCTCCGCCAGCGAAACTGAAAGCTCGCTCAACTGGTCGGGCTATGTCGCCGGCACCGGCAGTGAAGCGTTCAAGTCAGTGAGCTCCAGCTACGTGCAGCCCGCCGTGACCTGTCCCGTCTCTGGCGCCTACACCGTCTTCTGGGTGGGCCTGGACGGCTGGTTCAGCGGCAGCGTCGAGCAGGACGGCACGTTGGCCTATTGCGAAGGCTCGACGCCCGTGTACTACGCGTGGTGGGAGATGTACCCGACCAACTCGATCCAGCCGACGATCCCCATCTCACCGGGGGATGTCATCCAGGCGTCGGTCAAGTACGCCAGCGGTCACTACACGCTCGCGGTGAAGGACAAGACCGCTCACGCACACAGCACCACCAAGCAGACATGCGCCAGCAAAGTGTTCTGTGCGCGTAACTCTGCCGAGTGGATCATCGAGCGACCGGGATACGGAGGGCTCAACTTCGCGCCGCTGGCCGACTGGCATACGACCTCGCTGTCCAGCGACAAGGCCTCAGACGGCGGTAAGGCTCTGCCGATATCGTCGTTCTCGCATTTCGGCGTCGACATGTTCAATAACGGCTCTGAATACGAACTCGCGACGGTCGGCAGCCTGAGCAAGAAAGGCAACTCGTTCACCGACACTTGGGACGCAGCGAAATGACGGTGCTGCTTGCGTCCGGGCGGTGAGGCACAGGCGACGGCGGAACGGTGGCAGCCGCTCCGCCGTCGGCGCCACCAGTGCGTCACGACGGTTGGGTGGCTTGGATCGGTCATCGCGGCGATCTCGGCCGGGCGCATCGGCGCGAAGCTGGGGACGGCTATCCGTGGGCGCGCACGTGGCGCAGCCGGTGCCACGGGCCGCGTGCAAGACGCCCTACCTGCCAGAGCCCCAAGGCGGCTGCCGCACTCACCGGTCCGAGCGGCGGGATCGCGACACGGGCATCCCACTGGTGGCTGGCTACGGGCGTGATGAGAGAGACCCACGCCAACAAGAAGCACAGCCACGCGACCTGACGAGGTCTTCCACGAGGCAGGAATGGCGCAAAGAAGGTAAGCAGCATAAGTGCGGCCATCAACACGCCGTCCGGTCGGGACGCGGTCTCGTAGCCGAGTAGGAAATTGACGAGAGGCTGATCTATCTTGTATCCGTTTGCCCCGTAGTCGTTGAGACGCGTTTGGCGCGCGATCTCCTGCTCCTGTGGTTCAAAGAGTATGTGATGATAGAAAGTGTCGAAATCCGCTCCTACCTCGGCGTGTGAAGGGAACACCAGATCGGTGGGTCTTACGTAGGCGATCGTTCCTTCGAGTACCGTCTCCAGGTACTCAATGGGCTGATGCAGAATCACCGCGTGCGTCCAGGCGGCTATCAATTTATTGCTTTCTTGTGTCGACCAGAACGGGCCGGCTCCTTTCCCGAACGCTTTGTCAGCGGGCGAGACAGTGGCGTCAAATGTGTATTGTTCGACGGTGATATTCCTACGTGATGGCGGAGTGGCTTCGCAGAGTACGCTCGTGCCACGTGGCGGTGTGAACTTGTGGCAATCAGCGAATGGCGCCACACGAGAATAGAGGTTCCAACTGCCTGCCGGAGTTGTTACACCCCAATATCCGGTGTGCTCGTGCTGAATGATCGCGTACGGAAGCAGCACCGCGATTGTGCACGCGAGCGAGCAGGCAGCGGCTAGCAGCCTTCGCCGCCAGGACCCGCCTGACGCGATCAGAAGCCAAAGCAGCACCACGAAGATGGCCGGCAATGCGACGACGCGCACCGTGTTCGCAAGACCGAGCGTCAGGCCTGCCAGTGCCGCCCACACAGGCGTGCGAGCACCTGCGGCTCGAGTGGCGAGATAGAGCCCGAGCGCCAACAGGAAGATGAACAGCGACTCGGTGAGCGCGGTATGCTCGAGGAACATCTCGGCGCCATTGAGAGCCACGACTGCTGCAGGGAGCAGCCCCAGCCACGGAGGGCCGCCTGCGCGCTTCACTGCCAGAAAGGCAAGAACGGCACTGGCCAGACCAAACACGTGCTGGAGCGCGATCACCCAGGTGAGATGCGTAGGAAAAAGCGCGTGCATCTCGCGCAGGAAGAGCGGGTAACCGACCTCGCGGGTGGGATCGACCCAGAGTTTTTCCATCGCAAGCCCGACGTAACTCACCGAGTCGGGGAAGCCAAAGAACGCAGGTCGCCAAGCCAGCAGGAAGAGCACGCGCAGGACGAATCCGGCGGACAGGATCACCAGGAGGCCGGCCAGTGCGATGCGTCCATCGCGAGTACGTGGCAGCCTGGATACGACGAACTCCCTCACACGCACAGTTCCTGAGGCGGGTGCCGATCGACGGTCTCTTGTGGCTGGCGCAGGGCTCACAGAAGTTGGCTGGTTCAATGCGTTCGAAGACTCAGACTGTCCTGCAGGCGCGCGCATCCTATCCGTGATTCCCGTCGGACCGACAGCCAGCTGGTGCGGCAATGGGTCGACCGCGCCATCGGCTGAGAATATGCGGTCTCCGACGGGCTGACCCCCGCATGGCTGGACGAGCCGGGCCGGGTAGGCGCCGCGACCGCACTGTCCAAGCCGCGCAGCGGCATCGCCTCGAAGGCGAGCCCACGCAGCAGCCACAGAACCTCGACGCACGTCCCCCGAGGAGATCGAGGCGCTGGCGGCAGGGGCCGAGTCAGGCTATGACGTGGACAGGCTGCCCGAATCTGTGCTATGACCCCGGTTGCGGTACCGGTAGACCTATCAAGAGCAGGCGAACCGGGGGGCAACGGATTGAGGTCGACAGGTTCGACGGCGATGGCGAGGTCTTGCTGTGACCCCGCAAAAGGGGTGAGCTCCGGCACCTTGACGGGTCCCAGCTCGGGCATCGCCACGATGTCGGGCCTTGCGCTCAGCAATTCAGGGGTGGTAAAGGTCGGGAACGGCTCGGTCGCGCCGAACAGTGGGGCCACGTACCAGCAGACGGCCGGATCGACCCGGTTGGCGGGTCCGGACATCGTCAGCCTCGGCGACTCGTTCATCTCCGGCGAGGGCGGCCGCTGGGCTGGGAACACCGATGAGGAATCGGCGAAAGTTGACGCACTCGGCCCCGTGATAGCAAGGCCCGGACTCGACAGCGCCGCACCGCCCGAGCCGAACATGAAGCTCGAATGACCGCACCGAGCTCAGCGCTGCGCGTCGGCCGCTCGGCGCCGCACCGCGGACTCGCAGGCGGTCTCACCCGCAGGAGGCCCCCGGTCGCGGGGGGCCTCGCGCTGGTAGCTGCAAGTCTCGCGCTGGTGGTGCTCGCAATTTCGAGCCCCTGGTCGACGCACGGCCGGCCGGCCGCCCCGTTGGGGCGCATCGATCCGGGTGGCGACTCCTTGACCTCGAGCCTCTCGAGCTTGCCGCCGTCAGCCCGAGCTCCGATCTCAGGGACCCTCGGCGAGGCCAGCTCCGCCTATCGCATTCGCGCCGGCCAGCAGGCGCTGAGCGCTCGCAATCCTGCACAGGGCATGAGGATGACCTTCTCTCCTTCCGGGGTGTCCGTCGCCAGGGGCCCCGGCCAGGTGCGCCTGCGCCTGCGCGCGGTCGGCTATCGCCGCTCGCTGGCACACGTCGCAGCGGTGGTCCCGCGCGCCGGCGCCAACCGGGTCATCTACGAGCACCCGACCGTGACCGAGTGGTATGTCAACGGACCGCTCGGCCTCGAGCAGGGCTTTCGGATCAAGCGGGCTCCGGCCGGCCGCTTCGCCGGGCCGCTGACCCTCTCGGTCGGCCTATCGGCGGGGGCACGGGTCAGTCGAGCCCCCGCGGGAGGCGGCCTGGTGCTGGAAGCGGCTGGCGGGCATTCGCTGCGCTATGACGATCTGCGGGTTCGCGATGCCCGCGGCCGCGCGCTTCACAGCTGGCTCGAGCCCGGTGGCGGCGGCCTGCTGATTCGCGTCGATGCTCATGGCGCGCGCTACCCGCTTACGATCGACCCGTTCGTCCAGCAGGACGAAAGGCTGATCGGCGAAGGCGCGGTGGGCGACCCCGCGCAGGGGTTCAGCGTCGCGCTCTCCGCCAACGGCAGCACTGCCCTGGTCGGCGGTCCGAGCGATCGCAAATATGCTGGCGCGGCGTGGGTGTTCACGCGCGCCGGAGCGACGTGGACCCAGCAGGGGTCCAAGCTCACCGGGGGAAAGGAGGCGGGAAAGGGCGAATTCGGCAGGAGCGTAGCTCTCTCCGCCGATGGCGACACCGCCCTGATCGGGGGCGAGGGCGACAACGGCTTCGCCGGGGCCGCCTGGGTGTTCATCCGCTCGGGCTCGACGTGGAGCCAACAGGGGCAGAAGCTGACCGGCGGCGGCGAGAGCGGGAACGGCTCGCTCGGATTCAGCGTCGCGCTATCCGACGACGGCGACGTGGCTTTGATTGGCGGCATCTACGACAACAAAGGCGCCGGCGCGGCGTGGGTGTTCGCGCGCTCGGGCTCCTCATGGACCCAGCAGGGCGCGAAGCTGACCGGCGGCGGCGAGAGCGGGGAAGGACTGTTCGGGTTCCGCACGGCGATCTCGTCCGATGGCAGCACAGCGATCGTCACCGGCGTGGGCGATGGCAACACCGGCGCGGCGTGGGTGTTCACGCGGTCCGGGTCCTCGTGGACCCAGCAGGGGATGAAGCTGACCGGCGTCGGCGCGGCCGGCGGCGGCGGGTTCGGTGCTGGTGTCGCATTCTCAGGCGACGGCGACACCGCTCTGGTGGGCAGCCTCTCCGACGACGCCGCCTGGGTGTTCACGCGCTCGGGGTCGAGCTGGAGTCAGCAGGGCGAAAAGCTGAGCGGCGCGGGCGAGACCGGCAACGCCCTATTCGGCTGGAGCGTAGCGCTCTCCGCTGAAGGTGACACAGCTGTGATCGGCGGCACCGAGGACGACGGCGGCGCGGGCGCCGCCTGGGTGTTCACGCGCTCGGGCTCCTCGTGGACGCAGCAGGGCGCGAAGCTGACTGGCGGCGGCGAGAGCGGAGCTGGTGCGTTTGGCACTGCCGTCGCGCTCTCGGGCGACGGCAACACCGCGCTGGTCGGCGGACCGGCCGACGATGAACTTGGCGCCGCCTGGGTGTTTGTGACCCCACCCGCAGTGACCAAGCTCAAACCCAAGAAAGGCACCACGAGCGGCGGCACCGTTGTAACTATCACAGGCGCCAATTTCGCCGGGGCCACGGCTGTCGATTTCGGCACTGTCGCAGCTGCGAGCTTCAACGTCGCCTCCGCAAGCTCGATAACCGCAGTGTCCCCGCCCGAGCCGGCGGGCAAGGTGGACGTCCGCGTAACCACCCCCGCGGGCACGAGCGGGGTAACGGCGAAGGACCGCTTCAAGTTCCGGACCTAGTGCCTGAAATCCCACGGATCACCAGCGATGGCCGCACCTGGTGGTCGAGATCCTCCTTCGATCCGCGGGCGGCCCGGGGGTCGATTACGACGTCCAGCTCGCGAGCAGCGGATCCTCGGCTGCGGTCCGCCGCAGCCGTTCGATGGTTGCGACGCGCAGATCGTGCTTGGTGCGCGCGTAGATCTCGGCAGGGAAGCCCGCCAGTTCGCTTGCGATTTCGACCGCGCGCGGCAGGACGGCGTCCGCTTCGTGGGCCTCGTCGAACACGCCCAGCCGAACGCTCTCGGAGGCGTCCACGAGCGCGTTGCCGAACGCCAACACGCGCACGGCGTTGGATGGGAGCTCGGCCCGCACGATCCCGATCGCAGCCTGCGGGTAGGGCACGCCGACCTTGACCTCCGTGAGACCGTACTTGCCGCTGGTGGAGGCCACGCGTATATCCGTGCACAGGGCCAGCACGAGACCGCCTGCGATCGCATGGCCGGTGATTGCGCCCACGACGGGGCACCGGAGGCCATACGCTGTAAGCGCCATCTCGTTGATGCCTTCCACCGCCCGCCGCTCCTCCTCGGCGCCGTAACTGGGGACCTCCTTCAGGTCCACGCCGGCTGAGAAGAAGCCCTCGCGGCCGCTGAGCACCAGCGCACTGGGTGGGTCGAGCTCAACAGCGCGCAGCGCAGCGACTATGTCGTCCAAGAGTTCCACGCTCATCGCGTTCGCAGGCGGGCGATCGATCTTCAGGATCGCGATCGCGTCCGAACGCTCGAGGGTTGCGTGGGGCATGGTGCGAGCTTATTGGACGACAACAGCCTCACCCCGCCGACGCTTCGCGACCGAGGAGGTGCAGCCGCCGCAGGAGCTGGCGCGGATGCTGGAGGAGCGGGGGTTGAGTCGCTGTTCTTTGCCGGGCACACTCATATTCCGGCTAGTCGTGAGATGCCCCACCCGCCATGCGGTCAGCTCCCGCCCGAGGTCCTGCGCGAGCCGTCGTCCCGCGAGGGAGCGCAACGGCTGCGCGCGGTGACCGACGCCGACGTCAGTGCCGATCGCGCCCTCGTGGAGCTCGAGACGCTGGCGGCAGGAGGGCGCGTTCCAGTTCCTGTGCGAAAGCGTGGGCGAAACGCCACGAGTATCGGTGGGTTAGGATCGGCTGAATGTCGACTCGTATCGTCATCCTCGGAGCAGGTTTCGGCGGTCTCGAGCTCTCGACCATGCTGTCCGAGACGCTCGGCGACGCGGTCGACGTGACCCTGATCGACAAGAGCGATTCGTTCGTGTTCGGCTTCTCAAAGCTCGATGTGATGTTCGGTCGCACCACGGCCGACGCGGTCCGCTTGGCATACCGTGACATCGCCAAGCCCGGCGTGCGTGTGCTGCGAGAGACGATCACGGCGATCGACCCCGAGGCCCGACGTGTCACCACCGACGCGGGTGTGCACGAGGCCGATGTTCTCGTGATCGCGCTGGGTGCCGACTACGACATGGATGCCACGCCAGGGCTTGCGGAGGGCGGGAACGAGTTCTACTCCGTCGCCGGCGCCACGCTCCTCGCAGGGATCATTCCCACGTTCTCGCAGGGGCACGCGGTCATCGGCGTATGCGGCGCCCCGTTCAAGTGTCCACCCGCGCCGAGCGAGTGCGCACTGCTGCTGGATGACGAGCTCACAGCTCGCGGAGTCCGCGATGCCTGTCGGATCTCGTTCGTGATCCCGCTGGGCACGCCCGTCCCGCCCTCGCCGGAGACCTCCGCGGCCTTGGAAGGCGAGTTCGCCAAGCGCGATATCAACCTGATCGCGGGCCGTCGCATCAGCGCGATCGATCCGGGACGTAGCGTCGCGATGCTCGACGACGGCGCGGAGCTGCCGTTCGACCTGTTTCTAGGCGTGCCCAGGCACCGCGCACCTGACGTGGTCATAGCAAGCGGCATGACCGAGGACGGCTACGTGCCAGTCGACTTCGCCACGCTCCGGACACGCTTCCCCGACGTATACGCGGTCGGCGATGTCGCCACGGCCGGGGTGCCCAAGGCTGGCACGTTCGCCGAGGGTGCAGCGCGCGTCGTGGCTCAGACGTTGATCGCGAGCATTCGGGGCGGTGAGCCGCCGGGCCCGCACCTCGGGCGCGGGACGTGCTACATCGAGTTCGGCGCAGGACGGGTTGGGAGCGTCGACATCGACTTCCTCTCCGGTCCTTCGCGAACAGGGGTCTTCAACGCCCCGTCTGCCGCCCTCGTGGCCAAGAAGGAGCGCTTCGGATCCAGTCGCCGCGAGCGCTGGTTCGGCCTCTGACCCGGGGCTCAGCGCTCGCCAGTCGCGCGATACGTTAACGCTCAGCCCGCCACGTTTGCGATCGCCTGCATCTCTTTGACGTCGAGGCATAGGGAAGCAGCCGCAACATTCTCCTCGTCGCCCGCGGGGACGCGGCTCGGCGCCGTCGCGGGGCGCGAGACACCTGGCCAGCCGCCCGGGCGCGCACCGGAGCTCAGAGGCGCGTCTTCATTGAAGGATCACGCTTGGCTCTGCGTTTTGGGAGCACTGGATAAGATCGCGTCCGTTGAGTAAAGTCGCCCATCGACCGGTTGCTCGGAGCCATCGACAGGCTCGACTTGGAGGCGGCGATCGCGCTGATGGCGCCTGATTGCCGGCTCTTGGCGGTGGACGGCCGCCGCGCCGAGGGCACCGTGGCAGTGCGTGAGCTGCTTCCGGGCTTTATTGCGACGCTACGTCAGACCACGCATCGAGTCACTGGGCAGTGGCACCAAGACGATGTCTGGATCGCCGAGGTCGAGGCGACCTACGAACTGAAGGATCGGCTGAGAGTAAGCCGTCGGCGCGCATTCGTGTTCCGTGACGGACCAGAGGGCCTCGTCGAGCTGCATGCCTACGGTGCCCACGAGCCCCCCCTGGTAGACCCGCAGACCGGTGAGCAGGGAATACGACTCGGTGGACGGTGGATACCACCGCTCTGAGGAGCGGCCACTCACCGACTGCGGACGCCTAGGGGGGTTGCCTACCTGCGGCACCGGCCCTTGCTCACTTCTCTGGGCGACCGTCCTCGGCCCGGTGGCGAGCCTCGTTCGCGGCCACCTGGCTATGAGCTTGGCTGTCAGCAGCCCGGCGGCGCGCTTCGTTCTCGCCGACTTGGGAGCGGGCCTCGCTGTTTGATGCATGACGGCGCGCCTCATTCTCGTCGGCCTGCCGGCGAGCCTCACTGTCAGACGCCTGGCGGCGAGCCTCGTTGACGGCCGCGCGGCTGTGTGCCTCGCCCTCCGAGACCCGACGACGCACCTCATTCTCGGCCGCCTGGTCCAATCCATCACTCGGCCGAACGTCCGCCTCCGGACTTTCGGCGGGCACCGGTGATCTGCGCCTCGGCAGTTTGAAGATACTCGACATCATCCACCCAGTCTAGAGCCGACCGCAACCGTGAGACGAGAGGTCCCCCGATTGCTATCGCAAGGCAGGCAACGAGACGGGTCGAGTGTATTGCTGCAGTTTCACTCTTCCCACCCGATGCGTAGTACAGCCCGGGGACGGCACGAGAACGAGGTGGTTCATGGCCTGCGAACAATCAGGGCTCGGGCTCATCGGGCGTCTCCTTTGACGGGTGGTTGGCTTGCTTCTGGTTCTCGGATCTCGGTGAACAGCGCGCCCTGTCCCGCTCCCGACCCCGAGGCACCGCCGCCACGTCCGCGCAGGACGAACGCGATGCCAACTGCGACCGCCGCCCCGGCGATCGGCCCAGCCACGTAGACGAGGTAGTGGGAGAAGTTCCCTGCGACCAGGTCCGGACCGAATGTGCGCGCGGGGTTCATCGAGGCGCCCGAGATCGGGCTGCCCCACAGCCCGGCGAGAGCGACGTAGCCGCCGACACCGAACGCGCCGAACAGCCCGACATTCTGGGCGCCCGACGCGGTCCCCAGAATCACGCTGAGGAGGCCGACAGTGAGGATGAACTCCATCCAGAACGCTGAGCCCGCCGAGTAGGAGGCAGCCGGATAGTTCGATCCGTAGGAAGCCGACACGTTGATGACCGCGTGCAGGAACAGCGCGGCCCCTGTCGCTCCGGTCAGCTGCACGACGATGTAGCCGGGCACGCGCGGCCACGGAAAGTCGCGGCGCAGGGCGAACGCGATGCTGACCGCCGGGTTCAGGTGCGCGCCGGAGACCTTGCCCATGAACAGGATGACCGCCAGCACCGTCAACGCCGGCGCGACAACGGCATCCGTATGAGTGATCACGCCCGGGAAGGCATGGCCCATCATGCCGCCACCCGCCGCCGCTAGAACCAGAAAGAACGTGCCGAGCGCCTCAGAGACCAGACGTCGCCACTCCTGGCGAGGATCATTGAAATCAGCGACCCGGTCGATGATCTCCTGCTCGTAGCGAGCGATGGGGCCCTGCGCCTGAATGTCTGGGCTCGCAGAAGTCGGCGCTGTCGCCATCAAGGCCCCTTTGAATCTCGAAAGCGTGAGACCAGAGTGTTCCAGACGGCGCGTCTGCTCGATCACCGCGGCGCTCGATGAGCTCGCCGCCGCCCCGATCCGCCGGCATCCGCTCCCCGGCTTGCTCTCGGGTGCGTGGACATGACGCGAGGACTAGCGCCTCCTCGACGCCCTCCACACAGAGCTGGCCGCCACGCTCAACGAGGCCGTACTCATCAGCACCGACGCCCACCTCCCCGCTCGGAAAGCCGAGCCGAGCTGGTGGCTGACGATCGACGTCTGGAGCCTGCCTCATCAAGCCCGACCGGCAGGTAGAACACGCGCGTTCGGCGAGCGGCCCCGCGCGGACACGCGCCAGTTGGAGTCGGCGGCGGCCGCCTTGAGATAGTCCGCGAGGTGGTGTTGGCCGGTGGGCGGGCCGACCATGTCGATCGTACAGATCGTTGCGAGGAATCTGATGACCTGCGCGCGGCGCGCGTCGACGGGGCGCAGCAGCGTTGCGCCGGCGCGAACGAGTTGAGGAGGCACGTTGAGGATGCGCGGGGTCGCGCCCCACGGTGCAGGCGAGTTCGAGCTGCTCGCGACGGGTGAAGGTCTGCGGGCCACCGACCTCGATGTCGCGCTCTCCGCGCTCCACGACTTTCAGGGGGCGCGGATGCGATGCTACTGGACGTGCGCAGAGTGTGGTGCAGGCTGAGCACATTGCTGTGGAAGCCGCGGGGCACTCGCACATAAGATCGATCTCGCTTGAGCCGGTCGGGCACGCTTTTGGGGTGCTGAACGGATGCTCGTCCTGGACGTGCCGTCAAACGACGCCGGTAATAGGCGCGGCCACGTCGGTTTGCGCTTCTTCGGATCATGCGAAAGAGAGAGGTAACGATGAGGGTCAAACGTTGGATGGCGCTTGCGGCAGGACTGATCGTGGTATTTGCCCTGACAGCGGTGGGTGCTGGATCTGCGTCAGCCGCCCAGTGGTACGTGAATGGTAAAAAGCTGACCAAAAACGGCCATTCTCAAAATCTCGCGGAAGTGGTCAAAATCGAAGAAAACATCGTGATCTCGGTGCCTGCGACCAAACTGGCGATCACCTGTAAAGAAGCCAAGATCACCGGCGAATCGCGGATATCCGGGATCGCGTCGATGCAGATTGAATTTCTGTCGCTAATCCGCTGTCAGACGACAGAACCCGCGTCGGGCTGCGAACTTGAGGAACGCACAAACAAAGGGGATTATTTCGAAGCGTCTCCCCAGATGGAAGGCATTGCGCCGGAAGACAAACTGATAATTGCACCCAAAACAAACGAAGATCTAATGGAATTCTTCTTTGAAGAAGAAGATAAATGCGAACAAGCTGAACATGCGCTACAGGCACTTCTGAAGGGGCAGATGACGCTCTCGATGCCGAAAGGTCGCGAAGAAGCCATTGAACAGACATTTGTCGGTCAGGGAACGAAAGAAAGCCCCAGTGAAATGACGATGCTGTCGAAAGAACACCCGGCCTACCTGACGGGCAAGTTCAAACTGAAACTGACCTCCGGGGCGAAATGGAGCTTCCACTGATCTCCGAGCGTCCAGCCCCGGCTCCGGTCGAGCCGGCGACTTGACTGTCGGTCCCGCCCGCGCCTGGAGGCGCGGGCGGGACACGACGGCGCGCATGCGCTCGAAGGTGCGTAACCCGCTCTGGGTGCCGGAGACTAGATCGCGCGCATGCCAGGCTACGGCTCTGCGCTCAGGTTGCCAAGCGCTCGGAGCTCGTGATCTTCGCGTTCGTCTGCATGGCGGTGCGGAACCGGCAATCGAGCGGACAGCGTTCTCAGCGCACCGGAGGCTCGATCTTCGACACCACGCCCTCTCGGGCAGGTTGAGGAAGTGGCGAGCTTGCCACGTCCTTTTCGCTTTCGTTCATGGCACTTGTCGGCAGGGATCGCCGCGGCGCCCGCTCGAGCTACCTGTGGCGACGCTATGGCCAGCGCGCATCCGGCGACTGCGGCAGATATCAGCCGAACGCTGATCGATCAGAAGGGGTAGCAGACGTAGCCGACCTCGCCACATACGCCTGGCGTGAAAGGCTCGCTGATACCAAGCGAGTACACATTGCTGAACGCCTGCTCCAGCTCCGTGCTGCCGCCCAACGTGTCGACTCCGTTGGCGAGATCCGTCAGCGCCTGGGTGGTCGCGGGACTTACACCACTGATGGTGACTATGTACGGCTGGCCCTCTGCGGCCAGCAGTTCCTCCAGTTCGATGATGAGTTGCTCGAGTCTCGCCTTGGTGGTCCACTGCCATTCGCCGGCGAGATAGATCTCGAGTAGCGGTTCGGCGTAAATGTTGCTAGTGGGAACGGCGGCCCATAGCACCGTCTGGAATTCCGGATCGCTCGGTACGCGCCATACGATCCATTCGGGGAAAGCCGTATCCAGCTGAAACAGGATCGGACCCACGTTGTTCGCCCTGCTGTTGTCGAAAGCATAGACGTTGTAGACCGCCGTGATCGCTTTGCCTGAACTGTCGGTTTGGTAGGCGACGCAGTAGTCGCCGTGCCAGATTCGATTCGCGACGGTGTAATGACAGCCTTCCGAGCCCCACTTGGTCGTGCCGTCAGGGGGGATCGTTTCGGCAGGGGGTGCGCCAGTAGGGGGGATCCTGGGAGGGGGAGTGCTGGGGGGACGGGGAGTGCTGCGAACTGCTATCAGCTTTGATTTGCTCCAGGTGGCGGCATGACCCCTGCCGCCGTGAAAGTGCACAGCGACATAGGCGGCCGCCGAGATGCTTACGGTCGCTTTGTAGTAGCCGTTCCCATCGGTTCGCCCTGTCCTGAGGGCTGTCCACGAGGTGGCGCCTGGCTTCTTGCCATAGAACGTCAGCTCGACGCGGCGAATGGGACGATGGGACGAGCGGTCGATCAAGCGTCCGCGCAGCACGGCACTCTGCCCGGAGGACACTTCTGCGGGGGCAGTGAGGCTCAGCACATCACGCTTCGCTCTCGCTGCCGACGCTAAGGCTGGCAGCAGGGATGAGACGAGCACCGTGGCAGCCAGGATGACCCACACCTGAGGCGATCGCCGGCGAATGAGCAACATCGTGCGACCCCCCTTCTAGCTTGAGCAACTGATGGCCTCGCGCCGGATCATACACGATGTCACTGTGAGCCGGTCTTTGTCAGCCCACTGCGTCAGTGATGCCGAACTGGCGTCCGCCTCGTCACGGCCGGGTCGCCCTGCGAGTCTTGAATATAGCGATGACCCGAACTTCGCGATATGCATAGAGCAAGACAGTGACTCGACGGGTGGTACACCGGATAGAAGCCGGGACGGTAGGCCGCGAGGCGATTGAAAAAGGTACAGGACTGACAGAGCCCTGACGTCAAGGGCTTTCGTCCGGTGGGCCGTGAACCGGGCAGTGGGAAGAGCTACGAAGAGAAGTCGAAGAGCCTTCCGAACGCAGTCACGACGTATCCGTAGCCGAGGGAGACACGGCTTTGGCGCGGTGAGCAGCGTTGCAGCGGGAGCACGACGCTCGCGTCAGGGGAAACGGCGACGCGGATGCTCACGCGGTGGCTGATCGCTCGAAGGATACCGGCGGGTCGTGTCGGCCCTTGCGGGTCGCCGGCGTAAAGCGCGACCCGCCGTCGCTGCGATGCCCTCTTGCAGCCATGCACAAGTCCGGAGCATGCAACTCCCAGAGCTGGCAGGGCCTCTACCGGCGGGAACGGTGCGCGCAGCTCGAGGCAGCCGCCGAGAACGTCCGAAGTCCGGTCATGCGGGACCGGCTCGGCGAGGCCTCCTCCGCGCTTCCCTGTTCTCGTGGCAGCGGCGGGAGGATGACGGGCTCCCTGTGCAAAGGAAGGTGGCCGCGCCCTGTGCCGGGGTTGTTACGGCACTGGGACACAGCTGTTATGGCCCTGAGACGCTAGACGATCGGCCGTCGTTCTAGGGCTGACAGGGACTCCTCAGAACGGCTCCGCCTGCAAGAACTCGACGTGGTCTGGGTCGATACCGACCTTTTGGTCGTCAGGCCGTTCGGCGAGCGCTCGCCCGGCGGCCTGCCAGGCGTCGGCGTCCTCGAACACGGTGATCGACATGGCCCTGTTCGTTTTGGGATCGTAGAGATGAAAGCCTGCGACATAGCCTGGGGTTTTGCGTACCGTGTCTCGAAGAAGCTGGACCGCCTCCGAGCTTAGGTCGTCGGGAACAAGCTGGTCGAATGTAGCGACGCGCGCGATCATTTGAGCCTCCAAGTACGAGGAACCTTGCTGCAGCTATCTTCTCACTGGCCCGGACCGGATTCCGCTGGGGCTGTGATCTGGCCTGGCTCAATCCTCCGAACGATGTGCGGCGTATAGGAGGGACCTATGAGAGCGCTTCCTGCTAATCGCGACTTCTGATACGGCTCGGCTTTCTGGGCCCTGACCGGGCTGGAAGCCAGTCTCGGGGCATCTACAACGGGTAGAGGGGTCCTCATGAGACTGCTGGATCGTTTCTCGCGAGCAGGTGTAGTCCGATTGACCGGGGTGCTGATCGCGGCACTAGCCGCGGCGGCATGCTGCGTCGGCGTGTCCTCGGCGGCCGCCGCAGAAGGGATCCCGCACGATCCCCGTCGGCGAAGGCCTCGAAGGCGTGTCCTCGGATGGCGGCGACGTCTGGGTCTCGAACGCCTTCGAAAATACGGTCCAGTGAGATCGAAGCGTCGAGCGGCACCCTCGTCCACACGATCGCCGTCGGCATAGGCCCCCAGAACGTGTCCTCGGATGGAACTCACGCCTGGGTCGCCAACCTCGACGAGAGCACGGTCAACGAGATTCCGACCAGTTATGTCCCAATATGCACCAGCAACACCGGGAAGGTCACGCTCTCACCGGGCCTGACAGACACAGCCGCAGTCCAGACGATGAAGATCAAGGGAACCCTAACGGGATGCATGGGCGCACCAGGAGTGACGTACACCGCGAAGTTGAAAACAGCCGGTCCGGTCTCGTGCTCGGTGCTGAAGACAGCGGGCGAACCAGCAACCGGGGCCGCGAAATACAACTGGACGACGAAAGCGAAAGGCTCAAAGGGACGCTCAGTATGCCGCTGACCGAAACACCGGAAATCGCATTCTCGGGCGAAGTCACGACCGGCTCCTACTCGCGTCCGATGCCGTTCACAGGGACCGTGACCCAGAGCTACACCAACGCAGCCATATGCGGTGTCCCGCAAGGAAGACTCGGGGTTACCAAACCAGTCAAGAGAGGCCGGTCCAGCGGATCAGCGGTCACCTTCAAGTAGGCCGCCACATGACACAGCCAGTAGGGTGGCCCATGCCTACGGGCACAGGCCACCCTCTCGCCGCGCTTGTGCTTTGCGGGCCAACGAGCGTGCAAGCGAAGGCCGAGCAGGCGATCGCACCTGACGAGCAGGAGCCGTGGTTTGTTGCGGTTAGCCGCGGGTAAGGACGTGGCGGGTCCGCCACGTCCTTTTCGATGCTCCGTGCAGACCGCTGCTTGGGGCGGAGGCTGTTTCATAAACCCCGGTCCGTCCGGCGGGTTTAAGAAGCTTCCGGGCATGGCTCAGAACTTCATCGAATGTGATCGTGAGCAGTTGCTGTTGATGTCGCCTTCGCTGCGCGAGTGGCTGCCGGAGAACCATCTGGCGTGGTTCGTGATCGACGCGGTCAAGGACATCGACCTCGCACCGTTTTACGCGCGCTACCGCGAGGACGGATGGGGTCGCGCAGCCTATGACCCGGCGATGATGGTCGCGATCGTGCTCTACGCGTATGCAAAGGGGCAGCGCTCCTCGCGAGGCATCGAGCGTGCGTGTGTGGAGGACGTCGCCTACCGCGTGATCGCGTCGAACCTCGCGCCCGATCACGTAACGATCAACCGCTTTCGCTCAGAGCACGCCGATGCGCTGGCCGGACTCTTTTCCAGCGTGCTCACGCTGTGCGCGCGAGCGGGGATGGTCAAGGTCGGCACGATCGCAGTCGACGGCACCAAGGTCCACGCGAACGCGAGCCGCGAGCAGAACGCGGACTTCGATCAGATCGCGCGGGAGATCCTCAAAGAGGCCGCCGAAATCGACGCAGCCGAGGATGAGCTCTATGGGGATAAGCGCGGTGACGAGCTACCGGAGCATCTCTCGACCAGCCAGGGCCGCCGTGGGTGGCTGCGCGAGGCCAAACGCCAGCTCGATGAGGAACGCGCCAAGGAAGCCAAGCCGATTCCGCGGTCTCGCCCGGCACGGTTGAAAGAGGCCAAGCGCCGCCTGCAGGAGGAGCTGTGGGTGGAGTCCCGCGCGAACACCGCCTATGAGCACTACCGCGCGCATGCACGGGACAGCAGAGGTCGCCGCCTCGGGGCAGCACCCGCTCCCTACTCACCGCCCGAGACTCCCGCGGGGAAGGTGAACCTGACTGACCCGGACTCGCGCATGTTGAGCCGGACCGGCTTTGACGGAGACCGGATTAGTAGGTTCTGCTGTTCATCGTGTGGGCGTGATCGTCCTGTCTTTCACAGCGTAGAGTTCCTCGACCTCGCGCGGTGGCCGGTCCTCGAGCGCTTCGTGTAGACGGCTGTTGTTGAACCAGGCGATGTACTCGATGATCGCGAGCTCCAGCTGCGAGCGGGTGCGCCACACGCGGTCTGCGATCAGCTCGGTCTTGAAGCTGTCGACGAAGCTCTCGGCGAGGGCGTTGTCATAGGCGTCGCCGGTGCTGCCGACCGAGGCAAGCACGTCGTGATCGGCGAGCGTCTGGGTGTAGTCGCCGGATACGTATTGGGCGGATTCAAGTGGTCGTTGCAACACTTGATCGAGAGGGGCTGCGATGGGCAGATCGCGAGGGTGGGCATCAGAGCGAACGGGGCGACCGGTGATGAGATCGCCGGGACGTCCGCCGGCGGGACGTCGGGAGCACAGGGTGCGGTTCTGGACGGCGATCGCTCGCGGGCTTTCGAGTGACGACGCGGCTGTCGAGGCGGGCGTGTCGGCGATCGTTGGTGTCCGGTGGTTTCGTGAGGGTGGCGGCATGCCAACAGTCAGCCAGGTCCCTTTGTCGGGACGTTAACTGTCGTTTGCCGAGCGAGAGGAGATCGCGATCCTGCGTGTCCAGGGAGCTGGTGTGCGAGAGATCGCGCGGGTGCTTGGGCGCTCGCCGTCGACGATCTCGAGGGAGCTGCGCCGAAACGCGGCGACTCGCAGTGGCTCCTTGGAGTATCGAGCCTCGACGGCACAGTGGCACTCCGACAAGCGTGCGAAGCGCCCGAGGGCGGCGAAGCTGGCGGCTAACGAGCAGCTGCGACGGTACGTGCAGGAGCGTCTCGCTGGCGCCGTGGAGCGCCCTGACGGAACCAGCCTGCCCGGGCCGTGGGTCCAGTGGATCGGACGTCGTCATGGGCAGCGCAAAGACCGGCGGTGGGCGAAGGCATGGAGCCCTGAGCAGATCTCTAACCGGCTCCACCTGGATTTCCCCGATGATGAGTCGATGCGGATCTCGCACGAGGCGATCTACCAGTCGCTATATGTGCAGGGCCGCGGCGCGCTGAGCAGGGAGTTGACCGCCTGCTTGCGCAGCGGCAGGGCACTCAGGGTCCCAAGAGCTCGCGTGCGTGGACGTGGCAAGAGCTTCGTCACCGAGCAGGTCATGATCAGCGAGCGTCCTGCCGAGGCCGAGGACAGAGCCGTCCCCGGACACTGGGAGGGCGATCTCATCCTCGGTGCTGACCGCACCGCGATCGGAACGCTGGTCGAGCGCACCACCCGGTTCGCGATGCTGCTCCACCTACCGCCGATGCCGGGCCACGGCGGACCAAGGGTGAAGAACGGCCCGCCGCTCGCTGGCCGTGGCGCTGAAGCTGTGCGTGACGCGATCAGCGAACAAATCACGACGCTGCCCGAGCAGCTGCGCCGCTCTCTCACGTGGGATCAGGGCGCAGAGATGGCGGAGCACGCCCAGGTGAAGATCGACACCGGCCTGCAGGTGTATTTCTGTGACCCTCAAAGTCCGTGGCAGAAAGGCAGCAACGAGAACACAAACGGGCTACTACGCCAATACTTCCCAAAAGGCACAAACCTAGCCAGACACACCGCTGACGACCTCGCAGCAGTCGCCGCCACGCTCAACAGCCGCCCACGCAAGACACTCGGATGGAAGACACCCGCCGAGGCACTCGACGAGCATCTACGATCCCTCCGAACACAAACCGTTGCGAGCACCACTTGAATCCGCCCGACCGGGATGGGACGGCGGCGCCTACGCACACATGCGACGAGTGCTCTCCACCGAGCTCGGACACGCGCTCTACCGAAAACGCCAAGCGATGATCGAGCCGGTCTTCGGACATACGAAGTTCAACCGCCGCATGGATCGCTTCCAACGCCGTGGCAGAGCCGCCGCCAGGTCGGAATGGCGACTAATCACCGCCACCCACAACCTGCTGAAGCTCCACAGCCACCAAATAGCGACCGCAGGGGCCTGAGAGGGGCCCGCGAACGCCCGGTCGGGCCCATCTGTCTCACCGCTGCCAAGACCACCGCCGCCCCCGACGCCGCGAAACCCACCGCAAACGCCCGCGCTGACGGACCCCCGAACGTTTGCGAAACAGCCTCGGCGCAGAGCAAGCGTGGCTCCACCTCCGGCTCGGGCTGCTCCTCCTCGTCCCGATCGAGTAGTGGCATCTATATGCCATAATCGTCGCATGGCTCGGACGAGGGTCAGCACAACTGTTGATGAGGAGCTACTGCGGGACGCTCGTGATGCTCTCTCAACGTTGACCGATGCGGCTCTTCTAGATATGGCGCTGGTGGCGCTCCTGGACCGTCAACGCGCTGCTGAGATCGACCTGTCCTATGGGGCGTACGACGAGCACCCTCTCGAAGAGCCCGATGCGTGGGGTGATCTGGCTTCGTTTCGCGAGGCTGCCTCCGGATCATGAGCACCCGAGCTCTTCCGTCCAGAGGAGAGGTCTGGTGGTGCGAACTACCGCAAATCGGGCGTAGACCCGTGGTTGTGCTTTCGCGCGACGCTGCGATTCCTAGGCTGAGACGCGCACTCATAGCCCCGTGCACAACCACGATTCGCGAGCTCGCAAGCGAGGTCGTCGTTGAGCCTGGTGAGGACCCAGTGCCCCGCAAGTCGGCGATCAATCTGGACTCGATTGAGAGCGTCTCCGTGGCCGTCCTAGTTGAGCGTCTCGGCCGGCTCAGCGATAACCGGATGCGAGAGGTGTGTGCGGCGCTGGAGGTCGCTGTCGACTGCCCCAACTAGCTTCGCTGGCGAGCGTGGCGGAGTGCATGTCGCGGAACATCAACCCGCTGTTGAGGGTTTGGTCTTGGTCCACTACTGATATGGCGATGGATTTGTCAAGTGGCCGTGGTTGAGCGCGGGCGTTGGGGGCGCCCGCGGGTGGGTGTTCGGCCGGGGTGGCGCCGCGCTTAGCCAGTTGATCGCCCTGCGCACACATCCTGGCAGCGCGCTGTCCAGCGAGTTAGAGCACGCCATCACGATCCATTGCGTGGATGTGCCCGCCGCCATGCTCACGGCCCGGAAACCGCATGGTTGAGCTAAAGACTCAGATGGCGAGACTCGGAATCGAACCGAGGACCACGATTTTCAGGGACGGGTGACAGCGCCGGGAAATGCCGGAAAAGTCCTGCAAATCGTCGGGTCGGTGATCGAGCGCACCGAGCCGCAATACCCGTGGTTTACCGCATTTACCCGCGGGTTAAGGACCTGGCGTGCCGCCCAGGTCCTTTTCGCCTGATTCACGAGCGGTCACATGCAGACTGCTGCATGGGCCGCAGAGCGAGCGTACGGTCGGCGCCGACCCGGACTGCTCCTCGTCGTCCTGAGCGTAAGCGCTGTGCGGAAATAGCGAGGCGCCCGCATCGCTCTGAGGCTGTTTCATAAACCCCGGTCCGTCCGGCGGGTTTAAGAAGCTTCCGGGCATGGCTCAGAACTTCATCGAATGTGATCGTGAGCAGTTGCTGTTGATGTCGCCTTCGCTGCGCGAGTGGCTGCCGGAGAACCATCTGGCGTGGTTCGTGATCGACGCGGTCAAGGACATCGACCTCGCACCGTTTTACGCGCGCTACCGCGAGGACGGATGGGGTCGCGCAGCCTATGACCCGGCGATGATGGTCGCGATCGTGCTCTACGCGTATGCAAAGGGGCAGCGCTCCTCGCGAGGCATCGAGCGTGCGTGTGTGGAGGACGTCGCCTACCGCGTGATCGCGTCGAACCTCGCGCCCGATCACGTAACGATCAACCGCTTTCGCTCAGAGCACGCCGATGCGCTGGCCGGACTCTTTTCCAGCGTGCTCACGCTGTGCGCGCGAGCGGGGATGGTCAAGGTCGGCACGATCGCAGTCGACGGCACCAAGGTCCACGCGAACGCGAGCCGCGAGCAGAACGCGGACTTTGATCAGATCGCGCGGGAGATCCTCAAAGAGGCCGCCGAAATCGACGCAGCCGAGGATGAGCTCTATGGGGATAAGCGCGGTGACGAGCTACCGGAGCATCTCTCGACCAGCCAGGGCCGCCGTGGGTGGCTGCGCGAGGCCAAACGCCAGCTCGATGAGGAACGCGCCAAGGAAGCCAAGCCGATTCCGCGGTCTCGCCCGGCACGGTTGAAAGAGGCCAAGCGCCGCCTGCAGGAGGAGCTGTGGGTGGAGTCCCGCGCGAACACCGCCTATGAGCACTACCGCGCGCATGCACGGGACAGCAGAGGTCGCCGCCTCGGGGCAGCACCCGCTCCCTACTCACCGCCCGAGACTCCCGCGGGGAAGGTGAACCTGACTGACCCGGACTCGCGCATGTTGAAGGTCGCGCGCGGCTACGTTCAGGGCTACAACGCCCAAGCCGCCGTCAACGAGAACCAGATCGTGATCGCGGCCGAGGTCACGGTCGACTCACCGGACTTCGGACACCTCGAGCCGATGCTCGACGCCGCCCAGAGCGAGCTCCAGGCGGCAGGTGTCTCAGAGACGCCTGGAGTGCTGCTCGCCGATGCCGGCTACTGGCACAGGGAGCAAATGGAGAACGCCATCGACCGTGGGATCCAGGTTCTGATCCCGCCCGACGCGGGCCACCGCAAGGGCACCCGACCGGGATGGGACGGCGGCGCCTACGCACACATGCGACGAGTGCTCTCCACCGAGCTCGGACACGCGCTCTACCGAAAACGCCAAGCGATGATCGAGCCGGTCTTCGGACATACGAAGTTCAACCGCCGCATGGATCGCTTCCAACGCCGTGGCAGAGCCGCCGCCAGGTCGGAATGGCGACTAATCACCGCCACCCACAACCTGCTGAAGCTCCACAGCCACCAAATAGCGACCGCAGGGGCCTGAGAGGGGCCCGCGAACGCCCGGTCGGGCCCATCTGTCTCACCGCTGCCAAGACCACCGCCGCCCCCGACGCCGCGAAACCCACCGCAAACGCCCGCGCTGACGGACCCCCGAACGTTTGCGAAACAGCCTCCTGCGATTGCGAGCGCGTGCTGGTCACCCCGGGCCGCGCGGCCGGCGCCTCGGATGGCGACGCGCGATTCGCCGGCGTCGTGAGCACCGCGGGCAGTCCCCGCAATTCGCCAGCGCGGGTTCAACGGTGGCGCGACGGGTCGCGAGCAGCGACCTCGCGGGGCTCTCCCGTTCCGGGTCTCCGGGCGGATTCGGCACGAATACCCTCGCGGGGGCGAAAGCAGGGGGTTCGCCTCGCGCCCACGTGGGCGGCCCGCAGCACCCTGGGAGCGGCGCCGCCGTTTCGCTGAACGCGCGCTTGTCCCGCGGCTCGGGGGAGTACGCAGCGCAGCGCATTGCTCACACCGGAGCCCCACGACTGGCAATGAGGACCTGTGAGGGCACCGCGAAGCGCACCACGACCTCGCACCTTCTGATCGACCACTCTGGCGCGACAACCAGCTCGCGCAGGTCGATCGGGCGGCAGCCTCCAGCCAGTCTTGGCCAGCGCTCGGCGAACGCCTGCCAGCCGGTCGAGAAGATCCGGCTCGAGCCGGTCGTCCCGTGCGTGAGGCTGACCAACGCCAGCAGCCCGCCGGGAGCGAGCACGCGGGCGGCCTCTCCGATCAGCGCGCGCGCGTCACCCGGCGAGAGCAAGTCGAACACGTACGCTGACACAAACCGATCAAAGACCCCGTCATCCGCGGGAAGCCTCAGCGGCGGGGGCTCGAACAGCAGAACCCGCGCCCGCGGCGACCAGCGCGCCAGGCGCTCGCTGGCGAGTGCCACCATCTTGGGACTGACGTCTACGCCCACATACGTTGCCGTCGTCGGCAGCATCCGTTCAAGCAGGTGCGCGGCGTAGCGTCCGGTCCCGCACCCGAGCTCGAACAACGACCTACAACCCTCAAAGTTCGCGAGCTCTGCGAGACGATGCGTGGCAGCATCCTCATACATCCGCTGCGTGTCCTGGAGGGGGCCGATACGGTCATACACGCGGCGGGCGGCTGCGGCATCCAACGGCATCGCCGCTCAGCGTAGGCCGCGCAGCTGTGGCAAGTGCACCGAGGCCAATCTCCCACGGCGAAGCTACGCGTCACGATGCCCACCCGCTACGCCCCGCTCGGTGCGCAAGAGCGGTCCTCCCAGCGCGGGCCTACACGCTTGCCTTCCGCCCTGGGCAGGCGCGTGTCGCGTTCTGGGCAGATGCCCGGCGTTGGTCGAAGCAGGAGCACCGGTGCGGCTAGCAGCAGTTGCAGCTCTCGCCCTGCCACGCGTCGCGCGCCTCGGTCAGCGCGACCGCTGCGATCACGAGCGCGACCGCGGGATCAGCCCACCACCATCCACCTAGAGCGTTCGCGAGCAGACCCATCAGTAGAGCGGCTGAGAGGTAGCCGCAGAGCATCGTCTGGCGGCTCTCGCTGGTGGTCGCTGAAGAGCCGAGCGCGGTCCCGATTCTCCGTTTCGCGGCGGCCAGGGGCGGCATTACGACGAGGGTGACGGCAGCGAGCGCGACGCCGGCCCAGCTGACGGCCGGGTGATGTCCTGCGATCAAGTCATGAGCTGACTCGATCGTGACGTAGAGCGCGAGCATGAGGAACGACGCGGCGATCAGCTGCTGCGCGTGTCGCTCGGCGCGGTGCGAGCTGAGCCGGTCGCCGGTTACGAGCCAAAGAACGACAAGGCCCGCGCCAGCCTCGATCACACTGTCGGCGCCGAACCCGATCAGTGCGACGGACCCGGCGATGACGCCGGCGGCGATCGCGATCGCCGCCTCGAGCGCGTGCCATGCCAAGCCAAGCTGGGTCAGCCGTCGCGCGCGGCTCGTCAGTCGCTGGCGCTTCTCGCGGTCGCTGCGATCGGTAATGGTGACCGGCAGCGTTGGCAGTGGCGTCTCGGTGGCCATGCCCAGAACGGTACCCACGTCGGGCGCGGCCCGGCTCGCGCCAAATCGATATCGAGGAGGGAAGGCACGTAGTAGAACTCGCGAACGACGGACGGCGTCGGTAGGCGCCTGATCAGCCGAGCGGCAGTCCGGCACTTGCGCGACCCGATCCTGCATCCCGCGCTTTCCGGGTCTCCTGGCGGATTCGGCGCGAATACCCTCGCAGGGCGAAAGCAGGGGATTCGCGTGGTGCCCACGTGGACGGCGTTGCAGCACCGTGGGAGCGGCGCTGCCGTTGACGCGGACACGCTCGCGACCCGGCGGCCACTCTCGGCCGCTGGCTCGACGAGGCGGATCGATCAGCGCAGCGACCTGAACGCCGCTCGCATCTCGCCCGCAGAGAGTTCCGGTTGTTCCCAGGCGGCGAAGTGACCGCCCTTCTCGAGCTTGTTGAAGTACACGAGGTTGGGGTAGGCGCGCTCGGCCCAGCTGCGCGCTACGGGGATTATCTCTCTTGGGAAGCTACTCACGGCGGCAGGGATCGAGACTTCGCCGGCCTTGGCGTGCGCGCCCCCACCCGGGGCGGTCAGCATCGGTGCGCCCGGAATCGGGACCGTACGACGGACGACCCGGCACGAGCACGCCCCCGGGGCACCCTCTGGGGTGCCCCCGCGGCCAGCCATCGTGGCAAGGGCGGTGTTAAGCAGAGTAAGACGACGGCGTCGACTGGGGGGAGCGCTTGTTCCAACCGTGAAATGGCGAGTAGTCGCCCGCATCCCATGCTTCGTGCAGCCCGGGCTTGCTTAGATCCCAGTCGGGGCGGATCTCGCTGCTTGCGGCCCGCAGGTCGTGCCAGAGATCGACAAACGAGGGGCGCCCCCAGAACCAGTAACCGTTGTAGATGCTGTGGATGATTAGGCCGGGCTTCAGCACGAGCGTGTGGGGGATCATCGGGTTGTGCTCGGGATCGGTGAACTCCTGGATGTCGAGGTCCTTCTGGACGATCCGCCCGGGGTCCGACAGGAACGTCCACTCCGCGCCCAGAGACGCCCTGAACTCTTTGAGCACGTGGTCGTCGTCGGTCGCGATCGTGGCCACGTGCGTGTAGGCGACAGCGATCTTGGGGTAGTTGGCGGCGAGTTCGAGGTGCTGTTGGTGCTCCTTGGGGCAGTAGTTCCCGCGGGCGAGCGTCAGGATCAGGGGATCCTCGCCTTGTAGCTCGCTGAGCCGGCGCGCGGTTTTGGTGTGATCGGGCAACTCGTAGTCGGGGAAGGTGCCGCCTGGGACGATGTCGCTGCGCATGATCTGCTCCTGTCCATGGTTGAGGAGTGACGAGGACGATGGCCGCCGTCCCGCCCACTCACGCCCGGTGGTCCGCGGGTCCGGACCCCCGGTCCGCGGCACGGGCGTGAACCAGCGGTAACCTGGGCCAGCGGAGGCTTTCGGGTCAACATTGAGCCTAGTCAACCGGCGCCGCGGACGCCAGAAAGGGGACCATCCCAATGAGCACCCAGACGCCGGTGTGCGAGCTGCTGGGGATTGAGCACCCGATCGTCCAGGCGCCGATATCTGCGGATCCCCGCCTGCCCGCCGCGGTCTCCAATGCCGGCGCTCTCGGCAGCGTGGCGCTGGCGTGGACCGATGACGCCGGAGACCTGGTTCGTGAAACGGCAGCACTGACGGACCGGCCCTTTGCCGGCAACTTCGTTCTTAGCCGCCCGGATCAGCACCACCGACTCGATCAGGCACTTTCCGCTGGTCTGCGGATCGTGTTGCTCTTCGCAGGCGATCCCGACAGCTACGTCGGCTCGGTGCATGACGCCGGAGGGCTTGTGATGCACACGGTCGGGAGCGCCGAGGAAGCACGGCGCGCAGCCGGGTGTGGAGTGGACATCGTGGTTGCGCAGGGCTGGGAGGCTGGCGGGCACGTATGGGGTGGTGTGGCAACGCTCCCGTTGGTGCCAGCAGTAGTCGACGCGGTGGCACCGGTACCAGTCATTGCGGCCGGTGGAATTGGCGAGGCTCGAGGAGTCGCGGCCGTGCTCGCGCTCGGCGCACAGGCCGCCTTGCTGGGCACCCGCTTTCTCTTCGCCGACGAGATGCCGATCCACGAGGAGTACCGGCGCCGGCTGATCGCCGCGACCGAGACCGATGCAGAGTGGTACGCCAACCTCTATGAGGTGGGGTGGCCGGATGCCCCCCACCGTGCCATCCACAACTCCACGGCCGAGAGGTGGGAGGCCGCGGGTCGGCCCCCGCCGGGTCGTCGGCCGGGAGAAGGGGAGGTCATAGCGCACTTCGCTTCGGGCGAACCCATCGTTCGCTATTCCCCCGCGCCCCCGCTCGTTGGAACAACCGGCGAGATCGAGGCGCTCTCGCTGTGGGCCGGACAGAGCGTCGCGCTCGCCAACCAGCCCCAGACCGCCGCTGAAATCGTGAACGAACTCGTCTCACGCTTGTAGCCCCACCCAGGTCAAGGCTTCGCCTCGCGTAGCGGCTCCCAGTCCAGGGCGGCGTCCGCGTCGACGCTCAGCGACTCGCGCACCGCCGGGGCGAAGCAGCATCTGCGCGCGCGCGCCACCCCGATCTTGTTCAAGTAGCAGCCGTAGATCACCCGTTGGAACCCGGCGCGTGAACGCGCTGGCAGACGTGAAGCGCGCAGCGGGACGACCGCTTTCATCATTGCTCCCGCTGGCGCCGCGCGAGCGCTTGGGCGACGTAGCGATGCTGAATCGGACCTACCTCGCAACCCCGGCCCGACAGGCCAGGGAGGGCAGAGCGTCGGAGCTCACGCTGTCGGCGACTGGCGCAGCACTCGGCGACGCGGCACGCGAACCGAACTCTGGCTGAGGCGCATATACACGCGGGCCGCCCTCGACGCCAAGGTGCCGCCAGGCCATCGCGGCCACAGAGGGCCCGTCGCTACTCGCGTAGAGCGAGCGGGGGGTCGCTGTCGTCGTAGATGCGGGCCGCAGCAAGCTTGCCGCTCTGACCGCACACGTAGACAGCGACCCCGGCCTGCGGCGGTAGCTCCGTCTTGCCCCACCGCACGACGTTGTACTCCAGCGCGCACGAGCAACCATCATCGATCACTGCACAATGCTCCAGCGGGATGCCGCCGCCGTTCGAAAACAGCAGCTCGTAGAACGAGCGCAAGCCCTCGTAACCTCTGTGGACGTGCCGGCCGCCCGCAGGCTCGCGGGCGTAGCCGTCCGGTTCGAACGCCGCCACGACCGCGTCGACGTCGCCCGCCGCGAGCCCACGCTGATAGTCGCCCACGACGTTTGACCCGCGCAACTCGGGATCGGCTTGTAGGAGCGGCGGACGGAGGGCGTGGTGGCCGGCGAGCGGCCAGTTGCTGAAGTAGATCCGCAGCTCTTCGATCCGCCCGTCGGACCGGAAGTCGGCCACGATCGCGACAGGAAGATCGACTCGTCCGCGCTCCCCGTCGAAATGGAGAATGACCTCCTCGAAGCCGTTTCGCTCAGTGACGACGTGCCCCACGTCCTCGACCGAGAAGTTGTGCTGCCGGAGCCACGAGCTCATCTCGGAGGCGAATGTCTCGAAGGCCCGTGTGCCCTTGACGCGCCCGCGGATGGGGTCGTGCAGCTCGGGCACGACGGCGAACGACTTGACCAGCGCATCGGGCTCCGCAGCCATCAAGCCGTCGAAGAAGGGGACGCGCACGAGCTCGCGATGGCGCTTCTCCTCCAGCCGCGCGAGCGCCGGCCCGGAAAATAGCTCGGGGGCGAACGGCATTCGAAAAGCGTTTCACATCCTCGTGAGTGCCGTCCAACCACTCGCGCTGGGGCGTTCCTATGCTGCCCTGAGACTTAGGTCGAGGTCTGGGTCGGCTCAGCTGGCCATCGGCGGTCCCGCGCCCACCGCCTTGGACGCTGCCGCGATCTCGCTGTGGAGCTTCTTCAGCGCGGCGACGTAGATCTCCGAGAAGGTCGGGAACGGCTGGATCGTGTCGGTGAGAACGTCGAGTGGGACGTGGGCGCGGATCGCCAGCGTGGCCTGCTGCAGCCACTCTCCTGCCTCGGGGCCGAGCGCGTAGGCGCCCGTCAGCCGGTCGCCGTCGCTGAGAAGCGTTAGGAAGCCGTTGCTGTCGGCGGACGCGCGTGTGTAGGTGGCGGTCTTCGCCAGTTGGGACAGCGGGACCATGGCGCTGAAACGACCAGCGCCAGCGGCAACTGCCGCGGCTTGCGGGTCAGTGTAAACGACGCGGGGAACGGCCTCGTAGTCGGCCTTTCGCGGCTTGCCGAGGATGTTCGCGGCGACCACCTCGCCCTGGTACTTGCCGACGTGGGTCAGCGGCCAGAGGCCGTTTACGTCGCCGATCGCCCACAGGTGCTCGGCCGCGCGCAGGTGCGCGTCGACCGGAACTCCGTGTGCGTCTGCCTCGACGCCGACGGTCTCAAGGCCGAGTCCCTGCACGCGTGGATGCCGGCCGGTGGCGACGAGCAGCCGGTCACCGCGTAGCTCGCGCCCATCGTCGATCTCGAGCACGTACTCCTTGCCTTTGCGTCGTGCGGCGGTCGCGTTGGCAGAAAGCACGAGCTCAATGCCCTCGCGGCGTAGAACCTCACCGAGCGCCTCACCCAGCGGCGCCGGCTCGTGCGCGAGCACGCGCTCGGACATCTCGACGATCACGGCCTCGGCGCCGAGTCGATGGACGGCCTGTGCCATCTCCACGCCGACCGGCCCGCCACCGAGGATCAGTAGACGGCGCGGAATCGCCTTCATGGACGTCACCTCGCGGTTGCTCCAAACGCCGTCGAGCTCGCGAAGGCCTGCTATGGGCGGCACGACCGGATCGGCACCGTTTGCGAGCACCACGTGGTCTGCGGTGTGGCGCACGCCGTCGACCTCGACGACCCCCGGGCCGGCGAGCCGGCCGCTGCCGCGCAACAGGTCGATGCCGCGATCGGCCAGCCAGCGCTCCTGGCCGGCGTCGGAGTAGTTGGAGACCATGAAGTCACGCCAGGCGAGCGCCGCCTCGACGTCGACCTCGGCGCTCGCGGCGGCCTCGCGCGCGCCATGGACCGCCTCGCCCGGCCGCAGCAGCGTCTTCGACGGGATGCAAGCCCAGTAAGAGCACTCCCCTCCCACGAGCTCGCGCTCGACGACCGCCACACGCAGGCCGCCGTCCGCCAGGGCGCCCGCGCAGTGCTCGCCCGGCGAGCCGCCGCCAAGCACGATCACGTCATAGTCGCTGCTCATGTCGGCAGCTCCTCGCCCGCGCGCTCGCGCACCATGAATAGCGCATACCAGTCCGGCCAGTCCGGGTCCGCCCGGCCCGTTCGCTGCTCGTGTTTGCCGTGTGCCTCCTCCGCGCGCCTAAGCGCGTCCGCGAGATCTTCCACGGACTCGTACGTCGTCGCCATCAGCCTCTCCTTTCAGCGCAATACCACCACCTCGAGCTTAAACTCCCCGGCCTTACCCGTGCCGTGCCTGTCGCGCTTTCGCTGGCCACCTCGACGCTGCCCATCTCGTCTCAATCCGTCGGTGGCGCGCAGACACGGAGCCGCGGTCTTGCCTCCCGGACGTAGCGGGCAGCGACGAGAGCCAGAAGGCCGACGCTTCAACCCTGCGCTGCACGGGGGACATAGGCGCGCGCCCTTTCCTGGACGCCCCTTCGGGAGTGCTCCGACCGGGGACGCTCCTGTCGGGTCGCAGACATCTTGCTCTCATCCGAGTGGAAATCAAGCCCGAGATCTCGAAGCCTGACCAGGAAGACGGCAGGCCCACTGCGGCGTACCGTGTGCTCGAGACATAGCCGCGGCACGGGCAGCCCTGACAGGAGCGACGATGAGCAACGAACTTCCAGATCCTCGCCTGCGCAAGGTCTATCGCCTGGAGGCGACGCTCGCACGACCGCTGGATCTCGGCGACACCGCGCACGGTCGCCGTCGCATCGTTCCCCTGACCGGCGGGGTCTTCACCGGACCCGAGATCAACGGCAAGCTGCTCCCCGGCGCCAGCGCGGACTGGCAGATCGTGTTGGCGGACGGAACCGCGCTCGGCGACATCCGCTACACGCTGCAGACCGACGACGGCGATCTGCTCTACGTGCAATCTCGAAGCATCCGGCACGGCAGCGCCGAGGTGCTCGCACGTCTCGGACGCGGCGCGGACGTCGACGCCAGCGATTACACCTTCCGCACCTCAACCCAGATCGAGACCGCCTCGCCCCAGCTCGACTGGCTGAACAAGGGCGTGTTCATCAGCGTCGGCGGCCGGCAGCCCGCAGGCGTGATCTACGAGACTTACCTCGTCGAATGATCCCCTCACATGAGGACAAAAACGAGAAGGTTGCGATCGTCACCGGCGCATCGCAGGGCATTGGCGCGGGCCTAACGAGGGCATACCGTCAGCTCGGGTACACCGTGATCGCGACTGCGCTATCGATCGGGCCGTCTGAGGACTCCGGCATCGTGACCGTCGCAGGTGACATCGCCGACCCTGAGACGGCTCATCGTGTCGTCGGGGAGGCGGTCGAGCGCTTTGGGCGGATCGACACGTTGATCAACAACGCCGGGATCTACATCGGCAAGCCCTTCACGGATTACGCCCTCGAGGACTTCAACGCCCTGGTCGCCGTCAACCTCGCGGGCTTCTTTCACATGACGACGCGCACGATCAAACACATGCTCGACCAGCGCCATGGGCACGTGCTCAACGTCTCGACGACGCTCGTCGAGCAGGCCGAAAGCAGCACACCGGCCGCTCTGTCCGTCCTAACCAAGGGCGGCCTGGTTGCGGCCACCAAATCACATGCGATCGAGTACGCCTCGCGTGGCCTACGGGTAAACGCCGTGTCGCTTGGCGTGATCAAAACGCAGATGCACGACGAGAGCTCCTACGAGGGGATGGGCGCGTTGCACCCCATCGGTCGGGTGGGCGAGATCGAGGACGTGGTCGGTGGAGTCCTCTATCTCGAGTCGGCGTCTTTCGTGACCGGAGAGGTCTTGCACATCGACGGCGGCCAAAGTGCAGGACACTGACCGTGAGGCTGGCGTCTCAATGCCCACACATCGCGCCCCTCGGAACGAGAGATCGTGACCGCTATGCGCACTGTAACGCACGACCGTGGAGTCAATTCCAACATCGGAGGTCAGCATGAGCAACATCGACGAGCAGACCGTCCTGGCCCATTTCATCGTTTCAGATGATGTCGAGCGTTCCCGCCGCTTTTACACCGAGGTGCTCGGCGGCAAGGTGGCCTTTTCCGGTCCGGGAGGGCTGACCTATGTCGCACTAGCCAACAGCTGGATCATCATCAATGTCGGCGGCGGCCCGACCGACGACAAGCCGGCAGTCACCCTAGAGGCGCCAAGCGATCCCGACCGGGTCAGCAGTTTCCTCAATATCCGAGTCAAAGACATCGAGGCCATCTACGCCGAATGGAGCGCTAGGGGCGCTCAATTCCTGACGCCACCCAAGCAGCACCAGTACGAGATCCGTTGCTATATCCGCGATCCCGACGGTCATCTGATCGAGGTGGGGCAAACCACGGACCCAGAGGGGGACTGGACCCCCCCTCAGTGGCTGTCGAGTACGCCCGCCGAGGAGCCCAACTAAATGCCGCGATCACCGGCAAAACCCACACATCGACGATGGCAAGTCCTCAGCAACTGAGGCCCCTCCGGCGCATGCATTCTGAGATCACACCAGGCGGCGTGTTCCCCGACTATTCCTTGCCAGACCACGCCGGCACGGTCCGCACACGGAGGTTTCGGGCATGACCACCGCGATCATCGGCACTGGGGGGATCGGATCGGTCATCTCCCGCCAGCTCGCCTCAGGCGGCGCGACCCTGCGGCTCTCGAGCGCCGACAATGAGTCGGCACGAATGCTGGCTGGCAAGATCGGTCGAGCTGCGGTCGTCGCCGTCGACAACCGCGACGCGCTGCGGGGCGCCGATGCCGTCGTCCTCGCGCTGCGGTTTACCGTGCTGAAGGGTGTCATAGACGAAATTGCCGAGCCGCTAGGCGACAAGCTCGTCGTTGTTCCGAGCAACCCGCTCGGCATCGACGCACAAGGGAACGTCTCACGTCTACTGCCGAAAGGGCAATCCTCTGGCGAGGTTGTAGCCGGGTGGTTGCCGGCGGGGGCGCACTTGGCCATGGCGTTTGGAAGCCTCTCGGCCGATCTCTTCGAGTCCTCCAGCAACCGGTCACCGGAGCCGGCGGTCCTCTTCTACGTGACCGACGACGACCGCGCTGGCGAGGAAGTCGAGCGGCTCATCCGAACAGCCGGCTTCGAACCGATGAAGGCCGGCGGGATCGAACAGTCGGGTCGACTCGAGGTCGGCGGGGATCTTCACGACCTCGTGGTCGGCCCTGCAGAGGCACGGTCATTGGCCGGTAAGGCCTGATCGCTTCGCGATCCTAGCCGGGGCACCTCTTCGGTCAGGACTTCGCCCAGATGGTCGTGACGACGCCGACCATCGCTCATCGCTTTACTCCCACCGCAGTCCCCTCGGTGTAGCGAATCGCCTCTCCTTCGACTGGACTCACCAGGAACTGCTCGCGCTCGCCGCGATCCCAGGCCTCGCGCAGCCCTGGTGCGCCCAGATCGAAGTCGGGGCGTAGGTTGCGCATGACTTCGCGCAAGTCGCGGTGGAGCTCTTCGACCGTGGGGCGCCCCCAGTACCAGTAGCCGTTGTAGATCGCGGAGATCTCGAGCCCAGGGGCGAGCACGAACGTGTGCGGGACCATCGGGTCGTGGACGGGGTCGGTGTACTCGACGATGTCGAGATCGTTTCGCACCGTTCGCTCCGGGTCAGAGAGGAACGGGAACTGCGCGCCGACGCTATCGCGGAACTCATTGATCTCGAGCTGGTTGTCGGTCGAGATCAGGGCGACGCGCGTATACCCGACCCGGAAGTCGAGGTATGCGTCGACCAGGTGGTGAAGGAAACGATGCTCCTTCGGGTCAAACCCGCCGCGTGAGAGGTGGAGCACCATCGGGTTTGAGCCCTGCAGGTCCGACAGACGGCGCACGGCGCCGTCCTGGTCGGGCAGTTCATAGTCGGGAAGGCGTGCCCCGACCTCAATGTCGCCGCGCATAATGGGCCTCCAATCGAATTCAGCTGAACTTCGTCGCGGGCCGCTCCCGCAGGATATGACCGCGGAGCGCCCGCTGGCCATCGGCCCCCAAGTACCGCGCCGCGGAGCTGACCGGGGCCTCGAGAGGGCTGCCGCGGCCTTTCCCTGCGGGATCCGGTTGTTTCCTCCTTGAGCTGCCCCGTGCTTGCGCCTCGGTGGATCGCTTCGACCAACGGGCGAGCGAGCTCGTCCAACGCTTGGCGGACGACTTGGAGCAGCTCGTCTCGAGCCGGGGGATGCTCGTCGTGCGTCCCGTCCTATGAAATCCGCCGTGGGTGGAGGGCGATCAGTCCAGGTCTCGGTCTGAGTTTGAGATCTCCCCGGACACATGCAGTCGAAAAGGCGCCCGCCCGCCATGCCCGTGGGAACACGAATGCGGGTCTCGACGCGCAAATCACGCCGTACCTGCTCGTCGCCACGAACGCGACTCCCGACTTCACCACGTCGTCTACTGCTGCCGGTGGCCCCTCCCTGCCGCGCTTTCCGGGTCTGGGGGCGGGTTCGGCACGAATACCCTCGCGGGGACGAAAGCAGGGTTCGCCTCGCGCCGACCTCGCCGGCCCGTCCTGCACCCAGGGAGCGGCGCCGTCGTCGACGCGGACGCGCTCGCAATCGGGGACGAGGCGCCATCCAGCAGCAGCCAGCGGAGGGCCGCCGGGCGCTGCTGCTGGTCGTCCATTGCCTGAGCGCCAGCCGTCGCCCGCTGACTACTGCTTTTGGCGATTGCGAGCGCACGATTCGCCGGCGTCGTGATGGTGACCCGGTGGGAAGCTCAGTGCTCCGGCTCGAAATCCTGCGTCGAGTCGCTTGGCTGCAGGATGTCGCGTAGCTCGGCCCGGGACGTGATTCCGAGCTTGGGAAATACTCGGTAGAGATGTGAGCTGACTGTTCGATGCGACAGGTACAGCAGTTGTCCGATTTCGCGGTTGGTGAGTCCTTTTGCCGCCATTTGGGCGATTTGGTGCTCTTGGGGCGTCAGCTCATCGCGCGCCTCGGGAACCCGTTGACGGCTCGTCTCTCCGGAGGCTCGGAGTTCTTGTCGGGCGCGCTCGCTCCAGGGCTCAACGCCTAGGGCGTCGAAGGCGTCTCGTGCGGAGCGCAAGAGTGCTCGTGATTCGGTGGAGCGTCGGCTGCGTCGAAGGCGTTCGGCGTGGCCGAGTTGTAGACGCGCGCGCTCAAACGGCCAGTTGGTCATTTCGACATGGTGTGCATGGGCAAAGGCGATGTCGATGTCCTGGTCGTCAGCCAGCAATGCGCGCGCGTACTGCAGCGACAGCTGGAACAGCGGCGTCGGGGTCTGTCCCGCGAGTGGTTCGACTTCGACAAGCGCCTCGCGTGCTTCGTCGGCGTGTCCGCTGTGAACGGCGGCTTCGGTCAGGCTTCCGATGGCCCTGCACATCGCCACGGGATGGTGGGCGGGATCGCCGGTGTCAAAGATGCGCTTGATGTGGTTGTAGGCCTCCTCATGTCTGCGGGCTCCGAGCGCGGTGAGGCCGCGGGCCAGCTGATTTATGCCGAGCAGCCAGCTGACGCCGAATGGCAGGAGTATCTGCTCGGCCTCGCTGGTATCGGCCCAAGAGCTTTCCTCGTCGCCGCGTAGCCCGGCAAGGTGGGCGCGGGTGATCAGGCTGGTGGCGAGGTACAGCGGCTGGAAGGTCTCTCGGGTGAGGCGGACCGCCTCGTCGGCGGCGACTGTGCCGGCGCTCAGCCTGCCGGTGGCGCCTTCAGCGGCGGCCTGGAGCGACAGGGTCTGGGCGAGCAGGCCTGATCGGCCTTGAGCGCGCAGACGCATACAGGCGGCTTCGAGGAAGGGCTGAGCGATGTCGTAGGCGCCGACGCAGATCGCGGCGCTGCCGAGCTGTCTCATCGACCCTGGGGGTCCGGCGGCGGCGGGACGCACTCGCAGGAGCTCTTCGGTCACTGCGGCGCCGTACTCGATGGGCCCGGCTGACGCCAGGAGGACAAGGCGCCACGGGTCATCGTCGGGAAGCTGCAGCCGGTGGACCGCTGACAGCACGATTTCGCGCGTTTGAATGTCTGGATGGGTCCAGTAGCAAGAGGCGGCTGCAGCCCAAAGCAGATTGAGAGCCATTGTCTGTGCCCGAGCGAATAGAGCTGCTCAGCGCTGTCGACGGTCGAGCGCAGCCGGACCGCGTCGCGAGGCCGGCCTGCCTCGGTCATCTCACGGATCAGTGCGATGCGGCCGACGTCCTCGTGGCCTCGGGCGAGCGGTTCGGCGGCCTTGAGGAGACGTTGCACGTCGTCGTGTCTGCCGAGCTGAAAGGCGAGTTCTCCGGACCGTAAGAGTCGGATCGCTTGAGCGTTCTCGTCCTCGCTCAACTGGGCTGCTCGTTCCAAGGCGGCCGCCGCTGTGGCCGCGGCACCGCGCCGCTGCGCCCGGCTCGCGAGATCGTCGAGCTGGGCCGCGACGGTCTCGTCGGCTCCCACGGTCGAGGCCGAAAGGTGCCAGACGTGTCGATCCGGCTGGGCGCCGAGTCCGGACGCCAGCGCAGCGTGGGCGGCGCGCAAGTCGGAAACGCTCGCTGCTTGGATGATGGCCGATCGCATCAACGGGTGGCGGAAGCGAAGCCGTGCATCGTGGACCTCGACCAAGCGGGCATCGACGGCCGGGCTCAGATCGCTAATGGTTACTTCGGTCGCTGATACGACCGAGGCGGCGTTCAGCGCCTCGCGCAGTGACTCGGTGTCGTTCGCGGCACCGGCGAGCAACAATGCTCTCGTCTGCGCAGGGAAGTCAGATGCACGCGCCGCGAAGGACCGCTCGAGACGCTCCGTCAGGGGAAGTCGCATATCCCGTCCGATCGGCCGGCTCTCTCCCTCTGGGCCCCAGGCAAGCGGCAGCTCAACGAGGCCCAAGGGGTAGCGCCGGCGGTGGATCCGCGGCCAGCGGCTGTCAGCTTCGCCACGACGGAGCACTTCACGCTTCAGGGTGCTCGCGCATCGACGATTGCCGAGTCGACGGGACGGGCGACCATGTTCATCGGGGCGGTTTCGGGTGGCTTGGTCGCACTGGGACTGGTGGCCACCGCGAGCCGGGTCGGCACTGTCTTCTTCGCGTTTGGGCTCGTCCTGTTGCCGACGCTCGCGTTCATCGGCTTGGTGACGTTCGAGCGGGTGCTGCAAACCGGGATCGAGGACCACGGATACGCGCGGCGGATTGCGCTGCTGCGCGCCTACTACTTTGACCAGGCACCCGAGCTGATCCCTTACCTGCTGAGCGTCCCACCGGGAGAACGCATGCGTGTACAGGGCCTGGCTGGCGGGCGGATGCAGCGCTACCGAACGGTAGCGGGCATGGTCGGAATGGTCACGGCAGTGCTAACAGGCGGCGCTGTCGCGCTGCTCGCAACTGTCGCCTTTGGCCACTCGCTGAAAGCAGCTCTTCTGTCCGGCGGGTCGAGCTCCCTCGCAGCGCTTGCCAGCCTGATGCGATACCAGCGGGCTGCATGGGAAAGCGCCGCGTCGGCACCGCTCGTATCCAACAGCAGCGGAAGGTCCTGAGGCACAGTACGACAGCGGCGGCCAAGTCTTTTTTCACTTGGCGCGGCGGCAGCTTGCTGGAGACCAGCGCCGAAGAGTGTTGCGTCTGCCCGATTGCGAGCGCGTGCGCAAGTGAGCTCCACTCTCCTGCCTTGGACGAGGGGGGCACTCTCGCCCAGCTCCGCTGAGACGCCTCCTTTCGGCCGGGAAAGCAATCGTCTGGCCGTCAGCGCTGTCGAGATTCGTCATGAGCGAGTGTGAGGAGCGAGGCCGGGGAGATGCTCGCAACTCGCGCAAGATCAGAGCGTCGCGCTCACCGTCCGTCGGCTGGAGTGGGGTGATGAATACCACCGTGGCGATGTTCACTCCTGGAGAGAATCTTCAGAGAACCTCGGCGCCCAGGGCGATGTCGAAGCCGGCGCCGTTGCGTGCCAGGCCCACGAGGAGGATGCTGGCCCACTCGAGGACGTGGGCCATCTCGAGCCCTCCTGCGTCGAGGGGCCGCATGTCCAAGCTCTCCAGGAACGCCGCGACACGGGTTTTTGCCTCGGCGCTGTCGCCGGCGAAGAAGGCGTCCAGGGGCTTGTCTTCGGCAAGGGCGCCGCGGAGGATCGAGTTGAATGCCTTCACGACGTGTGCGCTTTCGGGGGCGGGGGCGGCGATCTGTTGGGAGACCGAGTTGCCCGGGGTGGTCACGAGTCCACTTACGTCGGCGTTGAACGGGTTGGTGATGTCGACGAGGATCTTGCCGGCCAGCGCATCGCCATAGTGCGCGACCGCCTCAACCGCGCCGGAGTAGAGGACGGCCACGATGACGATGTTACCCGCGGGCCTTGTGCCAAAGGTGCCGACGGTGGCTCCGTTGCCGATCTGCTCGGCAAGCGCATGAGCCTTGGCGGCGTTGCGGCTCATGAGCTCGATGGTGTGGCCGTGCTTCGCCGCCCGGGTACCGATGGCGGCGGCCATGTTGCCCGAGCCGATGATGCTGATGGTGGTCATGACGTGTGCTCCTTTGTTGTGAGTGGATCGGTTGGTCGTGGGGGTCTTGCCGGCGTGCTGGGCCGGAGTGTCGAAGGCTCGGGGCGCCCAGGTGTCAGATCGACCCGGTGACGAGCGCCGGCGCGGCGCTCAGATCACTGTGGTGCCGCCGTCGACGACCAGCTCCATGCCATTGACGTAGCTCGAGTCGTCCGAGGCGAGGAACAACGCGACCGACGCGATCTCCTCAGGGCGGCCCATCTCACCCCGCGGGATCACGGACTCGAAGACCGCCTTCATCTCCGCGGACATCACCGCCGCCATCATTGGCGTCGCGACCTGGCCGGGGGTCAGCACGTTCACCCGGATCTTCCTGTCCCTCAGCTCGGATACCCACACCCGTGCGTAGGCGGGCAGCACGGCCTTGCTTGCTGCATACACACTCCAATCGGGGTAGCCCCGAAGTGAGGCGTTCGACCCGGTCATGACGATCGAGCCTCCATCGCTGAACAGAGGCAGCGCCTTCTGGACCGTGAACAGCGTGCCGCGTGCGTTCAGCGAGAAGGCGGCATCGAATTGCTCCTGGGTGATCTCGCCGAGCCTGCCCTGCTCGCCCGTACCGGCACTTGCCCACAAGACGTCGAGCGTGCCCTTCTCCTGCTTGACCGTCTCGAACAGACGGTCCAGGTCGTCGAGGTCGGCCGAATCTGCCTGCACGCCGGTCACGTTCCCGCCGATCAGCTCGACGGCGTCGTCCAGCGCGTCCTTCCGGCGGCCCGAAATGAAGACGTGAGCTCCCTCCTCCACGAACGACTTGGCACCGGCCAGCGCCATACCACTCGTCGCACCCGTGATCACCGCGACCTTGCCGTCAAGCTTTCCCATGAGGACTCCATCCGATTGGAAGTTCGATGCTATGTACACCGTTCTGAGTGCTTAACGTATCAGGTGCCGACTATGCACACCGAGCGGTACCCATCTCGGCTACGCTAGCTCCATGACAGATTTGGAGAAGGGGCCGCGAGGTCTGCGCCGCGGTAGGGGCGCACGCGAGCGCATCCTCAGCGCTTCCCAGCAACTGTTCCGCGATCAAGGCATCAACCGCACTGGCATGGACCAGCTCTGCGCGGTGGCAGAGGTGTCCAAGCGGACGCTCTACCAGCACTTCCCCGGCAAGGACGATCTGATCGCCGAGTACCTACGCCGATTCGATCCCGACATCCTGCCCGAGGTCTTCGACCGCACTGACCTCACACCCCGCGAACGCCTCCTCGCCGTCTTCGACATCCACTCGCCGCTGTGCCCGTTTATCGGGGCGGCCGTCGAGATCCAAGACCCGGGCCATCCGGCACGCCTATTCGCCCGCGACTACAAGAGAGACTTTGCCGCCCGGCTCACCGATGCCGCCCGCGAGGCCGGCGCCACCGACCCCGAGCATCTCGGCGAGCAACTGGCGCTGCTCCTGGATGGCGCCTCGGCTCGCAGCCGAGTCCTCAACACCGACACCTTCCCCAGTGCCGCCGCCATCGCCGTCGTCCTCGTCGACAACGCCATCCCCAAGGCAGCACTACCGCCCGGCGCAGGCGCTGTCGGGGAATAGTCGTCTCTTTAGACGCTGACTCGGGCGATGGATACCCGCCCTTGACCGTCGGCTCTCCGATCTCGACCCGGGCCCTGCAGACCGCGCTGGGCAGACCCCGGGAAGGAGCGAGCCGAGCCTCTAACGTTTGCGGCCTCGATGAGCAAGACCGACCCCGACCGGCGCCGCGCCGGCCCGGCCCCCCGTCGCCGGCGAGAGCGACGTCACCTTCCCGCGCCTGACCGAGGCGCAGATGGCGACGATGGAAGCCGCCGGGCGGCGCGAGCAGGTGAGCGCCGGGCAGATCCTGTTCTCCCCGGGCGACCTCGACTTCGACCTGATCGTCATCGGCAGCGGCTGCGTCGAGATCATCGACGCCTACGGCACTCCCGGTGAGCGTGTCATCGTCAGCTACGGCCCGCGCCAGTTCGCCGGCGAGCTGAACCTGATCACTCTCGAACCGACGCTGCTGACCGCGCGCGTCGCGGCCGCGGGCGAGGCGATCTTCGTCAGCCGCGAGGCGCTACGCGCCGTCATCTCCCACGACACCCGGCTTGGCGCCATGCTCATGAACGCCCTGGTCAACCGCCGGGCGATCGTCATCGAAGCCGAAAGCGGTGCCCGGCTGATCGGCCACGGCAGCGACCCGGGGACGCGCGAGCTGCGCGAGTTCCTCACCCGCAACCGGGTGTCGCACCGCTTCATCGACCTCGACGGCTCCGACCTGACGGCGCCGACGCCCGACGGTCGGCCGCTCGCCGAGGACGACCTGCCGCTGCTGATCGGCGGCGACAAGATCCTGCGCGCGCCGACGATCCTCGAGGCGGCGACCGCGCTCAACCTGCGCGCCCCGAACAAGACGGCGAAAAACGCCTGGGACGCGCTGATCGTCGGCGGCGGCCCGGGAGGCCTCGGCGCGGCCGTCTACGCGGCGACCGAGGGGCTCTCGACGATGCTGATCGACTCGACCGCGCTCGGCGGCCAGGCGAGCACCTCGTCGCGGATCGAGAACTACCTCGGCTTCCCGGCCGGGATCTCCGGCTCCGAGCTGGCCGAGCGGGCGATCGCCCAGGCGCGCCGCTTCGGCCTGCGCACCGCGGTCCCCGAGCGCGCCCTCAGCCTGCGCCACGAAGACGGCCGCTACGTCGTCGCGCTCCGACAGCGGCGACGAACTGGCGGCGCGCACCGTCGTCCTCGCCACCGGCGCCAGCTACCGCCAGCTACCGGTCGACGGCTGCACGGAGCTGAACGGGGCAGGGGTCTTCTACGCCGCGACGCTGGTCGAGGCGCGGATGTGCGGGAGCGGGGCGGTGGCGGTGGTCGGCGGCGGCAACTCGGCCGGCCAGGCCTCGATCTTCCTCTCCGGCACCGCCGAAAAGGTCTTCCTGCTGCTGCGCGGCGGCGACCTCGGCGCCTCGATGTCGCAGTACTTGCTCGACAAGATCGAAGCGATCGAGAACATCGACGTGCTCCGCCATACCGAGGTCCGCGAGATCCACGGCGATGCCGTCCTCGCCGGGCTGACGGTGGAGGAGACGCGCGCCGGCGAGCGCCGTGACCTCGACGTCGGCGGCCTCTTCATCTTCATCGGTGCCGATCCCTGCACCGAGTGGCTCGACGGCCAACTGGCCAAGGACGACGACGGCTTCCTGCTCACCGGCGGCGACCTCGACGTCACCCACCTCGACGTCGACCGGATCAACGGCGGTCGCCCGCCGATGCCGCTGGAGACGAGCCTGCCCGGCGTCTTCGCCGTCGGCGACGGCCGCACCGGCTCGATCAAGCGCATCGCCTCGGCGGTGGGCGAGGGCTCGATGTCGGTGCGCCTCGTCCACCAGTACCTGGCGAGCCAGGCGGCCCTCGGCCGCTCCTAGGTTCTCGGCCGCGTCCGCTCCCGCGCCGCCCGGCTGAGGTCGTCATCACTGAGATCCCCTAGGCCGCCCGGAGCGTTCGTTCCGGTATCCGCCGTAAGCATTTGGCCGACCCCGCATGTCCCATAAGACGCGAGGGTTTCGTCAGGCAGCGCGATTGAGCCTGTAGCGGCCCCGCCCGACGCGCTGGAAGCTGGGCCGCGCTCTACGGGCGCCGGTCGAAAGGCAGCTATTGACCGAATCCCGGGAGACGGGACATCCGAGGAGCCCTTCGACCGTGGTGTGGACCTCCCCCACGTCCATCGGGCGATCAACCGCCACCAAGGCCTCTATGACGGCCCTCTGAACCACGCCGTTGCCGGCACGACGGCTCTTTGAAGGTTCGAGCACGGGTCGGCCGTGGCCTCCCTGATCCGGAAAACCCGCCGAAAAGCATCGAGAACGCCGGTAAACGCTGGGGAATGGTTTGAGTAGTGTCCACTTAGGCGCATGGGAGGTGGCGGAGATCTCTTGTATGTAGACCGCGACAGGCATCCAGCCGCCCTGGCATCGCGAACGATGCCCGGAACCTGCTTGCGGCGAGCAGGTCGGAGGATCGCGGCTGCCTGTTTGCGCCGGCTGCGGACGGCGCGGCACCCGCCCGGCCCTGGGCCGTGGAGGATGCTCGCGCCGCCGCCGCGTAACGGCCTGCGCTCTAGCTGCCGGTGCCCGCGGGCACTGTTTCGCGCCGGCGCGGGAGCTTCGCCTTGAGCTCTGCGACCTTCGCCGACACGTGCTCCTTGTGCTCCTCCTCGCGCTCGTGGTGCAACTCCCTACGCGCCTTCTTGCTCGCCTCGTGCTGTGCCTTCTCGGCGGCGGCGATCTCCGCTTCGACCTCCGCCACGGGCCGCCTGAGCACGCTGCCCGACCGGCTCTCGATGACGCCGTCTACGACCTGGTGGTCGCCGGGCTCGCGCAGCTCCACGAGCAGCGTGTCGTGGCCCGGGCGAATTTCCTGTGAGAGTGCCGCCAGGACCGACTCGGTGCCCTCGGTGTCTTCGAAATCGAACAGCGAGCCGACGAGCACTCCCGTGGCTCCGCCGATCAGGACTCCGAACGGGCCGCCGAGGATGCCAACCAGGAGACCGATCAGGCCGCCCGTCGCGGTGCCGTCCCACTGTTCCTTGCCGGCCGTGTCCTTCGTCGTGACGCTACCGTCCGCGCCGCGTTCGACGACGGCCGCGCCGCGCAGCTCGATCTGCCCGTCTGCGTCGAGCTGCTTGAGCCTGGCGAGCCCGGCGTAGGCCGAGTCGTCGTCGTCCGCGAAGCTCACGGCGATCACGTTGTTCTCGTTCAGCGATGTCGTAGTCATGTCTGTGCCTTCCTTTTCTCGTTCGTGACTGGTTGCTTTGAGCCTTCGCCCGGGAACCTCGCGGTCATCCCGGTGAGCTGCCGTCACGCAAACTGCGTGATCGTCCGCCCGGTCCGCGGGTCCGAGCGCCATGCGCAGACGGCGCTGCGGCGCGGCCGGCGGCCGCACCGCTCGCGCCTTCGCGATCAGCCGTCGATGCCGGCCGTGATCACCCTGATGTCGTTGGTGATCCCTCCGACACCTGGCAGCTCCGATACAGCCGCGAACGCCGCGTCGCTCGCCGCCTGGTCCTCGACCTCGCCCTCGAGCGTCAGCCATCCGTCGGAGACGAAGACGTCGACCCGGTCGGCGGAAGCCCCGCCGTCGGCGATCAGCGCCTGAAGCGCCGAGCCGCGAACTTCGTCGTCCAGAAAGCGGTCGCGCAGATCCACACGCAGCTGGACCTCCACCGCCCGCACTCCGGGCACCGACTTGGCTATCTCGTGGGCGACCCTGCGCTGGCGCGGAGTGGCCACGGTCCCCCGCAGCGCCACCCAGCCGGCTTGGCAGGAGACCGCGATCTCCGCGGGATGGTGGAGGTGACCGTCGTGTTCGAGGGCCGTCTTCACGCTCGTGATGATCGCCTCGTCGTCGGGCATCGTATGGGACCTCCGTTCGTGCACTTGAGGCGTGCTCGGGCCGGGATCAGACATCGGAGGCCACCCGGCGAAGCTGGAACGCCCGCACGATGTCTGTGGTGCCAGCCATCAGCGCCCAGATGCCCGCGAACACGAGCAGCGTGTACGCGCGCGTCAGGAAGAACTGGCCGCTCACCCAGAAGGCCATGACCGTCATGAGGATCCCGCTGGTCAAGGTCAGCCACCACAGGTCGTTGATCACCCGTTCGTAGAACGCGCGCACCACCCACATCACCCCGATCAACATGAACACGAAGCCCAGGATTTCGGCGAAGTCGTAGAACGTGGCGACAGGCTCGATCAGCGCGACGACTCCGGCCACGCTCATCAACGCTCCGAACAGCCCCCACAGCCAGCGCGCGCCGCTGGGGTCCATCGCTGCGAGGACGAAGTCCTCCGCCGCAAACAGCAGAAACATCACCCCGGTGAGGGCACCGACGGTGACCACCGAGGCGTGGTCGAACTTCAGCACAACCGCGGCGATCACCAGCCACAGCACGCCTACGGTCAGCTCCACCCACCAGTATCGCGCCAATTGCGAGATGAACCGCCGGGCCGGGTCTTCCAGCGGAAGCGGCAGGGTGCTGCGGTCGGACTTGAGAACAATGGAATCGAGGGCACCTTGGTGCGTGGACATGTTTCGCTCCTTCAGTGGTTGATAAGCGGGCACACCGTGCCGCAGCGCCTGGTGAGCGGTCGTCACGCGTTCTGCGTGATTGGCCGTTGCATGCATCCCCGCGACACGTCGTCGCGGTGGCGCGACCGGGTCCCGTCCGGAGCAGGCGCTGCCGGTCCGTATCCGCGCTGGCTCCGGCGATCAGACGCCTGGTCCGAGGCTCGCGGGCGGGACCCCGGCGTCGGTTATCGTGCGTGAGGCCACAAGGGGGCTGGAACGATGGGGACTCGGACACGAGACCACGAGGAGCCGGCGTGATATCTCGAGTCATGCTGCTCGATCGTCTCTCGGCGGCCCCGCCCGGCGGAGTCGCGCTCGTCTGCGCGCCGGCGGGCAGCGGCAAGACGATGCTGGTGCGCTCGTGGATCGAGTCCGCGGCGCCGACGGACGGCACCGGCTGGGTCTCGGTCGAGCGCAACGAGCACGACGCGCAGCGGTTCTGGCTTGCCGTGAACGCAGCGCTCGCCGATGCAGGCGCGATCGTGCAGCGGGTTGATCCGGCCCCGAGCTTCCGCGCCGACGCGCTCGTCGAGAAGCTCCTCGGCGACCTCGGCGCGCTCGAAGATCCGGCGGCGCTCGTGATCGACGACCTGCACGAGCTTCGCGCGACCGGGGCGTTGCGGTGGCTGGAGGAGTTCCTCGCAGCGCTGCCTTCGCAGCTGCGGGTGTTCCTGCTGAGCCGCGAGGATCCAGCGCTCGGCCTTCATCGTCTTCGGCTCGCCGGCCGGCTGACCGAGATCAGGGACGCCGATCTGCGCTTCACGCCCGAGGAGGCCCAGGCGCTCTTCCGGGATACGAACCTCGCCCTCTCGGACGAGAGCGCGAGGCTACTCCATGAGCGGACGGAGGGATGGGCGGCGGGCCTGCGGCTGGCCGCGATCTCGCTCGAACGCCATCCGGACCCGGAGCGGTTCGTGACCGAGTTCTCCGGGAGCGAGCGCACCGTCGCCCGGTACCTGCTGGAGGAGGTGCTCGAGCAACAGCCGCCGCACCTCCGCCAGCTGCTTCTGCGCACGTCGATCCTCGACCGCGTGAGCGGCCCGTTGGCCGACTGCCTCACCGACGGGGCGGGCTGTGAGCGCATCCTGCAGGAGCTCGAGGACGCCAACGCCTTCGTGAGCTCGCTGGACGTGGCGCGGTCCTGGTTTCGCTACCACCATCTGTTCGCGGACCTGCTGCAGCTCGAGCTGCGCCGGATCGCCCCCGAGACGATCGGTCCCTTGCACCGGGCAGCGGCAGGGTGGCACGAGGAGAACGGGGATCCGGTTGAGGCTGTGCGCCATGCCCAGGCGGCGCACGACTGGCAGCACGCGGCCCGCCTGCTGACGATGAACCACGTCGGCCTGATCCTCGACGGCCGCCTCGCGACCGTCCGCGAGCTGCTGGATACCTTTCCGGCCCGCCTCGGCGCCGCGAACCCGGAGCTAGCGGTTGCGCTGGCCGACGTCCGGCTGCGTGAGGGCGCGGCAGATGACGCCGCGACGTACATCGCGGCTGCACAAGGAGTCGCGGCGACAGTGCCTGTGGAGCGCCAGGGCACCTTCGAGATGCAGCTCGCGAGCGTCGAGCTCGGGGCCGCCAGCCGCCGCGGCGACCTCGAGCGGACACGGGAGGCGATGCGCGCATTGGAGCGCGCGCTGCTCATCCAGACCGCGGGCACACTCGAGCAGAGCCACGACATCCGCGCCCTGTCGACGATGAGCCTCGGCATCGCCGAGCTGTGGGCGCTCGAGGTGGATGACGCCCGCCGGCACCTGGAAGAGGCGCTCGCCCTGGCACGCCGAATCGGGCGCCCGTATCTGGAGATCGGTTGTCTGGCCCATCTGGCGATTGCGGCACCCTTCAGCGAACTGTCCGTAGCCGAGGCTTTGCAGCTCAGCGAGCAGGCCGCAGGGGTGGCCGAGGTCCATGGGCTCGACGCCGATCCGGTGGCCACGCTCGCGTTCGCCGTGGGGGCGGGTTCGCTCGCCTGGCTGGGTCGCTTCGACGAGGGCGAGCAGTGGCTGGCGCGGGCGCAACGGGCTCTGCGCCCCGAGGTCTCGCCGGGGACGGAGCTGGCGGCGCAGCACGCCCGCGGGCTGCTGCGGTTCGGACAGGGCCGCGTGTCAGATGCGCTCGACGCTTTCCGCAGCGCAGAGAAGATTCAGGCGATCCTCTCGGGCCAGCACGCGCTCACGGTCGATCTGCGCATGCGCATTGTGCTTGCGCAGCTGCGTCTGGGCGAGCCCCAGGCCGCGAAGGAAACCCTCCGGCACATCGCGCAGGACGGGCTGGTGCGGGCCGAAGCCCGCATTGCGGCGGCCGCGGTGGAGCTCGCGCAGGATCGGCCCGAGCCGGCGATCGAGCTGCTCGCACCCGTGATCGAGCAGACCTCACCGGCGCTTCACCGCAAGTGGGCGGCCATTCACGCATTGTTGTTCGACGCGCTGGCGCGGGCGCAGCTCGGCGACGCGCGCGCCCGTGAGCAGTCGCTGGAGCGAGCGCTCGCGCTCGCCGAACCGGAAAGCTTGATCCTGCCGTTCGTGATCGCGCCCGTCCAGGAGGTGCTTCGCGAGCACCCTGGGCATCGCACGGCCCACGCGCCGTTCATCGCGGAGGTCCTCGACGTCCTCGCGGGCGGCTCGCCTCACCGCCGCGGCGATCACGAACCTCAAGTCGACGAGCTCAGCGAGGCGGAGCTGCGCGTCGTGCGGTTCCTCCCGACCAACCTCAAGGCGCCCGAGATCGCCTCGGAGCTGTTCGTCTCGACCAACACTGTGAGGACGCACCTGCGCCACATCTACGCGAAGCTCGGCGCCCACGGGCGCGCCGAAGCTGTGGCGCGGGCCCGCCAGCTCCAGATCCTCGGCCCGACCTCGCGGATGCACTGACGCGGCCACCGGCGCGGCCGCGGCGCGCACGCGCTGCTCAAGTAGTCGCGATCGGCGGCCGTCCTCCCGAGCGGAGCAGCCTGCTGTCGCTGAGGCTCCGGGCAACGGCCATAGCCGCCGCGAGCCAGGCTGCCCGGGCAACCCGCGGGCGATCGGCTCGCCGGGCCACAGCTCGAGCGGCCGCGCGGGCGAGAGCAGTGACGCAGGCCTAACCCTCTGTCGCCGGCTCGTCGGCTGCCGCGGAGAGATGGCTGGCGGCGGCCACGCGCTCGATGCGGATGGCGAGGATGACCCTCCCCGCCTCGGCGAGCACCTCATCGCTCATCGGCTCAGGCGGCTCGTCGGAACCGGTGATCCGCTGCGCGATGCTCGCCGTGGCGGCTCCGATGTCCTCGGTGAGGATCTCGGCGGGCCCGGAGAACGTGGCGGACGGGAACGGCGGTTCGTGGCCCATCACGCACAGCGACGCCCAATCGGTGCGCCGAGTGTCGTGCGCCTTGAGCCTGTGGGTAAGGGTCGAGATCAGCAGCCGCTCGTCGTCGCGGACGAAGTAGACGAGTGATTGACGGGGCTTCCCGTCGGACGCGATCGTCGCCAGCACGCCCACCGTGTTGGCGTCCGACAGCGCGCGAAGCTCGTCGCTCAGCTCACCCATGCCACTTCCGCGTCAGGTCCGGGCGCAACATAGCCGTCTGGCTCCTCCACGACGGTGTTGCGCAGCTCGCCGATGCCCTCTATCTCGATGCGCACCACGTCGCCGACTTTGAGCAGCCCTTCGGGGAAGGGCTGGCGAACTGCGCCGATCCCCGCCGGCGTGCCGGTTGCGATCACGTCGCCAGGCTCCAGCGTGAAGGCTTGGGACAGGTGCGAGACCTGCTCGTAGCAGTCGTAGATCATCTCGCCCGTGCTGCCGTCCTGGCGCAGCTCGTCGTTGACGTGGGTCTTGATGGTCAGGTCATGGGGGTCGCCGAGCTCGTCGGGCGTGACCAGCCACGGGCCGAGCGGCCCGTGCGTGTCGAAGGACTTGCCGATCGTCATCGTCGGCGTGCGCAGCTGCCAGTCGCGCACCGTGACGTCGTTGGCGATCGTGTAGCCGGCGATGACCTCGTGCGCCGAGTCCACCGGCACGTGCCGGCAGCGGGCACCGATCACGAGCGCCAGCTCGCCCTCGTAGTCGAGCAGCGTGGACACGCGCGGCATGTGCACGTCCTCGCCGTGCCCGACCACGCAAGTGACCTGCTTATTGAAGAACACCGGGAACTCGGGTGCTTGCATCCCCGACTCGGCGATGTGGTCGGCGTAGTTCAGCCCGATCGCCAGGTATTTGCGCGGGACCACTGGAGCGAGCAGCCGGATCTCCTCCAGGGGATGGTGCACCGACGGATCAGCTCGATCGGTTACGAACCCGTCCGCGACGATGCCGTGGCGCGGGCCCTCCCCAGCGTCAAAGCGGCAAAGCCGCATCAGGACACCTCCGGGATCTCGACGGGGATCTGGTCGGGCGCGTAGCCGCCCGCCATCGCCTTGGTATGGATGTCCTCAAAGCTCAACCCGCCAGCGCGGTCGGCGGCGATCTGCTCGGGGTCGACGAAATGCCCGATCGGGTTGGCCTTGAACTCCTCGGAGGTGTTCATCCACTCCCTCGAGCGATGCCAGTCGCCGAAGCAGTCGACCTGCAGCTCGACGTTGTTGCCGTCGGGGTCGGCGTAGTAGTAGGAGAGCGTCATCCCGTGATCCAGGCACAGCGCCGGCGTGATGCCCTGATCCTTCAGGCGCAGGTAGTTGGAGTTCAGCTCGTCGAAGCCCGGGTACTCAAACGCCGAGTGGTGCATCCCCGTGCGGGTTTCCTTCTCGGGGTCATCGACGAAGTTGGGGAACGCGAGCAGCGCGATGCGGTGATTGGCATCGTCGTTTGACAGCCAGGCGCCCATCTGGTCCTGGAAGATGACCTGGGCGCCGACCAGCGTGCGGTAGAAGTCGATCATCTCCTGCAGGCGCGTGGTCTTGAGGTTGAAGTGGTGGAACGTCGGGTTGGTAGCTGATGTGGTGTCGGTCATGCAAGAGCTCCTGAGCCGGTGGGTGTCGAAGTTAGGTGAAGCTGCGAACTGAGGTCGTCCAGCATCGCCGGCAGCTGTTCGGCCGCCGGTACGCTGCCGAACACGTAGAAGTCCGGCCGCACGATCACCGCATGCGCCTGGTGCTCTGACAGCCAGCCCGTCAGCCGCCCGTCCAGGTCGCGGACCCCATGGGGGGCGTCCGCGTCGAGCGTCGCGACGCTCATGTCGAACAGCTCGATAAGCCCCCGCTGTTTTGCGTCGAGCCTGGCAAGCGGGTCGCCGCCGGCGACGATCAGCTGAAACCCGCCGCCGACGACATCGTCGAAGCGCCCCTCGCGCCCCGCACGCGCGACGACGCCCTGGACGCTGAGCTCTCCGGCGAGCGGATCCGCGTCGTCCGTACGGTGAAGCGCGCCGTCGGTGAGCGGCGGGAGCTCGAGAGGCGGCGGCGGGCCAGCCTGGCGCAGCATCTCGTCGCGCTCGGCGGCGGCCTGCGGATCGAGCTGGCACAGCACCTTTCCCAGCTCGATGGCCAGCTGGATAATCGCCTCGTTTTGCGGCTGGCGCTCCGGATCGACCGTGTCCAGCAGCTCCGCTGACGCCAGCCCGCGCAGCACCAGATCGAGCTTCCAGGCCACGTTCGCGGCGTCGCGCAGCCCCGAGCAGAGCCCCTGACCCAAGAACGGCGGGGTCAGGTGGGCGGCGTCGCCGACCAGGAGCAGGTGACCCTTGCGCATTTGCTCGGCCAGCATCGAGCGGAACTCATAGACCGCGCTGCGGGTCAGCGAACCGTCCTCGGGTCGGTACCACGGCTCGAGCAGCGCCCACACCCGGTCCGAGTCCTCGAAATCCGTCGGCCGCTCGTCCGGCAGCAGCATGAACTCCCACCGCCGATGGCAGGGACCGCTCTGCACGATCGTCGTCGGGCGTGCCGGATCGCATCGCTGGCTGGCGATCGGTAGATGAGCCAGTGCTCCCATGTCGTGCGGCGCGGCATCTACCACCAGCCAGCGCTCCTGGAAACCGAGGTCGCGACAAGTGATCCCGCTCGCCTCGCGCACGAACGAGTTGGCGCCGTCGGCCCCGACCAGCCACCTCGCTGTCACCGTGCGCACATCGCCGGTGAGGTCCAGGCGGCCCGCCTCCCGCTCGACGACTCGGCGGATCTTCAGCGCGACGCCCTCATCCGAGTCGACGAGCCCCTCGGCCAGCCACCCACGCTCGACGCTCACGCCCGGCTCGGCGCACGCGTGGCGGTCGATCGCCCGCTCCAGCTCGGGCTGGAAGAACATGTAATCCGACTCCCACCCCGACGGTGCCAGGCCCTCCACGTCGAAGCGCAACAGCAGCTCGCCGTCGGCTCCGAACCACTGGTAGTCGCGGACGGGCACCATCTGCTCCGCGAGCGCATCGGCGAGTCCGAGGGACTGCAGCAGCCGCATGATCTCGTGATCGAGGTGAACGGCGCGGGGAAGGCGGTAGATCTCGTTGTATCGCTCGAAGACCAGCGCGCGGTGTCCGGCCCGGCCCAGCAGCATCGCGAGCGCCTGACCCACCGGGCCGTAGCCGACGATCGCGACGTCGGCGTCGAGTGTGGAGGCTGTGCTCGCGCTCGACATGCTCATGCGCGAGCGGTCTGACATCAGACGGCTGCCACGGCCCGCGCGAGCGGGCGAGCGAGGATCTGACCGAACGCGCTGGCGAGCGCGCCTCGCGGATCGTCGGTCGCGGTCGCCTGGCGCCAAGCGATGAAGCGGTCCGGGCGCACGAGGATTGCCCCGTCGCTTGCGATCTGGCGATGGCGCAGCCAGGCGCAGCGCGGGTCATACAGGTCGCCGTCGAGGTGACCGATGCGCAACGCGTCGAGCGGGAGATCGGCCTCCGCGGCGAGCTGCCTGGCTGCCTCACACCATGCGTGGCCGTCCTCTCCCGCGATCAGCAGGAAGCGCCCGGGCGCTACGAGGTCCTTTATCGGGCGGCGTGTGCCCTGCTCGTCATCGATCCAGGCGTGCGGCAACGGTGCGCCGGGGCGTGTGGAGGGTTCATACACGCGGATGTCGTCAAGCGGCACGGGCGGAGCGCTGCCGTCCGGCACGACCGCCGCGGACTCGTAGCTGAAGCCGTACTCGACGTTCAGCTCGCTGAACTCCATCGACTGCGCGCGCATCATCCGCAACACGTTCGAGCGGTGCTCGGCGTCCTCGGGCCGGCCACTCCATAGCCGGCGCAGCTGCTTCATGTTCCCCTCTGGCGTGATCTCAGGAGAGACTCCCAGTGCCGCCCCGATCGCGAAGTGGTTGACCGCGTTCTCCAGGGAGCGCTGGCAGTTGCGCTCATCGACCGGTCGGCGCTCCGCTTCGTAGGTGTCGAGCAGTGCGTCTGATGCGTTGCCGGCGAGAACCGCGGCCAGCTTCCAGCACAGGTTCTGTGCGTCATGGATCGCGCTCGTCAGCCCCAGCCCTCCGGTGGGGGGATGGCGATGCGCCGCGTCTCCCACCAGCAGCACGCGACCGACGCGGAACATGGAGGCCATGACCGCATCGACTGACCAGCGTGTGATCTTGTGGATCTCCATCGGCAGATCCGGGATCCCCAGCGCCCTGCGAACGTCGGCCTCCACCTGCGCGTCGGACTGCGCACGCGGATCATCGACCGGGTAGTTCAGGTGGATCACCCACTCTTCTGACTGTGGGCCCCACCGGTCTGGACCCATCGGGACCATCACGACCAGGACGCCGGATTGCGGCGAGAAGGTCCAGCGGATCAGGACGTCGGGATCGTGCGCCCACGGCGAGAAGTCCGCCGAGACGTGCAGACTCGCCGTTTGCGTCACCACGCCGAGACCCTCGTACTCGACACCGATCAGGCCGGCGATGCTCCGGCCGCCGTCGGCACCGATCAGGTACTCGCAGCCCACCACGTACTCTTGGCCCGAGGCGTTGTCGCGGACCAGAGCACGCACGCCGTCGCCGTTCTGCTCGAGCTGGGTCAGCTCGTGGTTGAAGCGGATGCGCCCCGGCGAGAGCTCTTCAGCCCGATCCTTCAGCAGCGGCTCGAGGCGAATCTGCGGCAGGTTCAGCTGCCGCAACGGACTCGCCGCCCGCCAGCTCTCATCCGTCCCACCCGCGCCCCAGCACTCGAGGCGCATGAGGCGGCGCCCGTAGTCCCGATCGGGGCCCGTCAATCCGGCGTAGAACGCCGTCGCCGCCATCTGCTCGGCGGGGGTGCTGCGCTGAGCGATCGCCTCCGCCACGCCCACATCCTCCAGCACCTCCATCGCCCGCTGGTTTATGACATGGGCCTTGGGCAGATCGGAAGTCTGTTGACGCGCGCTGACCAGGAGATGCTCCACGCCCTGGCGTGCCAAGAGCATCGACGCGGTCAGACCGGCGCCGCCTCCGCCGACGACGAGAACCGGAACTTCCTCGTCAACACTCGATGTGAAGGGCATCATCTCTCTCCCGGAGATAGAAGTGGGGCACCGAGGGACAATAACAGGATTGGAGCAACGACTCCAATCTTGCGTTAGGCTGCGGGCATGGCTGTGTCTGCCAAGGTGACGCCCAACCGCCGCGGCGTGAAGTCACGCGAGCTCGTGCTGGATGCCGCCGAGCACGTGATGGCCGAGCAGGGGTTCGAAGCTGCGACCCTGGCCCGCGTGGTCGAGGAGGCCGGCATCCCGATGAGCTCCGTCTATCACTACTACGGGTCCAAGGACGGGATCCTGCTCGCGGTCATGGAACGCGGCGCGGAGCGCTTCTTCGCCGAGCTGCCCGAACCCGACCAGTCGGTGGGGCGTCCGGCAGAGCATCTGTCGAGGGTCGTCTCGGCCGCCGTCCGGACGCTCGAGGACCATCCCAACTTCCTACGCCTGCTCATCGTCTTCGCCACACAGCCGCCGCGTGCCGGCAACGGCGAGGTGCAGGTCGTGGTGGACCGGGTGCGAGAGATGGCGCTCCAGCGCCTGCGCACGCAGATCGCGATCGCCTTCGATGACGACCCGAGGAGCTCCACCACCGATCGGCTCGCGCGCTTCGCGCTCGCCGCCTTCGACGGGGCGTTCGTCGCCGCCCAGACCGACTCGGCGGTCACGCTCGAGCGGCTGCTCGAGCCGCTCGCGCCCGCCCTTGTCGCCGCGCGACGCTCGCTGGTGACCAAAGCGCACTGAACAGCCAGCGCATCGGCTTGGGGGGTGCAACTCCACCTGCGGTGCTCGGGACTAAGGATGTCGGACGTCCAGGGCGGTGTTCCACGGATGTGGCCTGGTCGCGGAATAATGTGAGGCGGGCAGTCATCATCGTGGCGAGAGCAGCGCCGAGGGCGAGGCGCCCGGGTGGTGGCGTGAGATGCGGACGCGCAGCGCGGCAGGACGAGTTGTGCAGTGCAGCGGCGGCTGTAGGGTGACGGCCTCGCCGTCGAGGCCCGCGGGCACTGGCGCGGTGGCCGCGATCTCGAGCGAGGGCGCGCTCCACGCAAAGATCTGGGGGCGCTCTGCGCCGGGCCGATCCAGGATGACGATGCCCAGTCGGCCGGTATCGAGCCGCGGCCGCGAACCTTGCGCCAATGGCTGGTCTAGGGCGTACGCGTTGTTCGACACGAGCACGACCAGCGGAGAGGTGTGTCGACGCGCCAGGTCGTCGGTGACGAGCAACCCGGATGTCGGCGTGGTTGAGCCCAGCACCTCGTGGATCGCGTCCAGCATCGTCCGTAACTTGGCGTCGCGGTAACCAGAACGGCGCACCGCCTGGCCGTAGACGCCCAGCGAGACATTGTTCAGAAACGGGCGGCCATTGATCTCGGCCAGGTCGATTCGGCGCTCGACCGCGTCCGTGAACGCGTCCAGCGCTCCGATCAGGTCATGCCGGGTGATCCCCACATCGAGGGCGAAGTGGTTTCGCGTCCCGGCCGGAAGGCATATGAACGGCAGGTCGCGTTCGGCCGCTGCAGCCGCGACCGGCACCAGCGAGCCGTCGCCGCCGGCCATGCCCAGTGCGTCCGCTCCCTTGTCCAGCGCCGTGAGTATCAGCGTCGCGAGATCGTCTCCCGGTCCGAGCACGACGGGCTCGATGCCGCGTTCGCGTGCTCGATCAGCAAGGGCCACCCGCGCTGCCTTTCCATCGCCGGATCGGGGGTTGATGAGGAGCACAGGTCGCCGCGGCGGATCGACGCGCTCCCACTCTTGCGGCAAAGCTCTCAAATGGGGGGACACAGGCTTACGACTTGGCCGTGGTGAGTAGCATCGCCGAGCCATGATTCCACTCCTTGCCACGCTCCCCGAAGCAGACCGCACCGGCTGGCGGGACGAGATCGGAAAGCTCGACACAGCCCTCTACTCGGCGATCGCGGCGACCCCGACTCCTACCTTGGATCGCTCCTTCCGTGCGCTGTCTCGTGCTGCCGATCACTCGAAGCTATGGAGCGGCACTGCCGCAGCGCTAGCCGCCGCGGGCGACCGGCCGGGACCACGCGCCGCAGTCAGCCATCTGGCATCCGTCGCGCTCACCTCCGCGGTGGTCAACCCTGAAAAGGACTGGAGCGCAAAAACGACCTTTCAAGGCCGCCCCCAAACTGCCTGGTCGGTGTCCTCAAAACCCGCCAACATGCAGGCCTCTTTAGCAATGGGGACAGTTTTCAATTACCGCCCAGAACCAAGAATCAGGGGTCTCCTGAGGGGTTTGTACACGCGTCCGGGCCCTACTGTACACCTGCGCAAACCTGCTCAGCCCTGCACAACTCCTTGCGCTAGCCCGCTGGCTCCGTGGGCTCTCACTGGCTTGGTTGTGCGGGTTCCGGCGCTGTTTTCGGAGCCGGCGGTGGGGCGTCAGGAGCAGCGGGTGGTGCCCCGGCGCTGCCTGGCTGTTCGCGTAGTTCCTGACTGCCACGCTCGGCGTGTTCCTGCTTGGACTCGTCTACGCGGCGGAAGAGGAACCCCGGCCATTTCATGCCGCCGAGCATACACGCGCCGCTCCCGGCATTGACTACTCGCCCCAGCTGTTAGTCGTCCTCGCCGTACAGCGCCGACTCCACGGCCCTCACCGCGTAGCCGAAGTCAAACGCGGCACCAACGCCCTGCACGTTCGCCGCCGTGGCTTCGCCCTGCTCCATCCCGTGCTCGCGACGCCCATCCGACCTGCCGCGTGCGTCCTCGCACGCCCACGAGCGCAGCGCCGACCACGAGCTTTCGTCGCGCGAGAACAAGCCTGGCAGGTGGTCACGCGCCACCGCCTCCGCTACGACGAACAGCGGCCCGCCGGTGTCCGGGTCCGCACGCTGCACGAGCTCGGCGATCGCGTCGCGGCTGAGGACGCCGTGCTCGTTCAAGTCCTCCTCGCTGCGCCGCAGCCAGTACCCGGTGAGCTCCGCATCGGTGAGCAGGTTCCAGCCCGCTTCGCTGTCCGACGCGCTCTGCGCGTACGCCTGGAGTGCCTGCGCCGCGTCGTCGCCTAGCGGTTCCTTCGGCTGCGCCAGCATGATCGTCGTGCGCCGTCGCAGGTACTCGGCGATCTCGTCGCCCAGAGGCTCCGGCTCCCGGTCAGCCGTGAGCACGCGTTCGCCGTGCTTGTGCCAGGCCTTCCCGACCGACACCCACTGCACCAACTCGCTTTGCTGCTGGGCGAGTCTCTCGTAGTCGATGCTCGCTGGTGTGAGCAGCTTCGGCTCCAGCTCGGCGTACCGCTTCTCGCCGACGATCAACTCAATCGCGTAGAGGTTCGCCATTGAGCGCAGGTAGCCGTCGGCGTAACGCTTCTGAACCTCAACGAGGTGCTCGTCTTCGTCCACGTTCTCGTACTCGGAGAACTCGGGGTCCCTGAGCGCGACGTGGTAGCCCGTGCCCATCCGCACGCCGACCTGGACATCGCGCGGGACCTCGTGCGTTTCCATGACGCGGTACTCGGACGCGAACTCCTGCTGGCGCTCCAACGCCTCGTCGCCGAGCGGGTACACGCGTTGGATCAGCTCGCGGAACGATCGGTGCACGCCCTCGGAATGCTCGTCGCCCTCGCGCCGTGTCAGCAGCTCAAATTGGAGCGCCATCGCCTGCGCGAGCATGACCGCGGCGGTCTGCGCGCCCTCGCTCGTCGTGCCCCGAACGACCCACTTCACGCCGCGTTTCGTCGCGCGGCGGTCCTTGGAGGGGAAGCCCTCGGCGTACGTGAGTAGGAGGAGGAGTTCGGCGCCGCAGCTCACGAAGCCGTAGGCCTGCCCGGCCTCGCTCGCGCCCGGAGCCAGGAACTCCAGCTCGTAGTCCAGGCCCCGACTCGCGGCGAGGGGCGTCAGGACGGCGCGCTGGATCAGCCCCGGTTCGGGTGCCACCGCACGCCCTACCCGGAAGGCGTGGCTGATGATCGGGCAGGACAGCTCTTCGGTGAAGAAGACTTCGGGGTCGATCGTGACCGGAAAGACGCGGCTGGGATCGCTCTGCCAGGCTTTGTCAACGACCAGGGAGAGCACCGAGCCAGCGGTGCTCAGTTCGTAGTGCGCCGGCGTCTTGGAGGGGAACGGGCGTTCGGAGGCGGCGTCGCTGGCGCTCGGGGCGGCGAGTGTATAGACGAGCGTGTTCGAGGCGTCGCCGATGGCCACGCTTCCGTCGGCTTCAAGCGACGCGTGAAGACCCTGGCTGATGTTGAGGTCATAGCGAAAGACGGTCGGTGCTGAGGCGCTCGTCAGCGTCAGGCTCTCGCGGACGCTCTCCGGGGTGGCGGTGTAGGTGCGTTGGTGTCGGGCAGGGCGTTCGGATAGGTGCGCAGCGCGCCGGCCGGCGCGCCTTCGCTGCTAGCGGCCCCCTGCAGTTGGAAGGAGAGCTGATGTTCGCCTGAGCCGACTGAGACCGAGCCCGCGCCCAGCGAGGAGGGGAAACTGATCGGCACCGGAGATGCTTGAGGCTGCCAGCTGCCATCTTCGGCTTGAACGAGCTGATCTTCGATTGGCTGCCACGGTCCGGCATCGCCGGTACGGAAGTTCACCGGATGCGAGTAGATTTTTTGAGCGTGCGAGCCGTCCGAGAGCAGGTAGGTGTCGGAGTTCTCGGTGCGTAGTTCAGGGAGTTCGCGGACCGGCTGTGCCGGTTCTGGCACCTGGCGAGTGGGTGCGTAGCCGTCGGCGCTGGCCGAGGTCGACCAGGCGGCGAGGCTAGCGCCAGCGACCAGGATCGCGACGAAGTTGAGCATGCGCAAGCGCGCGAAGAACGTGTTCCTCGACATAGCCGTCCGCCCCCAATTCTCGGTAGCCGCCGGCGGGCGGCTACTCGATCTCATCGATTTGCGTTGCACTGCCTACCTCTCCGCCACCTGAGGCTGGTGCCCTGTCCGAGCAATCGGACTTGTACCCAATAGACGAAAGATCGTCAAGGCCGGGACCACCCGTGCCTGGCCGTTTTGTCCGCAAAGAGCGGCAGCAACGCTCCGTCTCGCCTGGGTGCTCCCATCCCAACTGCTCGAACTGAGTAGAACGTTCGCCTCGGGGTAGCCCATAGACATCCGGCCGGGCACAGCTGCAGCAGCAGCGACCGAGGCCATACCGGACAGGGCATGAGGCCTCCGGCCCGGCCGGATGCTCGTCTCGCATCCTATGGCGCTGTCGCTGCGGATGCGCCGCAGCGCCGAGCAGTCCGGTGTCTGCGCCTCGAGAATCTAGGTAGACACGGCCGAGATCGCTGTTCGCGGGCGTAAGCATCAACGCTTGGCGGTGTCTTGGATCGCGCGGTCCAAGAGGTCGAGCACCTCGCGGTGCGATGCCTCTCGGTTCCACCACAAGAGCCGTTCGACAGAGAACGGAACGCCGAGGGCGCGGCACAGTGCCTTGAACTCGCGCGACGGGTAGCGCTGGCCCTCCGTGGCATCGAGGACGGCCCTGACGACGCAACGCCGGCCCGGAATGCGGTAGTCGCTGTTCCTGATCCACTTCTGTGGCTTGTCGATCAGCGCACGCGCCGCTTCGAGATTGGCCCGCCGTTCACTCACCGATGTCCTCACGCCGCGTCATTCCCGTGGCTTGACGCGAAGGCGCGGGGATCGAGCTGTTCAGCACGAAGAATGAGCCGTTGGCGCGGTTCCCCGATGGCGCGGCCAGGGGCCATCCGGGCGTAGTCGGGCCTCATACGCAGATCAGCCCCAGCTCATCAAGCCGCCGCGCGCAGTGCGAGGCACTAACCCGCTCGCCTTCGATGACCACGACGCGCTGTCGCGCAAGGGAGCTCAGCGCGGCATACACCGCACGCGTGTCGATGCCCTCTAGCTCGGCGTCTAGCTCGCTCCGCGTGCAGGAATGATCGAGAAGCACCAGAGCGACCAGTCGCTCGGTGTTGTAGTCCGTAGTGGCCACTGCCGGCCCTCCCTCTCTCGCGCGAGCACCGGGAGACTGGACACGCAAGTGCGCCTGCGAGGACCCGGTAGCCGGGCGGATACCGTTCTCAGCGCACCGGAGACCTGTTCTTCGGTGCCGGGCCCGGGGTGTTTGCCCACCGCCGGGCCGCTCCTATTTGGGTGTGACGGCCGAACGTCTAGCTCGAACGGCGAGCGATCTCAAGCCCAACGGCAAGACAAACCCTCAACCAGTCTCAATGAAAAGGACGCGAAAAGGACGTGGCTCATAAAGAAGCCCCTGCGGCGCCCCTCGCTGCCGCCATGCTCGGCAGCCGAAAACCGCACGGTTGAGCCAAAAACTCAGATGGCGAGACTCGGAATCGAACCGAGGACACCACGATTTTCAGTCGTGTGCTCTACCAACTGAGCTATCTCGCCGTAGAAGTCGCGACGCCGATCTTAACGGCTCTGCCGCATCTCGTTGGGCGCGAGTGATCGCCGCCGCGCGTGTCGGTGACGGTGTTCAGTGCGGCCTTGTCCGCGGGCGGGGTTGGAAACGCCGCGCCGCCCCAGGGGGGAGCGCCATCATCGCCCGCCACCGCCCAAGCACGCCGCCGCCATGGCCAAGCGCCCGACGCAGCGCGTCGCGCTCGCGCGAGCTGGGCCGCGCGGAGCGATTGGTGCTGTAGCGCAGCTCACGCAACCGCATCAAGTAGCGGCCCCCACCCCCGCTCGACTCGAGCTGCGACTCCAGCTCGGCGAGCGTCGTGGTCGAGTGGATCGGGTAGCCGAGCCGCGTGAGCGCCCACCGGAGCTCTGCGACGGCCAAGCTCCCGTCGCCCGCCAGAGCGCGTTGCAACCGCCTCCTGGCCACCAGCCACCAGCCGAGCCCAGTGAGCGCGAGCAGTACGGCGAGGCCAGCCGCGAGGGCCAAGAGCTGCATCGGTTCGTCGCCCGCTCGCGCGACTGGTTTCGCCGTTGCTGGGCGCGCCGGCAGTCCAGCCGCGCCACCGCCGCTGTGCGTGGAAGACGGGAAGGCACCCTGCTTCGCGAGCAGTCCGGACAGCCCACTCGAAATGGACGGCGCGCCTGCCGGGGTCGGATCGAATGCGACCCAACCGATCCCGGAGAAGAACACTTCGACCCATGCATGTGCATCGAGTGCGCGAACGTTCCAGCTGTGGCTCGCGGCGTCGTAGACACTCGGCTTGAAGCCCGCGCCCACTCGCGCCGGTATTCCGTCCATTCGCAGCATCAGCGCCATCGCGCCTGAGAACTGCTCGCAGTAGCCGCGGCGCAGCTGGAACAGGAACGCCTCGAGTGGGTAGCGCTCCTGCGGGACGCGTTCGTCATAGCTGTAGTTGTTCAGCAGGAAGCCCTCGATCCGCTCGGCTACGTCGTAGCTGGTCGGCGCCCCCGCGGCAAGCCGTTGGGCAAGCGCGAACATTGGCGCGTATGGCGAGTGCTCGATGCGCTGCGCGACGGCGGGCTCGCTCGCCGGCGTGCGTCCGGGCGCCAGCGCGCCGACGATCGTCGCTGGCGCAGGCCGAGCGTGCTCCTCGGCGCGGAGGTCGGGCGCGGCAAACCCCGAGACCTCGGCGCCTGGAAGCTCGAACTGCGCATAGGGGAGGTACGCGCGCGGATACCTACGCGGTGCCCGTCGCAGCGAACCAGCGGTGGGCGTCGGCATATAGGAGACCACCTGGTAGCGCACGCCTGTGGTTGGAGTCGAGTCGAGAACGACGCTGCCGTCCGGCTCGCGCACGGTCACCGGTGCGCCGGTACTCAGCCATCTCACAGCGACGGGCACTCCGCCGGCGCTCACGAGCAGGCTCGAACGCAGGCCTGCGATCGTCACCGTGGCCTGCCTGAACCACTGGCTCTGGCGAGGTGACGCCCCGAGGTCGAATTGCGACAATTCCGGAGCAGCATCCGAGCGCAGGAAGCGAAGGCCGTCGAAGCGGTCGAGCGAGGTCACCCGCAACAGCGATGGGCGGCTCTCTGAAATCTCGAACATACTCGCCTGCGACCGCGGCCAGGGAATCGGTCCGTAGAGCTGATCCCATTGAAAGCTCGTCGCGACTGCGACGGGACTCCAGCTGCGAAAGTCGATCCACGACCGTTCTGCGATCAGCGCCTGCCCGGTGACCAGTGCCAGCGCCGAGCACACGACCAGCCAGCAGGCGGCGCGGGTGAAATCCGCGGCCTGCAGCCTCGGCAGCCACAGCCAGGCTGCGATCAGCACCGCCAGCACGAGGCCTTGAACGCCCCACGCCGAGTCGGATTCGTTCGCCGCACGCGCGAGGAAGATCGCCACGAGCATTGCGAGCGCCGCCAGGCTGCGTGTCTGGTGCAGGCGCGATGAGGGCCAGAAGGCGGTGCAAGCTGATGCCGTCAGCGCGAGCGGCAACACCATCAAGACCGCCAGCTGAGCCCATGGCTGCCCGCCTCGATACGGCCAGGTCCAGCCTTCGAGCCCGTCGATTCCCCGCCCGATCCCGCGGCCCAGTTCGGTCCAACCTCCAGGTGTGAGGACGTGGGCCGGGACGCCGATCGTCAGCAGCGCAAGCACGAACGTCGCGAGCACGAGGATCCCGCGCAACACCGTCGCAGCCCACGGACGCGGGGCCAGCTCGTCCGTCAGGGCCAGCGTCCCGCCCGCGGCGGTTGCGATCACGACAATGCCGATCACGCGGAGCGCCGGCGGCCCTGAGACGAGTGTCGAATATCGCAGCGAGGAGAATGCTGCGAGGCCGAAGAACGCAATCATGCGCAGGCTCAGCCGTCCGAACGATTGAACCGTGACGCGCTCGTGCTGAAGCGCGCGCGCGAACGCCGCGTTGGCTGTACTGGCGTTCACGCTGCCCTCGCTGTGAGGGCTCGGGCGGCCGGCTGCACAGCACATCCCGCCACCGTGAACAGGACGCTGCGGCCCGCGAACGCCACCGGCGAGACCGTGTAGCGAAGCCCGCTCAGCGTCAGGGCCCGTGGCTGCCGGCTTCCCGCCGTCACCCACAGGAGGGCAGGTGCAGCCTCGAAGTGGCCACGTCCCAACGCTTGACCCGGCTCAACGAGGGCCAGGCGTTCATGCAACTCAGGCCACCCCGTGAGGTCTGATCCCAGCCGTCGCGTGCGGGCATCTCCGGGCAGCAGCAGCACGCAGCCGCCTAGCCTGGCCAGTGCCACGCACAGTGAGGCAGCCGCTCGTACCGCCATGTCGAGCCGCTCGTCGCTCGCTGGCGCAGACGCATCCAATACGACGACGGGCAAGCCCTCGGCCTCGTCCTGGAGCCTTCGCTCGACCAGCGTTCGCGTGCGTGCAACCGTCGGCCAGTGGATCCGCGACGCCGGCGCGCCATGGCGATAGGGGCGCAACCCATCCACGTCGGTGCCAGAGGCGTCGCTCGTGCCCGGCCGCGTGGTCCGTGCAAGCCCTGAGACCCGGGCCAGGTCACGGCTGGGCACGTGCTCGACTCGGGGAAGCACGAGCACCTGGCTGGGGTTCGAGCGCAGCAGGCGCGTGCAGATGCTGAAGGGATCGCGGAGCCGAATCTCCACAGGGCCGATCACATGGGCGCCGCGGCGAAGTGCTCGCGCGGTGAGCTCGACCGGCGCACGGCGCAGTGCGGGTAATGGCTTGAACGGAGCGCCTGGCCATCCCGAGAGCTCGCACCGCAGCGGCAGCCACAGGTCAACCCGCACGCTCAGGCGCAGCGATGAGCCCTCTTCGATCCTGGCCACACGAGGCTCGCGCGTGACACGGCCTCGCCACGTTGCGAGCCGGACGATCGTCTCGGCCGACGTAGCGACTAGAGCGAGCGCAACGCCTGGCACGTACAACCCGGGCACGCCGAAGGCCGCCGCGAGCAGGCAGAGGGCTATTCCGAGTGTCGCCGCCTGAAGCGCACGGCTCACAGCGCAGGGACCGCATTCAGCGCGTCCGCGATGACCGCAGCGGGCTCGCTCTCGAGCGCGCCGGGTGAGAGCAGCAGCCGATGGGCGAGCACCGAATGCGCGAGGTCCTGCACGTCGTCGGGGAGCACGTGATCGCGACCCTGGAGGGCAGCTCGCGCCATCGCTGCGCGCAACAGCATCAGGCCCGCGCGCGGGCTCGCACCGAGCTCCGTCCGCTCGTCGACACGCGTCTGCTCGAGCACCGCCACGATGTAGCGCCGCAGCGGCTCGCTTGCGTGCACGCGGGATATCGCGATCTGCGCCGCCAATACGTGCGCCGTTGCGGTCACTGGGGCGAGATCGAGCACACGGTCATGGGCCGCGTGATCGGCGAGCATCCCCACCTCAGCGGTCGACGAGGGGTACCCGAGCGAGATCCGGACCATGAAGCGGTCGAGCTGAGCCTGTGGCAGCGAATAGGTCCCCTCGAACTCGATCGGATTCTGCGTCGCAAGGACGACGAACGGGCGTGCCAACTCGTGTGTCGAGCCGTCGACCGTCACGTTGCGCTCCTGCATGCACTCGAGCAGCCCCGACTGGGTCTTCGGCGACGCACGGTTGATCTCATCGACGAGCACGAGATTTGCGAACACCGGGCCGGGCCGGAACTCGAATCTCCCATCGCGCTCGTTGAATACGTTCGTACCCACGAGATCGGCGGGCAGCATGTCCGACGTGCACTGCACGCGCGACCAATCGGCCTCGATCGATGCCGCGAGCGCGCGTGCGAGCGCCGTCTTGCCGATCCCCGGGTAATCCTCGATCAACACATGCCCTCCCGCGAGCAGCGCAACCAGCAGATCGCGTAGCACCGCCTGAGGCACCCTGACCGCGAGTTCGACATTCGCCATCACGCGCGAGCCGAGCTCGGCAATGTCCACTGGGCCCAGCTGGCCAACCGAATCCATTGCACCCAGATTTTACGCGTTTTGGATCTAGCTCATGCGGGCATTTCGCGAGCCGTACGGTCCCGGTGGGAGGAGCGCTGAGCGGTGTCCACCGTCGGGTACCTGCACCCATGTTCGTGTAGGTGCGGCAGGCGCCGCCATCTCAACCGGAGGCGAGATGCCTACCAAGCGACGCACGGCTGCGGACCGGCCCGCGCTCCAGAACGCCTCCCGCTCTGGAGCGGTGAACGAGGCGCTCGAAGAATAGGTCCAAGAAATCGAACTCCCGGGTGTGGGCAAAGTGTGCGAATCGCCGCTGCTCGAGATGAGTTTGCGACTCCACGCGTCGTAGCAGGGGAGTCGCTCACGACCGACAACCAGGAATGCAGGCTCAAGCCTCTGAAGCGCTCGGACTAGACGGTGATGTTCACTGAAGAAGAGTGGGCGCTGCTGCGCAGACATTCCCGGCTGGCGTGTGCAACTTTGCCAACCCGGGTGTCGGTCAGCAGCGCACGATCCCATGGCAGCTCGATCAGAACGACAGTGAAAATGGAGCCGTCCTCTACGGCGGCGAGCCGCTGGGGAAGGCGCCCGCCGACTCAGGCGAAGGTTGGACAAGCGAAGCGTTCGCGAGCTGGCTGAAGTAGGCGCCGTGGCACATCGACGTTCGCGAGCGCGACTCGCTGGGACCGGGGCCGGTGGCCAGCCACCCGCCCTCGCGACGCGACATGCTCGCGCCGGGCCTGGTTCGGGCCTGGTTGCGAGCCCCGCGGGGGCTTGCAAGTCTCGCGCCGGGCGCCCCCTCGCGGACTGCGTACCAGAACGGGCGCAGTCGATCGGTGGCTGTCTCGACGCGCTTGCCGCTCGTGGATCGGTCGGCCCTCGACCGGATGGGTAGGCCCTCGACCGACGACGCGCGCTTGCTGTGTGGGATATACGTGGGCCTGAGCCCTAAAAAGCCCGTAGATACAGGGCTTTTGGCGTGTCCCCCGACTCAGATAGTCGGTCTACACTGCCCTCTGAGAGGGCCTCGACCGTGGCCGCTATCAGCCTGTAGCGGCGGGACTGAGTTGGGACCGCAAGGGTGCTCGAGCTAGCGCCCGCGGCGTGAATCGTGTGCCCGGTGTGGGATGAACCCAGCTCCGTCGACGACCCCTCTGCGCGATTGACCCTGACCTTAGCGTCCATGGTCCTGTCCCTATTTCCCTCCAACTTCCCTCTCCCGTGTTCCCTTCTGCCCTTGCTTTCGCTCGATCGTCCTCAACCTCGTGGTCTCTGAACGAACGCCGCGCAAACGGGATAAGAACACACCGCCCTCGCTTTGTCAAGTCCAGTGGACACTTATTTGTTGGTCGAGAAGGTCCGCTGTGAGCCGAATTGCTGCGCGTCATAGGTTCGGATGCAGGATAACCCGCAGGCGAATTAATGGCCGCCAGGCAGCCACGCGGGCAGGCTTCACGCGCGGGAGAGGAGCACGCGAGCAAGGGATGACCTCCGTCTATCTGAGTCGGTGGTCACCCGTGCAAATGTAACCCAGCGCGAGTTCGAGCAGGAGTTCTCGAGCGTCGAAGACTGCCTCGCGGCAGCCTTCGAGCACGGCCAGGCGCTCATCGCCCGCGCAATGCTCGGCGCCATCGAAGGTGAGAGGGATTGGCTCACGAGATCGCGTCTGGGACTAGTGAGTGTCCTTGAGTTCCTGGACTCTGCTCCCGGGTGGGCGCGCCTGTTGGTGATCGAGGCCCCCGCGCGCTCGGCGGCTGCCAGAGCACGGCGAAAGCACGCCATGGAGCGACTCGCAGAACTGCTCGAACGGGGCAGCCCCGAAGCACACGAGGGCCTGGCCCTCCAGCGTGGCCTGACTGCAGAGCTCGTGATCGGCGGCGTCTTCTCAGTGATCAACGCGCGGATGCTCAAGCACGAGAACCTGCCGCTGATCGATCTCGCACCCTCGCTGATGTCACTGATCGTCCTTCCCTATCTGGGATCCGAGGCGGCGAACAAGGAGCTCGCCTATCGCCCGCACGCGATCAGCGCCAAAGAGCAGCTTGGCGGCGAGCGCCCTGTGCGCACCACCTACCGCACGGCGCTGGTGTTGCGCGCGATCGAGGGCTCACCGCATTCAAACAACCGTGAAATCGCAGTGGCCGCAGGCCTCGGCGATGAGGGACAGGCCTCGCGGCTGCTCTCGCGCCTAAGGCGCCAGGGCCTGATCGAGAACGTCGGCCTCGGCCAGGCATATGGCGAGCCCAACGCCTGGCTTCTGACAGCCGAGGGAAAGCGCGTCAGCGCGCTGATCGGCACAGAGCTCTCGCCCAAGGCCTGGCGCGCAGCGAAGAGCACGCGCGCCTCGGCCAAGGCACGCGGCGCGGGACGGGCGCAATGTCAGAACTGAGGCTTTCCTGCGAGCGCTCGCTCGCAGACACCCTTACCGGCACGCGAGCGCTTCGCTCAGCGCTGGTCAGAGACGCACATCCAGGGGGAAGCGGTCCCGGTGATGCGCGTCGCAGCACGGCGGCGCCAGGCAGGCCCTCGATGAGGGCTCTGACGCCGCCGAACGAACCCGAGAGGAAAAAGGAGTAGTGGACAAGTGAGACATGTAAGGATGCTGGGGCTCTGCCTCGTTGCGATCATGGCGATTGGCGCAGCTGTTGCCAGCAGCGCGCTGGCGATCAAAGAACCGGCGCTCAAGTGGTCGAAAATGGCGAATTGCCCGACAAAAGGCGAAGTCAACGGAGTGCCGGTACAGCACTGCAACTTGGGTATCACCACGAAGAACGCAGGTGGTTACTACACGGTCGGACCGTATAAGATCTCCGTTACGAAACAGATTCTCCTGCAGGGCGGATACACCGAAGAAACCGAAACCCCGGAAGGTAACTACAGTTACATAGATCCGCCCGAAAACGGCGCGCCGCCGATCGTCCCGGTGGCCGAGAAGGTGCCGGGAAGCCCACTGGGGCACGTCAGCGAAGCCGAAATGGGAGAATTCGGATGGCCGCAGGAACTTCGGGAAAGCTACAAAGCAGCGCAGAAGCACCACCTCTTCAAAGAAGGTAAGACCACTGAGGTGATCGAACCGGCGGGCAACGATCAGGACTACTTCAGCAACCTCAACCTGCTGGTCGAAGAAGGCTCCGCAATCATCGCGGACGTACAGATTACGGGCAAAAACGCCTGGCTCGAAAGCGTCGGCGGCAACTGCCAGATCGGCTCGGAAGCGGACCCGATCGTCCAGCACCTGCAGTCGGGTGCAAGCGAATCGCCGCTGACGGGCGAAGTCATCCACGGGAAACCGGGCTACGCCAACTTGGTGCACAACTTCGAAGAGGCGTACCTCACCGAAACTCAGCTGGTCGACAACACCTACCCCGTTCCTGGCGCCGAAAAATGCGGCGGCTCCGCGAACGAAGCGTATCTCGATCCGGTCGTGAACCGTGCATTCGGCCTGCCGGCGCCCGCGGGTGCCAGCGAAACCGTTCTGGACGGCTCGCTGTACACGGCGACGATTTACTCCGTCGAGGCCCACGGCTTCTAAAAAACAATCTCGGAAACTCCGCCCCTTCGAAGGGGCGGAGTTCTCCGCCCAGCAGCAACCCCGCAACCGCAGTTGTCAGAGAACTTTGAGGGAAAGGAAGCATCACTCATGAGAGGCTTGAAGCGAATCGGGCTGTGCCTCGTCGCAGCGCTGATGCTCGGCGCAATCGGGGCAAGCACAGCGTCGGCCGAAGCGCCAGAATTCGGCAGATGCCTGAAGGTCGAAAAGGTCGGCAAAACATACAACGGTGCCTTTGCCAACTCGAGCTGCACCAAGGCCAGCGAAACCAAAACCGGCAAGTACGAATGGCATCCTGGCGCTGTGAAAGCCAAGCAGACCACCAAAGGCGGCAAAGGTCAGCTGGAAACGGTGGGCAAACTCGGAGTCGAGTGCCAGACCGAGACCAGCGTGGGCGAATATAGCGGCACCAAAGAAGTCAAGAACGTCATCGTCACGTTCGAGGGCTGCGAATCGGCTGGGATCAAATGCAACACGGCGGGTTCGGCCGTCGGCGAACTCGTCACGAAAAACCTCGAAGGGGTCATCGGCTTTGAAAACAAAGCCGCCAAGAAGACCGCCTTCGACCTGTACCCCAAAGGCAAAACGGGGCTGTTTATCGAATTCTCCTGCACCGGTCTCGTCATCGCGGTGCGGGGATCGATCCTCGTCCCGATCAAGTCAGACAAGATGGCCCTGACCTTCCCGCTGAAGTACAAAGCGAGCAAAGGCGTGCAGCAGGTCCAGAAATTCGAAGGCATGCCCAAGGATGTGCTTGAAACCACGCATCAGGGTCTGCCCTATGAAGAATCGGGCCAGAACATCACGACGACGACGACCAACGAAGAAAAGTTGGAGCTCAACGCGGTGGTCTGAGGCTGAGCGCTGAAGGCATGTGCGCCACGCGGCACACGGAGCCTCGCAGCATGGGCGGCCGCACGTTAGCGGCGGCCGCCCGATCAGCCCGGTGACACCACACGAGCGGCGATCGCGCGACCATGAGCGACAATCGGAGCTTCACGAACAGGAGCGGGGCGCGAGCCTACGCCCGGGCAATGGCGCCGCCGAGGCGGCCCGGCGCCCACGTTGCCAGGTCCCTCGCCACCCTGACCGTGGCCATCCTGACTCTCGCGCTAGCCCTGTCCCTAGGACCGGCCTCCGCCCAAGCCGCCGGCGCCCGCGCCCACACCTTCTCCTTCTCCTTCGAAGGCTCAGGCGAAGGGGCCCTATCAAAACCAGGAGCCCTGGCCGTAGACGACTTGACCGGCGAAGTCTTCGTGATCGATCAGGGTCACGAACGGATCGTGCGCTTCATCCCCGACGGCAAAGGCTCCTACCAGTTCGCGACTGCCTTCAAAGTCGACTCCCCCGGGGCGATCGCCGTCGATAACTCAAGCGATCCACAAGACCCCTCAAAAGGCGACATCTACGTATCCGGCGCCTCAGAAGCAGGGGCAGAAGCCCTCGAACGAGACTTCATCTACAAGTTCACGCCAACGGGCGAAAGGCTCATGAAAAAGAGCATCTTCAAAGGCAAAGAAGAAGGCGAACCGAGCGAACTTGAACTTGAAAACATCCAGGGCCTGTCAGTCGATGCCTCGGGGACCCTGTGGGTCTACTGGGAAGAAGAAGGCCACATCTCTGCGCTCTCTGACGCCCAGCCCAACAAGTGGATCCCAACAGACACCCCGGTGGGCTTTGAAGGCGAGCAAGAGCTGATCGAAGCGTGCACGGCCAGGCCGATCTTCGCCGTGGCCCCCGATGCCTCTGCCTTCTATGTCGGCTATGAACGCCTTGACTCAGAAGAAGACTGCCCCGGCGAAGAAGAACTGCCCCCAGACCCTGTTGCGGTGGCGACCCTGAAGGCCCCGGATATGAGCCTTCAAAGCCGTGAACTAGAGCGCCAGGGTGCCACCGGGATCGGCACTTCAGACTCAGGCGAGCTCTATCTGGCGAGCACCGAAAGCATCGGCGCCTTCAGCCCCGAAGGCCTTTTGATCCAGCGCTTTGGCTCTGAAGAGCTGAGCGACGGCGGCGGAGCGGGCCTTGCGCTCTCCCCGGAAGACGCCTCGGGGCCAAACGCAGGCGATCTGTTCGTCTCCGACGCCCAGGCAGATGAGATCGACGTCTTCAGCCCAAGCCAAGCGGGAGCTCCCACGGTCGACTCGGTCTCGGCACAGAGCCAAACCCCCCAAAGTGAGGAGCTCTCGGGCGAGATCGACCCCAACGGAGCCGCAAGCGAATACCACTTCCTCTACGGCACGAGCGACTGCGCCACAGAGCCCTCCTCGTGCACGAGCCTCCCGGTCCCCGCCGGCCAGATCCAAGTGGGCTACGGCGACCAGCACGTATCGCTTGAAGTCTCGGGCCTTCAGCCTGCCAGCGCTTATTACTTGGAGCTGATCGCATCAAACTCCCACGGCTCAGACACCGGGACACCCCAGCCCAACACCTTCACCACGCTGCCCTCGCCCTCGGTCCTTCCCGATAACCGGGCCTGGGAGATGGTCTCCCCGCCAGATAAGCACGACGCGGGCGTTGAAGGCCTGCCCCACGAAGGCGGCGCGATGATCGAGGCCGCAGCAGATGGCAACGCGATCAGCTGGGTGGCAAACGGGCCCGTGGTCTCTGAACCAGAAGGCTCGCGAAACCCAGAACCCACCCAGCTGCTCTCGCAGAGAACCGACAGCGAATGGCAGACCCAGAGCCTTGAAACGCCGCACACGCGCGGTGGGGGCATCGAAGAAGTGCACCCGATCGGTGTGCAGTACCAGGCCTTCTCCCCGGATCTGTCGCTGAGTCTTCTTCAGCCCGCAGCCCCGCAAGTCTCAGGCGGCCTCGGAGCGCTTGAAACGCCGCCGCTATCGCCCAAGGCCAGGGAAAAGACGATCTACCTGCGCGACGATCAGCCACTCTCGCCCGGAGCGGGTGAGCAGGCTGTCTATGAACAGGCGGGCGCTGAAGAAAACCGAGCCTACCTGCCCCCCGGCTATGAGCCGCTGGTCACGGCAGAAGACGACAGCGCGAACACCCAGTTCGGCGGTGGCCTTGACTACGTCGGGGCAACTGAGGACCTCAGCCACGTGATCTTCAGCTCGGCTGTCGGGCTGACAGCGGCGGCTCCCGCCGCGGCAGGGCTCTATCAGTGGAGCGAGGGAGCTCCGCTACAGCTCGTGAGCGTGCTCCCCAACGGCACCCCGGCGAGCGATCCGTTCCTGGGCACCGGCGAATCGTCCTCCTCGCCTCCGGGCCTGAACACCCGCGGGGCAGTCTCTTCAAGTGGCCAGCGCGTGATCTTTACAGACGGGCGCGAACACCTCTATCTCAGAGACACGGCACGCCCAGAAACCATAGAGCTGAGCGCAGCTCAAGGCCACGGCGCAACAGAACAAGGCCCCGGCGGACACGAAGTCCAAGAACCCGGCGAAGAACGCCAGGAAGTGCGCTTTCAGGGAGCCTCGGCCGATGGCTCGAGGATCTTCTTCAGCGACAGCGCGAGCCTCACAGAAGACTCGCGTCTAGAGCCGATCGGCGGCGATGAAGGCCCGGCGGACCTCTATGAATTTCAGCTCACCAGTGCTCCCGGCCAGGCCCTCAAAGGAAAGCTCACAGACCTGACCCCAGAAGCAGCAGAGGGCTCTGCCGATGTGCTGAACCTGCTGCCGGGCATCAGCGAAGATGGCCAGCGCCTGTACTTCGTTGCAAACGGGGTCCTCGCTCCCGGCGCGAGCCCCGGGCACTGCGCCCGCTACTACGGCGAAGAACAGCGCCCCGCACCGGGCTCCACCTGCAGCCTCTATGTCTCTGAGCCCGACCCCGAAGACCCGGGGGTCCGTGAGACGAAGTTCATCGCGCAGCTCTCATCAGAAGACGCCGCCGACTGGGGCGGCGGGCTTGACTCAAACCTGATCCCCGAAGCCGACCTGAGCGCGCTCAGCTCGCGGATCTCGCCAAACGGGCGCTTCCTGGCGTTCATGTCTGAGCAGAGCCTCACGGGCTATGACAACGAAGACCAGACGAGCAAAGCCCCCGGGGAAAAGCTAGACGAGGAGGTCTTCCTCTATGACGCAGACTCAAACCGCCTGATCTGCGCCTCCTGTGATCCTGAAGGAAAGCGCCCGAGCGGGGTCTTTGACACGCTGCTGGCCGGCGAAGGCCTCGGCCTGTTGGTCGATCGCCCCGAAAACTGGCTCGAGCACTACCTGGCGGCCTCCCTGCCCGACTGGATGCTCGACTACGGCAAGGAAAAATCAGCCAGCTATCAGTCGCGCTATCTCTCTGATGAAGGGCGCCTTTACTTCAACAGCGCCGACTCCTTGGTCCCGGCCGATCAGAACTCAAAGGAGGACGTCTATCAATACGAGCCGAAGGGCGTTGGCAGCTGCGGCGACTCAGGCGGCTGTATCGGGCTGATCTCCTCGGGGACCTCAACCCATGAAGCCGCGTTCCTCGATGCCAGCGAAAGCGGAAACGACGTCTTCTTCATGAGCGCCGCGCCACTGGTGGCGGCCGACAAGGATCAGGCCTATGACGTCTATGACGCGCGCGTCTGCTCAGAAGCCTCGCCGTGCCTGACATACCCGGGGGGCTCGACACAGAGCTGTGAATCGGAACTGAGCTGTCGCGGGCAGGCGCCGGCGCTTTCGCCATCCCCGCCAGCGCCCCCCACGCAGGGCTCATCTGGCTCTGGAAACCTCTCACCCGCGCCCACGGCGCCCGCCAAGAAGACGATCGTCTCTGCCCAGAAGCCGCTGACGCGAGCGCAGAAGCTCGCCAAATCGCTGAGGGCCTGTCGCAGGCAAAAGAAGCGGCACAAGCGTGCCGCGTGTGAAAAGCAGGCGCGCAGGCGCTATGGGCCAAAGGGGGCAAAGCACAAGGGCAGGAAGGCTGAGGCTTCTCATGGGGCAAAGCCAGGGGCAGCGAACGGACCGAAGTCACGCACACACGCCGCGCCAAAGGCGAGGGAGCGATGAGCGCCTTGCACCAAGCTCAGACGCGTCGGCGACTTCAGGCGCGGTCTGTTCAGATTCGATCCGGCCGTACGGGCTCGCGTCGCAGGCGTCTCCTCGTGTTGCTCGGTGTTCTGGTGTTGGCCACTGCGGCAACCACCGCGCAGGCATCCGCCGCCCCCTTCTGGCGCCTGTCCTCGCGCGCCGCGCCGACAAACCTCGCGCCGGGCAGCACCGGCCTGTTGGTGGTGGTCGCCGAGGATCTCGGCGACAGCGGCGTCAAGGGCGATGGCTCACACGTTCAGATCTCAGACGCCCTCCCGCAGGGCCTGTCGCTGAGCGGTGGCGCAGTCGCAGTTCGCGCGCACCGCTCATACCCGGTCACAGGCGAAGCCGAAGAAGAAGCGTTCTGGAGCTGTGAAAGCAAAGATGACCAGCACATCAGCTGCTCCACCTCGCTTGACATCCCGGCCTATGAAGCGCTCGAACTGCTGATTCCCGTCAGTGTGGCCGAGCCGCCGGGGACCGACACGACCGTCTCGAACTCGGTCAGCGTCCAGGGCGGGGTCTCTGAAGAAGCCCCTGAAGCGCCGGTGCCGAGCGCCACCCTGACGCGCGCGGTCAGGATCGCCGAAGCCCAGGCGCCGTTCGGCATCGAAGAAGACGGCTACACGCTGACCCCCGAAGACGAAGGCGGCAGCGCCGAGGATCGGGCCGGCTCCCATCCCTTCCAGCTGACTGCGAACGTCAACTTCAACCAGACCCTTGAAACGCTCCCGGTCAAGAGCGGCTCACCCCCGCAGAAGGGCCTTCAGCCGGCCTCGCCCGGCCTTGCCAAGGACCTGTCCTTCAACCTGCCGCCGGGACTGCTCGGCAACGTCACCGCCGCAGAACAGTGCCCGGAAGCGGACTTCTCGGCGATCGGCGCCGAAAACGTCAACTTCTGTCCTGCGGGCTCGGCGGTGGGGGTGGCGACGGTGTTCATCAACATCCCAAAGCCCTACGGCTATGCCCACTTCGCGGTTCCGCTGTTCAACCTCGTGCCGACCCCCGGGGAGCCCGCCCGCTTTGGCTTTGAGATCGACAAAGTCCCGATCGTCCTCGACACCGCCGTGCGCACCGGGGGAGACTACGGCGTCAGCGTCAAGGTCTCAAACGCATCCGAGGTCGGACAGCTGCTCGGAAGCCGTGTGACCTTCTGGGGAGTGCCTGGCGATCCGCGCCACGATGCCTCGCGGGGCTGGAAGTGCCTCTTGGGCGGCCTCTACGTCCACAGCCAGGAACCCTGCCAAGCACCAAACCCCCGCTCGCTGACCCCGTTCTTGACCCTGCCGACAGCCTGTACCGGCGAGCTCTTCAGCTCAACCGCCGGTGACTCCTGGTCAGGGGAACTGCTCGAGGAACGCCAGGTCGCACTGAGCGACAGCGAAGGCAACGCGCTTGAAGACCTCCTGGGCTGTCCCGCAGTCCCGTTCGATCCCTCGATCGCAGTGAAGGCACTGGCCTCAGAAGGCCAGGAAGCTGAAGGCCAAGGCGAAGGCCAGCAAGGCGAAAGCGAAAGCCAAGCCCAGCAAGCCAGAACCGCCGCCACCCCCACAGGCCTTCAGGTGCGCGTCAAGGTCTCCCAGGAAGGCACCCTCAGCCCCGAAGGCCTCGGCGACTCAGACGTAGAGGCAGCAAGCGTGACCCTGCCGGCGGGCATGACCCTGAACCCCTCAGCCGCAAACGGCCTTGAAGCCTGCTCAGAGGCCCAGATCGGCTACCAGGGGACCGCCGGCCAGGACCCCCTGGACCCCGGAGCAAAGGCGCCGCTGTCCTTCTCTGAAGAACCGATCAGCTGCCCGCAGGGCTCAAAGCTGGGGGTCGTTCACATAAAGACCCCCCTGCTGGCGAAGGAACTGAGCGGTTCTGTCTACCTGGCCGAACCCGCGCCCCAGGGCGAAGCGAACAAGAACCCATTTGGCTCGCTGATCGCCCTCTACATCGTGGCTGAAAGCCAGGCCCTCGGCCTGCGCGTGAAGCTGGCTGGAGAGGGCAGCATCGATCCAAGCACCGGCCAGGTCACGACGACCTTCAAGGACATCCCACAGGTGCCCTTCAGCGAACTGAGCCTGCGGCTGTTCTCAGGACCGAGAGCATCGCTCTCAACGCCATCGCTGTGTGGCGACTACCGCACGAGCGCCTCCTTCACGCCCTGGTCTGGCGCTGAAGCGGTGAGCGTGCTCTCCCCAGAAGGCGAACTGCAGATCACAGAAGGCCAGGGAGGAGACCCCTGCCCGCAGACAGAACCCTTCGCCCCGACCCTTAGCGCAGGCTCACAGAACCCCCAGGCCGGAGCCTTCAGCTCCTTCAGCCTCTCACTCGAACGCCCCGATGGAAACCAGCCCCTCTCAGCCCTCTCGGTGCACCTGCCCCAGGGAGCAGCGGCGATGCTCGCAAGCGTGAGCCCCTGTGGCGAACCCCAGGCAGCGCAGGGCAGCTGCGGCCCGGCCTCAGAAATCGGCAAAGCAACAGCCTCGGCAGGCGTCGGCCCCGACCCCTACACCGAGTCAGGGCGCCTCTACATCACAGGCCCCTATCAGGGAGCCCCATTCGGCCTTGAGATCGTGACCCCGGCGGTCGCGGGACCCTTCAACCTCGGAGTCGTCGTAGTTCGCTCAAAGATCGAAGTCGACCCCCATACAGCAGAGGTCACGATTCAAGGAGCGATCCCGACCTTCCTTCAGGGAGTCGGTATGCCCCCGACGGGCATACCGCTGCAGCTAAAGCGCGTCCACGTGGAAGTCGATCGCCCGAGCTTTGAGTTCAACCCCACGAGCTGTGAAGCCAAGAAGATCGAAGCAACGCTCTCCGGAGCAGGCGGTGCCCAGGCCCAGCTCTCTGAGCCCTTCCAGGTCCAGGGCTGCCAGAGCCTGCCCTTCAAACCGACCCTCACAGCACAGACTGAGGGCCGCACCTCAAAAGCAAACGGAGCCTCCTTCCTCGTCAAGGTCTCCTCGACCCAGGGCCAGGCCAACATCGCAAAAACGGTCCTACAGGTCCCGAAGATCCTGCCGGCGAGGCTCTCGACGATCCAGAAAGCCTGCCTGGCAAAGACCTTTGAAGCAAACCCAGCCTCCTGCCCAGAAGGATCGAACATCGGGCAGGGGATCGCCCACACCCCGGTGCTGAGGAGCACCCTGCAAGGGCCCGCCTACCTGGTCTCCCACGGAAACGCAGCCTGGCCCGATGTCGAGTTCGTCCTTCAGGGCGAAGGCATCACGCTGATCCTCGATGGCCAGACCGCCATCAAAGACGGCGTGACGACCTCCTCCTTCAACACCGTCCCCGACGCCCCGGTCTCCTCCTTTGAAGCGATCCTGCCCGAGGGACCCCACTCGGCCCTGACAACAGACCTGCCCCCGAAGGCCCACTACAGCCTCTGCGGGCAGAAGCTGCTCGTGCCAACGACGCTCACAGGACAGAACGGCGCCGTGATCAAGCAGTCAACGAAGGTCTCCGTCTCAGGCTGTGGGGCCGTCAAAGCCGCCAAGGCAAAGAAGCTCTCGCGGGCGCAGAAGCTGAAGAGGGCGCTGGCGTCCTGTCGCAGGCGCTATCGGCACTCGAAGGCCAGGCGCCAGAGTTGTGAACACAAGGCTCGCAGGCGGTTTGGGCCGAAGAAGGGGAAGGCAGAGAAGCAGGCGAAAGGACACGCGCGCAGCACACGCAAGGGCTGACAGAGCTTGAGCGCTCTTGCCCTGGGCGCTCGAGGATCCCTCGGTATGGATTCCCTCTCCTACAGGCCGAGGACACACACCGCACCGGGGCGCGGCCCTTCCTCATCGAATGCGGGCCGCGCTCCTGTGCGGGCGCAGCGGAGGGGCGCCGGGCTGCCACTGGCAACTGAAGCAGCGACCGACTGGAGCCGGCGCTCGGCTACGCGATAAGAGCGCCCTTCGATCTCGCTCGAGCCCTCGTGAGCGATCGAGAGATAACGAGAGATTCCTCCATGCTCGGCCGCGCGACCGAATACAGTCTGTGCATCCGGGGGTTTCGATGAGCTCAACCGCATCGGGGGGTCTCGCCACTACCCAGGAGGCCGACGGCGCACCGGCGAAATCCGGGCTTGTCCTCGCGACGCTGATTCTGGTCGCAGCCGTTGCGAATCTCAACCTCGCCGTCGCGAACGTCGCGCTCCCGTCGATCGGGAGGCATTTCGACTCCAGTCAGACGACCCTCGACCTGATCGCGGTCGGCTACTCGCTGGGCCTCGCCTGCTCCGTGCTGTGGTTGGGCGCGCTCGGCGATCGCTACGGGCGCAAGATGATGCTGATCGCCGGCACGACGCTCGCGATTCCGATGTCGCTGCTCGCGGCCTTTGCGCCGAGCGACACGGTCCTGTTCTTCGCGCGGCTCGGAGGCGGCCTGGCGGCCGGCATGGCATACCCGACTACGCTCGCGCTGATCACGGCGCTGTGGTCGGGAGCCGGACGAACGAGATCGATCGCGCTGTGGTCGGGCGTCGGGGGCGCGGTCGCGGCGCTCGGTCCGCTTTTCGCGGGGCTGCTGCTCGAGCACTTCGAATGGGGCTCGGTGTTCCTGCTCACGCTGCCGCTGGCGGTGGTTGCGGTCGTGATGGCATGGCGCCTCGTGCCTGCCCACGTCAACGAGGCCACCGAGCCGGTCGACAACCTGGGTGGGGTCCTCTCGGTCGTGCTCGTCGGCGCACTGATTCTGTCGATCAACTTCGCACCCGTCCCAAACGCCACGACCCTCACCGTGGTTCTTGCGATCGTCGCGCTGGCTGCGCTGTTGCTCTTCTACGTGCGCCAGCGCCGCGCCCGCAACCCGCTGTACGACCTACATGTCGCTGCGCGACCGACCTTCTGGGTGGCGGCGTGCGCGGGGATCATCGTGTTCGGCTCGCTGATGGGGGCGATGTTCATCGGCCAGCAGTTCCTGCAGAACGTCCTCGCCTACTCGACCCGGGACGCGGGCCTCGCGATCCTGCCGGCTGCCGTATGCCTGGTGCTGGCGGCGCCATGGTCGGCCAAGCTCGTGGAGGCGCGCGGCGCCCGCTTCACCTTGCTGTTCGGCTACGCGTTCGTGCTGCTCGGCTTCCTGTGGATGCTGCTCTTCTGGAAGGAGAACATCCCCTACTGGAAGGTCGGGTTCGGCTATGTGCTCGTCGGGATCGGGGTTGGGCTCGCGGGAACGCCTGCCTCACATTCGCTGACCGGTTCGGTGCCCGTTACGCGCGTGGGGATGGCGTCCGGAACCGCCGACCTGCAACGCGATCTCGGCGGCGCGATCATGCAGTCGATCTTCGGCGCGCTGCTGACCGCCGGTTACGCGGCAGCTGCGGGAAGCGAGGTCGCCGCGTCGGGCACCCACATCACGAGCAGTATCGAAAACACGCTCACGAAGTCCTTCTCGAGCGCAGCCGACGCGGCCAAGCAGTACCCGGCGCACGCGAGCCAGATCGTCGAAGGCGCCAAGGCCGCGTTCCTGCATGGCGACCAATGGACCTACCTCGCGGGCATCATCGCCGTGCTGCTCGGGGCGGCCCTCGTGTATCTCAAGTTCCCCAGATACGAGCGGGAGAAGCGCCTGCTCGATGAATACAAGACCGCGGCCCCCGACGAGCCCTCGACAGTCGGCGAGCACTCGCCGAACCCCGCCTGAGCGCCGTCCTTCAAGTGCGTTCGCGAGACCGCGGGAACGCGCGGCCAACCGCCCGGACGCCGGTGACCGATCGGGACACATCTGCCCTAGAGAGCCCGCTAGACTCGGCGGCAACACCGCCCGGGCGTCCGGCTAAGACCAGACGGACGCCACCGACGAAAGGGGGAAGCCTTGAGCAGCGAGGACTTGGAGCTGGGGCCAGTTGACATAGTCGTGATCGGCTTTCCGCCGGGCTCCGCACGGACGGGCGAGGCGATCCCGATCTTCGTCGACCTCGTCGAGCGGGGGATCATTCGGGTTCTCGACGTGCTGATGGTCCAGAAGGACTCAGATGGCAACGTCTCCGGCGTCGAGATCAGCGACCTCGGCGACGGATTCGAGGAGCTGCGCGTGTTCGACGGTGCGCGGAGCGGCATGCTCGGCGACGAAGACGCCGACACCGCTGGCCAGGCGCTCGAGCCCGACGAGGCGGCAGTGCTGATCTGCTTTGAGAACACGTGGGCGGCGCCGTTCTCGACAGTGGTTCGCCGCAACGGCGGCCACCTGCTCGCGTTTGAGCGGGTGCCCGCGCAACAGGTGCTCGAAACGATCGAGGCGCTCGATGCCGCATAGCCGGCATCCTGACGAAAGGGGCTGAGATGCCAGGACTACTTCGCATGGCGACACGGACAGCCGTCGTCGCTGGAACTGCGACCGCCGTATCCGGCCGCGTTGCCCGCCGCCAAGAAGGTAGGTGGGCGCAACAGCAACAGCAGCAGTACGAACAGGAACCGCCGCCCCCCGCGGCGCAGGCGCCTGCCGCCGATCCGATGGCCAAGCTAAAGGAACTCGGTGAACTGCACGACTCCGGTGTCTTGACCGACGAGGAGTTCTCGGCGGCCAAGGCGAAGGTTCTCAACGCCTAGCGCCAGACGCGCGGCCGGATTCCGGCTGGGCGGCCGCGGGCTGGACCAACCGCGCCCAAGGACCTGACGAGCGATCGGCTCGTCTGACTGGCTGACCTCGCGGTGTCGGGCCGCGAGCTGTGAACTCGTTGAGTCCAAAACCGCGGACGCGGGAAGGTTGGCGGCGATGCAGAGTCATCGTCTATCGAGGGCTTGCACTGCGCTCTCCCGACCGGGCGGCAGGTCCGGCGGAATCCCGCAACGACAGGAGTCGTCATGAAGCCAAGCCGCATACTGCTTGCCGGGACCCTAGTCGCGGCGCTCTGCTGGGCGGCGGTCGCAGGCGCCCAGCCTCTCACCGCGCATACAGCACAGACCGCGACAGTCGAACTCCGCGAAAACAGCCTCGGACCGATTCTCGTCAACTCGTCCGGCTTCACCTTGTTCCAGTTCACGAAGGATCGCAAGAAACAGGACAACTGCGTGGCAATCAAAGGATGCGAAGGAGTCTGGCCTCCGCTGACGGTCACCGGCACCCCTACCGCTGGTCCCGGCCTGAAGGCGTCCTTGCTGTCGACGATCACCCTGCCGAGCGGCAAGCACCAGGTCACCTACGCCGGTCATCCGCTCTACGGATATATCGGCAACAAAGGCCCTGGAGAAACGTCGTACGTCGGGGCGAACGAGTTCGGCGGCAAGTGGTTCGCGGTCAACGCGAAAGGACACAAGGTCAAGTAAGCGGCTGTCCTCGCGGCCAGCGCGTTCCTCGAAATGAACGCGACTCCGCGAGCCTGCTGGGGGAAGGTGTCTACTGCGGCTCGCCGTCCCTAGCAGAGTGCGCCGGCGAGCGCCTCTGATCATCGACCGCGGCAGCGCCTCAACGAGTCGGGCGCATGTTCACTTCGAGCCAATCGAGGGCGCGTTCATTGCGCAGCTGCGGCGCCATCGGCTCACAGTGATACTGGGCGCCCTCTGCGATGGTGAACGGCAGCAGCGCCTTGTGCCCGCGCAGCCAGTGCAGCAGCGTCTGCGGCTGTCCTGGGAAAAACTGCTCGAGTTCTGGTGACACGACCGCGGTCGGCGCGTGTATACGTCGAGCGAGCTCAGGCGTGAGCACGAACTTCCGCGCCAGCTGGAGCTGTTCATAGCCGTCACCCTGGCCATAGATCTCGATCCTCTTGGCGAGCCGAAAGCGTTCGGCTTCTGAGAGCTCGTGCGGCAGCTGGTTCCAGATCGCGTTGAATTCCTTGCGCTGGCCCTGGTAAAGCAGTTCCAGCATCGACGCGGGCAGTGAATCTCGCCAGGTCCCGAAGCAGTCCACCACGCCGGGGTCGGTGACGACCCCCGCGAGGCGGTGCTCGAATGCCGCTGCCCTGGCGACGAGGTAGCCGCCGAAGCTCTGCCCGATCACGGATATCCGACGGCGATCGACCCCGTTCTGGCGGCGCAGCCAGTCGACGACCGAGGTGATCACGCGCTCCCAGCGTGGAATGAAGGGGAGGTTACGAAGGAACAGGTTGCCACCCTGCCCCGGACCTTCGAAGATCAGTGCGTTCCAGCCACGCTCGATCGCCGCCGAGCCACCATAGACGAACATGTCGATGTTCTGCGCATCACTGCCGTTGTTGAGGATGACGGTCGGTCTGGGCGTTTTCCCGCCCGGGCGCAACAGCCAGCCTGGCAGGTGGGTGCGGCCGAAGGGAATCCGAACGGGCTCGAATCGCGGCCGAAACGTCGCCGCTGCGCCGGCCCACGCGGACTCCATCTCGCGAAATACAGCGCCCTCGTGCTTGCGTGTCGGTTGTGCTGAGGCGAGCGTGAAGTACAACGACTGGTCGAGGTAGCAAGCGGCGCGCAGGTAATTCGAACGCGCGCTCGCGACGCCTCCGGCGGCGCGCTGCTCGTCCCCGCGAGAGCGCAGCATGCGGCCGAGTGCGAGGAACTCGTCGAACACCGCCCGATAGGTGTCGCCGCGAGCGTGGATGCGGTCGAACGTCGCGAGCACCTCGCCGGTCTCGGCGACGCCGTAACCAGCGGCGCCGAGCACGAACAGCAGCTGGAAGTTGATCACGGGGTCGCTGAAGAAGCTGCTCGAGACCTGCCGGCTGCTCGCTGAGCTTGGGGAGCTGGCAGCACGCGCGCCCGGGACGCGGGCGAGGGCCCCGGCGGCGCCTGTGACGAGCGCCCCCGCGAGCAGGCGCCGACGGCTGATGCTGCTCGAGTCGCTGAGGGTCGCGTTGAGATCCATGACAGCTCCTTGACTCGAGGTGAATCCGGCGAGGTTGGCTAGGGCGCGATCAGCACGACTGCGCGGCTGCGCGCGGCGACGATGCTGCCACCAGCTGTCACGACGGTCTCGACGGTCGCGTGAAGATGCCCGCGCCGTCTGAGCAGTGCTCGCGCAGCTCGCGTGAGCGGGATCCGCACGACCGTGCTGTGCCCGCTGCGCAACGTCGCTGCCGCAAAGCCCAGGGGTATGGTCGTCCCCCCTGTGCCAGCGCGCGACCTCGGGTGCGAGGCGCGTGATCGGATGCGCGTGGTGATCAGGCTGCGGGAGTAGCAGACGCTGAAGGGTTCCGGGCATCGTGCCGCAATCCCCGTGTCGAGCGTCTCGTGGACCGTGTAGGTGTAGACGTGCGCAGTCGTCGCGACGGTCAACAGCGGCGCCGGAGCGACGGCCGAGGTTTTGGCGGCCGCAGACGAAGGCGAAGCGGCCGCTGGCGCTGGCGCCGGCGGTTCCGCCGGGGCTCGCATCAGCAGCGGCGAGTCTGCCGGCGCGGGCACGCCGGTACCGGCGATGCCGAGCACGTTGATCTGAGGCTGCGCGTTTGTGATGAACAGCAGCGCCGCGCTGTCTGCGCCCTGCGCACTCGGCCGAAAGCCCACAGTGAAGGCGCACGAGGAACCGGGCTGGATGATGTGTTTGCTGCAGGTATCGGAGAGCACCGGGAACATCGCAGGTGTCCCGGAGACCAGGAACGACTGCTGGATGAACAGCGGATAGTCGCCGCCGTTTGAGACAGTGAACGTTTCGTGAGCCGAAGAGCCGATCGGTACGTCACCGAGGTTTGCTTCCCGAGAGCTGAGGACGATCTTCGGGCCGTTGAGGCCTTCGCCTTCGAGCTCGATCACCAGCGGGCCATTCGGGGCGTCGCTTTGGATCACGAGCTGCGCGCGCTGCGCGCCCAGCGAGACCGGCTGGAAGCGAACGCCAACATCACACGAGTTGTGCGAGCCGAGCAGGTCGTTTTCGCAGTCGCCATATTGGATCGAGAAGGATTCGGCGTCTGGACCGGTGATGCTCACCGATCCGACCTGAGCGCTCGCGTTTTGGTTGTCTTCGATGTTGACCTGTCTCGTTTCGTTCGGCGTTTCTTCGCCGAACGTCCCGGGCGGCGAGTATGGGAGCGCAGAGAAGCTCAGTGGACTGGGATTTGCCTCGAGTTCACCCGTGACGCTGGTACCTGACAGCGGCACTTCGAGCGTGCCTTCGCCGTCGGAGAGCGTGAGGACAGCGTTCTTTTCGCCACGTTCGGATGGTCGGAACTGAAGTTCGATGTTGCACGTGTTCGCTGGGCTGAGCGTCGCATTCGTGCAGCCGTCCTGGACGATCTGGAAGCTCGCTGCATCCGCCCCCGTGATCGTCGCCGAGGTGATCGTCTGTTCGGACAGCGATTCGTTCGTCACCGAGATGCTCTGCTGTGGGTGGCCGCCGAAGTGGAGGTCCACCTGGCCGAATTCGACCTGCGAGGGCGAGGCTGCGAGCCCCGATTCGGTGATCGACGGGCCGGGTCCGGCCAGTGCGGGACTGGCCCCGACGAGCGCGGCCAGCAGAACAACTATCGATAGCGATCTCGCTCGCTGAAACATCTGGACCCCCGATCTGGTGTCGGCAATACCGGCGGTGGGCCACCGCCTGCCGCGGACGACGTCCGTCCGTTCTCCTCGACGCCGCGCTGCGTAGGGTTGAGCGGTGGGTGGAAATTCCCCGCTACGGGCCGGTCCGCCTTCGCGCGGCCCCGGCCGGTGGCGCGGCTCGGCCTCCTACAAGGCCCCCTGCGCCGGCGAGCCCAGCGACTCGCTGCCGCGCGAGGCCTCGGGCAAGATCTTCGAGCGCCTCCTCCGCGGTCCCTACTGGGGGCGTCGAGATCGCGCTATCTGAGGGCCCAGCACAACCGAGCCCGACAGCTGGCGAGCCTTCGCGCCGTCGGCGCTGGCGCGGCGTGGGACGAATGTGGGCCGAAGCCCGAAAAAGCCTATGAATACAGGGCTTTCTGGGCGTCCCGCGAATCTCTTAGACGGTCCACACTGGACTCCGCCCTGGGCTCGCCGGTAGCTTGCGCCAGCGGGTCGCGGCGAGTCCGCGGAGCGCCTGCGAGGGTGTTGGAGGCAGTGCTAGCGGGGGGAATGCTGTGCACGGTGTGGGATAGACCGGACCCCGAAATCGGCGCCGCGGCGCGTGTCGCTCTGACCTCACCGTCCATGATTCCCTCCTGGTTTCCCTCCACTGTCCCTCTCCTGCGTCCCCTTTTGCCCTGTCACTTACGGGTGTCACCAAGACATTCGACTGATCCCGGCGTCCGTTGGGCTCGATGAGAACACATCCGCAAACATTTGTCAAGCCTGATTATCAAGCCGGCTCGCAGCAGGGGGTGGTTTTCGGGCTGGTTTGAGCACCCGCGGCGTCGGCATCGAGATCGAGTAACCCTCGTCTAAGAGATTCGGTGGTCACCCGTGGAGGTGTCACACGAAGCGATCTCGAAACCGAGCTCACGAGTGCGGGTGACGGTCTGCCGGCGGCGTTCGATCGGGGAATACAGCTGCTCGCGAGTGAGCTCGCTGATGCCTGTCAGGGTCAGTGGAGCTGGCTTGGTCGAGTTCGCGCCTGCGTGCTCCGCGGACTCGCGTTCCTGGAGTCTCATCCGCGTTGGGCCATGCTGCTCCTGGTCGACGCACAGGGAGCCGGTTTGCCGGCCATCGAGCGGCGCGAACAGGCACTGCAGCGGCTGGCCGCGGCGCTCGCGCAGCGAAGCCCGCGCCCGAAGCTGAACCGCCGGCCGATTCCTCCACGAGAGCTGACAGCCGAGCTCATCGTCGGCGGGGTTGTCGCAGTGGTTCAGAACCGGATGCTCAAAGAACAGGCGCCGCGCCTATCGGCGCTGGCCCCCTATTTGATGTCGATGATCGTGCTGCCATATCTGGGCCCTGAGGCAGCCAACGCGGAGTTGCGTCTGGCCACTCAGATCGGTGAGCCGGGCGAGGCCCCAGTTGAGCGTCCAAGCAAGCTCCCGATTCGCGCGACATACCGTACGGCGCTCGTCCTGCAGGCGATCGCTGCGGCGCCGCGCGCGAGCAATCGCGAGATTGCGATGGCGGCGGGTTTGAGTGACGAGGGCCAGATCTCGAAGATGCTGCGCCGCCTCGAGCGCCAGGGAGTGATCGAGAACGTCGGTCTCGGCCACGCATACGGCGAGCGAAACGCCTGGCTGCTGACGCCCACCGGCGAACGCGCCGCGCAGCTGAGCGCGCGTAGCGCATCCGGGCGTAACGCACAGTCACGACCCCGAGGCCGGCGCGCCAGGCGCTCCTGCCGAAGCGAGTCGCAATGACAGCGCCATGCCTTTCACGGTCGCAGCCGATCGGCTGCCGCGGCGATCAAGAGCCTGGTGGAGGCGTGGACGCCTGTCCGTCGCGCCGATCCATAAAACACGTATACCGGCACGAGGATGGAGTCCTCGCGCCGGTTGCGAGCACGCACCTATGTCGAGGCGCTGTCCTCGGCCGTGCGCGCTGTCACAAACGAGCGACGCCGGAGCGCCGGTCACCGATTGGTGCACGGCATCGCTCGTCCGTAACCCGAGAGGACAAAGGAGTAGTGGACAAGTGAGACATGTAAGGATGCTGGGGCTATGCCTCGTGGCGGTCTGCGTCGCCGGCGCGGTTGCCGCGACGGGTGCGTTCGCCGCCGTCAAAGAACCGGATCTGCGCTGGAGGATGTTCAGGAACTGCCCTCTGCACGGTGCAATCGAAGGGCAGGAAGTCAGGAAATGTCAGTTCGCCGCGACGCGTAACGGCGAAGGCGGCTTCTACTCGGTTGGCCCGATCACGGTGCCGGTGACGAAGCAGATCGTTCTGCAAGGTGCTTCCACAAAACCGGAAGGGCCGGAATCCGAACGTCCGCATCTGTCGTACATCGTCCCGCCCGAAAACGGCGCGCCTCCGATCGTTCCCACGCCGGAGACGGTCCCGGGCGAACCGCTCGCGAACGTGAGCGAAGCCGAAATGGAAGAATTCGAATGGCCGCAGGCGCTGCGCGAAAGCTATCGCAAGGCGCAGAAACGAGGCTGGCTCGGAGCCGGGAAGATCAAGGAGATCATCGAACCGGCCGGTGCCGACGTCGACGAAGTCAGCGAATTCAACATCCTGCTCGAAGAAGGGCCTGCTCTGATCGCCAAGGTGCAGATTCAGGGCAAGAACATCTGGCTCAAGAGCCTGGGTGGAAGCTGCGTCATCGGCTCCGAAGCCGATCCGATCATACAGAAATTCACCACCGGTGAAAGTATCTCTCCGCTGACCGGCGAAGTCATGAAAGGCACGTCCGGCCTCGTCACGCTCGCACATGAAGCCGAGATCGCAAATCTCGCCGGTACCGTCCTGGTGGACAACACCTACCCGGTTCCGGCCGCCGAAAAATGCGGCGGAGCCGCCAATGAAGCGTACCTGGATCCAGTAGTCAACAAAGCGTTCGGCCTCCCTGCGGTGGCCGGCGCCAGCAAGACCGAACTGGTCGGGCAGCTCGCGGCTTCATCTGTGATCGCCGCGAGAGAACATTTCGAAGAATAGTTAACTAACTCAGCTCGGGAGCTCCGCGTGCGCGCGGAGCTCCCGAACTTCGCGTGAAGTCAGGCGCATGGGCAGGCTCACTCAGCCGACAAGCGTGAGGAAAGGGAATAAGTGATGAAACGTCTGATGAGAAGCAGCGCCTGCCTTGCGGCGGCGCTGGCGCTCGGCGCCCTGTGCGCGGCAAGCGCGTCGGCCGAAGCGCCCGAATTTGGAAGCTGCCTGAAGGTGGAAAAGGTGGGTAGCAAATACACCGGGGGCTTCACCGACTCCAAGTGCACGAAGACCAGCGCAACGAAAACCGGCAAGTACGAATGGCGTCCAGGGGCCGTCAAAAACAAAATGACCACCAAAGGCGGCAAAGGTCTGCTGGAAACGGTCAACAAAGTCGCGGTCGGCTGTCAGTCGGAGACCAGCGTCGGCGAATACCACGGCACAAAAGAAATCAAGAACGTCGTGGTCACCTTCGAGGACTGTGAATCGGGCGGGAATGAGTGCAGCACCACCGGGGCGAAAGAAGGCGAACTGGTGACGAAAACGCTCGAAGGTGTCATCGGCTGGGAAGACAAAGCGAAGAAGAAGACCGGCTTTGATCTCTTCCCGGTTGGCAAAACGGGCCTCTTCATCGAATTCGCTTGCAGCTCCCTGACTGTCGCAGTGCGCGGATCGGTGATCGTGCCGATCAAGTCCGACAAGATGCTGCTCAGCGGGCCGCTGAAGTACAAGGCCACGAAAGGCAAACAGCAGGTCGAACACTTCGAAGGCATGCCGAACGACATCCTCGAATCGACTTTCAAAGGACTGCCTTATGAACAGGCGGGCCAGACGATTACCACAACGCTCACCAACGAAGAAAAGCTGGAGCTGAACGCAGTGGTCTAAGACGACCCTTCGCGGCGCGTGCGAGACCGGCTGTCTCGCGGGCGCCAGGGGATGGGCGGCCGTGAGTTGTGTGGACACGGCCGCCCTCGAGCGTTGAGACGATCATGACCAGGAATCTGAGCTCGAGAGGGCAGTGGGCGGGGCGGGGGTTGGCTGCGGCGTTGGGCATTGTGGCGCTCGCCCTGATGTGCGCAACCCCGCCAGCGGAGGCCGCGCAGGCCCGCACCCACACCTTCGCCTTCTCCTTCGCCGGCTCAGGCGAAGGAGCGCTATCACAACCAGGCCCCCTCGCCGTCAACAGCTTGACCGGCGAAGTCTTCGTGATCGACCAAGGCCACGAACGGATCGTGCGCTTCATCCCCGACGGCAAAGGCTCCTACGAATACGCCTCCGCCTTCAAAGTCAACTCCCCCGGGGCGATCGCGGTCGATAACTCAAGCGATTCGCAAGACCCCTCAAAAGGCGACGTCTACGTAGCCGCCGCCTCAGAAGCGGGAGCCGAAGCGCTCGAACGAGACTTCATCTACAAGTTCACGCCAACCGGCGAAAAGCTCATGAAAAAGAGCATCTTCAAGGGCAAGGAAGAAGGCGAAGCAGCTGAACTTGAACTTGAAGACATCCAGGGCCTAGCCGTTGACGCTTCAGGGACCCTGTGGGTCTACTGGGAAGAAGAAGGCCACATCTCTGGCCTTTCTGACGCCCAGCCGAACAAGTGGATCCCAACCGACACCCCGGTCGGATTTGAAGGCGAGCAGGAGCTGATCGAAGGATGCACGGCGCGCCCGCTCTTCGGCGTGAGCGCAGATCAACAGAGCTTCTATGTCGGCTATGAACGTCCGAACTTCGAAGAAGACTGTCCCGGGGAAGAAGAACTGCCCCCAGACCCGATCGCCGTGGCGGAGCTCTCTGCCCCGCAGATGAGCCTGAAGACAAAGGAAGTGGAGCGCCAGGGCGCGACCGCTCTGGCTCTGGACCCACAGAGCAACGAGCTCTACCTGCCAAGTGCCCAGAGCATCGGCGCCTTCAGCCCCGAAGGTCTTCTGATCGAGCGCTTTGGCTCGGAAGCGCTCAGCCAGGGCCAGGCTCAGGGAGCCGCGATCTTCCCGGAAGGCAATGGGGCGAGCGCGGGCGATCTGTTGGTCTCCGATGCCGAGAACAACGAGATCGATGTCTTCTCGCCGGCGAGTCAAGGAGCGCCGCAGATCGACGGCGTCAGCGAGCAGAGCCTCAGCTCAACGAGCGCCGAGCTCTCAGCCCAGATTGACCCCGATGGCGCAGAAACCGAATACCACTTCCTCTATGGCCAGAGCGATTGCGCTACAGAACCCTCCTTGTGCACGAGCGTGCCAGTGCCGAACGGGAAGCTGGGCGCATCGTTTGGCGATCAGCATGTGTCGGTCGAAGTCACGGGCCTAGAGCCCGCGAGCGCCTACTTCTATGAGCTGACCGCGACCAACGCAAACGGCTCAGCCACAAAGACGCCACAACCCAACACCTTTCAGACGCTGCCCTCTCCATCTGTGCTCCCCGATGGGCGCGCCTGGGAGATGGTGTCCCCGCCAGACAAGCACGACGCTGGCGTCGAAGGCCTGCCCCACGAAGGCGGAGCGATGATCGAGGCTTCTGCCGATGGCAATGCGATCAGCTGGGTTGCCAACGGGCCTGTCGTCGCCGAACCACTCGGCGCGAGGGGTCCCGAAGCGACGCAGCTCTTGTCGCAGAGAAGCGAAGGCCAGTGGCAGACGCAGAGCCTTGAAACCCCCCACACCCGTGGCGGGGGTATCGAAGAAGTGCACCCGATCGGGGTCGAGTACCAGGCCTTCTCGCCCGATCTCTCGTTGAGCCTGCTGTCGCCCGCGGCTCCGCAGGTGGCGGGTGGCCTCGGGGCGATGGAAACGCCGCCGCTCTCTCCCACAGCCAAGGAAAAGACGATTTACCTGCGCGATGATCAGCCGCTCTCCCCAAGCCCGGGCGAGCAGGCGGTCTATGGTGAAGCTGGCTCCTCTGAAAACCGGGGCTACCTGTCGCCTGGCTACCTGCCGCTGGTCACTGCCCAGAACGACACCGCCAACACTCAGTTCGGCGGCGGTCTTGACTACGTGGGCGCAAGCGAAGACCTGAGCCACGTCGTGTTCAGCTCGGCGGTCGGCTTGACCGCGGCGACTCCGGGGGCTGCGGGGCTCTATGAGTGGAGCCCGGGCCAGCCGCTGTCGCTCGTGAGCGTGCTTCCCGACGGCAGTCCCGCTGCCGAACCGTTCCTCGGCGCCGGCGAAGCGGCGCGCTCTGTTCCGGGCCTCAACGCCCGCAACGCTGTCTCTCAAAGCGGCCAGCGAGTGATCTTCACAGACGGCGAGGAACACCTCTACCTCAGGGACTCAGCGCGTGGGGAAACGATCGAGCTGAGCGCTGCCCAGGGTCACGGTTCAACCGAAGTCGGCCCCGGCGGCCATGAAGTCTCTGAACCACCAGAAGAACGCCAAGAAGCGCGCTACCAGGGAGCTTCGGACGATGGCTCGCGGATCTTCTTCACCGACAGCGCAAGCCTCACAGAAGAAGACACCCAGCTTGAACCGATCGGCGGTGATGAAGGTCCCGTCGACCTCTATGAATTTGCCCTCACCAGCGCCCCCGGCCAGCCGCTGAGAGGAAGGGTCACAGACGTGACCCCCGAAGCCGCCGAGGGCAACGCCGATGTCCTGAACCTCCTGCTCGGGATAAGCGAAGACGGCTCGATCCTCTACTTCGTCGCAAACGGAGTCCTCGCCCCCGGAGCAAGCCCTGGCGATTGCGAGCGCTACTACGGCGAAGAACACAAACCGCCGCCCAGCGCCACCTGCAACCTCTATGTCTCAGAGCCCAATCCGCAGAACCCAGCGCAGCGCGAGACCCGCTTTGTCGCCGCGCTGTCCTCTGAAGACGCCGCCGACTGGGGCGCGGGTCTCAACTCGAGCCTGATTCCCGAAGCCGATCTCTCGACGCTCAGCTCGCGCGTCTCGCCCAACGGGCGCTTCCTGGCCTTCATGTCCCAGGAGAGCCTCACCGGATATGACAACGAAGACCAAAGCAGCAAAGCGCCGGGCGAAAGGCTCGACGAGGAGGTCTATCTGTACGACGGTCAGACGGGACGCCTGGTGTGCGCGTCGTGCAATCCCAATGGAGAGCGCCCGAGCGGAATCCTCGACACCCGCCTTGCCGGCGAAGGCCTCGGGCTGCTGGTCGATCGGCCCGAAAACTGGCTCGAACACTACCTGGCCGGATCGCTGCCGGACTGGATGCTCGATTACGGCAAAGAAAAATCAGCCAGCTATCAGGCGCGCTACCTGGACGACCAAGGTCGGCTGTTCTTCAACAGCGCTGACTCCCTGGTGCCGGCCGATCGGAACGGCAAGGAGGACGTATACGAGTATGAGCCCAACGGACTAGGCAGCTGCGGCGACTCAGGCGGCTGCATCGGGCTGATCTCCTCGGGCAGCTCGAGCCATGAAGCGGCGTTCCTCGACGCCAGCGAAAGCGGTGAGAATGCATTCTTCCTCAGTGCGGCGCCGCTTGTCGCCTCGGACACCGACGAAGCGTTCGACGTCTATGACGCACGGGTGTGCTCTGAAAGCTCGCCCTGTCTGAAATATCCCGGCAGCTCGAGCTCGAGCTGCGGCTCTGAAGCGAGCTGCCGCTCACAGGCTCCGGCGCTACCGCCAGCCCCTCCGGCACCGGCAACCCAGAGCACGTCTGCGAGCGGCAACATCACACCCTCGGCGGCGCCGCCGGCCAAGACGATCACGAAGCCCGCGCCCAAGCCGCTGAGCCGGGCGGAGAAGCTGGCGCGGTCGCTCAAGGCATGTCACAGGCTGAAAAGCAGACACAGGCGCCACGCATGCGAAGCGAAGGCCCGCAGGCTCTACGGGGCAAGGAGCACCAAGCACAAGCGCAAGGATCGAGGCGCCCATGCGACCAACAGCGCCCTCAGCCGGGCGCATGGCACCGAGAGGCACGGATGAGAGTGAGCGCCCCTCGCACGCTGACTGGGCTTTCACTGCTCGCCTGCGCGCTACTGTCGCTCGCCTTCGCCGCCGGTGCGCAGGGCGCGCCCTTCTGGCGCCTGTCTTCTCGTGCCGCCCCGACCCATCTGCGCCCCGGGGAAACCGGCCTTGTCATGGTGGCGGCCGAGGATCTCGGCGACTCTGGCGTCAAGGGCGATACAACGCCCGTGCAAATCAGGGACACCCTGCCGCAAGGGCTGTCGCTCAGCGGTGGCGTGGCGGCAGTGCGAGCTCATCGCTCCTATCCGATCACCGGTGAAGCCGAAGAAGCGGTCTTCTGGAGCTGCAACAGTGAAGGCCAGCAGGTCACCTGCGACACCACGCTCGACATCCCTGCCTACGAAGCTCTCGAAGTCCTGATCCCGGTGCAGGTGAACGAGCCGCCGGGCACCGAGGCGACGCTCGAGAACCAGGTCGTCGTGCAGGGCGGCCTGACAGAAGGAGAAGGCGCAGCGCCGGTTCCCGGCGCGACGCTCACGCGCTCGTTGCGTGTGAGCGAAGCAGCGCTCGGCTTCGGCATCGAAGAAAGCGGCTACACACTGACACCTGAAGAAGAGGGCGGCTCACTGGACGCGCGCGCTGGCTCTCATCCGTTTCAGCTGACCACCAACGTCAACTTCAACCAGATACTCGAAGCGACTCCCGTGCAGGCGGGCCAGCCCCCGCAGAAGGGCCTCCAGCCCGCCGCTCCTGCGCTGGCCAAGGACCTCGCGTTCAACCTCCCCCCGGGTCTGCTCGGCAACGTCACGGCTGCGGAACAGTGCTCTGAAGTCGACTTCTACGCGCTCGGACCAGAAAATGTGAACTTCTGTCCCGCAGGCGCTGCCGTGGGCGTGGCGACGGTGTTCATCAACATCCCAAAGCCCTTTGGTTATGCCCACTTTGCGGTTCCGCTGTTCAATCTGACTCCGCCCCCTGGCGAGCCCGCGCGCTTTGGCTTTGAGATCGACAAAGTGCCGGTTGTGCTCGACGCGTCCGTGCGCACCGGTGGCGACTACGGCGTCACGGTCAAGGTCTCAAACGCCTCACAGGTTGGACAGCTTCTGGCAAGCCGCGTGACTTTCTGGGGGGTGCCAGGAGATCCGCGCCATGACGCCTCCAGGGGCTGGAAGTGTCTGCTCGGTGGCCTCTACGTGCACAGCCACGTCCCCTGCGAAGCCCCAAGCCCCCGCTCGCTGATCCCCTTCCTGACCCTGCCCGGCGCGTGCGCAGGCGAACTGCTGAGCTCCACCTCAGGTGACTCCTGGTCGGGAGAAGCACTCGAGGAAAGCGACATCGCCCTGGGCGACTCAGAAGGAAACCCGATCCCTGCGTTCCGCGAATGCACGGCGCTGCCCTTTGAACCCTCCCTGGCGGTCAAGGCGCTGGCCTCAGAACCCCAGGGCCAAGAAGGCCAGGCGGAAAGCCAAGAAGGCCAAGGCTCTGAAAGCGAACCCCAACAAACCAATACGACCGCCACCCCCACAGGCCTACAGGTCACCGTCAAGGTCCCCCAAGAAGGCACCCTCAGCCCCGCAGGCCTCGGCGACTCAGACGTCAGGGCAGCGAGCGTGAGTCTGCCTCAGGGCATGACCTTGAACCCCTCAGCCGCCAATGGCCTTGAAGCCTGCTCAGAGGCCCAGATCGGCTTCGAGGGCCCTGCCGGCCAAGACCCCTTGGACCCCGGAGCCGGGTCCCCGCTGTCCTTCTCTGAAGATCCAGCCAGCTGCCCGCAGGGCTCAAAGCTGGGAGTGGTCCAGATCAAGACCCCGCTGCTCGCCGAGGAACTGAGCGGCTCGCTCTACCTCGCAGAACCGGCGCCACAAGGAGAAGCGAACAAGAACCCCTTTGGCAGCCTGATCGCCCTCTACATCGTGGCCGAAAACGAAGCCCTGGGCCTACGCGTGAAGCTCGCCGGCCAGGGCCAGATCAACCCAAGCACCGGCCAGATCACGACGACCTTCAAAGACACCCCCCAGGTCCCCTTCAGCGAACTGAAGCTGCGGCTGTTCTCGGGCCCCAGGGCATCGCTGGCAACCCCAAGCCTGTGCGGGGACTACCGCACGAGCGCCGTCTTCACGCCCTGGTCAGGCTCTGAAGAAGTCAGCGTGCTCTCCCCAGAAGGCGAACTGCAGATCACAGAAGGCCAGGGCGGAGGGCTCTGCCCGCAGAGCGAACCCTTCGCCCCAACTCTCTCCGCGGGCTCACAGAACCCCCAGGCCGGAGCCTTCAGCTCCTTTGCCCTGGACATCTCCCACCCCGACGGCAACCAACCCCTGTCGGGCATCCAGATGCGCCTGCCCACCGGAGCGGCGGCGCTGCTCGCAAGCGTTACCCCCTGCCCCGAACCCCAGGCAGCCCAGGGCAGCTGCCCCGCGTCCTCAGAAATCGGCAAAGCAACCGCCTCCGCGGGCCTCGGCCCAGACCCCTACACAGAGCAGGGCAAGCTCTACATCACAGGCCCCTATGGCGGAGCCCCATTTGGCCTGTCAATCGTGACCCCAGCAGTGGCAGGTCCATTCAACCTCGGCGTCGTGGTCGTGCGCTCAAAGATCGAAGTCGACCCCCACAGCGCCCAGGTCACGATCTCCGGAGCGATCCCGACCTTCCTTCAGGGAGTGGGCATGCCCCCAACCGGCATCCCGATCGCCCTGAAACGGATCGAGGTCTCAGTCGATCGCCCGAACTTCGAGTTCAACCCCACAAGCTGTGAGCCAAAGCAGATCGAAGCAACCCTCTCAGGAGCAGCTGGAGGCCAGGCCCAGCTCGCTGAGCCCTTCCAGGTCAAGAACTGCGCCGCCCTGCCCTTCAAGCCAACCCTCACAGCCCAAACTGAGGGCAGGACCTCAAAAGCAAACGGAGCCTCCTTCAACGTCAAGGTCTCCTCAAGCCAAGGCCAGGCCAACATCGCAAAGACGGTCCTTGTGGTCCCGAAGATCCTCCCGGCAAGGCTCTCGACGATCCAGAAAGCGTGTTTGGCAAAGACCTTTGAAGCAAACCCAGCCCAATGCCCAGAAGGCTCAGACATCGGCCAAGGGATCGCCCACACCCCGGTCCTGAAAAGCAGCCTCCAGGGCCCCGCCTACCTGGTCTCCCACGGCAACGCAGCCTGGCCCGATGTCGAGTTCGTCCTTCAAGGCGAAGGCATCACGCTGATCCTCGATGGCCAGACAGCCATCAAAGGCGGCGTCACGACCTCCTCCTTCAACTCCGTCCCCGATGCCCCGGTCTCCTCCTTTGAAGCGATCCTGCCCGAGGGACCCCATTCGGCGCTGACCACAGACCTGCCGGCTTCTGCCCACTACAGCCTCTGTGGGCAGAAGCTGCTCGTGCCAACGACGCTCTCCGGGCAGAACGGGGCAGTCATCAAACAGTCGACGAAGGTCTCTGTCTCTGGCTGTGGGGCTGTCAGGGCGGCCAAGGCCAAGAAGCTCTCGCGGGCGCAGAGGCTCAAGCGGGCGCTGGCTTCTTGTCGCAAGCGCTTTCGGCACGCGAAGGCCAGGCGCCAGAGTTGTGAAGGGAAGGCTCGCAGGCAGTTTGGGCCGAAGAGACGCAAGGCAAAGCAGCAGGCGAAAGGGAGCACTCGGCACACGAGTCACGGTGGCTGACAGAGCTTGAGCGCTCTTGCCCTGGGCGCTCGAGGACCCCTCGGTATGGATTCCCTCTCCTACAGGCCGAGGACATGGCATCGGGGCGCGGCCCGGCCTTTGGGCCTGGGCTGCGCTTCGGTGCGAGTGGCACAAGGGATTTTGCGAGCCGCCCTGTGACGAACGCCCGCGAGACGCCGCAGATCGCGAACGGCCCAGGCGGGGTCGTTCAGCGGTTGCGCGCGCGCCGCGATGAGATCGAGGCAGCGATCGCGGCTTCTGTTCGCGACGTGGTGCCAGATCAGCCCGGAGGGCGTGACGCCGACTACCTGGTCGGTGTGCGAGTCACCGTCGCCGCCGCTGTGGACTATGGCCTGAGTGGGCTCGAGCAAGGATCGGAGAGGGCCTCGGTACCGGCACAAATCGTCTCCCAGGCGCACCTCGCAGCGCGGAAGGGGGTCGGTCTCGATGCGGTGCTGCGCCGCTATATCGTCGGCAATGCCCTGCTGCTCGACTTCATCATGGAGGAGGCCCACCGTGGCGGCGAGGACGGTGCCGTACGCACTATCTTGCGCTCGCAGGCGTCGCTACTCGATCAAGTGGCGACGGCGGTGAGCGTCGAGTATCGAGCCGAGGCCGAGCGCGTGAGCCGCTCGCGCGAGCACCGCCTTGCAGAGCAGGTAAAAGCATTGCTCGACGGGGAGCCGCGCTCGGGGGAACGTTTCTCGCGGACGCTCGACCCGACGATAAGCGGCTATGAGCTGCATGCCAAGCACCTCGGAATGATCGTCAGGGGCGCCGGGGCTCGCAGCAGTGTGGAACGTCTGGCCTCGAGCCTGGACCGCAGGCTGCTGTGCGTGGCGCCGAGCGAGCAGACGGTCTGGGCCTGGCTCGGTGGACAGCGGGTGCTCGAGATGTCCGCGGTGCGCGGTGCCATCACGGAGCTTCGGCGGGTGGGCTTCCACGAGAGCACCACCGATACTCCCGTGCGCTCGGCGGCCCCTCGCGCCCAGACATCGCAGGCTTGTCCCGAGCAAGGTGGGCTTCCGTCCGAGTTGTCATTTGCGATCGGCGAGCACGCCGGTGGCCTCGAGGGCTGGCGCACCACCCATCGACAGGCCGAGGCGGCCCTGACGGTGGCTCTGCGCATGCCGCGGCAGGGGCTCACGCGCTACGCCGACGTTGCATTGCTTGCAAGCGCGCTCAAAGACGACATGCTGGCGAGCTCGCTGGTCACGGCCTACCTAACGCCGCTGGATCAGTCCCGCTTCGGGGGCCACGTACTGCGTCGGACGTTGCGCGCCTACCTGTCGGCCGGACGCAACATATCCGCGGCCGCCAGTGCACTGGGCGTCGCGCGCAACACGATCGAAGGGCGCCTTCGCGCCGTTGAAGAGAGACTCGACAGGTCGCTGCACGGGTGCTCGGCTGAGCTCGACGTTGCTCTGCGCCTGGACGAACTTCGCGATCATGCGGAGACGTAGGCACCCGAACACCGAGACGCGCTGCCGTGCTGCCGATATTCGTGAGCCGCGCGGCGGCGGGCCCCCCATATGAAACCACCTGCTGCTTGGAGGGCCCCGCTGTCACCGCACGCACATTGATCGGCAGCGTAAGCACATTGCTGTGGCGGACCCTAACTGTGCCCGAATATCATCGTGACCGATCTGCTCCTTGCGGGGGAGATCAAGTGTGCGCTTCGGGCGGGCCATTCGGACAAGGACGTTCCAAGTCGTCCGATTCGTGCTACCGGGTAAAAGCGGGATCCGAAACGTCGCCTTTGCGGGGATGGCGCTCCGGCACCCGCATGAATCGAAAGGTAGTCTAGCAGATGAAATCCATACGTTGGACTGCGCTGGGCGCCAGCTTCATAGTCGCGCTTGCGCTCAGTGTCACTGCGGTCGGGTCGGCGTCAGCCGCTCAATGGTATGTTAACGGCAAAAAACTGACGAAGTATCACAACATAACGACGGGGAATCTTGCCGGGACGGTCAAAGTCGAAGAAAACCTGGTCATTTCGGTACCTGCGGTCAAACTGACGATTGCGTGCAAAGAAGCCAAAGTGAGCGGGGAATCCCGCATTCAGGGTATCTCTTACATGACGGTGGAATTCCTGACGCTTAGTAGATGTGAAACCACAGAACCGGCGACCGGCTGCGAACTTCAGGAAGAGTCGTTCAAAGGGAGCGGTCTGGAAGGGGCGGCGGCGGCCGAAGGCACCGCGCCCGAAGACAAACTGGTGATAGCACCCAAAGTCAGCGAAGTTCTCACTACCTTCTGGTTCAATGAAGAAACTGAGTGCAAAAGCGTAGAACTCGCCATTCAGGGCTTGCTCAACGGCCAGGTTACGTTCGCGATGCCCAAAGGCCGCGAAGAAGCTGTCGAACAGACTGTCACAGGTCTGGGCAACAAAGAAAGCCCGAACGAACTCACCTTCAAGCTGGCGAAAGAATATCCGGCGTTCCTGACCGGCAAGCTCAAAGTCAAACTGACCTCCGGCGCGAAATGGAGCTTCCACTAGGGCGGACGGCCGATCCATTGTGATGTAACGCCGCTGACTGCAGCGGCCGAGGACAAGGTGGCCCCCGCGCGTGTCTTAGACATGCGCGGGGGCCGCGGCAGTGTGAGCAAGTCGCGCCGCGTGAGCAGGGGCGCGCCCGTGTAGGCAATCGCGGCCGCGCGAGCAGGTTGCGCCCAGTAGCATCGGTTGACTGATGGCAGAGCAGGCGAAGGGCGCGGAGTCGGCACAGGCGGCCGAGCAGGCACAGATCGGCGTTCGCTGCGGCGCCCGCTTCGCGACCCATCCCGAGCTGTTCGGCAGCGCCCTGCGTGCGACTCGGGGGCTCCACGAGCTCGGGATCGGTGCGGGTGATCGCGTCGCGATCCTGCTGCGCAACTCGATCGAGTTCCTCGAGGCCTCGATCGCCACGGTGCCGCTTGGCGCCAGTGCGGTTCCGATCAATTGGCACTGGCGCGGCGAGGAGATCGCGCACGTGCTCAGTGACAGTGAAGCCAAGGTCCTGATCGTGCACTCCGATCTGTGGGGAGCCATCGCCGCGAGTGTCCCGCCGGGCGTCCAGCTCGTGATCGTCCCGGCTGGAGAGGACCAGGGCCCATCCCCAGCGGACACGGCGCTGCACTGGCGCGATTGGCTCGCGAGCTACGAGCCGTGGGAGCAGCCACCCGAGCGGTCGCCGATCAGCATCATCTACACCTCCGGAACCACCGGAAAGCCGAAGGGCGTCGTCCGCGAGCCCTCCAGCGACGAGCGCCGCGCGGCCGCTGGAGCGATGCTCGAGGAGCTTTTTCAGCTGAAGCCCGGCGAGCGCACGGTGATCCCGGCGCCGATGTACCACACGGCGCCCAACGTCTATGCGCTCGCCTCCGCGGTTCGCGGACTCGACATGACGATCATGGAGCGATTCGACGCCGAGGAGTTCCTGCGGATCGTCGCTGCCCGGCGGGTCACGGTGGTGCAGGTGGTCCCGACGATGTTCGTCCGCCTGCTCGCCCTGCCCGAGGACGTGCGCAACCGCTATGACCTCTCCTCGCTGCGCTGGGTGATCCATGCCGCTGCGCCCTGCGCGCCCGAGGTCAAGCGCGCGATGATCGACTGGCTCGGGCCGGTCGTCACCGAGTACTACGGCAGCACCGAGACCGGCCCCGTGACCTTCTGCACGAGCGAGGAATGGCTCGCGCACCCGGGGACCGTCGGTCGTGCGATCGATCGGGCGACCGTGAAGATCTTCGACCCCGACGGCCGTGAGCTGCCGGCCGGCGAGTCTGGAGACGTCTACACCTGGCATTCCAGCTGGCCCGACTTCACCTACGGCGGCGACCCCGACAAGCGGCGAGCGGTCGAGCGCGAAGGGCTCGTCACCGGCGGGGACATCGGCTACCTGGACGAGGAGGGCTTCCTGTACCTGAACGACCGCCGCAGCGACATGGTGATCAGCGGCGGAGTGAACATCTACCCGGCCGAGATCGAGGCCTGCCTGCTGTCGCTGCCCGGGGTCGGCGACTGCGCCGTGTTCGGCATCCCCGACGACGAGTTCGGCGAGGCGCTCGCGGCCTTCGTGCAGCCCCGCGAGGGATCGGACCTGAGCGCCGAAGCGGTGCGCGAGCACGTACGGTCGAAGCTCGCCACATACAAGGTGCCGCGGGTGGTCGAGTTCAGCGACTCGCTGCCGCGCGAGGACTCGGGGAAGATCTTCAAGCGACGCCTGCGCGAGCCCTACTGGATCGGACGCGACCGCGCGATCTGAGTGCGCGGCGCAGAGCCGCGATCTGCGAGCATGTGACGCGGTGAGCGGATGAACTCAAGCGGGCCCGACGGCGAGGCAATCACACCGGCGGGGCTGGTTGCGCTCGAAGCGGAAATCGAGCAGCTGGAGACAGAGGGGCGCCGGGCGATGGCGGCCCGCATCCTCGCCGCCCGCGAGCTCGGCGACCTCAGCGAGAACGCCGAGTACCACATCGCCAAGGAGGATCAGGCGCACCTCGAGACGAAGATCAAACGCCTGCGCGAACGGCGGCGCAACGCGCTCGTCGTCGAGGCTGACGTGAAGGACGCGGTGGTTGGGTTCGGGCGCACAGTCGAGGTGCTCGCCCAGCAGACCGGCGAGACCTACGAGTGGACGATCGTCGGGCCGACCGAGGCAGATCTCGCCCAGGGCAAGCTGTCGGCGCAGTCGCCCGTCGGCAAGGCGCTGCTGGGGCGCAACGTCGGCGAGGCTGTCGATGTGCAGACTCCCCGTGGCAGTCGCAGCTACGTGGTCCAGCGGCTGCTCGCATAAGCGAGGCCGGCGGTGGCGCGCGAGCAGACCGCGAACCGACCGTGAGCGCGCGGGGCTGGCGCCGCACGACCCAGCTGCGTGGTGTCGCGCTGATCGGCTGGATGGTGACGGTGGTGCTGGTGGTCGTTGCGTGGAAGGCCAACACCACCGCGGCCGCGATCATCGCCGGAGCGCTGGCGATCTGCCTTGGGTTTGCGAGCCTGCGCTGTCAGCTGGCGGGCGTGCGCCCAGAGCAGCGAGTGGTGACTATTCGCGGGCCGCTTCGCACGTGGCATGTTGCCTGGTCTCAGCTGGACAGCTTCTCCTTCGAAGCGCTCGGCGCCTTTCCGGCGGTAGGCGTGGCGAACCTGCGCGACGGCACCAAGCTGCCGATCTCGGGCCTCTCGACCGGCCGGGTGGACAGTCCCAAAGCGAGAGAGGAAGCCGACATCATCATCGCCGAGCTCAATCGGCTGCTCGAGGAGCGGCGCGCGAGCTGAGCCGCCAGCCGAAGATGTCAGATCACCAGCAGACGAACCGGAGGCCAACCCATGCCTGAGTCGGCAGTACCTCCCGGCATCAGCGCCGATCCGGCGCTCGATCGTTCGGCGCAGAGACTTTCGGAGCTCGCACGCGAGCATGCGCCCACGATCGAGGCCGACCGGCGGCTCCCCGATGAGCTTCTCGGCGAGCTGCGCGCCTCGGGGCTGTTCCGCGCGGGAGCACCCACGAGCGTTGGCGCCGCAGAGGCCGCGCCGGGCGTGACCCTGCGTTGCGCCGAGACGATCGCGCGCGGCGACGCATCGACCGGCTGGTGCGTGTCGATCGCCGCCACCAGCAGCCTGCTCGCGGGGTGGCTTGCCCCGCAGGGGCTCGAGGAGGTGTTCGGCGACGCCGCCAAGGTCAGCGCCGGCGTCTGGGCGCCGCGCGGTAAGGCGCGGCGGATCGACGGCGGCTACCGGGTGTCTGGTCGCTGGGGCTTCTGCAGCGGGATCACGCACTCCGACTACCTGTTCGGGGGCTGCATGGTCGAGGCCGAGGGAGACGGGCCGGCGACGATGCGGGTGCTCGGAATTCCGGTCGCCGAGCTGGAGGTCCTCGACACGTGGCACACGAGTGGCCTGCGCGGCACCGGCAGCCAAGACGCGGTTGCCGAGGATGTGTTCGTCCCGCATCAGCGCAGCCTGTGGCTGCTCGATCGGCCGACGTCTGACAGCCGGCTGTATCGGTTCCCGATCCTGGCGTTCTTTGCCCTCTCGATCGCCGCTGCGGCGCTTGGCAACGCTCGCGGGGCGATCGATGACCTGAGGGAGCTGGCCGCCGGCAAGGTCGGCCAGGGATCGAGCCGCACGCTCGCTCAGCGCCCCGCGACCTGGAGCGAGGTCGCGCAGGCCGAGGCGGCGCTGCGAGCCGCGCGCGCGTTCTACTACGAAGCGATCGAGGATGCATGGCGAGCAGCGCAGACGCAGGAGCTCGTGTCGGTGGAGCTGCGAACCGGCCTGCGGCTGGCAGCCACCCACGCTGTCCGCACCGCCGCCGATGTGACCCGCGCCATGTATGACCTCGGCGGCGGCAGCGCGATCTACGACGAGTCCCCGCTTCAGCGGCGCTTTCGCGACGCGCACACCGCGACCGCGCATTTCCAGGTCAATCCCGCCACCTGGGAACTGACCGGACGGCTGCTGCTCGATCAGCCCACCGAGACCGCGATGTTGTGAGCGGGCGCCTCGGCGTCGTGATGCCGTTCTGGCTCGACCGCCCCGATCGGGAGGCGGTCGAGATCGCCGTCGCCGCCGAGCGCGCAGGCATCGAGCGGGTCTGGGTCGGCGAGATGGCGGCGTTCGATGCATTCGCGCTGGCGACCGCCGTGGGCCTGCAGACTCAGCGCACCCGGCTGACTGTCGGTCCGCTCGCGATCGCGGTGCGCAGCCCCGTCGCGATCGCCCTCGGCGTCGCGTCGGTGGCGACTCTCAGCGGGCGCGTGGTCGACGTCGCGCTCGGCGCCTCGAGCCCGGCGATCGTCAGCGGCTGGCACGACCGACCGTGGAGCGCGCTGGCGCCACGCATGCGCGAGACGGTGCCGGCGTTGCGCGCGATACTCGATGGCGAGCGCGCTGAGGTCGATGGCGATCACGTCCGCGCCCACGGATTCAAGCTGCGCCGGGCTCAGCCCCAGGCATCGATCACGGTGGCCGCGTTTGGCCCCGCGATGACGCGTGTCGCTGCACGCCAGGCCGACGAGGTGGTGCTGAATCTCGTGTCCCCGGAGCACGTCGCGGCCGTCAGGGCGCGGATCGAACGCGAGGCCGCGAGCGTGGGTCGCCCGACGCCGCGTCTGGCAGTCTGGGTCGCAGCTGCGCTGAACGGGGGCGAGCAGGCGCACGCTCAGCTCGCGGGCCAGCTCGCCGTCTACCTCGGCGCGCCCGGATACGGGGAGCTGTTCGACGAGCTCGGCTATGGGTCGCTCGTCGCGCGCGCACGCTCGGGTGCGCCGCGGCGCGAGCTGCTCGCAGCGATCCCGCGCGAGCTGCTCGCGCAGGTCACCGCCATCGGCGATGCAGACGAGGTCGCAGCACGGATCGCCGAGTACCATGCCGCCGGCGCAGATCACGTCGGCGTGGTCCCCAGCACCGCCGAAGACTCAGCCGGTCGCGAGTTGCTGCAAGCGATCGCGGGGTAATATGCCCGCGACATCTGAGGGTCGCTAACACGAACCGGGGGCGGGAACGTGAACAGGAGACGAGGGCCGCAACTGCCGACGGTGGAGCGCCACGCGCCCAGCAGCGTTGAGCGCCGTGGGAGACGTGTGCGCCTCGGCCTCGCTGCCGGCGCCCTGACGCTGCTCGTGGCGCTGTCGGGGTGCGGCTCGAGCTCGTCGTCGACACCCTCGAAGCAGCAGTACCTCGCGAAGGTCGATGCGGTCTGCCGCAAGCTCGAACAGCAGGCGGGCGTGCTCACCGGAAACTCCCAGCCGTTCCTGAGCAAAATCCGAGAAGTGATGCACGCGAAGGAACTGGGTTATCACCAGATCAGGGCGATTCGGATGCCGGCGCAGAGCAGCGTTCCCTCGGAATGGCTTCATTGGAGCGAACTCGCCAACAGCGCTGTCGACGAAATCCTCAAGACCAAGCCTCATACCGCGGCCAACGCCGCGGCCAACGAACGGCAGTTCAAGGCCGCCGAAAAGGCCCGCACGCTGGCCCGCTCCTACGGGCTTCAGACCTGCATTCGCCTGTAGCGCGCAGGTGCGTCGACGATTCCCGCCCGCCGAGGTAGGACGAATCGCGTGCGGCACGTAGGTGCGCGTAAGATCTGCCACGAGGAGAAGGCACGATGCTCGGGACCGTGGATAGACCGCGCGTCGCGAACCGCCAGGTCGCCACGGCGTCAGCGCGGACCGCGGCGCCGTCGCGATCGCTCGCAGTCGCGATCGCGCTGCTGTGGATCGCGGTTGCGCTGCCTACGCTCGCGCCCGCTAGGGCTGCGGCGGCGCCGGTGCCGATGTCCTGGGCGGCGCCGCTTCGGGCCGATGATCAGGCCCCGTTCGCATCCACCACCGAGGTCACCGCCGTCGCCTGCCCGTCGGCGGGCCTTTGCGTCGCCGGCGATCGCGCTGGAGACATCCTCAGCTCGACCGAGCCGGCGGGTGGGAGCACAGCGTGGAAGGTGATCCGCGACAGCTCCCGCTACGAAGGCCTGACCGCGATCTCATGTCCGTCGACCGGCTTCTGCGTCGCGGTTGGGGGCAGAAGCATCGTCAGCTCGACTGACCCCGCCGGCGGCCTGGGGGCGTGGTCGGGCGCTGTCGTTGACGAGGGATCGGGATATTCCTCGCTGTCCGCGATCTCCTGCCCATCGCAGACGCTGTGCGTTGCGGTCGACAGTCGTGGGAACGTCCTCACGAGCAGCGACCCGACCGGCGGCGCGTCGGCATGGCAGGCCGCCGCGGTGTATCAGGGCGAACTGCGGTCGGTGTCATGCCCGAGCTCGAAACTGTGCCTGGCCGTCGGCCGCGCCGGCGAAGCGCTGATCTCGACGGATCCCAGCGGCGGTGCGAGCGCGTGGGGCACGTTCGAGATCAAAGAATCACACGAACTGAACGCCGTCTCCTGCCTGTCGAACAGCCTCTGCGTGATGACCAACAACTTCGGTGACGTGCTCACCTCGACCAATCCGAAAGGGGGCCCGCAGACCTGGGACACGGCGCACGTGAGCAACGAGAGCCTGATCGAGAACATCTCGTGCTCGCCGAAAGGACTCTGCGCGGCGACTACCGGCGGCGAAGTGATCACCTCGAGCGACCCCGCTGGCGGCGCGCAGGCATGGACGGCCACGCCGATCGAAATTCCAAGCAAATTCGGCGGCAGCCTGTCGCTGGCGGGAGCATCGTGCCCTGCCGCGAACCTGTGCGTTCTCACCGATTACGGCAGCGGGGTGGTCACCTCGACCGAGCCGACGGGCGGCGAAGAAGCCTGGCACGTGACCACGCTTGAAATCGGCTCAAACGCCCTCAGCGGGGTCTCCTGTGTCTCGGAGACGCTCTGCGTCGCCGTCGACCAAGCGGGCAATGTGATCAGCTCGAGTGAACCCCTGAGTGACTCCGACTGGTCGAGCGTCCACGTCGACGGTCACTCGCTGAGTGCGATCTCGTGTGCCTCCGCTGGGCGCTGCGTGGCGGTCGATGACGCCGGAGACGTGCTCGTCTCGAGCAATCCGACAGGCGGCGCGGGCGCTTGGGGCATCGCTGACGTCGATGGCACGAATGCGCTCGACGGCGTTTCCTGCGCCTCGAACAACCTCTGCGTTGCGATCGACCAGCGGGGTAACGTCCTCGCATCGAGTGAACCGGCTGCTGCTGCGGATGCGTGGAAGGTCGCTGCGGTGTCAGCCCAGGAACTGGAAGGGGTCTCGTGTCCCTCCGAAACCCTGTGTGTGGCAACCAGTCGCGGAGCGGTGATCACTTCCACCGACCCGACCGGCGGCGCCAGCGCGTGGCACGCGGCCCTGGTGGGTACCTGGCCGAGCATCTCCTGCCCATCGACAGGGCTGTGCGTCAGCCTCGGTCACGCCGGCTACAGCGTCCTGACCTCGACCGAACCGACGGGCGGAGAATCGGCGTGGAGCGAAACCGAACTGACCAATGCGGGGGCGCCAAGCTTCAACGGCTTCTATCAGGTCGGCTGCGCACCCGGAGTGCTGTGCGTCGCGAGCACGCTTGCGGGGAACGGCTCGCCAGGCAACGTGATGGTCACCTCCGACCCCACGGGCGGCGCTGCGGCGTGGAACGAGGAGAACGTCTATGGGCTGCAGATCGAAGCGCCCAACCCCGAGTTCGAACTCTATTCGATCGATCTGAGCGGCATCTCATGCGTGCCTGAAGGCATGTGCGTGGTCGTCGACACCGATGGCAAGGCGATGATCGGGACCTCGCAGGCGCTGCCGGAACTCGGCAGGTGCTTGAAGCTCAGCGGCAAGCGCACGGGCAGGTACAAGAGCGCTGCGTGCACGAAGCCAAGCACGGGTGAAGACAACGGCAGGTATGAATGGCAGCCTTGGCCCGGCCTAGAGAACGGCTTCGCCGCCAAGGGTGGCGTTGTGAATCTCGAAACTACGAGCCGCCAGTCCGTGAAGTGCAGCGAAAATACGCTCACCGGTGCATACACGGGCCCCCGACGCGCCTCGGCGTCGTTCGTGTTCACCGGCTGCGAGACCGCGAACAACCCCGGCGTCGCGTGCCAGAGCGCGGGCGCCGGCGCGGGCGAGATCCGCACCGCTGCGCTGGGAGCCCGCCTCGGCGTGATCAAGTCCGGGCCCAAGCCCTCGATCGGGTGGGACTTGAGCCCTGCGTCGGAAGCCAACTTGATGAGTTTCGATTGCGGTGAACGCCAGATCACCGTGGTCGGCTCGGTGATTTCGCCGGTCAGCGCGGTGGACAAGATGTCGGCGAGCTTTGCCTTGAAGTTCAAGGCAGTGAGAGGGCGCCAGCGTCCGGAAGGGTTCGAAGGCGCTCTACAGGACACCCTCACCCTGCTTGTGGAAGGGCATCAGGAACAGGCCGGGCTCACAGTCAGCGACTCGCTGGCCGGCGAAGAACCGCTCGAGATCAAAGCGATCTCCTGAGCGGCCAGCGCCTGGCCACGCAAGGCCGGGGGGCGAGTGGGCCACGGCCAGCTCGAGGCCCGCGGGGCCAGTCGGTCCTACTGGCCCTGGAGGTAGGTCAGAACCGCCAGCACCCGGCGGTGGTCGCTGTCGGAGGGCGCGAGCGCCAGCTTGCCGAGGATGCTCGCGATGTGCTTCTCGACCGCGCCGACCGTCAGCACGAGCGCCTGCGCGATGCCGGCGTTGGATTTGCCCTCGGCCATCAACCCGAGCACTTCGAGCTCGCGCGGAGTGAGCTCTGACAACGGGCCCTGTGCGCGGCGGGAGACGAGCTGCGCGACGACGTCGGGGTCGAGCGCCGTGCCGCCCCGCGCGACCCTGCTGACCGCGTCGAGGAACTCCTCGACATCCATGATCCGGTCCTTCAGCAGGTAGCCGACGCCGCCGCGGCCATCGGCGAGCAGGTCGGCGGCATACGCCGGCTCGACGTACTGGGAGACCATCAGAACTCCCGTCTGCGGCGCGTTGCGCCGCAGCTCGAGCGCTGCCTGCAGGCCCTCATCGCGGAAGTCGGGGGGCAGCCGTATGTCGACCACCGCGACGTCGGGATGCTCGCGCGCGACCGCCGCCAAGAGGCTCGGCGCGTCTGACACTGCGGCGACGACGTCAAAGCCGTTGTCGCGCAGGAGCCGCTCGAGCCCGTCGCGCAGAAGCGCGAGGTCCTCCGCGATCACTACGCGCACGGCAGCTGCGCTCTCACTGTCGTCGGACCGCCCGCCGGGCTGACGACGGCGAGAGAGCCGTCGAGCGCCTGCACCCTCCTGCGCAGCCCGGCCAGGCCGGCGCCGCCAAGGTCGGCGCCGCCGATGCCGTCGTCGTGAACCTCCACGGTGAGCTGGCGCCCGTCGCCTGTGATGCGAACGTCGACGCGACTCGCGCGGGCGTGCTTGCCCGCGTTGGCGAGCGCCTCGGCGACGACGAAGTAGGCCGCGCTCTCGACCGGCGGCTGGGGGCGCTCGGGGAGCGTCGCAGAGACGGTCACCGAGATCGGAGATACGGCCGCCAGCGCGCGCACGGCCGCATCGAGCCCGCGATCGGCGAGCACCGGTGGATGGATCCCGCGCGCCAGGTCGCGCAACTCCCGCAACGCCTCACCGGCGCCCGCGCGGGCTTCGGCGAGCAGCTCGCGCGCCGCCTCCGCATCGTCGCTGGAGAGCTTCTGCTCGGCCATGCCGAGACTCATTCCGAGAGCCACCAGCCGCGCTTGGGCGCCGTCGTGCAGATCTCGCTCGATTCGGCGCAGCTCGGACTCCTGGACGTCGACCGCGCCGGCACGGCTGCTCTCCAGCGAGGAGATTCGCTCGGTCAGCGCCGTCTGGTCAGGCGTCCTCAGCAGCAGCGCCGCTGCGTGCGCGGCGAGTGCCACAACCGCCACCAGCAGCGGCCAGGCCGGCCAGAAGTATCCACCTCCCGCCGCCGCCCAGACGCCGGTGAGGAACAGCAGCAGAGCGAGCCACACCCCGGCGTGGATCGCGAACCCCATGTCGAGGCGGCGCGAGAGCCAGTACGCGCGATGCTCCTGCGCGAAGACGATCCATGCGTGGATCCCGAGCGGCAGCGCGAGCGCGAGGATCGTCCAGATGGGCCAGAAGTAGCCGAACGACGTCAGCGCCCAGATCACGATCAGACTGAGGTTCACGCCGGCGAACGCGCAGGCATGTATGAGCACGGCCTGTCGCGCCGGTGTGCGAGCGCCGCCGGCCCGCGCCGCCGGGGCCGGCGCGGCCGGCGCGCTGAACGGAGCGGAACCTTTGTCAGAGTCGAGCAGTACATCGGACAGCCTACGCGAGCGCGGTGGGTCAGACCGGCCAAACGGCAAGCGAGGGAGCGTCCGCGGACGTTTCACACGAGCTCGGCGACCGCCTCGCGACGGCCCTGCCGAGCAGGGCTGCGCGGCATCCATCGCAGCCAGCGCGGCAGGTACCAGTTCCAGCGACCGAGCAGCTTCATCGACGCCGGCAGCAGCACCCCGCGAATGAGCGTCGCGTCGAGCAGCACCGCGGCCGCCAATCCGACGCCCATCTGCTTGATTTCAAGCGTGCTGAGCGTGGCGAAGATGGCGAACACCGCCACCATCACCGCCGCAGCGGCCGTCACGGTTCCGGCGGTGCTCGCGATCCCCCGCGACACCGCCTCCTCGGTGGAGGCTCCGCGGTCGACGAGCTCCTTGATCCGGCTGACTATGAAGACGTGGTAGTCCATCGAGAGACCGAACAGGACCGCAAACAGGAACAGCGGCAGCCATGTCACGACCGCGCCGTTTGAGTGAAACCCGAGCGGCCCTTCGAGATGGCCATTCTGGAACACCCACACCAGCACGCCATAGGCCGCTCCGACCGACAGCAGATTGAGCGCGATTGCCGTCAGCGGGATCACAAGCGAGCGGAACGTGATCAGCAACAGCAGGAAGGCCAGCCCGAGTACGAATGCGAACACCAGCGGCCAGTGCTGCCTGGTCGTTTCGTTGAAGTCATGGGTACCGGCGGTCTCGCCGGTGACGGCGAACCTCACGCCGGGGACGCGCCCGAGTGTCGCCGGCAACAGCCGTTCGCGCAGTGTCATCAGCGCGGTCACCGAGGTCGCGTCCTCGCCGTTGCCCGAGAGTGGAATTTCCAGCTTTGCGACTGTGCGCGACGGGTTGACCGCCAGCTCGATCGGCCCTCCGTTGCGCCCGTTGGCAAGCTCCGCGCGCTCGAGCGCGCGAATCGCGCGCTGCACGCGCGGGGCACTGACGTCGGGTGCCTGGACGACCACGACCGCGGGGGTCTGAGCGCCCGGGAAGGCGTGCTGGATCTTCTCGTAGCTCGCCACGATCGGGACGCTCCTCGGCAGGTCGGTGAAGCTCGGCAGCTTGGTGTGCATGCCCAGCAGCGGCGATGCCATCAGGAGCAGCAGCCCACCGGCGAGCGCCACCGCGAGGGCGGGAAAGCGCAGCACCGGTTTGAGTACGAGCGCCCACACGCCCGAGCCCTCGCGGCGGGTCTTCAGACCCTGGATCAGCGTTTGCCGGTCGCGGAGCCGCACGAGCGCGCGTGGCTGTCCGAGCGGGCGCAGCAGCCTCAAGAGCGCTGCTGCGAGCACCGCTACGAGGCCGCGGTCGACCCGGTCCCCGAGTCGTCCGAGCAGGGCGGGGAGCACCGTCAGCGAGCCGACCATCGACACGAACACGACGACCATCGCTCCGATACCGATCGAGCTGAAGATCTTCGATCCCGCGAACAGCATGCCGGCCATCGCGATCAGGACGGTGGTGCCCGATACGAGCACCGCGCGGCCCGAGGTGGCGGCGGCTCGCGCGAGCGCCTCGGCCGGTCCGTGGCCCTGTCGCTCCTCTCGCTCGCGCTTGAGGTAGAACAGCGAGTAGTCGACGCCCACCGCCATTCCCATCAGCAGCATCACCGAGCTCGTGGCGCCGGAGGCGTGGACGAGATGGCTCAAGGCCGCCGCGATTCCCAACGAACCCAGCACGGCTGAGAACGCGAGCAGCACGGGCACCCCCGCGGCGACGAAGGCGCCGAACGCGAGCAGCAGCACCAGGAAGGTCACCGGGACCGACAGTCCCTCGGCGTGCGAGAAGTCGCGGTTCACCGTGTGATTCAGTTCGTGGGTGGCACTGGCGTCGCCGAACTCGGCGACTGTGAAGCCGGGCGCGGACCTGCCCGCGGCGGCGACCGCGTCGAGCACCGGCTGGACCAGCTGATCGGCCGATTCCTGGGGCCCGCGGATATCGAACTGAGCCAGCGCCGAGTGACCGTCGCGCGAGATCTCGCCGGGATCGCCGTCGAGCGGCGAGCGCAGGTCGCGGATCTGCGGCAGCCCATGAAGCTTCGCCACCACGCCCGCGAGTGCCTTGCGGAACGCCGGGTCACTGGCGTTGAGGTGCGGACTCTGCACGAGCACGCTCTCGCCCGCACGATCCTGAAAGCCGGCGGCCGCCAGCACGCTCTCCGCACGTGCGCTTTCGCCCGTTGCCTGCTCGGCGTCGGTGAGCCTGACCGTGCCGAGCGCCTGGCCGAGCACCGCCGCGACAATCACGAAGGCAAGCCAGGCCAGCGTTGCGGCCTTCCAGTGTGACGCGCTCCACGTGCCGGCGCGCTCGGCGAGGTTGGGTCTCATCGGTCCGCTCCATTTCGCTCGAACTCCACTGCGCTCGAGCGTTCCACGGCGCGGCTGCGCCGCCAATGGAGCGGGCCGGCATGTTGACCCTGGGGCTGGCTGGTGTATTCGAGACGCTGCCGCAGGGCGCCGGTGTCCCGCAGCAGGCCTCGCGAGGGCCCGCCTGGGCTACAGGTTGACGCTCGCCATCCCGGCCTCGTCGTAGCGCTCGCCCGCTACCGGTGGCAGCTCGGCGTCGATCCGGGCGAGGTCCTCGCTGCTCAGCTCGACGTCCACGGCGCCCGCGTTCTCCTCCAGGTAGCGGCGACGCTTGGTGCCCGGAATCGGAACGAGATCCTCGCCCTGTGCGAGCACCCACGCCAGCGACAGTTGCGCCGCGGTGACTCCCTTTTCCGAGGCGATCTCCGAGACCTTCGCGGCGAGCGCGAGGTTCGCGTCGAGGTTCTCGCCGGTGAAGCGAGGTCCGTGGCGGCGGAAGTCGCCCTCGTCGAGCTCCTGTGGCGACTTGAACCGCCCCGAGAGAAAGCCGCGCCCGAGCGGCGAGTAGGGCACGAACCCGATCCCGAGCTCACGGCAGGTCGGTATCACCTCGGCCTCGGGGTCGCGCGTCCACAGCGAGTACTCGGTCTGCACGGCCGTGATCGGGTGAACCGCGTGCGCGCGCCTGATCGTCTCGGGCGCCGCCTCGCTGAGACCGAGATGGCGGACCTTGCCCTGCGCGACGAGCTCTGCCATCGCTCCGACCGTCTCCTCGATCGGCACTTTGGGGTCGACCCGGTGCTGGTAGTAGAGGTCGACGTGATCCACGCCGAGCCGCTCCAGCGACGCGTCGATCGAGCTGCGCACATGCTCGGCCGAGCCGTCGATCGGACCCAGGGTCGACAGATCTCCGGGCTTCGTCGACGGTTCGATCCGGCGGGCGAACTTGGTCGCGATCACGTACTCGTCGCGATGCCCCACGATCGCGCGGCCGACCAGTTCCTCGTTGGTCATCGGCCCATACAGCTGGGCCGTGTCGAGGAAGTCGATCCCCAGCTCGAGCGCGCGCTGGATCGTCGCGATCGCCTCGCCTTCGTCGGTCGACCCGTAGAAGGCCGACATTCCCATGCATCCGAGCCCGAGAGCTGAGACCTCGAGTGACCCGAGCTTGCGCCTGTTCATAGCTGCCCCGTTTCTTGGAGGTTTGCTCGATCGACGCCAACGCAGCGGCCTCCTGCGCGCGACCTCGTGAGTCTAGTAAGCGGTGTTTCGCGAGCGCGGACGTCGTACTTCCTTGTAGCGCTGCTCGCCGCCGCGGTTCCAGAGGACGGCGTCGATCGCTGCCGGGCAGAGCTCGCCGCCGGTGGCCGCCGAGAGCAGCTCGACAGCATGGATCGCGCACGCTCGCAGCTCGACCTCCTGCGGCGATTCGTGCACCAACAGCTCGCCAGCGTCGATCGCTCGCGTCAGCGTTGGGTCGAGGCGGATCACGCCGTCGAGACGAAGCACATGGGGAATCAGGTTGTCGGCGAACGCCGTCAGGCGATTGAGATCGCGAAAGTCTGCAACACCGGCGCGATCGAGGTCGGCCGCGGCGATCTGGGCCCGCTTGTAGAACGGGACGCGCTCGCCCTCGTAGCTCGATACGTCGGCAAACGCGCTCCAACGTGCGAGCAGGTTCGCAAGTGAGACGGCCGAGCCGCCGGCGGCTTCGATCACGTGCTCGAAGCGCCCGTCGTGCTCTGCGAGCACGTGTGTCCCGAGGTCGTGCAGGGAGGCCACGAACTGAGCGATCAGCGGATGCTCGGGAGGCTGGCCCAGAGCCGCGGCCAGCTCGGGGATCGAAAGGCGAGCGAGCTCCTCGGCTGTCCACGCGCCCTCGGTGCGAAACCGATCTGTGAGCGCCGCTGCGATCGTGCCGTAGCCGCTGCAGCCCGGGCGCTTGCGAATCGTCGGCCACCAGCCCGAGCCGAAGTTGATCGCATCGAGACAGAGAATGAACGCAGCTGAGGACTCGGGATCGCCATAACCGAAGGGGACCGGCGAATCGTCCCCGTGACCTCGCGGTCGCGCTAGCAGTGCTTCGGCGTATGGCGTGATCGATGGTTCGTCCACGCTGACAAACCGTGCACGGCTGGCAACCCACGCGCACGCCGAGCGAACTTGCTGCGGCACGTCCGCCGGGAGATCGTCAGCCACGTGTGGAGTCTAGGTGTGGCCTTCGCAGTGCCTGCCGCGGCAACTGCTTTGCGCCGCGGTGACTTCGTGGGATGTCGGCGTAGAAGATGCCTGCTTACAGGACTTTTTCGATGCCCCGCGTCCCGACAAGACGGTGGCTACTGCCCGTGGCTACGGCGTCTACCGCGGCTGAGATCAGCCTTTCGCGACGAGCCTGCCCAGACTCGGCATCGGTGAATGACGCTTTGTTTGCAGGAGAACTGTGCGCGGTGTGGGAGTCCGTCCCGCCTTGCAGTTGCCGCTCCGCGCCTCTGTACCTGACCTCATCGCCCATGGCCCCGTCCCTATTTCCCTCCAACGTCCCTCTCCTCTGTCCCTCTCTGCCGAGTCCCCCCTCGAATGGCGGCCGCCGACTGGCTGGCCGCTTCATTCGTGCTGGCGGGATGAGAACACATAGCCGCTCATTTGTCAAGTAAGAGTTGGCGTTTGGGGCTCCTCGAGACAAGACACATCGTAGATCGATAGACGCCGGCGACGTGCAAATCGCCTCTGGGACAGGGCATGGAGGTGTATCGCTCTGGTCGCCAAGCCATTCCTGAGACTGGCGACAACGAGCTTCACAATTCGAGTCGTACGGTCCAGTGACCACCGTCTTGTCGGAACGGTGACAGCTAGGGCAGGCATGACGCGGCGGGACTTCGAGCAGGAGTTCGCCAGCGCCGAGGAGTGTCTCGTCGCAGCACTCGATTGCGGTCTGGCGTTGCTGGCGCGGGCGTTGCTCGATGCAGTCCAAGGCGAGACGCGCTGGCTTTCCCGCGTACGACTCGGCTTGGTGGCTGCCCTACGCTTCCTCGACTCGCAGCCCCACTGGGCTCCTCTGATGCTGACGGAGACTCCGCTCGCAGGAGCGAAGGCGCGCGAGCGCCGCGAGCGGGCGCTCGCGCGGCTGGCGGGGCTTCTCGACCGGGGCAGCCCCACTCCCGGTGCAAGCGGCGCGCTCGCCCTGCAGCGGGGGTTGAAGGCGGAGCTCGTGGTCGGCGGGGCCGTATCGGTGTTGCGGACGCGCGCGCTCAAGCAGGACGACGCGCCATTGCTCGAGCTTGCGCCGTCTCTGATGTCGCTGATCGTGCTTCCGTACCTCGGTGCCGAGGCTGCGCGCGCAGAGCTCGAACGCCGGCCTCCGCGCCCCCGCAGCGCGGCGCCCTCGAGGCCCTCGGAGAAGCGGGCGCCGCGCGCAACCTATCGGACAGCGCGCGTCCTGCGCGCGATCGGCCGGGCTCCGCATTCGAACAATCGTGAGATCGCGGCCGCCGCGGGCCTGGGAGACGAGGGACAGACGTCAAAGCTCCTCTCTCGTCTCCACCGCCAGGGCCTGATCGAAAATGTCGGTCTCGGTCAGGCCTACGGCGAGCCCAATGCGTGGCTTCTGACGGCGCAGGGAATGCGGGTGGCTGAGGTCCTGGGCCGCGACTTCGCGCAGCACTCGCCGTTTGACCAACCTGGCCCGCGCGGAGGCGGAAGGACGGCATGTCAGAGCTGAGCTTGACGCGGCCGAACGTGCGTGCGCTGTTTCGCGGTGCACCGGTCGCCACAACACGCTCATCGACCCAGGAGCACTCTGGGCCTGCGTCGATGACGAGCACGCATCGGTCCGGGGCCGGCGGTCCCAACCGCGTGCGCGCTGTCGCATGCGAGCGACGCCGGACTGCCGATGGGCGCCCGGACATCGTTTGCCCAAACCCGAGAGGAAAAAGGAGTAGTGGACAAGTGAGATATGTACGGATGCTAGGGGTTTGCCTGATCGCCGCGTTTGCGGTGAGCGCCCTCGCCGCGGGGAGCGCGCTGGCAAAGAAACAGAAGTATGAATCACTCGCGGTGTACAAGAATTGCCCTCTGGGCAACGCAGAAGTCGAAATCTGCGACTACGCCACGACGTCAGGGGGACCGGAAGGCGGCCAGTTCACGGTTGGGCCGATAACGATCCCCCTCTCGCAGAAGATCGCACTGCAGTTCGGCTACCACGAAAACCCGGAAACTGGACAGTTGACACTCTACGGGCCTGAAGATGGCGCGCCGATTCTGGTCGCACCACCACTGCTGGTCCCGGGCCATCCGCTGGAAGAAATCACCCCCGAAGAGCAGGAAGAACTGGGGTGGCCGCAGAGCCTGAAGGAAAGCTACGCGGTGGCCAAGAAGCATCGACTGCTGAAGACCGCCGATGAGCAGCTCGAACTCGTCGGGACGCCAGCCCTGAACCCGACCAATATCGTCTTCGAAGAAGGCGTAGGCGTCGAAGTTCCGCTCGCGATCAAGGCTGAAAACGGGTGGCTGGCGACCCTCGGGGACGAATGCCATGTCGGCTCGGCGAGCGAACCGATCGTGCAGCATCTGACATCGGGTGCTGACACGTCGCCGCTGACCGAAGAAACGCTGCATGGAACCGCCGGCTCACTCGAGATTTTCGACCAAGGAGCGGCGATCGTCCTACTCGGCAGTGACCTGCTCGACAACACGTACCCGGTGCCGGCGGCCAACTGTACCGGCCCGTTCTCTGAAGTGCTCGCCGCGACGATCGACAAGGTGTTCGGAGTGCCTGCTGTGGCGGGCGCGAGCGTCACTGAATTGAAGGGCGACCTTCACGAGGCAGCGGCTGCATTCGTGCGGAAAAACAACGAATTCAAAAAACTCAAAAAAGAAATCCACTAAAGCCAGAACCGACAACTAGGTAGAGATGCAGGGGCTCAGATGCGTGAGACCCCTGCATCTCGAAGCGCTTACTGGGCGCAGCGCGGGCGGGCCGCAGGAGGCGAGTGGTGCGCTGGCAGCTGCAGGCCGGTCAACGGCCCACATCTGCAGAGGGAAAAGGAGAAGCGAGTCATATGAGACGTGTCAGGATTATCGGTATGTGCCTAGCGCTGGCGCTCGCGACATGCGCCGTGATCGCGGGCAGCGCATTCGCGACCGCCCCGGAATACGGAAGATGTATAAAACATACGGGCGGTGGCGGCAAAACATTCAGCGACTCGAAGTGCACGAAGGAACTGTCGGGAACCAAAGCCAAGTACGAATGGCTCCCAGGCGCCGGGAAGGCGAAGTTCACGAGCTCGGGCGGCGCAGGCCTCCTGGAAACCACCAAAGGCTCGGCGGTGCAGTGTCAGGGCGAGAGCAGCGACGGGGAATTCGCGCCCGGAAACAACAAAGAAGAGGTAGGCATCACGGTCAGGTTCACCGGCTGCAAAGCCATCGCGCTACCGTGCACGAGTCCGGGCGCAAAATCCGGTGAACTCATAACCAACGAACTCGAAGGCCTCGTCGGCTGGGAAAGCAAGGCCCGGAAAAAGACCGACCTGGAGCTGTTCCCTGCGAAAAGCGTCAAATCGGGCCTCTTCATCGAATTTGAATGCTCCGGGCTCGTCATCAAGGTGCGAGGCAAGGTGCTCGTGCCGATCAAAAACGACAAGATGAAAGAAACTGAAACGCTCAAGTTCAAGGCGACCAAGGGCCACCAGAAACCGGAAACGTGGGAAGAAAGTCCAGAACCGGCGGTGCTCGAAAGTTCGTTCAGCAATTTCCATGAATCGGAATACGTGCAGGCTGGACAGACGATCACCTCAACCGTGAAGGGCGAAGAACAACTGGAGTTGAACGCGGTCGTATAGCGCGTTGCGGGTACGGCATGGCTGGGTGTGGAGCTAGCTCGCCTCGCAGGTGGCGGTCTCCACTCCAGCCGGCCACGCCCGAGCGGCCGGTGAGCTCGGCCCGCACCGGTGTGCGGAGTGTGCGCTTGCCGGGCGACCGCACGTGCGATCTGGACTTCGAGAGATGGATACAGGACCAACAAGCGTGAGAGCCGATGGCCGCATTGGCCGAACCGTCCTAGGCTTGGGCAACAGCGCCTGGGCGGTGGTTGCGCTCGCCTTCCTCGGCGCTATTCTGGCCTGTCAGCTTCTCTGCACACCCGGCGCGTCTGGCGCAGTCGCCCGTGGACACGTTTTCACAGGCGCGTTTGCCGGAACTGGCGAACACGTCTTTGCCGCGCCGGCGGGCATTGCGGTCGACGAAGCAACCGGCGAAGTCTACGTCGTGGACGCGGCCGACGAACGTGTGGAGCGCTTCAAGCCCGATGGCAGTGGGGGCTATGAATTCGTCGCCGAACTGAAGGTTCCGACGCCGGGCCCGATCGCAGTCGACAACTCGGCGAGTTCTGGCGATCCGTCGAAAGGCGATGTGTACGTAGCGGGGAGTGAAGAAAAGGGAGCGGAAGCCGACGAACGCGATTTCATCTACAAGTTCAGGCCGAGTGGAGAAAGGATCTACAAGAAAGAGATCTTCAAGACCAGAGAAGGCAATGAAGAATTCGAAGCGGAACTGGAAGACATCGCGGGTCTGGCTGTCGACGCTGCTGGCGGGCTGTTTGCCTACTGGGAGGAAGACGGCAACATCACCGGCTTCAGCAGCGAAGAAAAAAACAGGCTGATTCCGTCGCTCACGAAGGAAGAAGTCCTGGAACAGCGCCCACTCGAAGAAGGGTGCACTGTGAGGCCTGGCTTTGCGCTCTCGGCAAACGCCTTCTACGTCGCTCACGAACGCCAGACGGCGCTGGGGGAATGTCTCGAAGAAGTCTCGCGACCGACCGTCGTCTCGAAGCTGAACGCCGGCGGGGAAGCCGTTGCGCGGAGCCTCGACCAGGAAGACACCACCGGCGTGGCTATCGACGCCGCAGGCGACGTCTATGCCGACAACGAGGACAGCATTGCGGAGTTCAGCGCCGATGGACGCCTGGTGGGCCGCTTCGGCGGGGGGCAGTTGAGCTCGGGCGGAGCGCTGGCGGTCGATTCCGCCAGCGAACAGGTCTTCGTCGCGGAGGAAGGGAAGGTGGCGATCTTTGCGGGCGAAGAAGCGCTCGCGCCGCCAAGCGTCGACAGTGTCTTTGCGCAGGCGCTGTCCGCCGACTCGGAGCGTATCGACGCCGAGATCGATCCTCACGGCTCAGACACTCACTACTACGTGCAATACGGCACCGGCGACTGCGCAGGCGAGCCGGCCCCGTGCCGCGATGTGCCGGTGCCTCCCGGCAACGATCTCGGCTCGGCATTCGGCGACCAGAGCACGAGCGTGGAACTCACGGGCCTGGTACCCAACACGACCTATCACTACCGCGTGCTCGCAGAAAACGCTCACGGCTCCGGCTCGAGCTCGCAGCAGACGGAAACCTTCTTTACGACGTTGCCGAGCGCGGGCCAGACGCTTGCCGACCACCGCGCGTGGGAGCTCGTCTCACCTCCGGACAAGCACGGGGCGGCGATCGAAGGAATCAGCCTCGAAGGGGCACTGATCCAGTCCTCGGCAGATGGCAACACGCTCGCGTGGACGGCCAGCGCGCCGCTGGGAACCCAGGTGGAAGGAAATCGCAGGCCCGAACCGGTGCAACTTCTCTCGGGTCGCGATCCCAGCGAAGGATGGGAGACGAGCACAATCACCACCCCACACAACAAAGGTGAAGGCTATCACCAGTTCGAAGAGAAGGAGTATCGCTTCTTCTCCAGCGACCTATCGCGCGCGCTCGTGCAACCGGACCCGCACGAAGAACAGCTCGAAAGCCCACCACTGTCGGCGGACGCGAGCGAAAAGACCATATACGAGCGCAACGACGCGTCGGGCGAATACCAGCCGCTCGTCGACGCGGCCGACGATCTCACTGGAGAACCGTTCGGGGGGAAGCTCGAATTCTTGGGCGCGACGCCAGATCTCCGACACGTGGTGTTCGAATCGCAGGTGCCGTTGCTGGCTGGCGCCGTCGGCGATGGCCTGTACGAGTGGAGCGCCGAATCCGGCCTGAGGCTCGTCAGTCTGCTGCCTGGGTCGACAATCCCTGCGAGCGAACCCAAGCTCGGCGACGGGGACCTGAACGTCCGCGACGCGATCTCGAGCAACGGCCAGCGCGTCTTCTGGACGCAGGCGGGCCCCGAAGCGGGTCTGCTGTACATGCGCGACACGACGACCGACGAAACCGTCCAGATGAACGCCGTACAGGGCGAAGGCACGCAGGAACCGAGCGCTGAAGCGCGCGAAGAAGGCCTCGATGAAGTTCGCTTCCAGGGCGCTTCCGCTGACGGATCGCGGGTGTTCTTCACCGATACCTGGCCGTTGACGAGCGAATCCACCCTGGAACCCCTGCCCGAAGAAGAAGTCGTCGAAGGAGAAGCGGCTCGCAGCTTGGGACGGCCGCGCGACCTGTATGAATTCAACTCACAGACGGGCCAGCTTGTCGATCTCACCGTCGATCACCACCTCGGCGAAGCCGCCGACGTGCTCGGGACGCTCCCCGGCTTCAGCGAAGATGGCTCTTACGTCTACTTCGTCGCGAACGGCGTCTTGGCGCCCGGCGCCGAGCCCGGGGACTGCCCACGAACCAAGCCGGTGCTCCCGCACCCGCAGGCAAGCTGCAATCTCTATGTCTCAGAGCCGGCGCCCGAACATCCCGGTGAACGCGAAGCACGGCTCGTGGCGCGCCTGTCCTACGAAGACGCCGGCGACTGGGGCCAGCGTCACACCGCGGGCGAACTGAGCGGGGTGCTTGGCGATCTGACCTCGCAGGTATCGAGTAACGGCCGCTATCTCGCGTTCATGTCTCAGCGCGAACTGACCGGCTACGGGAACGTCGACGCCAACCCGCAGGCGAACGGCGCGCACGATCAGGAGGTTTTCCTGTACAGCGCAGGCGCCGGTCGCTTGACGTGCGCCTCATGCAATCCCCACGGGCAGGCGCCCGATGGCGTCTACGACACCGAAGAAGCTGGCGAAGGACTCGGCCTGCTCGTCGACCGTCCCGAAACCTGGACAGGCGAGTGGCTAGCCGGCTCGATCCCAGGATGGACCCTGATCGGGCTCACCGAGGCCGACTACCAGTCGCGCTACCTCTCGGACTCGGGAAGGCTGTTCTTCAACAGCGCGGACGCGCTCGTCAACCAGGGGACGAGCGAGCGCTCTGAGCAGGTCAACGGTAAAGACACGAACGTGGGCGTCGAGAACGTCTATGAGTATGAGCCCGGCGGTCTCGGCAGCTGCACAGAGGGCGCTGGCTGCGTGTCGCTGATCTCCTCGGGCACCTCGGAACACGAATCGGCGTTCTTGGACGCAAGCGAAGCCGGGGACGACGCGTTCTTCATGACCGCTGCGCCGCTGCTCGCGTCGGACAACGACAGCGCCTACGACGTCTATGACGCGCGCGTGTGCGGGATCGCCGAAGCAAGTCCCTGCCTGCCCGAAAAACCGCCGCCTCCGCCCGTGTGCGCAGGCGAAGAATGCCGCCCGCCCGCGGCTGCGCAGCCGAGCTTCCCAGCGCCGTCGAGCACCAGCCTCGGCGGCGCGGGCAACATCGTCGAGCAGCACGCCTCATCCTCGGCCCCCACCAGTTCGAAGCCAAAGTCCCTGACCCGTGCCCAGAAGCTCACCAAGGCGCTGAAGGCCTGTCGCCGGTTGCCGCACAGAGAGAGGCGCCTGGCGTGCGAACGCAAGGCCAGGCGCGCCTTCGGCGCCAAGCGTCAGGCCGAGCGGCGGAAGACCGGCAGGGCGATCAGGCGCCAAACCTCCTCGAGGACGGGGCGGAAGACGAAATGAGCGCCTCCCTGGACAGCTCCAACTCGTGCAGGCCGCTCGTACGCGCGCACGTTCCGGCGTGCCTGGCGCGAGCCAGGTTGGCGCGAACCTGTCTGGCTCGGGCAGCGTGCCTGGCGGGTGCGGTCCTGCTCATCGCGCTGGCCGGAGCCGGCCCGGCGTCCGCCGAGGCATGGTGGGGGCTGGCCGCGCGCCCCGCACCGACGCTTCTGAGCGCGGGCGGCAAGGCCAGAATCGTGGTATCCGCCACCAACATCGGTGATACCGACGTCGATGCGACAGCAGCGCCCGTCGTGATCAGGGACATGCTACCTCCAGACCTCGAAGCTACTGAAATACGGGGCTTCCCGGCGTTCCATCGCGAAGCGTCGCACCTGATGACATGTTCGCTGCAATCTACGTCTTGCACATCCCAGGCGGAAGCCTTTCCGCCATTCGAACGCCTGGAAATGGAAATCGCGGTAACGGTCAAGCCGAACGCGTCCGCGGTCGAAACGAACGCGATCGCTGTCTCCGGCGGCGAGCAACGACTCGATGACGGCTCCGACACTGGTGTGCCTGCGCTCTCGCGACAGGTTCCGATCACTGTGAACAATCAGTCGACGCACTTTGGCGTCGAACAGGGAGGCTATGCGATAACACCCGAAGAAGAAGGTGGTGGCGTCGACGCACAGGCAGGCTCGCATCCGTTTCAGCTCACCACCACCCTCGATCTCAATCAAACACTCGAATCCGCAAAGGAACTTCAGTCGGCGCCCGCGCTGCCAAGGCAGCTGACCTTCAATCTCCCGCCCGGACTGATCGGTGACCCGCAGGCGGTTCCGCAGTGCACCGACGCGCAGTTTGACGCCTATTTCGTGTCGGGGACGAACGCGTGCAAGCCCGAAACGGCGATCGGAGTCGCGGAGGTGACAATTGACGAACCCCTGCAATTCGGCGTCGTCACACGTGCCGTGCCATTGTGGAATCTCGAACCCGCCGAAGGTGAGCCCGCCCGGTTCGGCTTTGAGCTCTACGACAACCCGATCGTCCTCGACACCGCTGTGCGCAGCGATGGCGACTACGGCGTCAGCGTCAGCGTCAACAACGCCCCTGAGTCTGCCCAGCTCTTGGGCAGCGAAGTGACGATCTGGGGCGTGCCAGGCGACTCACGCCACGACGACTCGCGAGGTTGGCGGTGCATCGCAGGAGGCGCTTGGAGTCCAGAACGCTCGTGCGAACCCCAGAATCAACCCAACCCGTCGCCCTTCCTAACTCTCCCCACCTCCTGCACGGGCCCGCTCACGAGCACGGTTGAAGGAAGCTCCTGGCCGGTCAAGGCCCTGGCGAGCGAACCTGGCGAAGTCTTCTCGTTGGCGGGTCCATCCACAGAAGCCCCGCTGCAGGGCTTTGAAGACTGCGATCAGCTCCCCTTCAGCCCCTCCCTGCATCTGCAAAGCGAAGAACACGCCGCCGCCACCCCCACTGCCCTGAACGTCGATGTCCACATGCCCCAGGAAACGACCCTTGAAGCCTCGGGCCTCGGTGAGGCAGACCTAAAAGACACAAGCGTGACCCTGCCCGAAGGCATCGAGCTCTCGCCCTCATCGGCCAATGGCCTTGAAGCCTGCTCAGAGGCCCAGATCGGCTATGAAGGCCAAGCAGCGGTAGACCCCTACTCCCCGGGAGCAGAGGCTCCGCTTCGCTTCTCAGCGGCCGAACCCCACTGCCCAGATGCATCGAAGATGGGCGAAGTCCACGTCAAGACCCCGCTGCTTTCAAACGAACTGAGCGGCTCGCTCTACCTGGCAGAACCGGCACCCCAGGGCGAAGCGGGAAAGAACCCCTTCGGCTCACTGCTGGCCCTCTACATCACAGCCGAAGATCAGAGCTCGGGCGTGCGCGTCAAGCTCGCCGGCGAAGTCAAGCTGAACCCGAACACGGGCCAGATCACGAGCACCTTCCTGGACGCCCCCCAGGTCCCCTTCGAAGACTTCAGACTGCACTTCTTCGGTGGACCGAGGGCCTCAGTGGCAACGCCCTCGCTATGCGGGGACTACAGAAGCAAGGCCACCTTCACGCCCTGGAGCTATCCGTTTGAGCAGGCCCTTCAAAGCGAAAGCCAGCCCGGAGAACTAGCGGTCAGCGAAGGCCCCGGCGGTTCTGCCTGCCCGCAGACAGAACCCTTCGCCCCGACCCTTAGCGCAGGCTCACAGAACCCCCAGGCCGGAGCCTTCAGCTCCTTCAGCCTCTCACTCGAACGCCCCGATGGAAACCAGCCCCTCTCAGCCCTCTCGGTGCACCTGCCCCAGGGAGCAGCGGCGATGCTCGCAAGCGTGAGCCCCTGTGGCGAACCCCAGGCAGCGCAGGGCAGCTGCGGCCCGGCCTCAGAAATCGGCAAAGCAACAGCCTCGGCAGGCGTCGGCCCCGACCCCTACACCGAGTCAGGGCGCCTCTACATCACAGGCCCCTATCAGGGAGCCCCATTCGGCCTTGAGATCGTGACCCCGGCGGTCGCGGGACCCTTCAACCTCGGAGTCGTCGTAGTTCGCTCAAAGATCGAAGTCGACCCCCATACAGCAGAGGTCACGATTCAAGGAGCGATCCCGACCTTCCTTCAGGGAGTCGGTATGCCCCCGACGGGCATACCGCTGCAGCTAAAGCGCGTCCACGTGGAAGTCGATCGCCCGAGCTTTGAGTTCAACCCCACGAGCTGTGAAGCCAAGAAGATCGAAGCAACGCTCTCCGGAGCAGGCGGTGCCCAGGCCCAGCTCTCTGAGCCCTTCCAGGTCCAGGGCTGCCAGAGCCTGCCCTTCAAACCGACCCTCACAGCACAGACTGAGGGCCGCACCTCAAAAGCAAACGGAGCCTCCTTCCTCGTCAAGGTCTCCTCGACCCCCGGCCAGGCCAACATCGCAAAAACGGTCCTACAGGTCCCGAAGATCCTGCCGGCGAGGCTCTCGACGATCCAGAAAGCCTGCCTGGCAAAGACCTTTGAAGCAAACCCAGCCTCCTGCCCAGAAGGATCGAACATCGGGCAGGGGATCGCCCACACCCCGGTGCTGAGGAGCACCCTGCAAGGGCCCGCCTACCTGGTCTCCCACGGAAACGCAGCCTGGCCCGATGTCGAGTTCGTCCTTCAGGGCGAAGGCATCACGCTGATCCTCGATGGCCAGACCGCCATCAAAGGCGGCGTGACGACCTCCTCCTTCAACACCGTCCCCGACGCCCCGGTCTCCTCCTTTGAAGCGATCCTGCCCGAGGGACCCCACTCGGCCCTGACAACAGACCTGCCCCCGAAGGCCCACTACAGCCTCTGCGGGCAGAAGCTGCTCGTGCCAACGACGCTCACAGGACAGAACGGCGCCGTGATCAAGCAGTCAACGAAGGTCTCCGTCTCAGGCTGTGGGGCCGTCAAAGCCGCCAAGGCAAAGAAGCTCTCGCGGGCGCAGAAGCTGAAGAGGGCGCTGGCGTCCTGTCGCAGGCGATATCGGCACTCGAAGGCCAGGCGCCAGAGTTGTGAACACAAGGCTCGGAAGGAGTTTCGGCCGAAGCGGGGTAAAGGTAACGTCAACCGTGGCGCGCCGAGGGCGCATCGTGGGTAGGGGCGCGAAGAAGGTCTCGTCAATGCTTGAGCGCACCCGCCCTAAGCGCTCAAGGACGCCTCGGTAGCGGATTCCCTCTCCGACCAACTCCGAGGCAAGAGACCTGAAGCGCGGCTCAGCTGAGCTGGGCCGCGCTTCGGTCCTAGCGCCTCGGGTCACGCTTCATAGTGCTTCGCACGCGCTTCGGTCCGGCCACGTCTCACCACTCCGTCCTGGCACCGGCCCATCGATCCAGAAGCTCCGCGCGCGCGATCGACGCTCACGCCACTGCTCGCCGCCGGTCACGAAGCTGACGATGCCCGACGCCTGATCGGCGTCCTGGACCTGCCAGGCGCCGTTGACCGCGCCCGTGAGCCCTGCCGAGAGTGCCTCGAAGGCTTGGGCTGTGTGCAGGTCCGCCTCGGCGCCGTTGTCGATGATGAACTTCAGCTGTCGCAGCGCCTGCTGGTTCTTACTGAGCACGACCTGCACGAGAGCCTGCACCTCCTCATCGAGTCGGTCGTCGTCGACCACTCGATTCCAGAGTCCGAGCTCGGCTGCGCGGGCCGCGGGGTGGAGCGCGCCGAGCAGGTTGACCTCCTTGGTCATTCGCCTGCCGATCAGCCGCGACATGCGGGTCGTGCCGCCCCAGCCGGGTGTGATGCCGACATCGACCTCCGGCATCCCCCAGAGCGCTCGCCGCGTCGCCACCACGAAGTCGCAGGCCATCGTGATCTCCAACCCGCCGCCCACCGCATAACCGTCGACGGCGGCGATCGTGACCTTGTCGAGCGCCTCCAGCATGTCCGCCATCCGCTGATATCCACGCACCCGGCGCATGATCTGGTTCGCGTCGCCCCACATGCCCATCTCGCTGATGTCATCGCCCGCACAGAACGTATCGCCGGCGCCCCCGATCACGAGCACCCTCGTCTCCTCGGAGTCCCGCACTCGCTCGAGTGCAGCGATCAGCTCGTCAGACAGGCGCATCGACAATGCGTTGTGCTTGTCGGGTCGGTTCAAGGTGAGCCGCACGACGGGACCGTCCTGCTCAAACAGCAGTTGCTCGAAGTTCGCGGCGCTCGCGCCCGAAGACCCTGACGTCGCGGGCACCCGGATCCCCGCCGAGGTGGGGTCGTCGATCGCGTAGCGCCACCCTCCGTCCGCTTGACGCCGTGCCACCTCCGTGCTCGTGCCCTGAAATGCGGACCGCCCGTCCTGGTCACTCGCGCCGAAGGTCATCCGCCACCGCCCCGACAGCAGCGCCACGTCACCCGCGATCACCGCACGGGAGTCGCCTGCCTCGATCTGCGGCGAGACAGCCAGCAGCGCATCGAGTCGCTCGCGCAGCGTCTCGATGCCGCCGCCCGCGCTGCTGCCGTCGGGACCGACGAGCGTCGCATCCTCCTCATACAGCTCGAGCAACCCGGCGAGGTCGCCGGCGGTCGCGCTTTCGGCGAACAGCCGGCCCAGCTCTCGTGGATCTCGTGCGGACATCGTTCCTCCTCGGCCGAGTGAAAACATTGCATAACAGTGTTGGGCCTCGCACCATAACGGCGCTATGCCAAACTGTCAAGCATGAGTCCGAAGGTGGCCGACCCCCAGGTGCGTGACGCCCTGATCGAGGTGGCCGCCCGCCTGCTCGTCCGCGAGGGACCGGCGGCGCTGACCACGCGGCGACTGACCGCCGAGGTCGGTGCTTCGACGATGGCCGTCTACACCCACTTCGGCGGCATGGATGGTCTGCGACGCGACCTCAAACGCGAGGCGTTCACCCGCCTGATCGGCTTTCTGGATTCGGTGCCCAGCACCCGCGATCCGGTCGCCGACCTCTCAGCCCTCGGCTGGGCCTACTGCTTCAATGCGGTGGCCAACTCCCAGCTCTACCGGGCCGTGTTCCTCGAGCCGCCGCGCGACGCCGAAGACGAGGCGATCGGGCGCGCGGCGATCGAGCGTCCGATCGCCGCGGTTTCCCGCTGCATCGAGGCTGGACGCTTCCGGGACGGGGATCCAGAATCGCTTGGGATCCAGCTGTGGGCCTCGGCGCACGGGATGATCACGGCGCTGCTCGCGCGCCTGGTGACGCTCGAGGAGATGACCGAGCATCTATCTGCGATGGCGGTCAACCTGTATGTGGGCTTCGGCGACGATCGTGCGCGCGCGGTACGCTCGATCCGGGCTGCGCGGCGGAGGATGGAGCCGGCGGCGCCCCCGGCCCCAGCCTGAGGCCTCGCTGGGGATAGTCCCCCGGCCAAGGGCCCCGTGTAACAGGCGAGCATTACGAGCCCGCGGATCGGTTCCGCGCCGGATCTCGCGGGCCAGGAACCTCGTGCAGGCGAGATCCGAGCAAGAAATCAGGGCCAGGTACGAGCGTGCGAGAGGCTCGCTGGCGCGGCAGCCGGAGCGCACGAGCCAACGCGCTGCCGAAGCGTGGGATGGCGTGGGATGGACGAGCGAAAAGCCCCGGATCTACAGGGCTTTTGGCGTATCCCGCGACTCCACTAGACGGTCCACACTGCCCTCTGCGAGGACCTCGATGGCCGCTGCGATCAGCCTTTCGCGGCGCGATCGCGAGGAGGCGGAGATGCTGCTCGAGCCCGTGTTTGCGGGCGAAGTGCCGTGCAGCGTGTGGGACGAGTAGACCCCACCGAGCTGCACCTCTGCGCCCTTGACCCTGACCTCACCGTCCATGGGTGCCTCCCTGTTTCCCTCCAACGTCCCTCTCCTGTGTTCCCCTTATGCCCTGTTGCAACCGGATCGAGGAAGTGATTCCCACTGGTCCTCGACTCCGTGTAAGGCCGGATGAGAACACATCGGTGAGAGATTGTCAAGTCCATTATCGAGTTATGGCTGGGCCGAAGGGGGTGGCACGCGAGGATTTATGACGTCGAAACTGTGAGGTCTGGAGCGCGGTAACCCCCGTCTAGTGGAGTCGGTGGTCACACGTGCAGGTGTGACACAGCATGAATTCGAGCAGGAGTTCGCAAGCGCAGACGATTGCCTGCTCGCAACGTTTGATTTCGCAGCGACCCTGCTCTCGAGAGCAACCGTCGAGGCCGTTCAAGGAGAGAGGGAGTGGCTCACACGCGTGCGAGCCGGCGTAGTCCGCATCTTGAGCTTTCTGGACGCTGAGCCACGGTGGGCACGCCTGCTGATGATCGAGGCCGCCGGGCCCAGCCTGCTCGAGCGTCGCGACCTGGCGCTCTCACGCCTGGCCGATCTACTCGAGCGCGGATGCCCGAGCGCAGAGAACGCCGGTCTGGCACTGCAGCGCGGACTGACAGCAGAGCTCGTCGTCGGAGGCGTCTTCTCGGTGGTGAGCGCACGGATGCTCAAGCACACGGGAGCTCCGCTCGTTGATCTCGCCCCTTCATTGATGTCGCTGATCGTCCTGCCATATCTGGGTGCAGATGCCGCGAAGCAAGAGCTCGCGTTCAGGCCACCGCCGCGACCGGCGCCGGTGAAAGACAGAGCACAGCGCCAGGCACTGCCGGTCAGGTCCACCTATCGCACGGCGCTCGTACTGAACGCAATCGCCGCCTCGCCGTACGCGAGCAACCGCGACATCGCTTCGGCCGCGGACCTGGGCGATGAGGGGCAGACCTCGAAGCTCCTCGGACGCCTCCAGCGCCAGGGCCTGATCGAAAACACGGGCCTCGGACAGGCCTACGGCGAGCCCAACGCGTGGGTTCTCACCAGCGAGGGCAGACGCGCGGCCCAGCTGCTGGGCCAGGACTTCGCGCTGCACACAGGCCAAGAGCGCAACGGTGCGAGACGCAGGAGGCCGACATGCCAGGCCTAGGGCGCCTGAGGAGCACCAGCTCGCCCCTGATGAAATTCGAGCGCAGGACAGGCTTTCGCGCAGAGACTCGCGCCCAGTGCGCCTCTGCCGATCACGAACGTCGGGCCCAGATGCGACATGCCTCTGAGCCGATGACGAGCGCACAGCCACGTCGAGGCGTTGGCGTCGCTGCGCGCTGTGGCAGACGGGCGCGCCCAGGGAGCCTCAGAGGAGGCTCACCGGCACGCCTGACCAAAACCCGAGAGGACAAAGGAGTAGTGGACAAGTGAGACATGTAAGGATGCTAGGACTCTGCCTGGTGGCAGTGTTCGCCTTGAGTGCGGTGGTTGCCGGTACGGCTTCTGCAAAGAAACCGTCGCAGATCAAGGAAGAAGAATATAAAAACTTCGTACAGTGCCCGACCGAAGCCGAAGAAGCATACGACTGCCTCCACAGCATCACACGGAGCGGCGTATTCCAGGTCGGCAGCCTGAAAGTGAAAATCAAGAACCCGATCACGCTACAGGGAGCCATTCCGAACCCGCTCAGTGGTGCAACCCACAATCTCATCCCATCGAAGAACGGTGAAACGCTGTCAAAAACGCCGGAGCCCGTTCCCGGCGGCATCGGCCGAGTGCTAAAGAAAACCGCGAGCAACAAGGCACTCATTCAGTCTTGCAAAGGCGCAAACGCAGGATCGCCTGAATGCGCAGTAGCGGGCACCGCGGAACTGGCTGGCACCGGGGAAGTGTACCTGTTCAACTTCATCGGTGAACAGTCGCCAGGCGTCGTGCTGCCGATTAAGCTCCACCTCACGGGCAGCATCCTCGGCGAAAACTGCTACTTCGGCTCAGACGAAGAACCAGTGGTCATTGACTTCACCACAGGCGCGACCTCGCCGGAACCGCCCGCCGAACCGATTCATGGCTCGACGGGTCAGCTCAGTGAAAACAGCGAAGAAACGATTCTGTTTGACACCAACTACGAAATCGTCAACAACGAATTCCCGGCTCCCGCGGCGCACGGCTGCGGCAACGGCGAAGACGAAGCCGAAATCGACTCGCTTATCAACGAGAAGCTCGGCCTCCCGTCCGGTGATGGACAGGGCAATCAGCTGAGGCTGTTCGGCGAACAGGCGATCGCGACGGTTTACCAGGTCGACGAACACAAAGAACAGGTCGAAAGCTAGTACCAGTCGCCGTGGCGACATTTGTGGAGCCCCGCTGATGCGGGGCTCCACCCGCCCGGCAACGCGACCGTCGCCGGGACACTCGGACTGGCGGCGGAGCTGTGAACGGCCAGTCGACTTATGGGCCCAACGAAGGTCAACAAGGAGAACGTGAGGGACATGAAACTTGTAAGGATTGCGTGGCTGTGCCTGGCTGCGGCGCTGATCGTAAGCGCCGTCGGCGCGGCAACCGCGTCGGCCGCTGCGCCCGAAATCGGAAGGTGTCTCAAGGTTAGCCCCGCCAAAACTGGCAAATTCAGCAACAGCGGGTGCACGAAGGAAAAAGCAGGGGGCAACTACGAATGGGCGCCCGGCGCGGTCAAAAACAAATTCAAAACGACCGGCGGCTTGGGCAAGCTGGAAACGCTGAACGGCACGACGGTCACATGCAAAACGCAGGAAAGCGGCGGCGAATACAACTCGCCGAAAACCGTCACGGGCGTCGTCGTCAAGTTCACCCATTGTGAATCGGCCGGCTTCACCTGCGGGACCGAAGGCGCCAAAGAAGGCGAAATCATCACGAATCCGCTCGAAGGACGGCTCGGCATCGAAAAGAAAGGCAAAAAGATCGGCTTCGATCTGTTCCCGACCGCGGCGGATGGCGGGCTGTATGTCACGTTCAACTGCACCGTGGCGCTGCACATCACGGTCGGCGGCTCGGTCATCGTGCCGGTCAAGACCAACAAGATGCTGAACACGCTGACGCTGAAATACACCGCCAACAAAGGCAAACAGAAGCCAGAACACTTCGAAGGCGAACCGACTGACGTGTTGATCTCTGAAATCAACGGCAAAAAACCCGAACAGTCGGGGATCAACATCACCTCGACTCAGACGGGCGAAGAAGCGCTGGAGGCCAACGCGGTCGTCTAGCGAGGACATGCAGAAGGCGCGGGGCCAGGGAGGGCCCCGCGCACCACAGCCTCGAGATGCGGCGCGAACAGCACTTGGGCGATGAGCAACAGACGCGAGCTATGAGAGATACGGGCTGAGAGCGAAAGATACGGGCGACGTGATGCGGACTAAGACCAGCAGAGACACCGGGAGAGCGGGATTCGCACTCCCGAAGCGGATGGGGACCTCGGCGCGCTTCGGTCGGGCCGCCCACGGGCTCATTGGGCCCTTCCCCGCAACCCTCCTCACCCTCCCCCTGATCCTGCTGGCCCTGGCAGCCCCCTCCGCGGGCGCCGCCAGCGCCCGCGGCCACAGCTTCGCATTCTCCTTCGCCGCCCCGGGCTCGGGCGCAGATCAGCTCTCAAGCCCGGCCGGAGTGGCGGTCAGCGAATCAAGCGGCGACGTCTACGTCGTCGATGAGGCCAACAACCGCATCGAGCGCTTCGGCCCGAGCGGCGAATTCATCGCCGCCTGGGGCTGGGGGGTCGCCGACGGCACAGAAGAAGACGAGATCTGCACGAGCTCCTGTCAGGCCGGCATCGCGGGCGCTGGCAAAGGCCAGCTCAGAGAAGCCAGCGGGGTCGCTGTGGATAACTCAACCAGCGCCTCCGATCCCTCCAAAGGCGATGTCTATGTCATCAGCACCGCGCGCTCTGAACACAGCCACCTGACGAAGTTCAGCCCCCAGGGCACGGTTCTCTCCTCGCTCAAACAGGAAGGCGATGAAGCCAAATGGGAAGGGATCCTGGACGGGATCGCAGTCGATGGCTCCGGGCGCCTGTGGGTCTACCGCGGCGATGAAGCCGAAGGGATCATCGAACGCTTCAGCGACGCCACCCAGAACGCCTATCAAGAACCGAGCCTCGAAGACCCGCTGATCTGCCCGAAAGCGGGCTTTGCGGTCGATGGCGCGGGCCAGACCCTATACACAGACCAGGAACGCGAGAACCGCGAAGAAAGCTGTCCGCTAGAAGAAGGCGAAAGCGCCCGCGAGGTCCTGAGCGCGAAGCTGCGGCTCGGCAAAGAATCCCCTGAAAGCGAAGAATCCCTTCAGACGCTCCAGGGCGCCCTCGATCCACAGCCGAGCTCAGCGCTCGCGACCGAAGCCGGGAGCGGCGATGTCCTGATCGACAACGTCGCCTCCGTCGCGGCGTTCGATTCAACGGGCGCCTTGATCGAGCGCCTGGCGCTGCCCGGAGGACACCCGAGCGGCACCGGCCTCGCGGTCAACGCCGCCAGCGGCAACCTGTATGTCGCCGACTCAGCCTCTGATCAGATCGACCTCTTCTCACCAGAAGCCCCGGGCAAGCCGAAGGTCTCCGCCCTCTCCGCCCAGGCGCTCTCGCCGAGCACCGCAAAGCTCGCCGGGAAGGTCGACCCCGACGGCGCCGACACCCACTACTTCTTCCAATACGGCAGCCTTCAGTGCTCTGAGAACCAGAGCTCCTGCACCGAGGTGCCCGCGGCCCCAGGCGCCGACCTGGGCTCGGGCTTCATCGATCAGAGCGTCGAAGCACAGCTTCAGGGCCTGAGGCCCGCCAGCACCTACTTCTATCGCCTGCTGGCCACGAACGAACACGGCGAAGCGCAGGGCTCTGAAACCTTCGCCTCGATCACGACCCCGCCAAGCGCACAGGGCGCGCTGCCAGACGGGCGCGCCTTCGAGATGGTCTCCCCGGTCGAAAAGGACGGCTCGGGGATCGAACCGCTCAGAAACGAAGGCGGGCTGATCCAGGCCTCTGAAGATGGGGGCGCGATCACCTACATCGCCAATGGCCCGATCGTCTCTGAACCGCAGGGCAACCGTGCCCCCTATCCAACCCAGGCGCTGGCTGAGCGCACGCCCTCGGGCTGGTCCTCCCAGCAGATCGTCACGCCGCGCACCAAAGGCGAGGGCTTCATCCCCGGCGAAGCGCCCGAGTATCGCTACTTCTCGCGCGATCTCTCCCTGGCGCTCGTGCAGCCCGATAACGAAGCGCTCGTCGAACCCTTCGAATCGCCGCCACTGGCGCCCGAAGCCAGCGAAAAAACGATGTATCTCAGAAACAGTCAGAGCGAAAGCTTTCAGCCGCTCGTGACCGCGGCCCTGGATACGGCGCAGAGCAAATTCGGCCAGAAGCTCGACTTCCTCGATGCAAGCGAAGACCTCAGCCACGTCGTCTTCTCCTCCGAAGTCCCGCTACTTCAGGGCTCCTCGGCGGGCCTCTATGAGTGGCATCAGGGCGCCCTGTCGTTGCTGAGCCTTTTACCGAACGGAAGCCCTGCGCTTGAACCGCAGCTCGGCATGCAGAGTCGCAACGCCAGGGGTGCGCTCTCAGATGACGGTCAGCGGATCTTCTTCAGCGGCGAAAGCGAACTCCCCCACGGCGAAGAAGCAGAACTCGTCGACCACCTCTACATGCGCGATGTCGCCACCCAGAGCACCCTTCAGATCGACGCCGCCGCGCCGGGCATCGAAGAACCCGGCGAAGAAGAAAGCGAAGTCGCCTTCCAGGGCGCCAACAGCGCGGGCACGAAGGTCTTCTTCACCGACACCGCGCGCCTGAGTGGAGAATCGCGCCTTGATCCGAGCCCCGGCTCAGAAGAAAACCCCGCCGATCTGTATGAGTGCGAAGTGATCGAAGGCCAGAGCGGTCCGAGCTGTGAGCTGAGCGACCTGAGCGTCGATCAGAACCCCGGCGAAAGCGCCGAAGTGCTGAACCTCGCGCCGGCGATCAGCCAGGACGGCTCCTACATCTACTTCGTCGCCAACGGCGTGCTCGCCCCGGGAGCCACCCCCGGGCACTGCGTTCGCTCTGAACAGGAAACTCCAGCGCCCGAAGCCACCTGCAACCTCTATGTCTCTCACGAAGGCGCCGTCTCCTTCATCGCCACGCTCTCAAACGAAGACTCCGGCGACTGGGGCTCGAGCGAGGGACCTGGCCCCAGGGGCCCGAGCATCGAGCCGCGCCCGGACCTCGCTGACCTGACGGCGAGCTCCTCGCCCAGCGGCCAGTACCTGGCGTTCATGTCAGACCTGCCGCTGACGGGCTTTGACAACCACGATCAAAGCCCGGCGGCAAAAGGCGCGCGCGATGAGGAGGTCTACCTCTATGACGCGAGCTCAAAGCAGATCTTCTGCGCCTCCTGTGACCCCGCAGGCGCGCGCCCGCACGGCGTCTATGACTCAGAGCGAGCCAGGGAAGGCCTCGGGCTGCTCATCGATCGCCGCCGCGACTGGGCAAGCGATGAAGGCGTGGCCTCGCCCAATGACAGCTGGCTGGCGGCGAGCATCCCCGGCTGGGTTCCGCTCGGGGCAAGCGGGGCGCCGGTGGCGCTGCGTGCGCCGCGCTACCTCTCAAACGAAGGGCGACTGTTCTTCAACAGCGCCGATGCGCTCGTGCCCGCAGTGGCGCAGCCCACCCGAGAAGAGCAGATCGATGGCCAGGCCGCCCAGGTGGGCATCGAGAACGTCTATGAGTACGAGCCGCAGGGGCTCGGCAGCTGTCAGGGCGAAAACGGCTGCGTCGGGCTGATCTCCTCGGGCACCTCAGAGCAGGAATCGGCCTTCGTTGAAGCGAGCGTCGGCGGCGATGACGCATTCTTCGTGACCTCACAGCCGCTGCTGGCCCAGGACCGCGACACGAACTTCGATCTGTATGACGCGCGCGTGTGCTCAGAAGCCTCCCCCTGCCTGAGCTCAGAAGAACCCTCGCACACAAGCTGTGAAGACTCAGAAGCCTGCCGGCCCGGACAGACCCCAGCGCTCGCGCCCGTCACGGCCTCGGGGACGGCTACCCAGACGGGCCCGGGCAACCTCCTGGCGCGCAAACCCGCCCCGGTGCCGGGAAAGCCTGTCACCACATCGAAGCCGCCCACGCGCGCGCAGAGGCTCTCGAGGGCGCTGGCCAGCTGCAAGCGTCGCTACCGCCATTCGCCCAAGAAGCGCGCGGCCTGTGAGCGCAAGGCGCGCAAGGCCTTTGGCTCAAAGAAGCCGGCGCATCACAAGAAGGGACACAAGTGATGAGCGGTTCATCGTCAGAGGGCGCCCGGGTCACGCAACGAGGCCCTCAGCGGATCACTCAGCCACCATGGCACGGCGCCCTAGCGATACGGGCGCGCTCCCCAAAACCACGCAGCGCCCTCACAGTCTCCGCGCTGATCGCCACGCTCACGACGCTCGCGGCCCTTGCTCTCACGAGCGCTCAAGCCCTGGCCCAGCCCGTGACCCCCTGGTGGCGCCTGTCCTCAAACGCAGCCCCCACCTACCTGAACCCAGGCGACAAAGAAGACGTGATCTTCGCCTCCGCGGCCAATCTCGGCGACGCAGACGCAGACGGTGGCGCTCAGCCGATCACCCTCTCAGACACCCTGCCCGCCGGCATCAGCGCAAAGGCGATCAAGCTCGTCTCCTCTGAGGAACACGAGGAAGGCACCTGCCAGGCGCTGCCCGTGCTCAGCTGCACCTTTGAAAGAGACGTCCCCCCATACGTCCAGCTCGAGCTGCGGATCACAGTCGAAGTGGCGCCGGGGCTGCCCGCCGGCGAACTTGAAAACGAAATCCACCTCCAGGGCGGGGGTGCTGAGAGCTCCTCGCTGAAAGGGGCCCTGAAGATCGGCGATCAGCCGACGCCCTTTGGCGTTGAATCGTTTGCGCTGAGCCCCGAAGGCCAAGACGGCCAGCCCGAGAGTGCCGCCGGCTCCCATCCCTTTCAGCTGAGCACCGCGCTTGACTTCAACCAGACCCTCCAGGGCGGCGGGGGCAGCGAACCGAGCGCGCCGGCGCTGCTCAAGAACCTGCACTTCGAACTGCCCCCGGGCCTGATCGGCAATCCCCAGGCCACACCGCAGTGCTCGAACCTCGACTTCTCAACGCTGTTTGTCAAAGACACGAACCTGTGCCCGGGCGAGAGCGCAATCGGCGCCGCGCTCGTGACGCTGAACGAACCCGCAAACGCCGGCTATCTGACCCTCGCGGTGCCGCTGTTCAACCTCACGCCCGCCCCCGGCGAGCCGGCGCGCTTTGGCTTTGAGGCCTTCAACGTCCCGGTCGTCCTCGACACCGCGGTCAACAGTGGCGGGAACTACAGCGTCCAGGTCAACGTCGCAAATGTCACCTCAGCCGCCCAGGTGCTGCGAAGCGATGTCGTCTTCTGGGGCCAACCGGGCGATCCCCGCCATGACTCGGCACGCGGCTGGGAATGCATCGTCGCCGGCAAGAACGCCCCCGAAGGCGAGCACTGCGAAGCGCCGGACCCGCGCCCGAGCACCGCCTTCCTGCGGCTGCCGACCTCCTGTGAAGGCCCCCTGACCACGAGCTTGAGCGGTCAGTCCTGGTCGGGGCAGACGCTTGAAGGCGCCGCCACGATCCCCGCGCTCAGCGGCTGTGAAACGCTGCCGTTCAGCCCCACGATCAAGGCCCAGGCAAGCTCGCCCTCGGCGAGCACTCCGACGGGGCTGAGCGTCGAGCTGAAGCTGCCCCAGGACGGGCTGCTTGAAGAACAGGCTCTGTCTGAGTCAGACCTCAGAGACAGCACCGTGACGCTGCCCCAGGGCCTAGAGCTCAGTCCCTCGGCCGCGAACGGCCTACAGGCCTGCTCGGAGTCCCAGATCGGCTTCGAGGGCTTCAACTCCGAGCAGCAGATCGATGAATTCTCGCCCGATCAGCCCTCCTGCCCCGATGCCTCGAAGGTCGGCCTCGTTCACATAAAGACGCCCCTGTTGCCCCACGAACTGACGGGCTCTGTCTATCTGGCAGCGCAGGAAGCAAACCCCTTTCACTCGCTGCTGGCCCTATATCTCATCGCCGAAGAACCGGTCTCGCGGGTGCTCGTGAAGCTCGCCGGCGAAGTCAGCCTGAGCGAAAGCACCCTGCAGGTCTCAACGACCTTCAAGAACACCCCACAGGTGCCATTCCAGGAACTGAAGCTCGAACTGTTCTCAGGGCCACGCGCCTCGCTGTCAACGCCGCCGCTGTGCGGCGACTACGCCCTCGGCGCCTCGCTCACGCCGTGGTCGGGGCAACCCGAAGCCAATGTCTCCTCCCCAGCAGGCGAACTGAGCGTGAGCTCGGGGCAGGGCGAAGGCGCCTGTCCCAACCCACAGCCCTTTGCTCCTGAGTTCTCGGCGCAGTCGACGAACAGCCAGGCCGGCGCCTTCTCGCCCTTCACGCTTCAGATCGAGCGCCCGGATCAAGACCAGGCGCTCAGCGGCGTTCAGCTTCACCTGCCGGCGGGGATCGCGGCGCTGCTCTCGCAGGTCACTCCCTGTGAGGAACCGCAGGCCTCAGAGGGCAGCTGCCCTGAACAGAGCCTGATCGGCCACACGAACGTCAGCGCCGGCCTCGGCCCCGAACCGATTCAGACACCCCCGGGCCAGGTCTTTTTGACCGGCCCCTACAAGGGCGCCCCGTTTGGCCTTGAGATCGTCGCCCCGGCGGTCGCGGGGCCGTTTGACCTCGGCAACGTGATCGTGCGCTCAAAGATCGAAGTCGACCCCCACACAGCCCAGGTCACGATCCAGAGCGACCCGCTGCCGACAGAGCTAAAAGGCATCCCGCTGCAGCTGAAGCGGATCGAAGTCGTGGTCGACCGAGCGAACTTCGAGTTCAACCCAACGAGCTGTGAAGCCAAGAAGATCGACGCAACGCTCTCCGGAGCGGGCGGAGGCCAAGCGCAGCTCTCGAGCCCCTTCAAAGCCTCGGGCTGCGCCTCCCTGCCCTTCAAGCCCCAGGTCCAAGCCCAGACCCAGGGCAAGACCTCAAAAGCAAACGGCGCCAGCCTGAGCCTGAAGTTCAAAGACCAGAAAGGCCAGGCCAACGTCGCAAAGACGGTGCTGACGATCCCCGCGATCCTGCCGGCAAGGCTCTCGACGATCCAGAAAGCGTGTCTGGCAAAGACCTTTGAAGCAAACCCCGCCTCCTGCCCAGAAGGATCGGACATAGGCTCAGCGATCGTCCACACCCCAGTCCTGAAGAGCCCCCTGACCGGCCCGATCTATCTGGTCTCCCACGGCAACGCCGCCTGGCCAGATGCAGAGCTCGTGCTGCAAGGCGAAGGCATCACGGTGATCCTCGATGGCCAGACGGCGATCAAGAAAGGGATCACGACCTCCTCCTTTGAGGCGGTCCCAGATGCCCCGTTTGAATCCCTTGAAGCAACGCTTCCCGAGGGACCGCACTCGGCCCTGACCACGAACCTGCCGATCAAGGCCAAATACAGCCTCTGTGGGCAGAAACTCTCGATCCCGATGGTCCTGAGCGGCCAGAACGGAGCGGTGATCGAACAGAAGACGAAGGTCTCTGTGCAGGGCTGTGGCGCTGTCAAAGCCACCAAGGCCAAGAAGCTCACGCGCGCGCAGAGGCTGAAGAGGGCGCTTGCCTCTTGCCGCAAGCGCTTCAAGCACTCAAGGGCATGGCGCCAGCGTTGTGAAGCTAAGGCGCGCAAGGCCTTCGGGGCGGGGCACGCCAAGAAGACGACCGCGAAAGGACACGCTCAGCGCAGCACTCACAGCGGCTGACAGAGCTTGAGCGCTCTTGCCCTGGGCGCTCGAGGATCCCTCGGTATGGATTCCCTCTCCTACAGGCCGAGGACCCACAAAGCACAGGGGGCGCGGCATGAACGCCGCGCCCCGCTGTGCACCGGTGCTTAACAGCGCGGCTCCCTGCTTGGTGACGTGGAGCTCGATGGGCCTGCTCGTCGCTTCGTGGAAGATGTATTGGCCGCTGGCCACCACGCGGGCGTTCATGAGCGAATGGCGGTGCGTCGGCGCGAGCAGCCAATGGATGACGACACTCCCTGCCACGGGGGGCCGGAACTGAAGCGAGAGGGCTCTGTGCTCTCGCAGCACCGCAGCAGTGGCCCGGCGGCTAGGAACGCCAGCCTTGCGCAGCAGGGCCTGAATCTGCGCCTGCGAGAACACCCGGGCCTGGCCGACGATCACGTTTCCCGTGCGATCAACCGCAAAACAAAGCTCTGGGGATGGGCAGGAAACGTCTTCAATCGATGTGGCGGTCCGATGCCGATCGCTTTGCACAGCCAATGCAGTTGCGGACAGGGCCCCGAGTCGACATTTGCGCTGTGCCAGCTACCGGGTCCTGCTGTAGGGCTCGTGGAGGTCAAGATGTTTTCGCTGCCATCGACCGCCACGCACAGCGGAAGCCGACGGGCAGGCAAGCTGCTGCTCCTGGACTTCGGCGTTCGGGGTGTCGATCTCCGCGCCGCTCCACATCGCGGCCCCGCCCGCTGGGTCGATCGTCGAGAACACGTATCCCGCTTCGTCCCACGCCATACAAAGCGATGCTGTCGCGCCGGACTCGGCCGCCTGACGCGCTCAGCTGGCATCGCGGTGGTACAAAGTTGGTGCTGATCTGTTGCTCGAGGTCCCCCACTCCGGCCCCAACCACTGAGCCGGGTCTCGCACCTCCGTCAAGATAGCAGGCGATATCAGCTGCTATCTTGAGGGGATGCAATCAGATCGCGAGCGCGTTCCGCTGTATGTGCGTGTGCCCCGCGACCAGGCCGCGGCGCTCGACAGGCTCGTCGACACCACGGGCCGCCGCAAGCAGGAGCTCGTCAGCGACCTGCTCGCCGACCGCCTGCAGCTGGGGCGGATCGAGATCGGCGAGAGCCACGATCGCCCTGCCGTCGAGGTCCTGACGCTCGAGGAGGTCGCGGAGTTGCTGCGATTGTCGAGCGAGTCGGTCGCGCAGCTCGCGCAGGCGGGCGAGCTGCCCGGTCGCCGCGTGGGCGAGGAGTGGAGGTTCGCGCGCTCGGCGATCCTGCGCTGGCTCTCGGGTGAGAGCGCCGAGCGCTCCGGGGACTCTCCTCGGACCAGCGGCGATGACTGACGCGACCCAGCGCCCGGTCGTTCTCGTGCCAGGCGCATGCCTTGGCGGGTGGGCCTGGCGCAGCGTTGCAGCACGCCTGCGCAGCGTCGGTCACGAGGTCTACCCGGCGACCCTCACCGGACTCGGCGAGCGGGTGCATCTCGCAGACGCGGACGTCGATCTCGACACGCACATCGCAGATGTCGTCAACCTGCTCGACTACGAGGACCTCAACGACGTCGTGCTGGTCGGCCACAGCTACTCCGGCATCGTCGTGACCGGCGTCGCCGACCGGCGACCGGAGCGGATCGCAGCGGTCGTGTACCTCGACACCTCACCCGTGCCCGACGGCACCGCGATCGCGGATCTCCAGACTCCCGAGCAGCGCGAGCGCCAGCGGCACGAGGTCATGACCCGCGGCGAGGGCTGGCTGTGGCCCGTGCCCGACCGCGAGAGTCTCAGCTCCGGCGTCTGGGGAAGCGCGTACGGCCTGACGCCGGCGGACCTCGAGCTGATCGAGGCGCGCGCGACCGCGCAGCCTTACGCGACGTTCACCTCGCCACTGAAGCTGATCGGCGATGCTGAGCACGACGTTCGAAAGGTCGCGATCTTCTGCTCCAAGGAGGGGATCAGCCTCGCCACCGTGCGCGAGCTGATCGCGCGGCGCGATCCCCGAGCCGCGGCATTCAGCGGCGACGAGTGGGAGCTGCACGAGCTCCCGACCGGCCACTGGGCGATGTTCTCGCTGCCAGAAGGGCTCGCCGAGCTGCTCCACGGGATCGCCGGACCCGGGCGCACGGCGAACACGAGCGGCTGAATGCTGTTCGCGACGGCTCGAGCGCAAGAGCTCTTCCCTGTGATCGGACCATCGGCGTCGCGAAGCTAGCCTACGGCGTTGTGAGCAGCATTCCGCCCGCGATCGAGGTCGAGCAGCTCGTGCGCGAGTTCCGCAAGGGACCGCGTGCGGTCGACCACATCGATCTCGCGGTCTCGCCCGGGGAGATCTACGGATTCCTGGGGCCCAACGGGGCCGGCAAGTCGACGACCGTGCTGATGCTGACGACCCTGCTGCCGCCGACCAGCGGGCGAGCGACCGTCGGTGGCTTCGATGTGGTCCGCGAAGGCTCGCACGTGCGAGCGGTGATCGGCGCTGCGCTCCAGGAGGCGGCGCTCGATGCGATCCTCACCGGTCGCGAGCACCTGATGCTCCAGGCGACGCTGCAGGGGATGCCCAAGAGCGCTCGCAGCAGCCGCGCGCAGGAGCTGCTCGAGCGCGTGGGCCTGACCGAGGCCGCCGACAGGCGCGTCGGTGGCTACTCGGGCGGGATGAAGCGTCGGCTAGACCTTGCGCTGGCGCTCGTACACGCCCCCGCGATCCTGTTCCTCGATGAGCCCACCACCGGCCTCGACCTGCAGAGCCGCAGCGCCCTGTGGGAGGAGGTCGCAAGGCTCGCCCATCACGAGGGCATGACGGTGTTCCTGACCACGCAGTATCTGGAGGAGGCTGACGCGCTGGCGGACCGCGTCGGCATCATCGACCGCGGCAAGATCGTCGCCGAGGGAACCCCGAGCAGCCTGAAGGAGGAGATCGGAAGCCCGAGCGTCGAAGTGGTGCCGGCGGACCCCAATGCCGTCGAGGCCCTCTCCGAGCGGCTCGCGAGCTTTGGCACGCCCGCGCGTAACGGCCGGGGCACGGTCACAGTGCAGCTGCCCGGCGGCGAGTCCCAGCTCGCGGAGATCGTTCGCGCGCTCGATCAGGCCGAGCTGAGAGTGGCCTCGCTGCAGCTGCATCAGCCCTCGCTCGACGACGTGTTCCTGGCCAAGACCGGGCGCAAGCTCGAGGGCGCAGGCGAGGAGAGCAATGAGCAGCGCCGGTAGCGGCAACGTCGTCGGTGGCGTTCCCGCTGCGCCGGCGCAGGCGCGGTTGGTTCCGCCACGGATGCTCGCGCAGGTGGGCGCGGTGGCGCGCCGCGCGGTCACGCGCACCGGGCGCCAGCGCGGCCTGCTCGTTTTCCCACTTCTGTTTCCGCTGATCCTGTTCGCGATCAACGGCAGTGCGCTCGGTGCCGCGACCAAGATCCCCGGCTTCCCGCCCGTCAGCTACCGCGGATTCATACTCGCGGTCCCGTTCATCCAGGGGGCGTTGTTCGTCGCCGTGAGCACCGGCACCGATATCGCGCGCGACATCGAGTCGGGGTTCTTCGATCGCCTCGCGCTGACGCCGCTACGTGGCAGCGCGCTGCTCGCCGGCCAGCTCGGCGGCGCCGTGGTCGTTGCGTGCGTGCAGTCGGTCGTCTACCTCGCCGTTGGGCTGGCCAGCGGCGTCGGCATCGCCTCCGGCGCCGCGGGGGCGGTGGTGCTGCTCGCGCTGTCGATCCTGATCGCGTTCGGCTTTGCTGGGCTCGGTGCGCTGCTGGCGCTGCGCTTCGGCACCGGCGAAGCCGTCCAGGGCTTCTTCCCGCTGATGTTCGTGACGCTGTTCCTCAGCTCGGCGAGCCTGCCGCGCAACCTGATCCAGGTTCAGTGGTTTCGCGAGGTGGCGACCTACAACCCGGTCTCCTACATGATCGAGGGCATACGCAGCCTGATCATCACCGGCTGGGACGCACAGGCGTTGGCGCTCGGCTTCGGCTTCGCGCTGCTGCTGTGCGTTCTGACGCTCGGGTTCGCGGGCGCTGCGATGAAGAACAGGCTGGTGCGGACGTGAGGCGCTTCGTGTTCGTCAGCAAAGGAGTCGCCTGGCGCTCGATCCACAACACACTCGTGAACCCCGCGATCCTGGTTCCGTCGCTGATCTTCCCGCTGTTCTTCCTGGCCGCGTTCGCGGGTGGGCTCTCGAAGATCTCGCAGGTCCCCAATTTCAACTACCCGCCCGGCTACACCGCGTTCCAGTTCGCGTTCATCTTCCTGCAGTCCGCCGCCTTCGGAGGCGTGTTCACGGGCTTCGGGATCGCGCGCGACTTCGACTCGGGCTTTGCGCGGCGTCTGCTTCTGTCTGCACCGCAGCGCAGCGGGATCATCGCCGGATACCTGATCGGGGCGATCGTGCGCTGGGCGCTGACCGTGAGCGTCGTCACGGTCGCCGCTCTGCTTGCGGGAATGAACGTCGCGGGCGACGGCGCCGAACTCGTCGGGCTCGTCCTGATCGGGCTGGGCGTGAACCTCGTCGCTGCGCTGTGGGCCTGCGGGGTGGCGATGTTCCTGCGCACCGAACAGGCTGGCGCGCTGATCCAGATGCCGATCTTCGTGGTTCTGTTCCTGGCGCCGGTCTATGTCCCGCTGGACCTGCTGACCGGTTGGATCCACGCCGTCGCCCGGGTCAACCCGGCGACGGCTGCCCTGGAAGCCGCGCGCGGGCTGCTCGCCGGCTCGCCGACCAAGGTCGCGCTCTCATTCGCACTGATCGCCGTGGCCTCGGCAGTCGGCGCCGTGTGGGCGCGCCGTGGCCTCGCCTCGGCCGAGCGCGCAGGCTAGCCAGCTGGCGCTCGACCCGAGCGTTGCCTATGCGCGCGCGCGAAACGTGCAGTCCATCCGCTTGACGCCATGGATGAACGCGCTGCGCAGCAGTTCGGGCTCGGCCGCCTCGATGTCGGGCATCACGCGCAGGAGCTCGCCGAAGATCGAGCGCAGCTGCGCCCGCGCGAGCGAGGCGCCGAGGCAGTAGTGCGGTCCGCCGCCGCCGAAGCCGAGGTGTCGGTTCGGATCGCGCGTGATATCGAAGCGCCAGGGGTCCTCGAAGGTGCGCTCGTCACGGTTGGCCGACTGGTAGAAGAGCACGACTCGCTCGCCGAGCGCCAGGCGCTGGCCATGAAGCTCGACCTCGCGCGTGGTGGTCCGCCGGAAGGTCAGCACCGGCGAGGCCCAGCGGATGAACTCCTCGACCGCGCTCGGCATCCGCTGATCGAGATCCTCGAGCAGCAGCGCGCGCTGCTCGCCGTTGACGCTCAGCGCGCGCATCGCATGTGAGGTCGTGTGGCGCGTGGTGTCGTTGCCCGCCACCGACAGCAGCACGAAGAAGGCCGCGATCTCCTGGTGGGTCAGGCGCTCACCGTCGACCTCAGCCTGCACCAGCGCGCTCATCAGGTCATCGCCCGGGTTCTGTTCGCGGTGCGCCGCCAACTCGGTCGCGAACGACGTCAGCGTCCAGATCGCTTCGCCGAGCACCTCGACCGGCGGGCGATCGCCGAACGCCTCTGGGTCGGAGGTGGTGACGAGCAGATCGGCGGCGGCCACGACGCGCTCGCGGTCGCCGGCGGGCACGCCGATCATGTCCGAGATCGTCACCAGCGGCAGCTGCTTGGCGATCAACTCGACGAAGTCGCCGCCGCCGGTCGGTGCCGCCTCGTCGACTATGCGCCTGGCGTTGACCTTTATGCCCTGCTCGATGCGCGCGACCTGTCGGGGCGTGAACGCCGAGGAGACGAGCCCGCGGAGCTTGGTGTGTCGCGGTGCGTCCATCGCCAGGAACGACAATGTGGCCTCGAGAAACTCGGGCGGGGCGTCGGCGAACTGGGTCCCCTGGCCAGAGCAGAACGTCTCGGGGTCGCGCGAGATCCTGCGCACGTCCTCGTAGCGGACGATCGCCCAGTAGCCGACCCGTCCCTGGTCGGGCAACCCGAGGATGTCCTCGGGTGGCTCGTGGCGCGATATCGGCTGCTCGGAGCGAAGCAGCGAGAAGTAGCGATCTCGCTCTTCGGCCGGTCTAACCCAGAAGTCGAGCGATCCAAGGTCAGCGGCCGGCGTCTTCGCGCCCTCCGAAGCTGCCATTGCACGACTCTACTGAGGCCTGCAAGCCTGCACGAGGGGCTTCGCCGGGCGCGATCGGGGTCGATCCGGCGTTGTTCGATCCTCTTGAACGCGGCTCAAGGGCCGTCGAAGTGTCGCGCAATCGCTCAAGGTGGGAGGCCGGGGGGTCGACCTTCGGCCTGAGATGACCGTTCGCCCCAAGATGAACGGTCCCCGTAATGCCCGGGGGAACGGTGGACGGCAGCCACTGTCGTCCACCCCGGCCTCGCAGGCCGCGGTGGATCTGAAGCGCCTCGGTGAGGAGCTGGGCAGCCGCGTGGACGAGGTCCTCGCACGAACCGTTGCCCGTAGCGACGAGGCTACGCGACACTCGGGACATGTTCTCGACGCGCTCGTAAGGGAGAGCTTCGAGCAGATCGGAGCGAGCTCGACGATCGCGGTCGCACACTGGATGGCGGGCGGCGATCCGGAGGCCGGCCGCGCGACCGGCCACCGCGCCTGGGAGACCTACGGGCAGCTGGCCGCCCACCGCGCGGCGCCGCTGAACGAGGTGACCAAGCGCTGCCTGCGCTGGCGAGACTCGATCGACGAGGTGCTGCGCGAGACCGCCGAGCGGCTCGGCGTCTCGCACGAGGCGCTGCTGACGGCGTTCGCGATGGTGCAGCGGACGCTGGACGTGACGCTCGTGCGCGTTTGCGAGTTCTTCGAGACCGAACGCCAGCGCACCGACGAGCAGCTCGCGCGGCGTCAGGAGGAGCTCGCGTTCATGGCCACCCACGACGCCCTCACGGGCCTGCCGAACCGCACGCTGATCCTGGACCGCGGCCAGCAGATGCTCACGCAGTCCTCGCGCCGCCACACACCGGTGGCCGTGCTGTTCATCGACCTCGACAACTTCAAGCACATCAACGACACCCTCGGTCACGACGCCGGCGATGAGCTGCTGTGCGCGGTGACCGAGCGGCTCGACAAAGTCGTTCGCGACACCGATGCCCTCGGCAGGCTAGGGGGCGACGAGTTCGTCGTGATCGCGCACGAACTCTCGCTCGCCTCCGGCCCGCAGCTCGTCGCCGAGCGCGTGCTGGACGCGCTCAAGGAGCCGTTCACGCTCCCGGGCCTGCACGAGACCCGTCTCACGGTCACCGCCAGCATCGGCATCGCGGTCGGCGAGCGAGCGGCGGCCGAGGAGCTCCTGCGTGACGCCGACACGGCGATGTATCGCGCCAAGCTCGCCGGCAAGAACCGCTATGTCGTGTTCGAGTCGGCGATGCACGAGGCGATCCAGGGGCGGATGAAGCTCGAGATGGACCTGCGCGAGGCGACCAGGCGACAGGAGTTCTTCCTCGTCTACCAGCCGATGTTCGACCTGCGCGGGGCTGGCAATCCGACCGGGATGGAGGCGCTGATCCGCTGGAACAGCGCCGCCCGGGGCGTGGTGCAGCCAGACGACTTCGTCCCGGCGCTCGAGGACACGGGACTGATCGTCGAGGTCGGGAGGTGGGTCCTGCGCGAGGCGGCTCGCCAGGGCGCGCACTGGCGGGCGGCGGGGCATGCGATCGCGATCGCGGTGAACGTCTCCGCTCGCCAGCTCGACAGCGAGGATTTCGTCACAGACGTGCAGGACGCGTTGTCTGAGAGCGGGCTGGACGCGGGCGCGCTGATCCTCGAGATCACCGAGACCACGCTGATGCGCGACGCCGACGAGGCCGCTGCGCGCCTGGCCGCCGTCAAGCGTCTCGGCGTTCGAATCGCGATCGATGACTTCGGCACGGGGTACTCCTCACTGGCCCATCTGCAGCGATTCCCGGTCGATGCCCTCAAGATCGATCGTTCGTTCATCTCGCGCCTGACTGAGAGCTCCCAGAGCGAGGCCCTGATCCACACGTTCGTGCAGCTGGGCAAGGCGCTCTCGCTCGAGACCCTGGCCGAGGGGATCGAGCAGAGCAGGGAGCTGTCGCTGCTGCAGGACGAGCGATGCGACAAGGGTCAGGGCTTCCTGCTCGCGCGACCGCTCGAGGTCGCCGAGGCCGAGGCCCTACTTCAGCGCTGGGCGCTGCGAGCCAACAAGGACTTCGTCCCTGCAACATAGAATGACTCGCATCATGGGCATGAGCGATTCGACTGGACTCACCCGAACAGTGCGGCTGTCCGCCGCCTGCGGGACGCTCGCGGCCCTGGCGGCGTCCGGCGCGGGGGCGAGCGTCGCAACGGCTGCGACAGCGCCCGCGCCAGTGAGCGCGCACGCGATCTTCGACAACGACGCCAAGGCGCCGTTTCGCGTCGGTCAGATCATCGATCTGATCGCCAGGAGTGGCAAGAGCGGACCCGGCAAGATCACCAAGGTCTGCTTCTCGCCGGCGCCTATCTCACGGCCCGCCTGCAGCAAGTCGCCAGAAGGTGCGCCCTCGGCGGTCGGGACCACGAAGATCACGGTGTCCTTCAGCAAGCGCGCGCCATATGCCCTGAACGTGAAGGTGCTCGCCGCCGCGACCAAAGTTGGAGGAAATGGTGGCGGCCTCGCGGTTCCCTCCACTGTCACGTGCCCGACAGTTTCGATCTACGGCACCGTCGCCGGACTGCGCAGCAAAAGTGAAAAACCGCTCGAAACCCTGTCGATGGGGACCAAGGTGGCGCTCTACAACGTCATCTCGCCCGGCGTGATCACGATGATCAACTACGCCAGCGGCCGCGTGGGCTTCGGCGAACAGCGCTGCGCGACCCCCGGCATCTGAGCTCCGGCATCTGACGCGCCCGCCGCCGAGCCAGCGCGGCTTCACGAGCGGCCGCGTCGCTTCGATCCTCAAGCTCAAGCCCCCGCGCGAGCGCTCTGCCGAGCCCAGCGCTCCCGCCGGTGACGAAGACCGTCCTGGCCACGAGCGCACGACACTAGGCGCCCGTCTCCTCCATGTCGAGCGTGATATCCAGCCACCCCGCAGCGAGCGGGACGTGGGCAGGATCGATCTGATGGCCGCCATCGAACTCGTGGTAGTCGACGGTGAGCCCAGCGTTCTCCAGCAGCTCGTGTGCTGTGCGGGCGAAGCCGACCTCGATCACCGGATCGTGGCGACCGTGGGCGATGAACGCCCGTACCCGCTGACGATCGGCCAGCGACGGCTGCCAACCGGCGACGGTCGGCATGAAGCCCGAGAATGCGAGAACTCCCGCCGGCGCAGGTCGACCGGCGCCGAGTCCCAGCGCATAGCTCATCACCGATCCCATCGAGAAACCGCCGAGCACCGTCTGCGCGGGCTCGATGCCGGTGCGCGCCCACAGCTCGTCGTGGAGCGCGGCAAGCTCCCGGAAGCTGCTCTGAAACGTCTCGACGTCGGGATGGCCCACGCGGGGCACGCGGTACCAGTGGTTGCCCGTCCAGCCCGGCACCTGCAGGGGGGCGCGCGGGCTCACCACATGAAGGCGCCGTCCAGGATCGAGCGCGTCGGCGAGTCCGATCAGGTCGTGCTCGTCGGCGCCGCGACCGTGGTGAAGGACGAGCAGGCCCGCCGGGCGCCCCGTCGCCGGGCGCTCGCGGTAGGTGAGGGTGCTCAACTGGGGCCGCTGGCCTCGACTCGTCGCTTGAGCTCGCCGGGACGACCGTTGACGAACACCGCGCGAGTGGCGGCCTCAACCGGTCCGCGGATCAGCATCCCCAGCATCCTGCCGGGATCGGCGTCGAGCGTGAAGGTCGCCCGCGTGCGTCCCTTGCCGATTTCCTCGAGCTCCCACGAGCCCTCGACCGACTTCATGTCGCCCTGCTCCTGCGTCCAGGTCAGGCGGCGTGGCGACTCGTAGTTGAAGCGCACACGCGCCTTCACGCGCCGCACCTTGATGTCGTTCTCGGTCTCGACCAGCGCCGGACGACCCTCACCGTCGTGCTCGAGCGCGGTCATCGCGTCCAGCCCGCCCTGCCATTCGGGCGCCGAGAGCACGTCCTCGACGACCGCCCAGACCTCCTTCAACGGCGCGTCGATCTCGCTGCTGGCGCTGCCACCGAGGTGGGCCATCACGATCCTCCAACCAGCAGGCGCCCGACGCTGTCGGCCACGCAGACGGGCTTCTCAACGCCCTGGGACTCGACTGTGAAGCGCGTGACGACCTGGTACCAGCCGCCGCCGACCTCGCCGATCTCGACGATCTGTGCGTAGCAGCGCACACGCGCCCCGGCCAGCACCGGCGCCGGGAAGCGGACCTTGTTCCAGCCGTAGTTGACGCCCAGCTTGAAGCCGCTCCATTCACTGAGGCCCGCACGCAGGCCGTCGATCAGCGACAGCGTCAGATTTCCGTGCGCGATCGTCCTACCGAATGGACTCTCGACCTTGGCTCGCTCGACGTCGGTGTGTATCCATTGGTGATCACCGGTCAGATCGGCGAACTGGTTGATCATCTCCTGGGTCACCTCACGCCACTCGCTCGGTCCGACGAGCTGATCCTTGAGCGCCTGAAGGTCATCGATCCCGTGCGCGACGGCCTTGGGAATGCTCGCATTGGCAGCCATCGGGTCTCCTTTCGCGGTGAGGTCACCATGCTAGTTGTTGGCTCTCGCGCTCGCGAGACGCTCTCGGCCGCCGCCGACAACTGCCGGGCGTTGGCGCTGACTGGCCGCGATCGACCGACGGCGAGCACGCTCGGACGAGCAGTACAGTCGTACAGTCACACTCGACTGTGTGGTAACACTCCCGGGACGATGGCGATCTCATCCTCCGATCTGACCGCGTATGCGCGGATTCGCAACGCAGCGCTCGAGGGCTTTGCCCGCAACGGCGCCGCCGCGACCTCGATTCGCGACGTCGCCAGGGCGGCGGGCGTCTCGCCGAGCCTCGTACAGCATCACTTCTCGAGCAAGGCCGCACTGGTCGGGGCGATCAACGACTATGTGGTGGCGATCGCCACCGAGGCCTTCAGCCAGCCACTCGACCCGGACTCCTCCTGCGACGTGATCGAGCAGCTGGGCGACCGCATCACGGCGTTCGTAGCCGAGCATCCCGTCGCGCTGCTCTACGTCGCTCGCGCGGCCGCCGACGGCGAGCCGGCCGCGCTCGAGATCTTCGATGCGCTGGTCGGGCTCGCGCGCGCCCAGGTGCAGTCGCTCGAGCGCCGCGGACTGCTCCACGCGGGCGCCGACATCGATTGGATCGCGCTGCACATGGTCGTGTTCAACCTCGGCACAGTCCTGTTTCAGGACGCGATCAATCGGCGTCTGCCGCAGCCCTTCTTCAGCCCCGAGCAGCTGCAGCGCTGGAACGAGGCAACCACCTCGCTGTTCAGGCGCGGCATGTCGCGCCTGTAGTTCGCCGCTGCGCGAGGCGTTCGCCAACCGGATAGCGTGGGGGCTCGTGATTGTGGCGGCGGAGGGCGTCTGATGATGGCCGGCGAAAGGGCCGCGGCAGCGACCGCGGGCGGGTCCTCACCCCGAGCCGCGGAGCTGCCGCTCGAGCACGGCTCGCAGGGGGCGACGGTGCGCATGCGTCCGTTGCGTTGTGGCGATGCCTGGATACCGCCGGGCTGGATCTTCCGCCATCCCGGACCCGGAGCGACGCGCAGGGCGCTCGGCATCGGGCTGCCGCGGACGCAGTGGCTGCGGGGGCCGATGGGCGCGTTTCTGATCGAGCACCCGAGCGCCGGGCCGGTGCTGGTCGACACCGGGATCCACAGCCAGGCGACCGTGCGCCTCCGGGACAACTTCGGACGCGTGAACGCCTTCTTCTTTCGCACGCTCAGCATGAGCCCGCAGCAATCGGTCGCCGCGCAACTGCGCGAGCTCGGCATCGAGCCCGCGGAGGTGGAGCTGGTCGTGATGACCCACCTGCACGTCGACCACGCGAGCGCGATGGCGGAGTTCCCCAGTGCCACCTTCCTCTGCGGGGCCGCGGAGTGGCGGGCGGCGACGGCGCGGTTCGGCGAGTGGTCGGGCTACGTCAGCAGCCAGCTGCCGCCGGCCTCACGCGTACGCACGATCGACTTCGGCGTCAGCGAGTCAGGCCAGCACCCGCCGTTCGAGCGCACCCTCGACCTGTTCGGCGATGGCGCGATCACGCTGCTCGACACGCCCGGTCACAGCAGCGGGCACATCTCGGTGCTCGTGCGCGTGGAGGGGGGCGAGGCGCTGTTGGTCGGCGACGCCGCCTACACGCTCAGGAGCATCCGCGAGCAGATTCTGCCGTGGCGGACGATCGACGATGAGACCTACAGGCGCTCGCTCGGGCAGCTGCGCGCCTACGCTGAGCAGCACCCCGACGCGGTCGTGATCCCGACCCACGACGAGGATGGGTGGGACGGCCTGCGGGCCGTTTACTGAGCGTCCACTGGCGCGCGCTCGCGGCGGCCTCTCGGCGGCGACGAGGACTGCGCGTCGCGATCGATCAGAGGTATCTTGTGCGCGGACGAGCACCCCGGCAGCGGGGCCCGCTCGTGACCGGGCCGATCGATACCGCAATGCCTTCGCACACCGCAGCCGCCGCAGCCGCACGAGCGCAACGCCCGCGTCCGCTGGCGCTGGGCTCGCGGACGCTGCGCCGGTGGAGGCTCGTGGCGGCGCTCGTAGCCGGCGCAGCGGCGCTCTCCTCGCCTGTTTGGCCGTCGGCCGCCGAGGCCGCGAGCGCGGTTGCCGCCAAGACGCACTTCGCCTGCAGCGGTCCCGACAGCGCGACGGTGCCGTGTCACTTCTCGACCCCGAGCGGAAACATCCGCTGCCGGTGGCTGCCGAGCCCCGACTCGGTGCTGTGTGAGCTGCGGGCGTCCGATCGCGCTCTGCTGCTGCGTCCGAGCGGGCGCGCGAAACGGGTCAGGCTCAGGCTCTGGAGTCGCGGCCAGACGCTGCCCAGAAACCAGCAGATCATCTTCCCGCGCGCACTCTCCTGCCACGACACGCGCACGACGATGACCTGCAACCAGGACTTCGGCAGCGGTCTGTTCGAACTCGGGCCGGGATACTCGCGGATCGCGTAGCTTCAGTGGCGCAGCTGCAACTGCCCGAGGTCGAGAGCATGACCCACCGCCAGGTCGACATCGGCGGACTGCGGCTGCACGTCGCCGAAGCCGGCTCGGGTCCGCCGATCGTGCTGCTGCACGGTTGGCCGCAGCACTGGTACGTATGGCGCAAAGTCGCCCCGCAACTCGCGGTCGATCACCGGGTGATCTGCCCCGATCTGCGCGGCTTCGGCTGGAGCGACGCTCCAGCCGGTCGCTATGACAAGCGCTCGCTCGGCATCGACATCCTGCGTCTGCTCGACGGGCTCGAGCTCGAGCGCGTCGATCTGATCGCCCACGATTGGGGCGCCTGGATCGGCTTCATCATGTGCCTCGAGCACCCCGAGCGCTTCGATCACTACCTGGCGCTCAACATCGTCACGCCGTGGCCCCAGCCGCCGTCTCTGCGCGGACTGGGTGTCCTCGCGCGCCTGTGGTACCAGTTCGCGATCGCCACGCCGTTCCTCGGCGAGGCGCTGATCAGCCGTACTCCGTTCGTCCCGCGATTGATCACCGCCGGAGCGCTGCGGCCCGTGTGGAGCGAGCAGGAGCTGCGCTCCTTCGCCGAGCCGCTGCGCGAGCCCGCGCGGGCGCGCGCGTCGGTGTCGCTGTACCGGACGTTCCTGCTGCACGAGGTGCTGCCATTCCTGCGCGGGGAGTTCGACGGCCTGCGCTTGACCGTCCCGACGCTGCTGCTCCACGGCACGAAGGACCCCGCGATCGATCACCATGCACTCGGCGAATGGCGCTCACACGCAGACCAGATGGAGCTCGAGCTGCGCGAGGACTCGGGCCATTTCATCGCCGAGGAGCTGCCTGAGGTCGTCGTCGAACGCGCGCGAACGCTGTTCGCGGGCTGATCGGTCATTGCGGCACGCTCGTCCGCGGCGATCCTGCGCTCACGAGCCGATCGCGCTCGTTCGAGCCCTGGTGGGGCGCGGGCGAACGATCGCCGGCGGACGCCCTGAGCTCGCGCGTCGATCGCGGCAGCAGCCCCGCGATCAGCAGCGCCGCTCCGATCGCGCTGCCGAACGCGAGCACCGTCTGTGCCTTCAGGTCGCCGACGAGCGCCGCCGCGAGCAGGTAACCAAGCGGCAGCAGCGCCAGCGACCCGACCCAGTCATAGGCGCTGACGCGGGACAGCGAGTGCGCCGGGATGTGACGCGCTAGCGCCGTCTCCCACCAGATCATGAACAGCGCGAAGCCGAACCCCATGATCAGCGAGAAGCACGCGACCAGCGCCAGCGGCGCCCCAAGCGCGAACGCGCCCGTCTGCACCGGCCAGGCCAGGATCAGCAGGAGTCCTGTACGCAGCGGGCGCTCCGGGCGCCAGACCGTCGCGATCAGCGCGCCGATGACCGCGCCAGCGCCGGCGATCGCCTCGAGCATCCCGAACACCGGGGCGCTGCCGTAGAGATCGCGCGCGACCGTCGGTGCGAGCGCGTACCACGGCGCGAACACGCACAGCACGGCGCCGGCGAACACCGCGATCGTGACCCACACCCAGGCTCGCGAGCGCACCTCGCGCCAGCCGGCAAGCAGTTCAGCGAGCGCCGAGCCGCGCTCGCCGGGCTGGCCCCGTGGCCGCGGCGAGACGCGTGTCAGCAGCGCCGCGCTGAGCAGGAAGGTCGCGGCGTCGAACGCGAACGCCTCCCCGGCGCCGAGCCCGAGCACGATCAGGCTCGCGATCGCGGGCCCGAGCAGGAACGCGAGGTTGGCCGTCAGTTCGGTCAGGCCGCGCGCGTCGAGGATCTGATCCTCTGGCACCGTCTGCGGGAGCACGCCGCTGTAGGCCGGCTGAAAGAACGCCTGCGCCGCTCCGAAGGCCGCCTCGATCGCGATCAGCTGCCACAGGCCCACCGTGCCGGCGAGGATCAGCACCGCGAGCGTCGCGTGAAGCGCCGCGCGCACGAGGTCGGTGGCGATCATGATGCGCTGGCGCGGCAGGCGGTCGGCCCAGACGCCGCCCAGCAGCATCAACGTCACCAGCGGCAGCGCCTGCGCCGCGAGCACGAGCCCGAGCTCGCCCGGGGACCCGCCGGAGCGGACGACGAACAGCGCCAGCGCAACGACCACCACACGGTCGCCGATCACGCTCGCGGACTGGCCGAGGAACAGGTATCGAAAATCTGGATGGCGCAGGACGCGCAGGTACGAGCTCACGACTAACTCTCTCGACAGGGGACGCATGCTGAAACGAAGGCCGCTCGCGTGGAGCGGTGACACCGCAGAGGTCAGGGTCGAGAGGTGAGGAACATCGCCCGCCGAGCCTAGCAGGGCCGCGGTGCGGCTAGTGTGGTTGGCCAGGCTCGCGGAGCGCTCGGCCCGCGAGGGTACGGATATGTTCTCGAGGACCGCCGAACGCACGCACCCCACGCTGATCCTGGCTGTGCTTTCGCTCGCCGGGGTGGCGTACGCGATGTTGAGCTCGTCGGTCGTGCCCGCGCTGTCGAAGGCTCAGGGCTGATGAACGTCGTCGCGATCGGAGGCTCGATTCGCGCGCAGTCGAGCACCCACGTGCTGCTGGAGCACGTCTGCGAAGCGCTTCGCGCCGAGGGCATGCGCACCGAGCTGTTCGCGGGTCCCGCGCTCGTGTTTCCGCCCTATGCGCCCGACAGTCCGCTGCCCGCGCAGGCGCGGCGGATGGTCGAGTCGGTGCGCGCCGCCGACGCGGTGCTGGTCGGGTCTCCCGGTTATCACGGGGCGCCCTCGGGGCTGGTCAAGAACGCGCTCGACTACCTGGAGGCGCTGCGCGAGGACGCGCGGCCCTATTTGAGCGGGCGCCCGGTCGGTCTGATCGTCACCGCGGACGGCTGGCAGGCGGCGGTCAGCACGCTGCTCACGCTGCGCCAGGTCGTCCATGCGCTGCGGGGCTGGCCGACGCCGTTGGGCATCGCCGTCAACCTCGGCGATCTGCCGCAAGGCATCGACGGCGGACTGACGGACGCGACGCTGCTCGACCGGCTCACCGAGATGACCCGCCAGCTGACGAGCTTCTGCACCGCGTTCGCTCGCAGCGGGGCCGGCGAGCGCGCGTGAGCGCTCGCCGCAGCCCGAGCATGGGCGCGCACCCGCCCAGGTCCTCGGCCCACGTCCTCGGGCAGGCGCTCAGCGAGCTGCTCCAGGGAGCCGTGGCAGGGTAGTCTCGAACGCTCGCGAATAAACACACCGCGGGCGGGATCGCCGAGGTCCGCTCTGCGCGACTCAAGGACGAGCTAACGTCGATCGGCGGGGAAAGAAGGAGGACAACACATGCTCGCTACCAGCTATCCACTGCTCGAAGTCTTCTGGACGATGCTGATCTTCTTTGCGTTCGTCATCTGGGTCTGGCTGCTGTTCACAGTGCTCGCCGACATCTTCCGACGGCACGAAACCTCTGCGTTCGTGAGGGTCCTGTGGATCATCGTGATCGTGATAATTCCGTACCTCGGCGTGTTCATCTACCTGATCGCCGAGCACAACGGCATGGCCGAACGCGCCATCAAGCAGCAGAAAGCCGCGCAGTCGCAGTTCGATGACTACGTGAAGTCCGTCGCGGGGCAGAGCGACCCCACCGCGCAGATCGCAAAAGCCAAGGAGCTGCTCGACCGCGGCGCGATCACGCAGGCGGAGTTCGACCAGATGAAGAGCAAGGCGCTCGCCGGCGGCTAGCTGTAGGCACCAACCTACTCGGTGCCTACAGCTAGCGTCCTCGCGCCGGCCGCCGGCACCCCCGCCCGCTGTGAAACGGCGGGCGGGGCGCGAGGCGGCGTCCTCGTCGGCGCTCACGCCGGCGAGGCGCACGCCCGTTGCGCCTGTGCCGGGCGCGCCGCGATCCGCGCGCCCGGCCGCAGGCCCTTTGACCGGACCCCGTTCATGGGTCCACCGGTTGTGAGAGTCGGTGGGTGTTGTTCTGTTGCAGAGTAGGGGTGTCGCCGCCTCGCGGAGTGAGCCCGTAGGGCGAGCGCAGCGAGTTGGCGAGCCGCTCGTGCTGGGCCCTCCAGGCGCGGACGAACCGGGCGGGTGACTTCATCCCGAGCGCCGAGTGGGGTCGGTTCGCGTTGTAGTCCTGGCGGTAGTCCTCGACGAGGACCTGTGCCTCGGCGAGGCATGAGAACTGCTCGACGGCGAGCAGCTCGTCACGAACCCGGGAGCCGAAGGACTCGACGTAGGGGTTCTGCCATGGCGAGCCGGGGTCGATGTAGCTGGCGCCAGTGCCGGAGAAGCGGCACCAGTCCTTCAGGGCGTTCGCGGTCATCTCCGGGCCGTTGTCACAGCGAACGAACTGTGGCGAGCGGCCCCGGGCGATCGTGAGCGCTTCCAGGACCTCGACAGTCGCGTCCGCATCGATGCTCCGCGCGCACTTGATCTCCAAGGCCTCGCGGGTGAACTCATCGACGACATGCAGCAGCTTCAGGATGTGCCCGTTGGCGGTCTGGTCGAATTGGAAATCGAACGCCCACACATGGTCGGGGCGCTCGGCCCGTAGCCGGCTCGCGGGGACCGCGGAGTCCCCGAGGCGCTGGCGCTTTCGGCGGCGCTGCGGGACGCGCAGGCCCTCCTCGCGCCAGACGCGCTGCACTCGCTTGCGGTTTATCTGCCAGCCCTCGCCGACGAGCTCGGCGTGCGCGCGGCGATAACCCCAGCGTGGCCGCTCGCGAGAGAGCTTGCGCAACCTGGCACGCAACCTTGCGTCATCGCACGCCACGACCGGCTCGCGGCGCTGGGTTGAGCGGTGCTGCCCGGCCAGCTGGCACGCCCGCCGCTGTGAGACACCCAGCCGGTCCTGGAGCATCAGGACCGCAGAGCGTCGACGCGACGGGCTCACCAGTTTCCCTTCGAAATCTCCCTGAGAGCCAGGTTCTCCAGCTCCTTGTCGGCGACCAGGCGCTTGAGCTGGGAGTTCTCTCGCTCGAGCTCCTTCAAGCGCTTCACGTCGTCGGCCCTCATCCCGCCGTATTGCGCTCGCCAACGGTGATAAGTCGCCTCGGACACTTCCAGCGCCTTGCAGACCTCGGGCGTCTCCGTGCCCTCGGCCAGCATCCGGTCGGCCTCCCTGAGCTTCCTGACGATCTGCTCCGGCGTGTGTCGTCTGCGCTTCACGTGATCGGTCCTCCTCTCGCCCATTTTGCATGGGCAGAAGGACTCTCACACGAGGCGGACCGAATCTAAGGGGTCGGGCCACCTTGGCTAGAGCCCTTCCAGGAAGGGCACCAGGTGGCTGAAGAATTCGTTGTTCGGATACCCCCCAGCCGGGTCGTTGTGGGCGTAGGTGTGTTCCTCGTCGATCAGCGTGAGGTTTTCGTGCGGAATGCCCGACTGTTCGGCCAGGATTTCCGCCGCTTTGAGCACCCCTTCTTTGCCGAGTTCGGTGTCGATCGCGAGGACCTTCAGCGACGTCGGCAGTTCATGCCCGTGGATCGCGTGAACGTCGAGGACTTCCTGAGCCGGGTTCGCGTTGCCGTCGGCGACGGCCCCGGTGTCGATCGTCAGGCGTTCGGGGAAGTACCACTCGCTGCCGTCCACTTTGTTCAGCCCGGTACCTGAGAGCATTTCCGCATAGCGTTTCACGGGGGTGATCGCGCCGGCGCCATCCCAGGCCCACAGTTCACCTTCGTGTTCTGGTTCCTGCAGTCCCGCGCCACCGTGGATCTGCGCCGCGAGCAGGTTCGGCGGCGAGGTACCGACGTTCACGTCGTAGCCGAAGCCCGCTTCGTTGGTCGGCGGCACGACTTCGCCTTTGGAGTTGCGGGTCTGCAGGAACGACGGCAACAGCGCCCAGTTCTGCAGCGGCGAGGGACCGTTGGGATCGGTGACCGCGAGCGTCGAGCCGACCGCGCTGAACAACCCGAGCAGTGGCGCCGGAATCCCGCCGAACGCCAGCCAGGGGGTCTTTTCAGACAGTTTCTGCAGCGATTCTTCGGCCTGTTTGGCGCCGATCGGCGTCGGACCGCTGCCGCCGTCGTCATACACGAGCCCGGCCAGGCCGTCCGCGCCCGGTTTCCCGCCGAAGTCCCAGGTCGCGTATGCGGTGACCACTGAGCCGCCGAGCGAATGACCGCCGAGCACGACGTTGCCGCCGAGCGCTTTCGCCTGTTCGATCACGACGTGCAGATCCTGGACCGCGACGTTCATCCCCCACTGGCGCGCGCCACTGCGGTCGGCCGCTCGTTCGGTGAGCACTTTGAAGTGGGGTGTGATCGCCGGGTTGGTGAGGTAGCCGAGGTAGTAGTTGAACAGTTCTTCGGGTGTCACGAGGCCCTTCTTGGCCTTGCTGAGCTCGCCCTGGCGCTCGAGGCGGTTCTCGCGCCGTTCGACCGACCACACCTGCCAGCCTTTCGCGCTTTCGACGAGGCTCTTGGCGAACGGCACGAAGTAGCCCGCGCCCGCCGAGGTGCCCGGCTCGAGCACGAGCACGTTCGGCGCCGCTTCCCGGCGCGGCTGGATCTTTATTACGCCGACCTTGTCGAACTTTTCTGGTGTTTCCGGTGCCGCGAAGCCCGTATACCAGGCTTTTTTGACCTTGCTGCCTTCGCCATGCGCCAGCGGCGCAAGTGCGAGCGCTGCCAGTACGACCAGGGCCGCCGCCAGCATCGCCCGAGCGAGCTGCTTACGTCCGCGCTCACGGCGATCGGCCTCGAGCATCCCACGATCCTCCTCGAGCATCCCAATCTCCTTTCCTCGAGCCGGGCAGGCCCGCCCGACTGTCGTGGGGTTGACGATAACGGCGCTGCCCGGAAGTGCAAATGCTCAGGTCCGAATACCGCCAGACAGCGCCTCATCGACCTGCGATCGTGGTCGCGTGAGCATCGACAGCGAGCGCATCTGGAGCGCGATCGAGGCGGGCGATCGGCGCTTCGACGGATGGGTCTACTGCGGCGTGACCTCGACCGGCATCTACTGCCGCCCCAGCTGTCCCGCGCGCACGCCCAAGCGCGAGAACGTGCGCCTGTTCGCCACCGCGGCGGCGGCTCAGGGAGCCGGCTTTCGGGCATGCAAGCGCTGTCGCCCCGACGCCGCGCCCGGCTCTCCGGAGTGGGACCGGCGCGCGGACATAGTCGGTCGCGCGATGCGCCTGATCGCCGACGGGGTGGTGGATCGCGAGGGGGTGCGCGGGCTGGCGCGACGGCTCGGCTACAGCGAGCGCCACGTGCACCGCGAGCTCGTCGCGGTGGTCGGCGCGGGCCCGCTCGCGCTCGCCCGCGATCTGCGCGCACAGACGGCGCGCGTGCTCCTGGAGACGACCTCGCTGTCGGCGACCGACGTGGCGTTTGCGGCGGGATTTCAAAGCCTGCGCCAGTTCAACGCGACGGTGCAGCAGGTGTTCGCGATGGCGCCGCTGAAGCTGCGAGCACGCGCCCGCAACGGTCGCGGCGCCGACTCCGGCGCGCTCGCTCTGCGCCTGCCATACCGCGCGCCCTACGAAGGCGAGGGCATGCTCGCGTTCCTTGCTGCGCGCTGCGTGCGCGGCGTCGAGGAGGTCGCGGACGGAGCCTACCGGCGCAGCCTGCGCCTGCCCCGCGGGCAGGGGATCGTCGAGCTGCGCCCGCTTGCGGAGTATGTGCAGGCGCGCTACTGGCTCGAGGACCTGCGCGACCTCGCGGCCGCCGTGCAGCGCTCGCGCGCGCTGCTGGACCTTGACTCCGATCCGCAGGCGATCGTCGAGTCGCTCGGCTCGGATGCGGCGCTCGGTTCGCTGATCCGCTCGGCTCCCGGACGCCGGGTGCCGGGTCACGTCGACGGCGAGGAGCTCGCGCTGCGGGCGGTGCTCGGCCAGCAGATATCGGTCACGGGAGCGGCGACGATCGCGGCCCGTCTGGTGCTCGACTATGGCCAGCCCCTGACGCGGCCGCTCGGCTCGCTGACGCACCTGTTCCCCTCGGCACGGGCGCTCGCCGAGGCCGACCCGGCGCGGCTGGCGATGCCCGCCTCCAGGCAGCGTGCGCTGCGCGGACTGGCGGCCGCGCTCGCCGGCGGCGAGCTGACGCTCGACGCGGGCGCCGATCGTGAGCAGGCGCGCGAGCGTCTGTTGGCGCTCCCCGGCATCGGTCGCTGGACCGCAGACTATGTCGCGATGCGCGCGCTGCGCGACCCGGACGTGTTTCTCGCTACCGACCTCGGCGTGCGCCGGGCGCTCGAACGGATGGGCCTCGATGGCGCGCCACGCGCGGCGGAACGGGCGGCCGAGCGCTGGCGACCGTATCGGGCCTATGCGGTCCAGCATCTGTGGGCCTCGCTGGCCACCACCCCCCTCGCCAGGCCAGAGCGCGCGCTGGCGGCCTAGTCTCGCGCGATGTCGAGCGCCCCGACGGAGCTGCTGTACACGACGCTCGCGAGCCCGATCGGTGAGCTGCTGCTACTCGGCGACGGCCGTGCACTGCACGGCCTGTGGATGCTCGAAGGGCGCCGGCCGGTGCACATCGCCCGCGAGTGGAGCCGCTCGTCGCGGGCGTTCAAAGAGGTCGCTCGCGAGTTGCGCCAGTACTTCGATGGCGAGCGCCGCCGCTTCGACGTCGCGCTCGCGATGCACGGCTCCCCGTTTCAGCGACGCGTGTGGCGAGAGCTGCTGGCGATTCCCTACGGCGAGACCGTCAGCTATGGAGCGCTGGCGCGTGTGATCGGACGTCCCGGCGCGGCGCGCGCGGTTGGGACGGCCAACGCCAGCAACCCGATCGCGGTGATCGTTCCGTGCCATCGCGTGGTCGGCGCCGGCGGCCGCCTGACCGGCTATGTCGGCGGCCTGCAGCGTAAGCGGATGCTGCTCGAGCTCGAGGCCGGCACAACCGCGCATCTGCCGCTCGGTCGCTAGGAGGCCGGAAGCTGGATGCCGGAAGCTCCGCCCGCGGGAAAGCGCCCCTCGTCGACGCCGACGAGCATCCCCCGCGTCGTGCGCCGAAGCTCCTCGCCGCGCGCGGTCAGCGTCCACGAGTTGCGGCCACCGCCCGGCTGGCCGGGGCCGTTGTTGCGTGCCAGCTCATGGCGCTCGATCCGCGTCAGCAGCTTTGAGATCTGACCCTCGTCCTGGATCCCGACGGCCTGCGCAAGCTCGCGATTGCTCGACTGTGGGCGACGGGCGATCGCAGACAGCACGAGCACCGTGCGATAGGTCAGGCGCACCCGCAGGCGCGCCTGGCGGCCGCGTCTGGCGTGCAGCGACGCGGCCACCGCGGTTCGGCCCATTTCGCGCCGCGCGGCCACCGGTCCCAGGTAGGGGAGCACGACGAAGCCGAGCAACGGCTCCGCGAGCTCGACGAGCGGCCGCGGATGGCGCTCTCGCAGGCGTGCACCGAGCACCGCGAGCACACCGCCGACGATTCCCTCCGCGGTCACGGCCGGCAGCCGCGCCATCGAGCGCGACTGCTGGCGCCCGGCGTCGACCAGGGAGGTGAGCCGTGCGAACAGCAGGTTGCGGCTGTCCACCAGCGGCGCGGTCGGCGCCAGTGCAAGCGTTGTTGCAAGCAGTGCCCACTCGCGCTCGGCTTCGAGCAGATCCAGCAGCGCCAGCAGCCCGACCCTCATCCGGTCGACCCACCTGTGCTCGTGAACGACTGCCAGCGACACGGTCTCACCCGCGAGCGCGACGAACTCGTCGAAGGTCGAGCGCAGGCAATCCTCGTGGCTGTCGAAGTGCTCGTAGAAGACTTCGCTCGGCACGCACGCGGTGTCGATGATGCGCGAGGCGGTCGTCGACTGCACGCCATGCTCGCTGACCACCTGTGCGACGGCTGAGATGATCGATCGGCGTCTCAGCTGTCGCATCGGATCGACAGAACCTCAGGGAAGCGAGAACGCGTGCACACGGCAGCGCGCGCGCGCCCCCCGTGGCGCGCGCAGGCTGGCTGCGCACAGTCTCGGACGGCTATGGCCGGCGGGATGGGTCTTCACAGACGCTGCGGAGAGAGTGCCGCAGCGCCCATGAAGATACGACGCGAGGGAGAAGCATCGGGCTTCTCCGAGCGCCACCCGATTGCGGGACCAGTGGATGACGCTCGCACAGGCTCGACGCGAAATGAAGCCGTGTGTGCGACTACCGATGCATACCGCGCGTCTCAACCAAAGCCGCTCCTCATCGACATGGTCACTGACTGAACGCTGACGTGATCTAACCACACGGGTATGCAAGTGTCAAGACTGCGATTCGCCCGATGCCCACAATCTTCGGGAGAAAACCCATCCTTACGCGCCCACTCTGACTGGCATCGGCACGCCGCGCGCGCAGACATGAAACAGGACGGTCTCTATTTGCCGGCGCCGCGCCGGGATCGCAGCTGCGGTGCCGTGTTTCTAACTCTCGCAACGCGGCGAGATCGACTGGCGCGAACCGCCCGGATGCCGGAAGCGAGCAGGGCCCGATGCGAGGCGAGCAGCGCTTCGCGCCAGCGCTAGGACTAGGCGGGCACGCGCGGGCGCGCGGTTGCTGCGCTGGCGCTCAGCACCGCCTCGAGCAGGCCCGGGAAGCGTGCATCGAGGTCCTCGCGGCGCAGCGAGTTGAGCTTCGACGTGCCATCCAGCTGCTGGCGGATCACACCCGCCTCACGCAGCACGCGGAAGTGGTGAGTGAGCGTGGACTTGGTGACGTCGACGTCGAACGCGCCGCACGAGCAGGGATCGTCAGTGGCCGCCAGTCGCTTGACTATGCGAAGCCGCTGCGGGTCGCTGAGCGCATGCAGGACGGCCGCCAGGTCCAGCTCGGAGCGCTTCGGGTGGTACAGGAGCAATCTGATCCTTTGTACGATAGTTGGCGAACTATATGATACGATCTCCATCGTACCAAGTTATGCGAAAGGATAGAGCCCGTGCCCGATCGCTCGCGTGGACCTGAAAGCAGAGACGTCCGGCTGGCTGCCGCGGTGATGGCCGCGTATGTACTGGAGCTGCGCAGCCGATGAACGCGCCGGCGTTCGCGGCGGCGGCTGTGGAGCGCGGGCGTCGCAGCGGCGATGTGCTGCTGGTCGTGATCTGCCTGGCGCAGTTCATGGTGATCCTCGACATCTCGATCGTGAACGTGGCGCTGCCCTCGATCAGGCACTCGCTCGGCTTCTCCACCGTTGGCCTGCAGTGGGTCGTGAATGCGTACACGCTGACCTTCGCGGGCTTTCTGCTGCTCGGCGGGCGGGCGTCGGACCTGCTTGGTCGGCGGCGCGTCTTCCTCGCCGGCACGGCGCTGTTCACACTGGCCTCCCTTGCATGTGCGCTCAGCGACTCGCGCGGACTGCTGATCGGTGCGCGCTCGATCCAGGGGATCGGCGGCGCGATCCTCTCGCCGGCGAGCCTCGCGATCGTGACCACCTCGTTCGCAGAAGGTCGCGAGCGCAATCGTGCGCTGGGCTTCTGGGGCGCGATCGGGGGTGTTGGCGGCGCCTCGGGAGCGCTGCTCGGCGGCGTGCTCACGCAGGCTCTGGGCTGGGAGTGGGTGTTCCTGGTCAACGTGCCGGTCGGGGTGCTGGTGCTCGCGCTGGGCACTCGCGTCGTTCCCGAGGGCCGCGCGGAGCTGGGCCACAAACACTTCGATGCCGGCGGCGCCGTGCTCGTGACGGCTGGATTCGTGGCGCTCGTGTACGGCATCGTGAGCACCGACACCGCCAGTTGGGGCTCGGCCACGGTGCTCGTGCCGATCGCCGTCGGTCTCGTCCTGCTGGCGCTGTTCCTGCGGGTCGAGGGCCGGCTCTCGAAGGCTCCGCTGGTGCCGCTGTGGATATTCGCGGTGGGGCGCCTGCGGGCGGCGAATACCGTCGTGCTGGCGCTCTATTCGGCGGTGTTCGTGATGTGGTTCTTTCTCTCGCTCTACATGCAGCAGGTGCTCGGCTACGACGCGATCGAGACCGGGCTCGGGTTTCTGCCGATGACGATCGGCGTCGCGATCGCCTCCTCGCAGGCGCCGCGCATCGCCGGGCGCATCGGCACCCGCTGGGCGCTGACGGCGGGCATGGTCTGTTCGGCGCTCGGCCTGTTCGCGCTGACCGGGCTGAGCCCGACCGGCAGCTACGGGGTTCAGGTGCTGCCTGGCGGCGTACTCGCGGCGGTCGGTCTGGGCCTCGCGCTGGTGCCGGCGACGATCGTCGCCGTGCAGGGCGTCCCGAGCGCTCAGGCGGGGCTCGCGTCGGGTCTGCTGAACACCTCGCGGTTGCTCGGCGGCGCGCTCGGCCTCGCGGTGCTCACGACCATCGCCAGCGCCCGCACGAACGCACTGGTGAGCGAGGGTGTCGGGCACCTGCAGGCACAGACCTCCGGCTACTCGCTGGCGATGCTGACGGGCGCGGTGATCTGCGTGGCGGGCGCCATCGCAGCAGCGGTGCTGCTGCGCGGAGAGCCTCGCGTGCAGGCCCCCCACCCGGGCGCCGACTCCTCCAGCGCCTGAGCGACCCACCGGCCGCAGGCGAGCCGCCATTCGGCCAGCCTGCGCCGTTCGCGCCCGGGCGGTTCGCGAAGATGTGGCTTGCGATGACGGAGTCGATCCCGCTCGGACCGGAGGACCGTGCGATTCTGGCGCTCGAGAGCGACACGGTCGCGGGGCACACCTGCAAGGTCGTGCTGCTCGGCGGCGATGGGGTCGATCTCGAGCGGTTGCGCGCGCGCGTGGCCGAGCGGATCGCGCTCGCCCCAGCTCTGTGCCGGCGGCTTGGTGGCAGCGAGCGCGAGCCCTGCTGGGTCCAGTGCGAGGACTTCGATGTCGCCGAGCAGGTGGTGGCGGCGCCGGTGCAGCGCCCGGTCGACCGTGACGGGCTGCCGGCGCTGGTCGCGCAGCTGTTCGAGCAGCGCCTCGATCGCGCGCGCCCACTGTGGCGGATCGACACCGTCGCGCTCGCGGGGGGCGGCGGCGCGCTCGTCTGGCGCATCCACCATGCACTGGCCGACGGCATGACCTGCATGCGCTATGGAGGATCGCTGCTGTGGGACCAGCGTGCGGAGGCGAGCGCAAGACGCGCACGTGCGCACGTCGCCCACGACCTCGACGAGGCGCGTCGCCGCGAGCACCTGGCCGGCTTCCTGCACCGCGAGTACGCGCTCGGCGGGCACCGTTCGCCGTTCGACGGGACCATCGGCGCTCGCCGCGAGGTCGCCTTCGCGTCGGCGCCGCTCGCGCCCCTGCACGAGGCGTCGCGCGCGTTGTCGGGCGCGACCGTCAACGACGCGGTGCTGAGCGTCGTCGCCGGCGCCCTCGGACGGTGGCTGGCCGAGCGCCACGGACATCTCGGCTCGATTCGGGTACGGGTCCCCGTGAGCCTGCACCAGGAGGGCGAGCCGGCGGGCAACCACGATTCGTTCTTCTCGGTGGCGCTGCCGTTGAACGAGCCGGACCCCGTGAGGCGCCTGGCCTCCGTGCAGCGGGCCACGCGCGAGCGCAAGCGGGCGCACGACGCACAGCAGCGCGAGCAGCTGCTGCACGAGCTCGAAGAGATCTCCCCCGCCTCGAGCGCCTGGTCACGAGTTTCGAGGGCAGCCCCCGCAACTTCGCCCTGAGTGTCTCCAACGTGCCGGGGCCGCCGGCGCCGGTGAGCGTGCTCGGCGCTCCGGTGCAGCGACTTCACACGCTCGCCGAGATCGGCCAGCATCATGCCCTGCGGGTGTCAGCGGTGTCGCTCGCGGGCCTGTTGTGCTTCGGCCTGTGCGCCGATCCCGAGTTGATCGAAGGTCTCGAGCCGATGGCGCAGGGGCTCGAAGCCGAGGCGCAGGATCTGATCGCGCTCGCGGGCGTCCGGTAGCTCAGCGCGCCGCGAGCTCGAGCTCATCGATGCTGAGGAGGTGCTCGGCCTCGCAGCGGAGCTCGACGCCGACCCGTGCGCCGCATCCACGATGGCGCAGCGCGACCGGGCCGCCGCGCTCGTCGAGCCAGCGGTCTCCCCAGCGCATCAGCGCCACCAGCACCGGCAGCAGGTCGGATCCCTTGGCGGTCAGGCGGTAGCGCAGACGCGTGCGCTGCCGCGGTTCGCGGTATGGCACGCGTTCGAGCAGGCCCTCCGCGACCAGCTCCCGCAGGCGCGCCGCCGCCACGGTCTCGCTGATGCCCGCCCGCTCAGCGAAGTCCTCGAAGCGGCTGGTGCCGTAGAAGGCCTCGCGCAGCAGCAGGAACGCCGAGCGATTTCGCACCACCTCGAGCGTTCGCGCGATCGTGCACTCATCGGCGCTCCACGCCCCGCGCGGCTCGAGGGCGCCGCTCATCTGGATCACGTCAGGCATGGCACCGATCGTAGCTGACTTCGGCCCTGCTTAGCTAGCGTGTTAGAGTCTGGCTAAGCACATCATTAGCCAGCCTCGGAGGTCACGATGTCCAGAGTGAACGGATCGCGATTGCAGGGACGCGAAGTGGTGATCGTCGACGCCGCTAGAACCCCGATCGGCCGCGGCCACCGCGAGAAGGGCTGGTTTCGCGAGATGCACCCCAACGAGCTGCTCGGCGCCGCCTACAGCGCGGTCATCGAGCGCACCGGCATCGACCCGGCGCTCGTGGAGGACGTCGTGGCGGGCGCCGTCACCCAGGTGGGGGAGCAGTCCAACAACGTCGCCCGCAACGCATGGCTGCAGGCTGGGCTGCCGCTCACGACGCCGGCCAGCACGGTCGATCGGCAGTGCGGCTCGGGCCAGCAGGCGGTGTCGTTCGCGGCCGGCCTGATCGCGGCTGGCATGCACGACGTGATGATCGGCGCGGGAGTCGAGCACATGGGTCGCGTGCCGATGGGCGCCAACGTCGCGCACGCCGACGAGCTCGGCACTCCGTTCCCGCCCGAGCTGATGGCGCGCTATGACCTGATCCCCCAGGGCCTGTCGGCCGAGCTGATCGCAGAGCGCTGGGAGGTGACGCGCGCCGAGCAGGACGAGCTCGGCCTGCGCTCACACCAGCTCGCGGCACGCGCGACCGACGAGGGGCGCTTCGAGCGCGAGATCGTCCCATTGCGAGTCGACGGCCGGACTATCGCCAGCGACCAGGGAATCCGGCGCGATACGAGCCTCCAGGCGCTCGCCGCGCTGGCGCCCGCGTTCAAGCAGGGCGGCAGCGTGACAGCGGGCAACTCCTCGCAGATCTCAGATGGCGCCGCGGCGGTGCTGCTGATGACACGCGAGAAGGCGGACGAGCTCGGGCTGAAGCCGCGGGCGCGCATCTACGACGCCCTGACTGTCGGCGTCGACCCGGTGATCATGCTCACCGGACCGATCCCGGCGACGCGCCAGCTGCTCGAGCGCAATGGAATGACGATCGAGGACCTGGACCTGATCGAGATCAATGAGGCCTTCGCCGCGGTCGTGGGTGCCTGGCGCCGCGAGCTGCGCCCCGATATGGACCGCGTCAACGTCAATGGCGGCGCGCTGGCGCTCGGCCATCCGCTCGGGGCCTCCGGCGCGAGGCTGATCACGACGCTTCTGCACGAGCTCGAGCGCTCAGACGGCGAGCTCGGGCTGGTCACGATGTGCACGGCCGGAGGCACCGGCACCGGCACGATCCTGCAGAGGCTCTGAGGCCGGGCCCGCCTCGCGGCAGCAGCGGTGGGCCTGGAGACGACTATCGTCAGAGGGCATGGCGCAGCGATCGCAGCGCGGTGCCGAAACCGAGCGCTGCTCTGATTCCGAGCCCGACCGGGCAGCCGCTACCGAGCCCGACTTGGCCACGGCCCCCGACCCCGATCGCGCCGCTGCTCCCCAACCCGATCGCGGTGCCGCTTCCGAGGCGGGGCCGGCGAAGGTCAGCGAGGAGCTGCAGCGCTGGTTGAGCGGCGATCAGGAGAAGACGATCGGCGGGCTGATAGAGGTCTTCGAAGAGAAGAGCTTCGCGCTGCTGTTCGTGCTGCTGCTCGGCGTTCCGGCGCTGCCGCTGCCGACCGGCGGTGCAACGCATGTGTTCGAGTTGATCGCGATCCTGCTCGCGCTGCAGTTGACGCTTGGCGGCAAGCGGATATGGCTGCCTGCGCGCTGGCGGCGACTCGAGGTCGCGAGCCAGCGTCAGCTCCGGTTCATCACCGGACTGATGAAGTTGATACGTCGGCTCGAGCGAATCTCGCGGCCGCGTTTGCGCTTCCTGTTCGGCCACCGCGCGAGCAATGTCGTATTCGGGTTGCTCGTCATCGCGGGGTCGCTGGCCGCGTTCGTCGCGCCTCCGTTCACGGGGCTCGACACGCTACCGGCGCTGGGCGTGGTGCTGCTCTCGCTGGGAGTGCTGCTCGAGGACTTCGTCGTGGTGCTCGCCGCCCTGGCGACCGGCGCTGCAGGGGTTGTGCTCGAGGTGGTGCTGGGCGGCGCGGCGATAAACGGGATCGGCAAGCTCCTATAGGGCGAGCTACCCATGCCCGAGCACGGGGTGTGGCACGTAGAGCTCCTCGAGCCGGGTGATCTCCTGCTCGCTCAGGGTCAGCTGCTCGGCCGCCAGCGCGTCCTGCAGGTGCTCGATCTTCGTCGCGCCGACGATCGGCGCGGTCACGCCCGGCTTGTGCAGCAGCCAGGCCAGCGCCACCTGTGCCGGCGGAAGCCCGCGCTCGCCCGCAACCTGGGCGACGCGCTCGACGACGTCGAAGTCGGTTGGCTGGTCGTAGAGGTAGTCGGTGAACTGATCGGTGTCCGAGCGCGTGGTCCTGCGCTCGCCGCCGCGCGTTCGGTTCCCCGCGAGCACACCGCGCGCCAGGGGGCTCCAGGGGATCACGGCGACGCCCTGGTCCATGCACTGCGGGATCATCTCCCGCTCCTCCTCGCGGTAGATCAGGTTGTAGTGGTTCTGCATCGAGACGAACGGCGTCAGACCGCGCTCGCGGGCGACGTGCTGGGCCTTCGCAAACTGCCACGCGAACATGCTGCTGGCGCCGATATAGCGCGCCTTGCCGGAGCGCACCACCTCATGCAACGCCTCCATCGTCTCCTCGATCGGCGCGCGGTAATCCCAGCGGTGGATCTGGTAGAGGTCGACGTACTCGAGCTGCAGGCGATCGAGCGAGGCGTCGATGGCACTGAGGATGTGCTTGCGCGAGAGCCCGCCGCCATTCTCGCCTGGCGTCATCGGCATGAACACCTTGGTGGCGATCACCAGCTCCTCGCGCGTGAGCAGCTTCGACAGGAGCCGCCCGGTGGCGACCTCGCTCGCCCCGGCGGAGTAGGTGTCGGCGGTGTCGAAGAACGTGATCCCACCCTCGACAGCCGCGCGCACGATCGGCTCGGCGGCCCGCTCGTCGAGTGCCCACGGCCGATCGCTGCTCTCGCCGTAGCTCATCATTCCCAGGCACAGGCGCGAGACCCGCAGGCCCGTCTCGCCGAAGTTCACGTATTGCATCTGCCGCCTCCGCAGTCGCTCGTCAGTGCTCGCCGCTGCGCCGATGATATGAACGCCCGCCGAGTCGGCGCGTGAGAACTGGGGAGTCGAGGGCGGGCTCCCGGCGAGCGAAGTCGAGCTGCCGTTCGAGGTCGAGGTCGAGGTCTAGACGCAGGCGGACAGGCGACTCGGGGCTAGCCGGCCTTGCCGTGCCCGCCCGGCGTCGCCGACGGAAGTCCGCTCCAGCGACGGTGGCGGCGCCCGCGCCAGAAGAACGTCCTGAGCGCGAAGAAGCCGACCACCCAAAGCACCCACACGGCGCCTCCACCATGGCCGTGGTGGGCTCCGACGAGCGAGCTGGCAACGAGCGCCGCGATCACGCCGAACGCGACCAGGCGGGCGCGCAGGCGGAAGGTGGGCCGGCGGTCGAGACTACGGCTGCGCCGCGCGACGTGCTGGGGCAGATCCTCGAGCACGGGCACGAGCTCGTGCTCGCGCCGGGCGGCGTACGCCGCCTCGAGACGGCCTTCGGCCTCGTCGACGGTCAGCGAGCCCTCTGCGAGCGCCTGGCGCAGGGTATGTGCGGCCCGCTCGCGGTCGGCATCGGTCAGCAGCAGATCGCTGCGGCGCCACCGTGAGCCCCGCGTGTATATGCCGAATGCAGATGCCCTGTTGCTTCGCATGCAGTACACGTCGATTCGTTGACCGGCTGTAGCCAAGCATCCAAGAATGGACATTCAAGACGTTACCACCGTCGGCGCGGGTGTTCATCGAGCAGCCGCAGGCATCCCGCGGCTGGTCGATGGGAGGTCGACGGGGCGTCATTCGCGAACGGGAAGCTGCTGCACCGACCAGCGGTTGCCGTCGGGATCGGCGAAGAACACGAATGAGCCCCACGGGAACACCTCGACCTCGCTCACCTCGACTCCGCCGTCGAGCAGCTGGGCGCGTGCGGCGTCGATGTCGGAGACGACCAGCTGCAGGCCGGCGGCCGAGCCGGGCGGTGCTTCGATGACTCCCTTGCCGAGCGCGATCGAGCAATCGGAGCCGGGAGGCGTCAGCTGGATGAAGCGAATCTCCTCGTTGACCGTGTGATCGTGATCGGCGTTGAAGCCGAGCTGGTCGGTGTAGAAGGCCTTCGCGCGATCGGCGTCGGCGACGGGAATCGCTACTAGCTCGAGTTTCCAGTCCACGTTGTTCTCCTTTGCTCTGAGTGTCTGCTCGGTGGCTGCTGCTCGGCTCGCAGCGCGTCTCAACCGTGCGCTCGAGCCGGCGATGGCAGGTGAAACAGTCCGCTCGGGCCGATCACGAAGTTGTGCCCCGGGAAGTCGGCGCGTGAGAGCGCCGATACGAGCTTGGCGCTCGCGTCGCTGGGATCGGGGCGTGGCAGCCCGTCGACGAGCTTGATCGGAATCCAGCGCCCCCCGAGCACCGCACCGCCGGCACCGAGCGTCACGCGCAGGATCGCGCTCTGCGACAGAACTCCTCCGGCGCCGAGCGTGTGGTAGCCGACGAAGTTGCCGAGCGAGTAGGCGATCAGCCGTCGGTGGTAGCGCTCGATACCGCGGATCACATGCGGGCCCGAGCCGAGCACGATCGAGGCACCGGCGTCGATCACCGCGTGGGCGAACGCGCGGGCGTCGCCGCGATTCTCGCCGAGGTAGTACTCGCTGCCGCGCGGGGTATGCAGGCGATCGGCACCCTCGGCTCCCGCATGGATGATCACCACCACGAGCGAAGCCCGCGCGCGCGCCCGCCGGACCAGCGCCTTGGCGGCGGGTATGTCGAGCAGGTTCGCGTCATAGGGGTACGGGGCGAAGCCGACGAAAGCGATTTTCCTGCCGGCGACGTGCAGGACGGTCACCTCCCCGGGGAGGCCCGTCTGCGCGACGCCCGCATGCTTCAGCGCCGCGAGCGTCTGACGTCGACCAGCAGGCCCATAGTCGAGTGAGTGGTTGTTCGCCTGGTTGACGAGATCGAAGCCGAGCGAGCGCAGCCCCGCGGCGTAGGAGCGCGGAGCTTGGAAGGCGAAGCACGTCCCCCCGCCGATGCCTCCGCACTTCGAGGTGCCACCAACCGACAGCGTGCCCTCGAGGTTTCCGAGCGTAACGTCGGCGTGGCGCAATGTTCTACGCACCGGCGCGAGCGCCCGCACGATGCCGCCCGGCGGCAGCCCTCGCTGCGCGCTCAGCGCGATGTCACCGACCCACTCGAGCGTCAGGGCTCGAGCGGTCCGATCTGCAGGCGCCGGCGGGGACGCCCCGGCTGCTGCGGCGACGGTGGCGCACGCGAGCGCCAGCGACATGGCAAGCGCGAGGCCGCACCGACCGACGCCACGCTCGATCAGCGACACCGCTTCTCCTGCTCCACGCGTGCTCCGCCCCCGCCTGCCCTCGCTGACGCGGGCGGCGTCGAGCTCAGAGCGCGCCAAACTTGCAGCCGTGCTCGTGTTTGAGGCTCGCGATGTACTTCGCCGATTCTTTGACGCTCGCTTTGGGATGTTTGTGTGACCACTGTACGACTGCCCGGTTGCATTGGGCGCTCGTCCAGTGGCCCGATCAGCCTGCGAGCGCAGGCGCTGACCCGGTCAGCCCGACGGCGCTCGCTGCGACGCTCGCCAGTACGGCAACTGCGGCTCGGCGGTTCATCATCGACTCTCCCTTGGCGCGCCGCCTCGCCGCGTTGGCAAGCGGACGCGACCTGTTCGCGTTGCGCGCAAGCCTACCTGGCGTGCGGTGCTCAGCTGCTGCCGTTCAGAGCCTGCAGCCCGCTCAGCGCGGCCTGGGTCGCGTCATAGACTTCGCCTTCGGACGGCGGCGTGACGGTCGGGGTGGGACCGAAGGCGAACAGTTCGACCGTGACGCTCATCTGGACTCGCTGTTGTCCTTCCAGTGTCAGCGGAATCTCCATCGTCATCCGCCGCACGCGACGGTCGCCGTCGACCCAGACTTCGACCGGATAGCCGCTCGCTCCAGTCTCTTCGATGACCTTCTGCATCGCCGCCTGCAGCTGTGAGCGGTTGCTCGACGGAAGCACTTCCGCGGCCTTGCGCAGGTCGATGGTTCCTCTGTAGCGCGTGGTCTGCACGCCGCGCACCGATTCGTGACCGACCACGGTGACCGAGCCGCCGCTGGCCTTGAGGTATTCGAGCATCTGTGCGGGATTCGACTGCCCGCCCGTGAGCTGGCCCGGGCTGAGCCCGAGCGCCTGGCTGAAGCGACTGAGGTCGAGCTTCATCCAGCGCGCACCGTTCGGGAGCTTCCCGTCCAGCACCGAAGAGCCGATGTAGGCGCTCGAGGACGTGAAGAGCTCTTCCATCTGCACCCCACCCGGCGGCAGGTTTGTCCCGACGCTTGCAGGCACGCCCGAGATATTCATCGTCAGCTGGCCTTCGTGCCTGTCGTAGTTGAAGAACCCGCTTCCGCTCAAGGAGAAGCCGCTCGGCAGCCCACCCCCGCTCGCCTGGGCCGAGATGGCGATGTGTGCGCCGCCCGACTGGGAGGTGACGTCGGCCGCCTGGGCGACGGGGTCGAGTGTGGCGGTCGAAGAGCCGCAGCCCCCCGTAGTGATCGCCAGAGCGAGCGCTGCGAGCAGCGTCAGCAGAGCTCCTGTGATCGCGCGCATGTGCATCGTCATAGCACCCATCGGTGGATCGATATGCGTGCTTTAGCCGTGCGTCCAGCGCCGAGAACACTCGATACGATCCGGATCGGCAGGATTCCGGGTCGGATAGACAAGGGGGGAGGGGACATGGAACTGAAGGTCGTCGGAGCCGGCGTGGGACGGACGGGCACAGCGTCGCTGAAGCTGGCGCTCGAGCAGCTGCTCGGAGGACGCTGTCACCACATGCGCGAGATCATTGGCGACCCCGTCGCTCAGGTGCCAGGCTGGACGGACGCGATCGATGGCCGCGATGTGGATTGGCAGCAGCTGCTGAGCGGCTATGTGGCGCAGGTCGACTGGCCGGGAGCCTCCTTCTGGCGCGAGATCTCGGCTGCGAACCCCAACGCGCTCGTGGTGCTCTCCACGCGCGACGCCGATGCCTGGTACCGCAGCGCTTCCAACACGATCTTCCACGTCTTCGACAGCCCACCGCCCGGGCTCGAGCAGTGGTTCGGGAGTGCCGTTCCCAAGATGTTTGGCGAGCGCTTCTCTGACGATCTGGGAAACCCCACGGCGATGATGGACGCTTTCGAACGCCACAACGCCGAGGTGCGTGCGGGCGTGCCCGCAGGCCGGCTGCTGGAGTGGACCGCGCCAGAGGGATGGGAGCCGATCTGCGAACGCTTGGGCGTGCCCGTCCCTAACGAGGCATTCCCCGCCACGAACAGCACGAATGAAATGCGCGAATTGATGGGCATGCCGCCGGTGCCACAGGCCGGAGAGCCGGCGGCGGGCTGAAGGGTCCCGCCGCCGGCACCCGCTGTCGCCGGACGACGTCGCGGCTCCCCGGGCCCTTCAGCGCTTGCCGCTCCACTCCGCCTTGTGCGCGCGCTTGGCTGCCTGGTAATCGACGAGCGCCTGCGGGCTGTCGACGTCGCCGAGCGTGGGATGCGGCGGCACGAGCGGCCTGGCCGCATTGACGCCGAAGCGGTTGGCGAGCACGGCGGCGAGCGACTTGACCTTCATCTCCCCGAAGCCCGGCAGCGCCTCGATGTTCGCGCGCAGCGTCGCGCCATCCTTCGCGCCGGTCCAGACCCGCGCCGCATCGCCGTCGTACTCCTCGCAGATGTGCGCGGCGAGATCGTGCACGCGTCCGGCCATCGAGCCGGGAAAGCGATGGATCGCCGGTTTCTCGCGGAACACCGGCTCGAGGTCGGCCGCGGCCAGCCTGCCGGGGTCGAGTGACCCGACGCGCTCGCGCAGCACCAGGGGTCCCGAGAAGGCCTTCTGGACCGTGACCTGCTGATCGAGCGAGAATCCGATCAGCAGCGCCATCGGGTCGGAGGCGATCAGCTCGTTCGCCTCGTCGGAGTCGGTGAAGTAGAGACGGTCTGGCATCTCGTTGCTAGCCACGGAAGTCGAGCACCTGCTCGGGGGGAGGGAAGCTCGATCCTACACTCGTGCATGTGTCAGGCGGCTTGGGCGAGCACGATGAAACCGCCCCTGAGGACCGGCTCGTGCTGCGGGCGCTTGCACCCGGCGATGAGAACGAGCTTTGGCGGATTCACAGCACCCCGCAGGTTGCGCGCTGGTGGGATTCGCCGCCCCCAGACTTCCCCTGGGACGAGCCCGAGTCCACCAGGCTGACGATCGAGGTCGCCGGGGCGATCGGGGGCTTGATCCAGTTCTGGGAGGAGAGCGAGCCGAAGTACCGTCACGGGGCGCTCGACATCTTCCTCGACCCGGCGCTTCACGGCCGCGGCCTCGGCTCTGCGGCGTTGCGGACGCTCGCGCGCAGTCTGATCGAGGAGCGCGGCCATCACCGCATGACCGTCGATCCTGCGGCGGCGAACGTGACCGCGATCAGGGCTATGAGGCGGTCGGCTTCGTGCCCGTCGGAATCATGCGCGCATATGAGCGCGACGGCGACGGGGCCGGCTGGCACGACGCCCTGCTGATGGAGCTGCTCGCGGGCGAGCTGAAGCTCGCGCGCTCAAGTCGCGATGAGTGCTCGCAGCCGGCACAGAGTAGACACTCGCATACGATCTCGCCGTGGCACTGGAGCCGGGGATCTCACGCGAGGACAGCTTCGTCGTCGACGAGCGGCTGATGACCGATGTCGGCGGACGGCTCGCGCTGCGCGTGCTCTCGACCCCGGCGATGATCGCGATGATGGAGCGCAACGCCTCGATCCTGTCCCAGGAACAGCTTCCCCAGGGACGCGCGACGGTCGGCTTCGAAGTCTGCGTGAAGCACGTCGCGGGGGCGCTGGAGGGGGCGAGCTGCACGGTCTCTGCGACTCTGCGCGAGGTCCTCGAGGAGCGCAAGCTGCGCTTCGACGTCGAGGTGCGCGAGGGCGCGCGCGTGATCGGCCTCGGAACCCACGAGCGCCGCGTGATCGACGTGCAGGCGCATGCGAGCTCGGCGGGGCGGGCCTGAGGGAACGACCGGCACCGCAGGGCCGGCTGACCACTCCAGGCGCTACCGTCGGGGCGTGGTCTCAGCTGTCGAGCCAGATGGAATGCGCCCGATCGAGGGCATCCACCACATCACGCTGATCACCGGCGATGGGCCGCGCAACGTCGACTTCTACGCGCGCGTGCTCGGCTTGCGGATGGTGAAGAAGACGGTCAATCAGGACGAACCGAACGTCTATCACCTGTTCTACTCCGACGAGCAGGGCTCTGCGGGGGCCGACATCACGTTCTTCGTCTATCCGGGCCTGCAGCCTGGCCGTGCGGGCGCTGGGATGGTGGAGAGGATCGCGCATCGGGTCGCCTCCGAGGAGGCGTTCGACTTCTGGTCCCAGCGCTTCGAGAACGAGGGCGTCGAGTTCAAGCGCGAGGCCGGAGCGCTGCGCTTCTGGGACCCAGAGGGGATGAACCACGAGCTCGTCGTCGAGGACACGACCGATGCGCCTCTCCTGGCCCTCTCCAATCAGGTGCCCGCCGAACATGCGCTGCAGGGCTTCTCCGCCGTACACGCGGTCGTTGCCGACATCGACTCGAGCGAGGCGCTGGTTCGCGATGGGCTCGGTTTCGAGCATCAAGGCGATCACACCTGGCAAGCACGCGGCGCGCATCGTGGCTCGCGCATCACATTCGAGCACGACCCTCGCCGCGGCGTCGGCGCTGCCGGAACCGTGCACCACATCGCCTGGGCCGTGTACGACGCCGAGCAGGAGCGCTGGCGCGAGCGCGTCACCCGCTTCGGCGCCTCGCCCACGCCGATCATCGATCGCTTCTACTTTCACTCGGTCTACTTCCGCGAGCCCAGCGGGATCCTGTATGAGCTCGCGACGATCGACGGCGCCGGCTTCGTCGCAGACGAGCCCCGGGAGACCATGGGGCAGAGCCTCTCGCTGCCGCCGGCATTCCAGTCCCGTCGCGCGCAGATCGAACACGCGCTGACGCCGCTTCCGGATACGAGCGCCTGGCGGCCCTGAGCTCTGGCGGCCGCGAGCCCTGGCGGCCCTGACTGCCCAAGCGGCCCCGGCCATTGAAGCGACCCCGACGCCGCGCGACCCTGACGTGTGCGGAGGACCGTGCCGCCCTCAGCGCTGGGGCGCGAGCGCGCGACCGGCCCGGCGCCCCGATCGCTGTTCGCGCCGGAGCTCGGCTTCGAGCTCATCGCACCAGGCGATGATCCACTGGTGCATGCGCTCTGCATAACGCGCTGCGACCAGTGGGAAATGCGCGCCCGCGTCGTCGGTCCGTTCGGCGAGCGGGATGATCTGGGCCTGGAAGCGCTCGAGCGCCGCCTGGGAGCGCTGGCGCATCGTGTCGACCTGCTCGAGCACCTCCGCGGGCGTCAGCACGTCGGCGAAGAAGAGCTTCAGCAGCGCGATGTCACGGACCTCCATCGTCTGCTCGCCGGGCGCGCGCAGCCAATCGCGCAAAGCCTGCTCCCCGGCGGGGGTGAGCTCGTACACGCGGCGCTGGCGCCCGCCGCGCGGCGACTCCCGTCCGCGCAGCAGCTTCGAACGCTCGAGCGCCGCCAGCTCGCTGTAGATCTGCGGCGGGGAGAGTGCCCAGAAGAAGCGTGTCGAGGCTTCGGCGGCGCGCTTGATCTCATAGCCCGAGCGCGAGCCGAGGCGCACGAGGCCAAGCACGACATATGCGTTGACGCTGAGTTCCACCACTTGAGCGTATAGGTTGGGCTAAGACGTTCAAGATAGCCTGCGAGCAAGTCCGTCCGGCCGTGGTCTGTGAGCGGCCGCGGTCTGCGACGATTGCGCGATGGCGGACGGCGAGGCTCTGCTCGTGCGAGTGTTGCGCGTATTCACCGATGCGGACGGGCGGTCGGGCAACCCGCTCGGGATCGTTCGCGATGCGGGCGCCGTCGAGCAGGGCCGGCGCCAGCAGATCGCCACCGAGCTGGGCTACAGCGAGACGGTGTTCGTCGAGGACGGCGCACGTCTGCAGATCTTCACCCCCGCCACCGAGCTGCCGTTCGCGGGCCATCCGCTCGTCGGCTGTGCCTGGTTGCTGCACGAGCCCCTTCTGCGCCCGCCCGCAGGCGACGTGCCGGCTCGCGCGCAGGATGGGCGCGCGTGGATCACCGCGCGCCCCGAGTGGACGCCTCGGTTCGATCGCGTCGAGCTTGCCTCACCCGCGGACGTCGACGCCTTCGAAGTGCCCGATCACGGCAGCGTGCAGGTGTGGGCCTGGCAGGACGAGGGCAGCGGCGCAGTCCGGGCGCGCGTGTTCGCTCCCGAGCTCGGCGTGGCCGAGGATCCGGCGACGGGCTCGGCGTCGATCGCTCTGTGCGCGGCCCTGCGCAGGCCTCTGACGATCGAGCAGGGACCGGGATGCCGGATCGAGTGCCGTCCGCTGCCCGATGGCACGGTCGAGCTCGGCGGCATGGTCGCCGACGACGGGGAGCGCGCGCTGCCATGAGGGCCGCGGTGCTCGAGCAGTTCGGCGTTCCGAGTCCCGGGGAGTTCCGCGAGCCGATGAAGCGCGACGCTTCCGCGCAGATGGCCGAGGCCGCCGGGCGAGCTGCGGATCGGCTCGGAGTCGTTCCCGCTCGAGCAGGTCCACGAGGCCTGGCGACGCCTGGAGGCAGGCTCGCACAGCAAGATCGTGCTGGTGCCCTGACGTTGCAAGCGAGTCGCCTGCGCGACGCCGAGCAACCTAGGACGCGCGTACCGAGAAGCTGGCACGGTGGGTCTCGCCGGGGGCGAGCAGCCGCAGGCCCGCGCCGCTGATCAGCGCGTTGGTTTGCGCTGTCATCGGCTCGAAGCAGATGAAACGTCCCGACAGGGGGGCGTAAACCTGGGCGCAGCTGTAGCCCTCGAGGAACTCGAGCTCGAGCCGACCAGACTCGCTCACGACCGCGAAGCGGGGCCGCTCGGCGAGCGAATCGAAACCGTCGTCGAACTCCTGGCCGCCGAGCTCGAACGTCCGGCTGGGCTGCTCCTGCTCTGGAGCGAGTGGGATCTGCCTGGCGTCCAACGCGATGTGTCGCATCGCCGGCAGCTCCACCTGCCAGCGCTCGCGGGGCGATGCGTCGGGAGGCGAGAGATAGGGGTGAAAGCCGAACGTCACCGGCACGACGTCCTCGCCACAGGCATCGACGGTGACCGCGATCTGAAGACGCCCGTCCTGTAGGCGCGCCTCGTAGGCGAGGTCGTGACGGAAGGGAAACAGGCCGAATGGCACGCCTTGCTCGGGGCTCCAGCGCAGCTGCGCGCTCAGCGCCTGGGGCGAGGTCGCCGGCGCGTCGAGCGGCTGCCAGCGCATCGTGCCGGGGATCGCGCCGTGGATCGGCAGGCCATGCGGGTCCAGCGCGATCCGCCCGGGGTCATCGGCGATCGTGACTCGGTGGCCCGCCTGTTCGTACTCGAAGCCGGCGAGACGATTCGCCCACGGGTACAGCAGCGGGATTCCCATCGTCTTGCCGTGCTCTGCGTATGCGCGCACGCCCGCGTTCTGGGCGAGCAGCTCGCGGTCGCCCTGGCGCAGCGAGCAGCACAGCATTCCCGCCGCGGGCACGAAGCTCGCCTGCAGCTGCGAGCCGGTGTCGTGCAGCGTGAGGGTGGCCAGCGGCGTCTCGTTCATCCCGCGATGCTCCCACTGTGCTCGGCGGGCCCGGTGAGCTGGCACGAGTAGGGCCCGCGGCCGGTGAGGCAGGCGGCGCCACAGCGCGCCGCGAGGTTCAGCGCGTGCTGCAAGTCCATCTTCGCTGCAAGCCCGTAGGCGAGCCCCGCGGCGAACGAGTCACCGCTGCCGTAGGAGTCGGCGATCGGACCGGGCGCCGCGGCGGCGTTCCAGCGCCCCGAGCGCCCGCCGCGCTCGCGATACTGCCCGCCGCTTGCGCCTTCAGTGAGGACGACCACCGCCGCCTCTCCTTCCGCGCGTGTCGCACAACGGCGCTCGATCTCGTCCTCGGCGCTCAGCACGAGCGCGTCGAGGGCGACGCCGTGCCCGAGCGCGTGCGCCGCGCGCGGGCTCGCGACCAGCGTGTGCGCGGCTCGCGCGGCACGCAGCGCGTCGAGGTCACCGGCGGTGAAGTAGACGGCATCGGCGTCTTGCAGGCGCTCCCAGGGCAGCTCCGCGTCGGCGCCGCGCGGTTCCAGTCGCTCGCCGAGGGTCGTGATCGTGCGCTCGCCCGCGTCGTCGATCAGCGTCAGCGCCTGTCTGGTCGGTGCCGCCCGTCGCGCCGCCAGAACCTCGACGCCGAGCTCTTGCAGGCGCACCCGCGAGCGCTCGCCGGGATCGTCTTCGCCGAGGGCTGTGAACAGCAGCGATCGACCGGCCAGGCGCGCGAGCTGCACAGCCGCGACCGCGCCACCACCCGCCGGCTCCGCGAATGGATCGCGCGCATGCACGACATCGCCTGCGCGCGGCACCTCGTGGACGTTGCCGAACTGCACCCACTCGACGTGTCCAACCACTGCGACAGTCGGCTCGCTCGAGCGCACAGAATGGTCCGCTTACTCGCCGAGGATCTGCGCCACGACACGCTGTGGCGCTTCCAGCGCGGGCCAATGGCTGACCTCAGCCAGCGCGAGCAACGGCGCATCGGGCAGGCGCTCGCCGATCCGCTCGGCCATGTGGGCACCGGAGATCGGATCGAGCATCCCCCACACGAATGCAAGTGGCACGTCGGTTTGCTCGATCGCTGCCACCCAGCGATCGCGGTGCTCGTCGCGGTCGCTCATGTAGCCGATCAGGCGGTGCAATATCAGCTGCCCCTCGTCGCGGTTCATCGCGCGCCAGATCTCCTCGCTGCAGTGGGCCGCGTCGAAATCGGGCGCAAATGTCGGGCGCAGGCCCGCCGTGAACAGCTCACCCGTGATCAGCGCACTGACCTGAGGTCCCTGCTCGGGATCACGCAGCGCGGTCTGGGTCGGCTGCGGGCGGTGCAGCTCCGGGTACAGGCCGCCGTTGAGCAGGTGGACGCCCTTCAGCTCCACTCCCAGCGAGCCTTCGCCCCGGCGTGCGAGCAGCTCCTGCGCGACCGACAGGGCGTAGTCGTGGGCGACGATGGTCGTGGCCGAGACCCCCTCTCGCGCCCACAGGCGCTCGACGAGATCGGCCTGCTCGTGGATCGAGTAGGTGTGATCGCGCGGCTTCTGCGAGGCGCCGAAGCCGAGGAAGTCGCACATCAGCAGCGAGCGGCGCTCCGCGAGCGCGGGCGCCACCCGCGTCCAGTCGTGCGATGAGCTCGGAAAGCCATGCAGCATCGTCAGCGAGGGCCCGCTGCCCACGCGCCGCACGAACACCCGCCGGGGCATCTCGGCGAGCACCAGCTCGACCTGCTCCCCCGCCGCCCACCACTGGTCGAGGTCGAGCTCCTTGGCGATCACGCGGCGGGGCCGGTCATGCGCGGAGCGGTCAAGGCGGTGGGGGCGGTCATGCGCTGGGGGCGGGTCATGCGCTGGGGGTAGGTCATGTACTGGAGGCGGTCATGCAGCGGGCGCGATCATGCCGACATTCCGGCCCGCAGACCGTCGGCGTGCAGCTCGGTCATCTCGACGTCCAGCAGCTCGCCTGCCCGAGCGGTTCCTGCCGGCAGGTAGCAGCGGGTGTAGTCGGCGGTGTAGCCCGAGCACTGCGTGTCGGCGACCTTGTCGACCAGCACCTGCTCGCGGTGGCCGAGCTTGCGAGCGCGGTGCGTGCGCGAGCTCACCTCCGAGAGGCCCCGCAGGAGCTGGGAGCGACGCTTCTTCTCCGCCGGCGGCACGAGATCGCCCAGCTCCGCGGCGGCGGTTCCCGGACGGGGAGAGTAGGAGAAGCTGTGCACGCGGCTGATGCCGGCCGCCCGCACCATCGCGAGCGTGTTCTCGAACGCCTCCTCATCCTCGCTGGGGAAGCCCACGATCACGTCGGCGGTGACGTTGACCTGCGGCACCGCAGCGCGCAGAGAGCGGATCGTCTGCAGGTACTCCTCGGCGCTGTAATGACGTCCCATCGCGCGCAGCACCTCGTCGTCACCGGACTGCATCGGCACGTGCAGGTGCGGGCAGACCTTCGGCTCCTCGCGCAGTGCGCGCACGAGCGAGTCCTTGACGTGGATCACCTCCACCGAGGACAGCCGCACCCGCTGCACGCCCGGCACCCGCGCCGCCTGCTCGAGCAGCTCACCGAGCTCCAGGCCGCGCTCGGGGTCGCGATAGTCGCCGACGCTGATACCGGTGATCACCATCTCGGGCTGACCGTGCGCGACGCGCTGCCGGACCTCGCGCAGGACCGCCGAGGCGGGTCGCGAGCGCGCGCTGCCGCGGACGGTGGGGATCACGCAGTACGCGCAATGGCAGTCGCAGCCGTCCTGCACCTTCACGAACCCGCGCGTGCGCCCTCCCGACCACTCGCCCAGGTCGGCTGCCGAGCCGCCTCCTCGCGCGGGCGCGGCCTCGCGCGCGAGCACGTCGTGCTCGAGATCGACGCACGAGCCCAGCGCCCCCGCCATCGCCTCGGCGACGTCGTCTGCCGTGCCCACGAACGGCACCACCGCGGGGTCGATCGACGCGAACTGCGACGCCTGCAGGTTGACCGCGCAGCCGCCCACGTACACCTGCCGCGCGCTCTGCAGCGAGCGTCGCACCGACTGGCGCGACTTGGCCTCCGCCTCACGCGTGATGCAGCAGGTGTTGATCACGTGCAGCTCGGCCTCGTCCGCGGGAACCTCCAGGTGACCGGCGGCCAGCAGCCGGCGGCGAGCCAGCATGGCGTCTGCCTGGGAGACCTTGCAGCCGAGGAACTTGACCGCGAAGCGCACGGCTCTCCGGGGTCAGGCGGTCCTCGCCAGCGACGGCCGGCGCTCGCGCCAGGGCAGCGCCCGCTCGAGCTGAGCCGCCAGCGCGATCAGCGTCGCCTCCTGCCAGGGGCCGCCGGTCAGCTGGACGCCGATCGGGAGCTCCTGTGCGGTCCAGTGCAGTGGCATGCTCACCGCTGGAAGGCCCGCGACGTTGCCGAACGCCGTGAACGACACGCTTGCCACGACGTCCGCGACGGGCAGCTCGGGAGTGCTGTGCTGGGACTCGAGGATCGCCCCCGCGACCGGCGGCTCGATCGCGGAGGTGGGCGTCAGCAGCACGTCGAAGTCACGCCCCCAGCGCGCAACCTCCTGGCGGCTGAGCAGCTCCAGCGCCCTACCCGCGAGGACGTAGTCGCCGGCGCCGATCTCGTCGCTGAGGCGCCGCTGGTGCGCGACGTGCGGCTCGACGGCCGACCAGTCGATGTCCTCGTACTCGGCCAGGCCGGCCTGCGTCAGCACGATGAAGGGCGGGATCATCTGCTCGGAGACCGTCGCCACCTCGACCTCTTCGACCGAGTGCCCGAGCTCGGCGAGCGCAGTCGCGGCGAGGCGCGCCGCCTCGCTGCAGGCGGGCGCGGTCGGGATCTGAAGCGGCGCCTGCGCCATCAGGCCGACCCGCAGCTGCCGCGGCGGGGCGTCGAGCTCCGCCGCGAACGGACGCGCAGGGGCGGGCGCGTTGTACCAGGCGAGCGGGTCCGGCGTGGAGATCTGATCGAGCACCGCTGCTGAGTCGGCGACCGTATGGGCGACGACGCCCTCGACGACCGCCCCGAGCCAGCTCTGGGCGAGTCGCGGCACGCGCCCGCGGCTCGGCTTCAGTCCGACGAGGCCGCAGTAGGAGGCGGGAATCCGGATCGAGCCGCCGCCGTCGTTGGCGTGGGCGATCGGGAACAGGCCGCCGGCCACCGCCGCAGCAGCGCCCCCGCTCGAGCCACCCGGAGAGCGCTCGAGGTCCCAGGGGTTGCGGCTCGGACCGTAGCGGCTGTTCTCGGCGACCGTCAGCACGCCGAACTCGGGCGTGTTGGTGCGCCCGCAGAACACGAAGCCCGCGCGCGCGAGCGCGTCGACGACCAGCTCGCTCTGCTCGCTCGCTCCCGCCGCAGCGCCGTGGGAGCCGTAAGTCACCGGCCAGCCCGCGACCGGCGTGAGATCCTTGATCGGCATCGGCACGCCCAGGAATGGGGCCGGGTCGCCCGCGGCCAGGCGGCGGTCGGCCTCGCTCGCGCTCGCTCGCGCCTGCTCGTCGTTGCGCCAGATGACCGCGTTCAGCTCGGGGTTGAGCTCGTCGGTCGCCGCCAGGCAGGCGTCGAGCAGCTCGAGCGCCGAGAGCTCACGGTTGCGCAGCGCACTCGCGAGCTCGAGCGCCGAAGACCACGGACCGAGCCGATCCATGGCGACGACCATATCAGCGGCGCGCGGCCGCGGACCGATCGCCGACCGGCCTCGGCGCTGGGGCGGCGACTGGCGTCCTGACGGCGACGGTGATCACCGGCGCCGTCAATAACCTGAGCATGTGTCGGAGGTCGACTTCTGCGTGAACACCTACGAGCGGACGTATCGCGAGGTGCTGGCGCCGGGCTTCTTCGACACGCTGACCCGCGAACACGCGCTCACGTTCACGCGCCGCACCGCGATCATCAACAACGTCGAGGATCGCTCCGACGCGCAGGCGCGGGCGCGCAGCCTGGTGCAGGCGGGCGAGCTGGACGCCTGGTTCTTCGTCGAGGATCACATCGAGACGGCGCTGCTGCGCACGGGACTCGCGGCGCAGGACATCGCCCGGGCGCCCTATTTCACCGACTGGGGGCTTGTGCTCGTGACACTCCCAGGACCGGACTGGGTGGTCCACTGCGACGCGGAGGTGCGCATGCGGGCGCCGCACGACTGGGTCACTCCGTCGATCGCGCTGATGCAGAGCGACCGGCGCGTGATGGTCGCCAACCCGCGCTGGCACGTACCTGCCGGCGGGCGCGACACGCTGGATCGCGAGACGATCGCCCGCACAGGCGAGTTCGCGCTCGGTCTCGGGTTCAGCGATCAGCTGTTCCTGTGCCGGCGCAGCGAGCTCGCTGCGCCGATCTACTCCGAGCGGTGCCTGGCCACCCGCCGCTATCCGATGGCGCACGTGACGCTCTCATTCGAGGCCCGGGTCGACGCCTGGATGCGACACAAGGGCCGTCTGCGCGCGAACTTCCTCGGTGCCACCTACGTGCACCCCGACGAGATCGGCGGCGCCTACCCGACGCGCCATCTGAGCGAGAAGCTGCGCGCGCTCGTCAACCACGCGACGATCAGCGTGCTCGAGCGCTCGCCCCTGAAGCCACGCTGCTGCCACGGGATCTGAGCCCACGAACGCCTTGCCGCAGACGGCATCTTGGCTAGCCTGTCGGCGGTGAATCGGTGCTGGATTTGTGACGGCGGGACTGTGAGCTGCGGTCGGTTTGCGCCCGCGCCGTTTTTGGAATGCGAGTCCTGCGGCTTCGCGTTCCGTCCCGACCTGGATCAGAGCGCGCTCGTCAGCGTATACACCGGCGGCGATTACGAGGACATGCGGGGAGAGCACTATCTGGCACAGCTCAATGATCGGCGACGCGATGCGGGTGTCCGTCTGCGCTACCTCGAGCCATGGGTGCGCGGAGGTCGGCTGCTCGACGTGGGCGCCGCTGGTGGAGCCTTTGTTGCCGAGGCCGATGCACGGGGCTTCGAGGCCTCGGGAGTCGAGCCGGTGCCGAGCTTTGCGCGGGCAGCTCGCGAGCAACTCGGCGTCGACGTTCGCGATGGTGGTGTCGAGGACGCCGATCTGCAGGCGTCCTCCTATGAGACGGTCACGCTGTGGCATGTGCTCGAGCATCTGCCTCACCCGGTGGAGCAGCTGCGGAAGCTGGTCTCCGCCCTGGCTCCGCGCGGAACGCTTGCCGTCGAGGTCCCAAACGCCGGCAGCGCTGTCGCCCAACGAATGGGTGGCGCCTGGCCGTCGTTGGAGCCCGACGTTCATGTGAACCAGTTCTCACCCTCGACACTGCGAGCTGCGTTCGACCGTGCAGGGCTGCAGGTCTGCGATCTGCGAACCACCGCCATCACGCCGTACCTGCGGATGCGCCACCGCATCAGGCCCCGCCACCTGGCGGGGCGCGTAAAGGCCGCGATGTGGCTAGGAGATCCTCGCTGCGAGCATCCGAGCGGTCACGAGCTGCTGCGGGCGGTCGGCCAACGGGTCTGATTGCCCGCTAACGGCGCAGAAGCTCGTCCCGCGCCATCAGCGCGGCGCGCACCTTCAGCGAGTAGCCGGGGTAGTGGCGGATGCGGGGATCGGACGCAGGCGCGTCGGGGATCGAGTTCCAGCGCCCCGAGATGAACCGCGTGTGCTCGCGCAGCAGCGCGGTCGGCGGCCCCGGTCGTACGGGGTCGAGCTGGTAGCCGAGCAGGCGACAGATAGCGGCGTTCTCCCACCAGCGGTGCTCGACGAGGTCCTGCTGGGCGTAGACCTCGTCGAGGAATGCGATCGTCTCGGCGCCGCCGCGCAGCAGCATCACGCCCGAGTTCGGCATCCGACCCTCCTTGGTCTGGTGCTCGACCATGTACAGGAAGCGCCCGGGCTCGAGCTCGCTGGCGATATCGAGCTTGGTGTCGACGACCACGAGATCGGCATCGAGCCACAGGACCAGGTCATGGCTGCCCGCGAGCTCGCGCAGCAGCCGGATCTTCGACCATGGAGCCGGCCGCGAGGGGTCGAGCACCTCAGTCCTGAGCGCCAGCTCGTAGCCATGCCGCGCGCTGTAGCGGCGAAACGAGCGCGTGGCGATACGCAGCAGCCGTGACTGCGGCCCGGTGCCGATCGAGGCGATCACCTTCCTCATGCCGAGCTGGCCAGCGCGCCGGCCCGCGCCTCGCTCGCCCACTTCGTGAGGAAGTGCCGGCGATTGCGGCGATGGATCGAGCGCCAGGTCTCCGAGCGACCGTCCCAGCGCGCCCGCGTCCACGGCGGCTGCCTGCGTGAGACCCCCCACTCGTGCCCGTAGCGCACGCCCGGGACCGCGTAGCAGCGGCCGCCTGCCGCGCGCACGGCCGTGCAGAAGTCGACCTCCTCCCACGATGCAGGCGCGTAGAACTCGTCGAAGCCGCCGACCTCCTCCCACGTGCGCCGCCGGCACGCGAACAGAAAGCCCGAGACGACATCGCACTCGGCGAGCCCTCCGCGCCCCTGCGGGACGTCGGGATCCACCCACGTCCGATGCTCGCCGCGGACCAGGTCCCAGCAGGAGCCGAGCGGGCCGACGACCGCGCGCGGCTTCTCCTCGAGCGCCTGCGCGAGCAGCGCCAGCGAGCGCGGGCCGAGCTCGACGTCGTCGTTGCAGAACACGAGCACCTCCCCGCGCGACGCGCGCGCGGCGGCGTTCCACGCCGGCGCGACGCCGCGGTTGACGCCCAGATCGACGGTGCTGGCATCGGGCGGAAGCTCGGCCGCGCGGGCGTCGATCCCGTTCAGAGCCACGACCAGCTCGCCCTCGCGTCCGTCGAGCGCCTCTGTGAGCGCGCCCGCGAGCGCGGCCGCGTTTGGTGGCGGATGCACCTTGTACGCCGCGACGCAGAGCGAGATCATCGCCGCCAGGGTAGGGAGTCGACCAGCTCGGAGGGAATCGCGTCCAACAGCCACAGGGCACCGAAGTAGACGATGCTCGCCCCGATCGCCCCGACGATCGCGTGCACCTCCAGCAGCAGCAGTCCCACTCCCAGGCCGAGCGCGGCGGCCAGCGCGAAGCGCGGCAGGAAGCGGGCGTCGGGCAGCACCGCGCGCCGGGCCAGCAGCACCACATAGGAGCTCGCCAGCGAGAGCTCGAGCGCCACGGTCGTGATTGCGCCGCCGCGAGCATGCAGCGTCGGGATCAGGATCAGGCTGAGCGCGAGCGCCAGCAGCAGCGCGCCGCCGTTGGAGATCGCGAGCTGCCGATACATCCGCAGCGACAGCAGCACGTAGCCCCAGGAGGAGACCAGGAAGGTGGCTGTGACCCCGATCGCCATGATCCGCAGCACCGGGACCGAGGGGTGGCCTTTCGGGCCGGCGATGATCTGGATCGCGAACCCCGCGCCGACGACGACGACGATCGCGATCCAGCCCCCGGCGATCGCGGCGCCCTCGAACACCCGCTGGGCGACATAGCGCAGCCGTTTGTGATCGCTCTCCGCCGCGACCGCCAACACCGGCAGCACCGAGCCCGCCAGCAGCCAGGGGATGCCGTTGACGATTTCGATGATCCGGAAGGCGATCGCGTAGTAGCCGGTCTGCAGTCCCGGGTCGAGCAGCGACATCGCGATCAGCGCCACCTGGAAGTAGACGGCTCCGAGCGTGGCCGCGAGCGCATACACCGCGGTCTCGTGCAGCAGCTCGCGCCAGCGCGAGCCCACGAAGGCCGGCCGCAATGGGACCCCGTGTCGCACGAGCGCCGCCGTGACGATCAGCGCGACCGCCTGGACGATCACCGATACCAGGAAGAAGCCGGTGAGCCCGCTGCCGGCGATCACGAGCGCCACCAGCAGAGCGGTGGTGGTGAGCGAGCGCAGCAGGTCGATCGCAGCCAGCGCCGGAAGCCGCAAGGCCCCTGACAGCGCCACCGAGTAGGACCCCTGGACGGCCGCCAGCACGTAGCCTGCGGCGCTGATAGCGAGTCCCAGGACGATCACGCTTTCGTAGCCGGCAAGCAGCCCGAAGCCCACAGCCCCCAACGCGCCGATCGCGCCGAGCGCGAGCCGCAGGCCCGTGAGGTTGGCGACCAGCGAGCTCTGGCGCTCGCGGTCGCTGACGCTGAACAGGCGCACCGCGACGTTCGCGAGCCCGCCCTCGGTGAGCGCGGTGACGACGAAGATGACGCTCGTCACCGTGAGGTAGTGGCCGTAGTCGGTCACGCCGAGATGACGGACCACGAGCGGAGCGCTGATGGTCCCGGCGAGGACGCCCGCCAGCGAGCCCGCCACGCGCATCCCGCCGCCGCGAATCACGCGCACGCCGGCCTCGCCGGCCGAGAACGGGTCGTCGGCTGCCGGCGTCGAGGGCGGCGCCATGCCTGTTATGTCGTTCATGCGCGCTGCTCGTGCGACGCGCGCTGCTCATGCGACAGGCGCTGCTCGGGCGCATCGTGGGGGTCGGGCGGACCGGGCTCCAGGCCGCACGCAGCCAGCAGTGTCCGAGCACGCACAACTGTCGTGTTCGCGCGGGCCCACGCCAGCGCTCCGGCCTGTAGACGGCGGTAGTCCTCGTCGCCGAGCGCCCCTATCTGCGCCATCAAGTCCTCGGCGTCGGTATATGTCAGGGAGTTGGAAGCATCGAGACCGAACGGGGCGCAGGTGGCGGGCTTGCGATCGAGCGCGCGAAAGCACGGCACGGTCGCGCTCGCGGCGATCTCGTAGTGGCGCAGCGCATCCCAGCCTTCGCGCTTGGTCGTGATGCCGAAGCGCGCCCGCGCGAGGTCGCCGCGATAGTCGGACTCGAGCCTGAAGGCGTGCTCCCGCTGGCCGCCCACGCGCGCCGCCAGCTCGCGGTCGACGATGTGCACAGGGAAGTCCTTGTCCTTCTGCGTCGGCGCCGCGAGGATCTTCTCGGCGGGGATCGAGAACGAGATCGGCCTCAGTCCGAGCCTGCGCCCGATCACCGGCGGCAGCATCAGATAGGAGGCGAACCAGCGGGTGAGCGGCGTGATCTCGCGCTTGAAGTAGGCGGCGCGGTTGTGCGCGCGGGGCAGGAACCACCAGCCGGGGACCCGCCACCACAGCCCCGCATAGGGGTACGGCTCGACCCTGTCGGCCCCATCGAGGACGGCCATCGCCACTCCTGCCGAACGCAGCTGCGGACCCCATTCGGCCCACAGCCCGAACGTGCGCCAGATGTCGCCGAAGACGACGAGGTCGAACTCGCCGTCGAGCGCGCGCGGCAGCACGTGGTCGCGATCGATCGGCACCTCGCCGAGCAGCCCGTAGAGGGTGAAGCCGCCGCCGCGTACCCGCCCGAGCGTGCCGGCGCTGACGGTGTCGTACATGTACTCGGCCTTGGGAAAGTCGACCGCGTTCTCGCCCAGGAGCGTGCGCAGACCGTGGAAGACGCCGTCCGCGAGGTAGTCCTCGTGGTTCGGGTTTAGGAACAGAACCCGCGGCGCGCGAGACATGCGCGCCAGTGTGTCAGACGCCCCCACGGCGATTGCTCAGCTTGCGAGCCCCAGCAGCACCTCGAGCACGCATGCGGCTGTGCTGTCCCAGTCGAATTTCGCGGCCCGCCGGCGGGCGGCGTCGCCGAGCTCCGCGCGTCGCCGGGGTGAGTCGAGGACATTTCGCAGCGCCGCTGCGATGCTCGCCGGGTCGCGCGGGTGCGCGTATTCGACCGCGTCTCCGCCGACCTCGGGCAGCGAGGACACGTCTGAGGTGACGACCGCAGCGCCCGCGGCCATCGCCTCGAGGACAGGCAAGCCGAAGCCCTCGTACAGCGAGGGGTAGCAGAACACCGCGCAGCGCCGATACAGCTCGACGAGCGCCGCGTCGGAGACGTGCCCGAGCAGGCGTGCGCGCTCGCCCAACGAGCGCAGCGCCGCGAGCGTGTCATCCGCGTCCCAGCCGATCCGGCCGACGACCACTATCGGGTGCTCACGCTGGGTCGACTCGTCGAGCAGACCGTACGCGGCCACCAGGCCGGTCAAGTTCTTGCGCGGCTCGATCGTGCCGACCGCGAGCACGAACCCCGGCTGCGGCAGCTGCGCACGCTCGTCCGCGCCGAGCGCAGAGGTGGGGTTCGAGGCGACCCCCAGCGGCGCGACGGTCACCCGGCCCGCGGATGCGGGGAAACGGCGTTCGAAGTCGGCAGCAGTGGCGTGGGAGATCGCTATGAACGCTCGCGAGCGCCGCACCGCATATCCGAGCGTCAGCCGCTCGATCACCGCCGAGCGCCGGTTCGGACGGTAGGCGCGGTCGAACGCCACCATGTCGTAGATCACCGGGACCGCGGGGATGGCGAGCATCCAGGTGGTCAGGTAGGAGTTGGTCGACAGGAACACCTCGCACTCGCGATTCGCCGCTTGGGCCGCACGCGCGTGCCACCAGGGATCGCGGGCGTCGATCAGGCGCCAGCTGAAGCGCTCATCGAGCTCCTGCGGCCAGCGGCTGCGCGCGTAGCAGACGAAGCGCTGCTCGCCTTCGCGCCGCGACAGCGCGAGCAACAGCTCACGCACGAAACGCCCGCGCCCGGCCGCGACCTCGACGGCCGCGCGCGCGTCGATGCCGATCCTCACGGGTCGCGGCTGCACTGCTGTCAAAGTCCTCGCTCTCCTTCGCGCACGATCGCTGAACGCTGCGCGGCAGCGTAGGGGAGGCCGGCGGCGGCCTTTGAGACTAGCCTCATCGCCGGTGCACATCGGCTTGAACCTCATATACCTGGTCCCGGGCGAGACCGGCGGCATGGAGGTGTACGCGCGCGAGCTGATTCCGGAGCTGCTCGCGCAGGCTCCGCCGGGGACGCGCTTCACGGCATTCGTCAACCGCGAGGCTGCGGCTGCGGGCGGGCCCTGGGGCGAGCTCATTCCCTCAGTGACGGTGCCGGTGAAGGCGCGCAACCGTGTGCAATGGGTGCTCGGCGAGCAGACGCTGCTGCCGGCGCTGGCGCGGCGCGAGCGCGTGGATCTGGTGCACAGCCTCGCGTCCACCGCCCCGGCGTGGGGGCGCTTTCGACGGGTCGTGACGATCCACGATCTGATCTACCTGCGCTTTCCCGAGGCGCACGCCGGCATCCGCGACCGCGGCATGAGGCTGCTCGTGCCGCTCGCCGCGCGGCGCTCCGATCGGGTGATCGCGATCTCGCAGGCCACCCGTGAGGATCTCATGCGCCTGCTCGGCGTACCGAGCGAGAAGATCGACGTCGTCGCGCAGGGCCGTGGCGGGGAGCCGGCACGCGCGAGCGCGGCGCTGTCTGCGGCCGAGGCGCGGGCGCGACTGGACTTGGGCGAGCGCCCGCTGCTGTTGAGCCTGTCGGCGAAGCGTCCGCACAAGAACCTGGCAGCGCTGATCGGCGCTCTTGCTCAGATCCCCGCCGACCGCCGCCCGTTGCTGGTGCTCCCGGGCTATCCGACCTGGCACGAGCGCGAGCTGCGTGAGCGCGCTGTCAGCGCGGGGGTGGAGCGCGACGTGCGCTTCCTCGGCTGGGTCTCCGATTCCGAGATCGAGGGTCTGTGGGCGGCAGCCGCGGCGTTCGTGTTCCCGTCGCTGTACGAGGGCTTCGGCCTGCCCGTGCTCGAGGCGATGGCTCGCGGCGTCCCGGTGGCCTGCTCGAGCTCATCCTCGCTGCCCGAGGTCGCGGGCGACGCCGCGCTGCTGTTCGACCCCCGCGACGAGGCGCAGATCGCGACGGCCGTGCGCAGGCTGCTCGAGGACCACGCGCTGGCCGAGCGGCTGCGGGAGCGCGGCGCCGAGCGCGCGAGGGAGTTCACCTGGGAGCGCAGCGCCCGCCTGACGCTCGACAGCTACTCACGCGCGCTCGCACCCGAGGGCTGATAGCTCTCGAGCACGGTCCGCAGCGAGCTCTCGAGCGATAGGCGCTCCGCGTTGGCGGTGAACCAGGCGGCCGTGCTCTCACGCAGAGCCATCCCGGCCTCGTGTACCCGCACGATCGCAGCCGCGATCTCCCTCGGCGCGGCGCTCGCCGCGACGAAGCCGTTGATCCCCTCCTCGATCAGCTCGGTGGCGGCGTTGTCCGCTGCGGCGACGACGATGCTGGGCGTCCCCCGCGCGGACGCCTCGACCACCACCATGCCGTAGCCCTCGCGGCGAGAGGGCAGCAGCATGCACAGCGCCCGCCGCAGCGCATCATCGACCTCCTCGGCCGCGACGAATCCCGGCGCCGAGATCGTGCTCTGCGCGTCGGCCTGCGCGATCGCCGCGAGCACGGCGCCGCGCTCGGGTCCGTCGCCGAGGAACAGGCCGCGCAGCTGCGGCAGGTGGCTCGCGGCGGCGAGGACTCCCGCCACGCCGCTAGGCGCGCGCTTCTCCGGGATCATCCGCCCGGCGAACACCACCAGCGGCTCCGCGGGCTGCACCGACGGCGCGTCCAGCGAACCGGCGAACTCGCCCTCGAGCACCGTCACCTCCCCGCGCAGCCCCTCCGCACGCAGGCGGCCGGCGTGCAGTCGCGAGAAGCAGAACGCGCGCTGCGGCACGCGTGCGCACAGCAGCTGCACCAGATAGCCGATCGCGCCACCGATGGGCCCGAGATACTCGCGCCAATATCCGCGACTCCAGACCTCGTGCCAGTCGACCACCAGCGCGAAGCGCGAGAGCGGGCGCGCGACGGCGGCTGCAAGCAGCGAGAAATAGGGGAACGAGGCGGTGTGCACCACGTCGTAGCGGCGGCCGTGGCGCAGCAGATGGGCCAGCACGCCGGCGCCGAACAGCAGCGGGGGCAGGATCCGGCGGCGCCCGTCGGCGGTGTAGAGGGCCATCCGCGGACCTGCGCTCACCACGCGAGCGCCGGCGAGTTGCGGGCGCTCGCGGCGTGGCCACTGGCGCAGGGTCAGGTACGTGACCTCGTGGCCCTCTTGCGCGAGACGCTCGGCGAGGTTGCGGTACCAGCGCTCCGCGCCCCCGACGGTGTAGGGGAACAGGCAGTCATAGACGACGCAGATTCGCACGGTCCGAAAGCATGCACGATCGTCCGGAGAGCGAGCTTCGCTAGCATCGATCCGCGCGTGCGGCGCCACTTTCCGCCTTGATGGGCGTTATAACCGACTGACCCCACGGCGTCGCCGCCCTGGCGGGCTCGATCAGCCGCAGACGATGAGCACACTCGCCCAGACCAGCCCCCCTGCAGCCTCCGAGGACGACGGCGTCGAGCAGCCGCTCGTGTCGGTCGTCATCCCCTGCCTGAACGAGGCGGAGAACATCGAGCATTGCGTGCTCGCGGCGCAGGCCGCGCTGGCGCGGATGGACGTCACCGGCGAGGTCGTGGTCGCCGACAACAACTCCGAGGACGACTCGGCCGCGCTCGCCGCACGCGCGGGCGCGCGCGTCGTCGTTGAGCGCCGGCGCGGCTATGGCAGCGCGTATCTGGCGGGCTTCGCGGCGTCGCGCGGCCAGTTCATCGTGATGGCGGACGCCGATCTGACCTATGACTTCGACGACATCCCGCGCTTCGTCGCGGCGCTGCAGGAGGGCGCCGAGATGGCGATCGGCGACCGCATGGACAACATCCAGCCGGGCGCGATGCCGTGGCTTCATCGCTACATCGGCAACCCGATCCTGACGGGCCTGCTCAACCTGTTGTTCCGAACCGGCGTCGCCGATGCCCATTGCGGGATGCGGGCGCTGCGCCGCGACGTGCTCCCGCGGCTCGACCTGCGCACGACCGGCATGGAGTTCGCCTCCGAGATGGTGATCAGGGCCGCCAAGGAGAACCTCACGATCGCGGAGTTCCCGATCGAGTACCGCCCCCGGGGCGGCGAGTCCAAGCTGTCGAGCTTCCGCGACGGCTGGCGCCACCTGCGTTTCCTGCTGGTGCACTCGCCCACGCACCTGTTCATCCTTCCCGGGCTGCTGCTGTCCGGCATCGGCGTGGTGCTGATGGTGCTGATCGGCTCCGGCCTCAGCTTCTTCGGGCGCGAATGGGGTCTGCACACGCTGATCGGCGGCGCGCTGCTGACGATCGTCGGCACCCAGGTGCTCGCGCTCGGGCTGTGCGCGCACGCATACGGCACCTACTTCATGAACGAGCGCGATCCCTGGTTCGACCGCATGCGCGCGCGCTTTCGCCTCGAGCACGGCCTGATGCTCGGTGGGCTGTTCGTGCTCGCCGGCGTCGTGATGGGAGCGATCGTGGTCGCGACCTGGATCTCCAACGGGTTCGGCCAGCTCGCCTATGAGAAGCTCGCGTTGATCGCAGCGACGCTCTTGATCGTGGGGATCCAGATCTTCTTCTCTTCATTCCTGCTGTCGATTCTCGGGCTGCGCCGCAACTCCTAGGCACACGAGCACAGCGCCGTGCGTTACGACCTAATGGCCCTGATCGGGGGGGTCGTGGTGATGTGGGTGAGCTGGCTCGGATGCGGCCTCGCGCTCGAGCGCCTGCTGCGCGTGCGGCTGGCGAACCCCCTATTGCTGCCGCTGGGAATGTGCGTGTCGATCGTGCTCGTGTTTCCCGGCTACGTTGCGGGTGCCGGCGACGCGCTCGCGATCACGCTGCTCGTGCTCGTTGCTATGGCGGGCCTCGTGTTCGCCGACGGCGGCCTGCGATCGCGCCTGAACCCCGGCTGGGCGGGCGTGGCGGGCCTTGCGGCCTACGTCCTCTACATGCTGCCGGTGATCGCAACCGGGCACTGGACCTGGACGGGCTATGACTTCGTCAACGACTCCGCCTTCGAGATGCTGCTGGCGGAACACATCAAGGGGTTCGGCACGACGCTCGGGGCCATCCCCGAGACCAGCGCGCGCGAGTTCCTCAACGCCTATCTCGGCACGGGTTACCCGCTCGGCACGCAGGCTCTGCTCGGGACCTTCAGCGGACTGACCGACACGCCGGTCGCGGTCCTCTACCAGGGCTTCATCGCGGCGCTGGCGGCGATGGCGGCGATCGCGCTGTCGAGTCTCACCCGTGGAATCCTGAACGCGCGCCGCGCCGCGCTGGTGGGTTTCATCGCCGTCAGCGCGAACCTCACCTACCAGTACGCGCTCCAGGGCGGCATCAAGGAGATCGGGCTGCTGGCGACCGTCTGCGCGACGATCGCGCTGGCGCGCGCGGCGCTCTCGCTGGAGCGGCCCTACGCGGGCGCGGCGCTCGTGGCCGTCGGCGCAGCTGCCTGCCTGGCCGTCTACAACGCCGTCGCCGGGCCGTTCCTCGGCGCGCTGGTGCTGTTCGTCGGCGTGGCGCTGCTGCTCGGTCGCCGCATGAGTCCGAATCGGAGCTGGCTCGGGCCGTTGCTCGCGTGCCTGCTGCTGGCTGCGCTGCTCGCGATCCCCTCGCTGAAAACGCTGCAGACGTTCTTCAACGTCGCCCGTTCGGGCCAAGGGGCGAGCGGGCTCGGGGCGACCCAGTTCGGCCAGCTGCTGCGCGTGCTGCCGCTGAGTCAGGTGAGCGGCGTGTGGCTCGCGGGCGAATACCGCGCCCCGGTCGGCGCCGAGCCCGCCGCCGCGCTGACGGTGATCGCGACGGTGGTGCTTTTCGTGCTGGTCCTGCCGGGGGTGCTGTGGGCGTTGTGGCGAGGAGAGGTGGGTCCGCTGCTGATCGTCGGCGTGATGGGACTCGTGCTGCTGATCGTGCTCCCGCGGGTGAGTCCCTATGCGCAGGGCAAGCTGCTTGCGATCGCGAGCCCCGCTGTACTGCTCGCGGCGCTCGCCGGGCTGGCGTCCGTGCGCGGGCGCCTGGCGCCGGTCGCGCTGATGGTCGTCGGGGCCCTGTCGATCGCCGTGCTGGCATCCGATCTGCTCGCATACAGCCGCGCGCGGGTGGCGCCGACGGGGCGCATCGAAGCGATCCAGGCCACCGGCGATCACTTCGCCGGTCAGGGAACCGTGCTCTGGAACGAGTTCCAGGAGTACGCGAAGCTGTTCGCGCGCGCGGCGCGCATCAGCGTCCCGTTCGAGGCGCTCACCCCCGAACAGGTCAAGCTACGCCATCCCACCTACTTCTACGGCCACTACTTCGATCTCGACGAAGAGCTGTTCTCGTTCGTCGAGCACTACCCGATCATCGTCACGCGCCGCTCACCGGCCGCGAGCCGCCCGCCCGCGAACTACACGCTCGTCTACCAGAACCACTACTACCTCGGCTGGCGCCGCGAGGCGACGCCGCAGGTGTTGCGACATCTGCCCGAGCAGCAGACCTACTCGCCGGCGGCAGCGGTCGCCTGCGGGCAGCTGCGGGAACTCGTTGAAGGCGCGCCTGCGGGAACGTCGCTGGCGGCCGCGATACCGCCGGAGCTGCGCTGGTATGAACCGCTGTACTCGGCCGACCGCAGCTACGGCTGGGGCCTCGACCCGGCCCAGCCGGGCGCGGTCGTCACCAACACCCCCGGTCACGCCAGCGGCGTCGTCAGCGTGGACGGCGGGCGTTATGCGCTGTGGGTTCAGGGTGACTTCCCGCAGCCGGTGCAGGTCTGGCTCGACGGCCGTCTGATCAGGTCGGTCGGCGGGTCGGACACGCCGGGGCAGTGGACCAAGGTCGTCTCGGTGGCGCTCGCCCCAGGCGCCCATCATCTGCAAGTCGTGCGCACCGCGGGACACGAGCACTTCGGCCCAGGCGAATGGAGCCCGGGGCTGATCGGAGCCGTGGCGCTCGAGCGCGAAACGCCCGAGCGGATCGAAACGCTGCCGAACGCCCGCTGGCGAACCCTGTGCGGGCGCCCGGCCGACTGGGTCGAGCTGGTGCGCCAGTGAGCGAGCGCGGCCCGTCGACCACCGCCCTGCGTGTGCTGCTCGCGCTCGGGCTGGTGGCGATCGCCCTCGCCGCCGCGGTGGTGCTGCTGCAGAGCGCGCCACGGCGCTCGGGAACCAACCTCACGACGGACAGCGGCCCTGTGGTTCCGCTGCCGGGCGCTCAGCAGCTGTGCGAGCCCGGCGAGCTGCTGCCCGCGGACACCGGCTCGCTGCAGCTGAACGCGCAGCCGGAAGGCGGGACCGGACCCGCGCTCGGCGTGGCCATCGCCGGCCCGGACGGACGGGTGCTCAGCCGCGGCAAGCTGGCGGAAGGGTGGAAGGCCGGCACAATCCGATTGCCAGTGCAGCGGATGCCGAACGCGATCGCGGGGGCGACCGTCTGCATCCGCAACCTCGGCGCGCGCTACGTCCGCTTCGGTGGCTCGATGCCGGACGCGGAGTTCACTGTCACGCTCGCTGGCAAGGTGCTCTACGGGCGCATGCGCATCGAATACATGCGACCCGGCAGCGAATCGTGGCTGGCGCTCGCGCCCACGATCGCCCACCGGATGTCGCTGGCGAAGTCCGATCTCGTGCGTCACTGGGCGGCGTTCGCGGCGATCCTGCTGATGCTGCTCGCGATCGCGCTCGCGAGCAGGACGATTCTGCGTGAGGTCTCATCGTGACGGCTCGAGCGGGTGCGACCGATGCACGGGCCGCGGGCGTGCGCTCGGGGGTCGCGAGCGGGGACGCGTTCGGGCCGGCTGGGCTGCGCGATTGGCCGGGGCGCCTGGTGCGGGCGGTGCCGCGCGCCGCGTGGGCGTGCGCGCTGGTGGCGCTCGCCAACGGCCTGGCCTGGTCGTTGATCGTGCCGCCGTTTCAGGTGCCGGACGAGAATGCGCACTACGCCTACGTGCAGCAGATCGCAGAACGCGGCACGCTGCCGCGTGGGGTCGCTCAGGAAGGTCCGCTCTCGCCGCGTGAGGACGCGATCCTGAACGCCTCGCTCGCGTACGGGATCGTCGGCCACCGCGACAACCCCGCGCCGCTCAGCGAAGCGCAGCAGCAGGTGATCGAAGCCGCGCAGAGGCAGAACCTGAGCGCTCGCGGCAGTGGCAATGCGCTCAGTGCGACCAACAACCCACCGCTCTACTACGCGATCCAGGCGATCCCCTACAAGCTCGCCGGCGGGGCAGTGCTCAGCAAACTCGCGGCGATGCGGGTCGTCTCGGCGCTGATGGGCGCGCTGACGGTTCTGCTCGTATTCATGTTCCTGATGGAGCTGTTGCCCGGGTGCAGCTGGGCCTGGACGACGGGGGCGCTGATGGTGGCCTTCCAGCCGCTGTTCGGATTCATGTCGGGCGGGGTCAACAACGATGACCTGCTCTACCTCTGCGCGGCGGGCATGCTGTGGGCCGTCGCGAGGGCGTTTCGCCGCGGTCTCGATGCTCGCGGCGGCGCGCTGATCGGTGGCTTCGTGGGGCTCGGCCTGATCTCCAAGCTGACGCTGCTCGGATTCGTGCCCGCGGCGCTGCTCGCGGTCGTGCTGCTGATCCGACGCGGCTGGTCGAGCGGGCGTCCCGCGGCGCTGTACGGCGCTGCCTGGGCAGTGGGACTGGGTGCAGCTCCGGGTGCGATCTATGTGCTGCTCAACCAGGCAGTCTGGAATCGCGGCGCGATACCAGGAGGAGTCGGAAGCGTGCCGACCACGGCCGGACGGGCGTTCAGCTTCCACGAAGAGGTGAGTCACGTGTGGCAGCTGTTCATGCCCCATCTGTGGCTTTATCCGCAGTTCAAATACCTACCTCTGTGGAACACCTGGTTCACCGGGTTCATAGGAAAACTCGGGTGGCTCGACTATGAATTCCCGGGATGGGTCTACAGCGTCGCGCTGACGATCACGGTGATCGTGGTGCTGCTCGCACTGGGCGAGCTCGTGCGCCGGCGCGCCGCGCTGATGCGCAGGCTCGACGAGCTGTCTGTGTATGCCGTGGCGGTACTGGGCCTGTGCGTCGTGATCGGCGTTCAGTCCTATCGCTATTTGATCGTCAACGGCGGTGTGTTCGAGCAGCCTCGCTACCTGCTGCCGCTGCTCGGGCTGTACGGTGCGATCGTGGCGCTCGCGGCGCGCGCGGGCGGGCGCCGCTGGGGTCCGCCGCTGGCGCTGGCGCTGGTGCTTCTGGCGATCGGGCACGACCTCTACGCCCAGGCGATCACGATCGCCCGCTACTACACGTGAGCACGACGGGGGCCGACTCGTGAGCGGCGTGACGGTCGCAATCCCGGTCCGAGACGGCGGCGCGGCGCTCGAGCGCACGCTCGAGGCCCTGTCCGGTCAGTCGCTGGACCACGAGCTGCTGGTGTGCGACTCCGGCTCGCGCGATGGCTCGCCGGCGCTCGCGCGCAGGCATGGGGCCCGCGTTCTCGAGATCCCATCGGAGCAGTTCAGCCACGGGGGCACCCGTAACCTGCTGATGTCACAGGCGAGGGGAGATCACGTCGCGCTGCTCTCCCAGGATGCCGAGCCGGCGAGCGCTCGCTGGCTCGAGCGACTGCTCGCCGGCTTTCAGCTCGCGCCCGACGTGGGCTTGGTCTTCGGCCCCTATCTCGCCCGCCCCGACACATCGCTGGCGGTGCGCCTCGAGCTCGCGCAGTGGTTTGGCTCGCTCGCGCCCGATCGCGCGCCGCGCGTCGATCGCCTGGACCTCACCGAGCTGCCCGCCGGGTCCGACGCCGACGCCCACACCGAAGCCGACGCCGGCGGCACGGGCGGGCGAGGCGCGGGCGGAGGGATACCCGCCGCTGCGCTGATGGGGGCACGGGGGTTCTTCAGCGACGTCAACGCGTGCGTCTCGCGCGCAGCGTGGGCGCGGGTGCCCTACCGCGAGGTCCCCTATGCCGAGGACAGGGTGCTCGCAATCGACATGCTGCGGGCCGGCTTTGCGAAGGCGTTCGTGCCCGATGCCGGCGTCTATCACGCCCACGAGTACACGAGCGTCGAGCAGCTGCGTCGCTGCTTCGACGAGTGGCGCGGGCTGCGCGAGGTCTACGGCTGGCGTGAGCCTGCGGACCCGGTCCATCTGTCTCGCCAGCTGCGCGGGGCGCTGGGCTCGGCCAGACGAGACCCCGCCCTCGATGGCGCCTCGGCGGCGGCGCGTGCCGCTACCCTGGCGGCGGTCAGTCGTCACCATGTGCTCCGGCTGGCCGGCGCCGTGCTCGGCTCGCGTGCCGACGCATTGCCAGCGCAGGCGCGGCGGGCGCTGTCGCTGGAGCGTCGTGCAGACTTTGTCCCACTGCGACTCGACCAGACCCAGAACACCACTCACAGCAAGGACCACGAACAGTGACCGAAGAGCGCGACCCGTCCCAGGAGCGGAGTGCACGCGAGCGCTCGCCTGCCGCTGTGGCGGCGGCGGCCGCGCTCGAGGGCGCCGGCGGCGGGCCGCTGGCCAGGCTGTGGCGGCGGATCGATCTGACCTATCACTACCTGGGATGGCGCACGCTGCTGTTCCGGATCGTGACCTTGCCGCTGCGCCTGACACCGCTGAGGCGCCGCCTGCGCTCGCGGGGTGCGGACGACGCCTACAGGCGGGCGCTGGCCTGGTATCGCGAGCATGGCGTGCCGGTGGACATCGTGATTCCGAGCTACCGCGACTCGGAGCGGGTCGCGACTCTCGTGGCGAGCATCTCGCGGACGGTGCCGTCGGGGATGGCGAGGATCATCGTCGCCGACGACGCGAGCGGACCGGAGCACGTCGCCGCCCTGCGCGAGATCGACGGCGTGCACGTGCTCGCGGGCGAGGAGAATCGCGGCTTCGCCGCGAATGTCAACCGTGGGCTGCGGGCGACCGACCCCAACCGCGACGTGGTGGTGCTCAACTCGGACATGGAGGCTCGGCCCGGCTGGCTCGCGGGCCTGCAGTTCGCGGCCTCGCAGGAGGACGATGTCGCGATGGTTGGCGCGCGGCTGGTGTACCCCGACGGCCGCATCCAGTTCGCCGGCACCGCCCGCAACCTCGGCGCGCCCGAGTGGTTTGACCATCGCTATCGCTTCAAGCCCGAGGACTGGGGACCCGCGGGCATCCCTGGACCGGTGTTGGCGATCACGGGTGCGTGCATGTACGTGCGCCGGGACGCGATCGAGCGCATCGGGCTGCTCGACGAGCGCTATCCGATGGCATACGAGGACGTCGACTGGTGCCTGCGCGCGTGGCAGGCGGGCATGCGTGTCATGTATTTCCCGGCCGCGAGCCTGTATCACGACGAGTCGGTCACCCGCGGGACGGACGTCGGCGTCCGCGAGCGCGAGTCACAGCGCTTCTTCTGGGAGCGCTGGGGCGAGTTCTTCGACGGACGCGACGTGCGGACCCCCGAGGGCAGGCTGCGGGTCGTGTACGTCACCGAGGACACCGGCATCGGCGGCGGCCACCGCGACATCTTCGAGCACCTGAACGGCCTGCTCGACCGGGGCCACGACGTGGCGCTGTACACGCTCGGAGACCAGCCCGACTGGTTCGACCTGCGCGCTCCGGTGCGCAGCTTCGAGTTCTACGACGAACTCGTGCGCGAGCTCGCAGACCTCGATGCGATCAAGGTGGCGACCTGGTGGAACACCGCCGCGCCCGTCTGGCGGGCCAGCCTGCTGCGCGGGTTGCCGGTGTACTTCGTGCAGGACATCGAGACGAGCTACTACCCCAACGACGAATCGGTGCGTCATGCGGTGGTCGACTCCTACCGGCCCGAGTTCCGCTACATGACGATCTCCTCGTGGAATCGCGACCGCCTGCGGGAGTTCGGTCTCGACGCCGAGCTGATCCCGCCCGGCATCGATCTCGAGACGTTCCGGCCGCTCGAGCAGGTGCAGCGCCGCGACGACATGGTGCTGGCGATCGGGCGCACCAATCCGCTGAAGAACCTGGCGCTGACGATCGCCGCCTGGCGGGCGCTGCCCGAGCCCCGCCCGGAGCTCTGCATGTTCGGGATCGAGCCCGAGCTGGCGACCGACCCGGGTATGCGCTACGTCGAGTCCCCGAGCGACGAGCAGGTCAACGAGCTCTTCAACCAGGCGACCGTGTTCATCCAGACCTCCACCCACGAGGGCTTCGCCCTGCCACCGCTCGAGGCGATGGCGACGGGCGGTGCGGTCGTGTGCACCGACGCCCACGGCAACCGTGACTTCTGTGCCAGCGGCGAGAACTGCCTGATGCCCGATCCGAGCGCCGCGGCGGTGAGCGCGGCGCTCGCGCGCCTGCTTGGCGATCCCGAGTTTCGCGCGGGCCTGGGTCGCGCGGGCATCGAGACGGCCGCCGAGTACGCGTGGGAGCTGCGGATCGACGCGCTCGAGCGCTTTCTCACGGCGGTCGCGAGCGGCGCGCCGACGGCGCCGGGCTTTGAGTCAGCGGGCGCCGGGACGAGAGACCCGAGCTAGCGACAGGTGGGCTGCTCGTGAAGGCGGAGTTCTCGGGACGTCTGCGCTGCCCGGTGTGCCGGAGGGACGGCTCGTTGCAGCTGCGTGCACGGGACAGCAGCGATCGCGAGGTGCGCGAGGGGACGCTGAGGTGCCGCGCGTGCGCCAGCGAGTTCTCCGTGCACCGCGGCGTTGCTGAGCTGCTGCACGATCCGCCCGCGCACATCCTTGCCGAGGCGGCCGGGCTCGAGCGCTTCGCTGAGCAGATGCGCCTCGAGGGCTGGGACCGCGAGACGATCTTGCGCCTGCCCAATCTCGAGAGCGGCTACTGGTACGTGCAGGCACGGTCGATGTACCAGCTGCTGACCACGATCCCGTTCCGCCCGGGGCAGAGCGTCCTCGACGTCGGCTCGAACACCTGCTGGGCTGCAAACCACTTCGCCGCGCGTGGGCTGCAGGCGATCGCGCTCGACATCGCAACGACAGAGCTCCAAGGGCTCTACACGGCCGACTACTTCCTCGCCGACGGGGAGGTCTTCTTCGAGCGCGTGCTCGGCTCGATGGACGCGATCCCGCTGTCCTCGAGCAGCGTCGACTACGTGTACTGCTGCGAGGTCCTCCACCACAACGACGCCGACAGCCTGCGGCGCACGTTCGCCGAGATCTTCCGCGTACTGCGACCGGGAGGACGCCTGCTGATGGTCAACGAGACGCTGAAGACGATGCGCGACCCCAGTGGGGTGCACGTCGTGGGTGTGGAGCAGTTCGAGGGCTACGAGCATGCCCACTGGGCGCTCTCCTACCGCTGGGAGGCGACGCGCGCGGGATTCTTCACGGAGGTCACCGAGCCGCATTACCGTGGTTTCTTTGGCGATGCGCAATTCAGGACCCCTCACCTGCGGGCGCCGCTAGGGCAGCTCGTCCGCGCCCTGTCGTTTCGCGTGCGCCCGCTCGGGCCCGTTCGGCGGGCCTACCTGACCTGGCTGAACAACGTCTGGGGCGGAGTGTCGATGAACATGGTCGCCACGAAGCCCTCGCGCTATGTCGGGCGCCACGAGGGAATGGGAACAGTGCCGCGGCTGGCGCGCCTGATTGGCGCCGGGCTGCGACTGCAGCTGGCGCGACTTCGTGGCAGCGGCCCCCCGCGCCTTCCCCGGAGCCCCGAGCAGGCGGCGGAGGCCATCAGCGCCTGGTCTAGAGTGCGCTAACCCGGGTTGGTGGTGACAGCCGCTCATCGTGCGGCTCCCATCTTGCGGGCACCGTAGACGATCTCGGCTGGGAGACGTCCGCGTGTGTGGCGGCCAGTGTGCGCACGGTCGGTGTTGTAGTAGGCGAGGTACTCGTCGAGGTCGCGACGGAGCGCGGTGATCTTGGGCACGAGCGAGCGTGCGAAGCTCGGCCGCCAGCATTCCTCGAGGATCGTCTGCTGCACGCGCTCCACGCAGCCGTTGGAGGTCGGTCTGCCGGCCTTGATCCGCCGCTGGCGGGCTCCGTGGCGTTGAACGGCCTCGCCGAACTCGCTCGAGACGAATTCCGAGCCGTTATCGGTGGAGACGGTCTTGAGCTTCCAGCCGGCGAGGGCGAGCTCGTGCGCCACGCGGTGCAGCAGGCCTTGGCAGTGACGTGAGCGGGGGTTGCGCTCTGAGGAGTGCAGCTCAGCCCAGGTGTATGCGGAGGCAACGTCGATCGCGGTGTACTGCCAGACCGAGCCTTTGCTCCCCGACAGCCGGCCGATGAAGAAGCAGTCCATCTGAACGAGCTCCCCGGGCTCTGAGGCGTCGATATGGCGCACCGGTGGCGGCGGCGAGGGCGCCCGCTCATAGGGGTCGCGGTGGCGGGCGATCAGCGCCAAGCGTTTGGAGCGGGTGTTCAGCCCGACGCGGCGCAGCACCCGCCAGACGCCATGCTCTGAGATCCGGATCCCACCCCACTTCTCCCTGGCCAGTTCGGCTGAGATGCGCCTCGGGCCCATCCCCGGATGCGCGAGACTGAACGCAACGATCCGCTGCTCCAGGTGCGGGCCGATCTCGTTTGGCTGGCGCGGGCGGCGGCGCTCACGCACCCGCAGCGCCTCGATCCCCCAGCGGTCGACGTGGTGCTTGAGCCGATAGTAGGTCTGGCGGCTGACGCCCATCCGCCGGCAGGCCTCCGAGACGTTCTGAAGCTCCTCGGCCAGCGTGAACAGGCGCAGGCGATAGCCGAACAGCACGTCATCATGCGACATGCAGCTGCTCCTTCCCTTCGTCTTGGTGGACAAAGGGGAGCCTGAGCTGAAGCGCGGACGACCCCGGCCAGCTGGCCGGGGTCGTCCCGCAACAAAGCCCTCGCTGATCTACCGAGCTGTCACTACAACCCGGGGTTAGTCCAGTCTAGAGGTTCTCGGCAACCAGTGGCGCGGAGCGATTGAAGACCCAGAAGCCGAGGACGAAGACGGCGAGGACGATCGCGAGCGGTGCGATCAGTGCTGCCCAGCTTCCCAACGCCTGTCCAGCGCTCATCGTTTCGTGGGTGATCATGGCGTGACGAAACTGCTGGAAGATGACGGCAAGCGGGTTGAGCATGTAGATGTGGAAAAGCGTCGGGCTCAGCTTTTCATGCACCGTCTCGACAGAGATGATCACTGGCGATGCGTAGAACAGGATCTGGTTGAAGACTTCCCAAATCGGTTGAATGTCGCGCAGGCTGACGAACAACGCAGAGAGAAGCATCGCGAATCCGGTGCTGAACACCACCAGCATCGCGATGATAAGCGGCAGCTCGAGCCAGCTGAGCGTCGGTTGCACGCCTTCGGCAAGAGCGAATCCCAGGACGACGACGAGGTTGAGCGTGAGGTTGAAGAATGCAAGCAGTACGATCGAGAGAGGTATGACGAGTCGTGGAAAGTGAATCTTGCGGACGAGATTCTCACGGTCCACCACGCTGCGGACGGCTCCGGACGTAGCTTCGCCAAAAAATGTGAACAGAACGATCGAGCCCAATAGCTGTGCGCCGTAATGCGCCTGGCCGACGCCGTTCTCGCTGTTGACGTGTGCGATCTCTGTGAAGAACACATACAGCACGCCGAACAGCAGCAGCGGGCGCATCAGCTGCCATACGTAACCCAGAATCGAGCCGAAGAAGCGCAGCTTGAATTCGTTGCGCGCAATGTTGTAGGTCAAGTGCCAGAAGCGAGTCCAATCGCCGGTCAGAGCCCTGGGCCCCCTGATTGGCCGTCCGAGTCCCCGATATCCGACCGCTTGAGAGCTCATGCGCCGATCTGCTCCCTGACCGGTGCCGGATCGCGCGAAACGCTGACCTCTACGGGCATGTCGACGAGGCCGCCCATCGCCTGCGAGCCGGTGACGACGAACGACAGGGCACCCTCCAGTCGGTCCATGATGTCGAGCCCTGAACCCCGATGCGCGAGGGTGAACAGCGGGTTGTAGCGACCAGGAGCGAGAATATTCTCAAAGGCGAATGAGAACAGAGCTTCGTCCCCTGAGAGGAATCGGCCCGTGCGTTCGTTTGAGCGCTGGCTTGTGGCGACCACGATTGCGATGTGCTGTTCGTTGAGGAGGTAGAGGCTCGCGACGGGATCCTCGACGTCAACCATGAACTTCACCCGAGCGTGGAGCGTGATCTGTCTGCCCTGTGCCAGTGTCGAGAGTCGCTTGCCCGTCTCGTCTGCTACCCACGCTTCGGTCACCCGCGCATCGCCATCGCCGCTGCGTTTCTCGTCGCTCTCGACAGTCTCTTGCGGATCGCGCCCAAAATTGATCTCGAGGTAACGATCAGCGACCTCGTGGGGTTCCCCGAGATGAACGGCTGCCCCTCGCTCGAGGAGCAGTGCGCGGTGACAGAAGCGATTGAGCGAACCCATGTCGTGAGTCACAAACACGATGGTGCGGCCCGAGTCTCGCATCTCGTTGAAGACGTCGAAGCACTTCTGCTGAAACGATGCGTCGCCTACCGCGAGCACCTCGTCGACAAGCAAGATCTCGGCACCGACCTGAATTGACACCGAGAACGCCAGGCGCACATGCATCCCCGATGAATAATTCTTGAGCTTCAGATCCTCGAACTCTCTGAGTTCGGCGAAGTCGATGACCTCGTCATAGCGAGCACGAGCCTCGCGAGGGGAGAGTCCCATCATGATCCCGTTCATTACGACGTTGTCACGCGCTGCAAGGTCAGGATTGAAACCCACTCCGAGCTCAATGAACGTCGATAGCCGACCATTTACCCAGATGTGCCCGCCGTCGGTGCCATAAATCCCGGCCAGGCACTTCAAGAGAGTGCTCTTGCCGCTGCCGTTGCGTCCCGCGATGCCGAAGAACTCCCCACGCTTGACGTCGAAGCTGATGTCGGTCAACGCGTCGAAGGTCTCATGCCCCCGCCGCCGGAGCGGATGAAGTACCCGCTCCTTGAGCGTATGACTGGCCTCTTCGGGCTTGCGAAACGTCTTTCCGACGCCGTCTACGACGATGGCTGGCAGTGACGAGGCTGCGGTCTCGTCACGACCCTTTCGCGAGATGATGCTCATGTGGGCAGAGTATCGAGCGCGTGCGACAGCGGGCTCACCAGACCGGTCGATCCGCAGAGACCACTACGAGGCGTCGCGTCGCGCCGCCGGCAACAGCTCAGCGATCGCCGGATTTGTCAGGAGCCAGTCAGGAGCCGAGCCAAGCAGGCGCAGTCCATACTCCCGGTGCGCCGCCTGATCATCGCGACAGGTCAGTGACACGCGATCGATCACCTGTGCGCGACTGAGCGGCTGACCTATTTGCCACGGAGCGATTCTCTCGGGCAGCGCCTTGAAGGCGAGATAGTCGGCGACGCACTCAGGCTGAATTTCCGAGGACCGCATCGGTGTCAGGAGACGATCGACGCCGGACTCCACGCGATGACACGTATAACCCTGGTCCTCGAGCGCCACGAGGAGGTCAGCGGGAGTGTGTCCGTATTGATGAAGCATGTGACCGTTGGACTCGACCAGCAGCGGGGGCGCATCGTCGCCGATCAGAAGACCCCTGAGCCCGGCGAGCGCGTCGAGCTCGAAGCCCTCGACGTCGATCTTGACGAGGCTGATCCGTCCGTAGTCCTTGGCACGAATGACGTCGTCAAGTGCCACAGCCGGGACCTCGACTCCTGCATTCTGATCGCCACTCGCGCCAGCCGGCGCGACATGGCCCCACGGTCCGAACGCGGCAAACCGCGTGGTACCGGCGCGAGCGGCGGCCACCGCCTGAATGACCTCCATCTCTTGAAAGCCATTGAGCTTGGCCGATCGACGCAGCAGGTCGGCATTCGTGGTTGCGGGCTCGACTGCTAGGACGCGCGCTCCGGTCGCGGCGGCAGGCAACGAGTATGTGCCGACGTGCGCCCCCACATCTAGGACCGTGTGATTCGGTTGCGTGAGGTGTCGCCAGAGCTCATTGACGACGTCTCCCGGGAAGACCCCTTCTGCGAGCGCGCGCTGGATCGGGTCCGGAGAGTCTGCATCGAGCGCGAATGTGATCGGCCGCCCATCGACCGTCACGATCGACGTTGTCCCGTTTCGTTGCCCGCCGTCACCTCGCAGCGCCTGTGCGGCACGGCTACGGGCGGAGCGGACAATCAGGTTCAAGGAGGCTGGCTTCATGAGCGGTGTTCAAGGCCTCGCGCAGGAACGATTCTCCACGTTGTGCCGGGGAAGGCTATACGAGTTCCAAAGCGTGCAGATATCCGTCAGCCACGTGTTCAAAGCTCGCCGCTTGGGCATGCGCCCGTGCGCGCTCACCCAACCGCTGACCTTCGCCCCCGCTGCCTACGAGCGTCTCCAGCACCCCGGCGAGGAGCGCGGGCGATGCGCCGAGCGGCACGCGTGCCACCGCATCGTCCGGGAGCTCGGCCGCCCACCCGACATCCGTCACGACGGTCGGCAGCCCCGCGGCCATGCAGTCGGCGACAGCGGCTGAGGCCTCTCCGTTGGAAAGTGTCCGCAGCTGCACCGCGATGTCTGCTCGCTGCAGCAGCGATGCGTACTCCTCCGTTGCCAGATGGCCGGAGATCTCGATGTCGACTCCAGGGGCTGTCTCGGCTGCGAAGTCGCGCCAGCGCTGCAGCTCCTGTGGCTCTCCGGGACCGGCGATCACGAGCCGGGCGCGGACGTTCTCGAGCGCGAGCATCGCCATGCTTTCGATCAGCGTCGCCAGCCCCTTGACCTCGCTGACCACGCCGACCGTGACGATCGTGACAACGTCGCTGGAGCGCCGAGAGCTTCGCTGGCCCGCGTCCGCTGCGGGCATGCCGAACGGCAGCACAGAGACGGGCACCTCCCGCGCCAGGACGCCACGGTCGAGCTCCAGGACGTCGCGCGCGTAACGCGAGTGCACGAAGATCTGCTCGGCATATTCCTGAATCTCCTGGGTCATGTAGATGCCGAGCGTAGCCTGCTGCTGCCAGTCCGGCGGCCCGTTGGAGATGGCTGCCGGCGGCAGCCGGGACCCATACAGAACACGGATCCGTTCCTGCAGACGGCCGGCTGGATCGGTTGGGTTCTCCACGCCGGCAAACCAACCGTAGAAGCCCGTGAGGCGCACGTCGTGCGCGAGCACAGCCCCTGGACGAAGCCGCAGCAGCTCATAGACATGCCGATGGAAGCTCGAGTTCCCCATGCAATAGAGGATCCGGTCCGTTTGACGCAGTCTTTCGGCGGCCCGGAAGTGGCGAGCCTCGACCAGGCGCACTCCCTGCTCGAGCGGCGGCGCGTAGTGATCGAGTGACTCGGCGACCACGACATCGACATCGACTTTGGCACCCAGCTCCCTCGCGAGCCTGAGACTGTAGTCGGCGACTCCGGAGCGCTCGGGTGGCCAGGGCGTAACGAGGGCGATCCGTGCGCGTTGACGCCTGCGGCGTCGGCCGGCGCGATTGTCGTCGATCACGTTCTCGTAGGCCTCGAGCGATCGTCGCGCGACCTCTCCCCAGGTGTAGGCGGTGACGCGCCGGCGAGAGCGCTCGCGCAGCACATCGAGCGTCGCCTGCGACTCGAGCACGTCGGCAAGGCAGGCAGCGATCGCGCCCGGGTCGTAGGGATCGAAGGTTGCCTCGAGGTCGCCCAGCAGCTCCGGAGCCGTCGAGGTGCCGCTCGCCACGACCGGCGCATCGCACGACATCGCCTCCAGGATCGGCAGGCCCGAGCCCTCGTAGAGCGATGAGAACAGGAACAACTCGCAGCTGTGGTAGAGGGCACCCAGCTCCTCGTCGGTCACATAGCCCGTGATAACGAGCTGCCCGGGCTCGATTCCCGCCTCTCGCGCCCACTCTTGGACGAACTCGGCCTCCGCCGGCAGCATCCGGCAGGCGATCACGAGCTGATGCTTGCGACGAAGCTCGGGGCTGAGCAGACCGTAGCCCGCAACGGTTCGTGCGAGGTTCTTTCGAAACTCGAAACCCGCCACATAGAGGATGAAGCCCGGTCTGACCGAACGCAGCCGCCCTCGCAGGGCGTCCCAGGCTGCGGCCGTCGAGGCGTACATGCCGGCGAACTTGTCGGTGGCGCCTGCGTTGACGACAGTGATCCGCTCTTCGGGTATCTCGAGCCGCTCGACCGCATCCTGCGCGGTCGTTTGCGAGATCGCGAGAACCCGATCGGCGCGCGTGACGAGCTTCGCGCGCGTCTCGTAGCGACCGCGAAGCACGGGGTCGCGCAGATAATGGTCCGGAAATACCATCGGGATCAGGTCGTAGAGCGTGACGACGGTGCGGAGCTTTGAGCTGCGCGCCCACGCTGGCCAGAGCTCATCGAGCGTTCGCTGCAGCTCGAATGGGCTCATCACGTGATAGATCGACGGAAGCTCCCTCGGGCGACGCGTCACGCGGCGGTCTGCGGTCGTCCAGGCGAGCCGTTCGTCGCCCAACAGCCAGCCCATGTTGCCCGTGAGCGGTAGCGCGGGATTAAAGTAGGACCGAATGCAGCGTCTGCGGGCTTGCGCAATGCAGGGCGCGCGCGTGCTCGACGATATAGCGGGCGATCCCGCGATCGTGATGGTGCGGGCTCTGGGCGCCCTGGGCGTCGAGGCAGACGGTCCGTGCTTGGAGGCTCATCCGGTCCTGCAAGGACTCGCGATGATCATCACCACGCCCTCGTCGTCCTTGCCGGGCTCATCCGCCGTCCATGTTCGCTCATCTCGACGCACGGCTGTGCGACGGTCGAGGATCTCCCATCCATCCAGCAGCGCGGCAATTCCCTGCTCGTCGTATCTGCGCTCGAGTGCGTCGATGCTCGAGTATCCATATGGGGTCGTGAGCACGAGGAACCCTCCGTCATCGAGCAGCTCTCCGATCCGTGTGATCGCGGCACGGTCCGAACGACCTTCCTCGACGGGCTCGCCATAGGCGCCGAGGCCGAAGTGCTCGATCGTAGAGATCAGAAACGCAGCATCGAAGCGCGCTGCACCGGCATCCCAGTCTTGAAATGGAGTAGCAACGCTCGTCAGGTGCGGATGCGAGTAGGGAAGCGATCTCAGATCAACCGCGGTGACCTCGTACCCGAGCGCAGCGGCGGAGAGCGGGAAGGTGCTCTCGGCGCTGCCGATGTCCAATATCCGCGCCGGCGGCGGAACTCTGGCCAGCGCCCCCATCGCAAACGGCACCTCCACGATCCGCTCGTTCACGCCGGCGAACCGCGCGCATCCCTCTCTGAGCTCGACGGTCACGGGCGGGTTGAACCAGAGTCCTGCCTGAGCTGCGAACCCGCTGTGGCCCTCGGCATGGTTAATGAGGTTCGCGACCACGCCGTCCAGCTGCTCGAGTGGAGCGTTGGTGACGCGGTTCAAGCGGTCGAAGTAGGCCCGCTCCTCGAGATCGTCGAGCCTCGTCTGAATCCGCAGCTCATGCTCGTCGACGTGACTGCGAAGGGCATCGAATGACTCCTCCATCCGACGCATCTCGACGCCGACGAACGAGTTGGACTCAACCGCGGTGCTGGCGTAGGCAGCGAGCTCGTGCGTCAGGCCATCGAGCGCGCGACTCGTGGCTGCGCTCTGCTCTTCGACCGTGTCCCGCGTGTCGCTGACGCGTCGGTTGATGTCGGCGACCCGACCGTCCAGCGGGCTCGTCAGCGGCCGCGTGAGCCGGCGGGCGAACTGTCTCAGGCTCGATGATGGCATCCGCGCAGCCTACCGTTGGGCATCGATGTCGGCCTACGACGTCCAAGGCTCAGAGCGCCCATCAGCTGCTTGACCGCGACGCAGCGCGAGTGACCCGGTAGGCCCCGCGTAGGCCACCGAACAGCAGCCTGCGCAGGCTCGGGCGCGTTGCGACGGCGAGCAGCGAGCGCTGATCGGCGCGCGAGAGCAATGCGTCGGGTCCCACCAACGCGAGCCCGTCGGGCCCGATCTGATCGAGCAGCTCGAGCAGCTTGGCCCGGTTGAAGGCCGCGCTTCGATCGAGCCCGACGATTTCGTTCTCCCGCTCCAGCGACTGCCAGGCGGCCTCGGCGGACTCGCGCGATGGCGCGGCGAGCGCCTTGCGGTATACGGCTGCCGTGGCGCGGGCGCAATCCGACCAGCGCAGTCTCTGGGCGGCATGCCGAAGAGCAGCAACGTGCGCGGTGCGCTCTGCGCCCTCTCGCAGCAGAGGCGCCGCGCGAGACGCGGAGCTCGCGGGGTTCCAGTCCACGATCGTCGCCAGCTGCGGATCGAGCAGCTCGGCGAGCGAGCTCTTCGCCGCGAACAGGCAGGGCACGCCGAATGCCGCTGCCTCGAACGGAAGCAGACCGAATCCCTCCTGGACGCTGGGGTAGACGATCGCGGCGGCGTTGTGCATCAGCCATCGCCGCTCGCGGTCGGTGACCGCGGAGAGCTCGAGCGCGGTCTGCGGAGCGATCGAGCGGCCGCGACGCACCGCCGCCTCCTCATCGCGCGAAGATCCGTGCTCGACGTGCGGACCCGCGAGGACGAGCACACCAGGCCAGCCGTGGTGGGCGCGCAGTTCATCCTGAAGCGCCAGCGCAAATGGCCGATTCTTGTGGCGATAATCGGCGCCCAGGCAGAGCAGGAACGGCGTCTGTGCGAGTGCTGGCGCGGTCGACGGTGGCTCGGGATCGTCGCTCTCGCCGACACCCGCGAGAAGCTCCGTGTTGTCGGCTCCCAAGTGGATGACGGTGCCGGGCGTCTCGTTGAGGAGCTCCTCGCGGGCGCAGTCCCTGAGCGCGTGCTTCGAGAAGAAGATGACGCGATCTGCTGCCGCAAGCGCCTGGCGAGTGGTGCGGGCATAGCGCTGCCACTCCTCGGCAGTCGCGAAGTAGGTGGGGTTGTGGAATGCGATCAGATCGTGGTGGGTGATCACCAGTCGCTTGCCGAGCGGTCGCAGCAGCACGAGGTCGTGCGCGGAGAAGATCTGTTGCGGCCGGTGCACGACGTGCGAGGCCGCCGGGCGCTCGAGCGCCTGCTCGTAGGTGAGCAACTCAGTGCCGGGAAGCGCGAGCAGGCGCTCGCGGATGACGGGGTTGAGGTCCGGACCCACCAGCACCCTCAGCAACAAGCCGTTCCCGCCGGTCGCCAGGGCCCGCAGCAGCTCGAGCAGGTACACCTGCGTGCCTCCCACGCGCGGACCCAGCGCGCGAGCATCGAAGGTGACGCGCAGCGGCTCGCATGCCGCCAGCGCCAGCGTGAGGGAGTGCTCGAGAGCCGCGCTCGGCGGCTGCTGCGCCGCTTGCTCCAAGGTCGGATAGCGCACCGCGAGTCGGAGCGAGTCGGCCTCCGGCAGTCGGACATCCGGCGCGGTCACGAGCACGTCGTCGCCCAGGACGTTCGCCAAGCCACGCTGTCGCGCACGGTACGCGAGGTCCTGCGCGGCTCCGAGGTCGGACTCGTAGGTCTCGTCGAAAGGCCCGAGCAGCTCGAGCGCCTCCCGTCGCACGTACATGCAGGTCGGCGCCACGGTCGCGAGGCGCGGTCGAAGCTTGGCGCTCGCCGCAGCGACCGTGTCGGCGGCGCTGTTCAGCGCAGCCCCGCCGCTGGCGCTGGCGCCGGCGGGGGCAGCGGACGGGCTTCGTTCCAAGCCCAGCGCGGCGTCGTTGAGTGCATTCGCCATGGCCGTCGTGGAATCGGCGACTGCCGCGGCCCTGAGGCGCTCGAGCCATCCATCGCACGGCAATGCATCTGGAAACAGAAGCACCAAATCGGCTGCAGGCCAGAGCTCCGCGGCGCGATTCGCCAGGTGGGCGACGGTGGCGCTGTCAGGAAGCTCGAGTGGCGCGACTCGCGACCCCCCATCCTCTCCGTCGCCGACCGGCGGCGTGCCGGGCCTGAAGCCGGCTACCAGCCGAGCGTTTTGCGGCAGCTGGACGAGCAGTCGCTCGAGGGCGCCCGCATACCCCTCCTTCGGCGCAAGCCAGCAGACGACCGCCGGCACGGCCGGGGTATCGCGCACCGGAGCGCCTCCGGGGCGATCGCCGGTCGGGCTGCCGCCATCGATCATGAGGGCAAGCATATGCCGCCCGAACCGCGTCAGAGCAGCGGCCAACCGCGGCCGGGCGGGTCCGGCGGCTCGAGCGCCATGGACCCTCGAGCCGTACTCCGCTGTCGCTAATGTCCTGGGCGCATGCGCCAGTGCGAGATCAGTGTCGCTCTCCCGCTCGGCAACCATCGCCGAGCAGCGCAACACGCCGAGGCGTTGCCGGCGTGAAGCGGGTCGCGATCGTCCAGTCCAACTATGTCCCCTGGCGCGGATACTTCGATCTCATCGCCTCGGTCGACGAGTTCATACTGCTCGATGACGTGCAGTACACCCGCCGAGACTGGCGCAACCGAAACCGGATCAAGACCGCTCGAGGGACGCGTTGGTTGACGATCGCGGTACAGGTGAGCGGCCGCTACACCCAGCCGATCTGCGAGACTCGGGTTGCTGATTCGGAGTGGGCCGATCAGCACTGGGAGACCGTGCGCCAAGCGTACGCGTCGGCGCCGAACATGGCCGAGCTGGGGCCATTCGTCGAGAATCTCTATGCCACCGTGCCAGGGCCGTTCCTGAGTCAGATAAATCGTCACTTCATCGAGGGGATCGCTAGGCGACTCGGGATCGACACGAGGCTCTCGCTGTCGCTCGACTACGAGCCACGCGGCGTCAAGAGCGAGCGGCTGCTCGATCTCTGCCTGAAGGCGGATGCGGCCGAGTACGTGTCGGGTCCAGCGGCGCGGGCGTATCTCGATGAGCAGCTCTTCCACGACAACGGAGTAGCCGTGTCATGGTTCGAGTACGGGCCATATCCCACCTATGACCAGATTCATCCCCCGTTCGATCCGCAGGTGAGCATTCTCGACGTGCTTCTGTGCGCCGGCGCCGACTCGCCTGAGCTGGTCCGCGGCGTGGTCGAGGCCCGGGATGGCGGGGGCTGACGATGGGGGCGAGCTTGCCGATACGCGCTGTTGAGAGCTACTACACCGGGAAGCTCGAGCAGCATGGCCCCACTCCGCGCGGAGTCGACTGGAACGGCGCCTCCAGCCAGCTGGCGCGTTTCGATCAGCTGTTGGCGGTCCTGCGTGGCACGAATGGGGGCTTCTCGATCAACGACTACGGATGCGGCTATGGCGCGCTGCTGGATGTGCTGCGCGAGCGCTTCGAGGACTTCGACTATTGCGGCTACGACGTTTCCGACGCGATGATCGCCGCGGCGAGGGCACGCAACGGTGACGACGCGCGCGCGCGCTTCGTGAGCAGTGCCGCGGAGGTCGCGCGTGCTGATTTCACGGTCGCGAGCGGTGTCTTCAACGTCAGCCTCGGCGAGCCGACCGAGAGCTGGCGCCGATATGTCTTGGCGACGATCGACACGCTCGTATCGCTGAGCAGCCGGGGGGTGGCCTTCAATGCGCTCACCTCATACTCTGACCGTTCTCACATGCGCCCTGATCTCTACTACGCAGATCCCTCCGAGCTGCTCGCGTACTGCCTCGGCCGCCACTCGCGCGACGTGGCGCTTCGCCACGACTACGAGCTATACGAGTTCACGGTGTTGATGCGTGTCGACGGGCGACCTCCGGCAGAGGGCTCGAGTCGGGAGGAGCAGCGATGAGCGATGTCGTCATCTTTGGGATCGGCGACTACGGCCGGATCGCGTGTGAGTACCTTCGCGCCGATAGTCAGCACAACGTCGTCGCGTTCACCGCACACGCCGACTTCGTCGATCGAGATCAGCTGGCCGGCGTACCCGTTGTTCCCTACGAGGAGCTCAGGACGCGTCACCCGCCTGGCACCGTCGCGATGCTCGTGGCTGCCGGATTTTCGAAGGTCAACGAGGTTCGCTCATCGATCTATGATGAATGCAGGCAGCACGGCTACGAGTTCATCAGCTATACGAACTCGCGTGCGATCGTGGCGGACGGAGTGGGGATAGGCGAGAACTCCTTCATCTTCGAGGCGAACGTCATACAGCCAGGCGTTGAAATCGGCTCGAACGTGGTGCTCTGGAGTGGAAATCACATCGGTCACGACTCAACCATCGCTGATCACTGTTTCATCGCCTCGCATGCTGTGATCTCCGGAAACTGCACGATTGGCCATCACTGCTTCGTTGGCGTCAACGCGACGTTCCGAGACGGGGTTACCGTCGCGCCGCGCTGTGTCATCGGCGCTGGCGCTTTGATCATGAAGGACACCGCAGAGGGGGACGTCTACAGCGTTCCCGGCACGCAGCCCCATGGCCGCAAGAGCTGGGACCTGAAAGGTTTCTAGGGGGGTCAGATTCTGAGAATGGGGCGCAACGTAATCACAACACCTACGGTGGAGGTGCCCTTCAACAGGCCCTACGTCACCGGTTCTGAGCTCGGCTACATCCAAGAGGCGATCGACAACGCCCATCTGTCGGGAAACGGCCCGTTCTCTCGACGCTGCGCCGATCACCTCCGTGACCGCCTCGGGACAGAGGCGATACTGCTGACGCACTCCTGCACCGGTGCGCTCGAGATGGCCGCGCTCCTGGCTGAAGTCGGGCCAGGCGACGAGGTGATAATGCCGTCGTTCACGTTTAGCGCCACAGCCACGGCATTCGCGCTTCGTGGCGCCGTGCCGGTGTTCGTTGACGTGCGTGAGGACACTCTGAACCTCGACGAGCGACTTGTCGAGGGGGCGGTGAACGAGCGAACCCGCGCCGTGGTCGCCGTGCACTACGCGGGGGTCGCATGCGAAATGAACGCGCTGCGCGACATCACGACGCGACACAACCTGATGCTGATCGAGGACGCGGCCCAAGGCTTCGGGTCGAGCTTCGGCGACGCCCCGCTCGGAGCCATTGGCGCGCTCGGCGCGCTCAGCTTTCACGAGACCAAGAATGTGATCAGCGGCGAGGGCGGCGCCCTGGTCGTCAACGACCGCGACCTCGTCGAGCGTGCCGAGATCCTGCATGAGAAGGGCACCAACCGCAGGGCGTTCTTCCGCGGACACACCGACAAGTACTCGTGGGTGGACCTCGGATCGTCGTTCCTCGCGAGCGAGTTGACGGCTGCGTTTCTCTGGGCGCAGTTGGAGCGGGCCGACTGGATCACCGAGCAACGGATGCGGATTCTGGTCTCGATACCACGCCGAGTTCGAGGATCTCGAGCAGGCGGCCCTTCTCAGGCGTCCGGTGGTGCCCCCCTCGAGCGGACGAAACGGGCACCTCTACTACCTCTTGCTGCCATCTCCGGATAGGCGCGACGAGGTCTTGCAGGCGCTCGCGCGCCGAAAGGTCGGGGCCGTGTTCCACTATGTGCCGCTGCACAGCGCGCCGGCGGGGAGGCGATTCGGTCGCACCCATGGCGAGCTGGCGATCACGGAGAACGCGAGCGCTTGTCTGCTGCGGCTGCCTCTGTGGGTGGGAATGGGCGATTCAGAGGTCGAACACGTCATCGACAGCGTGAGACGAGTGGTGGGCGAATGAGTGAGATCACGACGGGCGTGCGGGCGCCGCTGTCGGCGCCTGCTGTCTACGAGCTGTGGTCTCGACTCGTGGGTGGAAAGCGCGCCAGGAGTACACTCGTGAAGGAGCACGTGCGACCGAGGGGTGGAGCCCGGGTGCTGGATCTGGGCTGCGGGCCGGGAGAGCTGTTTCCAGATCTGGGTGCTGTCGAATACGTAGGCATCGACATCAGCGAGAGTTACATCGCCCGCGCAAGGAAGCGGTTTGGTTCCCAAGCGAGCTTCGTGGTGGGTGATGCGACTGATCTGCCTGCCGAGTCACAGAAGTTCGATCTCGCGATCGCCTTCGGTGTGCTGCACCACGTCGACGACGCGGGTGCTGAGGAGATCTTCCGTGGCGTGAACGAGACACTCTTGCCTCAGGGACGGTTTGTCACCGTCGACCCGACCTTCACCCCCGATCAGAGCCGCTTCGCGCGGGCCACGATATCCAGAGACCGGGGGCAGCACGTCCGCGTCCCAGCCGACTACATTGCCCTCGCATCGAGCGCCTTCGGTTGCGTCAAGGCAGTAGTCCGCAGCGACCTCCTTCGGATTCCGTACACCCATTGCGTGCTCGAATGCGAGCACCAACTCCCACCGCAGAGCTGACGGTGCAGGCATCTGCCAGTCAGGCGTCCAAGCCTGCGCTGCCGGCTGAGGCGGGTGCGGGGCTCAGGCAGCAGCTCGCTGCCAGACGCACGCTCCTGTTGTCGCTGCTCGCGATCGCCGTGGCTCCAATTCTGACGGTGTTGGTGCTGAGGCTGCCGCTGATCAACCAGCTCAACTACGCCGACCCGTGGTTCTACACCGCATACGCGTGGACCCCGAAGCATCACTTCGAGATATTCGGCTGGAACTACTTCTCGGTCCGGTTTCCGGCCATATTCGCGATCGGCGTCTTCAAGCGCATCTTTGGCGTCCGGGGCGGCTATGTCCTGCTGCGATATGTGCTCGCGGTTGCCTCGGGCGCCTCGATCTTCCTCTGCGTGCGGCGATTTGCCTCGACATCGGCGGCGCTCGGCGCGGCACTGCTGCTGTTCATGCAGCCGTTCTTCTCGCGCTCTCTGTTGTGGGATTACACGTCCTACATCGAGGTCTCGGTGGGCTTGATCGGTATAGCGCTTTGGTACTGGAGCGACGGTAGGCGCCTGCTGTGGACCCTGCTCCCGGGCGCGGCCCTGTCGGCGGCCGTTTTTGCAAACGCGTTCTTTGGAACCGCCGTGTTCGCACTGCTCGTCCTCGAGGGCATCGCGGCGCTGCGACTGGGGCGAACCGCAATGCTCCGATATGCAGCGCGTGTCGCCGTATGCGCCCTCTCGGCTGTGGGCGTGTTCATCATCGGATACCTGGGCTACCTCGCCATTCTGGGCCGGCTCGACCCCTATGAATTGCTTCGCCCGACGCTCGAATTCATCGGTGAAAGCGGCAAGAACTCAGCGCTTTATCAACAACCGATCTCGTCATGGATCTTGCACGAACCTCGAATATGGACCCCCGTGATCTTGTCGCTGGCGTTGGTCGCCGTATTGAGGCGCCGTATCTTCGATGTCACGCTGGAAGCCAGGGTCGCGCAGATGTGTGTTGGCTACACCCTGCTCCTGTGGGCCTACCGGTTTGTCGCTCAGACATCAGACATCGAGACGTGGTGGGCTTACAACACCGTGGTGGTAGCAATGGCGCCGGCGGTAGGGGTGCTGCTGCACGCTCTCATGGACCAATACGGACGACGGGGAAGATATGTGCTGATTGCCGGCGCCGTATTTCTGATCGCCGCGATATTCGTGCGCGACGCGCCGGTGGCGGCCCTCGACGTGTATAACGAACTGTCCAAGCATGAAGGGCTGCTGCTCGTCGTGCTCGCCGCCGGGCTTGCGGCAATCGCGGCGCTCGCGCTTGGCAGCGGAGCGGTCCGCTGGGGTGGGCTGGGCGCGTTGCTGGTGATCGTCGCAGTGTTCTCTTATGCGCCCTCGATCCTCGACGGTAGGGGAACCACCGGGATCTTTGTCACCAGCGGTAAGACCGAGTGGACGGCGTATTCCGCAGGAGATAGCTTCCTCGAAGTGCTGCAGAAGTACGACAGCACGAAGCATCGCGTGTTCTTGTGGTACGAAGGTCACGAAGGCTATGAAGAGATGACATGGGCCGATCTTCCGCAAGATGCCGACACCGTCAACGAGGTGGGTGTCGTCGAAGGCTTGGATCACCTGACGCCACTGGGAGCGGCACGTCTCGGTCAGCCTACGGTCGCGTACGTGATGGTGATGGCTCCACTGCCGCAGACGCTGGCGACGGCACGCGCCGTGTTGAAACAAGCAGGCTTCGGCCATCTGGTGCGCACCGGCGTGCTCGCTGACGGGGGTCTGCGTTTTGCCCTCATCAGCCGGGGTGGCGCCTGAGTGCTGGGGCCGACGCGGTCGTGAGCGCCGCCCCGCCGGTTGCGCTCCGCGCGCTGCTCGATCGGCGGCTCAGCATCGCCGACGTGGGCTGTCGATGGGGCTTTGCCGAGGCCTGGGAGAGGCTGGGCGAGGATGTGCGTGTGGTTGGCTTTGACCCCGACGAGCAGGAGTGCGCACGGCTTCGGTCTCGGTACGCCGCCGCTGGCAACATCGAGATCGTGGCAGAGGCTCTAGCTGCGCAAGCCGGCCCGCGGTCGATTCATCTCGCCAGCGATCCTGCCTGCTCTTCGCTCTATCCGCCCGACGCTCGCTTGGTGGGACGTGTGCCGGAGCTGAGCTGCATGGCCGAGACCGGCGTCGTCGAGGTCACGGTGAGCACGCTCGACATTTGGCGATCGAGCTCCGGCTGGGGTCCGATCGACTTCGTCAAGCTGGACGTGCAGGGCGCGGAGCTCGATGTGCTGGAAGGAGGCACGGAAACTCTGAGCGATGTGGTCGTGCTCGAGCTCGAGGTCGAGTTCAATCCCCTATACGAGGGCCAGCCACTGTTCGCTGACGTCGACAGATTCCTGCGAAGCCACGGCTTCTCCCTCTGGCGCCTGGCGAATCTGGTCCACTACACCAGCATCGAGACCCCGCCACATCCCGCGATCGCCGACGTCCATTTCTGCGACTCGCGTCCCGTGCGGTGGCAGTCTCCCGGGGGCCAGCTCTTCTGGGGTCACGCGACATTCGTCGCAACGGATGTCATCGAGCGCGCGAGCGGCGACTGGCCCCGCGCGCTGCGGGCGGGCTGCCTAGCGGCGGCGCTGGAACTGCACGACCTTGCCCTGCACGCGTGGGTGGGCGCTTGTCAGGCGGCACCGCCCGAGCTCGGGACGGCGATCAGCTCGGCCATCGCCGAATACCGCCAGGGTGTCGAGGAGGCGCAGGCACCCTAGTGTCCCGAGTCAGAGATTCGACGGCGCTTCGCGGCGCCTGCCCGCGCCTGACGCCCGCCGACGACGCTCACGTACCACCAGCACGCACCGCGCCGCCCTCGAACGTCAGACACGCCCATCCGCTCGCCAAGCACTCCCGAATTTCTGACTCGGGACACTAGCCTTCCGCCCTCAGACTGGCGCGGGCGGGATGCACTCGCAGTAGATCACGAGCGCGGCGGGGTTGTTGGAGCTTCGCTTTTGCCACCAATGGAACGGTCGCAACGTTCGCCGGTTGACCAGCGCGCCGACCCAGGACGGGAAATCGGTCTTCCAGGCCACGCTGCGATCGCCTGAGCGCTCGGTGCGCTCCTGCAGGCTCAGCGCAGCTCGGTCCTGCTCACCGCGACGCACCAGGGCGTTGGAGAGCTTCAGGGTGAGGTTCGCCAGCGGGTATGCAAGGCCGGCGATATGGGTTACTCGCCAGCCATTCGTGCTCGCGGTGTCGCTCAGGCTGTCGATGGTATAGCGTCGATGGTGACCGGCGATCTCGTCCTCGATCCCCCAATGGCGCGGTGATCCTGGCACTATCAGTACGCTCCGGCCACCCGGAGCAAGCGCCGAGGCCGAGCGCTCGAAGTATCGCTTGACCGCGTGGTCGTCGAGATGCTCGAGCACCATCGATGAGATCACGAGGTCGACCGGTGATGGCGGTCCCTCGCTCTGGAGCCAGTCTTCATTGTGCAGGACAAGGCGTCCGCGGGCCACCGAAGCGTCGTTCATCTCTGCGGCGCGCGCAAGTGCAGAGTCGCTGAGATCGTAGCCGACGCCCGACCAGCCGCGAGCGAGCAGTAGCTGAGAGATGTGCCCGTTGCCGACGCCGACCTCCAGGAAATGCCCGGGCCTCAATCGCGCCAGGCGTTCCTCGATGTACATGTGCTGGAGGATCGTCCCCGGCGGGTGCACTGCTCGCACCGCCGTCGGGCGGGTGCCTGTCATGCGGTCTGCCTCGCAGAAGCGATGGCGATGGCGTAACCGGCCCCTGTGCGACCGTAGCCGTTGCCGTTGTAAAGGAGATAGCGGTTTCCACGGTGGTCGGCGATGGCCGGATACGCGATCATCTCTGAGTCCCATCCCTCCGCCGACGGCTCCAGGCCGACAGCAGAGTCGTCGCGAGTCCAGCTCAGTCCATCGGCGGACTCGGCGTAGCCAATCCGGTAGCTCTCGCCGCGCGCTGCGAACCACATCCTGTAGCAGTCTCCGTCGCGCACGACACACGGGCGGCTGATCGCGTACTCGCTCTCGTCAGCGAAGTCGATGCTGACGCGTCCGTTCCTTCGCCACGTCACGCCATCGCTGCTCTCGGCGTATCGAATGTGGTAGCGATGCCGCGGTTGGCCCTGCACGAGTTTCCAGTCCACGCAGGAGACGTACCACATGCGCCAAGAACCGCTGTCCCGCAGGACCCATGGCGATGCGGTGAGGTACGGGTCGATCGCGTTTCGCTCGAGTATCGGTGCGGCGCTGACTCGTTGGAAGAGGCTCTCCCCGCAGGGTCTGACAGCGAGTCCGACGTAGAAGTAGAACGGTACCGAAACGCCCAGCGTCCATCCGGAGTAGTAAAGGTAGGTGTCATTCTCGAATTGCGCGACACATGAATTTGTTGTGCCGCTGTCGTCGAACGCACCCAATGGTCCTGGACTGAGAACTGGCGCGCCCTCGTCTTCGATCAGAACCAGCTCGCCGGTCGGCTCGTGCTTGTCGGCAAACGCCAGCGCGACGTGTGCGCGACCGAGCGCGTCGCGGGGCGAATAGTACACGGCAAGACGCTCGCCATCGCTCAGCGCGCAGGGAAGCGAGGCATAGGAGTGCGCCCATGGCCCACCGGCAGCACCAGGAATCAAGAGCCCGCTCTTAGCCCACTGCTGCTGCATCCCGCGCTACTGGCTGGCTGAAGCGATGTCGATTTCGCTGCGGCTCTCCGCGCCCACGAGCTCATCGGCATGTTCCGCAACGCGATCGATCACAAACACAGGGCGCCCCCGGGACTGCTCGAACACCTTGCCGATATAGAGACCGGTGATCCCGGTGCTGAGGATTATGAAGCCCGACAGCACCAGGGTGAGAACTATGATGCTGGTCCAGCCGGGATATGCGTGTCCAAACACGCGCGCTCCGATCAGATAGCAGGCGAGTACAGCTCCGAAAGAAGCGAGGAAGAAGCCCAGATACACGATCCAGCGGAGCAGGACCGTGGTTTGAAAGAACACCCCATCGAGGGCGTGCTCGATCAGGCGCGGGAGGCTGTAGGAGCTTCGTCCCTGAAAGCGCGTCGCCGGTTCATAGTCGACGGCCGCTGTGTCAAAGCCAAGCCATGCAAGGATCATCAGGTAGTGACGGTCGCTGTCGCGGAGTTCCAGAAACGCATCCGCGACCTTGCGGGATATCACGCTGAACGTCCCGTATTGGCCGTCGATGTTCGCGCGCGTGAACATCCTCAGACAGCGGAAGTACAGCGATGCGAGCAGCCTGCGGAGCGGGCCCGTCGGCTTGTGGCTGCGACGCCCGAACACTATGTCATGGCCCTCCAGGGCCTTCGCGTACAGACGCGGTATGTCCTCGGGGGGATCCTGCAGGTCGCAGTCCATCACGACCACCCAGTCGCCCCGGACCTTGCTGAGCCCCGCCGTGATCGCCGCATGCTGACCGAAGTTGCGGCTCAAGGATATGCCGCGTACCGCTGGATCGAGATCGACGAGCCGCTCGATCTCCTGCCACGATCCGTCATCGCCACGATCGTCGACCAGGATCAGCTCGTATGACGGTACGAGCCTCTCCAGCACGAGCACGAGACGCTCATGGAGGTGCGCGAGGCAGGAGCGACAGCCGTAGACCGGTACAACGACGCTGATCACTGGGTGTCTCATACTGGAATGGGTTTCGCGGATCATTGCACGCGGCATATCCGATGGGTGGCTGCGGGTCAGCCTTGGCCGGCCCTGTACAGGCGCTCCTCGCTGGGCCGATAGTACTCGTCCAGCCTCGTGACCACTCGCGTGTACCAGCCGAGCAGCTGTTGCGTGCGAGGCTCCTGGGCAGTAACGACCTCATCGCCCAGCGCGCGCACGTAGTCGATCTGTTGCTTGAAGAACGAGCGTGTGAACTGATGGTTGATCGCGAGGCGATCGCGGTCGGAACGGTTGAGGCCCGCCGCGTGCCAGAGCGTGGAATCGAACACGATCATCGAGCCCGCCGGACACTCGACCGGAATGGCGGCGGCCTCGAGATAGACGTCGTCGGGGCGCTCCGCCCGCTGATGTGTGCCCGGAACGATCAGCGTGCCTCCGTTCAGGTCCGTGAAGTCGTCAAATACCAGCATCACATTGAGCGAGGCGACATACCCCTCGAGATAGCGAGGAAAGTCGCGGTGAAACGTGTGCTGGAACCCGCTCGGCGGGGCACCGGAAATCGGGGGTAGGATGAAGCCGTTCTGCAGGTGCAGGATCGAGGTGCTTCCGAGCACTGCGTCGAGGATCGCGAGCAGCTCGGGAATGGCGAGCAGATCCAGAAAGGTCTGGTCATAGCGCGCGATCAGCCGCAACACCCCAACCTCGCCCGCAGCTGCGAGCCGGTCTTCGCCGATCTCATCGTGAATCCGTCCCTGTGTCGCGTACAGAGCGTCACGGACACGGTCGACGTGCGCGCGTGGGAGGACGTCGGTGACGACGGCGCTGCCCTCGTTGCGGACGGCCTCCAGCCCCTTCGTCAGCCATTGCGGGTCTGAGGCGGCGATCAGCATCGGGGCGCAATGCTAGCGGAGAGCCGGGCGTCAATTGGCGGCGTTGTGCGGCTTGGTTTGGGCTGCCCTGACGGCGCGCTCGTGGCTAACGAGCGCCGCCCGGGCCGAACGTCCAGCGGCGCTGAAGCAGGAAGCTGAAGGGCGCGGCGAAGACGAGGATGAGCGCCTGGGCGAGCACCCGCGGGAGGTGGGCAACCTCGACGAGCAGCGCCAGGGTCGGCAGGGCAATTCCGACAAAGATCAGCCAAATGACCACAAACCGGATGGCCCGCTCGGCCCGCTCACCTTCGCTGCCGGGAAACGTCCAGCGAAGGTTCAGGGAGAAGCCCAGCGTCAGCGCCACGACAGCGGCGATCACCGCGGCGAGCAAATACGGGACGTTCACGGAGACCGCGAGCACGAACACCGCGAAGCTCGCGCCGTTCTGAATCGCGCCGACGATCGCGTATCGAAGGAACTGCCGAATATCGGGGTTCGTGTAAACGGACATCGCGCTTCTGGGGGCGAGTCGATCGCGGGGCACGTCGATGCACGCTAGCGCGTCCTTAACTCGGCTCGGTCCCCGATTGCCGATCCGGCCGGGTTGCATGCAATCGTCGTTTGAATTCGCGGAGAGCTCTGAGCCGATGGCGTGCGGCCGGAGCGTATCGCGCTGAGGCTGCGGCTAGTCTTCCGTGCCGATGCGGACGCTTCCAACCAGCCTTTCGGGGCCGATACTGTTCGAGCCGGTGGTGCACGGGGACGAGCGTGGATTCTTCGTCGAGACATACCGGCGCTCCTGGCAGGAGCAGGCCGGGCTCCCGCTCGCGGAGGAGTTTGTTCAGGACAACCACTCGCGCTCGATTCGCGGCGTCCTGCGAGGAATGCACTTTCATGCGGGAGGTGGTGTGGCGAAGCTGGTGCGCTGCGCGCGCGGACGCATCGTCGACGTGGCGGTTGACCTGCGCAAGGGCTCTCCCACCTATGCCCAATGGCAGGCTGTCGAGCTCGACGAGCAGAAGATGCGCGTCCTTTACGTTCCGGTCGGCTTCGCTCACGGCTTCTGCGTTCTCAGCGACGTAGCCGACGTCATGTACAAGCAGACGGCCTATTACGACGACAGCATCGAACGCGGGATCGCCTGGGACGATCCGGAGATCGGCGTACGCTGGCCCCTGCCGGTCGCGGAGCTGATCGTGTCGGATCGCGATGCGTCGGCCCCGCGACTCGCCGAGATCGCTGACGAACTTCCGTTTGAGTACTGACTTCGAACGCCGCGAACTTCGAGCGACGGCGCCGTCGGCGGCTACGCTCACGCCACCATGCCGACCGCAATAGTCACAGGATCAGGCGGCCTGATCGGCTCGGAGTCCGTTGGCCACTTCGTCGAGCTCGGGTTCGACGTCGTGGGCCTCGAGAATGACATGCGCGCTCGCCTGTTCGGCGCGCAGGCGTCCACTGCGCACACGACGAAGCGGCTGCTCGATACCTATCCGCAGGCGTTTCGCTCGATCGAGGTCGATATCCGTGACCGCGATGCGGTCGAGCACATCTTCACCGAGCATGCCGGGGCGATCGAGCTCGTGGTCCATGCCGCGGCCCAGCCTTCGCACGACTGGGCCGCGTCGGCGCCGCATGTCGACTTCGAGATCAATGCCCTCGGGACGCTGAATCTGCTCGAGGCGACGCGCAGTCACGCCGCAAGCGCGACCTTCGTGCACTGCTCCACGAACAAGGTCTATGGCGACCTGCCCAACTCGCTGCCGCTGAACGAGCTGCCCCAACGCTTGGAGCTCGCGGAGGATCACCCCTACTACGAGGGCATCGATACCTCGATGTCGATAGATCGCAGCACCCATTCGCTGTTCGGCGTCTCCAAGGCGGCCTCCGATCTACTCGTGCAGGAGTACGGCCGCTACTTCGAGATGTCCACGGTCTGTTTTCGCGGCGGCTGCCTGACCGGTCCAAAACACGCTGGCACGAGGCTGCACGGCTTCCTTTCCTACCTGATGCGCTGCACGGTCACCGGCGAGCCGTACACCGTGTTCGGCTATGACGGCAAGCAGGTTCGCGACAACATCCACTCCGCCGATCTCGTGGCGGCCTTCGAGGCCTTTCACCGCGATCCACGCCCCGGTGGGGCCGTCTACAACATCGGCGGCGGGCGCGCCTGCAACTGCTCGATGCTCGAGGCGATCGAGCGCTGTGAGCAGATAGCGGGCCGCGAGCTGCGCTACACGGTGGACGAGCAGCCGCGCCTCGGCGACCACCGCTGGTGGATCAGCGACCTGCGCCCATTCATCGGCGATTTCCCCGACTGGAGCATCAAGCGCGGGCTCGAGGAGATCCTGCGCGAGGTGCACGATCAGAACGCCGAGCGCTGGTTGGCCGAGGGCTGAGCGAAGCCGGGCGCGCCCAATGGGTGGGCCACTCCCAAAGGCACACCTTCTTCCGCGGTCCCTCGCCGATCGCGCTCGGCGTCTCCACGGCCAGTGCACCGACCGCGTCGAAGCCGACGTCGAGCATCGTTGTCCAGACTCCAGCCGGCGAAGCCTGTGCGGCGCTGCGGAGCTCGTTCAGGCTGGCGCCCCCGCACTTGATCGATGCCTCGCGCCGGGTCCACCAGCGCAACAGCTCGCGCTCGCGCAGGCGGGGGTCGAGTCCTTCGATCTCTCGCGCGCGCTGATCACCGAGCAGGCGCGCGAGGAACGCCGGGCTGGTGCGCTGCGAGCACGCAAGACTGCGGCGCTGCGGGGTGTCCTCCGCTCGCGGTACCTCCACGTCGACGCCCACCTCGTGTCGGGCTGTCACGGCCACCAGCGCGAGTCCGCGGCTGTGGGAGAGGCTGAACCTCAGCTCAGAGCCCCCTGCCAGCGCGGGCTTCCCGTGAGGTCCGTCCAGGAACTGCAGCTCGCGCGGGTCGCGCTCGAGATAGCGACCGAGCAGCAAGCGCAGCGCGGCGCGGGAAGCGCTCCAGCGGCTTCGGGTCGCGGCCCCGAGGATGCGCTCGGCGCGGGTGCGCTCGTGTACGGACAGCACCAGTAGCCAGGCGCGCCCCTCGCTCCCCTTGGCGAGCGCGTCGAGGTCCACTCGCCATACGTCCACGACGCCGACCCTCGCCCTGGGTCTGGCGGGAGGACGACTCCAGGCGATCTCGGCAGCCGGGTCCACGCTGTCATTATCGGCGCCCAGGCCGTCGCCGACGCCCCCTCGCCTGTGGGCCTCGCCGGCGGGCATGGCGATCCTCGGCGCGCGAATTGGCAGACTTAGGCCGATGAGCTCTCTGCTGGAGCGCGCGCGCGAGCGGACCGACGGTTTCACGGTCACGCCGGTGCAATATGCGCGAGTCGCCTACGTAGCGCTCGGCGCGCTGACGCTGATCGTGCTCACGGGCGCGGCCGTGCGGCTCACGGGTTCGGGCCTTGGCTGCCCGGACTGGCCGCGCTGCTACGGCCACGCCTACCCACCGCTCAACAGCCATGCGGTGATCGAGTTCTCGAACCGGCTCGTAACCGTGCCGGTGTCGATCGCAGCGGGCTTGGCGTGGCTGCTCGCGCTGCGGCGCCGCCCGTACCGGCGCGACCTCGTGTGGCTCGGCGCCGCCCTTCCGCTGGGGGTGATCGGACAGGCTGTGCTCGGCGGCTTCACGGTGCGCGGCGAGCTCGACTACGGCTGGGTGATGGGGCATTTCGCGCTGTCGATGCTGATCATCGTCGCCGCGGTCGCCCTCGCCTGGCGGGCGAGCTATGTGGCTGACGAGCCTGCGCAGCAGATCGTTGCCGGACCGGCGCCGCACGCGCGGTCCAGCACGGATGCGGGGCGCGAGAGCGACCGCGCGCTCGTGTGGTCCGTGAGGGCGCTGGCGGCGATGGGAGCGCTGACGATCTTCGCCGGGACCGCGGCGACTGCCGCTGGCCCGCATGCGGGAGGCTCGCCGGGCCAGAAGATCAATCGCCTGAGCTTCGACGGTCGCGGCACGATGGACTTCGTGATCCATCGCCACGCCGAGATCGCGCTCGCGTTCTCGTTGCTCGCCGTCGTCGTGTGGTGGCTGGCGCGTAGCCGTGAGGCGTCGAAGATCGTTCGTCGCTCGCTGACAACGCTGTGTGTGCTGCTGGCTCTGCAGGGGATCGTGGGCCTCGACCAGTACGAGACGCACCTCCCGACGGAGCTCGTGTGGATCCACGTCGTGCTCGCCTGCGGGGCATGGATTGCCGCGCTGTGGGCCGCTTTTGCGGCCGGCAGGACCTCTTTTCAGGAAGCGCCCATGCAGGAGCCGCAGCTCGCGCCTCGCGCCCGCGTATCGGCCTGAAACCGCCCAAAACGGCGCCCGAAACCGCCCAAGACGGCGCCCGAAACCGCCCAAAACGGCGCCGGAGGACCCCAGATTGCGCAAATTAGGGGCCTCAATGGCTCTAGATCGGGCAATTAAGCCCCTCGCCGTCCTGCACAGCGGTTAGCCTGCCCTCAGCAAAAGACACCCTAGAAGGGAGTGCCATGACCAAGAACGAGCTAGCCGAGAAGGTCGCGGGGAAGACTGGGATTCCTGCCAGCCATGCCCGTGAGGCGATTGACGCCACGATCGATGCGGTCTCCGACGAGCTGGCCGCCGGCGGGGAGGTCGCGCTTGCCGGCTTTGGCAAGTTCAGCGTCAGCCAGCGCGCAGCCCGCCAGGGGCGCAATCCCGCCACGGGCCAGACCATCACGATCGCCGCCAGCAAAGCCGCGAAATTCTCGGCAGCGAGCGCACTGAAGAAGCGTCTGAACCCGTAGGCCGAGCATGGACAGTGAGCGGCGCCAGGCGCGCCGCGAGGCTCGCCGCGAGGAATTGGCGCGCCGCCGCCGCCGGACCTTCGCCGGTCTGAGCCTGTTGCTCGCGATCGTCGTGGCGGCGGCGGTCGTGCTCCTCGCAAGGGGCGGAAGCACGCACTTGTCCACATCCCACAGCGCCCGCTCGAGCCGATCTGCTGGGGCCTCCTCCGCAAGCGGCGCGGCGCGCTCGAGCTTGGCGGCGGCCGGCGCGCACTCCGCGGCAGCGGCAGGCAGCGGGGGGCCCGGCACGCTGTCTGCGCCGATCCTGATGTACCACGTGATCAACCCCGCCCCGACGGGGGCACCGTTCCCAGGCCTGTACGTGCCTGCGAGCGAGTTCGCGGCCCAGATGCAGGCGCTGGCGAAGGCGGGATTCCACGCCGTCACCCTGGACCAGCTGCAGTCCTACTGGCAGCACGGCGCGCCGCTTCCGACCGGCAAACCGGTCGTCGTCAGCTTCGACAACGGCTATCAGTCGCAGTACACCAACGCGCTTCCAGTGCTGCGCCGGCTCGGGTGGGTGGGCGACGAGAACATTCAGCTCACGGGACTGCCCCCGTCGCAGGGCGGCCTCTCGCAGTCGCAGATCCGCGGGCTCGTCTCAGCCGGCTGGGAGCTCGACACCCAGGGCGTCAGTCATGCCGATCTGATCACCCTGGACGCGAGCGAGCTGGCCTCCCAGGTCGCGGGCGCGCGCAAGCTGATCCAGAACCGCTATGGCGTGCCTGTCAACTGGTTTTGCTACCCCTCCGGCCATTACGACGCGACGGTCATCGCCGAGGTCAAAGCGGCGGGCTATGTCGGCTCGACCACTGTCGTGCCGGGATGGGCGAGCCCCAAGAGCGACCCCTACAGCCTTCCGCGCCTGCGCGTCCTGGGTGGCACGAGCCCCGAAGCTCTGCTCAGCGAGATAGCCGACATTCGCGACGATCCGCCGCCGCCGGCCTCATACAGCGGCTGACGCGACCGCTGCGGGCGTGTTCGCGCGCCCCAAGGGGAGGCCCCGCCCGCGAGCGCAGGCCCCGCTCGTCGCGGCAGGCCGCGGCGCCTCTCAGGCGCTTGCCAGGACCGTGCGCTCGGGCTCGCGGATCGGCGCGCCGCGGAGCCTGACGCGAACCCCCTTGGCGGGAACGAAGGTGATCCCGCGCCGCACGCCCCTTTCCGGACGCCGGGACACCGGCGCGAGGTCCGTCTGCTCGAGGACCTGGCGGATCACGACCTGCATCTCGAACGTCGCGAAGCTCGCGCCCAGGCAGCGGCGCGTGCCTCCGCCGAAGGGCAGCCAGGTGTAGGTGTCGGGAGCGTCCGGACCGAGGAAGCGCTCCGGCCGGAAGGCCTCCGCATTCGGGTAGCGGTCATCGCGGCGGTGGATCGCAGCGATCGACGGATTGATCTCGACTCCGGGCGGAATCACGTAGCCACCCAGCTCGAACGGCTGCTCGCGCACGACCCTGCCGACGCCCATGATCACCGGACGCGCCCGCAGCGTCTCCTTGATCACCGCGTCGAGGTAGCCCTCATCGTCATCGGCCAGCTCGCCACGCAGTCGCTCGAGCACGCGCGGGTTGCGGAGCAGCAGCTCGAACGCCCATGCCAGTGCGGTCGCGGTCGTCTCGTGGCCGGCGACCAGCAGCGTGACGAGCTCATCGCGAAGCTCTCGATCGCTCATCGCGCTGCCGTCCTCGTGGCGCGCGAGCAGGAGCATCGAGAGGACGTCCGTGCGCTGCTCGAGGTCCCCCGCGGCGCGCCGCTCAGCGATCTCCTGATAGATGAGCTCGTCGAGACCACGCCGGCTCTCCTGGAAGCTCTGGCCCGCCCCCGAGCCCAGGCGTCCCCCCGAGATGGCCAGCAGGAGCGCTCCGGCCCGCGAAGCGATCGGCTCCAGTAGCGCTCTGATGCGCCGCTTGAGCTCATCCTGGCGCGGCCCCCTGTCAACTCCGAAGACGGCCGTCATGATCACATCGAGGGTCAGCGACTGCATCCGCCCGAGCAGCTCAAACGGCTCGCCCACGGGCCAGGAGTCGATCGAACGGTCCGCTGCCCCCCGGATCACCTCCGCGTAAGCACGCATACGCTCGCCGTGAAACGGAGGCAGCAGGAGCTTGCGCTGACGCAGATGCTCAGCTCCATCGAGCAGCAGCACCGAGCGCTCGCCCACCACCGGACCGAGCACAGCGTTCGCCTCCCCCGCACGCAGCCCATCGGGTGAGCCACGGAACACCTGCTTGACCAGTTCGGGCTCGAACACCATCACGAAGCAAGAGTCGAACAGGCTGCTGAACGTAACGATGTCCCCATAACGCCTGCGGCAGCCATCTACGAACCGAGCGGGCATCAGGATGAAGCCGAGCGTCTGCAGCACCCGAGGCAACCGCGGACCAGGAGGCGCAGCAGTAGTCGCTTCCGTCACACCCACGTCAACCATCTTCGCACGTGCCGCCGAACCGGCGCCCGAACTAGCCGCCCTCTAGACGGGTTTGGCGAAGGGATTGGCAAGAGTCGGCGCGGACGCCATCATTGTGGCCAACTTGCCTCGTCGGGTTTGACCGACGCCTGTTCGTGTTGGTCTCGGCGTTCGCGCTCCTTGCGCCATGCCTCGGGATTGTCCACTTCTTGCTCGATTGGTTCGCTGCGCTCGCGAGGATGGAATCCGGCAGCCGCGTTACGAACAGCTTCGGCCTCTCCGCGACCCATTTGGCTCGAGAATGTGCCGCTGACTACAAACAGCAGAACGAGGACAGCTACGACGAGCGCCGGAGCTTGCGCCGAATTGGGGCCGATCAGAAACACAACCACCGCGACGGGAAAGAGGACCCGGTCACCCGCAGTACGACGGCCGCGCCCCTGACGCGCGAGAGTCAAGCGAGCCAAGGACGCAGGGAGCCTGGCGTGCTCTGCACGCGTGCTGGCCGATCGGAGATCCTGCGATCTCCGATCGGTAAGGACACGGGCTCGCGCCGACTATCGCGCGTCAGCCGCAGCCGGTGTTGTTGCCGCAGGAAGAACAGGTGTAACAAGACCCCGTCCGCTGCATCATGCCGCCGCACTGGCTGCAGGCCGGTCCGAGGTCGAGACCCTGCAGGCGCGCCGGGACGACCGGCGGCGTGTCGGTCAGGGCCGAGCTAGCGGGAGTACCGCTCGCCCCGGTTGCCGCGGCAGCGGCGTCCGCGCTTCGCGCCTCGCCGCCGGCGCCTTCGATGTCGGGCACGCTCGTGTCCGAGGAAGCGACCGACTGCGCGGCCTCCTGAGCGGCTTTGCGAGCGCGAACGGCGGGCGTCAGGATGCCCAGGTCCTCCTGGGCATCGACGTCGAGGAAGCGCGAGGCCAGCCAGCGCATGATGTAGTCGGGCATCGACTTCGCGAACGGGATCTCGGGGTTCGAGGTGATCCCCTCGGGCTCGAAGCGCATGTAGCTGAACTTGCGCACCAGCGTCTCCAGCGGCACGCCGTACTGCAGCGAGATCGAGATCGCAGTCGCGAACGAGTTCATCATCCCTCGCAGCGTCGAGCCCTCCTTACCGATGTCGGTCAGGAAGATCTCGCCGACGGTCCCGTCCTCGTACATGCCTGCTGTGATGTAGCCCTCGTGCCCGCCGATCGAGAACTTGTGGGTGATCGACTGGCGCTCGCGCGGCATCCGCTTGCGGCGCGGACCCGCCTCCGCGAGTGCCTTGCTGACGGCGGCGTCGACGATCGCGTCGACATCCTCGGGTGACTTCGCGCCTTGCTGTTGCTGAGCCTCGGTGCGCAGCGCCTGGGCGGTCTTGGAACCGTCGCGGTAGATCGCGAGTGCCTTGATCCCGAGCTTCCACCCCTGCGTGTAGGCGTCGACGATGTCCTCGACCGTCGACTCCTTGGGAAGGTTGACCGTCTTCGAGATGGCTCCCGAGATGAACGGCTGCACCGCTCCCATCATCTTCAGGTGCCCCATGTGCGAGATCGCGCGCTCCCCGACCGCCACGTCGAACACCTCCAGGTGCTCCGCCGCCAGGCCGGGGGCACCGACGATCGTGCCGTGCTCTGCGAGGTGCGCCTCGATCTGCTCGACCTGCTGCTCGGAGTAGCCGAGCGTTTGCAGTGCCAGCGGCACCGTGCGGTTGACGATCGTCATCTGACCACCGCCGACGAGCTCCTTGAACTTTACCAGCGAGAAGTCGGGCTCGACGCCGGTCGTGTCGCAGTCCATCAGGAACGAGATCGTCCCGGTGGGCGCCAGCACCGTCGCCTGGGCGTTGCGGTAGCCGTGGCTCGCGCCGAGCTCGACCGCCTCCTCCCACGAACGCCGCGCCGCTGCGAGCAGCTCTCCGTCGGCGCATGTCTCATCCGCGATCGCGTAGGCGGCGTCGCGATGCATGTCCATCACGTGGTTGTGGGCCTCGCGGTTCTCCGCGTAGCGCTCGTAGGGTCCCAGCGCAGCCGCCACCTTCGCCGACTCACGGTAGGCCCGGCCGGTCATCAGCGCCGTGATCGCAGCGGCGGTGCCGCGTCCCGCATCGGAGTCATAGGGCATGCCGTTGCTCATCAGGTAGGCGCCGAGGTTCGCGTAGCCGAGGCCGAGCTGGCGGAACGCGCGTGCGTTGGCGCCGATCTCCTCGGTGGGATAGCTCGAGGGGCCGACGATGATCTCCTGCGCCAGCAGCATGACGTCCACGGTGTGCTCGAAGGACTCCACGTCGAGCGTGCCATCCGGACGGCGGAACTTCATCAGGTTCAGCGACGCCAGGTTGCAGGCGGAGTCGTCGACGTGCATGTACTCCGCGCACGGATTAGACGCATTGATCCGCCCCGAGCTCGGGCATGTGTGCCAGTCGTTGATCGTCGTGTCGTACTGGACGCCCGGGTCGGCGCAGCGCCAGGCCGCCTCTGCGATCTCGCGCATCAGCTCACGTGCCGAGACCGGCTCGCCAACCGGCTCTCCGGAAGTGCGAGCGAGCAGGCGCCACTCGCCGTCCTGCTCGACTGCGCGCATGAACTCGTCGGTCACCCGGACCGAGTTGTTCGCGTTCTGGTACTGGATCGAGGTGAATCCGTCGCCGTCGATCGACATGTCGAAGCCCGCGTCCCGGAGCGCCTCCGCCTTGTCCTCCTCGTGGGCCTTGCACCAGATGAACTCGCGTATGTCCGGATGGTCGATGTTGAGCACCACCATCTTCGCCGCTCTGCGCGTCTTGCCACCCGACTTGATGGTTCCCGCCCACGAATCGGCTCCGCGCATGAACGAGACGGGTCCCGAGGCCGTTCCGCCCTTGGCGAGCTGCTCCATCGAGCCGCGAATGTTTGAGAGGTTGATGCCCGAGCCCGAGCCGCCGCGGAAGATCATCCCCTCCTTGGTGTTCCACTCGAGGATCGACTCCATCGTGTCCTTGACCGAGAGGATGAAGCAGTTGTGAACTGCGACGTTGTTCGACAGGTACTCGCCGGATTCGGTCTGGATGTCGAATACGTCCATCTCACCGAGATCCTCGATTGCGACTATCTCCTCCTCGCGCAGGTCCGGGCAGCGCTTGGACTTTCGCAGCGCTAGAGATCCGAGCAGCCTCCTCTGCTTGTCTGCGCTGACGAAGCCGACGAGCTCGGCGAAGCGTGCGCGCTCTGAGCCGATCGAGATGGAAATCTCATGGAGGTCGTGACGATTGGACCGACCCTCACGCTTTTGCAACCGGCGTGAGTAGATCCCGAGCAGCCCAAGCAGCAGTTGGATGTCCTCCGTCCATTGCTCGCCGATCACGGCGAAGCCAATCCGCGAGCTCTCGCCACCCGACGTGCGACGAACGCTCACATAGCCGCCGGCCTGGAAGACGCTCCGCAGGTACGCGACGATCTCGTCGTGTGAAGCGGTGAACAGTCGCCCGGGAACGCGAATCTCGGTGCCGCGTGCAAGCAGGCCCCACGAGTCGACGAAATCGCGGAGCACCTCGCCGTAGAGGCGGATACGACGGACTCGTATCTCCTGCGTATCAGCCTCACGCACCTTGCGGCGAACATGAGGAAAGGCGATGTCCAGGTGCTTCATCACCCAGTCGTACTCGTCGTCGCCGGCGACCTGGAACTCGACGGTCAGAGAGCTGTTGGTGCCAGAGTGCTGGCCGACGAACCCGTCTGCCTGCAGCCAACCGGCGAGCGCCGCCTCGGCCTCGGCCACGCGATCGACCTCTGCCCACGCACCGAGCTGTGACTCCTCGTGCGCCACCGTCGCTCCGGCCAGGACGCGGACTGGATCGGACACCTTGGCGCGGTGCGGGTGCAGATGCATCCGCATCCCGACCTCGAGCTGGTCCATGCGCACCCAGGCCGGCTGCGTGCGACGCTCGGCGACGGCCCTGACCACGTGGTCCGGTGTGGCTTCGACGAAGCTGCCGTTGCGCAACCGAGCACGCAGGACGCGCTTGCGTCCGTTTGCCTTGGTCGCTATCACCCGCGTCGTGCCGTTCGCGTCGTAGACCTCGTGACCGACGTGCTCTCCCTCCACTAGCTCTCCAATCGGGACCATGCCGCGTGGTGTCGAGACGAGAGCGTGATAGGGCTGGCACGCCGAGCATTGCGGGCTCTCCTCGAAACCGACGTTGAACCAGACGGGGGAGTTGAAGGCCGCCAGCTGGTGCAACAGGATGTGGGTCAGCTCGGCCTCGAAGGCGTCGCCGTCCTGCTCGCTGGCGAAGTAGCCACGTTCGCGCCCCCAGCCGGCGATCGTTCCCGCCACGCGGCCGACCATCTGCTTGACCGAGCGCTCGCGCCCCGGATGGCCCATCTGCCCGCGGAAGTACTTCTGGGCGACGATATTGGTCGCATTTTGCGACCAGCTGCGAGGAAACTCGACGTCCTTCTGCTCGAACGCGATGCGGTCACCGTGACCGATGCGCGCATCGCGCACCTCCCATTCGACGGCGTCGAACGGATGCGTGCCCGGCGCCGTGAAATAGCGGCGGATCGACAGCGCCTGACCGGGCTGGACGTCCTGAACAAGTGCTGTCTGCGGGGTACGGTCCATCGACTTGCCTCCTCATCATCTTCGGGTCAGAACCGCCAATTTGCGGCGGAAAACAGACGTCCCAACCGCCTTCTGGGGGTAACACCGAATCATCCGCTAGCGGCCGGACGGAAAGCTTCTGACGCTCGCCGAGTGAGGCTTGAAACTCCTACATAGAGGGTAGCGCCGGCACCGGCCTGTGCCGGCCTCGCCCGGGACGGTGAGCGCGCGCAGGGAGAGCCCGCGCGTCTAGAAGACCCCTGAAGAAGTGGGTGTCGTGGCGGGCGGCCTTGCGGTCGTGGCTCGTTTGGTGGCGCTGGTGTGTGAGGGGTGCCCGGCTTGCGCGGAGGCTGTCAGGCGGTCTGGCTGGCGAGTCGGTGTCCGATCGGGTTGAGGTTGACCAGTGCCGCGGCCCATGCCGCCTGCAATCGCGCGTTGGCGCCGCCGATATAGCGGCTTTTGCGTGCGCCGTAGCGGTAGGCGAGGAGCCCGAGCAGCCGCTCGACGTTGCGTTCGGCCAGCTCGGCGCGAACCGGACCGTTGCCGTAGGCGGTATCACCGAGGACCCGCGACGGTCGGCGCTCGGGCCGCTGGCTATCGATCAGGTGCTTGGCCTGCAGGCCGTCGGTCTGCCACCAGGCGCGACATGCACAGCTGTGATCAGTGGCTCGGGGCTGTTTGTCGCGGTGGCCGAGAGCTTGTAGCCATCAAAGCGCCGTTGGCTGCTCTTGCGGCCGTGACGCATCTCGGTGTCGACCGTCGAGATGATCCGGTCGCTGCGCGTCCCGCGATGCAGGCGCGGCACGCCATCCTGGTCGACGTCGAAGTCTTGGCCGATCAGCTCGCGCAACAGCTCGTGCGCCACCTTCACCACGGCATCATCGAGCAGCCCCGCCGAGCGCTCAACCGCGGCCAGCGCGCGCTCGGCGTCCTGGGCAACCCGGGTGAGCATCCGCTCCCGCTCGGCTTTCTCGCGCCAGCGACAGTCAGGCTTCTCGCTCGGGCACCGATAGTCAAACTCAAGCCCCCGATCGAGTCGCTGCCCGGCACCCCTGTCGGCCGCCTGAACCGCGTCGATCAGCTTCTTGACTCCATGGCGCACAAGCCTGACCGTGTCCTGGGTAGCGGCTGCCCCCAGCATCGGCGTGGAATCGATGATCTGCTCAGCGGTCCCATCGAGCATCCCGAGCTCCTCGGCCAGCCGCAACGTGTTCTCGAGCGCCAGCCCCTCCTTCTTGTGCAACAGCAGCCGAGCGCGGTACTTCGTCAACGAGGTCGGATGCCACCCCTGATGATCGACCGGCAAACCGAGTGCGACCTTCCAGCGCAGATCCCACGCCACGCACTCCATCGCCTGCTCATCGCTGACCCCGTCCGATGCTGCAACCGCATCACCTTCGCCAACAGCGAGGGCGCGATCGACGGTCGGCCCATCCGCTGCGAGTAGCACTCGGCGAAGTCCTCATCGCGCACGATCCGATCCCCGTGCTCGGCCAACAAAGCAAAGAACGAACCCTCCGGAAGCGGCCTGGACAGCACCGCCGCGTCGAACATCCCGACCTGAGCAGAACGGGTAGCAAGCATGTCCACAGGGTCTTAAACCCGCCGGACAGACCCGCGACTATTTCAGGGGTCTTCTAGCGACCGAGGCGTACCCAGTCGGTGAATTCGGCCCACGTCGCCGAGGCCCTGAAGCCCGCCTCCGCCAGCGCGTGACGCAGCGACAGCAGCCAGTGTGGTTCGAACGCGCGACTCCTGGCCAGGGCCCACGCTGCGCATCCGATGATCGCGAGCGCGGCGAGCACGGCGAGCACGATTGCCTCCGTGGAGATCCTGTTCGAATGCTTCGCGCCAGCCCGTGTGCGCGTGCCCGGAGCGCTCGTGTGTGCCGTGCCCAGCTGCCCGAGCGCGCCCGCCGGGGGCGGTGCCGTCGTGGCGGTGCTCGAGGAGGTGGTGGTGGTGGCCGTGGCCGGCGCGGTCGTCGTCGTGGCCGGCGAGCCCGCCGCCGGGGTGGTGGCGGTTGTCGCCGGCGCCGTCGCGACGCCGGCGGCGGAGGGCGATTTGGTCGCGGGGACGCCCAGCGCCGGGGAAGCGGTGTTCGGCGCGGTGTTCGTCTGCGAGGAGGTCGTCGGGGAGATCGTCGTCGGCGTGCCCGGTTTGCTCGTCGCCGACGCAGTTGCCGAAGTCGTCGTATCGCTCGCCGAAGGCGCCGCTGCGAGCGCTGCGAACGGCGTCGGGATCGCGAGCGCGAGCAGCATCGCCGTCGCTGCCAGGACGCGCCTGTGATGTCGCCTGAGCGCATCGTCCATCGAGCCGCTCATCCTAGACCTAGAGGTCGAGCCGTATAGACCAGGGTCGGCATTCACGACCCGAGCAGCTCGGCGAGCGCCGAATGCGCGTCTGCGAGCACCTGGGCGGGAGTCTGGGTGGCATCGATCACACGAATACGCATCGGCTCTGCGCGGGCGAGCTCGTCGTAGGCGCGCTCCACTGCCACGAAGAAGCGCTCATCCTCGAGCTCGAGACGATCGCGCCCCGCACGCGGGTCCTTGCGCGCCCGCGCCTGCGCCGGCGCGATGCGCAGCAGCAGTGTTCGATCGGGCACCAGGCCGCTGGTGGCGAACGAGTTGAGGGCCCTGATCCGCTCGATGCCCAGCTCGCGGCCGGCGCCCTGATAGGCAAGCGATGAGTCGACGAAGCGGTCGAGCAGGACGACCACGCCACGTTCGAGCGCAGGGCGTAGGCGCTCCTCCACCAGCTGTGCCCTGGCCGCCGCGTACAGGAGCGCCTCGGCGCGGGCCTCGATCCTCGTTGCGGGATCCATCACGAGCCCCCTGATGCTCTCCGACAGCCTCACGCCGCCAGGCTCGCGCATCAGCTCCACCGCTATGCCCGCCCGGTCGTACAGATCCCGCAGGCCGCCTGCGAGCGTCGACTTGCCGGCGCCGTCGAGCCCCTCGATCGTGATCAGCCTGCCGCCGGACACCGCGGCACCGTAGCGCCTCTACGATGGCCGAGATGGCGCGCCCTTCAACCACTCGCGAGCCGCTGGCCGGGAGCGAGCTGCCCGGCATCGAGCGTCATCCGCATGCCCGCGCGATGCTCGAGCCGGCGCTTGCTCCGGGTGGGGAGCCCTCGCATGCGTACCTGTTCCATGGACCCACCGGCACGGGCAAGCGCGAGATCGCACGCGAGTTCGCCGCCGCGCTGCTCGCCGCGGGCGCACCCGATCCCGAGGGGGCGCGTCAGCGGGTGCGCCGCGGCACCCACCCGGATCTCACCTGGGTCACGCCGAGCGGCGCAGCGGAAATGCTGGTGGCGGATGTCGAGGAGCCGGTCGTCGCGGCGGCGAGCCGCACTCCGTTCGAAGCGTCGCGACGGGTCTTCGTGATCGAGGCGGCGCATACGCTCAACGACCAGGCCGCGAACCGGCTGCTCAAGACGCTCGAGGAGCCGCCGCCGTTCGCGCACCTGCTGCTGCTCAGCGAGCGCCGCGAGGACGTGCTGGCGACGGTCGCCTCGCGTTGCCTGCAGGTGCGCTTCGACCCGCTGCCGGCGGAGACGATCGCCGAGCGGCTCCTCGGCGACCTCGCAGACGCCGACCCCGCGTGCGTGCGTGCGTCTGCGCGGCTGGCGCTCGGAAACGCCGGTGCGGCGGCCCACCTGCTCGAGGAGTCCGGTCGTGCGCTGCGAGATGTCGCTGAGGGCTACGTCCGGCCGGCGCTCGCGGGCGAGACCCGGGGGCGTCCGTGGAGCGGCGTGCTCGGGCTGGCGGCCGACGCAGGCTCGCGCGCGGGCGAGCAGGCGGTCGCACGCCTGGAGCAGACGTTCGAGTTGGTCCCCGCACGCGAGCGCCGGCGACTGGAGCGCGAAACTCTGGAGCTCAGGCGCCGCGCGGAGCGTCGCGGCAGGGCCGCCGCGCTCTCGCAAGCGCTGCGGCTCGTCGAGCTGTGGCTGCGCGACCTGCTGTGTCTCGCGGAGGGGGCTCCAGAGGTGATCTACAACGTGGACCGGATCGACGAGCTCGAGCAGGACCTCTCGCGCTGCTCAGGCGATCGCGCGCGGGCGGCGATCGCGCGAGTCCAGGACACCCGGCTGCGCTTGAGCCTCAACGTCTCCGAGGAGCTTGCGCTCGAGGCCCTCGCCTACCGGCTTGCGCCCTAGCCGATTGGGCCTAGGTTCGGCTCGAGCCCGAATGTCTCGAAAGCCAGGAACCGGGAGAACGTGCGGTTCTCGGGGCCGTGGAAGTCCGAGGAGCCGGTGCTGAGCAGCTCGAGCTCGGCGCAGCGGCGCGCCAGCAGCTCGGTCTGCTCGCGATCGTGGCTGACATAGAAGGCCTCGATCCCGTCGACGCCAACGTCGCGGAAGCGGTCGATCATCGCGAGCACTTCCTGCGGGTCTTCGACGTCCCAGAACGGGTGGGCCCAGACCGCGACCCCGCCGGCGGCGTGGATCGCGGCGATCGCCTCCCCCACGGTCGGGGTCTCGCGCATGCGGAATGCCGGCTTGCCCTCGATCAGATAGCCGCGGATCAGCGAGCCGACGTCGTCGATGTCCTCCTCGCGCAGGCGCGCCTCGTTCTCGGGGGCGCCGAGCACGGCCTCGGCCAGGTGCGGCCGACCGATCGGCTTTCCCGCCTGCAGGCGCGCGTTGATGTTCTCGTCGTCGAGCGCGAAGCCGAGCTCGCGCAGCGCCGCCGCCATCCGCAGGGTCCGCTTCTCGCGATCACTGAGGAAGTCCGCCAGCGTCCCCTGGAACGTCGGGTCGGTGTGGTCGATCAGGTAGCCGAGGATGTGCAGTTCGCGTTGGGTGGGCGACAGGTCGTCGACCGACGAGATCTCGACCGCCGTCACGACTCGCACGCCGAGGCTCTCACCGGCGGCGAGAGCCTCCGAGACGCCCGAAACCGTGTCGTGGTCGCTCAGCGCCAGCAGCTCCACTCCGGCCTCACCCGCGCGACGCACCACCTCGGCTGCCTCGAGCGCGCCGTCTGAGTGGATCGAGTGCGACTGCAGGTCGAACGCGAGCGACATGAGCCGGGCAGCCTATGCGATCGGCGTGCGATCGGGTCCGCGGTCGGCGGCCAGGACGGAGCCGACGTGGTCGCCGAGTCTGCGCTGCGCGCGAACGGCTGCGAGTCACCGGCGGCGTCGAAGCTGGGGGTCAGCTCGCGCAGGCGACGTTGCCGTGCGTGTCCTTCCCGGGCGCGGTTCGGTCGGTCGCGGTCCTGCTCTCAGCGGCCCCGTCGGTCGCGGTGGCGGGGGGCGCTGCGATCAACTCGGCGACGCGATCGGCGATCGCGCCACGCAGGATCCGCACGGCTTTGTGATAGCGCGAAGCCTGCAGCGGGAGCTCCTGGCCGGGACGCGGCACGTCGCCTACGAGCTTGGCGAAGGCGGCCTCGGTCTCGCCCGCGAGCCTCTGCGCCTCCAGCCACGAGACCTCCAGGTAAGCGAGCGCCGCGCCCAGCTGCTCCTCGGGCAGGCCCTCCGGCACCTGAAGCTGGCAAAGCACCGGGATCGTGTCCCGGCTCAGCCAGAGCTGCTCGGCGTGCGCTCGCAGCAGCAGGCAAACATCCAACGGCGTCGAAGAATCTGGGGTGTCGTACATGAGAAGCGTCCGTGCTCCTGCTTGCTTGCGTCTGTGTTCGATTCGGCGACCCCGAGCCGCCCCTTTAGGGATCGGCGCGGTTCTCCACGCTTTTTGAAACCGAAGCCAAAGAAAGGGCGAGAGCGATGTCAGACAGAGACGGCCTGACCCGACTCGCGCCGCTGACCGGGGTGCTGTTCGCGGTGATCGTCGTGGCTGCGTTCATCACCTCGAGCGGGGAAACCCCCAAAGCCAGCGCCGCAACGCCGACGATCAGGGCCTACTTCGCGGTCCATCGCTCGGCGATCGAGACTTCGACGATTCTGTTCGTGCTGGCGTTCCTGGTCGTCGTTCTGTTCGCCGGCTCGTTGCGCTCCTATCTGCGACGTACGCCGCGGGTCGAGGGCCTGAGCGCTCTCGTGCTCGCGGGCGCTGTGCTGATGGCCGCAGGTGCCGCGGTGGTCGGCGGCGTTGAATACGGGCTCGCGCATCAGCTTCCCCACCTCGGTCCCGAAGCGATCAAAGCGCTGAACCTCCTCGACAGCGAACTTGGCCTGTCGATAGCGGTGGGCGCCTTTATCTTCGGGATCTCCGGTGGGCTCGCGATCGTGCGCGGGGCAGAGCTGCCGACTTGGCTTGGATGGGTGGCGATAGTTCTTGGGATCGCTGCGCTGATCCCGCCGATCGGGCTGGTGTCGTTGCTGGGCTTCGTCGTGTGGTCGGCGGTCGTCGGAGTTCTGATGTACCTGCGCAGCGGGGACGTGGCCGACGGGTCCATCGAGGGAGCGGCTGCGGGGCTGTAGGGGCGGAACTCCGCTGTTTCGCCCTAAGGGGCGAGCGCGGTTGGACCGATGTAGGTCATAGCGATGGATGCGATCAGCCGCGACCCGACTGCGCGCGTGGCTGGGCAGCACGCGCGTGCGATCGTCAAGCGCTTGCGCTTGCGCACGCTTGTCGCACTCGGCGTGCTGGCGGTGGCGACGGCGCTGCTCGGACGGACGTTCGGGCTGCGCGACATCCGCTTTCTGGGCGCTGAGGTGGCTCTGCTGGGGGCGATCTTCGCGGTGTCGCGATTCGTGCTGCCGCTGGTCGACCGCCACGACCGCGGCGCCAAGGGCGAGGAGCAGGTGGGGAGCATGCTCGACGGCCTGCGCGACCAAGACTGGCGCGTGATCCACGACGCGAGCCTCGGCAACGGGAACGTCGACCACATCCTGATCGGGCCTGCGGGGGTCTTCACGGTCGAGACCAAGAGTCACCCGGGGCCGGTGCGCGTCGCTCGCCTTCATGGTTCGACCCTGACTCAGGCCCAGGCGCAGCGTCGCGCGATCGAACGTGTCACGGGACTCGAGGTCGAGCCGCTGCTGGTGTTCAGCCGCGCCTGGATCGACCGGCCGCTCGCACGGCGCAAAGGTGTGCGCGTGCTGCCCGCGAGGATGCTCTCGGGATACCTCGACAGGCGCGCCGACAACCTCGGCCCGGCGCAGATCGAGGCCGCCCACGACCGGGTGGCGCTCGCGCTGCGCGAGCACCGCGCGCGGCTGCGCGCTCAGCGTGCGCACTTGCACCGCGAACGCGCTCAGGATCTCGCGAAGGCGATGCATCTGCGCTAGAGGTAGGCTGGCTCTCAGCAGGATCGCTCCAGCGATGGCCAGCACGATCACCAGCCCGCAGCCGACCGCTCTCGGATCGGCGCCGCGGCGGCGGCTGCCGCCGCGTCCGGCGCTGCCTGCCGTCGCCCAGACGATCGCGTGGGCGTTCGCGCCAACGGCGCTGATGGACTACTGCGCGCGTCGCTACGGCGACGCGTTCACGCTGACCCTGGCCCCGAGCGGCCGGGAGCTGACGATGCTGAGCGATCCCGCGGCGGTGAAGACCGTGCTCACCGCGCCTCCCGAGGTGGCGCCGTCGGCGGCCGGCGACACGCCGATCGCATCGATACTTGGGCCGAGCTCGGTCATCACCCTGACCGGGGCCGAGCACATGCGCCAGCGCAAGCTGCTGCTGCCCCCGTTTCACGGTGAGCGGATGCGCGCATACGAGCAGACGATCGTCGCTGCCACCGAAAGCGAGATGGCCGGCTGGTCGCTCGGGCGCCCGATGCGCTTCGGCACGCACACGCGCGCGATCACCCTGGAGGTGATCCTGCGGGCCGTGTTCGGAGTCCAGGAGGATGGTGCAGGCGACCTCGAGGGCGCGATCAAGACGCTCGCCGAACCCACCCGCTCGTTGACCATGCTGCGCTTTGCGCTGAGCCAGCGCGGCGACCGTCCGGCAGGAGCGCTGGGAAGCGCGCTCGACCGTCTCGACAAGCTGATCTACGCGGAGATCGCGCGCCGCCGCGAGCAAAGCGACCTGGGCCAGCGCGAGGACATCCTCTCGTTGCTGCTGCAGGCCCGCGATGAGCAGGGGCGCCCGATGACAGAGCGAGAGCTGCGCGACGAGCTGGTGTCGTTGCTGCTCGCCGGGCACGAGACGACCGCGACGTCGAGCGCTTGGGCGATCGAGCGTCTCGTACGTCACCCAGAGAAGCTCGAGCGACTGATCGCTGAGGTCGACGGGGGCAGCGAAGACAGCTACATGCAGGCGGTGATCCATGAGACGCTGCGCTGCCGGCCGGTGGTGCCTGGCGTCGTGCGCCAGCTCGCGCAGCCGCTGTCAGTCGCCGGCTATGACCTGCCCGCGGGCACCCGCGTCGTGCTCTCCATCTACCTGACCAACCGCAACCCGCGCGTGTACGACGATCCGACGGCCTTCCGTCCCGAGCGCTTCCTCGACACGGCGCCCGACACATTCGCCTGGATCCCGTTCGGCGGTGGGATCCGACGCTGCATCGGAGCCTCGTTCGCGATGCTCGAGATGAAGCTGATGCTGTCCACGATGCTCAGTCGCCTGCGGCCCCGCGCGCCGCGCTATGGCCCCTGGCGAAGCGGTGAGTGGAACCGCAGGCGTGCGATCACGCTCGTCCCCGCCGCAGGCGCGCGGGTCGTGTGGGAGCGCCGCTGAGCGGTACCGCCCGGAGGGGGGCGTAGCTTCTGCGGCCGTGCAGTCGAGCAGCCCAGCCAGTCACGGCCCGGTCGCGTCCGATCCCGAGACGCTGCTGCGGCGCTTTGGTCTGAGCTCCTTCAGGCCGGGCCAGCGCGAGGCGGTTCAGGCCGCGCTGGACGGTCGCGACAGCCTTGTCGTGATGCCCACCGGCGGAGGCAAGTCGCTCTGCTACCAGCTGCCGGCGCTCGCCGGCGAGGGCCTCGTGGTCGTGATCAGCCCCCTGATCGCGCTGATGGCCGATCAGCTTCAGCGCCTGGAGCAGGGCGAGGTGCGCGCGAGCATGCTGGCCTCGGGGCAGGGCGAGGGGCACAATGCGCTCGCGCTGCAGGAGCTCGCGTCGGGCCAGACGCAGCTGGTGCTCGTGGCTCCCGAGCGCTTCGCGTCGGGTGCATTTCGGGCGGCACTGGCGAGGCGTTCGGTCGCGCTGTTCGTGGTCGACGAGGCCCACTGCGTGGCCGAGTGGGGGCATGACTTCCGCCCCGACTACCTGCGGCTTCACGACGCGATCGCGGCGCTCGGCCGCCCGCCGGTGATGGCCGCCACCGCCACCGCCACGCCGCGAGTCGCGAGCGAGATAGCGGCGCGCCTGGGACTGCGCGAGTGGGTCTCGGTGAGGGCGGGCTTCGACCGGCCGAACATCGCCTTCGATGTGGTCTCGGTGCAGGGCCAGGGCGCGATCGCGCGCAAGCGCGCGGCGCTCGCGCAGGTGCTCGGCCCGCAAAGCGCCCGTCCTGCGATCGTCTACTGCGGCACTCGCAAGGACACCGATGCCGTTGCTGAGCTGATCGCGGGCTGGGGCATCGCGACCGTCGCCTACCACGCGGGCATGAGCCCCTCGCAGCGCAGCGCCAGCCAGGCGGCGTTCATGAGCGGCGAGGCCGAGGTGGTGGTTGCCACCAATGCATTCGGGATGGGCGTCGATAAGGCGGACGTGCGCACGGTCGCGCACTGGGCGCTGCCCACGAGCCTCGAGGGCTACTACCAGGAGGCGGGCCGCGGCGGTCGCGACGGTCACCCGGCGCGGGCGCTGCTGCTGGCCTCGCGCCAAGACCTCGGCCGGCTGATCCGCTTCAACACCCAGCGCAACACGACTGTCGCCGACGTCAAGGCCTATGTCGCGCGCCTGCACGCCCGCGCCGCGTACGACGGGGGAGAGGCAGGCGCGGTCGCGATCGGCCATGGCGAGCTCGACGAGCGCGACCGGATGCTGCTGTCGATCGCCGAGCGTGCGAACGCCGTACGCCTGCGTCCGGGTGGATCGAGCGGGCTGCTCGTGCAGCCAACCGGAGAAGGGAGCCCGCGCAAGGCGTGGGCTGCGATCAAGGCGGCGCGCGACCGCAGCTGGGAGTCATATCGCTCGATCGAGCGCTTCAGCGCTGACGCGCAGACGTGCCGCAGACGCCAGAATCCTCGACCACTTCGGTGACCAGCAGCAGGCACGAGCCAGCGGGCGCTGCTGTGACGTTTGCGAGCCCGACCGCGATCTCGAGCGGGCGCTGGACTCGCCGCTCCCGGCGTGTCGGCCGAGCCGCCGGCGCGTGACCGGCGTCGAGGCAGGCTCCGCAGCAGGCGTCGCAAGCCGCGTGGGGGGCGCCCCGCAGGCGCTGCCCGAGCACCCCGACCGCGACAGCAGCGGCTCCCCTTCGCCGGCCTCGGGGCCGGTCAGCCCGGAGTCGTTCGAGCGCCTGCGCACCTGGCGCTGGGAGCGCGCCGAGGGCAAGCCCGCCTACACGGTGGCCAGCAATGCTGTGCTCGAGGAGGTTCTGCGCCGGCGACCGCAGAGCATCGCCGCGCTCATCCAGATCCGCGGCATCGGCCCCGCCTTCTGCGAGAAGCACGGGGAGTCGCTGCTCGCGGAGCTCGCGCAGCTGAGCGCCGGGACTGCCGATGCGATCGCGGCGTAGACATCGGCGATCCGCGCGCGCGGTCCGTCGCTAGGGTGCGCGACCTCATGCAACTCCGTTTTCGCCGAGCCGGCCTGCGGCCGTTTAGATGAGCGCCGAGAAGCGCGTCCAGATGCCTGTGTCTGCCGGCCCTTGGCAGTAGACCGTCCCCGTGTAGCGGCTGCCACGGCGATTGCACGTGATTAGGTAACGCATGCGCGAAGCCGGCGAATCCACCTTTATCTGGCAGTTGCGCAGCTCGTGGCAGACGTTCACGTAGTCCGTGATTACGTTGCCGGCAAGCTCACACGCCGTGCCTGCAGACACATACAGCGGGGGGTCTCCTTCCCGGCACCAGTGGGGAGTGGGTGTTGCCGCGCCCGCGCCGGCAGCCGGCGCGAGAGCTGCGATCACAACTGCGCCGATCAGGTGCTTGTGCATGACCGGTATCGTCGCGTGCGGGTGATCGCGCAGAATCCGTGCGCAACAGCAGCTTCTCCCGGGGAAGTACTCGCTCAGCACCGCAACAGTCCGCGCCGATTTGCGGCTACCAGCGCGGTGGGACCCCGAGCTCCTCGCCGTATAGGCGCTCGTCGAGCCCGGCCGCGGCCCGTTCGGGGGCGACCTCCTCGATGCGCAACGTCTCGGACCGTCCGGCGCGGCTGATCTCCACCTCGGCGGCGGCCCTGGCCACGTCGCGGCCGCTTAGTACGTCGATGCAACGTGAACCCAGCCGGATCGCGCGGCGAGCGACGCGGAGTGCGCCAGCGGCGGTTAGTGGCTCTTGCTGTGGATGATCTGTACGCCGTCGGCGGGGTACACGATCGACTCGTGCTGCTCGTCCCAGTGCACCTTGTAGTGCTCATGCCCGGGCTCGCCGAGAATCTCAACGATCTCCCCCCGGCGGGCGGGCTCACCGTGGATGCCCCGAGCCTCAAGCCAGTCACCGACGCGCGCCGCGGCTGGTGTGTTCTTCGCGCTCATGTGAGCCATTGAATCATCCCGAACGCCGGAGGGCATCGCCGACCGCCGCCCAGCACACGCGGCGATCTACCAACCCCGCGCGGGCGGCCGGCGTGACGCCTACCTTCGCTTGGAGTCATCCGTTGTCGGGAGGATCATCAGCCAATGGACTACGAACAGCTTGAACCGGCCAGAAGTGGCTCTAAAACGGTGGGCGATCGAACCCCCCCCACCAAAGGCGGCGGGCCGTGCCGTGCCGATCCGCGTATCGTGCTGACCCATTGGACTCAGCGATTGGCCGAATGAGGAGCGGACATGAGGATCGGGATCATCGGCGCGGGGAATATCGGCGGCACGCTGACAGGTCGCTTGACCGCGCTGGGGCATGACGTTTCGGTAGCGAACTCGCGTGGACCCGAGACGTTGCGCGAGCTTGTCGACGAGTCCGGCGCAAGTGCGGTGACGGTCGTGGAGGCGGCCCGCGACCAGGATTTCGTCGTGGTGACGATCCCGGAGAAGAACGTCCCCGACCTGCCCTCCGACCTGTTCGTCGGCGCGAACGATGACCTTGTCGTCGTGGACACGGGCAACTACTATCCGCGACAGCGCGACGGGCGCATCGACGCCATCGAGGACGGCATGGTGGAGAGCCGATGGGTCGAGCAGCAACTGGGTCGGCCCGTGATCAAGGCGTTCAACAACATCTACGCACAGCATCTGCTGGAGAAGGGCCGTCCCGCGGGCACGCACGGACGCATCGCTCTGCCGATCGCCGGTGACGACCAAGCGGCCAAGGCGGTCGTGCTCAGACTCGTGGACGAACTCGGGTTCGACGCGGTGGACGCCAACGGCCTGGATGAGTCCTGGCGCCAGCAGCCCGGTACCCCGGTCTACGCCACCGACCTCGACGCCGAGGGCGTGCACCGCGCGCTGGCGGAGGCGACCCGTGAGCGCAAGGCGGAGTTCGCCGCCACACCCAGCAGCCCTGGCGACTTCACAGCCCCGGCCTGACGCGCCCGAGGCGGCGACCCGCGCCTCGTGCACCGCGGCCTGCGTGTCAAGATGCTGCTCATAGACTGAGCCAGCGGTTCAGCGACCGCCCTGTCCATACGTCCTGAGGAGCTCGATGTCCACGTCGCCCGCAGACTTCAACGCTCAGATCATCGAGGAGTTCCACGCCAACGAAGGACGCGTCGGCGGCATGTTCGAAGGCATGCCGCTGCTGCTACTGCACCACACCGGTGCGAAGTCCGGCAAGAGCCGCATCAACCCGCTCGCCTACCAGAGCGACGACGGGCGCTACGTGGTGTTTGCCTCGAAGGGCGGAGCGCCGACGAATCCCGACTGGTACCACAATCTCAAGGCACAGCCCAACATCACGATCGAGGTCGGGGGCGACATGATCGATGTCGTTGCCAGCGAGGCGACCGGTGAGGAGCGCGAGCGCCTCTACCGAACTCAGGCCGAGCGCGTGCCGCAGTTCGCTGAATATGAGGAGCAGACCGAGCGCGTTATCCCGGTGATCGTGCTGACACCCACCAAGACCGGCTGAGCACTTGGCTGGCTGGCATCTTCGCGTCGGCCCCTCGCGAGTCGAGCGCGAAAGCTCCGGGAGTCGTCGAGGGATGGACTCGGACTGCCGAGTTACGCGTACGCCGAACGGGACCGCGATGTTGCTGGCGGCGTAAGGTCCGTGGTGTCAGAGGAGATGCCTGCCCGCTCGTCGGGTGACCAGTTCAACGGCGGGCCAGGGATCGGTCTAGCGCGAGCGCCATGCTCGCGTCGAAACGAACGGATAAGGGTTCCCGATGAAACGTACGGGTCTGGCGGGCATCGTGCTCGCAGTTGTGTTCTTGACGATGGCGGGTAGCGCGTGGGCGGAAGCCACCGCGACGATCTGCGTTCCCGAAGCGTCGAGCAAGCAGGTGCTCTCGACGAACACCAAAGGCGAATGCCCGTCGAAAACGATCAGGAAAGCAGTCGTGAAATATAAGTCCGAGGCGCTTCCCGGACCGGCCGAATTGGCAAAGCTCGACAAGCTCCTGCCGCATGTCAACTACGTCGAAAACGGCGTCGGCGGCAAGCCGACGATCCAGTTCTCGGGCGTCAACGTGCAGGTCGTCGACGGCGAAGGCAAAACAGATTCGGAGAACGGTGCGGGTAACCTCGTGATCGGCTATGACGAGAGGCCGCGTACACAGACCGGCTCGCACAATCTCGTGCTGGGAGAAGGACAGTATTACTCGGCATACAACTCGATATTGGTCGGATTTGACAATACCTCGCAGAACTCCGGCAACGCGGTTTTCGGTGTTGGAAACGTCGCCACGGGAATCGGCAGCTCAGTTACCGGAGGTGAAAAAAACACTGCCAGCGGCGAACTTGCCTCAGTCAGTGGCGGTGCGAACGGCAAAGCCAGCGGTAACGACTCCTCCGTCAGCGGTGGCGCCAACAACAAAGCCACCGCGAACAGGACAACGGTCAACGGCGGCAACGCAAACCTCGCCGAAGGCGAAAATGCCTCGGTCAGCGGCGGTGAACTTAATAGCGCAACCAGCGGCGGTGCTTCGGTCCAGGGCGGCCTGAAGAACGACGCGACCGGCGCGGAAGCGTCGGTTAGCGGCGGCAAGGAAAACACCGCATCCGGCAAGGACGCGTCCGTCGGCGGCGGCAAGGGGAACGTCGCCGAAGGCGAAGACGCCTCGGTCAGCGGCGGTACGGGTAACAACGCGACCGCGCTCGACACATGGGTCAGCGGCGGGATCGACAACCGCGCCACAGCCGAAGCTGCCGCCGTCAGCGGTGGCGAGGTGAACGAAGCCAGCGAAGGCGGCGCCTCGGTGCAAGGTGGATACAAGAACAAAGCGAAAGGAGTCGTCTCGTCGATCTTCGGTGGCAGAGAACTGACAGCGACAGCCTTCTACGAAGCCATCCCGTAGCGGGGTAGCTGATGGTGCCCTGGCGGCCCGGCCCTCGCGGTCGGGTCGTCCGGGGCAGACGGAAGCCGCGTGGTGGCCTCTGCGTCCCAGCGCGGGCCACCAACCGTCGTCGTGAGGCAACAGGACGCCGACGCACTTGCGCTTTGGCGAGAAGGCGAGCATCTCGGCCGGCAACCCCCGCGCGCTCCTGCCTCGGACGTGGCTGTCGACAACGTGGCGGCGGCGAGATGCACGTCGACGAACTCGGCGTTGGCCTCTCACCCCGGCGCGACGCTGTTCCTCATCTCCGACATCTCTGCTCCTCCTCGCAGCGACCGCCCGAGGCCACCGCCCCGCCAGCAAATGGCGCCGAACACTCAGGACAGCTACTGAGCCGCCGCGGCGTCGACCAGTGCGCACATCAGCTCGACGACCTCACGGTCTTTGAGTCCCTGTTCACGCGACAGCGACTTCCACGTCGAGAACGCGATCGCGTGCCCGAGGGCGGCCCGCGTGCGGCGCTTGGCCCTTCCTCGAAGGTTGCGGCCCGTCATCAGTGCGTCCAGCGCAGAGGCGAAGTAGCCCCGGAACGCGGCGAAGCGCTCGGCAACCATCGGTACCGCGACCTCGTCGTGAAACAGGTTCTCGAGCATGCCTTCCGTTCTCGCGTAGAACGCACAGAGCTCGACGAGCGCCCCAGACAGACGTTGATCGGGGTCATCGACCGCCAACCAGGCCCCGAGATCGGGCAGCGGGTTGGACGCCGCCCAGTGAGCGGTGCACGCATCGAATAGAGCCGCCTCGTCGGGAAAGTGACGGTAGAGAGTGGAGCGACGCACCCCCGCGTGAGCTGCCACCGCACTGATCGATGTCTTCGATGGCCCCAGCGTTCCGTGCAGCTCGACGGCGCTCTCGGTGATCCGTTCGCGGGTCTGTCGCTGGGACTCCGCGCGGCGGCTCATCCGGTATGCGCGGGATTGATCGGTCATGGCTGTCCGCTCAATATTGACAGGCATTGCGGCGCATGTATAGTTCGCGCGACAACACTGTCCAATGAAATGAGGCCGCAATGCATACCACCTCAAGCCGGGTAGTCGGACCCACAGACGGCAAGGCCGGGTTCCTCGGCAGCATCGGCGTGCGCTTCATGCTCGACGGCGACACGAGCGCAGGCGGTTTCTCGCTCGTCGAACACCCCATGTCGGCACGGGCGCTCGCCGCGCCGCTGCACCGGCACACAACCGAGGACGAGTACAGCTACGTGCTGGAGGGCCGCATGGGAGCGCTGCTCGGCGACGACGTCCTCGAGGCCGGACCAGGCGACCTCGTACTGAAGCCTCGCGGGGAGTGGCACACATTCTGGAATGCTGGGGATGACCCATGTCGGGTCCTCGAGATCATCGCGCCGGCCGGCTTCGAGGGCTTCTTTGCCGAGCTCATCGACCTCGGTGGCGTCGCGCAGGCAGACCCAGCAACGCTCGGCGGGCTCTGCCAGCGCTACGCATTCGAGATGGACCCCTCGAGCATCCCCAGCCTGATCGAGCGCTTCGGCGTGCGCTTTCCTGCTGAGCCCCTCACGCGCTGACGGCTACTTGAGCCGACAGCAACCCGGAGTCCCGCGCTGCCGCGTGCAGCGGCTGATGGCCGCAAACGGCATCAGGGGCGCCAAGCGCCGCGGCAAGCCCTGGCGGACCACAACGCCTGATCCCGAGGCTCGCCGGCGCCCCGACCTCGTGCAGCGTGACTTCACGGCGTCGCGGCCGAACGAGCTGTGGGTCGCGGACTTCTCCTACCTGCGCTGCTGGGAGGGCGTCGTCTTCTTCAGCTTCGTGATCGACGTGTTCAGCCGCAAGGCCGTCGGCTGGCAGTTCGCCAGCCACATGCGCACCACGCTCGTGCTCGACGCACTGAGGATGGCGCTCTCGACCCGCGAGCGCGTGCAGGAGGTCCGGCTCATTCACCATTCCGACCGCGGATCTCAATACCTGTCGGGTGACTGCACCCAGACGCTCACCGACCACGACGTGCTCGCGTCGGTCGGAAGCACCGGCGACGCCTACGACAATTCCATGGCCGAGAGCTTCGTCGACAGCTTCAAGACCGAGCTCATCGCCGAACGCGTCTGGCGCACCCGCAGCCAGCTCGAGCTCGCCGTCGTGGAGTACATCAGCTGGTTCAACGACAGCCGCCTACACGAAAACCTCGGCGACCGGGCCGCGAGAGATCGAGGAACTCAGACAGTTAGGCCTCGGCGGATCAGCCCCGGCGTCGGCCGCTCACGTGCGGGCCCGATGCGCACGGGACCGGTGTCGCGGAAGCGCCTCGAAGAGGATCATGTAGAGCGCAACGACGAAGTAGATCGCTACGGCCACTCGTGGTGCGACAAGCCCGATGAGGATCGCGACCAGGTACCCGCCGAGCACGGGAAGCAGTTCGAGTGGTTCGTCCTGCTGCGCCTCGCCCGCTTCCGGGGGCGAGGAGAGGCGCTCGCGCTGGGCATAAGCATCCAGTGCGAAGCCGAGAACCCGGATCGCAAGCAGCGTCAGCCCGTACATCGTCACAAAGACGCGCTCGTTCGTGTTGGAGTGCAAGGCGTCCGCGACTAGTTTCGTCGGGAACGGTAGGAACGCCACCACGAGCAAGACCAGCAGGTTGATCCGCAGCAACAGCGGATCGGTCCGCGTGAGCCCCTCGGTGAGCTGCGTGTGGCCCAGCCAGGCTGCGCCGATCGTCAGGAAGCTAACGACATACGCGAAGTAGAACGGCCAGGCTTTGAGCACCTGTTCGAGCGCTGTGCCCGGCGGATGAATCGCGATGTCCAGCACCAAAAGCGTGGCGGCGATCGAGAACACACCGTCGCTGAATGCTTCCATCCGCGTGGTGCCAAGCGATCGGGGCGCACGCGGCACATCTTCGCCAGGGGACATACGGCAATCCTTACAGCGCAGGGGGTCCTAGATCGCGACCGGGTCCCGGGCCCCCGCTTTCGCCGGTTGGGGTCATCGTGGGAGGCTCCCTCGACTCCGACCTAGGAGCATTTGAGCGATTCGAATGCCTGCTTGTAGCTCGCGGCGAGTCCGGCGACAGCGGTCTTCACCGCAGGCGCGGATCCCTTGAGCACGGCTTCGACGTTCCCCGAGGATTTTGCTGTTGAGGCCGCGGTCTTCGCGAGTGCTACAAGCTCGGCCTCGAGCGCTTTCTGCGCGGTTTCCACTTGACTCTTGCTTGAAGCGGGCAGATTCGAGACGGATTCGTCGATCTTGGCTGCTTCCTTCTTCATCACTTCGGCGGCGGCCTTGATTTCTTCCGGCGCCGTTGAGGAAATCGACAGACTTGACAGTTTGGAGAGCTGGGCCTGGATTTCCTTGGTGGAGGAGCAGACCTGCGCCGTCGCTTTTTCTTCAGACGATTCGCCGCACGCGGCCAGCCCTATCGGCAGAAGCAGAATCGCCGCTACGACGGTTGGTCTGCTGAAGGTCTTGAACATCGGCTCTCCTTTTTGTTTGAACAAAGGCTCTGATTGTCAGCGTGGGCCTCCCACCCACGCGGGCCCACGGTGCTCGGACAACCATGCGACGCCCCGCGCCAGGACCCCAGGTATTTCGGCTGTCAGGTTGCGGGGTGCGCCCTCAGTGCGCTGTCGGCTTCGCGACCGAGTCGGCGCAGCTCCCAGCCGCCTATGAAGAACAGCGCGCCGCGCACGATCAGCACGATGCCGATTATCACTGCGAGCGTGGTCAGGCCGATACCGGGCCAGGACAGGATGACGATGCCGGCGACTGTGTCGAGGATCGCGATCGCGATGGTCGACGCACGTCCCTCGGGCTCACTGAAAGCGGAAACGAAGCGCACCACGCCGGCCACGATGAACCACACTCCGAGGACGAGCACGAAGACGACGAGCGTGTCGAACGGTTTCTTGATGAGGACCAGGCCGGCGATTGCGCTGAGCACCCCGATCATCGCCAGCATGCCGCGCCCTTCCCCTCTGGCGAAGATCGACGTGCCGATTGCCAGTACCCCGTCGACCAGCAGGAAGATCCCTGCGATCACCGTAAACGTGCTCAGCGCTTCGTGTAGTGAAAAGACGAAGAAGACACCGACGCAGAACACCGCTGCGCCGTACAGCATCATCAACCACCAAAGCCGCGCGAGCGCACCCTGCTCTTCGTCAAACCTAGACACAATCCGACCTCCTCGTCCGGCAGTTCGGGGTGGCTACTGGTATTCCGATTCCGTCTGCTCGGCGTCGAGCTCGGCTTCGACGGCGACAATGGCGATCCCCAATGCCTTGGTGATCCTCGCGGCGGCGGACACCGTTCGTGGCGTACCAACGATCGGCGCGACCGCAATCAGGATACCTTGAACCTGCTCCAGCGTGACACCGGCGTCCGCCGCAGGCCCGATATGCGCCAGATAGGAGGCCGCAGGGGCATCGACAGCCACGAGAGCAGCGATGCGCGCCGTAAGCAGCGAGTTGTCGTCCAATCCGCAGCGCTCGACCGAATCCGCGGTGATCGCGGCGAGCGTGTCCAAGACGGGTCTGTCGGAGATGATGGCCATCCTTTGATCCTTTCGGGTTGGGTAACGGGTCCCGTTGGTGGCCCAAGACCGCCGCGACCGCCGCGTCCGTCGGCTCGGGTGAACCGTCGGGCGCGGCATGTGCACAACGGGCCGACCAGTCGATGCCGTTGTCTGGCGGCTGTGGCCGAGCGTCACGTGCAGCCCGTCCGGCCAGCTAGGCCGTCGCGTACTCCTTCTCTGCCTTATCGAGTTCGCGCTTGAACTCCTTGCTGTCGACGTCGATTTCCTTCTCGATCGTCTTTTCCGCGCGCGTAAGTATCTTGTCGAGCTCTTCTTCAAGGCGCGATTCGCCGATCACGAGCAGCGTTGCTTCGCCCGCTTCGATGAGGTCGCCCAGTTCCTTGGCGTCGGCACTTGAGATGCCCTTTTTGAAGTGTCCGCCGAGGCCGCCGATGACCCCGCCGACCAGCGCCGCGGGGATCACCGCTGGCGCAGCCACGACCCCGACCGCCGCTCCGACGGCGATGCCTCCCCAGGCGCCGTGCTGGGTGGGCTTCTCGTGCTTCTCGACGTGGACCTTTCCGTCGGCGTCCTTGGTGACCAAGGCGACGTCGTAGGTGCCCACCAGCTTCGCCGCATGCAGTTCGAGAAGGACGTCGTAGTCGCCTTCCGCGCTCGCGGCGTCGGGATAGGTGGCGGCGTAGATGAAAACCGGGTTGTCGCTCATCTGATCTCCTGTTCGGGCTTGATTGGGGTGTTCTCGATTTGCGGAGGATCGCGGGGGGAGCGATACCGCCTGCATGAGTTAGTCGGCCCAGGCGTCCTTGGATCACTTTCTCGTTCCGTCTTCGTCGGATGCCTCCGAGGCAGGTTCAGGGCGTGGCGTCGACGGGCTGGAGAAAGAACAGCTCGCACGCAATGCCTGGTGAGGCCTGGTTGGCGCTCAAGAATGAGACGACGCGGCGTTGAGTGAGCCGCTCGACAGCCGCGCTGAACGCGTCCTCGCGATCGGCTTGGAAGGCGACACGCCCCTCGATGACCTCGCTTGCGCCACCGGCGGCGATGAGCTCCTGCTCTGAGCAGCTGAGGATGTCCTCCAGGATGCACACCACGACATCGCCCTTGATGTAGGTGCTCGCCGTAGTCCGGTCGTGACCGTAGACCTCGGCGTAGAGGGCGACCATCGCGGCCGAGATCTCGCGCGTGAGCTCCTCCGAGCGCGAGGGAGGATGAACCTTCGACATCTTGGCTAGCTCTCCATGCTGATGCTGTTGTGGGCCGCAGCCCGGCAGCCCTCGTCCGCATTGGTTAGCGCCGTCGGACTGGTTTGGATCACCCACTGGGCGCATCGACGGGTGCAACGTGCGAGGCGATCGTTCGGGCCAGCCAAGAACTCGACGCACCGACCCTCCGTAGTTTCTCCGTCCGTCGGAGCGGCTTGTCACGGTTGCAGTGCCCTAGGGACCGGGCGAGGATTGGGTCGCTTATGACGCTCAGATCTGCCGAGCCGAGCGACGCCGCGCTAATGCAGGAACTCCAGCATGGGAGCCAGATGGCCCTGGGGAGGCTCTATCGCCGCTTCGAGCGCGGCGCATACCGCGTGGCGATCGCCACCTGCCACGACCGAGATTGCGCAGAGGACGCGGTGCAGGACGCCTTCGTCTCGATGTGGTCCTCGCGGTCGAGCTACCAACGCGACCGTGGACCAGTCCTAACCTGGGCTATGAGCATCGTTCGTCACCGGGCTATCTACCTCGCCCGGCGCCGAACATCCGGTCTGGCACTCGACGAGCGAACAAAGTGGCTGGAGGCCCAGCCCGCAGACGATGACGTACCCAGCGAGGTCGAATCGCACGCCGAGGCCGCAAAGCTCGAACGGCTCATGCGGCGACTCCCAGATGCGCAGCGAGAGGTCATTCGCCTCGCCTTCTTCGACGGCATGACCCACCAGCAGATTGCGCTGCGGCTGTCCCTCCCGCCGGGTACCGTCAAGGGGAGGATGCGCCTCGGGTTGTCCAAGCTGCGCTCCGGACTCGACGCGGATCAGTAGCTGCAACGGCGTCCTCTGCCGGCGTGCTCCTTGAGCGGCTCAGCTCGCCCAGCGCACTGCTCGGGTTGACGAAGCTTCGCTCCGGTCTTGAAAGGGGAGTGATCCGATCGGGCGTGGACGTACTAATGAAGGTGGGCGAGCCCTGCACGAGGCGATGCTCGCCGGCTTAGGTGGCCTACGCGGATTGCTTTACCCCACGTGCGCCAGCGCCTCAACAACTCCCAGGGGGTAGCCAATGTCTTCGCCCACATCCTCACCGTCAGGCGCGCCAAAGGCGGTTCTGCCAACTAACGGCGCCGGCAGGTCGGGCGCGGCCCGAGCGAGGGGGAACGGTGCGGTCCCCGTCGAGCACCTGACCGTCGCCGAGCGCGTGGCCAACGGGAAGGCGGCACGCGCCGAAGTGCCGCGCTCCAGCCACGCCGACTACGAGCCGCCGCGGCGGCGCCCGGATCCGATAAAGCTACTGGAGCGCCAGGCAAAGACGCGAGTGCCGGAGCTCGTGCCGATCCGCTACGGGCGCATGCTGGTCTCGCCTTTCACGTTCTATCGGGGAGCTGCGCTGATCATGGCCAGCGACCTCGCCGCTACGCCTCGCTCGGGGCTTCAGGTCCAGTGCTGCGGCGATGCGCACCTGTCGAACTTCGGTGTGTTCGCCTCACCCGAGCGTCAACTGGTATTCGACATCAACGACTTCGACGAGACGCTCCCCGGGCCGTGGGAGTGGGACGTCAAGCGCCTCGCCGTGAGCATGCTCATCGCCGCGCGCTTCAACGGGTTCCCGGTCAAGAATCAGGAGCAGATCGTGCTCGATACCGTCGAGGCGTACCGCACCGCGATGGCTGGCTTCGCCGCCATGAAGAACCTCGACGTTTGGTATGCGCACCTTGACATCGAGGCCGTGCTAAAGGAGTACCGCTCGCAGTTCAAGCCCAAGGAACTAAAGCGCGGCGAGAAGCAGGTCGCCAAGGCGCGCACCAAGGACAGCATGGCTGCGTTCTCCAAACTGACGCGCGAGGTGGACGGCGAGGCGCGGATCGTCGCCGAACCGCCATTGATCGTGCCGATCGATGACCTCGCCACGGGCCGCGAGCACGATCAGATGTTCGACCTGCTGCACGAGCTCATACGCTCCTATCGTGAAACGCTGCAGCACGACCGGCGCGTGCTTCTCGAGCAGTTCCACCTGACCGACCTCGCACGCAAGGTCGTAGGCGTGGGCAGCGTCGGCACGCGCGCCTGGATCGCGTTGATGCTCGGCCGCGACGGCCAAGACCCGCTGTTCCTGCAGATGAAGGAGGCAGAGTCCTCGGTGCTAGAGGAGTTTCTCGAGCCCAGCGAGTTCGAGAACCACGGCGAGCGGGTCGTCTGCGGACAGCGTCTGATGCAGGCCTCAAGCGACATCTTCCTCGGCTGGTTGCACATCCCGGAGGAGCAGGGAGAAGGAGGTCTCGCCCGCGACTACTACGGTCGTCAGCTGAAGGACTGGAAGGGCTCGGCGGAAATCGAACAGATGGTGCCCAATGCAATGGCGCAGTACGGCAAGCTGTGCGGCTGGACGCTCGCGCGCGCTCACGCCTGTAGCGGCGACCGTGTCGCGATCGCCGCCTACCTCGGCAAAAGCGCCGCCTTCGACCGCGCGATCCTCGAGTTCTCCCATGCCTACGCCGAGCAGAACGAGCGCGATTACAAGGCCCTGGTCGCGGCGGTCGAATCCGGGCGCATCACCGCCGAGACGGGGCTCTAACCCCCTGGAGTGATCCAAACGCGCCCGCCGACGCTATGGGGTAAGTCGCCGCTCCCGACGGCGGCTCGGAAACCCGGATCCCACCGGTCCAAGCCAAACAGGGCCATCCGCTGAGGCGTGGCCGCCAACATCATGAGCTAGGAGATCCAAGTGTCGTCAGAACCAACAGCTCAGCCCGACGAGTTCGAGGCGTTGTATGTCCAGAGTGCCCAGGGAGTGACGAGCAGCAACGGCTCGATGACACTGCAGGGGCTGGCACCCTCCACACTGATGTTCTCCGACCGCCCCGAGCGCATTGTCGGCCACCTCACCTCCGCACAGTTCGTGGAAGGCTGGGGAGATGGAGATAACAGCTTCCTCGAGGATCCGCCGAACGCCGTGCTTTCGTTCCTCGCGTCCCAGGACGAGACACCCGAGGACGTAGTAGTAACGCTCACGAACCCGCGCTTGGGCGGCGAGACGCTCACCTACAACGTAAACGTGCTCGAAGGCGAGATGCCCAATGAAACGGGCCCTTGCTCACTGTTCATAGATCCGATCGGTCGGCCGCTGAGCCCCGTGTCGGTGTGCGGCGTGCGGCGGCGCTCGCGCCGGCGGGCGAGGCGCTGATGGGTTCGGTCAGCTGCGGCCGTTTGCTGACCAAGGGACGGCCTCGGACTGACACTCGCAGCGCACGAACCTTGATGCAGACGCACGATCCGAGAGCCAGCACAGCCCACCGATCTGCACTCTTCCGTTCCATCCTCGATCGATAAGGACGACCACCATGATCCTCGCGACCAGCTACCCGTTCCTCGAAGTCCTCTGGACGATGCTCATCTTCTTCGCCCTGGTTGTCTGGATCTGGCTCATCATCACCGTGCTGGCCGACATCTTCCGTCGCCACGACGAGTCCGGGTGGACCAAGATCCTGTGGATCATCTTCATCATCGTACTGCCGTTTTTCGGCGTCTTTGTCCACCTCATCGCCGAGAATGACGGGATGGCCGAACGCTCTCTCAGTAGGCGATAGCGGCTCAGTCCAGGCCGTCCGTCGTAAGGCACTCGTCATCACATCATTCGCCTTCAACGTGGTGGGCTTGCTGGCTGTGGCGAATCCTCACAGGCGGAAGTGGCCGGCGGCGAGCGGCCCGACTCCCCCGCGTGTGATTGCGAGAGTGCGGTGAGCTCGGTGTCGAGCAACAAGGTAGCCGCGGCGGCGGCTGGTGGTGTTCTGCTGACCCTGTGCGCGGGTCAGTTCCTGATGATGCTCGACAGTTCGGTGATGAACGTGTCGATCGCGACGGTCGCCAAGGACGTCGGCACGACCGTCACGGGCATCCAGACGGCGATCACGCTGTACACGCTCGTGATGGCCGCGTTCATGATCACCGGTGGCAAGGTCGGCCAGATCATCGGCCGCAAGCGCGCCTTCGCGATCGGCTGCGTGATCTACGGCTGCGGCTCGTTCATCACCGCGATCTCTCCGGGCCTCGGGGTGCTGCTGCTCGGGTGGTCCTGCCTCGAGGGCATCGGGGCGGTGCTGATCCTGCCGTCGATCGTCGCGCTGGTGGCGGTGAACTACGGAGTCGACGAACGGCCGCGCGCCTACGGGCTGATCGCCGCTGCGACCGCGATCGCGATCGGGGTCGGCCCGATCGTCGGCGGCCTGTTCACCACCTATCTCTCATGGCGCTGGGTGTTCGCGGGCGAGGTCGCGATCGTGCTGGCGATCCTCGTCCTCGCCCGCCGGATACCAGAGGGGCCGCGTGAGAAGGGGGGGCACCTGGACCTCGTGGGTACAGCGCTGTCGGCGCTCGGCCTCGGGCTGATCGTCTTCGGGGTCCTGCGCTCGGGCGTGTGGGGTTTCGTCAAACCCAAACCGGGGGCCCCAGAATGGATCGGGCTCTCGCCGGTAATCTGGCTGATGCTCGCGGGCGCTCTGGTCATCTATCTGTTCATCGAGTGGGAGGATCGGGTGCTCGCCCGCGGCGGCGAGCCGCTGATCGACCCCAAGATCCTGCAGGTCCACGTGCTGCGCGGCGGCCTGAACTCGTTCTTCTTTCAGTTCTTCGTGCAAAGCGGCGTAGCCTTCGCCGTCCCACTCTTCCTCTCCGTCGCACTCGGACTCTCGGCGATCCAGACAGGCGTGAGGTTCCTGCCGCTGTCGATCGCCCTGATCCTCGCGGCAGCCGGCATCCCCAAGCTCTTCCCCAAAACATCGCCGCGCCGGGTCGTCCGGCTCGGTTTCATCGCGATGTTTGCCGGCCTCGTGATCTTGGTCGCCCTGCTCCAGGAAGGCGCGGGTGCGGAGATAACCACCTTCCCGATGCTGCTCGTCGGCCTGGGAATCGGAGCGTTGTCCTCCCAGCTCGGTGCCGTGACCGTCTCCTCCGTTCCCGATGAGCAGAGCAGCGCGGTCGGCGGGCTTCAGAACACGATCACCAACCTCGGCATCTCAATGGGCACCGCGCTGACCGGTGCGATCGTTATCGCAGCACTGAGCACCTCGTTTCTGACGGGGGTGCAGCAGAACTCAGCCGTCCCCGCGCCGGTCAAATCGCAGGCCTCCACACAGCTCGCCGGCGGCGTCCCCTTCATCTCCGACAAGCAATTGACCGAGGCGCTCCACAAGGCCCATGTGCCACCCAGGGCTACAGACGCAATCGTCGAAGAGAACGCTACAGCGCGCCTCGACGGGCTGCGCGAGGCGCTCTCGATACTCGCAATCTTCGCCTTGATCGGACTGGCCTTCAGCCGACGGATCCCCGCCGACCCACCCGGCTCGTCGAAAGAACCGGCTCCGGCGGCAGAAACGGCCCCCACAACCCCAACGGCTGCAGCGGCATGACTTTGCCCACCTCGACCAGAGAGGATCGTGGCCGGGATGCCTGAGGGACTTTCGGCGAGCGAGGTCGGCAAGGAGATCGCCGAGCATCGCGAGCACCACGCCCCAGAGGATCACTCCCGGCGTGATCGCTACGTGTCGATCGCCGAGGCCGTGCTGCTCTCGCTCGTGGCGATCATGGCCGCATGGTCGGGGTACGCAGCGGCCAAGTGGGGCACCGACTCCTCGCTTTCACTGGCGAAAGCCTCCTCCACACGGACGAAAGCCAACCAAGCCGCCATCGAAGCGACGCAGATCCGCACGCTGGACTCGGTGGACTTCAATGCCGCAATCACTGCCTACACCTCGCACGATCCCCTGCTCTTCCGCGTCGCGCTCAAGCGGCTGCGCCCGAGCGCACTCGCCGCCGTCGAAGCATGGCGAGCCACCAAGCCCCTCACGAACCCAAACGCGCCAGCAGATCCGTCCGACATGCCTCAATACCGGATCCCCCAACAGGCCCAAGCCAAGGCCCTGAACGCGAAGGCCGATGCCTACTTCAACCGCGGCCAGTCAGCCGCTGGAACGGCAGACAAGTACGTGCGCCTCACAGTCTTCCTGGCGGCCGTCCTATTCCTCGTCGGGATCGGCAGCCGCCTTCCGCTGCCCGCCGCTCGCTACGGGCTGGTCGGGGTCGCCAGCGTGATGTTCGTCATATCGGTCGTGGAGCTCCTCAGCCTTCGGGGACCACCGAGCTGACCTCAGCCGGCTGGTCACGACGAGGCGCGGCGAGGCGCCCTCCAGCGGGCACAACTCGCACAGCTGCAGCCTCGCCTATCCGCGTTGGCGACGGGCGCCTCACACTCGGGCCGCGACCATCATGGGGCGTCGCGGCGGAGACCGCCGGTGTTCTTGATTCCCGCTTCGATCGCGTCCAGACGCGCTGCAATCTGATCGAGCTTCGCAGAAAGCGTGTCGGTCTCTGAGCCCTGGAGGCGGCGTCGGGCGGACTCGACGAACGCTGAGGTGATCGCCGCCGTTATGACAGTCAGGAAGCCGATCCCGACAACCATCACCAGTGCGGCGACGAGCCGTCCCGTCGTGCTCGCGGGCACGAGGTCCCCATAACCGACCGTCGTGACCGTCTGTATCGCCCACCACAGACCGTCGCCGATGCTCGGATAGGTCTTCTCGTCGGTGAAGTGCATCAGCACGCCACTGATGATCGTTATCGAGAGCGTGACCGACGCGATGATTCGCGCCGCACGCCGAGCCGTCAGCGGCGTGCCCTGTACGAGGGTCAACAAGCGAGGGTTGGCCGGAGGGGGACCAACCGTGCTCCCTTCGGGTGTGGTCATGGCGGTGACCTCCTTATGATCGAAACGGGAAGCGTAGAGAGCAGAAGCTGATCAGATCACGCCCAGCGGTGCGTGCCGATCAGCTAGCGGCTCGTGCTCGAAGGCTCGCCGAGAGGGACGTGGCCATTGGGCTAATCCGTTGGACCGCTGCTCGAGGCCAAACACGCCGCGAGCGCCAGGCTCCTGCACGAGCGTATTGCCGAACTATTTCGAGCCCAGCTGCACGGGGTTGGCCGGCCCACTGGCCGATAACATGCCCGCAGCAATGCAGAGCTATTTCGACCAACTATGTTGCATGGATGTTGCAACACGCTGCCTGAAGTTGCGGCCACGGTTGGCAGAACTGCACTGTAGAGCCAAAATGCCGACGTAGCTCAGCTGGTAGAGCACTTCACTCGTAATGAAGGGGTCCGGGGTTCGAGTCCCCGCGTCGGCTCTGCGAGAAACCCCGGCATAGCGGGGTTTCTCGGCTTGGTCAGAGCCGAGGCGGAGCCGTGGGGCAATCAATGGGGCAACGCCCGCCAACGACAGAGGCCCGCTGGTGCGAACACCGACGGGCCTCATCCGGGGCGCCTAATGATCCGGGGCACGGTTAGAGAGTCCCGATCACCTCCGCGACGGCTGCGGGCATCATGTGCTTCGTTTCGTTCGCCATGTGGTCCCACTCGCTGTAAAAGGCGCGCTTGCCCTCGTAGCGGTGATTGCTGCGACGGCCGAGCGCCCCGAGCATCCCCGCGAGCGATTTGTTGCCGCCGGAGAGTTCAAGGTCCTTCGCCAGCTGGCTGGCGGGGATCCACTCGTCCGGGCTTTCGGCGAGCCGCTTCAGCAGACGCCTGTGGGCTTCGTGGCTCTCGTTGTAGATGCGCCGGATCAGGTCCTCATCCGTCGTAACGGGCCCGCTCGGCTCCTCCGCGACGGCCGCCTCCTCGGTGACCTCCGCCTCCGACGTGCCCATGAGACGGGCCAGGAGCGCGTAGACCTCGCCGACAAACTGACGCGGGGTGGGGACCGTCTCGTACTGCTGGATTGTGATTGACGTTGACATCGTTTCTCCTCTGGTTGGTATTGATTTGCTACTACAGGACACAACTTAGCACAAGTTACTGCACGTTGTCAAGCGTTGGCCCTATGGGATGCTGCGAGCCGCTATAAAAGCATGGCGAAGCACAACAGGACGCCGCGAAGAACGTTCGGGCGCTCCCGCACGGACACCCTCACCCGCGGTCGCTCTCTCCGAGGTCTCCGCCTCTTTGGCACTCAAAAGCGGTAGACGCATAGGCGGCGATCGAGTTGCATCGCCACGGTGACCAGTGACCAAGACGATCCCCGAGCGCGCTTTGGCGAACGCCTGCGGTCGCTTCGTGCCACAAAAGGGATCTCGCAGGAAGAACTCGCCGCCAGCAGCGGGCTCAACCGGACGTACGTGGGCAGCGTTGAGCGCGGCGAGCGCAACGTCAGCCTCCTGAACATCCACAAGCTTGCGGCCGCGCTCGGTGTGGCGCCAAGCACCCTGCTTGATGACCGCTGATCCTGTCGTCGCTGTCCTCCTGTCCCGTCTGCGGGAGCTGCGCGAGAAGGCGGGCGTCTCGCCGGAGGAGCTGGACGCCCGACTGATCCTCGGGCCAGGGTGGGTCCGACGATTTGAGTCGGGACAGACGATCCCCACCCTGGATGTGCTCGTGGTGTTGCTGTCCGCGCTGGGCTACGAGATGTCCGACCTCATCGCCGACCTTGCCCTCCCCGCCGAGGGGGAGACGACCGCCGCTGCCGTTGATCGGTTCTTGTCGGCCGAGGAGACGGATTCCGACGTGCTGATCGTCCACTTTCGGTACGCCGACTACGACGCGACCTATCGCCTGTCAGGTGCGACGATGAACGAGTTTGAGGATGTGATCCGAGTGCTGCGAGATGGGCTCGCCGCGCTGGGCAGCGAGGACGCGGTTGACGAGAGCGCGATAAAGACCTCGGCCGTCGCCCGAGCGTTCCTCCGCGCGATGGAGCTTTGGCCGGAAGCGAACCCCTCGGATATCTGGTGGTTCGTGGTGTCGCGAGCGTATCTGGACCCGTTCAACCACCCAGCGAACTATGCGCGGCTTGACCTGGGCCAGAGCTGGAAGCGGACCGGCGGCTGGGCGCTGGAGGAGATCCTAGTACGTCATTACGGACCGGCTCTCGCTAAGGAGGGCGTCCGAATTGTCATCGCCAGCACCGCGGAAAGGCGGCACTACATTTCCCAGCTCGCCGTCGCCGACCGACTGGAGGCAGACAAGATGGACGTGCTGCTGCTCGGCGACAAGGACGGCGAACTCCGCTGCTTCGGAGTTGTGCACGTCAAGGCTAGCTTCGCCGAGCGTCGGACGGATGACGTGCCGATGAGCAAAGCGCTGGTGGAGGCGGGCTACTGCTCGCCCCTGTGGACGATGGATTCGAAGAGCACGCCGAGCGAGGAGCCCGTCAATCGGGGCGAGCTTGGAGCGCTAATGGCCGACGGCGCCGACAAACGCAGCGCCAAGCGGAAGGACATTGAGGATGACGGGTACTTCTCGGCCTGCTTCTCCTACAACCGCCGCACCCGCGCGACGCCCGCCAGCCAGGCCGCCCGCGCCCGCGTCTACGTCTGCGACTTCAGCAACCCCGCTGGAGACGCATTCGCACGATTCGTGATTGACGCCTGGAAGCGCCTGCGCGACAACGCGGTCTAGGCCAACGCCAGCTGGAAGCCCGGCGCCTCGGCTACGCGAGCGTTAGCGGCCTCGGCCTGCTCGGGGTCTATCTCAAAGCCGATGTAGGAGCACCCGAGGCCAACGGCGGCAAGCCCGGTGGTGCCCGAGCCCGCGAATGGGTCCAGAACCACAATGTCGGCGCCAGCGGCGCCGTAAGCCTCTATGCACCGGCGTGGAAGCTCGGTCGGAAAGCGCGAGAAGTGCGCCCGCCCCGCGATTCGCTCGTTCGGGAACTCCCAAACTGATCCGACCGGCGGCGCTGTGCGGAAGCTGTGGGATTCGGCTGCCGTCAGTAGGTAGACAGACTCGTGCTGTCGGTGCGGCCTTCGGCAGCGACCCTCGGGCATGGGATTGCTCTTGCGCCAGATGACCTCGCCCCGGAACAGGTAGTCCCTTTCGCAGAGCTCAATCACGAGCCGGTACGGCAGGGCCAGAAGGTTGCCGTAGTTGAGCCAGCCTACGTCTGGCTCAATAAAAGCCTTGCGCTTCGCCCGAGGCTTGACGTAGGCGGAGTTGTTGTCTGCCAACCCCGCGCCGTTCTCGCCGAGAGTGCTGTAGCTGCGGTCCTCTAGTCGCCAGTTGACGGGCGTGTTGTACGCATCGCCAATGTTGATCCAGACCAGGCCGGATGGCTTTAGCTTGGGCCGTATGGCTGCGAACAAATCGGCCAACGCAGCTACGTACTCGCGCGGATCCGCCTCCACGCCCATCCCCCGCGAGAGGCGCTGCCCCCAGTAAGGGGGACTCGTCACGACGACATCCACGGAGCAGTCCGGCAGCTGCGGGATCAGCTCCGAACAGTCCCCGCAGATCGTCTGGTTCCGCGAGAAGGGGCCAATCCTGCCCGGCCCGCTGATTCGTCCATTGGCACTCATAGGCGGCAGCATACAGGAGCCTTGGGACGGCTCCTCGCCGCCAAGGGCTTGATGCCGATGCCGCCCGCGCTCGCCAGACTGCGCGCGTCGGAGCCCTGCTCGCCGGACGCCGGAGCGGCCGCTAGGGGGTCGGCCTGGGCAAGCGTACGAGTTCGCCGACAAAGTAGCCCTTGATCTTCCGGTGGAAGCATTTTCCGACGGACTGACTCGCGAATAGCTCGCGAGCCGTCTCTTCAGGCACGTCTCTATAGCGGTACATATTCCCTTCACGGAACTGGACGAAGAGCGTCCGCCGTCGCGGGTTGTACGCGACCCAATCAAACGCCGACGAGTCCGGCGTGAGGCGAACCCAAGGCGACGAAGGGTTGAGCGATTCCCCTGACCCCGCCACTGCAAAACACACCACGGCCGTAGGCCCTGTAGTTGACAGTGAAGTAGAACGTGGCGGCATGTGATTACGGTATCACCGCCCCACCATTTGGTAGACCGAGTTTGTCAAAGTCCGCAAGTCACGCGGCGAGGTTCCAGCTCGGCGCATCGCCGAGCACCGGCTCAACCTCGTGAATGTAGGTGCGCAGCGTGAAGGTTGGCTCCGCGTGACCCAACCATTCCGACACCTTGCGGATGTCCTTGTGATCGTCGTAGAGCCGCGAAGCAAAGCTGTGCCGCAGCCTGTGAAACGGCACACCAGCAATTTGCGCGCGTGTGCAAGCCTTCGCAAACGTGCGCCTGACATTGCGGTCCGATAGCCGCGTGCCCTGACGGCTGACAAATACTGCGCCTTCTCCGTTGGTCTTCGCCCTAGCGCGCCGCAGCCGCTTGGCGAGACTCTTGGAAATAGGCAGGCACCGCAGCGATTTTTCGGTCTTCAGCTTGCGGAGTTCGCCGCGGTAGTACTGCTGGCTTATTCTGATCTGATCACGCCGACCAAGGTATACGTCGGTCCAATCCAACCCAAGGGCCTCGCTGATTCTCATGCCGGTTTCTGCGAGTACCATGCAGAGCAGCTGCTCGCGCTCTGGCAGGGCGCGTAGCAGGGCGCGAAGATCGCTCGCGGGAATCGCTTTGTGAGCTTGGCAGGCTACACTCGCCCCGCCCCCCTTGACGCGCACCCCGAGGGTCGGGTTGAACGTGACGGCGAGTTCGTCAACGGCGGTCGCGAACAGCGCCTTCAACGGCGCGAGGATCTTCTTGATGCTCGTGGGCGCCAAGCCTTCCTTTTCCAGCTCTCCGATAAACCTCCGGATCTCTGGAGGCCCTATCTCGGCCAGCCGATAGCGCCGGAAGAATGGGCATATGCGTTGCTTCATGTCGCGCTCGTATGCCCGTCGGGTTGACGGGGCGAGTCCCCCTGCGCTTCGCCCGTCGTAGAAGTTGAGCCATTCCGCGGCGTAGTCGGGGAAGCGTCGCTGTGAGGCAGGACGGGATCGCCCGGGCTGGCGTCGTATGCCCTGCGCCTCCTTCGCCTCGGCGAGCGTCGCGTGGAAGCTCTTGTGTTGCCCGCCGTCGTGATACCAGACAACGACGTACCGCGAGCCCCGCTTGAAGATGCCGGGGTAGGGCGTTTTGGCGAGCTTGCGCCCGTCTTTTGGCGTGGTACGTTGACCCTGCATGGGAGCTATGACCTCCGGTGCCACGGGGCGGGGTGTTTGCGGCATCGCCGCCCCTCTTTTCTTCCTAGTGGACACATCAGCTTAGTCGCTTCTTAAGCCCGGGGTACTTCTCCAGAGTGGCCCCGCCTGCGCAGATATACGAGTCAAGCTGCGACCGGCGAAACAGGAGCCGACCGCCCTCCTTCTCGTGCGGCAGCACCTTCTGACGAACGAGCTTGTAGACGCGGCTTTCCGGGCACGCCATGTGCTCCGCGGCATCTGGCAGCGTGATCCACGGCTCGCTCGCGTAGCTGCCAGATGCTCGCGTGGCTACTCGCTGGGCGATCTCGTCAACGAGCGCGTCGGGAATCGCAAAGCTGATGTGCGTCGGGTCTGGCTGGTTGTCCGGTGCGGCGGCCATACCCTTCATGGGTATCACGCGCTCTGCGACCGCGCAGGCGACGGTCGTTGAGACTTGGCGAGGCAAAAAGCTGGGCGTGTGATAGCGCGGTCGCAGGTGAGGAGCACTGACGAGTTTTGGAGAGAAATGCTGCAAGTGAAAATGGAGTCAGGTAGAATCAGAAGGTGAGGGGAGAGCTAAGGGAACGACTCGTTTGGAGGGGACGGTCGGGGGGCGCCGGGTGATGCGGCGAACCGTGAACCTCGCAGGAGCGGAAGGGCACCTCGGCACCGCGATCGCGACCGCGAAGGACCCGAAGGGTGATCAGCTGCTACGCCGAGAGGCGCCCGATATAGCTCTGATCATGGAGGCGAGACAACTGCTCGCGCATATGCTCGCCGCGGCGCTCTTTGATGACCTCGCCAAGATCGTTGAGGGCCTACGAGCATCACATAGGGTCAGCTCTGGTGCGCCCGAGCCTGACTGGGAGCGTGTAGCGCACGCTTTGGCGTGGTCGGCGATGAGAACCGCCGAGGTAGCGGTGACGAATGCGCTGCGAAAAGCTCGCGCTACCACGGAGGGGGGATGATGAACGAGGCAGTCGGTTTGTCTCGTCGGCGGGCGGTCGCGCGTGGATGCGTCGCCGCCCACGATCCGGTTCATGGCGGCAACGTCCTCGGGCAAACCGCGGCAGCGGCGAAGCCCGAGGACGCTGCCGATGGGCCGGTCTCTGGCAGTCCGCGCGATCTCGGAAACAGCAGTCCCCTAACGGCGGCGGCGCCTGGGCAATCGGGAGTTGTAACACCCGATTCTTCGGACCGATTCGTCCAACTGCCCGACGGTGTTGAGATCGTCCAATGGGGCTTAGATTCCGTGAGTTTTGCGTGGAGGCCCATGAATCCGCGGCTCTGGGCGCACCTAATGGCTCCGTTGGAGGACGGCCGCCCGCTAGAGGGGGTAGACACGGCGACGGGGGTGCTCGGCGCGTCGTCAGGGGTAAGGCGAACGGAAGGCGGCCGCGTGCTGGTTGATGAGGTCGTGGGCGGTGGCAGGGTGCTCTACGTTCCCGCGGCGCGGCTGATCTACATAGAGGGCCGCCTTGCCGCTCTGGCAGCGAGCGACCCTGACGCGCAGGGGCTCGCCTCGCCTCGCCTACTAGAGAGCGTCCCGATCATGTCGGCGCTGGAGATTTCGCAGCTCCTACTGCCGGATACGCTGCTCTTTGAGGATGTCTCGCTCCGCCGAGCGGATTCTCGCGTGCGACCTCTCGTTCATGGACGGCGCCACGGGGTTGGCTCTGCTCCGCGGCCTCGCCGCCTTGGACGTGCCCCGCCGCAAGAGCGTCACCTACAAGCGGGACGGTCGCGTAGAGACGGTCAATTACTGCACCCAGAAGCTAGGACACATAAAACTTCGCTGCTACGACGGCGGAGTCCACCGCGGCACGCACCGGCCCGGCGAGCTGATCCGCGTGGAGGCGCAGCTCCGCTTCAAGGGGGCTGCAAGACCCGACCCGTCCGAGTGGGCTCAACAAGACCTCGGCAAGCTCTGGCAGGGCAAACTCGCCGCCTGGGAGGGGACGGAGGAGGTTGTCCTCGCTGGTCTAAACGCCATGGAGCGCGAAATAACCGATGCCGTTGCGGCCAAGCGCCTCAAATTGCCCACCGCGGAAACGTTGATCGGCAATCTCAGGCTGCGGGCGAGTGGCCGCGGGAAGGACTACTGGACTGCCCAAGGGCATGACCACCTATGGGGGCGTAGAGCCCGTGCGCTTCGCGCCCTCGGGCTCGTTCTGGACGACGCCGACCTCGGCCATGAAGCTGAAGCGACGCTTCTGCCGCTTGGCCGCATCCTCCGCGCGGTGCGCGAAGCGTGGGACACGGGTGGAGATGATGCCCGGGGCAATGTCGGGGCAACACAACACCCGCTAACGACCGACAATCCGGGTACCCCGCAGGGTTGTAGAACCCCTGAACTTGCGGCAAACTGATCGCCAGCCGCAAACACCCGCAACGGCCGCCCTTCACTCGTAATGAAGGGGTCGGGAGTTCGAGTCTCCCCGTCGGCTTGGCGATTCCTTGACAGGAACGCCACAAGATGCTTGCATCTACCGACGTGTTCGGGCGCTGGGAGCGCACTGGAGTCCCGGTACGAGCATGCGGGCGCCCAAGGCGCTGGCGGGGTGATTCACCGGTCGAGACGAAGTGCCGGCGGCGGAGCGTAGACAGGGAGGGACACGCTTCGACGCCGGCACTAACTCTCGACATGCGCGCGAGGCTGTGCAGGCGCGGCTGGGAAGCAGGGCACGATGTCGAGCGCGTCACGAGCGGCGCGCGCCCGCCCGGGTAGCGACGGGCGAGCGACGCGCGCCCGGTCGCAGCGCGAGCGGGCGCGTCACGGCCCGAGCAACTCTACACCCGCCTGCGCGCGCCGCCGCAGGTGGGCAGCGTCCCGCGGCGGCGGCGCGAAGGGCCTCGAACAGATGCCCGACAGGTGCGAAGAAGTTGGTAAGGATCGCCCCAAACAGCGCGTCAACGTCGAATACCAATGGGTTGCAGCGATATCGTGCCGCGCCCGCCCAGCGGCCCTTCCGTCCCAGGTCCAGGGAGTTCGAACGTGAGTCCCATCTACGTAGCGCACCGCGCCGTCAGGACATCGACCGGCCCCGACTCGGCGATCGCGCTCAGCGAGCCGTTGCCGCGCAGGGATATGCGCATCCGCGGGCTGGCGCTCGCGGGGCCCGAGCAGTCGCTCTCGCAGGCGGAGATGCTCGCGCTGCTGGGCATGAGCGGGGACGAGTTCGCCGAGCGCATCTTCGCCCGCTGCGGCGTCGAGCGGCGCAACGTCATCCTCAGCGATGAGTTCCTCGCGACCACGCTGCAGGGCCGCACGCACCAGATCGAGGAGGAGCTGTTCGCGCACGCATGCACGGCGATCGAGCGTCTCGAGATCGACCCGAGCGAGGTCGGCACGGTCGTGACCTCGACGCTCTACTCGCTGGGTGGGCCGACGCTCGCACATCGCATCGTCGAGCGCTTCGGCATGGAGCCCGACACCGACAAGTACCACGTCGTCGGCGTCGGTTGTGCGAGCGCGGTGCCGCTGATGCGTCTGGTTCGCCAGTCCCTGGGCGAGCACCCCGGAAAGCAGGGTCTCGTGGTTGCGGCCGAGAGCATGTCCGGCATCCTGACGGGGGCCCGTCCCGACGATGCCAAGGCGAAGGTCGTCGGGTCGGCGATCTTCGGCGACGGCTGCGCAGCCGCGCTGCTCGGCTCAGACCCCGACGCCGAGGGACCTACGATCGTCGCCGCCAAGGTCCACCAGATCGCGGGGACGCTCGATGCGGTGAGCCTCGAGCTGGCCGCCTCCGACAGCTATCTGCACCTCAGCCGAGACCTGCCGGACGTGGCTGCCGCAGGGCTCGAGCCGCTGCTCGAGGACTTCCTGCGCTCGGCCGGCGTGGCGCGCGCCGCGATCGATCACTGGATCGTGCACCCGGGCGGGAGGCGCATCATCGACTGCGTGCAGACCGCGCTGTCGCTGTCCGAGGAAGACGTCGCCATCAGTCGTGAGGTGCTGGCCGAGCACGGCAACATCGGCACGCCCTCCACCTTCTACGTGTTGCACCAGACGGTCGCGCAGCGGGCGCCAGGCCCCGGCGAGCGGGGGCTGGTGGTGGCGATCGGGCCGGGCATAACGGTCGGCCTGATGCTGCTTCAGTGGTAGACCCCGGCAAAGCGCTGCCGCGGCGTCGATGAGACGTACAGGCTTGATCGTGCTGGCGGTCGCGGTGCTCGCGTGGGCCGTCGCCGCGATCGCGATCGGCTCGCCCAGCCTCGGGCTGCTGGGCTCGAGTTCGAGCTCGAGTGAGGCCGTCGCGCCGTCGTGCGTGCCCGCGACGCTCGCGCACAGCGCGACGCTGGCCGGCACCGGCGTCGATGTCTCGCCCGCGCCGGAAACCGTCACCGCAAACCCCTCGACGCAGATCAGCTTCCTGGGGACGAACGTCGCCGACATCCAGGACGTCACGGTGGCGGGCTCGAGCAGCGGCCACCACGACGGCCAGCTGCGCGCCTATCACCAGGGCGACGGTGCCAGCTTCGTCCCCGACAAGCCGTTCTCGAGCGGCGAGCGCGTCTCGGTGAGCGCCGTCCTCGGCCCACACGGGCACGAGCGCCAGGCGCATTTCAGCTTCCGCGTCGACACGCCCTATCCGACAGCGGGAGTCTCGGAGTTCCCCAACCCGGCGGCGGCGCCGGCCGAATATCAGAGCTTCGAGACGCTGCCCGGCGCCCAGGCACCGATCCTCAGCGTCGCCGTGCCCGACCACGACCAGGCGGCCGGCGACATCCTCACGACCAACGGCCCCGGGCCGGGCCAGTACGGGGCGCTGATCTACACGCCACAGGGCAGGCTCGTCTGGTTTCACCGGCTCTCGGGCGGGGTCTCGGCGGAGAACCTGATGGTGCAGAGCTACGAAGGACGGCGCGACCTCACCTTCTGGCAGGGCAGGGTGCTGTCGCTCGGCTTCGGGCAGGGCGAAGACATCGTGATGAACTCCAACTACCAGGTCGTCGCCAAGGTCAGGGGTGGTAACGGCCTGCAGGCCGATCTGCACGACTTCCAGATCGCCCCTCACGACGTCGCCTACGCGACGGCATTCAACGCGATCCGCTGCAACCTCGCCAGCGCCGGAGGCTCGCGCAACGGCGCGATCCTCGATACCGCGGTGCAGGAGATCGACATCAAGACGGGACTCGTGCGCTGGGAATGGCACAGCCTCGATCACGTCGGCGTAGGCGAGTCCGAAACCGCGGCGCCGACCGGTGAAGAGCCGTGGGACTGGTTCCACGTCAACTCGATCGATCCCGAGCCCAATGGCGACCTCCTGATCTCGGCGCGCAACACCTGGGCCGCCTATCAGCTGCAGGGAGGCAGCGGCAATGTGCTCTGGCGCCTCGGCGGCAGCAAGAGCTCCTTCAAGATGGGACCAGGCACGAAGACGGCCTGGCAGCACGACGGCCGGATCCTCCACGACGGACAGATCACCCTGTTCGACGACGGCTCGAACCCGCCGATCCATCACCAGTCGCGTGCGCTGCGGATCGGGCTGGACTTCAAGACCCATGAAGCGCACCTGAGCTCGCTCTTCACCCACCCCACCCCGCTGCTCGCAGCCAGTCAGGGCAACATGCAGACGCTGTCCGACGGCGACACCCTCGTCGGCTACGGCGCGGTGCCGGAGATCAGCGAGTACGCGGGGGACGGTTCGCTGCTGTTCGACGCGCACCTGCCGCTCGAGATGATTTTCTACCGTGCATTCCGTTTTCCCTGGAGCGGGCGCCCGCTGAGTCCTCCGGCGGTCCTCGCGAACCTCAACAACACGGGTGAAGAGACGATCGTGCGCATGAGCTGGAACGGCGCCAGCGGTGTCGCCTCGTGGCGCGTGCTGGCGGGCCAGCACGCGGGAGCGCTGCAAGCCGTGACGACCACCGCAGCGAGCGGTTTCGAAGATTCGACGATCCTGCCTAAGCGCTACGCGGACGTCGCCGTCCAGGCGCTCGACTCGGCCGGCCACGTGCTGAGCACATCACCGGCGAGCGCAGTCCGCAGCTACGCCGCTGCATTTCCCTCCGCCGGGAGCTCAGGATGAGCGCGGCGATCAGTAGGCCGGCTTGGAATGCAGCTTGTGCGTGCTCGTCGTGCCCGTGCCGGTGCTCGTCGTCCCGCTGTGCGAGGAGCTGCTCGATTTGCCGCCGCACCCAGCCGCCGCGGTCACGAGTGCGACCATCACCGCCAGCATCGCGATCGGTAGCGTGCGTTTGCTCATCTGCAGGGCTCCTGTCCTCGCTCGAAGGCCTCCGCGGGCACACTACCAGGCGCCTATGGCGGCTAGCTCAGCTAAGGTTGCCCTCCAAGCGGAGGTCGCGCCCGGCGACCTGCCCGGGCCCCACCGGTGGCATTCAGGCGCAGCCAGCGCCCGCAGCGGCGGATAGGGTGTGGCCGCCGATGGCGGCATCCGGCACTTCCTCTCCTGCTCGGGCGCTGCCCCTTCCAGCACGACCGGCAAGGGCTTGAACGGGATCGAGGTTGATGCAAGAGCAAGACCAGACAGCACGAGCAGCCGCTGACGCGCACGGCGAGGACGCTCCCGCGGCCGACGGTGCGAGCGGCGTCGCGGTCGCCGACTCCGCGCGCTCAGACGGCGCAGCGGGCGCCGGGCGGGAGGCGGCCGGGGCATCGGGGAGCGGGTCTGCCGCTCAGGGCGAACGCGAGTCGGGCTCTCATCTGGGGTGGCTGCTGGCGGTCTGCTGCGTGGCCCAGTTCATGGTCATCCTCGACCTGAGCATCGTCAACGTCGCGCTGCCCTCGATCCAGTCGAGTCTCGAATTCTCCTCGCCCGAACTCCAGTGGGTCGTCGACGCGTACGCGATCACCTTCGCGGGCTTCCTGATGCTCGGCGGGCGCGCTGCCGATTACTTCGGACAGCGGCGCACTTTCGTGGCGGCGCTGATCCTATTCGGACTCGCCTCGCTGGCCGGCGGCGCCGCGCCCGATCGCACGATGCTCGTCGCCGCGCGCGCGGTGCAGGGCCTAGCCGGCGCGCTGATGGCGGCGTCTTCGCTGGCGATCATCACCGCCTCGTTCCCGCCGGGACCGAGGCTCCACCGCGCGATCGGCACGTGGGCGGCGATGAACGGCCTCGGCGGCGCCGCCGGGACCCTGTTCGGCGGGATCATCACCCAGGAGCTCACCTGGCGCTGGGTGCTGCTGATCAATCCCCCGATCGCGGTCGTGACCGCGCTGGTGGCCTACGCGGTGGTGCGCGAGCGCCGCAGGGCAGAGGACGGCGCCAGCTTCGACCTCGCCGGTGCGCTGACGCTGACGATCGGGCAGATGGTGCTCGTGTACGGCGTCGTGGAAGCGGGCCTCGCCGGCTGGAACGCGCCGGCCGCGCTCGGCCCGATCATCGCCGGCCTGGTGCTGCTAGGCGTGTTCGGCGTGATCGAGACACGCGTCGCGTCGGCGCCGCTGATCCCCTTCAAGGAGCTGACCAAGACGCTGAGGAGCGCGAACACGATCGTGCTGCTGTTCAGCGCGGCGCTGTTCCCGATGTGGTTCGTGAGCTCTCTGTACCTGCAGCAGGTGCTCGGCCTGTCGCCGCTGGACACCGGTCTGATCTTCCTGCCGATGACCTTGACGATCATGTTGGTCGCCTCGCGCGCGGGCAAACTGGTGAGCCAGTTCGGCGTTCGCCCGGTGCTCGGCGGCGGGCTGATCATGCTGACCGCCGGCATGCTGCTGCTCGCGAAAATCGGCTCGAGTGGCAGCGGGATCGTGTACATCATGATCCCCGGGCTGCTGGCGGCGGCGGGCATCGCGATGTCGATCGTTCCCTCGACGATCGCCGCCACTCAGGGCGCGAAGGAAGGACAGGCCGGGCTCGCCTCGGGCCTCGTGAACACCTCGCGCCAGGTCGGCGGGGGCCTAGGGCTGGCGATCCTGATAACGCTCGCGACCCAGCGCAGCACGCACCTGATCGGCTCCGGGCAGCAGGTGCCGCAGGCACTCACCGAAGGCTTCCGCCTCGCCTACCTGATCGGCGCCGGCCTGGCTGCGGCGGCAGCGGTCCTGACGTTCGCATCGCTGCCCAAGACCGACACGCCGCTGGCGGCGCTTCGACGCCTCGCGCTCGCGGTTGGCGCCGTCGTGATCGCGTTCGTCGCCATCACCTCCGCGTTCGCGGGCTCCCATGGCGCTCCAGTCGGCGCCTATACGACCCGCGGCGCCTACAGCTTCGTGACCGCTCCCGGCCTGCATCCGCCCAAGCTCCGCAGCGATCACCGCGCGCCCGCGAGTGAGCTCGCGCCGGGTTACATCCTGACGGCGAGCTTCTATGACCTCAACGAACCCCCGATCATCGGCCAGAGCGGTCCGCTGATCCTCGACCACAGCCTGCAGCCGGTCTGGTTCCAGCCGGTCCCCGAAAAGGTCGTGGCCTCCAACCTGAGCCTGCAGACCTACGAAGGCGAGCCGGCGCTCGCGTGGTGGCAGGGCGTGGTCACCAACACCGGCGCGACCGAGAGCGGCGAAGATGTGGTGGTCAACCAGCACTACCAGAAGGTCGCGAGCCTGAAAGCGACCGGCGGCTGGGTGCTGACCCTGCACGAGTTCGCGATCCGGGGAGACGACGCGTGGGTGACCGCGAACAAGAACATCCCGATGGACCTGTCGAAGTACGGTGGCGCCTACAATGGCGCGCTGATCGATTCGGCGGTGCAGGAGTACAACCTCAAGACGGGCAAGCTCGTTCGCAGCTGGGACGCCCTCGACCACATCCCGTTGAGCGATTCACAGGCCTCGCTGCCCACCAACGGCTTCCCCTGGGACGCCTACCATGTCAACGCGATCGACGTGCCCGGCAACGGGACCTTCCTCGTCTCGATGCGCGACACATGGGCTGCGTACCTGGTCAACATCAACACCGGCAAGATCGAGTGGGCGCTCGGCGGCGAGCACTCGAGCTTCCGCTTCGGCCCGGGCGCCGCGTTCCAGTGGCAGCATGACGCGGTGCTGGGCCCGGGCTCGACGGTCAGCATGTTCGACGACCACTGCTGCCAGCTGACCGGCGGTGGCACCTACGTACCGCCGAGCGGCCCCTCGCGCGGGCTCGTGCTCAAGCTCGACCAGCGCACGCGCACCGCGACGCTCGTGTCCCAGTACGGCCGTGATGAGAACATCGACTCCGACTACATGGGCGACACGCAGCCACTTGCGAACGGCAACGTATTCGTCGGCTGGGGCTCGGAACCGTACCTGTCGGAGTACAGCCGCTCTGGACAGCTGCTGCTCGAAGGCGAATTCCCCGGGCCCGACCTCTCCTACCGGGCTACGCTCGAGCAGTGGGTCGGGCTGCCGCTGGGGCAGCCCTCGGGCGCGGCTCGCCGAACGGCCGGGAGGACCACGGTGTACGCGAGCTGGAACGGCGCCACCCGGGTGGCCTCCTGGAGGGTCCTGGCGGGATCGGGAGGGCGGTCCGCGGTGCTGGCGAGCGCCTCTAAGTCCGGCTTCGAGACGGCGATTCCGATGTCTCAGGGCGACGGGAGCTTCAGGTTGCAGGCGCTCGATGCCGGTGGTCGGGTGATCGGGGTCTCGCGACCGTTCAGCACTCAGCCTGGGCAGGAGAGCTGAGCGTGAGGTCAAGGACGCTCGGCGGGCTCTGCGCCGCCACGTCGCTCGCGGCGCTGGCGTGCGGCTGTGGCACGAGCGCGTCCGCGGGATCGTCGCCGCTGGGCTCGGACATCATGCCGGCCGCGGACATCCGTGCGGCGGCAGCGAACCCGGTGACCGTCTCGCCGCTGCCGGGGACCGAGGACGCGTCGCCGACGACCCAGATCAGCTTCCTCGGCGGTCCTGGGACGCAGGTGACGGACGTACGCGTTGTCGGCTCGCGGAGCGGCGCCCACAGTGGCCATCTCGAGGGCTACTCGACGGGCACCGGCGCGAGCTTCTTGCCCGCGCACCCATTTCGCGCAGGCGAGCGCGTGACGGTGCATGCGCTGACCGGAACCGGCAGCGCCGATCAGCCGGTCACCACGACCTTCACGGTCGCCCACCAGGCGAGCGTCAGCCAGAGCGAGTTCCCCAACAACCCCGGCGATCCGCGCGCCGTTCAACGCTACGTGACCGCACCCGGGATGAACCCATCGAGCGTGCGCGTCACGACCCCCGCCAAGAGCGGCGCGAGCCCTGGCGACTTCTTCCTCGCGCCATACCAGGGCCAGGGCACGCCCGGTCCGATGATCATCGAACCGAACGGGTCGCTGGTGTGGTTTCACGCGCTGCCGCCGGGCGACGACGCGAGCAACTTCCAGGTCCAGCAGTATGAGGGACAGCCGGTGCTGACCTGGTGGCAGGGGCGGATCCTGGAGGTTGGCTTCGGCGAGGGCGTCGACGTGCTCTACGACAGCTCCTACAAGCTGATCGGCGAGATCCGCGCCGGCAACGGCTACAAAGCGGACCTGCACGAGATCCGCCTGACGCCCCAGGGCACGGCGTGGCTGGACGTGTTCGACCCGATCCACATGAACCTCTCGGGCGTCCACGGTTCGAGCCGGGGCGTGCTCACCGACTCGGTGATCCAGGAGATCGACATCAAGACGGGTCTCGTGATGTGGGAGTGGCATGCGCTCGGGCACATCGCGCTGGCGGAATCGCACAACGGCATCCCCCACGGCTCCTACCCCTGGGACTACATCCACATCAACTCCGCCGATCCCGGCTCCGAAGGGGATCTGCTGCTGTCGGCGCGCAACAGCTGGACGCTGTACGACGTCGACCTCCACAGCGGAGGGTTCCGCTGGCGCCTGGGCGATCGCAGCAGCAGCTTCAAGCTCGGCGCGGGCACGCGTTTCTACTGGCAGCACGACGCCGAATTCCAGCCCGGGGGCCTGATCTCGGTGTTCGACAACGGCTCCGACCCGCCGGAGGAGAAGCAGTCGCGCGGTCTGCTTCTGCACCCGGACCTCTCCAGCCACTCGGTCACGCTCGTTCACCAGTACGTCAATCCGACGAAGACCCTGCTCGCTTCGAGCCAGGGGAACATGCTCAGCCTCCCAGGCGGGAACTGGCTGCTCGGCTACGGCGGGCTGCCGAACTTCACCGAGTTCGACTCCACAGGTCATGTGCTGTTCGATGCGACTCTCGGCAAGAACGTGCAGAGCTTCAGGACCTATCTCGCTCCCTGGAGCGCACACCCCGACAGCTCGCCGTCGCTGGCCGTGTCCAAGGGCGCGGCCGGTGCGCTGACGGTCGCCGCGAGCTGGAACGGGGCCACCGAAGTCGCATCGTGGCGGATCCTCGCCGGCTCCTCGCCGACGTCGCTGGTGACGGCTGCGAGCGCCGCCAGAAGCGGCTTTGAGACGACCATCGCCGTCAGTCCGAAGCCCGCATACGTGGCCGCTCAGGCGCTGAACGCGGCCGGCGCGGTGATCGGCGTCTCGCCGGCGATCAAGGCCTGAACTGGCGGTGGCGCTTGTGCGCGCGCGCGCGCCGCGCGCGTGGGCGCAGGTTGGGGCGCACGGTCAGCGTTTCGAATTCCCGTTCGGCGCGGCGCCGTGAGGCCCGCACAGCCGCCCGGGTGGCGACCGCGAAGTAATCGGTGAAGCCACGCCTGTGGGCGGTGTGCAGCCGCACCGGCAGGGGCCCGCGCAGCTCGCTCGCGTAGGCGCGCGCGAGCAGCGCGTGCAGTTCGCCCTCGATCGGGCTCTGGCCGGCGCTGTTTTCGAGCTCGAGGCGCCCACTGTGTGTGGTGTAGTCGTAGAGCTCGCGCTCCTGTCCTTCGCTGAGCGGGACGATCGCGCCTTCGGGCCAGTTGGAGTAGGTCGCGTACTTGGCATGCGGGGCTCGCATCGCCACGACGTGCAGCGGCGCGTACGCGGAGTAGGGTTCGATCGCGAACTCGGTCACGATCTCGTCGGTGGCATGCAGCGAGTAGGGGCGTCCAGGCGCCGTTGGATCGGCCAGGATCTGTGCCAGGTCACAGCGATGCGCGAGGTGCGCATAGCGGCGCCTGCCGCGCCACTGCGCCGATCCCGAGCCGATCGTCAGCAGCAGCGGGGCGATGTCCACGCTCGAGGTCAGCTGGGTGCGCGTGCGTTCGGGCGCCGTGGTCAGGATGCCGCGCGGGTCCTTGACGAGCAGCGGGACCTTGATCGCCTCCTCGTAGGCACCCGCCCCCTTGCCGCGCAGGCCGTGGGAGGCGCCGTACTCGCCGTGGTCGGAGGTGAACACGATCACGGTGTTTTCGGCAATCTCGGGCCGGCTTTCGAGCGTGTCGAGGATCCGCCCGATGTGGCCGTCGACCTCGAGTTGCAGCTTCATGTACAGGTCCAGGAACGGAAGCCAGGCGTTGGCCACTTCCGGCCCCGTGAACGGCACTTCCCCGAACGACGACGCGGCGGTTTCCTGCAGCGAGCGCTGCAGGCGCGGCTTGTTGTGCGCGATCAGTTCTTCGGGCGTCTCGAAGTTCGGCGGCAGGTCGCGAACGATCGCGGGCGCTTCGGCCTCTGCGGGGACGCGGCCGGTCCAGCTGTACCACCAGGCGATGTCGTGCGGGTTCACGAGTGAGACGGTCGTGCACCAGGGCCTCGATTCGCCCACTTCCGCATACCATTCTTCGAACTGTTCGACGACTTCGGGGTCGACTCGCCAGCCCTGGCCGGGGGCTCCGTCGGGCGAGGGGAAGGTGCCGCCCGCGAAGCCGTAGCGCTCGAGCGCTCTCGGACCCGAGCTCGGCGTCCAGCGGTTGTCGCCATGCGTCAGATGCCACTTTCCGTACCAGCGCGTGTGGTAGCCCTGTTCGCGCAGCATCGTTCCCCAGGTCGGGAATTCGGGGTCGAGGGTGCTGCCGCCGGTGATCATGCAGCCGGTCTGATGCGTGTACAGGCCGGTCAGCAGCGTCGAGCGCGCGGGCGTGCAGTCGTTGGAGGCGGTGTAATGGCGCTCGAAGGACACCGCGCCGTGGCTCAGCCGCTGCAGGTTCGGAGGCAGGCTCGGCCCGCCGGGGGCGCTTTCGATCCACTGCGGGAAGCGCATCTGATCGACGAGGATCACGAGAATGTTGGGCTTGCCGGGGCCAGCCGGCTGTGCCGGACCGGCGCTCGCAGCAGGTGCCGGCGCGCCCGCTGCGCTCGGCTGCGGATCGGAGCCGTCGGTGGCGTCGGCAAGCTTCGACGCCGCCAGCCCGGCCCCGACGATCGCGCCGCCGGCAGCCAGGCCTTTGGCGATGAACGCACGCCGGTCGACCGTTCTTTCGGTTTTCTTATCCTGGTCTGCTCTCATGGCCTCTGTGCGCGCCCTGATAGCCGGCCTCGCGGCGCTGACAGCGCTGGGGCCGGCGACGGGGAGCGCGGGCGCCGCGACGCGGGCCCCGGTCTGTGTGCCACGCACATTGAACAACTCCGCGCGGCTCGATGACGCCATCACGGTATCGCCACTGCCGGGAAGCCTCGACGCGACCCCCCAGACACAGATCAGCCTGCTCGGAGTCGCGCCTTCTCAGATCAGCGCGATCAGCGTCTCCGGATCGCGCACGGGCTCCCACCAGGGCCGCCTCGCCGCCTACTCTGAGGGCGACGGCGAGAGCTTCCTGCCCGCCGAGCCGTTCGTCGAAGGCGAGACCGTCACGGTCCGGGGACGCGTGCGCCTCGACGGCCGCGAGCAGCCGCTGATCGACCAGTTCGCGATCGCCCATCGGGACCAGATCAGCTCCACGCCGGAGCCGATCCAGGCCGGCACGGCGGACGAGATCGAGGGCTTTCGCTCGCGCCCCGACCTGCATCCGCCCGTCCTGACGGTGACGGCTCGCTCGCCATCGCTCGCCCCCGGGGACGAGTTCGTGGCACCGTACGACGGCCCGGGCCAAAGCGGACCGATGATCCTCGACCCCGAGGGTGGGCTGGTGTGGTTCAAGCCACTTCCCCGCGGCACCTCGGCGACCAACCTGCGCGTCCAGCAGTATCAGAGCCAGCCCGTGCTGACCTGGTGGCAGGGCGACATCTCGATTCACGGCTTCGGTCTCGGCGAAGACGTCATCGATGATGGCTCCTACCGCGAGATCGCACACGTCCAGGCGGGCAACGGCCTGCGGGCGGATCTGCACGACTTCCAGCTGACCCCCGCAGGCACCGCGCTGATCACCGCCTATGACCCGATCCGCTGCGACCTCTCGAGCGTCTCGGGACCCAGCGACGGGGCGGTGACGGATGGGGTGACACAGGAGATCGATGTCAGGACGGGGCTCGTGATGTACCAGTGGGACAGCCTCGACCACGTCGGGCTCGGCGAATCCTATGAACTGGCCCGCTACTCGCGCCCGGATCGACCATTCGACTTCTTCCACATCAACTCGATCGACCCGTTGGCGGACGGCAGCCTGCTCGTGTCTGGGCGAAACACCTGGAGCGTCTATGACCTCGACGCCGAAAGCGGACAGATACGTTGGCGGCTCGGAGGCAGGCAGAGCAGCTTCGCGATGGAACCCGGCACTCGCACCGCCTGGCAACACGACCCGCGCGAGCTGCCCGACGGGACGATCAGCATCTTGGACAACGGCGCCTCGCCGAAGATCCACAGCCAGTCGCGCGCGATCGTCGTGCGCCTGAACGAACAGCAGCACTCCGCCTCGCTCGTGGCCCAGATCACACGCCCGGCGCCGATCCTCGCCGACAGTCAGGGCAACGCCCAGCAACTGCCCAACGGGGACTGGTTCATCGGCTGGGGTCAGGTGCCCGACTTCTCCGAGCTCAGCGCCAGCGGCGCGCTGCTGTTCGACGCGCACTTCCCGCCCGGAGACCAGTCCTATCGGGACCTGCGCTACGAATGGGCTGGAACGCCCAGCGAACCGCCCGCATTCGCGCTGGAGCGCGGCGCGGGCGGCGCGAGCACCCTCTACGCCAGCTGGAATGGATCGACGCTGCTCGCGAGCTGGCGCGTGCTCGCGGGTGCCTCGCCCGCGAGGCTGCGCAGCGTCGCGCAGGCCCCCCGAGCCGGCTTTGAGACCGCGATCTCCCTGCCGGCGACGGCTCAGGGTCCGTACGTGACGGTGCAGGCGCTCGCGGCGGATGGACCGGTGCTCGCCGCAGGCCGCGTCGAGGACGCGCTGCGCTGAGTCACCGCCGCGACGCGTTCACCTGCGCAGCCCCCAGCCACCGGCCGCGACACCGGAGACACCCGTCCCGTCGCCGATCGATTGGCTGTGGCCGCTCAGATCGGGCTGAACATGACACCGCGCTCGGCGCGGATCGTCGCGGTGCCCTCCTGCCGCAGCACCGCTGCGAACTCATCGAGCTGGTGCCGGGGCCCGGTGATCGTGAACGCCACCTGGGTGCTCAACAGGTGGGGGTGCTCGACGATCTCGCACTGGACCTGATGCTCGTGGGCCCACTCGAGCAGCGACTGCTCGAGCGATGCGCGCACCAGCTTGCCGGCGACGGCGACGAGCGTTCGGGTCTCGACCGTCTCGGCATCGCGCTCGACCGCCGCCTCGCGACGGCTCTCCTCCTCGCTCGGTGGCGGATCGGTCTGGCGCCAGGTGTCGAGGTCGTTCTCCCAGTGGCTGACGGTCGCGCTCGCCTCGATCCCCTCGTGTCGCAGCCGCTCCTCGATCGCGCGCCGCGCCTGCTCCAGCTGCTGCGCCTGCGCGGCATACGCGTACAGCAGCTGCCCATCGTGGGTGATCACCACGTCGTGGGGCACCGTTGCGGCTCCGGGCGCGCCTCCGTCGGTGTCGCGCAGGCTCCGAATCAGCTGGTTGAGCGCATGCTTGTGGCCCTGACCGAGCTCGAACCGCAGCCGCCAGTCCTGGTCGTCGGGGTCGTCGGACACGGCCGCGATCATAGCCGCCGCTGCGCGGTGGTCGTGCGGTCAGCCAATGCCATCCAGCGCGGTGAGCTCGTTCTCGGAGAGGGCGAGCGCAGCGCCCTTGATGTTTTCGCGCAGGTGCGCGACGGATGAGGTGCCGGGGATCAGCAGGATGTTCGGCGAGCGCTGCAGCAGCCATGCGAGCGCGACGGCCATCGGTGTGGCCTCGAGACGGGTGGCGACCGATTCCAGCGTGCCCGACTGCAATGGGGTGAAGCCGCCAAGCGGGAAGTAGGGCACGTAGGCGATGGACTGGGCGGCGAGAGAGTCGATCAGGTCGTCGTCGACCCGGTGGGCGAGGTTGTAGAAGTTCTGCACGCACACGATCGGCGCGATCGACTGGGCCTCGGCGATCTGCCGCGCGGAGACGGTGCTGATCCCGAGATGCTTGATCAGTCCTTCCTGCTGCATCTCCGCGAGCGCGGTGAACGGTTCGGCGATCGAACCCGCCTCGGGGCTGTCGAACCCCCCGACACGGAGGTTGACGACGTCGAGTACATCGAGGCCGAGATTGTTGAGATTGTCGTGCACGGCTTGACGCAGCTGCTCGGGAGATCGCGCGTGGAGCCAGCCGCCCTCGGCGTCACGCCTGGCTCCAACCTTCGTGACGATGCGCAGCTCGTGCGGATAGGGGTGCAGCGCCTCCCTGATGATCTGGTTCGTGATGTAGGGCCCGTAGTAGTCGCTGGTGTCGATGTGGTTCATGCCCAGCTCCACCGCCTCGCGCAACACGGCGAGCGCAGCGTCGCGGTCCTTCGGCGGCCCGAACACGCCGGGGCCGGCGAGCTGCATTGCGCCGTAGCCCATGCGGGTGACCGTTAGACCCTCGGCCATCGCGAACGTGCCGCCGGGAGGTGCTTGCGCTGCCATCAGCAGTCCTCGTTTCGCAGTCGTAGACGTCAGGGCGTCATGACGACCCGGCCGAACGCCATGCGACTCTCGGCGTACTCGTGCGCCGCGGCGGCGTCCGAGAGCGGGAACGAGCGATCTATCTCCACTCGCAGCTCGCCGCTCGTGACGCGCTCCAGCATGTCGCCGATCATGGGATGGACGCGGGCGTACTCGGATAGGATCGCGCCGCCGAGAAAGACGCCGTGCAGCGAGTTGTTGCGCGTCCACAGCGACCGCGCCTCGATCGCCGAGCCCGCACGGGCGGCCAACCCGACGCTGACGAGCGCTCCCCGGTACGCGAGCACGCTGATGCTGTCGATCAGGTTTTGGCCTCCGATCGAGTCGAGGACGACCTCTACGCCACGCGAGTCGGTCAGCTGGTTGGTGCGCTCGACGAAGCTCTCGGTCGCATAGTTGATCCCGTGGTCGAGCCCGAGCGCCTTCAGCCGCTCCAGCTTCCGGTCGCTGGAGGCCGTTGAGATCACGGTCGCTCCGGCGCGCTTGGCGAGCTGGATCGCGGCCATGCCCACGCCGCCGGCTCCAGCGTGGATCAGAGCGGTCTGACCCTCGGCGAGGCTGCCTGCGGTGAACAGGCACTCGTACGCGGTTCCGAACGCGACCGGCACACACGCCGCGCGCGCCGCATCGAGCCCGGCGGGGATCGGCCAAGTCATCGCCGCGGGGACCGCTCGCCTGGCGGCGTGGGACCCGGCTGCGTTCAAGGTGACCACTCGGTCGCCAACTGACCGACTCTCGACGCCGGCGGCGACCTCGCTCACGGTCCCGGCGCTCAGATAGCCGACGATATGCGGCACCGTTGGCAAGTCACCCGCCGCACGAGCGAGCAGATCACCCCCCTCGATGCTGATCGCCTCGGCATCGATCACCACGCAGCCGTCGGGGCACTCGGGATCGGCCACCTCCTCGTAGCGAAGCACCTCCGGTCCGCCGTTTTCGTAGATAACCGCTGCCTTCATTCGCTCCATCCTCTCGTTTTCGACGCCCCGCCGTCGGACCTCATGCTCGGGTCTCCAGCCACGCACGGTAGCGGCGGACGCGGCACACCCCTCCGCGGCAACCTCAGAGCAGTTGACGAGCGTCGCCATCGCCTACGTGCAGGACTCCTGGACTCAACAACTCGCTCGCATCGCAACCGACCTACGCTTCCAAACGCTGCTCGTAGGAGTCCCCGATGAGATCCGATCGGCTTCGTTCGCCGGCTCGGAGAGGGCATCGCGCCGGCCGTCCGCGAACAGGTGAGCTGAAGCGAGCCGCGCGCCAACGCGCGTCGTTCAGATCGCTGGATGATCCCCTGAGCCAACCCGCTGTGGCGGCTGGCGGATCGACTAGCCTTCCCTCTGGTCCGCGCTGGGAAGGGTGGCAGAGCGGTTGAATGCACTGGTCTTGAAAACCAGCAGGCGGGCGAACCCCGTCTCGGGGGTTCGAATCCCCCCCCTTCCGTCCGCATTTTCCGGGGCAGTGGCGCGGGGGCACCGGGCGAGACCAACCAGAGCATGTGGCGCTGCGTGCCCGGCAGCCCGTTCTACAAGTCGTACGCCTGCAACGTGGCGAACTGACGAAGTAATCGGATCGTCCAGCCGCACCGCCACGCTCTTTCTGAGCCGCCCCCGGGGCGGCCGGGCGAGCGTTGTGGGCCGGCGCCGTCGGTAGGAGCGTGCTCGACGCACCAGCTGCACGCCGGCCACAGGCACGCTCTAAACTTGCCCGACCTCCCGGGAGAGGTGGCCGAGTGGCTGAAGGCACTCGCCTGCTAAGCGAGTATGGGGGTCAAACTCCATCGCGGGTTCGAATCCCGCCCTCTCCGTTTCGCTCGAGATCAGAGCCGTTTTGGCTTCACGGAGCCGAAAGCCTGCAGCGAGCGGCGTCGCGCGCAGGCGCAGAACCGCCTAGGGTGCTCCGCGAAGATGGCGGCCCCCGTCTCGAAGATCAGCCATGTGGACCTCGTGGTCAGTTCGATCTCCCGAAGCCTGCCGTTCTATCGTGGGCTGCTCGAGCCGCTCGGCTGGACGGATCTACGCCAAGCGCGCGGCGAGCGCGGCGAGACGATCTACTACCTCTCGGTCGAGGGGCCGGGCCTCGCCGCGTTGGGGCTGCGTGAGCAACACTCCGACGCGCACCCTGTGCCCTACGACCGTTATGCGGTGGGCGTACATCATCTCTGCTTCGACGTTCCCTCGCGCGCGGTCGTGGATGAGCGGGCCGTGTGGCTGCAGGCGCACTACGCGCGGATCGAGAGCGGCCCGGCGGAGTACGGCTACACACCTGGCTACTACGCCGTCTTCTTCTACGACCCCGACGGGATCAAGCTCGAGCTGCTGTACCGTCCCACCTATTGGGAATCGCTGCGCCGGATCGAGTAACCGTGCCTACGCCACCGACGCGTGCCTACGCCACCGACGGCACGAACTCCTGAGTGGCAGCCTGCCTTGTGGGAGGACGCCAACGACCGAGGCTTCATCGCACGTCATCATGAGCCAGACACGGAGCGCTCGTCTCCGTGTCTGCCCGCGGGACAGAACACCTGCAGAAGCACCGGCAACCGTCGTGGCGCTGAGCCAGGTGCTTCGTCGGGCTTCGAACCCGCTTGCCCAGCGTGCTCGACAAAGAAATTCCCGGGCGATGTCGATTTCGGCCGACCTCGTTCGACGTGTGGGTAGAAACCACCCCATCCACCACACAAGGAGACACCAATGCGTTTCATGGTCCTGGTTCCTGGGAGCCCCGAATCCGAGGCGGGCGAGATGCCCAGCACCGAGCTGCTGGGGGCGATGACGAAGTACAACGAAGAGCTCGTCAAGTCAGGCGTGATGCTGGCCGGCGAGGGCCTGCACCCGACCTCCATGGGTGCGAAGGTCCGCTTCAACGGCAGCAAGCGCACCGTTATCGACGGTCCGTTCACCGAGGCCAAGGAGCTCGTCGCAGGCTACTGGGTCTGGGAGTGCGCGTCGCGCGATGAGGCGATCGAGTGGCTCAAGCGAGCGCCGTTCGATGGCGGTGTCGAGATCGAGCTACGTCAGATCTTCGAGGCCGAGGACTTCGGCGAGCAACTGACGCCGGAGCTGCGCGAGGCCAACGAGCGGCTTCGTGAGCAGGCCACCCAGAACTAGTGTCCCGAATCAGAAGATCGACGGCGTTTCCCGGCGCCTGCCCGCGCCCGATGCCCGCCGGCGACGCTCGAGTGCCACCAGTACGCACCGTGACGCCGTCGAACGTCAGACACGCCCATCCACTCGGCAAGCACTCCCCGAGCTTCTGACTCAGGACACCAGCCGCGTGACGTCGTCGGCCACCCATCGTGCGATCGACGCCGTCTGGCGGATCGAGTCGGCCCGGTTGATAGCCGGGCTGACTCGCATCGTGCGCGACGTGGCCGTGGCCGAGGATCTGGCCCAGGACGCGCTCGTCGCCGCGCTCGAGCAGTGGCCCGAGTCGGGCATTCCGGACAAGCCGGGCGCATGGCTGATGGCTACCGCCAAGCGCCGGGGCATCGATGCGCTGCGCCGGCGCGTCGCACTCGAGCGCAAGCAGGAGCTGATCGGGCGCGAGCTGGAGATTCTCCAGCAGCTCGATCAGCCCGAGCTCTCCGCGCAGGTCGAAGATGTGCAGGACGATGTGCTGCGCCTGATCTTCATGACGTGCCATCCCGTCTTGTCCCGGGAGGCGCGCGTCGCGCTTACGCTGCGCGTGCTGGGCGGCCTGTCGACGCCGGAGATCGCGCGGGCGTTCCTCGTCTCTGAAGGGACGATCGCGCAGCGCATCGTCCGCGCCAAGCGCACGCTCGCCGAGGCGCGCGTGCCGTTTGAGGTCCCCGGCCGCGACGAGCTGGCCGAGCGCCTGTCTGCGGTGCTCGAGGTGATCTACCTGGTGTTCAACGAGGGCTACACCGCGACGGCCGGTGAGCAATGGATGCGGCCGGCGCTGTGCGCGGACGCCCTACGCCTCGGACGGATCCTTGCCGCGCTGATGCCCCGCGAGCCCGAGGTGAACGGCCTGCTTGCCCTGATGGAGCTCCAGGCCTCGCGCCTGCGGGCGCGGGCCGGGCCGCATGGCGAGCCTGTACTGCTCCCCGATCAGGACCGAGCGCGCTGGGACCACCTGCTCGTGCAGCGCGGTCTGGCCTGGCTGCGGCGGGCCGAGGAGCGCAGCGGCGCGCTGGGGCCATACACGTTGCAGGCCGCGATCGCCGCCTGCCACGCGCGGGCTCGGAGCGTCGGGGAGACCGACTGGCCGCGGATCGTCGCGCTGTACGACGGCCTGGCCGCGCTCACCGGCTCCCCCGTCGTGGAGCTCAACCGTGCTGTGGCGGTGACGATGGCCTTCGGCCCCGAGGCTGGGCTCGAGCTCGTCGATTCGCTCGCAGATGAGCCCGCCTTGCGTGGCTATCACCTGCTGCCCGGCGTGCGTGGCGACGTCCTCGTGCGCCTGGGACGGCTGGCGGAGGCACGCGAGGAGTTCGAGCGCGCGGCCGAGTTGTGCGAGAACGAGCGCGAGCGCGAGCTGCTGCTCTCTCGCGCGATCGCCTGTGGCGCATGAGGACCGCACGGCTAGCGGCGAGATGCGCGGGCGTCAGCGATCGGCGAGGTGCACGCCGGCGCCGATGAAAGTGGTCTGCTCCGCTCGCACCGCGACCTCGATCCGGTCGCGACCGGCGCGCTTTGCCCCATACAGCGCCGCATCGGCGGCGTGCAACAGATCGTGGGTGCTCGCCGGTGCGAGCCCCGCCGTGACACCGACACTCACACGCACCGGCGGCAGCTCGGCGGTCGCGCCCGTCGGCAGCGCCGCGCATACGCGCTCGGCGAACGCCCTCGCATCGGCAGCGTCGCACCCGGGCAGCAGAACCACGAACTCCTCGCCGCCAAAGCGAGCGACGATGTCGATGTCGCGTGCCTGCGCCGCCACCAGCCCGGCGGTGCGTGCCAGCACGCGGTCGCCAACCTCATGCCCCCACTCGTCGTTGATGCGCTTGAAGTGGTCGATGTCGAACACCGCGACTGCCAGCGAGCCGGCTTCTCGGCGCGCGCGGGCGAGCTCGAGCGTCGCGCGCTCGTCGAAGCCCCGCCGGTTGAACAGACCCGTCAGAGCGTCGGTCCGGGCCTCGGCGGCGAGCTGTCGAACGAGCCCGTCGTTGCGATCCACCAGCGCCAGCACGACCGCGACCAGCACCCCGACGGTGACCATCACGTCCAGCCAGCGGCCTGGATAGCCACTCGCGGACGGCAGCGTTCGGAGAACGATCGCATGGGTCACCCCGACCGACGCGATGATCGTCAGGGCGCCGCGCTGGCCGAAGAAGAACGTCATCCACAGCACCGGCCAGACGTAGAGGATCGCGCCATCGCCGGCGCCGGGGGTCGTGGCCAGGGCGTAGCCGATCAGCGCAACCCCGATCGGACCGAGCGTCGCCAGCGCCCAGCGGGGAAGCCTCGGGCCAGCGAGCACCAGCAGCGTCACGACCACCGCCGCCACGATCACCGGCGTGATCGCGAAGCTGGGGTCGCCCGGCAGCAGGCCCTCGATCGCGCCGTCGAGCGTCGCTCCGCCGTACATCGCGGCGGCCGTGTAGGCCATCAGGCGTTTGCTGCTCGCAAGCTGGTTCTCGGAACTGCTCACCGTAGGAGATATCGGCGCAAATCCGGTTGGGCAAGAGGCGCGTTCGCATCGCCCGATGGCGGGTCGCGGCGCGAGCCGGCGAGCCCGGCGCCTGGGGCGAGACGCCTCGCAGGCGCGCGCGGTCGCGCGACGGCCCATCTCCCGCGAGCGCGGTCTCGCGTCGCTCGATTGGAACCCGAGACAAGGAGAGGTGGACGAGTGCGACGTATATGGAGTACAGGACTCTGGAGTACAGGACTCGCCGTGTTCGCAGCATGCGCGGCTGCCACGCTGATGGCGAGCAGTGCGTCGGCATTGCCGGAATGGGGGCAATGCCATGAAGCGCCCGGCGCCGGCGGCTACCTAGACGTTAATTGCACCACAAAGGTGAACAACGAAGCGCTGAAAAACATCCCCAGCAAATTCGAAGCCAAGCATCGGCAACAACGGCGGAAGCTGCCGCGAGGAAATCGAAAAGCCGAGAGCGGCGGAACCCGGGGCCTTACGAAGAAGAGTATTGCCTGGCAGTGCAAGCGAAATGGCTCGCAGGACCCGCGTTCGGCACCTGCTGTCGGTAACGAGAGTAATCTCAGGGCTGCAACGAGCGCGATGGCAACTGTCGCATTGGCTGGTCGGGCGCGCCACTCGCGCCGTCCGAATACGAGACCGGGGGTCCGATGAACACAACCGAGTCTGAGCTCTCCACGGGGAGCGGCGAGGCGTCTGCAAGCGTCAACGACGAGGCGATCCGCGCCTGGGATGGGCCTCTGTATGACCGCTTCGTGCGTTTTCGCGAGATCGTCACCTCGGGGTTGGGAGCACACGGCGAGGAGGCTCTGCGCCTGTACCCGCCGGTGGCCGGGCAGCGAGTGCTCGACATCGGCTGTGGATTCGGCGACACCACCCAGCGGATCGCGGAGCTGGTCGGCGCGCATGGCGAGGCGGTCGGCGTCGACGCAGCGCGTCGCTTCATCGAGGACGCGGTCGGGGACGCGCGGCAGGCGGGCGTCGCCAACGTCCGCTTCCAGGTCGCCGACGTCCAGCGGACGCTCACGGGGGAGGGGGGCTTCGACCTCGCGTTCTCGCGCTTCGGAACGATGTTCTTCGCCAGCCCCGTCGCGGCTCTGCGCAACGTGCGGCGCGCGCTCGTCCCCGGCGGCCGGCTGGTGATGGTCGTCTGGCGGCGCCGGATCGACAACGATTGGCTCTATCGCGCCCAGACGATCGTCGAGAGCATCGTCGCGCGACCCGAGGAGTACGACGAGCCCACCTGCGGCCCCGGACCGTTCTCGATGGCCGACGCCGATACGACCAGCGAGATCCTCATCGAGGCGGGCTTCTGCGACATCACGCTCCATCGCTGCGATATCCCGATCGCGATCGGAGCCGATCGCGATGAGGCGATCGACTTCGTGATGGCGCTCGGACCGGCAGGCGAGATCCTGCGCCTGGCCGGCGATCGCGCGACGCATCTGCACGGCCAGGTCCGTGAGGCGCTGTACGAGGGTCTCGGCGAGTTCGAGCTCGACGGCCAGTTGCGGGCTCCCGCTTCGACCTGGATCGTCGCTGCACGCGTGCCGAGCGCCCAGTGAGCGCTGCTTCGCGCGAGCCTAGTCAGTATGGACGCGAGGAGGCTGGCCCTCGCGTGTTGCAGGTTCGCGGGTTAGCTTCAGCGGTGTTAGGGCCACTTTGGGCCAGAGCCGCATACAACCGGAGGACCAGCCATGCCTGACGTTATCTCGACGGCGCCTGCTGATGTGCGTCTGTGGGTCAGTCTCGACGTGCACAAGCTCTCAATCGTTGCGGCGACGCTGCCGCCGGTCGGCGGGCAGCCCGAGGTGCAGCAGATCGAGACGACCAGGGTCGCGGTCCGGCGGTTCATCGACCGGCTGGGTGGCCCGGAGGGGCTGGCGGTCTGTTACGAGGCCGGCCCCGGCGGGTTCGACCTGCTCAGGCTGCTGACCGAGCTGGGGGTCGCGTGCGATGTGATCGCTCCGTCGTTGATCCCGGTCCGCGCCGGCGACAGGGTCAAGACCGACCGCCGCGACGCGAAGAAGCTCGTGCGGCTCTACCGCGGCGGGCAACTGTCGTTCGTGGCAGCGCCGTCGCCCGAGACCGAAGGGCTTCGTGATCTGATGCGTTGCCGCGATGATCTGCGCTGCGCTCGCACCGCGGCCCGGCATCGGGTCAGCAAGCAGCTGTTGCGCCACGGCCGGATCTATCGAGAGGGGAAGTCGCAGTGGACGCTGATGCATCGGGCGTGGATCGCCCGGCAGCGCCTCGACGACGAGCTCGCGCACGCCGCCCTGCGGCAGATGTTGATCCACCTCGACGGACTCGACCGTCAGCTCGACGCATTGGACCGCGACCTCGAGCTGATCGCTCGCGGCGAGCGGTGGGCAGCCACCGTGCAGATCCTCACGCGGTTCAAGGGCATCTCGACCCGCACCGCGCTCGGGCTAATCGCCGAGATCGGCGACTTCGCCCGCTTCTCCCACCCCCGCGAGCTGTGCGCCTGGCTGGGGGTCATCCCGTCCGAGTACTCCTCCGGCCAGCAGCGCCACCGCGGGCACATCACCAAGACCGGCAACCAGCACGCCCGCCGGCTGCTGATCGAGGCCGCCTGGTCCTATCAGCACCGGCCGCGCCGACCCAACCGCGGACCTGAGCCCGACGCTCGCGCCTGGCAGGCACAGGTACGACTGCACCGCCGCTATAAGCATCTCACCACCGAACGCGGGAAGCGCTCCACGGTCGCGACCGTCGCTGTCGCCCGCGAGCTCGCCGGGTTCCTGTGGGCCGCCGCTACCGATCAGCCCTTCGCCCTGGAGGCCGCGGCCTGAGAAACCCTCAACGTGCTGGGGTCGGGCAACCGCCGCGACCTCCCGGAGGACCCTCGACTGTTCTATGCGATCCCGACTCGCGACTCTAGTGCGAGGCAGCTCACGACCGGACACTGTCCTGCGGTTCCGACCCGCGCATCTCAGAGTGACAGTCGTCGTTGCCGCCGCGACGGTCGCTCGACCCCAGCAACCACAACCACCACCATGAACAACTTCTTCGACATCCACCTTGACAAGCGCGTCCATCTCAGAACAGGGCGACGAGCGCCTCGACCAGCCCCGGCAGCTTGTTGGGGCCGCGCGCGAGGTCCAGCTGACGTGTCGCCCGGGGCGTGTTCGCGAGGTTGCGCGCCGACCGCAGCTGCTCGAGGCAGCCGAGGTCTTCCGCGTGCGGGGCGCATCGCTCGAGCAGCGACTCGAGCTGCTCTGCGACCGCGACCCGTCGGCCGAGGTGCTCGTCGATGAACGTCGCCTCGGTTCCATCGCGCGCCGCCAGGAAGCGATTCTCCGACAGCACCTCGGGCAGGCGCTCGGGCTGCGCCCCGCGCGAGGCCTCGCTCGCCTCCATGCGCACGAGACACTGCACGAGCGCCGCCAGCGCGGCCGAGTCGGCGATCGTGGTCTGGGCGTCCATGATCCGCACCTCGATGGTTCCGAAGCGCGGCTGCAGTCGCACGTCCCACCACAGGAACGTGGGCTCGGGGAACGCCTCGCAGCGCAGCAGCAGGTCGATCGTGTCGACGTAGGCCTGGTAGTCGGCGAACGCGCGCGGGATGCCCACGCGCGGAAATGCCTGGAACAGCGGCGTGCGCGCGGAAGCGAGGCCGGTCTCGCGGCCCTGCCAGAACGGCGAGTTGGCCGACAACGCGAGCAGCAGCGGCAGGTGCGCGCGCATGCCGTTCATCGCCTGGACCGCGCTGTCGGGATCGGGCACGGCGACGTGTACGTGCAGCGCGAACGTCGGCTCGCGTCGGGCGAGCTCCCGCATCGATCCATACAGGAACCGATAGCGGTCACCATTCGAGACCTGCGTCTCCTGCCAGACCGCGAACGGGTGCAGCCCCGCCGCCGCCGCGCGCAGCCCGCTGAGCGCGAGCTCGCGCGCGAGCTCGCCGCGCAGGTCTTCGAGCTGGGCCAGGCCGGCGCCCAGCGTCGCGTGCGGGTCGGTGCGCAGCTCGAGCGCCGAGCCATGGGTCTCGGGGCTCGCGTGCGCGGCGAGCTCGCCGCTGGCGCCCGCCAGCACCGACTCGGCGCTCGAGGCCAGCGACCAGTCGGCCGGCGCCAGCAGCATCACCTCCTCCTCGATCCCGATCGTCCACGGGCGCCTCTCGGCGGGCGTCTTCGCCCAGCGTGACCACTCCTCGAGCATGTGCTCGTCGGGCGGCTGGGCAGAGCTCTCAGACAGTGCCAGCAAGGGAGCCTCCGATCTGGCCGGCGTGGGCCGAAGCCTCGATCAGCTGCGCGAGCTCGGCTTCGTAGCTCGTGGTCTGGATTTGTCCATTCTCCGCCCGACGGCGCTCGCCGGCGTTCGACGGAAGTCCAAAATCCCACGGCTCGCCTTGGACCTGAGACTCCCGCGGCTGTGTCATGCTCTGGGCGTGTCGTGCAGCCACGTGGACACGGTCACTGTCAAGGAGCTCCCGGAAGCCGTCGATGGCTGTGAGGACTGCCTGCGTGAGGGCGGGGTGTGGCTGCACCTGCGGATCTGCCTGGAGTGCGGGCACGTCGGTTGCTGCGATGACTCCCCCAACCGTCACGCGAGTCGCCACGCGCGCGAGGACGAGCATCCGCTGATCCGCTCGCTCGAGCCGGGCGAGGAATGGTCTTGGTGCTTCGTCGACGAAGTCGCGATGATAATCCCCGAGGTCACGGGCGCGACCCGGATTCCGCCCTCGCCGATGCTCTCCTGAGGCACTTCGATGCAGGAGCGCCAGCCGCGGGAGCGCCAGCCCGCGATCCTCGCAGTCGACGACGAGCCCGCGGTTCTCGCGGCGGTCGCACGCGACCTGCGCCGCGGCTTCGGCGAGCGCTATCGGGTTCTACGTGCCGGCTCGGGCCAGCAGGCGCTCGAGCTGCTCGGCGAGCTGCGCACCCGCGGAGACGTGGTCGCGATGCTGGTCGCCGACCAGCGCATGCCGGAAATGGACGGCACCGACTACCTGATGGCGGCACGGACGATCTACCCCGACGCCAAGCGCGTGCTGCTGACCGCCTACGCCGACACCGAGGCGGCGATCGCGGCGATCAACGAGGTGGCCCTCGATTACTACCTGCTCAAGCCGTGGGACCCGCCGGAGGAGCTGCTGTTCCCGGTCGTCGAGGATCTGCTCACCACCTGGGAGGCGGGAGCCGCGCTGGAGGCGGGGGGCGTGCGTGTGATCGGCCATCGCTTCTCCAAGGACACCCACGACCTGCGCGACTTCCTGGCGCGCAACCGCGTGCCCGCGCGCTGGCTGGACGTCGAGCGCGACGCGGAGGCCCGCGAGCTGATCGCGGTCGCTGGCGTCGACCAGGAGCGCCTGCCGGTGGCGCTGCTGGAGGATGGCTCGGTGCTCGAGCGCCCGACCGTGCTCGAGCTCGCCGAGCGCCTCGGCGTGGCGAGCCGGCCGGCGGCTGAGCATTACGACCTCGTGATCGTGGGCGGCGGTCCAGCGGGGTTGGCGGCGGCGGTGTACGGCGCCTCCGAGGGGTTGCGGACGGTGATGGTCGAGCGCGAGGCCCCTGGCGGGCAGGCTGGGCAGTCGAGTCGCATAGAGAACTACCTCGGCTTTCCCGCCGGGCTGTCGGGCTCTGACCTCGCGCGCCGAGCGACCGATCAGGCTCGTCGTCTCGGCGCGGAGCTGCTGACCGTCAGCGATGCCGCGGCCCTGCGGGTCGAGGGCGCTGGCCGGATCGTCGAGCTGAACGGGTCGGGAGCGCTCAGCGCGAACTGCGTGCTGGTTGCCTCGGGCGTCTCCTATCGGCGGCTGCAGGCGCCCGGCTTCGAGGAGCTCACGGGCGCAGGCGTCTACTACGGCGCCGCGCTGACCGAGGCGCGCGCGTGCGCGGACCAGCACGTCGTGGTGATCGGTGGCGCGAACTCAGCCGGGCAGGCGGCCGTCTACTTCAGCGGCTACGCGCGGCGAGTCTCGCTGCTGGTCCGCGGCGAGTCGCTCGAGCGCTCGATGTCCCACTACCTGATCGAGCAGATTGCGGCGCTCGCGAACGTCGAGGTTCGCGCCGGCACCCAGGCGCTGGCGGCCGAGGCGCAGGACGGCCGCCTCGCGCGACTGCGGCTGCGCGACGCCGCCGGCGACGAGCTGGTCGAGGACGTCGACGCGTGCTTCATCTTCATCGGCGCCGCGCCCCGCACCGACTGGCTCGATGGCGTGGTCGCGCGCGATGAGCGCGGCTTCATCCTGGCGGGGATGGATGTGCGCGAGCACGGCTGGCCGCTGGCGCGCGATCCGTACACGCTCGAGACGAGCGTGCCGGGCGTGTTCGTCGCCGGCGACGTCCGGGCGCGCTCGATCAAGCGGGTCGCCAGCGCGGTCGGCGAGGGCTCGATGGCGGTGTCGCTGATACACGAATACCTCGCCAGCGCATGAGCTCGCCGCAGATAGCCGAGCTGCGCGAGATCGACCTGTTCACCGAGCTCGACGACGCCGAGCTCGAGCGCTGGGCGCGGGTGGCGCAGGTGCAGGAGCTGCCCGCGGGCACGATCATCGCCCAGGAGGAGCAGCCGTCCCCCGGCGTGACACTGCTGCTGGCAGGCACGGTCCAGACGCTGGCTGTGTACGAAGGCCGCCCCGAACCGGTCAGCGACCACGTCGCGCCGACGTGGATGGGCGCGATCGCCACGCTCACAGAGGCTCCTGTCGCCGCGCGCTCGGTCGCTCGCAGCGAGGTGCGGATCGCGAACGTCCCGCCAGAGGACTTCATCGAGCTGACACTGGCTCAGCGCTCGGTGTTCCGTCGCGTGATGTTGCAGGTTCGGCCGGTGTTGGGGCGCATGACGGCCCGCGAACAGGACCGCGAGCGGCTCGCATCGCTGGGAACGATGGCGGCCGGTCTGGCACATGAGCTCAACAACCCCGCCGCCGCCGCGACCCGCGCCGCGGCCGATCTGGCCGATGCGCTGGACGTGCTGGGGTCGACGATAGGCGTCTTCGTCGAGTCCGGCGTGGAGCGTCTGGAGGCCGCCGAGCTCGTGCAGATGCAACGAGGCGCGCTGACCGCCGCCGAGGACCGCCCGGCGCTGTCGGCATTGGAGGCGGCCGATGCCGAGGAGGCGCTCGCCGACGCACTCGAGCGGATGGGGCTCGCCGATGGCTGGCGCCTGGTCGAGCCGCTGGCGCGGGCGGGAGTCGACGAGGAGTTCCTGCGGCGCGCCGCGAGCCTCGCCGGAGCGGCCTCCGAGGCCGCTGTGCGCTGGATAGCGGCCTCGCTGCTGGCGCGCGAGCTCGCGAGCGAGCTCGCAGAGGCCACCAAGCGCATGAGCGGCCTGGTGGGGGCGGTCAAGGGATACGCGTATATGGACCGCGGCGGGGTGGTCGAGATCGACCTCCACGACGGCCTCGAGACGACACTCGTAATCCTCGGCCACAAACTCAAGCACACGACGATCGAGGTCGTGCGCGACTACGATCCGGCGCTGCCGCGCTTTCAGGCGCAGGGCGCGGAGCTCAACCAGGTCTGGACCAACCTGCTCGACAACGCGATCGACGCGCTCGGCGACACCGGCACGATCACGATCAGCACGCGCATGGACGGCGGCTGCGCCGAGATCGACATCGCCGATGATGGCCCCGGCATCCCGCCGGAGGTGCGCGAGCGGATCTTCGAGCCGTTCTTCACCACCAAGGAGGTGGGTCGCGGCACCGGCCTGGGGCTGGACGCCGCGCGACGAATCATCGTCGATCACCATCACGGCAGCCTCAGCGTCGAGTCGCGTCCAGGGCGGACGGTGTTCAAGGCGCGCGTGCCGATGCACCTGCAGGACGCGCCGCTACCCGATCAGACCGCCGCCGGCGAAGCGAGCGCGGGCGCCTGAGAGCTGACCGCCCGCTCACTCGGCGATGACGGGCGACGCGGAGCGCGGCGCGACGGGCGCGTCTGCGCCAGTCGGGAGCTCGAGCGGTTGTGCGGGCAGCAGCCGCACCGCCATCGCGGCGCCCGCGAGCGCGACGCCGCCCGCGACCAGGCAGCCGACGCTCAGGCCGTCGACGAACGAGTGCGTCGCGGCGCTGTGGACGCCCGCTGCCAGGGCCGGATGCCCGGCCGCCAGCAGGCCCTTGGCGACGCCCAGAGCCGCCCCGGCCGAGCTGTGGGCCAGCTGCGCCAGCGCTGCGGGCACGCGCGCCGGCAGTCGCGCCGTCAGGTGGCTGGCGTACAGCGACGCATACACGCTGCCGATCACCGCGACGCCGAGCGTCCCGCCGAGCAGGCGCGTGGAGTCGTTGACAGCAGAGCCGACTCCGGCCTTGGCCCTTGGCACGACGCCCATGATCGCCTCAGTGGCGGGGGCGCTGGTGAAGCCCATGCCGATGCCATACAGGACCATCTGCGCGGCGATCGTGCCGTAGCTGGTGCTCGGGGAGATGACCGCAGCCACCCAGGCGTAGAAGGCGGCAACCATCAGCAGCCCGGAGGCCACCACGAGCTTCGTGCCGAACCGCACCGCGAGCCTCGTTCCCAGGACCGATGCCACCCCGACCGAGGTCGCGACCGGCAGCAGGTGCACCCCGGCGGAGAGCGGGTCATAGAGCTTGATGAACTGGAAGTACTGAGTCATCAGGAAGATGAAGCCGAACAGCGAGAAGAACGAGACCGTCACCGAGCCGCATGCAGCCGTGAAGCGTGGATTGCGAAACAGCGCGATGTCGAGCATCGGCGCCGGCGTGCGGCGCTCCCGCGCGACGAACGCGGCCAGCGACGCCAGCGCCAGCGCGAATCCGACGAGCGTCCGGGCGCTGCTCCAGCCGTGAGCGGGTGCCTCAATGATGGTGTAGATCAGGAGTGCCATCGCGGCGCTCGAGAGCACGAACCCGGGCCTGTCGAGCGCCGGCGCGTTCAGGTCGCGCGAGCGCGGCACGCTGATCGCCACGAGCCCCGCCGCCAGCGCCGCGACGGGTGCCATCGCGAAGAAGATGCTGGACCACGAGAAGCGCTCGAGCAGCCAGCCGCCGACGATCGGCCCGAGCGCGATCGCGACCCCGGCGGTGGCGCCCCACAGCCCGATCGCTCGCGCACGCTCCGAGCGCTCTGTGAAGACGTTCGAGATCAGCGACAGCGTCGAGGGAAACACCATCGCCGCGCCCAGGCCCATCACGCAGCGAGCCGCTATCAGCTGGCCCGAGCTGTCGGTGAGCCCGCCGACGAGACTCGCGACGCCGAAGACCGCCAGCCCGCAGAGCAGCATTCCCTTGCGACCGAGGCGGTCGGACAGGCTGCCGGCAGCGAGCAGCAGCGCGGCGAAGACCAGGTTGTAGCCGTCCACCACCCACTGCAGCTGGCTGTTGGAAGCATGCAGCTCGCGCACCAGCGTGGGCAGCGCGACATTGACGATCGTCGTGTCGAGGTTGATCGCAAACGCCGCCATCAACAGCGAGACCAACACCAGTGCCCGCCTGCTCATGGAAGTCTTTCTAAAGCATCAGATATAAAAAGTCAAGCAGATGCACAAAAACATCAACGCGCTGGGGTACGATGGGGACAAGATGCGCAGCTACGGCCAATATTGCGCGCTCGCCAAGGCACTCGACCTGGTCGGCGACCGGTGGACCTTGCTGATCGTCCGCGAGCTGCTGCTGCGCGGCTCGTGCCGCTACACCGACCTGCGCGACGGCCTGCCGGGGATCGCCACGAACCTGCTCGTCGAGCGTCTGCGCGAGCTCGAGAGCGCCGGCCTCATCGCGCGTGAGCACGCGCCGCCGCCGATCGCCACGACGTTGTTCAGCCTCACGCCACGTGGCCGGGAGCTGCGCCCGGCACTGCACGAGCTCAGCCGTTTCGGCGTTCCCTACATGAGCGAGGGGCCGGAGCCCAACGAGAGGTTTCGCAGTTCCTGGCTGGCATGGCCCGCCGAGCTGTTCCTGAGCGATCGCGACCCTCAACTGCCGCCGATCGAGATCGAGCTGCGCAGCGACGGCGGCTCGACGACCGTGCGCGCGCACGACGGCGAGGTCCACGCACGAGCGGGCGCGGCCGAGCATCCGGATGCGGTCATCAGCGGCACGCCGCACGCGATCCTCGCGCTGCTCAGCGGCAAGCTCGACCCCTCACCGGGGTCCTCGCCCGAGCTCGAGCTCGAGGGCGATCTCGGTGCGTTGCGGCGCTTGCTCCCGAGCGCGCCCGCCGGCGCTTGAGGCGCCCGGCTCGCCGGACCCCGCGCTGTGCGGTGCGGCTGCTCGCCTGCGCGTCCACGCTGCTGGCGTACGGCGCCGTCGCGGCGAGCTCGCCGGCGCCCGCGGCTGCCTCGGCGCTCGAGGGCATCTCCGACCAGAACCTCGCGCAATGGGCCGGCGCGGGGGTCGAGCGAGCGGGAGCGCAGGTCCCCTTCGCTGCGTTCGTCGCGAGCACCTGGCTGAGCGGCGCTCCGGGGCGCATCGAGCTCGCACGCTTCGTGGTGCCCTGGGACGTGATGGCCGACACCGCCGATGACAGGCTCGCGTTCGAGCGCCTGCGCGCCTGGTACGGGCGGGTGCTCGAACTGGGGCTGATCCCCGACATCGCGCTCACGGCCGGCGAGCCGGGGAGCTACGGAGGGCTGCAGCTCGGCGCCCTGCCGGCCACGGGCGCGCAGTACGAACGCTATCTGCGCGAGCTGCTGAGCGCGTTTGCCGCGGTGCGCTATCTGGAGCCGTGGAACGAGCCAAACGCGCAGGGGGTCGACGCGGCGACGGCGGCGCGCTACTACCTCGCAGGGGCGCGTCTGTGTGAGCGCCCACCGGACGCCTGCATTGCCCTCGCCGGCGATCTGCTCGACTCCGACCCGCAGATGGTCTCCTACGAGCGCGCCTACGAGCGGAGCCTGCCCGCCGCCAGCGCCGTCCGGCAGTGGGCGATCCACCCCTACTACGCGGTCAACCACTACGCGGACAATGGCCTGCCCTATCCACCGCCCGGCGCGAGCACCGTCGACGCGTTCGAGCACGCGCTTCCCGAACCGGCGGCTGACAGCGTCTGGTTCACCGAGATCGGCGCGTTCTACTGCGAGGTGGCCAGCGCCGGCAGCGGCAAGCTCGGCACGGTGTTCGGCCCCGCTGTCCAGCGTGCTGCGGCGAGCTACCTGACACGGGTGCTGATGCCCGGAACGCGCCCCGTGCACGTCTTCTACTACGAGCTCGCCTACGGCTTTGGCCTGCAGACGCCCTGCGCGAGCCCCGATGCTCTGGGGCGCACCTACACCGACTCGGCTCTCTACTCGCCCGAAGCACCGGGAGAACCCGAGCGTTCGCGACCGGCGGCGGCGGTGATTCTCGCCGCTGCGCTTGCTCCTGCGCCGCCCGAAGCCCTGCGCGAACCGTTCTGGAGCGCCCTCGGACGGGCATCCGCAGGCGCGCCCTAGCTTCTCAGGTCTCCTCGGCCGCCTCGGTGGCGAACACGATGTGGCGGCGAGCGACGGTGAGGAACGGGTACAGCTGCACCGGACCGCCGGCGAGCGGCTCGACCGCGACCTCGGTCAGGGTCAGGAAATCGCGCTCGGGCGCGTTGAGGACATCTGACACGCGGCTGCGATAGCCGTCGCGCGCGAGGGTCAGGAAGCCGACGATGCGATGGCGTTCGGTCTCGATCTGAACCCGTTCGCGCCGGTGATCCATGCTGCGCTCATCCGATTCCGAGCGCTCCCCAGGGCCGGGGCGTGGGTATTCGGCCGGCTCTGCCGGCTCGGCCGACTCGTGCCACGCCGGCGCCTGGCGTTGTGCGCTGCGCTCAATGGTCATGCGCCCATTATCGGCGCCTGAGGCTCAGCGCGTGACGACGTAGACGCGGCGCAGGATCGTACGCCGTCCCGTGGGCCCCACGGCGAGCACGTGCACGGTCGCCGTCATCGCGCTGTGGCGCCCGAGCGCACGGCGCAGCTGGTGCAGCGAGGCTGGCGTCAGGCGCAGCCGCACATGTCCGAACGTTCCGGGCGGGAGCTTCTTGGCGACCGCCAGCAGCGCGGCCCTGCGCCGGGGCGAGCCTGTCGCGAGGGTGGCGGTGACGAGGATCTTGCAACCCCGCTTGCAGCTGACCGCCACGGCGACCGCGCGTCGCGCGAGCACCGCGTGGTCGCGCGAGAGGCTGACGCGCAGCACCGGCGCCACGTCGAGCGGCGCCGGCCAGGCGCCCGGTGCCTCGCAGCCTGACCCCGCCGGCGAGGCCGGATCGAAGCGCTGGACCCGGTTGTTGTTCGTGTCTGCGACGTACACGTCTCCTTCGCAGCCGACCGCGATCGCGCTCGGCTGGGAGAGTTCGCCGACTCCATCGCCGCGCCGGCCCCACTTCGCCAGGAAGTGGCCCGATTCGTCGAACGCCTCGATGCGGTTGTTGATCGCATCGACGACGTACACCCGTCCGGCTGCGTCGAGGGCGACTCCGCTCGGATCGTGCAGACGCCCATCGCCCGAGCCGAGCGAGCCAAACTGATCGACGAAGGCCCCGCCCGGCGAGAGCGCGACGACGCGGTTGTTGCCGCTGTCCGCGACGAACACGTTGCCCGAGGGCGCGATCGCGACTGCTGCGGGGTGGTCGAAGGCGCCTTCGCCTTCTCCGGCCGAGCCATCGCCATCGTCTGCGCCAACCTTCGCCAGCAGCTGGCCCCGGGGGGAGTAGATGAGCACCCGGTTGTGGTTGGTGTCGGCCACGTACAGGTCCCCGCTGGCAGGGGAGACCGCGAGCGAGCGTGCTCCGCTGAGCCCGGCTCCGCCGCGATCGTCAGGACCGCCGATTTCCGACAGGTAGCTGCCATCGCCCCACAGGTGCACGATCCGCTCGTTGCCGGTATCGGCCACATACAGCGACCCGCGTGGATCCATCGCGATCCCGGACGGTTCTGCCAGGCTCGTGTCGTGGCCGCCGGCGCGCGTGAGCGTCAGCAGCAACGGCCCGCCTCCCTGGGCGAAGGCCTCGATCCGGTCATCGACCGTATCGGCGATGAACAGCCTCCCGCTCGGATCCACCGCGAGCCCGCGCGGCGCCGTCAGACCGCCGCGCCCACGCGCGGAGGTGCCGATCGAGCGGACGTATGCGCCGGCCGGATCGAACACCTGGACGCGATCGTTGGCGGTGTCCGCGACGTAGGTGTCGCCCGCCGCGTCGGCGGCGATCGCGCGGGGAAACGCGAACTGACCGGGGCCCGAGCCATAGCCTCCCCAGGAGCGCAGGTAGTTGAGCTGGGGGTCCAGCTCCACGACGCGGTGATTGAGATCGTCGGCCACATAGACGTTGCCGGCGCCGTCGAGGGCGACTCCGTAGGGGAAGCCGAACTGTCCGGGCCCCGTTCCCTGCGAGCCCGAGGCCGATTCGAATTCGCCGGCGAGGTTGAATTTCTCGATGCGGTGGTTGTCGTCGTCGGCCACCAACACCTCGCTCGCGTTGGCGGCTACCCCGCGCGGGTAGGAGAACTGGCCGGCGCCGTCGCCCTTGGTTCCCCAGGCGATCGGTTCGCTGCCGTCGAGGTTGAAGCGCTCGATGCGATTGTTGCCCGAGTCGGCGACGAACACGTATTCGTCCGCGACCGCGATCCCGCCGCCCGGCGGCTGGGTCGGATTCTGTGAGGAGAAGAAGCGAAACTGCCCGAGTTCGCTGCCGCTGTGGCCCCACGAGGTCAGAAATTCGCCGGAGGAGCCGAACTTCTCGATGCGGTTGTGGCTGGAGTCGACGACGTAGACGTCTCCCGCTGCGTCGGTTGCGATTCCGCCGATCGGGCCGAACTGGCCGTGGCCACCGCCGAACGAGCCCCATTCGGTCAGGAATTCGCCCGCCGGGCCGAACTTCTGCACGACGTAGCCGAGCTGGTCGGCGACATAGGTGTCGCCCGCGGCGTCGAGCGCCACCGCCTCGGGGAAGCGCAGCACCGACGCGGCGCGCTGGCCCACGATCGCGCTGGCCACGTATGGGCACGACGGCGCTCCGCCGGCGCCTGGACAGGCTTCCGCGCGGGCTGCGGCCGGGAGCGCCGTGAGGCCGAGGATCGCCGCGAGCCCGAGCACCGCGAGCGCGAGCAACGCCATGGGCGCGACGTCGTTGATGCGGCGGCGCCGGTCGTCGGCCATCGGTTGCTCAGAACACGAGAACCGCCAGCACGGAGCGGCGCCTCTCAGCCGACTCGCTCCGGAGCGCGCGCGGGCAAGCCTGCGCGGGCCGGTGCGATGCTCGCCTGCAGGCTCGCCACGCCGGGGCCGGCGTCCGCGGTCTCGCTGGGACGGTTTCGCTCCTCTCGGACTATGTACAGGGGTCGGTGCTTGACCTCGTCGTAGATGCGCCCCACGTACTCGCCGATCACGCCCAGGGCGATCAGCTGGATGCCGCCGAGCAGCAGGATCGCAATCGTGATCGAGCCGAAGCCGGGCAGGTAGGAGCCGGCTATGCGCAGGACGATCACGACGGGGATCGCGATGAACGCGAGCCCGGCGAACAGCATGCCGGCGTAGGTGGCGAGCTGCAGGGGAAGGTGCGAGAAGGACGCGATCGCGTCGAGCGAGAAGCGCAGCATCTTGCGCAGCGTGTACTTCGTCTCGCCCGCATGGCGCGCGTCGCGCTGATAGGAGACAGCCGTCTGTGAGAAGCCGACCCAGACCGTCATTCCGCGCAGGAAACGTGAGCGCTCGGTCATCGACAGCAGCGCATCGAGCGCGCGGCGATCGAGCAGGCGGAAATCCCCGGAGTTGCGCTCGAGGTCGACTTGGGCGAGCTTGTCGAACAGCTTGTAGAACCACGAGGCGGTGGCGAGCTTGAAGGCGGTCTCTCCCTCGCGCTGGCGGCGCACCGCGTAGACCACGTCCGCGCCAGTGCTCCAGCGGTCGAGCATCTCGAGGATCAGCTCCGGAGGGTCCTGCAGGTCGGCGTCGATCATCGCCACCACGTCGCCGCGAGCATGCTCGAGCCCGGCGGTCAGCGCCGCCTGGTGGCCGAAGTTGCGCGACAGGTGCACGACCCGCACGCGCGGGTCCGCATCGGCGATGCGGTCGAGCAGCTCGGGCGTACGGTCGCGTGAGCCGTCGTCGACGAGCACGAGCTCGAACGGAAGGCCTGAGATCGCGGCGATCGCGCGGCGCACGAACTCCTCGATCAGCTCCTCCTCGTCGTAGACGGGGGCTACGAGGCTGAGCAGCCGGGGGATGCGAGGGACTTGATCCGACATCGTCGTTACCTGCACGGTGGGCGTCGCCTTGATCGGCGCCTGCGGGAGATTTTCACCGAACGTCCTAAGCGGCGGCTGAATTTATCGTTCATCCTGTCTAGAAATGCATTCCGAGCGCAGCGGGCCGCAGGAGCCATCCAACAGCCTAGCGGCACCGCGCCGCCAGTTGAACGCGCACGTGCTCGTGCAGTTCGTGAAGTTCGGTCTCGTCGGCGTGTCCAACACGCTGCTCAGCTTCGCGGTCTACACGATCCTGCTGAAGGTGTTCGGGGTCTGGTACATCGCCGCCTCGGGCATCGGCTTCGCGCTCGGAGCCGTGAACGGCTTCCTGCTGAACCGCCGCTGGACCTTCAAGGAGCACGCCGGCGACCCGCTCACGCCCGTGCGCTGGGCGATCGTGCAGGGCTGCGGGCTCGGCGCGACCCTGGGCCTCGTCTACCTGTTCGTCGACGGGGCGGGGCTCGACAAGCTCGTCGGCCAGGCGTGCGCGACCGCGATCGTGACCGTGCTCACATTCGGCGTCAACCGCTCGTGGACCTTTCGCGTCCACGCCGAGGTCGCCTGAGTCCGAGGCCCAGCGCGCGCCGAGCGCTCCTCGCGCGCTCGCCTGACGCTGCAAAGGGCGCTGGCGATCGGGGCCCGTAGGGTGGCCTGCAGCTGGTCTGGCCGTCTCGGGCGGCTCCGCGGTCGATCAGCGGAACACGGTCAGCAGTGACAGTCCCGCGGGGATCCGACCTCCGCGCCCGATGATCGCCGCCTCCAGCGCGAGCGGGCGCTCGAGCAGCCAGTTCAGCGGCTCAGGCGGTACCCACAGGTCGAGGCTCGACTCGGTGGTCTTCGAGGACAGCCTGTCGAGCACGCGCAGCAGGATCGCGACGGGCAGCAGCAGCGAGTTGAAGTAGGTCGTGCGCACGCTCTGCCACCCCGCCTGCTCGGCGGCCGCGAGCAGCGTGCGGCGCGTGTAGCGGCGGTGGTGGTGGTTGACGACGTCGTGCCCGCTCCAGAGCCACTGATAGGCGGGCACCGTTACGAGCAGCGCGCCGCCGGGCGCCACGACCCGGCGCATCTCCCGCAGCGCCTCGACGTCGTCGGCGAGATGCTCGATCACGTCCAGGCAGACCGCCAGATCGAAGCTCGCCGAGTTGAACGGCATTTGCGAGACCGATCCTTCGATGACCTCGCCGGCGCCCCTGGCGCGAGCCAGTGCTGCGCTCGTGGCGGACACCTCGACCCCGGTCACCGTGCCGTAGCGGGCGAGCTCGACCATGTTGCGCCCGCTGCCGCAGCCCGCGTCGAGCACGCGTGCATGGGCGGGCAGCCCCAAGTCGTTGATCACGCGCTCGAGCACCGAGCGCCGGCCTCGGTACCACCAGTGACGATCCTCGGCCCGGTGCGTCTGGAGCTCGTAGTCACGATCCATTAGCGACGCATCTTTTCCTATCGACCGGCGCTCGCGCGGTCAGCCCCGGCCGGGCGATCGCAGCGAGTACTCGATTGCCCCCGTGGGGGTGCGCCACGCGACCAGCGCACGGTCGGAGTCCGGATCGACCGCGAGCGCGGCCTCGTCGCCCGTGTCGCCGGTGTCTGCAGGCACGATCTGTTCGGGCGTGGTGAACAACGTCCGTCCGGGGTAGCCGTCGACGCCGCGCGCCGCCAAGAGCGCCCGGCCCTCCCGGCCCGCCGCGCTGTCCTCGGGTTCGCTCCAGAGCGCGAACGCTTCGCCGTCCGGGCCCGGGGCGAGGCCGGCGAGCACGGCTTCGCGTCCGGGCGCCGAGATGGTGCTGATCGAACGCACGCCGTTCAGGTCGACCGCTGCCGCCCGCACCGCCCAGTGCCCTGCGGACGCCCCCGACCAGGCGAGCATCACACTCTCCGAGGACATTCGCACCAGGCGCGGCGGGGAGCTCGGCCCGCTGCCGTGTGGGTCGGCGAATCGTTCGAGCAGGCGTGGCCGCCCGAAGCGGACGCCACTGGCGCTGAGCTCTGCGTAGACGTTCGTATGCCCGGCGCGCGTGGCCGCCCAGGCGACGATCGCGCGATCGTCGTCGCTGAGCAGCGCCGCGATCTGTGCGCCTGGCTGGGAGCGCGCGAGCAGCTGCTGCGGCTGCGATGAACGGTTTGAGCCCGGCATGTCGCGCGCGTAGATGCGGTCGGCCCGCGACCAGATGGCGAGCGCATCCGAGCGGTAGTCCATCGCGACCGCCAGGTCCTGTGGCAAGCCGCGCTCGGGGCCGCTGACGCCGATCGGTGCCAGAAACGAGCCCTGATAGAAGCGGTGCACCCGCAGCGCGAGCGAGCCTGAGCCCGCTCGCGTCGAGGGCCCCGGCGAGACGATCGCGACATCGCCCAGATAGGCGGTAGCGAGCGCCAGCGGCACGCTCGCGCCACCCGTCGGCACAACGGCCGTGAACGGCCCGCGGGCGAGGCCTTCGCTCAGCTCGAGCCCGCCTCCGGGCGCCGGCGCGGCCAGAAGTATCCGGCCGTGCGGGGCCGCCGCGGCGGCGACGGGGACGGTGAGGGCGAGTGCGCGGCCCGTAGTCGCGCGTGGGCTGCCCGGCCGCGCGGGAGCGTCTGTGCCTGGGGCCAACGCCGAGATCTGCACCGCAGCGCCCGTGGTGCAGCCCGCGCTCGAGCCCCAGACGATCGCGCCCGGCCCCGTCGCGTGGTTGGGCGCGTCACTCGGGAACAGCACCGAGGGCGCTTCCGCCGAGGAGCAGGCGGCCAGTGGCGCCGGCTGCGACCAGGCGCGGGCGCCCTGCACGGTCGTCGGCAGCAGCGCGATGAGCGCCGTGGAGGCGAGCATCGCAAGGCCCTCGAGCGACAGCCGTGGCGCGCGCGCCATGTGACGGGCGCGCGCCGCCCGCCGGGCGGCGCTGGCAGGGCCGCGACCGCGCCCGCGCCGCCTACGCGCGCCACGGGCCCCGGCGACCTGGCCGCGGCGACGCGGGCCGCCGGCAGTCGCCGTGCGGAGGTGTGAGCGCTGAGGTGGAGCGGGCATGTGCGCCAGAACGGTCGAATCGAACCCAAACACGAGTCTCCTCGATCGGCCCGACGGAGGCGAGCGGGCGCGTCGGACGCCGGCGAGCCCTAGTCGTGAGTCAGACACTAGCCCGGCCGCGTCAGGCCTCGCGTCAGCCCTTGAAGGTCGAGGCGCCGAGATCGCCGAACGGCTCGTCGCGCTCGCGTACCGCCTCGCGAAAGCCGCCCTGCATCGCGCGCTGCTGGAAGGCGTAGCCCTCGGGAGTGTGGCGGGCGATCCCGTCCAGCAGCGTGCCGAGCGCCTGCGTTGCGTACAGTCCCTCGGCATACAGCGTCTGATTGACGAGCAGCTTCATCATCCGCAGCTGATTGAGCGGTACACGTGCGATTCGCGCGACCAGGGTCTCGGTGCGCTCGTCGAGTAGCTCGGGCGAAGGCGCCTCGATCGCGAGCCCCCACGCGAGCGCCTCGGCGCCGGACAGCGAGTCGCCCGTGAACAGCAGGCGCTTCGCCCGCTGAGGACCGAGGCGGTGGGCCCACATCGCGGTCGTCGGCGAGCCCCACACCCGTGCCGGCGGGTAGCCGATCTTGGCATCGGCCGCGATCACCAGCAGGTCCGAGCACAGCGCCATGTCGGTCCCGCCTGCGATGCAGAATCCGTGCACCTTGCATACGACGGGCTTGCCGCAGTGAAACAGCGACATGAAGGCCCTGACGTTGCGGCTCATCATCGCGTAGTCGACCGTCGGATCCCAGACTGCGCGGGGGTCGTGGTTGGCGGCCATCACCGCCGGATCGATCGGCGACCCGGGCGGCGGCGCGTCGGCGTGGGCCGGCTGCGGGGCGCCGTCGCCACCCTGAAGCGGCTGCCCGTCGGTGCCCCGATGGCGCTCCCCGGCCCCCTCGCCCTGCTCTGCCGGCGCGAGGCCCTTGCCCTCGGCCGACTCGACCAGGTCATAGCCGCCGCAGAAGCCCTTGCCGTTGCCCGACAGCAGGAGCACGTGCACGGAGGGATCGAGGTCTGCGCTCTCGACGCATTGCTGGAGCTCACCGACGAGCTGGCGAGTGATGCCGTTGCCACGCCCGGGCCGGTTCAGTGTGATGCGTGCCACGCGGCCCCCGACGTCGTAGGTCATCGTCTGAAGTGGGCTCATCTCTGCCATCTCCCTCCGAACGCTCGATTCCGCGGCACGGCTGCCCGCGTGTGCGAGTGAGGTATAGCGCCGTATAGCGCCGAGCGACTGCGGTGGACGATCCGGGCGCGACCCCGGGCGGCCCGCGCGGTGCGATTGGTGCGGGTACGGTTAGGGGGTGCTGCGACTAGTGACGATTCCGATCAGTCACTACTGCGAGAAGGCCCGCTGGGCACTCGATCGTGCGGGGATCGCCTACACCGAGGAACGCCACGTGCAGGGCGTTCACCGCATAGTGGCCCGCAAGCTCAGTGGCGGCCTCACGGTTCCGGTGCTGGTCACCGATGCCGGCCCGGTCGCGGAGTCGGCGCAGATCCTCGAGTGGGTCGACAGGCGCAGCCCCGCCGAGCATGGCCTGTTCCCCAGCGACCGCGGCGCTCACGCGGAGGTCGCACGGCTGTGCCAGCGCTTCGATGAAGTGCTCGGGCCGCGCGGAAGGCGGCTGCTGTACGTGAACATGTTCAACGCGCGCGACATGACGCTGAACGTCAACAACCAGGGCGTGCCGCGCTGGGAGGACCGCGCGATCCGAGTCGGCTGGCCGCTGATCACTCGGCTCGTCAGGCGCGTCCTCGACATCACACCGGGGATCGAGGTCGAGGACGAGCGGGTCGTGTTCAGCGAGCTCGACTACGTCGCCGAGCTGCTCGCCGACGGCCGCCCGTATCTCGCGGGCGATCGCTTCAGCGCGGCCGACCTGACATTCGCGGCGCTGTGCTCGCCGCTGATCGCGCCGCCCGAGTACGGCATCGTGCTGCCTCAGCCCGAGACCCTGCCGCCCGCGATCGCGACGCTGATGCAGCGGGCTCGGGATCACCCGGCGGGAAGCTTTGCGCTGAAGCAGTTCGCCGAGCACCGGCGCGAGACGCTAGCCTGAGGGCGCGCACGCGGCGCGTGGGCATTCCACCGCAACGAGGGGAGGCGCAGGCATGGACTTCGTAAACCACAAGTTCGAGCTCGCTGCCCGTCCGGTCGGCCTGCCGAAGGCCGAGGACTGGAACTACAGCGAGGCGGCCGTGCCCGAGCCGGGCGACGGGGAGGTCCTGGTCAAGGTCCTGTACATCTCGCTCGACCCCGCGATGCGCGGCTGGATGAACGACGCTCGTTCCTACATCCCGCCGGTTCAGATCGGCGAAGTGATGCGCGCGCTGGCAGCGGGCGAGGTGATCGCCTCCAAGCACCCCGAGTTCGCCGTCGGCGATCGCGTGACAGGCCCGCTCGGCGTGCAGGAGTACGCGCTCGCGCCCGGCGCGGCGCTGTTGAAGGTGGACACCGGGCTGGCGTCGCTGCCCGTCTATCTGGGGGCGCTCGGCATGCCCGGCCTGACCGCCTACTTCGGGCTGCTCGACATCGGCCGGCCGAGCGAGGGCGATACGGTCGTCGTCTCGGGCGCCGCGGGCGCCGTCGGCGGGATCGTCGGCCAGATCGCGAAGATCAAGGGCGCTCGCGTTGTCGGCATCGCCGGCGGCGAGCAGAAGTGCCGCTACATCACCGAGGAGCTCGGCTTCGACGCCTGGATCGACTACAAGGCCACCGACGTGGAAGCGGCCCTGTCCGAGCACTGCCCGGATGGGATCGACGTGTATTTCGACAACGTCGGCGGCGAGATACTCGACGCGGCGCTCATGCACCTCGCGCGCAATGCGCGGGTGGTGATCTGTGGCGCGATCTCGCAGTACAACGCTCACGGCGCATTGAAGGGACCCGCCAACTACCTGTCGCTGCTCGTGAATCACGCGACGATGACGGGCTTCGTCGTGACCGACTACTTCGATCGCTACGAGGAGGGCGCCCGCGCGCTCGGCGCCTGGGTCGCGGCGGGCCAGATCAAGACCCGCGAGGACATCGCGACAGGGCTCGAGAGCTTTCCGCAGACGCTGCTGCGCCTGTTCAACGGCGAGAACACGGGCAAGCTCGTGCTGCAGGTGTAGGTCGAGATGGAGCTTGCCGCCAGGCACGTGGTCGTCACCGGGGGGTCCGGAGGAATCGGCGCAGCGCTCGCGCGACGCCTGGTCGCCGAGGGCGCACGCGCGGTCGTGGTCGCCGACCGCGATCTCGAGCGTGCCCAAGCGGTGGCGGGCGAGATCGGCGCCCTCGCGGTCGGATTCGACGCCTCGCGCGAGCAGAGCGTGGCCTCGCTGATCGCTCAGGCGAGCGAGGCCAACGGACCGATCGACATCTTCATCTCCAACGCGGGCGTCCCCGGTGCGATGGGCGGGCCCGAGGGGGCCGACGAGGTCTGGGAGGAATCCTGGCGGGTGAACGTGATGGCGCACGTGTGGGCCTCGCGGGCGCTGCTGCCGCAGATGCTCGAGCGCGGCGAGGGCTACCTGATCAACACGGCCTCGGCGGCGGGGCTGCTGACACAGGTCTCCTCGCTGATCTACAGCGTCACCAAGCACGCGGCGGTCGCGCTCGCGGAGTGGATGGCGATCGAGTATCGCGACGCGGGGGTGCGGGTGTCCTGCATCTGCCCCCAGGGGGTGCGCACTCCGATGCTGGAACTGGCGATGGAGGAGCCCGCGGCTGCCGCGGCGCTGAGCGCCGGCGGCGTGATCGAGCCCGAGGACGTCGCTGACGCGGTGGTGGTGGGCATCGCCGACGAGCGCTTCCTGATCCTGCCCCACGAGGAGGTCCGCCGGCACATGGCGCTGAAGGGCGCCGATCCCGAGCGCTGGCTGAAGGGAATGCGCAGGCTCGTGGCCAACGCTCGCGCCGGCGACTGAGTCGCCCGCCCAGCCATGCTGGGCGACCGCGCATGCGTCGCAGCCGCCGCTCATGCCGGCATCGGAGCGCGACGATGGTCGAGCGCGCCGCCGGCTATGCGTCCGGGCGCAGCGAGAGCAGGTGCCCCTCGGCGGGGTCGATGTGACCGTCGAGCAGGTCCAGGTAGACCCGTTCCAACGCCTGCGCGGCTGTCGGCCTGCCACCACCAGCAGCCAGCTGGAGGTCCATCCCAGGTACTGCCGCCATGCATCTGCGATCCGCTCTGCGAGGGCCTGCGCACCCCATTCTCCGGCGCGCTTGGCGACGCGGTCGGGGGCCGATCACGGCTCGGGAGCTGCGGAGTCGCTGAAGCTGCAGCGATGCAGATCGTCCTTGGCGACGAGGAAGTCCACGCACGCAGGAGCATGGGCGTTGCGCGCTCAGAGGCGAGGGCTATGATCGCGGGGAGGCGTGGACGTGCCTCCGCACCGGGCCCCGGCGCGTGCCGGGGGTGATTCGAACACGGGAGCCAGCCGATGGAGGTCGCTGCAGGGCAGGCGAAGGGGGGCGCGGTCGACGCGCGCGGGGCGAGCACGATCGCGGGCGCGTTCCGGATCACCGCCGCCAATCACGCCGACGAGGTCGCGATCCGCACCAAGGAGGATGCGTTCACGATCACCTGGGGGGCGCTGCGCGAGCGCGTCGACGCGCTCGCGGGTGGCCTGGCGAAGCTGGGGCTGCGCCGCGGCGAGACGCTCGCGCTGATGCTCTCCAACCGACCGGAGTTCAACATCTGCGACCTCGCGGCGATGATGCTGGGAGCGACTCCGTTCTCGATCTACAACACCTACGCGCCCGAGCAGATCTCCTATCTCCTGCGCGACGCGCGAGCACGGATCCTGATCACCGAGCAGCAGTATCTGCCGCAGGTGCTGCAGGCCCGCAGCGATCTGCCGGAGCTCGAGACGGTCGTTGTGGTGGATGGCGACGCCCCCGAGGGCACGACGGCCCTGTCGCTCGTCGAGGGCTCGAACCCCGACTTCGACGTCGACGCCTCGATCGCCGCGATCGAGCCCGACGACGTGCTGACGCTGATCTACACCTCGGGCACGACCGGGCCGCCGAAGGGAGTGCAGCTCGTGCACCGCAACCTGCTCGCCGCGGTCGAAGGGCTCGACGAGCTGATCACCTTCCCGCCGCAGGGGCGCGTGATCTCGTGGCTGCCGGCCGCTCACATAGCCGAGCGGACCGCCCATCACTACCTGCCGATCGTCTTCGGGATGCAGATCACCTGCTGCGATGACCCCCGAGCGGTGCTCTCATATCTGCCGGAGGTCCGCCCGAGCTGGTTCTTCGCGGTTCCGCGGATCTGGGAGAAGCTCAAGGCTGGGCTCGAGACGATGCTCGCCGGACAGCCCGACGAGCAGCGCGAGCAGGTGCAGGCAGCGCTCGAGGCGGCCGTGCGCAAGGTGCGCCTGGAGCAGCGCGGCGAACCGGTGCCCGCCGAGCTCGCTGCGCAGGTGGCGCGTGCAGACGAGGAGATCTTCTCGGGCTTGCGCGCGATGCTCGGTCTCGACCAGGTCGAGGCGATAAACGTCGGCGCGGCGCCGACCCCGGTGGAGGTGCTCGAGTTCTTTCACGCGATCGGCCTGCCGCTCGCGGAGCTGTGGGGCATGAGCGAGACATGTGGCGCCGGCGCCGTCAACCCCCCGGGGAGGATCAAGATCGGGACCGTCGGGCCGCCGGCCCCCGGCGTGCAGATCAAGCTCGACAGCGACGGCGAGGTGTTGCTGAAGTCCGACGTCGTGATGATCGGCTACCGCAACATGCCCGAGCGCACCCGCGAGGCGTTCACCGACGATGGCTGGCTGCGGACCGGGGACATCGGCGTCTTCGATGACGACGGCTACCTGCGGATCGTGGATCGCAAGAAGGAGCTGATCATCAATGCCGCCGGCAAGAACATGTCGCCGGCGAACATCGAGGCTGCGCTGAAGGCGGCGTCGCCGCTGATCGGTCAGGCGTGCTGTATCGGCGACGCCAGAGCGTTCAACACGGCCCTGCTGGTGCTCGATGCCGACTTCGCGCCCGCATGGGCCGCCAGAGAGGGCCTGGCGGAGACGTCGCTCGAGTCGCTCGCGCGCGACGAGCGCACGCGCGCGGCGGTGCAGGAGGGCGTCGAGCTCGCCAATGCGAAGCTCGCGCGCGTCGAACAGATCAAGCGCTTTGAGATCGTCGCGGGCGACTGGCTGCCGGGCGGCGACGAGCTGACTCCGACGATGAAGCTCAAGCGCAAGCCGATCGGCGAGAAGTACGCGGCTCAGATCGAGTCGATGTACTCGAGCTAGCCGGGCCGGCGCCCCAACGGGCCGGCGCCGTTCGCGAGGGGTGGGCGTGCGGGTCTATGTGTGCTCCAAGCGCTGTATCACCATCGCAGTACAGCGTGCAGAAAAGACGATGCCCCACCCACCCCGCGCCGCGCTGCCGTCCCGCCCGGCTACTGCGACTCAGACCGCCACCGCCGGTTCGCGCCGGCGCGAAGCCAGGCGTCCCTCGGCGTAGCGGCGGCCCTGCTCGGCGTCGCCGAGCGCGAACCCCGCGATGTCGGCCAGCGTCACCACCCGTCCCAGTGCTCCCCAGGTCCCGTCGGGGATCTCGGGCGTGAAGACCCACACACGGCCTGGATCGCGCTCGTAGGCACCGTCCTCCGCGTCGAGGACCGCCTCGGTGATGTCGTGGACCATCGCGTTGCGCCGGTCGGCGTCGTACTGGCCCTCGGGCACGGAGGCGATGAAGCGGTAACGCGGTGCGCTCGCGGGCTCCCCGGCGACGAACACCGCATCGGGACGATGCATGAACAGCCACGCGATCGAACGGACCTGGGGGTTGGTCGGATCGGCCCCCTCGTTGACGATCAGCAGATCGGTGAGCTGCGCGAGCAGCTGCTTCTCGGCGGCCGGCGTCAGCGCGCCGGCGGGGATGTATGCGTCGAGCATCGGCATGTCTTCTAAACCTCCTCCGGGCTTGCGCCCGGGTAGCGATCTCGCATGGCTTGAACCTCGTGGCGCTCTCTCGACCAGCTACAACAGCGACGACGCCGCAGCGGGTCGCTCTCTCGAAAGGAGCGACAGGCTGGGCGAGACGATACCCGAGTCGCTCCTTTCATGCAAGCGATAAACTCGACGACATGAAGCGCACCGCCCTCGATCGGCATCCGTGCTCGATCGCCCGCGCGCTCGATGTCGCGGGCGAGTGGTGGACGCCGTTGATCCTGCGCGACGTCGCCTATGGCGTGCGGCGGTTTCGCGAGCTCCAGGACGACCTGCAAATCTCGGCGAACGTCCTCTCCGATCGGCTCGAGACACTGCTCGCCGACGGACTGCTCGAGACGAGGGTCTACCAGCGCCGGCCCGAGCGTCGCGAGTACGTGCTCAGCGAGAAGGGCGCCGACCTGATCCCGGCGCTGCTGGCGCTGATGCAGTGGGGCGATCGCTGGGGCTGGCCTGACGGCCGCGGCCCCGTGCGCGTAGTGCACGAGCGCTGCGCAAACGAGGCCCATGTCGAGGTGCGCTGCGAGCACTGCGACACCGCGCTCAGGACCTCCGAGCTGCGCGCGCTGCCGGGTGCGCCCGTGACACCGCCACCGCGCGAGAACGAGCCCGGGTACGTCTCCGGCAGGCGGCTGTTCGCGAGTCCGCAGGGAGTGTCGCTGGGAGAGCTCTGAGCTCGGTGGGCGCGCGCGCAGGCGCACCCGTGTCAGCGCTCGCCGTGCCAGTAGTCGACGTCGCCGTGGGAGCGCTCGAGCATCACCTCGTCATCAGGGTTGCCCGGCCAGACGCCGATCTTGTCGCTGTCCGGGTAGACGGCGACCGCCGGCTCGCGGGCGCTCGAGAACATCATGATCCTGGCGGTCGCCCGGGCGCGGTTGGTCACCTTGTGCGCGCCGCCTGGCCCAGGTGCGAAGCAGACCAGCTCTCCGCAGGCGAGCTCGCGCTCGCCCGCAGGCGTACGCAGAGCCACCGAGCCTTCGAGCACCAGCAGCCACTCCTCCTCGTACTCGTAGTGGTAGGGGCACACGCTCTCGCCGGGCGGCAGCTCATACACCTTGACCGCAAGCGCGCGGCCGCCCGCCGCCTCGCCGACGCGCGCCATACCCGAGCGGTATCCCGCGGGGTCCTCGTCGTTGTAGGCGCAGCCCCCACGAAGCGCGTTCACGGGCTCGCTCACAGCTCGAGCACCGAGCCCTGCATCGCCACGATCACCGCTGGCGGCTCGTCGTCGGGGATGTCGGCGTAGAGCCTCGCGAGCTGATCGAGCGCGTCGTCGGTCCGGTCCGGGCGGTGGTGGAACAGGGCGACCGTGCGCGAGCCCGCCCGCCGGCCGAGCTCGACGGCGTAGTCGACGCTCGAGTGCCCGTAGCGTCCATCGCGCACGAGCTCCTCGTCGGTCAGCTGCGCGTCGTGGATCAGCAGGTCCACACCGGCGGCCAGCTCGAGCGCGGCCGGGTGGTACTCGCCGCAGCCGTCGGGTCCGGCGCCCAGCGCGGTGGGGCAGTGGTCGGGCAGGTAGGCGATCGCGGAGTGGCCGTCGCTGACCCGGTAGCCGAAGGCGCGGCCTCCCTTGTGGGGGATCTCGCGTGCCAGCACCGTGAAGCGCTCGATCGCGTGCTCGCCGGGAGCGAGCGTCGCGAAGGCCCAGGCGCCTCGCAGACCGGTCGGATCGGTCGGGAAGTGCGGCGGCGACATCGCTCGCGCCAGCACCGAGACCGCGTCGGCGCCGTCCGGCTGCTCTGGCAGCAGCACAGTCGCGCGTGCGTCCTCACGGTCGGCGGTCGCGAAGAACGGCAATCCCTGATAGTGATCCCAGTGCAAGTGCGAGAGCAGGATCGTTCCGTCGAAGGGCTTGCCGTTCAGGAGCTCGCCGACGGTGCGCAGGCCTGTGCCCGCGTCGAGGATCAACGTCGGCGACGTGTCCTCGTCGTGCGCGAGCGCGACGCAGGAGGTGTGACCGCCGTAGCGCAGGAACTCGGCGCCGACCGCCGGCGTCGAGCCGCGCACGCCACGCATGTGCACGCGCAACTCGTTCAGCCCCCCGCGCCTTGGCCCGCTGAGAACGCCCGGGGGCGTGCGGGCGAAGTGATTGTGCGCTGGCGATGCATGGAGGCTATCCGTGACTCCTGCGGGAGGCCATCCGTGACTCCCCAAAAGGCCACTGGCCAAACCGCCTCGCAAGGCGGCTCGCGCGCCAGCCTAGCAGCGCCGGGGCTAGTAGGGTGATCGCGGTGGATTTCGAACAGATCGTCGCCGATCTCGACGAGGGCGTTCTCACGATCACGCTGAACCGCCCCGAGCGCTTGAACGCCTGGACTCCGAGGATGGGCGAAGAGCTGATCGCGGCCTTCGACCGCGCCGACGCCGATGACGACGTGCGTGCAATCGTGGTCACGGGCGCCGGACGCGGCTTCTGCGCAGGGGCTGATCTCGCCGCTGGCGGCGAGACGTTCGACTGGCGCGAGCGCGCTCCCCAGGGGGCTGTGCCGCGCGACGGAGGCGGCCAGTTCACGTTGCGGGTGTTCGAGTCGACCAAGCCGGTGATCGCCGCGATCAACGGACCGGCCGTCGGCGTCGGGGCGACGATGACGCTGCCGATGGACGTTCGCATGGCGGCTGATGACGCCCGCATCGGCTTCGTGTTCGCGCGACGCGGAATCGTGCCCGAGGCGTGCTCGAGCTGGTTTCTGCCGCGCGTGGTCGGGATCAGTCGCGCGATGGAGTGGGTTGCGACGGGCCGCGTCTTCACGGCCCAGGAGGCGCTCGAGGCCGGCCTCGTGCGCAGCCTGCACCCCGGTGGCGAGCTGCTCGGAGCGGCGCGTGCGCTCGCCCATGAGATCAGCGAGAACACCGCGCCCGTGTCGGTTGCGCTTGCGCGCCGGATGATGTGGTCGATGCTCGGCGCCGAGCATCCGATGATCGCCCATCGTGCGGATTCGCGGGCGATGTTCTCCAGGGGCCAGTCGGCCGATGCCGTCGAGGGCATTACCTCGTTCCTGGAGAAGCGCCCAGCGCGCTTCGGCGATCGCGTCAGCGAGGGTCTGCCAGAGATCATGCCGGACCTGCAGACGCCCGAGTTTCGCTAGCGCCGGCGCTCGGCTCGCGCCGGGCCGGGGATTCGGATTCGTGACCGTTCGGTCCATCTCGGGCCGCGGGTCACCGCGTCAGCCGTGCGCAGCTGCGACGGCGGCTTGGCCGAAGCAGACGCCGCCGTCGTTCGGCGGTAGGCGCTCTGGGACGAGCACCTGCAGCCCGGCGCGTTGCAGCTGCTCACATGTGCGCTCGAGCAGCAGGCGGTTCTGGAACACACCCCCCGAGAGGACGACGGTCTCGACGCCCGAGCGCTCGGCCAGGAGCGCGCACGCCCGCGCGGTGCCCGCGGCCAGAGCGTTGTGGAATCGCGCGCTCACGAGCGCCGTCTCGACGCCGCGCTCGAGCTCGCCCACGAGCTCGCGCAACGCGCCTCGCGGGTCGATGACGACCGGGCCCTGCTGCCCGGACTCGCAGATCGCCGTCGTGTATGCGCCCCGCTCGGAGCGGCTGCTGAGCCCCTCGAGCTCGGCGGCGGCCTGACCCTCGTAGTTCACTCGCGCGCGGATTCCCGTGAGCGCCGCGACCGCGTCGAACAGCCGCCCTGCGCTCGTGGTCATCGGCGAGTGCAGACCGCTCGCCGCCAGCCGGGCCACCGCCTGCCAGTCGCCCGTCGCGACGTCGGCGCGCAGTCGGGAAGTCGGCGCCGGATGTGCCTGCTCAAACGCGGACTGCAGCCAGACGCAGGCCATTCGCCAGGGCTCGCGAACGGCTGCATCTCCGCCGGGCAGGGGCACGGGCAGCAGATGGCCGGAGCGCTCGCAGCGGGCGATGTCGCCGACGAGCAGCTCGCCTCCCCAGACGCTGCCGTCGAGGCCGTGGCCGGAGCCGTCATAGATGGCTCCCACGACTCGTCCGCGAAACCCATGCTCGGCCAGGCAGGCGGCGAGGTGGGCATGGTGGTGCTGAACGGCGAGCAGCTCGACCCCGTCGCGCTCGAGGGCGTAGCGGGTCGAGAGGTAGTCCGGATGGAGGTCGTGGGCCACGAGCTCCGGGCGAACCGCGAACAGGCGCTCGAAATGCGCGATCCCCTCACCGAACGAACGCAGCGTCTCGAAGTTCTTCAGATCGCCGACATGCCCGCCGACCCATGCACGGGCGCCACGCGCGAGGCAGAACGTCGCCTTCAGCTCGGCCCCGCACGCCAGCAGCGGTCTCGGCGCCGAGGGCGTGAGCGCGAGGCTCTGTGGCACGTAGCCGCGCGAGCGGCGAATCATCAGCGGCGCTGCACGGGGGCTCGAGTGCAGCGAGCGGAGCACCGAGTCGTCGGTGCGAACGTGGATCGGGCGGTCGTGCAGCAGGAATCCGTCGACGATCGGCCCCAGGCGCTGCAGCGCGTCTTCATCGCGAAAGGCGATCGGCTCATCGCTGACATTGCCCGAGCTCAGCACTAGCGGCTCGCCGACGTCCGCGAGCAGCAGGTGGTGCAGCGGTGAGTAGGGGAGCATCACGCCGAGGTCCGCCGAGCGCGGTGCGACCGCCGCTGCGACCGCCGCCCCGGCAGCGCGGCGTGCGATCACGATCGGTCGCTCGCGCCCGCGCAGCAGGCGCTGCTCGATGGCGCTCAATGCCACGAGCGCCTGCGCTGAGCGCAGGTCCCCGGCCATCACTGCGAATGGCTTGTCCTCGCGATGCTTGCGCGCCCGCAGGCTCGCGACAGCGTGCTCGTCGGCTGCACGGCAGGCGAGGTGATAGCCCCCGATACCCTTGACAGCCAGGATCGCCCCCTGCCTCAGCAGCGCAGCCGCTGCGGCGACCGCGTCGGCGGCTCCCTCAGACGCGAGCGCGCGACCATGTTCGTCGGACAGCCACGCTCTCGGCCCGCAGTGCGGGCAGGCATTGGGCTGCGCGTGGAAGCGGCGGTCGCCGGGATCCTCGTACTCGCGCCGGCACGCGGGGCACATCGCGAACCCCGACATCGTCGTTGCGGGCCGGTCGTAGGGGACGGAGCGGATGATCGTGAAGCGGGGGCCGCAGTTGGTGCAGTTGATGAACGGATAGCGATGGCGGCGGTCGGCGGGATCGAGCAGCTCCGCCAGGCACTCCGGGCAGGTGGCGGCGTCGGGCGAGACGAACGCGTCGGGAGCTCCGCGGTGCTGCGAGCTGACGATCCGAAACGCTCGCTCCCCGATGGGAGGGCGCTCGCTGCGCGCAACTGTCTCGATCGTCGCGAGGGCCGGCGCATCGCTGCTCAGCCGGCGCATGAACTCGGCGACCTGGCCGGGGTCGCCCTCGACCTCGAGCTCGACGCCGCGCTCGTCGTTGAGTACGAAGCCGCCGAGCCCCAGCTCGTGGGCGAGGCGGAACGCGAATGGCCGGAAGCCCACCCCCTGGACCGTGCCCTGGACTCGGGCGGCGATGCGGCGGCGCTGCTCGAGGGCCTCGCCGATCACTCCGCGTCGACCAGCTCGATCAACTCACGCAGCACGTGATAGGCGCTGGCCTGGGCCTCTTGGATGCGCGGTATGTGCTGGGAGTGCACGACCACGACGTGGTCAGCGAGTCCCTCGGCGGCGATGCGACCACCGTCGTAGCCGAGAAACGCGATCGTCGTCAACTGCCGTCGCCGCGCCTCGGCGAGCGCCTCGATCAGGTTCAGCGAGCTGCCGCTGGTCGAGAAGGCCACCGCGACGTCGCCCGCGCGACCGTAGGCGATCAGCTGGCGCTGGAAGACCTCCTCGATGCCGATGTCGTTGGCGATCGCCGTCAGGATCGCGGCGTCCTCGGTGAGGTCGATGGCTCTGCGCGAGCGCCAGCCCTGGGGGGCAGCGCGCATGTCGGCGACGAGGTCCATCGCGTCGGTCGCCGAGCCGCCGTTTCCAAACGCCAGCAGCTTGGCCCCGGCGTCGAGCGAGCGCCGCGTCACCGCCGCCGCGCGCGCGAGCGTCGCCGAGTTCTCGCGCAGAGTGCGCTCGCGCAGCGCGCCCACCTCCGCCGACTTCATTGCCGCCGAGTTGGAGACGTCCTCGAGCACCGCGCGCAGGTTGCGCTCGCCCTCGTTCAGAAATGGATACAGGAAGCTCGAGGCGCCCGGATCGTGGACGGCGCCCTCCTCGCGACCCGAGAGCAGGCCGCGGTGCTCGAAGAAGACGTGCACCAGCTCCCACAGCACGTGGTACAGCGTCTCGATCAGCTCCTGGGCGACGAACGGGTCGCCCGCGGGGGGTTCGAGCTCGCAGTCGGCGTCGGCGAGCGCGAACGCGATCGTCAGGCAGCCGCGGCTGCGCGCGAGGGCCAGCGCGTCGGTGCTCTCGCCGCTGCGATCCTGCTCGATGCCGAACGCGATCACGATGTCACGGGACTCCGCCACGCAGTCGAGCTGGCGTCGCAGCGAGCCGCCCTCGCTCGCGAGGCCGATCGCTGGCAGCGCGCGCTTGCCGACGATCACCGGGTGCACGAACTCGACGGCGACGTGGCGCACGTCCGAGCGCGCCGTCGCCGAGCGCCCGATCGCGATCAGCCGCCCGCCGCGCGCGAACCGCTCGGCCATCGCATGACACAGCGGCCCGACCCGTGGCGCGGCGTCCTCGAAGTAACGGCGGTTTGCGTCGCTGCGCAGCGCTAGCAGCTCATCGATGCGCCGTTCGAGTGTCTGGTCGGTCGCGGTGCTCACCGCAAGCACACCTCAGACCGCGACTGCGGTGCGGCGTCTGTCGATCGCGCCCAGCCACCGGCGCCAGCCGTCGAGGCCCTCGCCGGTGCGCGCGCTGAGCGTGAGCACGGTCGCGGTCGGGTTGACGGTCTCGATGTTGGCCAGTAGCCGCTGCAGGTCCGCATCGACGTATGGGAGCAGGTCGATCTTGTTGACGCAGATCAGCTCGCAGGTGCGAAACATCAGCGGGTACTTCAGCGGCTTGTCCTCGCCCTCGGCCACGGAGCAGACCATCACGCGCCTGTCCTCGCCGACGCGAAACTCCGCCGGGCACACGAGGTTCCCGATGTTCTCGATCACCAGCACGTCGATGTCCACGAGCGGAATCTGCGGTATCGCCGAGCGCACCATGTTCGCGTCGAGGTGACACTCGCCGCCGAATCCGGGATCGGTGTTCAGCTGGGTGACCGGGACGTGCAGGTGCGCGATCCGGTCCGCGTCGATGCTGCCCTGCACGTCGCCCTCGAGCACCCCGAAGCGAATCCCGTCCAGGCCCTGTATGCCGCGTTCCAGCAGCGTCGTCTTGCCCGCGCCGGGAGCGCTCATCAGGTTCACGACCGTCACCGAAGCCCGGTCGAAGTCCGCGCGGTTGGCACGCGCGATCGTTTCGTTGGCGTCGAGCGCATCCTCGGCGATCCTGATCTTGGTGCGGTGCATCACATCGCCTCGATCTTCAGGTAGCGACGGATCTCGGGAAGCTGTGACGCCGCCGCCGCAGCGATGAGCGCTAGCGATGCCGCCAGCGCGAGCGATTGCGCGAGTGGGCTGACGCGGATCTCTTTCATTGCCCTGCAACCTCCGTTTCGTGATTTGTCGTCAATTCACCGAGCAGCGACTCGACCAGCGCGACGGCTGGATCGAGAGCAGCGCGTACGGGCTCCGAGAGCTCGCCGAGCAGCTCGTCTTGCGCGATCAGAGTGCGCGGCTCACAGCCGACGACGTAGGTCCTCGGCGGGACGCCGCCGAGCGCGTGGACCAGCCCGAGCACCTTCGCGGGGTCCATCCCGTGGGTGTCCAGCGCCCCGTCGGCGGCGTCGCTCTCGGCCTCGATCAGGTAGACGGTGCCGGGGAGCTCGCCGCGCGGTGTGGCGTCGAGCAGCACGACCGCGTCATATCCGTCCTCAATCGCATACGCGAGATCCATGCCCCGGATGCCGAAGTCGACGACCTCGACGCCGGGCGGGAGAGCGCGCCTGGCGAGCCGCTCCGCGAGCGCCACCCCGAAGCCGTCATCGCCGAGGAACACGTTGCCGATGCCCGCCACGAGAATCCGACGCGCAGTCGCTGCGGACCGAGCGCTGTCGGGCAGGGGCTCCACCTCGCTGGGGGAGAAGAAGAAGCGATGTCCAGGCTGGCGCGCGAAGCCGAGCTCGCGGCCGGGGTCGTCCTCGACCACGACCGCCAACGCGATCCCGCCCTCGACGTCCTGCTCGATCGCCTCGATGACTGCCTCGCGCCCTGCGAGCGCGAGATCGAGCACGTCGCCGCCCGCGCGCGGCGCCAACCGGACGCGGCTGCCCGGCCTGAGCTCCTGACCGGCGACGGTTACCCGATCGGGGACTGGGCGATCGAGCTCCTCCCAGCGGCCGGTCATGGCCTGCGCGCCAGCCCAGTGTCGCGGAAGGTGCCGTTCAGGCGCATCAGCTGCTCGGGCGTGAGCGCTTCAGTGCGCTCGAGAATCTCCCGCGCGCGGGGATCGGAGGCGCGCATCTCCTCCTTCTCGGCGTCGGTCAGGCTGAGGATGTTGAGGATCAGCAGCTGGTCGATCTCACTGCCATCGAACAGGTCGCCTGGGCTCTCGGGCGCGATCCGGGGGTGGTCCTCGAGGATGATCGGCGAACACAGGACCGTGTCACGGTCGCTTGGCTCGCCCACCAGCACGGGCCAGACGCCGCGGTTTGCGCATTCCTGCGCAGCCCCCTGCAGGCGCTCGGGCGGATCGCTGAGCGAGGCGAACGCGCCGCGCGTCGCGCGCAGCTGCATGTGGGTCGAACAGAATGCGTGCGAAAGCGCCTGCTCGCGCGAGGATGGCCGAAACGGGGTCGAGTTCCGGACCTCGACCGCGATCCGCTGCACGCCTGGCGCGAGCGGCTGCGCTTGCAGCAGCACCTCTCCACTGAGCTCGTGCCAGCTGCGGATCAGCGCCCCCACGCGCTCGCCGCTCTCTGCGAGCAGGTCCTCGCGCTCGGCCCTGCCGGCGATTGCGATCGGCAGGCGACGCCCGGCCTGGAGCGCGTGCAGAGACAGCCGGCGCGCCGACAGCTCGCGCTCGACAGCCTCATCCCAGGCGAGATGACGCTCGCCGCCTACGACGAGCTCGTCAACCGCCTGCAGCCCATTCGGCGTCAGCCGGGCGACCGAGCGCTCGACGATCTGCAGGAACCGCACGCTGACCTCCACCCGCGTGCGAACGCCTCCCTCGATCGGGACCTCGGCACGGATCGTGCAGGGGTCATCGGCATGCAGCTCGCTGTGCGACGGCGGATAGACGCCGCCGAAGGTGAACCGGCGCTTGTTCTTGAGCGCGGAGCGGCGGTAGGGCCAGAGTATGTAGCCCTCGTAGAGGACCGCATCGGCTATCGCCCTGACCGGGTTGGCCTCGACCCGTCGCGCACCGACCGCGTCGGCCCGGGCGGGGTCGGTCCTCGACGCTGCGTCGCGCCCGCCGCTCATCGCCTGCCGGCTTCCGCCGTGGCCGTCGTGGGCTCGAGCAGCGCCGCGATCGCCGCGTCGACGCTCTCGTGGGTGTGGCGCGCCTTGAACGCGCACAGGCGATCGAAGCTCTCGCGCGAGAGCCGCAGCCAGGCGCTGTCGGGAAAGTGGCGCTCGATCGCCTCGCGCCAGACGGCAACCGGCAGCCGGTAGTCGGCTTCGTTCTCCCAAGCTATGCGGGCTGCCTGCAGCGCACCACTGGCCGCGGTGAAGAACACGGTTCCGCTGAACAGAAGCTCGAGCGGCACCTCGCCGTCCTCGAGCGCCGCGAAGTAGCGCGACGCGGTGACCTCGAGGTCATAGGAGCAGGGCACCAGCAGCTGCGCCTCGGTGCGGTCCTCGAATGGCGGCACGACCAGCGTGGCGCGCGTCCACGGCAGCGTGCGCAGGGTACTGCGCCAGCGCTCAGGCGCCCCGAACAGCTCGAGCAGTCGCTCCTGCGACGCGTCCCCGTAGGGGCGCAGCCGCGCGGCGATCTGGATCTGGACGTCGAGCAGGATCGAGCGGACGACGTGACCCTGCGCCCCGATCCCGAGCGTGAACTGAAGCGTGGGCACCGCGGCGTACTCGACGCAGCTCGCCCGCTGAACGGTGAAGTCGAGCTCTGGAACCGAGCTCGTGAGCGGCAGCCCGTTGCTTGCGATCGCCATTGACGATCGTCTACCCGGGCGAGAGATTCGGCATGCTTGGATCGATCGGTTCGTGCAAGCTTGGATTCACGCCCGTCGAGCGCGCGGCGGTCGATGTTCCGTCGGAGCGGTGGCCCACCATCGCCTCGTAGTTGCCCTTTTCGTTGCCCCGGTGGATGCCATCGATGTGGCTGGCGATGTCCGGCGGCGGCGGTTCGCTCGATCGGCTCTTGTTTGGCATCTCAACTCCCTTTCTGGGTTCGCGGCTCGGCGCTCGCCTGCAGGCGAGCGAAGAAGCTCTCGATCTCGCGCCACACCTGCGTGCCGCCGGCGAGGCCGCGCCAGCCGGTGCGAATCACCGCCACCAGCCGGTAGCAGTCATCGATCGGCAGCAGCCAGTGGCTGCTGGCGCCGCGGGCCCGGTTGACGAGCAGCGCCTCGACGTCGGGCTGCATCTCGCCCAGCACGGGATTCGCGTGCTCGATCTCTTGCCAGGCTGAAAGCTCGAGGCGCGACTGGGTGGCGCCCATCGGGCTCGGGTAGAACGCGGACGTGCGCTGCGCGGAGGAGTCGTGGAAGAAGAACGCCATCTCGACCGGGATCCGCAGCTGCTCCCAGGCGATGTCCTGCAGCTCGAAGTCGACGATCCGCAGCCTGCGCGATGGAACCAGGCGGTAGTGACCGCCGCCCGCGGCCCGGCGGTCGAACAGCAGCGAGCAGGCGCGGCAGGCGCACAGCAGCTCGTGCGTACGCAGGTCCAGCAGGTGGCGATGCTCGCCGCCGATCGGCTCATCACACAGCTCGCAGTGCTGCTGCTCGGCGCTGGTGCCGGCACGATCCGAGAGCTCTGCGAGGCCGCGCAGCCGCGGCGAACGCAGCGGGCGCGGCGCGGACGTGAGCGCGCGCGGCGCCATCGCTAAGCGACGCTCCCGAGCGCCACCTTGGCGAGCCCATCTTCGTCGATGAGCAGCGGCACCGGCTCCAGATGCAGCTGCGGCGAGTCCAAGCAGCGGCCTGCCCGCAGCGCGTCATAGCGCGCGCCGCAGCTCGGACAGCTCAGCTCGGCTCCCGCGAGCGCAGCGCCGTCGAGCGAGTGCTGACAGGCGGCGCAGCGCGGCCGGTAGCTGTACAGGCTCCCGCCGATGCGCAGGAACAGGATCGGCTCGCCTGCGATCGCCTTCACGAGCGCGCCGCCGCCCGAGAGCTCGGGGACGCCGCCGGCCATCTGCCAGCGCGCCGGCGCGCTAGGGGCTGCTTCCCCGGGCGTCCCCTCGATCTGCAGCAGCTCGGGCCCCTGTGCCGCGGCCGACCCGCCCTGCAGCCGCGGCAACTCGGGGCCTCGCGCCGCTGCCGGCGACCCGGCGATCTGCAGCAGCTGCCCTGTGTGCTGCGCGTCGGGCGCCGAGACGCCCTCGGCGAGCACCTGCTCGATCTCCGGCGCGGCCTTGTGGATCGCGTCCTCGATCGCCAGCTTCAAGGTCATCGTCGAGGACGGGCAGCCGCTGCAGCTGCCCGCCAGCGACAGCTTCACCGTGCCCCCCTCCACACCCAGCAGCTCGACGTCACCACCGTGGGACTCGAGGTAGGGCCGTACCTGCGCGAGCGCCGAACGCACGCGCTCCTGCAGGGGGACCGGATGCAGGTCGTACACCAGCAGCAGGTGTGAGACGAGCTCATCCTCGACCAGCCCCCGCGCCAGCGAGCGACCGCCATCCGCTCGAGCGAGCCGATCGACGATTCGCTCGAGCGCCGACCCGTACAGGTCCAGCAGCGCCTGCGCCACTGCCGTCGCCCGCTCGCGCGCGACGGGATCGGGCAGTTGCTCGACCTCCTCCAGGCGCTGCTCGACGGCGCCGAGCAGATCATGTGCCTGATCTGGCTCCATCGCGCACCTCCTAGGAGTGCTCGCCGAACATCGGCGAGTGCACCGCGCGCAACGTCTTGCCCTTGCCCAGGTACATGTGCACGCCGCAGGGCAGGCAGGGATCGAATGAACGGACCGCGCGCATGATGTCGATGCCGCGGAAGCTGTCCTGCCCGTTCTCCTCGAAGATCGGCTGTCCCATCACGGCGTCCTCGTAGGGTCCCGGCGTCCCGTAGGAGTCGGTCGGGCTGCCGTTCCAGGGAGTGGGAGGGTAGGGGTGATAGTTGGCGATCTTGCCCTCGCGTATCACCAGGTGATGCGACAGCACGCCGCGCACCGCCTCGTGAAAGCCGCAGCCGATCGCCTCCTCGGGCACGTCGAAGTCCTCGAACACCTTGGTCCTGCCGGAGCGGACCTCGGTGAACGCGCGGTCCAGGAAGTGAAATGCGATCGCCGCGGCGTAGGCGACGAAGTAGATCCTGGCACGATCGCGCTCGATCGCGTTGGACCACTTCGGGATCTTCCACTCGAGCGTCTGTTCGGGCGTGTTGGGAGTCTTCGGCAGGTTGATCAGCACGCTCTGCCCGGTCGATTTGACCTGCGACGTGTCGACCTTGCCGGCCAGTGCAGTTGCCCACAGCCGCGCCAGCGCGCCTCCGCCGGTGTCCAGCGCGAGATGCTCCTGGGTGCGCTTGTCATACCAGCGCGGGCTCATGACCCACGAGTAGTTCCCGCCTTCCAGGTCGCGTTTCTGAGGCTTTGGAATCGTGGTCTGGTTCCACGGGTGGCGGCGATCGACGGGATTGCCGAGCGGATCGGTGGCGACGAAGATCTCCTCGCCGGTCCAGTCCTCGTAGTAGGAGGAGCCGAGCAGGATGCGGATGCCGAGATTGATGTCCACGAGGTTCGTCGTCACCAGCTCGCCGTCCACGATCACGCCCGGTGTCACGAACATCTCATTGCCCCAATTGTCCATGTTGCGGTAGCTGTAGTCGACGTAGTCGGGGTTGTTGAAGGCGCCCCAGCAGCCGAGCAGCACGCGCCTGCGCCCGACCTCCTCGTAGCCCGGAAGCGCTTCGTAGAAGAAGTCGAACACGTCGTCGTTCATCGCGACAGTCTTCTTGATGAAGTCAAGACAGCGCAGCAACCGGCTCAGGTAGTCGGTGAACAGCGTCGGCGTCGCAACCGTGCCGACGCCGCCGGGATAGATCGTCGAGGGGTGCACGTGGCGGCCCTCCATCAGGCAGATCATCTCCCTGCCGATGCGGCTCATCAGCAGCGCCTCCTTGTAGGTGTCACCCGTGAACGGGTTGTAGGAGCGCATGATGTCGGCAATCTTGGGATAACCGTGGATGCCCGCGTGAGGTGCGTCGGTCTTCTCGGCCTTTGCCAGTACGCTCGGGTTCGTCTCTTTGACCATCTGCTCGCAGAAGTCGACGAATACGAGGTTGTCCTGGAAGATGATGTGGTCGAAGATGTACTCTGCGGCCTCGCCGAGATTCACTATCCACTCCCCGAGTGCAGGCGGCTTGACGCCGTAGGCCATCTGCTGTGCATAGCACGAGCACACGGCGTGGTTGTCGCCACAGATTCCGCAGATGCGGCTGGTGATGAAATGCGCGTCGCGAGGGTCCTTACCCTTCATGAACACGCTGTAGCCCCTGAACAGCGAAGAGGTGCTCTTGCACGAGGCGACTTCCTTGTTCTCGAAGTCGATCTTCGTGTAGATCCCGAGGTTCCCCACGATCCGGGTGATCGGATCCCACGCCATATCGACGAGCTTGCCGGCCTCCGGCTTGACAGTCTCCCTTACAGCCATCTGAAAGCTCCTCTCTAGTTGTCCCAGCGGGGCTTGTAGCCGGTGGTCAGTTCAGGCCGGTTGTGTCTCCACTTCGTCTCTTTGTCCATCGTCTTGTTGGTGATTCCGCGCAGTCGGCGTATCACGGGCCCATATGTGCCGCTGATCGCCCCCGAGAGCCCTCCCCCCGGAGGCGCGTCCATGAAGGGCATGAACTTGTCGGGGAAGCCCGGCATCGTGCAGCCGATGCAGATCCCGCCGACGTTTGGACAGCCGCCGATCCCCGCCATCCAGCCGCGCTTGGGAACGTTGCAGTTGACGACCGGACCCCAGCAGCCGATCTTCACCTGGCACTTGGGCGAGTTGTAGTCCTTGGCGAAGTCGCCCTGCTCGTAGTAACCGGCGCGGTCGCAGCCCTCGTGGACGGTCTTGCCGAAGATCCACTGCGGGCGCAGCGCCTCGTCCAGCGGGATCGTCGGTGCGAGGCCCGCCGCCTGGTAGAGCAGCCACGTCAGCGTCTCCATGAAGTTCTCCGGCTGCACGGGGCACCCGGGCACGTTGACGATCGGAAGGCCCCCGGCCGAGCGGAAGTCCCAGCCGAGGTAGTCGGCAAGACCCATGCAGCCGGTGGGGTTTCCCGCCATCGCGTGGATGCCCCCATAGGTCGCGCAGGTGCCGATCGCAACGACGCCCCAGGCCTTCGGCGCGAGGCGATCGATCCACCAGTTGAGCGTCAACGGCTCGCCGGTGGCCTCGTCGTTTCCGAACGAGGTCCAGTAGCCCTCGCCGTTGATCTTCTCGTTCGGGATCGATCCCTCGATCACGAGCACGAACGGCGCGTCGAGCTCGTCGCGCGCCGCCTGGCGGTAGGGCTTCAGGAACTCCTCCCCGCCGAGCGTCGGCGAGAGCACTTTGTTGTGCAGATGCACCTTCGGCAGGCCTGGGATCGCGCCGAGCAGGACATCCTCGATCGAGGGCTGGGCCGCGGCTGTGATCGAGACAGAGTCCCCGTCGCAGCTCATTCCCTCCGATATCCAGAGGATGTGGACCTCCTCGACGCCGGGACCCTGCTCTGCGGCTGCCATGGCTGTTCCCTTCAGTTAGTGGTCAACAACTGTCGATCTGTCTCGTCGGGCTCGCTCAACACCAGCGCGTCCACCAGCAGCTCCTCACCCGAGATCAGCTCGAGATCGAGGCTGGCGCAGCGCGAGCACTGGAGTGGAAACGCGCTCATCGTGGTCTGCGCGCCGCACGCGCGGCAATCGCCGCGGGCAGGCACGTCGGTGATCTGAAGCTCCGCGCCCTCGAGCGCCGTTTCGCGTGCGAGCAGCTCGAAGGCGAACTCGAGCGCCGAGGGGACGACCTGGCGCAGGTGACCCACCCTGAGCTCGATCCGCTCGACGCGTCGCTCGGCCGCGTGTCGTGACGCGATCTCAACCACCGACCGAGCGATCGAGAGCTCGTGCATCGCGTTCAGCAGATCCTCGGCAGTGGATCGCCCGTCAGCAGGTCCATCACCCGGCGCCCGCCGAAGGCCGTGTCGACGAGCACCATCCCCGGCGGCTCGCTGCGTACCACGCCGATTTCGACGGCGCCGGCGCAGCCGGGTGCGCAGCGCAGCGCCGCAAGCGTCTGCTCGGAGCGCTCTGGACCCACGAAGGCCACCAGCACGCCCTCGTTGGCGACGTACATCGGATCGATCCCGAGCAGCTCCGCTGCGCCCGCCACCTCCGCCTGCAGCGGCACCGCCGCCTCGTTCACCTGCATGGCGACGCGGGATGCCCGAGCGAGCTCGTTGAGCGCCGAGGCGACGCCCCCGCGAGTCGCGTCACGCATGCACCGCAGATGCTCGCCGGCAGCCTCCAGCAGCGCATCCGCTGCGGGCCACAGCGAGCGCGTGTCGGATTCGATCTCGGCGTCGAGCCCGAGCTCGCCACGCGCGAGCATGATCGCGGTGCCGTGGGCACCGATCGGGCCCGACAGCAGGATGCGGTCGCCCGGGACGATCGCGCCGGTGGAGAGTCGCGCTCGCCCGTCGAGCGCGCCGATGCCCGTGGTGCATATGTACATCGAGTCGCAATGCCCGCGCTCGACGACCTTGGTGTCTCCCGCGACGACCTCGACGTTCGCCGCCCGTGCCGCCCGCGCCAGCGCCGTGACCTCCGCCCGCAGCTGCTCGGCGGTCAGTCCCTCCTCCAGGACGAGCGAGACGGTGAGCGCGAGCGGACGCGCGCCGGACACCGCGAGGTCGTTGACGGTGCCGTTGACGGCGAGCTCGCCGATCGAGCCTCCGGGGAAGCGGATCGGCTTGACGACGAAGCTGTCCGTCGTCATGGCCAGGCGAGCGTCTCCGACGGCCACCACACCGGCGTCGCCGAGCTCCGACAGCGCGGGCGATGCGAGCTCGGGCAGCAACAGCCCCTCGATCAGGGTCTGCGAGGCCTTCCCGCCGGCGCCGTGTGCCATCGTCACGCGCTCGTCCTTGAACCGGGGCTGCTTGCGGCGCGCGGTCTCGATGATGCCGAGCACTCGCTCCTCGCGACCGGCGTCGGTGCGCGCGCCGGGAGCGCCTGCCCGCTGGCCGGGTGCCGCCCGCTCCCCAGCCGTCGAGGGCGGGCCGCCCGCGATGGTTCGCTGCGGGCTCACACGAGCTCCTTCTCGCGGGCGAAGCGCCCGTAGTTGTAGTAGGCGGCACATGCCCCCTCGGGCGAGACCATGCAGGTGCCGATCGCGTGCTCGGGGGTGCAGGCCGTGCCGAACACCTTGCACTCCCAGGGCTTGATCACGCCCTTGAGCACCTCGCCGCACTGGCATGCCTTGGGGTCGGCGACGCGCACGCCCGGCACCTGAAAGCGCAGCTCGGCATCGAAGTCCGCGTATGCCTCCGAGAGCTTCAGCGCGCTCTGGCTGATGAATCCCAGTCCGCGCCACTCGAAATGCGGGCGCAGCTCGAATACCTCCGCCATCACCTTCAGTGCGGCGAGATTGCCCTCGTAGGGGACCACCCGCTTGTACTGGTTCTCGAGCTCGCAGCGCCCGTCCGCGAGCTGGGCCAGCAGCATCTGGATCGACTGCAGGATGTCCAGCGGCTCGAATCCCGAGGTCACGAGCGGCTTGCGGTAGTCGGAGGTGATGAACTCGAACGGGCGCACGCCGACGATCGTGGAGACGTGTCCCGGTCCGATGAAGCCGTCGAGCCGCATGTCGGGCGACTCGAGCAGCGCGCGCAGCGGCGGGACGATCGTGACGTGGTTGCACATGCACAGGAAGTTGCCCACCCCCTCGGCCTTCGCCCGCTTGAGCGTCAGCGCCGTCGAAGGGGCGGTCGTCTCGAAGCCGATCGCGAAGAACACGACCTCGCGATCGGGGTTCGCCTTCGCGATCCTCAGGGCATCCAGCGGCGAGTAGACCATCCGGATGTCGGCCCCCTGAGCCTTTGCCTCGAGCAGCGTGCGCTCCGACCCCGGCACCCGCATCATGTCGCCGAAGCAGGTGAAGATCACGCCGTCCTGTTCGGCGAGCGCCATGCCGTCGTCGACCCGCCCCATCGGGATCACGCAGACGGGGCAGCCGGGCCCGTGCACGAGCTCCACGTTGTCGGGCAGCAGATCGTCGATTCCGTACTTGTAGATCGAGTGCGTGTGCCCGCCGCAGACCTCCATCAGCTTGTAGTGGCGCCCGGGCTCGACGAGCGCGACGATCTGTCCGGCGAGCGCACGCCCCAGCTCAGCGTCGCGATACTCCTCGACGAACCTCATCGCGCGGCCTCGGCTCTCGCGATCGCAGCACCGGCGTGCACCAGCAGCTCGTCTCCGATCGCCACCGGCGAGACCAGCCCGGTCTGCACGGTCTCGCGTGCGCCGCTCTCGCCGGCGCACAATGCGAGCTCGCGTTGTGCGTCCAGCGCGATCACCCGCAATGGCACCGCGACGTCGCCGCAGGTGATGCAGCTGCTTCCCGGCCGGTCGTCGTGGCGGGCGCTCATTCGATCACGCTCGCCCTGAGCTCATCGAGCTCCTGCTCGTACTCGGCGCCCATGCCTTCGAGCAGTGCGAGCGTGTCTTGCGCCTCGGCCTCATCGACCTGGGAGATCGCGAATCCGACGTGGATCAGCACCCAGGCTCCCGGTCCGACGCCGTCGTCCAGCAGCCCCACGTTGACGTTGCGTCTCACCCCCGCGACGTCAACCCTTGCGAGCCTGTTCGACTCATCCACGATCTCTACGACTTGGCCTGGAATCGCCAGGCACATGATGCCGACCTCCCGTACCGCGCGTGGTGCCCAGGTACCCGTGGTGGGACGATCGAAACGTGCGCGCCGAAAGAGTGGCCGCTCAGCCGTGCTCCGCGCCGGCCGGCGTGGGGCACGGCAGGCGCGCGAGCTGCGCCCGGTAGCGGTTCATGTCGGCGTGGTTCCAGTCCGAATGCGTCTGGTGCTGGAACGCCGGCACGAGGTCGCGATGGAAGGGCGAGGAGAGGCTCTCGTTGTGGCCGATCACGTCCTTCAGCGCGATGCCGTAGCGGCAGCGAAGCCAACGCGTGAGCGCGAGCGACGCCGCCATCTGGGCGTGGTCGGCGAGGATTTCTCGGTCGGAGAGGCCGACGTTCTCGATCCCGATCGCGGTCCAGTTCAGCCCGGTCGTGTGGCGGCACCGGATCGTCAGCGGCACGAGCTGATCGATCTTGCCACTGCGCTCCACGAGGAAGTGGGCGCAGGTGTTGGGCAGCTCGTGAAACTCGCTGTCGGGCACATCGGCCGCGAACGTGCTGTAGGCCTCGAGCGCAGTGCTCGTCTCAGTGTAGTGCTCGACTATCACTTTCGGATCGCTCAGCAAGTAGGTGTCTTCGCCGTAGTGGCGCAGCGAGTAGGCGGCCATCTGGCGCTTGCGCGTGGGGCCGAACGGGATCGGCCATTGGTGAATCGGCGGCGGCATTATCGTGGCCGGGGGCGCAGCCGCCGTGGCCGAGGGCGCAGCCGCCGTGGCCGAGGGCGCAGCCGCCGTGGCCGAGGGTGCAGCCGCCGTGACCGTGCCGACCCCGGCGGGCCCGGCTGGGGCCCGCGCGAGCGTGGCAGTCGGAGCGTTTTCTCCACTCGCACAGCCGGCCGCGAGCGGGATCGCGCAGGCGCATGCGATCGCGCACAGGATCGGTCTCACCGACGGCGATGCTACGCCAGGCGCCGGGCTCTCGCGGCTCACCCGGAGAGCGCGAACAGCGGCCAGCGCCCGGGAACGCCCTTGAGCTCGTGGAATCCGCGATCCTCGAACCCGAAGGGACCGCCGACAACGGTGCCGAACACGGTGCCCGAGACGAGCACCTCGCCGCCGCCCGCGAGCGCGCAGACGCGCGCGGCGATGTGGACGGCCATCCCCGCGACGTCTCCGCCGATCAGCTCGCACTCGCCGGTGTGGATGCCGATACGCACCTCGAGGCCCTCTTCGCGGGCGGCGCCGGAGATCGCCAGGGCGCAACGCAGCGCGCGCGAGGGCGGACCCTCGAAGGCGGCCAGGAAGCCATCGCCGACGGTCTTGATCTCGCGCCCGCCGAAGCGCTCGAGCTCCTTGCGCACTGCCTCGTCGTGGCGCGAGAGCAGATCTCGCCAGCGCGCATCACCGAGATCCGCGGCGCGCTTGGTCGCATCGACGATGTCGGTGAACATTACGGTCAACAGCGCGCGGACCAGCTCGCCGTGGTCGCGGGCGCCGGTGAGGAACTCTTCGATCTCCTCGACGATCGCGTCGCTGTCGCCCAGGAACGGCAGCGAGTCGCTCCCATCGAGCGCGACGTAGCGCGCACCGGGAATGTGCTCGGCCAGGTAGCGCGAGTGGCGGACGTCCCAGGCCTGCTCTTGGGGCCGGTGCATCACGAGCGTCGGAACGCTGATTCGGGGAAGGGCATCGCGCACGTCGACTTCCACCGAGGCCTTGGAGATCATCAGCGCCTCGGCAGGGCTTGCGGCGAGGCGTTGCAACCTCGAGAACCAGCTGGCGAGCGCCGCGTCCTCGCTCATCGAGGGCGCGAGCAGCGACATGTTGAGGCTCTCCATCTCGCCCCACGCGACGATGCTCTGCTCGAGGAGCGCCTCTCGCTCGCTGTGCGTCAGCGCCCAGTCGTAGTCGGGCGCCCAGGTGGTGCGGGAGAGCGACGCGTACATGATCAGCGCGCCAACTCGTTCGGGGCACTCGGCGGCCAGGAGCACGCCGACGAGACCGCCGAGGCCGTAGGTGAGCAGGGCCGCGCGTTCGCTGCCGGCCGCGTCCAGGACGGCGAGCGCATCCTCGGCATCCTGCTCGAGCGAGTGGGCCTCGCCGCCACGGTCTGAGAGGCCGGTGCCGCGGCGATCGAACAGCACCAGGCGCGTGAACGCGGCCAGCCTGTCGAGAAAGCGGCGAGCGGCGGGGGCCTCCCAGAGCTGCTCGACCTGCGAGATCCAACCCGGCAGGAACAACACGTCGAGCGGCCCCTCCCCCACCACCTGATAGGCGATGCTCGCCCCTGCGCTGTGCGCGTAACGGGTCGTGGGAGTCATTGCCCCTCAGTCGGACTCCAGCAGGTTCCGAAATGCCTCGGCGGGCTCAACGCTCGCCCCGGCCGTGTACACGCGATCGGCCAGCCAGCGGTCGGACGTGACGACACGGATCGCGCCGGGATCGCCATCGGCGCGCAGGCGGCGGACGATCTCGTCATCGGCGGAGTCGCGGCGCGGACGGGGAGCGTGGGCGACCTCGATCACGGTCGAGGAGATCGGCGGCGAGGGGGGCTGCTCGAACACGACCGTCACGTCCTCGCCGCTGGCCGCGGCCCAGTTCTCGAGCAGGTAGACGAGCCGCACCATCGCGCCGTGGCGATCCCTCCACCACGAGTCGGGACGCGTGCCGATCACGTTCATGCCGTCGACGAGCCACCGCATGCTGGCAGCGTAGCCTCGACCTGCGCCAAGCCACTTGGCCCCGCGGCGAGCGCCAACACCGCGACCACCAACATCGCGGCGAGCCGACCTGCCCGGCGAATCACCGATGACCTGGCCGGCGTCGCGGCTTCCCGACCACCCTCAGACGCCTGTCAAGCGGTCGCGATCAAACACGCCCGCTTGACAAACGCAGTGACATGTCAGGACGGTGGGTCGATGCTGGCGGCGCTCGGCGCGCCGGCGATCGCATCGCGAAGGCGCCGGCGACGGCCGCTGATGCGCGCGAAGCGCGCTGTCGAGCGGGCGAGCTTGTGGCTACCCGGCTTGTAGCGGCGTTTCGCCCACCACGAGGAGGGCGCGGCGAGGCGGATCGCGCCCACGAGCGACACGGGCGGCATGAAGATCCCGACGAGCCCGAGAATCGGCTTGCCCTTGAGAATCGCCAGTGTGGCGAGCAGCAGATCGATCGCAACCGCAAGCACGATCGAGCCGATCGAGCCGCTCTGATTGGTCAGATCGAAGGGAGCCAGCCCGAGCACGATCATGCCACCGATCAGCGCCGCGACGACGACTGCGTCGAGCGAGGAGCGGCCCTCCTCGCTCCAGTAGACGTCGTCGAGATGGATCCAGAGCGCGAACTCGTCGAGCGTCAGGCCCGCGCCGATCCCAAAGCCGGCCGCGAGGATCTCGAGCCAGGGGCTCGCCGGCGCGAGCGCGAAGCCCAGGAAGCCGCACAGCAGCAGCAGGACGATGCCCCAGACGAGGTGATGGAGGTGCAGGCCGCCCTTGGTCTCGACACTGCCCGGCCACCACGTGATCTTGGGACTGCGGATCAGCCGAGCGCTGGTGCGGATGAACAGGAACGAGGCCAGGAATGCGGCCAGCAGCACGAAGCCGGCGCGCTCGCTCGGTTCGTCCAGGAAGTGCTGAGAGATCCGGAAGTTGAGTTCCAGCATGGACGCCTGAGCCCCCCTTGCCAGCACAAGTATCGCACCCGGCCGGCTGGCGCCGGCGGCCCGCACCGGCACGGGGGAAGTGGGCTCAACTCTCGCACAGCGCGCGGGCGTCCGCTGGTTCGACGCCCGGCCGCCATGCGTCTATATCATCGGGATCGGATGCGCAAGTTCGCGGGCCGGCAAGCTCGCGGGCTGAGAGGATGACGACGGATCCCGAGAGGATCGCGATAGCAGTCGAGTGGTAGCGGTCGCCCGGGGGCGTCGCGAGAGGGCGACACAACGTGAGCCAGAGTTGAGCAGGCCAGTTAGAGGACTTCTGCGAGGGGGGCTGCTCGCGCTCGCGCTGATCGCAGCCGCTCCGGCTGCGGCCGCGCTCGGGGCGGGCCCGACACTCGCGATCGAAAGCCCCTCGGCGGGTCTCACGCGAGAATCCGACGCCGACCTTTCGGGGGTCGATCGGCGAATCGCTCGAAGGAGAGGAAGTCGCGGTCAAGATGCTCGAAGGAGAGGAAGTCGCGGTCAAGATCTACGCGGGCGCGGTAGTCGGTGGCGAACCCGAACAGACCCTGCCCGCCATCGTGTCCGAAGGCAGCTGGGAAACGGGGCCAGCGGGCGAACTGCCTGACGGCACCTACACGGCCGTCGCGACGCAGAGCAACCCGCTGTTCGAACCGGGCGAAAGCCTGCCGGTGACCTTCACGGTCGACACGACCCCACCGGCGGTCTCGATCAGCGAGCCCGCCAACGGATCAAGCCTGAAGACCTCGAGGCCCACGCTCGAAGGGGGCGCGGGCACCGCCAGCGGCGATGAACTCACGGTGACCGTGCAGATCCACGCCGGCGGATCGGCATCGGGAGAACTCGTGCAGACACTCGTCACGAGGCGTAGCGGTGGCTCGTGGGCAGTGGAAGTGGGTACACCCGGCCTGCGTGCCGGCATGTATGCGGCGGTTGCGATGCAGTCCGACGAAGCGGGCAACACCGGCACGGGCGAAGTGACGTTCTCGGTCTCGCCGCCCGAAGTGTCGATCAACGAACCGACCAACGGCTCGACGCTGAAGACCTCCAGACCGACGTTCAGGGGCAGCGCCGCAAACTCCACTGGAGACGGCTCAACGGTGACGGTGCGAATCTACGCCGGCAGTCCCGCGTCGGGTGAAGCGAAGCAGACGCTCGTGACGACGTGCAGCGGCGGCTCGTGGTCGGTTGAAGCAAGCGCTCCAGGCTTGCCCAACGGAACCTACACAGCGCAGGCGTCGCAATCGGATGAAGCCGGAGACACCGGCAGCAGCCGGGAAGTGGAATTCAAGCTGGACAGGCAGGCACCCGAAGTGTCGATCACGGCGCCGGCTGAAAACGCCCACATCAAGAACCCCCGGCCGAGGTTCAAGGGGACGGCGCAATATGGCGGCGGCAGCGGACCTGTGACAGTGGAAGTGTTCGCCGGAGGGTCGGCCGTCGGTGAACCCGTCCAGACGCTCTCGGCGGTTCACGAAGGCGGCGACGTGTGGTCGGCCGAATCCTCGCAAGTAGGGCTCCCGCATGGCACCTACACCGCACGCGCGATGCAGACAGACGAAGCCGGCAACGTCGGCAAGAGTCGAGCGGTGTCATTCGCGGTCGAAGGACCCACGGTGTCGATGAATGCTCCGGCGCAGTTCATCGCGAGCTCGGCGCCGACATTCAGCGGTACGGCATCGACCGAAAACACGAACCCGAAGATCACGGTGAAGATCTATGACCCCGCCGGCGAAATGGTCGCGAAAGCGGGTGCGGAAGAGACCCAAGGGGTTTGGAACAGCGGTCCGACGGCGCCGTCTCTCGCGGACGGCACCTATACCGCGCAGGCCGAACAGAAGGACGATGCCGAAAACACGGGAGTCAGCAGCCTGTACACGTTCACCGTCGACACCACAGCGCCGCGCGTAACGCTCACCTCGCCAGCAAACGGCAGCGCGACGGAAGCCACCTTCGAGCAGGTCGGTGGGGCGGCGGGCACCGAACCGGGCGACGGTCAGCGGATCACGATCAAACTCTTCGCCGGCGCCACAGCTTCGGGCGAACCGCTCCAGGAAATCACGGTGCTCAGGTCGGAAAGCGACTGGTCAGCGACGTTCGCCGGTTTGAGCCCCGGCGCCTACACCGCTCAGGCGCAACAGAGCGACGAGGCCGGCAACCTCGGCCTCAGCGAAGTGGTCACGTTCGCCGTGCTGGGACCGTCGAGCTCTCCGCCGCCCGGACCGTCGCCGACGCCGGGGGCGCCCGCTGCGTCATTTCAGTGGTTTCCGGGCTCACCAAGGACGGGTGAAAATGTCGTGCTGGTGTCCAACTCGACCGACTCCACGAGTCCAATCGCGAGCTATGCGTGGTCGCTTGAGAGCGGCGAAGCGTTCCACACCGCCGGCTCGAGCGTGACGACGTCGTTCAGCGCGCCCGGACTGCACATGGTGCGCCTCAGCGTCACGAATGCAGCCGGGCTCGCGAGCGTCGCGAGCGAGACGATCGTGGTGTCGAAGTCGGTCGCGCCCCTGATGCAGCCGTTTCCCGTCGTGCGGATAGCGGGTAATGACACGCGTGCGGGCGTGAAGCTGAGGATCCTCACAGTCCAGGCTCCGGCGGGAGCGAAGATCGCGATCGCATGCAAGGGACGCGGATGCCCCTTCAAGACGCAGAGCAGGCTCACCAAGACGAGCAAGACCGGGGTCGTGAAGGTGACGTTCCAGAGGCTCGAGCGTGGGCTGCCGGCTGGCGTGACGCTTGAAATCCGCGTCTCGAAGTCGGGTCAGGTCGGGAAGTACACGCGCTTTGTCGTTCGTCGCCACAAGCTGCCCGAGCGCGTAGACATGTGTCTCGGAACGAACGGAGTCACCCCGATGGCCTGTCCGTCGTGAACGCGTTCGGAGGCATCCAGGCGGCTCGGGCGCGAGCTCGGCTCGCGGGCAGCGGCACACGCCACTGGCGTTGGATCGGCTTGCCGGCTATCGCGCTGGTCGTGTTCTTCTGCTTCTTCGCGATCGGGCGTATGACGAAGGCCAGCAGCCCCGCCACCTCTTCCCCGGTGCCGGTCTCATCGGTCCGAGCCGGCTCGGTGTCGGTGGGTGTGCCGACGGGACTGAGCACGGTACCTCCGATCCCGCCGCTGGTATCCGCCAAGTCGATCGAGGCTCGCGAAGCTGCGGCCGTCGCGCAGGCGGTGTCGTCGGTGTCCGCCGCCGCTCAAAGCGGCGAGTCCAGCGTCGCCGCCAAGGCGCCGGCGAGCGTGGCGCCGCCTGCGGCGCTGCGAGCCGTGCCCACGCCTGCTCCAGCGCCCGCGCCCGCGCCGGCGCGGGCCCGGGCGCCAGAGCAGTCTCAGGGGTCGGGCTCAGGCCCGTCCTCGGGTGCAGGCGCACACGGCGGGAGCTCTCCGACGGGCGGGGGCGGTGGCGGTTCCTCCTCCGGCGGGGGCTCGGCCTCCGGCGGCCAGTCGTCTCACGGCGGCTCCTCGGCCGGTCAGTCGTCCGGCGAAGGCGGCGGCTCGTTCGACACCTCTGAATAGGATGTACAACCTCGGGCGAAGCTCGTTCCTGGTCGTGGCTCCGGTCCTGATCGTCGTTGCGATCGCCGGGTACCTGGTCGGTCACGGCCACCCTGCTGTAACAGCGGCACAGGCGATACGTGAATCGTCCAACGGAGTGGCGACGGTCGACTACTCGGCCGCGTCGGGTTGGCGCGGCGCGCCCTCGGCCCGTCCGATCCCGGGCCTCGCGATCGCGCACCCGCTGGTGGTGGCGCCGGGTGGGAACAGCGCTCGCAGCGCGCTGATCGTGGGGGAAACCGCCGGCAAAGAGGGGCCGCTGCCCGAGACCCTGCTGTCGGGCCTCAATCGATCGCCCCCGGGCCAGATCATCAAGCTCCAGAACGTCGAGGCCTATCGGTTCACGAGCTTGACCGTCCCAGGCGTCGGCATCGCCACCGTCTACGTCGTGCCCGCGGCCTCGCGGACGAGCGTGATCGCGGCCTGCTACGCCGCGCGCGGCGCCACGAGCGAGTTGAGGACCTGCGAATCGATCGCGGCGTCGCTGACGTTGCCCCCCGGGATCAGCGATGCCGAAGCGGCCGGGTACCTCGCGCCGAACGCCCGCTATGCGCGGGAAGTCAGCTCGGTGATCGCACGCCTCGACGCGCTTCGCGAAAAGCTGCAACCGGGCATTCGCCTCGGCATCAGCAACGCCACCGCCCAGGGCCTCACCAGCGGCCTCGCCGCAGGCGTGGCGTCGCTCGTGCAGTCGCTCGCCGGCATACGGCCACCCGCACCCGCGGAATCGGCGCAGGCTGAGCTGCTGCAATCGCTGCGGCAGCTGGGCTCCGCGTACGACGCGCTCGCTGCCTCGACGAGCGCCAAGAGCGCAGCGGGGTACGGCGAGGCGCGGGTGAAGATCGCCGAAGCCGAATCGGCGCTCGACGCCGCGCTGCGGGGCTTCGCGTCACTCGGCTATCGCTGACCGGGCGCTTGGCATCACGAGCGGTGCCCGCCGCCGGGCGCTGATGGCCGCTCGGCTCGTGGTGGGCGCCGATCTGGCTCAGGCTTCGCCGGCAGCAGTAGGCTGTGCTCGATCAGCACGAGGAGGTGGGTCGATGAGCGATGAGCCGGTGAAGTTCCTGCTGTCAGAGCGCGATATTCCCACGCGTTGGGTGAACCTGCTGGTGGACCTTCCGGGGGACCCATCGCCGCCATTGAATCCGCAGACGCTGGAGCCGGCGGGACCGGCTGACCTGACGCCGATCTTCCCGATGGGGCTGATCGAGCAGGAGGTGTCGGCCGAGGCAGAGGTCGCGATCCCGGAGGAGGTCCGGGAGGCATACAAGTTGTGGCGTCCCACCCCGCTCGTGCGCGCCCGCCGGCTGGAGCGTGAGCTCGACACGCCGGCGCGGATCTACTACAAGTACGAGGGAGTCTCGCCGGCTGGGTCGCACAAGCCGAACACGGCGATCCCGCAGGCATTCGAGAACGCCCGTGCGGGCATCAAGCGGCTCACGACCGAGACCGGGGCCGGACAGTGGGGATCGTCGCTGGCGTTCGCGTGCTCGCTGTTCGGGCTCGACTGTGAGGTCTTCATGGTCGGCTCCTCCTATGACCAGAAGCCCTACAGGCGCTCGATGATGCAGACCTGGGGCGCGACCGTGCATCGCTCTCCCAGCACGCTGACCGAGTCCGGTCGAGCGCAGCAGTCGCACCCGACCGGCTCGCTGGGAATCGCGATCTCCGAGGCAGTGGAGATCGCGGCATCGCGCGAGGACACCAACTACGCGCTGGGCTCGGTGTTGAACCACGTGCTGCTGCACCAGACGGTGATCGGCCAGGAGGCGATGGCGCAGCTCGAGATGGCGGGCGAGGAGCCCGATGTCGTGATCGGCTGCGTCGGGGGCGGCTCGAACTTCGGCGGACTCGCATTCCCGTTCGTGCGGAAGGTGCTGCGCGGGGAATCGAAGATGCGCTTCGTGGCGGCCGAGCCATCGGCCTGCCCGACGCTCACGCGTGGCGTCTATCGCTACGACTTCGGCGACACCGCGGGCCTGACGCCGCTGATGCCGATGTACACGCTCGGCCACGACTTCGTCCCGCCCCCCGTCCACGCGGGTGGGCTGCGCTATCACGGCGACGCTCCGATGCTGAGCGGACTGGTGCGGTCGGGTGTCATGCACGCGCGCGCCTACCGCCAGAACGAGACGTTTGCGGCCGCCGTGCAGTTTGCGCGCAGCGAGGGCATCATCCCGGCGCCCGAGCCCGCCCACGCGATTCGCGCGACGATCGACGAGGCAGATGCGGCACGCGAGGCGGGGGAGGCTCGCGTGATCGTGTTCGGCCTTTGCGGGCACGGGCACTTCGACCTGTCCGCCTACGACGCCTACCTTGCGGGCGAGCTCGAGGATCCGGAGTTCTCCGAGCAGGACATGGAGGACGCGCTGGCGCGCCTTCCCGAGGCGCCTGCGATCGCCTGAGATTCCCCGCCGAGGCGACGTTCGCCGCAGCCGTAGCCCGGTGGCGTGGACGGATGTTCGAACTGTCGCTGCGCCTAGACGCCGGTCTGCGCGCTCTTTCGCGTAGTTCTAGCCAATGGACTAATCAAACCCCGCAGATCGACCGATCCATCAGCATGGCTGCGCGGTCGCAGGGCTTGAGCGAGCGCTCGCCTCCGGTCATCGACCCGGGGCGTGCCGCCGAGGCCTGGATGGAGTTGAACGCCCATGTGGCGATGGACCCGCTGCAGCTGATACAGCGGGTGGCCGATCAGGCCCGAACAACGACCGGGGGCGCAGATGGCGTGCTGGTCGGCCTGCTCGTCGACAACCGTTCGCTGCGTTTCGTCTGTGGGGCGGGGCATGTCCGCGATCACGTCGGCGAGCTGCTTTCGCTCGACGGCAGTCTGTCGGGGTGCGCGATTCGCGCCAACGAAACGCTGTTCACCGCCGACACGGAGACCGATGCCCGCGTCGACCGCGATGCGACGCGCGCGTACCGGGTTCGCTCATGCGTATGCGTACCGCTGCGCCGCGGAAGCGAGCGCCTCGGCGTGCTCAGCGTGAGCTCGAGGCGTACCTGGGCATTCGACCACCACGACGTCGCAACGCTCAACCATCTCGCCGAGTTCATGAGCGTCGTAATTGGCGCATCTTCTGACTTGACCTCGATCATCGCGCGTCTGTTCGCCGAGCGCCGAGCTGTGGAGACGGTCCGGACCCCGCGCGCCGCGAGACTGAAGGCTCGAGAGGATGCGGACCTCGCCGGCCGCTTCGTGGCCAATGTCCTCGATCCGGGCGCCGCCGAGCAGAGTGCGGCCCGCGAACGGGTGCAGGAGGTTCTCGAGCGCTGCGCCTTCAAGCTCGTGTTCCAGCCGATCTTCGACCTCGACAGCGGCGCACTGTTCGGCGCGGAGGCGCTCGTGCGCTTCGACGCCGCGGCGGCATCGGACGCCGGCCCTGCACCGACTACCGGTGGGGCACCCGACGAGCGCCTTGCGTCAGAAGGAGGTCGTGCATGGGTCCCGGGAGAGTGGCTTGCAAGTGCACACGCGGTCGGCCTCGGTGTCGAGCTCGAAGTCGCAATCGTCGAGAAGGCGATCACCCATCTCGAGCGGCTCCCCCCAGGGGCGCTGCTGACGGTCAACGCGGGGCCTACGGCGCTCGCCTCGAGCTCCCTCGCGGCTGCACTTGGGTGCACCGATCGGACACGCGTTGTCATCGAGCTCACCGAGCAGTCGCCTGTGCACGACTACGCTCGGCTGGCGCGGGCCATCAGTGGACTGCGCGGCGCCGGGGCGCGCTTGGCGATCGACGACGCGGGCGCTGGCTTCGCGAGCCTGATGCACATCGTCAAGCTGGCCCCCGACTTCATCAAGCTCGACCGGCAGCTGACGAGTGGCATCGAGCTCGACCCGGTGCGTCGCTCGTTGGCTCAGTCTCTGGTCCGGTTCGCCGATGAAACGGGAGCCGCATTCATCGCGGAGGGCATCGAGAACGTCGAGGAACTGTCGATCCTGCGCGATCTCGGCATCCGTTATGGACAGGGCTTTCTGCTCGCTCGGCCCTGTCCGATCGACCACGTCCGGAGCGCCGTCACTAGCGGGCGCACACGCATCTGCGCGCGAGCAGACTCTCGCGCGGCGGCAGAGCACGGCACGGGGGACGGCCGATCACCTTGCGAGGCCGACGCCGAGCCCAACAGCGGCCGCGACCCCTCGCCGTCGGCGATGAGCCGCTCGACCGCGACACGGGCCCCGTCCATCTCGGCGCGATAGCGAGGGTCCGATACTGAGCCCCCGGGACACCCCTCGAACGGGGTCGGCGCTGACCCGCGAGCTGCTCGACCGGGCGCCGGCCAACCCGGGCTGATCGCCGACCTCGACCAGGGGCACTACTCCAGAAGGCGCGCGCGGCTGCCGCTTGATTGCGGTGATGGCTCGAGCTAGGCGGAGTATGTTCTGTCGATGGGGGCGACCAAGAAGCGCACGGCCGAGCGCGGCTCGGCCGTGCCGCACCTGACGGTGGCCGAGCGGGTCGCCCGTGGCAAGGGTGCGCGTGGAGAGGTTCCGCGCAGCAGTCACGCCACATTCGAGCCGGCACCGCACCGCGTCGACCCGATCGAGCTGCTCGAGCGTCAGGCGGAGACCCGCGTTCCGGAGCTGGTGCCGATTCGCTATGGGCGCATGTGTGTGTCGCCATTCAGCTTCTACCGGGGAGCGGCGATGGTCATGGCCAGCGACCTGGCAGCGACGCCGCGCTCGGGGCTCAACGTGCAGTGCTGCGGTGACGCGCATCTGTCGAACTTCGGCGTGTTCGCATCGCCTGAGCGGCGGCTCGTGTTCGATCTCAATGACTTCGACGAGACCCTTCCGGGGCCATGGGAGTGGGACGTCAAGCGCCTGGCCGCGAGCGTGCTGATCGCGGCGCGCGAGAACGGCTTTGCCGTCAAGGATCAGGATCAGGCGGTGCTCGACACGGTCGAGGCGTACCGAACGACGATGTCGAGCTTCGCCGCGATGAGAAACCTCGACGTCTGGTACGCCCGACTGGACGCCGAGGCGGTGCTCGCTGAACTCGGTCCGCAGCTCACCCCCGGGATGGTCAAGCGGACCAAGAAGAACCTTGCCAAGGCGCGTACACGGGACAGCATGTCGGCATTCTCCAAGCTGACGCGTGTCGTGGATGGCGAGGCGCGAATCGTCGCCGAACCGCCTCTGATAGTCCCGGTCGACGACCTCCTACAGGGCGGCGCGCACGATGAGATGTTCAACTGGCTACGCGAGCTGTTGCGCTCCTACCGCGAAACGCTCGTACATGACCGACGCGTGCTGCTCGAGCAGTTCCACTTGGCTGACTTCGCCCGTAAGGTTGTCGGGGTTGGAAGCGTCGGCACGCGCGCCTGGATTGCGCTGCTGCTCGGCAACGACGGACAGGATCCGCTTTTTCTGCAGATGAAGGAGGCCGAGGCATCGGTGCTCGAGGAGTTCCTGGGCCCATGCGGGTTCGCGAACCACGGCGAGCGGGTCGTGGCCGGACAGCGGCTGATGCAGGCGACCAGCGACATATTCCTCGGCTGGGTGCACGTCGAGTCTGGGATCGACGGCCGAGAACGGGACTTCTATGGTCGTCAGCTGAAGGACTGGAAGGGCTCGGCGGAGGTCGAGCAGATGATCCCGAAGGCCCTGGCAACCTACGGAAGCCTGTGTGGATGGACGCTCGCCCGCGCGCACGCACGCAGCGGCGACCGCAGAGCGATTGCGGCGTACCTCGGCAAGAGCGCCACCTTCGACCGCGCGATCGTCGAGTTCTCTCACGCATATGCCGAGCAGAACGAGCGTGACTATCGGGAGTTCGTCGCGGCGGCCAAATCCGGTCGCATCACCGCCGAGACCGGTCTCTAGGAGCCTCTCCCGTAACCCACCCGACCACGACTCCCAACCCGAAAGGCCGACAATGAACGACTCATCGCCCACACCCGTCCTCGACACCCTTGCAGCGATGACCGCCGAGTCGCTGGCGCGGTGCGATCTGGACGACAACTCGCTGCTCGCCGCTCGCATCGCCGCCTTGGTCGCGGTGGGTGCGCCCGCCGCCTCCTACCTTATGCACGTCGGCGCCGCGGTAGAGGCCGGCGTCACAGTCGAACAGATCCAGAACATCCTGATCGCCGTCGCCCCGGTCGTCGGAACCGCACGGACGGTGTCGGCGGCGGCGAAGATCACCGAGGCGCTTGGGATCACGGTGATCGCGCTCGAGGCCCAGCTCGAGGCCGACGAAGGCGCGCAGTAGCCGAGAAGTCCCGAAGCCACTCCGCGTAATGGCAGCCATCGCATGAGGGAGGTCATCAATGATCAGCCACATCCATCGACGCCGGCGCGGCTGTGGCTCTCGTCACACAACCCGTCGCCACAACCGCCGTGACGAGATCGGGACGCGCTGGGCTGCTCGGACAGGTGTGCTGGGCGTCTCCGTGCTCGTTTTGGCGGGGTGCGGCTCCGGCGGCGCAGCAAGCCTGGCGAGCAGCCTGAGTCAGACGGTCTCCAGCCGTACGGAGGGAACGACGGCAAGCAATCACGAGAGCGCGCCTACCGCGACGCAGGCCAAGGCCGAGCCCCAGGGACCCCAGAACCAAACGGCGACCGCGCCGGCCAAGGCAAGCTCGGCAACGGCCGCTCCAACGACTCCTGCCAAGACGAGCACGGCACCGACTGAGACAAAGACGGTGACTCAGACCAAGACGGTCACCGCGCCCACGCAGACGACGACGAGCACGCCTACCAAGACGGTGACCACGCCCACACAGACGAACACGGTCGTCCACACACAGACCGTCACCACCCCGACGGTGACGACCACGACCTCGACGAGCCATGCTCCAGCCGCCGCGGCCGCCGGCGCCGCGGCGGCCGCGAGCAAAGAACCATCCTCTGGATCGAGCGGTCTGCCGGGATGGGCCTGGGCATTGATCGGCGCTGCAGTCGTCGGCGCCGCGATCTGGATCGTCAGCCTGATTCGGCGCGGTCGCAAGGACGACTCACCGGGCAGCGCGACAGGAGGATCGGATGAATCGGGCAACGGGCCCCCGCCCGGCGAGCCGCCTCGAACGTGAGGCGCTTGCCGTCGCCCAGCGGCTCGGATCAAAGGGCCAACAGCGAGGCGGGTGAAGATGGACTGATGTATGTGGTTCGGGGACCGCGTGCGTCGAGCGAGCGGCGGGAAGTGTGAATGGTCTGAGACCGGGAGGCGCCGAAGGCAGCGAACCGGCCGGTACGCCCAACGGAGATCGCATCGATGGGCCTGGTCCACGAACGCCTGTCGGACCAGGGAGCCGCCGCCGCGGAGCTTCTTTCCGCACGCTGCTCATCCATGTGAGCACAACGACTGTCCGATCGCCGCTGAGACGCAGGTCGCGGCCGCAAGCCCCAACAAGTCCCGCCACATGACGCCACGTCCCGGGGCCTGGGAAGATGGGCCGATCGTGAACGCGACGCCTGGAGACGGCTTGGGCGCGGGACTACCGTGGCGGCCGCGTTTGGCTGCGGTCGTGGCGCTCCTGGCGCCGGTTGCCATGGCCGTCGTGGCCGCGGTCGCGCTGGCGGGTGACCTCGCCATCGCCGTGCTGGCGGTAGGACTCGTGCTCGTCGCGAGCGCCGCCATCTGGTTCGCCCTGACCCGTCGCGGCCGCGGGCGAGCTGCCGGCGCGGTGCTCGCTGGGCTCGCCGGTGCCGGCCTGGTCGTGGTGTTGGCGACTCACTGGCAGGGCGTGCTGGTGCTGGTCGCGCTGCTCCTGCTTCTCGCAGTGTTCGGCCTGGCCGCCCGCTATGCGCTGGGGCGGGCTGGCGAGGCAGCGGTTCAGGGAGCGGCCGCGGCGCTCGTGCCGGTGGGAGGCGCCGGCTCGGCCGCGCTGATCATCAACCTGAAGTCAGGCGGCGGCAAGGCCGAGCGCTTCGACCTCGCTGCTGAAGCTCGGCGACGAGGTATCGAGGCAATCGTGCTGCAGCCCGGCGATGACCTGCTCGAGCTCGCCGAAGGAGCGATCGGGCGCGGCGCGCAGGTCATCGGGATGGCGGGGGGCGACGGCTCGCAGGCGCTCGTCGCGACTGTTGCCGCGCGGCGCGATGTCGCGCATGTCTGCATTCCTGCGGGGACACGGAACCACTTCGCCCTCGACCTCGGCCTCGACCGGGACGACGTAGTGGGGGCGCTGGACGCGTTCACCGACGGCGTCGAGCGGCGCATCGACCTCGCGCGCGTGAACGACCGCGTGTTCGTCAACAACGCGTCACTCGGGGTCTACGCCAAGGTCGTCCAATCCGACGCTTACCGCGACGCCAAGCTCGAGACGTGGACGCGCATGCTGCCCGACCTGCTTGGACCTGACGCAGAGCCGATCGAACTCGAGTTCACCGGGCCGGACGGGAGCCGCTGCGACGACGCGCCGCTCGTGCTCGTCTCCAACAACCCGTATCAGCTGACAAGCCTGGCCGGTGCCGGCACTCGCGAACAGCTCGACACGGGCCTGCTCGGCGTCGTGGCCGCACGGGTGCGCACTGCCACGGATGTGTCAAAGCTCGTCGCGCTCGAGATGATTGGCCAGGTGGGGCGTTTCCCCGGCCTGCTGTCGTGGTCGGCCCCGGAGTTCGAGGTGCGCTCCGGTGGTCCGGTGGAGGTCGGGCTGGACGGCGAGGCGCTCTTGCTCGATCCTCCGCTGCGCTTCACCTCTCTGCCGGGGGCGCTACGTATACGGCTGCCCCGCGGAGTCGGCCTGCCACCGGCCGCCCGCGCCGCGCCGCTGACCACGGACAACCTGGGCGCGCTACTGCGGGTGGCTGCCGGCAGGTGAGGCTCCCCGCGGCACGCCTGTTGCTCGGTGTCGTCATCTTCGTGCTGGTCGGCTGGGCGGCCGGGGCGCTGTGGACCTCGGTCGTGGGGTCGGGTGAACTAGAAGCGATGCGCGACATCGTCGGAGAGCGTTCGGCGGGCCTGACCGCCGTAGCGCGCGGGGTCACGTGGGCGGGCAGCGCATTCGTGCTGGTCCCGCTCGCTGCGATCAGCTGTTTCGTACTCGTCCGGGGAGGCCTGCCCCGAGAGGCTTTCGCTGTCGCAGTGAGCCTCGCCGGTGCGATGCTGATCTCGGACTTGGTCAAGCTGCTCGTCTCGCGGCCGCGCCCACCGGTCGAGCACCTGCAGGCGGTGACCGGCGCGAGCTTTCCCTCGGGCCATGCCACACAAGCGAGCGCGTTCTGGTTCGCGCTGGTGCTGGTACTGCCGGCTGCGGGGGTCACGCCGTTGGTTACACGCCTGGCCGCCGGCTTCGCGCTTGCGGTGGTCGCGGCGGTCGCCCTCTCACGCGTCTACCTGGGCGTCCACTATCCCGCGGACGTGGTCGCCGGTGTCCTGCTCGGGACCGGTTGGGCGGTGTTCGTCGCGCGCTCCGTGCGGGGAACTGCGGTCAAGTGAGGACGTCGGGTTGCGCACGGATACGGGGCCGCGTCCAGCACTTGGACGATCGGCTGATGAGGCGCTCGGTCCGTGTGCGCTCGCCTGGGCTGGACCGGGCTCTCGTCGGGGTCACGCGGGCCGCGAACTACTCCCGGCTGTGGCTTCTAATCGCGAGCGCGCTCGCCGCATGCGGAGGCCCGCAGGGACGAAGGGCCGCAGGTCGCGGCATCATTGCGCTCGCGATCGCGGCGGCCGCGGCGAACGGCCCCGCCAAGCTGCTCATGCGCCGGCGCCGTCCCTCCAGGCACTCGGGTCCGACGCTCATTCGCATGCCGCGCTCGACGTCGTTTCCCTCGGGTCACAGTGCCGTCGCGTTCGCGTTCGCGACCGGCGCCTGTGAGGAGCTACCGGCGCTGACGCCGGCGCTCGTTCCGTTGGCAGGCACCGTTGCTTACTCGCGCGTGCATACCGGCGTTCACTACCCAAGCGACGTCGCGGCCGGTGCCGTGATCGGAGTCGGCTGCGGCATTCTCGCCAAGCGCCTGCCGCGGTGGGTCCGCCATCGACTACGCGTCTGGTACCAGCGAGCGGACGTCGTCGCGTGAGCGCACCGAGCTCAACCCGGGCCGAACGCTGGGTGCCGGGCGTTCGCCTCGTCCGCACTTATCAGCGCGCGTGGCTGCGCGCCGATCTGGTGGCCGGTGCGGTGCTGGCTGCGATTCTCGTTCCGCAGGGCATGGCGTATGCCGAGTTGGCCGGTCTTCCGGCGGTCACCGGTCTATACACGACCGTCGCCTGCCTGGCCGGCTACGCGATCTTCGGTCCCTCGCGGGTGCTGGTGCTCGGCCCCGACTCATCGATATCCCCGCTGATCCTGGCCGCCATCACGCCGCTGCTGGTGACGGGAGATCCCGCGACCGCGATTGCCCTGGCCGGCATGCTGGCGGTGCTCGTCGGCCTCACCGAGATCGCGCTCGGGCTCGGCAAGCTCGGGTTCGTTGCCGACCTCCTGTCAAAGGAGGTGCAGGTCGGATACATGAACGGCCTTGGCATCACGATCATCGTCGGACAGCTGCCGAAGCTGTTCGGCTTCTCGACGCACGCCGACTCGTTCCTCGCGGAGCTCCGCGCGTTCATCGACAACCTCGACCAGACGCAAACGACTACGCTCGTGGTCGGACTCGCAGTGCTCACCCTCCTGCTGGTGCTTCCCCGCATCACTACTCGGCTGCCCGCGGTGCTGGTCGGGGTCGTCGGTGCGACCGTGGCATCGGCGGTGCTTGGACTCGCGGGTGAAGGCGTTGCGACGGTCGGCGCGTTGCCTCGGGGTGTTCCCGCGCCCACGTTGCCCTGGACCACCGCCAGCGACGTCGTTCCCCTGCTCGTCGCCGCGATCGGCATCACGCTCGTGTCGTTGACCGACACGATCGCCACCGCGACGAGCTTTGCGGCGCGGCGAGGTGACGAGGTCGAGCCGAACCAGGAGATGATCGGCATGGGCGCGGCGAACATCGCCGCGGGGCTATTCCAGGGCTTTGCCGTGTCGACGAGCGGCTCACGGACCGCGGTGGCCGAACAGTCGGGAGCCAAGAGCCAGGCCACCGGTGTTGTCGGTGCAGCTTTGGTCGTGGTGCTTCTGCTGTTTCTCAACTCGCTGCTTGCCGACCTCCCTCAGACCGCGCTCGCCGCAGTGGTGATCGTCGCCGCGCTGTCGTTGATGGACCTGGGCATCTTGCGACGCTACCTGCGCGTACGCAAGAGCGCCTTTGCGGTGTCCCTGGTCGCTACGGCCGGCGTGATGCTGCTCGGCGTGCTGCAGGGAATCGTCGTCGCCGTCACATTGGCGATCCTGCTGTTCTTCCGTCGCAACTGGTGGCCGCACGGAGCCGTCCTCGGGACGGTCGAGGGCGTCGAAGGATGGCACGACGTCGACGCGCATCCAGACGCCCAGCAGATACCGGGCGTAGTCGTGTACCGCTGGGAGGCGCCTCTGTTCTTCGCCAACGCTGGCTCGTTCCGCCAGCAGATCCGCCATCTCGTGCGTGAGCGCCAGCCACGGTGGGTGCTACTGCAGTGCGAGGCCGTCACCGATGTCGACGTCACCGCCGCCGAGATGCTCGAGCAGCTCGACAACGAGCTCAATGCCGCCGGGACTCACTTGGCGTTCGCGGAGATGCGCGGCCGTCTCCAGGACCTCACGTTGCGCTACGGCCTCCTGGAGACTCTCGATCGCGAACACTTCTACCCCACGCTCGAGGCTGCTCTCGAGGCGATCCAAGCCCGCGAGTCCTGAACGCCGGATCGAAGTCCTTGGCGAGGGTCACCTTCGAGCTTGGCTTTACCCGCGGAACGGCTCTATGAACTCAGCCACCCGCTTGTGACGATTGTCGTCCATCCTCACTCCATCCCGATACACCGAGCGTCGCCCGGAAAAGGCGAGCAGCTGCTCGAACAGGCACGATCAAGCCAGGCGGAGCTCGACCAGATCAAGCAGTGGGCGCTCGCGGGCGGCTAGGCTCTGCACGGCGTTCGGCCGTATCGCTCACAGTCCCGCGGCCGTCCTGCCGTCCCCCGCTGTGGCGATTGCGCGTGCCGCACCGATCAGCGTGAGGTGACTGAAAGCCTGGGGAAAGTTGTCGACCTGGCGCTGGCGCTTGACGTCATACTCCTCGGCCAAGAGACCGAGGTCTTGGTCAATCCCAGCAGCCGGTCAAACAGCGCGCGCGCCTCCCCGATGCGTCCGTTGAGTGCCAGCGCACTCACGAGCCAGAACGAGCACGCCAAGAACTGTCCCTCATCGCCCGGGAGCCCATCGTCAGCCTCGGCTGTCGAGTAGCGGGAGACGAACCCATCACGACCGAGCTCGCGCCAGATCGCGTCAATCGTCCCCGTCACACGCTCATCGGTGCCCGGCAGAAAGCCGACGAGCGGGATGTTGAGCGTACTGGCGTCGAGCTCCTTGGACCCGAAGTACTGGGTGAATGTGCCGCGCTCTGCGTCATAGCCGTGCTCGCAAACCTCGCGGTGTATCTCCTCGCGAACCCGCTTCCAGCGCCCAAGCGGTGCCTCGAGCCCGAACTGCTCGACGAGTCGCACGGCGCGGTCGAACACGACCCAGGCCATGACCTTGGAATGGGTGAAGTGCCGTCGCGGTCCGCGGGTCTCCCAGATCCCATCGTCGGGCTCGCGCCAGATCGTCTCTACGTGCTCGACGAGCGACCGCCAGCGGGGCCAGTAGTGCTCCTCGATTTTCCCTAGGAGCTTGACGCCGAGGAAGGCCACTCCAAGAACCTCGCCGTAGACGTCGAGCTGGAACTGCTCGGAGGCCGCGTTGCCGATGCGGACGGGCTTGGAGCCCTCATAGCCGGGCAGCTCCTTCAGCTCGAACTCGGTCAGACGGCGTTCTCCGCCGACGCCGTACATGATCTGGATCTGGGCCGGGTCGCCCGTGCCCGTTCGCGCCAGGAAGTCGCGGAAGGCGAGCGCCTCGTCTGTGTACTCGCCGACGAGCAGCGCCTCCAGCGCGAGCACCGAATCGCGCAGCCAGCAGTAGCGATAGTCCCAGTTGCGCGCACCGCCGACGTCCTCCGGCAGAGACGTCGTGGGGGCCGCGATGACCGCGCCGGTGGTTTCGAGCGTCATCGCCTTGAGCACCATTAGCGACGCGAGGACCTCGTTCCGGTACTCACCGTCATATCTGCAACGCCCCGACCAATCACGCCACCAGGCCTCGGTCCGGGCAAGGGCCGAGTCGGCGTCCTCGATCGGCGGAGACGGCTCGTATGAGAGGTGCCAGCAGAGGGTGAGCCGCTCGCGAGCGCCCTCGACGGCAACGAACTCAGCGCTGACCGTTCCGTCCCCTAGCTGAAGCGCCAGCGGCGTACTGAGGCGGAACGCGTCGGGCCCGGCGGTGGCCAGGATTCCATCGGACGCGGGCTCGACCCACGGCGTGATCGACGCATAGTCGGGACGCAGCGCGAGCTCCATGCGCATGGGGACGCGGCCCCTCAGGCCCTCGACGATGCGCATCAGACGCGGGGGTCCCGCGCCACGCCGGGGCATGAAGTCGATCACCCGCACCGCGCCATCGGCGGTCTCGAAATCGGTCTCCAGGACGAGCGTTCCCGGCCGGTAGCGACGAGAGCTGGCTCGCACCTGGTCAGCCGGAGCAAGCAGCCAGCGCCCATGCTTCTCATCGCCAAGCAGCGCCGAGAAGCACGACGGCGAGTCAAACCGCGGGAGGCAGAGCCAGTCCACCGACCCGTTGCGGCCGACGAGGGCGGCAGCATGCATATCGCCGATCAAACCGTAATCCTCGATAAGCAACGTGATCTCCCGGCTCGAGTGCTCAGCGAGAGCCCATAAGCACCTTACAGCCGTCGCGACCCTTATGTGTGACGGGGCACAACCATGTCATGCGGCCAGACGCCAGCTGCTCGACCGGTCCAGTTGCAGCAGCTGCTCGACCGGTCCAGTTGCAGCAGCTGCTCGACCGGTCCAGTTGCAGCAGCTGGGCAACGGATTGCTCGGAGCCAGCTGCTCGACGAGATCGTCGCGGCGAAGCCAGAGATCGACCACACGCGCTACCACTCGGCGCGGAGGAGCTCAAACAGCATGGGTTGCACTCATGAGCACACAAGAGGCCCACAGGGTTCTGGCCCATTTCCCCGGCAACCTGCTGGCCGCTGCTTTCGGCAGGAGGCTGTTTCATAAACCCCGGTCCGTCCGGCGGGTTTAAGAAGCTTCCGGGCATGGCTCAGAACTTCATCGAATGTGATCGTGAGCAGTTGCTGTTGATGTCGCCTTCGCTGCGCGAGTGGCTGCCGGAGAACCATCTGGCGTGGTTCGTGATCGACGCGGTCAAGGACATCGACCTCGCACCGTTTTACGCGCGCTACCGCGAGGACGGATGGGGTCGCGCAGCCTATGACCCGGCGATGATGGTCGCGATCGTGCTCTACGCGTATGCAAAGGGGCAGCGCTCCTCGCGAGGCATCGAGCGTGCGTGTGTGGAGGACGTCGCCTACCGCGTGATCGCGTCGAACCTCGCGCCCGATCACGTAACGATCAACCGCTTTCGCTCAGAGCACGCCGATGCGCTGGCCGGACTCTTTTCCAGCGTGCTCACGCTGTGCGCGCGAGCGGGGATGGTCAAGGTCGGCACGATCGCAGTCGACGGCACCAAGGTCCACGCGAACGCGAGCCGCGAGCAGAACGCGGACTTCGATCAGATCGCGCGGGAGATCCTCAAAGAGGCCGCCGAAATCGACGCAGCCGAGGATGAGCTCTATGGGGATAAGCGCGGTGACGAGCTACCGGAGCATCTCTCGACCAGCCAGGGCCGCCGTGGGTGGCTGCGCGAGGCCAAACGCCAGCTCGATGAGGAACGCGCCAAGGAAGCCAAGCCGATTCCGCGGTCTCGCCCGGCACGGTTGAAAGAGGCCAAGCGCCGCCTGCAGGAGGAGCTGTGGGTGGAGTCCCGCGCGAACACCGCCTATGAGCACTACCGCGCGCATGCACGGGACAGCAGAGGTCGCCGCCTCGGGGCAGCACCCGCTCCCTACTCACCGCCCGAGACTCCCGCGGGGAAGGTGAACCTGACTGACCCGGACTCGCGCATGTTGAAGGTCGCGCGCGGCTACGTTCAGGGCTACAACGCCCAAGCCGCCGTCAACGAGAACCAGATCGTGATCGCGGCCGAGGTCACGGTCGACTCACCGGACTTCGGACACCTCGAGCCGATGCTCGACGCCGCCCAGAGCGAGCTCCAGGCGGCAGGTGTCTCAGAGACGCCTGGAGTGCTGCTCGCCGATGCCGGCTACTGGCACAGGGAGCAAATGGAGAACGCCATCGACCGTGGGATCCAGGTTCTGATCCCGCCCGACGCGGGCCACCGCAAGGGCACCCGACCGGGATGGGACGGCGGCGCCTACGCACACATGCGACGAGTGCTCTCCACCGAGCTCGGACACGCGCTCTACCGAAAACGCCAAGCGATGATCGAGCCGGTCTTCGGACATACGAAGTTCAACCGCCGCATGGATCGCTTCCAACGCCGTGGCAGAGCCGCCGCCAGGTCGGAATGGCGACTAATCACCGCCACCCACAACCTGCTGAAGCTCCACAGCCACCAAATAGCGACCGCAGGGGCCTGAGAGGGGCCCGCGAACGCCCGGTCGGGCCCATCTGTCTCACCGCTGCCAAGACCACCGCCGCCCCCGACGCCGCGAAACCCACCGCAAACGCCCGCGCTGACGGACCCCCGAACGTTTGCGAAACAGCCTCGGCAGGCAAGCGGGCGCCGTCGCCATTGGCTCGCGTAGACTTCGTGCCGTGAGCGATAGGTCCGAGTTCTCAAGCGAGGAGGCCGGTGTTGCCGGCGAGCGGATCGGTATCGACTGGGCGACGTCGCCGTTCGATGTCGAGCAGTTTCGGATGGGGATGGACGTCGAGCTAGAGCACGGCACGCAGGATCTGGAGACGAACGTCACAGACGACGACGTTACCCTGACGGCGAAGATCGCCCGAGCGCACCTCAACGAGTTCCCGGACTACTACTCCCGCCTTGCCGCGATGGAGGCTGAGGCGGAGGCCTACTGGGCCTCAAAGGGCGGGTAGCGCTCGCGCACTCACCTTCCCGTGTCACCCCCTTGTAAAGCGGTACTCGCTCGCCACAGGGGACCAGGGAGAGCCCGGCACAGGCGTTCTGGACGGCAAGGGGTGGGCTGATCCCCAGCAGCCGCTGGCCGCAGCTTTGACCGACGGCTGCGGCCGAGACTCGGCCGCAGCCCGTCCGGCAGGCTAAGCCGTCGCGTATTCCCTCTCTGCCTCGTCGAGCTCGCGCTTGAACTCCTTACTGTCCACGTCCAGTTCCTTCTCGATCGACTTTTCGGCACGCGTGAGTGCCTTGTCGAGCTGCTCTTCACCGACGCTCTCCGGCGCAGCGACCGAGACCTACGAAGGCGGGCCGACATGCGGTCAGCAAGTCGGGAAAAGAAAGCGAAGGCAGTCAAGAACGGCACGTTCACCGGCGCCACAGTCAGCTTCGAATAAGACGGCAGCCAGAGCTCGGGCCGGTGACCCTCGCCCACGGGCACGGGTCACCAGTTAGGCTGGGCCGATGAAGCTGGGGCCTGTGGCCGTCGCGACAGTTCTGGTGACAATCGCGTTTTGCGGTTGCGGCGGGAGCAGCACCTCGAGCAGCCGGACGACGGCTAAAGCAACGACGGCCTCGACGGAATCGGCAGCCGTGACCCCGCGGCCGGGAACCCCCGCTGCACTGCGCGGCGTCCATGGAGGGGTGCTTGTAGCCGGCGACCTCCCAGGCTTTGTACCGCGGGGTTTCTTGGCGCCCAGCACGAGCGCACAGAGCGAGGTCGCCGAATTCCCGCCCGAACGGCGGGCTTCCGAAGCGGCGAGACTCAAGGCCCTGGGCTTCATCGCGGGCATCAATGAGCAACTCGCGCCAGCGCAGGGGAGCGGAGCCACCGGGGAAGCGATCTCGCTCGTCGAGCAGTTCCGCTCGGCCCACGGCGCAAACGGCGAAGTCGCCGCCCAGCTCAAGCAGGCGCTTGCCCGTGGCGAAACCGCCTTCGCCGTACCGGGCATCCCTGGGGCGCGCGGCTTCGGTTCCAGCACGGCCAGCCCCCCGGATGCGAACGTCGCGTTTCCGGTAGGCGCTTACTACTACCTCGTCGGCTTCGGCTCCAGCGCGCCCACACGCTCACAGCTGATAACGGCCGCTCAGACGCTCTACCGCCGCGTCCGCGGCTGAGGCCTACTCCTCGCCTGGCTTGAGCTCTTTCGCGACCTTCAGCTTGGCATGATCCACATCGAGCGCGGCCTCCCGCCGCTGCCGCACGTCACGCCCCCCACGCTGCGCTGCACCTACGTCTCGTTCATGCTCCTCGTACCAACTTCGACGTGCTGTTCGTACAGAGCCAGGTCGGGCACACCGACTCCAAGCTCACGATGGACGTCTAGGCGCAGCTACTATTTTGGCCTCTCGGCGGACATTTCCCCCACATCTGAATTTGGCTCTGACACTGGGGAAACGGACGATGGGCGCGGCGGGTTTCGAACCTGCGACCTCTCGCGTGTGAAGCGAGCGCTCTCCCACTGAGCTACGCGCCCAAGCGACCCCTAATATACGCGCCGCGCGCGAGCTTCTCGGGCGATCGATCAGCTTTGCTCGCCCCAGCGACCGTCGCCGAAGTCGCGCGAGCGCTCATCTTCGGTCGGCTGCGTGACCTGCTTCGAGAGCCCGGCGCCAGCGAGCATACGGCGCAGGTCGACCAGCATCTGGGCATCGACGTCCTTGCCGTGGGGGGGCCTCAGGACCTCGGTCTCGGGCCCGACCGTGACCTCGAGCTTGCCATTGTGCTCCTGCTGCACCGTTCCGACCGCCTTCAGCAGCGAGATAACCTCGCGCCACTCGACGTTGCCTGCCGCCTGATGATCGAAGATCTTCCTCAGCGTGTCGCGGTGATGGTTGTTGAGATCGCTCGTCACGGCTGGCTGTCCGTCGGGGCAGCCCATCGTACTGCGATGCGCGCCGACGGGACGAGGATGGCCGGCAGCGGGGGCATTCAGCGCGCGGCTCAAGCAGGCAGATGGAATGGCACCGTGGCCATGACGATGCCTTCGTAGTCAATCAGAGCGGCCCGCAGGCGCGCCTCGGTTCGGCTGTGGAGAATTCGCTGCCAGCGCCGGGCGACGACTATCTCGGGCACCACGAGCGTAAGGATCACGTCCTGGCGTTGGCGGTGCAGTGCGGCGATGTAGTTCGCCAGCGGCGCGACAATCGCCCGGTAGGGCGACACGACGACCTCGAGCGGGAGGTGTTCGCCCCACTCCTGCCATGAGCGGCGGAAGCGATCGGCCTCCTCCTCGGTGGGCGCGACGTGCAGCGCGAGGACGGGCTGCCCGAGTGACACGGCGTAGGCAAGCGCATGGAGTGCCGAGAGGTTCAGCACCGCGACTGGAACGACGGCGTAGCTCTGCACTTCGGAGGGGCTCGCCTGCGCCTCGGTCCAGCGCATCGGCATGTCCGAGCGTTGGCGCGGCGGCGCCACTCGAGCCTGCTGGGGGTCTGCGACTTGGTCGAGCGTGGGCGTGAGCGCTTCGCGGGCGCGTTCGTAGTGTGAATGCACGCGGCGGCAACCGAGAACGATCAGCGGCACCAGCACGACCACCACCCAGGCGCCCTCGGTGAGCTTGGTCAGGGTCGCGATCACGACGACCGCCGCCGAGAGGGTCGCCCCGAGAAGGTTGGTGGCGAGCGCCGCGCGCCAACCGCGCTGGCGGTGGCGCCACCAGTGCGCGACCATTCCGCTCTGGGCGAGCGTGAATGCGAGGAACACGCCGATCGCGAACAGCGGGATCAGCGGGGCTGTGTGGCCGCCGAACGCCGCGTAGATGATCGCCGCCGGCACGGCCAGCACGATGATGCCGTTGGTGAAGGCGAGCCGATCGCCCAGGCGCAGGAACACTCGCGGGACATAGCTGTCGCGAGCCATGAAGTACAGCAGCCGTGGGAGGCCATTGAACGCCGAGTTCGCCGCCACCAGCAGCACCAGCGTGGTCGCGACCTGGACGAACGCGTATCCGACACCGCTGCCGAGGCTCGCGTGGGCGGCCTGCGAGAGCACCGTCTGCCCGCCGCTCGGGGTTGCGCCGTCGAGATGGGCGACGAGCACCACCCCGACGAACATCGAGATCAGCAGAGCGATCATTATCGACAGGGTCTGGCGGGCGTGGCGGGCCTGTGGCGATTTGAACACGGGAACGGCGTTCGAGATCACCTCGATCCCGGTCATCGCCGTTGCTCCGGATGCGAATGCGCGCAGGATCAGAAGCAGGCTGACCGCCTCGATCGCCCGGTGGGGTGTCGGGCTCGCAGGATGAAAGTCGTGCGAGCCGGCCTTGACCAGCCCGACGATCACCACGAGCGCGATCGCGAACACGAACAGGAAGGTCGGGGCAGCGAACGCCGCGCCCGCGTCGCGCACCCCGCGCAAGTTGCCCGCAACCAAGAGGACGATCACGAGCAGCCCGATCCCCACCCTTGCCGAGCTCAACGAGGGCAGCGCCGAGGTAATGGCATCGACCCCGGCCGCAACCGAGACCGCGACCGTGAGGATGTAGTCGACGATCAGCCCCGCTCCCGCGAGCAGGCCCCACTGCGGCCCGAGGCTGTCGCTGGCGACGATGTAGGAGCCTCCACCGTGGGGGTAGGCCCGGATCACCTGGCGGTAGCCGAGGCCGACTGCGAGCATCAACACAGCGAGCGCCGCCCCGATCGGCAACGAGAGCTTCAGCTGCGCCGAGCCGGCGAGCACCAGCACCGCCAGCATCGCTTCCGGCCCGTAGGCCACCGAGGAGAGCGCATCGGGCGAGAGGACCGCAAGCGCGAGCAGGCGTCCCATCTGCTCCTGCGCGATCGCCGTGCTGCGCAGCGCGGGGCCGATCAGCACCCGGCGCGCCCTATAGGCGACGTGGCTCCACCGCGAGCCACCCTCGGCGCCCGCGGATGTCGCCTCGAGGTCATCGTCGCTCGCCCCCCGCAGCGAGCTCTGGATATGGACGAATCGCCCGACGCGGGACTGCTCTGGATCGCTGAAGTCAAGGGCCCTGTCGACGGGCAGCGCGCGCTCCCATACCGCCGGTGGCGGCATGCAACCCGCCCAGCGCCGACCCACCTCTCGCAGTGCCACATGCGCGCGCTCGTCGAGTTCGGGGATCCGAGCGCTGGCCGTCACAGCTCCCCCTGCCTGACGGCGGCCGTTCTCTGGCGTGTCCTCGCTCGAGGCTCCATTCGGCAGCTCGCGATCGCCGTTGGGGTCGGCCGGCTGGTCCTGCGGTCGCCCTGATCGAGGTCGGCGGGGCTCGGCCATCAGGGAAGTATCGCCGCACGGTCGGGCCGCGCCCTGGGGCGAGCCTGATCATCCGAATACCTCCGTCTGTCTTGTATGGTACGATTAGGACTATGGAGGCGCGGACGGGGAATAAAGCCGCACGAGCCGCACGAGCCGCACGAGCCGTGCGTGGCCCGGCGAGACGGCCGCTGGCGAGCACGATCCTGGCTGCATTCCTGTCGTTCGGGCTCGCGGCCACGGCCATGGCGGCTCCGAGCGCCACGCTCAAGGTGAAGCCGATCCCGATCCCTGGATTCCCGGACACCGGCGACATCCTCGGCGTAGGCTCCGAGGTGGAATCGCAAGTCACGATCAGCGGTAACGAATACGGGGGCTTTCCCTCTCCACTGACAGGCATCCATGTCTACGTGCCCGCCGGGGTCACCCTGACCCCGGCCGGGTTCGCCACCTGTGAACCGTCGACGCTTGAAGTCAAGGGTGCGGCGGGCTGTCCGAAGAATTCGAGCGCTGGACCCCAAGGCGAAGCATTCGGCGTCGTCGCCTTTGGTGACGAACTGGTGCATGAGACAGTGACGATCGAACCCTTCTTCACCTCCAACGGCCTGGTCTTCTATGTCGATGGGAGCTCACCCGTGTCGCTGCAAATCGTCGAAAGGGCTCATTGGATCGACGCGAGCGCTCCCTTCAGCCGAGAGCTGCTGGTCACGGTGCCTCTGGTCGAAACGGTTCCCGGCGCACCGTACGCCTCGGTGCTCTCGTTCAAGGTGACGATTGGCGCCGCCTATCGAAAGGGCAAGAAGACCGTCTTCTACATCACCAATCCGAAGATATGCCGCAAGGGTGGCTTTCCGGTCAGGATGGAACTCAGGTTTCTGAGCGGTGAATCCGTCACCCCGGCCGCCGTTGTGCCGTGCCCCTCGACTCACAGGCGCTGAGTCTGCTCGCCTCACGGGGTTGATCCACTAGCACGACAGGGTCGCCTGCGCTCGCGCGTCTCCGGCGCGTGACGGCCCTCGGCCACGCCACTGCGGAGCGCCCGATCCGAGCTTCCGAAGCGCGAGCTCGCGGTGCGATTGCGTCCTCACCGGCGCCGCATCCGGCAGTCTCGCGCAGAATACTCAGGGAATGCTGAGCACGCCCGACCTCGCCGGACGCGCCCTGGACTCCCGCTACGAGCTCCGCGCCGTGATCGGCGAGGGCGCCTTCGGACGCGTCTATCGGGGCTTTGACAGGCGCCTGGAGCGCGAGGTGGCGGTGAAGGTGATCAAGCCGTGGTGGGCGGAGGACGGCGCGTGGGTCGAGCGCTTCGAGCGCGAGGCGCGACTGCTCGCTCGCGTCAACGATCCGGGGATAGTGCAGATCTTCGACATCGGTCGCTCCGAGGAGGGCCCGTACTACGTCGCCGAGCTCGTCGAGGGGCAAAGCCTGGCTGAGCGCTTGCGCGGGGGACCGATGACGATCGCTGAGACCTGGCTCGTGTCGGGAATGCTCTGCAGTGCGCTTGCCAGCGCGCACGCGCGCGGAATAGTGCATTGCGACATCAAGCCCGCAAACGTGCTCCTCGGCCTGGACCGCAAGGTCAAGATCGGTGACTTCGGCGTGGCGCGCCTGGCCGAGGGGACCTCGCAGGCGATCTCGGCTACCGTCGCCGGCACACCTCGGTACATGTCGCCCGAGCAGGCCCGCGGGCGCCCCGCCTCGGCGGCGACCGACGTCTACAGCGCGGGTGTCGTCATGTATGAGATGCTCGCGGGCGAGCCTCCGTTCGCGCATGGGTCTGCTGTGGAGCTCGGTCTGCGCCACCTGCAGGACCCGCCACCGCCGCTGCCCGGCCGCGTGCCGCTGCCCTTGGCGCGGATCATCGAACGGGCGCTCGAGAAGGAGCCGGCCAAGCGCTACCAGGACGGCGCCGAGATGGGGGCTGCACTGCATGAGGCGTCTTCTCGTCCGCCCCGCTCGATCGCGACGCCGCTGGTGCTGGGGTCACCCGAGCCATCCGTGCGATCGGGCGAGTCGACCGAGGCGGACGGCGCGCCCACCGTGCGCGACATGCGAAGGGACGCTCACGAGGTTCCTGTCACCGAGGCGCTCGGGGCGCGAACGCGCGTGATGCCGAAAGCTCCGCCCGAGCCCAAAGCGCCGGTTGCCACTTCCGCTGTGCGCCGCAACGGGGGTGGCCCGGGGCGGCGGTCGCGCCGCACGGCGCTGCTCACGCTGCTTGCGCTTGCGCTCGGCGCAGGCGCAGCAGCGCTGCTGCTGCTCGCCGGCGGGTCGCCGCGAACGACAGTGCCCGAGCTGCGCGGACTGCCACGTGCCGGCGTGCGGGCGCGAGCGCGACGCCTGCACGTTCGCCCGGAGTTCTCTTCGCGCTATTCGAGCGATGTCTCCGAGGGCCTCGCGGTCACGCAGGACCCGGCGGTGGGAACTCGCGTCGCCGAGAACTCAGCCGTCCTGGTGACGCTCAGCGCCGGTCCACCGCCGGTGCAGGTACCGCCCGTGGTCGGCCAGCGGGCGCAATCGGCTGAGGCGCTGCTGGCGCGTTCTGGGCTGCGCTACGGCGTAGCGCCGGTGGCGGCCCCCGGCGCGACGCCTGGTGTCGTCACACAGCAATCGCCAGCACCTCGCGCGAGAGCTCGCCGGGGATCGACCGTCGCGCTAAGCATCGCCGAGGCCCCTCGTTGGCGCACGTTGACGAGCTTCTCGGGAGTCGATGACGGCCGCTCCGTGCCCTTCCGGATACGCGGCAACCGCTTCAGGCTCGTATATCGGATGGGCTATGAAGGGACTTGCCTGCTCCTGTTCGTGTGCTTCGGACCGAGCGCGAAGATCGAAGATCTCAATACCGGCACGAGCTTCGGCAGCGTCGAACTGAACGAAGGCGAATCGCAGACGCACGTATTCAACGACGGTCCAGGCCTGTTCCGCGTAGCCGTATCGGGCGGCAGGGACTCCGCCGGCTGGGGGGCGACCGTCGAGGACTACTACTGAGCCACCGGCCCCAAGGCTCTCGGCTACGCTCGAGCGGTGCTGGTTCGCCGCGACGACGATGGCGCGCTCGTCATCGGACAGCTCTCGCACTCCTGGCTCTCGGGTCAGCTGGCGCGAGCGTGGGGCAACGAGCGCTTTGGCGTCGTCGAGGCGCGCGAGGAGGTCGTGCTGGGCGCCGAGCAGCACGACATCGGCTGGGCCTCCTTCGACCTCGTGCCGCGCTTCAACCCCGAAACGGGTTTGCCGCGGAGCTTCCTCGAGCTGACCGTCGAGGACCACCTTGCGATCTGGCGCAGTGCGCCCGAGCGCCTGATCAGCCAGAGCGAGCACGCGGCGCTCGTCGTCTCGCTGCATGGCCGGGCCCTATCTGAACTACGCGCCGGCAACTCGCCTCCCGACCAGGCGCGAGCGCTGCTGGCACATGTCGGGCAGGAGCGCGCTCGCCAGGAGACCCTGCGGGCACGCCTGGGCGTGTCGGAGCGGCAATGCGAGCGCATCCAGCGCCAGATGTGGGCCTGGGACGGGTTCTCGCTGGCGCTCTGCAACGGCTGGCGCCCATTCAGAGTCGCGAACGTCCCGAGCGCCGAGGCGACGACGACGATCGAGCTGCGTGACCTCGACGAGCGGTGGGTGACTGTCGACCCCTGGCCGTTTGCCGAGCCGCGGGTCGAGGTCCGCTGCGAGGCGCGTCGTCTGGCGGCGAGCTACCCCGACGAGGCGACGCTGCGGGAGGCGTTTGCGAGCGCCGAGCCGTTCCCGCTCGTGTTCTCGCTCTCGGCCTCAGAGGGGCTATGAGCCGAGCCTGACCCCCACGTGCGGGTGCAGCCGCGCGGACGCTTCTGAGTAGGCGTCAGCGAGCGAGCTGACTTCGGCCGGCGTCAGGGTATTGCCGAACGCAGCCGCGCCGCCGAGCTTGGCGTAGCCAGCGCTGAGCTTCTTGCCGATCTGCGCGAGATCAAAGTGGCCGTCGTAGATGCTCTCGATGTACAGCGCGACGTTGTCGCGTGCAAAGCGAGCGGCCGCGAGTGCCGCGGTGCGGCTCGCCGTGGTCGTGCCGGGCGCCGTGCCCGCTCCGTTGGCGGCGGCCGCCGTGCCGGCCCCGTTGGCGCCAGCGGCTCCGCCGCCTGGCGATTCGGTCGCGGGCGCTCGCGCGGCTTCGATCTCGTCGATCGCCGAGCCGGTCAGCTGCCAGCCGCGGGTTGTCAGGCCACGGTAGGTCCTGAACAGGCCCGCCAGCAGCGCCGTCGGCCCTGTCAGCGACGCCGCCTGCGCTTCGCCGAACAGCGCGAGCATCGCGATGCCGGTTGCGCTTTGCGCCGCCGTCTTCACGTGCGCGCGAACCGCGTGCAGGGGTCCGCCAGGCAGGCCGTTGGCGATCAGCGGCCAGGCGGATTTGGCCGCCACCAGCTCGTGCGTGACCGAGGGCTCGACCCTGCGCAGGGCCCTGCTGATCGCGATCAGGTCCTCGCGTTCCAGCCTCAGCTGGGCAGGAGTCGCCTGCGTGCCACCGCAGCCTGCGAGTACGCCCACGACACCGCTCAGCAGAAGGAGCAGCGCCGCGCAGCGCACAGGCTTGATCGAGATGGGCTCCGAAGCTCCTACGTGCCGAGCAGATCCACGATGAACACCAGCGGCGCATTCGGCGGAATCGCCGGGGGCGAGCCTTTCGCCCCGTATCCGAGCGACGGCGGGATGATCAGTTCGCGCCTGCCTCCGACCTTCATGCCGGCTACGCCCTGTTCCCAACCGGGGATGACCTGGCCTTTGCCGAGCGTGAATTTGAAGGGTTCGTTCCGTTTCCAGGACGCATCGAACACCTTGCCGCCGTTGTACAGCGCGCCCACGTAGTTGACCGTCACTTCGTCGCCCGTTTTTGCTTCGGGGCCGGTGCCGGTGATGATTTCCTTGGTCACCAGCTTGGTCGGCGCCGGTGGGCTGTGAGAGGGCACCTTGGGCTCTTTGGAGAGCGGGCCGCTCGTTGGCGTCGTCGCTGTGGTGGAAGTCGTTTTCGCCGTCGTCGCGCTCGCCAGGGCTTCGTCGGACTTGTTCTCGTTTCCGACCGTGATCGTGCTGGAGCCGCTGGAGCCGCAGCCGGCGATCAGGACCGTCGCCACGATTGCGGCGAGCGCGATGCCGAGATGGGCGTGGGCGTGCTGAAAGCGGGAGGAGGAGTCTCTGAAGTTGGTCACGGCCGGGCAGCCTAACGTAACTGCGGTTCGTTGTGTGCAACAACCTTCGCGGCGATGCCGCTCACGCTGGCGCTGGCTCAGGCGAGTACGGGTACGCCGAGCGCGCGGGCCCCGCCTAGCAGCGCGGGCGTCAGCTCATCGGCGGGGGCGGGGTGCGAGATCAGATAGCCCTGGCCGATCTCGCAGCCGAGGCTTCGCAGCTGCTCCCAGACGTCCTGGGTCTCGATCCCCTCGGCGACGACGCTCAACTCGAGGCGTGCCGCGAGGTCGATCGTGGACCGCACGATCGCCTCGTTGCGCGGACTCTCGCAGAGGTTCGTGATGAACGACGAGTCGATCTTGATCTCGTTCGCCGGGAGCCTGGTGAGGTAGGCGATCGAGGCGTTGCCAGTGCCGAAGTCGTCGATCGCCACGCCCACGCCCATCGCGCGCAGCTGCTCGAGGACGCCGACAGCACGCTCGGGATCGGCCATCACCGCGCTCTCGGTCACCTCCACGACGAGCTCCTCGGGCCGGGTGGCGCTCGCGCGGAGCAGCTCCTCGATGCGCTGCGGGAGCTCGGGATCGAGCAGGTTCCGCGCCGACAGGTTGACCGCACTGGTCAGGTGCAGGCCCAGCTCCCGCCAGCGCGCTGTCTGGGCGAGCGTCTGCTCGATCACGTACAGCGCGACCGGTCCCACCAGCGAAGTCTGCTCCACGAGCGGGATGAACTCGCCCGGGCCGAGCAGGCCACGTTCGGGATGCTGCCAGCGCAGCAGCGCCTCGACGCCGATCAGCCTGCCGCTGCGCAGATCGGCCTTGGGCTGGTAGTAGACGATCAGCTCGCCGCGTTCGAGCGCCGGATGAACCTGGCCGAGCAGCGCCAAGCGCGCCGGATCGAAGCGATCCTTCTCGGGCGCGTAGACCTCGACGCCGCTGCGATTGGACTTCGCGCGCTCGAGCGCGACATCGGCCCGGCGCAGCAGCGTCTCGGGGCTCGCGTCGTGGTCGCGCGCGATCGCGATGCCGATGCTCGTCTCGATGTGCAGCGTGCCGCCGTCGAGAGTCCCGCCCTCCAGCGGCAGGGGCCGGTCGAGGCTCGACTGGATCTGCGAGGCCGTTGCGAGGGCCTCCCCGGGCCCTTCGACGCGCCCGCACAGCACCGCGAACTCGTCCTGGCCGAGCCGTGCCACAAGGGCGTCGTGTCCGAGCTCCGCGCGCAGCCGCCTGCCGATCTCACGCAGGACCGCGTCGCCCGTCACGTAGCCCAGCGTGTCGTTTATCTCCCTGAACCCGTCCAGATCGAGCAACAGCACCGCCGCGGTCTCGTCGTGCGCCGCACCACGTCCCAGCCTGGCGGCAAGTCCGTCGATGAACAGGTTGCGGTTGGGAAGGCCCGTGAGCTGGTCGTAGTGGGCCAGCTGGCGGTTCTCCCTGGCTTGGCGCTGCAGCCTGCGCGACGCACCCGCGACGATCCGGAACAGCACCGCCCACAGCAGCGCGAGCCCGAGGAACACCACCAGCGCGATCGTGCGCTTGTCGTGTGCGATCGCCGCCGCGATGGGCGCGTAGCTCAGGTAGATCTCAAACGCCCCTGCCGGGGAGCTCGAGCGCGAGAAATGCAGAGGTACGTACACCTCCACGAGCCGTCCAAGACCGACCTCGGTCGCCGTCTCGCTGTGTCGCTCGGGGGTTATCACCTCCGCGGCCTGCGGGCGCCCGGCGAGCGCCGCCTCGAGGTCATCGCTCGGCGGCAGTTTGTGCCCGATCAGCGCGTGATCGTCGGAGTAGATCACTTCATGGCGGGTGTTCCAGATCTTGATGCGCGCAAGGTCTCTCGTCACCGAGCGGCCACTCAACTGTCCATCGAGCGAGCGCACCTGCGCTGCGGTGAGGCCGTCCCGCATCTCTGCCTGTGAGAGCTGGGGCTGGATTCCGATCCTCGCGATCAGCTGCGCGGACTCGGCCGCGTCGTTGACCGTCTGTTTGGCGACCTGATCCTCCAGCACTCGCGCCAGCGCGAACCCCAGCGCCACGATCGGGATCAGGCTCACCAGCGCGGCCGTCTGCGTAAGGCTCAGATGCGGGCGCCACGAACCGATCCGCATATCTACACCTTCGGCATATTCGACTCAGCCTCAAGCACCGCGAGGCACGAGCCAACGGATCACCATCTCGTGATCGCGTGGCGGCGGGCAGCTGGGCCAGGGCGATCGCTGGCCGCACCGGGCCGAGGGCCTCGTACGCGAGCGGCACCCCGGGGTGTCCGGCTTCAGCGCTCGAGGACGATCGTGAGCGTCTTCGTGGTCTGCACGCCTGCCCCGTCCTCGACGCTTGCGGAGACCCTTGCGCTCACGCGTTTGTGCTTTGCGAGGGCGTGACATGCCCGCCCCATTTACAGGCGCTCGCGGCCTGGATCGCGATTCGTCCGCCCCCGCCCCCGCCGCTGACCCCCGGGGGCACGCGGCGTGCCCGCCGAGCAGCAGCGGCGGCACCTGCAGGCACGTCGAACCTCCGGCCGCGCTGATGCTGCCGTGGCCGGCGAGCGCTCCGGCGACGAGCACGATGCTTCCACCCGCTCCGCCGTCGCCCGTGCTGCGGTCGAACGGGGTCGGTTCAGCTACGGTCGGTCCCGCGGATGACTGTCCGTCGGCGGATATCACGCCTTCGTCATCGATGCTCTGGGCTTCGATCTCGAGCGCCCCCCCGCCCGGATTGCCGTGGGCGCCGCTGGGTTCGGCGTCCGCCGCCCCGCCAGCGCCGGGCGATGTCGGGTGTTCGGGATCGTCGTAGGTCCCGCCCGCGTGGGCCCCTTCCCGCCGTGAGCCCCCGGACAGCACGTCGGAGCCGCCCACTCCCCCGTGGGAGCCACCGAACTGTTGCGTCGCCGGTTCGATGCCGGCGGCCGTCTGGCCCGCCCCGTAGCCGTTTTCGTCATGCTCATCGCCGCCTTCATAGCCGCGCCCGGAGACGCTCACCTGGCTGGTCGGGCCGACGATCAGGCGATTCGTGGCCAGCCCCAGGCTCGAGTCCGCGAGGTCGATCGGATCGCTCGGCGGCGTCGTCAGTGTCGAGCCTTCGGTGACGTCGATTTCGCCGAACTCGAGCGTGTGCGCGTACACCCGCGCCTCGCCGGACAGCACGAGCCGGCGCCCGCTCGAGCCCCAGGAGTCTTCAATCGGTGTTCCGTCGGGAGGCGGGTAGTAGCCGGCGGGCCGGCCGCCGTTCACGGTGAGCATGCCTTCGGGGAACGGGCCTTCGCCCTTTTCGACATTGCCGTCATCGTCGAAGCGCACCTGTCGGGTGAAGACCGTGCCCGCGCCGCCAGTGCCGTCGCCGGAGCCCCGCGATCCGTCGGTCGGCACGATGTACTGCTTGTCGCCTGCCGGCCACTGAAGCTAGACCGTCGCTCGACCGGGCGCATCCGGGAAATCCCTGGTAAACGAGCTTTTTGGCATGGCCAGGGCGGCTTCAGGCCGCGCACGACTCACGAGCGGCTACGATCCAGCGCGGACCGTGCTAGGCGGGGATGTAGCGGCACCCTGTACCCGCAATCCGCTCTAGCGGGGCTGAACTCCCCTTTCGAGGGGTCTTCGCCCCGGTCGCCTCGCCGCCGGAGGCGTCGATGGTGTCGGGTCCCGCGCGGTGTCGGCTCGCGAACCAGGTCAGGTCCGGAAGGAAGCAGCCTTAAGCGATCCCCGGCAGGCGCAGCGGGAGCTCCCGGACCGGAGTCTCAGACGGTGACCAGTGGCCGGTGTGCGGAGCTTCGAGGAGGGGTGCACGGTCCATTAGCTTTTCCCGAGGGTGTAATGCCATGGCGATACAGCTCTCAGAAAAGTACATATAGCTCCCCGCTCCGCCGGCAAGCCGCCCGGGCGTGAATCGCGCTCATGAGCAGTCCTTGAACACTAGCCAGGAATGATTCGTGCCCGCCTCCGTGAAGCCCGGCGGCACGGACACCGGCAGATGGGGGTCGTGGGGGTCGAGCACGTAGTCGCGTTCGACCTCGACGCTCGCGGGGTCGAGGTACACGCCGTGCGTGATCTGATGGACCTGCGCGCTGACTATGTTCGCGGGGCTCGTCTTCAGATACAGCGAGAGCAGCGGGATCGGCGCGTGGTTCGGAACACCGACCCGCCCGCACTGCAGGCCGACCACGTGATCGCGCACGAGCGCCACGAGGTCGTCTTCGATCGTCTGCTGCCGCGCGAGTTTGTCGAGTTCGGTGTGCGCCGAGCGGTACTGGCTGGGGGCGTATGCCACGAGCGCCAGCGCCACCACGAGGCTGCCCGCCATCCACCAGCGTCGCCGTCCGTCTCCCGACTCGAGCAGCGTCCAGCCGAACACGCCGGCGCCGCAGAAGATGCACAGGATCGCAGCCGCGAGGAACGCGTAGCGGGTGTCGATCGGCAGCCCGAATGCCGCGAAGAGCGCGAACACGACGACCGCCGCGACTCCTGCGATCGCACCGAGCCGGGCGCGCCGGCGTAGCCACAGCAGCGTGAGGACCCCCCCGAGCGCCGCGCCGACGAGCACTGGGGGGCGCAGGATCTCGCCGATCCGCCGCGGTATGTACTCGGGGACGTTGCCGATCCCCGTCACGCGGTCCAGGACACCGGCGGTATGACGCGTGTTGGTCAACGACCACAGCGGTTCGCCGGTGATCGCGAGGTCGCTGACGATCCACACCAGCGGCGCCGACAGCGCGAGCAGCGTGAGCCTCGCCTTCGCCAGCATGTCCGCGGGCACGCCTGCGGGGGCCTTCTCCTCGGGGGCGCGTCGCCAGCGCACCCGCCGGCGACCGTCGGCTCGCTCGAGCCGTGGCAGCAGGTCGAGCAGGTACAGCCAGTACAGGCCCGAGAACGCCCACGCCTCCGGGCGCAACAGGCCGGCGAGCGCGAGCAGCGCCAGCACCGGCGCGCCCGCCCGCCGCCGGCGCGACTCGACCAGCAGCGCCCCGAGCACGAGCAGCACATAGGGCAGGTCGACATACGCCCGGACCCCATAGGACAGGACCGGCACGCGCGTGATGAACAGGAGCGCCGCGAGCGCTCCGGCCGCGCGCGAGAACCAGCAGGAGCCGAGCGCGTAGATCACCCAGGCGCACGCCGACAGGCACAGGAATGCGAGCGCGACCGTCACCTCGATCGTCGCGTGCGGGCCGAACGGCTCGAGGACGACGCCGAAGACCTCGACCAAGGGATGCGGGGTGGGGGCGATCGGGACGCCGTAGGCGGGGGTGCTGCCGCGCGCGAGCTGGCCCCCCCACGCAAGCGCATAGAGGGTGTCGTAGTTGACGAACCCCACCCCTGCGAGCAGCCGCAGCACGATCGCGCCGAGCACGATCGCCGCAGGGGTCGTCAGGCGCTTGATCAAGGCGCTCATCGGCGCGGACGCTATCGCTCGCGCTCGCCATCGAGACGCGCTCGGGCGCGGGTAGACTCAGCAGGGCGGTGCCGAACGAGCCCCTTGCAGAGCAGCAGTCCGCGTCCCTGTATCGCAGGCACCGGCCACGCACCTTCGCGGATGTGGTGGGCCAGGACGCCGTCGTGCGTACTCTCAGCAACGCGGTGGAGCGCGACCGCGTGCACCACGCCTACCTGTTCGTGGGCTCGCGCGGCACCGGCAAGACCTCGACCGCGAAGATCCTGGCGGCCTGCCTGAACTGCGAGCGGGGGCCGACGGTGAGCCCTTGCGGCCAGTGCGAATCGTGCGTGGCGATCGCCCGTGCGAGCTCGCTCGACGTGATCGAGATGGATGCTGCGTCGAACAACTCCGTCGACGACATTCGCGAGTTGCGCGAAAGCGTCGCCTTCGCGCCGGTGTCGGGGCGGCGCAAGGTCTACATCCTGGACGAGGCGCACATGCTCTCGACAGCCGCCTGGAACGCGTTCCTGAAGACCCTCGAGGAGCCGCCGCCCGACACGGTGTTCGTGCTGGCCACCACCGAGGCGCAGAAAGTGCCGGCCACCGTGGTGGACCGTTGTCACCGCTTCGATTTCCAGCGCCCCACCATCGAGCAGATCGCGCAGGTGCTCACAAGGACCGCCCAGGCTGAGTCGATCGAGATCCCGCCCGAGGCGATCGCCGCGCTCGCACGCTCCGCGACCGGGAGCTTCAGGGACGCGCTCGGGACGCTCGAGCAGCTGACCGCATACAGCGGCGCGACGATCGTCCTCGAGGACGTGCTCGCCGTGCTCGGCATCGCCGACTCAGAGCTCCTGGAAAGAACCGTCGACGCCGTCGCCGGGGCCGACGCGCGGGGCGCGCTGCTCGCGCTGGCTGAGTGTGCGGAGGCCGGACGCGACGCGGGCTCGTTCGCCTCAGACCTGCAGGAGCGCGCGCGAGAGCTGCTGCTGGTTCAGACACTGGGCGAGGTTCCCACGGAGCTTGCGCTCACTCCCGAGAGCGACGCGAAGCTGCTGGCACAGGCACAGCGGGTCGGGCACGAGACGGTGGTGCGGCTGCTGGAGCTGCTCGGGGACGCGCTCGAGAGCGTTCGCGCCGGCACAGATCCCCGCACCAGCCTCGAGCTCGCGCTCGTCAAGGCTGCGCGGCCCGAAGTCGATCCCTCGACCTCGGCGCTGCTGCAGCGCATCGCGCGACTCGAGGATGGGGGAGCTTCGTCCACGCAAGGCGGGGCGCAGGCGGGCGCTGCGCCCACCGACGCCGGCCGGGCCGCGAATGGCCACCAAGCTCCGGGTGGCAGCGGGGCTCCGGATGGCGACCGGGTCCCGAATGCCGGCCGGGCTCCGAATGCCGGCCGGGCTCCGGATGGCGACCGGGTCCCGGATGGCGTCCAGGCTCCGGATGGCGACCGGGTCCCGGATGGCGTCCAGGCTCCGGATGGCGACCGGGTCCCGGATGGCGTCCAGGCTCCGGATGGCGACCGGGTCCCGGATGGCGTCCAGGCTCCGGATGGCCTCCAGGCTCCGGATGGCGTCCAGGCTCCGGATGGCCTCCAGGCTCCGGATGGCCTCCAGGCTCCGGATGGCCAGGCTCCGAATGCCGGGCGGCCCGTGGACGCCGCTCCACACCGGGATGGCGCCCAATCGCAGGGCACTGCAGCGGCGCCAGGCGGTGCTCCGCCGCAGCCAGCGCCGCCGGCGCCGGCGAGTGAGGCGCCGCTCTCGACCGCGCCCGATCCGATCGCGGTGGAGGAAATCGGCGAGATGGTCGCGCTGTGGCCTGCCGTCGTCGAGCTGGTGGACGCCGCGCACGCCCTGTGCGGGGCTGTGATCGCCGATGCCCGGCCCGTCGAGGTGACGGGTCGCGATCTGATCGTCGGCTTCCCGATGGGAGCGGCGTTCCTGAAGAAGAAGGCCGAGGATCCGTCCAACCGCGCGATCGTCGCCGAGGCGCTGCGCGAGCTCACCGGCGGGCGCTGGCGGATCAGCTATGAGCTGTGCGAGGATTTGCAGGCCGCGCCCGGAGGCGGTCCGGCGAGCTACAGCGAGGAGGAGTGGATCGAGCGCTTCAAGTCCGAGCTCGACGCCGAGGAGCTGGTGCCCGAGGGCGAGGCCCACGAGCCCCCGCAGTCGCCCGTCGGGGGCGAGCACCCGGCCCCCGAGGCGCCCGTAGATTCGGCGCACGACCTCGAGGCATCGATGTCCCCGCCGGCGCACGAACCTGGGCCCGAGCACGAACCTGATCGGGGCGTCCACGGGCAGCTCGCGGAAAACCGGAAGGAGGCCTGACTCATGGCGAAGGGACCGAAGCAGCAGCGGATGCCGAACATGCAGCAGATGCTCAAGCAGGTGCAGCAGATGCAGGAGGACATGGAGCAGGCGCAGGCGCAGCTGGAGCACGAGACGGTCGAGGCCTCCGCGGGTGGCGGGATGGTGACCGTGCAGGTGTCCGGCGACCTGCGCGTGAAGTCGGTTCAGATCAACCCCAAGGCGGTCGACCCCGACGACGTCGAGATGCTCGCCGACATGGTCCTGGCGGCGATGAACGAGGCGCTGCGCGCGGCTCAGGAGCTCGCGGCGAGCAGACTCGGAGGCGCTACGGGCGGGATGGATCTCGGCGGCCTCGGCGGCCTCGGGTTGCCCGGGCTGCAGCCGTGAGCAGCTACGCGCCGCCCGTCCAGCGGCTCGTGACAGAGCTCTCCAAGCTCCCGGGCATCGGCACGCGCACCGCGCAGCGGCTCGCGTTTCACATCCTGCGCTCCTCCGATGAGGACGCAGTCGCGCTCTCGCAGGCGATCCGCGAGGTCAAGGAACGGATCCGCCTGTGCGAGGTCTGCTTCAACCTCACCGACGAGTCGCGCTGTCGCATCTGCCAGGACTCGCGGCGCGACCATGCGCTGATCTGCGTGGTGGAGGAGCCGGGCGACGTGATCCCGATGGAGCGCACGCACGAGTACGCGGGCGTCTACCACGTGCTCGGCGGCGCCCTGTCCCCGATCGATGGCGTCGATCCCGAGGATCTGCGCATCGCCGAGCTGTATGCGCGCTTGGAGTCGGAGACCGGGCCGGTGAGGGAGGTGGTGCTCGCCACCAACCCCACCACCACCGGCGAGGCGACTGCCCTGCACATCGCCCACGAGCTGCGCGAGCGCGCCCCCGAGATCACCGTGACGCGGCTCGCCAGCGGGCTGCCCGTGGGCTCTGACCTGGAGTACGCCGATGAGGTCACGCTCGGCAAGGCCCTCGCAGGACGGCGCTCTCTGTAGGCCGAGCAATACTGTTTTGCACGATGTCCGACATCGTCGTGATGAAGTTCGGTGGAACCTCCGTGGCCGACGCTGCGCGCATCAAGCATGCCGCGCGGCGTGTCGTCGCCAAGCGCGAGGCCGGATGCAAGGTGGTCGCGGTGCTCTCGGCGCGCGGCAAGACCACCGACGAGCTGATCGCCATGGCCGAGGAGGTCTCGCCGACGCCCGAGCCGCGCGAGATGGACATGCTGCTGTCGACCGGCGAGCGCATCTCCTGCGCGCTGTGCGCGATGGCGATCCACGACCTCGGCCACCGCGCGATCTCCCTGACCGGATCGCAGGCGGGGATAGTGACCGACTCCTCGCACACCAAGGCACGCATCATCGACGTCCGCGCCGAGCGCATCCTGGAGGCGCTTGACGAGGACCGAATCGTGCTCGTTGCGGGCTTTCAGGGCGTATCGACCGACTCCAGCGACGTCACCACGCTCGGCCGCGGCGGCTCGGACACGACCGCCGTCGCGCTCGCTGCCGCGGTTGGAGCGGAGGTCTGCGAGATCTACACCGACGTGCCCGGCGTCTTCAGCGCCGATCCGCGCATCGTCGCGGACGCTCGCAAGCTCGACACGGTGTCCTTCGAGGAGATGCTCGAGATGGCCGCCTCAGGCGCGGGCGTGCTGCAGCTGCGTTCGGTCGAGTACGCGCGCAACCACGGCGTGCGGATCCATTGCCGCTCCTCCTTCGGCGACGCGCCCGGTACCGTTGTGCTCGGGGAAGGAGACTCGAACGTGGAGCAACCACTCATCACAGCGGTCACCCACAGCGTCGAGGAGGCGCGGCTGACGTTGATCGGAGTGCCCGACGAGCCGGGCGCGGCCGCGCGGATCTTCGGCGCGCTCGCCGAGGCCAACGTCAACGTCGACATGATCGTGCAGAACGAGCCCACCTCGGCCGGGGGGCGCGCCGAGATCTCCTTCACCGTCCCGCGCGAGGACCTGCGCGCGGCGCGCGGCGCGCTCGAGCCGCTCGCCGCCGACGCCTTCAGCGACCTCGTCGCCCACGAGGAGATGGGCAAGGTCTCGATCGTCGGAGCCGGCATGCGCTCGCACCCTGGCGTCGCGGCGAAGGTCTTCGCAGTGCTCGCTCGCGAGGAGGTCAACATCGTGATGATCTCGACCTCGCCGATCAAGATCTCCTGCGTGATCCCACGCGAGCGCGTCGAGCTCGCGGTGCGCACCCTGCACGACGCCTTCGAGCTCTCGGGGCAGGGAACGATCGCCCCCGAGCAGCCCTTCGTCGCCGGCGCCTGAGCTGACTTCAGAGCGCCCGCCCCGAGCCGGGGCTCGGATGCGGCTGGCTCGCGAACAGGCAACTGGGCGCGGGCTGTGAACTCACGGCCGGCCTTGCTCTGCGGGCGCAGTCCGGGCGCTGGCTTGCACACTGGCCCTGGCGAGCCGCAGGAGCTACCATCCGCTGAAGAGGAGCTGTCTTTCGAGGAGCTTGAGCAGGCGTAACGAGATCTCGACATTCGTTTGAGCAGGCAGGGCGAGGATATGCCCATGGCGGAACTGGGGCGGCGTGGCACGGATACCTACGGCGCGGTACCATTCGCCGGTCGGTCGGGATGCAGGTGGCGGCGAGCAAGGAGGCCTGAGGGGACATGAGGGTCGAAACAGGGAGAGGGACCGAAGCGGACTTGCCGTGGGGTGGCGCCCTGGGTGCAAGCGGGTCAGCGACGGGATTGGGTGGCCGCAGCCGCTGGTCGAGGGCGCGGATGGCCGACGAACGCGGCCCGGGCGCATGCCTTCGCCGCGACGCGCTGTTTCGCCGCTGCCTGCTGGCAGCAGACGTGTTTGCGATCGTCGCCGCTCTGGTGCTGACGATCGAGCTCGCCGCGCGACCGCTGCAGCTGACCTGGGCTGCGCTCGCGTGCCTGCCGATCCTGCTGGTCGCGGCGAAGGTGACCGGTCTGTACGACCGCGACGAGATGCTGCTGCGCAAGACGACGCTCGATGAGGCGCCGAGGCTGTTCCAGCTCGCAACCCTATGCGCGCTGGTCGCGTTGTTCTCGGGCGGCGTGATCGTCAACGGCGCGCTCGATCGGCGCGAGGCTCTGTTCCTGTGGCTGACATTGGCCGCGCTGCTGATCCTCTCGCGCACGGTGGCGCGGATGATCGCGCTGCGGGTCGCTCCGCGAGAGCGATGCCTGTTCATCGGCGACGACGCTGCCGCCGACATGGTCTGCGCCAAGCTCACCGGCCACCCGGGCATCAAGGCCGAGGTCGTCGCCCACCTCGACATGGACAAGGCTGAGCAGTGGTCGAGCGAGGTCTTCTCGGCCCCGCGGCTCGCCGAGATCCGCGATCTGGCGTACTCGATGGACGTTCATCGTGTGATCGTCGCGCCGGGTTGGATCGGGGCCGAGCAGGGGCAGGTGCTGAACCTGGTCCGAACGCTGAAGGCCGTCGGGGTGCGCGTGACCGTGCTGCCGCGGCTGCTCGAGGTCGTCGGCTCCTCAGTCGAGTTCGACGAGCTTCACGGAGTCACGCTGCTGGGCGTCCGTCGCTTCGACCTGACGCGCTCCTCGATGGCGGTGAAGCGGATGTTCGATCTGCTCGGCGCCTCGCTGGGGCTGCTGGCGGTGTCGCCGCTGATGATCGCGATCGCGATCGCGATCAAGCTCGACAGCCCGGGCCCGGTCTTCTTCCGTCAGCTGCGCGTCGGTCGCTACGGCCAGCGCTTCTACATGCTCAAATTCCGCACGATGGTGAAGGAGGCGGATGAGATGAAGGATGCGCTACGCGACCAGAATGAAGCCCAGGAGGGGCTCTTCAAGATCGCCGAAGATCCGCGCATGACGCGCGTGGGGCGTTTTCTGCGCAAGACAGCCCTGGACGAGCTGCCGCAGCTGCTGAACATCTTCAGAGGCGAGATGAGCCTCGTGGGACCGCGCCCGCTGGTGATCGAGGAGGATCGCAGGATCGAGGGCTGGAATCGCAGGCGCCTGGAGTTGATGCCGGGGATGACAGGCCCCTGGCAGATACTCGGCCCTGCGCGCGTGCCGCTCAGGGAGATGGTGGCGATGGACTACCTGTACGTCGCCAACTGGTCACTATGGACCGACATCAAGATCCTGTTGCGGACCGTGCCCCACGTCCTCGGACGGCGCGGGCTGTAGGGAGGCGGCGGGCGACGGGGCGTCCGCCGCTCCTCCCGAAGGGCTCCCCCGGGCACACTCCTTCGTCATTGTCTCTGACTCCGGGCTGGCTTGGCTCGGAGCGCTCCCAGGCGAATTGGGAGTCTGATGCCGAGCCGCTTGCGGCCGAGGCGAACAGCCCTACGTCCGCTCGCGCCGATGCCTGGCACGCCGCCACAACCAGCGTCACAATGGCGATCCAGGCGATTGGGATGAGTACAAGGAGCATCTTTGTGTAGAGCGGGTTCGAGACGGGCTCCCGCTTCTCCTCCCTATTTCGGACACATCCTATAGCCGCCTGATGCGGTCCCAGCCGTAATAGATCAAACGTCCAGTGAGCGCTGCAAGCGCTCCAGCACCCTTACCACGCGCAGGCCGCTGAGCCCGTCCGAGCGCGGGGTGCTGCCGCTGCGCAGGCATTCGATGAAGTGCTCGCACTCGAGCCGCAGGGGCTCGAGGTTGGCGATGCGGGGCGAGAACGTGTCGCCCGAGCGTGCGATGTACTCGCCCCAGGAACGCGCATCCTCGTCAAAGCCCTTGTCATAGACGGTCAGCTTCCCCTCGATCCGCATGTCGTCGAACGTCGCCATCCGCCTTGAGCCGACCACCGTCAGGCGCCGCTCCTTGTGGGGGTCGAGCCAGGACAGATGCAGATGCGCAACCGCACCGGAGGGGAAGCGCAGGAAGCAGAACACGACATCCTCGACCCCCTCGCGCACGAAGCTCGATCCCTGCGCCAGGCAGAGGTCGGGCTCCTGCTCGACCAGCGCCAGCACGACCGCGACGTCGTGTGCGCCGAGGCTCCAGAGCGCGTTCTCATCGGCGCGCAGGACCCCGAGGTTCAGGCGGTTGCCGTATACGTAGTAGAGGTCGCCGAGCTCGCCGCGGTCGAGCAGCTCTTTCAGGCGCGTCACCGCCGGGTGGTACTCGAGCAGGTGGCCCACCATCAGCGTGGCTCCCGAGCGCTCGGCCGCCGCGACAGCCCGTTCGGCATCGGCGGCGCTGGTCGCAAGCGGCTTCTCGACGAAGCAGTGCTTACCCGCCTCGAGCACCGCCACCGCCAGCTCCGCGTGCGTCGGCACAGGGGTCGCCAGTGCCACCGCGTCGAGCTGCGGGTCTTCGAGCAGGTCCGAGAGCCGGGCGGTGGTGCGCGCCGTCGGGAACGTCCGTGCCAGGCGCCCGCGGGCCTCCTGGTCGCGGTCGCACAGCCACGTCAGCTCGCAGCCGCCGATCGCGGCGAAGTTGCGCGCCAGGTTCGGGCCCCAGTAGCCGAGGCCGGCGACCCCGATGCGCACCGGGCTCACAGCGGCTCCGCCGCGATCTGCGTCGAGAACGCGTCGATCGCACGCACGCACCCCTCGGCTGCGTGGCCGTCGCCGTACAGCGACGGGCGCTCTGCGGGCGGATCGCTGCTCAGCGCCGCAAGCGCCGCATCGGCGTCGAGGTCCACCAGCGTGTTCCAGCCTGCCTGCACGGTCTCGACCCACTCGGTCTCGGCTCGCAGCGTGATGCAGGGCACGCCGGCAAGGTACGCCTCCTTCTGGACGCCCCCGGAGTCGGTCAGGACCGCCCGGGCGCCGCACAGCAGCGCGCTCAGCTGCATGTAGCCGACAGGCTCGCCCAGCACCAGCCCCGGCGTGCCCTGCAGCTGCGCCAGCAGCCCCTCCTGCGCCAGGCGCTCGCGCGTGCGCGGATGCAGCGGCAGCACGAGCGCCAGCCCACCACGCTCTGCGAGCGTGCCGAGCAGCTCCACCAGCAGGCGCAGGCGCGCGGGATCGTCGACATTGGCGGCGCGGTGCGCCGTGCACAGCGCATAGCCCCCGCGGCTGACGCCGAACGCGCGCAGCGTCTTCTGATCGCACCGCGCCTGAGGCAGGCGCGCGAGCGCGACGTCCACCATCAGATCGCCCACCACCTCGACCCTGCCGGGGACCGACTCGCGGCGCAGGTTCTCGGCAGCCACCTGCGAGGAGCACAGCAGCAGCGCGCTCAGCTGGTCGGCCAGCACGCGGTTGAGCTCCTCGGGCATCGTGCGCTCGAACGAGCGCATCCCCGCCTCGACGTGGATCACCGGAACCCCCGCCTGCGCCGCCGCGAGCGCCCCCGCGAGCGTCGAGTTGGTGTCGCCGTAGACGAGCGTCGCATCGGGCGCGAGGCGCTCGAGCAGTCGCTCGAGCGCCCCCAGCATGCGCGCGGTCTGGGAGGCGTTCGATCCGCCGCCGATCCCCAGCTCGTGATCGGGCGCCGGCAGCGAGAGCTCGTCGAAGAACACCGCCGAGAGCTCGGGGTCGTAGTGCTGGCCGGTATGCACCAGCACCTCCTGGTGGCGCTCGCGCAGCGGCCGCGAGAGCGCCGCGGCCTTGATGAACTGGGGACGGTTGCCGACGACGGTGAGGATCTTCACGACGCGCGCATCTACGCGGCCGCGCCCACCACCGACGTCGACCAGTCGATCACCGACGTCGGCCGCACGATGTGGCGGCCCAGCCCGAGCTCCTTGGGATCGAGCCCGAGTGCGAGGCCCACCAGCTGCGGCAGGTGCAGGACCGGCATCTTCAGCTCGCGCCCCACCACACCTTCGGCCTGTGGCTGCTGCAGGTCGAGATTCAGATGGCACAGCGGGCAGGGGGTCACGAGGCAGTCAGCGTCGGCGTCGAGCGCGTCGCCGAGATGGCGCCCCGCCTGCTTGAGCGAGGCCTCCTTGTTCATCGTCACGATCGGAAAGCCGCAGCACTTGCGCATTCCCGCATACTCGATCACCGTTCCCCCGAGCGCGTCGATCAGCTGCTCCAGGTAGTGGTCGCGGGGGTGCTCGGAGTCGATCCCAAGGCGCACGCGGGGCCGCACGATGTAGCAGCCGTAGAAGGGCCCGACCTTCAGGTTCGTCAGCGGGCGGCGCACTTTCGAGCGCAGCTCCTGCAGCCCGATCTCCTCCACCAGCAGCCACAGGAAGTTCTTGTTGGTGAGCCCGCGCTCGTAGCTGAGCCCCTCGCCGCCGAGCGTCTCGTTGACCTGCGCCCGGTAGTCGGCGCTCGCGTCCAACCGTTCCTGGCACTCGCTCTGGGCCCCCTGGCAGGTCGAGCAGATGTTCATCATCAGCTCCGCCCCCTGCACCTGCTGGGCGAGCGCGAACGTGCGCGCGTTGAGCGTGTCCGCCAGCTCCTGGTTGTGCTCGGCGATCACGCCGCAGCCCGTGCAGTTGGCGCGGTCGAGCTCCACCAGCTCGAGGTCCAGCAGGGGCGCCACCTTCGCCATCGAGCCGTGCAGCTCGGGCGTGAATCCGCGGCTGACGCAGCCGGGCCAGTAGGCGACCTTCATCACGAGCCCCCTTCGCCGGCGTCCGCTCCCGCGGCCTGCGCCGAAGCGTCGGGCCCCGAGCCCGTCGTGGCGCCCTGCGTGGCCGCGCTCGCCGCCGCCGGAGCGCTCGCCTCGGAGCGATCGTCTTCGTCCTCGCCGCTCACATACAGGTTGAGCTCGTAGCGCTGCGGGCGGCTCTCGACCTTCTCGTAGATCGCCTGCACCGCGCGCAGGTCCTGCTTTGCGAGCTTGTGCCCGAGCAGCACCTGCTTGGGGCTGATCTTGCCGCGCATCACCGCCTTGAGCCCGGTCGGGAGCAGGCTCACGAGCTCTTTGGCCGCGGCCGGGTGGAATTTGCCGAACCACGAGTAGCCGCCGTAGGAGCGGGGCGGCAGCTCAGCCTCGTGCAGCAGCCCGTAGTCGCGCACCAGCCCTGTCAGCGCCTGCTCGTGGCGCTCGCCGTTGTTGCGGTCGATGATGTGCTGGTCGGAGCTCGCGATCCGGCGCAGGCGCATGATCTGGCCCATCGGGTTGACGTCCTTCGGACACGCCTCCACGCACTTGAAGCAGTGCGTGCAGTCGTAGAGCCCATGTGGGTCTTCGGCGAGGTCGAACAGGCGCTCGCGCTGCTGCAGATCGCGCGGGTCGCCGACGAAGCGGTAGGACTTCGCCAGCGCCGCAGGGCCGACGAAGTCGGGGTCGACCTCCATCGCCAGGCAGTCGGAGACGCAGGCCCCGCACTGGATGCAGGCCATCGTCTGCGTCACGTCGACCATGCTCTCGCGCGGAACGATGTACTCGCGCTCGGGCGGCGGCTCCTTCGGCAGCAGCCAGGGGGTCACGCGCTGCACCTTCTTCCAGTGGACCGCATCCATGTCGACGATCAGGTCCTTGAGCACCGGCATGTTGCCCATCGGCTCGATCTCGATCGTGCCGTCGCGCGCACCCTCGCGCGCCTGGTCGAGATGGGTGTGGCAGGCGAGACCCGGTTCACCGTTGATCCGCACCCCGCAGGAGCCGCAGATCGCCTGCCGGCACGAGCAGCGGATGGCGATCGAGCCGTCGAAGCGGTCGCGCGCCTGCAGGATCGCCTCCAGCACCGAGCGGTGCGGCTCGAGCTCGATCGTGTGCTCGTCCCAGTAGGGCGCCTCGCCCGACTCCGGGTCATAGCGCCGCAGCCGCAGAGTGAACTGCTCCGGTGGCCTGTGGACGTCTGCCATGTCCGCCATCAGTATTTCCTTTCCTCGGGCTGCCACTGGGTGATCGTGACCGGCGAGTAGCTGATCTGCGGGCTGCCGTCGGCGCCGCGTGTGATGTCGATGTGCTTGAGCCAGTTCTCGTCGTCGCGGTCGGGGTAGTCGGTGCGGAACTGCGCCCCGCGGGACTCCTTGCGCTCGATCGCCCCGGCGACGATCGTCTCGGCGCAGTCGAGCATGAACCCGAGCTCGATCGCCCCGAGCACGTCCTGGTTGAAGACCGTTCCGCGGTCATCGATCCAGGCCGAATCGGCGTCCTCACGCAGGCGCTGCACCACCGACTGGGCCTCCTGCAGGCCCTGCTCGTCACGGAACACCGCCACCTTCTCGTTCATCGTCCGCCCGAGCTCATCCTTGATCTCCGAGACGCGCCGTCCGTCGCGCTCGCGGCCGATGATCTGAGCGATCTCCGTCTTGTCCTGCTCGAGGCGCTCGCCGGCGGCGCTCGGCATCGGGATCGTCTGCGCCCGCCGCGCCGCGTGTTCGCCTGCGCGGCGGCCGAAGATCAGCGTGTCCAGCAGCGAGTTCGCGCCGAGCCGGTTGCCGCCGTGGACCGACACGCAGGCGACCTCGCCCGCCGCATACAGCCCCTCGATCGGCGTCCGGCCGTCGACATCGGTCTTGACGCCGCCCATGATGTAGTGCTGGCCGGGGCGGATCGTGATCGGTTCGCGCGTGATGTCGACGCCCGCGAAGTCGCGCCCGAGGTTGACGATCTCGCGCAGCGCCTCGAGCGTGCGCTTGCGCGGCACCACCGTCACGTCGAGGTAGATCCCCTCGCCGCGCGGACCCACCCCGCGGCCCTCGTTGATCTCGATCTGCTCCGCGCGCGAAACCACGTCGCGCGAGGCCAGCTCCATCTTGTTGGGCGCCGATTTCTCCATGAACCGTTCGCCGTCCTTGTTCAGCAGATGCGCTCCCTCGCCGCGCGCGCCCTCGGTGATCAGGATCCCCGACTCCACCAGGCAGGTGGGGTGGTACTGGACCATCTCCATGTCCATCAGCGGCGCCCCCATCCGGTACGCGAGCGCGATCCCGTCGCCGGTCACGATCAGGCCGTTGGTGGTGGGCTTGTAGGCCTGACCGGCCCCTCCACAGGCGAGAATCACGTTCTTGGCGTGGAACACCTCGATCGCGCCTGAGCGCACGTCGCGCGCGATCGCACCGCAGCACAGGCCCTGCTCGTCCTGCACGAGCGAGGTCACGAACCACTCCTCGTAGCGATCGACGGTCTCGTGGTGCTTCATCAGCTGCTCGTAGAGCACATGCAGGATCGCCTGTCCGGTGATATCCGCCACGTAGGCCGTGCGCTTCATCGAGGCGCCGCCGAACGCCCGCAGGTCGAGCTCGCCGCGCTCGTTGCGGTGGAAGGTCACCCCGATGTGCTCGAGATGCATCACCTCATGGGGCGCCTCCGAGCACATGATCTCGATCGCATCCTGGTCGCCGAGGAAGTCCGAGCCCTTGACCGTGTCATAGGCGTGCGAACGCCAGTCGTCTGTAACGTTGATCGCGGCGTTGATACCGCCGGCTGCCGCCACCGAGTGCGAGCGCACCGGATGGACCTTGCTCATGATCGCCACGCTCGCGCCCTCCCGTGCCGCGGCGAGCGCCGCCCGCTGTCCGGCCAGTCCTGCGCCGATGATCAAGACGTCATGTGCTGGCATTGCCGTTCTGCTGTCTTCCTCGAGCTGGGGGTTTGCGGGGGGGAGGGAGGGGTTCTGGCGGTGGGAGGGGGGGTTCTGGCGGGGGGAGGGGGTTCTGCGCGCGATGCGGTCGGCGGGCACTCTATAACGCAGGCCGCCCTCTCACCGCCATCGTGGACGCCGCGATCGCGCTGCCAGGGCGCGCCAGCGGCCACAGCTAAGTCGGCGAGGGTCGCAGCGCGTTGCGCAGTTGCGCGACCGTTACGACGCCCTGCAGCACGCCCTGCTCGTCCACCGCGATCATCGCCCCGAGTCGCCCGAGGCCCTCGCTGCGCAGCAGCGATTCCAGCGATTGGTCCTCTCCGATCCGGATCGCGGGATCCTCCTCGAGCACGTCTGAGACCGGCAGCGCGGGTCGTCCGGCTGTGATCTCGTCGTCGACGCGCTGCTCGCGCACGACACCGAGGAAGCGTCGCGCCGGGTCGACGACCGCGAACCAAGGCCAGCGGTAGCGCAGGAAGAACTGCTCCTGTGCATCGAGCAGGCTCATCCCCGCTGGGATCGTGACCGGCTCCCGATCCATCACATCCGCGACCGTGACACCCTGGATGCGCGCCCCGAACATCCCCTGCTGCACAGCAGCGCTCGCGCCCCGGTACAGGAAGTAGGCCAGCAGCATGAACAGCAGCCCGCTGCTGTCGCCGTAGCCGAACAGGACCAGCCCGCCCGCTCCCAACAGGAGCGCGAAGCCCTGTCCGGTGCGCCCCGTGAAGCGCGTTGCGCGGTTGCGATCGCCCGTGCGCCACCAGATCAACGCCTGCGCGATCTGTCCGCCGTCGAGTGGAAACGCGGGGATCAGGTTGAACACGAGCATCAGCGCATTGACCGCCGCCAGCCAGCTCAGCCATACGAACGCGGGCGTCGCACGCACGCTCGTGCTGCCGGTCGCCACTTCGGTGAAGCGCGCCCCCGGGATCGCCAGTTTGCCTGCGAGCGCGCACAGCAGTATCAGCACCAGCGTCACGACCGGGCCGGCGACTGAGACCCGCAGTTGCACCCCGGGAGTGCGCGGCATCTCGCTCATGCGCGTGAGCCCGCCGAAGCCCCACAGGTCGATCCCCGTCACCCCCAGCCCGTTGCGACGCGCGACGATCGCATGCCCGAGCTCGTGCGCGACCACCGAGGCGAAGAACGAAAGCACCACCGCCACCGCCACCAGGTAGGCCGTGCTCTGCGATCCGCCGAGCACTTCGTGGAAGTTCGGCGTGAACGCGATCACGAACAGGAACAGCACCACGAAGCAGCTGAAACCAACCCCGATCCTGATGCCGAACACCCGGGCGAGCTGGAGGTTAGTGCGCGGTGTCACGCTCCAATGGTAGGGCCGGCGCTGCGATCCCGATGCGATCCCGCCGCTAAGCGGGGACGCGGCTGCGAGCGATGATCGCCTCGAAGTCCGTGCCCGCGGGCAGCGTCCCGTACTCGAAACCTCCATCGCCTGCCAGGCGCGCCGCGCAGAACGCGTCTGCGACCGGCGCGGGCGCGTTGCGCACGAGCAGGGAGCCCTGCAGGCACAACGCCATGCCTTCGACCACACGACGAGCACGCTGCTCGAGCGTGGCGGGATCGGCGAACTGCCGCTCGAGCTCGCCGATGCGCGCGTCGAGCCTGCGATCGGTCCCGGCCGCGAGCTTGACCTCGCTCAGGAACACCTCGAGCGCGCGCGGCGTCTTGACCAGCGCCCGCAGGACATCGAGGCTGATCACATTGCCCGACCCCTCCCAGATCGAGGCCAGCGGCGCCTCGCGATACATGCGCGGCATCCCCGACTCCTCGACGTATCCCGCGCCGCCGAGGCACTCCATCGCCTCGAATGCGTGGTTCGGGGCGCGCTTGCACACCCAGTACTTGCCGACCGCAGTCGCCAGGCGCTTGAGCAGCTGGGCGTCGCTCGAGTCCACACCCGCGAGCGCGTCCTCGCCGGCTTCGTCGTAGGCGCGCGCCAGACGCATCGCCAGCGCCGTCGCCGCCTCGGCCTCGAGGCACAGGTCGGCGAGCACGTTCTGCATCAGCGGTTGTTCGCTCAAGAGCTTGCCGAACGCCGCCCGGTGCGCCGTGTGGTGCGTCGCCGCAACCACCGCCGCGCGCATTCCTGCCGCGCCGCCGATCACGCAATCCAAACGCGTGTGGCCGACCATCTCGATGATCGTCGGCACTCCGCGACCCGGCTCGCCCACCATCCGCGCCCAGGCTCCATGCAGCTCGATCTCGCTCGAGGCGTTGGAGTGGTTGCCGAGCTTGTCCTTCAAGCGCTGGATGTGAAATGCGTTGCGGCTGCCATCCGGGAGGATCCGCGGCAGCAAGAAGCAGGACACACCCTCCGCCTCGCCGCTGCTCGACTCGGCCTGGGCCAGGACGAGGAAGAAGTCCGACATCGGCGCCGAGCAGAACCACTTGTGGCCGGTGATCTCATACTCAGCGCCCGCCCCGCCGTCGCCCAGCGGGCGGGCGACAGTGGTGTTCGCGCGCACATCTGAGCCGCCCTGCTTCTCTGTCATCGCCATGCCGGCGATCGCACAGCCCTTCTCGCTGGCGGGGATCGACCGCGGGTCGTAGTGGGTGGCCGTCACCAGCGGCTCCCACTCCGTCGCCAGCTCGGGCTGGGTCCGGATCGCGGGCACCACCGCGAAGGTCATCGTGATCGGACACGCATAGCCGGCCTCCGCCTGCATCGCCGTCATGTACAGGGCCGCGCGCGCCACGTGGGTCGCGGGGCGCTCCTGCTCGCGCCACGGCAGCGCATGCAGTTCGTGCTCGATTCCCATCGTCATCAGCTGGTGCCAGGCGGGGTGGAACTCGACCTCATCGATGCGATTGCCATAGCGGTCGAACGTCTTCAGGACGGGCCGGTTCTCATTCGCCAGCCGGCCCCACAGCTGCTGCGGCTCGCCGCCGATCACGCGACCGAGCTCGCTCGCCCGCTCGAGCACCCACGAGGCACCCTCGCGCTCGGTCGCCTCCACCAGCGGGGTGTTGTCCGCGAACACATCCCTGTGATCGAGCGGCGGTGGCTGGTTGAAGACCGAATGGGTCTGCCAGGGGGCGCGGCTCTCGCCGCTGGCTGCACGTGGCACAGTCGCCATCCCGACAGTGAAGCATATGTCACAAGCGGCCCACGATCGCGACCGCGGGGTGCAAGCGGGCCGTATAGCATCGCCTGCCAGCGCCGGCGCCACAGACGGCGCCCGAACCCGGCGCTCCGGCAAGGCCCTTCAGACCCCGAGGACTCGCGATGGCAAAGATCAAGGTGAAGAACCCGCTCGTCGAGCTCGACGGCGACGAGATGACGCGGGTCATCTGGTCGCTGATCAGAACGCAGCTGATATTGCCCTACCTCGACGTGCAGCTCGACTACTTCGACCTCGGCATCGAGAGTCGCGACGCCACCGAAGATCGAATCACCGTCGAAGCAGCCGAGGCGATCAAGCGACATGGCGTCGGGGTCAAGTGCGCGACCATCACCCCGGATGAGGCGCGCGTGAAGGAGTTTGGGCTGGGGAGCATGTACCGCTCGCCGAACGGCACGATCCGCAACATCCTCGGAGGTGTGATCTTCCGCGAGCCGATCGTGATCGCGAACGTTCCACGGCTGGTTCCCGGCTGGAACAAGCCGATCGTGATTGGCCGCCACGCGTTCGGCGATCAGTATCGCGCCACCGATCTGGTCGTACCGGGCGAAGGCGCGCTGACCCTGACCTTCACCCCCTCCGACGGCAGCGAGCCGATCGAGCTGGACGTGTTCGACTTCCCCGCCAGCGGAGTCGCGCTGGCGATGTACAACCTCGATGACTCGATCCGCGACTTCGCGCGCGCGTCCCTGCGTTACGGACTGCTGCGCTCCTATCCCGTCTACCTGTCCACCAAGAACACCATTCTCAAGCGCTATGACGGGCGCTTCAAAGACATCTTCCAAGAGGTCTACAAGCAGGAGTTCGAGGCCGACTTCGAGGCCGCCGGGATCACATACGAACATCGCCTCATCGACGACATGGTCGCCGCCGCCCTGAAGTGGGAAGGCGGCTATGTGTGGGCGTGCAAGAACTACGACGGCGACGTTCAATCCGACACTGTCGCTCAGGGCTTCGGATCGCTCGGGCTGATGACGAGTGTGCTGATGAGCGCCGATGGCAAGACGGTCGAGGCGGAGGCTGCCCATGGCACCGTGACGCGCCATTACCGTGCCTATCAAGAGGGCAAGCCCACCTCGACCAATCCAATCGCCTCGATCTTCGCCTGGACGCGCGGCCTGCAAGAGCGGGGCAGGATGGATGGCACGAGCGAGGTCAGCGAGTTCGGACAGACGCTCGAGCGGGTGTGCATCGAGACCGTCGAAAGCGGCAAGATGACAAAAGACCTGGCGCTGCTGATCGGCCCCGAGGAGCCGTGGCAGACGACGCAGGAGTTCCTTTCCTCGATCGAGGAGAACCTTGGACGGGCGATGTCCTGATCGCCTAGCACGACACAGACGTTTACCGACAGCAAGCCACCAGGAGATGAATCGATGAGCACCAGAGGTGCGGACTGGGACGCCCCGGCGAGGTCCCTGACAAGCAGAGGCAAATGCGCCAAGCGCAGCCACGTGGGAGCTGGGGAGGCGCCAGCATGAACCCCGTACGAGTCACCGTCACCGGCGCGGCTGGCCAGATCGGCTACAGCCTCGTCTTCCGCATCGCCTCCGGGCAGATGCTCGGACCCGATCGGCCGGTGGACCTGCGGCTGCTCGAGATACCACAGGCGATGGGCGCGCTTGAAGGAGTGGCGATGGAGCTCGTCGACTGTGCCTTTCCGCTGCTGGGCGCGCTCGACCTGCACGACGATCCGGCAGAAGCGTTCGACGGTGTCAACATCGCGCTGCTCGTGGGCTCGCGCCCGCGCACCAAAGGCATGGAGCGTGCCGAGCTGCTGTCTGAGAACGGCAAGATCTTCACGGTCCAGGGACGCGCCTTGAACGAGCGCGCTGCCGACGACGTGAGGGTCCTGGTGGTGGGGAACCCCGCCAACACCAATTGCCTGATCGCGATGTCAAGCGCTCCGGACGTGCCCCGCGAGCGGTTCACCTCGATGATGCGCCTGGATCACAACCGGGCGATCGCTCAACTGGCCGCGAAGCTCGGCGTGCCGGTGGACTCCGTGTCGCAGATGGGCGTCTGGGGCAACCACTCGCCGACGATGTACCCCGATCTGTTCCACGCTCAGGTCTCCGGCGAACAGGCCTCTGCAGCTGTCGACGATCAGGCGTGGGTCGAAAACGACTTCCTGCCGAACGTCGGCAAACGCGGCGCGGCGATCATCGAGGCACGCGGAGCATCATCTGCGGCCTCAGCTGCCAACGCTGCGATCGATCACATGCACGATTGGGTCGCAGGCACCAACGGCGGCTGGGTCTCGATGGGAGTCCCATGTGACGGCTCCTACGACATCCCCGAGGGACTGATAGTAGGGCTTCCCTGCACCTGCTCCGCTGGTGAGTACACGGTCGTGCAGGGCCTCGAGCTCGACCCCTTCTCGCGTACGAAGATCGACGCCTCCGTGGCTGAGCTGATCAGCGAGCGCGACACCGTCAAGGACCTGGGCCTGATCTGATCGGTGCATCAAAAAGCCGGCCGGGGATCGGACTCGCGACCCCCGGCCGGCTCACTGCTTGCTGACGATTGCTTACGACTTCGGGTGCCAGCCCCGGCCCTGCTTGGTGAGCTTCCCTTCCGATTCCAACCCGGGAAGCACACGGTAGAGGTAGTTCTGCTTGATGCCCATCTTCGCCGCGAGCTCCGGGATGGTGATGCCGGGCTGCCCCTGAACGAGCGACAGCGCCTGCGCGGCGCGAGTGCCACTGCCTTTGCGCCTGCCGGCACGGCGTTTGGTGGTGGTGCCCGCAGCGGCGGCTGCTTTTTTCGGACGCCCGGGCGGACGGCCGGGTTTTTTGCGAGTGGCCGTGGCCGTCGCGGCTTTGCCCGATCCGCGGGGACGCCCTGGGCCACGCCTGCGCCCGCCGGCCGCGCGGCGCGAGCCGCCGATCCCATCAAGGGCTCCCGCCGCAGCCTCCAGGCGCCGGTACTCGTCCACGAGCGGAGCCAGCTCATTCAGCCGGGTGCTGATCTCTTGGCGCTTCTCGTCAAGGAAGTCGGTCACGATTTCAATCCTCTTCACTAGTACAACTGAGTGATCCAAATCGAGATCCAAATCACTCCTATTAGCGGCTCACCTTACAGTACTACCGCGCGGAAGCCGCGCACGCATCGTTGCAAGCGCGTCAAAACGACATCGAACAGGTCAGTCTACGCGCGAGTCAAACTGTGCGCGGAGCCGATCCAGGGTTCGCGTTGCCTCGCGCTGCGGCATGCCCCCGACCAGCGCTCGGCTGACGATCGCACCCAATGGCCCCAGCGGTGGATGGAATTCGTTGCGATAGTCAAAACAGGTTCCCCCCTGCTCGGCGCTGAGATCGTACTCAGTCCGCGCCCGTGACCGTGCCGGCCCGCGACCCTCCCAGACGGCGCGCTCACAGGGACGGCACTCGATCAGCTTCCAGTGAACGTCGAGGCTCACACCACGCAGGTGCACGTGCTGATCCATGCGATAACCAACACGCAGCGGTCCATCGTCCGCGTGCCGCAGTCCGCGGTGAATCGTGACCCACTCGCCGAGTCGATGCGGGTCCATCGCGAGCTGCCACACCTGCTCAGGGGGAGCGTCGATGTGGATCGATGCGACGACCAGACTCATCGCTGGAGGGCGATCGAAGTGCGCGGCGACCTCGAGCCCGCCGCCAGGATGTGCCGCTGAAGGCCGGTCACGATCATCTCGCCGCGAGCTGCTCGACTTCCTCCCATTCCCGCAGCGAATGCTCCACCGCGGCGTCGAAGGTGTGCAGGTGCACGCCGAGCAGCTCTGCCGAGCGCAGGTGCGCGGTCCCACTGAACCCGCCGGGCAGAAGGTCTCCCTCGAGGCTCTCCATCAGCGCTTGGGTGAGCTCTGGGTCCTCCGTGGCGATCGCCGCCGCGACGCGCGCGACGATCGGCGTGGCACTCAACCGCAGTCGCACTGCCGGCCGTCCGACGAGCATCAGATCGGCGATTCGTTCGATCATCTCGCCGTAGCTGAGGATGTCCGGTCCGCCGATGTCCAGTGACCCGCCGGCCACCTCGGGAACGCTCGCCGCCGCCGCGAGCATCTCGGTGACGTCTCGCGCGTCGATCGGCCGGGTGCGATACGAGCGCCAGGCCGGCAACGTCAGCACCGGCATGCGCTCGACGAGTCGAACCATGAAGCGCAGCGAGCGTGAGCCGGCGCCGACCACGATCGACGCTCGCAGTACGACCGTGTCGGGTATCGCCGCTCGCAGGACATTCTCGACAGCCTGCCTGCTCGCGAGGTGGCGCGAGCGCGCGGCACGGCTGCCGGGAATCGTCCAGCTCTCCACCGGCCCTCCCAGATACACCACGCGCCGAACCCGGGCGCGCGCCGCGGCCGCGGCGAAGTTTTCGGCGGCTCGACGCTCGCGCACCGGAAAGGTGGCGCGCGCGACGCTCGAGGAGCCCGTGCCTGCGACGCTCTCCATCGAGTGGATCAGGTAGTAGGCAACGTCGATTTCCTCGAGCGCCTCCCGCAGACCCTCGCCGCTGAGGACATCTGCCTGGACCACCTCGAACGCCTCGCCGAGCCCCCCCGAGACGTCCATACCATTGCCCCCCTGCAGTGGACCGGTGGCACTCACGCGGGCCGCGATCCGCTCGAGATCGACCCGCAGCGGATCGCGCGCGAGGGCGCGGACCTGGCGTCCGCCCGAAAGCAGTTCCGGCACGAGTCGCGAGCCGATGAAGCCGCTCGCACCGGTGACGAGAATGCGCATGCGCGCTCAATGATGACGATGCCGATCGATCGCCACGGCTGTCGAGCTCGACCGGGGGCGCGCCGGCGGACGGCGTGCAACCCCGCAAAATGCGACCGAGATCGGCGCTCGTCACAGGAAAGTGACCCGATCGCAGGTCGTTCCGGGGTACCGATCTGATTTCTCTGCGATTTGCGAGATGGCCCGTGAGCTTGGCGCGTGCGCGTGCTTTGATGGTCGCCCCATTCACCACGATCCAAGCGGAGGGCGCGTGCAGAGAAGGCAGACGAGAGGGACGACGCGGAAGGTCACTTGTGAGGACTGCTTCTTTCGCTGCAATCTCTTGTGTGCCCTCGACCTCGACGAGCCCTGCGCCACGTTCCGACCGAACGAGGCGCAGCTGAAACCGCCTCAGCAGCTCCGATTCGTGTTTCGCCAGGAGCGCCGTGCGCGTGCCGCCTGGGCCTTCCCCTCGGCACAGGAACAGGCGGCTCTGCACACATAGGGACGCTCTGCACGCCCAGGTGGGCGGCGCGACGATCAGACATCCGGGGCCGGCAGCCAGGCGGCCCGCGCCGAGCGGCTCACGCGTTCGGCGTGCCTCGCGATCCAGTTCGCCCCCGGGGTGTCAGAGGCGCCATGCACGATGATCGAGCTGAACACGACCAGCGCCGTGAGGTCGAAGATCCTTTCCCCGGCGTGCACGTTACGGTCCAGCACGATCAGCGCGAATGTCATCGTCGCGACCCCCTTTGGCCCGAACCAGCCCATGAACAGACGCGTCGCCGCATCGGTATGGGTCCCCAGCAGCGACAGCCATACCGCGAGCGGCCGCGCGATCACGAACACCACCGCCACGAACGCCAGCGCGACCCAACCCTCGCGCGTCAGGGCGTCGAGTGTCAGCAACGAGCCGAACACCAGGAATATCCCGAGCTTGACCACCTCGACAATCGCGTCCGCGTGGCGCTCGAAGTGAACCCGCAGCTCGGGTCGGCGCACGCCGAGCACGATCGCAGCCACGAACACCGCGATGAAACCGTTGCCTTTCGGCGCGAGCACCGTCACGCCATAGGTTGCGAACGCGACTCCGAGCGCGAACAGCGACTTCTGCTGCGAGGGGATCGACGGGTCCGGGGCATCGTCCTTCAGCAGCGGCATCAGCAGCGATGCGAGCCAGCCGCACACGAGCCCGTAGAGGAGGCCAAGGCCGACGTCCTGGATCACGAAGCGCCACCAGACGAAGTGGCCGGAGCCCACCCCCAGGGCGGCCACGAACGCGAGCACAGCGGGGAGCGCGAGGCCGTCGTTGAGGCCCGACTCGAGGTTCAGCGAGTGGCGTATGAGCCGCGGCACGCGCATGTTGGTGACGATGCTCGATGTCAGCACCGGGTCGGTGGGCGCCAGCAGCGAGCCGATCAAGAACGCCTCGGGCCAGCTGAGGCCGATCAACCAACGCGCTGCCGCTGCGACGACGATCACCGTGATCGGCATTGCCAGCGCGAGCTTGCGCGCGGGCACGTGCCAGGCCTTGCGCAGCATCTCGCCCTCGACCTCGAGGCCGTCGCGGAACAGGATCACGATCAGCGCGGTGAACGCCAGATCCTCGACGAATCCGGAGCGCGCGCGGAAGTCGACCCAGCCGAAGCCGCCCGCTCCGCATATGAATCCCGCGAGCACGAATATCGCGGTCAGTGACAGGAACGAGCGCCGCGCCAGACCGGACGCGAGCGCGCCGACGACGAGCAGCAGGCCCAGCGCGGCGGCGGTGGCCTGGAAGGTGGGCACGCCGCCATTCTCCCGTTCCACCCGCGGGGGCGTATATTTGGCCGCAGACCTGAAAGTTCTTCTCCCAGAGGCGGTGGCTTAGATGGCAGCGAAAAATCGTGGTAAGGGATTTGCCCGGACCGGCGAGGCCGCGCTGGCCGATTTCCGATCGGCGGCGCTGCGCAACCGATACATACAGCGGCTGATCGAAGACGAAGAATTGCGTTCGAGCCTGTACTCCGCCTACGGGGCGGCCCGCAGCGCCTACGGACGGATGAACAACGGCAAGCCCGCGAGCAAGGCCCTGTTCGAGGACCGTCGTCTGCAGAAGGACCTGCGCAGCGCGACCGAGTCGCTGCGCGATGCCGCCAACACGCTGCGCGAACCCACGCCCAAGCGCCGGCGTCGCCGGGGTGGCCCAGGCCGTGCGCTGCTGCTCCTGCTGCTCGCCGCCGTGCTCGCGCTGGCGGTCAGCGAGGATCTGCGCAGCAAGGTCCTGGACATGCTGTTCGGCTCCGAGGACGAGTTCGAGTACACCTCGACCACCGCACCCGCCGAGCCCGCGCCAGCGGCGGCGAGCACCTCCTGAGCGGCTGACCAAGGGCGAGATGGCAGCCACCGCCGAAGGCGCCAAGGCCCAGCGGGGCCCCGACGGGGAGAAGGCGCGGCGCATCGTCGAGGCGATGCGCCGCAGCGTCGCTCAGCGCGGCACAGCCGCCTCGACCTTCGATCACGTCGCCCGCGAGGCGGGCGTCTCGCGCGGGTTGCTGCACTACTACTTCGGCACCAAGGAGCAACTGCTCGTCGAGGCGGTACGCCGCGACTGCGAGCTGCGCATGGAGCTGCTCGAGCAGCAGCTCACGGGTGCGCGCAGCGCCGAGGACTTCATCGGTCTGATGGCGCAGAACCTGCGCGAGACCGTGCGCGAGGATCCTGACTTCGTAACGCTGCTGTTCGAGCTCTTCACGCTCTCACGCCGCAACCGCGACATCGCTGCGGAGTATGCCGAGCTGCTCAGGAGCATGCGCGAACACGTCGCCCAGATGCTCGCCACGGCTCAGTCTGAGGGCGTCGTGCGGCTGCACGCCGAGCCCGACGCAGTCGCCGAGATCCTGTTCTCGCTCGGGGACGGCTTCGCCCTGCGGATGCTCGCCGAGCCCGAGCGGGACTTCGAGCCGACGGTCCGCGCGGGCATCGAGTGCGCGAGCGCACTGCTGGCCGATTGACCGGCCAACTGGCAGTCCAATCGGTCGATTGAGGCTGGGCAACTGGCTGGCAACTGGGCTAGTGGACACTAGGACTTCGGCTGGGCGCGCTGGCACTCTTATAATTGGTCTGCCAATGCCCATCTACGAGTACAGGCGCCCAGACGGCAGCAAGTTCGAGATCGTGCAGTCCTTCAGCGAGGATCCGCTGACTCACGATCCCGAGTCGGGGGTGCCTGTCGAGCGCGTGCTGCACCCGCCGGCGGTGCACTTCAAGGGCAAGGGCTTCTACAACACCGACTACGGAACCCGCAAGCGCCAGCGCGAGAACGCCGCGGCCTCGGCGGATGGCTCATCGCAGTCGAGCAAGAGCGAGGACTCCTCCTCGACGAAGACGCCCGCGGGCGACTCCTCGAGCGACGGCGCGAAGCCGAAGAGCAAGGATGGCGCCAAGGGGACAACCAAGTCCAAGGACGCCAAGCCGGTCGCCGCGAGCAGCTGAGCGCCGCGCGATCAGCCGGCCAGGAACTGCGCCGCTGCGGCTCGGCGCTCCTGTTCTGAGACAGTCAGACCCTGCTCGCCGTCGGGAAGCGTCGCGGCCCCGGATGGCTGCAGCACGCGGGTCGCTGGGGTGCCGGAGATCGCGAGCGCCCCGAACAGGCCCAGCAGGGTCGGGCCGCTCATGTCGGAGGTGATCGCGGGCGGGGCGTTCCAGGCAATCAGCGGTGCCCGCAGGAAGCTCGAAGGCGACAGCAGCGCGTTCTTCATGTCGCTGAACAGCGCCTGCTGGTGCTGCTCGCGCTGGATGTCGGTCTCGTCGGGGACACAGAGGTTCTCGCGCGTGCGCGCCAGCGCCAGTGCCTGCTTGCCGTCGAGGTGGTGGGTGCCGCCCGGCAGCCGCAACGTGTAGCCGCCGTTGGCAGAGCCGCCGTCGAGGCGCGAGACGATGCAACCGCCGGTGTATGTGACGCCTCCCATCGAGTCGATCAGAGCGGGGAAGTTTTCGAAGTTGACTTCGACGAGATGGTTGATCGGGATGCCCAGCCAGTGCTTGATCACCTCGATCGACAGCGCCGGACCGCCAAAGGCATAGGCGGCGTTGATCTTCTGCAGGCCGTGGCCCGGGATTTCGACGATCGTGTCGCGCGGTATCGAGAGCCGCGCGGAGTGTCCGCCGCCGGTGCGGATCAGCATGATCGTGTCCGAGCGGCTGGGCCCGGATGTGTTCGCGCCGGGTTCCTTGCTGTCCTTCTGGCGGCGATCGGAGCCGAGCACGAGGATGTTGTTCGCCGAGGTCAGCGGGTAGCCGGCCGGGTCGAGCACGCCTGCGACATCGGACGGGGGAGATGTGCGCTCGAAGTGTGAGCTGATCAGGAACAAGAGCAGCGACAGGACGATCCAGCCGACGATCAGCCCGAGGATGCACAGAATCACCCGCCTCGCGGTGATGCGCTCGCGCCAGCGCGTCGCTCCGCCGCCGGGCGGCTCGGCGACGGGGATTGCGCCGAGGCCCTCTGAGTCGGGCCGCGCGCGCAGCCGGCGGCCGGCGCGGTAGCGCGTGTACTCGGGAGGCTGCTCGGAATCCAGTGTCATCGAATCGGAACCTATATTTGCGAGATGAGCCTCGAGAACCCTGCGCTTGCACACGGGAATGGGGGGCGGCTGCTCGTCTGCTCGACGCCGATCGGCAATCTCGAGGACGTAACCCTGCGAGTGCTCGATGCGTTGCGCACCGCCGATGTCCTCGCGTGCGAGAACACGCGACACACCCAGATACTGCTCGATCGTCACGGTATCTCCTCACGGCGGCTGGTTGCGCTGCACGAGCACAACGAACGCCCGCAGGCCCGGTCGCTGGCCGGGCGCGTGGACGCCGGGGCGACGGTCGCGCTCGTCAGCGACGCGGGCACGCCGCTGATCAGCGACCCCGGCTTCGCGCTCGTGCGGGCCTGCATCGAGCAGGGGCTTGCGGTCCACGTGCTGCCGGGGCCGAGCGCTGCGCTCGCCGGTCTCGTGGCGTCGGGGCTGCCGCTCGAGCGCTGGCGCTTCGTCGGGTTTCTGCCGCGCAGGCCGGGCGAGCTGCGGCGCCTGCTCGAGGGCGCCGCGGAGACGCTCGTCGCGTTCGAGTCGCCGCGCCGGCTGGCGGCGACGCTCGGGGCCTTTGCGGAGCTCGACCCCGAGCGGCCGGTGGCCGTGTGTCGGGAGCTCACCAAGATCCACGAGGAGGTCGTCAGAGGCAGCGCGGAGACGGTCGCTGCGCGCTATCGGCGCGAGAGCCCGCGGGGCGAGATCGTGCTCGTGCTGGGTGCTGGCAGCGAGCAGGCGGCGCGCGATCGCAGGGCCCAGGAGGCGGGCGAGGCGCTGCGCGAGCTGGTCGATGCGGGTGCGAAGCCCAGGCGTGCGGCGACGGTCCTCGCGGCGCTCACTGGGGTGCGCGCAAATGACCTCTACGGGCGGCTCACGAGCGGGGAACAGTAGCCTGGGGTCACGGTGTCCTTCTACGTCACCACGCCGATCTACTACGTCAACGCTGCCCCCCACCTCGGTCATGCGTACACGACGATCGCAGCGGATGTGCTCGCGCGCCACCATCGCCAGCGTGGCGAGGATGTCTTCTTTCTGACCGGCACCGACGAGCACGGCGAGCCCGTCGCTGACGCGGCGCACGCGCTCGGGATCGAGCCCCAGCAGCTGGCCGATCGCAACGCCGAGCGCTTCCGGGCGCTCGCTCCGCAGCTCGGCGCGAGCAACGACTTCTTCATCCGCACAACCGACCCCGAGCACATGCAGGTGGTGCGCGAGGTGCTCGCGCGCGTACACGAGAACGGGTTCGTCTACGAGGGCACCTACGAGGGCTGGTACTGCCCACGCTGCGCCGACTTCAAGGCGGACAACGAGATCGACGAGGGCAATCGCTGCCCGATTCATCACATCGAGCTCACACGCGAGCAGGAGGAGAACTACTTCTTTCGCCTGTCCGCCTTCCAGGAGCGACTCGAGCAGCTGTATGAACAACGCGAGGACTTCGTCGCTCCGCGAACGCGCTACAACGAGGCGCTGTCCTTCATTCGCTCGGGCCTGCGCGATGTGCCGTTGACGCGACACAAGCTGACGTGGGGGGTGCCCGTGCCGTGGGACCCCGAGCACGTGTTCTACGTCTGGTTCGACGCGCTGCTCAACTACTACACAGCGCTCTCCTACGCCCGCCCTGGAAGCGACCTCACGACGGAGTTCTGGCCGGCGAGCTATCACCTGATCGGCAAGGACATCCTGCGCTTTCACGCGGTCTACTGGCCGGCGCTGCTGATGGCTGCGGAGCTCGCGCTGCCCGAGCATCTGTTCGTGCACGGGTTTCTGCTGATGGACGGCGAGAAGATGAGCAAGTCGCTGGGCAACGTGCTCGATCCGTTTGCGGTGATCGAGCGCTTCGGTGCCGACGCGCTGCGTTTCTATCTGCTGCGGGATGTGCCCTTCGGTCAGGACGGATCGGTCTCGACCGGGGCATTCGAGCTGCGCTATGAAAGCGAGCTCGCGAACGAGCTCGGCAACCTCGCGAGCCGCACGCTCGCGATGGTCGCGCGCTACCGCGACGGAGTGGTTCCGGCCGGTGGAATCGATGCAGCGCTGGCCGGCGACTTCGACGGTCTGCCCGCGCGCGTAGCGGCCCACATCGACCGTGCCGAGCTGACCGTCGCGCTGGAGGAGATCTGGCAGCGGGTGCGGCGTCTGAACCGCTATGTCGAGGAGCGGGCGCCGTGGCAGCTGGCGAAAGACGACTCCCGCGCTGACGAGCTCGACCGCGTTCTCGGAACCCTAACGGAGGGGCTGCGTGCTGTGACGGTGCTGCTGTGGCCCTATCTGCCGGCGAGCGCCGAGCGGCTGCTGGCGGCGCTCGGGGCCCCGCAGCTGTCGCTGAGCACGGCAGAGCTCGGCGCCGGCCGGCTCGAGCGGGTGGAGAGGATCGCGCCGCTGTTCCCCAAGAGCGCCGAGCCCGAGCTCGCGTGATCGACAGCCACACCCACCTCGACCTCTGTGAGCCTCCGAACACGGAGCTGCTCTCAGCCGCACGGAGCGCGGGGGTGACGCGGGTGCTGACGATCGGCATCGACGCCGCCTCCAACCGTGCCGCGCTGGCGGCAGCCGATGAGTTCTCGGCCGGCGCAGCCGACGAGTTGCCGCAGGTGTATGCCGCGATCGGTCGCCACCCCAATGCGGCAAGCGGCTTCGAGGACAGCGACCTCGCAGACCTGCGCGAGCTCGCTGCTCACGAGCGCTGCGTCGCGATCGGCGAGACAGGACTCGACTTCTACCGTGATGGCGCCCCGCGCGAGGACCAGCGGCGGGCCTTCGCGGCGCAGATCGCGCTCGCCGCGGAGATACGCAAGCCGCTCGTGATTCACTCGCGCGAGGCGACCGAGCAGACGCTCGCTCAACTCGACGCAGAAGCAAATGGAGTCACAGTTGTGATGCACTGTTTCTCTATGCCAGACCGTCTGGGGGAGTGCTTGGAGCGGGGCTATCTGATCTCGTTCGCTGGAAACGTCACCTATCCGAGTGCCGCAACGCTCGCGCAAGCCGCTCGCGAGGTGCCCGAGCAGCAGCTGCTGATCGAGACGGACGCTCCCTATCTCTCTCCTCAGGTCGTGCGCAAGCAGCGAAATCAGCCCGCATTCGTCGCGCACACGGCTGAGTTTCTGGCACGCCTGCGCGAGGTGAGCGTCTCTGAGCTCGGCGCAGTCGTGGAGCGCAACGCCAGCCGGGTGTTCGGGTGGCGATGAGCGTCGCCGTCGAGCCCGCCGGTCAGCCCAGCCTACGGCGCATGCGGCGTTTTGGCGTGCGCCCGAATCGCGAGCTCGGTCAGAACTTCCTCGTCGACTCGAACATCCTCGGGGTGATCGGTCGCGCCGCACAGCTGAGCGAGGAGGATGTGGTGCTCGAGATCGGCGGTGGGCTGGGTGTGCTGTCGGAGTACCTCGCCGAGCGAGTCAAGCATGTTCACGTGGTGGAGGTCGACACGCGGCTGCGCGAGGCCCTGCTTGACGCGACCGCGAGGCATGCCAACATCAGCCTGCACTGGGGGGATGCCATGAAGATAGATCTGCACGACTTGCGTCCGGCGCCGCTGAAGGTGGTCGCGAACCTTCCTTACGGGATCGCCGCGGGCGTGCTGCTGCGCACGATCGAGGAGCTCGAGCGCCTACACACCTGGGTGGCGATGGTGCAGCGGGAGGTCGCCGTGCGCCTCGCGTCGGCGCCCGGGAGCGGTGAGTACGGGATCAGCTCGGTGATCGCGCAGCTGGCCTGCGAGGTCCGCGTGCTGCGGATGATCCCCCGTACGGTCTTCCATCCCGAGCCGAACGTCGACTCGGCGCTCGTCGGAATGCGCCGGCAGGCCCCGGCCGCGTCGCCGCAGCTGCGCGCGCTGGTCGCGGGAGCGTTCGCCCATCGGCGCAAGACCCTTGCCGGCTCGTTGCTGCGCTCGAGCGCGGGGCACGGGCTCAGCAGGGACCAGGTCCGCTCGGCCCTGGCGCGGATCGGACAGCCCGCGGACGTTCGCGCCGAGCGCCTCTCAGCGTCCCAGTTCCGCGAGCTCGAGACCCTGCTGCAGACATCATGAGCCCGCGGCTGAAACCACTGCGCGCGAAGGCGCCGGCGAAGCTGAACCTGGGGCTGTTCCTCGGCCCCAGGCGAGACTCCGACGGCAAGCACGAGCTGGCGAGCGTGATGCAGTCGATCTCGCTTGCCGATGAGCTCATGCTCGATCCGGCGCCGTCCGGCGGCGCTGACGAGGTTCTGTGCCCCGGAGTCGAGCTCCCGGGCGAGGAGAACCTCGCCACCCAGGCGCTGGCGCTGTTCAGGCAGGCCACCGGCTGGGATGGCAATCCCGTGCGACTGACGATCGCCAAGCGCATCCCCGTCGCGGCGGGGCTCGGGGGAGGCTCCGCCGATGCCGCGGCGACGCTGCGGCTCGCGCACAGCGCTTCGGGCCTGGGTTCGGAAGAGCTGCTGCTCGAGCTCGCCCAGGAGCTGGGCTCGGATGTGCCGGCGCAGGTCTCGCCCGGACGCTGGCTCGCGACCGGCGCGGGCGAGCGCCTGCGCAAGCTCCATCCGCCGAAGGACTCATTCGGCGTGCTGCTGCTGCCGGCGGCGCAGGAACTGTCGACCGCCTTGGTCTATGAGAAGGCGGATCGCCTGGAGGTCGAGCGCTCGAGCCGTGAGCTGCTCGGGATAGCCGAGGAGCTGCGCATAGCCTTGCACGACGGCGCGAGCGCGCCCGAGTATGGGGAGCTGCTCCACAACGACCTGCAGGCGGAGGCGATCGCGCTGTGTCCGGACATCGAGCGCTCGCTGCACCAGGCGCTCGACGCGGGCGCCGAATCGGCGTTCGTCTGCGGCTCGGGCCCGACCGTCGCCGGGCTGTTCCTGGGCGACGATGGACCAGACAGGGCGCGCAGCGCCGCTCAGGGTCTCGCCGAGCGCGATCCCGCTCCGCTGCATGCCATTCCCGTACAGGCGCAGTTCGCGGAGGTCGTCCCGGCCTAGTCCGACCGGTTCGGGCCTCTACGCACGGGTGTCCGTGGCAGGCAGATGGTGCGGGGCGCGGACCGTGCGCCGAAGGGGCGAGTGCTCGCTGCCTCCTAGCTACGCACGACATCCGCGTGCGTCACAATTCCCCGATGAGCAGAACGGCTGTCAACGATCTCGTTGCCGTCTGCGCGGGGGTGTTCGCGCTGGCGTTGTATACGGGGCTGATCCTGGTGCCCGCCTGGACGAGCTACTCGCGTCTGTGGGAGCGCGTTGCCGCGGGGATCCTGTCGCTTTATGTGCTCGCCGTGCTGGTTGGAATCGGGGTGGCGGCCGCGCTCGCGTTCGTCTACTTCTGGGGCTAGCCGAGCCGCGTGTCCGATCTCGCTGCGCTTGAAGCCGTCACCGAGGCGGTCGAGTCGGGCGCAGGGCTGCCGGAAGTGGTCCGCGCCGCGGCGCGTGCCCTCGACGCGAGCCTCGCGGTCTCCGACGCTTCTGGCGCGACGCTCGCGGTGGCCGCGCGCTCACCCGCTGACGAGCGGGCGCTGCTGTCACAGGCCGACGGCGTCAGCAGCGTGCCGCTGCGCTTGGCGGACGCGGCCGTGGGGACGCTTCACATGCGCGCCCGCAGCGAGCCGAGCCCGCAGATGCAGCGGCTGCTGGTGACGATGATCGCCTCCGAGGTCGAGCGGGTCCAGGCGCCGGAGCGCGTTTCCGAGAGCGCCGCGGGGGACTTTCTGCGGGCGTTGCTCCAGCGCGAGCTGGGCGGACGTGAGGAGCTGCTGGCGCGCGCCCGCGAGCTGTCACTGGAGCTCGAGGAGGGCGCGAGCGTGATCGTCGTGCGCGCTCATCCGCAGGTGCCCACCGAGGAGGGTTGGCGCGCACGGGTGCGTTCCGTCGCCGAGCGCGGCGCGCGCGCGGTGGCCAGTCGCTCGCTCGCCGCGCTGTCCGAGCGCGAAGGAACGGGTGCGGCGGGAGCCGAGATACTGCTGCTCGTGCCAGGACGCGAGGACGCGACGGCGGCGCGCGCGGCCGACGCCGTGCTGCGCGAGCTCGAAGCCGGGCTCGCGGGCTACACGTTCGCGCTCGGGCGCAGCCGCATCGCCGAGGACCCTGTCGACCTCCCCCGCGCCGCCAGCGAGGCGCTGCTCGCCGCCAACGTCGCCCAGGGCGATACCGACGGCGGCGCGCTGGCGTTCGATCAGACCGGCGCCTACAGGCTGCTGCTCGGCACGATGAGCGAGAACCCCTCGGAGCTGCAGCGCTTCTACGAGGAGACGGTCGAGCCGCTGGTGGCATACGACGAGCAGTACGAGACGGAGCTGCTGCGCACGCTGGCGACGTTCCTGGAGGCTGACGGCAATGTCGCCGGGACCGCCCAGCGGCTGTTCACCCACCGGCACACGATCTATTACCGCCTCGAGCGCGTCCGCGAGCTGTCCGGGCTCGACGTCAGCTCGAGCGACGGTCGCGAGAAGCTGAGCCTGGGGCTGAAGGCGATGCGCGTGCTCGGGCTCTCCGCGGCCGGCGGCCCGGCGTCGGAGGCCGGCGCCGAAGGCGGGCGCGTGCCCGGCCGGTCGGGCAGGCGCCGCTAACGGCGCCCGAGCTCGAGCGCGTAGGTCGCGCCCGCTTCGCCGTGCGCCAGCTCCCACGGGGCGGCCGGGGTTGCGCCGACGCCGGCGTCGCGGAACGCCGAGGTGAAGATCAGCCTGCGGTGCGGTGGCGAACGCAGCCAGGCGCCGACCATGTACGCGGGGGTCGTGTCGGCGCCGGTGCCCCAGCCGATGTTCTCGCCCAGCACCAGCACGCTCGCGTGGCGCGCGTAGGAGGTCGATTCGATCAGCGTTCCCGGGGTGATGCCCGAAGGGCTCACGTCGGCGAAGTAGTCGCGCCGCACCATCTCGCGCACCTGCGCCAGTGCCACGCGCTGGAGCTCGCGGTTCGGCTGCAGAGCGGCCATGTGATCGGCACGCCGCAGCCCGTTGATCAGGCACAGGGTCGCGGCGTCGATCGTGGCCGCGTTGGCTGCGCCCGGGCGCGCGTATTCGCCCACGCAGGGCTCACGCGCGGCGCTGTGAGCGCCGGCGTGCTGGCCAGCGGCCGTGCCGGTCCCCGCGCCCAGGTACAGACAGGTGGCGAGCGCGGCTGCGAGCGGCAACATGGCTGGCGTGACGCCGCGGCGGCGCCTCGGTCTTGCGGCCTGCCCCTGCAGAGCCGCGCATCCTTGCAGAAGCGCAGGTCGCTCGGTGTGACGTCTGCGTTATTTTGAGTTGCAGCGGCGCCTTGCGGCCCGCGCTCGTGCAAGGATCGACACGCCCTTGGGGGGTCGTCCAATGGCAGGACACCAGGTTTTGGTCCTGGGAATCGGGGTTCGAATCCCTGCCCCCCAGCCTCTGCCCCGGCCGCTCCTCGCGTGCCGGTTAGCATCCCGAGGATGAGCGCTCGTGCGACGGTTGTGATCCTTGCCGCGGGGCGGGGAACGCGAATGCGTTCGCGCACGCCCAAGGTCCTGCACGAGCTGTGCGGCCTGCCGATGCTGTTGTGGCCGGTGCGCGCCGCGCTCGCCGCGGGCGCGGGACGTGTGGTGGTGGTCGACTCTCCCGAGCGAGCCCTGCAGGGCTCTCTGCCCCAAGGAGTCGAGCTGGCTGTCCAGCCCAGCGCCAACGGGACCGGTGGCGCCGTGGCGGCGGCGATGGCCGAGCTCGGTTCCGCGGGCGCCGATGACGATGCGCCGGTGCTGGTGCTCAGCGGCGACGTCCCGCTGGTCAGCGCGGAGGCGATCGCAGAGCTCGTCGAGGCCCACCGCGCCGGCGGCGCGCAGGCGACGATGGCGAGCACGGTGCTCGCCGATCCGAGCGGATACGGCCGCGTGGTCCGCGACGAGCGGGGCGAGCTGCAGCGCGTGGTCGAGACCAAGGCCGGCGGCGACGCGAGCCCGCAGGAGCTCGAGATCGACGAGGTCAACACCGGCATCTACGTGTTCGACCCCGGCGCCCTGCGCGATGCGCTGCCGCGGCTGAGCGCGGAGAACTCCCAGGGCGAGCTGTATCTGCCGCAGGCGCTCGAGCTGATCGCCGCCGACGGTGGCGCGGTCGCCGCCCACCGGGTCGCCGACCAACGGCTGGTGCTGGGCGTCAACGACCGCGCGGGGCTCGCGCGCGTGCGCGAGCTCGCACAGGCCGCGATACATCAGCGCCACATGACTTCAGGGGTGAGCATCATCGATCCGGGCGCGACCGTGATCGACGTCGACGTCGAAATCGGCAGGGACACGACGATCGAGCCGTTCACGACGATCAGGGGCGCCACGCGAATCGGCGAGGGTTGCCTGGTGCGCCACTCCTACCTGATCGACTGCACGCTCGAGGACGGCGCGAGCGTCGGGCCGTTCGCCTACCTGCGTCCGGGCTCGGTGCTGCGCAGGGGCGCGAAGGTGGGGACGTTCGTGGAGGTCAAGAACTCCGACATCGGCGCCGCCAGCAAAGTCCCGCACCTGTCCTACATCGGCGACGCCGACGTCGGCGAGGGCACGAACCTCGGCGCGAGCACGATCACGGCGAACTACGATGGTCGCGCCAAGCACCGCACGACGATCGGCAGCCATGTGCACAGCAGCGTGCACGTCTCATTCGTCGCTCCCGTGACGGTCGGCGACGAGGCCTACACGGGCGCAGGCTCGGTGATCGACGAGGATGTGCCCGACGGTGCTCTGGGGATCGCTCGTGCGCGCCAGGTCAACAAACCGGGCTATGCCGAGCGGCGGCGAGCGACGCCCGAGGGCGACTCGCGGTAGCAGCCCGGCACAGCCTGTGTGTGACGGGCCGGCATGTCACGAATGGCGTTTACACTCCGAGGTGAGATGAGCAGCGCGATCGACACGCGCACGCAGCAGTCGGCGCAGACGAGCCTTCCGATCGACTACAACAAGCGCCTGATGCTGTTCAGCGGGCGCGCGAACCCGCAGCTGGCGGTTGACATCGCGGGCAAGCTCGGCGTCGAGATCGGACCGGTGACGCTCAAGACGTTCTCCAACGGAGAGGTCTACTGCCGCTACGAGGAGTCGATCCGCGGCGCAGACGTGTTCATCGTGCAATCAACCTGCGGCAACCCCGAGACGGGCGTGACCGCGAACGACTCGCTGATGGAGCTGCTGTTCATGATCGACGCCGCCGTGGGCGCCTCGGCGCACAGGGTGATCGCCGTGACCCCGTGGTTCGGGTACTCGCGCCAGGACAAGAAGTCGGCGCCGCGCGAGCCGATCTCCGCGCGGATGGTGGCGCGGATGCTCGAGGCTGCGGGCGCCGACCGCGTGCTGACGATGGACCTCCATGCGGGGCAGATCCAGGGCTTCTTCCAGAAGCCGGTCGATCACATGACGGCGCTGTTCATGCTGACCCAGTACTTCGGCGATCTCGGGCTGTCGGACCTGGTCGTCGTGGCTCCGGACGCCGGCCGCGTGAAGCTGAACAAGAAGTTCGCCTCCAAGGTCGGGGCCGAGCTGGCGATCCTCGACAAGGAGCGTCCCGCGCAGCAGGTCGCCGAGATCGGCTATGTGATCGGCGACGTCCGCGGGCGCACGGCGGTGATCGTCGACGACATGATCGACACCGCCGGGACGCTCAAGGCGGCCGCGCGCACGGTGCTCGACGAGGGAGCCGCGCGGGTGTACGCGGCCGCGACCCATGCGATCTTCTCGGGCAACGCGTTCGAGAACCTGCGCAGCTCGGGCCTCGAGGAGATCGTCGTCACCGACACGATCCCGGCGCGCGCCGACCGCCCGGCGAACGTGCGGGTGCTGCCGTGCGCGGAGCTGCTGACCGACTCGATCCGGCGGATCTTCGTCGATGACTCGGTCAGCGAGGTGTTCGGCGGCGAGAACCAGCTGTTCTGAGGCGCAGGGCTCATCGCTCCGATAGCGCCGCCCGTCCTTGCAGGGAGGGACGGGGCGACGTAGTGTGTCCGCAACCGATCTTCTGAGAGCAGGGGGCAAGGATGAGGCGATTGGCGAGGACCGGCTGCGCGCTGGCGGTCACGCTGTGCCTGATGGGGCTCGGCGCAGCCGCGGCGTCGGCGGAGCGGGCCCCTGTACTTCGCGACGCCCGCGAAAGGCTATCTGGCGCCGGGCCAGTCGCTGGCCTTGAACGGGTCGAATGTGTTCTTCGAGGCGAAAACCTTCTACGTGACCTGCCGCGGGGGGATTCTCGGTGAAGTCCTCACCAATCGCCAGACCATCGATACCTGGTCGATCACAGGGTCGAATCTCGGTGGCTTTGAAGAAGGCGAACTCGACTGCTACAGCGCCGCGTACGGTCCCGTCGCGGTGAGTGCCGCCGGCCTTCCGTGGACAGTGCAGCTGTCCGAGAAACACGACAACCATCCGATCTTCAGCGTTTCGCCGATCGGCTTCACCTTCACCTTCCTCGGAGTCGAAGGTCAGCCGAGCTGCACGCTGGTTGGCTCGAGCGTCAAGGGGCGCGTCGGCATCGAAGCGCCGCTCTATCTGTACCTGAAGAACAAGGCGCTGCTGAACACCGGCGGCTCGTGCATGCAAGAGGGCGAATTTCAGATGCGCAAGGCCAAGCTGACTGTCAGGCTGCTGGCTACGGCCGAAGAAGAACTGGTCGAAGCGTTCTCGATGCGCGTGCGTCACGGCTGACTGCGGCTCAGGGGCCAACGAGGTCGATCTGAGCTCTCAGCGAGGGCGATCCGACGCCGTTCGGTCCCACCGCTGGGTGCCGAGCGTCGGCAGCGGGGGGTGCGCCGTCACCCGTCTGGCTCGATTCCGCCATCCTCTGTGGGCCATCTCCGCCCAGCCCTCCCCTCAAACCACCGAGCCCCAGCGCACGCCGCGGATGTGGTGGCGACAGATCCCGCGCCGCAGGCGGATCACGGCGATCATGATCAGCGCGATCGTGCTGATCGTGATCGGGGCGCTGCTCGCGCGCTACCTGTCGGTCGAGAACGTCGAACGCGACGATATCCTCGCCGTGCTGCAGGCGCAGGCGCGCGGCGATGTCACGCGTGAGCTGACGTTGCTGGACGGCTGTCGAATGAAGCCCTCCTGCGCTGCGACGGTTCGCGCCAGCGCCCAGAAACTGCGCCGTCCCGGCGCGGTCAAGATCCTGTCGATCAAATCGCCGACCGCCTACACGCTGACCGGCGCGACGGGCACGACGAGGGTCGCGTGGACGGTGATCGGCACGCTTCCGGTGGTCCAGTGCGTGCTCGTCCGGCGCAGCGGAAACCCGCTCGCGGGCATCGAGGTGGCGCTGCAATCGCTGAGCGCGCCGATCGCAGGCGAAGCCGATTGCTAGAGTCTTCGGCCGCTATGGCAGACTCGGCAAGCAAGCTCGAAGTGACGAGCCGCACCCCTGAGGGGTCGCGTGCTGTGCGGCGTCTGCGCCGCAGCGGCCGGGTTCCCGGAGTCGTCTATGGAGGCGGGGGGGAGCCACTGAGCTTCGACGCCGACGCCCGCGAGTTGCGTCTCGCGCTGGCGAGCTCCGGGGCAGTGCTCGATCTCAGCGTCGACGGCGGCAAAGCCACGCCGGTCGTGCTGAAGGAGGCGCAACGAGACCCGGTGCGCGGCGATACGGTCCACATCGACCTGCTGCGAGTGCGTCTCGACGAGGCGATCCATGCCGTGGTGCCGCTCGAGCTCACGGGAGCCGACGATGCGCCGGGCGTCAAGGAAGGCGGCGTGCTCGAGCAGGTGATGCGCGAGCTCAACGTCGAGGCTCTGCCGACCGCGATCCCCGAGTCGATCGTCCATGACATCGGTGAGATGCAGATCGGCGACACGCTCGCGCTCGAGGTCGTCCAGGCGCCCGAGGGCGTCACGCTGCTCGATGAGCCCGAGACGGTGGTCGCGACGCTCTCGCCGCCGCGCCTGCAGGCCGAAGCCGAGGAGGAAATCGAGGCCGAGACCGAGCTCGTGGGCGAGGGCGAGGGTGAGGCCGGCGCAGAGGAGGAGGCCTCTGCGCAGGACTCCTCCGGGGACTCGGGCGGGGAGTAGCGCCCTCTGCGCAGACCCTTTCGTCGCGGCGGCGCCGGCGGCGGGGCGGCTGCCGACTGGCTGATCGTCGGGCTCGGCAACCCCGGACGCGAGCACGAGGCGACGCGTCACAACGTCGGTTTCATGGTCGCCGACGAGCTCGCGCGCCGCTGGTCGCTGCCACGGCCGCGGCAGCGCTTTCGTGCGCTGATCGCCGAAGGTCGCGCGGGAGAGCCGCGCCACCAGCCCGGCGCGCAGGGGCAGGACGGCGGTTCGACCCCGAGAACGGCTCCGCGCGTGGCGGTGCTGTGGCCGCAGACCTACATGAACGACGCGGGACGCTCGGTGGGCCCCGCGCGAGGCGCGTTCAAGCTGCCGCTGGAGCGGGTGGTGGTGGTACACGACGAGATCGACATCCCGTTCGGGGAGATACGAACCCGGGTCGGCGGGGGGCTTGCGGGACACAACGGCCTGAAGTCGCTCAAGCGCGAGCTTGGCGGAGGGGAGTTCGTGCGGGTTCGCGTGGGTGTCGGTCGGCCCGCCTCGAGCGACCCCGAGATCGTCTCGGCCCACGTGCTGTCTCGCTTCCGCGAGGACCCGCAGGATGTACAGACGCTGATCGAGCGCGCTGCCGATGCGGTCGAAGAGATCGTGCGCGGCGAGCGGACGCCGGGCTGATGCAGGCGGGCGCTGCTGGCGACTCTTGAGGTGCGGGCGCTGACTCTATTGTGTGAGCTCCCTCGCGCAGCGCGCTCCACGGAATTGGAGCACCGACCGCACGCATGGCGCTCAGATCACTCCTCGCGTACATAGCCGAAGATCAGGACGCGCTCAGGCTCGGGCGCGAGGGAGGCCGTGCGTTCGTGTCGGCCTCTCTGCGTCCCTATGCCGTCGCCGCGCTCAGCGAGCTGGAGGCGCCGGCAGGGCCGCGTCCGACGCTGGTGGTGGTTGGCGACGATCGGGCCGCGCGCGATCTCGCGGGCGATCTGCGCGCGTGGCTCGCGCCGCGGCGGGTGCGCTACTACCCCTCGCGCGGAGTCGCCTACGAGTCACATCTCGCGCCACCCGCGCATCTGGTCGGGCTGCGTGTGGCGGCGCTCGATTCGCTGCTCGGCGTCGGCGCGAGCGCGGCGTCCGAGCCCCCGGTGGTGGTCGTGAGCGCGGTGGCGCTGTCAGAGAAGGTGCCCGACCCCGAGCTGCGCCCGCGATCCTTCACGCTGCGACGCGGCGAGCTGCTGGATCTCGACGAGTGCGCCGCAGATCTCGTCGCGGCCGGCTACGAGCGCGTCGATCAGGTCGAGGACCGCGGGCAGTTCGCGCTGCGGGGAGGCCTGCTGGACGTGTTCCCCGCGACCGAGGACCGCGCAGTGCGAGTGGACATGTTCGACGTCGAGATCGAGTCATTGCGCTGGTTCTCGACCTTCACGCAGCGCTCGCTCGGCGAGGTCGAGCAGGTCGAGATCGCGCCCGCGGCTGAGCTCGCGCTCGAGCATCGCGAGCTCGCAGAGCTGGCCGCGCTCGACTACCGCGCAGCCGAGCCTCGCAGCGGGCGCCGCGGGGTGGACGGTGAGGAGAACGGCGCAGGCGCCGCTCACGCAGGTGCGCAGGGCGCCGGGGAGCTGCCGGACATCGCGGAGCTGCTGCCGGTCGAGCGCTTCGGGGCGCTGCTCGACCTGGTCGCAGATGACACCGAGCTGCTGGTCGCCGCGGAGGAGGATCTCGAGCCGGCGCTGAACGATCACTGGAGCGACGTGACCGCGGCGTTTGCGGATGTCGACGCCCATCATCTGTACGTCGACCCCGGGAGCATCCGTTCCGCGCTCGCCGACCGCGCTCGCATCTGGCTCTCGGCGCTCGCGAGCGATCAGCCGATCGAGCTGCGCGCGCAGGCGGCCGACACCGCTGCACGCTCGCTCGCGGAAGCCGAGCCCGAGCTCGAGAAGCTGCTGCGCTCGGGCTACCGCACGGTGGTCACCTTCCCCCGTCGCGGCGAGGGCGAGCGGGCGGCCTACAACCTCGGGCGTCTGAAAGCGGGCTGGCTCGGCGAGGACCTCGACGCTGGCGCCGCGCCGCTCGAGCCCTCGCTGCGCTTCGCGGCGGCATCGCTGCGCCAGGGATTCATCGCGCCCGGGCTCAAGCTGGCGGTGTTCCCGGAGCATCGTCTGCTGCGCAGGCGCCGCGCCGAGCGCCCGCAGGACGGTGCGGACGGTGGCGCGCCCTGGCGCTCCACGCGGGGACGCCGGGGCGCGCTGCGCTCGTTCAGCGATCTGCGTACGGGAGACATAGTCGTACACGAGGACCACGGCGTTGCGCGCTTCGCGGGCTTCGAGACGCGCACGGTCGCGGGGATCACGCGCGACTACCTCTACCTCGAATACCAGGGCGATGATCGCGTCTTCGTTCCCACCGAGCAGCTGGCGAAGATCTCGCGCTATGTCGGCGCGGGTGGCGAGCATCCGCCGCTGTCGAAGCTCGGGGGCAGCCGCTGGGAGACGATGAAGGCGCGCGCACGCCGCGCCGCGCAGGAGCTGGCGGGAGAGCTGCTGAGTCTGTATGCCGAGCGCCGGCGACGGCCCGGGCACGCGTTCGAGCCGGACTCCGACTGGCAGCGCGAGTTCGAGGAGCGCTTCCCGTTCGCCGAGACGCCCGACCAGCTCGAAGCGATCGACCTCGTCAAGCAGGACATGGAGGCGCCGCGGCCGATGGACAGGCTGATCTGCGGCGACGTCGGCTACGGCAAGACCGAGGTCGCGCTGCGGGCCGCGTTCAAGGCCGCGACCCAGAGCAAGCAGGTGTTGATGCTCGCGCCTACCACGATCCTTGCCCAGCAGCACTACGGCACCTTCTCCGAGCGGCTGGCCGACTATCCGATCAATGTCGAGCACGTCTCCCGATTCCGCACCCAGGCTGAGCAGAAGGCGGCGATCGCGGGCTTCGCAGAGGGTCGCGTGGATGTGCTGATCGGGACCCATAGGGTGCTCTCTCGCGACGTGCGCGCAAAGGATCTCGGCCTGCTGGTGGTCGATGAGGAGCAGCGTTTCGGGGTCAAGCAGAAGGAGCTCCTGCGCCAGCTGAAGCTGAAGGTCGACGTGATCTCGATGTCGGCCACGCCGATTCCCCGCACGCTGCAGATGTCGCTCGCCGGGCTGCGCGAGATCTCTGTGATCGAGACGCCCCCCGAGGGTCGAAAGCCCGTACGCACCTATGTCGGGGAGTACGAGGAGGAGCTCGTCAAGCGGGCGATCATGCGCGAGCACGAGCGCGATGGACAGGCCTTCTTCCTGCACAACCGCGTCGAGACGATCGAGCAGACGGCCGAGCGCCTGCGGGCGATGTGCCCGGGCGTGCGCTTCGCGGTGGCACACGGGCAGATGGCCGAGGGCGAGCTCGAGACCGTGATGATGGACTACCTGCGCGGCAACACGGACGTGCTCGTGTGCACCTCGATCATCGAGTCGGGCATCGACATCCCGCAGGCGAACACGCTGATCGTCGAGCACGCCGATACATTCGGGCTGGCCCAGCTCTACCAGATCAGGGGGCGAGTCGGGCGCAGCCGCGAGCGGGCATACGCCTATCTGCTGTATGACTCCGCCGCCGCGCTCACGCCCGAGGCCGCCCAGCGCCTGGCGGCGCTGTCCGACTACACCGAGCTCGGGGCCGGCTTCAAGGTCGCGATGCGCGACCTCGAGCTGCGCGGCGCCGGCAACCTGCTCGGCGACGAGCAGTCCGGGCATGTCGCGGCGCTCGGCTTCGAGCTCTACATGCAGATGCTCGACGAGGCCGTGCAGGCGAGCGCGTCCGGGGATGGCGGCTCGGCCGAGGCCGGCGAGCAGGACGCGCCCGAGCCGGTGCGCCTCGACGTCAATGTCGACGCCTATGTCCCCGCCGACTACGTGCCCTACGAGCAGGCCAAGATCGAGATCCACCGGCGCATCGCGAGCGCCTATGAGGTCGCCGAGGTCGAACGGCTGCGCGAGGACCTCGAGGATCGCTTCGGGCCGCTGCCCGAGCCGCTCGGGAACCTGCTCGCGCTGCAACGGGCGCGGATCAAGTTCGGCCAGGCGGGGGCCTCGGCGGTGAGCTTCCGCGGCGATCGCCTGGCGGTGACGCCGATCGAGCTCGACGCCGCCCGCGCGCGGCGGTTGCGCGAGCAACTACCCGAGGCGCTGTACGAATCGGGGCGCTCGCAGGTGTCGATGCGCGTACCGCGCGAAGGCGCGGCGCGCTTCCCGTCGGTGGTGAAGGCGGCGGACGTGCTGCTTGCGCTCACGCGCGAGGCGGCCTAGCTCTAGATCGCCTGGCGCGGGTTCCGGTCGCTCAGACACTCCTTAAGCACGCGCATAACAATTTCCGCTAGAGTGCCCGCGTCGTGTCAAGGCATGTCCGCTTCATCTCGGCGCTCGGCGCCGTTTTCTTTGTCGTGGTTGGGCTCGCTGCATGTGGCGGGATACCCGGCAACGCGGTCGTGCAGGTCAACGGCAACTCGGTCACCAAAGAAACGTTCGACCACTGGTTGGGAATCGCCGCCGCCTCGGGCGCGGCGACGACCGGCGAAAAACCGGTTGTGCCCGATCCGCCGAACTTCACGGCCTGTATCGCTCACCTCGAAGCGACCGCGCCGAAACCCGCCAAGGGCCAGTCGAAGCCGAGCAAGTCGCAGCTGAAAAGCGAGTGCGAACAGCAGTACAAATCGCTCCAGCAGGAGGTCCTGAGCTTCCTGATCTCATCGGAGTGGGTCCTCGGCGAAGCCGAAGCGCTGGGCGTGAAGGTCAGCGACAAGGAAGTCAAGAAGCAGTTCGAAAAGATCAAGAACAGCCAGTTCCCGAAGCCCGAAGAATTCAAGAAGTTCCTCTCGAGCTCGGGTCAGACGATCTCCGACCTGCTCTTGCGCGTGAAGCTGAACCTGCTGTCGAGCAAGATCCAGCAGAAGATCTCGAAAGAGAAGGCGAAAGTCAGCGAAGCGCAGATTGCGAAGTACTTCAACGAACACAAGTCTCAGTTCGGTACGCCGGAAAAGCGAAACGTCAACGTGATCCTGACCAAGAGCGAAGCCGACGCCAAGCAGGCCAAGAAGGAAATCGAATCGGGCAAGAGCTTCGCGTCGGTCGCGAAGTCGAAATCGATCGATCCCACCACCAAGAACACCGGCGGCGAACTCAAGGGCGTCGTCAAGGGCCAGGAGGCCAAGGCCCTGGACGAAGCGATCTTCTCGGCGAAGCCGGGTGTGCTCAGCGGCCCCGTCAAGACCCCGTTCGGCTACTACGTCTACGAAGTCACGAGCACCACCCCCGGGTCCCAGCAGTCGCTGGCGAAGAGCAAGTCGACGATCAAACGTCAGCTCGCCGCGCAGCAGCAGCAGCAGGCGCTGACGAAGTTCGTCAAAGAATTCCGCAAAAAGTGGACTGCCAAGACCGAATGCCGCTCGGGCTATGTGGTGCAGGACTGCAAGAGCTACAAAGCGCCGAAAACGACTTCGACCGGCACCCACATCACGCCGCAGACGACCTCGACTCCGACGACGCCTGCGACGACCAGCACCAAATCGACCAAGTAGGCGCGGCGCGATGAGACGCGCGTCCGATATCGCGGTGGCCGGGCCGGTTGTGATCCGCGGGCCTTCGCCTGCTCGCGCATGAGCCAGATCGAGCGAGTACAGGCCCGCCAGATCCTCGACAGCCGGGGCAACCCCACGGTCGAGGTCGAGATCGGCCTGCGCTCGGGCGCTCACGGCCACGCCGCGGTCCCGTCCGGGGCCTCGACAGGCGAGTTCGAGGCGCGGGAGCTGCGCGACGGCGGCCCGCGTTGGGGCGGCAAGGGAGTTACGCAGGCGGTCGCCAACGTGCGCGGCGAGATCGCAGCGGCGGTCGCCGGATTCGACGCCGCCGATCAACGCGGGCTCGATGCGCGTCTGGTGGAGCTCGACGGGACCCCCGGCAAGTCTCGCCTGGGCGCGAACGCGATCCTCGGCGTGTCGCTGGCAGCCGCGCACGCGCAGGCCGCCGAGGAGGGAATGCCGTTGTGGCGCTATCTCGGCGGCGAGGCCGCGCATGTGCTGCCGGTGCCGATGATGAACGTCCTAAACGGCGGCGCCCACGCCGACAACGCAGTCGACTTCCAGGAGTTCATGATCGTGCCGTGCGGCGCACCGACGTTCTCCGAGTGCCTGCGCATCGGCGCAGAGGTGTTTCACGCGCTGAAATCGACACTGCACGAGCGCGGCCTCAGCACGGCGGTCGGCGACGAGGGCGGCTTCGCGCCTGATCTCGGCTCCAACGAGGACGCGCTGCGAATGCTGATCGCGGGCATCGAGGCCGCGGGCTACGAGCCGGGGAGCGATGTCGCGATCGCCGTCGATCCTGCGACCAGCGAGCTGTATGACGCCGACGCCGGCTACGTGCTCGGGCACGAGGGACGGACGCTGAGCGCGGGCGAGCTGGTCGACTACTGGGCTGAGCTGGCCGGGCGCTATCCGATCGTCTCGATCGAGGATGGCATGGACGAGGAGGACTGGGCCGGCTGGCGTGCGCTGACAGAGCGCCTCGGAGCCTCCGTGCAGCTCGTCGGCGACGACCTGTTCGTGACCAGCGCCGAGCGCCTGCGGCGCGGGATCGAGGCGGGCGTCGCGAACTCGATCCTGATCAAGGTCAACCAGATCGGCACCCTGTCGGAGACGCTCGACGCGATCGCGCTTGCACGTGAGGCGGGCTACAGCTCGGTCATCAGCCACCGCTCCGGCGAGACAGAGGACGTGACGATTGCCGACCTCGCCGTTGCGACCGGCGCCGGCCAGATCAAGACGGGCGCGCCCTCGCGCTCGGACAGGGTCGCGAAGTACAACCAGCTGCTGCGAATCGAGGAGCAGCTGGGCGAGGACGCGAGCTTCCCCGGGCGCTCGGTCTTTCGCGGCTGAGCCGCGACCGCCGGCATCGTGCAGGGATCCCCCGCCCGGGGCCGAATGGGAGCCAATGGCTTCCAGCAGCCCCGTCCGCGCACGCTCGAGCCCACCCGTCGCCGGCTCGCTGGCGCGCGTGCGCTGGGACCGGGTCGGGCGCGTCGCAATGCTGTGCGTGCTCGTGGCGCTGCTGTACCTCTACATAAGCGCCGGCGTGCGGCTGTTCACGACCTGGCGCGAGGCTCATAGCGACAGCGCCCAGGTGCTGGCGCTGGAGCACGAACACGTGTCGCTGCTGCGCCGTCACGAAGAACTCGCCCGTCGCGGGACGCTCGAAGAGGAGGCGCGGAGGCTCGACATGATGCAGCCCAACGAGCAGCCCTACGTGATCAGCGGCCTGCCCAACAACTAGGCATCGACCAGCCCTCCACAGCCGCCCGCGGGCTCGCTGCTAGCCTCGCAATTCGATGGCGGCGTTCGACAACGAGATCTATCAGTGGCGCCTCGGCGAGCGCCGCCTCGAGGAGGCTCCGGCCGGACGCGGGCTGCTGCTCGAGCGCATCATCACCGAGCTCGTGAAAGAGCTCCGTCGCCGCTTGGGCGGGCGCTTCACCGTGCAGGAGCTGCTCGAACTCTACGGGCAGGGGACCTCGTGGTGCATGCAGATAGCGATGGCGCTCGCGCCTGAGGAGCCCTGGGCCTGGGACACCGCGATCGTCGCCGATGCCGCGTTCTCGCGCTACCTGCGAGAGGCTGCGGATTACGCGGGCGGAAAGAGGGTTCTCAGCGAGGCCTAGCGCTGCGGGCGGGGAGAACCCCGGGCACGGTCGGCGGTTGCGCTAGTCCTCGTCGTCGATCCGGCGGATAACGATCCGGTCCTCTTCGACCGTCACCTCGATCGGCCGATGGCCGGCCCAGTGCTCGGCGTAGATCGGGTTGTCCTGGATCGCGGGATCGAGCCACAGCCCGTAGCCCTCCTCGCCGTGATCGAAGGTCCCCTCGAGCGGACTCGCGTTACGGGTGGCGGTGCGCCGGCGCCCGCCCCGCCTCCCGCGCCTGCGAGCGCGCGGAGCCTCCTCGGTGTCCTCGTCCTCGGCGTTGTCCTCGTCGCTCTCGATCCGCTCTCGCGCGGCCTCGACTTCGGCGGCCTCGAGCTCCGCCGCGATCAGCGCATCGTCCTCGGCTCGCAAATCGACTTCCTCCTGGTAGTCGGTGAGCACCGCTCCGGTGCTGGGGGCGTCCTCGCTGACCAGCTCGTTCTCGCGCTTGAACTGCTCGATGTCACGGACCGTGACATCGAGCTGATGGGCGACCCAAGCGTCGGTCCGACCCTGGCGCACCCAGGTGCGAATCTGATTCAGGTGTGGGCGTAGCGACTTGCGGGCCATCGACGGTCCGGGAGACTAGCGCATACGCCGATCGCAGCGGACAGGCGTCGCGCGCACGGCTCGAGCCTTCGCAATCTGCGCCTCTTTAGCGCATCCCGGACTCGCGTCCGACCGATGCGCCGACTATGCTTGCACCCACTTGCGCGGCCCCGGCCATTCCGCGCGTGGTGTTTGCTAAAGAGGAAGGTCTGCGGCAATGCTGGTGCTGACTCGCAAGTCCAATCAGAGCATCATGATCGGGGACGACATCGAGGTTTCGGTGCTGTCCGTCATGGGCGACAAGGTGCGTATCGGCATACGGGCACCGCAGGATATTCCCGTGTTTCGCACCGAGATCTATCTGGAGATACAACGCGACGGAATGAACGAGGACGCCGCTCCCGACCAACCTGGGAACGGCAACGGACCGGACGTCGGCGCCGTCGGCGAGCCGGGCTCCTCGAAAGAGGATTAGATCTAGCCGAGCAGCAGGTACAGGGTCCGAAACATGACCACGGTGACGATCACCGCGGTCAGGATCAGGGCGAGCACGAGCAATATGAAGCGGACCGAGCCGCGCTTGTGGCGTCGCTCGACCTCGCGCTTGTGAGCCCGCTGCTCGGTCGTGCGGCGTAGCGACTCCCGCCGGTGACGGTCGAGGGAGATCTCTTTGGCGAAGGCCTGCTCGAGCTCAGCCAAACTCTGCCGCATTTTCATGGCCGCGCCTTCTCGCTCGCTTGCGGCTGGGGCGCTCGTGTTCGGGGCGCCCGTCGCTCGCTGTGACCGTGGGCAGGGGCCGTGGGGGTGCTGGGGGCGGTTGGGGCTTCAGGCTGCGGCGGATTGGCGGCAGCTGGAGGTTGGGCGCTCGCTGGGGGAGCGGTGGGCATGGTCAGCCGACTGGGGCCTCGGTCTCGGCGCCCTCGTAGACCTTTACGAAGCGGAGGTAGTTTTCGGCCACCTTGCGGGCGCCTGCGGATCGCTCGATCTTGCCGTCTACGTAGGCTTTGAGGGGGTTCCACCAGATGGAGCGGCCGATGGCGAAGCCGACGTAGCCGTCGACTGGGGCGGCTTGCCTGAGCCATTGGTCGACCTTGGCGTCGTCGGCGCCGCGGCCGAGGACGACGCAGACGACGCCGTCGCGTCCGCCGGTTCGGGCCTGGGCGACGAGCATTTCGCAGTCGGAGCGTTCGTCGACGCCCTCGATCTTCCAGATGTCGACCTCGATGCCGCCGTCTTGGATCTCGGCGATGGCGCGACGCATCAGCTCCGGGCGCAGCTCGGCGTCGTAGCGGGCGGTGTTGCCGTCGAAGGCCTGCAGCTGGGAGTCCTCGGCGGGCACGAGCAGCTCGAACAGAAACTTGCGGTTGCGTTTCGAGAGCCAGTCGGACAGCTGCTTGAGCTTGCGCAGCTGCTCGCGGTTGTCATCGCTGTCGCCGTCGGGGTTGTAGCGAACGAGCACCTTGCTGAAGTCAGGGTCGAACTTCTCGATGTGGGCGCCGAAGTCCTCGCCGTATTGGAAGTCGAACATCGGCTGACCGGAGCGCTCGGCGGGCATCGCGAGCTTGAGACCCATGGCGCGGGCCTCCTCGGGCACGGTGGAGCCGAACTGCTCGTCGACGAGCACGCCGGTGACGGCCGGGTCGGCGCCCGCGGTGACTGCTTGCGCCATGCCCTCGAAGATCAGGTGCTTGGCATCGGCGATCATCGCCGTCTGCTCGGCGTCTGGATCGCCCTCGATACCGAAGAACTTCTTCTGAAAGGAGCCGCGATGGTCGAAGGCGAGGATGTAGAGCTTCTGGTCGTAGCCTGGTTTCATGGCCTGAGTATCCCAAAGCGGCCTTTGCGGCGGCGTGTTGGGGCTCCTTAGAGGGGTCCTTAGAATGGACTGCTATGTCCCCCGGAGCGGACCTGTTCGTGGTGTGCAAGCAATGCGGGTCGGAGGTCAGCCCGTACATCACGGAGTGCCCCTACTGCGGGCATCGCCTACGCAAGCGCGCGCCGAAGCTGCCGCGTGCCAAGAGCCGCAGCAAGGTCTTCGGTCGGCTGGCGCGCAAGCCCGCGCTGCCTCGCTCGCGTACTCCGGTCGGACGCGGGGCGCTGGCGCGGTTCTCGCGACGTACGAGCGAGTACCCCTCGGGCGAGCACCGCCCATACGCGACGATCGCGCTCGTGCTCGCAGGGGCGGGGGCGTGGGTGGCTGTGTGGGCGGGGTACGTGAACTTCGGCAAGCTCGCGATCATCGGCCCGCTGAACGGGGACTGGTGGAAGCTGTTCTCGAGCCAGTTCGCCTATCGCGATGGCCTGTATGCGTTCATCGCGCTGCTTTCAACGGCGATCTTCGGCTGGCTGGTCGAGCGCCGGCGCGGGCCGGCGGTGGTGCTGGCGGTGTTCTTTGGCGGTGGCATCAGCGGCGCGCTGGTGGCTGGGGCGGTGTACCCGCTGCCCGTCGTCAGCGGCGCCAACGGCGCGGCGCTCGCGCTGATCGGTGCATGGGCTGTGCCCGATCTCGAGGCGCTGCGACGCGGCTACTACTACGAGGGTGACCTGCTCGGAGCGAGCGCGTTCGCGCTGACGCTGCTCGCGCTGCCGTATGCGCGGCCGGAAGTGAGCTGGCTGTCAGGAGTGGTGGGCGGCCTGGTGGGGCTGGTACTGGGCCTGGGAATGCACCTGATCGATCCTCCCGAGCTTTAGCTCGCGCCGCGTCACGGCCCGGCGCAGCTCGGCCGGTGCGGTGGCGGGGCGGCATGTGGTCCGCGGGCGGCCGCCCGCAAACGAGTCGCCGCCCGGCGGGGTGGAGCGCACCTATGATTGTCGGGCCCGCTCGCCGGCGGCAGCTACAGCGCGAACTCGACCGAACAGGAGCGTCATCACGATGGACATCAGGTTCCTAGGCCATGCGGCGTTTGAGCTCAGCGACGGGTCGACATCCGTGCTGATCGACCCGTTCCTGACCGGCAATCCGAAGGCGGCGGTGAGCGCAGATGAGCTGGGCCCGCAGGCGATCTTGCTGACGCATGGCCATGCTGATCACATCGGCGACACGGTCGCGATCGCCAAACGCACGGGCTGCGAGGTGCTGGCGATCGTGGAGATCGCGAATGAGCTCTCCCGCGAAGGGCTCGGCCGGGTGTATGACCCGAATCTCGGCGGCACTGTCTCCTTCGATTGGGGCTCGGCGAAGCTGGTCCCGGCCTGGCACACCTCGACGACGCCCGCGGGGACGGCAAATGTCCCGGCTGGGCTGCTGGTGGAGATGGCCGGCAAGACCATCTACCACCTCGGCGACACTGCGCTGTTCTCGGACCTCGAGCTGATCGGCAGGCGGGCGGGGGGAGTTGATGTGGCGCTGATGTGCATCGGTGGGCACTACACGATGGATCGCCATGACGCGGTCGAGGCGGCGCGGCTGATAGGCGCAAAGCAGGTGATCCCCTGCCACTACGGCACGTTCCCGGCGATCGAGACGGACGTCGCGGCGTTCAAGCGTGAGGTCGAGTCGGCGGGCGCCGGCGAGGTCGTGGTGCTCGAGCCGGGGGAGAGTCACTCGCCATGACGATGACCAACGCGGTCGTGCTGATCGAGGCCGAGCGCGACGCGCTGTCGACGCTTGGCGGAGCGCTGGCGGACATCGAGGGCGTCGCTGAGGCGTATTCGGTGACGGGCGAGTGGGACTTTGTGGCGATCGTGCGGGTTCCCGATCACGAGCAGCTGGCAGACGTCGTCACCGGCGAGATCGGAGGCCTGTCCGGGGTCACGCGCACCCAGACGATGGTGGCGTTCGCGGCGTACTCGCGCCACGACCTGGAAGCGCTGTTCTCGCTCGGCGAATAGGCCACGATGGCGGCGATACCGCTGAAGCCGGAGTACGGCCCCACGCTCGGACGGCTGCTCGCGCCGCGCTGGAATGCGGCTTCCTCGATCGCGCGAGCGCTCGTGATCGCGTGCTGCGTGGCGATCGCGGCGCTCCTGATCGGGGCAGGGCTTGCGCTCGAGAATGCGCGCTACTCCCATGGCGGGCCGGTGCCGTTCAGCTTCAGCTACCGCGACCTGTTTCGCAGCACGCCCGAAGCGGGGGGGTATGTGAGGGTCGACAGTCGCGAGCATGGGCGGCTCAAGGACTCGTTTGCGGTTGCGCCGCTGAGGCTGCCGCAGTACAGCGGGGGGATCAATGCGGAGCTCGCCCTGTATGCGTCCTCGTTCATCGAATCGCTGCGCCGCAGAGACGCTGCGTTCGTGCTCAGCGGGGAGGGCAAGACCCGCGTGAACACGGTGCCGGCATACACGATCTTCTACACGACGCAGATCGCAGGCCGCACCTACTACGGCCGCGATGTGCTGCTGACCCCAGAACAGGCCCATCCGCGGGCGGGGGTGCAGATCACGATGCTCGCTGCGCCCCGCAGCAGCGGCAACTCGCCGATCGAAGTGGCGACGGCTGGCTCGCTGGAACTACCGCTCGAGTCGTTCACGATCGGCTGAGCGTCGAGCCGCTGGAGCGGGCGTCGGCGACGGCGCCGGAGGGCGAGGGAAACGCTCCAGCGGGCCCGCCCGGGCCGCGCTCCGCGTGTTGGCTGACAGGCGCGTGTTGGCTGACAGGCGCGCCTATTCGGCGGGAGCTTCCGAGTGAGAGCGTTCGCGCTCTTCGCTCGAGGGCCCGGAGTCGGCGCCTTCCTGTTCGGCAGGTGGCGTCACCGACTGCTGGCTCGGCGGCTGCGATTCGACGGGCGGCTGGCCTTCGGGCGCAGGAGCTGCTTCTTCGGCGGGGGGTGAGACCGTGCCGCCGGTTTCGGTGGTCGCGGGCGGTGGCGCTTCGGTGGTGGCCGGCGCGGTCGCGGTTCCGTCGCTGGTGGCCTGTGTCGGCAGCACGGTGCTCTCGCTGGTCACCTGTGTGACCTGTGTCGCGGGCGCTTTGGCGGGGGCCGGCGGGACGTCCTTCGCAACGGGGGCGACGGGAGTCTGTGCGTTCTTGTCCGGGGCTGCCGCGGCCGTTGGATCGGCCGGGCCCGTGGGAGCGGTCTTGGCGACCTTGCCCTGCGAGAGCTTGGAGGAGGCGACGCGCGGATGATGCACGGGCACGCTGGTGGGCTGAACGCGCTCGTGCACGACCACCGGTTCGATGCTCGGCGCGTGTGCCACCGCCGCCGAGTAGGTGGACGCAGAGGTGGTCGCGTGATGATGGTGGGTGGCCTTGCCCGTGTGCTGCGCCTCGACGGCGCCAGCGGTGACGATCGCAGCGGCGGCGAGGCCCGCGACGGCCTTGGTCGCGATCGCTCCCGCTCCGGCGGTCAGGATCCCACCGGCTGCGCTGCCGGCTCCAGCCGCGGCACCCGCGCCGGCGGTCGCGCCGGCCGTGGCGCCCGCGCCGGCGCCGACGTGCGCACTGCCGGCGGATGCGGTCGACCCGAGCTTGGTGAGGAGCAGCTTCTTGGCGAGGAACAGAGCGCCGACGGGGAAGATGGCGGCGAGCGCGGCGTTGTTGGTCTTGAGCTGGCGCTTGAAGAAGCGGCAGCGCTCACAGCCGCGCACGTGGCGGCGAGCCGGGGCGGTGACCTTGCCGAGCCCCTCGGCAGCTTCGCCGAGCTGAATGCGAACCTCGTCGCAGCTCAGCTGACGCGCCTCGGCGGCCTCGGCGAGCGAGAATCCGCGCGCGCACGAGCAGTGACTTGACCGAGGGGACCGTCGTCTCCATGGCGTCGGCGATCTGCTCGTAGGAGAGCGCGTCGATCTCGCGCAGAAGCAGCGCCGTACGCTGGGTCTCGGGAAGCTCGTTGACGTCGCCGAGCAGCTGCCTGAAGCTCTCTCGCCCCATGACGCGCTCGCTCGTGGAGATGCCGTTGTCGGCGAAATGGACATCCATCGAGTCGACACCGATCGCGGAGGCGCGGCGCAGGTGGTTGAGCGAGCGGTTGCGCGCGATCCGGTAGAGCCAAGGCCTGACGTTGATCTCGCGGTCGTCGGCGAGGACCGCGTTGAACGCGGCCGCGAAGACCTCCTGCAGGACGTCCTCGGCGTCCTCGCGCGAGCCGAGCATGTGCCGGCAGAAGGCGAGCAGACGCGACTGATAGCGCGAGAACAGGACCTCGAAGGCGGCATGCTGGCCCCGTCGGGTCAGGGCGATCAGGCGCTCATCGGACTGCAGACGCAGCAGCGGGGAAGGCCCGCTCAGGCCCGGCATTCCCTTCTGAGTTAGCGCTGAGACCTCCACGGCAGACCTCTGATCCCCTTTGTCTGGCTACGTAGCTATCTACCCCCTAATGACACCGTAGCAACGGGGAAGTTTCGCCTCGGATGTGCCGATAGGCGCAAGCAGGCCGATACGATCGCCCTGCCCGGGTGGACAAACTGGCAAAGTCAGCGGACTTAAAATCCGGCGCTCGCAAGAGCCTTGCGGGTTCGAATCCCGTCCCGGGCACTGCCCTCAGGCGCAGCGATGCTGCCCCACAGAGTGCGCTGAGGCGGAGTCTACGCCTCCTGCGTCCGGCATACGCCGGCGGCGGCCAGCGGATAGAGTCGCGGCGATGGCGGTCGAGGACGGCACTGCGGAGGCGACAGGCACCTTCCACGGCGGGCGACTGGTCGCGCGGCGGCTGCGAGCGCACGGTGTGAGCAAGCTGTTCACGCTCTCCGGTGGGCACCTGTTCTCGATCTATGACGGCTGTCGCGAGGAGGGGATCGAGATCGTGGACGTGCGCCACGAGTCCAGCGCCGCGTTCGCCGCGGAGGGCTGGGCGAAGGTCACGCGCGAGCCCGGTGTATGCGCGCTCACGGCCGGCCCCGGGGTGACCAACGGGATGAGCGCGATGGCGAGCGCGCAGGCCAATCACTCGCCGATGGTGGTGCTCGGCGGTCGCGCGCCGGCGGGCCGCTGGGGGATGGGGTCGCTGCAGGAGATCGATCACATCCCGTTCGTGCGGCCGCTGACGAAGCTGGCGGCTACACCCGAGAGCACGCAGGAGATACCTGGGCTGCTCGACGAGGCGTTTGCGGCCGCGCTGGCCCCGCACGGCGGGGGAGCGTTCGTTGATTTCCCGCTCGATTACGTCTTCATGGAGGCGGCTGAGCCCGAGGGGCTGATGGATGCCCCGCCCGCGCGTCCCAGCCGCGGCGCGGACGGCGATGCGATCGAACGTGCTGGCGCGCTGCTGCGAGGCGCGGAGCGGCCGGTGATCATGGCGGGTACGGACCTCTACTGGGGCCATGGCGAGCCGGAGCTGCTGGCGCTCGCGGAGGCGCTGGGCATCCCGGTGTACCTGAACGGGCTCGCGCGCGGATGCGTGCCGGCGGACCACGAGCTGTTCTTCTCGCGGACGCGCTCGCAGGGACTGAAAGGCGCCGATGTGGCGCTGGTCGTCGGCGTGCCGATGGATTTCAGGCTGGGCTTCGGCGGAGCGTTTGGAGAGGAGACGGAGATCGTCGTGATCGATGTGGCGGAGCCCCGGCGGCGCCATCCGCGCGCGGTTGCGGCCGAGCTGTATGGATCGCTGCCGCAGACGCTCGCCGATCTGCGCGCCGCGGCCGGCGGCAAGGGGCTGGAGAGCGCGCCGTGGGTGGCGCAGCTGAGGGCGGCGGAGAGCGAACGCCGCGAGGGCGAGCGCGGGGAGCTCGAGGACGACCGCAGCCCGCTTCACCCGATGCGGCTGTATGCGGAGCTCGGACGGGTGCTGGATCGAGATGCGATCGTGATCGGGGACGGCGGCGACTACGTCTCCTATGCAGGACGCGTGATCGACAGCTACGAGCCCGGCTGCTGGCTCGACCCCGGTCCGTTCGGCTGTCTAGGCACCGGGCCGGGCTATGCTCTCGCGGCGAAGCTCGCCCATCCCGACCGCCAGGTCGTGCTGCTGCTCGGCGATGGCGCATTCGGGTTCTCGGGAATGGAGTTCGACACGCTCGCTCGCCACGGCGTATCTGTCCTTGGGGTGATGGGCAACAACGGCATCTGGGCGCTCGAGAAGCACCCGATGGAGTTCCTCTACGGCTACTCGGTGGCCGCCGAGCTTCGCCCCGGAACGCGCTATGACAGCGTCGTCGAGGCGCTCGGCTGCCACGGGGAGCTGGTCGAGCGCCCGCAGGACGTCGTGCCCGCGCTGGAGCGCGCGCTGACGTCCGGCAAGCCGGCACTCGTCAACGTGCTGACCGACCCGACGGTCGTCTACCCGCGCAAGTCGAACCTCGCCTGAGGAGGCGAGGAGGCGAGGAGGCGAGGAGGCGAAGAAGCCGCGCCGGCAGAAGCAAGGAAGCCGCCCCAACCGTGGGACGGCTTCCTCAGGGATGGGTCCGGGAGGAACAGGCAGGGATGCGTGCCTCAAGGACCTCGGTGGTGAACGACCTGGATAGAGGGAGATGTCGATGTCGGCGTCGACATCCTCCAGGCCTATGGACCTTCAGGGAAGGCACGCAAAGACATGCCTCCACCATGGAAAGAATACCATATGCCAGAACTGCAATGCATCACAGAATCCCGCAAAATGCGAGGGAGGTTGTCGCGGCGGTCGGGATCAGATGCCGCTCGAACCGGCAGGCGGGGCCTGGGCGAACCCCGCCAGAGCGAGCGCTCCGCCGTGCAGGATGTCGTGCTCTGAGACTTCGACTTCATCGAGCTCGAACATCGACATGGCCTGCGACAGCAGGACCATGCCGGCGACGATCGTGGGCGCGCGAGCCGGGTCGAGGCCGACGACCGCTCGACGTTGAGCTTCGGTCATGTCTGCGAGGCGCGCCAGCAACAGCTCGACGGTGGCGAGCAGCAGCGGGTACCCGTCGACACGTTCGGGATCGTAGGGATCGAGCTCCTGGTCGATCGCGGCGGCGGAGGTGGCGGTGCCGGCGACGGCGATGCCCCGCCGCACGGCGGCTCGCTCCTGGGAGGGCAGCCCGTTCAGGAAGATCGCGTGCGTGTCGGCAGCGAGCGCCTGCAGCTCCGAGGGGCTTGGCGGATCGGTGTGGATGTGGCGCTCGCTCATCCGCACGACGCCGGCTGGAAGCGAGACGTGGAATCCGGGCTGGCCGTCGACGCCGACGATGAACTCGGTCGAGCCGCCGCCGATGTCGATCACGACCGTCGGCTCCTGCGCTCCCCCGGCGGAGCCCACGCCGTCTTGTGAGCGCTGCCCTGACATCGCTCCGAGGAATGTGAGGCGTGCCTCTTGATCGCCGGTCAGGACCTGCGCATCGAACCCGTACTCAGAGCGGATTTGAGCTGCGAACTGCTGGCCGTTGCTGGCGTCGCGGACTGCGGAGGTGAGCACCGCGAGGTTGCGCTGCGGCTGCTCGCGATCGAGGTCCATGCGGAAGGAGTCGAGCGCGGCGAACACCCTCCCGGTCGCCTCGGCCGAGAGGGCGCCAGCCGAATCGACACCATCGCCGAGCCTGGTCACGACAGAGCGGCGAACGAGCTCCGAGACCTGGCCGCGGGCCGTCGCCTCGGCGATCAGCAGGCGAGTGGAGTTGCTGCCGATGTCGGCCACAGCGACGCGCATTGACGCGGATAGTAGGTGCACCACCGATGTCAGGCCGCGCGGCCTCCCGGCACGAGCGCCGCTGACAGAGCGGCGCGAGGGTCGCTAGGTTTCCGCTGACGCTCGCGGCAGGCGTGCGGGCAGCGGACAAGTGCGGGCAGAGCGGGCGCGCATGAGCGAGAGAGCTGGGAGGGGCAGAGATGGCTGAAGCGGCAGGTTCCGCCGGCCAGGCGGAGGGGTCGACGAAGGGGGTCGTGCTGGTCACGGGCGCGAATCGCGGGATCGGACGCGAGGCGGCGAGGCAGCTGGCAGAGCTCGGATACGAGGTGCTCGTCAGCGCTCGCCAGCCCGAGGACGCCGAGAGCGCAGCATTGGCGATCGCCAAGGAGACCGGGGGACGCGCGAGCGCGTTGACCTTGGATGTCTCGGAGCCGTCGAGCATCTCTGCAGCTGCCGAGCGTGTGCACTCGATCCCCGGCAGGCTGGACGTCCTGATCAACAACGCGGGCGTCGGTCTCGACTGGGGCGTGAGCGGCACCGAGCCGGACTTCGAGGCGATGGAACGGGAGCTGCAGACCAACTTCTACGGTGCCTGGCGCCTCGCGGTCGCGGTTCTGGACCTGTTGCGCGAGAGCGATCATCCGCGGATCGTGAACGTCTCCAGCGGCATGGGAGGCGTGAGCGAGATGGGCGGATGGTCGCCCGGCTATCGCGTATCGAAGGCTGCCCTGAACGCAATGACCAGGATCCTCTCGACCGAGCTGAGGGACGCAGGCATCCTCGTCAACTCGGCCTGCCCCGGCCTGGTCGCGACGGACATGGGCGCCCAGTTCGGCGCCAGGAAGTCCGTGCACGACGGCGCAGCAGGGTTGGTCTGGCTGGCCACGCTGCCCGACGACGGACCGACCGGGGGCTTCTTTCGCGACGGCAGGCAGATCGCATTCTGAGGGGTGCGCTGACCGGGGCTGCACGGCGCCGCCGCCGGCCCGCCGAATGCGCCCGGCAGGCCCGCGCTCAATGGGGCAACCTTCCCCTGCCGATCGTTGAGCTTTCTGCTAAACCTAATGCGACACCGCGGGGTGGAGCAGTCTGGTAGCTCGTCGGGCTCATAACCCGAAGGTCGCGGGTTCGAATCCCGCCCCCGCTACTTGAAAAAGCCCCGCTCACGCGGGGTTTTTTCGGGGATGTGTCACTTGACAAACCCAGTTCGCCAGGGGAAACAGCGGGACCGGCCCGAAAGCCGGTCCCGTGCCCGCACGGTTTTCCGACGGGACTGACGAGGCGATCCCGGCCCGTGCGGAGCGCTACCGGTATTGACCACGCCGCAGCCGTCCGTCGAAACCACGTTGAGTATCGACTCCGGGCCTTCGGACCTCAACCATCATGCTGCGAGGGGTGCTCCGTGCGCTTCTCGTCGCTCTCTTTAGGCTCGGCCGGCTCTGAGTCGGGGGCGACCTGAAGCAGCGCCCGTAGCGCCTCCTCGCCCGTGAGGGGCTTCAGCGAGATCCGCTCGTCTCGGTCCTTCTCGTCGTCCATAGAACCAGCGTAGACGACGGGCTCCCCGGCACGCCTGAGCATAAATCCCGCAAATTGCGGTAAACGAACATACGTTCCCGCAGGGATCGCAAAGTTGGCCTTCGGTCCATGAGGTCTGCCCGCTAGAGTCTGAGGCGCTGACAGACCCCAACTGAAGGAGAAGTTGATGCAGACCCAAGATCACCTGCGCCCCGTTCCGGACGAGTCGCCCCACGCGAGCGCCGCAACGGTGCCCAACGGCACGTCCGAGCCTCCCAAAGAGCGTGCTCCGCGGCGGCTCCCGACGAGCCGCGCGTTGCCGACCGACCGGATGAAGTTCGAGCTACAGACCGCAGCCCTCTGCGCACTCGCCGTTGAGAGCGAATACGGCAAGACAGCCGTCGGGTCGGACCTCCTGGCCCGACGACTGAAGCTCAGCCCCACGACGGCCGGCCTCAACAGCCCCTTCTTTGTCGAGATGGGCCTCGCCACGCGAGAGGGCAAGGGCAAGTACAAGCCCGTCGCCCAGGTAAACGACTTCGCGCGTAAGTACTCGTTCGACCAAAAGGCGGCAGGGCTTCTCCTCGGCCCCATTCTCCGCGAAAGCTGGGCATACAAGGAGATCGTCAAGCAGACCGAACTCGAACCGCGCGTGACGCGGAGCCGGATGGTCGAGGCGCTCGCGGATGCGGCCGACGGAACCGCCGCCCATCGGCCCCAGCTAATGACGTTGCTCGAATGGCTGGCCTACGGAGGCGTCGTCAAGCTGGCTGGTGAGGTCATCACGGTGACAGCGCCCGCGGCCGGGGCTTCGGGGACAGGGGGCGGCGATCAAAAGAGTCCAGAGCCTCAGGACCAGCAGGCCGCAGCCGCGGGCGAGGGGACCACCACGAAGCACCCTCTATCGCCGGTCCAGGGCGAGCCGCTTCTCGGGTTCAACTTCAGCTTTGCGCTGACGGCTGAGGCCCTCAAGCAGCTCGACTCCGACCAAATCAAGGCGCTGTTTGCAGCCGTGGGCGAGCTTGTCGCGCTCAAGGCAAAGCTCGGCGCTGATTAGCCCAGAACACGTCGAAGCCCACGGGGGAGAAGTTTGCTGACAGACCCTCCCGTGGGCTTCGGGCGGTAGGTCGTTGGGGACTCCTCGGTGGCATCGGACGGGTCTGGACCGGGCCGATGGCGGGTTCGATTCCCGCAAGTTCCACCAAGGCGCACCCGACGGCACACCTGGTGATCATTCTACCCGACAGGGCTGCCGGAGGCCAGAGCCGCTAGACAGCTGGGCGGTAGCTGAGCCGCCGACCAGCGACCTGCGAGAGCAGCTGGCCCATGCGTTCCGTGTCCGTGCCGTGGCAGGTCGAGAATCGGAACTCGAACTCGGCAAGGTAGCGGTCCAAGTGCTCACGGCTCACGTGATGGTGCGTCCCATCCAGGGACCGCTTCAGCTGGGCGAAGAACGCCTCGGCCTGGTTCGTGCCCGCATCGCCGCTCACGTATTCGCCGATGTTGTGGTTGACGGCGGTGTGCGAGGCGAACTCCTTGCCCAGCTTTCGGTAGGGGAGCGAGGAGTCGGTGTGCAGGTGCGTGTTCGGTATGTCGACGTGCTCGTGCAGCACCGTGCGCAGGTTCTCGGCGTTGACGTCCGGAACGACCTGGGTACGAACCTCGCCGGTCTCCCGGCTGACCAGGGCCATGACGGGCACCTTGTCGCTCTCGCCCTGCATGTGCTCGCTCGGCTTGTGGCCGTGACGGTTCGACGGCTTCCCGCCGATCCACGTCTCATCGGCCACCACTCGGCCCGAAAGCAGCCCGGCGAGTGGCTGCCGCTTCATGGCCTCACGTATGCGGTGGACCGCGAACCATGCGCTCTTGGGCGTCAGGTCGTACTTCCGCTGGATCTCTCGGGCCGAGACGCCGTTCTTGGAGGAGGCGAACTCGAACACCAAGAACACCCAGGTGCGGACCGGAATATGGGAGCCGTGGAAGATGGTGCCGGTGAGCACGGAGAACTGCTTGCGGCAGTCCGCGCACTTCCAAACCCGGCGTTCTGAAGCCGATCCGCGCGTCGTTTTCCGCGTCTTGCCGTTGCTCGGCTTCAGGAAGTACGGCTTACGGACCGATCCACAGTGGGGGCAGACCGGACGGCCGTTCCAACGAAGCTCCTCAAGGAACTCATACGCGTCGGCCTCCGTGCGTAGCCTGTCCGCGAGCTTGAGCATGCTGAGCGACATAGGAAAAGCCTACCAAATCGCTCTGGGTTTGTCAAGTGACACATCCCCGTTTTTTCGTGGAGTAGTGGGCTGGAGGGGGACGGCCAAGGTTCCAATAGGGTTCCGTTTGGGTGATCTTCGCGCCCAGCCTGAGTCATCGGAGTACGCGCAGACAGGCTCCGGGCCGCGGACACCAACGCTCGCAATCTCGCCGCTGCGCTTGACGTGCCGGGCTAGTGGCTGCGCGACGGCTAGGACTGACCGCGTAGAAGCACATCTGCGGCTCTACGCGGTCGCCGGCGTAATGGGAGGCAACTGGTCCTGCTCCGGGTTCTCCAAGACGTCCTTGTCGACCGACCATGTGCCGAAGGTCAGGTAGAACAGTAGGAACGGGTCGAGCACGTGCAGCTCGTCGTTCTTGTATGCCACGGCTGCGTCGCCGGTGCCCCGGTTTTCGACGGCGATCGTCGCCATATGGCCGAGCGCCGCGGCGATCTGCTGCCCTGGAATCGCATCAGCGAACTCGCGCTCCAAGATCATCGCCAGCTCTTGATACGTGACGCTCGTCTTCCCCGCCTTGGCGATCGCGAATAGCAGCGCTCCGTAGATATCGGTCTTCTCGCCGGTCTTGAAGACTCGGGGGATGCGTTTCTGGCCGCGCATTTTCGGTCCCCTCAGCAGGTGGTCGAAGATCACCGGCGGAGTGCGGTTTGCGATGCGGCGGAAGAAGTCCTCCCAGTCGTACGGCTCGACGGTGGACACCGGCTCGTCGGCTGTTCGCAGGACGCCGATCGAGACCGCGTACTGGTAGCAGAGGTCCTGCATCAGGAAGGGCGCGCCAAAGCTGTTCTCGGCAAGCTTCGTCGCGACGCCGTGCTGGTCCTCGATGTTGAGTGCCTCGAACCCCTTGTGGGCGATGAACTCCAGCTCCTCGACCGTCCACAGTTCGATCGCCACCAGGCTGACCCGGCCGCCCATGTCGGACTCGCTGCGCACCACATCGAAGGCCTCGTGAGGGACGGCGACCAGCACCACCTTCGTGAAGGGGATGATCGTCTTGACCGCCCGAGCAAGGTCAACCTTGGCATCCTCGCCGACGTAGTGGAAGTCGTCGATGACGATCGAGACGCCGAGTTCTTCGACACCCCGGCGGGCCACGGTTGTGACGGCCTGCGCTCGGGTCTTCCGAACGCCGCGAGCGGTGCCCGTGTCGTCTTTCTTGCTCGCCTCGATGCTGGCGAGCTTTGGCACGCCGACGTTCATGTCGAGCTTTCTGCCGCTGCCCTCGGTCTCGGTCCTGGTGACCTCCACCAGGTCGTACAGGCCGAGCCAGTCTACGATCGCGTCCCAGAGCACATCCACTGACGTGAGGTCTGGCCCTTCGACCCAGATCGCCTCATCTCGGGGAAGGGTGCGCTCGACCAGCACCGTCTTGCCGGACTTCGTTGGTCCTGAGACGGACAGCGCTCTCCCGAAGCCCTGCTCGAGATAGTGCGATAGTTCCGGCTCTAGGTGGCGCTCGCCACGAGGGTTGTACGTAATCCGGGGTGCGGACCCGGCCACGAAGACGTTCTTGGTCAGGTGGACTTCGCGCTCTCCCTCCGCCATCCGGCAATCCTATGCGTGCGGGGTGGGGTACGACCACCAGCCCGATCAGCTCGACGCGAGAGTGGGTCGCTGCGACCAGACTGCGAAAACCGCCCAGCCGACGTCTGGTGCTTCGCGCATGCCAGAGAACCGGTAGGGGCGATCGGCGTCGGTGAGCGGTCAAACGGTGCTCGGCTGGTGCGGCAGCCGCGACTCGGTGGGGATCAGCCTCGCGACTACGCAGCGTTTCGGAGCGCGCATGCGCACCCGACGGGGCACCGCTTGTTGGCTACCAGCTCCGCGAGGTCGTACCAGCGGCTTCCGCCGAGGGCGAACGGGAACACCGTGTACCTGCGTGCCGTCGGCCCCTCCGCCAGCTCGGCGAGCAGCGTGCACACTTGCAGCAACCCTGCCCAGAACGAGACGAATGAGATTGTGGGGATGAACTCGCCGTTCGGCGGAAGCGGGTCCGGGTGGGCGCACCCTACGCACGGATCGCCTGGGTGGTGGCTCGTCACGATCGCTTCCTGGTCGTTCGTCGCGCCGACGATGAGGCTCTCCGGCCACTCCTCCTGTATGAGCCAGCGCGAGGGAATGTCATCGACGCCGACGAACACCCGCTCGCGCAGGGGCCGCAGCTGCTCGCGCGTCTCCTCGGTGAAGCGTTGCGGGACGCCGGTGATCCGCAGCGACGGGGTGCTCGCGTCGCGCAGCACGTCGATCTTCGCTGGCTCATCTTCGTCGCCTCGGAGCTGCAGATAGCGGTTGACGTTCGACAGATCGGCCAGCTCTGACTCGATCACGCGCATGTCGCCGTCGATGTTCGGCAGCTGCAGCAGCGTCGCGACAAGGCCGTTGACGATCGCTCCGCCACTGACCGCGTCGAACGCGCCGAGCGCCGCGTGCGCCTGCCCCTTCGCCACCGCGCAACGGTCCAGGCCCGGGAACAGCTCGCGCAGATCGATGTCGACCGGAGGTCCCGGCGAAGGTCGGGGGCGGCGCGAGGGGGGGGGGGGGGGGGGGGGGGGATGCCCGTCGTGCGCTCGATCTCCGGCACCGCGTGCTCGAGGGCGATCGCGGCAGCGGCACCGGCGGCGGCGAGACCGCCGAGCGGACCCGTCGCCGACGGAAACGCGTCCGGCCGGTCCCAGCTGAGGTGGCATTGGAAGTCGCCGGCGTAGACGTGGATCGCTCCCTGCTCCGCGCACGGGGTCGTGCCGAACACGAACGTCACAGCCACGGCCCCGCGCTCGGTGCGCAGCGTCGTTTCAGGGATCAGGGGCTCGCCCAGCTCCAGCAGGGCGGAGCGCAGCGTCCGCCGGCGAAGCGGCGGGACCGCGTTGATCAGGGGCACGTCCGCGACGGCGAGCTCGATCCCGATGCCCATGCGGGCGATCAGCTGGAAGGCGCCGATCAGGGCCGCCTGGCCGCAGGCGTCAGACATGCTCTCCGCGTCGGCGAGCAGCCGCACGGTCGTCGCGGCGAGCCCGCGCGCGACCGCCTCCTCCTCGGCCTCGCCGTCGAAGAACACGCGGTTGATCAGGCGCGTGGTGCGCGAAAGGGCGAATGCGCGGCTCACCGCTCGAACCTCAGCGCGCTTGCGGGGTCGAGCTGCGACCAGCCGCCCTGCTCGCGCCGCACCGCCAGGTAGCTGCCCTCCAGGCCGACCGGTCCGCGCGCGAAGCAGGGGATAACGAGCGAGAGGTAGCCGGGCAGGTGCACGAGCGAGAGCACGTCATCGCGCGGGGAGTGATAGGCGTCGCGCGGGTGGGTGTGGACCTGTGCTCGGACCGTGCGGCCGTCAGCGGCAAGCTGCTGCCAGAACTCCCCGACCCACATGTCGTCGATGTCGTACAGGCAGGCCGTGGCCGTGTGCTTGGGCTGGACGACACCGTCGACGTAGTCAGGCTGGGCCTGGGGGCCGGTCCACACCACAACGCACTCGCGCTCGCCGTCGCCGCAGTGCCGGAGGCGCTCGAAGGACGTCTCGAGCACCCCCAGCGCTACTCGCAGCGTCATGCGCGCCCGCCGCCGGACCGGGCGCGCATGATCAGGGTTGTGTCCGGCTTGACGCCCGCCTCCTCGACCGTCAGGTCGGGGTTGACGAGCGTGGTGTTGTCCGGCAGGTAGAGCTCGAGCTGCTCGCGCTCGGGCTCCGGGATCTCGAACGCGACGAAGGCCTCGTGGTAGAGGCTCCGCGCACGCTCGTGCGGGTGGTAGGCGACGGCGCGGGTCACGCCGACGTAGAGGACCTCGACCTTCAACTTCGCGGGCGCGGCGGTGTCGGCAGACATCGGCTATTCCCTTTCGATCGGAGACGTGGACGGGATCTACAGCTTCATACTAACGCATGAAAGCCGCGTGGTCCCCAGCCTTCCTAACCTATGATGGCGATGGCACTTCATTTTCACGCACATAGCGGCATTTCTGGTCTCTCCGCCGCGTCGCGTCCGCACCCGCTGCAACGCTTCTTGCAAGCCCGAAAGGCGAAACGGAGACGCGCAGGCGGGCTGCTGCACATGTCGAACGAACCCGCAGGAGCCGCGCACTCATATCTGGCATGACCACTTTTAGAGCCGCCCCTCGGACCGGACGTTAGGCTTGCCCTCATGCTGACCACCACCGACACGCCGAGCGAGATTGCGAGCGGGATACGCGAGGTCGAGGCGTCGTGAGCCTCGAGGAGGCGCGCGTCGCGGCCAGCATCTTCGACCCACAGCGCCTGCGCATCGCGCGACAGCTGCGAAAGCTCACCCGCGCCGCGCTCGCCGAGCACGTCGAGGTCAGCCCCGCCGCGGTCGGCCAGTGGGAAACCGCCACCGCACGCCCCAAGCCGCAGACGCTCCTGCAGGTCGCCGACGTGCTCGACTTCCCCGTGGCCTACTTCGCCGCCAGCGGGCGCGAGCTGCCCGAGTTCAAGACCGACCTCAGCTTCTTCCGCAGCCTGCGCAAGTCAAGCCAGGCAGACCGCGAGGCCGCGCTCGCACACGCCGCGCTGATCACAGAGCTCGTCGAGGTGATCGAGCGCCACGCAAAACTGCCCGCGCTCACCATCCCGGAGCACCCGCTGCCGATCGACGCCCCGCCCGAGCAGATCGACGGGGCCGCGTGCGCCGTGCGAGAGCATTGGGGGCTGGGCGAGGAGCCGATCGAGAACATGCTGCGCCAGCTTGAGCTGCACGGCGCCGTCGCGGTCCGCCTCGGGCTCGCAGATGAAGGCATCGATGCGTTCTCCTGGCCCGGGCCGGCGCACCCGGTCGTGATCCTCGACAGCGGCAAGGGCAACAAGGCACGCTCGCGCTTTGACTGCGCCCATGAGCTCGGACACCTCGTGATGCACCGGCACGCCGGTGCGCGGGCGGCCGACCGCGCCCTTGAGAAACAGGCACACCGCTTCGCGAGCTCATTCCTGCTGCCCGCCAGTCGACTACACCAGGAGTGGCCGACCGGGCGGCTCAACTGGCGAGAGCTGGTGGCGCTGAAGCAACGCTGGCAGATGTCCCTCGGAGCGCTGCTCTACCGCGCCCAGGATGTCGGCCTCATGACTGCCACGACCTACGAGTCGGCGATGAAGTACATGTCCCGGGCCGGGTGGCGAAAGCACGAGCCCGGTGAGCTCGGGCCGCCCGAGCGCCCGCGCCTTCTGCGACGGGCCGCTGAGGTGCTCGAGCAGACCGGGATCGACGCCGAGCGGCTGGCCGAGCTCGCACATATCCCGATTGAGGAGGTACGGATGTACCTCACGATGCCGGCCGCGCCGGGCAGGGTAGCCGTCGAGCTATAGGCGGTTAGAGAAGCAAGAGCGCCGCGCGGACGGCGAGAGGCCGCACAGAGATGTCGTTCTCGGGAACGCCGCGAGCGACGCGGGACAACGGCTTGCGAGCTCTCGGTCGGTCGTCTAGCGCCCTCTCAGCCAACCTCCACCTCCTCGGTGCCTGGCATCCGACGGCTCGCTCTCAGGCGCCGGCGACCTCCACCGTCTGCCGATGAAGTCGCTCTGTAGCCGACGCTTCTGTCAGCACGGACAATCTCGACAGACCAGATGCACGGGTGTGCGTTCGCTGTGCGAGCGCTGTGCAATTCGCTGGCCGGTTTGGGGTGCTCAGGGTCATCAGCCATGTGATGACGGCAGCAAGCATCCCTGCGTCCGGAGGCGGCGGCTATGCCCGCTACCTGGAGAGCAAGACCGTCGCGCCCGAGCGCGGGGACTACTACCTGACCCCGGACGGTGAGATGACCCAGGCGCCGGGTCGCTGGCTCTCCGATGAGGAGACGCTGACGACGCTCGGGGTGCGGGCGGGCGAGCCGGTCGATGGTGCGGACTTCATCGCGTTGATGGATGGTCGCCACCCGGGCACCGGCAGGTGGCTGCGACCCGAGGGCGCCGGTGGCGGCAGGGGCGGCGGGATCGACGTCACGTTCAGCGCCCCGAAGTCCGTCTCGACGGTGTGGGCGCTCGGCGACCCGTGGCAACGCGAGCAGATCGAGGCCGCACACGGCAGGGCCGTCGAGAGCACGGTCAGGTACATGCGTGAGCAGGTTCCGATGGTGCGCCGCCGCTACGGCGGCCAGGTGGTGGAGGAGCACGCCGAGGATGTGATTGCCGCGGAGTACCGGCACACGACCGCGAGGGGAGTCAGCGGGGCGCAGGCCCCCGACCCGCAGCTGCACAGTCATGTCGTGATCAGCGGCGCGATCCGGGAGGACGAGAGGATCGTCGCGATCGCCTCGCGGCCGATCTTCCGCTCGGCCCGTGAGCTAGGGGCGTTCTACCGCTCATCGCTCGCTGAGGAGCTGGCGGGGGAGGGCTATGAGATCGAGCGCGGTACGGGTAAGGACGGCCGATACTTTGAGATCGCTGGCGTGCCGCGTGGCCTGACCGAGGAGTTCTCAGGACGCAGCCGAGAGGTCGCCCGAGCGGCGGAGCGTTTCCGTGCTCGTCACGGCCGGGCGCCGGAGCGCGGGGAGCTGCGCAACCTGGCGCTCGAGAACCGTCGCGCCAAGGAGCTGACGACCCGCGGGGACCTGCAGCGGGTGTGGAGCGAGACGGGCCGTCGCCACGGGTTCGGGCCCGACGAGGCCGTGCGTCTGATCGGTGCGCCCGAACAGCCAGAGGTCGAGCGCCCGATCGAGGATCGCATCGAGGCGAGGCTGACCGAGCAGCACGCCGTCTTCCAGGCGCGTGATCTGTACGCGGTCGCGTTGGAGCAGACAGCCGGGGAGATGGGACCGGAGCAGGCGCTCGCGGTCGCTCGGGAGATGGTCCGTGAGCGGCGGGTGCTCACCTTGGAGGGCGGGCGGATGACCACGCTCGCCGTGCGCGCTCAGGAGCAGGCCATCGAGCGCCGTGCTGAGCTACTCGCCCAGCCGGCGGGCCGGGAGGTCGGCGAACACGCTCGCGCCAATGCTGTGCGTGTGGTCTCCGAGCGCATCGGCGGCCTGTTGAGCGTGGAGCAGCATCACGCGCTGCGAGTCCTCACGGGGCCCGAGCGTGCCGCGGTGCTCGTCGGCCCGGCGGGGACCGGGAAGGGCGTGGTGATCGACGCCGCCGCCCGCGCCGAGCAGCACGCCGGCCGCCACACGATCGGGATCGCCGTGTCCGGGTCCACCGCCGAGCGGCTCGGAACCGACAGCGCAGCTCTCACCGGCCGGACGCTGACGCTCGACTCGCTGGTCGCTCGTGCGACACGGGGACGGTCGAGATCGACCGGGCCACGACGGTCTTCCTCGACGAGGCCGGGATGGCCGACCACAAGCGCATGGATGCCTTCACCGAGCTGGTCGAGCGCTCCGGAGCCAAGCTGATCGCCGTCGGCGACGGCAAGCAGCTCCCCTCGATCGGGCCGGGCGGGATGTTCGACCGGCTCGCGACCCATACCCCGACCGCAGAGCTCGCCGACATCCGCCGCACCCAGGACTCCGACGAGCGCAGGGCATGGGCCGCCCTTCGGGCCGGCGAACCTGAGCGCGCGATGGCGCACTACTTCAAACGCGCACAGCTTCACTTCTCGAACACCCGCGACGAGGCCGGCGAGGCGGCCATCCAGCGCTGGATGACGCTCGCCGAGAGGTACGGCATACGCCAGGTCGCGTTGATCGCCGACGCCTCCAACAAGGAGATTGACCGACTCAACGCTCGTGCCCAGCACCTCAGGGCTGAGCGCGGCGAACTCGGCCACCGCGAGATCCCGCTCGGAGACACCCACTACGGGCTGCGTGAAGGCGACATCGTTGCCTTCATATCCCAACACCGCCCGGCGGGGCAGCCACGGGTCGAGAACGGAAGGCGCGGCCAGGTCAGACGCGTAAGCGAGCACGGCGGCCTGACGGTGGAGCTGGACGGCTCTGGCCGTTCGGTGCGCCTGGCCGGCGAAGACATCGACTCTCTGCGGCTCGGCTACGCCCAACACGTCTACCGCCAGCAGGACGCGACGGTTGAGCGGACCGTCGTGGTGACCGGCGGCTGGCAGACCAGCAAGGAGAACGCCTACGTCGAGGCGACCCGCGCCCGCCAGGGCACCGACTGGTTTCTCGCGCGCGAGGAGCTCGGCAGCCAAGGGCAAGACGCCGACCGCGTCATACAGCTCGCGCGCAGGATGGGCACCAGCCGAGCGCAGAAGCCCTCGCTCGCCTACGAGCCCTACGACCCTGCGTTCGGCCGCGGCTACGACCTCGGACCGCTGCGAATCCTCCGCGTCCCCGCCATCCTGATGCGCTCCAGCCGCAATCACGACCGCCCAACGACCAACCGCAACATCGATCGTGGGCGCTGACCGGGCCGCCCCGGACGGCTTCAGCGCTATTTGACGCCGGCGAACAGATCTGAGGGCGGGATATCGAGCGCCGCAGCCAGGCGCATGATCAGACCAAAGGAAGGAGTGGCCTTGCCGGTCTCGAGTCGAGAGATGTACGTGTACAGCACGTCGACCTTGCGCGCGAGGTCGGATTGGCTGAGGCCGCCTCTCTCCCGGGCACGAGCGAGATTGGCGCCGAACTGCTGCTCGGGGCTCATGGGCGGGAGCCTATCCACAGGGCTATAGCACTCTACGTGCTACATTTTATCGTGCGATAGCGGTCGCGCGTTCGGTTCTCAGACCATCGCGACAGACACCACAAACCTAAGTGGCCCCGGCGCAGTTGAAGCTGCCCGGGGCCCGGCAAAGAAGGAGTGACCCTTCCATGCAAGATCAACCTAGCCAAGTTCTGGGCGCGTGCAACCCGCGGATCGAACGGGCGATCATCCTGCAGTTCCTTCGCGATGATCACGGGGATCGCTGGTCGCGCGCAGAGCTGGAGGTCGAGATCTCCAACGTAGAGCCGCTCGACATCAGCGACGCACTCGCGAAGCTCGATCAGGACGGCATCGTGCAGATCTCCGGCGAGTCTGTCTCGGCGTCTCGCGCGGTCAGGCGGCTGGATGAGCTCGGGCTGATCGCGATATAGGCGCTTCCGGATGCCCCGGCAGGCACCCAGCAGCAGGGTCGGTGGCTCCGACTGCGACGAGTCTCGCGCGACGCGCCAGTGCCGTCCCTATCTACTCCTCGCCCAACTCGCTGGCCGTTTCCGGCCACTTGGGGTCATTAACGGGGATGAGCGGGACAGAACCCACACGCGCCACCGTAGTCGAGTCGATACTCGCCGAGGGGCCGCTGCTGTGTCCGCAGGAGGCGGCCGCGTTGCTGTCCGTGAAGCCGAGCTGGGTCTACGAATCCGTGCGCGCCCACCGGATACCGTGCCTGCGCGTCGGCCGGCACATCCGCTTCACCCGCGCGATGCTCGAACAGTGGCTCGTCGAGCAAGTCGACGGCTGATGCCCCGCACGACATCGGACACCGACACGGGGGTCGCCGGCGATGAGTAGGCGCTCCTACGGCAGCGGGCGTCTCTTCGAGCGAGCCGACGCGGCTGGGCAGGTGAGCTGGTACGGCTCGTGGTGGTCCGGCGGCACGCGCATCAAGCGCAAGATCGCCGCCAAGCGCACCCCGGGCACCGCGGACGGACTCACGCGCGCGCAAGCCGAGAAGGAGTTGCGCAAGCGGATCGAGCGCGATGTCATCGTGTCCACAGCCGCCCGGCGCACATTGGAGGAGGCCGGCGGCGCCTACGTCGATCATCTGGAGCACGTGATGGAGCGCAAGCGCTCCACGATCCAGGACTACCGCGGACATCTGCGCCGTCATCTCGTGCCCTTCTTCGGCGAGCGCCCGATCGACAAGATCGAGCCAGCCCAGGTCGCGCAGTACCTCAAGCGCAAGCGCAACGACGGCCTGTCCTCAAAGACCGTCCAGAACCACCTGAACTTCCTGCACGGCGTGTTCGCATTCGCGATCAAGCGCGGCTGGGCACAGAGCAACCCCGTCGCATACGTCGACCGTCCCAAGAAGAACCGCTCTCCCCACCAACGCGTCCGCTTCCTACAGCCAGCCGAACTCGACGAGCTGATCGACGCGGTGCCGGAGGACACCCTCGGCGGCGTCGAGCGGGCGCTGTATCTGGCCGCCGCGCTCACCGGCCTGCGCCAGGGCGAGCTGCTCGCGCTGAAGTGGCTCGACATCGACTGGCAGGTCGTGCGCGTGCGCGTCGCCGACAATTTCACGCGCGGGCAGATGGACACCCCCAAGTCCCACGAAGGCCGCTCTATCCCGATGGCCGCACGGCTCGCCCACGAGCTCGCAGACCTACGGCGACGCTCTCGCTTCGCCGCAGACAGGGACCTCGTCTTCTGCCACCCCGACACCGGCCATGTCCTCGACCCTTCCAAGATGCGCAAGCGCTTCAAGGACGCCCTCGCCGAGGCAGACGTCCGCGCGATCACCTTCCACGAGCTCCGCCACACCTTCGGCACGCAGATGGCTGCCGCAGGCGCGCCGCTGCGCGCGATCCAGGAGTGGATGGGCCACGCGGACGCGAAGACAACCGAGATCTACCGCCACTACGCGCCCGACCCGTCCAATGGCGCGGCGTTCGTCGAACGGACGTTTGGCAACGGAGATCACGCTCCGTCGGACACGGCCTGACTCAAGCGAGTGCGCGTGGGAGGCCAACCAGCCTGTCGAGCCGTACCCGTACCATCCGGCACGTGCCGCTCAGGAACTTGGTCAGCTACGCCGCTTGGCGCTCGTAGGCGCTTTTCGAGACTCGAGCCGGAGCGTTCGAGATGCTCATCGCGTCAATTGAGCAGGTCGCGGTCTCAGTCAGTCCTCGTCGTGCAGCACAGGCGTGTACGAGATCCCGACGATCGCGCCCTCTGGTGACTGCAGCCTGGCCACCGTCTGACCCCACGGCTCCTCGCGTGGTGGGTGCAGCAGCTCGTAGCCGGTCTGCTCGAGCTCCCGCGCCGCCGGGCCCACCGCCGCGGCGTCCGCGACGTCGAACTCGATGCTGACCTGCGGCACCGTCCGCTCAACCGGCCACTGCGCCGTCCCGAAGCACGCCTCGGCGGCCTGGGACAGCGGCCAGATGCCGAAGGACTTGCAGCCCGCAATCTGCTCGCTGTGGTGATAGTCGCCGCCGTGGCCCTCGAGCGGTAGCCCAAGCGTCTCGACGTACAGATTGCGGCTGGCGGGCGGATCGGGCGCGATCACCGCCACGGTCGAGAGGAACTCGATGTTCATGCCACCTCCTCGTTTGGCTCGTGCTTCGTCAGCGATTCAACCAGGTTCCGCAAGACGCGCCGCTTGGCAGCCGCCGCACGATCGACGCTCTCGGATCGACGGTCTCGGTCTGCTCGCGCCGTTACCCGTGCCTTCGTTTCCGCGCAAGGCGGGTGGCTTCGCAGCGTCGTGGAGATGCCCGCAGGGCAGCCAATGCAGGTGCACCAGGCGGTCGATTCCCGCAAGCCTGGCAAGCGCGGTGGGGTCAGCGGTCGAGGGTTGGCTGCTGGTGCGGGCTCGCGGCGGCGGTTTCCTCAGCGTCCGCTCTGGTCGCGACGATCACGCCGGCCCGCCAGCCCGGCGCGCGCCCTCCTTGCGGCGGTTGGATCGACTGGGCGTTAATCCCGCTGCGCGCGATCACCCACGCGATCACGGAGTTCGAGTTCCACATCTCACCCGTGTCAAGCTCATCACGGCCCCACACCGGGATGGGCACCCGCGGGACCACGTCAAGCACCTGCCGGGCGCGCTGCTCGTCGTCGGTGAGCCGCCTGGGGCTGTCGACCGCCTCGGCGACGTCTGGTATGTGGCCACCGCGCCAGAGCCGGATCTCGTAGCGGAAGATACGAAATCGCCCAGCCCAGCGAGCGCCGACGGCGCCTTCGGCGACGACACCGCGTTCCTGTCCGCTCCAGTCGTGGACCGGCGCCTGCTCGATCACGAACGTTCCCTCCGGGAGCTCGACTTGAAGCGCGGAGTGGTAGAGGTCGCGCGCCGGTCGCCGCTGCAATCGCGAGGCGAGCGACTCGTAGACGCGTCCATTGAGCCTGACGAAGTGCCCACCAGCGCCGAGCGGCAACCAGTACAAGTCAACCCCCGTCATGTTTCGGCAGCGTACGCTGTGGTCGAGAGAAATGGCCGACTTCGAGTTCGCCGACGAGTTCCTGCCCGTCTACGACGTCTCCGATGCCGTCGCGACCGTGGCCGACGCTGATCCCGGGACGGCCTGGCGAGCGCTGGTCGACGTCGACCTGCTGAAGGTGGGGCGCGAGGCGCCGATGGTCGGGATGCTCGGGGCGCTGCGGATGCTGCCGGAGATCATCGGCCATCTGCTCCACGGCGAGCCGCCGGCGAAGCCGCCAGAGTCGATGCGGCTGCGCGATCTTCCCTCCCTCCCGTTGAACGAGGGCGGTTGGATTCTGCTCGGCGAACGCGAGGGCCACGAGATCGCGCTCGGGCTCGTCGGCAAGTTCTGGCGGCCGGTAATCGAATGGGCGCAGGTCACAAGCGCGGATGGATTCCGCGACTTCGATAAGCCCGGCTTCGCGAAGACGGTCTACGACCTCTCGGTCCGCGAGGTCGGTCCCAACCGGACGCTGCTGTCCGGGCTGATGCGAACAGCGACCACCGACGAGCACGCACGCCGCTGGTTCCGCCGCTACTGGACCTTCGGCGTTGGCTCAGGAGGGCACCTCCTCGTTGGCGCCCTGCTCGACTCCGCTCGGCGCGCTGCCGAAGGCGACCACAACAAGTAACCGAGAAAGGCATGGAACCGTCAATCGCGGGCGCTCACCCCGGGCGATTCCTCAGCGCCGGTCGGTCGCGGCCGCTTTAACAGGACGATGGGGTGCACGAAACGCCACCCGACGCCCCAGGAGGAGACCATCGCAACGGCCTCCCAGCCCTCGCGGCCCAGCCGGTTGAGCCCCTCGATCTCGGTCTTCCGTTTCACGAGATCGAAGGTCATGTACTCCCAGCGCTGCACGTTGCTGTCCAGCGTATCCCTCAACTCCGGAGCATGCGAGGTCCTCGGACATGGCCGGCCCTCGACCGTGGTGCCAAGATGCCAACGCCCAATGCGGTCGCTCCCCCGAGTGCGGGAGCCGCGCGGGCGGAAGCACCAGCTCGAATAGGGGCACCTGATCGCCAAGGCGGTCACCAAGCGGACTCAGCGGACAGTCCCGGCGGTTGGCGACCGCTATTGGACATTCGGCGTCGGTTCCGGGGCGCACGCGCTTGCGCACGGGCTGATCGACGTGGTGCGCGAGGAGGCAGACCGCCGCGGTCTTCGGGCCGGCGGCTGAGGACCCAGCGCGGCCCAATATGCGAAGCGGAACACAAGCTGGACCTGAGCGCAGCACCGGCAGACTGGAGCCCGGCGTAGCTCGCACCGCCTATGCCATTCTGCTCGGTCCGAGGCGCTGCCCGTGGAGCAAGGCCGCGCCTTCGGACGAGCGGTCCTTGACGGACATCGGGATACTTCGCGCATGGCGCAGCAACGAGGTTTCTCCTCAGATGAGGCGCGCGACATCGGTGAGCGGATCGGTATCGACTGGAAGAGCTCGCGCTTTGACGTCGAGCAGTTCCGCATGGGCCTGAGGGTGGAGCTCGAGCACGGGCGCCACGATCCCGCGACCAACGTGAGCGATGACGACGAGCTCACGACCGGCAAGATCGCGTGGGCGCACCTCAACGAGTTTCCGGATTACTACACGCGGCTTGCGAAGATGGAGGCCGAGGCCGAGCGGTATTGGGCCGACCGCGAAGCCTCGTGATCGCGAAGCCGGTCCGGGCGTCGCTGGCGGTCGCTGCCGCGCTTGCCGTCTACCGAGCATTTCTGCGGCGGGCGATCCTGACGTGGGGAGCCACCCGGGAGGAGGCGAGCTCGCGGTTGCCCGGAGACGAGTTGCTCGAGGAGGCAGACGGCGTGGCGACCCGCGCGATCGAGATTCGCGCATCGCCCGCGGCGGTCTGGCCGTGGCTGGGTCCAGATGGGACCCGGCCCGCGTGGTGGCGCGTACACGTATGACTGGATCGAGAACCTGCTCGGCCTGAGATTCCACAGTGTCGACCGTGTTCTGCCCGAGTTCCAGCATCCCCGCCCTGGCCAGATGATCGGCTTCGGCGCAAACCGGATGCGGATCGAGCGCGTCGAGCCGGAGCGCGTGCTTGCCCTGCGCTCGCAGGACGGCAACTGGGTCTGGACGTTCGTGCTCGACGCGAAGAACGGCAGCACCCGGCTCATCAGCCGTAACCGCTTCCGGCTCTCCACGGCCACGGCGCGGCTGGGGATGCTCGTGATGGAGCCGGGCTCTCTCGTGATGGAGCGCAAGATGCTGCTCGGCATCAAGGAGCGCGCCGAGCGACTCGAGGCAGCGGGAAAAGCCTGATCGGCCAGCAGCTGGGGTATCTCGCGTCTCCCTGGAACCGGAGACTCGTCTGCGAGATGCGGCTGGTGGGACTTCGTCGACCGAACACGGGTCGCAGGTACGACGGCCAGTGGAGACCACTACCAGCCCTTCACGTTCGTCTCATCTACGGATCAGCCCCTCACGTTCGCCTCATCGCACCGATCTACCGTGGCCTCACTTGATCCCGACCAATCGACACAAAGGAGACACGATGATCAAGCTTTCCAACACCCGACTCGCAGCGCTCATCACGACGGCCGCCATCGGCGTCGGCGCGGTGGCGGTCCCCGCCGCCTCCATGGCCGCGTCGCACCCGAGCAAGGTCAAGAAGGTCACGACACACAAGACGGCCGGCAAAGGCACTACCCGCAACGACTCCCCCTCGCCGGACAAGAGCGGCAGCTCGCCGGACCCGGCCGGTAGTGAGCGCTGAAAGCCGCAAGGAAGCAAGGGCTCCCGCACAGGCGCAGGCTGGCCGTGCGGGAGCCCTTTGCTTTGCCAACCCCGCCCGGACGTGATACATGGCTGTCCATGCGGGTGCTCGTGGTCGAGGACGAAGTCAAGCTCGCCAGCCTGATCAGGAAAGGACTACGTGAGGAGGGGCTGCTCGCCGACGTGGCGATCAAGGGGGAGGATGCGATCTGGATGGCCGCCTCCTCCGAGTACGACGTGATCGTGCTCGACGTGATGCTTCCGGGCATCGACGGCATGAAGACGTGCAAGCGGCTGCGCGAGGAGGGCGTGCGCACGCCGGTCCTGATGCTCACCGCCCGCGGCGAGATCGAAGACCGCATCGCCGGGCTCAACGTCGGTGCCGACGACTACCTCACCAAGCCGTTCGCTTTCGGCGAGCTCGTCGCCCGGCTGCATGCCCTCTCCCGCCGCGGCGACGTGGAGCGGCTGCCGATGCTCGAAGCCGATGACCTTCGCCTGGACCCGGTCAGCCGCAGGGTATGGCGCGACGGTCAGGAGATCGAGCTGTCGGCCAAAGAGTTTCTGCTGCTCGCGACGCTGATGCGCCACCCAGGCGCGACGCTCACCCGCCAGCAGCTTCTCGAACACGCGTGGGACAGCGAGTATGAGGCGCACTCCAACGTCGTCGACGTTTACATCGGCTACCTGCGCGAGAAGGTCGACCGGCCGTTCGGGCGGGCCAACATCCAGACGGTCCGGGGGTTCGGTTACCGGCTCACTGCCGACCGTCCCCAGCGCCCACACGACGCGATCCTGGGATGAGCAGCCATGCGTCCGCGCCGCCGGTGGGGCGGTTCGCAACATGTGCCTCGCCTCCGTGGGCCCGCGCCACGGCGCGCACGATCGAGAGCCCGAGACCGGCTCCGGGCCCGCCGTGGGTCTCGTCGGCGCGCGTGAAGCGCTCGAACGCGACGGCGATGAAGCCCTCTGGAAATCCAGGGCCTTCGTCTTCGACGTGCAGCTCGACCCCATGCTCGCTCGCCGCGGCGCGCAGTGTGACAGTGCCGGCGCCATAGCGGACGGCGTTCTCCAGGAGGTTCTCGAGCGCCTGTCCGAGCCGGTCTGGGTCGCCCTCGACGTGCACGTCCGCGCCGGGCGAGAGTACCTTGAGCTCACGGCCGATGTGGCGCTCGCGGACATGCTCCAGCAGCTCGGCCACGTCGATCTGGCGCCGGCGCACCTGAAGCGAGCCCTCGTCGGCGCGCGCCAGCATCAGCAGATCATCGGCGAGTCGCGAAAGACGGTCCACCTCCTGCTCTGCCGACTGCACGGTGTCCCTGAGCTCCTGCGTGGATCGCGGGCGGCGCAACGCCAGCTCGAGCTCGGTCTTGAGGGTCGCGAGCGGCGTGCGCAGCTCGTGGCTCGCGTTGGCGGTGAACGACTTCTCGCGCTCAAACGAGCTCTCCAGGCGATCGAGCATCCCGTTTAGCGTGAGCGCGAGCCGCCTGATCTCGTCGCGGGCACGCGGCAGCGGCAGCCGCCTGCCCGGCTCGCTCGCCGTCACCGCATCGGCTCGCCGGCGCATCAGCTCGACCGGACGCAACGCCGCGGCGGCCATCCACCACGCCGCAAGCGAGGCCAGTAGCAGCGCCAGCGGCCCCACGATCGCGAGCAGCGTGGCGAGATTGGAGAGCGCGTTGTCGCGCTCGTCCAGGGTCGCGCCGACGACGAGCACCCCGCGCCCGGCACCGGCGACCTCGACCGGCGTGGCGAGCAGCCGCGAACCCTCGCTCAAGGAGCCCGACGGGCTGCGGCTCAACATCACAGTGCGGCGCAGCGCGAACGACAGCTGCGGCGCGGACAAAAGAGACCCGTGCCCGAGTTCGGGGGTCGCGCCCAACACCATTCCGTGGGCGTCGAGCACCTGGACGAAGCTCTCGTGGCCCTTGAACAGCGGACTGCGCACGGCGCTCGAAAGCCCCGCCGGGGAACGTTCGATCTGCGGCGCGAGCGAAGCCGCGTCGGCGCGGAGGTTGAGTTCGATCGTATGGTCGAGCTCGCTGCGGAAGCGAAGGTACACAGCCAACCCGATCACGGTCAATACCACCAACATCGTCACGGCGAAGAGAACCGTCAGCCGGGCTCTGATGGGAATTGAGTTCACTTCGGATACCCCAGGCGGCGGGCAAACGGACACCCCCGCGTACGTTCATTACACCGACACAGAGTGACGATGCTTCACACCGCCCGCCGGCCTGCGCTCAGCGTGCGCCCGGCAACCCGGCTCGCGATGCTCGAAGCGACGACGAGCGAAGCGAGGAGGACACGGCGCAGCGGTACTGGGCCGAGCACTATGCCCGTGATTGCTAGGCCGCCGCACGGGGCGCTGGCCGTCGCTGCCACGCTTGCCGCCCGACGGGGCGCCTACACTTATCAGTCGATCGAGAATCTCGTCGGCCTGAAGCTCCGCAGCGTCGACTGGGTCCTTCCCGAGCTTTTGCATCCCGTGGCGGGCCGGACGATCGGCTTCGGCGCAAACTGGAGCGCATGGATGCGTCGAGCCGGGGCCCGTGCTTGCCCTGCGCTCGGGCGACGGCAATTGGGTCTGGACATTCGTGCTCGACGACAAGAACGGCAGCACCCGGCTTATCAGCCGCGCAGGGCGCGCAGCGCGTTGAGAATCACGGCCAGATCGACGGCCTCTTGGAAGAGCGCGCCGGCGATCGGCGGCAGGTAGCCGAACGCCGCGACACCCATCGCGGCGAGGCTGAGTGCCATGCCGGCAAGGACGCTCTGGCGAGCGATGTACAGCGCGCGACGGCCCGTGTGGACGGCGTCGGCAACGCGGTCGACTCGGTCGACGGTGACCACGGCGTCGGCCGTCTCGGAGGAGACGGTGGCTCCCGCGGCTCCCATTGCTATGCCGAGGTCGGCGATCGCGAGGGCCGGCGCGTCGTTGACGCCGTCGCCGACCATGATCACCGGACGTAACCCCGGCTCGGCACGAACGTTGCGCACAACCTTGAGCTTGTCCTCGGGGCTCTGCTCGGCGTAGACGCGGTCAACGCCGAGTTCGCGGCCGACTCGCTCTGCGACCGAGCGCCGGTCTCCGGAGAGCATCGCTATGTGCCGGATCCCCTCCGCTCGCAGACGGTCGATCGCGCCGTGTGCGTCCGGGCGCAGCTCATCGGCCATCACGATCACACCAGCGATGTGCTCGTCCACCGCGATGACTACGTGCGCCTCGCCGGAACCCCTGGTCGTCGTCAACGCCGTGGAGGCGATCTCGTCGCCTGACACGCAGGAGGATCGCATGAACGCACGGCTTCCTACGAGCACGCGATGCCCATCGAGCCTACCCTCAATTCCCTGGCCGGGCTCCTCGTGAACGCTGGCTGGCAGCGTCAGCGCAAGTCCGGCGTCGCTGGCCGCGGTGACGAGCGCTACACCGAGCACGTGCGCCGACATGCGGTCGACCGATGCGGCCAGCCGCAGCAGCTCGCTGGGCTCGAACCCGTCGCGGGGGACGATCTCGCGTACCTCTGGGGTGCCGACCGTTAGCGTGCCGGTCTTGTCGAATAGCACTGTTCGTGCCTCGCCCAGCGTCTCAATCGCGCCTGCGCCCTTGACGATCACGCCCGCCTGCGCGGCGCGTGAGAGGCCGGAGACGAGCGCGATCGGCGCCGCCAGGATCAGCGGGCACGGGGTGGCCACCACGACCACGGCGAGCGCTCGTTCGGCGTCGCCGCTCAGTGCCCACGCGAGGCCTGCGACGAGCAGCGTTGCGGGCAGGAAGAACCCCGCATAACGGTCGGCCATTCGCACCAGTGGGGCGCGCTGGGTCTGCGCCTGCTCGACCAGTCGCACCAGCGCCGCATACGCGCTATCGCTGGCGGGACGGTCAGCGCGAACGTCAAACGGCGTCCCGGCGTTGGCTGATCCGCTCAGAACGGGCATTCCACGCCGGACCGTCTCGGGCAGCGGCTCGCCCGTTAGGGTGCTCGTGTCGATCACCGCCTCCGCGCTGAGCACGGTCCCGTCCACCGGAACCACCTCGCCGGTGCGCACCAGCACCGTGTCGCCGACCTCCACTCGCTCGACCGATACCTCCTCGAGGCGATCATCAAGCCGCAGAAGCGCCACCTTCGGTGCGCGCTGGACCAGTGCCGTCAACTCGCGCCGCGCGCGCCTTGACGCGATCGCCTCGAGTGATGCCCCGCCCGAGAACATCAGTCCGATCACGACGCCGGCGAGCTCCTGACCCAACGCAAGCGCGCCGACCATCGCTACGAGCGCGATCGTGTCCACCCCGAGGCTGTGCTCGACGACCACTGTGCGTCCAACCTCGATCGCCAGCTCCGCGGCGAGCAGGGCAACCGTCGCGCGCCACAGCAGCTGCCCTGCGGCGCCCTCATCGACGGCGTAGAGCAGGCCACCCACGACGAGCGCCGCGAGCGCGATCGACGCAAGGATCTGCGCGCGATGCTCGAGCAGCCAGGCGAGCCGCTGTCTGGTGGGATGCCGGTCGCGCCCGGAAAGGTGACCAGCGTGCCCGACCGTGGATGCGTGGGCGGTGTGCATCACCACACCTTGTCAGCGACTTGGAGGACGGGCATCCGTAAGAGTCCCTCAATGGGATCGGGCGCCGAGAGGCGGGTCGGACGGCCATACGCCGTCATCCCTTCAAGACCGATCTGTCACCGGGCTTGTCAGCGGGAGGGGAGGCCCGCGAAGATACGTGCGTGCCCTCCAGTCCCTCACGAGGCCGACTTGCGCTCCTGTGCTTCGATGGGTCGGATGACTCGGCGGCCGCGATCGTCACGGCAGGTGAGATGTTGGCGCCGCACGCCGCGGTGGTCCCGACAGTGTGGGAGCCGGTCGCCTCGTGGGAGCCCTACGACCCGGCGACGATCCTGAGCGCGCCGCTATCGCGCCTGGCAGCAAACGCGCTTGCTCTCGACGAGATTGCGCGCGACCTCGCACGCGAACGCGCGAAGCGCGGCACCGAGCTGGCGACCGCGGCGGGCTTCCAGGCAGAGGGGCGGTCGAGTGAGGGCAAGCCCTGGCGGACGATCTGCGAGGTTGCGGAGGAGCTCGGCGCCGAGCCGATCGTGGTCGGGGCGCGCGGCCTGGGCCGCGTGGAGTCGGCGCTCCTGGGCAGCGTGTCAGCGGCGGTCGTGACGCACGCCCGGCGCGCTGTCCTCGTGGTCCCGCATCAAGATCGCGATCGGTCGGCGCGTGTCCCAGGCGCGTAGGCGGTCGCAACGGCGGACGCAAACCCGTGGCCGGGGACGATTCGCGCTCCGTGTGGTTCGCGGCGATCGCCCGGCGCCGGGCGCTAGTGTCGGCCGATAGCGACCGGCATCGAGATCACACGTACCGGGCTGACTGGCTTCGAGGCCAGCCGACGCCTCCAGGCGCGGGGCAAGCTTCCGCGCCGGCGCTCGAGCCGCTCCTACCTCAGTATCCTCCGCGCCAACACGCTGACGGTTCCCAACGGGATCCTGCTGTTCTTCGGCGTGCTGACGATTGCGTTCGCCTCCTGGCGCGACGCGCTGTTCCTCGGGATCCTGGTCTCGAACATCGCGATCGGGTCCTTTCAGGAGATCCGCTCCAAGCGCGCACTCGACCGGCTGGCCGCGCTGGTCGCCCCCGACGCGACAGTCGTGCGGGACGGCGTCGAGCACCGCATAGGGGTCGAGTGCGTGGTCGTCGGGGACCTAGCCCGGCTGTCAGCCGGCGATCAGGTGGTCGCCGACGGAATGCTCGTGTCGGCCGACGGGCTCGCCCTCGATGAGTCCAACCTCACTGGCGAGTCGGAGCTGGCGGTGCGCGGTGTCGGCGAGACGATCTGGTCGGGCTCGTTCGTTGTCGAGGGGACGGCGCTGTTCGAGATCACCGCAGTCGGTTCCGACAGCCGCGCGGAGCGCCTGACCGCCACCGCGCGAGCATTTCGTCATCCGCGATCCCCCCTTGAGCAAGTGAACGATCGGCTGTTGCTTTGGCTCGTAGCGCTCTCCATCCCGCTCGCGATCGGGCTTACGGTCTCGGTGTTCGCTCATACCGAGACGGCAGCCGCCCGGGTGCAGGTGCTCACCGCTGGACTCGTCAACCTCGTCCCCGAGGGGTTGATCCTGCTCGTCAGCCTCACCGCTGCGGTGTCCGCGTTCAAGATGGCGCAGCGAGGCGTGCTCGCACAGCAGCTCAACGCGACCGAGTCGCTCGCCTCGGTCGACATCGTCTGTACCGACAAGACCGGGACGCTGACCGAACCGACGCTACGGGTCATCGGACTTGTCCCCGCGGTCGGTACGGACGAAGCGAAACTCTCGAGCGAGCTCGCGAGGTACGCGGCCAGCTCGCCCTCGCGCAACCTCACCCTCGAGGCTATCGCCAGCGCGGGACTGGCGAACGTCGACGGAGCGAGCGTCATCGCCCAGGTGCCGTTCTCGTCCCGGCGTCGCTGGAGCGCGCTCGACCTCGGTGACGAGCGACTCGTCCTCGGGGCGCCTGAGCGCTTCACCGGCATGGACGACTGGTTGGCCGACCACGCACGCGTGGAGGCCAGCGCAGGCCGGCGCGTGTTGGCCCTCGGCCGCACCGACTCGCCGCTGCCCCGCGCGAGCTCGAACGCAAAGTTCCCCGACGATGCGCGGCCGCTCGGCCTCGTCGTGCTCGCCGAGCGGTTGCGCCCCAACGCGACTGACACGGTCGCCTTTCTCACCGCCCAAGGAGTCGAGCTGAAGGTGCTCTCCGGCGACGCGCCCGCTACCGTCGGCGCGATCGCCCGCGACGCGGGCGTACCCGGATCAGGACCACCGCTGGACGGTGAGGCGCTTCCCTCAGATCCCGCAGCGCTGCGCGACGCAGTTCTGTCCGCGCCAGCAGTGGGGCGGATCTCCCCAGAGAACAAGCGCGCCGTCATCGACGCACTCACCGCCGCCGGTCGCTACGTCGCGATGATCGGCGACGGGGTCAACGACGTGCCCGCCCTCAAGGACGCACGCCTGGCGATCGCCCAGGGGTCCGGAACGCAGATGGCACGCTCGGTCTCTGACCTCGTGCTGGTCCGTGACGACTTCGCCGCCGTGCCGGGAATGGTCGCCGAGGGACGACAAATCCTGCGCAACATCCAGCGCGTGGCGAGCCTCTTCATAACAAAGAGCGTGTTCACTGCCGTGGTCGGCCTGGCGGTAGCGATCCCGACCGGCACTTTCCCTCTGCTCCCACGCCAGTTCACGATCGCCTCGACCGTCACGATCGGGATCCCCGCGTTCGTGCTCGCGCTCGCGCCGAGCTCAGGGCCGTGGCGGCCCGAGCGCTTCATCCACTCGGTAGCAAGGTTCGCGATCCCAGCCGGGATCGCGATCGGAATCGGCATCGTGGCGGGCTATCTGCTCGCACGCTACGGGTTTGGCCTTGGCCTTATCAGCTCGCGCACCGTCGCCACCGGAATCGTCGTCGTGTGCGGGCTAGCGGTCGTGATGCGCCTCGAGAGCGAGGGCGGCCGGCGACGGCTCACGGTAGCTGGCCTGTGCGCGCTCATGGCGCTGCTCTTCGCCCTCGCGCTAATCGTCCCCTTCCTACGCAGCTTCTACGAGCTCGCGACCCCCACCGGCGAGGCGGCAGCTGCGTGGGCACTTGGAAGCCTCCTCGGAATCGGGATGATGCAGCGCGCACTGCGTTTGCTGCGTGTGTGACCACGGAGCGCGGCGTGTACTCGACCGGATTCGCGCAGGACGGGAAGGAGCATGAAGTCTTTGTTGCGACGGCGTTATCCGGCGGCTCGGGCTTGCACCAGAAGGTGACTCGTGAGCGCCGGTCCGGCAGAGAGCGTCGGAGCACGACTGCCGCGTCGAGCCGAGAGCAAGCGCGCATGATGTGCGACGTTGGATGCCGGCCCGGACGACCAGCAGCAGCGCCCAGCGGCACTCGGCTGGCTACTACTTCTCTCCCATGGTGCGCGCCTGCTAGTCGCCGTGGGCGGCGCCGCCGACACCTCGGACGGCGACGCTTGATTGGCAGGCGTCGTGAGCACCGTGGGCAGCTGAAAGCAGGTCCGCACGCCGGCCCCAAGGCGGGTCCCGCAAATCGCCAGCGGAGGGTATGGCGGGTTGGCCGGCGCACGCCGGCCAACCCGATCGCTCGCCTACCGCCTGCTCTGCAGTCCGGCGCTTGCAGGGATCACCGGCGATGGCCGCCCGTGGACGGTGTCGATGATCTCGGCGCTGTCGATCCCTTGGAGGTAGACGCTCGTGATGCCGAGGTTGGCGTGTCCAAGCTGTCGCTGGATGACCACGAGCGGAACGCCCTCGTGTGCCATCTCGACCGCATGGGCGTGCCGGAGCTGGTGCGGGGCGAATCGCCGCCGGAGCCCTGCCGCCGCAGCGGCGTGATGCAGCTGCTTTCGCGCTGCCGACGCCTCCCAGCGCCGTCCGGCGGTCGGACCGTGGATCACGCACAGCAGCACTCCGATCGGAAGCTGCCGCCGCGTCTGCAGCCACGACTCGAGCTGGCCCCAGGCCCATCGGTCCATGCCGACCTCACGTCGCTTCCCGCCCTTGCCGCTGCGGACGAGAATCGCGCCGCGAGTCGCATCGAGGTCGCTCTCCTGAAGCGCGAGTGCCTCGCTGATTCGAAGCCCTGCTCGCCAGAGCAGGACGATCAGCGCCCGGAGCCGCTGACCATCGGCGCGATCTCCGACTGCGCGCATCACCTCGACAATCTCCTCGACGGTTGGCGGGTCGGCTGGGTAGCGTTCACCCTTGTTGCGCGGTGGGCGACCACGGTGGTAGCCCGGCAGCGTCGCCGGCGAGCGCCGATGCCCGGCGACATCGAGCAGAACGGATTGCATGAATCCTCCCTCGGGTTGGATGGCTTGACAATCCACTGCTGTACTGCCATTGTAAGTACATGTCAACCACGAAAGAAGAGCGGCTCCAGATCCGGGTCGGCCCTGCCGACAAGGCCCTCCTTGAACGAGCGGCCACCGCAGCACATCTGAACGTGTCGGCGTTCGTGGTTCAGGCCGCGGCATCGAAGGCTGAGGAGGTTCTGGCCGAGCGCTCGAGCATTCGGCTCTCAGTGCAGGCCTCCGCTGCGTTCACAGAGGCACTCGCACGGCCCGCGCAGGTCAACGACCGCCTCGCCAAGGCGCTCCGCCGCAAGCGTAAGTTCAGCTGGCTTGACTGAGCTCCGCCGCCCGGCGCTGCTTGACGGGCGCCGACACGACGGCGAGCAATTCGAGAGCGGCGAGCCGATGCTCGACGAATGGTTGCGCCGTTACGCTGGCCAGAATCGGCGCCGCGACACCGCCGCGACCTGGGTGATCGCCGACGCCAACGACGTCGTTGTGGCATACGCGAGCGTCGCGATGACGGGCATCGATCGCTCAGCAGCGCCGGAGCTGGTCGCCAAGGGTGGTCCTGATCCCGTCCCGGCGTTGCTGCTCGGTAGGCTCGCAGTCGATCATCGATACTCGCGCCTGGGGATTGGGACCGCCCTCGCCGGCCACGTGCTTGCCACCGCCGTGGAGCTCAACGAGAAGGCGGCATGCCGAGCGGTCGTCGTCACAGCGCTGACCCAAAGCGCTTGCGCCTGGTGGGAGCGACTCGGCTTTCACCCGTTCGATCCGGACGAGCCCGACCAACTTGACCTCTACCTCCTCACCGCCGAGATTGACGCCACACTCCGGCGCCAGCGATAGGAATCGGGGGCACCTGATGTCCGCGCAGAGCGGGGCTGCTTCGCAGCGTCGTGGAGATGCCCGCGGAGCAGCCAATGCAGGTGCCCGCGCGTGGGCGGTGGGATGGAGTCCCCAAGCGGTCGGCTCCCGCAAGGTTGGCAAGAACCGTCGGGTCAGCCGTCGACGGTCTGCTGCTGGTAGGGGTTCGCGGCGACCGTTGCCTCAGCGTCGCTTCCGTGTGCGACGACGACGCCGGCCCGCCAGCCTGGAGCGCGCCCTCCTTGCGGCGGCTGGATCGACGCGGCGTCGATCCCGCTGCGCGCGATCACCCATGCGATCACAGAGTTCGAATTCCACACCTCACCGGTGCCGAGCTCATCACGGCCCCACACCGGGGTTGGCACCCGCGGTACCACTTCGAGCAAGCGCCGAGCGAACTGCTCCTGATCGCTGAGGCGCCGGGGACTGTCGACGGCCTCGGCGACGTCCGGTATGTGGCCACCGCGCCAGAGCCGGATCTCGTAGCGGAAGATCCGGAATCGGCCCGCCCAGCGAGCGCCGACGGCGCCTTCGGCAACGACACCGCGCTCCTTTCCGCTCCAGTCGTGGACCGGCGCCTGCTCGATCACGAACGTTCCCTCCGGGAGCTCGACTTGAAGCGCCGCGTGGTAGAGGTCGCGCGCCCGCCGCCGCTGCAAGCGCGCGGCCAGCCCCTCATAGACGCGTCCGTTGAGCCTGACGAAGTGCCCGCCCGCGCCGAGCGGCAACCAGTACAAGTCAACCCCGGCGATGCCCGGCAGCCTAGACCCGTAGGCGCCCTGCTGGGTGTGTTTGCCGCCGCGCGGGCGGCTGCTGCGAGATGCTCCTCGCCAACGGCCTGGTCAGGAGTCCGCGGTTGGGGGGCTTAGCTTGACGTTGCTCTCGGGTTTGTCTCATGAGACTGGTTCGGAGGTTATGCGTCGCGGGTGCGTGTCTGCCAGGCGCCGAGCGAGATAGCGATCGCTGCCCACAGGACGATGACCACCACCGCGAGCATGGCGGACATCGCCACGCCGGGGCCGTGGGGTCCCGGCTTGAGCTGGGTGAGGGCTGCATCCAGCACCGCCTTGCGAGCGCCACCGAGTGCGGTCGTGTTGAGCAACAGGCGCGTGGCGATTGTCTGCCATGCGATCAGGCTGACCAGCGCGGCGGGCCGGGATCCCGTTAGCGCCCCGAGCCCGACGGCGACGACGCACACGGCGCTGTTGGCGAGCATCACCCAGCCGACCGATTGGACGACCAGCCAGGCGCTCGGCGTCGCGTCGCCGCCGGCGAACAGGAAGGTGACCAGGATGGCGATCGCCAGCCCGGATGCGACGACTACGAGCGTGACGATCAGGGCGGCCGGGATGCGCGTCGCGAACAGCACCAGACGCGAGCGGCCGGTGACGACCAGCTCTCTGAAGATGCCGTCGGCCGTCTCTCCGGCGCCGGCCTCGACCCCGATCAGGATCGCCGCAATCGTGCCGAAGTCAAGCCCGAGCGTCGAAAACGCGTTGCTGAAGTGCCGCAGGCCACCGGCCGGGCCATGGTGCCGCGGGTCGGCGGCGTGCGCGATCACCAGGTAGGCGTAGAAGACGATCGAGATGCCGGCGGTCAGGACGAGCGCCCAGCCGGCGACGGATCGCTTCTTGCGTAGCTTCAGCAGGTCCGCCGCGATCATCTCTCGCAGTCGTTGAACAGTCATGCGGCCATCTCCAGTCGTGAGGTCATTTGCAGGAAGCGCTCCTCGAGCGAGTGGTGGGCGGGCTCGAGACGCCACACCCGAAGGCCGTCGCGGACGAGCAAGTCGTTGATCGCGGCCGGATCGAGAAGTCCGTTGGCCTTGACGCGTAGCCCGTCTGAGAGCAGCTCGACGGAGGTGACTCCGGGCCGGCCTTGGAGCAGCACGAGCGCGCCCGGCGGGTCGCTGCAGCCGATCAGGATCGTATGCTCGTCATTGGTGCTCAGCTCGGCGATCGTGCCGGCGGCGATCACGCGCCCGCGGTCGACGATCGCCGCCGCGTCGCAGATCTTCTCGACCTCGTCGAGCAGATGCGAGGAAAGAAACACCGTGCGGCCCTCGGCCTCAACGAGCTCGCGCACGAGCATGCGGAATTCGAGCATCCCGCCGGGGTCAAGTCCGTTGGTCGGCTCGTCGAGGATAAGCAGCCTCGGATCGCACAGTAGGCACCTCGCGATCCCGAGCCGCTGGCGCATGCCCATCGAGTAGGTCTTGACTGTCTCGTCAGCGCGCGGGCTAAGGCCGACTCGCTCGAGCGCCGCCGGAATCCGTGCGCCCGCTTCGCCTCCGCGGACGGCCGCCATCACCCGCAGGTTCTCGCGTCCTGACAGGTGCGGATAGAAGAGCGGCTGCTCCACGATCGCGCCGACGCGGGCGAGCGCGAGGCCTCGCTCAGCCGGCAGGGGGTGGCCCAGCATGTGCATCTTCCCGCTGCTCGCAGGGGTGAGGCCGAGCAGGGTCCGGATCAGCGTCGTCTTTCCCGCCCCGTTGTGTCCAAGAAACCCGAAGGCGGTACCGGCGGGGATGGTGAGATTGATCGCGTCGACGGCGACCCGTTCGCCGAAGCGCTTGGTCAGGGCGATCGTCTCGATCGCCGGAGGGGAGGAGGATGTTGTCTGGTTCATGTTTGCGCTCGCTTGGTGTGAATTCGATTGCCAGGTCACGCTACGAGCGGTCCTCTGCGGCGTGATCGGCCGGAGGAGGTGTCTGGACCACCTCTTCCGTGGCGAGCCAGCTCCTTCTCGAGGGGGATGACGCCGGCCCTGGGTGGGACTACCGTTAGCGCGTGTCACCACCCGTGCCCAAGGAGCAGCCTCAGCGGCCGGCATCGCGCTGGCTGCGACACGTGATCCCCGTGCCCTCGTGGCTCATCGACGCTGCGATCGCTGTCTGCCTCGCAGTCATCGTGCTGCTGTCCACGACCGGCGGTGGGCATCAGGCTCCGGTCGGAGTGGCGCTTCTCGCTGTCGCTGCGCTCGCGCTGGTCTGGCGTCGTCGCTGGCCGGGCTGGGTGCTGCTGGAGACGAATCTCGCCTACTTGGCTGACGCGCTAGTGAGCGAGCACCTGGGACCCGGACAGCCCGCGATCGTTGTCGCGCTCTACACGTTTGCCGAACGCAGTAGCCGACGCGAGGCGGCCGGGGCGACTCTTGGCAGCGCCGTCGTCGTTGTGGCCTCGCAGACCATCGCGTCCCTGCCCGTTGATCGCAGCTGGGGGTCGGTCGCGGTCCTCGTGGCCGCCGCGGTATTCGGAGCATCGGTTGCCGAGCGTCGCCGCGAGCGAGCGCGAGAGCGAGAGCTGCTGGCCGCCGGCGCCGCGGCCGAGGAGCGGGTGCGGCTCGCGCGCGAGCTGCACGATGTCGTCGCGCACCACCTGAGCGTGGTCGCCGTGCAGGCGAACGTGTTGGCGGAATCTGCCTCGCCGAACGGAACCGCGCAAGGCGCCGCCCGCGCCGTCGTCGAAAGCAGCCGGCAGGCTCTGGCCGAGATGCGCCGAATCCTCGGGGTGCTGCGACCGACCACCACGCGCGAGCAGACGGAGCCCGCGCGAGCCCCGCAGCCTGGTCTTCGTGATCTCGGCGCACTGGCCCAGCGAGTCACCGAGGCCGGCGTCCGGGTTCAGGTGAAAACCGAAGGCGGCCGGCCCGAGCTCCCCGCCGGCGTGGACCTGGCCGCGTACCGCATCCTCCAGGAGGCGCTCACCAACGTGCTACGCCACGCGCAAGCGACCCGCGCGGACATCCGCATCGCCTACACGCCATCGGCCATCGAGCTCGAGGTCACCGACGACGGCCTCGGACCCCCGAGGGACGGGCGTACAATCGACGGCCACGGCCTGGAAGGCATGCAAGAGCGCGCTGCGTTGCTCGGGGGCGAGCTCACGTGGGGCCCGGCGAACGGCCGCGGCTCAAGGCTCCAAGCGCTGCTTCCCCTATGAGCGACGCGCTGCGGGTGGTGATCGCAGACGATCAGGAGCTGATCCGCGCCGGACTCAAGGCGCTGCTCGAGAGGCGCGGAATCCAAGTCATCGCGCAGGCCGGCGACGGAGTCGAGGCCGTTGAGATCGTCAACCATACCCGCCCCGATGTCGTGCTCATGGACATCCGCATGCCGCGGCTGGACGGCGTCGAGGCAACCCGCCGCCTTCCGGACCACAAGGTCCTGATCGTCACGACCTATGAGCTTGACGAGTACGTCGTGGAGGCGCTGCGCGCCGGGGCGGCTGGCTTCATCCTCAAGGACACGCCGCCTGAGCAGCTCGTAGAGGCGATCCGCGTCATCGCCGCAGGGGAGAGCCTGCTCGCGCCTTCGGTCACGCGGCGCCTGCTCGCCCAAGTCGTGCGTCGGCTCCCTTCGCAAGGCGCCGCGCCACCGGAGCTGAGCGAGCTCACCGCCCGCGAGCACGAGATCCTCCTGCTGATCGCGCGGGGCCGCTCCAACGCTGAGATCGCGGCCGAGCTGTTCCTTTCCGCGCTCACGGTTAAGTCTCACGTCTCCCACCTACTCGGCAAGCTCGGGCTGCGCGACCGCGTCCAGGCCGTGATCCTCGCCTACGAGACAGGACTCATCATCCCCGGCGATGAGTAAGACACACGACCCCCACTCGGCGCACGGATCATCGAGCGGCGAGTCCTCGAAGCCGCCGATCCACCAGGCCGGCGTCTCAAGGGCCCGGGCTCCTCATCGAACTGGTGTTCAGATCAAAGGCCCACGCGGGCTACTACATCGCCCGACGGGAACTGCCGTTGCTGCGGGTCTGGACGTGAGCGTTCCGATCGCGAGCCGGACCGGACATGCTCGCCGCACACGGCGGCGAATACTTCCGAAGGCGCGGCTAACAGGACCCGGGGTAACACCGCGGCGTAGGCATCTCGCCGCTGCCCATCGGCGTTGCCTGGTGTCGTGTCATCGTCAGGCCACAGACATCTCAACTAGCACGGTCCTCGTCGGCGGGTAGCAGCAGTCTCGGTGGTGGCTTCCCCCGAGGCTGATGCTTCTCCTTCGGAACCATTTGGGCAGCGCCGCGGCCGGCATGGCGGAGTACTGCGGCCACGGCAAAGCAGGAGCCTCCCCCGATACTTGTGGGCGCCTCCTTCGGACGACGAGCACTCGTCCGTGCTCCGACGCGTGAGACGCTCGCATCGCCATGGCGAAGCAGTAGCCTTCCGAGCCGACGCCCGGACTGCTGTGTGTCGTCCGCAGCAGGAGCCACATGCGGCCGAGCAGTGACGACTGCCTTCACGCGATAGTGGAAGCGACCGAGCAGTCGAGCGACCCCCCTTCGCGTTGGTGGCACGATCGAGGAGGAGAAGCCTCGGCTTTCCCGCCTCGGTGTTGCGCGGAAAGGGCAAACCCAGGCTGTGCCACCTCCACCGCGCTGAGACCGGGAAACGCTTACGCGCCAGGCGTGCCGCCGAGCGCCTCAGACCAGTGCTCGGGATCCGACGCCAGTGCGTGATTCGCGCGAGCGACGGCGCCCGTGAGCGTCACGCGCGTGCCTCCGTCGGGGCCTGCCTGGAACGTGACTGTCATGCGCTCGCCGTTGACGTTGTGGTAGAGCCGCAGCAGGAACGGGAACTTCACGCTCGTTTTGTAGCCGAGCTCCGCCGCGCCGCGTTTGGTCAGGCGAAGCCCCACGGCTTTCGCCGGATCCTCGAGCGCGCTTGCGGCGCGAGCCTGCGCCTCGGCCGGATCCTCGCGCATCGAGAGCTCGAGCTCGAAATGTTGGGCCATGACGTTCCTTTCTGTTGGCAGTGAACAGGGCAGCCGCCGCGCGCCACCTACACGCCGCGCGGCGACCAGGAGAAGCGCCACAGGGCGATGAGGAGTCCGCCGACGCCCCAGATGGCGAGGATCAACAGATCGTGTCCGCTGATCCCCGCGCCGGTCGTGCTCGGGTCGAATGCCTTGAACAGCGCGTTGGCGAGATGGCTGACCGGAAACACGCTCGCGATGTCTTTGATCGTGCTGGACAGCTGATTTCCGACGATGAAAACGCCGGAGATGAAGTACAGCGGCAGCACTATGGTCTGCACGATCGGCTGGGCGGCATCCTCGTTGCGGATGAAGCTCGCCACCGCGAACGCCAGGCAGCAGAAGCAGGCGGCGCCGACGACCACGCTCAGGACCAGGCCCGGAATCGTGGCGCTCGGGAAGCTGACCCCGAAGGCGATGCGCCCGATCACCAGCAGCACGATCACGATCACGATCGCGATGATCGCCGCCGCGATCGCGCGGCTCGCGATTAGCACCCACGCCGACACGGGTGTCGAGCGGCGGCGCTTGAGCACGCCGCTCTCGCGCTGCGCAGTGATCGTGATCACGAGGTTCACGAACGACGCCGAGATAATCCCCAGGGTGCAGATCCCCGGCACGAAGTAGGTGGAGTATTCGATCGTGTGGCCGTTCACGCGCGTGGTGTCGCTGCCGAACACCGATGCGAAGATCACGAGGAAGATCACCGGCAGCGCGAGCGTGAAGAAGCGGCTCTGCGGGTTGCGCCAGAAGACGAGCAGGTCGTAGCGCAGCTGGTGGGCGATCAGGGCCGCGTCACTCACCGCGGGCCTCCGTCAGCTCGATGTACACGTCCTCCAGAGTGGGGCGGTGCACCTGCAGGTCGGAGAGCTCGTAGCCACGCTCCATCGCCCATCCCGACAGTGCGTGCAGCGCCGGCATCACGCGCTGACTGGTCATCCGCACGCGATCTGCGCCGTCGAGGGGACAAACCTCGGCTGGGACGAGAGAAAGCTCATCGACGCTAGCTCCCGTCGGCAGCGTGAACGTGATCTCGTACGCGGCGTGGTCGCGTCCGCCGAGCGTGTGGGGGGTGCCTTCGGCGACGATGCGGCCGGCCCGCAGGACCGCGATCCGGTCGGCCAGCGCCTCCGCCTCGTCCATATAGTGAGTGGTCAGAAAGATGGTCTTGCCGAGCTCCCGCAGGCCGGCGATCATCTCCCACGCGGAGCGACGCGCGGATGGGTCAAAGCCGGTCGTAGGCTCGTCGAGGAACACGAGCTCGGGATCGCCGATCAGTGCCAGCGCGACGTCGAGCCGGCGCTGCTGCCCACCGGAAAGCTGACCGCCGCGCGCGTCGGCCTTCTTCTCCAGTCCCACGAGCGCGATCACCTCGTGCACCGCCAGCGGCGCCGGGTAGTAGCCGGCGTACAGCTCGAGACACTCGCGCACCGACAGCTCCTGCTCCACGCGCGAGCTCTGCAGTACGACGCCCACACGCGCTCGCCAGCCGCCATCCGCGTGATGGGGATCGACAGCCAGCACGCGCACGTCGCCGCCGGTGCGCGTGCGGTGCCCCTCGAGAATCTCCACGGTCGTCGTCTTACCCGCTCCGTTGGGGCCGAGAAAGGCGAAGATCTCGCCCCGGTGCACCTGCAGGTCCACGCCGCGCACCGCCTCGAACCCGTCGTAGGACATGCGCAGCTGCGTCACGTCGATCACGACCTCGCCCGCTCGGGGGTAGCGCTCGCCGTGCGCGCCTTGGGCCGTCATCGCGGAGCCTGTCACCGTCGCGAGGACGCCATCGCGGTGTGGCAAGCGCCGGCGTTCGAGCCCACCATCCCACGAGCCTACAGGGTCCAGATCAACGACTCCGCGGCGAGCTCACCGGCCGCGCGGTGTCGCTTCCCCTTCGGACGGGAACGGGGCACGCGGAGCTCGTTGCCGCTTTGCGCGAATAGCAGGCGTCTGCCACCCCGGGCGCCGAGACGACCGCCTTGGACGACCTGCAGCAGTCCGGCGTCCGCTCGTAGGGCGACCGCTTTCGCCATGGCGAAGCGAGCGTCTCGCGAACTCTAGTCAGGACGAGTGCTCGGCGCGCAAGGCACCAGCGAGCTTTCCTTCTCCAAGCCACCGGACGAAGCCAGCATGCGATGGTCGGAGCTTCGTCTAGTCTCGCTGCATGGCGAGTCGGATCATGTCGGTCTAGTGGACCGCGCCGTCGGACTGCCCCAACACCGGTGCGGTCCCTAACCTCCGCGCGAGCCCCGCTGGCAGATACCAATTCCGCTCCCCCAGGAGCTTCATCGTCGCCGGCAGCAGCACCGCGCGCACGATCGTTGCGTCGATCAGCACTGCCGCGGCCAGCCCCACCCCGACCTGCTTGAGCCCCAGCGAGGAGAGCGAGGCGAAGAGCGAGAACACGCCCACCATCACCAGAGCCGCGCCAGTCACCACGCCCGCTGTCTGGGCGATCCCGTCGCGCACCGCTTGGTCGGTGGACTCGCCGCAGTCGACGAGCTCACGTACACGGCTGAGGATGAACACGTGGTAGTCCATCGAGAGGCCGAAGAGGATCACGAACAGGAACAGCGGCAGCCACGAGACGATCGTTCCGTTGCTCTTGAAGCCAAGGATGCCTTCCGCCCAGTGGTGCTGGAAGACGAGCACCATCACGCCGTACGCGGCGCCGACCGACAGCAGGTTCAGCACGATCGCCTTCAGCGGCACCACGATCGAGCGGAACGCGAACAGCAGCAGCACGAACGCGAGCACCAGCACGAACGCGATCACGTACGGAAGCGAGTTGCGGATCACTGCAGTGAAGTCGAGGTCCTCCGCAGTCTTGCCCGTCACCGCCCAGTCCACGCCGGTGATCCGTCCGAGCGTCTGCGGGATCAACCGGTCTCGCAGCGCGCGCACCGCGTCTCGGCTCGCCGTGTTGTCGCCTTTGCCCGTCAGCGGCATTTCGATCATCGCCGCCGTCCGCGCCGCGTTGGTGCGCACGCTCACCGTTTCGTGGACCAGACCTGTTGCGAGCGCCGCGCGCGTCAGGCGCGCGATCGCCGCCGCGACCTCGCTCGCCGCCGTGCGCGGAGCGGTAACGACCACGTCCGCCGGCTCGCCGCCGCCCGGGAACGCGCGCTGGAGCCGGTTCAGCGTCGCGATCGCCGGCAGCTTCTGCGATGCCAGCGCCGTGTCGCTCGGCTTGCTCGTGTGCAGTGACAGCGCCGGCACCGCGAGCGCGATCAGCACCGCCGCGCTCAGGGTCATCGACAGCGCCGGCCGGCCCAGCACGCGGTCGACGATCCGCGTCCAGAACCCGTGCGTCGCGCCTCGCTCGCGAACAGCGTCCTCTCCGGCGTCAAACCCTTCGCCCCCCGCCACGCGAGGCTGTGGCGTCGCCGGAGTAGACGCTCCCGCCCTGCGCCGCCGTGGCCACGGCAGCCGGCCGCGGTCCATGCGCTCGCCGAGTAGCGAGAGCACCGCGGGCAGCACCGTCACCGAGCCCGCCACCGCGCACAGCACCACCGAGATCGTCGCCAGGGCGATGCTCGAGAGCGCCACCTCGCGGGCGACGAACAACCCCGCGAGAGCAGTCGCGACGGTGAGGCCCGAGACGAGCACCGTGCGGCCCGACGTATGTGCCGCGATCCGCAGCGCGCGGGGGGACCGACCCCGGCGCGGCGCTCCTGGCGGTCGCGCACGACGTAGAAGAGCGAGTAGTCGACGCCCACCGCCATTCCGATCAGCACGAGCACCGGCTTCGCTGCGCTGTCCATCGCCGCGAGCTGGCTGAGAGGCCCGAGCAGGCCGAGCGCCACCGCGACCGCGCTCAGCGCGAGCAGCACCGGGATAGCCGCCGAGACTGCCGCGCCGAACACCGCGAAGAGGATCACCAGCGTGATCGGGACCGAGAGTCGCTCGGCCTTCGAAAGATCGCTCGAGCTCGCGTCGTCGCGCGCCTTTTCCACACTCGGATCGCCCGTCAGACCGAGCTGCGCTCCCGGCTGCGAGCGCTGTGCCTTAGCGACCGCCGCCTGCAGCCGCGACAGCGAGACACCGTCGCCTACCGCGAACACGACCACCGTTGAGTGCCCGTCGCTCGAGAGGACCGGCGCACGCACTTCGTGCACCGTCGGTATGCCCGACACAGCGCCCACGACACGACGGCCGAGCGCCTTCAGATCCGCGGTGCCCAACCCCGCGCCCTGGATCAGCACCTCCTCGTGGGGCTCGCCATAGAGGTGGTAGCGGTTGGCGATCTCATACCCGCGTTTGGACTCGCCCGCCGCGCCATTTTCGAGTGACTTTTCGCCGGTCGCGACGCCGATCGCAAGGCACGCGAGCACGAACGCAAACCACGCGCCGAGCGCTCGCCATGGGCGCTGGGCGCTCCAGTCGCCCAACCGCTCCAGTCTCGCCAGGATCGCCACGCATGAAAGCTACGCCGCGCCGCCCGCCCGCGCTTCCGTAGGGTCCCGCGCGATCACGCAATGCGGGACGAGTTGACGCCGGCAGCCGGAGCCGGGCCCCGCGCGGAGCAGGCGCGGCTGGGGCGTCGGCAAGATGCTGCTGTTGGCAGCGAAGCAGGACTCTGGAGAACAGTTCCGTCGATCTCACCCCGGCATCGTTCGTAGACTGCGGGACAGTGTCCGCCGAGGAGGTTGACGAGTACCTGCGGGGTGTCGATGAGCCGAAGCGCAGCACGCTTCAGGCACTGCGCCGCACCATCCTTGAGATCGTCCCGGACGCTGAGCAGGTGATCTCGTACCGTGTTCCCGCCTTCCGCGTGAGCGGCAAGACCGTCGCCGGCTTTGCCGCGTTCAAGGATCACCTGAGTTACTTGCCATTCAGCGGCTCGGTCCTGGGGCAGCTCGCCGATGAGCTCAAGGGCTACACGATGACCAAGAGCTCTCTCCACTTCCCTGTCGACCGTCCGCTACCGAAGTCAGTCGTGCGGAACCTGATCACGGTGCGTCTCGGGGAGCTCCGCGAAGCCTCCCGGTAGTCACAGCGCCTGCGTTCCGCGCTTTCCGGGTCTCCAGGTGGGTTCAGCACGAATACCCTCGCGGGGGCGAAAGCAGGAGGTTCGCCTCGCGCCCACGTGGGCGGCCTTGCAGCACCGTCGCGCCGCTGATTGGACCCTAAGGAGGCGACGGCTCCGCGCTCACGGCTGCGGTCTCAGCCCGTCGATCGAGGATGTCGTAGGCCCAGAGCTTCACCTGGTCTAGCAGCAGGATCCATACGATCGCGTAACCCCAGGCAAGCGCCGCGAGATCCCACGACAGTGGCTTCATCAGCAGGCCGCTGACGGCGACTGTGGTCGCCAGGATCTGCGTCCCGACGACCGCGACGAGGAGGATGCGGGCGGGATGCGGTTGGGACCACAGGCGCCCGCGGGTGCGGGCGACGAACAGGGTGAGGTGCCCGGCGACGGAGAGCTTGAGGTACATCAGCGTCTGCGCTTCAGCGTGGCTGACACCAAGCAGCCCGACCGCGATCGCCAGGAGCGAGAAGGACTCGATCACCCCCGCGACGCCGAGCACGCTGGCGATGATCAGTATCCCTCTGAGATCCCAGCGCTCCGGTCTGGGTGAGGGCCGGACGCGGTCGTAGGCGATCGTGAGGATGGCGGCGTCGTTGAGGATCGCCAGCAACACGATCTGGATCGGCGTGACCGGGAAGAAGTCGAACACGACGATCGAGACGGTCACGAACAGAACCACGCGGATCGTCTCGGTGATCCGGTAGATCGCGTAGTTGCTCATCCGCCGGAACACCTCCCGCGACCGGTGGATCGCCTCGATGATCACTGAGAGCCCGGGCGAGAGCAGCACGATGTCGGCCGCGGCCCTCGCGGCGTCGGTCGCGCCCGAGACGGCGATCCCCGCGTCGGCGCGGCTGAGGGCGGGGGCGTCGTTGACGCCGTCGCCGGTCATACCGACGATGTGACCCCTGGCCTGCAGCGCTTTGACGATCCGGTGCTTGTCCTCGGGCACGACCTGCGCGAAGCCGTCAGCCGACTCGACCCTGTCGGCGAGTTCCTCGTCCTCGAGCTCCGCGATCACGCTCGCTTCGAGGATCTCCTGCCCCATCCCCACCTCGCCCGCGATCTGGCGTGCGATCTCAACCCGGTCACCGGTCACCATCTTCACCACGACGCCCAGGCGGCGCGCCTCTTCGAGGGTCTCCCGCGAGTCGTCCCGAGGCGGGTCCTGGATCGCCAGCACCCCCCGGAGCTGCCAGCGCTCGTCATCTGCGCGGGCCACCGCGAGCGCCCGGTAGCCCTTGCGGGCGAAACCCGCGGTGATCTCGGATACGCGCTGCTTCGCTTGGGTGGAGTCTCCGGCCAGGTCGAGGATCGCCTGCACGGCGCCCTTCGCCACCCGGCACTCAGCGCCGCCTGGCACCCTCACCCGCGCCTCGGCGCGCTTGCGATCGGCGTCGAAGGGCTCTGACCCGAGCACCTCATAGCCCGCCGGTGGCCGGTCGAGCACCGCGAGGATCGCCTGATCGATCGGGTCGCTGCCGTCGTGCTCAGCCGTCAACGCCGCCTCCAGGAGGATCTCATCACGATCGACGTCATCGGCGATCGTGACGACATCCACGATCGCGAGCTCGTTCTTGGTGATCGTCCCGGTCTTGTCCGCGCACAGCACGTCCACGCCGGACATCTCCTCGACCGCCGGCAGGTGGCTGACCACGGCCTCGCGCGTGGCCAGGTAGCGCGCGCCGACTGCCATCGTCACCGACAGCACCGCCGGCAGCGCGACGGGGATCGAGGCGATCGTGACGACGAGCGCGAACTCGAGCGTTTCGGTCACGCTCGCGCCGCGCAGCAGCGAGACGATCACGATCACGCCGACGAGGCTCATCGCGATCGCGATCAGATACCTGCCGATCGAGAAGATCGCGGCCTGGAAATGGCTCTGCGGACCCTCCGCGCCCGTCAGCTCGGCGGTGCGGCCAAACTGCGTATGGGAGCCGGTCGCGAGCACCCGCACATGGGGTGAGCCCCTCGAGACGATCGTCCCGGAGTAGACACCGTAACCGGGCTGCTTCTCGACCGGCAATGACTCTCCCGTCAACGCCGACTCGTCGGTGTCCGCCGTCCCGGCGAGTATCCGTCCATCCGCGGGGATCACGTCGCCGCGGCCGAGCACGATCAGATCGCCAGGCACCAGCTGCTCGGCCTCGACAGTCTTCCATTCGCTGTCGCGCCTGACCTGAGCGTGTTTGGCGAGGCGCTCGTTCAGCGCCTCGATCGCGTTAGCGGCCTGGTGCTCCTCCCAGAAGCCCACCACCCCGTTGAGCAGCAGCAGCGCGAGAATGATCCCGAAGTCCGCCCAGCGGGAGGTCACAGCGGTCAGGACGACTGCGGCCTCGATCATCCACGGGATCGGCGCCCAGAAATGCGACAGCAGCTCGAGCACGACGTTGCGCTCATGCTCTTCGAGCGCGTTGGGGCCGTAGCGCTGCAGGCGGGCTCCCGCCTCGTCGCTGTTCAAGCCCTGCTCCGGGTCGAGCAGCTCGTCGGTTCGGCGGTCCTGCTCGCTTCGCTGGTCGCTGACGCCCCCCAGTCCGCCCTCGCCTTTGGGGGTGCTCTGTTCGGTTTCGACCGGCGGGTGGAGCGGCTGATCGGGCTCGACGCTCATGAGGGCCTCGAGCCGACGACTACGCCTGCACGGTTGCGGGGTCGTAGGTCATCCTGCCCGTCATGCGAGGAGCCCCCGAAGTGCGGCGAGATGGTCGCGCAACAGTCGGGGGAGCAGAAACCGTTCGCGCACCCGCTCCATCCCGGCGGCGCCCATCTGCTCGGCTGCCATGGGGTTCTCCAGCAGCTCGGTGACGCGGGCGGCGAATTGCTCGGTGGAGTCCGCGAGGTAGCCGCCGACCCCGTCCTGTAGCTGCTGGGGGATTCCCGCCGGCGCGACCGGCGACCACCGCCGTGCCCTTCCAAAGGGTCTCTGAGACCACGAGCCCGAACCCCTCACGCGTGCTCTTCTGGACAGCCACGTCAGCCACGCGCTGAAACGCGTTCACCTCGTGGTTTGAGACCCCCATCTGGTCGGTAAGCAACAGGCAGTCGCGCTCGCCCGCGGTCTCGCGCTCTATCTGCTCGTAGATGCGCCAGCCCTCCGGGTCATCGGTCGCCATCGAGCCGACGAGCGCAAGCTGCAGGGTGGGGAACGTCCCCCGCACCCGCCGCCACACCTCGACCACCCCCAGCGGGTCCTTCCACGGGTCAAAGCGCGAGACCTGCAGCAGCAGCGGCTCCGCCAGATCGACACCCAGCGCAGCGACGGTCCGCCGCGCCAGATAATCGGGCAGACGTTGGTTCTTGGAGCTGATCGGGTCGATCGCCGGGACCAGCATCGCGGTCGGGATCGCGAGGTCTGGCGGGACGAACTCCTCCAGGGTGAACGCGGCCAACTCGTGCAGCTCCACATACGGGCGCAGAAACTCCCATACCGGCAGGTAGGGGGCGGATGAGTCGATGTGGCAGCGCCAGATCCAGTGATCGGCGCGCTCCGGTGCGAAGCTGCGCACCGCCGCGGGCTGGGGGTCGTGCACCACGATCGCGTCCCATTTGCCCTCGAGGGCCTTGGCGTTCGCCTCGTTGTGGCGCAGGTACTCCTCGCGCTCCGCCTGTGAGAGGTCTATCTCCATGCCCTGCAGGCCGTTGTGGATCCTCTTGGTCACCTCGAAGAAGCGAGGGTCTCCGGCGATCACCCTCCACTCCGTCTCGATCCCGAGGTCGCGCTCCAGGGGGACGAGCGAGCTCAAGAGCTCCGCGACGCCGCCCCCGGTCGCGGTGGCGCTCAGCTCCAGCACACGCAAGCCACGCAGCTGCGAGGCGATCTCGCGCACCTCGCCCACGAGCTCGTCGCCTACGAACTCGCGGTAGACCTCCAGCGCCCTGCGCTTGACGCTCACCCGTCTGGGACTGGCGCTCGAGCCTCGCATGGAGATCATCGTCTCACGCTCCTTCAGCCCGGAGCTGACGCTCGCTGACGGCGGACGCCCGCTCCGCTGTCAGCCATCGTCCTCGCCGGACTCGCGTACAGCCGCGACCACAAGCTCGGTAGGAACACCCCAGCTCGTGATCACCTCGCGCCGCTGCAGCCGCCACGAGTCGGGCGCGAGCAGGCGCTCAAGCTCGATCGGACGGCAGCCGCCCAGCAGCGCGGGCCAGCGCTGTGCGAGCGCCCCCCATGCACGGGACACGACCCGCCCGGCGGGCGTCACCCCCTCGGTCAGTCCCGCGAGGCACAACAGTCCCGAGTGCGCCAGCAGACGGTGCGCCTCGGTCAGCAGCGCCCGCGCGTGCTCATCGGAGAGCAGATCGAGCACGTACGTCGCTACGAAGCGGTCGTATTCGCCGTCGGCGCCCGGCAGCGCGCGTGCCGGCGGGTCGAGCAGCGCCACCCCAGCGCGCTGCGACCACGGCCGCAGCCTTGCGCGCGCGAGCGCGATCATCCGGGGGCTCACATCCACACCCACGTAGCGTGCATCGGGTGCCAGCCGCTCGCCTAACAACCAGGCGCCATAGCGTCCCGTGCCACAGCCGAGCTCGAACACCGACCCGGCCCGCTCGAACGCTCCCAGCTGCGCCAGGCGCCGCGTCACCGCGTCCTCGTAGAAGCTCTGCGTGTCTTGGGCGCGTCCGATCCGGTCATACACCCGGCGCGCCTGCTCGGCGGTCAACGGCAACGTGGCCTCAGTCTCTCTCGTGAGTCGTGTGCATGCAATACGCGACGTCCTGCGCCGCTTCACCGCCTAGCGCACCGACACGCTGTCGGTGATCGACCACGACGGCACTCTGCTAGGCATCATCGCCGCCGCCGACATCGAGCAGGCGCTCGCCGGCCCGACCCGCCAGCTCACCGCCGCCTCGCTCATCCACACCGCGCCCGAGCTGCGCGCCGACCAGTCGCTCGAGGACGGCGTACGAGCGCTGGCCGCCAGCGACGACGACGGCGTGCCGGTCCTGGACGCAGAGGGGGACGGCGTCGTTGGGTGGCTCACGCACCGGCGTCTGCTGCGCGCTTACAACGCGCACCTCGACGGGCACTGAACGCGGTCACTGCGCACGGGCAGCAGGCGCAGGATCGGTCTGCGTCAAGATCTCCCTAAAAGTCCGTCCGGTGCGGCGGCGGTACGCAACCTCGAACAAGAAGCTCCCCGCCAGCGTGACAACGAGCGCGATCGCCGACGTAGGCGCTGTGTCGATCATGTGGTAGACGAGGACGCCGAAAAGGGAGAGACACGTGACGGCCGAGGCGATCACGGGCCACGCCTTGGCCTCCGTCTGCGCTCGTATCCGTATGTGACCGATATTGACCGCCGCATACACGAGCAGGAACGCCGCGCTTCCCATCGAGGCGACGGAGCTCAAGGGAAAGATCAGGACGAAGACGAGCACCAAGGCGGAGGTGATGAATAGCCCCTCGACATCACGACCCCAGAGCTTGCGGTCAAACGCCGGCGGCAGACCACCGTTCTTGGCTATCTGATACGCGACATTCGTAGACCCGAACAACGTCGCGTTGACCGCTGAGGCGGTCGAAAGCAACGCCGCGACCGCGATCATCCTGAAACCCGCCTGGCCGAGGGACGGCCTCGCGGCGACCGCCAAGGCAGAATCTCCGAGTCCCTTCAGAACATGCAGCGGCACGTTGGTCACCACGCCGATGGCGACGAGCACGTAGATCACGATCGCAACCGCCACGCTGCCGTAGATCGCGCGCGGCAGCTCGCGCCTCGGGCGCGCCATGTTCGCCGCCGCGTTCGTGATCAGACCGAAGCCCTCGTAGCCGACGAACAGCACCCCGGCCCCGGTCAAGACCGCGAGAGGGCCAGGCCAAGTGGTTGGCGAGAGCCGAGAAACCCCTTCTGCGGGCAACGCGATGAACGCCGCCGCGATGAACACGATGAGGATCGCCACCTTGACGATCACGATCACGGACTCCGCGCGGCCCATGATTCGGCTGCCGAGGAAGTTGATCACCGTGAAGGCGAGTACAACGCCCACCGCCCACACCTTCGACGGGAGGTGAACAAAGGTGACCGCATACGCGGCAAACCCTGTGGCGTACAGCGCGATCGTGATTATGTAGCTGAAGTATTGAAAGAGGTTCAGTGAACCCGAGGTCACGCCTTCGCCGTATCCGCGAACAAGGAAGGTGACCGCGCCCCCGACGCTCGGGAACGTTCGGCCAAGCGCGACGTAGCTGTAGGCGGCAAGGCTGGCCACAACCCCGCCGATCGCGAAGGAAAGGGGCATGGCGGACCCCGTGATGCTTGCCACGACCCCCAGGATCGAGAAGATTCCCGCACCGATCATGCCGCCCACCCCGATGCTCAGGGCAGCGAGCAGTCCGATGCTCGGCTTGTTGGATGAGTCCACCATCGGCTTGCCGCTTCGCCAGACGATCTTCAGCCGAGCGGACCGCGGAAGCTACCGAAGCGGTACGCCTGTCCTACCGCACGTCGAGGCGTGCGAACGCGATGGCTCCCGCGAGTGCCGCGACGGTGGCGACGCCGATGAGCACCGCGAATGACGCGAGCCCGGCCCCCTTGGCGAGCTGGTTGTTGCCGACGGCCCAGTAGAAGAGCGAGGCGAACCGCAGCGGCCTGACCCAGTGCACGACAGGTGCGAGCGAGCTGAGGAGGTACGACACGCTGGCGAGGGCGGTCGTGACCCCGATCGCACTACCGCGGCTGCCGATCGCCGCACCGACGGCTAGGGCGATGAGCCCCAGGTCGATGCCGAGCGCGAGCACCGCAAGGGAAGCGGTTGCGACGTTCCATGGGTCAAGCCCAAGCTTGAAGCCGCGGCCGACATAGACGCACGCGGCGACCGCGACGGTCAGGATGAGCGCCTGCGCGACCATAGCCGCGATCTTCTGTGCGAGGATCCGCCGTCGCGCGAGCGGCAGCACGACGATCAGCCCGAGCGTGTTCTCGTCGTCTTCGCCGGCGATTGCTGCGGCGCCGTAGCCGATCGTCAGCAGCAGCATGATCAGCGGCAGGAAGTTGGTGTAGGCGTTCGCATTGACCCAGCCGGCAGGCGATGTGAGAGGCCCGTTCACGCCGAATAGCGCCGCGACGCTGGAGTTGCCCGAGACGAGCTTGTTGAGCTCGCTCGAGTGCCTGAACGACGGATAGAGGACGATGATCACGAGCATGTAGAGCGTCATGCCGATCGCGTACGCCAACGTCAAGCGCCGGCGGTTGTGGAGGTCCAGCCGCGCAATGTCAGTCCGCATCGGCGCTCGACATATCGCGGTAGTAGGTCAGGAACAGTTCGTCGAGGTCGGCGTGGCGGGTGACGAGGTCGACGGGGTCGTGGTCTGCGATCACGCGCAGCAGCGGCGCAAGCTCCCCGGTCGCCTGCAGCGAGACGCGATCACCGTCGATCGCGACACGCTGCACCCCGTCGAGACCCTCGAACACGGCCGCAGTGACAGGCGTCTTGAAGCGCAGCTCGACCGTATGCGGGGCCTGTCGGCGCAGCCCCTCGACCGAGTCGGTGACGACGAGACGTCCCTGCCTGATGATCGCGACGCGATCGGCGACGCGCTGGACCTCGTCGAGCTCGTGAGAGGAGAGGAACACCGTGCGCCCCTCCGCGGTCGTCTCGCGCAGCAGACGATGGAACTCGTCCTGCATCAGCGGGTCCAGCCCGGACGTCGGCTCGTCGAGCACGAGCAACTCCGGCCGGTGCATGAACGCCAGCACGAGCCCGATCTTCTGACGGTTGCCCTTGGACAGCTCATGGATGCGCCGGTCAAGCGTCACGTCGAAGCGCTCGACCAGTTCGTCGCGCAACGCCGCATCGACGCCGCCACGCGCACCGGCGAACCAGTCGAGCACACGCCGGCCGGTCATCCGCGGGTAGAGCTCGAGATCGCCCGGAAGATAGCCGCAGCGCGCATGGATCGCCACGCTGTCACGCACACTGTCCAGGCCGAGCACGCGCACCCTGCCAGAGCTGGGATGGTGAAGGTCAAGCAGCACGCGGATAGTCGTCGTCTTGCCGGCTCCGTTCGGGCCGAGGAAACCGAACACCTGCCCCGGCTCGACGCACAGATCGAGCCCGTCCAGCGCCACCGTCGCGCCGAACACCTTCGTCAACCCATTGGCTTCGATTGCCGCTGCCACCGGGTCAGATCCTATGTACGCCCAGGCGAGCTCAACAGAACTGCAATCTCGGCCGACGTGCTCGCCACCGTCGCGTCGCGCAGAGGCTGTTTCATAAACCCCGGTCCGTCCGGCGGGTTTAAGAAGCTTCCGGGCATGGCTCAGAACTTCATCGAATGTGATCGTGAGCAGTTGCTGTTGATGTCGCCTTCGCTGCGCGAGTGGCTGCCGGAGAACCATCTGGCGTGGTTCGTGATCGACGCGGTCAAGGACATCGACCTCGCACCGTTTTACGCGCGCTACCGCGAGGACGGATGGGGTCGCGCAGCCTATGACCCGGCGATGATGGTCGCGATCGTGCTCTACGCGTATGCAAAGGGGCAGCGCTCCTCGCGAGGCATCGAGCGTGCGTGTGTGGAGGACGTCGCCTACCGCGTGATCGCGTCGAACCTCGCGCCCGATCACGTAACGATCAACCGCTTTCGCTCAGAGCACGCCGATGCGCTGGCCGGACTCTTTTCCAGCGTGCTCACGCTGTGCGCGCGAGCGGGGATGGTCAAGGTCGGCACGATCGCAGTCGACGGCACCAAGGTCCACGCGAACGCGAGCCGCGAGCAGAACGCGGACTTCGATCAGATCGCGCGGGAGATCCTCAAAGAGGCCGCCGAAATCGACGCAGCCGAGGATGAGCTCTATGGGGATAAGCGCGGTGACGAGCTACCGGAGCATCTCTCGACCAGCCAGGGCCGCCGTGGGTGGCTGCGCGAGGCCAAACGCCAGCTCGATGAGGAACGCGCCAAGGAAGCCAAGCCGATTCCGCGGTCTCGCCCGGCACGGTTGAAAGAGGCCAAGCGCCGCCTGCAGGAGGAGCTGTGGGTGGAGTCCCGCGCGAACACCGCCTATGAGCACTACCGCGCGCATGCACGGGACAGCAGAGGTCGCCGCCTCGGGGCAGCACCCGCTCCCTACTCACCGCCCGAGACTCCCGCGGGGAAGGTGAACCTGACTGACCCGGACTCGCGCATGTTGAAGGTCGCGCGCGGCTACGTTCAGGGCTACAACGCCCAAGCCGCCGTCAACGAGAACCAGATCGTGATCGCGGCCGAGGTCACGGTCGACTCACCGGACTTCGGACACCTCGAGCCGATGCTCGACGCCGCCCAGAGCGAGCTCCAGGCGGCAGGTGTCTCAGAGACGCCTGGAGTGCTGCTCGCCGATGCCGGCTACTGGCACAGGGAGCAAATGGAGAACGCCATCGACCGTGGGATCCAGGTTCTGATCCCGCCCGACGCGGGCCACCGCAAGGGCACCCGACCGGGATGGGACGGCGGCGCCTACGCACACATGCGACGAGTGCTCTCCACCGAGCTCGGACACGCGCTCTACCGAAAACGCCAAGCGATGATCGAGCCGGTCTTCGGACATACGAAGTTCAACCGCCGCATGGATCGCTTCCAACGCCGTGGCAGAGCCGCCGCCAGGTCGGAATGGCGACTAATCACCGCCACCCACAACCTGCTGAAGCTCCACAGCCACCAAATAGCGACCGCAGGGGCCTGAGAGGGGCCCGCGAACGCCCGGTCGGGCCCATCTGTCTCACCGCTGCCAAGACCACCGCCGCCCCCGACGCCGCGAAACCCACCGCAAACGCCCGCGCTGACGGACCCCCGAACGTTTGCGAAACAGTCTCCGCACAAAGCAGGCGTCGCGGAGGCCGCCGACGAGGCGAGCGAATGGATGACCAGCGGCAGCGCCGAGCCGTCGTCCCGCTGACTACTGCTTCTCACGATTGCGAGCGCGTGATGGTCACCGCGGGCGGCGCTGCCGGCACCTCGGATGGTGACGCGCGATCCGGCGGCGTCGTGAGCACCGCGGGCAGCTGAAAGCGGGTCTGCACGCCGGCCCGCCGCGAGTCCCGCAAATCGCCACGGGCGCGACCGTCCTCAGCTGCCCCTGGCCGAGACTCCACTGAGCGCCCTGCTGTCCGCGCTTTGCGGGTGAGCGGCCCGGGCGGCCGCGACTACCGGGACGGCACGAAACGAGGCCTTCTACGAGACTTGTGACCGAGCGTCCGGCGAATATGCCAGTGGACGTCTGCAATCACAGAACGAAGCAGTCAGCCGGCTGGGCCGCGAGCAAGTCGGGGCTCGCCCTTGTGGCATGGTACGAGTCTGATTCAGGCGCGAATCTCGGCTGATGTAGGTTCGCGTTGTGGAAGCTGGTGCTGCGATCACGGTCGAGGGCCTGCTGGTAGAGCGGGGCGGGCGCGAGGTTCTGCGCGGGGTATCGCTCTCGGTCGCGAGCGGCTCGGTGACCGGCTTGCTCGGTCCCAGCGGTTGTGGCAAGTCGACGTTGATGCGGTCGATCGTCGGGGTGCAGATCGTCGCCGCGGGCAAGGTCGTCGTGCTCGGGGAGGCCGCGGGCGCGGAGGAGCTGCGCCGCCGTGTCGGCTACGTGACTCAAGCTCCGTCGGTCTACACCGACCTCAGCATCGAGGAGAACCTGCGCTACTTCGCCGCAATCGTCGGTGCGAGCCGCGAGCGCATCGCGGAGACCATCGAGACCGTCGGCCTCGGTGGTCGCGAGGGTCAGGTCGTTGGGACGCTCTCGGGCGGTGAGCGCTCGCGCGTCTCGCTGGCCACGGCACTGCTGAGCGAGCCCGAGTTGCTCGTGCTCGATGAGCCGACGGTGGGACTCGACCCGGTGCTACGGGCCGAACTGTGGGCGTCGTTCCACGAGCTGGCGAGCGACGAGGGGACCACGCTGCTGATCTCGAGTCACGTGATGGACGAGGCGAGCGAGTGCGATTCGTTGCTTTTGATGCGCGATGGCGCCCTGCTCGAGCAGATCACGCCGAACGAGCTGCGTGCGGAGACCGGCAAGGACGACCTCGGCCAGGCGTTTCTGGCGGTCATCGAGCGAGCCCAGCGCGAAGCCGAAGCACGATCGAGGGCCGATGGATGAGCGCGCGCACGACGCTCGCCACGGCCCGGCGCGTGCTCTGGCAAATCCGCCGCGACCCGCGAACCATCGCCCTCTTGCTGGCGGTTCCGACCGCCCTGCTGGTCCTTCTCTACTTCGTCTTCGAAGGCCAGCCGCACACTTTCCAGAAGATCGGCGCGCCGTTGTGCGGCCTCTTCCCCTTCATCGTCATGTTCCTCGTCACCTCGATCGCAATGCTGCGCGAGCGCACGACCGGGACGCTTGAGAGGCTGATGACGCTGCCCGTCGCAAAGGCAGACGTCCTCTTCGGCTACGGACTCGCCTTTGGAGTGCTGGCCGCAGTGCAGGCCGTGATCGTGTGCACCGTCGGCTTTCTCGTCCTGGGCCTCGAAGCTGCCCACGGTGCATGGCTCGTTGGGTTGCTCGCGGTCGCCAACGCGCTGCTCGGCATGGCGCTCGGCCTATTCGCCAGCGCCTTTGCTCGAACCGAGTTTCAAGCGGTCCAGTTCATGCCTGCCTTGATCTTCCCCCAGATGCTGCTCTGCGGGTTGTTCGTAGCCCGAAACGAGATGGCCGGATGGCTCCACACGCTCTCCTGGCTCATGCCGTTGACCTACGCCTACGAAGCCTTGGCCCGCGCGACAAGACCAGCTCCTCTCGGCGGAGCGTTCGCCGCGGACGTGAGCGCTCTTGTCGCGTTCACGCTCGCCTCGCTCGGCGTGGGTGCCTTGACCCTGCAGCGGCGGACGCCGTGATGACACTACCCGCGTCGGTCGCCCAGCATTAGCTCGGTGACAGTCCGGCTCTGGCGCGTCACTCCAACCTGGCGGCTTTGAGGACGGCGCGGGCGATTCACGTAACGCGCCGACGCTTGCTGTTCACGGATGCGAGCACGTTGGTTCACACCGTTCGCGCTCCTGAAGCGGACGATCAGCAGCAGCGCCACCACGTCGCCGGCCGGCTACTGCGTCTCTGCGAATTGCGAGCGCGTCCTGGTGACCGCGGGTCGCGCTGCCGGCACCTCGGATGGCGACGCGCGAGTCACCGGCGTCGTGAGCACCGCGGGCAGCTGAAAGCGGGTCTGCACGCCGGCCCGCCGCGAGTCCCGCAAATCGCCTCAGTGAGATGCTGATTGCCCGACGGTCGGGTGTTGTCCGGCTTGTCGGTTTGGCTCTCGGACGGCGGCGGGCTGACTCACTTTTCGCCTGTCGACCGTTGGCCTGACCGGCTTTTGCCGTGTCGCCCGCCGCCGCCGAGGATCGCCGGCGTGACTTGATAGGAGCGTGGCATCGCCCCAACTGAGGTGTGTCCGCCGGAGATCCGCTCCGTCGGCCACAACCAACGAAGGGACGGTGTACATGATCGTGATCCGGGTGGACACACACAAGCGCTCGCACACGCTTGTCGCGCTCGATGCGGTGAGCCGGACCGGCTTTGACGGAGACCGGATTAGTAGGTTCTGCTGTTCATCGTGTGGGCGTGATCGTCCTGTCTTTCACAGCGTAGAGTTCCTCGACCTCGCGCGGTGGCCGGTCCTCGAGCGCTTCGTGTAGACGGCTGTTGTTGAACCAGGCGATGTACTCGACGATCGCGAGCTCCAGCTGCGAGCGGGTGCGCCACACGCGGTCTGCGATCAGCTCGGTCTTGAAGCTGTCGACGAAGCTCTCGGCGAGGGCGTTGTCATAGGCGTCGCCGGTGCTGCCGACCGAGGCAAGCACGTCGTGATCGGCGAGCGTCTGGGTGTAGTCGCCGGATACGTATTGGGCGGATTCAAGTGGTGCTCGCAACGGTTTGTGTTCGGAGGGATCGTAGATGCTCGTCGAGTGCCTCGGCGGGTGTCTTCCATCCGAGTGTCTTGCGTGGGCGGCTGTTGAGCGTGGCGGCGACTGCTGCGAGGTCGTCAGCGGTGTGTCTGGCTAGGTTTGTGCCTTTTGGGAAGTATTGGCGTAGTAGCCCGTTTGTGTTCTCGTTGCTGCCTTTCTGCCACGGACTTTGAGGGTCACAGAAATACACCTGCAGGCCGGTGTCGATCTTCACCTGGGCGTGCTCCGCCATCTCTGCGCCCTGATCCCACGTGAGAGAGCGGCGCAGCTGCTCGGGCAGCGTCGTGATTTGTTCGCTGATCGCGTCACGCACAGCTTCAGCGCCACGGCCAGCGAGCGGCGGGCCGTTCTTCACCCTTGGTCCGCCGTGGCCCGGCATCGGCGGTAGGTGGAGCAGCATCGCGAACCGGGTGGTGCGCTCGACCAGCGTTCCGATCGCGGTGCGGTCAGCACCGAGGATGAGATCGCCCTCCCAGTGTCCGGGGACGGCTCTGTCCTCGGCCTCGGCAGGACGCTCGCTGATCATGACCTGCTCGGTGACGAAGCTCTTGCCACGTCCACGCACGCGAGCTCTTGGGACCCTGAGTGCCCTGCCGCTGCGCAAGCAGGCGGTCAACTCCCTGCTCAGCGCGCCGCGGCCCTGCACATATAGCGACTGGTAGATCGCCTCGTGCGAGATCCGCATCGACTCATCATCGGGGAAATCCAGGTGGAGCCGGTTAGAGATCTGCTCAGGGCTCCATGCCTTCGCCCACCGCCGGTCTTTGCGCTGCCCATGACGACGTCCGATCCACTGGACCCACGGCCCGGGCAGGCTGGTTCCGTCAGGGCGCTCCACGGCGCCAGCGAGACGCTCCTGCACGTACCGTCGCAGCTGCTCGTTAGCCGCCAGCTTCGCCGCCCTCGGGCGCTTCGCACGCTTGTCGGAGTGCCACTGTGCCGTCGAGGCTCGATACTCCAAGGAGCCACTGCGAGTCGCCGCGTTTCGGCGCAGCTCCCTCGAGATCGTCGACGGCGAGCGCCCAAGCACCCGCGCGATCTCTCGCACACCAGCTCCCTGGACACGCAGGATCGCGATCTCCTCTCGCTCGGCAAACGACAGTTAACGTCCCGACAAAGGGACCTGGCTGACTGTTGGCATGCCGCCACCCTCACGAAACCACCGGACACCAACGATCGCCGACACGCCCGCCTCGACAGCCGCGTCGTCACTCGAAAGCCCGCGAGCGATCGCCGCGCAGAACCGCACCCTGTGCTCCCGACGTCCCGCCGGCGGACGTCCCGGCGATCTCATCACCGGTCGCCCCGTTCGCTCTGATGCCCACCCTCGCGATCTGCCCATCGCAGCCCCTCTCGATCCCTTGACTGCCGCGATCTGAGTGATGCACCGGATTCAAGTGGTCGTTGCAACACTTGACGAGGCGGACCTCATCGATCCGATGCCTGCTGCAGAGCGCCATCTGAAGCGCGTCGAGCACGAGCGTGGTGCGCATGTGGCTGGCAAACTGCCAGCCCACGACCTTGCGGCTGTGGACGTCGATCACGAAGCTGAAGAAGACGACACCCTCCCAGCAGCGCAAGTACGAGAAATCGGCGACCCACAGCCGGTTCGGCGCTGAGGCGGTGAACTCGCGGTTGACGAGGTCCGGACGCCGATGCGCGGCCGGGTCGGGCGTGGTCGTCCGCCACGGCTTGCCGCGGCGCTTGGCGCCCTGGATGCCCTGCGCTGCCATCAAGCGCTGAACACGACCACGGCCCACGTCCTCGCCGGCGCGGCGCAGCGCCTTCCACATCCGTCGGTAGCCGTAAGCGCAGTAGTTGGCCTCGTGCAGCTCTGAGATGCGACGGCAGAGCCGCTCGTCCTCGACGGTGCGCTTGGAGCGCTCGCCCGTGGCCCTGCGGTAGTACGCGGACGCCGACACGCCCAGGGTCTGACAGACGGGCTCGACCCCGAAGCGCTCGCGGTGCTCATCCACGTAGCAGCTCACTTCGTTCGGTCTGGGTCGAGTTCCTTGGCGAAAAACACAGAGGCGGACTTCAGGATCTCGTTCGCGCGACGCAAGTGCGCGACCTCCTTGCGCAGCTTCTTGATCTCCTCGCGCTCCTCGCTGCTCAGCAGATCGCCACGCTTGCCGCTATCGGCTTCAGCCTGGCGCACATGCTTGCGCAGCGTCTCCGGGTGGATCCCCAGGTCAGCGGCGACATGCGCGATCGGGCGCTCGCTCTCGAGCGCTAGGCGGACGCCGCGCTCGATCAACTCCGGCGGGTACTTCTTCGGTCTTGGCATGACGGGAGGGTCCCCTCTCTCGCGGACGAATCCACGAAACGGGGCCTCCGTCAAAGCCGGCCTGGCTCAAAAGCAGGCATGTCGTCGGACCGAGACGCAACCAAATGTCTTCGCTTTTCTTGGATATACTTCTCGGTAATGCGAACGTCGGCTCCCTCGCTCCTGCCGATCTTTCGCTCGGAGATGCAGGCGCGACTGCTCGCGCTCTTGCTTTTGCAGCCCGAGCGTCGCTGGACTCTTCAGGGGCTCGCGGAGGCGCTTGACGCCCCTCAGTCCTCAGTCCATCGTGAGCTGGCTAGGGCGCAGGCAGCAGGCGTAATCCGTCGTGATGACGGGGCGCGGCCGTATCTGTTCTCGGCCGCGACGGATGATGCCTCCTACGCACCGCTCGCCGAGCTGCTGCGACGCTCAGTCGGTGTGGAGAGCCAACTGCGCGCAAGCCTCGATCGCCCCGACGTTCATGCTGCGGCGATTTACGGCTCCTGGGCATCCGGCAACCGCCGACCGGACAGCGATATCGATGTCCTGGTCGTTGGCGACGCTGATCTAAGGGAGCTACGCCGCCTGCTCCGCCCAATTGGCAAGGACACCGGACGTACTGTAGATCTGACGGTCATGCGAGACGACGAGTTCCGCCACTTGCTCGCCGAGCGCTCGAGCTTCGCCCGGCGCGTGATGGAAGGTCCCATAACGTCCCTCGTGGGTGACCTGGCGAGCGTAGCGACTCAATGACCGAAGCCCGCGTGGAGAAAGTCCATGCAGACCGGCTCGGGGCGCGCACGTTCCTCTCTCAGGCGGAGAAATTTCAGCGCGACGCGGACGCGCCAGGACTCAGCTCGGAATCCCGGTCCGTGCTGCTCCACACGCCGTGATCTCCGGGTGCGACGCGATCCTTCAGGCATCCGGCCTGCGGGTGACCTCGGGCGAGGGTTCTCACGTCGTGCGACTCGAAGCCGCGCTCGCAGAGATTGATCAAGACACAGACGACCTGCTTGAGCGCCTTGACGCGTCCCGGTCGAGAAGAAGCGAGGCGTCTTACGCGGCTGGGTTCGTAGCGGAGGCCAGCGTTGACGAAGCGCGCGAGGCGACAGCTGAGCTCATCGAGCTTGCGCGCGTTCTCGTCGGCGCGTGAGCCGGCTTGTCAGGGTTCCATTCGAGGTTCCGTTTTGAGCAAATCCAACCCCACCGAACCCGAGCTAACCCCAGCAAACACGGGTCCTCTGGTCCCACCTGACCCCCTTTGGCGACCTCATAACCCGAAGGTCGCGGGTTCGAATCCCGCCCCCGCTATGTGGAGAGTTTTTATGTCGTTAATCTGCGACCGTCCCTCGGGGCGGTCGCTTTCGTTGGGGCAGAGGACGGGCAGAAGCTCGGGCGTGATCGTCGCCGCGAGGTGCAGTCGCTGCTCGTGCTTGTCGTAGGTGATCGTCAAGTCGAAGGCCCGGAAAATCTCGACAAGCTCCTCGTCGCTGGCGGCGTTGAGCGCCGGGCGCAGGTCGGGCACGGCGTCGCTCTGTGGGCTATGGCCCCTGTTTGCGGGGCATCAACGGTCGCAGGATTGGGTATCAATCCCACCCGGCAGATGCACCTGCGACGGCCGGCAGTCGGTGTGACGCGGTCCCCTTGAAGTGATCCAGGCTGGACGCGTGGTCGTGTTTCCCGTGATGGGATGGAAGGATGGACACGATCATGAAGCGACGCAGGCACACGCCGGAGCAGGCGGTCAGGAAGATCAGGGAGGGCGAACGCCTTCTGAACGAGGGGCAGGATCTCGTGGAGGTGCTGCGCCAGCTGGAGGTCTCAGAAGCGACGTTCAATAGGTGGCGGGCGCAGTACGGCGGGATGAAGGCCGAGGAGGCAAAGCGCCTGAAGCAGCTCGAGACCGAGAATCAGCGGCTGAAGAAGCTAGTCGCCGAGCAGGCTCTGGACATTGACATGCTCAAGGAGTTGGCTGAGGGGAAATTCTGACCCCGGAGCGCCGCCGCAGAGCCGTAGTGGTTCTGCAAGAGCGTTTCGGGGTCTCGGAGCGTCGTGCGTGCCGCGTGGTCGGCCAACATCGCTCAACGCAACGCAAACAGCCGCGATCACCGCGGGATGATGAGCAGCGTCTGGCCTGCAGGCTGCGGGGGATCGCCAAGGAGCACCCAAGGTGGGGCTGGAAGACCGCCCATCAGATCCTGCTGCGGGAAGGCTGGACGATCAATCGCAAGCGCACCAGGCGGATCTGGCGCCAGGAGGGCCTGAGGCGGCCCATGAGGGTGCCACGCAAGCGTCGACGTCTGGGCAACGGGCAGGCAGCACGTCTGCGCGCAACCAAGGCAAATGAGGTGTGGGCGATTGACTTCCAGTTCGACGAGACAGCCGACCGGCGCAGGATCAAGCTCTGCAACATCGTCGATGAGTACACCCGCGAGGCACTGGCAATCAGAGTCGACCGAACCTGCACCGCCGAGGGCCTGGTCGCCGTGATCGAGGATCTCGTCCTCACACGTGGCGCCCCCGAATATTTGCGGGCCGACAACGGGCCCGAGATGATCGCCTGGGCGCTGCGGGATTACTGTCGCCTGACTGGCACGACCACGACCTACATCGAGCCGGGAAGCCCATGGGAGAACCCGTTCGTCGAGTCCTTCAACGGCCGACTGCGAGACGAGCTTCTGAACATCGAGGAGTTCGGCTCGCTCACCGAGGCAAAGATCATCATCGAGGACTGGCGAACCGAGTACAACACCTACAGACCACACTCAGCCCTCGGCGGGCTCACGCCCACCGAATACGCAGCAAGAGAAAGAGAGAACCACCAAAACCAGCCAGACCACGCATAAGCCCCGGATCACCAACAGGGACCCCTCCAGGCGGGTTACTTCTGGATCGAGGATCGCCCGCCAGCAGCTGCTTAGGACCAGGTCGTAGGGACTAGCGACGTAGCTCTGCTTGTAGCCGGGTGGCGAGGCGGACGGAGGCCTCGATCTCGACTTGGCGGATCGAGACGCTCTCGACGCTGAGCCCAAATGGAACTCCGACGCGCCGGCAGAATGCGATGAGCTCGACGGCCGTGGCAACGGCTTGATCGTAGGACGCGTCTAGGGTGTTGTCCGCGTGGCGCAGCTCGTTCTCGATCCAATACGGCACATCGACACCGAGCCACTGAACGAACTCCAGTGTCTTCAGCGAGCCGCAGACCGAGAACGTGAAGACGATCGGCGCTGGCTTGACGTCACGAGCAGCACACTCGTAGTGATAATCGGAGACCAAGTTCTTCGCGGCATTGACGTCATAAATGATCTGGGTGACAAAGAACGAGCAACCTGCCGCCTGCTTCGCCAGCAGACGGACGTGCTCCCCGCGCCCGCGCGCGTGCCGCTCTGGGATCGCGACACCTCCGAGAAGGAGATCCGGGCGCACCTCGGTCCTGAGTTCGTAGGCTCGCAACAGAGAGGTTGCTACCGCCTTCTCACGAGAGGACGCACCGACGAACACCGACAGCGCGTGGGTTGGGGCTTGTTCGCTGAGCCACGAGCGAAGACCTTGCTCTGGATACTTGCTGACAGCGCGGTACACGATGGCCGGCACTTCCAAGCCGACGAGATCGCGAGCGAGGTAGTCGGCTGGGTCCATCGTGGGTAGGAACGGAAAGGGGCGTTCCTTGGGATTGCGGTCGCTCTCGTCATCAATGTCGTAGAGCACGAGGCCATCGATGCCCACAGGGCGCAGGCGCTCGAGCGTTTTCGCGGCGATCTGACTGGCTTGCTCCGGTTCGGTCGTCAGGCGCGGTGGGGTCAGCGCGAACAGCAAGAACTCACCCGTCCCCTCGGCAATGCGCCGCTGCAGCTCCACGCGCTGAAGCGTAACTAACCGCCTATGCACGATGGCTGGGCGCCGGCGGTTGTGAGCTTCCGGTAGCAGCAGCGCCACGCGGCGTCCTTGCGTCCACGAGAGCCGCGTCGAATGCTGCCTGGACGCGCCAACCCGCGCGAGAGTCGCCGACGTTCGCAGGATTGGGTATCAATCCCGCCCCCGCTATGCCGGATATCAGCGACCGCCCTCGGGCGGTCGTTCTTCGTTTTATGGCGCCTATCTGCGGCGCGGCGGCGGGGAGCCGGCCGATATTTTCGGAAAAGTATTCTTCCGCTGCAAGCGGAACATTGCCATTTCGGGACATGATGCGCTAGTCTGGCGACTCTGAGTTGCTGGTCGCCGCTCGTAGGTCGAACCAAGAGACCGTGACACGCCCACCGGGCGACGCTCAGTCGGCCCACCAGTCTCGCTGGCCCTCCACGTCTTCACGCGGGTTCTCGCCGAGGGTGGGCGCGCCGAAGACGAGGATCTCGAGGCCCTCCGCTCCAGCCTCGTAGCCTCGCCATGTACCGGGCGGAACGCGCACGACGTCCCACTTCTTGACCTCGACGATCTCGTCGTCGAGCTTCATCCGCCCGCTCCCGCCCACGACCACGAACACCTCCTCCTGCTCCTTGTGCGTGTGGCCGTACGGGAACCGGTAGTCCGGCGGGATCCGCTGATAGCTCAGGCCGGACTGCTCGAGCTCGAGCGCCTTGCTCGCGAGACGGAACTCGAGGTCCGGCGCGCCGTCGAAGTTGGACCCCACGTCCACCAGATCCTCTCTGAGGTTCCTGAGCGTGAACGGCATGGCCGCGATTCTACGGTTCAGGCTTCATACCGCCGCCGCGCCGCCAGAACTGACAGTGGCATCGAGTCCACGTGGGACCGGCACTGAAGGGCACTGGCTCTCCGAGCAGGCACGACTCCCAGCCACACCGGCGGGGCTTTGACCCCCGTCGCTTCGCTTTTGTCACCCCCGCTATGTGGGCCTGGCTTGGTGGCTTGTTTGTCAGCTGTCGGCGGGCAGGATCGTGAAGGCGCCGCCGCCGATCGGTGTGAGAGCACGGAAGTGGCGCTCGTCGAAGCTCACAATGCGATCGGTCCGGTAGCGATGCGCCACTACGACGAGCGCGCAGTCGGCAAGGCCGAGCTCGAGGTCTGCATAGCGTGCATCGAGCTCTCCGATCGTGGAGTAGTCCTCGCGCTCCAAGCAGGCCACCGTGAATCGTCCCGCAGCGAGGTCAGCGATGAAGCTACGCTGTGATGCACGGCCTACGCGCCGGCCGAGTAGGTAATCGACCTCGGCGGTCACTGGGGCCGGGATCACGAGCGGCCCGTCGACATTTCGCAGCAGCTCATCGATGCGGGGAAAATATGGATCGTTGGCATCGCCGAACGCGACGAGCGGTCCGGCGTCGATGACGGCGGTCACTCGCCGAAGCCCTCGAGCAGCTCCTCCTCGGGTACGTCGGCGATGGAGGTTCCATCGCCCTGCCCGGAGCCAGCCAGTGCAAAGTTGCGATCTTCGGACGGCTTAGGCTGATACGTGGCCACCGCCTCACGCAATATCTCTGCCTGCGGACGCCCCTCCTGCCGGGCCAGCCTCGCTAGGCGCTCCGCTTGATGCTCATCTAGGTAGACGCTGGTCTTGCGCATTGCAAACACAATCATAGGGCATCACGTAGGGTAGTCGCTAAATCCGGACCTCAATCTCCGGGTACCAAGCATGTGTCCTACGCCCGTCGCTCCCCGCTCTCCGCATCTCCACGAGCCGATAGCTGGGAATCCGGGGTTGGCGAACATCGGAGGACAGGCGGCACGGCCCCGGAAGGCGTCGCTCAGGGGCATCATCAGCGTACCCGCTCGCAGTTGTTTGGCTACGGGGTCAGGTCGCTGACTATTTGCGCCACTGGGCGGATGTCTGATATCCGGGTCACGTTCGCGCCCGCATAGAGCGGCCCGGAGTCGAGGAGACTGCGCGGCCCATCGTCCAGCGCCATCGGCGGGCCGAGAAAGGGCAGCGATGGTCGCTGGATCGCAAGCCCGCGATCCTGGAGCCCTTCCGGGACGCGCAGCACGACTGGCGAGGCGAGTCGGTTGACGAGCCGAATCCAACCCGGGCCACGCGGGTCGTGGCCCAGCCAGCGGCGGGTCGCAGCGTTCGGGATCACCCGATGCGGCGCGTCGGCCCACCCCAGCCCGAAGAGCTCAGTCAGCACCGTGCTGTCGGCCTCCAGGCAGCGCCGCTTGTAATCAGGATGCGCGCGGCTCTCATCGCTGAGGAGGAAGCGCGTGCCCAAGACGGCAGCGACCGCGCCGGCATCGAGCGCCTCGCCCACACCTGATTGGTCAACGATCCCTCCGGCTGCCAGAACTGGGATCTTGACCGCAGCCCGAACGCGCTCGACCAATTCGAGCATCGGCGTCACACCTCGAACGTGCCCGCCGGCCTCGACTCCCTGGGCTATCACCGCGTCGGCTCCCGCCGCCTCCGCAGCTCTTGCTTCCGCGCCTGAGCCGCACTGGTGGACCCACGTGCCCTGAGCAAGCCTGCGTGGCTTGCCCCAAAAGGTGACGATCACGTCGGCGTCCGCAGCTGCCAGGACATCGCCTGGCCGAAGGAGCGGCAACACGAGGTTGACCGCGATTGGTTGGCCAGTGAGCCGCCGGGCGGCAGCCAACTCCTCAGCGATGGGTGCACGGGCGCCGCCGATCGTCCCCAGACCGCCCGCCTCCGACACAGCCGCAGCGAGCTCATGACGGGCTACAGCACCCATACCCGCCTGAACAATCGGCACCGACAAACCACCGAAGTCGACCACTGCAGCCATCCGCGAGCAGCCTACCGCCCCGGGCGTATCACCGGCCCGCCGTTAGCCTCGGATACCTCATCGCCACGCGTTTGATCTTCTCCAATTCGGCAGTCTGGGCGCTTGGCTTCCGCGTCGTGCTCCTCTTCCTCCCGCTGAACATCGGGATATACGACAGGCTCGCTGTAGCCGGCGCCGTCGTGTCGCTACAGTCGCGCGCGTGACGATCCAGCGCATGGATCACGTGGGCATCGTGGTCGACGACCTCGCGGCCGCGACGGCGTTTTTCGTCGAGCTCGGACTCAAGTTGCAGGGCGAGGGGTCGGTCGAGGGCGGTTGGGTGGACCGCGTGGTGGGGCTCGAGGGCGTCCGGGCGGAGCTCGCGATGGTGGAGACTCCGGACGGCCACGGACGGCTCGAGCTGGCGAAGTTTCACGCCCCGTTGGGCCGGGGCGGCGACCGGAACACGCCGGCGAACACCCCGGGCATCCGCCATGTCGCGTTCGTAGTCGACGATATCGACGCCGTCGTCGCTAGCGTGCGAGCCCGCGGCGCGGAGCTCGTTGGCGAGGTGGAGCGCTACCGCGACAGCTATCGCCTCTGCTACGTCCGCGGCCCGGAGGGGATCATCGTCGAGCTGGCGGAGCGGATCGGCTGAGGGCCCCGGCCGGCCGGCAACGAGACGCCTAGTCTGCTGCCCCAGCCGCTGCTGCAAGCTCTCGCCTTCACAACTCGGCGCCACGCTTGCGATAGGGACAAGGCGCGGCCGGCCGGCGCTGGTGCCGCTGTCTTCGGTGCGCCCCGATCGGTCCGGCCGGGGCGCGGGGCGAGCGCTTCGGGCACTGGTTCGGGCGGTGCCGTCGCCGCTATCGACCGAGGTGTGTCGCCTACGAGCGACTCCGGGAGCACGGTGAGCCCGCACCACGAAGAACAGGGAGGCGACCGGTTCGCCGCCGAGGCCCCGTACGTCTCATCGGTGACCGATCAGCAGACAGGCACCGGCGAGGGCCCCGAGTATCGGAGGCGATGAACTGAAGATTGGGGGGGCGGGCTTCTACATCCCAGACGGCGGGAGCGCCAAGGTCGAATTCCTCGACGACGAAACCCACGACCAGGTGGCCGAAGCAGACGCGGAAGCGATCAGCCCAACCGAGCTCCGGGTGACCTGCCCCCAACCTCTCCAAGGCGGCGTCCGAAGGCGAAGGTCTGAAGGCCGCAGACGTGGTGGTCCGCATCACCGATGGCGCCCATGCGGTCGCCAGCGAGATCGGTGAAGAAGAAGACAGCGGCGACCTCTATCTCGCCGCCAGAAGCGGAAGCCACGGGATCGATCGCGCTCACCGGCAAGCCGGCACACGCTGGAACGACCACCACCATCATCGAAGCCTCGGACTCCTCCACTCCGGCCCGGACCGTGCGGCGTGAATACCAGCTGAACGTGCAGCTCGCGCTGACCAGCTCGCTCGGGAAGGCGACCTACGCTGAGGGATATACCCGTCAACTCGTTGCCGGCGGCGGCACAGGCCCCTATACCTTAGGCCGGCGGCTGGGCCGTGGAACGGAGCTGGGTCTGGGCGAGAAGCAGCCACACAGGCGAGCATGGACGAGAGGAAGGCGATTTGTGACGGCCAGGTCCAGGCACCCCAGGTCCTGGCCGCCAAGCGCCGTCGGTCGAATGGCGACGCTTGCGCGTGATCTTACAGAGCCGAGCTATTCGGACATGTGACAAAGATTGTCTTTGGGCGCGATATTTCGCGCGCCACCGGAGCTAGGCGCTGCGAGCCAGCCGCTGCGAGCCAGCCGCCAGCTCGGTGTTCACCTTCTGGCCGTTATCAGGCGCAGGCCGACATCGAGCTCGGTGCGAGCGCGCAAGTGGCCGTAGCGGCGGTCCCAATCGCCGTTGTTGAGGTCTCGCCTCAACTGAGTGAGGGCGCGTTCGACGACGGCGGGAGGAAGGTCGTGCCAAGGCGATGTCGCCGCGCGAGCCGCCGGATCCAGGAAGGCGTGCGGGCGCGCCCAGAACGCAGCCATGAACCCATCCTCGCACTCGCGCGGGACCGGCAGCACTTCGACCCGCGCATTCGGGAGCAGGCCCCGGAGCTGATCGATAGTGGGAAACCGGGCTGCGTGCTGACCAAGCAGCTCGGGTAGGTAGTCGTGCACGAACCACAGCTTGGTCAGCGCTGCGACGTCCATCGTCACGAGCACGATGCGGTCGCGTACCACCCGCACGAGCTCTCGCAGACCGACCTGGACATTGTCCCAGTGATGCACCGTCAGGATCGCCAGCGCGGCATCGACGGTCTGGTCAGCCAGGGGTAGCCGCTCGACCGGCACCTGGATCACCGGGGCGGCGCCGGGCGGGCGCTGAGCGATCATCACGCCAGAGGGCTCGACAGCCAGGACCCACCGATCTGGCGGCTCATATGAGCCGGTGCCAGCTCCCACGTTGAGTACGGTGCTCGCGCCGCCGAGCGCAGCCCAGATTCGGCTGGCGAGCACCGGATCGGTGCCGCGCGCCCCGTGGTAGCCAATGCCGATGCGGTCATAGGTCGATGGAGGGCCCATCGCCTGTCGAGCGTCGCTCGTCATCCCGGCCCAAGACTACGCAGATGGCGGCCGGGGTCGCCACTACTGCAGCTCGGCCGCTGCGGTCGAGCTCGGCGGCTTCAGCCTACACCGAGTCGGGCGGGGCGCAGCGAACGCAGCGAAGGGCTCGCTCGCACCTGTCCCGTCACCCGCCGGCCATCGTCGGCGCGAATGCGACGAGCCTGCGAGACTGCTCCAGCGTCTCGTCGCAGCCAGCCAGCCGGCCGCGAGCACGATCGCTCGACCAACTCGACAGCAGGAGACGACCCATGCCCGGTTACACCGTCAAGAACCTCAAGGACGTCGACGACGCCGCCGCAGGCAGCGCGTCCGAGGTCGAGGCGCGCTTCGCACGCAAGCACCTCGACTCACGCGAGCTCGGCGTCAGTTACTTCCGCTATGGCCCCAACTTCCGCTCGAACATGGGCCACTCCCATCGCGAGCAGGAGGAGGTCTACATCGTCACCGCCGGGTCCGGGCGGGTCAAGCTCGACGAGGAGATCGTGGACCTCGAGCAATGGGACACCTTGCGTGTCGCGCCTGAGGTCGTGCGGGCATTCGAAGGCGGGCCCGAGGGCCTCGAGCTCGTCGCCGTCGGCAGCTCCAGGCCGGAGGAGGGAGACGGCGTGCCGGTCCAGGACTGGTGGACCGACTGATGAAGTGAGAGCGCTCGATCCGAGACTTCTGCGCTACGCCCGGGCGACCCGCAGGTTCCTCGTGCTGTCGGTCTCGGTGGGCGTGATCAGCGCTCTGCTGATCGTCGCTCAGGCCTGGCTGCTGGCCGATGTCGTTGCGAAGGCGTTCATCGGCGGGCGCAGCCTCGGCCAGCTGGCCACGCCGATGGACATCCTGCTGGTGGTCGTCCTGGCTCGCGCTGCGGTCGCGTGGGGCGCCGAGCTCGCCGCGAGCCGCGCCTCCGCGCAGGCGAAGTCGCAGCTGCGCAGCGCCTTGATCGCACGCTTGCCAGATCTCGGCTGCGACAGCTCGCGCGATCGCCACACGGGCGAGCTCGCAGTCCTCGCCACGCGTGGGATAGATGCCCTCGATGGGTACTTCTCGCTGTACCTGCCGCAGCTGTTCCTCGCCGTGATCGTCCCGATCGTCGTGCTCGTGGCCGTGCTCTCGAGCGATTGGCCATCTGCGGTCATCATCGCGTTCACGGTGCCGCTGATCCCGCTGTTCATGGCGCTCGTGGGTGCCGCGACGCGCGAGCGCATGGACCGCAGGTTCAGAACGCTGCAGCGGCTCGCCGACCATTTCCTGGACGTCGTCGCGGGCCTGCCGACGCTGAAGGTGTTCGGTCGCGCAAAGGCCCAGGTGGCAGTGATCCGCGAGATCACCGAGCGCTATCGCACGACCGCGATGTCGACGCTCCGGATCACGTTCCTGTCCTCGCTGATCCTCGAGCTCGTCGCGACGATCGCGGTCGCGCTCGTGGCGGTCTCGATCGGGCTGCGACTGATGGGCGGGCACCTAGATCTGCGGGTAGCGCTGTTCGTGCTCGTGCTCGCGCCCGAGGCGTTCATGCCGCTGCGCCAGCTCGGCGCCAACTACCACGTCAGCGCGGAGGGGATGGCCGCGGTCGAGCAGGTCTTCACGGTGCTGCAGACGCCCGACGTCCCGTCCGGCATACGCGACGGCGCACCCGACCCTGCGCTCGTGGACATCGAGATCGAACGGTTGCGCCTCACCTACCCCGAACGCGACGAGCCGGCGCTCGAGGACGTCTCCCTGACGATCCACGCGGGCGAGCTGCTGGCGCTCGTCGGGCCGAGCGGATGCGGGAAGTCGACGCTGCTAAGCGTGCTGCTCGGGCTTCTCGAGCCCGAGTCGGGCTCGGTTCGGATCGGCGGCATCGAGCTGGCCCAGCTGGACCTCGCCGGATGGCGTCAGCGGCTGGCCTGGGTCCCGCAGCGGCCGCATCTGTTCAACGCGTCGGTCGCTCAGAACGTGCGCATCGGACGCTCCACGGCTTCCGATCAGGAGGTGTGGGCGGCGATATCCGGGGCGGGCCTCGCCGATGTGATCGGCAACCTGCCGCACGGCATCGACACGATGCTCGGCGATCACGGCTCCGGGCTGTCTGCCGGCGAGCGCCAGCGCCTCGCGCTGGCGCGGGCGTTCGTGCGCGATGCGCCGCTGCTGCTGCTCGACGAGCCGACCGCCGGCCTGGACGGACATACCGAGCTTCAGATCATCCGTGCGATCCGCCGTCTCGCCCGCGGGCGCACCGTCGTTATCGCCGCCCATCGGCCGGCTCTGGTGGCGATCGCCGACCGGGTCCTGCCGCTCGCCGCCGCCGAGGTCGTGGCGTGAGCCCCGACGCCTTGGCAGAGGAGCTGGCCGGCGCAGACGAGGCGGGCGGACCGCAGGCGCCGCTGCTGCGCACGCTCGCGATCGCGCGTCCGGCGACCGGGCGCCTGGCGCTCGCCACGCTGCTCGGCGCCTGCGCCGCTGCGGCGGCGATCGGTCTGATCGCCACCTCGGCGTGGCTGATCTCGCGCTCGGCCCAGCGCCCGCCCGAGTCCGCGGTCGCGCTGGCGATCGTGGGCGTGCAGTTCTTCGCGCTGAGCAGGGGCCTGTGTCGCTACGGGGAGCGCCTCGTCGGCCACGACGCCGCCTTCCGTCTGCTGTCTGAGATCAGGGTGCACTCCTATGAGCGGCTCGAGCGGCAGGCTCCGCTGGGACTGCCCGCGTTTCGCAGCGGCGATCTGCTCGCCCGCCTCGTGCACGACATCGATGCGCTGCAGGACCTGCTGCTGCGAGTAGTGCCGCCGTTCGCGATCGCGCTCTGTGTCGGCGTGGCGACGGTCGCGGTCGTGTTCGCGGCCCTGCCCGCAGCCGGGCTGATACTGCTCGGCGCGCTGCTGATAGCGGGGATTCTGGTGCCGTGGCTGACCTCGAGGCTCGCCGCGCGCAGCGAGTCGCGACAGGCGCAGTCGCGCGCGCAGCTGACAGGCGCGGTGATCGATCTGATCGAAGGCGGCGCCGAGCTGAGCGTCAACGGCAGCGCCGGTCCGCAGATCGAGCGCGCGCTCGCCGCGGACTCCTCGCTCACCGCCATCGCGCGAGCGGCCGCACGAACCGCTGGCGTCGGCCAGGGCCTCACGACTCTCTGCTGCGGCCTCGCGATGTGGGGGGCGCTCGCGGTCGGCGTGGTTGCGGTTCATGTCGGCCACCTCGATGGCGTGCTGCTTGCAGGTCTTGCCCTGATCCCGCTGGTCGCGTTCGAGCTCGTCACCGGACTGCCCACGGCAACCCAGACGCTTCAGCGGGTGCGGCGCTCCGCCGCGCGCGTGCTCGAGGTCGCTGATGCGCCAGAGCCAGTGAGTGAGCCCGTGCACCCGCTCGCGCTGCCCGCGCCCCCATATCACTTACGTGCACGGGGCCTGCGCTACCGCTACCCGGGCGCGAGCCAGTTGGCGCTGCAGGAGATTGAGCTCGATCTCAGCGCCGGCAGGCGCGTGGCGCTCGTCGGGCGCAGCGGCGCCGGCAAGTCGACCCTGGCCGGCCTTTTGCTGCGATTCCTTCCCTACCAGGAGGGCTCGATCACGCTCAACGCCGTCGAGCTCACGGACCTCGACGGCGACGAGTACAGACGCGCGATCGGGCTGGTCTCGCAGGACGCGCACATCTTCGACACCACACTCGAGGAGAACCTTCGCCTGGCCAGGCGTGACGCGGGGGGCGAGGAGCTGCGCGCGGCGCTCGACGCAGTGCGGCTGCTGCGGTGGGCTGAGCAGTTGCCCGACGGCCTCAGCACCGAGCTTGGCGAGCGCGGCGCGCGCATGTCCGGCGGCCAGCGCCAGCGCCTGGCGATCGCTCGCGCGCTGCTGGCCGATTTCCCGCTGCTCGTGCTCGATGAGCCGGGCGAGCACCTCGACACGGCCACCGCAGATGCGATCGTCGCCGACCTGCTCGCAATCACGCGCGAGCGCGCTGCGCTGCTGATCACCCACCGGCTGAGCGGGCTGCAGGAGCTCGACGAAGTCCTGGTTCTGGAGCGCGGGCGGATCGTCGAGCGCGGCACCCACACCGAGCTCCTTGCCAGCGGCGGCAGCTACGCGGCTCTGTGGCGACAGGAGAACGCTTAGTCGCCCTGCTTCTCGGCCAGTCGCGCGAGCTCTCCATCATCGAGCTTGAGCCCCACTCGCATCGCGACGATCCTCGCCGCGACCTGTTGCGTTGTGATCGTCCGCTCATCGCGCGAGCTGCCGACGAACGCGCTGAGCCACTTGAGCAGCGCCGTCCCGCGGTTCTTGAAGCCGGTCAGGAACGTGAGGTGGACGAACGCCCACATCAGCCAGCCGATGAATCCGCCGACCTTGAAGCCTTTGACGCTCACGATCGCGCGAAATCGCGAGATCGTCGCCATGCTGCCCAGATCGCGATAGACGAACGGCTTGGCGTCGTGCCCGCCCTGCAGGCGCTGTTTGATCGTCCGAGCCGCGTAGACGCCCTGCTGCATCGCCACCTCGGCAACGCCGGGCAGGCCGCTCAGCGACATCATGTCGCCGATCACGAACACCTCCGGGTGGCCGGGGAGCGTGCAGTCTGGGAGAACTTCGACGTGCCCAGCGCGGTCGGTCCCGGCGCCGCTGGCCTTCGCCAGCATCGCGCCCAGCGGCGAGGCCTGCACGCCCGCCGACCACACCTTCGTGTGACAGGCGATGCGCTCTTCACCATTGGGTCCGTCGATGACGATCGAGTCCGCGTTGACGTCGGTTACGCGGCTTTTCATTCGCAGCTGCACGCCTGTGCGTTCGATCTCGCGAGTCGCTTTCGCGCACAGCTGCTCGCCGAAGCTGGCCAGCGGCTCGTTGCCGCCGTCGAACAGCAGCACCTGCGCGCTGGCGGGATCGATGCGGCGGAAGTTGTCCTTCAGCGCCCGTTTCGAGAGCTCCGCTATCTGCCCCGCCATCTCGACGCCTGTCGGCCCCGCGCCGATGACCGCGAACGTCAGCCACACGCGCTGTGCCTCGGGATCGCTCTGGAGCTCGGCCATCTCGAAGGCACCGAATATGCGTGCGCGCAGCTCGAGCGCGTCGTCGATCGTCTTCATCCCCGGCGCGAAGCGGCTGAACTCGTCGTGACCGAAATACGACCCCGTTGCGCCGGCCGCGACGATCAGCGAATCGTAGGGGACCTCGAGCGGCGAGCCGAGCGGCCTCGCCGCCGTCACCGTCCTGGCCTGCATGTCGATCGCGGTCACTTCCGCGAGCTCGACGCTCACGTTGCGGTGCTTGCGCAGCACCTGGCGAAGCGGCGGCGCGACGGCGCCCTCAGACAGGATTCCGGTTGCGAGCTGGTAGAGCAGTGGCTGGAAGGTGTGGTGGTTGGTTCGATCGATCAGGGTGATCTCGACCGGCGCGCGTCGCATGAACTTGGCCGCGAACAGGCCGCCGAATCCGCCGCCGATGATCACGACGTGGTGGGAGGTTGCGTCGGTCATCCGGGCAGCTGACCGCGCTGTGGCTGTGCACCCGCGCCCGCAGCCGCCGGCGACGGACCGGACGTTGCCGGGGGCGCCTTCAGGCGACCGCGAAAGACATGGAACGACCACCCCTGGTAGAGCAGGACGAGCGGCAGGAAGATCGCCGTAACGACGGTCATCACGACCAGCGCGTAGTGGCCTGACGCGGAGTTCTCAACCGTCAGGTTGTAGGCGGCGCTCGTGCTCGAGACCATCACGTTGGGATACAGCTCGATGAACAGCGAGCCCACCGTCGCCGCAATCGCGACCGCCGAGGATACGAACGCCCAGCCGTCGCTGTTGGTGCTCGCCAGGCGTGCCGCGAACACGACCGCGATCACCGCCAGGATCTGCACCGGCCCGGGGATGTCTGCGTGTCCGGCGACCAAGATCGTCCAGATCACGAACCCCATCACGAACGCGCAGGCGGCCCACCCGAGTGGGCGCGCAAGCGCGCGAGCGCGATCGCGCAGCTGATCGGTCGTGCGCAACGCCAGGAAGGTCGCGCCGTGCAGCAGGCACAGGGACAGCAGTGTCACACCGGTCCACAGCCCGTAGGGGGTCAGCAGGTCGAAGAAGTTACCGGTGAACTCGTGGCTCGAGTCGATCGGCAGGCCATTCAGCAGATCCCCGAGACCGATTCCCAGCAGCAGCGGAATCAGCAGGCTGCCGATCGTCGTACACCACGTCCACGTCCGGCGCCAGCGTTCGCCGTCGCCTTTTCCCTTGAACTCGAACGCCGCGCCGCGCGCCATCAACGCCGCGAGCGTGAGCAGCAGCGCCAGGTACAGTGCCGAGAACATCGTCGCATACCAGCCCGGGAACGCCGCGAAGGTGCCCGCCCCCGCGACGATCAACCAGACCTCGTTCCCGTCCCACCAGGGACCGATCGTGTTGATCACGACCCGCCGCTCGGTTTCGGTCCTGCCCACGATCGTATGCAGGACCCCGACGCCGAGATCGAACCCCTCCAGCACGAAGAAGCCCACCCACAAGACTGCCAGGACGACGAACCACAATGTGTGAAGATGGAGCATCAGCTAATAGGTCAGCGCCGGGATCTCGCCCGCACTCTTCGTGGCCGCCGCTTCGTCCTCCTCGCCGAGCCCTTTGCGCGAGTAGCGCAGCATCAGCGTCAGATCGGCTGCGCCCAGGCCGATGTAGATCAACACGAAAGCGATCAGGCTGATCCATATGTCGGTGGAGGTGACCGAGGGGGAGTTGGCGTCGATCGTCTTCATCAAGCCCTGTACTATCCACGGCTGGCGACCGCTCTCGGTCAGCAGCCAGCCGGCGGTGTTCATGAGAAACGGCGTGACCACGGCCCAGATCGACGCCCGCAGGAACCACTTCGACTGGTCGAGCCGGTTGCGGTGCAGGAGCCACCCTCCCCACAGCCCCAGCAGCAACACGAGCGTGGCCAGGTAGGCCATGATCCGCATCGACCAGTACTGGATGAAAACGTCGGGAATGTAGTTGCCGGGCCCATATCTCTTTTCATACTGCTTCTGGAGTTCGTTCAGACCAACGACTTCACCGTTCCAAGTGTTCGTGGCCAGCAGTGAGAGCAGATGGGGTATTTCGATGATTTGAGAGGGCGTCTTGTCGTTGTTGCCTCCGCCGATCTGAAATGCCGAGAACGAGCAGGGCTTGCAGGTCGTCCACTGCGCCTCCGCCGCCGCGATCTTCGTGGGCTGATACTTCGTCTCGATCACGCCCAGCTCACTGCCGACGAATATCGCCAGCAGGATCGAGGGCAGCAGCACGATCACCGACACTCGTGCGGTGTGGTGAAAGGCCTCGGCATCCCGTTGCCTTCGTATCTGCCATGCAGAGACCGCGAGCATCACCAGAGAATCCCGTGATCAGCGACGCCAGGATCACGTGCACATACCCCCACAGGAAGGTGGGATTTGTGAACAGCGCCCCGACGTTGTTCAGCTGCGGCATCCCGTGGCTGTTGAGCGCATAGCCGACGGGATGCTGCATCCAGGAGTTGGCCACCATGATGAACAGCGCCGAGAGCATCGCTCCGGCGGTCACGAGCCAGATGCACGCGAGGTGGATGCGCTTCGGCAGCCTGTCCCAGCCGAACAACCACAGCCCCAGGAAGGTCGACTCCAGGAAGAACGCCGCCAGGCCCTCCATCGCGAGCGGCCCGCCGAACACGTCGCCGACGAAGCGTGAGTATGTCGACCAGTTCATGCCGAACTCGAACTCCTGCACGAGACCGGTGACGACGCCGATCGCGACGTTGATCAGGAGCAGCGTGCCGAAGAATCGCGTCAGGCGTCGGTACTCCGGCTTGTCGTTGCGATGCCAGGCCGTTTGCAGCACCGCAACCAGAAACGCCAGCCCAATGGTCACGGGGACGAACAGGAAGTGGTAGATGCTCGTCGTCGCGAATTGCCAACGCGCCAAGTCGTTGGTCATCCGAGCACGTCTCCGAGGAGGAGCTGCTCGAGCAGCTCAGCGACCTCCGCCAGTCGATCATCGCAGCCGCCGGAGCAGTTGCTGACCGAGGCGCTGCGCGGCGATCGAAGTTGATTCACGAGCAAGGATTCCCCCACGGGCGCGGCCATGGTCATCGACGCGGCGAATCTCGCCCGATCATAACGACTGCCGCAGCCAAGCTTGGGGCAGCGGTCGGACGGACTGTGGCGAATCGCGCAGTCGTGCGATTGGCCCGGTCTGCCACGACAGCGAAGATGAACATGTGAACGAACCGACCAACCGCATCCCGCGCGAGGGCGCTCGCGATGCCCGAAGGCCCGATGATCGACCCTGAGAACTCGCGGCCCAGCTGGGCTACTGTCTCGCTCGTGCAGCGCCTGATCGACGACATCGATCACAGCACCGGACGCGAGCGCGACGCGCTGCTGTCGGAGATGCTGTGCGCCGCCTGGCCGACCCGCCGCGGTCAGAGCCAGTGACGCGCCTCCCGTGGCCTATGTCTCGGCGATCCAGTCGCGCAGCGCTTCGTGCATCGCTTCCACACCGACGATCGGCGCGCGCGGCTCGCTCCAGGCAGCCGGCACCAGTGCGAACGGTCGCATCTGCGGTCCCCCGATACCGCCGTGGGAGCCCATGAACTCCTCGAACGGAGCGACCTCGTCGGCCTCCGGGTCATAGACGCTGTTCACGAGCAGGTCGGGGCAGTGCGGAAAGCTGTCGTGGCGACGCAGGTGCTCGGCGGCTGTGGACTGGAACTCGCTGAGAGGGTCCTCGCCCTCGACGGAGTCATCGCGCAGGTAGCGGCGCCCGGCCCGGCCGAGCACGACGGCGCCCCGGTCCCGCGAGCGCACCATCACGAACGCGACTCCGGGATGAGCGGCGAGCGCGTCGAGCAGTTGCGGATGGCGTTCTGAGATCTCCTCGACCGTGAGCCGCTCGGCGCTGTCCGGGAGATAGACCAGCCCGAGGCAGCCCGACGCGAGCACGACTGCGCGCCCGATCGAAGCGCCCTGCTCGACCGCGCTTCGCTGCGCGAGCGCCTCGCGGTTGGGCCCGAGAGCGACGGTTCCCTCGACCGAGCGGCTGCGCGTGAGACGCGCCAGGGCGCGACCCATGAAGCCTGGCTCCTGGCGGGCGTCTGAGAGCACCGCGCCGACGTCGCCCCAGGCCTCGTCGATCGCCGCGGGCGCATACACCTCGCCGCGCGCCAGGGCCCCGCGCACGACTTCCTCGAGCGTCTCTCCGTAGCGCTGGCGGAATGGCGCGCCCTGAGTCTGACCGTGGTCGGAGAGAACGACCAGGTGGTAGGGGCGCGGCGCCTGTTCGACCGCCCGCTCCAGCCGGGCGAGCTGGCGGTCGTGACGTTTGAGCACCGCCAGGGCGTCGGCTTCCCGGATCCCAGAATGGTGGGCGACCTCGTCGTAGCCGACGAAGGTCGCATAGCTGACGGGGATGCCCTCGACGATGTCAGCCATCAGCAGTGCCGTCACGAGGTCGCGCATCACCACCGTGATCGAAGCGCGGATCAATGGATAGGCGCCGCCACGATCCACATGGGCTGTTCCCGCGCGCCGCTGGCGCCGCGCCGCGCGGCGCTCATAGGCGATGTCGGCGAGCGAGAGCATGATCGTGCGCACAAACCCGTATGGGTCGGAGAAATAGGCAAACAGATCCCCGGCCTTCGATCGCGAACGGTCGCGGATCACGCTCATCGTCGCCGTGCACCGGGGTGCGCCACCCGAGAACATGTTCCCCCGGCTCGTGCCGTCCTCGGCCAGCAGCCCCCCGCCGTCCGAGCGCCGGCGCTCGATCTCGGCCGCGTCCGCGGGGTGGTTGGAGACGATCGTGCGCCCCGACTCCTTCTCATACCAGCGGAACGCCGGCATGTCCCAGTTGCTTCCGAGCAGCAGGCCCGCCTGGCTCGCTCCGGTCTGCGAGGACAGGTCGCACTCCCAGCCGAGCAGCCGGTGTGAGCCGTCCGACAACCAGCGCGCGATCGTCGGCACGAATCCCCCGCTGATTGCCTCGCGCAGCACCCCCTCGCCGAGGCCGTCGATCTCGAACAGGATCACCCCCGGCTTGTCGCTGTGGTGCAGGCGACGCCGGCCTCCCACGCGTCGTCTGACCACCCGCAGATGCAGCGGATCGCCGTCGACATCGAGCTGCGGCGCGAGCAGCAGTGAGACAAGCGCCAGGGCCAGCGCGATGACCAGGTCGGCCCAGAACGGGAGCGTCTTGCCGTCGACCCAGTAGAGGGCCAGCGCGACCGCCCCGCCGCTGAGCACGAGCGAGCCGAGCCCGAACGTGATCAGCGTCAGCGGCAGCGCCAAGCGGGTCACAACGGGCCACAGCAGCGCGTTGATCAGAGCCAGTGCCACGACGACCAGCGCGGCGGCGCGCAACGACAGGCCATAGCTGGGGGGCAGCAGCGCCGTTATCGCGACCAGCGCGAGGGTCTGCGCCGCGAGCATCGCCAGGGCTCTGATCGCGAAGCCCGTCGCGCGCCTCCATGAGCGCCCGTGCCGTGGGGCTCCGACGCGAGTGGCTTGCGGATTCATCAGCTTGCTAGCGTCTCAACGACTGCCGATCGCGCGACTATCGGCGGACGCGCAAGGCACAGCCGTGGACCGTATCGCCTTCCTCGGACACGCGACGATCTTGATCGATTGCGATGGTCGGCGCCTGCTCACCGATCCGGTGCTCAGACCCCGCGTCGTCCACCTCCGGCGCCAGGTGCCGCCCGCGGAGCCGAGCCTGATCGCGGATCTCGACGCGGTTCTGATCTCGCATCTGCATCACGACCACCTCGATCTGGCGTCGCTGCGCCTGCTCGGGCGCGCGGTCCCGATCTTCGTCCCCGAGGGGGCCGGCACCTGGCTCCGTCGCCGGCGGTTCAGCGACGTTCGGGAGCTGCCGCTGGGCGCGATCGCGCAGATCGGCCCGCTCGCGATCACCGCCGTGCAGGCGCGTCACGACGGCCACCGCGCGGGCGGTCCTCGTGCCGCTGCGATCGGCTACCTCGTGAGCGGATCGCGCGCGGTCTACTTCGCCGGCGACACCGAGCTGTTCCCCGAGATGTCGGGCCTGTGCGCGCAGCTCGATGTCGCGCTGCTCCCGGTCTCGGGATGGGGGCCGCGGCTGGGTCGCGGGCACATGGGCCCGCTGGAGGCGGCGCGGGCGGCCAGCCTGCTGAAGCCGCGGATAGCGATTCCGATCCATTGGGGAACGCTGCAGGCGCCAGCGCTGCGCCGAACCCAACGCGCGCGCCTGGCCGCAGCTCCTCGCCTGTTCGCGGAGGAGCTCGCCCGTCTGGACCCGGCGGTCGAGGTTCAGGTCCTGGCGCCCGGACAGCAGACGCCGCTGTGACTTTCAGCTCCGTCGCGCGACGCGAGGCGAGGCGGTCGCAACCCGCCCGAACGCAGATTGCCTCGATCGTGAGCACCAAAGCCTCGTCGCAGCAGACCGGAGCGCCCGGATCGAGGAGCGCGACTAAACTCGCCCAGGTGAACGCACGGGGCGACTGGTCTCAGCTGTTCTCGGCGGCATTCACCCAGTCGCGCAACGCCATGGTGCTGCTCGACGATCAACGACGCTTCGTCGAGCTCAACGGCGCGCATCTGAGGCTGCTGGGCTACAGGAGCGAGCAGCTGATCGGCAGGCCCGTATATGAGTTCGTGATCGGCGGCCCGCTGGACAGTCCGAGTGAATGGAACGCCCACCTGCAGGAACGGCGGTTCACGGGCGATGCCGAGCTGCGGTGCGCGGACGGCGGCAGGGTCGCCGTACAGTTCGCGGCGACCACGGAGGTCGTGACGGGACGGCGGCTGGTTCTGTTCGTCGCGCTCAGCACCTCGAGGTCGGGCCCACGCTTTCGGCGTGAGGCGGCCGCCGAGCAGCCCCCGCGGGCGCTGTCCAAACGTGAGCGCGAGGTCGTGCGTCTGGTCGCGCTTGGCAACACCGGCCCCGAGATCGCCGACGAACTGCGGATCGCGCACGACACGGTGCGCACGCACGTGCGCAATGCGATGGAGAAGGCGGGCGCGCGCTCGCGCGCCCACCTCGTCGCGAAGGCGCTGGGCGAGGGACTGGCGCTGGACTGACAGCACGAAGATCGCGCAACCGCGGTATCGACCGCCGCACGCGCGCGAGCGAGAATGCAGCCGTGAGCCCGTCGAGCGTCCTTGCCTGTGCACCGGTCGCGGACGAACGCACATGCCTGAGAATGTCCATCCAGGCGCCGAGCCTTCGCCAGGCGGAGGAGTTCGTCGCCGAGCTCAGGACGAGGGGCGCAGACCTGCTGCACATTCATCCGCAGCAGCCGTCCCCTTCAGGCTGGCGGGACTGGACCGTCGAGCTCACGACATCGCAGGGGCCGCTGACGGTGGAGGTCATCAGGCTTTGGGAGGACGAGCTGCTCGCGGTCGAGCAGCGGCGGCCTGGCTGCCACTTCCTTGGCTGGAGGACCTGCCAGGCGCCAGAGTTGTTGGTCGGGCAGAACGAGAGGCTGCCCGATCGCTGTGACGCCGGCACACCTCAGCGGGGTTCGCAGCGCGAGCTCGTGATTGCCTCGCTGCTGCGCCGCCCGCTCGCTGGACGACGAGGGATCGTCCACGGGCGGGGAACGCCACGGTGACCCGCCCAGAGCTTGGCTGGAGCGGGTCGCCGCGCGTTCACACGATCGCTTGCGCCGCCCGCTAGCCGGACGGGCGCGGGAGGTGAAATGCCTGCGTCTGGGTCACCTTCGCGACGAGCGCTCCATCCTCGCGAACGATCTCCGTCTCGATCACGATCATCGTACGGCCGGCATGCAGTGGGCGAGTGCTCGCCGTCACCGCGCCCTCCCGTACCGCTCGCAGGAAGTTGGTCTTGGACTCGATCGTCGCTGTACCGACCGCGCCCGGCGGCAGATTCAGAAACGCACACACCCCGCCGCAGCTGTCCGCGAGCGCCATCAGCGCGCCACCGTGCATCAGCGCCCCGGCCGTGCAGCGCTCGGGCGCGAACTCCATGCGGCCGCGGACCAGCTCCGGTGTTGCCTCGAGCAACTCCACGCCGATCAGCCGCGCGAACGGCATCGTGTCGCGGACCTGCTCCGGTGTGGGCATCTCACTCACGACCGGACCCCGGGGGGACTCGCGCGAGTGCTCGTGAGCATCTACGGCACCGGTGGGCTCCGACCCGGCGCCAGCGCCAGACGCCGATCGACCTGCGGCGGGCATTCGCCGAATATATCCACGCGCGATCGGCAAGGGGAGTGATCCAGCTCTTCGCTCGGCGCGTAGGAGCCTTTCGCGCCCGTGCCGGTCACAGCGCCCGCGCCGTGCCCACCGCTACGCCCGATCGGACCTCACAGGTCCACACCGCTGGCTCCGCGGGGGAGACCGCGGAGCCCGTCGGTCAACCGCGCTGAGCGTTCGCGTCGAATCGCAGCGGATTCTCGCTCGACAGGCGTCGTCTGCGGACCGACAACCGAGCGCACGCGCCTGCCGCGGAGCGATCTGATTGACAGCGCACGTGCGCGATGAGAGCCTGGGTGCAAAGCGCAGCAGTGAGCGCCCGCCCGCAAGAGAAGAGGCCACGATGTCACGCTCGATCGGGCGATCGCGCAGTTCGCCTGCGACTACAGCGCTCAGAACGAGCGCGACCACCGCGCATTGCTCGACGCGATCGCGAGCGGGCGCGTGCAGAGCGTCGACGAATAGGACCACATCGCGCGAGGCGCAGAGTAGGCTTGACAGAGTGTCATCCTCGTCGCTCGCGCCCGGTCAAGCTGGCGCTGCGCCGCTTCGCGGCGAGCTGCGCTATGGACTCGAGCTCGCGCGGCTGGTTGCCGATCGAGAGTTCCTTCGCCCCGCACGTCGCGAGGGCCAGGCCCCGGTTCTGCTGGTGCCGGGATTTCTAGCGGGCGACCAGTCGCTCGGCGTGCTCGCCGGATGGCTGCGCAGGCGCGGCTCGCGCACGTCGGGCGCCGGCATGCTGCTCAACAGCGACTGCGGGGAGGAGGCCGTCGCGGGGATCGAGCGGCGGCTGGCGCGGCTCGTGCGGCGGACCTCTGAGCCCGTGGTGCTGATCGGCCAGAGTCGGGGAGGCGCGCTCGCGCGCGTGGTCGCCGTACGCAATCCCGACGTCGTCGGCGCGCTCGTGATGCTCGGCTCACCGGTGCTCGGGCCGCTCGACGTCGCGCCGGCAGTGCTCGGGGCGGTGCGGTCGGTGGCGCGGCTCGGCGATCTCGGCGTGCCGGGGATGCTGTCCAGCGAATGCGGCGACGGTCCGTGCTGCGCGGCGTTTCGCGAGGACGTAGAGGCGCCGCTGCCCGCGGGCGTCCGCGCTGTGACGATCTACTCGCGCAGCGACGGGATCGTCGCCTGGCAGGCATGCCTGGATCCCTGCGCAGAGCACATCGAGGTGCGCTCGAGCCATGGTGGCATGTCGGTCAACCTCGAGGTCTATCGGGTGCTCGCGAGGATCCTCGACGAGGAGGGGCGACGATGGACTGGATGAGTCCGATGGACGCCTCGTTCCTGCACCTCGAGGGTCCGATGAACCCGATGCACATTGGCGGGGTGAGCATCTTCGAGGGGCCTGCGCCGCCGTATCGGCGGCTCACGGAGATGGTTGCGCGCAAGCTCGGCCTGGTCCCTCGCTACCGCCAGAAGGTTCGCTTCATACCCCTCGGGCTCGGCCGCCCGGTGTGGGTCGACGATCCCCATTTCAACCTCTCCTATCACCTGCGACACACAGCGCTGCCGGCGCCCGGAGACGACGATCAGCTGCGCCGCACGGCCGCGCGGATCTTCGCCCAGCACCTCGACCGCGGCAAGCCCCTGTGGGAGATCTGGATGGTGGAGGCACTCAGCAAGAATCGTTGGGCGTTGCTGTCGAAGGTCCACCACTGCATGGTCGACGGCGTCTCTGCCACCGATCTGATGTCGATCATGTTCGAGGACGACACCGCTCCCGCGGTGTCTGATGCCTGGTCGCCGAGTCCCGAGCCGAACGACGTCGAGCTCGTGCTGCGCACCCTCACGCGCCGGGCGGTGGATCCCTCCGAGCAGCTGCGCAGCTTGCGCGCGACGCTGCGTGCGCCGCGCGCATCGCTCGCACAGGCGCGGGATCTCGTCAACGGCATGAGCTCGGCCGCCCGGGTCATGCGCCCGCTCGGCAGCTCCTCCCTGACCGGTCCGGTCGGCCCCCATCGCACCTGGACCTGGGCGCATGTTCGCCTCAGCGACGTCAAGTCGCTGCGGGCGGCGTTCGGGGGGACGGTCAACGACGTCGTGCTCGCGATCGTCTCAGGCGGGCTGCGCGACCTGCTCGAGGCGCGCGGTGAGCGCGTCGAGAATCGCACGATCAGGGCGTTGGTCCCGGTATCGGTTCGTCGTCCCGGCGAGCAGGGTGTTTACAACAATCGCGTGTCCGCAATGATCGCGGAGCTGCCGATCGGCGTCATCGATCCGGTCGCGCGCCTTGAAGCCGTCCGCGCGCAGATGGACGGCCTCAAGCAGTCCAAGCAGGCCGTCGCAGGCGATGTGCTGACGTCGCTGTCGGGCTTCGCCCCGCCGATGCTGCTCGCGCTCGGCGCGCGCCTTGCCGCGCGCTCGTCCTCGCTGGGCCTGCAGACCGGCGTCACCAACGTGCCCGGGCCCCAGCAGCCGCTGCACACGCTCGGTCGCAGGCTGCTCGAGTCCTACCCGTTCGTCCCCGTGATCGGCCAGGTGCGAACGTCGATCGCGATCTTCTCCTACGACGGTGGCCTCTACTTCGGCGTCAGCGCCGACTACGACAGCTCGCCCGACATCGACATCCTGACGAGCGGCGTCGAGCGCTCGATGGCGGAGCTGCTGGCGCTCGCCGCGCCCCAGGTCGATCGATCGCTGGCGGCGCGACGACGCTCGGCGCGCACGCGTGGCGAGCGAGCGCAGACCGGGGACCGATAGCCTGGTTCGGCGCCTTCTCGGGCGCCGGCGAAACGAGCCCACAGGGGGAAAGCGAGCGAGCAGATGAGACGTACAGCGATTTTGGGGATCTGCCTGGTGGCGGTCCTGGCGGTTGCAGCGACGACGGCCTCGGTGGCGGCCGCGGCGTTACCTGAATTCACGCCGCCGTTCCCGAACATGTTCACCTCGACCAGCAAAGCGACGACGCTCGAGACGGTCGGCAAAACCAAGCTCAAATGCACGGCCGACACAAACAAGGGAGAAGTCACGGGCCCGTCGACCGCGCTCGTGACGATCAGCTTCACGGGCTGCGCGATCGTCCACGGGCCCCGTTGTCAGAGCCCAAATGGCGTGGCCGGCGAAATCATCACCGATGGTCTGCTGGGCACGCTCGGCTACATCAGCAGGGTGCCCAAGGAAGTCGGCCTCGATCTGTCGACCGCAACGGGAGCGCCGCTAGCGGTGTTCTTCTGCGGCGAAGACGTCACCGGTGAAATCACACGCTCGGTGATCGGCAAGATCACGCCGATCAACAAAGTCATCAAACCGAGCGGGCACGCGACGCTCAAGTTCGCCCAGAAAGCCGGACATCAGGCCGTCACGATGTTCCTCGGAGGGCCGCTCGACGTTCCGTTCCTGAAACTCGGTCTCGCGCCGAGCGAAGAAGCGGGGCTCTCTTCGAGCGACAAGATCGTGTTCGCGAGCCCGGTGATGATCGTGGCTTAGCCGCGCGCACGCGAGCTCTCGGCTCGGCTTCAGGCTCGGCCCGCCGGCGCGGCGGGCCGAGCCGCGTCGCCGGCGTCTTGCGCCGCGGCGATCCTGCAGACCAGCTGCTCCCAGCCCGCCTTCAGGCGCGCCAGCTCCATCTCGCGCGCGTTTCGCAGGTAGAGGAAGAAGTCGGCTCCGAGGCATGCCAGCAGCGTCTCGGCCAGGAACTCCGCATCGCAATCGGGGTCCAGCTCGCGCAGCAGCAGCGTGATGTGCAGCCGGTAAGCGGCGTAGGGGGCGGACTCGAATCGTGCTGCGCCGCCCTCGGCGGCCCGCAGGAGTTCGAGATTTCCGTCGAGCATGTCGATGACCGCGCTGCCGAACGCGATCAGGCGCTCGCGCGGCAGCGCTCCGGGCCCAAGCGGCGGCGCCCCTCGGATGATCGCCTCCTGAAAGGCCCGCTCACCCTCGCTCAGCACCGATCGTGCCAGTGCTGCACGCGACCCGAAGCGGCGGAACAGGGTGCCCTTGCCGACCCCCGCGGCGGCGGCCACATCGTCCATCGACACGCAGCTCGGCCCGCGCTCGGCGAACAGGCGCTGGGCGGCGCACAGGATCCGCTCGCGGTTGCGTGCCGCATCCGCACGCTCGGTCGCGTCGGACTCGATCAGGGGCAGCTCGGCGCTTGTATCCATAGCTACACTCTACTAAACCGGACCATAGTCCGATTATGTGCTAGCCTTATGGTCAGTAAGCGGACTGCGGTCCGCAGCAACCCGACCAAATAGGAGGCACCGGCATGAGCATCGCAACGCCCCAAGCCATCGACAGCGGCACCTGGAAGATCGACACGGTTCACTCGCACGTCGGCTTCGCTGTCAAGCACATGGTCGTCTCGACCTTCCGAGGTCGCTTCGAGGACTACTCCGGCGAGCTGACGGTGGGCGAGGACGGCACGCCTGTGCTCGAGGGCACCGTCGACGTCGACTCGATCGTCGTCAAGGATGAGAACCTCGCCGCCCACCTGAAGTCGCCCGACTTCTTCGACAGTGTTCACCACCCCAAGATCAGCTTCCTCTCAAACGACGTTCGCCTCGACGCAGACGGCGCGCTCGAGGTGACGGGTGAGCTGACGATCAAGGGAATCACCCACCGTGTCACCGCGCGCGGCACCATCGCAGGACCGCACCTCGACATCGCGGGCCAGGAGAAGCTCGGAGTCGAGCTCGAGGCTGTGATCGACAGGCGCGAGTACGGAATCGAGTTCAACGCGCCGCTGCCAAAGGGCGGCTTCGCGCTCGAGAACGACGTCACGCTGCAGGTCTCGCTCGAGCTCGTCAGGGAGGCGTAGCGGCGATGCGGATTCTCGGTCTCTCGGGCAGCCTGCGTCAGGACTCCTACAACGGCCTGGTCCTGCGCGGGCTGCGCAAGCTGCTGCCCGAGGATGTCGAGCTCGAGCTGTTCGACCAGCTCGCAGCGATCCCCCCCTACAGCGAGGATCAGGAGCTCGACGCTCCGCCCGCCGTCGCGGCCCTGAAGGCCGCGATCGCGGATGCCGACGCCGTCCTGATCGCAACGCCCGAGTACAACGGGTCGCTGCCGGGACAGCTCAAGAACGCGCTCGATTGGGTGTCGCGACCGCTCACTCAGACGCCGCTTTCAGAGAAGCCGGTGGCGGTCGTGGGCGCGAGCACGGGCCTGTTCGGGGCGGTCTGGGCTCAAGCGGAGCTGCGCAAGGTGCTGGCGACCATCGGCGCTCGCGTGGTCGACCGCGAGCTGCCGATCTCGCAGGCCGAGGAGGCGCTCGACGACGAGGGACTGCCCCGCGAGCACGAGCTCGTCGAGCAGCTCTCGGCGCTGCTCGACGAGTTGCTCGAGCTCGCGGGCGCCACCGCGGCGGCCGCCTGAATCCCATACGCGGGCACCGCGGTGGCGCTGGATCGTCGGCGCGCGGGCTGCAGCGGCGCGGGCGGCGGCGAGCCTCAGTCGGCTGTGGGCGTGTCGGTGCTGAAGCGCAGTCCAGCCCGCTCGAAGCGCGCGAGCGAGGCGCGGCCAAGCGCCAGCGAGGGCGTCAAGCAGCCGAAGCGGCTCGGTGTGACGTCCTCTTCGGCGAGCAGGATCCCCGTCTCGCCGAGAATTCTCGCCGTCGCGAGGTAGCCCGGATGACCGATACCGACGGCGCGAACGCTGACGCTATGCCCTCCCGAGGTGCGCGCCGTGACCGATATCCTCCACTCCCATCCCTCGAGCCGGTCGGCCCGCGGTCCGAATCCAGAGCTCGGCAGCAACGGCCTCAACGCGCGCGCGAGACGAGCCCTGGTGTCGGGGCTCGCTCGCAGCGCACTGCGCAGGGACGCCTGGACGCCGGACAGCGTCCATGCGAGACCCAGTCGCAGCGGCAGCGACGCGGCCGCGCCGTTGAGCGCGATCCCCTCGCGATAGCGAAGCGCTCGCGTTGGCGATGGCGCGCTCAACCAGGCGGAGCGTTGGATCACGGCGGGGTTGATGAATGCGAGCGGCACCATCGGGGCGATCACGCCACCCGTCACTCCTCGGCGCGGTGCGAGCATGATCGGGCTGTGGTAGCGCACGTTCGCGGCGACCCTGGGATCGCCGATCAACGCAGCCGGATCGATCACCACGTCGGGTTCGTCGTCGGCCAGTGCGACGAGCATCGTCTGCGCGGTGCCGCCGGAGATGCCATCCGAGAGCCGGGGCCTGCCGGGCGGCGGCTCGATCGCCACCTCGAGCTGGACGTCGTCGAGCTCCTCGTCGAGGCGCTCGCGCGCGGTGTCGGACGCGAGCATCACCGACAGATCCGGCGGCAGTGACTCGAACCCACATGCCTGGACGACCTTGACTCGCGCGGCTGCCGCCGGTGCGTCGAACTCGTCGATCGTGCGCCGCGCGAACGGCATCTCGCCGGTTAGGTCCGCGTAGTGGGCGTGCTGCTCCACGCATGCCTCGATCACCGGGCGGCCGTACAGCCCGTAGGGACCGACGAGGTCGAGCACCACGCGCGCACGCGCGGCCATCGCGGCGAGCGAAGCCGGGTCGCCGACATCCGCGACGATCGTCTCGGGGGCGCTCACGCCGACTTCGGCCAGCGTCCGTGCGAGCTTGCCGGCGTCACGGGCAGCCGCGGCCCAGCGCACGCCGCATTCCTGCGCACGGGAAGCCAGATACTCCGCAACACGCCGGCCCGTCACGCCCGTCGCGCCGAACACCACCACGTCGAGATCCTTGTCGGGCATCGGCACAACGCTACACATGCCCACCTTCCCCGGGCGCACCGCGGTTGTCCGAACCGGGCCGTCCGGCGGCCAGGGCCCCGCTCCGTGGGGTCACCTGGCCGCCTCGCGCCGCCGGGTCGAACTGGCGACGCAGGCGACCTCATACCCGCTTGCTCGCCTTCGCACACACCACCGCCGAGCGGGCAGGAGCACCCGTCCACGTGAGCGAGCGTCGGGTCTTGGGTCTAGGCGCGGGCGCGGCCGTCGCCGCTGGCGGCCGCCCAGCAGGCCGCCACGACAAGCGACGTGACGGCCAGCCAAGCGAGAGGAGCAAGGAGGAGGAGCATCGTGCACGTCAGCTTGACCGGCCTGGCTGAACGCCGGCTTTGCGCTCGTTCAACGCCCGCTTAAAGCATGCCGGCGGCATCCTCACGCACCGGCTCGGGCCGCTCGCCGGCGGCCGCTCGCTCGAGCCCGATCCAGCAGAACTCGAGCAGTCGCTCGAGGATCTGCTCGCGCGGGACCTCGCGATGCTCATACCACCACGCAGCCAGCCCGCGCTGGGCCATCTTCAGCATCTCGGCCATCATCTCCGCCGCCTGTCGCGGGTTCGAGTAGGCCCGCAGAGGCCCAGCGCCCTCGCTTGCGATGAAGGCGCTGATCGCCGCGCTGGCACGCTCGTTGATGCTTCGGTAGGCCGCCGCCACCTGCGGGTCCGCGGGCGGGTCGCAGAACAGGACCTTCCACGCCAGCGGGTGCTCCTCGACGAAGCGAAAGTAAGCGTCGCAGCCGGCCCGAAAGCGCGGCGCTGGACCCTCGGGCGCGTGCTGGAGCGCCTGTGCCACCTGGCTGATCAGCTCGCTCGTCTGACGCTCGAGCACCTCGACCTGCAGCGAGGCCTTGGATGGGAAGTGGTCATAGATCACCGCCGCGGTGATGTCGGCGGCGCGTGCGATCTCGCCCATCGAGGCGCCGTCGTAGCCTCTCCTCGCGAACACCTCCAGCGCTGCGGCCAGGATCCGCTCCCGCCGCCGCTCGGCGCTCATCCGCGGCTTGGCGCCGCGCCGCGCTCGCCCTGGAGCGACGCTCATCCGGTGGGCTCGCTGCCCGGCGTGAGCCATGGCTCGGGCCGCTCGGCGGCCACGGCGATGATTCGGGCGCAGATCAACGCCTGCAGCCAGAAGATAGATCGGGGCATCAGGACGGCTCCGGCCACTGCCGCACAGAGACCCGTCGCTCCTATCCGCCGGACGGTCTCGCGATCCTCGCCAGCCGCAGCCACGTCGGCAAGCCGATCCACGAGCCAGCCCGGTATCGCCGCTCCGATGAACCACAGCGCGGCCGCGCGCGGACTGCGATGGCGGACCGTCGCGACCACGCCCTCGGCTGCGATCTCGTGCAGCTCACGCCGGTACAGGTAGGCGCCGAGGGCCGCCTGACCGAGGCTGAACAGCTCAGCTCGGCGCCAGGACTCCTCGCGGCGCTCACGAGCTCATCCTGCGTGCCCTGCGAATGCCGCTCAGGGAGATCAGCAGCCAACCCCAGAAGCCGGACAGGGGCACGCACGCGATCGCCGCCAGCGCGCTCGCGGCGCCGACCCGGTGGGCCGCGCGCATCGCTCTCGCGTCGCCCGCCGCCTCCGCGGCGCGCAGCAGCCGCCCCGCCATCCAGACCGGCGGAGATGGCATCAGAAACCAGAAAGCGGTCGCCTTCGCGCCCCGGTATGGCACGGCTGCGAGGACGCCATCGCGGACGATCGCACGCAGCTCGCGACGATAGAGGACCCCGCCCACGGCCGCGTGGGCGATGGCCAGCCATTCGAGCGCCCGGCCGCTGCCGACTCCAGTCCTTGCTGCGCTGCGCATCGAGCCTCCCTCGGATGTCACCAAACGCTCGTTTGGTTAGTCCAGGAACGCTACCAAATGACGATTAGGTTCGGGCGCCTCGAGCCGGCTTGCCGTGCCAGTGCGACGAGTGCGGCCGCGCTGCTGCGAGCCGACCGAGCGGCGCTCGCGCTGTCAGGATGCAGCCATGCACTCACGACAGGGCAATGCCACGCGCGCGAGCCGCGCCGGGTCGCGCTCGGCGGCCTGCGATGAACGGCGATAACCCGGAGCTGCATCCCCTGGTGCAGGGCTTCGAGGATGCCGAGGCCTATGACCGCGGACGGCCCGCCTACGGCCCCGAGGTCGTAGGCGCGCTGTGCGAGGAGCTCGCGCTGGAGTCCGGGGCGCCCGTGCTGGAGCTCGGGCCCGGCACCGGCCAGCTGTCCCGTGCGCTGCTCGCCGCAGGACTCGATCTCACCGCCGTCGAGCCGCTGGCCTCGATGCGCGAAATGCTCGCCGATGCGATCGGCCCGCAGCGGGTCCGCGCCGGGTTCGCCGAGGAGATACCGCTCGCCGCCGCCTCGGTCGATGCCGTGTTCGCGGCCGATTCATTCCATTGGTTTGATGAGTCGCGCACGCTGCCGGAGCTACGGCGAGTCCTGCGCCCCCGCGGAGGCGTTGCGATCCTGCGCACCACACCGGTGCTCGACGCGATCTGGACCCAAGAGCTCAACTCGCTGGTGAGCGATGGGCTCAAGGATCATCCTGCCTTCGGCGAGCGTGGCGCGGCCGACGCGCTGGCGGAGGATCGCGCCTTCGGACCCGTGAAGGAGATCACGATCACCACGGAGCGCACGGTCAATCGCCTGGAGATTCTCGCCTACCTCGCAACGATCAGTTGGGTGGCGGCGCTGCCGCGGGAACGTCGGCTCGAGCTGCTGGCCCACGCTGATGAGACGCTTCGTCGCGAGGAGATCGACGAGCTTCGCCATGGCGTCGTGCATCGAATCTGGATGACGCGGCTCGTGTGAGCGCCGGGCGGGCCCGTGGGTCTACGCAGCGTCGCACCGCGAGCGAGCGCCGCTGCTGTCTACGGACCGAGCCTGCGGAACCGGTCTCGCGAGACCTCTTGCCCGCCGGCCGTTGGCCTGGTTCGATGTATCGGTGCCCCGTCGATCCGCTCTCGGACGCGCCGCTCCCCGGCCTCACGTCGCCGGGCCAGGCGCAAGCGCGCAGGCGCTGATGCTGATCGGCAGCGCCGTTCGCGTTGCCTATGGTCTCGGATCGCTGCTGTCACCGGCGACGATGGTGTCCGCCCGCTACGCACCCGACACCCACGGCCTGTCCGAACCGAGGCTGCTGCTGCGCGCCTTCGGCGGTCACCAGCTCGTGACCGGCGCACTGACCCTGGCCTCGATCCGCTCGGCGCGGATGGCGCGCTCGGCGGCGTCGTTGAGTCTCTTGATCGACGCATTCGATGTCGCCAGCGCGGTTCTGGAGCTGCGCGAGCGAGGCACCCGCGACCGGACCCTGCTTGCGGGAATCGCCTTCTCGGGCTCCGGCATCCTCACCTTCGCGGCCGCGCTCAACGCCCTGTCGCAGGGGTCGCACGCACGCGCCTGATCGGTGCGTCGTCGGGCTCGGCGCCCGGGGCGCCGAGGCAGGCCGCGGTAGCCGAGGCGAGGCGCTAGTACAGTTGTATCGAGTACAGTACATCTGTATGGCAGCACTGATCAGGACGCCGTGGCGCGGCGGTCCGTGCTCGCGCGAAGATGCGCCCGTGTTCGTGAGCTTCACGGCGTTCTCGCCGCATCGACTGCGTGACTGGCCGGGCATCGCTCGGGCGGGCCTTTCGCTGCGCAGCGCCTGGCCGAGCATGGAGGGAGCCGTCGGATTGTGGCTGTGGGCGACTTCGTCGCTCATCGACGGCGGCTCGGTGTCGGTCTGGGAGAGCGAGGCGGCGCTGAAGGGCTTCGTGCGCTGGCCTCCACACGTCCAGATCATGCGCCGCTTCCGCACCCGCGGGAGCCTGCGCACGGCGAGCCTTCAGACGGAGTCGTTCGATCCGGAGGCGGTCTGGCGCTGGGCCGTGGCCGCGCGCTCGGCCGCCGCCTCGAGCCTGTCATCGCCGTAGAAGATCTCCTCGCCGACGGCAAGACACGGCACGCCGACGACGCCCCGCTCCCAGGCCCGCAAGGTCATCAGCTTGAGCTCCTCCTTGACCGTCGGGTCCTCGACGGCCTCGGCGAGCTGATCGGCCGGCAGCTCAGCCGATGCGGCGACCTGAGCCAGCACCGCACTCGAGCTCAGGTCCTGCCCTTCTGCGAATGCGCTTCGGAACGCCGCTCGAGCGAACCGCCCCCCGGCGCCGAGGCGGCCGGCCCAGACGGTCGCTCGCATGGCCTTCAAGGTGTTGTTCGGCCAGCCATCGGGCCAGCGGATGGGCTCGAGGCCGTAGCGGCGCGCGCGCCCCTCGACCTCGGCGATCCTGATTGCGCGTTCGGGAGCATGCGCCCAGCTGCCGCGGCCGCGCTGGGCGAAGATGCCGCCCACCAGCACGGGTTCGAGGTGCGGCTCGGCGCCCAGTACATCCGCGGCGCGGGCCACCGCCAGGTACGCGTATGGGGAGCCGAGGTCGAAGTACAGCGCCGGCTGCGGACGCGGGGATGTAGAGTCACTCTGGGCCATAACTAGCTAAACGACCAGCAAGTTATACCATGCTGTGAATGCAACCGCCGAGAGCAGGCAGGCCCCGCGACGCGGCGCGCAGCCAGGAGGCGATCCTCGAGGCGGCCGAGGCACTGTTCGCCGAACGTGGGTTCGAAGGCGCGAGCCTGAACGAGATCGCTCTGGCCGCCGGCCTCTCGCGCGGCACCCCGAGCTACTTCTTCGGTTCCAAGGAGCGCCTCTACGGGGCCGTGCTCGAACGCGTATTCGCCGCCCGCGAGCGGGCGACGCACGAGGCGTTCGAGCCGCTCGTGCGCTGGAGCTCAGAGCAGAACGGCGGATCGCTGCAGCGAGCGCTCATGCGCGCAGTCGCCGGCTATCTCGAGTTCCTGCTCGAGCACGAGTCCTTCTTGCGGCTGATCCAGCAGGAGGAGCTGGCGGGCGCCGAGCGTCTGCGCCGCGCTCCGCGCGACTCGCGTGCAATCGCCGACGCGTTCGTCGCGCTGCGCTCCGTCGCCCCGCGCCGCGGCGTGCAGGCGTTCGAGGTCACCGACGCCGTGCTCCTGTTCGTCTCGCTCACGTTCTCGCCGCTCGCCCAGCGCGCGACGTTCATGGCCTCGCTGCAGATCGACCTGCGCGAGCCTCGCGCCAGGCGCAGGCATGTGCGGCTGGTGGTCGATCAGCTGCTGCACCTGATCCTCGGTTGAGCGCCTGCCCGGCGCTCACGCGGCAGGCTCAGAAGACCTGCTGCGTCAAGAAGCCCGCCACCAGCACGAGCCAGCCCCGACCTCGGCGAGGATCAACGTGATCATCAGCCCGTGCGTGCCCCGCATGGGCTCGCGGTACTGGTTGTCGGTGTCCTTTCGCCAGCCGTGCATCGCGAAGCCGCCGACAGCGACGAAGAAGTAGAACGTCATCGCGCCCGCCGCCAGCAGGTTGACGAGCTCGCTGAACCCGCTCAGCTGCACGAACGTCGCGAGCAGCAGCAGCGTGAAGCTGTAGAGCAGGGCGGCCCTGTGCGCAGTGTCTACGTATGGATGGGCGAGGTGGGTCTCGGAGGTTCGCATCTCCTCGTACTTCCATATGCCCAGCAGCAGCGCGAGCAGGAACATGACAGCGGCGGCGACGAGCACGGCCTTCGTGTCCGTGTGCACCACGACGTTCAACTCGCCTGCGCCGGGGGCTGGCCCTCGTCGGCAGCGCCGAAGACAGCCTTGGCGAGCGCCCCCAGCTGCTCGCCCGTGGGAATCGCGCTGGGGTCGAGCAGCGACTGCACGAGCAGGCCGTCGACGGCGGCGATCGCGAACGTTGCGAGCATCTCGAGCGTCTCTGGGGGAATCTGGTGCGCCCCGTCGCCGGCGTTGAGTATCGCGCCCACGCGCCGGCGCTGCTCGCTGTAGTGCGCGGCTAGCTCGTCGCGCAGCGCGGGCGAGCGTCGCGCCCGCAGCAGCGCCTCCAGGAACGCGGCGAACTGCGCCTGGGCGTCAGGGAGTTCGTCGAGCGTCGCCTGAGCGCACGCCGCCATGCGCGCGAGCGGATTGGCGCCGGGCTGGCTCTGAGCGGCCGTCGCGACGCGGTCGGTCCATTCCAGGAACGACTCGAGCACAGCGCGGTCCAGCAGCTCGTCGCGCGAGCCGAAGTGGTAGTTCACCGCGGCTACGTTCGCCCCCGAGGCGGCCGCCAGGTCGCGGACGCTGGTGCCCGCGTAGCCGCGCTCGCCGACGAGCTGCTTGGCGGCTTGCAGCAGGGCTCCCTTGGTCGCCTGGCTCATACGGTTCAAACGATCGTATCAAACAAACGCATGTTTGAATCGCAAGGCAAACGGAGCCTCTCGACTGGTAGTTTGGCTGCGATGGGGGGTGTACATGTCGACTATGAGCTGCACGGCCGAACCTACTCGCGCCACCGTCGCCCGGACCCGCGGATCGCGGCCCGGATCAAGGCCGCGCTTGGCGATGCGCGCACAGTGCTGAACGTAGGCGCGGGGGCCGGTTCCTACGAGCCGGACGATCGCTGGGTGCTCGCGGTCGAGCCGAGCGCGACGATGCGCGCCCAGCGTCCGCCTGGATCGGCGCCCGCGATCGCGGGGCGAGCCGAGGCGCTACCGCTCGACGACGATTCGGTCGACGCGGCGATGGCGTGCGTGACGATTCACCATTGGCAGTCCCCCGCCGCGGGCCTCGCCGAGCTGCGCCGCGTGGCGCGCGGGCCGGTGGTTGTGTTCACCTTCGAGCTCGAGCACCTTCCGGCATGGCAGCAGGAGTTCCTGCGTGAGGGACTCGAGCTCGAGGCGCACCGTTTTCCGCCGATCGACGACATCGCAGCGGCGCTGGGCCCCGGCGCACGTGTCGAGCGAATTCCCACTCCCGGAGACTGCGAGGACGGATTCTTCGAGGCCTTCTGGCGCCGCCCCGAGGCGCTGCTCGATCCCGATATCCGCGCGAGCCAGTCGCTGTGGGCGTTGCTGGCGCCGGGCGAAGAGCAGCAGATGGTCGCCCGGCTGGCCGGCGCGCTGCGCTCGGGCGCGTGGGACGCAGAGCATGGTCAGCTGCGGGGGCGCGAGAGCTTCGATGGTGCGCTGCGCCTCGTGATCTCAGAGGGCGCCTGAGGAGCATATGAGCGACTGCTCACCAGATTTCGGTCGCACCGCGCTCGACTATGCCCGTCACCGCGTCGGGTTCCCACCGCAGCTGCTCGATCGGCTCGCGCAGTTGGGCCTCGCCCGGCCAGGGGCGCGCGTGCTCGACCTCGGGACGGGCACGGGCAGCCTGGCGCGGCTGTTCGCCCTGCGCGGATGCGAGGTCACCGGCGCCGACATCGCCGGCCCGCTGCTCGAGCGGGCACGTGCGCTCGATCGCGAGGCCGAAGTTCAGATCGAATACCTCGAGCGCCCCGCGGAGGCGACCGGCCTGCCGGACGGTGCCTTCGATGTCGTCAGTGCCGGACAGTGCTGGCACTGGTTCGACCGCGCCGCCGCCGCGCGCGAGGTCGCGCGTCTGCTGGGGCCGGATGGCGCGGCGGTGATCGCGCACTTCGACTGGCTTCCGATCCCGGGAAACGTGGTGGCTGCCACCGAGGAGGTGATCCTGCGCCACACCCCTTCGTGGCCGTTCGCCAATCGCGCGGGGCTGTATCCGGAGTGGCTGACCGACCTGCGCGCCGCGGGTTTCACAGCGATCGAGACGTTCTCCTTCGACCTCGACGTCCCCTATTCGCGTGAGGCATGGATCGGTCGCGTCCGCGCGAGCGCGCCGGTGGCCGGAACACTCGACAGCGACGCCGTGAAAGCGTGCTCGGCAGAGCTCGCGAGCGTCCTGCGTGAGCGCTTCCCCCAGGACCCGCTCGCGGTTCCACACCGCGCGTGGGCGGTGACCGCGCGGGCGCCGCAGCGGTGAGCTCGGCGGCGGAGCGCCCGCCCCGTCCGACCGGGGCACCCGGCGGGCATGGGCTCGCGCGGCAGGCGCTGATTCGCAGCGCCGGGACGCAGGACTTCGAGTCGGTGCTCTCGCTGTGGGGCGCAGCCGGCGGGCTGCCGACGGTCACCGATACCAGGGATGGGTTGGAGCGCCTGCTCGACGCCGATCCGCAGGCGCTGCTGCTCGCCGAGTCGGCCGGCACGGTGATCGGATCGCTGATCGCCGTTTGGGACGGATGGCGCGGCAGCTTCTACCGGCTTGCCGTGCAGCCCAGCGTTCGCCGCCAGGGCGTCGCCAGCGCGCTGCTGGCGCGTGGCGAGCGCCGGCTGCGCGATCTCGGGGCGATCCGGTTGACCGCGATCGTCGATGACGAGAGCCCGGCTGCGATGAGCTTCTGGGAGGCAGCCGGCTATACGAGGCAGTCACAGCGCACGCGCTTCGTGCGCATGATCCGCTAGCGAGCTCGGGAATCTCCGAGCTCGATCACGAGCAGCGCGCCCTTCTCGAACCAGCTGTGATGGAGCTCTTTGATCTTCGCCTCTGAGGGGCTTCCGGGACGGTGCATCCTGCACTCGACGAAGTCGAAGGGGTTGAGGGTCTCGCAGTAGCGCTGCCGCGCACGCTCCGCCTCCGCTTCCCCCGCAGCCTCACGCGCACGCCCGGCGAACCTCCCGTCGACCGTCCGCAGCCGTACGTTCGGATTGGCTTCGGCGTTCTTCACCCATGCGGAACGCGCGCCGCCGATCGCGACGATGTATGCGACTTCGCCGTCACGGATCGCCCGCACGCATTTGGGCCTGGATTTGCCGGTCCTGCGGCCTGTCGTCGTGAGCACGCCGAAGCCTGTGGGCGGTCGCAGCTGAAACCAGGGGAGCATCATCGCGCTGAGCATCCGCCCCCCGCGGGGGGAACGCACGAACGGGTTGCCTTTGCGCTCCACCACGCGGGGAGAGGGCGCCTTCTCGGCGGGCAGGGACGGAGGGGAGTCGGTCGAGGACATGAGATGAGTCTGATAAGGACCTTTATCAGAAAGCATACATCTGATAAGATCGCTTGTCAACATGGTTGGGGCGGTCGATGGGGGGAGCGGCGATACGGGGGCGTCGCCGCGCCTGAGCGCCGCGCCGAGCGCCGTGCGCGCCTGTGGGAGGCCGGTCTCGAGCTGCTCGGTACGCGCGGGATGAACGCGACCACGGTCACCGCGGTGTGCGAGCTCGCGCGCCTCACGCCGCGCTACTTCTACGAGAGCTTTCGCGACCGCGAAGATTCTGCTGGTCTCGATTTTCGACGGCATCGTCGAGGAGGTCAATCACGACGTGCTCGAGGCGCTGGCAGCCAGCTCGGCCAGCCGCGCCAAGGCGGCCCGCGCCGCCGCTGCCGCTGACCCTGCCACCCCCGCCTACGCGGCGAGCGCCAGCGCCGGCCCCATCGGCGACGCCGGCGATATACGGGACCTGGTGCACGCGACGATCGCGACGTGGGTCGAGATCGCCGGGCGCGACCCACGTAGGGCCCGCGCCGTGTTCGCGGAGGCATACGGCAGCGAGACGCTGATGCGTCGGCGGATGGACTCCGCGCATCGCTTCGCGGAGCTGCTGACCCGGCAGGCGAGCGCCACCCGCGAGCTCTCGCGCAGGGACGCCCGCGCGCTGCATCTCGCCGGACTGCTCGTCGCCGGCGCGCTGATCCAGACTATGATCGACCTGCTCGACGGAGGATTGGGCGGGAGCCCTCGCGAGCTGATCGAGAACTACACCCGCCTGTGCTGTGCGAGCATCGCCGCGGCGATGCCACCGGCCGGCGCCGAGCGCCGTTCCCGGGGCCCGCGAGCGAGCGCACCCGGCCGCGCGACGTGAGACACTCACGGCGATGAGCGCTCCTTCGCTCACCGGCGGCTGCTTGTGTGGTGGCGTGCGCTTCGAGCTGACCGCCCCGGCGCCGGCCGCGGGCTACTGCCATTGCACGCGCTGTCAGCGACGCACTGGGACCGCCTCCTCGGCGCAGGCGCGGATCGACGGCCGCACGCTGCGGCTGCTTGGGGGCGAGGAGCTGCTGAAGGCCTGGCGTCATCCCGAGGGTGGATTTGAGAAGTGCTTCTGCGCCGAGTGCGGGGCGCATCTGTTCAGTCGCAACCCAGACGACCACGCCCAGATGAGCGTGCGCATGGGCGCGTTCGACGGCGACCCTGGCGTGCGCCCGAGCTGGCGCACGTACGTCGCGTATGCGGCGCCCTGGGAGCCGATACCCGACGACGGCCTCGAGCGCTTCGCCGAGGGCAAGCCGCACCGCTGAGCGCAGTCGATGCCGGGCGACGCCGGCGCGGCGGGGTAGCCGGACGGCGGCCTCGCCGATCGCTGGGAGCCGCTACTGCTGCAGGCCAAGCGTCGCCAGCACCTGATCCCAGTCGTTGAAGCCGATCACGGTTTCCTGGTTCAGGAGCTTGGTTTCGAGTCGCTTGGTGGCGGCCAGCACGCCGCGGTCGGCACCCGACTCATGGGACGCCAGCAGCGACGCCGGGATCGGCTTCGGCTGGATCGCTTCGACGCGCTTCTGCAGGCTGATCGTTCCCGCGGGCACCGTCTGATAGCCGCTCGCGCGCCAGGCGCTGACGTCGGCGCACACGTCGGGCAGTGCCAGCGTCGCGAGCTCGTGCAGGCTGCCCGCATAAGCGTGTGCGATCTGAGTGATGCGCGGATTGCTCCAGCGAAGCGGCTTCAGCGCGGCGACGAGCGCTCGGATCGGAGCTGCGATCACGCGGTAGGAGACCGACCACAGCGCCACCGCCACCTCGTAGCTGACCGACTCGGACGCTTCTGTCTGTGGCGAGCCCGCTCCGACCTTCGGGCATTCGTGGGCGAGCCTGCTGTTCAGACGCTGGGCGGCTGCCTGCTGGGGCTTTACGAGGGCCTCGCTCGCGCGCGAGTAGGCGTAGTTCGCGGCCAGGTAGGCGTGTGTCGCGGCGGCGTCAGAGGACCCGGCCGGCGCCTGGGAGGGCGCCACAGCGAGGGCGCCGATAACTGCGACCGCGCTCAACAGACGCACGAGCATCAGCTCAAAGCGTAGAGGAGGCAGGGCTGCTCGCGCGACGGCTCGCCATCTGGCACGTGTCCACGGTGGCACGCGTCCCCGCCGGCGCGCTGCGCAGGTCAGCTCGCGCCGATCGCCACCGCTAGCGTTGCTGGCGGGGATCGGTGTCAACCCGCGCCCGACGCCGCAGCGGCATCGCAAACCACAGCACCGCAAACGACAGTCCCACAAGCGCGACAGCCAGCACCCCCGCGAGCACGCCGAACAGCTTCGTGGCGACGAGCAGGAGGCAGCCGCACATGGCAAGCGCGAGGAGGCCCAACCCGACGATGACGATCCGATTGGACTCGAACACGATGTAGCGCTTGTCATCGCGGCGAAACAGCAGGCGGTGCGCTGCCGAGGGCGCGATCATGCACGCCGCCGAGAGCGCCGCAAGGATCAGCGTGACGAAGTAGACCGTTCGCTCGAACTCGCCCACGTGAGCGAAGCCGGTATCGAACGGCACGATCAGCAGGAAGGCGAACAGGACCTGCACGCCCGTCACGACGACCCGCAGCTCGCCGGTCATCTCCTCGAGATTGCGGTCCAGTCGCTCGTGCGAGGTCTCGTCGCGTTGCTCGTCCGGATCGCCCCACGCCGAGCCGCCACTCGCTGCAGTTGACTGCCGAACCCGGGAATCTGCGAGGGCCACCGTGCCTCTACTGCTCGTCGGGCCGGGGCCCGCCGGTTCGCTCGCGCCGGGCTGGGGGAATTCGTGTGCTCGTGTCATGGAGTTCCCTGTGGGGGCCGGAACCAAAAGTCCCTCTAGGCCGCCTACCCGAAGCCGTCGAGCATGAAACGGCGAGCGAGACCGCGAGGACGGCAGCTCGCACGGGCTTGCACGGGCGAGCTGGTACGTTCAGGCGCGAGCGGCGAGGAAGTGAGAAATGAGCTCCAGGCACAGCGCGAAGCTCGGCGAGTATCGGTCCAAACGCGATTTTCGGCGCACTCCCGAGCCTGCCGCGCGAGCGCCGCGAAAGGGCGCCGCGGACCGGGCACGCTTCGTCGTGCAGGAACATCGCGCCCGCAGGCTGCACTGGGATCTGCGCCTCGAGCACGATGGCGCGCTGCTGTCGTGGGCGTTGCCGAGCGGCGTCCCGCAGGACCCGAGCGAAAACCGCCTGGCTGTCCACGTCGAGGACCATCCGCTGTCCTATCTGGACTTCGAGGGTGAGATCCCCGCCGGCAGCTACGGGGCAGGCCGGGTTGCGATCTGGGACCACGGCACCTATGAGTGCGAGAAGCTCGAACCGGACAAGGTCGTCGTGGTGCTGCACGGAGAGCGCCTGCACGGGCGCTACGCGCTGTTTCGCACCCGCGATCGGGACTGGATGATCCATCGCATGGATCCCCCCGAGGTGCGCCGTGAGCCGATGCCCGAGCGCCTGCAGCCGATGCTGGCGACTCCGGGCACGCTCCCACGCGATGACTCAGAGTGGGCCTTCGAGGTCAAGTGGGACGGCGTGCGCGCGCTCGCTTACTGGCGCCCGGCGCACCTGCGGCTCGAGAGCCGCAACCTCAAAGACGTGAGCTCGCGCTATCCCGAGCTGCGAGCGCTGGGTACCGAGCTCGGCGCCCGCGAGGCCGTGCTCGACGGCGAGGTCGTCGCGTTCGACGAGCACGGGAAGCCGAGCTTCGGTCGGCTGCAGCGACGCATGCACCTCAGCTCCGAGAGCGCTATCCGGCGGCTCGCGCGCGAGGAACCGGTCACCTACATGATCTTTGACCTGCTCTACCTCGACGGGCATGTCACGCTCGGGTTGCCCTACCGCGAGCGGCGCCAGCTGCTCGAGGGGCTCGGGCTGCGAGGCTCCTCCTGGCAGACGCCTGCCTACCACGTCGGCGAGGGTGCCGAGCTGCTGGCCGCCACCGCGGAGCAGGGGCTCGAGGGGGTGCTGGCCAAGCGCCTCGACTCGCCCTATCTTCCCGGCCAGCGCCCCCGCACCTGGCTGAAGATCAAGAACACGCGCCGCCAGGAGCTCGTGATCGGCGGTTGGCTGCCGGGCAAGGGCCGGCGCTCCGAGCAGATCGGAGCGCTGCTGATGGGCTACTACGACACCGGGCGCGGGCGCCCTTCGCTGCGCTATGTCGGACGGGTCGGCACGGGCTTTGACGAGCAGGAGCTCGCCCACCTTGGGGAGCAACTGCGCTCGCGCGCACGCGCATCGAGCCCCTTCGCCGCTTCGGGCGTGCAGCCGCCGCGGGAGTCGCTGTTCGTGGAGCCCGAGCTCGTCGCCGAGATCGAGTTCTCTGCCTGGACCCGCGAGCAAATCCTGCGCCACTCCTCCTACAAGGGCCTGCGCTTCGACAAGCCCGCCGCCGACGTCGTGCTCGAGAGCGCTGCGACCAAGAAGACCAAGCGCCGGCCGAGCGTGCGGTCCTCGTCGGGCGGCGCCAACAGCTCGGGCTCGCACCGCGCACGACCCCGCCACACACGCGAGGCTCGCCCAGAGAGCGTTCGCGCGGAGCGCACGGCCGCCCGCGCCGGCAGCTCCCCGCCACCATATGAGGTGGTGCGGGAGACCAAGACCCATACCGAGATCGAGGTCGATGGCCGCGTCCTGCGCCTGTCCAATCGCGACAAGGTTCTGTATCCCCAGGTTCCGCTGACCAAGGGACAGGTGATCGACTTCTACGCGGCAGCCGCGCCCGCGCTGCTGCCGCACCTCGCGGGGCGTCCGCTGACGCTCAAGCGCTATCCCGATGGGGTGCAGGCGCAGCACTTCTACCAAAAGCGCTGCCCCGCCCACCGGCCGGACTGGGTCGCGACAGCGCCGGTCTGGAGCGAGCGGTTGAAGGAGCCCGTCGACTACTGCCTGGTCGAAGACCTGCCGACGCTGATCTGGGTGGCGAACCTGGCCGGCATCGAGCTGCACACGAGCCTCTCGCGCCGGCGCGATCGACACCCCGACGACGCTGGTGTTCGACCTCGATCCGGGCGAGCCGGCGGGCGTGCGCGAGTGCGCGAAGGTCGCCCTATGGGTGCGCGAGCTGCTGCAGACTCTCGATCTGCGCACGTTCGTGAAGACGTCCGGGTCCAAGGGCCTGCAGGTCTATGCGCCGCTCAACACTCCCGTCTCATATGAGCAGACCAAGCCGTTCGCGCGTGCCGTCGCCGAGCTGCTCGAGCGCGAGCACTCCGATCTGGTGGTCTCGCGCATGACCAAGAGCCTGCGAGCTGGACGGGTGCTGATCGACTGGAGCCAGAACGATCCCCACAAGACGACCGTGTGCGTGTACTCGCTGCGCGCGCGTGAGCGACCCACGATCTCGACGCCACTGCACTGGCGGGAGGTCGAGCGCGCCGCGCGTGCCCGGCGCGAGCCCGAGCTGAGTGCGGAGCCGCAGGCGTTGCTGAAGCGATTCCAGGCCGAGGGTGATCTGTTCGCCGAGGTGCTCTCGCTCGCACAGCGTCTGCCAGATCTGTCCGGTCAGGTCGCTGACTTTTACAACCCGGCGCGGCGGGGTAGAGCTTCGAGCAGCGAAGGCCACCAGCCAGACGATGGAGGTGAACAGATGCCGCCCCGAGGTGTGAAGAAGGGCACCAAGCGCGAGCGCCAGTACAAACACGTGCGCGAGAGCGAGCTCGAGCAAGGCGCTTCCGAGAGCCGGGCTGAGGAAATAGCTGCGCGCACCGTCAACAAGGAGCGTGCCCGCAGCGGCGAATCGCGCTCGAGCTCACGAACCTCGACGAAGGACATCTCCTCGTCTCGCCGCGGCGGCCTGCGCTCGGGCCGCCCAGGTCCGCGAGGACGGACCCGCGAGCAGCTCTACCAGGAGGCGCGAGCGCTGGGCGTCGAGGGACGCTCGCAGATGAGCAAGGCTCAGCTGCAGCGCGCGGTCGATAGCAAGAGACACTAGTTCGCAAGCGCGCTTTACGACCCAGTGTCAAACAGCGCGCTTAACAGAACGCCCCGGCGAAGTTGCCGGCGGCGAACACCATCAGGTGATAACGAGTATTGCCACAGAAAGTGTGAAAACAAAGGCTCAGCAGGTACGAGCGGTTGTTTTGCACGAAATGCGGCGGGGTAGAACCAGGCGGACTGGAAAGCGAGAAGAGGAGGCGCCGCTATGGTTGCGCTGATCGCACTGTTGTTGATAATTGCACTGCTCGGGGGGTTTGGCTTCGCGCTTCACTTCCTCTGGTTCGTACTGCTTGTCGCTCTCGTACTTTGGGTGCTCGGCTTCTTCATCGGAGGCGTCGACGGGGGCGTGGGCAGGCGCAGATGGTACGGGCGCTGGTAGCCGCGCAGCAAGCGACTTTGGACTAGCATCCTGAGTCAGAGCACTCGAGCCGGGCGCCTTCGCACGGGCGTGTTGGCGGGGTGACGGAAGCGTCCTCAGCGGTGTCGATCGATGAGGGCGCGCGCCATCGTCTGGCTGCGCTTCGCGGCCTCGCAATCACCCTCGGCGGCGGCGACGATGGAGCCCGCCATCAGGATGTGCCATGAGCGAGCAAAGCTGTCGAAGTCGCGCAGGCCGGCCTCGTGTGCCAGTCGTGAGACCAGCGAGCGAACCTCGTCCAGGTGGCGGACGCTGGCGTCGCCGGCGGGGTGCTCGGCACCCATTTCGAGCAGAACGGTGATGAACGAGCACGCCTCGAAGTCCTCTCGCCGAAACCACTCGTCGAAGACGTCGAAGATCGCGAGCAGGCGCTGCTCGGGGGTGGCGCCGCGGCGGTGTGCCTCGGCTTCGACGAAGTCTCGAGTCCAGCGCTGCTCGCGCAGCCTCAGGAACGCGAGCACGAGCTCGTCCTTGGACGCGAAGTGCTTGTAGAGCGTCGCCTTGGCGACATCGGCACGCTGGATCAGCTCGTCGATACCGACGTCGCGAATCCCGCGACGAGAGAACAGCTCGTAGCTGCTGTTGAGGATGCGCTCCCTGGCGCCCGGCCCCTGAAGCTCCCCCGATTGGGGGTACGTCTGCTCCCCCCGGGCCGCGTCCGTGCGTGCCACTGCCATCGCACAAGGATAGGCCACACGTACCGGTCTGTCTATGATAAAAGGAGGTTTCTGCTTCGGACTCTGCGTCGCTTCGAATGCGCGGGGTGCAACCGAAAGGAGAGAGGGAATGGCTCGAGCTGCAACCAGCCGACGTGCGTGTGACGCCCGCTCGCGCGAGGTGAGTCGCTCACGGGTGGATGCGCTGTTTCTACGCTGCCGGCGCGAGGGCGATTGCGGCGCCCGTGAGGAGCTCGTCAAACGCTTCATGCCGCTCGCGCGCAAGCTCGCCCGGCGCTATGCGCGCTCCTCGGAGCCCTACGAGGATCTGATCCAGGTTGCGAGCCTCGCGCTCGTGAAGGCGATCGATCGCTTCGACCCCGATCGCGGAACCGGCTTCCAGGCGTTTGCGATCCCCACGATCCTCGGGGACCTGCGCAGATACTTCCGCGACTGCGCCTGGTCGGTGCATGTCCCGCGTGGAGCCCAGGAGCGGGCGCTGGCGATCGAGGAGGCAAGCGACCTCCTCACGAACCTGCACGGCCGGCCACCCACGATCCAGGAGATAGCGGCACACCTCGAGGCGAAGCCCGAGGAGGTGCTCGACGGCCTGTACGCGAGCCAGGCATACGACACGCTTTCGCTCGACGCTCCCCGCGCGGCGGGGGATGAAGACAGCGACTCGACGCTGGCCGACGCGCTCGGCGCAGATGACGAGCGCTACGAGCTGATCGAGGACGACCTCGCGGTCATCGACGCGGTCCATTCGCTCGCCGATCGCGAACGCGACATCCTGCGACTGCGATTCGTCGAGGAAATGACCCAGAGCGAGATCGCGGCGCGGATGGGGATCTCGCAGATGCAGATATCGCGCCTGCTGCGTCGCTCGCTGAGCCAGTTGCGCGAGCTGACCGGCGCCGCCGACTAGCAGCGTCGCGTCGCGACCCTCGCGCCGCGCGAGCCCGGCGCGCCCGAGCGGGCTGCCTGCTCAGCCCGACTCGCGCGTCAGCACCAGCGCGGCGAACGCCTCAAATCCCGTGTTCGAGCGGGCGATCAGCTCGCGCTCGTGGCGGTCTGCGCCGGCGAGCAGCGACGCGGACGCCTGCTCGCCGAGGGCGGTGCTTGCCTGTGCGCGCATCGTCGGCTCCGCCAGCCAGGTATGCAGCAGCGCAACGTCGGCCTCGGGGTGAAACAGCACTCCCCAGGCGTTGCCGAAGCGGAAGGCCTGACAGCTTGTGAGCTCGGAGGCGGCCAGCGGTTGCGCCCCGGGAGGCAGCGAGAACTCCTCGCCGTGCCAATGAAGCGCAGTGGTCACGGGAGCGAGCGGACCGAGCAGGGGGTCGGGGTCGGTGCCGGGGTTGACGCTCACCGGCAGCCAGCCGAGCTCGAGCTGCTGCGCGGGAGCGACGGGTGCGCCGAGCACGTGCGCGATCAACTGCGAGCCGAGACAGATGCCCAGCAGCGGCAGCTCGAGCGAGAGCGCCGCCTCGATCCAACGCAGCTCGGCGGCCAGGCCGGGCAGTCGAGCGGCGGAGTCGACTCCCATCGGGCCGCCCATGAACACCGCTGCGGCGACCGAGTCGGGGCCCGGAAGCTCGTCTCCGGCTAGCGGCGAGAGGGTTTGGCTGGGGAGCCTGCGGGAGAGGACATCGGCGATCCGGTGTGGCGCCTCCCAGCGGACGTGCTGGACGAACAGGACGGGCCGGGCGGGCACGTCGCCGATCGTAGATGGTGGCCATGCTTACGCGGTCTCGAAGGGCTCGCGATACTGCCGCAATGGCATCAGCGGCGGTCGACTCCGGCGCCCAGCCCTCCGCGGGGCGCACGGCGTGGGCGCGCAATCTCGGCGCGCCGGTACGGAGCTTCCTGAGCACCGAGACCGGCGGCGCGGCGGTGCTCGCGCTGGCTGCGCTGGCTGCGCTGCTATGGGCCAACTCCCCCTGGCGCAGCTCCTATGAGTCGCTGTGGACGACGACCCTCTCGATCAGGCTCGGATCGCACGTGCTCATGGCGAGCCTGCGTCAGTGGGTCAACGAAGGGCTGATGACGCTGTTCTTCCTGGTCGTCGGGCTGGAGGCCAAGCGAGAGTTGGACCTCGGCGAGCTGCGCGAGCGCAACCGCCTCGCGATCCCGGTCGTCGCGGCGCTCGGCGGGGCTGCGCTGTGCGTGGGGGTCTACCTGGCGTTCAACGTCGGCGGCAGCGGGGCGGGAGGGTGGGGGACGGCGATGTCGACCGACACCGCGCTGGCGCTGGGGGCGCTCGCGCTGGTGACGCCGAGCAGCGCCACGCGGGTGCGCGTGTTTCTGCTGACGCTCGCGGTGGTCGACGATCTCGTCGCGCTGATCGTGATAGCGGCGGCATACAGCGAGCACATCGTGCCGCTGGCGCTGGTGATCGCGGGGGCTCTGTTCGTCGTGCTGATCCTGCTGCGCTTCGTCGAGCGCTGGCGCGACGCGGCGGCGGTATTCGTCGGGATCGGGGTGTGGCTGGCGATGTTCGAGTCGGGGATCGACCCGGTGGTGGCTGGTCTGGCGATAGGTCTCGTGACCAGCGCCTACCCGCCGGCGCGCGGGGACCTCGAGCGCGCGACCGAGTTGACGCGCTCGTTTCGCGAGCAGCCGACGCCCGAGCTCGCCTACCTCGCCCAGCGGGGGCTGACATCGGCGATCTCGCCGAACGAGAGGCTGCAGTACCGCCTGCATCCGTGGACGAGCTTCTTGGTGGTGCCGCTGTTCGCGCTCGCAAATGCGGGCATTCACATCGACGGCAAGCTGCTCAGCGACGCCGTGAGCTCGCCGGTGACGCTGGGCGTGGTGTTCGCATACCTCGTCGGCAAGCCGCTCGGGATCGTGCTCGGATCGTGGGTCGGGACCCGGCGCATGCTCGGCGGGGCCCGGCTCGCGATCACCTGGCCCGCGCTGTTCGCGACTGGCGTGGCGGCGGGCACGGGCTTCACGGTCTCGCTGCTGATCGCCGGGCGTGCGTTCAGCGGCGAGCTGCTGGCCGAGGCCAAGCTCGGAATCCTGGTGGCGACGGTCCTCTCGCCGGCGCTTGCGTGGCTTGCGTTTCGGGGCATGCGCAAGCTGCCGAGCTCGGTGCGAGCGCGCCAGCTGGGGCGCACCGCCGAACAGCTGGTCGACCTGTCCGACGATGTGGACCCCGAGCGCGACCACATGCGCGGCGCGCCCGATGCTCCGGTGACGCTGATCGAGTACGGCGACTTCGAATGTCCCTACTGCGGCCGCGCCGAGCCTGCGATCCGCGAGCTGCTGGCCGAGTGGCAGGACGATCTGCGCTACGTCTTTCGCCACCTGCCGCTGAGCGACGTCCACCCCTGGGCGCAGCTCGCCGCCGAAGCGGCCGAGGCGGCGTCCGCGCAGGGGGCGTTCTGGGAGATGTATGACCTGTTGCTCTCCGATCAGGGCGAATTCACCCCGAGCAGGCTGCGGCGCTACGCGCGGACACTGGGGCTCGACGACGAGCGCTTTGCGGAGGAGCTGCGCAGGCACACATATGCCGCGCGGGTGCGTGCCGACGTCGCGAGCGCAGACGCCAGTGGAGTGTCGGGGACGCCGTCGTTCTTCATCAACGGGCGCCGGCACAACGGTGTCTATGACCTCGCGACGCTGAGCGCGGAGGTGCGCACCGCCAGGACCCGGGTGCTCGCCAGAGCGCGCGCCTAGTGCCCGTGACCGGCCGGCTTCGCGCCCGGCGCTGCATGGTGAGTCCTGGGATCATCTCGTGACTTCGACAGCAACGGCGAAGGAGGCGTGATGGCGGGACAGTTCGGGGCGAGTGTGGTGATAGACCGCCCGATCGAGGAGGTCTATGCGTTCTTGAGCGAAGGCGAGAACGACACCAAGTTCAGCCCGCGGGTGCAGGAGATCAAGAAGACGACTGCGGGTCCGCCCGGCAGGGGCACGGTGTTCGCGAGCACGGTCAAGGACGCGGGCATGACCAGCAAACGCGAATTCGAGCTCACCGACGTACAGGCGCCGAACCGGATCCGCTGGACCGAGCGCTCCAAGCACGCGGTGGTGGTGCCGGAAGGCGGCTATGACCTCGAGCCGGTCGATGGGGGCACGAGGCTGACGTTCTTCAACGTGCTCGAGGGACACGGCGTCGGGGCGTTGATCGTCGGCTTCGCATTGCGAGCTGCGCGCAAGGACGCCGACGCGTTCACGCGGCGAATCAAGGCGGCTGTGGAGTCCGCTTGATCGCCCAGCTAGACAGTACGGGCACCGGCGTCCACCGAGCCTGTTGAGCTGAGATCGTCGACGCTCCCGCGCATCGTATGGCGCGGGCTGGTTACCGCATCGATGGAAAGGGAGCGTCGACGTGTCTGACGGTATCTGTTTCGCTGGGCTGGATGTGCATGCGCGAAAGACCGCAGCGGCGGCTGTGCAGTTGGGGTCGGGTGAGGTCTGGAAGGCGCAGCTGCAGGGGTCATCGGCGGCGGCGATCGAGTGGCTGCAGGCACTTCCTGGGCCGGTGCGCGCGGTCTATGAGGCCGGGCCGACAGGGTTCGAGCTGGCTCGTGCTGCGCGCGCGGCTGGTGTTGAGCTGATGGTCTGCGCACCTGGTGCGATCCCGCGCCAGCCGGGTGACCGGATCAAGACTGACACGCGTGATGCGTTGAAGCTCGCGAGGCTGCACGCGGCGGGTCAGTTGCGCCCGGTTACGGTGCCGGCGCCTGAGCTGGAGGCGTTGCGTGATTTGGTAGGTGCTCGTGAGGATCTCCGTGGCGATCTGATGCGCGCCCGTCATCGGATCGGCAAGCTGCTTTTGCGCCACGGGCTGCTCTGGACGGGGCCTGGTGAGGCATGGGCTGAACGTCACCTACGGTGGCTGAGCAAGGTTCGTTTCGAGCAGCCGCTGCTGGAGGTCGTCTTCGGTGAGTATCTGGCTCACCACGAGGTGCTGCTCGCCAGACGCGAGCGGCTGGATCAGCTGATCCTCGAGCAGTCCACCGGAGGCTCGTGGGCGCCGACGGTCGCCCGTTTGCGCTGCCTGCGCGGCATCGACACGCTGACCGCGGTTGGACTGGTCGCCGAGATCGGGGAGATCGCCGCGTTCTCACACCCCAAGCAACTCGCGAGCTATCTCGGGCTCGTCCCGTCCGAGCACTCCTCGGGGACCAAACGCCGGCAGGGAGCGATCACCAAAGCCGGATCCTCCCGTGCCCGCAGGCTGCTCGTCGAGGCGGCCTGGCACTACCGCCGAGCACCCAGCGTGTCGTTGACGCTGGGGCGCCGCCAGAAGGGTCAGCCGCCCGCCGCGATCGAGGCGGCGTGGCGCGCGCAACTGCGACTGCATCGTCGCTGGTCGCACCTCGACGGGTCTCACGCGAAGAAACGCACAACCGTCGCTGTCGCGGTCGCACGCGAGCTCGCGTGCTTCGTCTGGGAGATAGCCCAACAACCCGATTGAGCCACCAAACATCCCGCTCGGTGTGGGGGTGGCGGCTGGCGCCGCGTCACACGGGACCCGCGATTGAGCTATGAGCACCAGCCACCGCTGGCGCGCTCGTTCCTAGACGGCGGCCCAGGCGCAGCGAAGAACCGTCTTGAGGTAACCAGCCCTCGCATATCGGCCTGACTGCCCTCGCAGCCCGGCCGCCACCCGCACACCGAACCACAGACCCCAAAACACACAGACCCCAAAACACACAGCCCGCAATGAACGGAACCAATGACCGCTGCCCTACTTGACAACCACGCCCATATCAGCTCATCAGCGCGAGCGGCACGGCGAGGCCCGCCGAGCGGCGAACCGTGACGATGCGCCGGCCCGGCTGCACGGCGTCGCGGACGGGGCTGGCGTGCTCGCCTAGCTGGGCTGCGGTGCGCTCGAGGTCCTCGGCACGCAGCGCGAGCCCCCAGAAGTGCGCCGGACCCTCGCCGCCGCGGGGGCTGCGCTCGACGACCGGCAGGGGTTCCTGGATCAGCTCGAGGATCTCCGCGCCGAGCCTGAAGAAGGCCTGTCGGGGAGCGCCGGCTGGGGTCGGCTCCTCGCGGATGCGGCGCAGGTCGAGGCCGGCGGCCTCGAGCGCCGCGACGGTGCGGTCGAGCGAGGGCGACATCGCGACCACGTGGTCGATCGTGAGCACGCCGTTGGGGTGCGCCGGTGCGGCAGCGGGCGCGGGGCGCTCGGAGGTTGTCGTTGCCAGGCCGTCGAGCTCGGTACTGGCGAGATGCCGCAGCGACCAGCCGACGATCCCGCGGCCGTGCGATGGCTCGCGGAAGCGCAGGCTGACGGTGCCGAGCTGGCAGCAGCCGTCGTGCACGGCGAATCCGAGCCGCGACCAGGCTAGGTGATCGTCTGCGATCAGCAGCTCGTCGATAGTGGGTGCGGTCTGCGCTGGCATGTGCATCGCGTGCGCGATACCTAGCAGATCGCCCGCGGGCAGAGCGCGGGCGCTGGCGAGCAGCGAGACGAGCTCGCGAGCGCGCAGCTCGATCGAGGCCCAGTCGTGATCGGCTTCGCTGATCTCATCGACGATCCGCTCGGCGAGATCGGCGGCCCTGATGGTCATCTGCTCCGTGCAGGTCTGCATGCTCCAAGTCCTCATGCGAACGCATGTTCGCCCAACGATACTCTGGAAAGAGACCCAAAATCACCCCAGCTCCGCAGATCGTGAGTGTTCTCACACGCTGGTCACGTCCGCGTCACAAAACGGCGGCAGACATCGCTGGGAGTCGCGCGCGAGCGGCGCTCGGCGTGAGTCCGCCGAGTGGGGGCTATTGCGCGGTGAGCCGCACGGGCAGCGACTTGAGCTGATTGAGGAACACCGATTCGACGAATGTCGGCGATCCCTCGATGCTCATTTGCGGAAAGCGGGCGAGCGTCTCCTCGAACAGGATCTGCAGCTCCAGACGCGCGAGGGCGGTGCCCAGGCAGAAGTGTCGGCCCCCGGCCCCGAAGGCCTGATGCTCGGGGTTGCGACGCACGTCGAAGCGATCGGGATCCTCGTAGCGGGTCTCATCGCGGTTGGATGAGACGTACCACATAACGATCTTCTCGCCCTCCTTGATCTGGCGCCCGCCGAGCTCGGTGTCGCAGGTGGCTGTGCGACGGAAGTGAGCGAAGGCGGGGAACATGCGAAGCGACTCCTCGACGACGCTGCCGACGAGGCCCGGGTCGGCGAGAACCAGCTCGCGTTCACGGGGGTTCTCCATCAGGGCGCGCATGCCGCTGCAGTACGTGGCCTTGGTCGAGTCGTTGCCGGCGGCGACGAGCAGGAAGAAGCCCATCACGATCTCGTCGTCTGACAGTTTCTGTCCGTCGACCTCGGAGTGCACGAGCACGCTGGTCAGATCGTCTGTCGGCTGCTCGCGGCGTTGGGCGATCAGCTCGTTGCAGCGGGCGAAGATCTCGGCGACGTTGCGCTCGGCGGCCTCGCGCGGGTCTCCATGCGGGTTGAGGTCCTGGTCGCTCGAGCCGAGGGTGGCGTTCATCAGCCGTGCCCACGCCTCGTCGTCCTCCGGAGGTATGCCCATGAAGCTGCCGATCACGCGCGAGACGACGGGCTGTGCCACCTCGTTCACGAGCTCGCAGCGCTCGCGTCCCCGCAGGCGCTCCAGCGTCGAGACGACGATCTCGCGGATCGCGTCCTCGTGGGCGGCGATCCGCTTCGGCGTGAAGCCGGCCTGGAACAGGGCCTTGATGCGGTCGTGCTTGGGGGGATCCATGCCGATGAACATCGCCCGCGTGAGCTCGAGCGGAAACACGGCGCTGGCGGCGGTGATGCCGCCGCGTTCAGAGGAATAGGTGCGCCAGTCGCGGCTGACCGCGTGGACGTCGTCGGCGGTCGTGACAGACCAGAAGCCCGCCTCCTCGGGAAACTCGGTGATCGCAGAGCTCCAATGGACCGGGCATTCGCGGCGCATCTGCGCGAACAGCTCGTTCGGCACCCCCTCTTGCCAGACATCGCGCTCAGCGACGAGCACGCTCTGAAGATCGCTTGCGGTAGTCGCCATCGTGGCCCCCCCTACTTCGCGGCTGAAGGATGTGACGATGTTACCTGGCCGGCGGCGGCCCATGTGTAGGCTCAGGACCGCCGCGGGCGCCTGTGCGAATCCTGCTGCAGCGAGCGGCGCAGGCGGTGCACGCGCCGCAGCTCCTGGACGTCCTCGTCGGCCGCGTCGCGGCCCGCGCCGCCGGCTGCGCCCGCGCCGAGCAGTTCCGCCTGCAACCCGCGCCGCACGAGCTCGCCGGCGATCGCGTCGGCGCGCTGGGCGCCGGCCGCAGGACGGGAGCTGACGACGCGCTGCAGGTGCTTACCCGCGAACAGCAGCCCGGCGCCGTCGTCGATGGCCCAGCCTCCCGGCAGCGTGCCGTCGCGAACGGCGCAGAGCCAGACGGGCAGCCGCTCGGGGTCGCCGTCGGCGTGAACGGACAGCGAGCCGTCGAGCAGGCCCAGGCCCGCGAGCGGGGCGGGGGCGCCGCTGGAGCGGGTGATGCCCCATTGAAACCAGCACATCGCCCCGGCGCTGATGCCCGCGAGCACGATGCCGCGCCGCCAGGCCTCGATCAGCAGCCGGTCGAGATCGTGGGCGCGCCAGATCGCCAGCAGGTTGCGCATCGAGCCGCCGCCGACATAGAGCACGTCCTGTGAGAGCACGATCTCTGCCAGCGGCGCGCGGGCGTCCTGCAGCCGGAACAGCGACAGGTGCTCGGCGACGCAGAAGCGGTCGCCGAAGCGGGCATGGAAGGCCTGGATCTGCGCCGCGGTGTCGCCGGATGCGGTCGGCAAGAACAGGATCCGGGGCTCGCGTGTCGCGGACTCCGGCACGAGCGAGAGCACGAAGTCGTCGAGCAGCGGATTGGATGGCTCCATCGTGAAGCCGCCGCCCCCCATCGCGAATATCAGGCGTCGCTCGGCGGCGACCACCTCGGGGGAGCTCACGCGGCCGCGCCGAGCGGCTCGTGCGCCGGGGCGCCCGTGTGCGCAGACGCGGACGCGCGCTCGGCAGCGCTGCTGGCGCTCGCCGAGTCCTCGGCGCGCAGCCGGGTCACCGTGAGCGGGAACTCGGCGACGGACTTGCCGAGTGCCTCGACGCGGTATGCGAGCGCCTCGGGGCGAGAGCTGACGGCGCGCTCGAGCAGGGTCCCGCGAAAATGCAGCGCGACCCCGTCGTCGGCGGCGAAGCCCGCGAGCATCCCGTCGCCGACGAAGCGGTGGTACTCGAGCCGCCGCGCGGGCTCGGCGTCGTAGTGGACGCAGTTGGAATAGGGCAGCAGCCCAAGGCCGCGCACGCGCCGTGGCGCGCCGTGGAACGCCGACAGGGCCTCGGCAAACCAGCACAGCGACCCCGCCGATGGGCCGCACAGGACGACCCCCTCCCGCCATGCGCGGCGCAGCACCTCGTCGAGGCCGTGCGCGCGCCAGGCGCCCAGCATCGAGACGACGTTGCCGCCGCCGACATAGATCAGGTCCTGCGAGAGCAGGTGGCTCGCGAGGTCGTCCTCGACAGCGTTGGTCCCCTGGTCGCGGCGGAACAGCGACACGTGGCTCGCGTCGCAGGTGGCTGCGAAGCGCCGGTAGAAGCGCACGACATAGTGGTCCGCGTCGCCGGAGGCGGTCGGCAGGAAGCAGACACGCGGCCGGCTGACGGCCGTCAGCGAGAGCACGTAGTCGTCGAGCAGCGGGCAGGAGCGCTCCATCGAGAAGCCGCCACCGCCGAGGGCGACTATCTGGGGGGTGCGCAGGGAAGCTGGTGGTGAAGGTCGCATAGCATCGTGCGTCGCGAAGGTCTATCCCATGCGCGGTCAGTATCGCGCAGTCGCGGGTTGCGCCGATATGGACCGGCGTCGGAGAAACGAAGGCGCGGCGATGGACAACCGTCCCGGCGGCCGCTGAGGCAATTTTTAGATTGCTCACATGCTGCTCCTACCGCTGAGCTGCACCCTGCAGGCTGTGAATGCGAGCGAGCAACCTTTTTTGGGGGAGACCCGTGAGCGGAGATCCCTTACAGCCCTGCTGGCGCCGGTCACCGCAGCAGCTGGCACTGCGAGGTTGCAGCTGGCGACGCTGCTGGCGCTCGCGGGCTCGCTGAACCTGTGGGCGCTGTCGCGCAACGGCTGGGCGAACACCTACTACAGCGCAGCTGTGCGCTCGATGAGCTCGAGCTGGCACGACTTCCTGTTCGGCTCGATGGACCGCGCGGGCGTGATGACCGTCGACAAGCCGCCGCTGGCGCTGTGGGTGCAGTCCCTGTCGGTGCGGGTGTTCGGCTACCACCCGCTGAGCGTGCTCGTGCCCCAGGCGTTGATGGGGATGGCGAGCGTGGCGCTCGTCTATGACCTGGTGCGCAGGCCGTTCGGCAAGCTCGCCGGCTTCGTCGCGGGCCTGGCGCTGGCGCTCACGCCGATCGAGGTGGCGGTCTCGCGGCACAACAACCCCGACGCGCTGCTCGTGCTGTGCAGCGTCGCGGCGCTGTGGTGCACGGTGCGCGCGCTGCAGGGACGCAGCTTCCGCTGGCTGCTGTTCGCGGGCGTGTGCGTGGGGCTCGGCTTCGAGACCAAGATGGCGGTGGCGCTGATGGTGGTGCCGGGGATCGCCGCGGCGTGGCTGTGGGTCGCACCGAACGGACGGCTGCGCGCGCTCGGCGAGCTGCTCGGGGCGGGCGGCGCGATGACGCTCGTCGGCGGGGCCTGGCCGGCGCTGGTCGAACTCACGCCGGCGTCCTCGCGTCCGTGGATCTCGGGCACGAGCGGCAACAGCGTCTGGGAGCTGATCACCGAATACAACGGCGTCGGACGACTCGACGGTCAGACGGGCGGTCCCGCGAAAGCGTTCGCCGGCAACATGTTCGGCGGAGCGACTGGGCCCGGACGGCTGCTCAACACGGCGCTCGGCGGGCAGGCCGGCTGGCTGCTCGGATTCGCGCTGCTGAGCGGCGTCGCGGTGCTCCTCGCGAGCAGGCTCAGACGCGGCGACCCGCGTAGCGGCTGGCTGATCGCGGTCGGCGGAGCGTTCCTCGTCACGGCTGTGGTGTTCAGCGAGGCGAAGGGCATCTTCCATCCCTACTACGTGTCGCTGCTGGCGCCGTTCGCCGCGGCGCTGGTCGGCGCCGGCGTCGCGCAGCTGCGCAGGGCGGGCGCCGGCGCGAGGCTGCTCGCGCCGCTGGCGCTGGCGGCGGGCGTGGCCTGCGAGCTGGTGGTGCTCCACGACTACCCGGCGCAGCTCGATGGGCTTGCTCCGATGCTGGTCGTGGTCGGCGCGATCGCTGCGCTCGTGCTGCTGCTCGTGCGCGAGCGCCTCGCGCGCACGGTCGCGCTGCTCGGCGCTCTCGGCGCGCTGCTGATCGCGCCGGGCGCGTGGGCGCTGGACACGCTGTCCTATGCGACCAACGGCACCTTCCCCGAGGGGGGCCCGCAGTCGGCGCTGAGCATGGGCGGGGGCCAGATCGGAGGCTTCCCCGGCGCCGGGCCGCGAGGCGCGCGCTCGATGGGCGCCGGCGTGCCTCTGTTCGGCATCCGCGGCGGCGGCCCGCGCGGCGCAGGCGCAAGTGGCGGCCCGCGCGGCGCAGGCGCAGGCGCGCAGTCGACGCCCCCCGCGGGTGGCCCCGCGAGCGCCGGCGGCGCGCAGGGCGCACTCGCGAACGGCCCAGCGGGGCCCGGGGCGGGGTTCGCGGGCGGCCCGGGCGGGGGTGCGATCGGGGCGCCGCTCGGCAACGGGCGGACGATCTCGGCGGCGATCTCCTATGCGAAGGCCCACGGCGGCGGCACGGTCGCGGTTGCGAGCCAGTCGAGCGCCGCCAGCGAGGTGGTCAACGAGGGCGCGAACGTCGCCGGCATCGGCGGCTTCTCCGGGCGCGAGAGCGACGTGAGCGTGTCGTGGCTTGCGAATCAGGTGCGGGAGGGCAAGATCAGATGGGTGCTGAGCGAAGGCCAGAATGCCGCCGGACCGCGCCTGCCGGGAGACACCAGGACCGGCTCGCGCAGCGCGATCACGGCGGTGCAGAAGGTGTGCGAGCGGGTGACGCCGAGCAGCGGCTCGAGCGCTGCGGACGGCTCAGGGAGCGAAACGCAGACGCAGTCTGCTGGTGGCCTGTATGACTGCAAGGGGAGAGCCGCGAGCCTCGCGGCGCAAGAATCAGGTCGATGAGGATCCTTGTGGTCGACGATGACCGGGCTGTGCGCGAGGCGCTGCGTCGTGTGCTGACGCTTGCAAGCTACGAGGTGCAGGTGGCTGACAGCGGCGAGCAGGCGCTCGATCAGGTGGTGCAGGCTGTGCCCGATGCGGTCGTCCTCGACGTGGCGATGCCCGGGATCGACGGGCTGGAGGTGTGCCGGCGCCTGCGCCGGCTGGGCAACCGGGTGCCGGTGTTGATGCTCACGGCCCGCGATGCGGTGTCCGATCGGATCGACGGCCTCGACGTGGGCGCGGACGACTACATGGTCAAGCCATTCGACGTGGGCGAGCTCAAGGCACGCATACGTGCGCTGCTGCGGCGGGCGGGCCCCGATTCGGGGGACCCCGACGACCTCTCGTTCGCCGAGCTGCGACTCGACCGGGCCAGGCACGGCGCGGAGGTCGACGGCAAGCTGGTCGAGTTGACGCGGACCGAGTATCAGCTGCTCGAGCTGTTGATGCTCAACCCGAAGCGAGTTCTCTCACACAGCGTGATCTATGACCGGGTCTGGGGCTATGACTTCGGCCCGGCGTCGAATGCGTTGCGCGTCTATGTCGGCTATCTGCGTCGCAAGCTCGAGGGGGCGGGGGCGCGTCAGCTGATACATACGGTTCGCGGGGTGGGCTATGTGCTGCGCGAGCCCTGAAGCCTGCCGGCTGTCGCTCGATCGCAGGCGCCCCTGCGCGAGACGCCCCCGAGCGAGCCGCGGCTGGGCGGGCGCGTGACGCTTCGCACGCGCATCGCGGCGGTGGCGGGCGTCTCGGTGGCGCTGGCGGTGCTGGCTGCAGCGGTCGGCCTGTATCTGGCCGTTCGCTCGGACCTGCGCGGCGAAGTTGACAAGGGGCTGCGCGAGCGAGCGCGGGGGATTGGCCAGCTGATGGTTCAGACGGGCACGCCGGCAGGCGACGGCGGCGAGCCCGCGGGCTCGCTGTTCGGCGCTGCGCCGCCGGGCGGCGCGCCGCAGGGGCCCGGGGGCCACGGCCAGAGTCCGCCGTTTCCCAGTCGCGTGCGTCCGGCGCCGTTCGGCGGTGCCTCGGGGTATGTGCAGTTCGTGTCGGCCGCTGGCGCGGTGCTCGTCCCCGGGGGCCAGGGCAGCTCGCGCGCGGCGATCGCGATCGACTCGAGCGACAGGGCGATCGCCAAGCGGGGCAGCGGCGTCACGTTGACCGACAGGACGGTGAAGGCAACGAAGCTGCGGGTCCTGACCGAGGGAGTCGGGCGGTCGGGGGCGCTGCTGGTGGCGCGCCCGCTGACGGAGGTGAACAGCGAGCTCAGCCGGTTGCTGCTGATACTCGTGCTCGTCGGCGCGGGCGGGATCGCGCTGGCGGCGGCGTTGGGAGCGGTCGTCGCGAAGGTGGCGCTCGCGCCGGTGCGACGCTTCACGGCCACGACCGAGAAGTTGACGGCGCAGCGTGCCTCGGGTGCCGGCCGGCTCGACCTCTCGCAGCGTCTGGACGTGGAGGGCAGGGACGAGCTGGGCAGGCTCGCGGAGAGCTTCAACCGCACCCTCGACGCACTCGAGCGCTCGGTCGAGTCCCAGCGTCAGCTGGTCGCGGATGCGGGTCACGAGCTGCGCACGCCGATCGCGAGCCTGCGGGCGAACATCCAGGTGCTGGGGGAAGCCGAGCGCCTGCCGGAGGCCGATCGCGAGAGCCTGCGCGAGGACATCGTCGGCGAGCTCGACGAGCTGACTGCGCTGGTCGCGGACGTGATCGAGCTCGCGCGCGGCAGCGCGGTCGAGGAGCAGCTCGACGAAGTGCGCCTCGACGCTGTTGTCGGCGCGGCGCTCGCGCGCGCGCGCAGGCGGGCGGGCGGAGTCAGCTTCGAGCAGTCGCTCGAGCCGACGGTCGTCAGGGGGGAGGCCGCGAGGATCGACAGGGCGGTCTCCAACCTGCTCGAGAATGCGCGCAAGTGGAGCCCGCAGGCGGGCCACGTGGAGGTGGTCCTGCGCGATGGGCTGCTCAGCGTCCGCGACCACGGGCCAGGCTTTGCCGAGCGGGATCTCCCGCATGTGTTCGATCGCTTCTACCGCGCCGACCGCGCGCGCGAGCTCCCGGGCTCGGGCCTGGGGCTGGCGATCGTGCGGCAGGCCGCGGAAGCCTGCGGAGGGCACGCCGAGGCGGCGAACGCCCCCGGCGGCGGCGCGCTGCTGAAGGTCAGCTTCGGCGAGCCGGTGCAGATCGGCTCCGTGTCGCGAGCCGAGGGTCTTGACAGCGGCGAGGACGATCGCGCTCGCCCGGGCTCTGATGCGAGCACGCGGGCACCCGGGGAGCCGGCTGGGCGGCCCCCACAGCGTCCCGCCCCGATGCGCTGATCGCGCGAATCCGCCCGACATTGGCGGCGCGGGGCGTGGCGCCCATCTGCAGGACATGAGGGCGGCGCGTCTAATACATGCGTTGGACTTTTCGCAACTTTTAATGACTCCAGGGGTCATAGAGGGCGATAGTGCCCTGGTTCAATCGGGAGGTAGGCATGCGCTTGCAGCTTCGGTTTTCGCTTTTGACGGTTCTCATAGGGGCACTTCTCGCCGTAGCGGTCCCTGCCGCGGCACAGGCGGCGGTGGGCATCGAAAAATTCGTCGCGGTCAACTGCTCTGAAGGGCACGAAACGTGCGGGCAGGAACTGATCGGGGGCGTTTTCTCCTATCCCAAGGAACCAAACACGGCCGAAGCCGAAGAACAGGGCGAACTGCAGGCGGGCGCACGCGTGCCGTTCGGCGTCACCGCATTCAGCGTGACGACAACTGGCAAACTTCCGGCCGCGATTCCGACAGGCGTCGTCAGCCACATCAGGACCGACGTGGCCCCGGGGCTGGCCACGGCCCCGACGGCTGTGGCGCAGTGCTCGGCAGCGGAATTCGGTGCCGAAGCGCTTCCGGGGTCGGGCTTCTTCGGCGCCCCGGCGTGTAAATCCGAAACCAAGATCGGCGTCAACAAGGTCACGGTGTTCGCCGGGCCGGCGGGGGACGTGCCGATCGAAGGAGAAGTCTACAATCTCGAACAGCCCCAGGGACTGGCATCCGAGTTCGGAGTGGCGCTCAAACTCCCGAAACCTCTCACCGAAGCGAAGCTGTTCGAAGTCTTCAAAGGAACCAAACCGGAAATCGAAGAAGCTCAGTACTTCGCGCACACGTTGATCGAAGGCAGCGTCGAATGGGGCGCCGAAGCCAAGGGCACGGGGCAGGCCGACTATCACGACTACTTCAACATCGAAGTCTCCACGGCGCTTCCGCTGGTCAGCTCGAGGCTCGTCTTCTTCGGGCGCAGCGGCAGGGGAGACTTCATCACCAACGCCACCAGCTGTCCCGGGAACAACACGACCCGGCTGACGCTCGAAGGCGAAGGCGCGATGGCGGTCAGGAACTACACGACCCCGATCGGCCTGCGCAACTGCGCGGCGCTTCCCTTCGCTCCGAGCTTCGCGCTGTCGCCTGAAACGACGGGCTCGGACAGACCCGACGGGATCAGCACCGAAGTCGCGATCCCGCACGATCCGACCAAAGTCGATTCCTCGCAGCTGAAATCCGCGACGATCGTGCTGCCGCCCGGCATGACGCTCAACCCCTCCGCCGCGGCCGGGCTCACCGCATGTACGCCTGCGCAGGCAATGCTTCGCGTGAAGACAACCAACGTCAACGAAAGCTGTCCCGCGAGCTCGCGGGTCGGCAGCGCGACGCTCGAAGTGCCGACGCTTCCGCCCGGGTCGCTGAGCGGCAACATGTATCTCGGCTCCCCCGACGAAACGGCGAAAATAACCAACACCAAATCGTTCCCGATGTATCTCGTCGTCAACTCTGAACGGTATGGCGTCTCGGTGCGCGTGAAAGGGAACGTATCGGTCAACCAGTCCAACGGTCAGGTGTCCGCGACGTTCAGCGAAAACCCCGAACAGCCGTTCAGCAACGTCGTGCTGCACTTCAACGGCGGCGGCTTGGCGCCGATCGTCAATCCACTCAAATGCGGCACGGCGACGACGAACGCCAGCTTCACTCCGTTCTCCGGGACCGCTTCGCAGTCGACGACCAGCGCGTTCACGGTCAACAACGGCTCGGGCGGGGCGTGCGCGAACCCGCTGCCGTTCGGGCCGGGCCAGACCACGGCCAACCAGCCTCCGGCGAACGGCGGCGCGAACACCTCGTTCGCGATCCGCTACACCCGCCCCGAAGGCGACCAGTTCCTCAACACGATCAAGACGACGCTGCCCGCTGGCCTCGTCGGCAAGATCCCGGCGGTCACGCTCTGCGGCGAACCGCAGGCGAGCAAAGGCGAATGCCCGGCTGCGAGCCAGATCGGCATCGTGCGAGCCGAAGCAGGCTCTGGCGTGCCGTTCACGTTCGTCGGCGGTGTGTTCCTGACCGGCCCCTACAACGGCGCCCCATATGGGCTCACGATCGTGGTCCCGGCCAACGCGGGCCCGTTCGCGCTCGGCAACGTCGTCAGCAGGGGAGCGATCACGATCGACCAGACCACGGCGCGCGTGACCGCGACGAGCACGCTGCCCAGGATCTTCGCGGGCGTGCCGCTTCGTCTCCGTGCGGTGCAGATCGAAATCAACAAACAGGGCTTCCTGGTCAACCCGACCAACTGCGCGACGCTGGCGACCGAATCGACCCTCTCCGGGTTCAGTCCGGGCGGCGGGACGAGCTCGAGCGTCAGCCTGTCGACGCCGTTCCAGGTCAACAACTGCAGCGCGCTGGCCTTCAAGCCGACGTTCACGGCGTCCTCGACCGGGAAAACCTCGAAAGCCAACGGCGCCAGCCTGGTGACGAAGATCACCCAGCCGGCGGGCCAGGCGAACTTCAAGTCGGTGGTCGTGCAGCTGCCCAAGCAACTGCCCTCGCGACTGACGACGCTGCAGAAAGCGTGCCTGGAAAAGACGTTCGCCAACAACCCCAAGGAATGCCCGGTCGACTCGAAAGTCGGTGGCGCAACCGTCACGACGCCGACCCTGCCGACGAAGCTGACGGGTTCGGCGTACATCGTCTCGCACGGTGGAGCGGCGTTCCCCGATCTCGACCTGGTGCTCGAAGGCAGTGGCGTGAAAATCATCATGACCGGGAACACGGCGATCAAAAAGGGCATCACCACGACCACGTTCGCCTCGACGCCCGACGTGCCGGTCTCGAGCGTCGAACTGAACCTTCCTGTCGGCGCGCATTCGGCGCTCGCCGCGAACGGGAACCTGTGTGCGAGCAAGCTCGTGATGCCGACGACGATGACGGCGCAGAACGGCAAGACGCTGAAACAGAACACGGCGATCTCGGTAACCAACTGCGGCGTGCGGATCGTCGGTCACAAGACTGTCGGCAACACCGCCTATCTGACCGTTCACACCTACGCACCCGGTCGGATCAGCGGCAAAGGCAAGAACGTCGCGACTGTGTTCCGCAAGCTCAGCAAGGCTCAGAAAGCTGCGACCCTGAAGGTGTCGCTGTCGAAGGCCGGCCGCAGACATCGCCGTCCGTTGAAAGTCAAGATCCGCGTCGGCTTCATCGCCTCCAAGAAGGGCGCCGCGCCGACATCGGCATCGTTTGTGACCGTCACATACAGGTAGCGGTCGCCTCCGGCCGCGGCCGGACTGCAGCGTGGGCGCCCGAGGGGCTGCAGCTTGCAGCCCCTCGGATTTGCCGTAGATTGATGGCATGGGCTCCATGGGTACGGACACCTCAGGCCTACCGTATGACTCGGGTCGCGCGCCCGGTGGCGAGCAGCGCTGGGACCCGGATGAATTGCGCGCTCGCGGCGGGGCCGACCAGGGTGTCGCTGGCAGCGATCCGCTGCTGGCTGGCGTACGTCGACTGACGCTGCTCGCCGACAGCGCCGGCGACGGTGAGGCGATCTTCCGCGGGCTGGCGCGCGAGCTGCTGCGCGCGCCGGGGGCGGCGGAGGTGCATGTCCATCACCTCCATGGGCCGCCCGATGAGGACGAGCTGGTGGTCGTCTACCTGTTCGAGGGCGACGGCCGACTCAGCTACCTGACGCCGCGCGCCGAGCGACCTGCGGGCGTCGCCTGGGTGGCGAGCGCCGGGCGCGCCTTCCTGGCAGCGGACCCCGGCGAGCTGGCGGCTTCGGTCCCGCGAGTCGCGGCCAGCGGTGAAGCGCGCAGCGCGGTGCTGCTGCCGCTGATGGTGCGAGCGGACGTCGAGGCGGTGGTGGTGCTGGTGTGCAGCGATGAGGCTCAGTTCGACGCTCGCTCACTGGAGCTCGCGAGCACGCTCGTGGATCAGGCCGCGACCGCGCTCGCGCTGGTGCGTGCGAGGGCTGAGGCGGGCACGGATCCCGTCACGGGCTGCATGAACCATCGCGCGATGCGCAGGCGCCTGCAGGAGGAGATCGGACGCGCCACCCGCACCGGGACGCCGCTGTCGTGCATGTTGATCGATCTCGACAACTTCAAGCTGGTCAACGATCGCCATGGCCACCAGGCCGGTGACGATGTGCTGCGGGAAGTCGCGCAGGCTTTCGTCGGCGAGTTCCGGGCGTTCGATCGCGTCGCGCGCTATGGCGGCGACGAGTTCGTCGTGATCCTGCCCAACGCCGACCTCGAGAGCGCGGCGACCGCTGCCTCACGCGTGCTCGAGCGGATGCTCGAGCTGCCGGGCGCCCAAGCGGACGCGGCGCACGATGGTCCTGGTGTCGGCGCCGACGGCCAGGAGAGCCTCGTGGCGGCGTCGATCGGGGTCGCCCAATGGCAGCCTCCGATGAGCGCCGATGCGCTGCTGCAGGCCGCCGACTCGGCGTTGATGCGCTCAAAGCGTCAGGGCAAGGGTCGCGTCACGCGCGCCTCTGCCCGCCCGCACTAGCGCTCGTAGCGCCACCCACCGGGGCTGCGCAGTGCTTCTGCGAGACTTCAGGCATACCGGCAAAACAAAGGAGGCCTATGTCTCAGAACAGCTTTGGCGCTGCGTCGACCCTCGCGGTCGGTGGCCGTGAGTACGAGATCTTTCGCCTCGATGCACTCGCCGGGCGATTCGACGTCGCGAGGCTCCCCTTCTCTCTGAAGGTGCTGCTCGAGAACCTGCTGCGGACCGAGGGCAACGGCTCGGTGCAGTCGCAGGACATCGAGGCACTGGCCGGCTGGGACCCCGCCGCGCAGCCGAGCCGGGAGATCGCGTTCACGCCCGCACGCGTGTTGATGCAGGACTTCACGGGCGTGCCAGCCGTCGTGGATCTGGCCGCGATGCGCGATGCGATGGCGGCGATGGGAGGCGATTCGGCGAGGATCAACCCGCTGGCGCCGGCCGAGCTCGTGATCGATCATTCCGTCCAGGTCGACGCGTTCGGGACCCGCGACGCGTTCAGGCTCAACGCCGAGCGCGAGTTCGAGCGCAACCGCGAGCGGTATGCGTTCCTGCGCTGGGGCCAGGGTGCGTTCGAGCACTTCGCCGTGGTTCCGCCGGACACGGGAATCGTCCATCAGGTCAACCTCGAGTATCTCGCCCGGGTCGTGTTCGGCGCCGAGCCACCGAGCGGCGATGCGGCCGCCACAGCCACGCGCGCGGCGGCGGATTCGGCGGGATCGCCGATCGTCCAGGCCTATCCCGACACGCTCGTCGGGACCGATTCGCACACGACGATGGTCAACGGCCTGGGGGTGCTCGGCTGGGGAGTGGGCGGGATCGAGGCGGAGGCGGCGATGCTGGGGCAGCCGATGTCGATGCTGATCCCGCAGGTGCTGGGCGTTCGGCTGCACGGCGACCTGCCCGAGGGCGCGACCGCCACCGACCTAGTGCTGACCGTCACGGAGATGCTGCGCGAACGTGGAGTGGTGGGGATGTTCGTCGAGTTCTACGGCGATGGGCTCGACGGCCTGCCGATCGCCGATCGCGCGACGATCGGCAACATGTCGCCCGAGTTCGGCTCGACCTGTGCGATCTTCCCGGTCGATGCCGAGACGCTGCGCTATCTGGAGCTGACAGGGCGCCCGGCGGAGCAGGTAGCGCTGGTCGAGGCCTACGCGCGCGAGCAGGGGATGTGGCACGACGAGCATTCGCCCGAGCCCGCCTTCTCGGACACGATCGAGCTCGACCTCGGCACGGTTGAGCCAAGTCTCGCAGGACCCAAGCGCCCGCAGGACCGGGTCGCGCTGAGCGGCGCGCGCGGCGCGTTCATCGACGCGCTCGAGAACTATGTCGCCAGCGACGGCGAGCAGCAGGACGCCCACGACGAGGCGGTCGCGGAGTCCTACCCGGCCTCCGACCCGCCGGCGAACGGGGTCCCCGGCCACGAGCCGACGGGCGTGGGCGCTCCGCCGCAGCACCTGAAACCGGCGGCACGCAGCCCCGAGCGCACGCATGCGCACGCCCGTGTCGAGCTCGGCGGCGAGAGCTTCGAGCTCGACCACGGCCACGTTGTGATCGCGGCGATCACCAGCTGCACCAACACCTCGAACCCGTCGGTGATGATCGGCGCAGGCATCCTCGCGCGCAACGCGGTCCAGCGTGGCCTGGCGCGCAAGCCGTGGGTCAAGACCTCGCTCGCGCCCGGCTCGAAGGTGGTCACCGAATATCTCGACCGCGCGGGGCTGACAGAGCCGCTCGAGCAGCTGGGGTTCAACCTCGTCGGCTACGGCTGCACGACCTGCATCGGCAACTCGGGCCCGCTGCCCGCGGAGATCTCCCAAGCGGTCGGCGAGCAGGATCTCGCGGTCGTGTCGGTGCTGTCGGGCAACCGCAACTTCGAGGGGCGCATCAACCCAGACGTGAAGATGAACTACCTCGCCTCGCCGCCGCTGTGCGTCGCCTACGCGCTCGCGGGCACGATGGACATCGACATCCTCAGCCATCCCCTCGGCGTGGACTCGCGGGGCGAGCAGGTGTTCCTAAGCGACATCTGGCCCTCCGAGCACGAGGTCTCGCGCACGATCGAGGAGGCGGTGCAGGCGGATATGTTCCGCAAGAGCTACTCCGAGGTGTTCGCGGGCGACGAGCGCTGGAACGCGCTCGCCGACGCCCCGGCCGCGGGCAACGGCTCCAGTCCCAAGAACGGCGCCCGCACGGAGAACGGCGACGGCACCGGGAACCGCGACGGCGGGGCCGCTGGCGCCGGCAGCGGCGTAGGCACGGGCAACGGCGCGGCGATCCACGGCGAGGGAGCCGATGGGCGGGATCTCTTCGCGTGGCAGGCAGACTCGACCTACGTGCGCAGGCCGCCCTACTTCGAGGGGATGCCCCGCGAGCCGGAGGCGATCGAGGACATCGCGGGCGCGCGCGTGCTCGCGCTGCTCGGCGACAGTGTCACGACCGACCACATCTCTCCCGCGGGGGCGATCAAGCGCGATGGCCCCGCTGGCCTCTACCTGCAGGAGCAGGGCGTGGCGCCGCGCGACTTCAACTCATACGGGTCGCGGCGCGGTAACCACGAGGTGATGGTCCGGGGCACATTCGCGAACATCCGCTTGCGCAACCTCCTCGGCGGCGGGAGCGCGCCGCTGCCCGAGGGAGGGGTGACGCGGCATCTGCCTGACGGCGAGCAGATGTCGATCTACGAGGCGGCGGTTCGTTACGGACAGGAGGGCGTGCCGCTGATCGTGATCGGCGGGCGCGAGTACGGCTCGGGCTCCTCGCGCGACTGGGCGGCCAAGGGCACGAAGCTGCTCGGCGTGCGCGCGGTGATCGCGCAGAGCTTCGAGCGCATCCACCGCTCGAACCTGATCGGGATGGGGGTGCTGCCACTGCAGTTCGCCGATGGCGAGAGCGGCGGATCGCTCGGCCTCAGCGGCGCGGAGCTGTTCACGATCGTGGGCCTCGCCGAGGCGATGGCCGGCGCTGGCGCGCCGCCCGGCGAGGTAGGGGTGATCGCGCGCAGCGATTCGGGCGAGGAGACCCACTTCTCGACGCGCGTGCGGATCGACACGCCGCGCGAGGCCGAGTACTTCCGGCATGGAGGTATTCTGCAGTACGTGCTGCGGGCGCTGCTCTCCTCCGAACCGGCCGCTTCGCCGTCCGCCGGATGAGCGCCGCCGAGGATGGCGGCGTCCCAGACCTGCTGCTCGATCTGCTCCGCGCTCACGGGCCCTCTGGATACGAGACCCCTGCTGCGGAGGTGTGGCGCCAGGCCGCGGAGGCGTTCGCGGAGGTCGAGACGGACGTCGTCGGCACCCCGCTGGCGCGCGTAGCTCCGCGGCACGGCGCCGCGCAGCCGCCGCGGCGGCTGGTGGTGATGGGTCACATCGACGAGATCGGCCTGATCGTCAGCCACATCGACGACGACGGCTTTCTCTGGTTTCAGCCGGTCGGCGGCTGGGATGCCCAGATCCTGATCGGACAGCGTGTCTCGCTGGCGACGCGTGGCGGCGAGCTGAAGGGGGTGGTCGGCAAGAAGCCGATCCACCTACTGCGCGACGAGGAACGCAAGAAGGCTCCGGAGATTCGCGACCTGCACATCGACATCGGCGCCGAGGACGGCGATCAGGCGCGCGAGCTGGTGCGGATCGGCGACGTCGCCGTGATCGACGCCGACCCCGTGGAGGTGCTGGGCAAGAGGCTCGTATCGCGCGCGCTGGACAACCGCATCGGCTCCTACGTCGCGCTCCATGCCGCGCAGCTGGTGGCGCAGGCGGGAGGCTCGGAGTGGGAGGTCGTCGCGGTGGCGGTCGCCCAGGAGGAGATCACCTTCGGCGGCTCGCGTACGAGCGCGTATTCGCTCGAGCCCGATGCGGCGATCGTGATCGATGTCACGCATGCCACCGACGCCCCCGGGGTCGAGGTCAAGGAGCTCGGCAAGCACGAGCTCGGCTCCGGGCCCGTCGTCACGCGCGGCTCGACGATCAATCCACAGCTGTTCGAGCTGCTGTATGAGACGGCCGTCGCCGAGCAGCTGCCGTTCACGGTCGAGGCCTCCGCCCGCGCCACCGGCACCGACGCCGACGCCGTTCACCTCAGCCGCGCCGGTGTCGCCACGGCGCTCGTGTCGGTGCCGCTGCGCTACATGCACTCGCCGGTCGAGCTCGTGCAGATCGACGACGTCGAGGCCACGGCCCAGCTGATCGCCGCCGCGGCGCTGCGCCTCGACGACGAGACCTCGTTCGCGCGCTAGACCGCCCAGGTCAAACTGCCGCCGCGACGTCCGCCCGCATCAGAGCGCCGCGACATCCGCCCGCATCAGAGCGCCGCGGGCGATCCGGCGCGACGGTCCGGCTACTCCAGCTCGGTCGAGGCGCTGAGCGTGTAGGCCTCGCCCGGCACGGCACCGAGAGCGATCAGCCTCAGGCCGTCGGGGCCCGGGTAGACCTTGCGACGAGCACCGGCTCCGACGCGCACGAACACTTCGGGCGAGATGTCGATCCGCTCGCCTTCGACGTCGATCTGCCCTGAGCCGGCGAGCGCACCGTAGACCTCCTCTTGGCGGCTCTCGGCGTGGTCGTGCTCGGGGTAGTCCGCGTAGCTGGGAGGGAGATCGATCACCTGGAAGCCGAACGAGGTAACGCCCAGCTCGGCACGAGCCTTCTTCATCGCGCCGCCGTGTGAGGCCTGCATGTCATCGATCCGCTTGGCGGTGTAGTCAGCCATCGGCGCATCCTACCCCTTCGGCGCGGGCATCAGCAGCGCGAGCTGGCGCGACTGGGCGAGCAGGGTTCCGTCGGGCGCCCAGATGACCCCGTCCTCCTCGAAGAAGCCCTCGTGCACGACGGTCGAGTGAAAGCGCGCCAGGCATAGCTCGTGCGGAGCGCTGTCCGCGGGAGCGGGCGGGGAGCCGCGGAAGTGCACCGTGAGGTCGATCGTCGGGCTTACCGCACGCTCGCTCAGGCGCGTGAAGGGCGGCGGAAACAGCGCGTCGGCCAGGAACGCGAGCGAGATCGCATCGATTGCCCGCGGCTCGGCCAGGCCCAGCCAGCCGCCGATTTCCATCGGGCCCTGAGAGCCGCCGAACGGCGCGGTTCCCATGCGATGCTGCAGCACGATGTGTCTCGTGAACGGGGGCGCCCCCAACGCCGCCAGCGTTCCTGGCTCGCGGGCGTCCTCGGCGGGCTCCACGTCGGGCATCGGCAGGTCGTCCACCTCCGGTCCGCTCCACGGGACCGAGAAGGCGGCGAGTGCGAGCGCGAGGGTGCTGTGCTCGTGCAGCAGGCGTGCGGACAGAGTGCTCAGCGAACGCCCGGCCCGCTCGATCGTGGTCTCGATCCTCACCGGCCCCGGTTCGGGCGCGCGTGCGTAGTGGATCGTCAACGACCGCACCGAGCGGGCGGGGTCGGCGACCGTCTCGGTGAGAGCCCGCAGGATCATCGCTGCGATGTAGCCGCCGTGGGGGCCGCGGCCGGCGCGCCAGTCCGGCGAGACCGTGGCGGCGAACGTGGCGCCGGCCCTGCGCCCAGCGGGGCCCGTGGACTCGAGCCGCTGTATGGCGGTATCGCGGTCGAACTTGCCCAGCCCGGCGCTCGGCCCGGCGGCCGGGGACGGCGCGCCTGCGGCCGTCGTGACGGCGTCTCCGGCGGCCGTCGTGACGGCTTCTCCGGCGACCGTCGTGACGGCTTCTCCGGCGGTCGAGGAGGGGTGCTCGGCCATTGGCGAGGTCTCCTCAGCCACGTACGAGACGCTTGTAGGTGATGCGGTGCGGTCGCTCGGCGCTGGCGCCGAGCCGTGCGCGCCGATGCTCCTCGTAGGCGTCGAAGTTGCCCTCGAACCAGAGCACCTGCGAGTCGCCTTCGAACGCGAGCACGTGCGTTGCCACCCGGTCCAGGAACCAGCGGTCGTGGGAGATGATCATCGCGCAGCCCGGGAAGCCGAGTAGCGCCTGCTCGAGCGCGCGCAGCGTGTCGACGTCGAGGTCGTTCGTGGGCTCGTCGAGCAGCAGCAGGTTGCCGCCGGTGCGCAGCAGCTTGGCGAGATGGACCCGGTTGCGCTCGCCGCCAGAGAGCCTGGCGATCTTGGTCTGCTGGTCTGATCCTTTGAAGTTGAAGCCCGCCGTGTACTGGCGCGAGTTCACCACTCGTTCGCCGACCTTCAGCTGGTCGAGCCCCTCGGAGATCTCCTCCCAGACGCTCTTGTTCGGATCGAGCGCGTCGCGTGACTGGTCGACATATGCGAGCTGTACGCTCTCGCCCAGCTCGAGCGTGCCCGAGTCGGGCGTCTCCTCGCCGGTGATCATGCGAAACAGCGTCGTCTTGCCGGCACCGTTGGCGCCGATCACCCCGACGATCCCCGCGCGCGGCAGATCGAAGCTCAGGTCCTCGATCAAGAGCTTCTCGCCGAAGCTCTTGCGCAGGTCGCTGGCACGCAGCACGACCTCGCCCAGGCGCGGCCCCGGGGGAATGTGGATCTGGACCTCCTCGAGCTTGACGTTGCGCTCCTCGGCGACGAGCTGCTCGTAGCGCGCGAGCCGTGCCTTGGACTTGGTCCGGCGTCCCTTGGGGTTGGTGCGGACCCACTCCAGCTCGGCCGTGATCGTCCGCTGGCGGCCCTTGTCGGCGCGCTCCTCCTGCGCGAGGCGGGCCTGCTTCTGCTCCAGCCAGCTCGAGTAGTTGCCTTCGTAGGGGATGCCCCTGCCACGGTCGAGCTCGAGGATCCAGCCGGCTACGTTGTCGAGGAAGTAGCGGTCGTGCGTGACCGCGACGACCGTGCCCTTGTACTCGGCGAGGTGGCGCTCGAGCCAGGCGACCGACTCGGCGTCGAGGTGGTTGGTGGGCTCGTCGAGCAACAGCAGGTCGGGCGCTCTCAGCAGCAGCCTGCAGAGCGCCACGCGGCGGCGCTCGCCGCCCGAGAGCGTCGTCACCTGCGCATCGGCGGGGGGCAGCCTGAGGGCGTCCATCGCGTACTCCAGCTGTGTCTCCAAGTCCCAGGCGTCGGCCGCGTCGATCTGCGCCTGCACGGCAGCGAACTCGTCGGCGTTGTCCTCGGAGTAGTTGGCCGCCAGCTCGTTGAAGCGATCGAGCAGCGCCTTCTTGACGGCGACTCCCTCCTCGACGTTGCCGCGGACGTCCTTGCTGTCATCGAGGGCCGGCTCCTGGGCGAGCATTCCCGCCGTTGCACCCGGAGCGAGCGCGGCGTCGCCCCGGAACTCCTGGTCCTGTCCGGCCATGATCCGCAGCAGCGTCGACTTCCCGGCACCGTTGTATCCCAGCACCCCGATCTTCGCTCCGGGCAGGAATGCGAGCGTGATGTTCTCGAGCACTGTCTTGTCGGGCGGGTGCACCTTCGTGAGCCGGTGCATCGTGAAGACGTATTGCGCTGACATCGCGCCAGCAGGATAGGCGCTCGACGTATCGGTCCCGGGTGCAGTCATCTGCTCGTGGGCGCGAGCCTCGCCCGCGCGACTGTCCACGTGCTGCTGACAGTGGTCTGCAGCAACCCATGCTTGGGGGCCTCTCGCTAACGTTGTTTGGTCATGCCCGCGAACGTGCTTGACATCGAGAAGCATCTGCTGCTGCTGGAGCTCGAGCCTCCCTTCGGCAAGCGTGATGTTCAGCTGGCACGGCGCCGGATGGCAAAGCGCTGGCACCCCGACATCGCGCCCGCCGCGAGCCGCTTCGAGCACGAGCGCCACCTGAAGGCGATCAACGAGGCCGCCGACCAGCTCGAGCGCCTCGCCGAAACCTCGCGCGGCGGTCGCGTCTCGCGCAATGCCGTCCGCGCGAGCGCAGCGGCGGCGCGCCGCGAGCGCGAGGAGGCCGGCCGGCGCGCCTACGAGGCCGAGCAGCGTGCCCGCGAGCACGCGGCCGATCAGGCCAAGCACGATCCGTTCGCGAGCCGCGTTCCCGACCACTCGGTCGTGCACCGCTACGCCCGCTGTCTGTCCTACCCGGAGTGGGGAGTGGGTACGGTCGCCGGCATCTACTTCACCGGCGATCCGACGGGCGAGGAGGAGGTGCAGCAGTGGGCGCGCGTGCGCTTCAGCCACGGCATCCGCACGGTGCCCGCCGGCAGCATGCGCTTCGTGGACTTCTCCAAACCGGATCCCTCCTCCGAGCGTGTCGAGCGCTTCATGGTCGCCGCCCAGCGCGCGATGGCCGAGGGCGACTACGCGCTCGCGGCCCAGCGTCTGGTCTACGCCCGCGACGCAGAGCCCCGCAACGTCTCGGTGCTGCGCCTGATGACGCTCGCCTTCTGGCAGTCCGGAAACCTCGATGCGGCGGCGCGCTCGGTGCGTGACTGGGCGCGTGTCGACCCCTCCCATCCCGCCGCCCACCGCTTTGCAGCTCGCATCTACGAGGACATGGGCGCGATCGACCTCGCTGAGGAGGCGGCCGAGCGCGCCGCCGATCGCGGCCCCACCGACGCGGGCGCGTGGGAGCGCCTCGGGCGCCTGCGCCTGCGCCTGCTCGACCGCGAGGGCTCGCTGCTCGCGCTGCGACGTGCCCAGGAGCTCGGCGCTGGCGAGGCCGTGCATGGGCTGATCGTCCAGGCGCTGGCGCTCGAGCCAGGCTCGGTTCCGGTCGCCCAGGCCTAGTGCCTAGAGGACGTTCACAGCGCGCGCGAACACGAGCCCGATCGTGATCAGCGACACGACCGCCTGCACTCCCATCATGCCCTTGGCGGTCCCGCTCAGCGGCATCGTGTCGGTGGGCGAGAACGCGGTTGCGTTGGTGAGCGAGACGTACAGGTAGTCGAAGAACTCCGGTCTCCAGTTGAGCGGCTCGACCCGGTCGTCGGACATCTGCGGGAACAGGAAATCCGGCGCCCCGTCGTGCGCCGCGGCGCGCCGCCCCGGTCCACCTCGATCGATCTCCCAGTACCACAGCGCGAAGATCAGGAAGTTCGTCAGCCAGATCAGCAGTCCCGAGCCGATCAGCTGCTGGCCGTTGTCGACGTGGTGGTGCAGCAGGAAGTGCGTGAGCTCTCCGAGCGACCACGCATTTGCGACGCTCACGAGCGCCGTGATGGTGAGCGCCACCCGTCGCCGGCCGGGATGCTCGTACTCGAGCTCGTGAGGCGTCGCGATGAACAGGCCGATCAGCAGCGCCGCCTCGAGCGAGGGCAGCACCCACGTCGGGCCCACTGTCAACCGTCCCGGGAGCGACAGTTGCACGGCGATTATCGCGAGCGCGGTCAGCTGTGACGGCCACGCGGGCTCGCTGGCGGGGGGTGGCGGATAGGGACGACCCTGCGCTGCGACGGATTCCTGCCCCACCAGCCGCACCCTACGCCCGTGCGCGGCGGTACTCTGGATCTCACGGCCTTGGCGACCCGGCCGCGGGTCCACGCAATTTCACAGGAGCTGACGTGGGAATCGAGAGTCCAGTTCACCTGCTGTTCATCGGCGCCGTCGCGCTGATCGTGCTAGGCCCCAAACGCCTGCCCGAACTCGCGCGCAAGCTCGGGCGCGGCATCCGCGAGTTCCGCGAGGCGGTCAACACGGATGCGATCCACCTGCCTAGTGCCCTGCAGCCCCCGGCCCCCGCGCCCCCGCCGCAGGCTCCCGTGGCGCCACAAGCCCCGTTGGCAGCGCCGACGCCTGCGGCGACGCAGGCAACGCCCGCACCAGCGCAGGCGCACCCGGCGGCGCAGCCGAGCGCGGATGTCAGCCCGGACGACGGCGGATAGCCCCCGGGCGCGCTTTCGGGCATAGTTCCCGACCATGCCCGGGGAGAGCGCGCCGGCGGTGCTCGTTGAGCGCTGCGACAACATCCTGTTGATCACGCTCAACCGGCCGAAGGTGCGCAATGCCGTCAACGCGGCACTGGCCGAGGGCGTGGCGGGCGCACTCGATCGGCTCGACGAGGAGCAGGATCTGTCGGTCGGCGTTCTGACCGGCGCGGGTGGGTTCTTCTGCGCCGGCATGGATCTGGGCGCGTTCGTGCGCGGCGAGTCGCCCTGGTTTGGCGACCGCGGCTTCGCGGGCATCGCGCAGCGGGCCTCGAGCAAGCCGTTGATCGCCGCGATCGAGGGCTTCGCGGTCGCGGGCGGCTTGGAGATCGCGCTTGCCTGCGATCTGATCGTCGCGGCGCGGGGGGCGAAAATGGGGATCCCCGAGGCCAAGCGGTCGCTGGTGGCGGCGGGAGGAGCGCTTCTGCGCCTGCCACGACGTATGCCCTACCACGCGGTGATGGAGCTCGCGCTCACCGGTGACCCGTTCCCGGCCGAGCGTTTCTACGAATTCGGCGTCGTCAACCGTCTCGTCGAGCCCGGCGCGGCCGTCGAGGCGGCGCTCCAGCTGGCTGGGGCGATCGCGGGCAATGGACCGCTTGCGCTGACCGCCTCCAAGCGCATCCTGCAGGAGCAGTACGACTGGTCGAGCGCCGAGATGTGGCAGCGGCAGGGCGAGATCGCAGGCCCGGTGATGGTCTCCGAGGACGCCAAGGAGGGTGCGCAGGCGTTCAAGGAGAAGCGCGACCCGGTCTGGCGCAGTCGTTAGCGGCCGAGCCGCTTGCGCTTGCGTTGCGCGAGGATCAGCCGGAATCTGCGCCACAGCGCTCCCATCAGCGCTGGCCGGGATTCTTGCGCGGATACTGGGAGATCGGCACGCCGAGGTCGATCGCCGTGGTGACGATCCGGGTCTGTTCTGCGATGTGCGCCGCCGGATAGCCCTCACCCGGGCTGGCCCGCTCCGGCCGGCCGATGTAGCCGAAGCGGATGTTCTCGGGCAGGATCTGCATCAGGCGCGGGAACATGTGAGCACGCGCCCCCATGTTGCGCGGCTCCTCTTGCACCCAGACGACCTCCTGCAGGTTTGGATAGGAGCTCAGCAGGTCCATGATCTGACCTTCGGGGAATGGGTAGAGCAGCTCGATGCGCCCGAGCGCAAGGCCTTGGTGCGACGGCCGGTCGGGGTGTCCGACGAGGTCGTAGTAGATCTTGCCCGTGCACAGCACAAGCCGCTGCACGCGCTCGGGCACCACGCCGGGCTCCGCGAGCACCTGCTGGAAGCTCGTCTCACCCGACATCTCGGCGAGTGTGCTGGTCGCCTGCGGCAGGCGCAGCAGCGACTTCGGCGTCATCACCACGAGCGGGCGCTGCTTGGCCACCCGCGCTTGGCGGCGCAGCAGATGGAAGTACTGAGCCGGCGTCGTCGGGCTCGCCACGCGGATGTTTCCCTCGGCGGCGAGTGAGAGGAAGCGCTCGAGGCGCGCTGAGGAGTGCTCGGGCCCCGATCCCTCATAGCCGTGGGGCAGCAGCAGCGTCAGGCGCGAGGTCTGACCCCACTTGGCGAGCCCGGACACGATGAACTGGTCGATGATCACGTCAGCGCCGTTGACGAAGTCGCCGAACTGCGCCTCCCACAGCACGAGCGTCTCCGGCGCCTCCTGGCTGTAGCCGTACTCGAAGCCGAGGCACGCCAGCTCGGACAGGGGGCTGTTGTGCAGCTCGAATGGCGCCAGCGCCTCGGGCAGGCTCTGGATCGGGCAGACAGCCTGGCCCGTCTTCGCGTCGTGCAGCACGAGGTGGCGCTGGCTGAAGGTTCCTCGCTCCGTGTCCTGTCCGGTCAGCCTGATGGGGGTTCCTTCGGTCAGCAGTGATGAGAACGCGAGCGCCTCGGAATGCGCCCAGTCGATCCTGTGCGCCGGCTTGGCGGCTCCATCGGCGGGGTCGCTCGGCGCGGAGTCATCGGCCGCCAGCGCCTCGCGACGCCGCTCGAGCTGTTTGACGAGCTTCGGGTGGACGGTGAATCCCTCCGGCACCCGCAGGAGCTCCTCGCCGAGCTCGCGCAGCCTCGGTTCGGGCACGGCCGTGCTGACCTCTGGGCTGGGCGAGCGGTCGAGCTGGTACTCGCCCGTGCCCTGCTCTGTGCCCTGCTCGGCGGCTGCCTCGATGCGGGCCTTCAGGCGCTGATGAAGCAGCGTCAGTTCGTCCCAGACGCTCTGGCCGCGCTTGTCCACCTCCTCGCGGGTGATCACCCCGTCGGCGATCAGCCGTTCGGCCCACAGCTCGGTGATGCGCTTCTTGCTCTTGATCGTCGCGTACATCTCCGGCTGGGTGTAGGCGGGCTCGTCGGACTCGTTGTGGCCAAAGCGCCGATAGCCGATTATGTCGATCAGCACGTCGTGGCCGAACTCCTGGCGGAAGGCGAATGCCAGGCGCACTGCGCTCATGCAGGCGGGCACGTCATCGGCGTTGACGTGGATGATCGGCACGTCGAAGCCCTTGGCGAGGTCCGAGGCCCACTGCGTCGAGCGCGCGTCATCGGGGTCCGTCGTGAAGCCGACCTGATTGTTCATGATCAGGTGGATCGTGCCGCCGACCTTGTAGCCGTCGAGCGCCTGCAGGTTGAGCGTCTCGGCGACGACTCCCTGGGCAGGGAAGGACGCATCACCGTGGATCACGATCGGCATCGCCGCATCGGTGTCCTGGTGGGCGTGCGGGCCCTGGCGTGTGGTCTGAGCCGCGCGCGTCGCCCCCTCGACCACCGAGGAGACGTACTCGAGGTGGCTCGGATTGGACTCGAGGTTGACCATGATCGAGCCGCCGCTGGGCAGCTCGTAGGTCCCCTGGGTGCCATGGTGATACTTGACGTCGCCGGTGCCACCCTGGGGGATGGTCGTGACGGCCTCGAGCGTTGAGGCACCCTCGAACTCGGCGAAGGTCGTGTCATACGGACGGCCGAGGTTGTGCGCGAGCACGTTCAGCCTGCCCCTGTGCGCCATCCCGATCACGACCTCCTTGCCGCCGTAGGCGGCCGAGAGCTGGATCAGCTCGTCGAGCATCGGCACGGTCATGTCGAGGCCCTCGATCGAGAACTGGTGCTGGCCGAGGTATGCCTTGTGCATGAAGCGCTCCAGCGCGTCGACCTTGGTCAGGCGGTTGAGCAGGTTCAGCTGCTCTTCGGCGGTCAGCGGCTTGCGGAACTCGCCCGACTCGATGCGCTCGCGCAGCCACACGCGCTGACGGTGCGAAGCGATGTGCTCGATCTCGTAGGCGATCGTGCCGCAGTAGGTTTCGCGCAGGTGCGGCAGCGCGTCGGCGAGCGTCGCCCCCGGTACGTACATGTGCAGGATCTGCGCCGGGATCCGCGCGGTGATCTCAGGAGTCAGGCCGAGCGACTCCGGGTCGAGGCCCGGTTCGCCTTCGGGTTCGGAGCCGAGCGGGTCCAGCCGCGCGGCCAGATGTCCGTGGCTGCGGAACCTCGTCACGAGCACGCTCGCGCCGTATACCGCGGCCATCAGCTCCTCGCTCGTGGTGCCCTCGGTCAGGCCCTCGGGCGCCGCGGCGCTCGTCGCTCTCGCAGTCGCCGGCGCACCGGCGACGGGAGCCTGCGGCGGCGCGCCGAGCTGGACGCCGAGGGCCGCGAACACCTCGGTGTAGAAATCGTGCTCGCCCTGCAGCCGCGCCTCGACCTCTGCCAGGAAACGACCCGACTCGGCGCCCTGGATGATCCTGTGGTCGTAGGTGGATGTCATCGTCATGACCTTCTCGGCGCCGATCGTCTCGCCGATCGCACCCAGCCCCGGCGGGTATGCGATGGTGCCCGTCGCGACGATCGTGCCCTGGCCCGGGAGCAGCCGCGGTACCGATGCGATCGTGCCGATGCCACCGGGGTTGGTGAGCGTGATGTTCGCCCCCTGCAGATCGTCGGGGCTCAGGGTGTTGGTGCGCGCCTTCTCGACGAGAGCGTCGTAGGCCTGGACGAAGCCATCGAACGTGAGCCCGGCGGCGTCCCGGATCACGGGAACCATCAGCGTCCGCGAGCCGTCGCGCTTCTCGACGTCGACCGCGAGTCCGAGATTGACCTCCCCGTCGTCGATCTTGTGCGGCTTTCCGTCGATCTCGGCGAAGTGTCGCGCCATCACAGGCATCTCGGCACAGGCGCGCACGATCGCGTAGGCGATCAGGTGCGTGAACGATACCCGCACGCCCGCGGCCTTCAGCTCGCGCCTGCGGCCATCGAGCGTCGTCACCGCCAGGGTCCTGAAGCTGGTGGCGGTGGGAATCGCGCGCGACTGCTCCATGTACCTCGCGAGCGCCGCGGCGCCGCCCTTGAGCTGCTCCGCGCCCGCGGGCTTCGCGCCGTCTGCCGTCGCCTTCTCGGCGACGTCGGCGCCACTTGCGGCGGCTCCGAGCACGTCGGCCTTGACGATTCGGCCCGCAGGCCCGCTGCCTGAGACGCTGGCGAGGTCTACGCCCTCGGCTGCCGCCGCACGGGCGGCGACGGGCGAGGCGTTGAATCCATTCGGGCCCCGCGCCTGCGCGGGCGCCGCTGCGCCGCCTCCGGCCTGAGCGGCCGCGTCGTCGTCGCTCGGAGTCGCATCGGCCAGCGCGCCGTCGCCGGGTGGCTGCTGGGAGACGGACGGCTCAGCCGCGGAGCTCGCGCCGTTCTCGCCGACGGCGATCCGGGCGATCACCTGGCCGACCGTGACCGTGTCCCCCTCCTCGACGAGGATCTCCGTCACCGTGCCAGTCGCCGGGGAGGGCAGCTCGACGTCCACCTTGTCGGTCGAGATCTCGACGATCGTGTCGTCGCGCTTGATCGTGTCGCCGACCTTCGCGTGCCATTCGAGGATCGTGCCCTCTGTGACAGACTCGCCAGCGGCGGGGGTCACGACATCGATCGTCTGCGCGGTCGTCGTGCCCGTAGCCATGTTGCTCTCACTCTAGCGCGGGTCTGCCCCGCGTTCATCGCCGATCAGGAGTGGCTCGCCACCGTGCGTCTGCGTTGCTCGCGAACGAACTCGTAGCTGCCGAAGAAGGGCCCGATGCCGCCGAGCACGGCCACCGCCACCGCCAAGCGCAGCGGGACGATGCGCAGGCGCACGCAGACGATGCATGTCAACGACATCCCGATCCACAGCAGCCCGTGGGTGAGACCGAGCACGAACGTCAGCGGCTCGGGCTTGCCGGCAGCGAATGCACACACGAGCAGCGCCGCGTAGATGCACGAATGGGTGAATGACACCCACTTCAAGCGGGTGAACGTCAGCGGGCCCGCGCTCGTGATCGAGGCTACGCTCGCGGTCACTCCCCCTCCGAGAGCCAACGCGCCATCAAGCGCAGCGGCGCCTCCGCCTCCGCAGGCCAGCGCTCTATGTCCCGCGGCCACCAGGCGTATTGGTCGTGCTCGTGGTCGGGGACCACCTCGAGATCGGAGCCATCGGCAAGCCACGCCTGTCCCACGAACATCACGAGTTGCTGCGGCAGCCGCACGAGCGCCTCGCCGCGCACCCGCTCGGGAGCGACCGACCACTCCTCCTCGAGCTCGCGCACGAGCGTGTCGGCGGGGTTCTCATCGAGGTCGACGGCCCCGCCGGCGCCGAGCGCCCAACGCCCCGCCCACGACGCGACCCAGGGCGCTCGCCGTCCGGCGAGCCAGCGACCGTCGGCGGCCCGCGTCACGCACAGCGCCGCGACGCTCTGCGAGGCGTCGCCCGCCACCAGCCGCAGCGCCCAGCGCTGTGGCTGGAGCTCCATCCGCAGGCCTCCGTCGCTCTCGTCTCGGTAGTCAACCAGCCGCGCCGCGACGCCGTCATGGCTGGGAGACCCGCGATCGCGCAGCTGCGCGATCGCCTGGTCGGCGGCTTCGGTGTGCTCCCGCGGGGGCTCGTAATGATCGTTCAGCCAGCTCGCTGTGATCCGCTCGAGCGGCCACGGCCCTCGGGCGAGGATCTCCGGTTGCGCACTGGCATGCGGCTGTTGTCGGGCGGTCATCTTCTGCTCACAGGCTAATGCTCTGGCGAGCTTTCCCGCCGCGCTGCGCGCTGGGTCGCGCCCGGAGCGAGCCTCTCGGGCGCACCCGCGATAATGCCCGCGAGCGTGCTCAGAGCTTTCCGGACATGAGAGTCGCGATCCTGGGCCCCGGCGGCGTCGGCGGGCTCGTCGCTGCGATGCTCGCTCGCGACGGCCACGAGGTTACGATCGTGGCGCGCGAGTCGACGGTCGAGGTGATCGAGGCCCAGGGCCTGCGTGTGAGCAGCGTGATGTTCGGGGAAATGGACGTCAGCGTGCGGGCCTTTGCACGCCTGCAGGAACCGGTCGAGCTGCTCGTCGTCGCGACCAAGGCTGCGGGGCTCGAGGATGCGCTGGGACGCATCGCTGCTGCGCCGAAGCTGGTGCTGCCGCTGCTCAACGGCCTCGATCACCTCGCGGTGCTGCGCGAGCGCTTCGGCTCCGAGCCGGTGCTGGCGGGGACGATCCGGATCGAGTCCGATCGACCTGAGCCGGGGGTGATCGCCCACACGAGCCCGTTCGTGCTGATCGATATGGCTACTCACAGTGAGGCGGCACGAGCGGGCATGGAGGGCGCGGCGGTGGCGTTCGAGCATGCCGGCATCCCGGTGAGGGTGGCGATGCCGGTCTCCGCCAGCTCGGAGGCGCAGGTGATGTGGTCGAAGCTCGTCCGACTGAATGCGCTCGCGTGCGTGACGAGCGCGTACGACAAGCTGCTCGGCGAGATCCGTGCTACCCCCGAGTTGCGTGATGACCTCGTGGGCGCGATCGAGGAGGCATGCGCGGTCGGGCAGGCGGAGGGTGCGCAGGACGTGGATCCGAAGGTCGCGCTCTCAGAGCTCGAACTCGCGCACGACACGCTCGGGAGCTCGATGCAACGCGACATCGACGCCGGGCGCCCACCCGAGCTCGATGCGATTCCCGGCGCGGTCCTGCGGGCCGGCGCCCGTCACGGCATCCGCTGCTCGACGATCGAGCGGCTGGTGGGCCTGATCGCCGCCCGCGCGGGCGTGCCGGCGCCCCTCGCCGACTGACCGCTGCGCTGGCCCCGCTCAGTCGCCAAACGGGCTCGGCGATGGTGCGGGCGTGCGCGGCGCGATCGCCGGCACCGCCTGCGTGGCGACGGCCTCGACCGACTCCTGCTCGCGCTCGCTCAGGCCCTCGTCGTGCTGGCCGTCGCAGAGCACGCGGAAGTTCCCCGTGGTCTTGCCATCGGCGTGGATCGTGATGCCGGGCAGCACCTCCTCACCCTCTTCGAAGCCCAGGCGCTCCATGTCGAAGTGGGCCAAGCCGATGCCGTAGGCCGTGTGGGTGGGGTTCTCGCGGTCGTGCGCCGCCACTCCCTGCGCGAAGCGCTCGAGGTTCCTGGCGATCTTGCCCGTGTCCGACATCGCGTCTTCAAGGCTACCGAGTGGCGGCGAGGGCCGGCTGGCCGCGCCGCGCCGATGGGCCGAGCCTTGGTCGGCGGCGGATCGCAACATCTCGAACTCGACCAACAGTCGGTGTCCGCGAGGGTTGCGACAATCATCGACAATGGTCGTCCCGGTCCCGATCTTCGTCGCGTGCTTCGGCGGGGGAGTCGTGGCGGCCTCCCGCCGGCTGCCGGAGCTCGCCGACGGACCGGTCGGCGGCTTGGCGTTTTTCGCCGTCTGCGGGCTTCTGGGCGCGACCCTCGGCCTCGTCGGGCTTCACATCTATGCGATCGTCGGAGAGCTTGGAAGCAGTCCGTTCGGCGGGAGCAAAGACGACGCAGAGGTCTTGGCATCGGGCCTGGCCGCGTTGTTGTTCGAGGTCGGATCGATCTTCGGGCTCGCCGCGATCGTCTATCTGCTCGCGCCGCGTGGCAGCCAGAGCTGAGGCGTTCAACCGATATCCCGCAACTGATCAACCTCCAAGTGGTTCGCGGGCAGGCCAAGCCTTACCAGGTGCGGCAATTGATTCGGCTCGTCGAGCGCTGCGATCTCACACTGGAGGAATAGCCCTGGCCGTAAGCGATTACCACATCAACGTCTTCTACAGCAACGAGGACGCCGCCTACGTGGCCGACATTCCCGATCTGGAGGCGTGCTCGGCACTTGGCGCGAACGCCGAAGAGGCTCTAGCCGAGGTCGAACGGGCAAAGCAGGCTTGGATCGCAGCGGCGCGCGAGGCCGGACGCCCGCTTGCCGAGCCGCGCTACCGGCCGGCTATCTACACGCGTTAGCTGCACCGCGATGAGATCGAGGTAGTGGACGGCTTGCAACTCAGGCCGCCGGGACGACCTCTGCGAACTTGACCGTGTCGATGAACTGCCGGAAGCGCGCCAGCTTGCCGTCGCGGATATCCCAGACGTGGACTGCCGGCAGGTCCAGCGCCTTGCCGGTTGCCTTGCCGGTGCCCGTGTAGCGGACGACTGCTGCGACGGTTGCGCCGGACGCAATGAGCTCCTCGGGTGTCACAGCGAAGCCCTCGACGTCCTCTGCGATTGGGCCAAAGACCTTCTGCGCCACGGCCTCGGCGCCGCGGTGCAGGCCCCCATATGGCATGCCCTCGGCCTCGAACCATTCAATGTCCTCAGCGAATGCACCCAACACGGCGGGGACATCGCCTCGGCCGAACGCGTCATAGGTACCGTTGACGAACTCGACGTTCTGCTCACTCATGGCTCCCCTTTTGTTGGCGCACTTGGAACCGTGACCGTACTCGAACGTCAGGTCTCGCGTCCGGTCCTGCAGGCCGGGGCGCGACTCACCCACTACGGCTTCTCGATTATCTCCACGCGATAGCCATCCGGATCGCGCACGAAGCACAGCCGGCTGCCACCCTCGCGTACGGAGTACGGCGGCTTCTCCGGCTCGATGCCCTGCTCGGCCAGGCGCGCGAGCGTGGCGTCGAGGTCGTCGCTCGTGATCGCGATGTGCCCATAGCCGGTTCCCAGCTCGTAGGAGTCGACGCCGAAGTTGTAGGTCAACTCGAGGCGCGGCATGTCGCCGTCGCCGGGCTGGTTCATGAACACGTTGATCGCCTCGTCTTTGATCGGAATGCGCCCGATCTCCTGAAAGCCGAGCGCGTTGTAGAAGGCGACTGAGCGCTCGACGTCGGTGATGCGGTAGCAGGTGTGGATCAGAGCCATGGCGGGGAGTCTACGCGCCCTCCGCTGAGGCAGCGCGCCGCGGTCGGCCCCCGCAGAGGCGCCGTGCGTCGGCGGCGGGGCGGACCGGGCTCCGTCGGCGGACAGGCTCGAACATTCGTCGAATTTGCGTGTATCTCGGCGGCGACTGTCCGTGGACGGCCGTACCCTGAGGACGTGGGCGTCGTGTTGCTCTTGCATGGCAAGCAGCAGGTGCGCGAGCGGTTTCGCGAGCTTCTGCGCGACAGGCTGGGCGAGGACGCTCGTGTCTGCGCGCTGCTGCCCCAAGAGCAGCTCTCCCAGCAGGAGCAGACTCTGTTCGTGCTGCTGCGGGCGGGACTCGACTCGCCCGCGACTGTGCAGGCGGCGGTTCGCTCGCTGCCCTTCGAGCTGTCTGGGGTTCTCAGAGGCTTGCGGCCCGAGCCCGGCGTCGCCTGAGGCGCGGGGCGCGCACGGGGCGCTCGAGGAGACCTCGGCGCGGTAGTGCACCGCGCGATACATGGCGCCCGATCGCCTGCCGAAGGGCATCGCGGTCAGGAGTCGTGCAAGGATGGCGCCGATGATCATCGAGAGCTCGTCGAATCCGCAGTTCGTGTCCAACACCTACCTGGTCACCGACGGCGCCGGCGGCCCCGCGCTGTTCGTCGATGCCGGCGGTCCGGTCGAGCCGCTGATCGAGACGGCCCGCCGTCTCGGCCTGAACCCGAGCCATGTCCTGCTCACGCACCATCACTTCGACCACGTGGTCGACGTCCCGAAGCTGCGCGAGGCGTGGCCTGAGATCGAGGTGCTGATCCATCCGCTCGAGCGCGACGGGCTCGGCGAGGTTCGCGCGGATGTCGTGAACGCCGGCGAGGTGCTCAGGTTTGGCGCCCTGGAGGTACGCCCGCTGCACACGCCTGGGCACACGGCGGGCATGCTCTCGTTCCTGGTCAGCGAGCCGGGTGCCGGACGCGGGACGGGCAAAGCTGGGCCGGGTGGCTTCATCGGCGGCGGGGCTGTGGTGTTCACCGGCGACACGCTGTTCGCGGGCTCCGTCGGGGGAGTGCGCGCGCCTGGACATACCACCTACACGGACCTGCGCGACTCGATCATGGGCACGCTGATGGAGCTGCCGCCCGACACGGTGATCCATCCCGGCCATGCCGGGCCCACGAGCGTCGCCCGCGAGTGGGAGGAGAATCCCTTCATCCGCATCTGGCGCGGGCTCGATCGCGAGGGGCGCGATCCCTGCACCGCGCTGGGGGAGCCGGCCACGCTCGTGCTGCAGTGTCCGGACTACGACGGTGGCACGAAGGCGTGGGTGCGCTGGGAGGACGGCTCGGACGACATCGTGCCGGGCTCCAAAGTCGAACGCCTCTAAGACGGCGTGCGCTAGCGCCTAGGATTGTCTGAGATGGCGCCGCGCAAGAGCAACGAGAAGATTCCCACCTCGCGCGTGCGCAGGACTGCGACGGTGGGCAAACTGGCCGCCACCGAGGCGGTCAAGCAGTTTGGCACCCGCGCCGCCAATGTCACCCGCGGCGACGAGGCGTCCGAGCGGGCGCTGGCCAAGCGCCAGATCGAGACCGCACGCCAGATCGTCGCGGCGCTGGGCACGATGAAGGGCGCTGCGATGAAGCTGGGCCAGGTGATGTCGTTCCTGGACGTCGGTCTCGTCGGCGAGGAGTACCGCGAGGAGTTCCAGCGCGAGCTCGCGAAGCTGAGGGACGCTGCGCCGACGGTGTCGTTCAAGCAGATGCGGCGCGTGATCGAGGACGACCTCGAAGACCCGATCGACGAGGTGTTCGAGACGTTTGAGCCCGAGCCGATCGCCGCGGCATCGATCGGGCAGGTGTATCGAGCCACGCTGCACGATGGACGCGCGGTCGCGGTGAAGGTCCAGTATCCGGGTGTCGCGGCGGCGGTGCGCGCGGACCTGCAGAACCTCGACATGATCATGCGCCTGCTGAAGCGGATGACGCCGGGGCTCGATGCCCAGGCGATCGCCACGGAGGTCAAAGAGCGCATCGGCGAGGAGCTCGACTACGAGCTCGAGGCGCAGAACCAGAGCTCGCTCGCGCGGATCTTTCGCGGTCACCCGTTCATCGTCGTGCCCGAGGTCGTCACGAGCCTCTCGCGCGAGCGGGTGCTCGTGACGGAGCTGGTCGAAGGCGTCGGATTCGAGGAGCTGAAGTCATATCCGCAGGCCGAGCGTGACCGCATCGGCGAGATCGTGTTCCGCTTCTTCCTCGGCTGTCTGTACCGGCACCGGCAGTTCTCGGGCGATCCCCACCCGGGCAACTTCCTGCTGCTCGCGGACGGGCGCGTCACGTTCCTGGACTTCGGGCTGTTCAAGCGCATGGACCCCGAGCCGGTCGCGCTCGAGCTCGCGTGCCAGCGAGCCGTCTCGGAGGGAGACGCAGGCGAGCTGCACAGGCTGCTCGCCGGCTCGGGCTTCCTGCCCGAGCCGGAGCGCGTCGACCCCGATCACCTGCTCGCGTTCGTGCGCGAGGCGATCTGGTGGTACACGACGGCCGATGAACCCGTGCGCCTGGCGCCCGAGATCGCCACGCAGGTGATGATCGAGAGCTCTGACCCGCGCTCGAGCTATTTCGCGGAGATGCGCCACCAGGACATGCGTCCCGAGCACCTGTTCGGCCGCCGCATGGAGGTGCTCACGCTCGCGGTGCTCTCACAGCTGCGCGCCGGCGCCAACTGGCATCGGATCGCACGCGAGTGGATGTACGACGACGAGCCGGTAACGGAGCTCGGCCGCGAAGAGACGGACTTCTACGCCCGCACCGGCATCGGCCTGCAGCGCTAGCTGGCTCGCTCGCAGGACCTCCGTTCAGGGACCTCGCTAGAGCACCTGAATCTGCAACAGGCTCGTCGTCCCCGGGCGCCCTGAGGGCAGGCCGGCGGTGATGCCGACTCGCTGGCCGGGCTGGCACCAGCCGAGCTCGACGACCCGTCTGGCGGCATCCGCGATCAGCGCCTCGGTCGTCTCGTGGCGGCGCATCGATGCCGCCTGCACTCCCCACATCAGGCCGCACCGCCGGACCGTCTCTTTTCCGGGCGAGAGCGCATAGATCGGAACCGTCGGGCGGTGCGCGGACACGAGCCGCGCCGAGCGCCCCGACAGCGTCGGGATCACGAGCGCGTCGAGCCGCAGCTCGCGCGCAGCGACGCTCACGTTGTGGGCGATCGTGTAAGCCGGGTCGCTGTCGACGCGGCGCACCCGCGAGGTGTTCCATTCCTCATAGGGCGCGATCGCCTCCGCCTGCTCTGCGATAGCGCCCATCATCGCGATCGTCTCGACCGGGTAGGAGCCGATCGCCGTCTCCTGCGAGAGCATCACCGCATCGGTCCCGTCGAGGATCGCATTCGCGACATCCGCCACCTCGGCGCGCGTCGGGCGCGATGAGGTGACCATCGAGTCGAGCATCTGCGTGGCCGTGATCGACGGGCGCGCCAGGTGCCCGGCGAGCCGCAGCAGCTGCTTTTGGACGATCGGAACCCGTGCGATCGGCAGCTCGATCCCGAGATCGCCCCGCGCCACCATCACGCAGTCCGCGGCGCGCAGGATTTCCTCCGCGCGTTCGACCGCCTGGGGCTTCTCCATCTTCGCGATCAGCGGCAGGCGGGTGTGTTTGCGCACGAGCTCGACGTCCTCTGGGCGCTGCACGAAGGACAGCGCGACCATGTCGACGCCGATCGACTCGCCGTGGCTCAGCAGCTCGAGGTCGTGCTCGGGCACTGAGGGCAGCGTGTCCAGCGGGCCCGGGATGTTGAGGCCCTGGCGCGAGGCCACCGTCCCGCCGACCTCGATCTCGGTTTCGACCTCGCCCGTCTCGGCGCTCACCTGCACCACGCACAGGCGCACCGAGCCGTCGGCGAGGTACAGCACGTCCCCGGGCGTCGCGGACTCGGCGAGGCCAGACCAGGAGATGCTCATCCGGCGAGCGTCTCCGGGCTCATCGCTCTGGGCGCATACGATCGTCAGGCGCTCGCCTGCGGTGAGCTCCACCACGCCGTCACGCAGCGGCCCGATCCGCAGCTTCGGACCGGGCAGGTCCTGCAGGATCGCCACGGGCCGCCCCGCTCGTCCGGCGGCGTCGCGCACGCGGCGCACGGTCTCGGCGTGCTCGTCGAGCGTTCCGTGCGAGTAGTTCAAGCGCGCGACGTCCATCCCGGCGCCGATCATCCGCAACAGCGTCTGCGGATCTCGCGAGGCGGGACCGATGGTGGCGACGATCTTCGTGCGGCGCATCACCGGCAAGGTAGCGGCACCGGGCCCGGTCCGCGGCAGGGGGCGCCCAGACGCCGGCCGCGGCCCGCCCTGCTCCTAAGATCAGGCGATGCTCGCACCCACCCGTCCGCTGCCACGCCTCGGCGCGCCAGCACGGCTCGTTCACTTCGGCGGCGACAGCGAACTGGCGACGGTGCTCGCGCTCGCCGACGAGGGCCGGAGGCTGCAGGTGCGCAGCGAAGCGGGCGATGTGCTCGAGTTCGTGCTGAATCCTGCGACCGCCCGCTTCCTGGTCGCCGGTGACGCCCACGGGCCGCGCTTGGAGCTGCTCGCCGAGCGTAGCTGAGCTCGCTCGGGCTTGATTTCAAGTAAGGAATGGCTCTAGAGAGCCGTTCCTACGGTAGTCATAATCCTTAGCGGGAAATTTCCGGTGCTTTTCGCCCCGTCTGGGCGCGCTTAGCGGGACGGCGCACCGCGTTTTTGGCTCTGCAATGCGGGTTTTGGGCCGTCCCAGACCGCTCCCGCGCTAGGCAGCAGTTGCTGAAATCTTGGAAACGGCGCTCTGGTGCTGCTTTCGGAGGCCTTTGCGCCCGTACACCGCGTATGGGTGTTCGTCGAGCCAACGCTGCGCATAGGCGCGATCCCAGTAGAGCCCTTTCCCCGCGCGGCCCGTGGGTTTGGGCAGTTTCTCCCACGTTTTCGTCGTCGCGCCGTCTTCTCTTTCGAGGCGCGATTTGAGGCGTGTCGTGCTGAGGTTGAGCAGGGCCGCCAAGTCATGTGCGTCGATGTAGGTGTCCTGCAGCGCGCCCCGCTCGTGCGCGAAGTCCCTCTTGCCCCGCTTGAAGGCTTCGATGTCCGTGAGAAGCCACAGCCAGTTCGTCTTCCCGAGGCAGACCACCGGCTGCGGGTATCCCGGTCGTTTCGCATGGCGCCCGTGCGGGGAGAGGCCGAGGTACCAGCTCGCTAGATGGTGGCCGATGAGCGGACCCGCTTCGTTCAGCTGCTCCGCGAGCGTCAGCTCCTGGGCTTCCTCAAGCGTCATCTCATTGCGGGCGACGGCGAGGCACCTCTCCCAGCCCGTGCGCAAGACCATGCGGAGATGGTCTGCGTTCTCGATGACCCTCAGCTCGCCGCGCGCCAGGGTCTCGTTGCGCTCGCGAGCCCACTCGCCGTAGTCGGCGCGGGTGGTCGAGACAGGTGGCGGGTCTTGCGCGAGGAAGAGGCGCACGCCGCTGAGCGGCGCCTCCTTGTCGGTGCGGTTGCGCCCCAGGATCGCTCGCCTCGCCGAGCGCTGCGCTGCCGTCGCGGGCACGTCCTGGCCGAGGTAGAAGCGGGTCGCGATGTCCCAGTTCTCCTCGAATGCGCGATAGACGGCGTTGAAGGTCAGGGGCAGGCCGGCCTCGCCCGCGGCGCGCTTGTACTGAGGGATCGTCGGGGCCTGGGTCTCGGGGAGGCGAAGGTGCTTCGCCGCCGCGCGCATCGCTTCGAGGGCCTCGTAGCGCAGGCGGACCTGGCGGGCGCGCTCGGTCTCGCGCCCGAGGCGCCCGCCGAGGGAGTCGCTCAGGGCCTCGTGGATCTCCAGCTGCTCCCGCTCCGGGAGCGCGAGCACGCGAACGAGCAGCATCTCGCGCTCGCTGTGCTTCTTGTGCTGGTAGGTGCGATCACCGGGTCGGGCCATGTCACTATCTTCGACGTCACGCGGAGAGACCCTGAGGTTGGTCTATCCGCTCGCTCTGCACGCGTCACAAGCGCGCCGGGTGGATTGCGGAGGTTTGAGTAGCTTCAGAGGTCCGGCGCACTGACCCGGCAACGCGCAGCTGCCTCTTCGGGCCCGCCCTGATGGGCCTCGAACGTGCGTGCGCATCCCGGCCGGATTTACCATCGGGCCATCAGGGGAGCGCAGCGCTGCGTGCCTGAGGCACTGACAGCCAGCTCCTACTTTTGGCTTCCCAGAGGTTTCAGACACAAACTTTGGGGAGGCCGAGATCGGGGATATCCCGGTCTCGGCTTTGCCGTGCCATTTTTAGGATTTGCGAGTCACTGACTTCCGGCCTAGCGAACGGTGGCGCGTCGCCTCCGCTAGCTGCGCCAGGAAGGGTCTTCTCGGTTGGGCATGGAACGCCACGTGTAAGCCGAAAGCGGACGGCCTCCTCCCTCAGCGCATGGTGAGCGGTGGGAGGTACTCGTCCTTCATGCGGTCTTAAGCGTTTTCGCCGCGGCCCCGTCCGCGGACTCGCGCCAAGTAATCTCGCAGATGTCGAGCCAGTTGCGTGCGCCCGGCCTCCTCAGGAGACGGCGCCCATCTCTTGGTCGGCGGGCGCGAGTCTAGAGGCAGCGCGCTCGCGGTCCTCCTCAGTGTGGGCGACACCACCGAAGTTGATGCGTAGATACAACTCACGCTCCTCGTCTTCAGTCGTAAAGTTGGTCTCATAGACCGCGACGGCATTCATCTTGAAGTGGAGGAGCCCAGGCTCAGTGAGGTCCAAGGCGGTGATGAGGTCCTTGTGAGCGCTGTCAGGCGTCACGTCGGGATTTTTGGGTCGGTCCTTCTCATCGGCGAACCACTTGCGTGGGACAGCGAGTTCTCCGTTCAGGAACCTGCGCAGCGCCAGGACGCGCTGCTTGCCATCGACCACGCGCACGGGCTCCATGATGTCGCGCGAGTTCAGGAAAATGACGCCGATGGGCAGTCCCTGCAGGATGGACTTGATGAGATTGACGCGCTGCTCCTCGCTCCAGAGGTCGCCGCGCTGGTAGGGCGGGTCGAGGTCGAGATCGGGGCCACCCTCGCAAAGGAAGGTGAGGGGGCGGTTGGTCTGCGCGAAGTGGACACGGGTGAGGGCCGTAGTCTCCGTCTGCGTCGAATCAGCTCGTCTCCGTGAGTCGCCATGAACTGCTGCGATATCTGCCGCACCTCGTCCCATAGCAAAACTGTAACCCTCATCGACGCGACCACCGATTTTTCGCTTACCGGGCCGGGGCGCTACTTACGCGTCGGCAGGGATGTTGGATGAAGGAGACGTTGAGATCGGCGTGACGGCCCTCATCGCCAGGCCAGCTCATCTTCGCGCGTAGCTCGGTCTCGCTAGCGCTGGTCGAGCGCGGCTCAGGGCTCAAAGGAGAGGGGGTCCCGAAGGACCCCCTCTTTCCGGCCTGTTGTCACATCTTCACATCGCAGCCGTGTTGCGTTCGTTTCAATCCTCGACCGGGCGGCGGACCGTCCAGCCGCTGCATCGACGTATCGACACCGTGAGAGTAGGCGCACGCGTGCTCGCGCCGCCAGGATTCCGCTTGACGCGCTTGCTGCGTGTTCTGACCACCTCTTACCGCAGAGGTTGCGCTAGGCGGAGCGCCGCGAAGCTCTCGATGTACGGCTTGATGTTCTGCTCGTACCAAGCCGCGCCGTAGAAGAACGCGAGCCCTCCGCCGACCGACTCGACAGCCTCCTCGACCGCGGCGACGGCGACGCCGACCGCCACAGCCCGGCGTTCCCAAGCCGTTGCCGGCCCTCGCAGCATCTGGCGAAGTGGCGACGACACAAGCTCCTGGACGTACGCGCGGCGATGGTGGGCCGCTTCCGAGTACTTGCCGTACAGCTTGCGAGTGTGCAGCTCCGTCCTCGACAGTTCTGGCAAGCCCTCCTCGGTCATCAACTCCCCAAGCACCTCCTCGAACCGCTGTTCAGCCTTCCGGGGCTCAGACGGCTTGATAGTCCGCTCGTCGGCGAGCCAAAGCCGCAGCAGCTCCGACTCGGCGGGATCGCAGAACACGTCGAGAAGACGATTGGCCTCGTGGAGCGAGCGAATGAGAATCACATGCTCGGACGTGTACCCAAGCGCGACCGCATCCAGAACGAGGCGGGCAATCCCGATGCAACGCCCCGACATCTGCCAGATCGCCGCCGGTCGGGTGTCGGCAACGAGATCGAAGTCATAGCCGTCTGCGAGTTGTTGATGGACCTGCTCGATCCCATCGAGCGCCATTCGCTGCGCGGCGAGATGTGCGTCGATGGCCTGGTCGTAGCGGTCGCGATCTGCGGTATCGGCAGCTGCCTGGCGTGCGCGGTTGCGCTCAACGTAGGCCGGGAGACGTCGAGGCCTGATTCGTAGCGGCTCGGGCTGTGCATCCATCGACAATCCTCAACCCCGCCGTTTGGCGTGGGCTATTCGTCCTCGTCGGCCTCGGTGTCCGCTTCCACTCCGGGGTGGCGCTCCTTGAAGGCGCCGACGATGCGCCTGACCGCCTCGATGGCCGCGTAGCCGATCAGCCCGTCCTTGGCCTGCGAGGCGACTTCCATGGTGACGTGGGCGACATCCTGCCCCGCGCCGCGCCGCTCCGAAGGCGGAGGGAACTCCGCTGTGAAGCCGCCGTCGGACAGCTCGCGGGACAGCATGTGGGCGCCACGGGGCGGTCCTGAGTAGCGGACTCGGATCACGCCACCGAGTCTAGGCGCGGCATCCGACGCCCCTCGCCGAGTTGGCCGTCGCGCCACACTCGGGTGGCGTCCCCTATCCGTAGATGGGCTGAAGTGCCTGCGAGAACGCCTTACGGCCCTCGGGGCGGATGCGTGTCCTAAGAAGAGTGGCCGTAGCCTGGGCTTACCATGACCAGGACTTGCCGTTGTTGTAGGTGATCTTGGGTTGAGCACCACGGGGCACTTCTATGACAATGCTCTCATCCTCCGAGTCATCCTCTTCCGTTGCCCAAGAGCGCACGTCCGCCCAGGAGATCTCTCCAAAGATCTCGCTCAGCTTGTCGCCGCCTGTCAGCAGCTCTCCACGGAAGACGTTCCAATGGGTGTAGAGGCTTGTGTCCGGATTGTGCGTAACCTCAACGAAGTCGGTGTCATCGAGGCGCTCCCCTGTGCTCGTGGAGAAGCCCTCTAGGAGAGAATGGCCTTCCCGTATCCCGTAGATGCTGACCTCGCCGCTAAGGGGCAGCTCGACGTAGATGCTGGCCACCTGTGGATTGGCCTGGAGAATCTCCGCGCAAGCCGATTCCAGCCCCTCACGCTTGAGTGCCCGCAGATCCGCCGCGCCTTGTCGCAACGTTGCAGCGCCGACGCCCGATCCCTGCTGTCCTTGTCCTCGTCCCATACAGTAAAAGTAACCGGATATTGGTTAGCTGCTGATATTTCGCTTTAGCTGTCGCAGCACGAACAACGCACCCAATCCCTACTTTTGGGCTTCCCAGAGAGATCTTGAGACACAGACTTTGGGGAGGCCGAAACGGGGATATCCCCGTTTCGGCTTTGCCATGCCATTTTTAGGATTTGCGCGTCGCTGTCTCGGCCTAGCGCACGGTGGCGCGGCCTCTATCCGCTAGGCGTGCTGGACCGGCTGCGAGAATGCCTTGCGGCCCTCGGGGCCGAAGAACCCATCGCACGGGCGCAGCACGATCTCTGCCGCTCCCGGCTGGAACGTGGCCGTCGGCTCGGGTGTGCCCGTCTTCCAATACACGGCAAGCCAGCGGTAGTGAAGGCCGCCCCGTGGTTCAGACCACTGTTCGGTCTTCGGGTCCATCATCACCCACAGCTTGGACATCGCCAGGAACCCTGCTTCGGCAGCAGCGGGGTCCTCGGGACACGGCGCTGCCCGCGTCAGGCGCAGCATGTCGCGCACGCTGATGTCGAGGCAGAAGTCCAGGCTCAGCCACTCCGGGTAGGCGCCGCCGTCGAGGAACGCGATCAGCGCCGGATCGATCCCGGTCGGGCCTGGCAGCTCCTGCACGATGCGGCACACTAGGTGCTTCGCGATGTAGCGCGCGAGGTTGAGCGCCTCCGCCTCCCAAGCGTCGCCGTAAACCTCCGTCAAGTTGACGGTCGGGGAGGCGAGAATGGCGGCCTCGTTCTCGACGAGGTGCAAGACGAACAGGTCCCAGGCCCGATCAAAGGGCTGGCTGCGCGTGTCGTTGCAGCGCGCGCACAGCGAGGGCGCAAACTTCACGAGCGGGCTCTTGGGGCCGTTGAAATCCCGCTTGGCGGAGTCCGAGAAGTAGGTCAGCGTGCGCGGGCCGGCATATGGTGGGCGGCCGTACTCTCGCACCAGGTCGCTGCGCTTGAGCTTGTGCTCCCGCGAGTCTGCCGGCGAGCCGCACCACCAGCAAGCACCGTCCTCCAGCTCCTCGTAGCCACTGTCCATGTAGGAAGCCTAGATCCCGGTGAGGCGCCTCCGGCCTCAAGCCGCCCGCGGCGCGACGACCGATGCCGTCCCGGCGGTGGTCCGATGGGGGAGCAGGCTTGAAGGAGCTGCGCAGCTAGGCAGGGCTCGGCGTCAAGTGCTCAACCGCAGGCCCGCCCTCGTGGTGCCGCTCGTCATTCAGCCACCATTCTGTGGTGCCGTCTGCGCGTTCAACCGCCGGCCCGTCCTCGCGGTGCAGCTGGCCATTGAGCCACCACTCCTTGGCGCCGTCTGCTTCCTCAATCGCTGGGCCGTCCTCGCGATGGAGCTGGCCATTCAGCCACCACACTCTGGCGCCGTCTGCAGCCTCAATCGCTGGCCCGTCCTCGCGGTGCCGCTGGCCATTTAGCCACCACTCTCTGGTGCCGTCCGCGCTTTCAATCGCCGGCCCGTCCTCGCGGTGCAGCTGGCCATTCAGCCACCACTGTTTGATGCCGTCCGGGCGCTCAAACGCAGGCAAGCCCTCGCGGTGCCGCTCGCCATTCAAATGCCACTCTGTCGTGCCGTCTGGGTGTTCAACCGCCGGCCCGTCCTCGCGGTGCAGCTCGCCATTCAAATGCCACTCTCTGGTGCCGTCTGGGTGTTCAACCGCCGGCCCGTCCTCGCGGTGCAGCTGGCCATTGAGCCACCACGCCTTGGTGCCATCAGCAGCGATCTCGCATGCGGGGGCATCTGAACGCTGTGATTGCTGATCCGCGCGCAACCCGCGCCGGTTGCCGAAAATGGCGGTGAACCGATCCTGCGCGACTGTCGCTCTTCCTCGTCCCATAGCATGAGTATCGAGCAGAGATTCGGGGCGTGCGGATCTTTCGCTTTATCAATGCCGCGCATCTACCTGGCGGCGGTGGCTCGGGAGTGGCGCAGCGCTGCGTGCCTGAGGCACTGACAGCCAGCTCCTACTTTTGGGCGTCCCAGAGAGTCGAGAGTCAAACTTTGGGGAGGCCGAGACGGGGATCTCCCCGTCTCGGCTTTGCCGTGCCATTCTTAAGATGGGCTGTGGCTCGTGGCCGAGGAGGCCGTTCGCGCTCTCGCGAGATGGTGGCCATCGGCAGTGGTTGAACTCGTTGCCAAAAAGCGCGCGGGCCCAACATGTCCGGCACGCTGGCTCGGGCCTGCCCCGTAGAAGCGTCCGTTCCTGCATAAGCGAAAAGCCCGCGGGTTTCGTGACGCGCATTACAGTCAGGCTATGGGACGCGGTGCGCTGGACATCTCATCAGCCAATCAGCCCGCAAGCGTCGGATGTTGCGGACGCGAGCGACTTGAGGAAGTCATGACGACGCTTGGTAGTAACGGCTTCGCCTGCTGGATTTTCGGCGGCTGGGCAGAGGAACTTCACGGCGCACCCGAGCGGGAACACGGCGACATCGATTTGCTCTATCGCTCAACTGACTTCCAAGCCTTTGACAAATTCGCCGCCGAACACGGAATGCCAATGCTTCCCCGTAGGTTCGCCTACCACAAGCGCACCTTCTCCTACAAGGGGACACCCGTGGATCTGAATCTCGTAGAAGAAGACAGGAATGGACTCTTCACTGACTTCTGCGGGTTCTTGCGCTGCCGTTGGCCCGAGGATGCCCTGGTTGAGATCGACGGGCTTCCAGTTGCTAACAAAAGTGCCTTGTGGTACGCGGTGCTGCCCGCTCCTTTGCGGCCCCTGTTTCGTTACGGCTGGCGATTTTATGGCTTGATCTGGCGCAACGAGCTGTCAAGCCTGTTTCGACGCCACCGGGGAGTGGTGAGGGAACAGCGGAGCGGCATCACCCCTTGTCATTCGTAAAGAGCAGTCGCTTGCCATCAGGGTTCCCTGTGCCTAACTAACCGGGGCGGGTGACCTCGCCAGTGGCAATTCCCGCAGTCTGGCCTCGCGGTGCCGCTGGCCGTCCAGCCACCACTCTTTGGTGCCGTCCGGGTACTCAATCGCAGGCCCGTCCTCGCGGTGCCGTTGGCCGTAGAGCCACCACGCTTTGGTGCCGTTCGCGCGCTCGACCGCAGGCCCGTCCTCGCGGTGGAGCTTCCCGTCCAGCCACCATTCCTTGGTGCCGTCCGCGCGCTCGACGGCGGGGCGGCCCTCTCGGTGCTGCTGGCCGTAGAGCCACCACGCTTTGGTGCCGCCTGCCCACTCAACCGCCGGCCCGTCCTCGCGGTGCCGCTGGCCGCCCAGCCACCATTCCTTGGTGCCGTTCGCGCGCTCGACTGCGGGGCCGCCCTCTCGGTGCTGCTGGCCGTCCAGCCACCACTGTTTGGTGCCGTCCGGGCGTTCAACCGCAGGCCCGTCCTCGCGGTGGAGCTTCCCGTCCCTGCGCCATATCTTGGTGCCATCGGCGGCGCGCTCGAATACAGACGCATCTGAAGAGTGGTGTGATTGTTGATATGCGCGCAACCCGCGTCGGTTGCCGAAGATGGCGCTGAACCGATCCTGCGCGACTGTCGCTCTCCCTCGTCCCATGGCATCAGTATCGAGCAGAGAATTGGCGCGCCCCGATATTTCGCTTCTAAGTGGACCCCCATCGGCGCCGCCGGTGGGTCGGGCAGCGGTGCTGCACAATGGCCCGGCAATCGGCGTGCAATCGCGGGCCGTCCTCGCGGTGCCGCTGGCCATCCAGCCAGCATTCCTTGGCGCCGTTCGCGCGTCCAATCGCAGGCGCGTCCTCGCGGTGCCGCTGGCCGTTTAGATCACCGCTGGCCTGAGGCGGTGCGCTGGGCCTTCGACGGCGTCGAACGGGTCGCTAGGCGAAAACCGCCCCGCGACTCGATGTCTCGCCTACATTGGACGCATGGGCAGAGGGAAGCAACCACCAGTGCCGGCGGCAGATGGAGTTGAGAGGTTCCTCCGTCCCGATCCGCCTGAGCTTATGCACCGCGCCGTCGAAGAAGAGTTGAACCGCGTTCGGCCACAGTTCAATTTCACTGACGCTCAGCTCCGAAATCTGCGGCGTCCACGCCGCCGCGCCTACTAACTACAGCGATGTCGGGCTCACTCGGCGGGTGGGGCGACGAGCCAGCCGGACGGCCTAGGCCATGGTCCGCGACCGCTCGCTGGTGCCGTCCGGGTATTCAACCGCAGGCCCGCCCTCGTGGTGCCGCTCGTCATTCAGCCACCATTCTGTGGTGCCGTCTGCGTGTTCAACCGCCGGCCCGTCCTCGCGGTGCAGCTGGCCATTGAGCCACCACTCCTTGGCGCCGTCTGCTTCCTCAATCGCCGGCCCGTCCTCGCGGTGCAGCTGGCCATTCACCCACCACACTCTGGCGCCGTCTGCAGCCTCAATCGCTGGCCCGTCCTCGCGGTGCCGCTGGCCATCTAGCCACCACTCTCTGGTGCCGTCCGCGCTTTCAATCGCCGGCCCGTCCTCGCGGTGCAGCTGGCCATTCAGCCACCACTGTTTGATGCCGTCCGGGCGCTCAAACGCAGGCAAGCCCTCGCGGTGCCGCTCGCCATTCAAATGCCACTCTGTCGTGCCGTCTGCGTGCTCAACTGCAGGCCCGTCCTTGCGGTGCAGCTCGCCATTCAAATGCCACTCTCTGGTGCCGTCTGGGTGTTCAACCGCCGGCCCGTCCTCGCGGTGCAGCTCCCCGTCCCTGCGCCTGCGCCACGTCTTGGTGCCATCGGCGGCGCGCTCGAATACACACGCATCTGAAGAGTGATGTGATTCTTGATCCGCGCGCAACCCGCGCCGGTTGCCGAAAATGGCGGTGAACCGATCCTGCGCGACTGTCGCTCTTCCTCGTCCCATAGCATGAGTATCGAGCAGAGATTCGGGGCGTGCGGATTTTTCGCTTGCTAGCCGCCCTGCTCGTCGGCGTGATCAGGCACGCATTGGACCCTGGCTCCCCACGCGCGCACAGAAAAACCGAGCAATTCACAAGTGCGCCTCGTAGGATGAGTAACTGTGCGGTCAATCATCTTTGATCTCGACTTGACCTTAGTGGCTAGCTCAACGCGGGAGAGCTGGATCAGTGTGCTTGGCCAAATGGGTTTGACGGAGGAAGAAGCGCTAACAGCCTTCCGGTCTGGCATAGGCAGACCAGGCCGCGACACGGTGACCGAAGCGCTGCCTCGCGCAAGCGAGGATGAAGTCGAGAAGGTGCTCGCTCTCTATGACAAAGCCCTGGCTGCCGCTCCGGCGCCGATGATGCAAGACGCTGACGAAGTGCTGAGACTCTTGCACAGCGCTGGGCATCGGTTGTACCTATCTACCGGCACGAGTCCAGATGTCATGGAATCCATTTTGCTGCAACATGAATGGCGCGAACTATTTGCCCTTCCACTCGGCTCTTCCCGTGAGCTGCCCAAAGGCGAGAAACATCTCCAGGCCTTTGCCGCAAGCGAGGGTCGTGAGGTCAAAGAATGGGCTGCAGACGCGTTGACTGTTGGCGACGGTGCAGGAGAGCTACGTCTTGGCAAATCCGCTGGAATAGCGTGGCGTTGCGCTGTTCTCTGGCCTCAACTAGACCAGAGCGTCACGGCGCTGGAGGAGGCTGGCGCCAACCTGCTGATCCTGGGACTCAGAGAGTTGCCCCGTCTTGCCGCCGCCCGTAACCCGATGGCCGAATGGAGCCTCGATGCCTCATCAGCGTCCCATCTAGTCTAAGACGCTGAAAGCGCACTTCCCATGTCCGATTGCTGTATCAGCGGGCGGCGCAACAGCCCGAGCTGCCACCGGATGCTCTGGCGGCTCAGTGCCCATGCCGCAGGGGCGTCGTAGCCGGTAGCCGTGCATGCGCCGATCTCGGGTCCTGGCTAGGCTGCGCCGATGGCAAAGACCCTCTTCAAGCCGGTCTCGTACGAACTCAGCCAGCTGATCGGCGACATCGACCTCGGGAAGCTCGCGTTGCCCGAGCTTCAGCGCCCCTTCGTCTGGCAGAAGACGGACGTGCGCGATCTCTTCGACTCCATGTACCGCGGCTTCCCAGTGGGCTACCTGATGCTCTGGAACGCCGCAGAGGTGGACTCGCGACTCATCGGCGAGGACCGCAAACAGCACACGCCCACCGAATTCATCGTCGATGGGCAGCAGCGCCTGACGAGCCTCTACGCGGTGATGAAGGGCAAGGAGGTCACGTTCAAGGACTTCAGCACTGGCGGCATCAGCATCGCGTTCCGGCCTCGCGATGAGCAGTTCGACGTGACCGACGCAGCCATCGCCAGGGATCCCGAGTACCTCCCGAGCATCACGGCCCTGTGGACCGGCGACGACTACGAGGTGATCAACGCCTTCATCGAGCGCCTCCGGGAGGCGAAGCCCGAGGCGCTTGAAGATGGCGATGAGAAACGGGTCCGGAATGCCCTCCATCGGTTGAGCAGCCTGAAGGACTACCCGTTCCTCGCGGTGCAGATCGGGTACGAGGTCGACGAGGAGAGCGTCGCCAACATCTTCATGCGCGTCAACAGCGGCGGCATCAAGCTCACCCAGGCGGACTTCATCCTCACGCTCCTCTCCGTCTTCCGCGAGGCCGACAGGCGCCGGCTGGAAGACTTCTCGCGCGCGGCGCGGATCGTCCCGGCCGATGGGAAGGCCAGCCCGTACAACCACCTCGCCAAACCCGCCGCTGACCAGATGCTGCGCGTGGCCGTCCTGGTGGCCTTCCGGCGTGGCCGGCTCGAATCCGTGCTCGCCCTCTTGCGGGGAGCAGCCATAGACGGGGACGAGACGCTCGCCGAGGGCGACCGGGAATCGCAGCTCGACAAGCTGACCGAGGCCATCGACCAAGCGCTGGATCTGACGGCCTGGCACGAGTACATCAAGACGCTGATGTCCGCGGGGTTCCGCCGCTCGAACGAGATCTCCTCGGAAAACAACGTCATGCTCGTGTATGCGCTCTACCTCATCGGGCGCGGGTACGGGCTCTCGCACAGCGAGCTTCGCACCGCGATAGCGAGGTACTTCTTCATGTCGTCGCTGACGGGCCGATATACAGGCTCGTTCGAGGCGAGGATCACCCAAGACGTCCAGACCTTCACCCGCGCGGAGACCGGCGCGGAGTACCTGACCCGCCTGCAGCAGGCAATCGAGACCACGCTGACGCCGGACTACTGGTCGATTGTCCTCCCGCAAGCGCTCGTCAGCTCTGGAGCCGGCGGGCCCGGCCTCTTCGCCTACGCCGCGTCGCTCTGCCTCCTCAACGCCAAGGTGCCGCCGTTCTCCGTCGCTGGGCCCAGCGGAGAACAGAAGGCCGCGCTCTACATCAGGGAGCTGTTCGACCCCGTGCTCCAGCCGAAGAAGGCGCCAATCGAGCGCCACCACCTGTTCCCTCGCAAGTACCTGGAAGAGCAGGGAGTCCGCGGCATCACCAACATCAACCAGATCGCGAACCTCTCGTACGTCGAGTGGCCGGAGAACATCGAGATTTCAGACACGGCGCCTTCCATCTACTGGCCGCGCTTCGCCCCGCAGTTCACTCCCACGGACCTCTTCCACCACGCCCTGCCAGATGGTTGGGCCGACATGGACTACGAGACCTTCCTGGATGAGCGGCGGGCGCTCATCGCTCGGGTGATCAAGGCGGGCTTCGAGTCGATTGGCGCCTCCGAGCCAGTCGTCCTGACAGATGGCGGCCCGCCGCTGATCCCTGAGGAGCTGCTCGACACCTACCTCCATCCCGACCGACCATTCTCCAACGAACAGGCCTTTCGCAACGTCCTGCGCGCCCTGCGCGGCGACGTCCTCTGGTACGAGCAGCACATGAGCCGCAAGGCCCTTGAGCTGCTGCGCGAGGAGCTGGCAGTCGATCAGGTCGAACGTGTGAGGTTGCTGTCAGGGCCGGCGAACCTGACCACGAAGGTGAAGACGGCCTTCGAGCGGTTTGAGGAGGAGCTGGACAAGCAAGGGACGCGGGCGGAATGGCGAGTCCTCCCGTCCGACCGTGGCCGCGGGCTCCACGCGCGGGTGATCTCGGACGACTACCACACGTACGAGGTCCCACCGCTCAATTCGGTCCTCGCCGGGACGGTCGATTCGATCCGCGCGTCAGACATGCCGATAGACGCCTTCGAGGACGCATGGAACGACGCTGAGGCAGTCGCGTTGGCTGACTACGAGGCTTCGCAGGCGTAGAGGGACCCGCGCGGAACGAGTTCCAACCGCTACTAGTGCGAGCGCGTCCCGCCGCAGGGAGGGCGTCGGTTAGCCGAGCTAGCCAGGGCAGGGTGTTGAGACGAGCGTGACCGAGCTGCTTGACGAGATTCGACAGGAGCTCCAAGCTCGCCTGAAGGAGTTGAAGCCCCTGGCGGAGGAGTACGACCGTCTTGAAACCGAACTAGCGCGGCTGCGCACCGCCGACGCACCGGCCAAATCATCGCCCGGGCTCCCGCCGAGCGAGGGTGAGCGTCGTCCAGCGCGACCGGCGCCGCCCCGGGCAACCTGGGATCATTCGCCGATGAGCGCACCCAACACGAACTGGATTGCTGGCTTCATCTGGGGGATCGCGGACGACGTGCTGCGGGACCTATACGTGCGAGGCAAGTATCGCGACGTGATTCTGCCTATGACCGTCCTGCGGCGCCTTGACGCGGTGTTGGAGCCGACCAAGCAAGCGGTGCTCGATCTGAAGGCGTCATTGGACGACGCGGGCGTCGTCAACCAGGATGCAGCACTGTGTCAAGCGAGCGGTCAAGCCGTCTATAACAGCTCCACGTTCACCCTTCGCGATCTACGCGGGCGGGCTAGTCAGCAGCAGCTGCGCGCAGACTTCGAAGCTTACCTGGACGGATTCTCCTCCAACGGTTCAAGACATTCTTGAAAGCTTCGAGTTTCGAAATCAGATCCCTCGCCTTTCGAGAGCCGATGCCCTCGGCACTCTGATCGAGAAGTTCCTCTCACCGGACATCAACCTCAGCCCTAACCCTGTCCTCAACGGCGACGGCTCGATTAAGCACCCCGGACTCGACAACCACGCGATGGGCACGATATTCGAGGAGCTTGTCAGAAAATTCAACGAAGAGAACAACGAGGAGGCTGGCGAGCACTGGACGCCGCGAGACGTTGTGAAGCTTATGGCGCAGCTCATCATGCTCCCCATCGCAGACCAGATCGAGTCGGGTACCTATCTGCTCTATGACGGGGCGTGCGGCACCGGCGGCATGCTGACGGTTGCCGAGGAAACCCTGAAGCGCGTCGCTGAGGGGCATGGCAAGGAGGTCGTGACCCACCTCTACGGTCAAGAGATCAACGCCGAGACATACGCAATAGCCAAGGCGGATCTACTCCTCAAGGGAGAGGGCGAAGAGGCAGACAACATCATTGGCGGGCCTGAGTACTCAACTCTCTCGAATGACGCCTTTCCGTCGCGCGAGTTCGACTTTATGCTTTCCAATCCTCCGTACGGCAAGAGCTGGAAGAGCGACCTTGAGCGCATGGGCGGCAAGGGGGGAATCAAGGACCCGCGCTTTCTTGTGGAACACGCCGGCGACTCGGAATACTCGCTGATCACCCGATCCAACGACGGCCAAATGCTTTTTCTCGCCAACATGCTGAGCAAGATGAAGATTGGGACGACGCTTGGCAGCCGCATTGGTGAGGTACACAACGGCTCCTCGCTATTCACCGGCGACGCCGGACAGGGCGAGAGCAACATTCGCCGTTGGATCATCGACAACGATTGGCTTGAAGCCATCGTGGCGCTGCCGCTGAACATGTTCTACAACACCGGCATCGCCACTTACATATGGGTACTGAGCAACCGGAAGCCCGAGCACCGAAAGGACAGGGTCCAACTTATCGATGCAACGGCGTGGTACAAGCCTTTGAGGAAGAACCTCGGCAAGAAGAACTCCGAGCTTGCGAACGATGACATCGAGCGAATCTGTAGGACCTTCCTGGCATTCGAAGAGACAGACGACTCGAAGATCTTTCCGAACACGGCATTCGGCTATTGGAAGGTCATTGTCGAGCGACCGATGCGCGTTGCCGGCATCGACCCAGACCGAATGTACTCGCCCAAGGAAATCAAAGCGTTCAAGGCGGCAGCGACGCGGGACGAGACAGCACCGCGCGTAATTAAGCGAATCCACAAGCGTGAGAAGGTTGCACCCGACCCCTTGCGTGGCCTATTCGAAGCTGTGGTCAAGGGAAACCCATGCGTTGTCGAGTACGAGCCGGACAGCGAACTACGCGACACGGAGCAGATTCCGCTTCGCGAAGAAGGCGGGATCGAGACTTTCCTCCGGCGCGAGGTCCTGCCCTACGCAAGCGACGCCTGGTACGACCCCGCGAGCGTAAGGACTGGCTATGAGATTTCGTTCACGCGCCACTTCTACAAGCCACAACCGCTACGGACGCTTGACGAGATTCGTGGTGACATCCTCGCGCTAGAGCAGGAGACAGAGGACCTCCTCGTAGAGATCATCGGAGAGACGCGGACGTGAGGGGCCACTCCGACTGCGCGGCCCGCACGAGATGATCTCCGCGCTTCGACCCTACCCGAGCTACGTCGAGGCGGGGCTTCCCTGGCTGAATCACGTACCTGAGCGCTGGGAGGTGCGCCGAATCAAGACGCTGTTTCGGGAGGTGGACGAGCGGAGCGGCGATGGCCGTGGTGTCCTCCTGTCACTGACCCGCGCATACGGGATCGTGCCGCAGGCGGAGGCATCGGGGCGACTTGCAAGCGCCGAGGACCTGTCGAAGTACAAGGTGTGTCGCCCAGGTGATCTCGTCATGAATCGTATGCAAGCATGGTCCGGCATGTTCGGATTGTCGTCTCGGGAGGGACTAGTTAGTCCGGACTACAGCGTCTTTCGTGCGATAACCGAGTCCAGCGTGAAGTATTTCGAGTACCTTTTCAAGACACCGGCGCTAGTGACTCAGTTTGCCCAGCGGTCGAAGGGGATCGGTAGTGGTTTCAATCGCCTTTATACGCCCGACTTTGGCGCGGTTCCCGTGGTCGTCCCACCGCTGGCGGATCAGATCGCGATTGTTCGATTCCTAGACCATGTCGACCGCCGCATCGCACGCTACATAGCGGCGCGGCAGCGCCTTATCGCGCTTGTTGAGGAGCAGAAGCGAGCGCTCGCGCGACAAGCGATCAACGACGGTCTTGACGAGAGCGCGAAGCGTAAGCCATCCGGCCTGCCCTGGTATGGAGATGTGCCGTCACACTGGGACGTATTGGCACTCAAGCGAGTCTTGCTCCGCCTGATCGATTGTGAGCACAAGACTGCGCCAGCCGTAGATCGCTCCGAGTTTAGGGTGGTGCGGACGAGTGCTATCCGGGATGGCGAGTTGCACCTTGCGGGAACGTACTGCACCAGCGAGGCGGCGTACCGTGACTGGACACGCCGAGGCGTGCCAGAAGCGGAGGATGTGATGTTCACACGGGAGGCACCTGTTGGCGAGGCATGTCTTGTCCCTCCCACGATGAAGTTATGCCTGGGGCAAAGGACTGTACTCATGAAGCTCGACAGGCTCCGCTACGATCCTCGGTTTCTCATACACATGATCTACTCAGGGCCGCCGTACGAGCGGATTCAGATGGCGTCGCAGGGATCCACCGTGGATCATTTCAACATGGACGACATCGGTGCCATGGCAGTCGTCGCGCCGCCGCTTGAGGAGCAGATAGCGATCATACGGCGAATCGATGCCGAGGCGGCCAATCTCAATGCGACTGTGGACCATGCACGTCAAGAGATCAGCCTTCTTCGGGAATACCGCATTCGGCTTGCTGCGGATGTTCTCACTGGAACGCTTGATGTGCGGGCCGTTGGGGACGGCTTGCCAGAACCGGAAGCCCACGATGACCTCAGCGCGATTTTGAGCGCAGACGAGGACGCGGCCACCAATGACGTCCCGTTGGACGAGGAGGCGGCGGCTTGACGACAGATATGAGCGAGAAAGGGCTTGAGACGCTGATCTGCCAAGCGATGACAGGGACATCGTGTTTGGGCCCGGCGACAAGTGACGAGGGAGAGATCGGGGTTGCGAAGGGGACCGGCTGGATCTGTGGTGATGCGAGCGACTTTGACCGCGAGTATGCCGTGGACCTGGCGCAGTTGACCGCGTTTCTACACGCCACACAACCCGATCTGGCAGACGAGCTCGACCTTGATGAGCCCGGTCCGACGCGGCGTAACTTTCTTGCGCGCCTTCAGGGAGAGGTGAGCAAGCGGGGTGTCATTGACATCCTCCGTAACGGAGTCAAGCACGGGCCGCACATGATTGATCTGTTCTACGGTACGCCCTCGCCTGGCAATCCTGCCGCCGCCGAGCGCTACGCACGGAATCGCTTCACCGTCACGCGGCAGCTGAGGTACAGCAAGGACGAGACGCAGCTCGCCCTCGATCTGGGCTTGTTCATCAACGGTCTTCCGGTCGCCACCTTCGAGCTGAAGAACAGTCTGACCAAGCAGACCGTGGAGGATGCCGTTGAACAGTACAAACGCGACCGTGATCCACGAGAGCGCCTGTTCGAGTTCGGTCGCTGCGTTGTCCATTTTGCCGTGGACGACCAGGAAGTGCGGATGTGCACCAACCTGAAGGGCAAGACATCGTGGTTCCTGCCTTTCAACCAGGGATGGGATGACGGAGCGGGCAATCCACCTAATCCGGACGGCTTGAAGACGGACTTCCTATGGAAGCGCATCCTCACGCCGGAAGGTCTCACCGACGTCCTTGAGAACTACGCCCAGATTGTCGAGGGCAAGAACCAGAAGACGGGAAAGAAATGGCGCGACCAGATATTCCCTCGCTATCACCAGCTCGATGTCGTGCGGAAGCTGCTTGATGACGCGACCGAGCGCGGTGCAGGCCGACGGTACCTGATCCAACACTCAGCGGGCAGCGGAAAGTCCAACTCCATAGCTTGGCTTGCCCACCAGCTCATGGGCCTGCGCAAAGCCGATGAGACGATCTTCGACTCGATCATCGTCGTGACGGATCGTCGCATTCTGGACAAACAGATCCGCGACACGATCAAACAGTTCGCTCAGGTGGGGGCGACCGTGGGACATGCCGAACACTCTGGTGATCTGAGGAGCTTCATCACCGACGGGAAGAAGATCATCATCACGACGGTCCAGAAGTTCCCGCTGATCCTCGATGACATCGGGAAGGAGCACCGCGGTCGCAAGTTCGCAATCGTCATTGACGAGGCTCATTCGAGTCAAGGCGGACGAACCTCAGCGGCTGTCAGCATGGCCCTCTCCGAGATCGGAGAGGAGGAGGAGAGCGAGACGGTTGAGGACAAGATCAACCGGATCATGGAGGCTCGAAAGATGCTGCCGAACGCCAGCTACTTTGCCTTCACCGCGACTCCAAAGAACAAGACGCTTGAGATCTTTGGCGAGCCGTATCAAGAAGGTGGGGAGACCAAGCACCGGCCGTTCCACAGCTACACGATGAAGCAGGCCATCCAGGAGGGGTTCATACTCGACGTGCTTGAAAGCTACACGGCAGTCCCGAGCTACTACAAGCTCGTCAAGACTGTGCCTGGCGATCCTGAGTTCGACGTGAAGCGGGCCCGGAAGAAGCTCCGTCGCTACGTGGAGGGGCACGAGCAGGCCATCTCGCTGAAGTCGGAGGTCATGGTCGATCATTTCCTAGAGCAGGTCATAGCTCTGAGGAAGATCGGCGGGCAAGCGCGCGCCATGGTCGTCACTAGCGGCATCCAACGCGCGATCCAGTACTACCACGCCATCAGCGCGTACCTCAGCGAGATCACGAGCCCATACAGGGCCATCGTCGCCTTTTCTGGCGAGCATGAGTACGGCGGCGCGAACGTAACCGAGGCGTCGCTCAACGGTTTTCCGAGCAGCGCAATCGTAGATCGAATCCAAGAAGACCCATATCGCTTCCTTGTTTGCGCCGACAAGTTTCAGACCGGCTACGACGAGCCATTGCTGCACACGATGTACGTGGACAAGGTGCTATCCGGCATCAAGGCGGTGCAGACGCTTTCGCGTCTCAACCGGGCGCATCCCCAGAAGCACGATACGTTCGTGCTGGACTTCATGAATGACGCGGACACTATCCGCGACGCCTTCTCAGACTACTACCGGACGACGATCCTCAGCGAGGAGAGCGACCCAGACAAGCTGCACGACCTCAAGGCTGCGCTAGATGCCTACCAGGTCTACACGCCGGAGCAGGTTGATGATCTCGTTGCGCGGTACCTGGGCGGAGCCGACCGAGACAAGCTCGACCCGATCCTCGACGGGTGCGTGGCAACCTTCAACGAAAGCCTCGATGAGGATGGGCAGGTTGATTTCAAGGGCAAGGCGAAGGCGTTCACACGGACTTATGGCTTTCTCAGCTCCATCCTGCCCTACACAAATGCCGACTGGGAGAAGCTGTCGACGTTTCTCAACTTCCTGGTGCCCAAGCTTCCGGCTCCGACGGAGACCGACCTGTCCAAGGGCATACTCGAAGCCATCGACATGGACAGCTACCGCGTCGAGAAGCTGGCTTCGCAGCAGATCCAGCTGCCGGACAGCGGGGCCGAGATAGGTCCTGTGCCTGCGGCTGGCGGAGGGCACATGCCAGAGCCGGAACTGGACATTCTCTCCAGCATCCTGAAAACGTTCAACGACCAGTTCGGGAACATCGAATGGACCGATGCTGATCGCGTCCGACAACTGATTGCAGAGACGATACCCGAGAAAGTCGCCGCAGACCCCGCTTATCAGAACGCGACGAAGAACTCAGACAAGCAAAACGCGCGCATCGAGCACGATCACGCCTTGGGTCGGGTCATGACCGCACTGCTCAAGGACGACACTGAGCTGTACAAGCAGTTCAGCGACAACGAATCCTTCAAACGCTGGCTCGCGGACTCGATCTTCGCCGCGACCTACTCGCCTGAGCCCGTACCGCCTCCCGAGCACTCGGCGTAGAGCGATGGATCAAGCCCTGCCTGACGGCACAATGGACTGGTGCCCACGCGATACGACATCTCAGGCATCCCGCTCCAGGGCGGATACGTCGCCAAGCAGTGCCCCGTCCGCGCGCAGAACGACACGCTCCAACCGGCAAAGCCCTTAGCACCGGACCTATTCCGGCAGCGACTGTTCGAGAGCGGCAATACGTTCGAGGCGGAAATCTTCGCCGACCTGATCGCGCTCCATCCCGACGCTGTCGTCATCACCGAGCACGGAGCGGACGCAGAGGCAGCAACGCTCGCGGCGATGGAACGCGCAACGCCGCTGATCCTCGCTGGGCGGTTGCCTTCAGATCGAGTGGGGCGTCGGGTTGGAAGGCCCGACATCCTTGTAGCGGCGGTAGGCGGCGGCTACCGCGCTGTGGACGTCAAGTGGCATCAGAATCTGGAGCCCGCAAATGGCACAGCCTCCGAGCTTCCTGCTCTCTGCTCCTCGCTCGACGCATGTGGCCTGGAAGCCGCGACCGTCGATGCCGGCTACGCAGCCAGACGGAGGGAAGAGGACTTACTTCAACTGGCGCACTACCAACGCATGCTCGAAGCCATCGGGCTGCAAGCGACGGAAGGCGGTTGGGGCGGAATCATCGGCACGGAGCGGCGAGTGGTCTGGTACGACCTGACCCCGCCCATCTGGCGGACGCCATCCTCTACGCAGAGCAGGAAGCTGCGCTCCACTATGGAGCGCTACGACTTCGAGTTCGACTTTCGGCGCGACGTTGTCGCCGTCGCGGAACAACACAAGCGCGATCCGTCCGTTGCATTGCTGACGGTGCCGATCAAGATCGGGGAATGCGAGTCCTGCCCGTGGTGGGACTACTGCCGACCACAGCTTGAGAAGCCGCCCGGCGATGTGTCGCTGCTTCCGCGCATCGGCTGGCTGCAATGGAAGGTGCATCGCGACCACGGTGTGACCAATCGCGCCGAGCTGGCTGCTCTCGATCCACGTACCGCTCGACTAGTGGCTGCTGGCGTGGATGTCGCGGCCTTGATGGACGTTGCTCCCGACGTTGACCTTGCTGAAGTCCTGAGCGGGAGGGCTTTGGAGTCGCTTGCTTCTGAGCGCATCGTGACGAGCGCCGATCTGGAGGGACTATGTCCCCGGACTGCCTCGTACTCCGACGTCAGTCCGGGAGCGCTGCCGACACATATCGATCTGGCGCGCGCCGCTCTTGGGCCTGAGCCGGCATATCGCAAGCGCGGGGTGTCGAAGCTGGTCATCACTCGTGCCGATGTGGAGGTTGACATCGACATGGAGAACACCGAGGTTGGCTGCTACATGTGGGGAAGCTACGTGACCGACCGCTCAGGCACGGACATCGTCGAGACTGGGTATCGGGCGTTCGTGACATGGGCGGCACTAACGCCAGCCGTGGAGACGGAGAACTCGCTCATCTTTTGGCGATGGCTGATGAACGTCCGACAGCGATGCCACGACGCGGGGCTGACATTTGCCGCGTACTGCTACAACGCCAGTGCGGAGAACACATACCTTCGACGGCTGGGAGTAGCCAAGGACACCCTCGCTGCTGAGATTGAGGGATTCATCGCCTCCGACGAGTGGATCGACGTATTGAAGGTGTGGGACTCCCAGGTGATCACCGGAGGCTCCAGCAGTCTCAAGAGGGTTGCTCCGCTGGTCGGCTTTGGCTGGGAGATCGATGATCCGGGTGGCGGAGAGTCGATGGCCAAGCATGATCTCGCCGTTCACGGCGACGGAGACGCTCAGAATTGGCTGCTCACGTACAACCGTGGAGATGTCGAAGCGACGCTCGCAGTGCGGGCGTGGATGACCTCCACAGAGGTCCTCGCGATTGATGAGGTCGAATAGCGAGCCTCCATCGTGGCGCGCGAGCCTTGGGAAGCCGGAGCGGGTCGAAAGTTGCGGCGCGTGCGCGCCTACATCGGGCCTCCGGGCAGTGCCTTCTTGCCGTCCATGCCGTCGTCAGTCGGCGTCGGCCCGCACGAACGGGAGCAGCGGCGTGATGGCCCGCTTCTCGATGACGCCCGCGGCATGCGCGAGCAGCTCCGGGATGGGCGCGTAGCGGCCTTGGCTGGCGATGCGGATGGCCACGACCGGGACGCCAGCCACCTCGACGTTGGTTGCCTGGTGGGGGATGTCCTTGAGCTTCGACTGGTCCTGGATGAACTGGTCGAGCCTGCCGCGCGCGTCCCGCTTCGCATGGCCCGTCCCGTACTGCACGGTCCCGTCAGGCAGCGTCCACTTGACCATGCAGTCGCTCAGGCCAAGCGCGGCCACGGGCGGCCTGGTGTGGTCGTCGGCGTTGGCCAGATGGTTGATGGTCTGCAGGACGTGCGTTTCGTCCTCCGGCTGCTCGTCGCCATCGAGCGGCTGCAAGGCCCTGAGGATGGCAAGCGCCGGCTCAGGCAGAGTCTTGGTGTCCGAGCGCCAGCGGGCACGTTCCTTGGCCCGCTGCTCGTTCTCCCTTGTGGTGGCCTCGTCCCACACGCCCTGGAAGTAGATGGGGAACTGCACGCCGCTGCGCTGCCCCTTGGGCACGAGCGCCGACATCAGGTGGTCGAGTCCCGAGCGGAGGTTGTAGACGATGTCGCCCGCGATCCTCGGGATCTCGGTGTTCGCGGGGTCGGAGGTGATCTCCAGGCGGCGGACCTTCGGCTTGCGCCGGCCCTCGGCGCTCTCGGCCACCCGGTAGGGGTCGCGCATGACGTAGCGCTCGATCTCCTTTTCCAGGCTCACGAGGTCCTCTTTCGCCTTTCTCACCTTCGTGAGGTAGGAGGGGACGATGGCGACCATCGGGCCACGGTAGCGCTGGCAGCCCTACGCGTCAGTGTGGCGTAACTGCGGGCTCGCGCGGGTTGCCTTCAGCACTGGCCGTCCTGTTGCCCACGCGTCTGGATGCTCGTAGCCGTCCGCGAGGAACACGAGGTCAGCGAGCGGGCGGATCTCCTTGATGCTCACGTGGGGGTTGGCGAGCCTCTTGTTGCTCCCATGCTTCTCTGCCATGTCGCGCCCATACTTCTCAAGGATGGGCTCCATCTTCCGTCTCGGCACGCAGTAGAGGACGATGAGGTCCTCGAAAACGTCGAAGACCCCGAAGAGCCAGTATTCAGCGTCTCTCCATCTTGTCAGCACCGTGTCGCTGATGTCCCGACTCGTGGACCAAGACACCGGCTTGCCCTTGAAGAGAGTGGCTTTCAGCTCGCATTCTTCGCCACTGGGTGTCTTGGCATCTATTCCTCCCCTCTCGCCATGCCAGACCCAGCCCATTTTCTCGCACATAATGGCTTCCCGGATGAAGCTGTTGTCGGACGGACTTTCAGCCCCTATCCCATGCAAGAGCCTGTACGCCCGATGAACCAGCCCATGGGCTGCTTTCAGGGCGTGCCTGTTCCGTCTGACGGAGAAGTCGATTTGAAGGCTCACATTGCCACCTGATAAGTACGCTAGCCGCGCGTCCGCGTAAAGGCACTGGTTTTACGTTGGCGTCGCAGACGGCTGGTTACGATGAGGCGAGACGGGGATCAAGTCGAAGTCAAAGTGGGACTTGGGCTGATCAGGCTGCCCTTGCCAGATGCCCTGTGCTGGCGTCGACCTCGTAGCCACGCTCCTGGAGGGCGACCCCTATCCCTGCTATGTCCAACTCGGTCACATCCCAATGCCTCTCCAGGTAGTCGCGGATCACCCCGAGGTACACATGGCTTGGAGTGGGCGATGAGTCCTCGGCAAGCACATCATCGACGGTGATGCCAAGCGCGCCTTCAGGAGCCTCCTGGAGATCCACTGACTCCCCGACGGCCTTGCGCATGGACAGGATGAGATCGACGGTTACGACATTCTCGAAGCCACTTGCCAGCCCCTTGACTGAGCGCTGGCCTTTGTTGAGGATGGTGACGTCCTCCAACGCGAACCCGGCGTCGCTCACTGCCCGCTGCACGAGCGCCCACATCTCGCCACTGGAGTTCGAGAAGACGAGCGACAGGTGGCCTCCCGGCTTGAGGACGCGGTTGGCCTCCCTCAGCGAGTCCGTCATTAGGCGCTCGTAGCGCTCCGCCGTGCGCCTCCCCTTTCCATTCCCTGAGCGATCCACCACGGCCTCGTCCTCGTGATCAGTGACGACCCCGAGCCACGCTTCCTGGAAGAGGTTCATGTCGCTGTAGAAGATGTTGCTGCCGAACGGGGGATCGGTGAACACATAATCGACGCTGGCGTCTGGCAAGTCGATGGCGTCAGCGGACCCCACCTCGTAATTGACCGCCCCGAGCCGAGGCACCCCGAGCTCGGCCATGCGCTCGCGGATGTGGGCGTCTGAGTGGAGCACCGCGCTGACTTTCCGTTCGAACAGCTCATACACGTTCCACTCGTAGAAGACGGGTGCAATGTAGTAGTTCTGATTGGCCGCGTTCAACGGGCGCTTCGGGCTCCACTGGTAGCGCTTGGAGGCTCGCGCCAGCACAGCCGTGAAGGCGAACAGGAGCTTGCTGCGCACCCTCTCGTCCCTCACCTGCCCTATGCGCTCGTGCAGCGCTGCCAAGACGGCGAGGTTGCGCGTCGAGAAGAAGCTCGCCGTCGAAAGCAGTCCGTGCTTCTTGAGCGCGGACGCCGCGAACATCTGCCGATCCTCGCCGATGGCAATGTCAGGGTAGGAGAGCCCGTCGAGCGAGGCAGGGTTGAGGGGCTGCGTGTGCGCCTGATCGCGCTGACCCTTGGAGCAGGCGCATGTGACCGTGTCTAGGACAGGCTCCTCGCCAATGCGCTCTGAGCCGCGCGTGACGAACGGCTCCCCGCAAGATGGGCACTTCATCTCCGACTTCTTCCAGCCGTCAGTCGCCTTGAACGCCTCGTAGTAGTTGATGGGCGCCTGGCAGTGCCCGCACTCGTATACGAAGCTCCAGACGGTGCGCGTCAACGAGGCTGGCTTGCCACAGCCCTCACAGTGCGTCGCATAGACGTCCCCGAGGCGCGCCTGCGCCCCAACGATCACTTGCCGGGCGGCCTCTCGGAACTCGTCCGCCTCGACCAGATTGACGTAGTTGCTCCCGATGTGCTGGCCGAGGGCGCTGATGTCGCGCACTTCAGCCATGCGCCCGTGGATGCCGGCGGCGACGCCGGTCATGCCCGAGCCGCCAAACATGTCAAGCACGATGTCGCCCGGCTCGGTGTAGGTCTCGATGAAGGGCTCGATGGCTGTCACCGGCACCTTCGTCAGGTACGCGTGGGCGTTGTAGATGGGGTCTGATCGCTTCACGGCGACCTCCTCTGGCAGCTGTGAGCGGTCGAAGGCCACCATCTAGATCTCCTCCCCCGGATCGCCTTGTCCGACGACGCGCCTCACTGAAGTGGGCGAAGTGTGGAGACGGCGGCCAATTTCCCTCTGGGAGAGGCGCCCCTGGTGGTGGAGCGACAAGATGACTCTCTTGTCCTCGTGCGTCAGGTTGCGCTGGCGATGCACGCCTGCCCTTGACGCTATCGAATAGACGGCGGCAGGCAGGACTCCGTGATCTGCGGCTATCTCCTCAACTGCCTCGCTCGCCTGGTAGCGCCTCAGCACCTTCTCCCTTTGGTCTGTGGAAAGGGTCTTGCGGGGAGTAGGTTTTCTCTCTTTCATGGGCGTCGCGGCGTCGATGCTCCCAACATACATGTGGTCGCCAAAGTGGTGCAGGTATTTGGCTTAGCTAGAGGGACGCCGCCCAGCACCTTGGCTCTGCGATGGGGCTCTTGGTCCCTCGTGTCTGCCAAGTGCAGGGCCCTTAGCGGGACGATGGCTGGTTGCTCCTACTACGATCTGCGTGCTGTCAGGAAGAGTTCTGCTCGCAGGGCTTGGCGCTGCTTACCAGGTCTCAAGGCGCTCAGGCAGCCAGTCGATGCGCGCGCCACCCGTGGCCGAGCACTCGTCAAAGAACGAAGCCCATCCACGGCAGGACTCCACCCAGCTCGCGCCGTCATCGCCACAGTTGATTCCGGCTGCGATGACGTCCTCGCCCGAGGTCCCGAGCAGGGCATCACGCACGAGGTCGCACTCCTCAGGGCTGAGCTGCCAAGGGTGGCCAACCGCCGCATCGGCGAACTTGTAGGCGGGCACCTGCGCTCCGGCCCCGTTTGCGTCCTGGGGCGTGGCCTCGACGTCAAGGGCACCTCGCTGGACGAGGATGGCTCGCATCACGCGCAACATGGCCTCTTCGGTCGCCAGCGCCAAGTCAGGTTTCGCCTTGGGCGGAGGACCCACGGGTTTGAATTCCACCGGGGTGTATGAGTAGCCGCCCATGTCTCCAATTATCGGGCCCCCGTGGCGGCGCACCTGTCGCGCCACCGCACGAGCGGACGGATGGCTGAGCTGCTCAGGAGCGGCTGGACGCTCGGACCTGACCCCAGAGCGTCGCGTGGTCGGGATTCTCCAAATCCAGGTACTCGAAGCCGTGGCGACCGTTCACCTTCTTGTCGTCGGCGGTGTGGCCCAAGACGAGACGAGGGACGAAGGCGCGGGGCTCACAGATCTCAAAGGCCCAGCCGCGGGGCATCTGCTTGAAGACATCCTCTAGCCACTCCTCATAGACGTCGTCCTCGCCGAACCTCGCCATCTCCGAGCGATGGACGCCCTCTTTGAGCGTGGCGAGGCTCCGATATTCGAAGACCGTCCCCGCTGTGTAGGTGCCGACGATCTCGAGCTCCTCGCTGCCCGAGGCGCACATCAGGACCTGGGTGCCGGTCTCGTGCCCCGACCTCCTCCTGCGGAACTCCCAGGGGACTATCTCGGCGAGGATGCGCCGCGCGCCCCAGTAATCGAAGCTGACGAGCACCGGGCGCGGTGCGGCGTGCTGGTCGGACCGTGCCATGAGGTGATCGTAAGAAGCGCACGCCAGGCCGCTGCCGTTTCACTTCACCGCGCCGCTAGCGGTCATCGGGCAAACTCCGGCCCGCTCGATCATCCGTCTACTCGGCTTCGCCATCACCGGTCGGATCCTTGCTTCCCCCTATCCGTATCGGACCTCGCCAGCCGGCGGGTGCAACCGAAAGAGAAGAAGCAATGAAACCGACGAACACAAGGAGGTCCGCCAGCACCAAGCCAAACCTCTCTAACAAGGCCAAGAAGGCCAAGCCGAAGCAGACAGCAGTCAAATCAAAACAGTCACAGCGTAGGCGCAATCCCGTCCATGACCGCCTGAGGGAGCCCCTCGCCAAAGATGGCGTGACGCTCATCCAGGGGGACAGCCGCCTTAAGATGGCCGAGATGGAGGAGAACTCGATTGACGCCATTGTCACTGACCCGCCGTATGGCCTCACAGACGGCCCTCTCGACATCGAGGCGCTCCTGAGGGAGTGGATGGCGGGCGGTTCGGTCTGCTCCGCTGGCGCTGGCTGTGGCTTCATGCGCAACAAGTGGGACGCAACCGTGCCTTCACCAGCGCTCTGGCGCGAGGCCTTCCGGGTGCTGAAGCCCGGCGGCCACTGCCTGGCGTTCGCGGGCACACGGACCGCCCACCTCACCACGCTGGCCCTCCAGCTGGCCGGGTTCGAGGTCCGTGACGTGCTCATCTGGCACTACGGCCAGGGCATGCCGAAGTCACGCAACATCGGGCGTCAGCTCGGGCACGACTCGGGCACGGCTGTGGGCTCAGGCCTCAAGCCGTCTCACGAGCCCATCATCATCGCTCGCAAGCCGCTCCAGCCGGGCCTCAGCCTCGCTGCCAACGCGTGCCGGTGGGGGACGGGCGGCATCAACATCGACGCCACCCGCATCGGCACGACGCGGACCAGCACCCGTGGGCCGTCTGGCCGTTGGCCGGCGAACGCGCTCTTCTCGCATGCCGAGGAGTGCAATTGCCTGGGATGCGAGGAGGTCGCCTCGGGCGCTCACGCTCCAGGGCAGAGAGTCACGGGCTTTGGCCGCTTCGGCGGCGGCAAGGTCATAGCTGACGGCGAGGGCTTCTCCCCCGGCCGCGAGCTGGTCGAGAAGTGGGACTGCGCGCCCGGCTGCCCTGTGGCTGCCTTGGACGGGCAGCAGGGCAACGTGCCCTCGCGCTACTTCCAGACCTTCTCTGCGCTTGACGAGGTCCTCACCGGGGAGAAGCCGGCCTTCCTGTATGCGCCCAAGCCGACGAAGCGCGAGCGCGAGGCTGGCCTCACGACTGGCGAGTTCGAGGCCCACCGCGGCCAGCGCCTCGCCTACGGAGTGAGGGACGAGGTGGCCACGAGTCGCCTCAACGTCCACCCGACGGTCAAGCCAATGGCCGTGATGCGCTGGCTGATTGAACTCGCGTGCCCGGAGGGCGGCACCGTCTTGGACCCGTTCATGGGCTCTGGCTCGACCGGGTGCGCCGCTGCTCTCTGCGGGCGGCACTTCGTCGGCATCGAGCTCGATGAGGAGGAGGGCTACCGGGAGATCGCCGCAGGGCGCATCGTTCACTGGGCGGGCGAGGCGAAGGAGGCGAGCGAAGCGGGGGGAGCGGGCGGGCGCGTCATTCCCTTCCCGACCAAGCCCTGCGCCGCCAAACGCGGCGCAGCGTGAGCGTGGCCACTGCTCGACGCCCCCGTCTTGCCTCTGGGCTTGATGGGGGCGTCGAGAAGCTCGTCTGAGAGGTCGACGCTGGTGGCGTCAGCTCAGGGGCTCGCCAGGTGGCTGATCGCCTGAAGCCAGGCCGTGATGTCGGCGCGTAGTCCGACGCGATAGTTCTTCCGGCCTTCGTTTGCTGCCTGGAGCAGAGCGTCCTGAGCGTAGGCCTGGAGCTTCCGCACACTTGAGAAGTGGAGGGCGAGCGGTTCCGCGACCTCTCGCACGCCCTGAGGTGCCGTCCCGAGTCCGAGGCGAGTCGTGAGCACGTACTGGGTTCGCCGCGGCATGCCTTCGTAACAGGCCCGGACACGCTGCGCCTCCTCGCGGCTGAGAAGTCCGGCGGGCGCCTGCGCTCGCTCACGAAGGACGGCAACGGGGAGGTCATCGGGCAGGAAGGTGTCGAAGTTTGGGTTATAGACCTGAGTTCGCTGCTCCCACCTGAGCGCTACCTGCTCCGTCGTGTAGCCGAAGTGCAGGAGCGCCGCCTCCCAGGTCTTCCAGCGCCTTCGGTAGGGCGCGTCGGTGGGGACATTGGGATGCTCCTCACCAGCGTCGCGCGCAAGCTCGATCTGACGATCCCGCCACCAGGCGAACTCCGCGGTGCTGGGTGGGCGACCGTAGTGCCGGGTAGCCCCAGCGAGCGTCTCCCTGAGCACGTCTTCGGGGTAGCGCTGGATACGACCAATCCGCCGTGCCTGGAAGCGCGCTTCGATGGCGCGAGCGTTCGTCTGCCCTGACCAGGCGAGCGCCTCACGAGCGCGGGACCAGGAGGAGTCGAAGGTCTTGTACACACGCTTGAAGGTCTCGATCTCCTCGCCGTCGGCGCGCAGTTGTTGCGAGATAGCGCGGTAGTCATCCACGCCAGGCGCTCGCCCGAGGACTTCGGCGACGCGGCGGAGCGAGCGCAGGCTCTTGGCGAGTTCGGTCTCGGTCGCCTGCTCTTGGCTCAAACGGATTTCCGTTAGCCGCTCGTAGGCTGCGTCCTGTTCCTCTGGGACGAGAGCCCGGTAGAGCGTGATCAGGGCATCGGCGCCGGTAGCGGCCATATCAGTGGAAGTAGCGCCAGAACTCTTTGACCTCTTGCTCGCCGGCCCACTCCCAGTCAGCGAGCAGGCGCCACGGAAACTCCTCGCGGGGGTCGATGACCAAGACCTCGCCGGGTAAGTGCAGGTACCGCACCGGCTCGTCCTCGTCCTCGCCGTCCTGTGAGTACTCCACGACGCTCCAGACGCCGAGCATCTTCGCCACGGCCTCGACGTCGACCTCGTGCGGTGGCGTCAGCGTGGCGCGGACGTGCCACTGCTTGAAGAGCTGCCCGAGCGCGTAGAGAAGCCGCTCGCCCGGAGTCGGCTCGCCTGGCTCATCAGTCGTCGGCCAGTCACACACGCCGGCAAGGTAGGGCCCGGCCTGGGGCTGACCGGACGACTCCCGTGGGCTCAGGAGAGCCGCGGCTCCTCGTAACCTCTGCCTTGGTTCGATGAAGCCCTACGCCGACAACGTCCAAACCTTCGCCGCGATGTTCGAGGGCTACACCTCCGCCATGGGCCGCTTCCAGGGAGCGGTCAAGCAGCGCGACGCAACTGCTGCCTTCATCCCGCTGTTCGATGCCCTGAATTGGGCCGTCGCCCTCGATGAGCGCGCAGCGAAGCACTGGACGCCAGCCGGCGAGCCTCTGAGATGGGGTTGGCGCGGGAAGGTGCGAGGCGCCGAGATCATGCGGGGCGTCCGCTTCGTCCGCAACAGCGTCCATCACGATTGGTCCGATGCGCTGGAGCGTGACGAGGGCGGGATGACCTTCCCGTTGACGTTCCCGGCCGTTTTCTTCGAGTGGCGCTGGCGGGCGACCGGCGCGTTGCCCGAACCCAGGAAGCAGCGCAAGGACGACGCTGGCGAGGCGGTCTATCGGGAGATGCTCGAAGGACGTCCGGCGCGAGTCACTCTAGAAGCCCTCGCTGAGGTGTTCCACTTCCTCCGCCAGGTCCTAGAGCCAAGCAGCCTCAGGAAGGCGTCGGCTCCCACGGTGGCCATGCTTATCACGAGCGACTTGCCAAGCGACTCGTTGTACGGGGAGGAGTGAGCCGAGCGGCGGGCCGAGGCGCCGACAGAGGCCGCGTCACGCTTTGGCCGAGCGGTCCGGGCCAAGCATTCGCTGGAAGTAATGGCGGATGCGACGGGCCGGTCCCGTGGCTGGCGGGAGGGAGCCGTCCATGACGAACGAGCGCACAGTGGCGTGGGTCTCGGCGGTGAGCGAGCGCGCCTGCTCCGAGAAGGCGTCGTCGAGCTTCTGGGGATCACCTTTGCAGCGGCGAGAGCGGCTGTCCGCAGGGTCCCAGTCGTCGGCCGCGAACCAGAAGACCAGGTAGATGCCGTGCGTGGTGCGCGTGCCCGTCAGGTAGCGATCGACGAGCTGGGACTTCATCGCGGTCTTGACTTCGGCGTGCCAGCACCCCTTGACCTCAATCGTCACCGACGCCGTCGCCGCACCCTCGACCTCCGTGCCGATGGGAGCGAACACCATGAGGTCGACGCTCTCCCCTCGCCCGCGCCCGGAGGCGCTCGGCCGGATTCTGAAGCTCGCGGCCAATGATGCGGCCCCCGACGCCCAGGTCCTCCTCCAGGCGGCCCTTCAGCCAAGTCGATAGCTCTTCCTCTTCCTTCGGCGTCGGCTTGCCCCGAGTGTTCCAAAGCTCTCGTGACGCAGGCGGCGAGCCCTCCTGCAGGCGCCTCTCGATGCGGCGCAGCGACGCCATGAGCGCCTGCTGGAGATGCGCGTCGGACAGGACGATGCGAGCGTCGTTGCTCTGCGCGAGGCGGATGACGTGGCCCGGCTCAGGCGCCGTCCACCGGGCCAGCCGAGCTTCGCGAGCGTCGGCCTTCCTGCGGTCCATGCCGTAGCTCGGGAACTTGGATGCGAGTGCGTCGATGGCCGCGACGGCGTCGTCGGTGCCGCGCTGCGCCAGCACGGCAACCAGCCGATCCCGTGCTTGGCCGGACTGCATACGCGGACTCACCACGCCGCCGCCGGCTGGCAGCGCAGGATCCTCAGAACGCGGGAAGTTCTCGAACGCCCAGTCGACCAGATCGTGCAGAGCCGCGTCGTCAAGCTCGCTGGCGAGGTCCGCTCGCTCGCCATGGGCGACCTTCTCGAACACTGCTTGGCCAAAGGCGGGATCCGACCCGGACCGCTCCTTGATCAGAGGCCAAGACGCTCCGGGCGCCTTGCCGAGCGCAGCGGCAGCAACCAGCACTGCGCCGTCGCGGTCCTGTTCGATCGCCTCACGAGTCAGCAGGGCGGTGATGAACGGGAGGAACGCGTGAGGGTCGGCGCGCATGCCGTACTCGGCGAGGTCGCCTCGCACCGCCGGCTTCAGCGAAGGGTCACTGAGCTTCCGGCCGAGCGCCGCGATGAGCTGTGGAGCGCTCACCTGCCGCAGCCGCCACAACACGACGAGCCCACCCTCGCCAGCGGCGTTCTGGGCATCGACCATGCGCAAGGTCCACTCAGTGAGCGGCTCCGGCGCGCGGTCTGCCGCGAGACCGATCAGCACGTCATCGAAGCGCTCCTCGTCGGCGTTGGCGAAGCGCGGGAAGCCGACGATGATCGGCATCCACCTAGTCCACGCGTCGGCATCGAGCGCTTCGAGCTGAGCCGGGCGGTGCTTGGCCAATAGATACAAGGCGCGGTAGCCCGCGAAGGCGGGACGGTTGATGGTCGAGTTGCCGAACCAGTCCGAGGGATCGGGGGGAGCCTCGTCCAGGTAGGCACGGGCTGCCTCGATGAGGCGCGCGCGGGTGTCCTCGTCTGCGCGGGCCCAGCCGTCGAACCGAGTGAGGTCTGCCTCCAGCTCGCTGCTGGTGCTCCCGCGACCGCTCTCGTCGCACATCAGATTGAGGTTGAGCCTCCACCAAGTGTCAGCTTCTCCGGCCTCAAGCGCCTCCAGCTGATCGAGGATGACGCGCTCCATGTCTGGCGCGTCCTCTGGAGGCGCCTGCTCGCGGGCACGTTTCGCCCGACGGCCCTGGAACTGCGCGAGATCGCCGTCGAGCTCGACGGCCGTCCGCCAGCCCACCGTGCGCTCACCGTACGCTGGACTCCGCTCGGCAAGCTCGAACATCTCCTCGACATCGCCCGTCTCGGGGTAGAAGAGCGAGGCCGCGAGCGTCGCCCAAGCGACTTCCGCTGTGCCGCCGATCGCCTCGCGGAGCTTGCCGACGACCCAGGGGTAGTCCTCCGGGCGCGCCAGCACCGGGTCGGACCACGCCAGGGTGTGAGGCTCGATCTCTTGGGCGGTAGCCGCGTCCATGAGGTCGCAGATGAGGAGGTGTCGCCCACGCTCCTCCTCGAACGTGCGCTTGTCGTCTTGGTCGTGCAGCGGGCCGAGCAGCTCGTGATGCGCGGCCAGTCGCGGCTTGATCACTGCGATCACACCGCGTCTGATGCGCTCGTCGTCGAGGTGAGGCCAGGCGGCAGCGAGAATGTCGTCGGCGAGAGATGCGAGCAGGTCAATGGAGGCGTGGTCGCGGGGCGCCGTGCGCGCCCATTCGAGTGCCGCAGGCAGATCCTCCGGCTGGAGCGCCTCGGGGAAGGTCCGCGACACGAACAGTTTGTATGCACCGAAGAGGTGCTCGTTGCGAGCCGGCGTGAGGATCTTGAGCACGTCCGCGACGCCAAGCGGCGACGGGAACGTGGCAGCGAGCGCATGTCCCTTGATCTCATCGTCCTCGTCGTCCTCGATGTGCTCAGTGGCCAACGGCACGAGCGCGGAACGCGTGTCGCCATCGGCGAAGTCCTGGAGCGCCCAGACCGCGTCACTCCGCATGTGCGCGGGCTCAGTGGCGTCGAGTGCGAGGGCCAGGGAATCCTCCTGAAGATCCGGCATCGCCGCTGACCGCGCGAGCGACAAAGCCATCTGGCGCACTGGGATCGAGTGGTCCCGCCGCAGCGCCTCGCGGATCTGATCGGGAAGGCCCGGGTGCACCAGCCCCGCGAAGGCCGTCCGCATGCGCCGGTCGTAGCGCTCGACGCGCATAGAGGTCTCCTCCGTCAGAAGGGACCCAACGAGCTGTGAGCGCGCCTCATCGGTGAAGCTCAGGCTGTCGGCGCGCAGCAGCAGCTCGGGTTCCCGCTCCATCACCTCAGCCAGAACGTCATCGTCCAGCGTCGCTGTCCAGGCCGCGACCTCCCGGAGCTGCGGGATCAGACGACCGTCCGGATCGTCGGCAGAGGCGAGCAGTGACATGATCTGCTCGGCTTCCATGTGGTGGCGCACCATGTAGCGCGCGGCGAGGTACTCGGCCAGGCTGCGGTGGAAGAACGTCAGCCGAGCGCCACCGAGGTGGACAAACAGCGCAGTCGCCAGTACCTCCTGCACCTCCTCGGCGCCCACCGTGAAGCTTGCGCCTCCCGCGGCGTCCGGGTCCTGCTCAGAGAACCCCTCCAACTCACGGATCGTCAGGTCGGCGCGCGACGTGGTCGTGAGGTCGAACTCGATCGCCGCCTTGCCCGCAAGCACCATCGCTGCGGCGATCCGCTCGGCGACGGCGACGCGGCGACCAACGTGCAATGCCTGCGATGCCAGCTCGCGGCGCCGACCAGCATCATGCTCCTCGGCCATCCGCAGGATCGCGCGATCGAACAGCTCCGACCGCGTCTCCGGGAGAGTGCCTTGTCCCGACGCGGCGATCTCGATCATCATGCGCAGCGTGAGCGGGGACGCGGCTAGGCGCACCAGGCCGCGCTCGTCGATCTCCGCGATGAAGCGCTCGTCGTCAATCCCCTCGGCGCGTGCCGCCTCGGCTGCGTCGGCTGAACGTAGCGGCGCCAACGCCAAGCGCCGAGGACCGTCCGTAAATCCAAAGACGTCCGCAAGCTGATTCTCGAAGTCAGGCAGCCACTCCGCGGACCGGCATGAGATGCGAAGGCGCAGCCGAGCGAGGTCCCCTTCGAGCTTCCTCAGCTCGACGATCAGCCTCTTGTGGATCGCCTTGACGTGAAGCAGAGCCTCGTCCAGGCCATCCAGGAACAAGAACAGCACATCCTCGGAGTCACGCCACTCTCGCCATGCGGCGTCATCGACGATCGCGCCTATCAGCGACTCGCCGTCCTCGTAGGCCCCGAGGTCCACGAGATGCGAGGCGTCGCCCGCCTGCCGATGCTCTGCAACGGCGTCTTCGATCGCGTGGGACTTGCCGAGGCCCGGCTCTCCGAGCAGGACGAGGCACCGCTCGTCGACGAGCTTGCTCAGCTGCAGGGCGTTGGCGCCCAACGCGAACATCGACGACCTGTCGAAGAAGTCCTCGTCCATGTTCTCGCCAGGAGTCGTCCAGAACCGGGGCCAGGAATAGCGGCGCGTCACAGCCGACTGCTGGGGCATGCCTAGAACGTACCTCGGCACCTCGACGCGCTGCTCGATCTACGCCTCTTGGGGCATAGGCAACCGATAGAGAGCCCGACTCCCTTCACATGACTCTTTCGCGGCCTCCCGGTCATGGGAACGCCGGGCCCTACGGTGCACGCCGTCCATGAGGCTTGACATGACGAAACGCTCTGGCATCAGTCGTGGCCTGCCGCATGGCATCCGGCAACCACCCCGATTGCGACGGGCCGTGTGCCACCCCAGGTGGCCACGCTTCCCAGCGTCGGGGTCTTCATGGAGAGGAACCCATGACCCAGCTGTTCGATGTCGTCCGCGCCCGCCTTCAGGGAGAGCCCCGGCGAGCGCGTCCCTCGGTCCGCCTCAAACCGCTCCTCGCCGCCGTCTCCGTGGGAGCCTTATTCCTGAAGGCGCCGCCGCGGGCGGAAGCGGCGCCCATCAACACCTCCCCGCCTGCCATCAGCGGCGTGCTCGAACCCGAACACACCCTCACTGCGACCACGGGCACCTGGACCGACACGAAGTCCCCCATCGTCGGGTACCAGTACCAGTGGCTGCGCTGCATCCAGTACGAATGCACCGACATCGACTACCAGACGGACAGCACCTTCACGCTGCGCTGGGGACTGGTCGGCGCGCAGGCTGAGGTGACCGTGATCGCCACCGACGCGGAAGGCGAAGTCGGCATCGCCACCTCTGAGCAGACGGACACCATCGGCTACGGCGGCCCCAACTACACCCTCAGCGAGGCCGTCAGCGGCAGCGGCTTCGTGGCCGGCGCCGAAGACGGCACCCCGAACGCCGCCCTCGCATGCCCAGGCGCATGCGGCGCGAGCATCCCCTACCGGCCCGGCACGACCATCCAACTCACCGCCACGCCCGCGCCAGGCGCCACCTTCGAGGGCTGGCAAGGCGCCTGCGCCGGCACGGCTCCCACGTGCTCCGTGACGCTGGGCGGCGACGAGGCTGTCACCGCCGTCTTCACAACCACGACCCCGCCCCCGGTGCTGCCAATGGGCTCAGAACCCAAGGCCGGCGAAGCGCCTGTGGGCGCTCCCAGTGGCAGCGCCCGGGAAACCCCGACGCTCGCGGCCACACGCCACCGGGCACGGCTCCTGGGCCTCCGCGCTCTCCGCCATCGCATCCAGGCCTCGGTGAAGTGCATGCAGGCGAAGCCCTGCTGGCTGAGCTTGGGCCTCTTCACGAGGACCTCGGCAGGGCAGCTGATGATCGCGCTGCGCTCCTTCACTGTCGCCGCTGGGCGCAGCGCGCGCATCAGCCTCGCCCTCAACCGACAAGGCGAGCGCCTCCTTGCCAGGCGCCACCGGCTGCCGGTCACGGCGCGGCTGACACTCGACGCGAGCGGGCGCTCAGCTCTCGTCGGGCAGTGCCATCTGACGCTCGCTGGGTGACTTCGCGGCCTGTCGGCTCGCTGGCGTCCTCAGGGTGAGTGGTGGCATCGACATCGAGGTGCGGAGATGAGCCTCGCTCATGCGTGGCAATCGTCTTCGCACGCTCGGGTCGGTGCGGCTGGCATGTCAAAGCGAACCGGGGCGCAGTCGCCACAGCTCTCGCCGCCCCACGCCTTCCGGCCCTCCTGGACCGCGATGGCCGCGATGCCGAGCCCCACGACCGGGTCGAGCCACCACCAGCCGAGGGCCGCATTGGCGATGACGCTCGCGAGCACTCCCGCGGCGGCGAGGGCGCACAGCATCGACTGGGCTGCATCGCCTGCGGTGGCCGCGGAGCCGAGTCCGGCGGCGACGCGGCTCTTTGCCGTCGCGAGGAGGGGCATGACGATCACCGCCCCGGCTGCGACTGCTGCGCCCGCCCAGCTCACTGCTGGCTGAGAGCCCTCGGCGAGCACCCTGATGCCGTCGAAGGTGAGGTAGAGCGCGAGGGCGCCGAAGCAGAGCGCGATCATCTGCTGCGCTCGGCGCTCGGCGGCCTCGCTCTGGTGGCGAGCGCCCGTGAAGCGCCAGATGATGATGCTCGCCGAGGCCAGCTCGATCATCGAGTCGAGGCCGAACCCGAGCAGGGCGACAGACCCCGCGATCAGCGCGGCAGCGATTGCCACGCCAGCCTCGACTGTCATCCAGCCGACGCTGAGCCATGAGAGCGCCTTCGCCCGGCGGACCAGCCTCGCGTGCTCGCCCGCAGGCGGCGAGAGGGAGGGTAGCGATGGTGCCTGTGCGCTCATCCTTGGCTCTCATCGTAGTTGTGCGCACGAGGCCCGAGATGCCTCCATCGGCACGGCACGGCTGACGCTGGCCATCTGACGCCGCGGCCTGTGGATTGGGGGCTGCAACGTTTCCTTCAGTCCTGCCCGGTCGGATCCCCAGCAGGCCCTAGCTTATGAAAGTGCAAGGCAAGGATGCCCCCAAAGGACCGGGAAAGTCAGCCCCCAAAGGGCCTGGCACACCTCGGCACAAGCAGCCCAAGGGCGAAGCACCGCCTAAGAAGAGCCGCCTCCGCTTCGGGACGACCTGGCCGGAGCCCATGAAAGGCGACGTGCCCTACGCCATCTGCCGCCCTGAGCTGGCTGGCCTCTCGCTCGGCGAACTGGTCCGCATCTACGTGAGCACGCCGGCCTGGGACGAAGTGATGAGGCCAGTCCTGGACGCGATGGACGCCGAGAGGCCCAAGAGGGGTCCCAAGCCCTCCTACAGCTCTGAGGAGCTGGAGAGCTGCCTGCTCTTCCAGCGCCTCGCTGGGGTGAGCACCTACGCCGAGGCACGCGCGCTGCTCGCTGGCGACCGCGGGGAGCAGGACCGCGTCGCGCTCGGCTTCGACCGCCCACGCAAGCGCGTGGGCACGGGCCTGCGCCTCGTGAAGTCCTGGGACGGTGTGCCCTCGGAGGCCACGGTCTGGCGGCACAAGAAGCGCTTCGGCCTGGACCGGCACGCGGCGGCATACCGGGTGCTGTTCGAGGCCCTCATCAGAGAGCACTTCGAGGAGTTCCCGGAGCTTGCCGACGAGGCCCAGCTCGTCCACTTTGACGGCTCGGCGATGCTGTCGCACTACACGTCCTTCGAGCGCATGAAGCGCAGGGAGGACGGGACGAGGGAAGTCAAGCCGCCGACGCTTACAGGCGGCGGCTTCATGCCACGCACGGAGGACAACTCAGGCAAGGACGGCCACGGCTTCTGCATGGTGGCGGCGGTCACGCAGACGGGCCTGCCGCTGGGGGCCCGCCTCATGCCCATCCAGGACAACGAGGCCACAGCCGCGAGGAGCATCCTTGAAGACGAGTGGCGCCGGATTGTCGCGCCGTACCTCTGCGGGGACAAGGTCCGCATCATGGCCGGAGACGGCGCCTACAGCGGCTCGGAGATGCGCGCGGCTGTCCATCGAGCGGGGTTCGTCCCCAACACCCACACGGTCTCCCATGCCAACCGCGAGCGCTCGCTGAACAACGCCGAGGGAAGGCGGGCAGCCAGGCTTGCGATACGTGGGTGCAAGGACTGGCATCTCAACGGTTTGCACGAAATCTTCTGCGCATGCGGGAAGGGCAAGACCTACCGCCGCGTCGGCAAGAAGAAGAGCGGCGAGGCCGTGGCTCGGCTGGAGGGCTCGTGCCCCAACTGTGGCTCGGTCAGCCTCACCGCTGGCCAGTGGCGGCTCTTCGAAAGCAATAAGGCGGTCGCCAAGGCGCTGCCCAGCGAGAAGCACAAGATCGACTGGCGCATCGGCAACCCGCTGACCTTCGATGACCCGGTGTCCAAGCGCTACGGCAAGGCTCGATACGGCCACGGAGAGGGGTTCCACGGAAATTTGGTCACCCGTTTCGGGCTGCTCCGCGAGAAGGCCTGGTACCGCGACCGCCGCCAGGCCGAGCGCGACGTCATGCAGGTCTTCTGCGCTCTCCACAGCATCGCCAAACACCAGCGGCGACTCGCCGCCCATGGAGCGCCTGGCGCTCCCTTGACGGGTGCCAGCGGCCCACCGCCGCCACTCGCCCGAGCTGCGTAGAGCAGCTCGCCGGCACTCTCAATCTCACCTCGAAGAAGCGCCCAGCGGATATCCGCTGGGCGCTTTCGGCCCGTTGAGATCCCTAGCGGGGAACTTCGGCCGTTTTCCGCCCGGCTCGCGGCTCGCGACGCTGTCCGCGATCCGCGCGACTGGCCGTGCGGCGCGCATGGGTGTCTGGTGACACGATTTTTGTGCTCAAACCTGCTCAAGCCGAGCACCCCTAAGCCACTCGTCCCGCTAAATGGGGGCGGGCTGGATCCTTACTTGAAATCGCCTCGCCGGAGAAATTTCGGCTTACTTGAAATGAAGCCCGCTCGGGTCTCTCAGGGGGCGTTCACGTCCGGGAAATGCTCAGCGCAGTGCTCGCGCAGCGCTTCCCTCACCCAGGCGCGCTCGGCAGTGCTCGCGGCTCGATAGCGCGCGAGCAGCTCGCGCTGGGAGTCGATCGGAGCACTCGCGATCGTCCAGCGCGTCGCGAGCCGCTCGAACAGCAGCTCCGCTGCGCGCTGCCAGGCGTCCTCGCGTGAGAGCGGGTTGCCGGCGAGCACCTGCGCGTACTCGCGTCGCGCCGCCGGCGTGAGCGATCCGCGCAGCGTCAACACGTTGCCCTCCCGATCGCGGTAGTCGCTCGTCGGAGTCGTCAGCGTGCCCGCGCCGGCGGCGCGCCGACGGCTGCGCCTGCCCACCCGTCCTCAGTCCGAGGCGGGCGCCGCGGCGTCTGCTGTCGCCGACTCGCCCAGGGCCTGCAGCAGCTGGCTGCGCACGTCGCCGGTGAGCGGTTTGGCATGACCCGGCCACGCCGCCGCTGGCTCCATATCGGCGAGCTTGCGAATGCTCCGGCGCGCCTGCTCGGTGTCGTAGTTGTAGGTCGCCACGGGCACCGAGGGCGGACTCGAGCGCCCCCACATGTCGAGCGTGTAAAAGCAATCGCTGACCAGCGCGAGGCGGTCGGAGTCGCGCCACAGCCCGATCAGTCCCGGCGCGTGGCCGGGCAGCTCGATGACACGAAAGCCGGCGATCTCATCGCCCTCGGTGAGCGTCTCGGAGATCTCCACGGGGCCGCCGTCCCAGGCCAGCCGGTGCAGCACTTTCTGCAGCTGTTTCAGCCCCTGCGGCAGTCCCGCGAGATCCTCCGGCCAGTAGCGAAAGCCGCCGCTGCCTTCAGCGTCCTGCTTCTCGTCGGGGTGACACAGGACCGGCACCCCGAGCGCTGGGGCGACGCCGCGATGGTCGGTGTGAGCGTGGCCCAGCACGACTCGCCTGATGCCGCCCATTTTCGCTCCCGCGCTCGCGACCGCACGGGTCATCGTGCGTGCGCCCGCGTCGAACAGCGTCACCCCGCCTTCGTCCTCGATCAGGTAGACGTTGCAGCGGCCGGGCTGCCCCTGCACGACCCAGACGCCCTGCGCGACGAGCTCGGGCTTGCCCCCGAGCAGGCCCGCGGTCAGACGCGTCTTGGTGTTGAACGCGCCCATCATCCGCTGCTCCGCGCTCGAGCCAAGCGGCGGCATCATCCCGATCTGGCGGGCGAACGTCATGCTGTCGGTGAAGGCGTCGTTGCTCTGGATCAGCCCGTCGCGGACGGTCAAGAGGTCGAAGCCCTCGATCTCGATCGGGTTGCCCGTGGGAGCGACGCCGCCGAAGTGACCGGGTCCGGCGAACGTGCCGGTGATGCGCCAGTGCACGCCGCAGCGCTCGCCCTCACTGGTCGTCGAGACGACCTCCATGTTGAGGTCCGGCATCGCGTCGATCAGCTCGCCGATGAATTCCTCGACGCCCTCTGGCGCGACTACGTCCACGCGCCCGCGCACGTGCTCGCGGCCCCCCTCGGCCCACATGCCCACTGCGGCCTGCAGGTCGTGTTCGTCGATCGCGGCGAAGTACCTGCGCACGACCGCCTCAGCCTTGCTGCCGGAGATCCGTGAGCGTCTGCTCGCCGAGCTCGCCTGCTGCACGTTCGCGGCCGCCTCCTGGATCTTCGTTGCCGCGTTGCTCGGGTCCGGGCTCTGCTGCTCCGCCATCTCCGCCTCCTTTGCCCGCCAATTCCGGGCCTCGAATCGAGGTTCAGTCTAAGCCCTATCGAACCGCCGCGTGAGGACCCGCACGGGCTCGCATATAGGCTTGCTGTCAGTGGCGGGCACTGCCGAGCAGAGACCTGACACGCCGCGCAGAGGCGCGGCGAGAAAGCGCGAGCTCGGCCGCGGCGAGCGCGTGCTGCCCGGAGTCTTTCGGCTGCGCCTGCCGCTGCCGTGGCCGGGAGTTCCTCACTGCAACGCCTGGGCGGTGGCCGCCGGCGACGGGGTCGTGCTGTTCGACACCGGCATGCACCAGCCCGGGTCGGTGGTTCAGCTCGAACGCGCGATGGCGATGTGCGGCCTGGCGATCGAGGACGTGCGCCTGGTCGTTTGCACCCACGCCCACTCAGACCACTATGGTCAGGCCGCGACGATCGTCGAACGGGCCGGGTGCGAGCTGTGGATGCATCCCAACCACGAGCACATGTCGCGCTGGGCCAGCGAACCCGAGGCGGCGCTGGCGCGGCGGCTCGAGGTCGCGCGCCAGAGCGGCGTGCCCGAGGAGCCGCTGCGCCGCTACGCCGAGGAGCGCGCCAAGAACCGCGAATCGGGGATCGCGGCGCCGATCGAGCCCGACAGGGACCTGTTGCCCGGCGTGCTGGTGCACACGGATCTCGGACCCTGGTCGGTGCATGAGACACCCGGGCACGCTCCCTCGCACGTCTGCCTGTTCCAGTCCGAGCGGCGCCTGCTGATCTCGGGCGACCATCTGCTGGGCAGGATCTCCCTGTTCTTCGACTACGGCTACTCGCCCGACCCGGTCGGCGAGTTCATGAGCTCGCTGACGGTTGTGGAAGGCCTGCACGCGCGCCTCTGCCTGCCGGGGCACGGGCGCACCTTCGCCGACGTGTTCGCTCACATACAGGGCAACCGGGCACTCGTTCGCGAACGTCTCGCACAGGTTCTCGCCGCGATCAGCGATGAACAGCTGACTGCATTTGAAATCGTGCCCAGGCTCCATGGCGAGCTGTCCGAGCTGAACACGCAGTGGCTGCTGACCGAGACGCTCGCGTTTCTCACCCACCTGGAGGCGAGCGGCCAGGCGCGCCGGATCGCCGGCGAACCCGAGCGCTGGGCGGCGGCGGAGGCCTGAGCCGGCTCAGGAGAAGCGTTCGAGCGCGCGCCCGATCGCTTCGGTGCCGAACTCGATCGCACCCACCGGGACACGCTCGTCCTGGGCGTGGATCAACTCCATGAACGCGAGCTCTGCCGGCAGCTGCATCGGCAGGAAGCCGTACGTCTGGATCCCCATGCGCGAGAAGAAGCGCCCGTCGGTCACCGCGGGCAGCAGCAGCGGGATCGGTTTGGCCTGCGGGTCGAGCTCTCGCAACACCTGCCCGAGCATCGCGAACTGGCCCAGATCCGGCTCTGCTGCCACCGGCTCGAAGCGGATGATCTCGAACTCGATCTCGTTGCCGGCCAGTGCTCGCAGCTCGGCGAACACATCCTCGGGACCGAACCCCGGGAGCAGGCGGCAGTCGAGCTCGAAGGAGACCTCGTCCGGGATCACGTTGATCTTCTCGCCACCATGGATGATCGTGGCGCTCGCGGTGTTGTGCAGCAGCGGGTCGAACATACGACCCCGTTCGCCGAGCACATCGAGCACGCGATCGGTCAGACGCGGAACCAGCAGCCCGCGCAGCGGCAGCGCCAGCGGGCGCGGGAGCTCGCGCCCGATCGCCTCGAGCATCGCGCGCGCGACCGGCGTCACGTGCACGGGCAACCGGCCCCTGTCCAGCCCACGCAAGAGCGCTCCGAGCTTTCCCGCAGCGCTGCCGCGGATCGGCAGCGACGCGTGCCCGGCGGGTCCGCGCGTCCGTGCCCGCACCCAGCAGACCTGCTTCTCGGCGACCATGATCGGGTAGAAGCGTCTCCCCGCAACGTCGAAGGTGAAGCCGCCGAACTCGCCGATCGCGTAGCGGACCCCCTCGAACAGCTCGGGATGCTCGTCGACGAGGAAGTGGGCGCCGTAGTCGCTACCCGCCTCCTCGTCTGACAGCAGGCACAGAATCACATCGCCCGGCGGGCGCAGCCCGTGCGCCTTGGCGCGCATGAACGCTGCCAGCATCATCGCGACACCGCCCTTCATGTCGAGCGCTCCGCGTCCCCAGATGAAGCCGTCCGCGATCTCGCCCGCGAACGGTGGATGACGCCAGCGCTCTCGGGCTGCGACCACGTCGACGTGTCCCTGCAGCAGCAATGGCGGCGCGTCTCCCCGCCCCGCCAGGCGGACAATCAGGTTCGGTCGCTCGGGGTCGCGGGACGCGATCTTCACCTCACAGCCGAGGGCCTCGAGCAGTCCTTTGATCCAGTCGATGCACTCACGCTCGCCGCCCGGCGGGTTGGTCGTGTCAAAGCGCAGCAGCGCCCGCAGCAGCTCGCCGGGACTTTCGTAGAGGCCCGCCGGCGAGGACGCGGAGGCGCTCATCGCACGGTTCGCTGCGTGTCCACGCGCTCGCTCGATGTCCCTGTGGTCGGGCCCCGGGCCGCGCCGCTCAGAGATGCACGGGCAGTGTCTTCAGCTGGTTGATGAACAGCGATTGCACCATCGTCGGGCGCCCCGCGATCTCGATCTCGGGAAAGCGCGCGAGCGTCTCCTCGAGCATGATCCGTAGCTCGAGTCGCGCCAGCGCCGTTCCCAGGCAGAAGTGTCGCCCTCCTGCTCCGAAGGCCTGATGCTCGGCTTCGCGGCGCAGATCAAAGCGATCGGGATCCTCATAGCGATCCTCGTCGCGGTTGGAGGACACGTACCACATCACGACCTTCTCGCCCTCGCGGATCTTCTGCCCGTGCAGCTCGGTGTCGCAGGTGGCGGTGCGCCGGAAGTGCGCGAACGCCGGGAACATCCTCAGCGACTCCTCGACCGCGGCCGGCACCAGCGAGGGATCGTCGAGCAGCAGTTGCATCTGCTCGCGGTCTTCCATCAGGGCTCGCATGCCACTGCAGTAGGTCGCCTTGGTGGAATCGTTTCCGGCCGCCATCAGCAGGAAGAAGCCCATCACGATCTCGTGCTCCTCGAGTTTCTCGCCGTCGACCTCGGCATGAACCAGCACGCTCGTCAAATCGTCGGTGGGGTTTTGCTGGCGATCTGCGATCAGCTTCCTGCAGCGCTCGAAGATCTCCGGCACGTCTTTCTCGACCGCACCCTCGAACCCGTGCGGGTTCAGGTCGGGATCGGCCGCGCCGAGCGTCGAGTTCATCAGTTTCGCCCAGATCGCATCGTCCTCCTCGGGGATGCCCATGAAGCTCCCGATCACGCGCGAGACCACGGGCTGGGCGACGTCGGTGACCAGATCGCACGTCTCGCGGCCGTCGAGCCGGTCGAGCACCCGCTGCACGATCGCGCGGATCGCGCCCTCGTGCGCAGCGATTCGCTTGGGCGTGAAGCCCGCCTGGAACAGCGCCTTCAGGCGGTCGTGGCGCGGCGGATCCATGCCGATGAACATCGCCTGCGCGAGCTCCAGCGGAAAGCCGGCCGCCGCCACCAGCACGCCGCCGCGTTCGGAGGAGTAGGTCCGCCAGTCGCGGCTGACCGTATGGATGTCCTCCGCCGTGGTGACCGACCAGAAACCCGGCTCCTCGGGGAACAGTTCGAAGCTCTCGGTCCAATGGATCGGACAGCCGCGGCGCATCTCCTTGAACACCGCGTAGGGAGGTCCGTCCACCCACAGCTCTTCCTCGGTCAGTTCGACGTCCTTGATGCTGCGTCCAACCGTTGCCATGTCGAAACCTCCGATCGCCGCCCCTGATGGTTGCATCGATCATACTGGCCGGCTGGCCAGTTTGTGGCTCTGACCGACTGCAGGTGAGGCATCGCCCGGATCTTGCGGCTCGGCGCGGGTGGCGATGCAAGCTGCGGGAGGTACCTGTGTTGATCTTGTCCCGCCTCGGTATTGCCATCGCTATACAGCGTCTCTTCGAGAAGAGAGCACGACCGCACACATGCGCGCGCTCTCCTAGGGTTATGTGATGCGAATCGACGAGATCCTCGCCTCCGACGACGCTCCGGTGTTCTCGTTCGAGTTCTTCCCGCCGAAGACGGAGGCTGGCGAGCGCAACCTCTACGCGGCGCTGTCGGAGCTGCGCACGCTCGAGCCGGCGTTCGTGTCGGTCACCTATGGCGCCGGAGGTTCGACGAGGGCCAAGACGATCGAGATCGTCAAGCAGATCCGCGAGCGATACGGGCTCGAGGCGATGGCGCACTTCACCTGCGTCGGCGCGACCGTCCCGCAGCTGCGCTCGACGCTCGACGAGATGCTCGCGGCGGGCATCGACAACGTGCTCGCGCTGCGCGGCGATCCGCCGGCGGGCCAGGAGCAGTGGACCAAGACCGACGGCGGCCTCGAGTACTCACGCGAGCTGGTGGAGATGATCGGCTCCGACTATCCGTTCGCGATCGGCGCCGCCTGCTTCCCGGAGACCCACATCCACGCTGTCACCCCGGAGGCCGACCTCGAGCACCTCGTCGAGAAGGTCCGCGCCGGGGTTCACTTCCTGATCACCCAGCTGTTCTTCGACAACTCGCTGTATTTCGACTTCGTCGCCCGCGCGCGCGCCGCCGGCATCGAGGTGCCGATCATCCCCGGGATCATGCCGATCACGCAGGCGGGCCAGGTCGAGCGGATGGCGAGCATGTGCGGCGCCTCGATACCGCCAGCGCTGCGCGAGGAGCTGCACGCCCGCGGCGAGGACGCCGAGGCGGTGCTCGACTTCGGCGTCGCATACGCGACCCTGCAGTGCGCCGAGCTGCTCGCCGCAGGCGCGCCCGGGATCCATTTCTACACGCTCAACCGCTCACCCGCGACCCGCGCGATCCTGTCGGTGTTGAAGCTCGCGCGTCCCTGGGCGGGCGGCGGTTGGGGGTCTTCGGGTCGCGGTCATCCGGCCGGCTCGATCTCGAGCCCCTCGGCCACGCGCGGCGAGCCGTCGGGCGCCTCGTAGCGGACGTCGACCGAGTCGTTCTGGCGATAGGTGCCGACGCCCCAGGCGCCGAGCAGCCAGCGCCAGCCGCTGATCTTGTCCTTGCGCAGATCACGCTCGAACACCAGCATTCCCTGACTGATGCGGTAGTCGACGCCGAGACGCTGCGGGACGCCGTTGAGGTAGACCTCATAGGGCTCGCGCACGTCGCGCGGCAGCCTCACGCGGGAGATCGGACTCATCGAGCTCAATTATGTGCCCGCACGGGGCACTACGCTTCTCGCCCATGGGCGCAGGCCTCACCGATCCGCCGGTTGTGGGGCGCGGCATACGCAGTGGCGCTCGCGAGCTCCCCTATGTCGGTCAAGCCCTGACGCTCGTGCCACAGGCCGGGCGCAAACGCGCGCATCGCCGGGGCGCGCGCCTGTTCGTGCCAGCCGCAGATCCTCGCCCGGCGATTGAGCGCTTCTACCGGCGCGCCGCCCGCGAGGAGGTCGGCGAACGGCTCGATCGAGCCACGGCGCTGGCGGGCGTGTGCTATTGCGACCTCTCGATCCGCTCCCAGCGCACGCGCTGGGCCTCGTGCTCCTCCAACGGCCACATGAGCTTCAACTGGCGGCTGTTGCTGGCGCCCGAGTCGGTGCTCGACTACGTGATCTGGCACGAGGTGTGCCACCTGGAGATACTCGACCACTCGCCGCGTTTCTGGGCGCTGGTCGAGCGGCGTTGGCCGCGCTGGCGGGCGGACCGCGACTGGCTGCGCGTTCATGGCGCCAGCCTCGTGATCTAGCCGCTCCCGTCCGCCGCGAGGTGCTGCGCGCCGGCCGCCGGGCGGGCGCTCAGCCGCGCTGCTCGATCGGGACGTAGTCGCGGTCACGCTCGCCCGTGTAGATCTGGCGCGGACGCGCGATCTTCTGCTCGGGGTCGCCCACCATCTCCAGCCATTGGGCGATCCAGCCGCTCGTGCGTCCGATCGCGAACATGACCGGGAACATCTCGACGGGCAGCCCGAGGGCCTCGTAGATCAGGCCCGAGTAGAAGTCGACGTTCGGATACAGCTTGCGCGAGGTGAAGTACTCGTCGTCGAGCGCCCGCTTCTCGAGCTCGGTCGCGACCCGCAGCAGCGGGCTCTTGCCGCGAACCTCGAACACGTCGTCGAGATATTTGCGGATGATCCGTGCACGGGGGTCGTAGTTCTTGTATACGCGATGGCCGAACCCCATCAGACGCTCGTTGCCGGTCTTCACGCCCTCGAGGAAGTCGGGAATGTTCTCGACCGTCCCGATCCGCCCCAGCATCCTCAGCGCGGCCTCGTTGGCGCCGCCGTGCAGCGGCCCGTATAGCGCCGCGACGCCGGCCGCGACGGCCGAATAGGGGTCGACCTGTGTCGATCCCACCGACCTGACCGCGCTCGTGGAAGCGTTCTGCTCGTGGTCGGCATGCAGGATGAACAGCACATCGAGCGCGCGCGCAAGGCGCGGATCGGGCTCATATCTGAGCTCTGTCATTTTGTACATCATCGCCAGGAAGTTGGCCGCGTATTCGAGGTCGTTGTCGGGATAGACGTAGGGCTGGCCCATGTTGTGGCGATACGCGAACGCCGCCAACGTCGGCATCTTCGCGAGCAGCCTGATGATCTGTATGTCGCGCACGTCCTCGTCATGGATGCGATTGGCGTCCGGATAGAAGGTGGAGAGCGCCCCCACCGAGGCAACCAGCATGCCCATCGGGTTGGCGTCGTAGCGGAAGCCCTGCATGAAGTCCTTGACGTTCTCGTGCACGAACGTATGGATCGTCACCCGGTGAACCCATTGCTCGAGCTGCTCGCGCGTGGGTAGGGCGCCATTTATCAACAGGTATGCGACCTCCAGGTAGCTGGAGTGCTCGCAGAGCTGCTCGATCGGATAGCCACGGTGCTGGAGGATTCCGGCGTCGCCGTCGATGTAGGTGATCGCGCTGCGACAGGACGCCGTGTTGGTGTACGCGGGGTCATAGGCCATCAGCCCGAATTCCCCCTCGTCGACCTTGATCTGGCGCAGGTCCATCGCCCGCAGAGTGCCGTCGGTGATCGGCAGCTCGTATTCGGTTCCGGTGCGGTTGTCTGTAACGGTCAGGGTCTCGCTGGGCCCGGTCGCACCGTCGCGGCTGCCGTGCTCTGCGGCCTGTGTCTCAGGGGTGCTCATAACGCTTCTCCAATCTGGCGGGGACGGCGGGTCTCGGGCTTGGATCTCCACGTCCGATTATGAGCTACCCGGGCGCGCGATCCGCCGCACTTTCGCGACGGGCAGCGCCACGCACGCGCCGCGCCGGGCACTGCCCTCGCGCGATCCTCAGCGCGGTACGTAGCGGCAATCCGCAGCGGCGGCGCGCACGCGCATGCGTACGGGTGCGACTGGGGCCGGCTCGCCGTGCGGTCCGCGGCGCGGAGCGCGTGGCAGGCGAGTGCGCGGGTGGTGCGGGTGCAGCGGCTTGCTGCTGGGCCCGATGCCGCCGTCCTGATCGCCCTCGGTCTCGGGCGTCGAGTTGACTGCCCAGCGAACGATCAAGAACAGCGCGACGATCGGGATCTTCAAGAACAGCGTCAACCACAGGAATGTCCACGCATCCACGTGCCCGATGCTACTACCACGCGTCCTCGCGATGCGATCTCCTCTTCGCTGATGTGAGCCCCGCACGGATCAAGCGGCGTGTGCGAGGAATGTGGCTCAGCCGCGAGGCTTCAGCGGCACTCCGCTGAAGCTCGTGATCTCCTGCAGCTGCTCGACTCGCGCCTCGATCTCCTCGTGCTCGAGTCGCGCGACGCGCTCGGTGCCGAACTCCTCGACATTGAACGACGCGAGCGCTGTCCCGTGGGCCATCGCGCTGCGCAGCAGCGGCTCGTCCGCGGCGCCTTCGTGGGCGGCGATCGTGCCTACGAAGCCGCCTGCGAAGGTGTCGCCGGCGCCGGTGGGATCGAGCACGCTCTCGAGCGGGAAGGAAGGCAGCGCGAAGAAGCTCTCGGCGGTGAACAGCGCCGCGCCGTACTCGCCCTGCTTGGCCACGACAGCGCGTGGCCCCCAGCCGATCACGGTGCGCGCGGCCTTGACGAGGTTGGGCTCCTCGGTGAGCATCCGCAGCTCGGCATCGTTCAGCAGCACGCAGTCGACGGTCTCGATGACTCGCACGAGCGCCTCCCGGGCGGTGTCGATCCAGAGGTTCATCGAGTCGAGCGCGACGAAGCGGGCGCGGTCGCACTGCTCGCGCACGCGCAGCTGCAGGTCGGGCTGGATGTTCGCCAGGAACAGCACGTCGCACGCGCGCGAGGCCTCCGAGAGCTTGGGCTCGAAGTCGGCGAACACACCCAGCTGGGTGTCGTCGGTATGCGCGGTATTGAGGTCATAGCCGTAGTGCCCGCGCCAGAAGAACGTGCTGCCGCCCGGGACGCGCTCGATATCGGCAGTGCCGACCCCCCGCGCGCGCAGCAGACCGATCTGCTCCTCGCCGAAGTCATCGCCGACCGGCCCGACGACGTGCACCTCGTCAAAGAACGAGGACGCGAGCGAGAAGTGCACCGCGGTGCCGCCGAGCATGCGCTCGCGCTCCCCGAAGGGAGTCTTCACCGAGTCATAGGCGATCGAGCCCACCACCGTGATCGACATCGCCGCGGACCCTATAGCCTTGGCGCCGGTGCGCGCTATCCAGATGACCGAGTTCGGCGGCCCGGAGGTGCTCGAACTCGCGGAGCTGCCGGTGCCGCGTGCAGGTGAGGGGGAGGTGCTGATCGAGGTCACGCGGGCGGGCATCAACTTTGCCGACACCCATACGCGGACCAACTCCTACGTCCGCCGCGCGACGCTGCCGCTGATCCCCGGCGGCGAGGTGGCGGGGGTGCGCAGGGACACCGGCGAGCGCGTGGTCGCACTGGTCGGCAGCGGCGGCTATGCGCAGTACGCGACGGCCCCGCGGGAGCTCGTGTTCGCCGTTCCCGACGGGCTCGAGGATGGCGTCGCGCTGGCGCTGCTCGTGCAGGGGACGACCGCTTGGCACCTGTATCGGACCGCGGGCCGCGTGCAGGAGGGCGAGAGCGTCGTCGTTCACGCGGCCGCCGGTGGGGTGGGCTCGCTGGCGGTGCAGCTCGGCCGTGCGCTCGGCGCCGGCAGGGTGATCGCAAGCGCATCGCGACCGCAGAAGCGCGAGCTCGCACTCTCGCTCGGCGCAGACGCGGCTGTCGATCCGGACCCGAGCGGGCTGAGCGAGCGTCTGATCGAGGCCAACCAGGGAAGGCCCGTCGATGTCGTCTTCGACATGGCGGGTGGTGAGGTGTTCGACGCCTCCTACGGCGCGCTGGCTCACTTCGGCCGGATCGTCGTCTGCGGGATCGCCTCCCAACAGCCCAACCAGGTCTCGAGCGGGTCGCTGTTGCGCCATTCGCGCGCGGTGGTGGGCTTCTACCTGTTTCACTGTCTGCAGCGCCCGGGGATGTTCGAGCAGGCGCTGGACGATCTGTTCGGCCGCGCCATACGCGGGGAGCTGAAGGTGATCGTCGGTGACACCTACCCTCTGGGCGACGCCGCGCAGGCTCATATCGACCTACGCGAGCGGCGCACGACGGGCAAGCTGCTGCTCGATCCCCGTGCCTGAGATCGCACGAGCGCTCCTGCCCAGCCGCATCACGGCGCGGTTGCCTGGGTGCGCGGCTCCGGCGCTGCCGATCGCGGCCAGCTAGGCTGACGGCTCGAATATGAGTGAGAAGACCTTCGCCGAGCTCGGCCTGTCCGAGAGCACCCTCCGGGCCCTGCGTGACGTCGGTTACGAGTCGCCGAGCCCGATCCAGGAGCAGGCGATCCCCTCGATGCTCGAAGGCCGCGACGTGATCGGCCAGGCGCAGACGGGCACCGGCAAGACGGCGGCGTTCGGGCTGCCGATCATCGAGCACGTCGACCCGACCGTCAGGGACGTGCAGGCGCTCGTGCTGACTCCGACGCGCGAGCTCTGCATCCAGGTGACGCAGGCGCTACGCACCTACGGCGCACACAGCGGCATTGATGTGGTGGCCGTGTTCGGCGGTGCGCCGATCCGTAGCCAGCAGGCCCAGCTGCGCGCCGGTGGGCACATCGTCGTAGGGACTGTGGGGCGCGTGCTCGACCTGATCTCACGCCACTCACTGGTGCTGCACGACTGCCGTTTCGTCGTGCTCGACGAGGCCGACGAGATGCTCGACCTCGGCTTTCTCGAGGACGTCGAGCGGATCCTCGCGCTGACTCCCTCAGGGCGCCAGACGGCCCTGTTCTCGGCGACGATGCCGCCACCGATCCGCAAGCTCGCAGACCGTTACATGTATGACCCGGCGACGATCGAGGTGCAGGCGGCGACGCTGACCATCGACACCGTCGCGCAGTTTCAGCTGCCCGTGCAGTCGCGCGCGAAGCCCGAGCGGCTGGTGGAGGTGCTGCGTGCCGAGCAGCCCGACCAGGCGATCGTGTTCGTGCGCACCAAGGTTCGCTGCGAGCAGCTGTTTCGCACGCTGCGCGACCGTGGCCTGAACGTACGCGCGCTGCACGGCGACATGTCCCAAGGCTCGCGCGACGGCGTGATGCTCGCGTTCAAGGGTGGACGCGTGCCGATCCTGGTCGCGACGGACGTCGCCGCGCGCGGCCTCGACATCACTTCGGTCACCCACGTGATCAACTACGACGTGCCCACCTCTCCGGACACCTACGTGCACCGGATCGGGCGGACGGGCCGCGTCGGGCGCTCCGGGCGTGCGATCACGTTCGTGGAGGAGCGCCAGAAGCGCGAGCTCGAGGCGATCGAGCGTCACATCGGCACCTCGATCGAGCCCTGGAGCCAGGGCGCGGTCGGAGCACCAACGCCGGTGCGGGAGCGCCCCCGCCGCCATTCCAAGCCGCGCGTCTCGGCTCGCGCCGACGAAGAGCGCTACGTCAAGCTCGTGGTCGCCGGCGGCCGACGAGCCGGCCTACGCGTGGCCGACATCGTCAGCGCGGTCACCTCCTCGGCGGGGCTCGACGGCGAGTCGGTGCGCGATGTGCTGGTGCTCGATCGCTTCTCGTTCGTGTCGGTGCCGGCGGCCGAGGCCGAGCGGGTGATCGGCGCGCTCAGCGGTGCGAGCGTGCGCGGCCGCGAGCTGGCGCTCGAGCGAGTCGGCAGCTAGCGACCCCGCCCGGGCGCGACCGAGCCCACTGATCCGGTCGCTCGGGCGGACTTGCGGCCCGCGCCGCGGGCGCTATCGTGGCGCCCTGCCCAGTCGGGCTAGTCCTCGACCCAGGAGGTCCGCAGATGTCAACCGCCACGATCAACACCAGCGAGGGCGCGATCGCGTTCGAGCTGTTCGACGACGACGCCCCGAAGACTGTCGAGAACTTCCGCAAGCTGGCCTCCGACGGCTTCTACGACGGGCTCACGTTTCACCGTGTGATCAAGGACTTCATGATCCAGGGAGGCTGCCCGCAGGGAACCGGCACGGGCGGCCCGGGTTACACCTTCGAGGACGAGATCAACGGGCACAAGATCGAGCGCGGAGCGCTGGCGATGGCCAACGCCGGGCCCAACACCAACGGATCGCAGTTCTTCATCGTGACCGCGTCGGCGTGCCCCTGGCTCGACGGCAAGCACACGGTGTTCGGGACGGTCAGTGAAGGGATGGATGTCGTCGACAAGCTCGAGGCCGTTGCGACCGACGGCTCGGACAGGCCGATGGAGCCGATCGGCATCGCCTCGGTCGAGCTCTCGGGCTGAGCCACCGACATGAGCTAGCCTTGTTCGTCACAAGCCTTTAGCGAACAAGGGGAGACGAGATGGCGACGGTCGAGCAGCACGTCGAGCAGGAGATACCCCAGGCGCACAACGGCGTCGCTCACGCGGGCGAGGAGATTCCGGTCGAGAATCCTGCTACCGGGCAGACGATCGGCACGGTCCCCGATCTCGGGGCCGCGGCGGTGGCCGAGATGGCGCGGCGCGCTCGCGCGGTGCAGCCGACCTGGGAGGCGTACGGCTTCGAGGGGCGTGCGCGGATCCTCCTGCGAGCGCAGAAGTGGCTGCTCGACAACCAGGAGCGCGTGGTCGAGACGATCGTCTCCGAGACGGGCAAGACCTATGAGGACGCAGAGCTCGCCGAGATCGGTTACGCCGCGAACGCGTTCGGCTTCTGGGCCAAGCACGCGCAGGTGTACCTCGCCGATGAGAGGGTCAAGTCCGGTCAGATCCTGGTCAAGGGCAAGAAGCTCTTGCTGCGCCACAGCCCGCTCGGGCTGATCGGCGTCATCGGCCCGTGGAACTACCCGCTGACGAACTCCTTCGGCGACTGCATCCCGGCGCTCGCGGCCGGCAACAGCGTGATCCTCAAGCCCTCCGAGGTGACACCACTGACGTCCCTGCTGCTCGCCCAGGGCCTGCGCGAGTGCGGTCTGCCCGACGACGTGCTGCAGATCGCCACCGGGCGTGGCGCGACCGGCGCGGCGCTGATCGAGGAGGTGGACATGATCATGTTCACCGGCTCCACCGCGACCGGGCGCAAGGTCGCCGAAGCCGCCGCGCGACGGCTGATCCCGGCGTCGCTCGAGCTTGGTGGCAAGGACCCGATGATCGTGCTCTCCGACGCCGACCTCGAGCGGGCGGCGAACTTCGCGACCTACTACTCGATGCAGAACGCGGGCCAGACGTGCATCTCGATCGAGCGCGTGTACGTCGAGGAGCCGGTCTACGAGGACTTCGTGGCGCGCGTCACCGAGAAGGTGCGTGCACTGCGCCTGGGCCCGCCGCAGGGCTTCGGCTCGGTCGAGGTGGGCGCGATCACGTTCCCACCGCAGCTCGAGAAGATCGAAGCGCACGTCGCCGATGCGATCGACAAGGGCGCGCGCGTGCTCGCCGGCGGCCACTCCGCGCATACGGGTGGGGGGCGCTTCTACGAGCCCACGGTGCTCGTGGACGTCGATCACTCGATGAAGATCATGACCGAGGAGACCTTCGGCCCGACGCTGCCGATCATGAAGGTCTCCGACGCCGAGGAGGCGCTGCGCCTGGCCAACGACTCCCCATACGGTCTCGGCGCCTCGGTTTTCACCCGTGACGCCGAGCGCGGCGAGCAGATCGCGCGTCGGATCGAAGCCGGCGCCGCGAATGTCAACGACGCGATGATCAACTACACGGCGCTCGAGCTGCCGATGGGTGGGGCGAAGGCATCGGGGCTCGGTTCTCGTCACGGCGCCGGCGGCATCCGCAAGTACTGCTCTCAGCAGGCGATCGTCGTGACTTCGAAGCTCGCTTTGAAGCGCGAAATTCACATGTATCCGTACAAACGCAGCACCTCACGCCTGCTGGCCCGCTTCCTCAAGCTGCTGTACGGGCGCGGCAACCGCGACTAGCTGATTGCAGCTCAGCGGGGTGGCGGGCCCCGGGCCCTCGGCGGACGCGTGGCGCTGCCCGCGAGCGGCGTGAGCCGCCCGGTGGCGCGTGATCAGAGGGCGACGAAGGCCTCGGCGCGCTCCGCGTCACGTTCGAGCACGGCCAGGAACGCGCTGACGACGCGAGCGTCGAACTGGGTGCCCGCACCTCGCCCCAGCTCGGAACGCGCGTCGGCGTTGGCCATCGCCGCGCGATAGGAGCGGTCGCTGGTCATCGCCTCGTAGGCGTCGGCGACCGCCAGGATGCGCGCCTCGAGGGCTATCTGCTCGCCGGTCAGCCCATGCGGATAGCCGCTGCCGTCGGGGCGCTCGTGGTGAGCGCCCACCCAGTCGCGGACATCGGCGAGGCTCGGGTGCTCGAGTATCTGGGTGCCCAGCTCGGGGTGGCGCTTGATCAGCTCGTACTCCTCGAACGTCAGCTGGCCGGACTTGCGCAGGATGCAGTCGGGCACGCCGACCTTGCCGATGTCGTGCAACAGGCCCGCGAGCCGCACCCGGCCGACCTGCTCCTCCGCCAGCCCCAGCTCTCGCGCCATCATCTCCGCGTAGCGCCCAACGGTCTCCGAGTGCCGGGCGCTGCCGCTGAAGCGCAGGTCGACGGCCTCGGCGAGGTCGAGCATCACCGCGACGAACCGTTCTCCGGCGATGTCGCGCAGGGCGCCGTTGCGGTCGGGAGTGTCCTCCAGGCGGGGGCTGTGCAGGACGGTGCGATTGCGCCCACTTCCCTTGGCGGCATACAGCGCCTCGTCGGCGGCGCGCAGCAGCGAAGCCGCGGTCTCGCCGTGCTCGGGGTAGCTGGCGACGCCGAAGCTGATCGTCACCGACACCGCTTCGTCGCGGAACTCATCGCGTGTCTGGCAGCGCAGTCGCTCGGCGATCGAGAACGCGCCGTGGCCGTCGGTGTGCGGCAGCACGAGCGCGAACTCCTCGCCGCCGACGCGCGCGACGCCGTCGATCTCGCGCTTGCCCGCCTGCAGCAGGCTTGCCACGCGCTGCAGCACCGCGTCGCCGACGTGGTGGCCGGAGCGATCGTTGACGTCCTTGAAGTGGTCGAGATCGCCCACCACCACGGTCATCGCGGTGCGCCCGCGGCGGGCGCGCACGAGCTCGAGATCGAGCAGTTCGCGAAAGCCGCGGCGGTTGGAGAGCCTGGTCAAAGGGTCGGTGCGCGCGGCGTCATAGAGGCGGGTGATCAGCAGCTCTACGCGGTCGCGCATCAGCCGGATCATCATCGCGGCCACGACCAGCGTTCCCATCCCGACGACCCACCAGGCGGCGAAGCCCTCGGCAGGCGAGCGCGCGACCAGCAGCGCCGCATACGCGGCGCCGGCGTACGCGATCTCGGCGGCCATCTGCCTCGAGGAGAGAAAGTAGGCGCCGTACAGGCAGACCCACACGTAGAAGAAGATCAGCGGACTCGGGGTCTGGGCCGAGAAGTAGGCGACGAGCGTGATCAGGGTGGTGCCCCAGGCGAGCGCCAACGGCAGCACCGGCGCGGGCAGCGTCTCTGCCCGCCAGACCAGCAGCGCCGCGAGCAGATAGGCGTTGACGACGATCAGCACCAACCCGAGCACATTTGCCCCCGCGGGATGGGGCAGCGCGACCGTCAGCAGCGCGAGCGTCGCCCCCGCCGCGTAAAGGCAGGCGAGGACCTTGGCGCGCAGGGTCGGTCCGAAGTTGGTCGCGCCGGCGGCCGCGCGAGCGGCCGCGCGGTCGGTCTCTGCCAGGAGCAGGGCCATACGCCACTTTCGGCCATGGAGCCCCGTTTCATGAGCAAAACCGCCGGTTTCCGGCGCCTATCGCAGTGCCGGATCGGGCTCCTCGTCCTCGCGCAGCGCGGTCCCGAACAGCGCCTCGAGCTGGGGAATCGTCAGCTCCGCGCTGGTGTGATGGACGGTCGCCATGCCGAGCTCCTCGGCGGGCGGGAGATTGAACGGGAGGTCGTCGACGTACACGCATTGCTCGCCGGGCAGCCCGGCACGCTCGAGCCCCAGCTCGTACATCCGCAGCGTGGGCTTGCGGATGCCCTCGTGCGCCGAGATGACGACCCCGTCGAACAGCTCATCGAACAGCTCGTGGGGGTAGCGGTGCACGCCCCAGGAGTTGGACACCAGCGCCGTCCTGATCCCCGCACCGCGTGCTCTGCGCACGGCCCCGATCATCGCCACGTCCGGGCCCACGCCGGCGAACAGCCCGTCGACGAGCCCCCGCGCCGGCACGCCGAGCAGCTCCGCGAAACGCGCCTCGAAGGCGGCCTCCTCGAGCTCACCGGTCTCGAGCGCGATCAGCAGCTCGCGCGCCTGCGGGTCGGATTTGAAGCGACCGATGATCTGCTTCGGATCGACGCCCGACTGCACGCAGTAGTCGTGAAAGGAGGCGAAGAGATTGCTCGTCAGCACCCCGCCCCAGTCGATCAGCAGCCCCGTGCGCAACTCCTCAGCCATCGCCTCGCGTCACCCCCTCGGCCTGCTCGGCGAGCTCGAGGACGCCATCGCCGAAATGCTTCAGGTAAGGATCGTCGGTCGCACCCGCGAGCGCGCGCTTGTAGTTGCCCTCCATGAACACCGTCGACTTCCATAGCGCGAGCGCTGTGTACCAACGCAGGTCGGCCATCGAGCGGCCCGTGCGCTGCTCGTAGAGCTCGATCAGCTCCCGGCGCGTGGGAAAGCCTTCGCGCCGCGTGACGCCGCCGAGGTACTCGCGCATACCGCCCCGTGGGTCGCCGCCCTCGGTCCACATCATGCACAGATAGCCGAGATCGGCCAGCGGATCGCCGATGGTCGCCATCTCCCAGTCGAGCACGGCGCGCAGATGCGCCGGCGCCTCGGGCGCAAAGATCGTGTTCCCGAGGCGGTAGTCGCCGTGCACGATCGTGGCGGGCCCCGATTGCGGCATGTGCTCGGCAAGCCAGCTGCCGACCCGTTCCACTGCCGGGATCTCGCGCGTGCGATTGATCTCCCAGAGCCCGCTGAAACGGCGCAGCTGGCGCTCCAGATAGCCAGTGGGCTTGCCGAAGCCCTCGAGCCCCGCCGCCTGCCAGTCGACGGCGTGGATCTCCGCGAGCGCCGCGATCAGCTCCTCGGCGATCGCCCGTCGCTGCTCGGCCGTGTCCAGCGCCGCTGGGACCTCGGCCACGATCACCTCGCCGTCGACCTTCTCCATCACATAGAAGGGGCACCCGATCACCGTCTCGTCACTCCCGACCGCGAGCACCTTGGGTACGCGCGCGGGCGTGTCTCGGAGCGCCCGCAGAAGCCGCGCCTCGCGCAGCACGTCGTGGGCGCTCGGCGGCAGCGGCGGGCGCGGGGGGCGGCGGAGCACCAGTTCGGCGTCAGGGCGCCGGATCAGATAGGTCACGTTCGAATGGCCCTCGCCGATCGGCCGCGGCTCGATCTCGCCGCTGCCGAGCCCATGCTCGTCCAGAAAAGCACGCAGCGGCTCGAGCACCAGCAGTGGCGGGCGCGAGTTCGTCTGCGCCTGCTCGTGGGTCTGCACCACGTCGTCGGGCGCCATTGCGGTTGGCATGCAGGCAAGCTATCCCACCCAAGCCACCGGCGCCGGTTGCGAGGGCGCCCGGCCGCGGGTGCAGGAGCGCCAGCGGAGTGCGCGAAATCGTTACATGACCGCAACCTCACCTAGGCAACGGTGCTTAAGCGACCATGCTCAAATACCGACTCCCGTTCCTGTCCACGCTGCTCGGCTCGCTCGCGCTGGCAGCGCTCGGCGCGCCCAGTCACGCGCTCGCCTCACACAGCGAGAATGTCTACTTCGAGGGCTCGACCGACCTGCTCAGCCACAGCGCCCGCCCGCGGGCGTTGGCCAAGCTGCAAGCGCTGGGCGTCAGAGCCCTGCGCGTCGAGCTCGCATGGCATGACGTCGCTCCCAGCGCCAACAGCGCCACCAAACCAAGCTTCCCGGCGACCGACCCCAATGCCTATGCCTGGGGCGAATACGACGCGCTGATCAACGAAGCCCAGCGGCTGCACTGGAAGGTGCTGCTGACCGTCACCGCGCCGGCCCCGCGGTGGGCGACGTCGGACAAGAAAGCGCCGTATGTCACGAGCCCCGACGATCTCGACTTCGAACAGTTCATGACCGCCGTCGGTCGCCACTACAACGGGCGCGTCGGCACCTATTCGATCTGGAACGAGCCCAATCACCCCGCGTTCCTGCGCCCGCAGTTCAGCTCCAACGGTCAACCCGCCTCGCCGCGGCTCTATCGCGGCCTCTATCAGGCCGGCTATACCGGCCTGATAGCGGGCGGGATCAGCCATCCGCAGGTTCTGATGGGAGAGACAGCCCCGTTCGGCTATGACACCGTCAACGTACGCCGCGAAGGCGCCAAAGCGCTGCTGCACGACGTCGCTCCACTGGCTTTCCTGCGCGGCATGCTGTGCCTGAACGCTCGTTACCAGAAGTCGCGCTCATGCGGCCTGCTCCCGACCAGCGGCTTCGCGCATCATGCGTACACGCTTCCGGCGGGTCCCTACTACCGGCCCCCCGAGCGCGACGACGTGACGATCGGAGTGCTCTCACGCCTGACCAGCGCGCTCAACAAAGCGGCGGCCGCCCACGCGATTCCCGCCGGCGTGCCGGTGTACCTGACCGAGTTCGGGGTCCAGAGCCTGCCCAACAGGGAACTCGGAGTCTCACTTGTCAAGCAGGCCCAGTTCGATGCGATCGACGAACACATCGCCTGGAGCAATCCGAGGGTGGTCGCCTTCTCGCAGTACCTGCTCAAGGATGATCCGCTCGGCGGCCGCGCGGGATCGAGCGTCAATGGCGGCGTGATCGGCTTTCAGACCGGGCTCGAAACGGTTGGCGGCAAGCGCAAGCCGCTGTACAGCAGTTGGCCGCTGCCGTTGACCGTGACCAAGCGTGGCCACGGCTATTCGCTGTGGGGGCTGGTGCGCCCCACGACCCGCGCGACGAAGGCCACGATCCTGGTCGAGCGCCGTGGCTCGCACAGTTTCAAAGTGCTCAAGACAGTCTCCACCAACAGCCTCGGATACTGGAGCTTCAACTCCTCGACCAAGGGCGTCTACTGGCGCGTGCGCTGGAAGAGCCCCAGCGGCGCCAAGTACGAAGGCACCCCGATAGCCGCTCACTGACCGGCCGCTGGGCTCCGGCGCCACCCCGACCTACGATGGGATGGTGCCGGAGCTTCCCGAGGTCGAGATCACAGCGCGGCTGCTGGATCGGGCGCTCGCCGGAGCGCGAATCGAGTCGGCGCAGGCGCCGGGGATCAATGCGCTGAAGACATTCGATCCCCCGCTCTCGGCGCTCGAGGGACGCACGATCGAAGGCGTACGGCGCCGCGCCAAGCACCTGATCGTCGAGGTCTCGGGCGAGCTCGTGCTGCTGATCCACCTGATGTCCGCCGGGCGGTTGCAGCTGTATGACAAGCGGGCGGGAGCGCGCGACCGGACCTCGCGACTGCTGGTGAGGCTCGAGGACGGCCGTGAGCTGCGCCTGCGTGAGTTCGGCTCTCGCCAGGCCGCCTGGGTGAAGCTGCTGCGCGCGTCCGCGCTCGAAGACGACGAGGCGCTCGCCAAGCTCGGTCCGGAGGCGTGGCCCGATCCTCCGCCGCTGCAGGAGGTCCTCGCGCCCGCGCGCCCCCTGCATACGCTGCTGCGCGACCAACGCACGATCGCGGGCATCGGCCGCTCGTGGGTCGACGAGATCCTGTGGCAGGCACGGCTCTCGCCCTACAAGCGCGGCGCCGATCTGAGCGAGGATGAGCGCGGCAGGCTGCGCGAGGCGATCCTGACGACGCTCGGCGACGCGATCGCTCACTACGAGCAGGCGATCGAGCTGCCGATCCCCGACAAGCTGCCGATGCCGTTGCGCATTCATCGCCACGAGGGCGAGAGCTGTCCGCGCTGCGGCGAGACGATGCGAGCGGTGCACTTCGAGGACTATGTGATCGCCTACTGCCCGACCTGCCAGACCGAGGGCCGCGTGCTCAAGGACCGCAGGCTCTCGCGGCTGCTGAAGTGAGCACCTGGCGCTAGACTCCGCACCGATGGAGGTTTCGGGTGCGTTGCGCGTAGGGTCGGGCGAGCCGCTCGTATTGATACACGGGTTCTCGGGCGCGCCCTCGGCGTGGCGACCGGTCCTCGGCGAGCTGGCAGAGTCCTTCGACGTCCTCGCGGTCGCTCTCACGGGCCACGTCGGCGGGCCAGAGCTGGCGCCGGGCGTGAGTGCGTCGGTGAACGCGCTGGTCGACGCGATCGAGCGGGAAATGGATGCATCTGGATTCGAGACCGCGCACGTGGTCGGGAACTCGCTTGGCGGATGGATCGCGCTCGAGCTGGCGCGTCGCGGACGTGCGCGCTCGGTCGTGGCGCTCTCGCCAGCCGGCGGCTGGGAGCGGGGCTCACGCGAGGAGAAGCGCCTGAAGGGCATGTTCACGCGCAATCACGCGATCTCCAAGCGCATGCTCCCCTACATGCCCAGGCTGCTCGCCCGTCCGCGCCTGCGCCGCGCGATCCTGTCCAGCGTGGTCGCGCGGGGGGACCGCCTGAGCCCGGCAGACGCGCTCAGCCTGATCGAAGGCACCGTCGAGTGCTCGATCTACTTCGAGTTGATGGACGCCATCATGCGCGACGGCCCTCCGGCAGGCTTTGAGGGCATCTCCTGCCCCGTGCTGATCGCGTGGGGCACGAAGGACAAGATCCTCCCCGGCCGTCGCTACGCCGAGCGGATGCGAAACCTCGTTCCCGACGCACGCTGGCTGGATCTCGCGGGTCTCGGTCACGTGCCGATGGGCGATGACCCCGCACTGATCGCCCGCACGATCACCGAGTTCGCGCGCCAGGCGCAGCCGAGCGCGGTCGAGCAGCCGGTCGCCTGACGCCTCGTCCTCGCCCTTCGAGGCCGCCCAGCTCTACCGACCCCGTCCTGGTCAGATCGGTCGCCGTAACCGTCGTCGGTCTGGCTATCTCCGCGGCTGCCCAGATGTCGCCTGCGCCGCGCGCTCGTTGGCCGACGCCTCGGGCATCAGCGCGAGTGCCGCAACCAGGAAGCACAGCCCGCCCGCGGCGGTGCCTGCATTGGTGATCCGAGCGCTGATGGGCTCCCCGCTGGAGGGCTCGATCAAGGACGCGATCGCTGCGACGCCAAACGCGATCGAGCCAAGCATGTTGAGCGCGACGATCCGCCACGACAGCGAACGGTGCTCGAGGCAGACCCAGCGGTGGCAGACCTCCGCATAAGCGAGCTCGCTCGCGATCAAAAAGCAGATGGATCCGAGCAGGTCGGGTGCCCACACGCGCCTGTTTGCCTGGTGGGTGCTGAGCCCGTGTTTCATCGCCGCGAAGGTGCTGACATTGAAGAAGACCGTTCCGAGCAGCTGCACCGACGCGGCCAGCCAGTCGATCCGCTGCGGCTCCCAGGACGCTGGTCGTCGGCGTGAGCGCCCCGCTCCAGGCGTTGGACGATGGTCGACGTTGACCGTCTCGGAATACTGCAGGTAGGAGGCGCAGGTAAAGAAAATCGAGCCGACGAAGAACGTCACTCCAACGGCGGGGCGAGAGCTCGACCCCCACTGTGCCGCAACCGCCGCGGTCGCAAAGCACAGTGAGCCGACAGCGAACAGGACGCTCATCCACCAGCTGCGTTGGCGTGGGCAGAACCAGGTCGATCTGCCGTCAGCCTCCTCCGATGCATCCTCGGCCGAGGTACGTCGCCGGCGCCGCTTGCGGTGCTCACGCGAGCGCCATTGCACCTCCGTGCCGTCCGGCTTGCGCAAGACCTCGCTGGTGACGAACGGGCCAGGGCCCTCGGAGGAAACCACCCTCCACCCTGCTGGCACTTCGAGAAAGCCGTCCACGATCACGCGGCGCGGCGCTTCTCGCAGCACTCGGGTCCGGCGATTCTGCCCGCAGCCAGCCGGTCTTTTGAGATGATCGCACGATGAGCGATGCGGCCGGACATGCGATCGGCGCCGAGGTCGCATGTCGTGGCGGTGCCTGCGGGCGCCTGCGCCGCGTTGTCATCCGTTCCTGCCACGACCAATCCCGAGAACCATGTCAGACGGCAAGGACTGGCGCTCGCACGCTGCCGGCGAGGATCGGCGAGATCGGCCTGTTGTCGATCGCCGAGGCGCTGCTGCTATCGCTCGTTGCCGTGCTCGCAGCGTATTCGGGCTACGCGGCAGCCAAGTGGGGCACCGCGTCCTCGGTATCGCTCGCCAAGGCGTCGGCGGCGCGGACCAAGGCCAACCGCGCCGACCTCGAGGCGCTTCAGATTCGCACGCTCGACTCGGTGTCCTTCAACGCCTGGTTCGCTGCATTCAGCGGGCACAACGTCAATGCGCAGCGGCTGGCCGAGAAGCGCCTTCGCCCTGGGTACCGGCCGGCGTTCTACGCCTGGCTGGCTACCGATCCGGCACACAATCCGAAGGCGCCGCCGGGGCCTTCCTACATGCCGCAGTACGTCATTCCCCAGGAAGCCGCGGCGACTGCGGATGACGCGACGGCGAATGCCGAGTTCACGAGGGGCTCCGTCGCGGGGGCCACTGGAGACAAGTACGTCCGCGACACCGTGTTCCTGGCCACCGTGCTGTTCCTGGTCGGGATCAGTGGGCACTTCCCGCTTCGCCAGGCCCGTTTCGGACTGATCGCAGTCGGCGCCGTGATTCTCGTGTTCTCAGTCGTCCAGCTGCTCGGCCTGCCGGCACCTCCGTGAGGCCACCGGGGGCGAGCTACTCGCCCGGGTCCATTCCCCCGACTTGTATCCCGCAACACGGCCGTATCGGCGGCGACCGCATCCCGCAACACGGCCGTATCGGCGTATATGTGCCTGCGGACGGGCTTCTCTACGATGGCACCGTGATCGAGCCCGGCGACCAGGCCCCCGACTTCGCCCTCCCCGACCAGGACGGTCGGGAGGTCGAGCTGTCGGACTTTCGGGGCCAGATGGTCGTGCTGTATTTCTACCCCAAGGCCGACACGCCCGGGTGCACGACACAGGCATGCGGCATCCGCGACCACAGGGCCGACTATGTGCGCGCCGGGGCGACGGTGCTCGGGATATCTCCCGATTCGGTCCAGAAGATCAAGCGCTTCGCCGAGAAGCACGAGCTCGCGTTCCCGCTGCTGGCCGACGAGGGCCACGCGGTCGCAGACCGCTGCGGGGTGTGGGTGCAGAAGTCGATGTATGGCCGCGCCTACTGGGGCAACGAGCGCACGACGTTCGTGATCGACGCCGATGGCGCGGTTGCGAGCGTGCTGCGCAAGGTCAAGCCGGCCGAGCACGACGCGCTCGTGCTCGCGGCATTGCAGGAGCAGGCGGGAGCACGCTGAGCGCCACGCCCAGCGCCCAGGTCGCGGTACGCGTGCAGGCGCGCTCGCGCCGCGATGAGCTGATCGGAATCCGCGACGGGGTGCTGCTGGTGCGTGTCAGCGCGCCACCGGTCGATGGACGCGCGAACGTTGCGGTCTGTCGCCTTATCGCGCGTCGCGTCGGGGTCGCTCCCTCGCGCGTCACGCTCGTGCGCGGGCAGCGCTCGCGCACGAAGCTCGTGCGGGTCGAGGGTCTCGACGCCGACGCGCTGGAGCGCGCGCTCGCCTGAGCCCGGCGCGTCGACGTCACCCGCACCCAGCTCGCGATCGCCGCGGCTCAGCCGGCGCTGAAGCGCGCGGCCTCCTCAGCGCCGCCGGTGGCGTCTCCGGGACTGTAGGAGTGGGCACCCGCGCCAGCCAGTTTGCCGCCGTCCACGATCAGGTATTCCTCGCGAATCGGCCGGCCATCGAACCAGCACTCGAGGATCTCGCGCGTACCCGCGGCGTAGCGGGTCTGTGCCGAGAGACTCGTACCCGACGTATGCGGCGTCATGCCCTCGTGGTGCATCCACCGCCAGGGGTGGTCTTGAGCGGGGGGCTGGGGGAACCAGACGTCACCCGCGTAGCCCGCGAGCTGGCCGCTGTCGCATGCGCGTGCGACCGCGTCGCGGTCGCAGATCTTGGCGCGGGCGGTGTTGATCAGGTAGGCGCCGCGCTTCATCTTCGCGATCAACCGCTCGTCGAACAGGTTCTCGGTCTCGGGATGCAGTGGAGCGTTGATCGTCACGACATCGCACTCCCTGACCAGCGACTCGACGTCGCCGTGGAAGGTCACGCCGAGCTGGTCCTCGAGCTCGGGCGCGAGGCGATGGCGGTCGGTGTAGTGGAGTCCGACGTCGAATGGCGCCAGCCGGCGCAGAACCGCGGAGCCAATCCGTCCGGCGGCGACCGTGCCGACCTGCATGCCCTCGAGGTCGTACTCGCGCGCGGCGCAGTCGGCGATGTTCCAGCCGCCCTCGCGTACCCACTGATGGGAGGGAATGTAGTTGCGCACCAGCGCGAGGATCATCATCACGACGTGCTCGGCGACGCTGATGCTGTTGCAGTAGGTCACCTCGGCGACCGTGATGTCGCGCTCGATCGCAGCCTGCAGGTCGACGTGATCGGAGCCGATCCCGGCCGTCAGCGCGAGCTTCAGCTTCGGCGCCTTGGCGATGCGCTCGGCGGTCAGGTAGGCGGGCCAGAAGGGCTGCGAGATGACGATCTCGGCGTCCGGCAGCTCGCGGTCGAACTCAGAGTCCGCGCCGTCCTTGTCGGAGGTGACCACCAGCTCATGGCCGCCCGCCTCGAGGAACTTGCGTAGGCCCAGCTCACCGGAGACGCATCCCAGCAGCTCTCCTGGCGTGAAGTCGATCGCCCGGGGTGTGGGGGCGCTCTGCCCGTCCGGATAGCGCTCGATCTTGGGGATCCCCGACCGCGCGTAGCGCGGTGGGTAGCCGTCGATCGGATCGTCGTACAGCACACACAGCACCTTCGCCATCGGTCTCCACCTTTCAGAGCTCTGTTCGCGTGCGCGACGGGCCGATCGGCCCGAACGCTCGCCGGCGCGGACATCATCGGGCTTTTTGCTGCACCTGTCCACATCGGCTGGGTTTGGCGCTAGCCTGCGGCGGCCAGGCTCCAACGCCTGCAGCGCATAGCGAAAGGGAAAGGACCGGAATGTCATTCAACTTCACTTCTCACGCCCCCAGGAGGCCTGCGGTCGCCGCGATCGCCGGCCTGTTGAGCGCCGCCGCAATCCTTGCTGCGCCTGTGGGGGCTGGCGCGGCGCCGTCGACGCTTCCCAGCCTCACGCTGTCGATGACCTCCTCGACGATCACCGTCGGGGGAACGCTTCACTCGGGAGGCGTCAACGTCGTTACGACGGCCGCGAGCGGCCTCAAGGAACCCTCGGCAACGCTGTTCCTGCTCAAGCCGAGCGTCACCGTCGCAGAAGCGTATGCGTACCTCGAAACCAACAAGGCCGGGGATCCCAACACCTCGGGCAAGTACGGCTCGATCGTGTTCGACGCTGAAGCCGTCACGGGCAAGACCGTCGAAGCGCAGACGACGCTCGTGCCGGGCACCTACCTGGCGCTCAACACCGCGGGCGAAAAGTCCTCGAAATGGCCTCGAACCAGCTTCACGGTGACCGCAGCGCCCGCGCCTGCCGTGCTGCCGACGCCGGAAGCCACAGTGCGCTCGATCGACTTCGCCTTCCGCGGCCCCAGCACGCTGCACGACGGCGAGCTGGTGCGCTTCGAAAACGAAGGCTATGTCGTGCACATGGACTTCGCCTTCCCCGTCAAGAGCCAGAAGAACGCCAAGAAGCTGATCTCTGCGCTGCTGAGCGGCCAGGAAAAGCAGGCTGAAAAGCTCGTCGCCGGGCAGCCGGTCGGGTTCGCCGGCCCGCTGTCGACCGGCGCCTACCAGCAGGAGACGATCTCCGCCAAGCCCGGCTGGTACGTGCAGGTGTGCTTCATGGAGACTCAGGACGGACGCGATCACGCGCGCCTGGGAATGGAGCGGATGCTGAAGATCACCAAGTAGCGACGATCATCCGCAGCGCCGGTGTCACAGGGCGCCTGTGGCACCGGCGCCTGTGGCCCCTGTGCCTCAGGCGCCGAGCGCAGCGATCGCGGCGGGGACGCCTTCGCGGGCGCTCGGATAGCGCGGCTGCCAGCCGAGCTCCTCCTTGATCCGTGCGTTCGAGGAGCGCGCCGAGCGGATCACCGCATGAACCGGGTCGCGGCCCGCGACGATCCGGGCCAGGGCGGCCGGTATCCGGCGGGGGGCGCCGACCCCCAACGCCTGTGCGGCGAGCGCCACGAAGTCATAAAAGGAGATCGGCTCGTCGTCGGCGACGTGGTAGAGCCCGCCAGCAGGCCCGCGCTCGGTGACCTCGACGATTGCGCTCGCGACGTCATCGACGTGGACCACGTCCCACAGGTTCTCGCCGGCGCCGATCACGGCGAAGCGTCCGGGTGCGCGCAGCCGCTTGACGAACTCGGCTGCGAACCAGCCCCCGGGCCCGTACACGTGCGAGGGCCGCACGATGCTGGCCTCGAGGCCGGACTCCCGGACGAGCCGCTCCCCCTCCTGCTTGGAGCGACCGTAGGCGGTCTGGACCGGCAGCTGACTGCTCTCATCCAGCAGCTCGCCGCCCGCATCGCCGGTGACGACCGTCGAGGCGAACACGAATCGCGGTCCGGAGTCCTTCTGCACGCACGCGTCGAGCAGGCGCTGCGTGCCGCGCACGTTCACATCCGCGATCCGGCGCGAGTCGCGCTGCGAGGCGATCTCGGCCGCGAGATGGATCACGCACTCGGGTTGCTCGCGCGCGAGGGCCTGCGCGAGCGAAGACACGTCGGTGAGGTCGCCCTGCACCGCGCGCGTCTCGGAGGGGGCCGATCCCTCGCGCCGTACGAGCGCTGCGACGTCGTGGCCGTTGGCGCCCAGACACCGGCAGACCGAGTGGCCCAGGAAGCCGCTCGCTCCGGTCACAAGCACCTTCATCGCGTGAAGACTACCCGTCGACATGCCTGCCGGCCTGGGCGCGGACAGCTTCTATGATCCGCCCCAAAACGCCCGGAGTCGAAGCTTGGAAAGGAGGTTTGGCCATGCCCGCTGGCACGACGCTCGAGGTCCCAGGGCGCGAGTCCGACGACGATGACTGGCAGGAGGATGAGGACTTCGGAACCGACGACGAGGAGCTCGACCTCGACGACCTCGACGACCTCGACGACCTCGACGACATCGATGAGGACCAGGACGACGAAATCTGAGCATCAGGTGTAGTTCGCGAGGCAGGCGCGTCAGTTCATCGGATGTGCCCAGCGGATACGAGCGCGCGTTCGCCGCCGCCGCGCTCGCCGTACGCTTGAGGTCGTGCTTGTGCTGCCAGCATCGGCCTCGATCGCGGAAAGCGTCACCTCGTTCCTGGACGCGGTCGGACAGTTCTTCTCCGACCTCGCGGCCGTCCACTGGGGAGCGCTGCTGCTCGGCCTGGTGTTCTTCGGCCTCAACCTGACCCTGCGCTCGCGCGCTTTCTTTCACAGCCTGCGCGCCGCCTACCCGGCGGTGAGCTTCCAGTGGCGGCGGATCCTGGGCGCCTACGTGGCGGCCGTGGGCTTCAACAACGTCGTGCCGGCGCGGGGAGGGGACATCATCAAGCTGTTCTTGACCCGTTCCTCGATCCCGGGCTCGAGCTATCCGACGGTCGCATCGGCTTTCTTCGTTGAGTCGATCTTCGACGCCTGCGTCGGCGTCGTAGTGCTGATCTTCGCGTTCACGCAGGGCGTGTTCCCGAAGCCGCCCGACTTCTCGAAACTGAGCTCGTTCGATATCTCCTACCTGGCTGAGCACTTTCGCTTCACGCTGTTCCTGATCACCGCGCTCGCGGTGCTCGGCCTGTTCGCGTTCGCGCTCCTGTCGGTGCGCCTGCGCGCGTTCTGGGCACGCGTGCGTCAGGGGTTGACGATCCTCTCGGACCGGCCGCGCTATCTGCGCGAGGTCGCAGCCTGGCAGGCGGCCGCCTGGTGCTGCCGGTTCATGGCGTTCTGGTTTCTGCTCGACGCGTTCCTCGTGGGCGGCTCGGTCCAGAACGTGCTGCTCGTGTTCGCCGTCAGTCAGGTGGCTGGCGCAGTTCCGTTGACGCCGGGCGGTGCCGGCGTGCAGCAGGCGCTGCTCGTGAAGGTCTTCGCCGGCTCCGCGTCGACGGCCGTGGTTGCCGCCTACTCGGTCGGCCAGCAGATAGCGATCGCGGCGTTCACGGCGCTTGCGGGGCTCGCGGCGGTCATCTTCATCTTCCGTTTCCGCTCGTTCGGCGAAGTTCTGCACGCTGGTCGCGCCTCGCGCGCGGCGGAGCAGGAGGCTGAAGCGCGAGCCGGCGAGAGCCCACCGCCGGATGTTGTCGCGAACGAGGAGCCTACGGCTGCTACTGCAGTCCGGCGCGCGCCTCGCGCACGAGCGTGACCGCTTCGGGGAAGACCCGCGCCATCACTGTCCGGATTTGTTCAGCCTGAGCCTCCGCGTTGCCCTGCAGGTTCACGCGCTCGACCGCTGCGACGGTCATGTCGACCGCGAGCTTGATCGCGTTGTCGGCCCACGCCAACCGCTGCTGTCCCTGCATCTGCTCGGCGAACTCCGCGAGCCGGCGCTGTAGCTCCTCGGGGTCGCCGAAGAGGTCACCGAGGCTGCCGCTATCCATGAGCCAATCATAGAGGCCGTGCCGAGCGGGGCGCTGCGGCCTGCGGCCGGTGTCACCGCGCCGGGCAGCCGGCAGATATTGTGGCGCGAGGCCGATGGCGAAATCGAGTGATATCTCTGAGCAGCTCGCCCGCGAGGGCGAGCGCCGCGCGCGGCTGGGAGTGCCGGCGTTCGCCGGCGGCCTGCTGTATTTCCTGAGCGCGATCATCGTCACGGCGACGCTCAGCTCGGCGCCGACGGTCGGGCTGGTGCAGGGGCTCACGCCCGCGCTCAACGGCGTGGCGGACCCGCTCGTCAGCCCGCGGACGGTCGAGGTCAAATACATCAGCCACCACGCCCTGACGCTGATCGCCTCCAGCACGATCAAGGGGCTTTCGCTGATCGCCCTCACGCTCGTGCTCCTGCTCCTGCTCGACGCCACGCGCTTTCGGCGTCCCGAGACCTGGGCCATGGCGCGGCCGCTCGTGCTGGTCGGCGGGATCGCGTTGGCGGTCGTCAACCTCGCGCACCAGATCATCGGCTCGGTGCGCGCGCACAACTTCGCGGTCGGCCACGACTTCACCAGCCACGCGGTCGAACAGGCGCTCACCAAGGGCGCGCTGAACATCGCCACCCAGTATCTCGACCTGTTTGCGGCACTGGCCCTCGCCGCTGGCATGATCGCCGTTTGCATCAACGCGATCCGGGTGGGTCTGCTGACTCGTTGGATGGGGGTGATCGGGATCTTCTCCGGAGTCCTGATATTGCTCCCGATCGGCGGCGCCACGCTCGAAATCGTGCCCGCCTTCTGGATGGTGGCGATGGGCATTCTGTACATCGGCCGCTGGCCCAACGGCGATCCTCCCGCCTGGACCACCGGCGAAGCCCAGCCATGGCCGACACAGGCCGACCGTCGCGCTGAACAGGAAGCCGCGAAGGAGGGCCGAGGCGCGGCAAAGGAGGGCCGAGGCGCCGCCAAGGCGAAGCGCTCGGCCAAGGCGAAGCGGACCGCCAAGGGCCGCCCGGCCTCCGCTGCCGGTACTCAGCCTGAGCTCGAGCCGGGGCCCGAATCCACCGAGCCCCAGGACGAGGCGCCATCGCCTGAGCAGGGCGCGACGGCGGCGCAAAGCGATTCCGCGACGAGTGAGGGCGCCGGGGAAGCGCCCGCAGCCGCCGCCCCGGCTCAGCCTGGACAACCGGCCTCGCCGACTCGCAAGCGCCGCCGCAAGGGCCGCGTGGGCCGCTGAGCGGCCTCCTCGCCGCGTAGGCTGCGGCCTTCGCCGTTTCCAGTGCATCCGGCTCATCGCGCGATCAGCGCCAGGGGCCGTGAACGATGAACCCCTGAGCCTGTCCGAATGCTGACTCGCTGAGCCTCGCGGCGAGGAATGAACCCCTGAGCCTGTCCGAATGCTGACTCGCTGAGCCTCGCGGCGAGGATTGCGAGCCCCCGCAAGGTTACGAGCGCCCCGAACGGGAAGTAAATGTGTGACGAACGTGACAAAGACCCGCGGGTCGGGTATGCACTCGCCTCTGCGGCACATGAAGGAGGCAGGCCGCGGCCCGCGGGCATATGGAAACCGGCCGATCCGGGGCCTCTGGGACTGGCGGGGTTCGCGATGACCACGTTCGTGCTCTCGATGTTCAACTCGAACCTCGTCGATGACAAGGGCCTACCGGTCGTGCTCGGCTTGGCGCTGGCGTATGGCGGGATCGTGCAACTGCTCGCCGGGATGTGGGAGTTCCGCACCGGCAACACGTTCGGCGCGGTCGCGTTCTGTTCCTTCGGGGGCTTCTGGATCTCCTTCTGGGCGCTGAATGTGTTCTATGCCAAAGACATCGGCGGTAACGCGGGACACGCGATCGGCGTCTACCTGTGGGCATGGGCGATCTTCACCGCCTACATGACGGTCGCGGCGTTGCGCGTGAGCGGCGCCGTGCTGCTCGTGTTCGTGCTGCTGACGGTGACGTTCATCCTGCTCGCGATCGGAGCGGTGGGCGCCCATCAAACGGTCACCCACTGGGGCGGCTACCTGGGCCTCGCGACCGCCGCGGCCGCCTGGTATGCGTCGTTCGCCGCCGTTACCAACTCGACTTTCGGCCGGACGGTGCTGCCGGTGATGCCGCTCGGCGATCGCTAGGCCCATGACAGCGGCTTGGCGCTATAGAGTCGGCTCATGAGCACCCGCTCGGAGGAGGCCACGGGCGCGGCCCTCGATCAGGAGCTCGCAGCGTTGCTCGAGGTCGAACGGTTCGAGCCGCCGGCGGAGTTCCGCAGGCAGGCGTTGCTGAGCGACTCCGAGGTCTACGACCAGGCGGCCAGTGACCCGGAGGCCTGGTGGGCCAGCCAGGCCGAGCGCCTGCATTGGTTCGAGCGCTGGGAGACGGTGCTCGATGACTCCAATCCGCCCTTCTACCGCTGGTTTCTGGGCGGGACGCTGAACGTGTCCTACAACTGCCTCGACCGTCATGTGCTCGACGGCAGGGCCGCGAGGGTCGCGTTTCATTGGCGCGGCGAGGATGGCACGGAGCGCGATATCACCTACGCGGAACTGCTCGCGGAGGTCGAGCGCTTTGCCAATGCGCTGAAGGATCTCGGCGTGCGCAAGGGCGATGTCGTCGGGATCTACCTGCCGATGGTGCCCGAGGTGGTGGTGGCGATGCTCGCATGTGCCCGCATCGGCGCGCCGCACAACGTCGTGTTCGGAGGCTTCTCGGCGGAGGCCGTGCGCGAGCGTATGGAGTTCTCGCAGGCGAAGCTCCTGATCACCGCCGACGGCGCGGCCCGCAAGGGCAAGACGGCGCCCGTGAAGGACCGCGTCGATGAGGTGATGGGGGACCTCGCGACGCTCGAGAAGATCGTCGTGGTACGCAGCAAGGGCACGCAGTGTCAGATGAAGGAGGGTCGCGACGTCTTCTACGACGAGGTGCTCGCCGCCGCCGATCCGCGCTGCCCGGCCGAGCCGCTGGACGCCGAGCATCCCCTCTACATCCTCTACACCTCGGGCTCGACCGCGAAGCCGAAGGGCATTCTGCACACCACCGGCGGCTACCTCACCGGCGTTTCGGCGACCCATCGCTACGTGTTCGACCTGAAGCCCGAGTCCGACGTCTACTGGTGCGCGGCCGACGTCGGCTGGGTCACCGGTCACTCGTACATCGTCTACGGGCCGCTCGCCAACGGCGCCACCTCGGTGATGTGGGAGGGCGCTCCCGATTATCCGGACAAGGGCATCTGGTGGGAGCTAGTGGAGCGCTACGGGGTGACGATCCTCTATTGCGCGCCGACCGCGATCCGTGCCTGCATCAAGTGGGGCGCGGAGTGGCCCGCCAAGCACGATCTCTCGACGCTGCGCCTGCTCGGCTCGGTCGGCGAGCCGATCAATCCGAAGGCGTGGCTTTGGTACCACAAGGTGATCGGCGGCGAACGATGCCCGATCGTCGACACCTGGTGGCAGACCGAGACGGGGGCGATCATGATCACGCCGCTGCCGGGGATCACGGCCACCAAGCCCGGGTCGGCTACGCGTCCGTTTCCGGGCGTGTTCGCGGAAGTGCTCGACGAGTCGACCGGCGAGCCCGTCCAGGAGGGACAGGGGCTGTTGGTGCTGACGCGCCCATGGCCCTCGATGCTGCGCACGCTCTACAAGGAGCATGAGCGTTTCGTCGAGGCCTACTTCAAGCGCTTCGGCCCGAACACCTACCTCGTTGGCGACGCCGCGCGCATCGACCGCGATGACTACTTCTGGGTGATCGGACGAATCGACGATGTCCTCAACGTCTCCGGCCATCGCCTCTCGACCGCCGAAGTGGAGTCCGCGATCGTGGCGCACGCCGACGTCGCGGAGGCGGCCGTGATCGGCCAGCACGACGAGGACACGGGGCAGGCGATCGTCGCGTTCGTGACGCTTCAGGGCGACCTCGAAGGCGACGAGCAGACGGTCGAGGGCATCCGCGCGACGGTTGCCGAGCGGATCGGCAAGTTCGCGCGACCGAAGCGGATCATCTGGGCCGACGACCTGCCCAAGACGCGCTCGGGCAAGATCATGCGGCGCCTTCTGCGCGACATCGCCGAGGGCCGCGCACTCGGCGACGTCACCACGCTGCGGGATCCGACCGTGACCGAGCAGCTCGAGCAGCGCGTGAAGGAGCTGCAGGCCCAGGAGGACTAGTGTCCCGGGCCGGGTCGCCGCCGACCCCTAGGGGCGATCCCCGATGAGGCGCGGGCGATGCGCTGCGATCATCTGTGCATGGCCTCCGCCGAGGCTCCGATCAGACGGCCACGCGATCGTGCGCACGCGCGGCTGTTCCGCTACCCGGACCGCGGCCTGCTCGGTGGCGTCTGCGCCGGACTGGCCCGCTACCTCGGCGTCGACGTTCTGGCGGTGCGCGTCGTGGCGGCGATGGCGGTCGTCATCGGCGGCATCGGCATCGCCCTGTATGCGCTTGCCTGGGCGCTGATCCCGCTCGCGCCGGAGAGCGAAGGCGTCGAGCGCCGTCCCGGCGCCTGGCTCGAGGCAGCCTTGATCGTCATGGTCGTCGCGGGTGTGCTGATCGCGCTGCGCGCCTCGGGCCTGCGCTTCGCCGATTGGCTCGTGTGGCCGCTGGTGCTGGGCGTGTGCGGGCTGGCGCTCGTGTGGCGCCCCGCTGGTGCACCCGACGGACGCTCGCCCGGCCGGCGGTTTCGCTCCATCCGCGAGCTGCTGCGACGCCCCGGGCGGGCGGAACTGCCGCGCTTGCTGCTGGGGACGCTGCTGGTCGGGTTCGCCGCCGCTGCGGTCCTGCATGCGACCGGCGTCCAGCACAGCCTCGGCAAGGCGGTTGGCGCGGTGGCGATCATCGCCGCGATGCTGGGCCTGCTGGTGCTGCCGTGGTTCGTGCGCCTGGGCAGGAGCCTCGCCGCCGAGCGCTCGGCACGGATCCGCGAGCAGGAGCGCGCCGAGCTCGCCGCGCATCTGCACGATTCGGTGCTGCAGACGTTGGCGCTGATTCAGAAGCGCTCGGGCGATCCTCGCGAGGTGGCGAGCCTCGCGCGTCGCCAGGAGCGCGAGCTGCGCCGCTGGCTGCTGGGACCCGAACAGCGCTCCGAGGGCGACAGCGCCAGATCGGCGCTCGAGCGCGCCGCTGCGGAGGTGGAGGAGCTCCACGGCATACCGATCGAGGTCGTCGTCGTCGGCGAGCGCGCGCTCGATTCGCGCCTGGAAGCGCTCGTGCTCGCCGCACGCGAGGCGATGACCAACGCGGCGAAGTTCGCGGGCAGCGATCACGTGGACCTGTATGCCGAGCTGCGCGAGGCGAGCGCGGAGGTCTACGTCCGCGACCGCGGCACCGGCTTCGACCCCGAGCGGATCCCGGAGGACCGGCGCGGCGTGCGTGACTCGATCATCGGACGAGTCGAGCGGCAGGGCGGGCTGGCACGAATCCGCAGCGTCGCAGACCAGGGGACCGAGGTCGAGCTGGCGATCGGCGGACCCCGGCCATGAGCGCCCCGCGGGTCGTGATCGTCGACGATCACCGGCTGTTCCGCTCCGGGGTGCGTGCCGAGCTCGATGGCCGCGTCGAGGTGGTGGGGGATGCCGGCGAGGTCGCCGAGGCGGTCGCCGTGATCGCGAGCGAGCACCCCGATGTGGTGCTGCTCGACGTGCACATGCCCGAGGGGGGCGGCGTGCGGGTGATCCGCGAGGTCGCCGCACTCGAGCCCGAGGTCCGCTTCCTGGCGCTGTCGGTGTCCGATGCCGCCGAGGACGTGATGGCTGTCATACGCGCCGGAGCGCGTGGCTATGTGACCAAGACGATCTCGGGGCCGGAGCTGGCGCAGGCCGTCCGGCGGGTCGCAGACGGCGACGCGGTGTTCTCGCCGCGGTTGGCGGGATTCGCACTCGACGCGTTCGCCCCCGACGTGGGCCACGACCCCGGCGGCGCGTCGCCCGAGCGAGCTCGCGCTGATGAGCGCGAGCTCGAGCAGCTGACCGCCCGCGAGCGCGAGGTCCTGCAGCACATCGCTCGTGGCTACATGTACAAGGAGGTCGCGCAGCGTCTCGGCATCTCGGTCAAGACCGTCGAGGCGCACGTATCGGCGGTGCTGCGCAAGCTGCAGCTCTCCAGTCGCCACGAGCTGAGCCGCTGGGCGGTCCAGCGGCGGTTGGTGACCCTCGACGGTCCGTGAGCCGGGCTCCGGCGCCGCCGTCGAAGCCAGGCGCGCGAGGCCCTAGGGATGATCCCCCATTGCGGTCCGTTCGCCGGGGGGCGATAGTGCAAGGCGTGCTCGCAGCGGACTCCCCCGAGCTGGCGATCGAGACCAGCGGCCTGACCAAGCGCTTCGGCGAGCGCATCGCGGTCGACCGCGTCGAGCTACGGGTCCCGAGCGGCGGCGCGTTCGGCTTTCTCGGCCCCAATGGCGCCGGCAAGACGACGCTGATCCGCATGCTGCTGGGCCTGACTCGGGCGAGCGGCGGGACCATGAGGCTGCTCGGCCGCGAGCTTCCCCAGGAGCGCGCGCTCGCACTCGAGCGCGTCGGCGCGATCGTCGAGGAGCCCCGCTTTCATCATCACCTGTCCGGGCGCGAGAACCTGCGCATCGTCGCCGCCGCGCGCGGATCCGCGGCGATGGCTCGTATCGCGCCGGCGCTGACACGCGTGGGCCTGTCCGAGCGCGCCGATGAGAAGGTGAGGGGCTACTCGCTGGGGATGCGCCAGCGGTTGGGGGTCGCTCGCTGCCTGCTCGCCGATCCGCTGCTGCTGATCCTCGACGAGCCCACCAACGGGCTCGATCCCGCGGGCATCCAGGAGTTTCGCGAGATGATCCGGGCGATGGTCGAGCAGGAGGGACGCACGGTGTTCCTCTCCTCGCACCTGCTCGACGAGGTCGAAAAGGTGTGCGACAGCGCCGCGATCGTCGATCGTGGCCGCGTCATCAGCCAGGGCACGATCGCCGAGCTCGCAGCTGGCGGCGAGGACCATGGTCTGATCATCCGCGTCGATGACCCCGAGCTGGCCTCGAGCACGCTGTCCGCGAGCGCTCTCGTTCGAGCGGTCCATCCCAGCGATGAGGGCCTTCGCGTGACGCTCACGGGCGGACCCGCGACGGCTGCCCAGGTCAATGCCGAGCTCGTCCATGCCGGCGTCGGGGTGATGCGCCTCGAGCCGGTCCGTCAGAGTCTCGAGCGGCGCTTCTTGGAGATCACCTCCGGCCTGCAGGAGGACCCCGAGCAATGGCAGGAGGTGCGCGCATGAACGCGACCATCGCCGCGCGGATGTGGGGCGCCGACCTGCTGAAGCTGCGCAAGAAGCGATCGACGGTGATCTGGGCGTCGGTGATGGCGATCGGACCGCTGCTGATCTTCTTCGTGGTCAGAGCGGCTCAGCACTCCTCGAACGCGCTGCGCTACGAACCGGCCGGGGGCATGCACGGCTACGTCGACGCGCTGCGCCTGCTGGCGATGTTCTTCGGCCCGCTCGCGGCGATCCTGATCGGCACGGAGGCGGGCGCGGGCGACGCCGCCAGCGGCGTCTTCCGGGACCTCGTCGTGACCGGCCGCTCGCGTATCGCCCTGTTCGCCACCCGTGTTCCCGCGGCGCTTGCGATCTGCTGGCTGCTGACGACGCTCGGCTACCTGGTGCTCATCGCCGGCACCTACCTGCTGGCCGGGGGCTCGCCAACGCCCGACGCAACGGTGCTGCTCAACGGGCTCGGCTTCTCGCTGCTCTCCACGGGAGTGATCTGCGCGGTGGCTGTCGGCTTCTCCTCGCTGACCGCCTCGCGTCCGGCGGCGCTGACCGTGCTGATCGGCTGGCACCTCGTCGCGAGCCCGATCCTCGCGAACATCAGCTCGCTCGGCGACTCGCGCCGCATCGTCCTCAGCCAGGCGATCGCCCACTTCAGCCCCGTGGACCTCGGCGACGGCCGGATGCGCGGTTCGACCGTCACGATGCCGGTGGGGATCGCGCTGGCCGTGCTGGCCGCCTGGCTGGCGGCGTTCCTCGTGCTCGGAGCGTGGCGCACGCGCACGATGGACGCCTGATCCAATGCCGGCCGGTGGCGGCCCCAAGCCCCGCAGGCGCGCCAGGGCGCAGGCGCTCAAGCCATCGCGCCGGTGCCCAGCCGGCGCTGGCTTGTCAGCTGCCGGACAGCTCCCGGGCAGGCACGCCCAGCGTTACACTTCGGATGCCTTGAGCTTTATGAGCGATTCGGCGCGCGTGAACGTGGATGGCGCGACAGACGGCGAGATCGTGGCGGCGCACGATCTCACGCGTCGTTACGGCGAGGGCGAGGCGGCGGTGGACGCCCTCGCGGGAGTGACTGTCGCGTTTCCCGCTGGGCGCTTCACTGCGATCATGGGCCCCTCGGGATCGGGCAAGTCGACGCTGATGCACCTGCTCGCCGGGCTCGATCGGCCGACCTCGGGGACCGTACGCGTCGCTGGAGTCGAGCTGGGTGAGCTGAGCGACGACGAGCTCACGCGGCTGCGGCGCGACAAGATCGGCTTCATCTTTCAGAACTTCAACCTGCTGCCGGTGCTCAACGGCGAAGAGAACATCCTACTGCCGGTGTCGATCGCCGGGCGCACAGCCGACCGCGAGTGGTTCGACCAGCTGGTCGACACGGTCGGAATCCGCGACCGCCTCAGCCACCGGCCGGCGGAGATGTCCGGCGGCCAGCAGCAGCGGATCGCGGTCGCGCGCGCGCTCGTGTCGCGTCCGTCGGTGGTGTTCGCCGACGAGCCCTCGGGGAACCTCGACTCGAAAGCCTCGGGCGATGTGCTCGAACTGCTGCGCCACGCCGTCGATGACTTCTCGCAGACGGTGGTGATGGTCACCCACGATGCCCATGCGGCCTCCTACGCAGACCGCCTGCTGGTGCTCGCCGATGGTCGGATCGCACACGACGGGGAGGCGGCGACGGCCGAGCAGGCGCTCGACCTGATGAAGGCCATCGGCTGATGGCGACGCTGATGCTGCGCGGCTTCGCGGCGCGCAAGCTGCGGGTGGTGCTGACCGGGATCGCGATCGCGCTGGGCGTGGCGCTGATGGCCGGCACCTACATCCTCACGGACACGATCTATCGCTCGTTCGGCTCGATCTTCCAGGCCGCCTACAGCGGGCACACCGTCGTCGTGACGCCGACCCAGAGCCTCGGCCGGCGCGTGCGCTCGCAGGTGTCGCCGATCAACGATGCGATGCTCGCGCGGGTGCGCGCGACGCCCGGCGTCGCCGAAGCCTCAGGCGGCATCTTCTCGCCGGGAACGCTCTTGAACGCGCACGGCAAACGGCTCACGGGCGGCGGCGCACCGGCGTTCGTGGCCGCCGAGGTGCCGAAGCGCTTCGAGTCCTTCAAGCCGGTCAGCGGCCGCTTCCCGAGCGGAGCAGGCGAAGTCGCGATCGACCAGGCGACCACCGAACGCGAGCACCTGAAGCTGGGCCAACAGATCGTCGTCGCCGGCTCGGCGCAATCAGGTCGCTACCGGATCGTGGGCGTCCTGAAGTTCGGCGGCGGCCAGTCGTTCGGCGGCGCCGCCACCGCGCTGCTGCCGCTGGCCGAGGCCCAGCGGTTGGTGGGTGAGCCCGGCCGCTACGACCAGCTCGACGTCGCGGGCGTCCCAGGAGTGGCGCCCGAAACCCTGCGGGCGCGCGTCCGCGCGGCGCTGCCGGACACGGTCGACGTCCGCACCGGCGCCCAGCAGGCCGCGCAGGAGACCTCGGACCTCGAAAGCAACCTCGGCTTCCTGCGCACGTTCCTGCTCGTATTCGCCTACGTGGCGTTGCTGGTCGGGGCGTTCATCATCTTCAACACCTTCTCGATCACCGTCGCGCAGCGAACGCGCGAGTTCGGACTGCTGCGCACGCTCGGCAGCTCGCGCGCCCAGGTGATGCGCTCGGTCGTGGGCGAAGGCCTGCTGCTCGGCATCTGCGGATCGGCGGTGGGGCTGCTCGGCGGCATCGCCCTGGCACCGGCGCTGGATCAGCTGTTCAAGGCGTTCGGCGCCGATCTGCCCGATAGCGGCACTGTGCTCGAGGCGCGCACGATCATCGTCTCGCTCGCGGTCGGGACCGTCGTCACCGTGCTCGCGGGGCTGCCGCCGGCGCTGCGCGCGACGCGGGTCCCGCCGCTCGCAGCGATGCGTGAGGGGGTCGAGATCCCGCCGCGTACGCCGCTGACGCGTGGCCGCTACGCGGTGCCGATCCTGCTCGCGCTGATCGCGGTGCGCCTGGTGGTGGCGCTCGTGGAGGGCGACGGCGCGACCGTGGTCGCGATCATCGTCGCGATCGGTGTGGTGGTGCTGTTCGTGCGCCTGCGCCAGCGCGCTCGCGGGCGGCGCTATCCGCTCGTGCGGGGGCTCGCGCGAATACTCGGCGGGCTCGTGCGCTGGCGCGGGATCACGGGCAGGCTCGCGCAGGAGAACTCGATCCGTCAACCCGGACGCACGCTGGTGACGGCTGCCGCGCTGACGATCGGTCTCGCGCTCGTGACGTTCGTGGCCGTGCTGGCGGACGGCACCAAGGCCACGATCGACCAGGCGGTCAGCCGCTCGTTCGCGGGCAACCTGATCGTCGAGAACTCACAGGCGGGCTCTGAACAGGGGATCCCGGCGTCGGTGGCCCCGGCGCTGCGACGAGTACGGGGAGTGGGCGGCGTCGCGCCGCTCGCCTTCACGGTCGCCCGCCTGCGTGGATCCACCGAGAATGCGAGCGTCACCGCGGTCGAACCGAGCAGCTTCGTGCGCGCCTACCGCATCGAATGGAGCCAGGGGTCGAATGCGACCCTGCTCGGGCTCGGCACCAGCGGCGCGATCGTCTCGAAAGACTTCGCGAGCTCGCACCACCTGAAGGTCGGAGGCGTGATCTCGGTTCTGACGCCCACCGATCGGCAGTTGTTGCTCCAGGTCCGCGGGGTCTTCTCCAACAACGCCCAACTGCTGGGGGACCTGGCGATCACGCTGCCGCTCGCGCGCACCGGCTTCGGTCAGATCCAGGATGCCCTGAACTTCGTCTCCTACGCGCGCGGGTTCAGCAACGCCCAGGTGCAGCCAGCCGTCGATCGGCTGCTCGCGAGCGCGTTCCCCCAGGCTCGCTCGCGCACCGCCGAACAGTTCAAGCAGGAAACGGCCGGCCAGATCAACAGCCTGCTGGCGCTGATCTACGTGCTGCTCGCCCTGTCTGTCGTGGTGTCGCTGTTCGGGATCGTCAACACGCTGATCCTGTCGATATATGAGCGCACGCGCGAGCTCGGGATGTTGCGGGCGATCGGCACCTCGCGGCGCCAGGTGCGCCAGATGATCCGCTACGAGTCGCTGATCACAGCGCTGATCGGCGGCGTGTTCGGGCTCGTGATAGGGATCGTCGGCGCGCTGCTGGTGGTGGTGCTCGCGCTGTCCGGGTCGGGGTACGTTCTGGCGATCCCCGTCGGCACGCTGATCGTGCTGCTGATCGTCGCCGCCCTGGCGGGCCTGCTCGCCGCGCAGCTGCCCGCCCGCCGGGCTGCGCGCCTGGACATGCTGCGTGCGCTCGCCAGCGAGTAGCCGCGACCCGCGCACGGCTAAGCTGGCGGCAAGGATGGCAACGAGCGCCCAAGTCAGCCCCGAGGACCCCGAGCTCGAGCGAACCGCCTGGGACCTGGAGCCGCTCGTCGAGGGCGAGGGTTCCGCGGGCGTCGAGCGCCGCCTCACAGCCGCGCTCGAGCGCGCGAAGGCCTTCGCCGAGCGCTACGTGGGCTCGCTGGGTGAGATCGATGGAGCGCAGCTGCGCGACGCGATGCACGAGCTCGCGGCGATCGAGGATCTCGCCGGGCGCGCGGGCGCCTACGCGGCCCTGAGCTTCTCGACCGACACCGCCGACCCGGCCCGCGGAGCGCTGCTGCAGCGCTCACAGGAGCTGGGCACCGAGATCGCCACGACGCTGCTGTTCTTCGAGCTCGAGTGGGCGGCGCTCCCCGACGAGCGTGCCGAGGCGCTGCTGCAGTCCGACGGCCTGGACTTCTGCCGCCACCACCTGCGTAGTGCGCGCCGCTACCGGGAACACCTGCTGAGCGAACCGGAGGAGAAGATCCTCGCCGAGAAGGCCCTGACCGGATCCTCCGCATGGACGCGTCTGTTCGAGGAGCTGACCTCGGCGATCGAAGTCGAGCTGCCGGCGGGCTCGAGCTCGAGCCCGAAGGTCAGCCTGGACGTGGCGCTCAGCCAGCTCGCGCTGCCCGACCGCGAGGTCCGCCGAGCCACCGCCGAGGCCGTCACCGATGCGCTCGCCCCCGGGCTGCGTACGCGGGCGTTCCTGTTCAACACGCTGCTCGCCGACAAGGCGACCGACGATCGCCTGCGCCACTACCGCAACTGGCTCGCATCGCGCAACCTCGCCAACGAGGCCAGCGACGAGTCGGTCGCGGCGCTGGTCGAGGCGGTGCGCGGGCGCTATCAGATCGCGCGTCGCTGGTACCGGCTGAAGGCGAAGCTGCTCGGACTCGAGCGGCTGGCGGACTACGATCGGATGGCGTCGGTCAGCGAGGACGAGGTCAGCTTTCCGTTCTCGCAGGCGCGCGAGATCGTGCTCGACTGCTACTCCTCGTTCTCGCCGCGGCTCGGGGAGGTGGCGGAGGCGTTCTTCACCGAGCGGCGCATCGACGCGCCGGTGCGCCCCGGCAAGCGCGGCGGCGCCTTCTGCGCCTCGGCGGTGCCCTCGGTGGCGCCGTATGTGCTGCTCAACTACACCTTCCGCCGTCGCGACGTGCTCACGCTTGCCCACGAGCTCGGACACGGGGTGCACTTCGCGCTCGCGGCCGACCAGGGGATCTTCCACCAGGGCACGCCACTGACGCTCGCCGAGACGGCGTCGGTGTTCGGCGAGACGATCGTGTTCGGGCGCCTGCTCGCGCAGGACACCGCGCCCGCCTCACGCCTTGCCCTGCTCGCCGAGAACCTCGAGGACACGATCGCGACCGTCTTCCGGCAGGTGGCGATGAATCGCTTCGAGGATCTCGTGCACACCGCCCGCCGCGAGGAGGGCGAGCTGTCGGCGGCGCGGTTCGGCGAGCTGTGGGCGAGCAGCCAGCAGGAGCTGTTCGGTGACTCGGTCGAGGTCACCGACGGCTACCGGACCTGGTGGTCCTACATACCGCACTTCATCGGCTCGCCCGGCTACGTGTACGCATACGCCTACGGACAGCTGCTCGCGCTGTCGGTGTACGAGCGCTACGAGCAGCGCGGCGATGAGTTCGTGCCCCAGTATCTGCAGCTGCTCGCCGCCGGTGGCTCGCGCAGCCCTGAGGATCTCGGTCGCATCGTCGACGTCGACCTCGGCGACCCCGGCTTCTGGGAGGCGGGCCTGGACCTCGTCGAGCGCCAGCTGCACGAAGCCGAGGCGGCAGCGGCGGCGGTGCTGTAGGCGCCGCCGGGCCGCCGCGCGGCCCCGGGGCGCTGAGGCGCCGGGGCCGGGCCTGCTAAGCGGCGCCGGGGGCCGTGCCGCCCGGATTGGCGAGCAGGCGCTCGAGCAGCTCTGGGACGTCCTTGATCGAGTCGGCCACCGCCGTCGGGGTCACGCCCGAGGCCGGGACGGCGCTGTCACGGTACTTGCCCGTCCGCACGAGCACGCCCGGCATGCCGGCGGCCATCGCGCCGCCGACATCGGCCTCGACGTCGTCGCCGATCATCACCGCGCGCTCGAGGCCGAGGTCCGCGATCGCGGTCTGAAAGAACTCGCGCGCGGGCTTGCCCACGACCACCGCCTCGCGCGCGGTCGCATACTCGAGCGCGGCAGCATAGGCGCCGACGTCGAGCGCCAGACCGTCGCTGCGGCGCCAGTAGCGGTTGTGCTGCAGGGCCACGAGCTCGGCGCCGTCCATCAACAGGCGGAATGCATGGTTGAGGACCCGCTCGTTGAACCCGGCCCCCAGATCACCGAGGACCAGCGCTTCGACGCGTCCCGATGAGCGGCTCTGAAGCGGCTCGAGATCCTCGCGCAGTGCGTCGCTGACCATCAGCTCGACCGACTCGAATTCCCGCTCGCGGCAGTGGCGAACCGCCATCGCAGCGGGCGTCAGCACCTCGCCGGTGGCGACCTCGAAGCCGAGCGCGAGCAGATGCTCCGTGACCTGGCGGCGCGAGCGCGAGGTCGTGTTGGTGACCAGCCGCACCCCGGCAAACTTCGCCCGCAGCGCAGCGAGCGCCTCGGCCGATCCCGCGATCGGCTCATCGCCCACGTACAGGACGCCGTCGATGTCCAGCAGCACGCCGAACGGATTCGGGGCCGGGGCGCTCATCGCGAGCCGCTCAGAGCAGCCCCAGCGAGCTGCCGACACCCCGCACGAGCTCGAACAGCGGCTGCGGGATGATGCCGAAGAACAGCGTCCCGGCGCCCGCGAGGACCGCCACCAGGCCGACCTCGTTCAGGCGCGCGCCGGATGCTCCTGTCGGCGGCCGATCCGGGCGCCGGCCCGTGCCGAGCGCCCCGTCGGGCGCGTCGAGCTCGGGCGAGCCCCCCGCGAGCGCCGGCAGCGAGCCCTCGGCCGGGGTCTCGCCGACGGGGGGCAGACCCGCGCTGCCCAGCCCCGCGAGACCCGGATCAGGGGCGGGCGATTCGCGCATCCACATCGCCGCGAGCACCGGCAGGTAGTAACCGAGCGAGATCATCGAGCCGATCACGATCACCACTCCAAGCCAGGTGTAGGCGCCGGCCACGGCCGCGTCGATCAAATAGAACTTGCCGATGAACCCCGCCGTGGCCGGGATCCCGGCCAGGCCCAGCATCGCCAGCGTCATCGGCCAGGCCAGGTGCGGTCGCTCGCGGCCGAGACCCCTGAACGCGTCCAGGGTGTCGCCGAGGCCCGTTTCGCGCTCGCGCGCGACGATCGCCGCGAACGCCGCCATGTTCATGAACAGGTACACGACCAGGTAAAACACGGTCGCCTGCGCTCCGAGCTTGCTCGCGACCACGACGCCGGCGAGCATGTAGCCGGCCTGGGCGACCGAGGAGTAGCCGAGCATTCGCTTGAGCGAGGACTGGCTCAGGGCGCCGACGTTGCCGACGATGATCGTGATCGCCGCGAGCGTCGCGAGCGCCGGCCCCCAGTCGGCCTGGGTGTTGATCAGCGCGACGTCGAACAGCCTCAGGAACAGCGCCAGCGCAGCGGCCTTTGTCGCGACCGCCATGAACGCTGTGACGGGGGTTGGCGCGCCCTCATAGACGTCGGGAGTCCATTGGTGAAACGGCGCCACCGAGCACTTGAAGCAGAGGCCCACGAGACACAGACCCACGCCCGTGAGCGTCAACGGGTCGCTGGCGAGGTTGCCATTGGCGAGCGCATCCGCGATCGCGCCGAAGTCGGTCGCGCCGGTGGCGCCGTAGATCAGCGCGAGCCCGTACAGCAATGTCGCCGAGCCGACGGAGCCGATGATCAGGTACTTCAGCCCCGACTCCAGCGAGCGCTCGCGACGCAGTTCGGTCGCGCACAGCACATACAGCGGGATCGACAGCAGCTCGAGGCCGACGAACAGCGCGACGGTGTTCTGCGCCGCTGCCAGCAGCGACATGCCGGCGATCGAGCTGAGCAGCAGTGCGTGCCACTCGCCGTGAGCGGCTTCCTGAGCGGCCCGCGAGCGCCACGCGAGCAGCACGGTGCAGGCGCCGCCCGCGGCCAGCACGAGGTTCAGCACCAGCGCGAGCTGATCGATCCGCAGCGCGCCCGCGACGACCGACTTCTCGACGTTCCACTGCCAGATGCTCAGCCCCGCGGCTGCGGCGAGCGCCACCAGCGCGAGCGCCGGGACGACATGCTCGCGCGCCGCGCGGTTGGCGAGCAGACCGACCAGCAGCACGACGACCGCGCCGCCGAGCAGCGCGATCAGCGGCGAGAGCGCCGCGAAGTCCACGTGCGGGCCCTTCAGATGCGCGGTCGCCAGCGGCATGAGCCCGAGCAGGCTCATCGTGAGGCCCTCAGGTTCGCGGGCGCTCGTGCGGGCTCGCGCATGGGCTGCGGGGCTGGCGCCTGCGCGAGCGGTTCGGGGCCCGCGGGCGGCGCGGACAGCGCGATGCTCGCATCGGCGACAGCGGCCTTCGTCGAGCGTTCGCTGCGCCGCAGCGCCAGCTGCGGGTAGAGCGCCATGAACAGGATCACCGCGACCAGCGGCACCAGCACCGCGCAGTCGCGCAGCGAGAGCTCACGCGACTGCACCCCGGAGCCGACGCGGTTGTGCATCGCGCGAATGAACAGCCGCAACGAATACACGCTCGCCATCACGACACCCGTGGACGCGATGATCGCGATCGCCAGCTTGGACTGGAAGATACCGAGCAGGATCAGGAACTCGCCGACGAAGTTCGACGAGCCCGGCATCGCCAGCGTCGCCAGCGCGACGATCAAGAAGATCGATGCCAGCACCGGCGCGCGGAAGGCGATCCCGCCCATGTCACGCACGTCCTCCGAGCCGCCCGCGCGGCGGCTGAGGATCGCGACGATGAACAGCAGCGGCGCGACCACCAGTCCGTGGTTGACCATCTGCAGCAGCGCCCCCTGGGCGCCCTGTGGGTTCAGCGCGAAGATCCCGAGCGTGATGAAGCCGAGCTGCGCGATCGAGGAGTAGCCGACGATCAGGCGCGCGTCGGTCTGGGTGAAGGCGACCAGCGAGCCATACAGGATCGAGACCAGCGCGATGATCAGCATCAACGTCTGAAAGTGCGCCGCGGCCTGCGGGTACAACGGCAGCACGATCGCCAGAAACCCGTATGCGCCGACCTTCGAGAGCACGCCGGAGAACACCATCAGGACCTCGATCGGCATCGCCTTGTAGCCGTCGGGCATCCAGCCGTGAAGCGGGAACGCCGGCATCTTCACGAGGAAGGCGGCCGCGAAGAACAGGAAGATCCACTCCTGCGAGCCGCGGCTGAGCGGCATCGCCTGCAGCTGGGAGAGCACGAACGTGATGTGCCCGCCGCCCTGCTGGGCGGCGAGCACGCCGGTGGCGATCGCCGCCGCGAGCATCAGCAGCGAGCCGACGAGCGTGTAGATCACGAGCTTGATCGTCGCCCGCACCCGCCCGGGCTCGCGCCCCCAGCCGCCGACCAGGAAGTAGAACGGGATCAGCATCAAATCGAAGAACGCCACGAACAGCGCGAGGTCCTGGGCGAGGAACGCGCCCAGCACCGCGGACTCGGCGAGCATGAAGTGAAACCAGAACAGGCGCGGGCGCTCGAGCTGCGCCTCGGCGCTGCGCAGGTTGGCGGCGAGCGTGGCGGCCGCGAACAGCAGCGCCGTCAGCCCGACCAGGAACACGTTCAGGCCGTCGGTCGCAAGCTTGTAGTGGATCCCCAGTTCCGCGATCCAGACGACGTCGGTGACGTTGCTGAGCCCATGGGTGCTGGGCGAGTAGTTCGCGATGTAGCCGATCGCCAGGCCGAGCGCGCCGAGCGAGCCGAGCAGCGCGAGCGCGCCGGGAACGCGCTTGTTGGTGCCCGCCAAGAGCGCGCCCGCGACGCCGCAGGCGACCGGCAGCCAGATCAGTATCGAGAGCGGCGGCATCAGGTCTGCAGCAGGAAGTAGAGGGCCACGACCGCGGCGCCGAACACGAGCAGCGCCGCGTAGTAGCGCACGAAGCCGCTCTGCACCGCGCGAACAGCCGCCGAGCCGGCGCGCACGATGCCGGTGGCGCCGCCGATCAGCGTGTCCTGCACGAACACGCGCTCGAAGGTCTCCTCGGCGAACCGGCCGGCCGCGGCAGTCGGGCGCACGATCAGCGCGTCGATCAGCTCATCGAAGTACCACTTGTGCGCCAGCAGCTCATAGATGGCGCGGTAGCGAGCGCGCAGCGCGGCTGCGGTGCCGGGCTGCTTCACCCAGATCTGCCACGCCAGCGCGATGCCGGCGAGTGCGAGCAGCGTGCCGAGCGTCAGCCCGAACACGAGCAGGCCGGTTTTGGTGGGCTCGTGGTAGAGCTTGGAGGTCGCGAACGTCGGTTCGAGGAAGTCGTCGATCACGAAGTCCACTTTCGGGATCTGCACGAGGCCCGCGCCAACTGCGCCGATCGCGAGCACGCTCATCGCGATCTTCATCGGCAGCGCCCGCTCGGCGATCGTGTGGTGGGGGCCGGGGAAGCCGACGTCGGTGTCCTCGATCTCTCCGTCCGCGGGGTTGCGGGCGACCTCCGCGTGGTGCAGGTGGCCCGCTTCGAGCTCCCGTGCCTCCGCGACCGGCTCGCCGTGGAAGGCTCTGAAGATCATCCTGAACGTGTAGACCGCCGTCAGGAACGCGCCGATGTAGCCGACCACGTACAGGGCCCAGTGCCAGCCGCCGAGCTCGCCCGTGTCGAGCAGGATCTCGTCCTTGGAGAAGAAGCCCGAGAACGGCGGCACCCCGGACAGCGCGAGGCCGCCGATGATGAAGCAGGCATAGGTGAACGGCAGCGCCTTGCGAAACCCGCCCATGCGGTCGAGCGACTGCTCGCCGGACATCGCGCCGATGATCGAGCCCGCGCCCATGAACAGCAGCGCCTTGAAGAAGGCGTGGGTCATCAGGTGGAACAACCCGGCCGCGTAGGCGCCCACCGACACGCCCATGATCATGTAGCCGATCTGCGACATCGTCGAGTAGGCGATCACGCGCTTGATGTCGCTCTGCACGAGCCCGATCGTGCCCGCGATCAGCAGCGTCACCGCACCGACCGTGGCGCCGACGTCCTGGGCGGCGGGCGCGAGTTCGAACAACGAGTGCATCCGCGCGATCAGATAGACGCCGGCTGTCACCATCGTCGCCGCGTGGATCAGCGCGCTGACCGGGGTCGGGCCCTCCATCGCGTCGGGCAGCCAGGTGTGGAGCGGGATCTGCGCAGACTTCGCGAACGCTCCCACCAGCAGCAGGATGCAGCCCGCGGTCAGGTCGGCGTCGCCGTGTCCGAACGCACCGGCGCCGGTCGCGTGGAACGTGCCGAGGAGGTCGAGCGTGTGGGTGTGCTTGAAGATGAAGTACGTCCCCAGCACGAGCCCGACATCGCCGACGACGTTGATCACGAATGCCTTGATCCCCGCGCGGGTGGCGGTGCTGCGCCGGTACCAGAAGGAGATCAGCAGGTAGGAGGCCGCGCCGACGAAGGCCCAGCCGATGATCAGCAGCAGGAAGTTGCCCGCGAGCACGAGCAGCAGCATCGAGAACACGAAGAAGTTCAGGTAGGAGAAGTACCTCGCGAAGCCCCGGTCCTGCTCGAGATATGAGATCGAGTACAGGTGGATCATGCTCGAGACTCCGCTGACGATCAGGATCATGAACACCGACAGCGGATCGACGAGGATCGACAGTTCCCCGTTGATGCCCACCGTGTGCGCGTATTCCCACAGCGAGGAGGTGAGCTCGCGGTGATCGGCAGGGTGGTTTTGCAGCGAGATCAGCGTGCAAAGCGCCGCCACGAAGGCGAGGAACACCGCGGCGGTGCCGATCCAGCCGGCGCTTCGCCCGGGCAGGCGCCGGTAGCCGAACGCGACGACGAGCGTGCCGAGCAGCGGCAACAGCAGCACCAGCCAGGCGAACGTGGTGGTCGCCATCAGCCCTGCAGCTCCCGCAGCTCATCGACGTCGATCGGCAGCCTGCGCCGGTACAGGGCGACGATCAGGCCGAGCCCGATGCAGACCTCGCAGGCGGCGACCGTCATCACGACCAGCGCCAGGATCTGTCCGTCGCCGTTGCCCCACATACGCGAGAACGCGATCAGCGCGAGGTTCGCGCCGTTCAGCATCAGCTCCAGGCACAGCAGCACCACTAGCGGGTCGCGCCGCACCATCACGCCGACCGCGCCGAGCGTGAAGACGATCGCCGAGACGGCCAGGTACCAGCCGATCGTCATCGTCGCTCCGCCTCCTGCAGTTCGCGATCCTGCGCGGCCTCGTAGGCGACGCCACCGACCCCCTCGACCATCGTGCCGCTGTCGCGGGGCCGCAGCAGGTCCAGCGGGGTGAGGATGTCACGTTCGTCGCGGGGCGCGTCCTCGAGCCCGCCGCGGCGGCGTGCAAGCACGACCGCGCCGACCGCGGCGACCATCAGCAGGAACGAGGCGACCTCGAACACGATCAGAAAGCGCGTCAACAGCAGCTGTCCGATGTAGGCGGGGGTGCCGAACGTGTGCGGGCCGGGCGTGTAGCCGGCGCCCTCGGTGTCGATCGCCTTCAGGCCGGTGCCGAGCAGCGCGATCAGCAGCTCGACCAGCAGCGCGCTGCCCAGCAGCGCCGCGCCGAGGCGCAGGCTCGCGCCGGACGGGCCGCGCCCGCGCAGGCGATCGCCAATCTGCAGGATCCGCGCCTCCTCCTCGCCGCCGCCGATGTAGGCGACGACGAACACGTACAGCACCATCACCGCGCCCGCGTAGACGACGACCTGGACGGCCGCCACGAATTCCGAGCGCAGCAGCAGGAACAGCAGCGCCAGCGAGAGCAGGTGGCAGACGAGCGAGAGCACGCTGAAGAACGGGTCGCGCCACGCGATCACTCCGACCGCGCCGGCGATCGCGCCGAGGCCGGCGATGAAGAACAGAACCGAGCTCATTCGCCCTCGTTCCGCAGCGGGGTGCGCTCGAGCGGCTCCGCGAGCAGCATCTCCTTGGTGAAGATCAGGTCGGTGCGGTCGTAGTCCGAGAGCTCGTAGTCGTGGCCCATCGTGATCGCGTCGAACGGACACGCGACCTCGCAGTAGCCGCAGAAGATGCAGCGCGAGAGGTTGATCTCATACACCTCTGCATAGCGCTCGCCGGCGGAGACGCGATGCTCGGGCGTGTTCTCCGCGGCCACCACGCGGATGCAGTCCGCCGGGCACGCCGCCGCGCACAGCGAGCAGCCGACGCACTTCTCGAGTCCCGTGTCCTCGAAGCGGTGCAGCTTGTGGCGTCCGCGAAAGCGCGGATACACGGGCACCTTCTCCTCCGGGTACTGCACCGTCACGGGATCTTCTTTGAAGCGCCCGAGCGTCGTCGCCAGCCCCCTGAGCGTCTCGCGGAAGGTTCGGTAGGTGCTGCGGACCGCGCCCGGAGCCGGAATCCGCTGGACCTCGATCACATCCTCGCCCGGGCTCCAGCTGGAGACCTCGAGCGCCGCGCCGGGCGCGGCATCGGCCGGTTGCGCCACGGCGCTCGTCCTGGGCAGCAGCTCGTCCTGCATCAGTGGGTCACCACCACGAGCACGGCCGTCACGAGCGCGTTGAGCGTCGCCAGCGGCAGCAGCACCTTCCAGCCGAAGCTCATCAGCTGGTCGTAGCGCAGGCGCGGCAGCGTCGCGCGGACCCAGATGAACAGGAACGTGATCAGCCCCATCTTCGCGAGCACCACGAACGGGTCGACCCAGCCCGGCGGGTGGATCCCGAACGGCAGCAGCCAGCCGCCGAGGAACACGGTCGTGACGACGCCCGAGACCACCAGCACGTTGAGGTACTCGGCGAAGTAGTAGGAGGCGAAGCGTCCGCCACCGAACTCGGTGTTGTAGCCACCGACGAGCTCGGCGTCGGCCTCGGTGAGGTCGAACGGGGCTCGGTTGGTCTCGGCGAAGCCCGCCACCAAGAAGATCAAGAAGCCCACGAACTGCGGGATGAAGTACCACATGCCCGCCTGCGCGCGGACTATCCCGGTGAGCGAGAGCGTCTGCGCGGTGAAGATCACGCCGAGTAGCGCGAGGCCCTGGGAGACCTCGTAGGAGATCAGCTGCGCCGCCCCGCGCATCGCGCCCAGGAACGAGTACTTCGAGCCCGAGGACCAGCCGCCGAGCATGATCCCGTAGAACGCGATCGCGCCGAACGCGAACACGTACAGCGGGCCGATCGAGAGGTCTACCCCGTACAGGCCGACGGGCGTGCCGAAGATCTTCTGCACGCCCCCGAAGGGGATGATCGCGAATGTCGCGACCGCGGTCAGGATCGAGATCAGCGGCGCGATCGCGAACAGCAGGCCGACGGAGGTGGTGGGGCGAAACTGCTCCTTGGTGAGCAGCTTGAGGATGTCAGCCAGCGGCTGCAGGGCGCCGTAGGGGCCGACGCGGTTGGGGCCGTATCGTGCCTGAAAGCGCCCCAGCAGCTTGCGCTCGGCGACCAGCACGACCGGAACCAGCTGCAGCCCGACCGCGAAGATCACGATCGCCTTCAGGATCTGGATCCACCAGGCTTCGTAGTAGCCGACCTCGGCGAGCGCGCCGCTCATACGGGCACCTCGATCGGGTAGGCGCCAGCGGCGGGACGCTCCTGCCAGCGCACGCCTTTGCCCCCGATCTCATCGAGCGTCAGGTTCGCGTAGAAGGGGACGGCGTCAAACAGCTGCGCGGAGGCCATCGCACCGCTCTGGACACCCAGATCGAGGCCGATGGCATGCGCGAGCGCGGTCAGCACGCGCCACTGGGCGCGCGTCTGGCCGAAGTTCGCGACCGCTGGGCGCAGCCGCTGAAGGCGCCCGTCGGGGTGGACGATCGTGCCCTCCTTCTCCGCATAGGTCTGCGCCGGGAACACCACGCTGGCGTGGGCGCGCAAACCCCCGGTGAGGAAGCTCGCGCATGCGATCACCGCGTTCGCGTGCTCGAGCGCGCCCTGCCACAGCTGCTGCTCGGGGGCACCGCCGACCGCTGCCGGGGACCGCTGGGCGGTCGGCTCGGCCCCGCTCTGCGCGAGCGGTTCGCACTCCATCAGCAGCAGCGTGCTGAGCTCGCCCTCAGACAGGGCGCGGGCGATCGCTTCGTAGTCGAGACCGGCTGCGCCATCGGGCTCGGTCAGGCCCGGACCTGCGTTGGGCAGCACACCGGCCTCGCGCAGGCCGCGACCGTTGGCCCCGGCGGGGACTTCGAGCAGGCCCGCGCCGTCGACACCGGCCAGGGAGAGGATCCTCGCCAGCTCCAGCAGGGCGTTGACCCGCGCGCCGCCCTCGTGACCGGCCGCCAGTCGCTCGCCCCACAGGATCACGACCTCCTCGCCCGCCTGGAGCAGCTGTGCGGCGATCTGCTCGCGGCGCTCGCTCAGAAGCTCCTCGGCGCCGGCCTGGATGATCTTCACGCCCTGGCGGCGAGCGCCCTTGCGCAGGCGCAGGTCGAGGATCGGCGCATCCTCGATCGGGTCGCAGGCGAGGACGAGCACCGCGTGCGCGAACTCGAGATCGCTGACTCGGGCCTGCAGTCGTGGGTCGTTGAGCGCTCGGTGGCGCTCGAGCTCGAGCGCCCCGGCCGGGCGCGAGTCCAGGTGCGGCGAGCCGAGCCCCTCGCGCATCAGGCGCGCCAGCAACAGGCCCTCCTCGCTGGTCGCTTCGCCGCCCACCAGCGCGGCGCTGCGAGCACCCGCGCGCTGCAGTGCGCGGGCCGCCTCCTCGAGCGCTCGCTCCCAGCTGACGGGACGCAACTCTCCGCCGTCGCGCAGCAGCGGCTCGCTCAGGCGCTCGTCGCCGCCCGGGTATGCGAAGCGACCGCGGTCGCACAGCCAGCCGTCGTCGACCTCGGGGTGCTCGCGCGCCATCACCCGCAGCACCCGCTCGTCGCGAACGGTCAGCGTGACGTTGCATTGCGAGGGGCACAACGTGCAGACCGAGCCGGCGTCCTCGACGTCCCACGGACGGGCCCGGAAGCGATACGGGCGCGAGGTCAGCGCTCCGACGGGGCACAGTTCGACGATGTTGCCGCTGAACGGGGCGATGTATGGATGGCCGTCGAAGGTCGAGACGTAGGAGTGCGCTCCGCGCTCGAGCAGCACGAGCTGGTTGTCTTCGGAGATCTCCTGGCTGAAGCGCACGCAGCGGTAGCAGAGGATGCAGCGCTCGCGGTCGATCGCGATCTTTGGCGACAGCGCGAGCGGCTTGACGAAGTGGCGCTTGGGCTCCACGAAGCGCGAGATCCCCGGGCCCCAGCCGAAGGTGATGTCCTGCAGCGGGCACTCGCCGCCCTTGTCGCAGACTGGGCAGTCGAGCGGGTGGTTGACGAGCAGGAACTCGACCACGGCGCGCTGCGCCGTCTGGACGCGCTCGCTCTGCGTGTGCACCACCATGCCGTCCTTCACAGGCGTCGAGCAGCCGGTCTGCAGCTTCGGTATGCCCTCGATCTCCACCAGGCACATCCGGCAGGCCCCCACGGGCTGGCCCAGTTTCGGCTCGTAGCAGAACACCGGGATCTCGACGTCGCCGTGCTTGGCGGCGTCGACGAGCATCGAGTTCTCCGGCGCCCGCACCTCGCGGTCGTCGATCGTGAACGTGATCATGCGCGGCTCGGGGCGTGGCATCAGGCGACCTCGGCGGGGACCTGCGCGGCCGCCTGCAGGCGTCGCTGCTCGATGTGGGCTTCGAACTCGTCGCGGAACTTCGCGATCATCGAGCCGATCGGCATCGCCATCGCGTCGCCGAGCACGCACAGGCAATTGCCGATGATGTGCTCCTGGACGCTGGCCATGATCTCGAGATCCATCGGCGTGGCCTCGCCGTAGTCGATCCGCTCGAGCATCTTCACCGTCCAGTTGGTGCCCTCGCGGCAGGGGCTGCACTTCCCGCAGGACTCGTGGCGGTAGAACTTCGCGACCTTCATCGCGACGTCGAGTATCGGCGTCGAGTCGTCGACGACGATGATCGCCCCCGAACCGAGCATCGAGCCCGCCTTCGCGACCGAGTCGAAGTCATAGGGCACGTCGAGGTCCGCGCGTGTCAAGACCGGCGCGGAGGAGCCCCCCGGGAACCAGCACTTGACCTCCCGGCCCTCGGGCGGGCCGCCGGCGAGGCCGTAGATGATCTCGCGCGAGGGGATACCCAGTTCGATCTCGTAGTTGCCCGGCTTGCGCACGTGGCCGGAGATCGAGACGACCTTCGTGCCGGTCGAGGTCTCGGTGCCGAGCTCCGCGTACTGCGCGCCGCCCATCTTGATTATCGTCGGCACGGTCGCGAGCGTCTCGACGTTGTTGATCAGCGTCGGGCCCTGGTAGAGGCCCTGGTTGGCCGGGAACGGAGGCTTCAGCCGCGGGTTCCCGCGCTTGCCCTCGAGCGAGTCGAGCAGCCCCGTCTCCTCGCCGCAGATGTAGGCGCCGGCGCCGCGGTGGATGACCAGCGACAGCGACATCCCCGAGCCGAGGATGTCCTCGCCGATGTAGCCGCGCTCGCGCGCTTCGAGCAGCGCCGCGTCGAGGATGTCGGCCTGCAGCACATACTCGCCGCGGATGTAGATGAACGAGCGGCTCACGCCGGCCGCGAACGCGGCGATCACGATGCCCTCGATCAGCATGTGCGGGTTCTTCTGCATCAATTCGCGATCCTTGAACGTCCCCGGCTCGGACTCGTCGGCGTTGCAGACGAGGTACTTCTCGATTGCGCCCTTGGGCAGGAACGAGACCTTCTTGCCCATCTGAAAGCCGGCGCCTCCGCGCCCGCGGATCGCCGAGGCTTCCAGTTCTGTGAGCACCTCCTCGGGCGTCATCTGAAGCGCCTTGCGCAGCGACCCATAGCCGCCGCGACGCTCGCAGACCTCGAGCGTGTTCAGCCCCGGCTCGTCGATGTCGCTGAACAGCAGGGACTGGCTCACGGCGCGCTCTCGCTGGCGGCGTCGGTGGTCGCGGCGGCGCGGGGCCTCGCGGCCGCGGCTTCCTTCGATCCTGCGCCGGCGCCATCCTGGGCCGGGTGCTCGGGGAACTCGCGCGAGTTGGCGTGGGGATCGGCCACACGCCGGCGCGCGAGCTGCTTGTCCGGCAACACCGCCCGGCCCGCGCGCGCACCGGCGAGCAGCTCCGGTATGTCCGAGAGCGCGAGCGGACCCACGTAGACGCCGTCGACGGAGGCCATCGGCGCGATGTCGCAAGCCCCGAGGCACTCGAACGCACGGACGTTGAACGCAGGATCGTCCGCCGCCGCCGCGCAGATCGTGGCGTACAGCTCGTCGGCGCCGCGCAGCGAACAGGAGATGTTCGTGCACACGTACACGCTGTGCTCGCCGACCGGCTCAGTCTCGAGCATGTCGTAGAAGGTCACCACGGCATCGAGCGAGGCGGGCGTGACCCGCATCACGCAGGCCACCTGTTCGATCGCCTGCGGCGAGCACCAGCCATGCACGCGCTGCGCGGCCTCGAGGGCGGGCAGCGCCGCCGAGCCGGTGTCGGGATACAGAGCCATGTGTCCCTCGATCTCTCTGCGCAGCTCCTGCGGTACAGGGGTGCTGGCGGGGTCGGGGATCGTCGCCGGGTCCTTCTCCAGCGACGCCGGCACGTCCCAGCCGCGCGCGCTCATCGGTCGATGCCCCCGAGGATCGGATCGAGCATCGCCACCGTGGCGATCATGTCGGCGATGTAGCCCCCGCGAGCCATGTGCGACAGGGCCTGGAGGTTCACGAAGCTGGGATCGCGCATGTGCACGCGCGCGGGCTTGGAGGAGCCGTCGGAGCGCACGTAGCACGCGAGCTCGCCGCGGGGCGACTCGATCGGGTGATAGACCTCTCCCGGCGGCACCCTGAAGCCCTCGGTCACGAGCTTGAAGTGGTGGATCAGCGCCTCCATCGAGGTCGCGAGCTCGTGCCTGGGCGGCAGCGCGACCTTGCGGTCGGCGGTTATGTGGGGGCCCTCGGGAAGCCCGTCGAGCGCCTGCTCGATGATCCGCACGCTCTCGTAGATCTCCGCCAGCCTGACCGCGTAGCGGTCGTAATTGTCACCGACCGTGCCGACGGGGATCTTGAACTCGAAGTCGTCATAGGAGCTGTAGGGAGCGGCCTTGCGCAGGTCCCAGGGGTTGCCTGCCGCCCGCAGCAGCGGGCCGGTCACGCCGAGCCCGAGCAGCGTCTCGGCGTCGAGCGGGCAGGTCCCGCGCAGGCGCCGAAGGACGATCTCGTTGGAGTTGAGGATCGCGCCGTACTCGTCGGCGCGCCGCGGCATGATCGCGAGGAACTCCCGCAGCTTTCGCTCGAACCCCGCGGGGATGTCCTCGATCACGCCACCGACCTGGAAGTAGCGGGTGTGCATCCGCTGCCCGGAGGACATCTCGAACAGGTCGAGGATCTGTTCGCGCTCGCGCAGGCAGTAGAGGAAGATCGATACCGCCCCGAGGTCGAGGGCGCTGGTGCCGAGCCAGATCAGGTGCGAGGCGATGCGGTTCAGCTCGAGATGGATCACACGCAGGTACTGCCCGCGCTTGGGCACCTGCACCTCGGTCAGGGTCTCGACCGCCCCGCAGTAGGCCATCGCGTTGAAGTAGTAGGACAGGTAGTCCATCCGCTCGACGATCGGGATCACCTTCCAGTAGGACTTGTCCTCGGCGGTCTTCTCGATCCCCGTATGGACGTAGCCGATCACCGGTTTGATGTCGCGGACGATCTCTCCCTGCAGGGTCACCAGCAGCCGCAGGACCCCGTGCGTGGCGGGATGGTGCGGGCCGAAGTTCAGCGTCAGCAGCTCCTCGCTGGTCTCGCTGCCCTGCGTCCCGTCGCCCGGGTCCTCGAGCGGCGCGAGCGTGACGCTCTGCTCGCGCCGGCGGTACTCGGACATCGTGGGCTCGCCGGTGGAGCTCACTCGCGCGCCTCGAGCCATTTGGTCTCGTCGCGAGTGAAGATCACCGGTTCGCCGCCGATCGGGAAGTCGCGGCGCTGCGGATGGCCCTCGTAGTCCTCGGGCATCAGGATCCGGCGCAGGTCGGGATGGCCTTCGAACTCGACCCCGAACATGTCGTACACCTCGCGCTCCTGGTGGTCGGCGGTGGGCCAGTCGGCGGTCACCGACTCGACCTTCGCCGCATCCGAGGGCAGCCGCAGCTTGACCTTGACGCGATCGACGGCGCCCATGTTCAGCAGCTCGTAGAACACGCCGAGTCGTGGCTCCTCGGGGTAGTAGTCGACCCCGTGAACGCTCGCCAGGAACGTGTAGCCCTTGCTTCGCAACGTCGCGAGCACGGAGCGGACGGCCGCCGGGTCGACCACGAGCGTCGCCTGTTCGCGGAAGTACACGGTTTCGAGCGTCGCGTCGCCGAGCTCGCGGGCGAGCAGCTCCAAGCCCGTGGCATCAGGCATCCAGTCGCTCCCGATGAGAGCCCACCCGGCATGAGAGCGGTGGCGCTACAGCCGCGCGACCGCTACACACGTGATGGAGCCTCCTCGGTGCCGACCGCGCCGTAGCGCTCGCGCCAGCCCATGTCCGGGTCGTCCTGCACCAGCTTGCGCAGCTTCAAGATCCCGTGCATCAGCGCCTCCGGGCGCGGGGGGCACCCGGGCACGTGCACGTCGATCGGCATGAACTTGTCCGCCGGCACCAGCGCGTAGTTGTTGAACACGCCCATCGAGCTGCAGCAGGCTCCCATCGAGATCGCCCACTTCGGCTCGAGCATCTGGTCATAGAGCCTGCGGATGATCGGCGCCATCTTGATCGACACGCGCCCCGCGAGGATGATCAGGTCGGCCTGCCGCGGCGAGGCGCGGAAGGCCTCGAAGCCGAACCGTGCGATGTCCATCCGCGGCCCGGCGGCGTGGAACTGCTCCATCGCACAGCACGCCAGCCCGAATGAGAGCGGGAAGAACGAGTTCGAGCGAGCCCACGACACGGCGGTGTCGAGAGTGGTGGTCATCACGCGCTCGTGGACGTGCTGTTCGAGGCTCTCCTCGAGCTCCTCGCCGCGGAGGTGAGCCGGCCGGTTCGCGCCCTCCAGAGCCGCGCCGCGCAGCAGCTGATGGGCGTTGAGGCCTTCAACGTTCAGACCCTTGCCGCGGCCCGACCTGGCGCCGGTCGCGTCGGCGCCTGTGTGCGTCCTGCGGCCCGCGCCGCCGAGTCGGTCGCGTTTCACTTCCACTCGAGCGCTCCCCTGCGCCAGACGTAGACGAAGGCGACGAACAGCAGCACGATGAAGGTCACGGTCTCCGCCAGCGCATAGCCTGCGTACGCGCGCAGCTCGATCGCGATCGGATACAGGAACACGACCTCGATGTCGAACAGGATGAACAGCATCGCCACCAGGTAGAAGCTGATGCCGAATCGCATTCCGCGCTTGACCTCGGACGGCAGGCCGCACTCGTATGGATCCTGCTTCTGCGAAGCCTTGCGCCGCGGTCCCAGCTTCGAGTTGAGCATGGCGAACGCGACACCCACGCCCCCGCCGAGCAGGAGGAATACGATCGCGGGGAAGTAGCTGCGCAGCACTGCGCGCCTGTTATATCACCGCTTTGTGGCAATGTGTTACATAGTGACGATCGGCTCGAAATCGTGAGACAGGCGGTCGTCGCCTGCGCGATCGCGGTGGCCGCCCTGAACGCGATCCCGGCCCTGCTCGGCGCCTGGTGCTGGTACCGGCACGAACCCAGTCAGATGTTCTGGACGCTGCTTCGCGTCGGTCAGGGCTCGGCGCTCGTGCTCGCGATCCTCGCCGGCTCGTTGGCCGTCGCCGGCAAGTACTCGACCGAAAACCTCTTCTACCTGTACGCGCTGCTGCCGCTCGCGGTCGCATTCGTCGCCGAGCAGCTGCGGATCGCCTCGGCGCAGACGATCCTCGACCGCCGCGAGCTAGCCGATGCGCAGGCCGTCGGCACGCTCCCGCAGGCCGAGCAGCAGGAGGTCATGGCGTCGATCCTGCTCCGCGAGATGGGCATCATGGCCCTGTCTGCGCTCGTCGTGGTCTTTCTCGCCCTGCGCGCCGCCGGCACCGCTCACGGCTTCTGAGGGCATCACTGGGCGCGAGGGCCGCGGGCCCGGTCACGGACGACAGGAGGAGGTCCGCTCATCGCTGGGCTATATATTCCCGCCCTCATGAAGCGAGCCCTGACGACGATGGCCCTCCTGGGCTGCGCCTCGCTGCTCGGCGCGTGCGGCTCTCAGGGCATTCAGGTACCCAAGAGCAGCCCCTACTACCGCGGCGCTGTCCTGTTCCGCGACCACTGCTCGGGCTGCCACACGCTGTCGGTCGTCGGCGCCGAGGGCTCGGCTACGAGCATCAAGGACCGGCTGAAGACGAATGGGCCCAACTTCAACATCCGCGAGGAGAATGTCGAACAGGTGCTGTACGCGATCCGCAACGGCGGCTTCTCCGGCGCGATCATGCCCGAGAACATCGTCGTCGGCGACGATGCCAAGGATGTCGCCGAATTCCTCGCGCACTACTCGGGCTCGCAGGCGCAGAAGGTTCCGTCCGTGAACATCACGCTGCCGACGAAATAGGTCGCTGCGGGCGGCTGAGGGTTGCTCGACCTCAAACGCATCCGGGAGGATCCAGAAGGCGCTCGCGCGGCGCTCGCTCGTCGTGGGCCCGAGCTGGCGGAGGTGCTCGATGCTGTGATCGACCGCGACCGGGAGTGGCGCGCGGCGACGAGCTCCGCCGAGAGCCTGCGGGCCACCCAGCGCGAGCGATCCGAGGGCATCGCCGCGGCCAAGCGCGCGGGCGAGGACGTCGGCGAGCAGCTCGAGCAGCTGAAGCAGGTGAGCGCGGAGGTCAAGGCGCTGAGCGAGCAGGCGCGCGTCGCCGAGGAGCAGCTGCGCCAACAGCTCGCGCATCTGCCAAACCTGCCCGACCCCTCTGCGGCGCCGGGCCCCGAGGACGAGGTCGTGAAGGTGGTGGGGGAGCCGCACGAGTTCGACTTCGAGCCGCTCGATCACCTGCGGCTCGCCGGCCCGATGATCGACATGGAGCGCGCGGCGCGGCTGTCCGGGGCGCGCTTCGCGTATCTGCTCGGCGAGCTCGTGCTGGTCGAGCTCGCGCTCGTGCGGTGGGTGCTCGAGAAGCTCGGTGGCCACGGCTTTCAGCCGGTGATACCACCCGTGCTCGTGCGCGAGCATGCGCTCTATGGCACGGGCTTCCTGCCCGACACCGAGCAGCAGATCTACTCGCTGCCGCAGGACGAGCTCTACCTCGTCGGGACCTCCGAGGTGGCGCTCGCCTCGCTGCACGCCGAGGAGATCCTCGAGCGCGATCGACTGCCGCTGCGTTACGCCGGCTTCTCGCCCTGCTTCAGGCGCGAGGCGGGGGCGGCGGGCAAGGACACGCGGGGCATCTTCAGGGTGCACCAGTTCGACAAGGTGGAGATGTTCGCGTTCGTCGCGCCCGCGGACTCGACCTCGGAGCACGAGCGGATCCTCGCGATCGAGGAGGAGATCCTCGGTGAGCTGCAGCTCCCCTACCGCGTTGTGAACATAGCCGTCGACGAGCTCGGCGCGTCGGCGGCGAAGAAGTACGACTGCGAGGTCCATCTGCCGAGCCAGGGCCGCTATCGCGAGCTCACCTCGTGCTCGAACACCACCGACTACCAGGCGCGCCGCCTCGGCATCCGCATGCGCGCCGAGCGGGGCACCGAGGTCCTGCACACGCTCAACGGCACCGCGGTCGCGGTCGGGCGCACGCTGGTGGCGCTGCTGGAGAACGGACAGCAGTCAGACGGCGCGGTGAGCCTTCCCGACGTGCTCGCGCGCCACGGCGCGCCCGCCAGGCTGCATGCGGCGACCTGAGCGGGGAGCGCAAGCGCCCTGTCATCCAGGCGGCGAGCTCGGCCCGAGCCTACACTCAGGCGCTCACTCACACATACACGGAGGTATCGACGTGATACGCAGAAGGATGCTGGTACTCGGGGCGAGCGCCTCTATCTTGCTCACGGGCGCTCTTGCTCCGGCGGCCCTAGCCGGCTCGCACTGGTCGAATGCGAAGTGCAGCAAGACCTATGTCGCCTGGTATCGCCACCACTTCGGCAGCGGCACGCACAGCTTCTCACCGAAGCAGGACAAAGAATTGAGCTCCTACCTGCGCAAGCTGCACAGAGAACACCACTGCGTGATCGGGGGCTGACGAAGCGCCGGCGCCGGGCAGCGGCTCAGTAGCGACTGCCGAGCAGCTGGATGTGGTCGGCCTCCGCCGCCCCCGGGAATGGGCGGATCAGGCCGAAACGGGCGAGCGTCGCCTCCGACACGCCCTCGACACCGGGCGTGTCGGAGGCTTCGCCGCGTGTGTGGGGATCGTCGGCGAAGCCCCCGACCTCGACGGAGTGCTCGGGGCTGCGATAGCCCGAGATGCCGATCAGGTGCAGGTGCAGCGCGACCCCGAGCGCGTTGAGGTGGGCGGCAAGCGTCGGCTCCTCGCCGACGCTGTAGTCGGTCCCGGGTGCGGGGAAGAAGCCGTATTCGCCCTGCGGCGCCGAGCCGAAGCCGCCGACGGGCCCGGTGTAGGCGGGCGCTTCGCCGGAGGCGGCGAGTTCGCTGGAGCGCGCCTTCGAGAGTTCTTCTTCGAGCGCGTGCTGGTGGGATTGCAGCGTGCCGAGCTCGGCGCTCTTGCGATCACGTGCGCGGACGTACTCGAGCTGGCGCTTGACGAGCGCGAGATTCAGCTGCGAGACCTCGTCGCGCTGCACGAGCACCGCGCTCGTCTCGCTGGCGCGGGACTCCTCGAGCGTCGCCAGCCGGCGGGCCTGAGCGCTGACCAGCTTCTGCTGTTGGGCCACCTGTGTCGTCGCGGTTGCGTTCTCGCGCGAGACGTCGCGCAGGTCGTCGAGGCGCTCGATCAGATCGGAGAAGCCATGCGCCTCGAGGATCACCGTGACGATGTCGGGCGGCGGGGACTCGTACGCTGCCACGACCTGCGCGACCAGTATGCGACGGTCGCGACCGAGCGTCACCTGAAGCACCGCGAGCCGGGTGCGGGCTTCATGCAGCTGCTGCTTGAGACTCAGCAGAAGCCTGCGCTCGACCGCGAGGCTCGCTTCGAGCGCGCTCAGGCGCGTGTGCAGGTCTTCGATGCTGCCCTGAAAGCCCTCGATTCGACTCGCGTCGGCGCCGATGCCGGCGTGCAGCTCGCCGGCGCGCGCCTGCGAGGCTGCCAGCCGTCCTTCGAGGCTGCCTGCATCAGAGCCCGTGGCGACCTCTCCACCGGCCAGCGCCATCGCGATCGCGCCGGCGAGCAGCGCGACGCCCAGCAGGGTCCGCAACAGTCCGCGCGCCAGCCGGCGGCCTTGCGAGCGGCCGTCGGATCGAGCTCTGCGATGCCGCCGCGAACGCGCGCGCGGCTGTCGATCGTCCGATGCGCTGCGGTCGCGAGCACGCGACGGGGTGCGCGTTGGCAAGCCGGTCATGGAGGGCGCAAGCTAGCCCGAACCCCTGTCCAGCACAAGCGATTCGCCGCACGTGCAGGGGGTCTTGCAACGTCGCGACGGCGTTTTCTTGCCATAACTCGCGCCAGCTAGACATAAAGAGATGTCATCTACTGTTACTCTCAAGCTGACTTAACGGGTTACAGAGAGAGGTGCCCGGGGGAAAGACGGTGGGCCGTGGCGCATCGCGCGTCCTGGTCCGGAGGGGTAGATGCGGGACATTCAGCGGACACAGATCCTCGAGGCCACCGCTGCGCTCGTTTCCGAGCATGGGGTAGCGGGGCTGACGCTCGCTGGCGTGATCGAGCGAGCGAAAGTGTCGCGCCGCGCTTTCTACGAACGGTTCCCCGACCGCGACAGTTGCCTCGTGGCGGCCTTCGATCTCGGCGTCGAGCGCCTGTCCGAGCGTGCGCGCCCGGCCTACGAGGGCGAGCAGCGCTGGCGCGACGGCATTCGCGCGGGGCTGGCGGAGGCGCTGCGCTACATGGACGACGAGCCCGCGATGGCGCGGCTGCTCGTCGTGCACTCTCTCAGCGGCTCGGCGGAGCTGCTGAAGCGGCGCGCTGACGCGCAGGCGAAACTGTGGAGCATCATCGACCGCGGACGCGCCGAGCGGACGAGCCGGCGCTCGGAACCGCCGCCGATCGTCGCCGAGGGTGTCGTGGGAGCGATGCTCGCGGTCGTGCATACGCGGCTGCTCGCCCAGGACGCGGACCCGCCCGACGAGCGCCCGGTCATCGAGCTGTTCGGAGCGTTGATGAGCCTGATCGTGCTGCCCTACATGGGGCCGAGCGCGGCTCAGCGCGAGCTGCTGCGCCCGGCGCCGGTGCCGCGCGAGCTCGAGCCCTCGCTGCGTCCGGCGCTTCCCAGCCTCGAGGAGTACGGCGTGCGGCTCACCTATCGCACGGGCCGGGTATTGAGCGCGATCGCTCAATACCCCGGCGCGAGCAATCGCGAGATCGCCGAGCGCGCCGGGATTGTCGACCAGGGTCAGGTGTCGAAGCTGCTCGCACGCCTGCTGCGTGCGGGTGTCATCACGAATCTCGGCCGCGGCGCCCTGCGTGGAGCCCCCAACGCATGGACGCTCACCGAACGCGGCCAGCGCGTGCAGCGGGATCTCGAGGAGCGCTTCTCGCGTTTCCCGCGCGCCAGCACCTGAAGCGCGCGAGCACCTGACCGCCGCACTGTCGCGTCCTGACCGCCACATCGTCGCGTCCGATCGCGACGACTCCCGTCCTGGCTACTGGTCTGGCGCCCGCGCCGTCGCGGCGAGCGGCTCGTCAGCAGGCCGGCCGCAGCGCCGCGTCCCGAGCGCGCCGGGACGCGCCGGGACGATCGTGCCAGCTGCCAACTGACGGCTTCACGCCCGGCTAGCGCGCTCGGAACACGAGCGACCGGGCGTGGCCCCGGGCAGGTGTGAGCGTCAACCGGTAGCGGCCCGGCGCGAGTTCGCGCGCGAGGCCGAGATGCGCGGTGTCGCTGCCAGGTGAGCCCGCGATCGTCGCGCCGACGGGAAGGTTGCGCCAGCCGCCGTGGCCATGCTTGACCACGCGCACCGCGAGCCTGACTCGCAGCGTCGCTTCGATGTTGAGCTTGAAGGTGAACCACAGCCGCGAAGGGGCGCTGCGTCGTCGCGTGAGCGCGGCGAGCGCGCTGCGTGTCAGCGCGAGCGCTGAGATCGACGGCGAGACCGCCCTGGTGTGAGCAGCGCGGCTCTTGCCGCTCGCCGTCGAGGTCTCGCCCTGCTGGGCCTGTGCCGCGGCCGTCGACCCGCCCACCGGCTGGCCGGAGCCCGATCCGCCTGCCGCGTGTGAACCGCCTCCCGGTTCGCTCGTCGCTCCAGCCGGCGCTTCGCTCGGTCGTTCCTGCGCCGCGATCGCAGGCGCCTTGAACGCCGCGAGCGCCGCCGGCGTCCCGACGCCGCTGGGACCGTCGTAGCCGCTGCCCGCGATGCAGATGGCACGTTCCGCACACGAGGCGGCCTCTTCGCCGGCCGAGCACTCGGATTCGCCTGTCTGCAGGCTGAACCCGCGCGCGCAGGCGCCGTTGGACCCTGATGTGACGTCGTGCAGCGACCAGGAGTTGGCGGCGACGTTTTCATACAGCGTGCGCGCGGGGTATTCGACCGGCGTCCCGCCTTCCTGCAGCGCCGCGCCACCGGCGAGGGCGAACGCCGCCGCGATGATCGGCGATGCGACGCTCGTGCCGCCGAGCTTCTCCCAACCGAGGTATTCGTTTTCGCCTTCGCGGATCGGCGTCGAGTCATAGACGGCAACGCCGGTGTAGGGGTCTGCGTCGGCCGCTATGTCGGCCACGGCGCGATGGCTTTCGCAACCCACCGCCGACCAGTCGGGCAGGCTCTGTTGCCATGCCGGGGCGCCCAGGACCGTGCTGCAGCCGCCGCCGCCCGCGCCATCGCCGTTCCAGACGCTCTCGCCGCTCCACGCTCCGCCGGTGCCGAGCGCGAGCCTGGTACCGCCGACGGCCACCACATGGGGCGAGGAGGCCGGATAGTCGGCAAATCCCCGTTCGATGCTTTCTTCCTCGTCCCAGTCGAGGTAGCCGTAATCGCCGGCTGCGGCGGTGATGACAGTGCCCGGATGATCGAAGGCCCCCGCGCTGTCCTTGCCCGCGGTGATGCCCGCCTCCGGGCCGCCCCAGGAGTCTGAGATCTCCTGCGCGCCGCGGAGCTCGGCTGTGTGCTCAGCTTCTTCGAGCTTCGCGTTCCTGTTCGAAGGTGCCTCGATCAGCAGGATCTTGCAGCTGCTGCAGAGGCCGTGGGCGACCTCGATGTCCGTAGCGATCTCGAGCGCCCAGCTCGGGTTGACCGCCGGGGAGTGCAACTTCACCTCGGTGAAGCACCCGTTGGCCGAGGTGCACGCGGGCAGCCCGAACTGTTCGTCGAACACCTGCAGGTCGTGTTCGGCGCCGGGGTCGTCGTACGCATCGACGAGCGCGAGTGTCTGCTGCGAGGCAGGAGCGTGCGCGGTGGCGAGCCCGTATGCGCCCAGAACGTTCTGGGGCGAGAGGCTGCCACCCCACGGTTGCGTGTATTCGATCCGGCTTGCACCCGCGGCCGGTCCTTCGCTGGCCGCGCCTTCGGTCGAGCCCGCACCGGTTGCGCCTGCGGTCGAGCCCTGACCGGCCGCGCCTTCGGCTGGTTCCTCGCCCTCGCTCTGGCCCTGGGTCGCGGGCGAGGACGCAGCAGGAGCATCGCTCGGCGCGGGCTTGGCGCGGGTCGCGCCGGGCAGCGACAGCGGCTGCTGGGCCGCGAGGCGCAATCCGAGGCAGTCGTAGTAGCCCGGCGTCGGGGCAGGGCAGAGCGCGCGCACCCGGTAGGCGCTTGACTGGGCTTCAGCGCCGGCGGAGCCGGCTGAGGACCCGAGACATGCGAGCGCCAGGGTGAGCGCACCCGCCACCGGCGCAGCGCGAGCGGCGCAGGCTCTCATGCCGGCGGCTGGTCCTCCATGGAGCCCACGTCGGCCCACCGCGGTGCGCGCTTGAGTCTGCCGCGCCCTCGCCGACGAACGTCAGCGCTCGCGGAGTGGCTGCACGAGGGCGCGCAGCCTACGCACGGCCGTCCACGCCACTAGGCTGAAAAGCACGATGCGCCCGTTTGGGTTCCTGCTCGCCACCGAGCCGCCACCGCGGCGCTTCGGCGTGCTCGCCGCGGTCGGGGCCGTGGCGCTGTGCACGCTGCTGATATATCCGCTCAAGCAGATCGCACCGGCGGTCTCGCTCGGAGTCGTCTACCTGCTCGCGGTGCTGGTGGTGTCGGTCGTGTGGGGCGCCTGGCTCGGAGTGCTCACCGCCGTGCTGAGCGCGGGGGCGTTCAACTTCTTTCACATCCCCCCCGTTGGCCGGTTCACGATCAAAGACTCCAACAACTGGGTTGCGCTGGTCGCGTTCCTGGTCGCCGCCGGCCTCGCCAGCTCGGTTGCCGAGGTCACACGCGCGCGCACGCGCGAGGCGCAGGAACGGCGGCTGGAGGCCGACCTGGCCGCCGAGATGGCGCGCCTGCTGCTGCGGGGCAACAGCCTCGCGCAGGCGCTGCCGACCGCTGCGGCACGCCTCTCGCAGGTGCTGGGGCTGCATTCGGCGGCGATCGTGATGGATGCGGTCGAAGGCGACGGGCGCCGCGTGGCGTTCCCTCTGCGTGAAGGCACCCGACGCCTCGGAACGCTGCTGGTCGGAGCCGACACGCCGGAGTCGAGCCTCAGGCGCCTGCAGGAGCGCGTCGTGCCCGCGCTCGAGGCGCTGCTCAGCGCGGCTCTCGAGCGCGAGGCGTTGCTCGGCGAGGTGGTCGAGACGGCGTCGCTGCGCCGTGCTGACGTCGTCAAGACCGCGCTGCTGCGAGCCGTCTCCCACGACCTGCGCTCGCCCCTGACCGCGATCGCAGCGGCCGGCGAGGCGGTTGCGCTGCCGAATCTCTCGCAGTCCGAGCGCGAGGAGCTCGCCTCGGTGATCGACCAGGAGACCCGAAGGCTCTCGCGACTGGTCGAGAACCTGCTTGACCAGTCGCGTCTGGAGGCCGGAGTGGCGGCGCCGCATCGCCAGTGGATGTCGGTCGAGGAGGTGCTGACGGCGGCGCTCGGCGAGCTGTCGCCCGGCGTCGATGACTTCGCGCTCTCGATCGACCGCGACCTGCCGCTGGTGCGGGCCGACTCCGCGCAGCTCGAGCGCGCATTCGTGAACGTCCTCGAGAACGCGCGTCGCAACTCGGGCGGGCATCCCGTGTCGGTTCGCGCGCGGGCCGTGCGCACGCATGGCTCAGCCAACGACCGCGTGATCGTACGCGTCGTCGATCGCGGCCCCGGCATCCCGCCGTTGCAGCTCGATCGCGTGTTCGAGCCCTTCTATCGTGCGGGCACCGCACGCGGTGGGCATCGCGGCTCCGGCCTCGGTCTCGCGATCGCGCGCGGCTTCGTCGAGGCGAACGGCGGCAAGCTGTATGCCGAGTCCCTGCCCGGCCAGGGGGCGACGTTCGTGTTCGAGCTGCCGCTCGACCCGGTGGTGCCGGGCGCGGTCCAGGGCGATGGCGGGCGCACGATGACGGGCGCCGAGGTCGAGCAATGAGACGTGCCGAGGCGCGGGGCTGTGGCTAGCCCGGCGAGCGAGGGCGCGCGCGTGCTGGTGGTCGACGACGAGCTGCAGATAGTGCGCGCGCTGCGGGTGGTGCTGCGCGAGGCTGGCTTCGAGGTGATCCCCGCGCAGAGCGCATCGGAGGCGCTCGATCGCGCCGCTGTGCGCCCTCCCCAGGCGGCGATCATCGATCTCGTGCTGCCGGACGGCGACGGGATCGAGGTCACGCGCAGCCTGCGCAACTGGAGCGAGATGCCGATCATCGTGCTTTCGGCGGTCGGCGAGGAGGAGCAGAAGGTGCGGGCGCTGGAAGCGGGCGCCGATGACTACGTGACCAAGCCATTCGGCGCGCGCGAGCTCGTGGCGAGGCTGCAGGCAGCGCTGCGCCGCGCGACACCGGGGGCCGGTGCCGAGCAGCCGCGGGTCGAGGTCGAGGGGCTGGCGATCGACTTCGCCGCTCGCACGGTCTCGCGCGACGGCGAGACGGTCCACCTGACCCCGATCGAGTTCGATCTGCTGCGTGTGCTGACGCGCAATCGCGGGCGGCTGATGACCCACCGGGCGCTGCTGACCGAGGTCTGGGGTCCGGGCTACGCCGACGACGTGCAGGCGCTGCGAACCCACATCGCGCGCCTGCGCGCGAAGATCGAGCCCGAGAATGCGACGGGGCCGCGCTACATCGTCACCGACCCCGGCATCGGCTACCGCTTCGCCGCCTGAGAGCCTCGCGCGAGCCCGGCTGGCTCGTCACCGATCGTCACACAATCGTTATGCGCCCTCGGCTAACCGTTACGCGGTCGTGATGCTCGCTAGCCCATAGTGACTGCATGGACGCAGTTGCGGTAATCCTCGGGGTCGTGACCTTCCTGCTGCTGCTCGCGCTGGTCGAGGGAGTCGGCCGCATATGAGCACCGATCCGGTCCTCGGCTTCTTCGTCGCGCACATGAGCGGCGCCGACTTCTTCGGCCTCGTCGTCTCGGTGCTGGTGATCGCCTACCTCCTCTACGCGCTGATTCGCGGGGAGAAGCTCTGAGATGACGTTCAGCGGCTGGCTGACGATCGTCCTGTTCGTCGTGATCCTCAGCGCCCTGGCGATGCCGCTGGGGACCTACATGGCGAAGGTCTACGGTGGCGAGCGCGTCATTCTCACGCCGATCATCGGCTGGCCGGAGCGGTTTCTCTACAAAATCCTGCGGGTTGACCCCGAGCGCGGGCAGGACTGGAAGTCCTACCTGAAAAGCCTCTTGATCTTCTCGCTCGCGGGGTGGCTGCTGCTGTACCTGATCCTGCGGACGCAGGACGCATTCTTCGTTCCCCACGCGGTGAACCCGCTCGGTTACCACTCGGCGCCGTGGAACGTCACGTTCAACACGGTCTCCTCGTTCGTGACGAACACGAACTGGCAGTACTACGGCGGCGAGACGACGATGAGCTACCTCAGCCAGATGCTGGGTCTGGCTGTCCAGAACTTCCTCTCGGCCGGAGTGGGGATCGTCGTCGCGGTGGCGTTGATCCGCGGAATCGTCTCGCGCAGCGGGAAGAGCCTCGGCAACTTCTGGCAGGACCTGGTGCGCACGATTCTCTACGTGCTCCTGCCGATCTCGGTGTTCGGCGCGCTGGTGCTCGTCTCCCAGGGCGTCATCGAGAACTTCACGACCTACCTGACCGCTCACACGCTGACCGGCGTCACCCAGTCGATCGCCATGGGACCGGTCGCCTCGCAGGAGGTGATCAAGGAGCTCGGCACCAACGGCGGCGGCTTCTTCAATGTCAACTCCTCGCACCCGTTTGAGAACCCGACGGCGTTCACCAACCTCTTCGAGATGCTGCTCGTGCTGATCATTCCGGCGGCGCTCGTGTTCACCTACGGGCGGATGACCGGCAATCGTCGCCAGGGCTACGCGATCTACGGCACGATGATGGTGATGTTCCTCGGCGCGGTGGTCGTCGCCTACATCGCCGAGGCGCACGGCTCGCCGGCTCAGCACGCCGCCGGCCTTCACACGCACGCCATCTCGGGCTCGGGCGGCGGCAACATGGAAGGCAAGGAGCAGCGCTTCGGCATCGCAGGCTCGGCGCTGTTCGACGTCGTCACGACCGTCACGTCCTGCGGCGCGGTCAACAGCGCGATCGAGTCGTTCACGGGAATCGGCGGCGCCGTGCCGATGGCCAACCTGTCCGCCAGCGAGGTGATCTTCGGCGGTGTTGGCACAGGGCTCTACTCGATCTTGCTGTATGTGCTTCTGGCCGTCTTCATCGGTGGGCTGATGGTGGGACGCACACCGGAGTGGCTGGGCAAGAAGCTCGAGGCGAAGGAGATAAAGCTCGCCGGCCTGGGGATTCTGATCACGCCACTGGCGGCGCTCTTCGCCACGGCGCTTGCCACCGCAAGTCACGCTGGTCGCGCCTCGATCTCCGAACTGGGCAAGGGGCCGCAGGGCTTCTCGGAGACCTTGTACGCCTACCTCTCCCAATCGAACAACAATGGTTCGGCCTTTGCCGGCTACACCGGCTTTATCCAGCCGAACGCCGGCAACATCGGCTCCCACGGCGTCACATTCTCCGACGTGCTCGGCGGTTTGGTGATGCTGTTTGCTCGCTTCGGCCCGATCGTGTTCACGCTGGCCGTCGCTGGAGCGCTCGTTGGCAAGCGGGTCACCCCCGCCGGTCTCGGCACGATGCGCACCGACAACACCGTGTTCGTCGTGCTGCTGATCGGCGTGATCATCCTCGTCGGTGCGCTCACCTTCTTCCCCGCCCTGCTCCTGGGCCCGATCGTGCAGGGCCTGACCGGACACCTCTACTGAGATGCGCCGCGACATCGTCACCTCGCTGATCGGCATCGTCGTCCTGACGATCCTGCTCGGGCTGGTCTACCCGCTCGTGATCACCGGCATCAGTCAGGTCGCGTTCCCGGGCAACGCCAACGGGCAGAAGGTCTACGTGAACGGCAAACTGGTCGGCTCGAAGATCATCGGCCAGAGCTTCCAGAGGCCGGTGCTCGAAAAGAACGGAAAGCCCAAGGAAGAAGAAGAAGAAATCGTCACCGAACCTGACCCCCGCTACTTCCAGAGCCGCCCCTCGGCCACGGAAGGAGGCGCCTACAACGCCGCCGCTAGCACGTTCTCCAACCGCGGCCCCAACGACAAGGTCACCGAGGAAGAAGACGCCGAAAACATCAAGTCCTATCTTGAACTGGAGAAGCCCTACGACCCGGGGCTGACGACGGCGCAGATCCCGGTTGACGCGGTCAACACGTCCGCCTCGAATCTCGACCCGGAAATTTCACCGGCGAACGCGCGCATCCAGGCACACCGCGTCGCCGCCAAGCGCGGACTCTCCCTCGCCACCGTCGATGGGCTGGTCGCTAAGTACACGGATTCGCGCGGGCTCGGCTTCTCAGGCGAACCTGGCGTGAACGTGCTCGAGCTCAACCTTGCGCTTGACCGACTCACCGGAGGAAAAGGCTGATGTCCGCAGAGCTACCTGAGACGCACGAGCGCCAAGCGATCTCGCTGTTCCAGCGCGAGATCGTCAGACGTGCGCTGATCGACAGCTTCAAGAAGCTCGACCCCCGCGTGCAGATCCGCAACCCGGTGATGTTCGTCGTCGAGATCGGCTCGGTCATCACGACTGTCACGTGGTTGATCCAGGTGTTCGGCGGCAAGCCGCTCGGCGGCGGCAGCGAGCCCGCCTGGTACACGTTCACGATCGCCGTGTGGCTGTGGCTGACGGTCGTGTTCGCGAACATGGCCGAGGCGTTCGCCGAGGGACGCGGGCGAGCGCAGGCGGACACGTTGCGGGCGATGCGCAAGGAGACCGTCGCAACGATGGCCGACGGGTCCACGAAGGCCGCCTCGGAGCTGACGCGCGGCGACGTCGTCCTCGTCGCGGCCGGCGAGCTGATCCCGGGCGACGGAACCGTCGTCGAGGGCATCGCAACCGTTGATGAGTCGGCGATCACAGGCGAGTCCGCGCCCGTCATCCGGGAGTCCGGCGGCGATCGCAGCGCGGTCACAGGCGGCACCCGCGTCACCTCCGACCGGATCGTGGTCGAAATCACCCAGGAGCCCGGCCAGTCGTTCCTGGATCGCATGATCGCGCTGGTCGAGGGCGCGGAACGGCGCAAGACGCCGAATGAGATCGCGCTCAACATCCTGCTCGCCGCGCTCACGCTGATCTTCATGATCGTCGTCGCGACGCTGCGGCCGTTCGGCCTGTTCGCGGGCACCCCGATCTCCGAGACGACTCTGATCGCGCTGCTCGTCGCGCTGATCCCGACCACGATCGGCGCGCTGCTGTCGGCGATCGGGATCGCGGGAATGGACCGGTTGGTGCGCCGCAACGTGCTGGCGCTGTCGGGCCGCGCGGTCGAGGCCTCGGGCGATGTCGACGTGCTGCTGCTCGACAAGACCGGCACGATCACGATCGGCAACAGGCTCGCCTCGGAGTTCATCCCGATGCCCGGCGTGCCCGAGTCCGAGCTCGCCGAGGCCGCACAGCTGTCCTCGCTGGCGGATGAGACGCCGGAGGGGCGCTCGATCGTGGTGCTCGCCAAGCAGTACGGCATCCGCGAGCACGACATGAACACCCTGCACGCCGAGTTCGTGCCCTTCAGCGCGCAAACACGCATGAGCGGCGTGGACCTCGACGGTCAGCAGCTGCGAAAGGGCGCCGGCGACGCGATCATCGAGCTCGTCACGCACGAAGGAGGCTCGCCGCCCCCCGAGCTGCAGGCAGAGCTCGACCGCATCGGACGTGAGGGCGGGACCCCGCTGGCGGTGGCTCGCGACAGCCAGGTGCTGGGCGTGATCTATCTGAAGGACACGATCAAGGAGGGCATGCGCGTTCGTTTCGATCAGCTGCGGGCGATGGGCATAAAAACGATCATGGTCACCGGCGACAACCGTCTCACCGCGGCGAAGATCGCCGAGGAGTCGGGCGTCGATGACTTCCTCTCCGAAGCCACGCCCGAGGCCAAGCTCGAGCTGATCCGCGAGCAGCAGGGCGACGGCAGGCTCGTGGCGATGACCGGGGACGGCACCAACGACGCCCCCGCGCTCGCCCAGGCCGATGTCGGCGTGGCGATGAACACCGGCACACAGGCGGCACGTGAGGCCGGCAACATGGTCGATCTGGACTCCAACCCGACGAAGCTGATCGAGATCGTCGAGGTCGGCAAGCAGCTGCTGATCACACGCGGCGCGCTGACCACGTTCTCGATCGCCAACGACGTCGCCAAGTACTTCGCGATCCTGCCCGCCGTGTTCATCGCCACCTACGCGGCGAGCCCCGGCGGCAAGGGGCCGCTACACGTTCTGAACATCATGGATCTCGGCAGCCCGCGCTCGGCGATCGTCTCGGCGATCATCTTCAACGCGATCGTGATCCCGCTGCTGATCCCGCTTTCGCTGCGAGGCGTGCGCTACCGGCCGATCGGCGCGAGCGCATTGCTGCGGCGCAACCTGCTCATCTACGGGCTGGGCGGGATCATCGCCCCGTTCATCGGCATCAAGCTGATCGACCTGCTGATACACAACCTGCTCGGGGCCTGACACCCGCAGACAGCGGCCTGGGGGCCGCGGGCGAGCGATCGGTCCCTGGCCCGGGCGTGAGCGCGCGCATGCACGACAATGCGCTCATGCCCGGCGAGCGCGGACACCTGAGGGTCTTCATCGGGATGGCGCCGGGCGTGGGCAAGACCTATCGGATGCTGCAGGAGGGGACCGCCGAAGCGGAGAGCGGCCGCGACGTGGTGATCGGATACCTGGAGCCGCACGGGCGCGCCGAGACGCTCGCGCAGGCCGAGGGGCTGCCGATCCTCCCGCGGCGCACGGTCGTCTACCGCGGCGCGACGCTCGAGGAGATGGACCTGCCGGCCGTGCTGGCGCGCAGCCCGGAGCTGTGCCTGATCGACGAGCTCGCCCACACCAACGCCCCGGGGGTCGAGCACGAGAAGCGCTATGAGGACGTCCGCGACGTGCTCGCGGCGGGCATCGACGTGTTCTCGACAGTCAATGTCCAGCACCTGGAGAGCCTCAACGACCAGGTCGCGCAGCTGACCGGGACGCGCGTGCGCGAGACGATCCCCGACGAGGTGCTGTCGATGGCCGACGAGGTGGTGCTGATCGACCTCACGCCCGAGGCTCTGATCGCGCGGCTGCGCGCCGGCAAGGTGTACGGACACGAGCGGGTGCCGGCGGCGCTCAACAACTTCTTCAAGGTCGAGAACCTCTCAGCGCTGCGCGAGACGGCGCTGCGCCAGGTGGCCGAGGACGTCGAGGTCAAGCGTTTCGTGCGCGAGCTGCCGCCGACGCCGCGCCGCGACGAGGAGGGGCGCGCCGCGGCCCCGGAGGCGGGGCCGCAGGCGATCGCCGAGCGGCTGCTGGCGCTGGCGACGCTCAATCCGCAGTCCGAGCGTGTGGTGCGGCGCGCGTGGCGCTCGGCGCAGCGGCTCGACGCCGAGCTCGACGTACTGGTCGTGCGCCCCCCCGGGCGCGAGCCGAGCGCCCGCGACCGCGAGCGTCTGGAGGCGCTGCGGCGGCTCGTGTCGATGCTGGGCGGGCGCTTGCATGTTGAGCAGGGCGAAGACGTCGCCGCGGTCGTCGTCTCGCTCGCGCAGGCGCTCGGGACCACCTACTTGCTGATGGGACCCCCATCGCAGCGGCGGGGCATACTGCGCGGCGGAGCCGGCCGTTCGCTGCTCTCGCGCCTGCTGCGAAGCCTGCCGGGAGTGGACATACGGATCGTCGCCGACCCCGCCAAGCGCCGCCAGGTGGGTGAGCTGGGCGAGCGCGAGCGGGGCGATCAGGCCTTGCAGCAAGCGCCTGCCGAGGCCGAGCGCGAGGTCGATCAAGCACCGCTGCGCGGGAAGGTACTGGAGTAAGAGCGGCGTAAACCTTCTAGGATCGCGCAACCTCGCGGTTCCCCACCTGTTCTGGCACCGAGATGACGCACCGCCGACGACTCATTCCACTCGCCCTGCTGGCAGCTTCGCTGGCCCTGCTCGCGGCCGCCGTCGCGCCCGCCGCGATCGGCTCATCGGGACCGCGCGCGCACGCCGCGGCCTCCTACCTGACCGGCATCGGCGACGAGCAGCCGGAGATGTTCACGAACCCCCTGTGGCAGCGGCTGCACACGAAAATCGCCCGCTACATCGCGCCCTATGACGCGGTCGCGCACCCCTACTCGCTGGATCGCGCAAAGCTCTGGATCAAGGCCGCGGAAGCGCACCACGAGCAGGTGCTGGTCGCCTTCTACCACTCCGAGTACTCGCCCACTAAGATGCCGAGCGTCAAGATCTACCAGCGCGACGTGCAGAAGTTCGTGAAACTGTTCCCGCACGTCCGCCAGTACCAGTCCTGGGACGAGGCCAACCGCGGGAACGTGCCGCACTACTTCTCGAGCCCCTCCGCGACCGCCGCCGCCCAGTACTACCAGGCGCTGAAGCGCGTCTGCAAGGGCTGCACGGTCATCGGCCTCGACATCCTCGACGCCTACAACATCGGCCCGACGCTGCAGTACATCTCCGAATTCAAGCGCGAGATCGGCAAACTGCGCACGGTGATGCCCTCGACCTGGGGCCTGCACAACTACTCCGACATCAACCGCCTGCAGAGCTGGCGCACGCGCGATCTCGTACGCGCGCTCGGCGGCCAGGTGTGGCTGACCGAGACCGGCGGCATCGTGCAGTTCGGAGGCGCCTTCCCCAACAGCCACGGATCGGGCCTGACGCGCGCCGCGAAGGTGATCAAATACATGTTCGCGGTCGCCTCCTCCGAGCCTCGGGTCAAGCGCCTGTACGTGTATGACTGGACCGGTGGCGTCAGCTCGACGCGCTTTGACGCGGGCCTGATGAACGCCCACGACCAGCCGCGCATGGGCTACGTCGCGCTGTGCCAGTCCCTGCACGCGGCGAAATGCACCAGCGTCAAGCTGGCCAAGAACTGAGGCCACGCCGCGGCGCCGGCGGCAGGAGCCCGCGGCGCCGGCCGCGCGAGCCTTGCGCTCAGGCCGGCGATCGGCGCAGCGGCGCCTGTTGCGAGGTCTGCTGGGGGTCGCGGCGCAGGCGCGAGCCACGCTGACGCTCGTTTCGCAGCAGCCACATCGCAGCCAGCGCCAGCAGCCCGATGAACGCCGCCAGCGGCGCGAGCGTGCGCAGGGGATACCGGCCGAAGCCCTTGTGCAGCGCCGTTGGGTCGCCGGCGTGCCGGATGTCGAGCAGGCCCTGGTGATCGATCCCGAGCACGGTCGGCGCAAGTGCCGCGAACAGGCACCAACCGGCGAGGGCCGCCACGCCGGCGGCCAGCGAGGCGCCTGAGAGCCGCAACCGCGGGGTCGCCCACGCAGCCAGCACGACGGCGCCGCCGGCCGCGAGCAGGAACGGCCAGATCCCGGCCCAGCCGCGCCCGAGGCCGTATGCCGAGGCGATCGTCGGCTGAAAGAAGCCCTCGCGCAGGTAGCGCGCCCACACGACCGTCTCGGTCTCGTAGCCCACCAGCGGATGTGTGAGGGTCGCAACGACCGTGGTCGTGATCGACACCGCTGCCAACGCGATCGTCGGCCCCGGCCAGCGCTTCAGCGCGAGCGCGATCGGGAACGACAGGAACGGCAGCATCGTCGCGAGGAAGCGTGGGCCCATGAAGCCGCCGCCGAAGGGCAGGTAATAGCCCGAGTTGTAGCCGACGTAGCACAGGCAGGCGCCGGCGATCGTCAACGCCTCAGCGCGGCGCGAGCGCTTGTAGAGCAGCACCGTGCCGAGCGCACCCAGGATCAGCACCGGCGAGATCGTCAGCAGTCCGCGCGAGTCGAACAGCAGCGTCGCGAGCACCTTCAGGCTCGGCGCGCCGATGCCGAAGAAGCCTTTCTGCTGGCGCGGGACGTCAGAGTAGGCGAGATGCGTCCAGGAGCGAAACGCGTAGTGGTTGTAGAGCAGCAGCGGGATGATGCCGAGGACCCCGCCGGCGATGTAGGCGCCCGCGCGCTTGGCGATCAGGCCCGGCGTGAAGGCGTCGCGCCGCGAGAGCAGGTAGCAGCCGAGCACCACCGCGAGGAAGAACAGCGGGTACTCCGAGGAGATCGCATAGCCCATCGCCAGCCCCGCGATGCCGAGCAGCAGCGGGCTCGGGGGACCGTCGCGCTCGCGCAGCATCAGCGCGAAGGCGCCGAAGCCCAGAAATGCCGTGAAGATGTGCGAGAACAGCAGCGTCGAGAGCGGCAGCGCCATCGTCCCGAGGCCGAACGCCACCGCCGCGACGATGCCGTAGCGAGGCTCGAAGCGCTCGCCCAGGCGCCACACGAGCGCCGCCAGCAGCACGCCGGGTAGCACGTTTCCCCACAGCCCGATCAGGTAGACCATCTCGTCGTCGCCCCGCAGCGCCGTCGCTTCCGACGCCCAGGAGTCGGCGCCCACGAGGTTCAGCGAGTCGTAGAAGGGCAGCGCGAACAGCGCCAGCCCCGGCGCGCGCGCCGAGTAGTAGTGGCCCTTGTAGAAGACCTTGTCGCCCGTGTTTTCGTGGTAGGGATCGATCGTCGTGCGATCGACGTTGAGCGAGCGGATCAGGTCGTAGTGGGAGGTCTGGTTCCAGGAGAAGCTCTGGATCATCGTGGCGTAGGAGAGCCCGACCAGCACGATCGCGCAGATCGCCAGCCGTTTGGGGGTGATCAGCGCGCGCCCGCGCCCGCGCTCGGGTGCACCCGCGCCGTTCGCGTCGCTCTCTCCGTCGGCGAGCGTGCGGGGGCCGGGCGCGGCGCTCATGCGCCCGCTCCCGCGATGGCCTCGGCGCAGGCGCCCATCAGTCGGTCCCGTGCAGGGCCGCGGGACCGGGGCCGATTTCGTAGATCACTACCGAGCCGACCTGGCGGCGGGTGACGCCCAGGCCCTTCACGGGTTTGGCGGCCGCGGCGTTCACGTTCGGGGGCTCGGCGGTCTCGTATCCGTGCAGTCCCGGCAGCGTCGGCAGCTTCAGGTGCAGAACCGCTGTGTGGATGCCGTAGTAACGCAGCTTCTCGATGCTCGCGCGATCGGGGAATCCCGACATGCCCCCACGCAGGTCATCCTCGGCGGGCAAGTCGAAGGTCGAGTTGCCGTCGGCGATCTTCGGGAAGCCGTCGGTCGAGAAGTACTGCCAGACGCGATCTGAGGCGCCGTCGGTGGGCAGGTCGAGGATCGGGCCGCGGAGCCCGATCTCGGCGGGTGCCGGTTGCGGCACGACCGGGTGGCCGAGGTGACCGGCGCCTTCGCCGACGAGCCCGATCGCGAGCACCGCGCCGGCGATGGCGGCCCCAGCGGGCAGCGCCCGCTTGACTCCCCAGGCCCCGGCCAGGCGCGCGAGCTGCGCCGCTCCGGCGCCCGCCAACAGCGCATAGAAGAGCGTCGCCAGCGTGAAGATCCGCCCCGGCACGCGTACGCCGTCCCACCCCGGCGCGTAGTCATAGAGCAGCCGATACGGGTAGCCCGCGCCGGTCAGCCCCATGCCCAGCGCGAGGATCGAGCAGACCACGATCCCGATCGCCAAGCCGATGCGCAATCGTCGCGTCAGCAGCGGCGAGGCGAGCCCGACGAGCGCCAGAACCAGCACCAGCCCGCCGGGGAAGAAGATGCTCTCGTTCTTCGAGTGCACGTGCGCTCGCGCGCCCGCGGTCGCACCGCCCCAGACGCGGTTCTCGGACGACGCCGAGAGCAGCGCGGCGGGGCCGGCGGAGTAGTTCTTGACTTCCTTGAGCGTGCGCTTGGCGGTTGGGTACTCATTCGCGACTCGCAGGTAGGGTCGCGCCTGATAGACGGTCACCGCTCCCAGCAGCGCCATGCCGATCACTGTCACGACGACCAGCTGGCGCGGCGGCGTCGGGCGTCCCGCGCGCCACCAGTAGACGAGCGCCACCAGCGCGAGCACCGCGATCAGGTAGGCGTACTGAAGCCCCAGCGTGAAGCCGAGGCTGACCTGCCAGGCCGACACCAGCCAGCCGGCGAGCACCAGCCAGCGTGATCGGCGCCGGTAGCCGCGCAGCAGCAGGAACAGAGCCAGCGCGATCCCGCCGCTCGAGATGACGTGCAGATGGCCCGCCTCGGTGACGCGGTAGGGGGCGTAGGCGAACGCCGCGCCAGCGGCCGCGCCGCCGATCCGTCCCAGCCCGAGCTCGCGCGCGAGCAGGTAGGCGCCGACGAAGCACAGCGACCAGGCGAACAGGAACAGCAGGTTGTAGCGGACGAGCGCCGCAACCGTTCCCGAGCCGAAGAACCCAGCCGGTCCGTATCCGAGCAGCGAGTCTGAGAACGCCAGGCTCAGCGGGTGGGGATAGAAGGCGTTGGAGTCGAAGATGTGCAGCGGGTCGTGCAGCATCGCGTGGCCGACCCAGGCGACCTCCCAGGCGGTGCGCACCGGATCGCCGAGGTCGGGCGAGATGCGGCTCGGGAGATGCAGCACCAGCGGCCAGGTGGTGATCACTGCCAGCAGCACGCCCGCGAGCGCCACCAGCGCCAGCTCGCGCCAGGGGAGGGTGGGCGAGGGTGCCCAGGACGAGCGCCGCTCGCTTGCGGAGGCGTTCGAGGGCCGATCCAGGAGCGCGCTCGCCATCGAACGGCGCAGGATACGCGAGCCGCCTGCGCCATTGCGGCAGACACGGGTGCCGGTTCTCGGACGTTCCGGAGAGTGCCGCTGCGCAACACTTCTCGCATGCGGGTCCTGGTGATCGGAGCCGGCGGCGTGGGCGCCGCGTTTGCGGCGATAGCTCAGCGCCGCGAGCCCTTCGCGCAGGTCGTGATGGCCGACGTCTCGCCGCGGCGGGCACGCGACGTGGTCGCCAAGCTCGGCGAGCCGGGGCGCTTCTCCGCCGAGCGCGTTGACGCCTCAGACCAGGCCCAGCTGGTGGCGCTGATCGCGCGCACGCGCCCCGACGCGGTGCTCAACGCCTGCGATCCACGCTTCAACGAGCCGATATTCGGCGCCTGCTTTCAGGCGCGCACGACTTACCTGGACATGGCGATGACGCTCTCGCGCCCGCACCCCGAGCGCCCCTACGAGCTGCCCGGGACGATGCTTGGCGAGTATCAGCTCGAGCGCCACGAGCAGTGGCAGCAGGCGGGGCTGCTCGCGCTGGTGGGGATCGGCGTCGAGCCCGGCCTATCGGACGTGTTCGCCGCCTACGCCGCCCAGGAGCTGTTCGCGCAGGTGCGCGACGTGGGCGTCCGCGACGGCGCCGACCTGGTCGTGCACGGCTATGAGTTCGCCCCCACCTTCTCGATCTGGACGACGATCGAGGAGTGCCTGAACCCGCCGCTCGTGTGGGAGCGCGAGCGCGGCTTCTACACCACCCCGCCCTTCTCCGAGCCCGAGCTGTTCACCTTCCCCGAGGGCATCGGCGAGGTCGAGTGCGTCAATGTCGAGCACGAGGAGGTCGTGCTGATCCCGCGCTGGGTCGGCTGCGAGCGGGTCACGTTCAAGTATGGCCTCGGCCAGGAGTTCATCGATGTGCTCCGCACGCTGCACAAGCTCGGCCTCGACTCGACAGAGCCCGTCGATGTGCGCGGCCAGCTCCTGGCGCCCCGCGACGTGGTCGCCGCGGCGCTGCCCGACCCGGCGACGCTCGGCGAGCGGATGACCGGGCGAACGTGCGCTGGGACCTGGGTGACGGGCACCGGAGCCGACGGCGAGCCGCGCTCCACCTACCTCTACCACGTGGTCGACAACGAGCACACGATGCGCGAGTACGGCAGCCAGGCCGTCGTCTGGCAGACGGCGATCAACCCGGTCGTGGCGCTCGAGCTGCTCGGGGAGGGGACATGGAGCGCCACCGGGGTGCTGGGCCCCGAGGCGTTCCCGCCGAAGCCGTTTCTCGAGCGCCTCGCCGAGCTCGGCTCGCCCCACGGGGTGATGGAGCTCGACGAGCCCATTCGACGGACCCCTTGAAGAGGTCGTCAACTGGCCCTGATGGGCGCGAAGCGAATCTGCTGCATATGCGCCCCAAACGCGACCAAAGCAGGCATTGCAGCCCATATGGGCCGTGCCCCGAAGCATGCTCTTGGAAAGGGCGCTTTCCATCCTCCGCGAGAAAAGAAAGAAAAACCCCGTTTTCTTTCCAAGTCCTCGAGAGTTGGCAAGCATCCTTTCTAAGCCTCAGATCCCATGGACTCAGCCAGCTTCACTGCCAATGCATCCGGGCGCCTCGTCACCCATGACGGAAACGCAGCCTTCGTGCCCGCACCCCTGCCGCCAGCGCTGGACTTCACGCCCGAGCTGGTCACGAGCCTCAGCGAGGCCGCACGCAGCGTCGGGTTGCTCGCTGGCAGGGGTCACAACCTCGCAGGCCGCACTCAGTGACCTGGAGCGGTTCCTGCATAACCGAGAGCTGCCGCCGTTGCTCGTGGCTGCACTCGTCCACTGTCAGTTTGAGGCCATCCATCCGCACGGGCCGCCATTCGAGACCTGGAAGCGCAAGGAATACTGCGCGAGGTCACCGGCCGCAAATGGGGTCAGCTCTTTCTCGCGGACGAAGTTCTTCAGGCCGCACGTGGCGGGATAGACGACGAATCGGAGCGCGAGTAGGCCCAGCCACCGCGGCGGGCAGCTCCCGTCCGCCACCTGTCACACGGCGCACGTCGCAGCCCCCAAAACCGCGTGTGCGCCGTGTCCCCTGCGACAGGTGGTCCCCCAGGCTCGGTCCTCCGCGCTCAGAACTCCACGGGCACTGGGATCTCCCGCGCCGGCGCGCGCTCGAGGATCCCCGGGGGCGCGGTTTCAAATTTGCGAGAGAAGAACTGCTTGAAGAACGGCCGCGACACGAGCATCAGGATGAAGCCGAGGATCAGCCCGCCGATGCCCAGCCACAGCGGCAGCGTGACCCCCGCGATCGGGGCCGTGGACACGTTTTCGGCGTGTCCGTAGTAGATCGCCGCGTAAACGCCGACCGCGAACAGCATCACCGCGCCGAGCAGCGGCGCGATCCCGAGCAGGATGAAGTTGCGCGCGCTCTTCGAGAGCTCGCGGCGGTAGTAGACCGCGCAGGCGACCCCGGTGAAGCCGTAGTAGAAGCAGATCGGGAACCCGATCGCGACGACCGAGTCTTCGAGCACGCTTTCGGAGATCAGCAGTAGCGGCACCGTGATGATGATCGACAGCGCCCCGAAGCCGAGCGTCGAGACGGTGGGGGTCAGGTAGGTCTTGTGGACGCGCCCGAGCAGCATCGTCACCGCTTTCCAGTGCGCCATCGAGAGCGTCGTACGGGCGGTCGGCAGGATCGTGGTCTGCGTCGAGGCCGAGGCCGAGGTGAGCACGGCGATGATCAGGAGCTTGTCCCAGCCGCCCCCCAAGACGGGCTTGCCTAGCGCGTTGAGGATGTCGCCGGCGTTTTCTTCGTTGGCCAGGAAGCCCGTGCCGTGGAAGGCCTGGGCGCCGGTGGAGACGATCACATAGATCAGGACGAGCAGGATCGTCGACACCACGGCCGCCTTGCCGGGTCCCTCGGCGGGGTCCTCGGACTCCTCGTTGACCGCCACCCCGGAGTCCCACCCCCAGTAGATGAACACGCCGAGCAGCACCGCCACGAGCAGCGCGTGAAAGCTCATCGCGAAGGGATTGAACCAGGACAGCGCGGGCTTGATCGAGTCGTGCGGGGGGTTGCTGCCGTAGACCTTGATCAACGAGACCGCCGCGAAAACGCCCAGGATCACGACCTCGGCGCTCAACAGGACGCGCTGGATAGCCGCGGAGAGCTCGATGCCGCGGTAACAGATCCAGGTCATCAGCGCGATCCACAGGATCGCGCCCGCGATCACCGCGCCGGTCGAGTGAGCGGCTGATTCCCAGCCGAACAGCTGGAAGGTGTAGACCGCTGCGATGTCCGCCAGCGAGGCCATCACGATCACGTCTGCGAGGAAGATCGCCCAGCCGTTCCACCAGCCCATGCCGGGTCCCAGCGCGCGCGTGGCCCAGGCGAACGTCGTGCCCGCATCGGGGTCGGCGCGGTTGAGGTATTTGTAGGCCGCTGCGATCAGCAGCATCGGCACGAACGAGACCAGCAGCACCGCCGGCGCATGCACTCCGACGCCCTTGACCGCGACGATGAAGCCGAGAGTCGCCGCCAGCGAGTAGGCCGGCGCGGTCGAGGCCACGCCGATGACGATGTTCGAGACATAGCCGAGCGCGCCTTTCTTCAGGCCCTTGTCGATCACGCCCGAGGGTTCGGGGGAGGCTGGTGCGGCGGCGCTGTCGGTGGCCATCTCGGCTGCTCCTTTGGGCGCTGGCAGAGGGTGTGACCGTTGGTAACAGAAGTTACGTGCCTGCGGGGCGCGAGGAAAGGGGCGCAATCCCCAAAACGTCGCGCCGTAGTTGTACATCCTGTACAATGTGCCTGTCGCTTGTTGAACGCATAGCGCCTTGAGCTGGACATCATGGCGGAGTACGGTTGTCCCGAGTGTCTAGCTGAAAGCTGTCCGTATCAAGGAGCGCGCGCTATGGCAGCCACACCGACGAGCACCGACGCAGGCGAGGGAGCAGCGGGCGAGCGATCTCGCCTCGGCAGCGCCGGCAGGATGCGGGGCGCCACTGCTGCGGCAGCGCCGGCGAGCGGGCTGCAGGCGCTCGCCAAGCGCCACCTGTGGATGCACTTCACGCGCATGGGCGTCTACGAGGAGGGCGCCGAGGTGCCCGTGATCGTCTCCGGGGAAGGCTGCTACGTGTATGACGAGCACGGCAACCGCTACCTCGATGGCCTCTCGGCGCTGTATTGCGTGAACGTCGGCCACGGGCGCGCCGAGCTCGGCGAGGCGGGTGCGCGCCAGGCCAAGGAGCTCGGCTTCTACACCAACTGGAGCTACGCCCATCCGCGCTCGATCGAGCTCGCCGCGCGCATCGCAGGCCTCGCCCCGGGGGGCCTGGGTCGCGTGTTCTTCACCTCGGGCGGCTCGGAGGCGGTGGAGAGCGCGTGGAAGCTCGCCAAGGCCTACCACGCGGCGCGCGAGGAACCGCGCCGGCACAAGCTGATCTCGCGCAATCTCGCCTACCACGGCACCTCGATGGGGGCGCTCACGGCGACCGGGCTGCCGCCGCTGCGCGAGCCGTTCGAGCCACTGACGCCGGGCGGCCATCACGTGGCGAACACCAACTCCTACCGCTGGACAGAGGACCGTGACCCGCTGTGGGCTGCGGATGCGATCGAGGAGGCGATCCTGTTCGAGGGGCCGCAGACGGTCGCGGCGGTGATCCTCGAGCCGGTTCAGAACGGCGGCGGGTGCTTCGTGCCCCAGGAGGGCTACTTCCAGCGGGTGCGCGAGATCTGCGACCGCCATGGAGTGCTGCTGATCTCCGACGAGGTGATCTGCTCGTGGGGGCGTCTCGGGCACTGGTTCGGGTGCGAGCGCTACGGCTATCTGCCCGACATGATCACGACCGCGAAGGGGATCACCTCGGCGTATGCGCCACTCGGGGCGGTGATCGCCGGCGATCACATCGCCGAGCCGTTCCTGCATGGCAAGGCGATCTTCAACCACGGCTTCACCTTCGGCGGGCACCCGGTCGCATGCGCGACTGCGCTCGCGAACATCGACGTGATCGAGCGCGAGCGCCTGTGTGAGCGGGTGCGGGTCAAGGAGGGGCGCTTTCGCGCGATGCTCGAGAGCCTGCGCGACCTGCCGATCGTCGGCGATGTGCGCGGCGCCGGTTACTTCCACGCGATCGAGCTGGTCAAGGACAAGTTGACGAAGGACACGTTCGATGCACAGGAAGCCGAGGAGTTGCTGCGCGGGTTCCTCTCCGGAGAGCTCTATCGACGCGGGCTGATCTGCCGCACCGATGACCGTGGCGATCCGATCATCCAGCTCTCGCCGCCGCTGATCGCGGGCGAGGAGCAGTTTGAGGAGATCGAGTCGATCCTACGCCCGGTTCTGACCGAGGCCTCGGAACGGATGGCGCGATGGAGCTCACACTCCAAGGGCTGATCGCAGGGCTCGATCTCGAGCTCGCCTCCGGCCAGGAAGGCGCGGAGCGCCATGTGCGCTGGGTGCACATCACCGAGCTGCTCGACCCCACGCCGTGGCTGAAGGGCGGTGAGCTGCTGCTGACGACGGGCCTGCAGCTGCGCAGCGCGAAGGCTCAGCGCGAGTTCGTCGGGCGCCTGATCGAGCACGAGATCGCGGGCCTGGGCTTCGGAATCGGGTTCTCGCACAAGCGCCTGCCGCCGGCGCTGCTCGCCGAGGCGCGCGAGCGCTCCTTCCCGGTGTTCGAGATCCCCTACGAGCTGCCCTTCATCGCGATCACCGAGCGCGTGTTCGCACAGCTCGTCGATGAACGCTACGAGATGCTCCAGCGCAGCATGGCCGGCGATGTGCTCGCGGAAGCCCTGACCGGGCACCTGTACCCGGAAGAGCTGGCCGCGAAGCTGCGCCCCTTCGGCATCGGCGCGAGCGCAGCGGTGCTGGCGTTCTCGCCGGCCGAACCCGCGGTCGCGGCGCCGCTCTTGGAAGGCGCGCTCACGCGCGCGCACGTGCACAGCCTGGTGGCGATCCGCGGCGGGCTGCTGTATGCGGTCGTCGACGTCGAGGACGCCGACAGCGACCCGGTCGAGCTCGCGGGGCGGGTGCGCGCAGAGCTGGCGGCGCGGGTCGGGCCGCTGGGGGCCTCGGCGAGCCGCGCGGGCGCCACGCAGGCGCTGCGGGTGAGCTTCCACGAGGCTCGCTGCGCGCTCGAGGCGGCGCGGCTGCGCAACGGCTCCGGTCTCGATCGTGTCGCCTCCTACGCCGACATCGGCGCCTTCCAGCTGCTGCTCTCGCTGCAGGACGACGATGCGCTGATGTCCTACTGCCGCGGGGTCCTCGGGCCGGTCGAGCAGGGTGAGGGCGAGTACGGCGATGAGCTGCTGCGCTCGCTCGATGTGTTCATCGAGAACAACGGCCACTGGGAGAAGTCCGCGAGGGCGCTCTACTGCCACCGGCACACGCTGCGCTACAGGATCAGGCGTATCGAGCAGCTGACCGGACGCGACCTCAGCCGCGCGCGCGACCGGATCGAGTTCTGGCTGGCGCTGCGCGGCCGGGAGCTGGCGCGGTGAGGATCGGGGTCCCGAGCGAGATCAAGCCCGACGAGTATCGCGTCGCGATCACACCCGCGGGCGTGCGCGAGCTGAGCGCGCACGGGCACGAGGTGCTGCTGCAGGCGGGCGCGGGCGAGGGCAGCGCTCTGGCAGACGAGCAGTTCGCGGCCCAGGGCGCTCAGATCGTGCCCGATGCGCGGGCTGTGTTCGAGGGCTCGGAGCTGGTCCTGAAGGTCAAGGAGCCCCAGCCAGCCGAGGTGCAGATGCTGCGCGAGGGCCAGACGCTGTTCACCTACCTGCACCTCGCCGCCGAGCCCGAGCTGGCGCGCGGCCTGCAGCGCTCAGGGGCGACCTGTATCGCCTATGAGACCGTCGAGGACTCCGCCGGGCACCTGCCGCTGCTCGCGCCGATGAGCGAGGTCGCGGGCAAGATCGCCACCCAGGCGGGCGCGTTCATGCTCGAGAAGCCCCTCGGCGGGCGCGGGATCCTGCTCGGCGGGGTGCCCGGCGTCGCGGCGGCGACAGTGCTCGTGATCGGCGGCGGGGTGGTGGGGATGAATGCGGCCTTCATCGCAATCGGCATGCAGGCCGACGTGTTCGTGTTCGACCGCTCGATCGACCGCCTGCGCGAGCTCGAAGTCGCGTTCGGCGGTCGCGCCTCGACGGTCTACTCCTCGACGCTCGCGATCGAGGAGATGCTGCCGGCGGCGGACCTCGTGATCGGTGCAGTGCTGGTGCATGGAGGACGGGCGCCGCACGTGATCAACCGCTCCCAGCTGGCGCTGATGAGGCGCCATGCCGTGCTGGTCGACGTCTCGATCGATCAGGGCGGATGCTTTGAGACCTCCCATCCCACCACCCACTCGCATCCCACCTTCGAAGTCGACGGGATCACTCACTACTGCGTCACCAACATGCCGGGCGCGGTGCCGATCACCTCGACCTATGCGCTCACGAACGCGACCCTCCCGTATGCGCTCGCGCTCGCCGGCAGGGGCGTGCAGCAGGCGATCGCAGCCGATCGCGGGCTGGCGATGGGGTTGAACGTGCGCGCGGGGGAGATCACCCATCCGGCGGTCGCCCAGGCGCTGGCGGAGCGCGAGACCGCGCACGAGCAACCCGGCGACGGCCCCCCACCCGCCGCCGCTGCGATCCCCGCCGCCAGGGCGGGCGCATAGGGATGGCCGATCAGACCACCGCGACCCGACAGGAGGCCACCCGATGGCCAGCGCGACGGCAACGCTGAAGAACTTCATCGATGGGGACTCGCTCGAGTCCGATGCGGACACCGAGCCGATCCTCAACCCGGCCACCGGGGAGGAGCTGGCGCGGGCGTCGAAGTCGACCCCCGAGGACGTCGACCGTGCGGTGGGGGCCGCGCGGCGAGCCTTCGGTGATTGGTCCTCGGCGACGCCCGCCCGGCGCGCGCAGGCGCTGCTCGACCTCGCCCAGATCGTGGACGATCACGCACAGGAGATAGCCGAGCTCGAGGCGCTCAACGCGGGCAAGCCGATCGAGGCGGTGCGCAGCGACGAGCTGCCGGTGATGTCGGACAACCTGCGCTTCTTCGCCGGCGCCGCACGCTGCCTGGAGGGACGGGCGGCGGGCGAGTACATGGAGGGCTACACCTCCTTCACCCGCCGCGAAGCGGTCGGCGTGGTGGGCCAGATAACCCCCTGGAACTACCCGCTGATGATGGCGATCTGGAAGATCGGGCCGGCGCTGGCGGCGGGCAACACGGTCGTGCTCAAGCCCGCCGAGACCACCCCGATCACCACCGTCAGGTTCGCGCAGCTCGCCGCCGAGGTCCTGCCGGCGGGGGTGCTGAACGTCGTCACCGGCCACGGCGAGCCGACGGGAGAGGCGCTGATCGGCCACCCCGAGGTCGACATGGTCTCGCTGACCGGCTCCGTCGCGACCGGCAAGCACATCGCCCGCACCGCCGCGGACTCGCTCAAGCGCGTGCATCTGGAGCTCGGCGGCAAGGCCCCGGTGCTCGTGTTCGACGACGTGAGCCTGCAGAGCGCGCTGGAGACGATCGCGGGCACCGGCTACTACAACGCCGGCCAGGACTGCACCGCCGCCACCCGGGTGCTCGCGCAGGGAGAGGTATACGACGAGGTCGTCAGCGGACTGGCCGAGCAGGCGCAGGGCCTCGTGATCGGCGACACGCTCGCCCCCGAGACGACGCTCGGGCCGGTCAACTCGGCCCGGCAGCGCGAGCGAGTCGAGGGCTTCCTTCAGCGCCGTCCCGATCGCGCCGAGGTCGTCACCGGCGGCTCCGAGCCGCAGCGGCCGGGCTTCTACCTGGAGCCGACGGTCGTCGCGGGCCTCGAGCAGGACGACGAGATGATCCAGAGCGAGATCTTCGGCCCCGTGATCACAGTCCAGCGCTTCAGCGATGAGCAGCAGGCGATCGACTGGGCCAACTCGACCCGCTATGGCCTCGCATCATCGGTCTGGACTCGCGACGTCGGGCGCGCGCTGCGCGTCAGCAGGGCGCTGCGCTTCGGCTGCGTCTGGATCAACGACCACATCCCGCTCGTGTCGGAGATGCCCCACGGCGGCTTCAAGGAGTCCGGCTACGGCAAGGATCTGAGCATCTACTCGCTCGAGGACTACACGGTCGTCAAGCACGTGATGGCGAATCTGCAGTAGGTCCGTCGGCGCATGCGCCGACAGGCGAGCGGCGCATGCGCCGCTCGCGGGCCGGGTCGCATGCGACCCGGCCTATGCCCTCCGCGCGAGCACCTGATAAACGGAGGTGAAGCCGCTCTCGAAGCCGTGGCGGGCCGCGCGCAGGTACAGGCGCCAGACGCGCACGCGCTCGGCCCCGGCGAGGCGCCGGGCCTGCTCGAGGTTGGCGTCGAGCCGCTCGATCCAGGCGCTGAGCGTGTCGATGTAGTCCTGTCTGAGCCCCTCGATGTGCTCGCTGACGAAGCCCGCGCGCTCGAGCGCGAGCTGCACGCGGAACAGGTGCAGGGGGGCTGCATCGGGGAACACGTAGCGCTCGGAGAACGCCCCCGCCTCGGGGTCCCCGTGGCGCAGGCGCGCGATGCCGTGGTTGAGCAGGCGGCCATCGGGCGCCAGCAGCCCCGCGAGCACGCGTGCGTACTCGTCGATCCGCTCCGAGCCCACGTGCTCGACCATGCCGATGCTGGCGATCGCGTCGAAGCGCTCGCCGCCGAGGTCGCGGTAGTCGGCGAGGCGGATCTCGACGCGGTCGCTGAGCCCCGCCTGTGCGACGCGCTTGCGTGCCAGCTCGGCCTGGTTGCGCGACAGCGTGATCCCGACGGCCCGCACCCGGTGACGCGAGGCGGCGTGGATCACGAAGCTGCCCCAGCCGCAGCCGACGTCGAGCAGGCGCTCGTCCTGCTGCAGCGCGAGCTTGCTGCAGACGAGCTCGCACTTCGCCGCCTGCGCTCCCTCCAGGGTTCGTGCCCCCCGTGAGAACACCGCGCAGCTGTAGGTCATCGACTCGTCGAGGAACAGCGCGAAGAAGTCGTTGGAGACGTCGTAGTGGTGGCGCACCGCGCGCGCATCGCGCTCCCGGCTGTGCCGGCGCCCGCGCGGGCGCAGCTCGCTGGCAGGGACCCGCGGCGGGGCGCTCAGCCCGCATGCGCGCAGCGCCGCGAGTGTCAGGCGGGCCCGCGTTGCAGGGTCGATCGCGGGCGCCTGGAAGGTGTCCAGCAGCGTGATCACGCGGTCCAGATCGTCGGCTTCGAGCTCGCCCGCAGCATATGCGCGTCCGAGCCCCAGCTGCCCGGGGGCGCGCAGCAGGTGGGCGACCGCAGCGGGCGAGCGCGCGGTCAAGGAGGGCCCCCCGGGGACGTTGGCCGCGAGCTCTCCGCCGTCCCAGAAGCGAAGCGTGAACGGGCGCTCGGGGAGCGCGCGCGCAAGCTCTGTGCGCAGCGCTGCGGGGTTCGCGAACGGGGTCCTGCTCACGATTCTCATGGTCGCGCACGAGCCGGCTGAAAAATGCCCGGCCCCTGGTTACGCAGCCCGCTGGTGGCCCTGGTAGGTTGGCCTTCTCGATGGGCCAAACGCATAGTGACACGGGCGCACCCGGGAGGGTGGCGGCGACGCGCGATGACGTGCAGCCTGTCGCCAACGAGATCCGCGATCGTCTCATCACCGGCGTAGTCACGCTCGCTCCGATCGCGGCGCTCGGGCTGGTGGGGTGGCAGCTGTGGGATGGGCTGCTGCGACCCGTCGACATCGCGGTGTTCACGATCATGTACTTCACGACCGGGCTCGGCGTGACAGTCGGCTTCCACCGGCTTTTCACACATCGCAGCTTCAAGACCTCCGCTGCGCTGCGAGCGACCTTCGCGGTGCTCGGCTCCGCTGCGATCGAGGGGCCCGTGATCTCGTGGGTGGCAGACCATCGCAAGCACCATGCCTTCTCCGACCGCGAGGGAGACCCGCACAGTCCCCACGTCGACCATGGGATCGGCTGGCGCGGAGCGATCCGCGGGCTCGTACATGCGCACGTGGGCTGGCTCTTCATCCACACCCAGCGCGGCTCGCGCGAGCGCTACGCCCCCGACCTGCTCGCCGACCCCGTCGTGGCGTTCGTCGATCGCACGTTCGTCGCATGGGCGCTCGGGGGCCTGGCGGCCGCCTTCGCGCTCGGCGCTGCGATCGGCGGCTCGCTGCGCGCCGGACTCACCGGGCTGCTGTGGGGAGGTGCGGTGCGGATGCTGGTGCTCCATCACATGACCTACTCGGTCAACTCCCTGTGCCACTTCTTCGGGCGTCGCGACTACGCGACCGACGATCACTCGCGCAACCTCGCTTGGCTCTCGCTGCCGACGCTCGGCGAGGCTTGGCACAACAATCATCACGCCTTCCCCACCTCCGCGAGCCACGGATTGAGATGGACCCAGCCCGACATCTCCGCGCTGCTGATCCGGGCGATGGCGACCGTGGGGCTGTGCTGGGACGTGGTCACCGTCTCGCCGCGGCGTCGCGGCGAAAAGGAGTACGGGCTGACCTGATCGGCTGGGCGTCCGAGCAGCAGTCGCTCGAGTCCTTGGTCAGCTAACGTCGTCGGCGTGAGCCCGTTTCCGCCCGACTTCGGCGACGAGACGCCCTCCGAGAGTCGCAGCGAGGCCGGCTCCGATGCGGAGCTGCTGAAGCAGTTCGATGTGCAGCGCCTGCGGGCTCCCAACGCGGGTCCGTTCACGCTCTCGGGGACGAACACCTGGGTCGTGGGCCGCCGCCCCGCCTGGGTGGTCGATCCGGGGCCGCTGATCGAAACTCACCTCGACCGGCTGTTCGCGGCGATCGAGAGTCGCGAAGGCCTCGGCGGGGTCGCGCTCACCCACGACCACGACGACCACGCCGAAGCGGTCGCGGAGCTGCTCGCGCGTTACCCCGCTCCGCTCGCGGGGGGCCGCGGGAAGGTCGATGTCGAGCTCGTCGAAGGCGAGCGCTTCGGGCCGTTCGACCCAGTTCACACCTCTGGGCATTCGGTCGACCACTTCGCGCTGATCGCCGACGGCGCATGCTTCAGCGGCGATGCGATCCTGGGCGAAGGTTCGGTGTTCGTCTCACCCCACCGCGGCGCCATGTCCAACTACCTGCTCGCGCTCACACGGCTGCGCCTGCGCCACGACTTCAGCGTGATCTGCCCCGGACACGGTCCGACCGTTTGGGATGCCTCGAGCAAGCTCGAAGAGTACGTGAACCATCGACTCGATCGCGAGCATGCGCTGATGTTCGCGCTCAGCCAGGGCCTGCGCGGCGAACAGGAGCTGCTCGACACGGTCTGGCCCGACGTCTCCGAGGTGATGCGCCCGCTCGCGAGCGTGACGCTGGCGGCGCATCTGGACAAGCTCGACGACGAGCAGGTGCTGCCCGGCGACGTCGAGCGCCCGACCTTCGACAGCTTCAACTGGTGAGCCAACGCCGCCGTCCAGCCCGAGCGGCGCCCGCGCTGCCGGCGAGCGCGGCCGCGAGTGCCTCGGCGCTCGTGAGCGGCCTGCAGAGCTCGCCGTTTCCGCCGATCGCCGACTACGGCTTCCTGTCCGATTGCCACACCGGCGCGCTGGTGGCCTCGGACGGCTCGATCGAGTGGATGTGCATGCCGCACTTCGACTCGCCCGCGGTCTTCGCCGCGATGCTCGATCGCGGCGCCGGCACCTTCCGGATCGGCCCCTATGGAACCTATGTGCCGGTGGGCCGGCGCTACGTCCCCGGCACGAACCTGCTCGAGACGACCTGGATGACGCCACAGGGCTGGCTGCGGGTCATCGAGGGGCTCACGATCGGCGAATGGCACGACAACAAGCACGGCAGTAGCCACACCCGTGCGCCGACGGACTTCGACGCCGATCACCTGCTCGTGCGCTGGGTCGAATGCGTGCAGGGGCAGGTGCAGGTCGAGCTCGTGTGCGAGCCGATGCTCGACTACGGCGCAACGCCCGCCCAGTGGGCCAGGGTCGACACGGGCGAGGAGGGCGGCTATGCCGTCGACGCCGCCGACGGCGAGCGCACCGCGTTTCGCCTCTACAGCAGCACGCGTATGGGCATCGAGGGCAATCGCGTGCACGCTCGCCACACGATGGCGGAGGGCGAGCAGCGCTTCTGCGCGCTCTCCTGGACCGAGGCGCTGGGCGGGCCGCGCACGTCCGAACAGGCCAAGGCGCTGCTCGATGACACGAGCCACTTCTGGCGCACCTGGCTGGCGGAAGGGACCTACTCGGACCATCCCTGGCGGACGCACCTGCAGCGCTCTGCGCTGACGCTGAAGGGGCTCACGTTCATGCCCACGGGGGCACTCGTGGCGGCGCCCACCACCTCGCTGCCTGAGACCCCGAGGGGGGAACGTAACTGGGACTATCGCTACTGCTGGATGCGCGACGCCACCTTCACCCTCTGGGGGCTGCATGCCCTGGGGCTCGATTGGGAGGCCGATGACTTCGTCGAGTACGTCGCCGACCTGCAGCGCAGCGAGGACGGCTCGTTGCAGATCATGTACCGGATCGACGGCAACATGGACCTGGAGGAGTCGCCGCTCGATCACCTCAGCGGCTACGAGGGCGCGCGACCGGTGCGGATCGGTAACGGCGCCTTCAACCAGCGTCAGAACGACGTCTATGGCGCGGTGCTCGACTCGGTCTACCTGCATGCCAAGAAGCGCGACCACATTCCCGAGCGCCTGTGGCCGGTGCTCATCGATCAGGTGCACGCCGCCGAACGCGTGTGGCGTGAACCCGATCAGGGGATCTGGGAGGCACGCGGAGAACCCAAGCACTACATCAGCTCCAAGCTGATGTGCTGGGTTGCGATGGACCGCGGCGCGCGCCTGGCCGAACGGCGCGAGGAGCATGAGCTCGCCGAGGGCTGGCAGGCGGTCGCAGAAGAGATCCGTGCCGAGCTGCTGCAGCGAGGCGTGGACGAACGCGGCGTCTTTCGCCAGCACTACGACACGGATGCGCTCGACGCTTCGAACCTGTTGGTGGGGCTGGTGCGATTCCTGCCCGCCGACGACGAGCGCGTGTGCGCGACCGTGCGCGCGATCCGCGATGAACTGACCGAGAACGGACTCGTGCTGCGCTACCGCACGGACGAGACCGACGACGGGCAGGAGGGGACCGAGGGCACGTTCCTGATCTGCTCCTTCTGGCTCGTCTCGGCGCTCTCGGAGATCGGCGAGCAGCGCGAGGCCGAGCACCTGTGCGAGCGCCTGCTCTCATTCTCCTCGCCGCTGGGCCTGTATGCGGAGGAGATGGAGGCCTCGAGCGGCCGCCATCTCGGCAACTACCCGCAGGCGTTCACCCACCTGGCGCTGATCAACGCGGTCACCCACGTGATCGCCGCCCAGCAGAGCCAGTAGCCGGCCGCCACCGCGCGCCCGCCGGTGGCCCGGGTCAGTAGCCGGGCTCGCCCGGCAGCAGCACCCGCGCGGAGTCGCCCGCGACGATCACCTTCGGCAGCACCGGCTCGACAACCAGCTCGCGCGCGTGCGCGAGCAGCTCGGCTGCGCTCGCGAACTCGCTCAGCTGTTCGAGGTGCTTGATCGTCGGAAACACGAGCTCGATCTCGCCCTCGCGATGGGCCGAGAGCGCGGCTGCGGGGGTGAACCAGCCATGATCGACGCACTCCTGTCCGTCGACCTTCGGCTCCTGGCCGTCGGGCAGCGGCGCGAGGTAGAAGTGCGTGTCGAAGCGGATCTTGACCTCTGCGGGGGTGATCCAGCGTGAGAACGCGACCAGCGCGCCGGGGTCCTCGAGCACGATCCCAGCCTCCTCGTCGAGCTCCCGGATCGCCGCCGCGCGGTGCGCGCCGTCGGCACCCGTAGCGGAACCATCGCCGGCGCCGTCATCACTGTCGACGGCGCCACCCGGGAAGACCCACACGCCGCCCATGAATCGCGCCTGCGGAGTGCGTCTGACGAGCAGAACCTCGAGTGCGCTCGAGCGTCCGCGCAAGAGGATCACCGTCGCGGCCTGGCGCGGGCGGGTGGCCGGACCGGGGTTGTACTCCTCGCCCGCGGCCGGCCTGTCGTCGGAGGCTTGGGAGTCGATCGGATGACTCTACACATCCGGCCTCGCGCGGCCGCTAGTCTTTCGCGCATGAGCGCAACAAAGACACTCCAGCGCTGGATTTGCGAGTCCTGCGGCTACATCTACGATCCCGAGGAAGGCGACCCCGACGGCGGCATCCCTCCGGGCACCGACTTCGAGGACATCCCCGACACCTGGTTCTGTCCGGTGTGCGGCGCGCGCAAGCGCGACTTCGTCCTCTATGAGGACTAGCAGCTGAGCGACTGGCAGGCGCTGCTGGCGCTCGACCGCGAGCGCGTGTGGCATCCCTACGGGGGCCTCCCCGCAGCCTCGCCCGCGCTCGGAGTGGTGGGGGCGCAGGGCGTCTGCCTGCGACTCGCCGACGGGCGCGAGCTGATCGACGCGATGGCTTCGTGGTGGTGTGCGATCCACGGCTATCGCCACCCTGCGCTCGACGAGGCGATCAGGGCGCAGCTCGGGCAGATGGCGCATGTGATGTTCGGGGGGCTCACGCACGAGCCGGCGGTGACGCTCGCCGAGCGCCTGACCGAGCTCGCGCCCGCGGGTCTCGAGCGCGTGTTCTTCGCCGACTCGGGCTCGGTCTCGGTCGAGGTGGCGATCAAGATCTGCCTCCAATACCAGCACGCGCTCGGACGCTCCGCGCGCACGCGCCTGCTCACGGTTCGCGGCGGCTACCACGGCGACACCTTCGGAGCGATGGCGATCTGCGACCCGGTGGGGGGGATGCACAGCCTGTTCACGGGAGTGCTCCCCGAGCACGTGTTCGCCGATCGCCCCCCCGCGGGCTTCGATGCGCCGCTGCAGCAGAGCTGGATCGCGCAGCTGTGCGAGCTCGCTGCAACTCATGCCCACGAGCTGGCGGCGGTGATCGTCGAGCCGGTCGTACAGGGGGCGGGAGGGATGCGCTTCTACGCTCCCGGCTATCTGGAGCTGATGCGGAGCATCTGCGACGAGCATGGGCTGCTGCTCGTGTTCGATGAGATCGCGACGGGCTTCGGCCGCTCGGGCGCGCTGTTCGCCAGCGAGCACGCGGGGGTGGCCCCCGATGTGATGTGCCTCGGCAAGGCGCTCACGGGCGGCTATCTCACGCTCGCCGCGACCCTCTGCACCGCGGCGGTCGCGCAGGTCGTGTCCGCTGGCGAGGGCGGGGGCCTGATGCACGGGCCCACCTTCATGGCCAACCCGCTCGCATGCTCGGTTGCGCTCGCCTCGCTCGAGCTGCTCGGGAGCGGCGACTGGCAGGCGCAGGTCGGCGCGATCGAAGCTGGGCTGCGCTCAGGGCTGGAGCCGGCCGCGGCGCTCGAGGGCGTCGCCGAGGCACGCGTGTTGGGCGCGATCGGCGTGATCCAGCTCGAGCACGACGTCGACCTCGCCGCCGCCACCGCCGCGGCGGTAGCCGAGGGCGTCTGGATCCGCCCCTTTCGCGACCTGATCTATGCGATGCCGCCGTATGTGATCGACGAGCATCAGCTCGCCCGTGTGACGAGCGCGATGCTCGCCGCCGCTGCCGCGGGCTGAGGGTCGCGGGAGGTTAGCCAGCGCCGCCACGCGAGCGCGTGACCCGCCCGCGTGAGCTCTGCAAGGGTCGGCGTCGCGATACGCGGCAGCACCGCCACCTCGACCTCGCCGAGGGCCGCGATCGTCTCGCGATTGGAGCGTTCGATCGCATCGGGCTGCTCGGCCCAGGGCGTCAGAACGACCGCGCGCACCTGCAGCCCCGCGGCACGCGCGCTCTCGAGTGTCAACAGGGTGTGGCTGATCGTGCCGAGGCCTGGACGGGCGGCGATCAGCAGCGGCAGCTCCAGCGCGGCCGCGAGATCGCGCACCGCGAAGCCCTCCGCCAGCGGCACCAGCAGCCCGCCGACGCCCTCGAGCACGAGCGTCCGCCCGCCCGCGCCCGCCTGCATCGCGCTGGCGATCAACCGGTCGGGCTCGATCGGCTCGCCCCGCAGCTCCGCCGCCAGGTGGGGCGATACGGCGGGGCCGTAGCGAAGCTGCACAACCTCGCTCGCGTCCATGCCGGCCGCTGTCGCCAGCAGCTCGTGATCTGGCGGCCATGCGCCGGGCGGCTCGTCGAGGCCTGTGAGCACGGGCTTGTGCGCACGCACCAGCTCGCCTGCATCGGACATCGCCGCCAGCAGCGCAGCGCTGAGGACGGTCTTGCCCACACTCGTGTCGGTCCCGGTGACGAACAGGCCGCGCAACGTCCGCGCTGCTCCCGCCCGCGCTTATGCCGCGTGCGCGACTGCGCTCTCGCGCTCGAGGTCGAACGGCGCAGCCGGCGTTGGGGTCCGCCCAGCCGAGGGATCCTCGAGCGCGATCGTCTCGGGCTCGCGGGACTCGACCGGCCGTTGTGGCTCGCGTGGCTGCGGCCGGGGCGGCTGGCCCAGCCGAGTCGGGTCGAGCCCCAGTTCGCGCGCGCCAGCCCCGAGTGAGCGCGCGGCCGCGCGCAGCTCCTCGGCGGTGTGGGAGGCCATCGTCGCGAGTCGCAGGCGCGATGTCCCGGCGGGCACGGTCGGCGGGCGGATCGCCTGGGCGAACACCCCACGCCGCAGTGCCGCCTCGCACAGCGCCACAGCCGAGCTCTCATCGCCGGTTATCAGCGGCACGATGTGCATCTCGCCGTCGTCGAGCGCGAAGCCTTCGGCGCCGAGGGCTTCGCGCAGCAGGCGCGCGTTCGAGCCCAGCCGCCGCACGCGGTGAGGACGCTCGAGCAGCAGCTCGAGCGCCGCGACCGCACCGGCGATCGCCGGCGGCGGCGGGGCGGTCGAGAAGATCAGCGGTCGGGCGACGTTGATCAGGTATTGCACGGTCAGGTCGTTCGCGCATGCATACGCGCCGTAGCAGCCGAGAGCCTTGCCGAGCGTCCCGATCACGACATCGACCTCTCCCTCCAGGCCCGCCGCCGCGACTGCTCCGCGCCCGCCCGGCCCGACGGCGCCAACCGCGTGAGCCTCGTCGACGATCGTCCGCGCTCCGTGAGCATGAGCGAGCTCGACGATCTCCTGCAGTGGCGCGAGATCGCCGTCCATCGAGAACACCGAGTCGCTGACGATCAGGCTGCCGCCGCCAGTGCGCGCGCCTCGGCCGGCCACTCGCCCCGACGATGAGCGCCCGCCATGGCGTCGCAGCAGCCACTCCAGATGGTCGGTGTCGCGGTGTGAGTAGACGATCACCTGCGCCCGCGAGAGCCGGCAGCCGTCGATGATCGAAGCATGGTTGAGCTCATCCGAGAAGACCGTGTCGCCGCGGCCCGCGAGCGCAGCGATCGCGCCGGCGTTGGCGAGATATCCGGCGCCGAACAGCACACAGGACTCGCTGCCGTGAAAAGCGGCGAGACGCTCCTCGAGGCGGCGGTGGATGGTCATCGTGCCCGACACCAGCCGCGACGCACCCGCGCCCACGCCCCAGCGCATCGCAGCCTCGGCGGCCGCCTCGCGCACGCGCGGATGATCGGCGAGCCCGAGGTAGTTGTTCGAGCAAAGCATCAACACCGGCTTGCCATCGAGCAGCACCCGCGGCCCCTGCGGACCACTGACCATCCGCAGGCTGCGTCTGAGACCGAGCTCCTGCAGTTCCTCCAGCCGCTGCTCGATCTCGTCCACGTCGGTGCCCCTCGGGCTAGCTCCCGCCGCCCGCGCCTGCGGCCGCGGCGGCTACCTCGTCGCTGGCCTGCTGAGCGGTCCCGGCGCGATCCTCGCGCTCGCCCCCGGGCGAGCGATTCGGGGCGCCATCGGGCCGCGGTGGGACGTGGCGCTTGGCGCTGAAGCGCAGCTGAATCGAAGGGTCCCAGAGGCGGATTCGCAGGGGCCCCGCCCCCTCGTCGGCGGCCGGCTCGGAGGGGCCGTTGGCACCGGCCAGCAGATGCTCGACCACGTCGGGCGTCTCCGCGTCGGGCTGCGGTGTGTCTCCCTCCAACCAGCCGCGGCGGTTGTCGGGTCGCGGGTTGGCGCCGTTGTCGGGCTGGCGCGCGACGTTCAGCCCGAGCTCCTCGAACATCGCGCGATCCTCCTCGGGCGCGTTGCCGAGCGTGGTCAGGAAGTTGCCCATCATCACGCCGTTCAAACCCGCCTTCACCGCCAGCGCCTGCAGATCGCCGAGGTTCTCGACGCGCCCGCCACAGAGTCGAAACAGGGCGCCCGGCAGGATCAGGCGGAAGATCGCGATCCACTTCACCGCCTCCCATGGATCCATGAAGTCGCGATCGCCGAACTTCGTCCCTGGACGCGGGTTGAGCAGGTTGATCGGCACGCTCGTGGGGTCGATCTCGGCCAGCTCGAATGCCATCTCCACGCGCTGCTCGCGCGTCTCGCCGAGGTTGAGGATGCCGCCCACGCACGTCTCCAGGCCCGCCTCGCGGACGGCTTGGATCGTCCGCAGCCGTCCCTCGTAGCGGACTGTCGTGGAGACCTCGTCGTAGTAGCTCGAGGCGGTCTCGACGTTGTGGTGCACACGCTGGATTCCCGCGTCCTTGAGCGCCTTCGCGCGCGTCGGGGACATGTGTCCGATCGACGCACAGCGCTTCAGCCCGGTGTGCTCAGCAACCAGCCTGGCGCCCTCGAGGATCTTCTCGAAGTCACGCTTCGACAGGCCCTGCCCCTGGGTGACCATGCAGAAGCGATGCGCCCCGGCCGCCTCTGCCGCGCGGGCGTGCTCGAGTATCTGCTCGGGGCTCATCATCGCGTGCATCGGCGTCTGCGCCTCGGCGAACCGCGATTGGGCACAGAAGCCGCAGTCCTCGGCGCATCCTCCCGACTTCGCATTGACCAGCGAGCACATGTCGGTGGAGTCGCCGAAGCGCTCCACGCGCGCCTCCCAGGCGCGCTGCACGAGCGCCTCGATCTGCCCGTAATCCTCGAGCTCGCCGAGAGCCAGAGCCTCCTTGCGTGTGATCAGCGGCGCCATCCGTCAACACCGTATGACTCCCCCCGGACAGCAGCGAGCGGCGACCGAACGGCTACTCGCCCCGCCAGCGCGGAGCGCGCTTCTCGGCGAACGCCTTCATCCCCTCGCGCATGTCCTGCGACGCGAACGACTGCCTGCGCAGCTCGATCAGCTCCTCTTCGATCTTCTGCGCGAGCCGCCCCTCCGCCCCGAGGAGCTCGGCGATCACGCGCTTGTTGCCGAGCTGGGAGAGCGGCGCGTTTCCCGCCAGCTCGCCCGCGAGCTCGAGCGTCGTCGACTCGAGCGCATCGGGCGCCGTGACGCGGTTCACGAGTCCCCACGCGAGCGCCGTGGACGCGTCGATGTGGCGCCCCAGCAGGAACAGCTCGCGCGTGCGCGGGGCGCCGATCGCGTCGATGAAGCGGCGCAGCCCGGTATGCGAGTACACGAGCCCGAGCTTCGCGGGCGGCATCCCCAGCTTGATGCCGTCCTTGGCCACGCGCAGATCGCACGCGAGCGCGAGCTCGAGCCCGCCTCCGATCGTGTGCCCGGGCAGCGCCGCCACGGTCGGCCACGGGAACGCCTCGAGCGCGTCGATCGCTTCGGTGAACGGATGCGCTACGAGCCGCTCCGCGCGCTCCTCGAACTCCGCCTCGGGGATCTCGCCGATGTCATATCCGGCCGAGAACATCCCGTGCGCGCCGGTGAGCACCACGCAGCGAGCTCGCCCACCGCCCGCGGCCAGCTCGGCGAGCGTCGCGGTGATCGCGTCGAGGATCGGATGGTCGAGCGCATTTCGCTTCTGCGGGTTGGAGATCGTCAGCCGCACGACCGCTGCCGCCGGCTCGTCGAGCAGCAGCTTCCCCTCGGCGAGCTCACCTCTGGGCGCGGTCGAGGACACGGGCGCGAAGGCTAGCCTAGACGCGTCGCATGCCGCTGCCGGCAGGGCCTGCGCGCTACTCGCGCAGGGCTCGGTCGTGGCGACTTCTCAGCCCGCGCGCAGGTGCAGCAGGAGCGGTCTGCCGTAGCCTGATCCGCCGCCGGCGGGGACGGCCCGCACGACCGCCATCGTCCGCAGGTGCCGCTGGCTCTCGAGCAGCCGGCGCGCTCGACGCGAGAGTCGCACGCGAACGGTCGCCACGCGGCCCGGACCGACCACGAAGCGCCCTGAGGTTCCCGCCTGCACGCGCTGAAAGCGTCGATGCCCATGGTGCTTGCCCCGGCGGCTGACGATGCGCGTCAGCTCGAGCGTGCCGCTGCACGGCAGGCGCAGCCCCGACGGGCACGCGACGCGCACGCGCGCGACTCCCGCGGAGGCGGACGTCCCCGAGGGGGCGCTGGCGGAGATCGCGGCGCCGATTCCGAAGACCATCACCGCGTTGCTCTTCGACGCTGCGACGTAGACCTGGCGCCCGTCCGGGCTGACAGCGGCGCCGGCGACGCCGGAAAGCGAGGGCAGGCTCGTACAGCGGCTGTCTTCGCTCGCCGCGCAGGCGCTCTCCGACAGGCTTCCCGTGGAGGGGTCGCGCGTGAAGATGGCCGCGGTCCCGTCGCCGATCGCATACACCTGGGCGCCGTCTCCGCTGACCGCGACCGCGCTGAGGTGGCCGAGGCCGGGGGCGCTCTGGCATGGTCCCGCCGGGTGGGAGGGTTCGCCTTCCGGTTCGCGTTCGCCGTTCTTTTCTTCTTCCTGCTGTTCTTCCTTTTCTTCCTGGGTGAGCTCGCGCGGGGGAGGCTGGTCTTCGACGCAGCCGACGTCAGACAGCGCACCCGTCGAGGGGTTCCTGGAGAGCTCGTCAAGCCGGCCGCTTTCGTGGGAGGAGTCGACCACGTAGACGTTCTTGCCGTCGGGGCTGATCGCGAGGCTGCTGGGCGTTTCAAGCAGCGAGCTCGATCTGCACAGGCCGACTGGCGCGTCGCGCATGATGCAGCCGCTCTGGGCGAGCATCCCGTTGGCGCTGGGCGTGAACACGTCCACGGCTCCGCTCGTCGGCGCAGCGCCATACAGCTGCCTGCCGTCGGGGCTCAGCGCGAGCGCGTCGAGCCCGCGCATCGCGACTCCCACCGAGCATGCCCCGTCGAGCCCGTTCACGGCGATGCAGGGGTTGGCGAGGAAGACGGTGCTCGCGGGAGCGGTGAACATCGAGGCGACGCTCGCTTCCGTGCCCGCCGCGCCGGCGCCTGAGCCGGCGCCGGTCGCGGCTTCGGCGCCCGCGCCGCTCGATCCGCTGCCCGCCCCGGAGCTGGAGCCGGTGCTCGTACCGGCGGCGCTTGTGGAGGTGCTCGTGCCCGCGCTCGGGCCCCCCGCGCCCACGCGAGTGGTCGCGGCGGGGGTGAAGGTGGAGATGGTGCCGTTCAGTGGAGCGGCGACGTAGAGCGCGTTGCCGGCGGCGGACGTCACCAGCGCGTCGGAGCCTTCGAAGACGTTTGCAGGGGTGCAGGGCGAGCCCGGCCGAGGCGCGTCCTGGAAGCAGCCGAGACGCGTCAGCGAGCCGGTGCCCAGGTTGCGGGCGAACGCGACGACGCTCGCAGAGCTGCCGGAGACGACGAACACTGTGCGCCCATCGGGACTCACCGATACGCCATCCGCGCCCAGCAGCGAGGGGGTCGGCACACAGGCACCGGATGCTCCGTCGTGTCCATCGGTGCCGTCGGAGCTGAGGCATTCCAGCTCGCTGATCGAGCCGCTGCTCTGGTCGCGCTTGAGCACAACCAGCGAGCCGAAGCTGCTCGCGACGTTGTTGCCGGCGGTCCCGCCAACGACATACACGTTCGCGCCGTCGCCAGACACGGCCACGGCACCGGCCCCGATCAGCCCCTTGCCGGCGCCGCAGCCCGAGGTCCCGTTTTCGGAGCCGCTCTTGCTGCCCGTCGCCACCAGGCAGCCATTGGGACCGCTGAGCGGTCCGAAGCCGTTCGCGGCCAGCGCCGGACAGGTGAGCGCGAGCGCTGCGCTGATCGTCGCCAGAATCGTCGCTGCGTGGCCAGGCTTGAAGAGCCTCACGCTCGCTTGATCGACGCCGGCCGACGCCGCTTGAGCGCTGCAATGGCCTGCGCGGCGGGCTGAGCAGCGAGTGAGGCGTCTCGGGCGCTGCCCGGCGGCGCTACTCGAGCACGATCAAGGTGTCGCCCTCGTTGACCGCCTGGCCCTCCTCGCAGCGGATCTCGGCGACCGTGCCGGCGTCTTCGGCCTCGACCGGCATCTCCATCTTCATCGACTCGAGGATCGCGACCGTATCGCCCTCCTCGATCTGATCTCCGACCTCACACTCGATCTTCCAGACCGTGCCTGTGATGTGGGCCTCCACGTCGACCACGCGCGCTCACCTCCTGGACGTTGACGGGCTTGACGGGCGTGAGCCTCGAGCGGCTCCGCCGATCGCGCACAATAGCCTCTGCGGCGACTGCCCCGCGTGGTCTGTCGAGGCCCATGGATCCGGACACAATCATCATCGTCGCCGCCCTCGACGAGGCCGAGCGCATCGAGGCGACGCTCGGCGCGCTCGCCCGCGCATTCCCTCGGGCGCAGCTGTGGGTGGCCGACGACGGCTCCAGCGACGGCACTGCGGCCCTAGCCCGCGCCCGAGGCGCGCGGGTCGTGCGCAGCGAGCTCGTGATCGGCAAGGGCCAGGCGATGACGGCAGCCGTGCGCGCGGCGCTCGCCGACGCGCACGCGGGCGCGGGCGAGCCGCTGTTCGTTCTCTGCGACGGCGACCTCGGCGACTCAGCGGCACTGCTGGCGCCGCTCGCGCAGACCGTTCGCGGCGGCGAGGCGGACCTCGCGGTGGCGGCGTTCGCGCGCCGCGTAGGGGGCGGTCTCGGCCTCGCCAAGGGCTTCGCGCGCTGGGCGATTCGACGCCGCTGCGGCCTGCGAACGACGGCGCCGATCTCCGGCCAGCGGGCGCTCGGCGCCGAGCTGTTGCGCGGGCTGCTTCCATTCGCCCCGGGCTTCGGCATCGAGGTCGGGATGACGATCGACGCGGTCCGCGCGGACGCTCGCGTGGTGGAGGTCGAGCTAGACCTCGAGCATCGCGCGACCGCGCGCACGCCCGCCGGGTTTCTCCATCGCGCGCACCAGCTGCTGGACTTCGTGCGCGTCTACGTGCAGCGATCACCGCGACGCGGTTAGTCTCGGGCGCCGATGATCCTCGCGATCGACCAGGGGACGACCGGCAGCACCTGCCTGGTGCTCGACGAGGACGCTCGCCCAATCGCGCGGGCCTACCGCGAGTTTCGCCAGCACTACCCGCAGCCCGGATGGGTCGAGCACGATGCGGCCGAAGTCTGGGAGGTGACGCGCTCGGCCGCGCTGCAGGCGCTCGAGCAGGCCGGCGCGCGCCCCGGCGCCCTGCGCGCGGTCGGCATCGCCAACCAGCGCGAGACCGTCTGCGTCTGGGACGCAACGACCGGCGAGCCGCTGCACCGCGCGATCGTGTGGCAGGACCGCCGCACCGCCGGCCTCTGCGAGGAGCTGCGCGCGGGCGGACACGAGCAGCTCGTGCGTGAGCGCACCGGGCTCGTGCTCGATCCCTACTTCTCGGCGACGAAGATCCGCTGGCTGCTCGAGAACGTTCCCGAGCTCGAGGCGCGGATGCGGTCCGGGCGCGCGCTGGTGGGGACGATCGACTCCTGGCTGCTGTTCAAGCTCACGGGCGAGCACCTCACCGACTCGACCAACGCGTCGCGCACGCTGCTGCTCGACATCGCCAGGGTCGCCTGGGACGGAGAGCTGCTCGAGCTGTTCGCCGTGCCCGTCGCGGCCCTGCCCGAGGTCCGTCCGAGCGTGGGGCCATTCGCCCACACTCGCCCCGAGGCGCTCGCCGGCCACCGCGTCCCGGTGATGGGCGTCGCCGGCGACCAGCAGGCTGCGCTGTTCGCGCAGGCGTGCCTGAAGCCGGGGCTGGGCAAGAACACCTACGGCACGGGCTCGTTCGTGCTCCTCAACACCGGCGAGCGCCTGCCCGCGCCGGCGGCGGGCCTGCTGACGACGCTTGCTGCGTCGGGCGGCGCCTCGCCGCAGTACGCGCTCGAGGCCTCGATCTTCGCAACCGGAGCCGCCGTGCAGTGGCTGCGGGACGGGCTCGAGATCATCGAGTCAGCCGCCGAGACGGAGTCGCTCGCGGCCTCGCTGTCCTCCAACGACGGGGTCTACCTGGTCCCGGCGTTCACGGGCCTTGGCTCGCCGCACTGGGATCCGTATGCGCGCGGCACGATCGTCGGGCTGACGCGCGGCAGCGGCAGGGCGCAGCTGGCGCGGGCGACGCTCGAGGCGATCGCCTACCAGACCGTCGACGCCGTACGGGCGATGGAGACGGCCGGCGAGCAGCCGCTGCGCGAGCTCCGGGCGGACGGCGGCGCGAGCGCCAACGCCTGGTTGATGCAGTTCCAGGCCGACGTGCTCGGCGTGCCCGTGGTGCTGGGCCAGACGGCCGAGACCACCGCGCTCGGGGCGGGGCTGTTGGCGGGGGTCGGCAGCGGCGCGTGGTCGTTCGCCGACGTGGCCCGTGCCTGGCGCGAGAGCGCGCGCTATGAGCCCCGGATGTCCGAGCGCGAGCGCGCGGGGCTGCTCGAAGGGTGGGTCGACGCGCTCGCGCGAGCCCGCTCGCGGCCGGCGCCCGAGTAACTTTGGCCGCCGCGCGGTGGTAGAACGCAGAGATGAGCGAACTGGCACCGATGCGCGAGCAGGTATACGCCGATCCGCGGCCGAAGGAGTACTTCGATCGCTTTCACGAGCGGGCGCGAACGCGCGAGCCGGACTGGGTCTACGAGCTCACGCGCATGCTCACCTCGCTGTATGCCTACACGCTGCTGCGCACCCGCGCGATCTCGCCGGAGTACGTTCCCGGTCGCGGCGCGGTGATCCTGGCGCCCAACCACTTCTCGTTCATGGACCACTTCCTGATGGGCTGCTACCTGCGCCGCAAGGTCCGGTTCATGGCCAAGTCCCAGCTCTTCAAGCCGCCGATGCAGGCGGTCTACACGCACGGAGGCGTGTTCCCGGTACGTCGTGGCGCGCGCGACGAGGAGACGTTCAGGACCGCCCGCGCGATTCTCGCCCGCGGCGGCGCGATCACGATGTACTGCGAGGGCGGTCGCTCGCGCACGGGAAAAGTCGCAGCGCAGGCGAAGTCCGGCATCGGCCGGCTGGCGCTGCAGGAGGGCGTGCCGGTGGTGCCGATCGCGATCTACGGCTCCTCGCGCGTGCGCAACTGGAAGCGACTGCAGTTCCCGAAGGTGACGGTTCAGTACGGAGAGCCGATGCGCTGGCCGGCGATCGAGGATCCGACGCGCTCACAGCAGCAGCAGGTCGCAGACGAGATCCTGCTCGAGATCAGGCGCCTGCATCGCGGCCTCGAACAGCACGGGCGCAAGGGAACGCTGCGCCGCATACGCGAGCAGGAGCGCGCGCAACGGAGCGCCCCCAAGGGCGCGGCCATCGCCTGAGCGGCCTGGCCGTCGGGGCGGTCGCCTACCGTACGCGCGCAAGCGCTCGCGAACGGCACAGGAGGGGCAAGGTGCAGCAGAAGATCGAGGTTGGCGCGGTGATCCGCCGCGTGCTGGACATCTACTCCGATCAGGCGCCCGTGCTGATGCCCGCGGCGGCCGTCGTGTTCGTGTTCACCGGCGTCATCTCGACGCTGCTCGTCGTGGCCAGCCCGGCGCTCGCGCTGCTCGCGCTGCTGGTGAGCCTGGTGGCGACGATGTTGTTCACCGGCATGGTCGTCGAGCTCGTCGCCGACCTCCAGGATGGCCGGCGCGATTCGAGCGCCTCCCAGCTGCTGCGCGCGGTGACGCCGGTGCTCGGCAGGCTGATTCTGGTGGGAGTGGTGGCCGGCGTGTGTGTGGTGATCGGATTCGTCGTGGTCATCATTCCCGGCTTGATCCTGCTCACGATCTGGGCGGTGGCGGCGCCGGTGGTGGTGCTCGAGCGCCCACCCGGCCTGCGCGCGCTGGGGCGCTCGCGCGAGCTCGTGCGGGGCAACGGGCTGGCGGTGTTCGGCGTGATCTTCGTGATGGTGATCCTGGTCGGGCTGGTGGCGGGCGCGATCGAGATCGGCGCGGACTCGGCCGGTGCCGGCGCGGGCCTCGTCGCGAGGGTGGTGCTGGGCGTGTTGACGGCGCCGCTGTCGGCGCTGTCGGCGGCGGTGCTGTACTTCGACCTTCGCCGGATCGCAGGCGGCGAGTCCTCCGGCGCGCCCAGCAGCGGTCAGCTCGGCTGAGAGCGAGCGCCGGGCGGCGCCAGCGGGCCGGCGCGAATAGGGTGGCGCGAATCGATGCCGAGCCTCGAGCCATCCTCGCTGCTGCGCGCGGGTCTGCTGGACGGAGTCCGCATTTTGCTCGCCTGCGCCGATCGATCGCCCGGCCCGCTCGCGGGCGCGCTCGCCCCGACGCTCGCAACGCTCGGCACGAGCGTGCTCGAGTGCCCCGCGCTCGCTGATGGCGAGCCCTGCTCGCAAGAGGCGATCGCGCAGGCGCTGCGGCGCCTGCGCCCGTCGCAGGTTCACCCGCACTTGCTGGTCATCGACGCAGCGGGGATCTTCGAGGCGGCGTACGCCGCCGGCCTCGAGCGGCTGCCCGGCGCGCCGGGGGCCGCGGCTCAGCGAGCGCTGTCGGCGTGCATCGCGGCCAGCTGGAACGCGGTGCGCGTCGTGGTCGAGGAGTCCTTCCTCGCACGACACTCGAGCGGACGGGTCGTGCTCCTGGCTCCCGCGGCCGACGCCGGCCAGCACGCGCTCGCGGCGCGGGCGGCGCTCGAGAACCTCGCGCGCACGCTTTCGATCGAGTGGGCGCGGCACACGCTCACGACAGTGACGATCGCCTGCGCCCCGGGCAGGGCCGGCGAGGCCGCCGCTCTGACGGCCTACCTCGCGTCGCCGGCGGGCGCTTATTTCTCAGGCTGCGTATTCGATCTGCAGGCTTCCTGAGAGCCGCTCAGCCGGTCATTCCGCCGAACAGGCCGCCGGTGATGTGCAGCGTCTGGCCGTGGACGTAGTTCGACCAGGGCGAGCACAGGAAGAACACCCCTCCAGCGGCCTCCGCGGGAGTCGCCGGGCGACCGAGGGGGATCAGCATCGAGGCCATCTGGCGCATCTGCTCGGGGATGCCGAGCTGGATCGTCTCGCCGTCCTTCTGCATCGTGTTCTCATCGACCTTGGCCTGGGTCAGACGCGTATCGATGAAGCCGAACGCGACCGCGTTGACGTTGACTTTGAACTGGCCCCACTCCTTGGCGACCGTTTTCGTCAGGCCGACGACCGCCGCCTTGCCCGACGAGTAGTTGGCCTGGCCGGCGTTGCCGAAGGTCCCGGAGGTCGAGGACACGTTGACGATCTTGCGAAATACCTCCTGGCCTTCCTCGCGCTCCTTCTTGGCCGGCTCGCGCAGATAGGGCGCCGCCGCGCGGATCACGCGGAACGGGACGATCGTGTGGATGTCGAGCATCGCCTGGAAGTGCTCGTCGGACATCTTGTGCACGGGCGCGTCGAGGGTGTAGCCGGCGTTGTTGACGATGATGTCGATCTTGCCGAACGAGTCGATCGCCTTCTGCACGAGCTCGTCGGCCGCACCGGGCTTGGTCAGGTCGCCGGAGAAAACCGCAGTCTCGCCAGCGATCTCGCCGGCCGCCTGCTCGGCGACGTCGCCGTCGAGGTCGTTGATCAGGACCTGCGCGCCCTGCTCCGCCAGCAGCTCGGCCGTCGCGCGTCCGATTCCGCGCGCCGAGCCGGTGACGATCGCGGACTTGCCGTCGAGTACTCCCATAGCCCTGCTTCTCCTCTCGTCTTCATGTCGTTGTCGGGCTCGCAGACTATCCGTCCCGGTCCGGCAAGCGTTGCACTCCCCGGCGCCCGGCAGTCTGCGACCGTCCGCCCTCAGGCGCTGATGATGACGCCGAAGTCCTGCGTGTAGATCGCGCCGGCCTGGCCTTCGGCGCGCGCTGACGGCGCCTGCGGGTACACGCCCATGCCGGTTTCGCGGTAGTTCGGGTCGAGGATGTTTTCGCGATGCTCGGGCGAGTGCATCCAGCTTTCGACGATCGCCGCCGGCGTCGCCAGCCACAGCGTTCCCCAGGCGATGTTCTCGCCCACTTCGTAGCCCACCTGAGAGCTGTAGATGTAGCCCGTTTCGCGCATCCGGGTCACCGGCGTGCTGCCGCCGGGACCTTCGTGGCTGAAGTAGTCGTTGCGAGCCATGCTTTCACTGTGGCCCTGGGCGCATTCCGCGAGCTTCGAGTTGAGCTTCAGCGGGTGCTCGCCGTGCTGCACCCGTTCGCGGTTGATCAGGCACACCGCGGCTTCACGCACCGCTTCGAGGTCTTCGGGGGTCGGAGCGAGGCCGGTGCCCGAGCAGACGCTCGGCACGGTCGCAGCTTCTTCGGCCGGTTCCCCGTCCTGTCCGCGACGTCCCCCGCGAGGCGCGTCGCTGACGTTGACCGCGCGGGTCCCGTGGCGCGCTTCTCGCACGGCCCTACGGTTGGCGCGACGGTCTCGACGCACGGCGGCCCGCGACGCCCTGTGGCACCGCGGCCTGCGCCGGTGGCGTCGGTGCGCAGCGCACCGGCTCGCGTGCGAGCGGGAATGCGACCCGGATGGCCCCGCCGTCCGGGTCGAGCCAGCGCCGGCGCTCGCCGGCGCGAGTATCGCGATGAGGAGCATCAGAGCGCAGATCGCCCAAGCGCACGGGCATACGTTCAGGCGGACCGCCCGAGTTCCGTTCATGCGGCGGGAGATCGGTCGCCGGGAGGGCCGGGCTTTAGAGCTCGACGGCGCGCCTGGACGTATTCCGCCGCCGCGGCGGCGGCGAAGCAGCGCCGGCGAGGAGCGGCGAATGTGAGAAGTAAGCAGCTCTACTACCTACTTTTCCGGTAGGCTTGCGCCACGTCCTCGGGCTCCGCCCGGCGCGCAGCCCGAGCATCACGACACGAGGAGATCGCCCCACATGGCCGCCACAGCCGAGAGCGTCACGAAGCCCGATTTTCAGGCCGCGCGAAAGCACTTCATCTTCAACGACGATCACGAAGCGCTGCGCGAGTCGATTCGCAACTTCGCGATCAAGGAGCTGGCCCCGCACGCGGCCGAATGGGAGGAGACCACGTTTCCCGACTCGGTCTTTCGGCGTATGGGTGAGCTCGGCCTTCTCGGTCTCGACAAGCCAGTCGAGTACGGCGGCCAGGGAGGCGACTACTTCAGTGCGATGGTCCTCGCCGAGGAGATCGCAAACGCCAACAGCGGCGGCCTGGCCATGGGCGTCGCTGTCCAGACGGACATGGCGCTGCCGCCGATCCTCGCCTTCGGCAGCGAGGAGCAGAAGCGCACCTGGGCCGAACCGGCGATCAAGGGGGAGAAGATCCTCTGCCTCGGCATCACCGAGCCCGACGCAGGCTCGGACGTCGCAGGCATCAAGACCCGCGCGGTTCGCGACGGCGAGGAATTCGTGATCAACGGCTCAAAGACCTACATCACCAACGGCCATCGCGCCGACGTGATCGTGCTCGTGACCAAGACCGACCCCGACGCCGGCTATGACGGCTTCACGCTGTTCCTGGTGCCGATGGACAGCCCCGGCGTGATCCGCGAGCAGAAGCTGCAGAAGATGGGCATGCACGCCTCGGACACGGCGCTGCTCGCTTTCCAGGATGTCCGCGTGCCCGCCTCGGCGGTGCTCGGCGAGGCCGGCAAGGGCTTCTACCACATCATGTGGGAGCTCCAGGGCGAGCGCATGATCGGCGCCGCCGGATGCGTGGCGGGGGCGCAGAAATGCTTCGATCACACGCTCGCGTACGCGAAAGAGCGCGAAGCGTTCGGCAAAGCCATCGGGCACTTCCAGGTGATCCGTCACAAGTTCGCCGAGATGGCGACCAAGATCGAGTCTGCTCGTCAGCTCGTGTACGTGACCGCCTGGCGCTTTGCGAACGGCGAGTATCCGGTGCGTGAGATCTCGATGGCCAAGCTCCACTCGGCGCGGGTGGCCTGCGAAGTCGCCGACGAGTGCATCCAGATCCACGGCGGCGCCGGCTACATGCGCGAGTACAACGTCGAGCGGGTCTGGCGCGACATGCGTCTCAACCGCATCGGCGCGGGCACTGACGAGATCATGCTCGAGGTCATCGGCCGCTCCTACGGGCTTTGAAATCTAAAGACGTGGGTGGGGACTGTTGTCTTTTGAATGGTGTGCGCGAAAGTATCTACGGTGACCCGGCGAGGCGGGCCGGGGCGGGACGTGGCCTGGCCAGGCGCGATCGCGACCGCCCGCGTCGTAGATACCCCTGCGATACACCTACAAAAAGACACAACCACCCCCACGCCGTGACCCCAGAGTGATCCAGCCGCCCTTCAGCGAGGAGCACGAGGAGCTTCGTGCATCGATTCGCGGCTTTCTCGAGCGCGAGCTGGCGCCGCACGCCCAGAGCTGGGAGGACGACGGGTGGTTCCCAGACGAGGTCTTCCCGGCGCTGGCCGCCCAGGGGCTGCTCGGGTTGAAGTACCCCACCGAGCTCGGAGGCCAGGGCGGCGACTATCTGCACGAGGCGGTGCTGGCGGAGGAGCTCGCGCGGATCGGATCGGGTGGCACCGCCGCGGGCATCGGTGCGCACGTCTCGATCGCGACACCGCCGATCTGGAAGTTCGGTGACGAGGAGCAGCAGAGCCGCTACCTGGTGCCAGCGATCCGCGGCGAGAAGATCGGCGCGCTCGGGATCACCGAGCCGGGTGCGGGCTCGGATGTGGCAGCCTTGCGCACGCACGCCGAGCCGGTCGACGGCGGTTGGGTGCTCAACGGCGAGAAGACCTACATCACCAATGGCGTACGCGCGAGCTTCATCGTCACGGCTGCCCGCACCACGCGCGAGGGTGGCCATCACGGGATCTCGTTCTTCATCGTCGATCGCGGTCCGGGCGTCGGCTCGGCCAAGCTCGATAAGCTCGGCTGGCACGCCTCGGACACGGCGACGATCTCCTTCGAGGACGTGTTCGTGCCGCAGCAGAACCTGCTCGGCCAGCTCAACGAGGGCTTCAAGCTGATCATGGCCAACTTCCAGTGGGAGCGTTTGGCGATGGCGCTGGGAGCGGTCGGGGCGATGCAGGTCGCATGGGAGCGGACCGCCGGCTTCGCGCGCGAGCGCCAGGCGTTCGGGCGCCCGCTCTCGGGGCACCAGGTGATCCGCCATCGCCTCGTGGATCTCGCCGCGAGCGCATATGCGGCGCGCTGCGTGACCTACGACGCGCTGCGCCGCTTCGTCGCGGGTGAGGACCCGTTGCGCGAGGTGACGATGGCCAAGCTGCTGACCCAGCGGGCATCGTTCGAGCTGATGGACGCTTGTCTGCAGATCCACGGCGGCGCCGGCTACATGCGTGAGTACTGGGTCGAGCGCGCGGCGCGCGACGCCCGCCTCGGCCCGATCGGCGGCGGCTCGGACGAGATCATGCGCGAGATCCTCGGCCGGGTCCTGGGTCTCTAGGAGACGGGAAGCGACGCGCGATGGCCACTGACAACGATCCGCGCGTGTCCGACGGGCCGCTGCTCTACGAGCTCGCCGGCGGCGTGGCGACGATCACGCTGAACGACCCCGACACCCGCAACGCGCTGTCGGTCGAGATGCTGGCGGCCCTGATCGGGGCATTCGAGCGTGCGCGCGAGGACGAGGGCGTCCGCTGCGTGGTGCTCGCCTCCTCGCACGAGCGGGTGTTCTCATCGGGCGCGAACCTCGGTGGCTTCGCTGCGGAGGTTCCGCTCGTGCACAAGCACTTCGGCTCCGAGCGCTTCGTGGAGCTGTTCAAGCTGATCGGTTCGCTCGGCAAGCCGAGCGTCTGCGCGGCTCGCGGCCACGTGCTCGCGGGCGCGCTCGGGATCGCGCTCGCGTGCGATCTCATCGTCGCCTCCGAGGATGCCACGTTCGGCACTCCTGAGATCAACGTCGGCGCGTTCCCGTTCATGATCATGGCGTTGATCTACCGCAACGTGCCGCGCAAGCGCGCGAACGAGATGCTGCTGTTGGGCGAGCGCTGGAGCGCCGCCGACGCCGCCGCCGCGGGCCTGGTCAACCGCGTGGTGGCCAGGGACGAGTTCGACGCGGCGGTCGCGGACTGGGCGCAGAAGCTGGCGGGCAAGTCGCCGCTGATCATGCGCCTCGGTAAGGAAGCGATGCGCCGGCAGCTCGACATGCCGCTCGACGACGCGCTCGACTACCTGCGCGCGCAGCTGACCCTGGCGCTGTCGAGCGAGGACATCGTCGAGGGCGTGAGCGCGTTCTTTGAGAAGCGCGAACCGCAATGGAAGGGCCGATGAGCCTGCTGCGGCCACTGGTCGAGGACCTGCAGGAGCGGCGCGCGAAGATCCTGCTCGGCGGCGGCGAGCAGAAGATCGCCAGACAGCACGAGCAGGGCAAGCTGACCGCGCGCGAGCGGATCGCGCTGCTGGTCGACGGCGACACTTTCGTCGAGCTCGGGATCCACGGGCGGCCGCACTTCTCCCAGCGCGCGATGGACGGCGTCGATGCGCCGGCTGACGGGGTGATCACGGGCTACGGCAAGGTCGACGGCCGGCTGACCGCGATCTGCGCCTACGACTTCACCGTGATGGCCGGCTCGATGGGGATGACGGGCGAGATCAAGGTCACGCGGCTGCGCGAGCTCGCGCTCGGCAAGCGGATCCCGTTCGTGTGGCTGCTCGACTCTGCCGGCGCTCGCGTGCAGGAGGCCGCGGGCGCGATGTTCGCCGGCTCGGGGCATCTGTTCCGTGAGGAGGTCGTGATGAGCGGGGTGGTCCCCCAGGTAGCGGCGCTGATGGGGCCGTGCGCCGCCGGCACGGCCTACATCCCGGGCCTGGCGGACTTCGTCCCGATGGTCAAGGGTCGCGGCTCGATGGCGCTGGCGGGGCCGCACCTGGTCCGGGCGGCCGTTGGCGAGGACGTCACCCAGGAGGAGCTCGGCGGCTCGCGCGTGCACTGCCGCAAGTCCGGCGTCGGCGACATCGAGGTCGCCAGCGACGAGGAGTGCATCGAGAAGATCAAGGCCTACCTGTCCTACATGCCGCAGAACTGCGAGCTGCCGCCGCCCCAGCGCGAGAGCTTCGACCCGATCGACCGGCGCGAGGAGGAGCTGCTGGACGTGCTGCCCGAATCCAACCGCAAGCCCTATGACATGTACGAGGTGATCAGACGGATCGTCGATGACGGCGAGTACCTCGATATCAAGGGCCAGTGGGCGAAGACGATCATCACGTGCTTTGCCAGTTTCGCCGGACGCCCGGCGGGGATCGTCGCCAACCAGCCCAAGCAGCTCGGCGGGATCCTCGACAACGACTCCTCGGACAAGGCTGCGCGGTTCGTCAACCTGTGCGACGCGTTCGCGATACCGCTGGTGTTCATCCAGGACGTGCCCGGCTTCATGGTCGGCACCAAGGTCGAGGCCGAAGGCATCATCCGCCACGGCGCCAAGATGCTGCACGCGGTCGCGGCGGCGACGGTGCCGAAGATCACCGTGATCACGCGCAAGGCCTACGGGGCCGGCTACTACGTGATGTGCGGCCGCGCATACGAACCCGACCTGATCGTCGCCTGGCCGAGCGCCGAGATCAGCGTGATGGGAGCCGAGGGCGTCGTCGAGATCGCGTTCCGCAAGGCGGTCGAGGAGGCCGAGGACCCGGCGGCCAAGCGCGCCGAGCTGATCGAGAACTTCCGCAAGATCTTCGACGTCTACATCGCCGCCGGCAACGATCTGATCGACGACGTGATCGATCCGCGCGACACCAGGCCGACGATCTGCCGCGCGCTCGAGATGGCGCAGGGCAAGCGCGTCGAGCGTCCGTGGAAGCGCCATGGGGTGGTGCCGGTATGAGCGTCGAGGACCCGGTCGTCATCACCTGCGCGATCTCGGGGGTGCTCGCCAACCGCGAGCAGTGCCCGGCGATCCCCTACACGCCCGCCGAGTACGCCGCCGAGGCGCGCCGGATCGTCGACGAGGGCGGGGTGATGATCCACATCCACGCGCGCAAACCCGACGGCTCGCCGAGCTTCGAGGTCGAGGACTATCGCGCGATCACCGAGGCGATCCGCGCGGAGGTCGGGGACGCGGCGATCATCAACCACTCCACCGGCGCGATGGGTGTGCCGGTGCAGAAGCGGGTCGACTACCTGCGCGAGTGCCGGCCGGAAGTCGCGGCGCTGAACATGGGCTCGATGAACTACGCCAAGTACTCGCGCTCACGCAAGGACTTCGTCTTCAAGATGGTGTTCGCGAACCCGTTCGAGGAGATCGTCGAGCTGCTGCGGGCGATGAACGAGCTGGGGATCAAACCGGAGCACGAGTGCTTCGACCTCGGCCACGTCGGCAGTCTCGCGCCGCTGATCGACATGGGCGTCCTGAAGACGCCGTTGCACGTCGACTGCATCATGGGCGTGGTGGGGGGCGTCCCGCCGAGCGCGCGCAACCTCGCCGCGATGGTCGACAACATCCCCGCCCAGGACGGCGAGCGACGCTCGCACTGGGGAGTGATCGGGATCTCTCGCCAACAGTGGCTGCTGGTCGCCGCGGCGCTGACCCTCGGCGGCTCGGTGCGGGTCGGTCTGGAGGACAACCTGTACCTGCCCGGCGGCGCGATGGCACGATCCAACGGCGAGCTGATCGCGCAGGCCCGCGAGATGGCGCTCGAGGTCGGCCGGCGTCCGGCGACCGTCGCGGAGGCGCGCGCGATGCTGGGAATCATCAGATGAGCCTGCCGCTCGCGGGGATTCGGGTGCTCGATCTCTCGCGGCTGCTCCCGGGGGGCTTCTGCTCGCTGCTGCTGGCGGACTTCGGTGCTGACGTGCTGAAGGTCGAGGACACCGGCATGGGCGATTACATCCGCTGGTCGCCGCCGTATGTCGAGGGCGTCGAGCAGAGCGCGAAGTCGGCCCTGTTCCTGTCGCTGAACCGCAACAAGCGCTCGATCCGGCTGGATCTCAAGAGCGAGCGCGGTCGCGCGGCGCTGCTGGCGTTGGTGCGCGAGCACGACGTGGTGCTCGAGTCCTTTCGTCCCGGGGTTCTCGAGCGGCTCGGCGTCGGCTATGAGCGCATGCGCGAGGTCAACCTCGGGATCGTCTATTGCGCGATCAGCGGCTATGGCCAGAGCGGGCCCAAGCGCGATGCCTCGGGCCACGACATGAACTACCTCGGCCTCGTCGGACTGCTCGGCCTTACAGGCGAACGCGGCGGAGCGCCGATCCAGGCCGCAGGTCAGATCGCCGACCTCGGCGGCGGCGCGTTGATGGCGGCGCTCGGCATCATGGTGGCGCTGCGCGAGCGCGACGGCGGGCCCGGCAGCCCGGGGTCGGGCGAGGGCCAGATGGTCGACGTCTCGATGGCCGACGGCACGCTCTCGTGGCTTGCGATGGTCGCCGCCGCCCACTTCGCCGACGGCGCGGTCCCGCATCGCGGCGAGCTGCCGCTCGCCGGTGGCTTGATCTGCTACCGCCCCTACCGGTGCTCCGACGGCTGGGTCACGCTGGGAGCGCTCGAGCCGAAGTTCTGGCAAGCGTTCTGCCGCGGCATCGGACGCGACGAGCTGATCGCCAAGCAGTTCGAGCGCCCGGGCTCGGAGGCCCATGCGGCCGTCGAGGAGATCTTTCGCGAGCGCTCGCGTGCCGAGTGGGGTGCGTTCGCCGGCGAACACGACTGCTGCTTGGAGCCGCTGTTGGAGCTCGACGAGGCGCTCGAGTCCGAGCTCGTACGCGAGCGCGGGATGGTGGTCGAGCTCGACCAGCCCGGCGCGGGCGCGCCGGTGAGACAGCTGGGCATTCCGATCAAGCTGACGCGCACGCCGGGCGCGCACGACCGCCTGCCGGCTCCGGCGCTCGGCGAGCACACCCAGGCGGCGCTGCTGGCGGCGGGCTACTCGCAGCGGGAGCTCGAGGAGCTGCTGTCGGAGGGCGCCGCGGCGGGCGCCGGCGAGGCCGCCTCGAGCGGGGCGAGCTTCCGCGCGTAGGGGCCATCGGCGTGAGCGCGACCAACGGCAGCGAGGCGGCGGCCAAGCGCGACGAGGCGCTGCTGAAGATCGGCGAGCTGGCCGAGCGCGCCGGCGTGAGCACGGGGACGATCCGGCACTACCTGCGCGAGGGCCTGCTGCCTGAACCGGTCAAGACCAGTCGCAACATGGCCTACTATCCGGCCGACTACATCGAGCGGATCGCGCTGATCAAGCGTCTGCAGGAGGAGCGCTTCATGCCGTTGCGCGTGATCAAGGGGATGCTCGAGGAGGAGCCCGAGAAGGCCCGCGCGATGATCGAGCTCGAGGACCGCATCATCGAGCGGGCGCTCGCGAACGCGCAGCGGGCACAGGTCTCCGCGCGCGAGATACGCGAGCGCTACGCGATCCCCCAGAACGTGCTCGACCGCCTCGCCGAGATCGGCGTGCTGACGCCCGGGCGCGGCGGCTACGGCGCCGACGACGTCCAGATAATCGAGGCGATCAGCCGCTTTCGCGCGGGCGGCTACGACGAGGCGCTCGGGTTCACCGTGTACGAGACCCTGCGCTACCGCGAGGCGCTCGGTCCGCTCGTGCGCGAAGAGGTTCGCGCGCTGCTCGAGCGTCTCGCCGGCGAGGTCGATCTCGAGCGCGCGCTCGAGATCATCGAGGCCGGCGTCGAACCGCTGCGGGAGCTGATCGGCGCGATCCACTCCAAGCTGCTGCTGGCCGAGCTCGCCCGCGAGCGCAGGCGCTGAGCACCGTGCGCGCCGCCACCCGTCCGGCTGCGGGCCGGACGGGCCGGCGGGGGCGGGCCGGCGGGGCGGGCCTGGCGGAGGCCGGGCCCGAGCGTGCTGCGAGCGACGGTGAGCGGCCCTACCAGCGCGCGCGGTGGTGCTCGACCACGCCGAGGCCCTGCGCGAGCTCGATACCGCCCGGCAGCGTGCCTTCAAAGCGCCCGAATGGCGCCGTGTAGTCGCTCTCGATCAGCAGCAGGTTTTCTCTGCGACTGCGCTGTGCCTCGGGCGCGAAGCGCAGCGCCGAGCCCTCGCCCGCCCGGATCTCGGACAGATCGGAGGCGAAGCTGACCGGTGGGGCCTCGCTCGGCTCGCCCGCGAGCCAGATCGCGCGCTCGCTGCCGTGCGGCGGGTCGTTGACGCCGCTGACGAGGTTCCAGGCCAGCGCCTCACCACGCGGACCGTTGCCGACGCCGGCGCTCCACCACCACTCGGTGTGGCGCGCGTGGTATCCGGCGGTGTCGTCGATCACGGCAAGCGCTCCCACCTGGATCGGCGCCGCACCCGCCAGCGCGAGCGTTCCGTGCGCGCCGACCGCCGCCTGCTTGCGCGTCCAGACCTCGCCGCCGCCGCGATGCGGGCAGCGGGCTTCGACCCCCGGCTGTTCGTCGAGCTCGAGCTCGAGCCGCACGTCGCCGTCGCAGATGCTCATGCGACCGGGGGCGAGCGCGACCGCCGGTCGGTTGCCGGTGCGCTGGATCAGGGTGCGGGTGCGCTCGCGCAGACGCCCGTCGGAGCGCGTCAGCAGCGCCCAAAAGCTCTGCCGCGCGGGACCCACCTGCACCCGCGCCGCGCAGGCCATCAGCTCGTCGCAGAACACCGCGACGTAGCGCCAGCGCTTCAGCGGCCGACCCGCGCGCAGCAGCGGCAGGCGCTCGCCGCGGTCGAGCGATCCGTGATCCACCGCTGCGCCCGCGAGAGCTATGCTTGGCGTTGACTGACTGGTCAATCTATTGTCGGGAGGAGAGCGAGGACCCCGACCCCCCGGTCACCGTATCGGGCAGGCGCAAGGGGATGCACATATGAAGGTCGCCGCCGTGCAGCTCAACTCTATCGCCGACCTCGACGCGAACCTCGCGATCGCCGACCGCCTGACGCGCTCTGCCGCGGCCGACGGGGCGACGCTGATCGTGCTGCCCGAGAAGTGGACCGCGATGGGCCCCGACGAGCAGCTGCGGGCGGTCGGCGAGCCGCTCGATGGGCGCGCGGTGGAGTGGGCGCGCGCGATCGCCAGTGAGCTCGCAGTGGACCTGATCGCGGGCTCGTTCCTGGAGCGCATCCCGGGCGAGCGGAAGCTGGCCAACACCTGCGTGCACGTGTCGGCGCAGGGGGGCGTGAGCGCGGTGTATCGCAAGCTGCACATGTTCGACGTCTCGGTCGACGGCCGGCGCTATTGCGAGTCCGACCTCGAGCTCCCGGGGCAGGAGATCGTCCTCAGCACGAGCGCCGCCGGCGTCGAGCTGGGTCTCGCGATCTGCTACGACCTGCGCTTCCCCGAGCTGTTCCGGATCCTTGCGGTCAAGGGGGCGCGAATCCTGACGCTGCCGTCGGCGTTCACGCTGGCGACCACCCGCGACCACTGGGAACCGCTGCTGCGCGCCCGCGCGATCGAGAACCAGGCGTTCGTGATCGCCGCGAACCAGATCGGCGAGCACCCCGGGGGCTACCGCTCGGGGGGCCGCTCGATGATCGTCGACCCCTGGGGAGTTGTGCTCGCGCAGGCGCCCGACTCCGTCTGCCAGATCACCGCCGAGCTCGATCTCGAGCGCCAGCTGGAGATCCGCGCGCAGCTGCCGGCACTCGCCAACCGCCGCCCGCAGGCCTACCGCTGGCCCGAGGAGCCGGCCGGGGTCGCGCGAGAGGGGGTGGGGTCGCGGTGAGCGCCACGCGAGCCAAGCCCGCCGCGGACAAGCGCCGCGTGATACTCGACGCCGCGGTGCGCGTGTTCGCGAGCCAGGGCTTCCACGCCTGCAGGGTCGCCGACATCGCCGACGACGCGGGCGTCGCCTATGGACTGGTCTACCACTACTTCGCCTCCAAGGACGAGATCCTCGACACGCTGTTCCTCGAGCGCTGGAACGTGATGCTCGAGACGATCCAGGACGTCGACGCGCGCGACCTCGCCGCGCGCGAGAAGCTGCAGCTGATCGCGTCGTTCATCGTCGATTCCTATCGTCACGACCCCGACCTGATGAAGGTGATCATCGTCGAGGTGACGCGCGCCGCGAACTCCTTCGGCCAGACCCACCTCGGCCAGATCCGCCAGGCCTATGAGCTGATCGGTGAGATCGTGATCGCGGCACAGAAGGAGGGGACGTTCAAGCCCGAGATCGACTCCCGCTTCGCGGCGATGGCGTTCTACGGCGCTATCGAGCAGATGCTCACGGGCTGGATCTTCGACCTCCTGCCGCAGGGCGAGGAGCACTACGAGCGCGCCAAGTGGCTGGTCGTCGAGACGGTCTGCGGCGGCCTCGAGCGAGCGGACTCCCCCGGCGAGTAGCGCAGAAGCAGCGTCGACCTGCCGGGGCAATAGACTGCCGGCATGGAAAACGAGGCAGTCAAGAGACTGATCTGGTCGGGCTTGCTCGCCGCCTCGGGGGCGCTGTTCAGTGCGCTCGCGCACCGCACCGCGGCGCATCTGTGGCGCCGGCTGTTCCACGAGGAGCCACCCCAGTGAGCACCCCCACCGGGAGTGACGGCGCCCGGTCCGGCGAGCCCGCTGCCGGAATCGCCGCCGCGATCGCCGAGGTCTCCGATCGCGCGAACACGCTCGTACGCGAAGAGATCGAGCTCGCAAAGGCCGAGGTCACCCAGAAGGTCAGCCGCCTCGCACGGGGCGCGATCATCGGCGCTGCCGCAGGGGTCTTCATCCTCATGGCGCTGTTCTTCGTGCTGGTGGGGCTGGCATGGCTTCTCTACTACTACCTGCCGATCGGCTCGACGTACACCTACTTCTGGGGCTTCTTTGCGATGGCGCTGATCCTGCTCGTGCTCGGCGCGCTCGCGGGACTGCTCGCCGCCCGGGCGCTCAAACGCGGCGCTCCGACGCCGGACATGGCGATCGAGGAGGCGCGCAGGATCCGCGAGACCGTCGCCTCCGGCGCCCATGGCGACGGCGAGGCTGCCCCCGCGGCGGCCACCTCGGCCAGCTTCGCGGCACCGGCGCCGTATGGCGCGGCGGCGGCCGCAGCCACGAGCGCCGGCGACGAGCGCAAGGGAGAGGATTGATGGCCCAGCGCTCTCCGGCCGAGATACGCAGCTCGATCGAGACCAACCGGGCCGAGCTCGCCGTCTCGATCGAACGCCTCCGCGGAGAGGTCGTGCACCTGACCGACTGGCGCGGTCATCTCGACCGCCACCGTCGCGAGGTGATGATCGGCGCGGCGGTCGTCGGCCTGCTCGCGGCCCGTCGCATGCGCCGCCGCCGCCGACGCCGGCGCGAATAGCCCACTTCCCAGCGGCGCTCGAGGAAGGTCCACACGGTCCCCGGCCCCATCGGGCCGGTCGCCGGCGGCCTCCTCCGCTCGTTGCCGGCGGCCCCTCAGCCCAGCAGGCGGCGGGGCACGGCTCCCACCCCGATCAGCCCCGGACCGGTGTAGGTGCCGATCACGGGCCCGACCTCGGAGGTGAACACGGGCTCTGAGCCGAAGATCTCACGGCAGCGATCGATCAGCCTCTCGGCCTGCTCGGGCGCCTGGATGTGCTGGACCACCCATCCGTCGGATCCGGCCGCGTGCAGCTCGCGCGCATACCCGACCATCCGCTCGAACGCCCGCGCGGCGGTACGGACCCGCTCGACGGGGGTGATCTCGTACTCGAGCGAGAGGATCGGCTTGATGCGCAGCGTGCCTCCCAGCCATGCCTGCGCCTTGCCGACGCGTCCGCCGCGGCGCAGGTACTCGAGCGTGTCGATGCAGAACCAGATCTGCAGTGCCCTGCGGGTCTCGCGCACGCGCGCCACGACCTCCTCGCGCTCCGCGCCCGCGCCGGCGAGCGCGCTCGCCGCGAGCGCGAGCAGACCCATCCCGCCACACGCGGTTTCGCTGTCGATCACTTCGACCCGCGAACCGAGCCCGCGCTCGACGAGCAGCTCATGCGCTTGGCGCGCCGCCTCGCAGGTGCCCGATATGCCGCCGGCGAGATGGACCGAGACGATGTCGTTGCCCTGCTCGAGCAGCGGCTCCCAGACCGCCAGGAAGTCCCCGATCGAAGGTTGCGAGGTGCTCGGCAGCTCACGGTCGACGCGCAGGCGATCGTAGAAGTCGCCGAAGCCTTCCATGTCGAGCTCCCGCTGCGGCTGAGCCCCCTTCCAGCCGACGTACAGGCTCACCTGATGGATCCCCCGCCGCTCCGCGAGTGCCCGCGGCAGGTAGTTGGTGCTGTCGGTAACGACCGCGACGGGCCTCGGCATGGCTCGCGGACGCTACAGCACCGGCGGCTGCGAGCGGGTCGCGAAGCTCGGCTAGCTAGCCGAGGCGGTTCTCGATCTGCGTGAGCCCGCCGGCAACCGGCTGCGTCTCGGGCGCCGGCGCGCTGACCACTGGGCGCACGCCGAGCACCTCCGCGAGCTCGCCGGACTCGTACATCTCCATCACGATGTCGCAGCCGCCGATCAGCTCGCCGCGCACGAACAGCTGCGGGATCGTCGGCCATTGCGAGATAGTCGAGAGCTCTTGGCGGATGCGCGGGTCGGGCAGGACGTCGACGGCCGCGAACCCCGCCTGCAGGCCCTGCAGCGCCGCGACGGTGCGGGCCGAGAATCCGCACGCCGGCGCCTCCGGTGTGCCCTTCATGAAGAGGATCACGTCGTGCTGTGCGATCGCCTCGGCGAGCGCGTCGCGGATCGGGTTCTGCTCGGTATCTGACATGGCTGCTCCTAGCTGCTGCTGGCTATTGGGGGGCTCTGGGTCCTCAGCGACAGCGCGTGTATGCGACCGCCGATCTCCTGGCCGAACACCTCGTAGACGAGCTTGTGCTGCTCGATGCGGCTGCGCCCTGCGAACGCCGCCGCGGTAACCGTCGCGCGGAAGTGATCGCCGCCGCCGGTCCAATCCTCGACCTCGGCCTGCGCTCCCGGGATCGCGGTCTCGATGCGATGCTTGATCTCGTTCGCGTCCGGCATGCTGGCACTCAGCTTAGAGCAACTCCAGCCGGCGCCTCAGAGCACTCCAGCCGCCGCTATACTTTCGATAGCAATGGTCACGATCACGGACAAGGGCGCTGAGAAGGTTCGGGAGTTCTTGGCCTCTCAGGACGCCGACGCGCCGCTCACAGGGCTGCGAGTGGGGGTCCGCGGCGGCGGCTGCTCGGGCTTTCAGTATCAGCTGGCCTTCGATGAGCAGCGCCAGGACGACGCGGTGTTCGAGAGCCACGGCCTGAAGCTGCTGGTCGACAACGCGAGCCTGCCCTATGTGCGCGGCTCGGTTATCGACTACGAGGAGAGCCTGCAGGGCGCGGGCTTCAAGGTCGAGAACCCCAACGTCGTCGCTGCGTGCGGCTGCGGCTCCTCGTTCCGGGTCGCCGAGGAGGAGCAGGTCTCGGCCGTCTGAGGGCACCCTGGAGCCGGGCTCGATCTGCCCGCCAGCAGTCCTCGCACGTCGTTTGCCGCTCCCGCTCCGCGCGAGCCCGCCACCCGGGCCGGGCGAGAGCCCTCGAGGCTGCCCGGAATCGTCGCCCCGCTCCGCGCGAGCCCGCCACCCGAGCCGGGGCTGGAGCCCTCCAGGCTGCCCGGAATCGTCGCCGCCGACCGCTGCGATCCGCGCGTGCCGGGCCCGGGCCAGCCTGCTCGAGCCCCTCGATCGGGTGGCACGACGGTACCCGGTTGACATCGCGCGAACCCCTGTGCTACGGTCGCCTAGACAATGATGTCAGGCGCCGTTTACGGTGTCGGGTCGTTCGCGTCTCTCTTAATGAGTAGGGGTAGAGGGCATAGGGCGGGCCGTGGGGAGGAGTCGGTGGTCGGGTGTCGTCGTAGCCGCATGTACGCGAGCATATGCACCCGTCCACCAACTCATTTTCACGACGATTCGTACCGGTGACGCCTTTGTGCAGGGAGGCACATAGACGTAGGGCTGTTTGTACATCGATCGACACGACCAGGACGCGGAGAGGAAATTTTTCTGCGTGGTCGTGAATGGAGGGCCGCTGGCTGGGGTACAGCACAGGGGCAGAGACCGGCGTAGGGCATCTCGTCCCGGGACGGGCGGGTGAGCCTGAGCGCTGGCAACCATCCAAGAGGGAAAAGGAGTTAGATAGATGCGACGCATCAGGATCGCGGGGCTGTGCCTCGTTGCCGTCTTCGCGCTCGGCGCGATGGCCTCGAGCGCATCGGCGAAAACCGTCTTGACGCTGAAGACGAAAAAAGGCGCGCTCACGTCGGGCTCGGAAGTCAAGGCGTTCAGCTCGAACTTGGTCTTCAAAACGGCTGCGGGCAACCTCGAATGCTCGGAAAACACGCTGACCGGCGCGCTCGAAACCAACGGAGCCGCCAAAGACAAGGGCAAGGTCACCACAGAGACCTCGAAAGGCAAAGAAGCCGGAGGCCTCTGTAAAACATCGGCCTTCGGACCAGCTGAAATCGTCTCCTCGGGCTTCCCGTGGAAAATCGAATTCACGACCAAAGGCGTCGTCAAGCTCAAAGGCACCAAAAAGGTCACCTTCACGTCGACCTTCCCGGGCGCCGGCAACGCGAAATGCATCTTCGAATCATCGAAGGTCGAAAGCAAATTCAACACCAGCGGGCCGGTCACGATCACGACCAGCAAACAGGTGTTCAAGCGAGCCAAAAAAGGAAGCGCCGAAATCTGCCCCGAAAAAGGCGAATTGAGCGGCGAATTCAACGTGACCTCAGGCGGCGAAACGGTCGAAGCCGAACTGTAGCCAGCGTAGGTCAACGCAGTACGTGAGCATGTAACGCAGGGACCGGCCCGGCTCATCCGGGCCGGTCCCCCGTTGCTTGCGTGCCCAGATCTGCCAGCCAGGTCGCATGCCCGCTGAAGCTGCGCGCTCACCGCGCCTCGAACCGACTCGCGCCCCGAATGGCCGAGCCGAAACCGGTCGCGTGGCGCGTAGCGGCCGGTCGAGCCAGTTGCAATCGCATCGAAGCCGGGTTGCGAGTGTTGAAATCTTGGGCAAGTGGGTAGTAAGAGTTCAGACGTCGAGGCAGCAGAAGCCAGGGAGAGATGCAGCACCTAGAACGAGCGAATGGGGTCGATGGACGGCGCTGCCGCACCCAGGACGAGAACATGCGTGACGGCGAGTCGAGTCAAGGCGCTAGGCCAAACGCACCGGACGCCGTGGCATCAGAGTCTGTGAGGCGCATCGGGCTGCGCTCGAGGCGGGGGCGTCTGCTGGCGCTCATCACCGCGATCGCTGCGTTGCTCGTGTTCGCGGGATCGGCGCTCGCGGCGGCGCCGAAGTGGGAACTGATCACCAACCACGGCCCGACGAACGTGCCGCGCACGCCGCTGCAGAATGAGGTCGTGCTCTTGACCGTCAAGGCGGTCAAGGGGCACTTCACGCTCGATCTCGAAAGCGAAGAAGCGAGCTTCTGGGAAGAACTGCTCGCCGAAAACCACGAAACCGAAGAAACCAAGCCGATCAAGTTCAACGCGACCGCGGCGGAAGTCAAGGAAAAGATCGAACGGATCGTGGGCGCAGGCAATGTGGCGGTCACGGGCGGCCCTGGCGACGAAACGGGCTCGACTCCCTACCGGATCGAATTCACCGGCGCTCTGGGCGGCAGGAGCGTGCAGGTCGAAGCGGAAGGCGAACTCTTCCTGCCGGCCCCGGAACCTGAAAAACCCGGCGAACTCGAAGAAGAAGGCGAAGCGGTGGCCACGGTCGCGACGCCCGGCTCGCACGACACGGTCGTCTTCCAGGTCCTCCCGCGCAACGTCTCGAGCACACCCACCGCGGGCCTCGTGACCGTCACCGACAAACTGCCGAACGGGTTTACGACCAAGGAAGCGCCCGAAGCCGGCGGCTGGACATGCACCCCAATGACGCCGGGCCACACGACGATCACGTGCACGACCGAAACGCCGGTGCCGCCGGACTCGCAGGCGCCTGCGATCAACATCGAAGCCTACGCCGACGTGAACGCGCTCAGCGAAGGCGAGCAGGTCGTGAACGCGCCCGAAGTCTCCGGCGGCGGCGCAGCGACGCCCGCGAAGGGCGAGGACGTCGCGACCGTGAGTGCGACCCCCGCCTCATTCGGGGTCCGTGGCTTCAGTGCGGGCGCGTTCAATGCCAGCGGCGAAACGGACACGCGCGCCGGCGGGCATCCGTATGCGGCGACGACGAGCTTCTTCTTCAACACCGTCCCGTTCTTCAACAGCCAGGAGCAGAGCACCCAGGTGGGCGTACCGGGGCAGGTCAAGGACGCCGACGTCAAGCTGCCCGAAGGATTCATCGGCAATCCGCAGGCGGTGGCGCGCTGTTCGCAGTCGGAATTCACCGAGGGCCTGCGCGGCGGTCCGGTCCAGGGCGGCGGCTGCAAGACCGAAAGCCAGGTCGGCACCGTGCAGGTCTACTTCGGGACGTTCGGCAAAAAAGGCGAAACGCGCCCGCTGTTCAACCTCGAACCGCCCGCGGGCGTGCCGGCCGAGTTCGGCTTCGTGATCAGCAGCGGCGTCGTGCCGATCCGCCTCGACGCGCACGTGATCCGCGAACACGGCAAGTACCAGGTGACGGTGCTCTCCCCGGACATCAACGAGGTCTACAACGTCTACGGCCTGTCGCTGACCCTGTGGGGGGTACCGGCCGAAGCGTCGCACGACGCCGACCGGGTGGGATACGAACCGGGCTTCAATCAGGGCGAAAAGAAAGAGGTGTTCGGCGTCCCCGACCCCGAACCGGCGAAACCGTTCCTGACCAACCCCGCCGACTGCGTGACCGAGGCCGAAGAAGTGGCTCGCGGCAGGAAGGGCCCGACCACAGCGCTGTTCGTCGATCGCTGGGAGGAACCGGGCCCGCTGACGCCGCAGGGCAACCCCGTGTTCGAAAGCCCCCAGTGGCTGCAGAGCGCCTACGAATCGCCGCCCGTACAGGGCTGCGATCAGCTCAGCTTCCACCCGTCGATCGGTTTTGAGCCGGCGTCTCGCGAAGGCTTCAAAGCAGTGCCGCGGGAAGGCTTCGAAGAAGTGCAGACAGAAGTGGACCAGCCTTCGGGGTTCAAGTTCGAGCTCGGCATTCCGCAGGATGAAAGCCCGGAAGGGCGCGCGACGCCGCAACTCAAAGACACGACCGTGACGCTGCCCGAAGGCGTCACGATCTCGCCCTCGGGCGCCAACGGCCTGGCCGCCTGCAGCGCCGAACAGATCAATCTTGAATCGACCGAACGGGGCACCTGCCCGACGCAATCGCAGATCGGCGAAGTGACGGTCAAGACGCCGCTGCTCGGAGAACCGCTCGGAGGGCGCGTGTACATCGCGACTCCGGAATGCTCGCCGTGCAGCGCCGAGGACGACGCGAGCGGGAGGCTGTTCCGCCTCTACATCGAAGCCGAAGGCTCCGGCGTGAGGGTCAAGCTGCCCGGAACCGCCATCACCAATCCCGTCACGGGACAGATCACCACCACGTTCAAGGAAAATCCGCAGCTGCCGTTCGAAACGCTGACGCTGACGCTGAAGGGCGGCCCGGGCGCGCCGCTCGCCACGCCCCAGGTCTGCGGCAGCGTCGCGGCGAGTGCGACGCTCAGCTCCTGGAGCTTGAGCGGCAGTGTGGGCGAAGTGCCGATCCCCGGCACGGGGATCGTGGAAGCCGGCGCCCATCCGTTCGGGGTCGACTACGGCGCCGGCGACAGCCCCTGTCCGGGGAGCTTCCCGCTTGCCCCCGCCCTCGAAGCGGGGACCAGCAACTCCGCCGCGGGACAGCACACGAACTTCGCCGTGACCTTCAAACGGCAGGACCACGAACAGGACCTCTCGGGCATCACCGTCAAGACGCCTCCAGGGCTGCTCGGCACGATCAAGGGCATTTCTCGCTGCAGCAACGCGCAGGCCGAAGCGAAGAGCTGCCCGGCGCCCTCGCAGATCGGCACGGCGACCTCCGCCGCCGGGGCTGGGCCGACACCCTACGTCGTCTCTGGCCCGGTCTACCTGACCGAAGGCTACAAGGGCGCTCCGTTCGGACTTGCGATCGTCGTGCCGGCGGTGGCCGGGCCGTTCAACCTCGGCACGGTCGGCGTCAGGGCAGCGATCCGCATCGACCCCGTGACCTCGGCGCTGACCGTGACCAGCGACGCGCTGCCGCAGAGCATCGACGGGGTTCCCTTCCGGCTGAAAGAAGTCAGGGTCGAAGTCAACCGGGCCAACTTCATGTTCAACCCGACCAACTGCTCGACGCAGAACATCGAAGCGATGGTCACCGGCCAGCCGCTGAAAGCCGGCGAAGGCGCCGTCACGACCCCGTGGCTCAAAGCGCCGTTTACGGCCAGCAACTGCGCGGCGCTGTCGTTCAAGCCGACCTTCACGGCGACCACGCAGGCCAAGACGAGCAAAGCCAACGGCGCAAGCCTGCTCGTCACGGTCGCGCAGAAAGAAGGCGAAGCGCACATCCAGAAGGTCGAACTGCAGCTGCCGATGGCGCTGCCCTCGCGCCTGACGACGCTCCAGAAAGCGTGCACCGAAGCGCAGTTCAACGCCAACCCGGCGGGCTGTCCGGAAGCCTCGAACGTGGGTCACGCGAAGGCGATCACCCCGCTGCTGACCGCGCCGCTGGAAGGTCCCGCGTACCTGGTCTCGCACGGTGGCGCCGCGTTCCCCGACCTCGTCTTCCTGCTGCAGGGAGAAGGCGTCAGCATCGAACTCACCGGCCACACGGACGTCAAGAAAGGGATCACCTACTCGCGCTTTGAAACCGTGCCCGACGCCCCCATCACCTCGTTCGAAACCGACTTCCCGCAGGGTCCACACTCCGTGCTGGCCGCGAACGGCAACCTCTGCGAGCAGAGCCTGATCGCGCCGACCACGATCGTCGGCCAGAACAACGCTCAGGTCGTGCAGAAGACCAAGCTCGCGGTCCTCGGCTGTACGCCGTCGGTGAGCGTCGCCAAGGCAAAGGTCAAAGGCAACGCGCTGCTGCTGACGCTCAAGCTCGGCATGGCCGGCACCGTCAAGGTCGTGGGCGCGGGCCTGAAGAGCACCTCCAAGCGCCTCGGCGCAGGCTCGCGCCAGATCAAGGTCCCGCTCAGCAAGGCTGGCCGCAAGGCGCGCAAGCATCACAAGAAGCTCAAGTTCCGCGCGAGCCTGACGGCCGCCGGCAAGACGGCCACCAAGACCGCGAGCGTGAGGGCCTAGCGTGGTTGGCCGCGGACATCGACTCGGCGGCGGTCGGCTCGCGCTGGCGCTGCTGCTGGCGCTGTTCGCGGCGTCGCTGGCCGGCCCGCTCGCGACGACGCCGGCATCCGCCGCGGGCTGCCCCAACGAAGCGATCCGCGAACAGCAGGGCTCGGCTGGGCTGCTGCCCGAATGCCGGGGCTGGGAGCTCGTCTCGCCGGTCGAAAAGAATGGCGACGAAGTGATGGTGCCGCAGTACACCTCCTACCAGGCCCTCCCGTTCCGTGCTGCCGAAGAAGGCGCGGGCGTGCTGTACGGCATCGCGGGGGCGACCCCCGAAAGCGGCTCGGGCAGCAAAGAAACGCAGAACCTCGGCGAAAGCCCAGCCGCGGGATCGGCGTGGAGCGTCTTCCCGTTGGCTCCCGACAGTCGTTTCGCGACGCTTCACACCGGCAACGCCCATGCCGCGGGCGGGTTGGTGTTCATGGCCGCGAACCTCAGCTGCGGCGTGGAGACGACGAGGCTCGCGCAGGCCCAGCAGCCGGGCGACCAGACCCCGCTGCTCGCGCCCGACGAGACGGCCGAAGAAGGCGTCGAAAACATCTACGCCTGGGATGCGGCGAGCAGCTCCAAGACTCTCGTGACCTCGCTGCGACCGGTCGATCCCGGCGAAAATCTCGACACGCCGATGTACACGGTTGACGGGGCGTCGGCCGACTGCGGCCATGTGATCTACGAAAACAACGCCGCCGGCTATGGGCTCCAAGGGGCCCCGGAAGCGTCGCTGTACGAATGGACCGAAGCGAGCGGACCGCGAGTCGCGTCGGTGCTTCCCGACGGCAGCGATGCAGCAGGCCTGATCGGCACCCACGGCGGGTCGGGGATCGCGCGCTCTAACCTCAACGAGATCTCCGGCGACGGATCGCGCGTGTTCTTCACGGCCACCTCCGACGGCGGCGAGGCCAAGCACGAAGTCGAAGAACACGAAAAGATCGACGAAGGCGCAGAAGAGATCTACATGCGCGTCAACGGGAGCGAAACGGTCGAGATATCGGCCTCGCAGACGCCCTCGCCCGTGCGCGACACCGGCGCGATCTTCGAGGCCGCCACGAAAGACGGCAGTCGCGTGTTCTTCCTCGCCAGCTACGGGCTGACCGAAGACTCGAGCACGGGCGAGAGCTTCTGCGAGACGAGCTCGAGCAACCCCCTCGAGGGAATCGGGTGTGATCTGTACGAATACAACACCGAAACGCATCACCTCACCGACCTCTCGCCCGACAGGACGGACGCCACGGGCGCGAGCGTGCATGGCGTGCTCGGCATCTCCGAAGACGGCGGCCACGTCTACTTCTCTGCGATCGGGCAGTTGGTCGCCGGCGAAGGCGCCTCTGGGGCCCAGAACGAAGCCGCGAACACGGCCAGCGTCTACGCCTACCACGAAGGCCACATCTCCTACATCGCGCCGATCGAAGCGGAAGAGGCGGGCGCGTCCGGCGGGCCGGAATCCCAGCTCGACTCGATCTCCGGGCAGCACGGGACGCAGTACGAGGTCGCGCGGGTCTCCGGCAACGGCCAGTACCTCCTGTTCGCGACCCACCAGATGATCACGGGCTACGACAACACCGACGTGAACACCAAAGAACCGGATCCCGAGCTCTACGAGTACCGCTACACGGCTGGATCCGGCGCGGTGACCTGCGTGTCGTGTGACCCGACGGGCGCGCCGCCGGTGTTCGCGCCAGCCGGCAATCCGTTCAGCCCGCTCGGTCCCTACGTCGAGCAGATCTTCGGCAACATCTGGCGCAACCTGACCGATGACGGCAGGGTGTTCTTCGACAGCTATGACCCGTTGGTCGAAGCGGGGGCCGAAGGTGAACCGGTGACTCAGACGGTCCATGCCTACGAGTGGCAGCCCGCGGGCGTCGGCGGATGCGCGAGCGCTGCGGGCTGTGTGGGGCTGCTCGACAACGGCGAAAGCACCTTTCCGACCTACTTCGAGGACGCGAGCGCGGACGGCGAAAACGTCTACATCACGACTCCCTCCCAGCTTGCGCTGCAGGACGAAGACGGGCTGCGGGACATCTACGACGTACGCGTGGACGGCGGAATCGCCGAATCCGCTGGCCCGCCGAGCTGCTCGCTGGAGCACTGTCAGCCCCCCGGCAGCGGCGTGCCGCCGTTCAACTACTCGAGCCAGTCCGGCGCCGGCGGCGGGAACATCCCAAACCCCAAACCCTCGCCGCCCAACAACGGGGTCAAGGGATTCACCGCCCACTCTGTCAGCGTCAAACGCGTGGTCAGGGGCCGCAGCGTGAGCGTCTCGGTGTCTGCGCCGGCCGGCGGGCGGATCGCGATCTCAGGCAAGCGCCTGAAGGGCGCACGGAAGTCGGTCGCCAAAGCCGGCGTCTACCGGCTGAAGGTCTCGCTCACAGCCGCCGGACGTAAGCGGCTCAAGCGCAAGAAGCATGTGACGGTCAAGCTGCATATCGCGTTCGCACCCTCCTCGGGACCAGGCTCGAGCGCGAACGTGACCGTCAAGTTCGTCTGACACCCGGGACACAGGTGGTTTCGGCGCTTGCGCTCGTGGGTAATAACGCTGCGGGTGGAAGGCCGGCAGTGTCGCGCATCTCGTGAGTACACGTGTGCGTGGGTGTCCCGCGCCCATCCGCCGATAATCGGAGTCAAAGGAGAAATTCAGGCATGAAGCGGATCAGGGTGATGGGGTTGTGCCTTGCGATCGTGTTCGCAGCGAGCGCGGTGGCGGCGGCGACCGCGGCTGCGGAACTGCCGGAAATCGGCAGGTGCCTTCGCGTAGAAGGCGTGATGCAGGGCAAGAAAACGGTCTACAGCGGCGCCTACAAGAACAAGGCCTGCACAAAGGAAAGCCCGACCAAAACGGGCAAGTTCGAATGGAGCGAAGGGCCCGGCGAAAGCAAGCTGCTCGAAGGCGCAGGCGGCATCGGTGAACCAGCCACGTTCACGACCGCCAACGGCTCGACGATCGCTTGCTCGACGGGCTTCAGCGACGGTGAAGTGACGGGAGCAAAAACGACGAAAGTGACCTATACGTTCCTCGGTTGCGAAGACACCGCACTGCACGAGACCTGCCAGGGGCTCGCGCCGGAAGAACGGGAAATCAAACCGATCGAAGGCGAGATCAAGACCCTGCCCCTGACGGGCGAAGTGGGCTTCATCCAGGGCGGCGAAAAGCCGAAAGTGGGATGGGACTTCAAACCGATGGCCGGCTCGATCATCGCCGAGTTCGAATGCGGCGGGCCGGTGATCGGCGCGACGCAGGTGCTGTTCGAAGGCTCGTTCATCGGGGCCTACAAGCCCGTGGACCGGATGCGCGAAGAAACGGTCCTGAGGTTCAAGTCAGCGGGAGCCAAACAGATCCCAGAAGCATTCGAAGGTGGGACGGCCGACACGATGACGGCCACTTTCATCGCTGGGCTGGAAAAAACCACCGAAGCGATCGGGCTCTCGCACAAGGAAGAACTGTACAGCGAAGAAGAACTCGAGGTTAAAGCCAAGCCATGAGCTAGACGAGACAGGAGCGTGCGGGTGACGCAGGCCCGCACGCTCCGCGAGGCGATCGCCCGTCCACCGCGGTGCGACGGGTCATCGCCCCCTGACGTCGCAGACCTTGCGCGATTCGCGATTAGAGGTTCGACAGGATGGGTAATGACGGACCGTGCGATCTGATGGAGGATGGGATGGGCGGTCGCGCGCCGCTGCGGCGCTGGCGACTGTCCCACGCGAGTCTCTCGCCGGATCACAGCGATATCAAAGCGACACCACAGGAGTGTGCATGAGACGTATCAGCATCATGGGGCTCTGCCTGGTCAGCCTCCTAGCGTTCAGTGCCGCCGCGGCGGGCAGCGCGTCGGCGAAAACGGTCCTGATCGCGAAGACCGCAAAAGGCAAGCTTGCGCCGGGCGCCACGCTCACCGCGTTCAGCTCGAACCTCGTGTTCGTCACTTCAGCCGGCAATCTCGAATGCTCTGAAAACACGCTCACGGGAACGCTGGAAACGAACGAATCGGCCAAGGACAAGGGGAAAGTGACCAAAGAGGCCTCGAAAGGCAAAGAAGCGGGTGGGCTCTGCAAAACGTCGGCCTTCGGTCCGACTGAAATCGCTGCCTCCGGCTTTCCCTGGCCGGTTGAATTCAACACCAAAGGCATAACCAAGATCAAAGGCACGAAAAAGGTCACGTTCACGTCGACGTTCCCAGATGCGGGCAACGCGAAATGCGTGTTCGAAGCCGCGAAGGTCGAAAGCAAGTTCAACACCAATGGCCCGGTCAAGATCACGACGACCAAACAGGTGTTCAAGCGCGCCAAGAAAGGCAGCGCGGAAATCTGCCCTGAAAAAGGCGAACTCAGCGGCGAATTCAACCTCACCTCAAATGGGGAAGTAGTGGAAGGAGAACTCGGCAGCTAGCCGCAACGGCTGGCTGCGGGACCATCGACCGGCTCGGGCGGCGCCCGGGCCGGTCGCTTCGCCGGATCTGAGGCGAGGTGCGCCGTTGCTCGCGCCGGCGGCTAGGCCGGCTCGTTCTGCAGCGAGCGCCACAGGTAGCGGCACGCCAGTGTGCGGTAGGGACACCACGGCTCGGCGATCGCCTCGATCTGCGCAGCGTCGGGAAGCTCGTCGAGGCCGTACCCGCGCTCGATCGCGCGGCGGATGCCGAGGTCGCCGACCGCCAGGACGTCGGGGCGTCCGAGGTGGAACATCAGGAACATGTGCGCCGTCCACGTGCCGAGCCCCTTGACCGCGGTCAGCTCCGCGATCACGGTGTCGTCGTCGAGCTCGTCGAGGTGCTCCAGGTCGAGCTCGCCCGAGATCACGTGCCCGGCGAGCGAGCGCAGGAAGCCGACCTTGGCGCGCGAGAGCCCAGCGGCGGCGCGCAGCTCGTCCGGCTCGTCGAGCAGGATCTCCTGCGGAGTCGGCGGGCGCCCGCCGAAGCGCTCGGTCAGGCGTCCATAGATGGCTCTGGCCGCAAGCACCGACAGCTGCTGACCTACGATCGAGCGCACGAGCGCGCCGTAGTGGTCGTCCTGGTCGGGCCTTCCCTCGCGCGGGTCCGGCAGTCGCCCGACCTCATCGATCATGCGCGCGAGCACCGGATCGGAGCGCCGCAGATGGGCAAGGCCGCGCTGGGAGGGGCGCCGGCGTTGGGGCGTGGCGGGTGCCGGTGCGCGCGTCTTGCCCGCAGGGCCTGCGGGTTTCGCCGAGCCGGCGGCGTTCGCCTGCTTCTGCCCGCGCGCGGCTGGTGTCGAGCTCGTGCGCTGTCCCTGGCTGCGGCGGCTCGGCACGGTCGCGTCGTCAGGAGGTCGAGAGCGCCTCAGCGCCGATCGGCTCGCCGTCGAGCGCCCCGAGCGCGCGCTCCAGCGACATCCGGATGCACGTGAAGCTCGGCGTGTCGCGGACCGTGTAGCGCGAGGCCTCGGTGCTGCGCAGCCGTTGCACGAGGTCGAGGAACGTGCCGACATCGTCGGTGTCGAAGGCCACCACGAACTCCTGGTCATCGAGTCCGAACGAGTATGCGGTGTGGTTGTCTACGCCCGGGTATTCGCGTCCGACGGAGATGTGGCCCTGCATGATCCGCCAGCGCTCCTCGCCCGGCAGCGAGTACCACTCGCGCGACTTCACGAACGGGTAGACGAACACGTACCTGCCGCGAAAGCCCCGCGGGGCGGTGCGCTCGTCTTCGGAGTATTCGGAGCTCTTTCGCATCCCGAGGAAGGAATGGGTGATGTCCGCCCACTTCATCAGCCCGCTCTGCGCAAGCACGACGTGGAACTCGTGGATGCGGTCCAGGTTCTCCGCCTCCGCCAGCAGCATCAGCTCGGCGTCCGCGCGGGTGCCCATCAGCGAGAAGCACTGCAGCAGGTGGCCGTCCGCGAAGTCCTCGCAGGCCGCCATCAGCTCGCGCTTGTCCTGCGCGCGTCGCTCGGGCGCCAGCCGGCGCCAGGCCGGGTCGAGCTTCAGGAACGTGTACTTGACGAAGTGCCTGGCGGCCATCGGGCGATTATCGCAGCCACGCCGTGGCCGACGGGCGTCGCGTCGCTGGCTGGGGCTAGAATCGGCGAGTGCGGATCGCCCTGGTCTCTCCGTACTCGTGGACCTACCCGGGTGGCGTCACGCGCCACATCGAGGCTCTCGCGACGGAGCTTGCGACGCTCGGCCACGAGGCCCGGATCCTCGCCCCTTACGACCCCGACGACACGCTCTCGCGTCGACTGCACCGGGGGGCCCGCCCGCAGGCGCGCGTGTGCCCACCGAGCTTTGTCTCGCTCGGGCGCACCGTAGGCATCCCGGCCAACGGGGCGGTCTCGAACATCACGTGCACCCCACGCGCGGTGCATGCGCTGCGACGCGAGCTGTCCGAGGGTGGCTACGACGTCGTGCACCTGCACGAGCCGGTCGTCCCACTCGTGTGCTGGGACGCGCTGCTGAGCGCCGGCAGGCTGCCGCTGGTGGGCACCTTCCACACCTACTCCGAGAACCAGATCAGCAACGGAATTGCGGCGGTGCCATTGGGCGCACGCCGGCGGATGAACCGCCTGCGCGTCCGTATCGCCGTGTCCGACGCGGCCGCTTGGACCGGGCGGCGCTTCTTTGGCGGGCGCTACCGGATCGTGCCCAACGGCGTTCACGTTCGCGAGCTGGAGCCGCCGTTCGCGGGGAGCCGGGACGAGGCGCCGCTGCGGATCCTGTTCGTCGGAGCGGCGGTCGAGCGCAAGGGCCTGCCGGTGCTGCTGAGGGCGTTCGAGGCTCTGCGCGAGCACGTGCCCGCGACGCTCACGCTGGTGGGCGCATCGGCCGAGGAGGTCTCGCACATGATCCTCGACGACAGTGCGATCGACGCGCTCGGGAAGGTCTCGGAGGAGCGCAAGCTGCACGAGCTCGAGAACGCCGACGTGCTGTGCGCGCCGTCGCTTCACGGCGAGAGCTTCGGCATGGTGATCACCGAGGGGCTGGCCGCGGGCATCCCGGTCCTCGCCTCCGACATCCCCGGCTACCGCGATGTGCTGCGGGATGGCATCGACGGACAACTGGTTGCAGCCGGCGATCCGCTCGCGCTCGCGCAGGCGCTGCGCGACCTGGCGCTGGGACCCGCGCGGCGCGAGGCGATGGCGGCGGCCGCGCGCGAGCGCGCCGAGCGCTTCGCATGGCCGCACGTCGCCGCTGAAGTGCTCGACAGCTACGAGCAGGCGCTCGCTGTCGGCGAGCCGGGGACACGGCTCTCACGTGTGGCGGTTCGCCACGGGTACATACCCGCCGACCTGCTGGCGCCGGTGCCCGCGCAGCGACTGCCCTCACTCGAGTCTCGATCGGGCTCGGCCCTACAGCGGCCTGCGGTCGGCAGGCGCGCTCGCGGCCTGCGCGCGGCGCGCCGGCTGGGGCTCGTGACGAGCACGCTCGCGGGCGCGGGTATGGCGGCGATCGTGCTGCAGCGCGTCGGGGTGACGCGTGTCGCCGCGTCGCTGCTGGCTTCGAAGCCGGGCCTGGTGGCGGCGGGCGTCGGGCTGATGTGTGCGGCCATGTTCGTGCGCGCTCTGGCCTGGCACGCGATCCTGATCGCCGCGCCGACCTGGCGTCGTGCGAAACGGCGCGACGCGATGCAGGGGACGTTCATCGGCGTGCTGATGTCTGCGACGCTGCCTGCGCGGCTCGGCGAGCCCTCGCGCGCACTGATCGTGGCCCGCCGCCTTGGGCGTGCCCGCGAAACGCTGCCGGTGGTGCTCGGGACGATGGTCTCGCAGACGTTGCTGAACCTGCTCGCGCTGACGGTGCTGGCGGGCGTCACGCTCTCGCGCGTGAGCGTGCTCGAGGGCCACGATCGTGCCCTGCTGCTGGTCGCGCTGGCGCCCCTGTGCGCGCTGGCCGCGCTGCTGCTGGCGCCGATGCTGATCCCGCCGGCGGCGGTGTCGCGCTCGCGGCGGCTGCAGGGGCTGATGGCGGCGTTGCGGCGATCGCTGTTGCGCCTGCGCGATGGCCTGCGCGTGTTCGGCCAGCCACGCCCGGCGCTGCTCGCCACGACCGCTCAGCTCGGCGCCTGGGCTCTGCAATGGCTGTCGTGCTGGTTGCTGTTGATGGCGCTCGGCCTCGACTCGCAGGCCGGCGTCGGCGCGGCGGCGGCGGTGCTGTTCGCGGTCAACGTCACCGCGCTGGTGCCGGCCACGCCGGCCAACGTCGGCGTCTTTCAGGCTGCGTGCGTCGCCGTGCTGGCGGGCGCCTACCACGTCTCGACGCCGGAAGCGATCGCCTACGGCATCGTGCTGCAGGCGGTCGAGCTCGCCACTGCCCTGATCATGGGCCTGCCGGCGCTGTTGAACGAGGGATTGTCCTGGCGCGAAGTACGGCTGCGCACGATGCACGCGACGCCCGTGCGGCTACCGGCGTTGCCCGAGCCTCGGCAGGGCTCCGTCGGCGTCGGCGTCGGCGCCGAGCGCGCCTAGGCGATCAGCTCTGGCCTTCGCCCGCCATCGCGGGCTCGTCCTCCTGTTCGACCGCGCCGTCTGGCGGCTCGGAGTCGCCGAGGTCCTCGAACAGCGAGGGGTCGCGCGAGGAGCCCTTGATCACGTCGTCGGGGGAGCCGTCCGGCAGCAGTCGGCCCTGTCGCGTGCCGAAGTAGATCGCCTGCGGGTGGTGGACGACGAGGGCGAGCGTCGACTGCTCCGGGTCGGGTGCGTAGCCGCCCTCGGTGATGCGCATGCCGATCTGCTGGAGGTCGAGCAGCCGCTCGACCTTCACGTGCTCGCTCTGGTCGGGGACCGCCGGGTAGCCCCACGAGTAGCGTCTGCCCTGGGTGGCGGGGATGCCGAGCATCCTGCGACCTTCGCTGTGCAGCCACTCGGCGAGCCCCTCGGCCGACTGTACGCCGAGACCGTGCACGAACAGCTGCTCGGCGAACTCACCTTCGCGCTCGAGCTGTGCCAGCAGCTCGGTCACCTGCGAGCCGACGGTGACCGCCTGCACCGCGATCACGTCGAGCTCCTGCGGCGGCTCGCCGTCGATCGCGGGCTTGAAGAAGTCGGCCAGGCAGAGCCTGTCGCCCTTGGGCTGGCGGGGACACACGAAACGAGTCAGCTCACGCTCACGATCGTCAGGGTCCAGCACGACGATCTCGTTGCCGAGCGCATAGCAGGGAAAGAAGCCGAGCAGCGCTCGCGGCTGCAGGTAGTCCTGCTCGCGCCACATGCGCTCCAGCCGCGGCCGGAAGTCATGCTGCAGCAGCTTGCGCCACTGCTCGCCTTTGACACCCCGACCGCCCCAGTGCAGCTTGAACAGCACGTGGGTGTCGAGGTGTCGGTAGACATCGTCGAGATCGACCTCGACCTCACGTACTCCCCAGAACGGCGGTTGCGGCACCGGGGCGTCGACGCGCGCCGGGGAGCGTACGGAGTCGTCGCTGAGGTCGAGCTCCTCCACCGGCTGCTCGCCCTTCGCGCGGAACTCGGCTGCGCTCGTCTGCAGCTTTGCGAGCAGCGCGGAGCGCGCGTCGGCGTCTACGAGCTGGTCCATCACAGCGAGCCCCTCGAAGGCGTCCTTGCAGTAGAACACGCCCGCCTCGTAGGCCTGCTCGGACTCGCGCCCGCCGGGGTAGAGGGCCCGGTAGCTGAACGCCCGATTGATCGCCGCGCCGCCGATCAGCACCGGGTAGGAAAGCCCCTTGGCGTGGAGCTCCTGGATGCACGCCGGCATCTGCTTCGAGGTCGAGACGAGCAGCGCCGAGAGCCCGATCGCGGTCGCCTCGTGCTCCTGGGCGGCGTCGACGATCGTCTGAATCGGCACCTGCTTGCCGAGGTCGACGACCGTATAGCCGTTGTTGGTGAGGATCGTGTTGACGAGCGACTTGCCGATGTCGTGGACGTCGCCGAACACGGTCGCCAGCACGACCGTGCCCTTGGCATAGCCCTCGAGCCGGTCGAGGTATTTCTCGAGTTGGGCGACCGCTCGCTTCATCACCTCGGCGGACTGCAGTACGAACGGCAGGATCAGCTCGCCGGCGCCGAACTTGTCGCCGACCTCCTTCATCGCCGGCAGCAGCACCTCGTTGAGCGTCGGCACCGCGCCGATCTTCTGTACCGAGCGATCGATCCAATCCTCGACGCCATCCTTGCGCCGCCGCAGGATGTGGAAGTGCAGCGCCTGCTCGGGCTCCATGCCCTCGGTCGGATCGCCGGGGCCGGCGCTCTCGGAGTCGTCCTCGCCCTTGGACTCGAAGTGCGCGATGAAGCGCTCGAGGGCATCCTCGCGGCGGTTGAACACGAGATCGTCGGCCAGCTCGCGCTCGGCGTCGGAGATCTCCGAGTAGGGGGTTATGTGGTTGGGATTGACCATCGCCAGGTCGAGGCCCGCCTGCACGCAGTGGTGCAGGAACGCCGAGTTCAGCACCGCCCGCGCGCCCGGGGAGACGCCGAAGGAGACGTTGGAAACCCCGAGCGAGGTCTTGACCTGCGGGATCTCGGCCTTGATCCGCCGGATTCCCTCGATCGTCTCGACCGCCGAGGGCTTCCACTCGTCATCGCCGGTGGTGAGCGTGAACGTGAGGCAGTCGAAGATCAGAAGCTCGGGGTCGAAGCCGTGCTCAGAGCAGCACAGATCGCGTATCCGCTGCGCGATCTCGAGCTTGCGCTGGGCGGTCTTGGCCATGCCGGTCTCGTCGATCGTGAGCGCGATCAGCGCGGCGCCATGGGCATGCGCGAGAGGCGCGACCCGGTCGAGCTTCGCGCGCCCGGCCTCGAGGTTGACCGAGTTGACGATCGCGCGCCCGGGAATCTGAGCGAGCGCCGTCTCGATCACCTCGGGCTCGGTCGAGTCGACCTGGATCGGCGAGGGCTGCGTCAGCGAGATGCGCTTGACCAGCTGACGCATCTGCTCGGCCTCGTCGGTTCGCTCGGTCAGCGCCACGCACACGTCGAGCACGTGCGCGCCACCGGTCACCTGATCCTCGGCCACCTGCACGAGCCCGTCGTAGTCGTCGGCGAGCAGCAGCTCCTTGGCCTTGCGCGAGCCCTGGGAGTTGACGCGCTCGCCGACCATCGTCGGCCGTGGCTCCTGCACGAGCGGCGTGGCCGCGATCATCGAGGACACGTGCGCCGCTCGCGGCGCCGGTCGCGCGCCCACCGGACGCCCGCCGACCCGGTCCACGATCGCGCGAATGTGCTCGGGTGTGGTGCCGCAGCAGCCGCCCACGATGCCGACGCCGTAGCGCTCGACGAATTCGTTCAGCGTCTCGGCCAGCGGCTCGGGCTGCTCGGGGAAGATCGTCTCTCCGTCGGGCCCCTGCAGCGGCACCCCCGCGTTGGGGATGCAGGCGACGGGCAGCGGGCAGAATTCACCGAGGAAGCGGATCGCGTCACGCATGTCCTCCGGTCCGGTCGAGCAGTTCAGCCCGATCACGTCGACGCGCAGGGCCGAGAGCGTCGTCAGTACCGCCGAGATGTCGGTGCCCAGCAGCATCTTGCCGCCGTTCGGCAGCAGCGACACCGAAGTGTGGATCGGCAGCGTTCGGCCGGTGCTGGCGAACGCCTCGCGCGCTCCGAAGACGGCCGCCTTGACCTCGAGGATGTCCTGCGCTGTCTCGATGATCAGCAGGTCGGCGCCGCCCTCGATCAGCCCCGCGGCCTGCTCGGCGAAGACCTCGACCAGCTCGCCGAAGCCGATCTGCCCGAGCGTCGGGTCTTCGGATGCCGGCAGGAATCCGGTCGGACCGATCGAGCCGGCGACGAACCGGCTCTCGCCGGCCGCGCGACGCGCGATCTCCGCCGCGGTCGTGTTGATCTCGACGGTGTAGTCGGCCAGACCCCACTCCGCGAGCTTCAGGCGCGACGCCTGAAAGGTGTCGGTCTCGATCACTTCCGCGCCCGCCTCGAGCATCGAGCCGTGGACGCCCTCGATCACATCGGGGCGGTTGAGCACCAGCGCCTCGTGGCACTTGCCCGCGAGCCCGCCGTAGTCCTTGGGCGTCAGCTCGAACTGCTCGAGAGTCGCGCCCATGCCGCCGTCATAGACGACGACGCGTTCGCTCAGGGTCTTGCAGTAGTCGCGCACTGGGGGCTCATGCTAGATGGTTGATCGCGCGACCTTGCCTGGCCGCCGGTGAGCTGCGGCGTCCAGGCTGACGATCGCGATGATCGCCGCTGCGGCCCCGCCCCAGAGCGCGGGGCCGCGAGATCGATCCGTTGGCGCCAGTCGGCGCCGGATCACTTGATGAACAGCATCTCCGAGTAGCGGGGCAGAGGCCACAGGTCGTCGGCGACCACGCCCTCCAGGCGGTCTGCGACATCGCGCACGTCTTCCATCGCTGGAACCACCTTGTCGTGCACGTAAGCAGCCCACTTGACGGCGTTCGCGTCGTCCTGGTTCTCGGCCAGGTTGACGTCCTCGAGCTTGAGGATCGCGAAGTGCAGCTCCTTGATGAGCGGCTCGACCTCGGCCACGAGCTCGTCCAAGCCGCTGGCCTTGAGCTCGTTCAGGTGCCTGACCGCGGCCGGCAGGATCCCCGTCCGGGCGATCGAGGCGGCAGTCTCGGACTCGATGTTGATCTTGACCGCATACTGCTCGAGGAAGACCTCGTGGCGCGCCTCGAGCTCGCGCTTGGAGAGCACTTTGTATTTCTTGAACAGCGCAACCGTGCCTTTGTCGACCAGCCACGGCAGCGCCTCGGGAGTGGAGGGCAGGTTGTAGAGGCCGCGCTTCTCCGCCTCCGCGTGCCATGCGGGCGAGTAGTTGTCGCCGTCGAACACGATCTGCTTGTTGTTCGCGTAGCTCTCCTTGACGACTTTCGCGACCGCCTTCTCGAGGTTGCCCGAGGTGCTTTTCAGAGCGCTCGACAGCTTGCCCGCGAGGTCGTCGATCGCCTCGGCGACGATCGTGTTCAGGACCGTGTTCGGCAGCGCCAGCGACTGGCTCGAGCCAAGCGCGCGGAACTCGAACTTGTTGCCGGTGAACGCGAACGGGCTCGTGCGGTTGCGGTCGCCACCGTGCATCGGCAGCGGCGGCAGCACCGGCGTACCGAGCCCGAGGAACGACCCGGGCTTGGACTGCTGGGCCTTGCCGGCCTCGATCGCGGCGAAGATCTTCTCGAGCTCGTCGCCGAGGAAGATCGAGATGATCGCCGGCGGCGCCTCGTTGGCGCCGAGCCGGTGATCCTGGCCCGGCGAGGCGATCGAAGCTCGCAACAGGGCCTGGTGGGCGTTGACCGCCTGGATGACCGCGGTGCAGAAGAACAGGAACTGCAGGTTCTCCGAAGGCGTCTCTCCGGGGTCGAGCAGGTTGATCCCGGTGTCGGTGCCCATCGACCAGTTGTTGTGCTTGCCCGATCCGTTGACGCCGGCGAACGGCTTCTCGTGCAGCAGGCACACGAGCCCGTAGCGACGCGCGACGTTCTGCATCACCTGCATGGTCAGCTGCTGGTGGTCGCAGCCGACGTTCGAGTTCTCGAACACGGGCGCTATCTCGTACTGGTTCGGCGCGACCTCGTTGTGCCGGGTCTTGACCGGCACCCCGAGCTTCGCGAGCTCGAGCTCGGTCTCGAGCATGCAGGCGAGGATCCGCTCGGGGATCGAGCCGAAGTAGTGATCGTCGAGCTCATGGCCCTTCGGGGGCTTGGCGCCGAACAGCGTGCGCCCGGTCGTCACGAGGTCGGGCCGTTCGAAGTAGTACTGCTCGTCGATCAGGAAGTACTCCTGCTCGGGGCCGACGGTCGTGAACACGCGCTTGGCCCCCTCCGCCGAGCCGAGCAGCTCGAGTGCGCGCATCGCCGCGCCCGACAGCGCGTCCATCGAGCGCAACAGCGGGATCTTGTGGTCGAGCGCCTCTCCGGTCCAGGACGCGAACGCGGTCGGGATGCATAGCAGCGCCCCGTTCGGGTTCTCGAGCAGGAACGCCGGCGAGGTCGGATCCCAGGCCGTGTAACCGCGCGCCTCGAACGTCGCCCTGATGCCGCCGGTCGGGAACGACGAAGCGTCGGGCTCGCCCTGGATCAGCTCCTTGCCCGAGAACTCCGCAATCGCGGTGCCGTCGCCCGCGGGCGCGTAGAAGGAGTCGTGCTTCTCCGCGGTCGACCCCGTCAGCGGCTGGAACCAGTGGGTGTAGTGGGTCGCCCCACGCTCCATCGCCCAGTCCTTCATCGCCTGCGCGACGGCGTCCGCCAGCGAGGTGTCGAGCGCCTCGCCTTGCTCGAGGGTGCGCTTGAGCGCCTTGTAGACGTGCTTTGGAAGTCGCTGACGCTGCAGGCTCGCGCTGAACACGTTCGCGGCGAACACCTGATTCCCCGGCAGCGTAAGGTCGGTGGAGCCGAGCGCGCTGCCGTTTGCGCTCCACTGCGCGGCGGTTACGTTCTGCTGACGGGTCCTGGGCATGGGCGGGGCGATTCCTCCTCTGGATGTGATTGGCGTCCCGGCGACCGGGCCGCGGACAGCCGCACGCCGCGCGAGCGGGGGGCCGGAATGCAATCGTAGTGGCGATTCGCGCCATGGGCATCACCGGCTGGCGAAATCGGAGCGGGTGCGCTTTGGACAGCCGGCCAACTCGCCCGCGCGAAGCCGGCGCAACTCGCGCACGCGCAAAGCGCGTGCGCGAGAAGCCTCGACGGCTGCGTCAGCCCGTTCCGGGCCGGCGAGCGGGAGTCTCAGGTGTTGGGGGGGTAGGTCCCCGCGACCACTTTCCCCGTGTTCGGGTTCACGTAGGTCGCGGGAGGCCGCGGCTCGATCGTGGCGGTGAAGGTCCCCTGCGGGATCGCGCCCGAGGCCAGCCTCGCTTTGGCCTTCCCGGCGAGGCCGGCGGCGACGAGATAGCGGACCTTGAACTGGCCGGGCTTGACCGGCGCCAGGTGCCAGCGGAACGTTCGCGTGGCGCCCGACGCGAGCGCCCCCAGGGCCCAGGTCTCGACGTACGCCGTCTGGCCGCCCCCCGGCGGCGAGACCGCCTCGCTTTCGACCGGCCGTTTGGCCACTGCCCCGGGGCCGGTTTCGACCACCCAGATCGGACGCTTCTTGGCCGCGAGCTCGGGGAAGTTCGAGGTGTAGTAGAGCGAGTCGAGCGTAACCGCGACGTTCGGGAGCGTGTGCGCGCCGGCGTTGCGGACCTTCACCAGCATCTCCGTCGGTCGGGCGACTGCCTGACGCGCTGGGAAGCTCGCGCGCGGCACGGCCACGGTGTAGGTCGCCGCCGCTTCGTGCGCGTCCTGCGTCGACCCGCCGCCACAGCCCGCTGCAACGAGCGTTGCGCTGGCGCCGAACACCGCGATCATGAGCATCTGACCTCCCCTCACAGCGTGGGCCACGATACCAGTGGCGATGGCGCTCGGCATGCTCCGCAGGGGTACGCCCGCGCGTGCCCGAGACCGCTTCGGCGGCCGGCGCGCCCCCGCCGGCCGGTCGGGGCGCGTGCAGAGGCCGATCGAGCTCGGCGAGCGCGCGCGGCTGGCCACCGCGCGGGCAGCCGCTCCGGGCCCGGCGGATTCAGTTTCGGTGATCGCGGACGGCGCCCACTGGTGGCGGGCGGAGGGCGCATCGCGTAGAGTTCCCAGAGCCGTCGACGCGACCGAGGAGGGCAGCACAGAGATGGTTCGCAGCGCAGCCGAGCGGGCGTTCTTCCCGACGAGGAACCTGCTCGAGGAAATCGGGGACATGATGGTCCTGACCGGCCGGACGATCTGGTCGGCACTGCGCCCGCCCTATCCGTATGGCGGCGAGTTCGTCTCGCAATTCCTGTTCGCGCTGCGGCTGTGTTGGTTTCCGCTGCTGATCTCGACGGTCTGCATCAACTACGCGGCGCCCGGCCTACAGGCCGCGAACTTCCTCACGATCTTCGGCGCGCTCGATCGCCTCGGAGGGTTCTTCGTGCTCGCGGCGATTCGCGAGATCGGCCCGAACGTGACCGCGATCGTGCTTGCGGGAGTCGCGGGAACGGCGATCACCGCCGACCTCGGAGCGCGCAAGATTCGCGAGGAGCTCGACGCGCTGCAGGTGCTCGGCGTCGATCCGATCAAGAACCTCGTCGTGCCCCGCTTTCTCGCGCTGATGGTCGTGACGGGGCTGTTCGACATCTATGCGCTGCTGTTCGGGATCTTCGGCGGGATCATCGCCGAGCTCGTCAACGGTCAGCCGCTGGGACCGTTCTGGGCGACGCTGTTCGCTAACGCCTCGACGACCGACCTCTGGGGCTCGGTCCTGAAGACGACGATCTTCGGCGCGGTCATCGCGATCGTGTGCTGCTACAAGGGCATGACCGCCTCCGGCGGAGCCGAGGGCGTGGGACGTGCGGTCAACCAGGCTGTAGTGGTCACGTTCCTGGCGATCTTCGCGTTCGACTACGTGTTCACCCAGACGCTGCTCGCCACCCACCCCGGGATCCTGGTGATCAAGTGAGCGAGCCGATCGCGGCACCTCGCGAATGGATCGCCGCGACCGGCGAGATCGCGGGGTTCACGGGCAACGTCGTCGGCGAGGTCTGGGGCCTTAGGGTCTTCCGCTTCTTCGGCGAGGCGCTGCGCCAGTCGGGCATCTTGATCATCTCCTCGACGCTGATCATCTGGGCGCTGATGTTCATCCTCGGCCTCGAGTGCGGCATCGAGGGCGCCTACTTCACCGAGGCCCAGGGCGCGCCTGCCTACTCGGGCGTGTTCAGCGCCTGGTGTGATCTGCGCGAGATCATCCCCTACGCATTCGGCTACATGATGGCCGCGAAGGTGGGCACCGGGATCGTCGCCGAGCTCGGCGCGATGCGGATCTCCGAGGAGATCGACGCGCTCGAGGTGATGGGGATCGACTCGATGACGTTCCTGTGCGCGACCCGCCTGCTGGCGGCCTGGATCGTGCTCCCGTTCATCTATCTCGCCGGAATAGGAGGGGCCTTCCTGGCTTCGTATATCGCGGTGGTCCAACAGATAGGCTACGTCTCATCTGGTGGCTACCTGCTGATCTTCTGGCAGTTCCAGAACCCACCGGACTTCGTCTACAGCCTAATTAAGGCCATGTTCATGGCCACCGCTATCGTGCTCGTAGGCTGTTACTACGGATATAACGCGAGTGGCGGACCCGTGGGGGTTGGTACCGCCACGGCGAAGTCGATGGTGCTCAACATCGTGCTCGTGCATTTGATCGGAATGGTTGGGACCCAGATCTTCTGGGGCGCAAATCCGCGCGCGCCGATCGGAGGCTGACGATGGCCGGCGACCCCACGATCTCGCCCGAGAGCACAGCGTCAGCGGCCGGACCGCCGGCCGAGGAGCCGCCGCGCCGCGAAGATGCGATCGAGTTCATCGACGTTCACAAGTCGTTCGGCAACAACCACGTGCTGCGCGGGCTGAACTTGAGCCTTCCCGAGGATCGGATCTCGATGATCCTCGGCCCGTCGGGGACGGGCAAGTCGGTGTGCATCAAGCACATTGTGGGCCTGCTCTACCCGGACGAGGGCGATGTGCTCGTGCATGGCCAGTCGATCCCGAGCCTGTCCGATGCGGATTTGTTCGAGATCCGCAAGAAGTTCGGCGTCCTGTTCCAGGATGGCGCGCTGTTCGGCTCGATCAACCTCTATGACAACGTCGCCTTCCCGCTGCGCCAGCACACCGAGAAGAGCGATGAGGAGATCGCCGAGATCGTCAACGGGCGCCTGCGCGAGGTCGGGCTCGGAGGGGAGGGCGAGAAGATGCCCAACCAGCTCTCCGGAGGCATGCGCAAGCGCGCCGGATTCGCACGCGCGCTGGTCCTGGATCCGGACATCGTGCTGTTCGATGAGCCCGACTCCGGCCTCGATCCCGTGCGCACCGCGCTGCTGTGCGAGCTGATCAAGGAAATTCACGCCGAGAATGGCGGCTGCTACGTGGTGATCACGCACGACATCATGAGCGCCAGGCGAGTCGCCGAATACATCGCGGTCTTGTGGAAGGGCGAGATCGTCGAGTCAGGTCCAGCGGCTGAGCTGTTTGCTTCCGAAGACCCGTTCGTTCGCCAGTTCCTGTCCGGGGACTCCGCGGGTCCTCTCGGAATGGAGTGAACCCGGCACGAGCCCTGAGCGCCCTCGCGGGCGGCGCGGCGCGTCGCCCGCTGCTGACGCTCGCGCTGGCGTGCGCGCTCGGCCTCGCCGGCGCGGCGCTCGCGCTGCAGCTGACTCCGAGCGCGGCGACGAGCACGTTCGTGTCGAGCTCGAGCCCCCAGTACCGGGCTACCCAGCGCTTCTACGCCAACTTCGGCGAAGAGCCGGTCGAGGTGCTCGTCAAGGGCAGCCTCCAGCAGCTGTTGCTGAGCTCCGACATCAACCGTCTGGTCGGACTCGAGGGGTGCCTGTCGGGCAACGTGCCGGTATCGGCGCTGGCCTCGGAGGGGGGTCGCGCCGGGCCGTGCGGGCAGATCGCGCGGGCCAAGACGGTAAAGGTCGTGCTGGGCCCCGGCACGTTCGTCAATGAGGCGGCCGAACAGATCCAAGGTCAGCTCACCAGCCAGACCAAGCAGGCGGAAGCGCAGGCGCGCGAAGCCCAGCAGGCGGTCACGCAGTCGGCGCTCGCCCACGGGCACAGCGAAGCTGAAGCGAAGCAGCTCGGTAAGCAGGCGAGCTCCATCACCATCGCACGATTCCGCGAGGGAATTGCGACGCTTGCGCTGCAGTACGGGCTGACATCGCGGCCGGGCCTCGACGAACCGGGATTCGTGTCGACGCTGGTGTTCGACTCGAGCAAGCCCGTGGGGACCCCCAAGCAGCGATTTGCCTACCTGTTCCCAAGCCCAAATGCGGCGTTGATCTCGGTGCGAATGCGGGCGGGCCTCTCCGAAGCCGCACGCAGCCACACGATCGCGCTGATCCGCAAAGCGATCGCGATGCCGCAATGGCGGCTGACGCACGGGGAGAGCTACCTCGTCACGGGCGAGCCCGCGGTCGTGTCCGACCTAACCAACTCGCTCAGTCACTCGATCGAGCTGCTGCTGATAGCCGCGCTGGCCGTGATGGCGGCGGCGCTCGGGCTGGTCTTCCGCGGGCGCCCGCGTCTGCTGCCGCTGGGCGTCGCGCTGCTGGCGAGCGCGATCACGTTCGGCTGCCTGTCACTGGTGGGGGCCTCGCTGACGGTCGCCCAGGTGGCGGTCCTGCCGGTGTTGATCGGACTCGCTGTCGATTACGCGATCCAGTTCCAGTCGCGTGTCGCGGAGGCGTTGCAGGCGGGGGCGCCAGACGTTCGGGCCGCCGTCCACGAGGCGGTGCTCAGCGGCGGTCCGACGATCGCCACCGCCTGTGCGGCCAGCGCGTTCGCGACGCTGGCGCTGCTGAGCTCGCCGGTGCCGATGGTGCGGGGATTCGGGCTGCTGCTGGCGTTCGGCGTCGCAGTCGCGTTCGTCTGCGCCCTGACAGCCGGCTCGGCCGCGCTCGTGTACGCGGCACAGCGCCGCACGCGCGCTGCGGCGAGGGCGGACGTGGGGATGGGAGCGGGCGCCGTGCGCGAGCCCGCCGGGCGAGGCCCAGGCCCGCGTTTCGCGGCGCTCGGCGCGGTCGCCGCGCACGCGCGTCGCGGCATCGATGCCGTCACCTCCAGCCTCGCCCCCGCCTGGCGCGGGGCACGCGAGCTGCTGGCCGAGAACCCGCTGACCCGCGCCGTCTCGCGGGCCGCGCTCGTGCACGCGGTGCGCCGGCCGGAGCGGGTGCTGGCGCTCGGGCTGGCGCTGGCGGCGCTCGGCTGGGTGCTCGAGTCTCAGACGAGCGTGCAAAGTGACATCACCAAGCTTGCGCCGCAGAACATGGCGTCGCTGCAGAACCTCAACACGCTCGAGCGCCTCAGCGGCGTCGGCGGCGAGCTCGACCTGATGGTGAGCGGCAAGGATGTCGAGAAGCCGGCGACGATCGAATGGATGAGCTCCTATGAGCACGCGATGCTGGCGCGCTTTGGATACAGCGACAGCCGCGGCTGTGGACGGGCGCGGTTGTGCCCCGCGTTCTCGCTCCCGGACCTGTTCCAGCGCGAAGGCTCGAAGCCCGCGAAGCTCACCGCCGCCCAGGTCAAGGCGCTGTTGGGGGCGATCCCGCCCTACTTCTCCCAGGATGTGATCGCTCCGGGCGGGCACGCGGCGACGCTCGCATTCGGCATCCGCCTGATGGGACTGGGCGAGCAGCAGCAGCTGATCGAAGCGATGCGCTCTCACCTGCATCCGCCCCAGGGAGTGACGGCCGAGCTCGTCGGGCTGCCGGTCCTGGCGGCTCAGGCCAACGCGCAGATCGCCTCGCCATGGCATCGCCTGGAGATGCTGCTCGCCGGTCTGCTCGCGGTGGCGCTCGTGCTGCTGATCGCGTTTCGCGGCGATCGCCGGCGGACGCTCGTGCCGCTTGCGCCGATCGTGCTCGCGAGCGGCTGGTCGGCGCTGGTGCTGTTCCTCGTCAGGGTGCCGCTGAACCCGATGTCGGTGACACTCGGTGCGCTCGTGATCGCGGTGGCGACCGAGTTCAGCGTGCTGCTCGCCGAGCGTCATCGCCAGGAGCGAGCGGCGGGGCACGATGTCGTCGAGGCGCTCCGTCGCACCTACCGGCACACCGGCGCCGCGGTTGCCGCATCGGGTGTGACTGCGATTGCGGGCTTCGGCGTGCTGATCCTGTCGAACATCGCGATGCTGCGCGACTTCGGGCTCGTGACGCTGATCGACCTCAGCGTCTCGCTCGTGGGAGTGCTGGTGGCGCTGCCCGCCGCGCTGATGCTGTCCGAGCGCGGGCCGAGCAGGCAGCGCCGGCGTGGAAGCTCATCGCTGCTGGCTCTTTCACGCGCCCGACTGCGCGGCCGCACTCGGCATGAGCCCATCTGAGGAACCGCCCGAGCGGGACCTCGAGGGAGAGGGCGAGCGAGCGGGGGGTCCGCGCGTCCCCGGGCAGGCCTTTCGCGGAACCCCACCCGCAGCGCCTCGAGGGCAGGGCGGGCGCGACGTGCCGCTCATGCACTCGCGCGCGAGCAGGCGCGAGCCGCCGCCGCAGAGCGTGCCGCCGTACCTGCGTCCGCAGCGCTACGGGCGCTACGTAGCGCTGCTGGCGATCGTGATCCTCGCGCTGATCACGATCAACACGATCGTGACCAAGCCGAACGGCGCCCGTGGGGTGGCCGCCGGGCAGGCGATTCCGCCTTTTGCCGCACCCCTGGCCAGCGGCAGCCTGGCGGGCGACGTCAACGTCGCCAGACATCCGGATGAAGGGCAGGCGGGGAAACGCCCGGCGTGCACGGTTCGCGGCGCAGGCATCCTGAATGTCTGCGAACTCTACGAACGGGGGCCGGTGGTGCTGGCGGTGTTCGTGCAAGCCGGCTCCTGCGATGCGATCCTCTCTGACATGCAGGCACTGGCGCCGGCGTTTCCGGGGGTGAGCTTCGCGGGGGTGGCCCTGAAGGGGCAGGTCGGCTCGCTGCGCAAGCTGATCTCCCAGCGGGGTCTTCACGACGTGCGCATCGGCATCGATCGCAGCGGCGTGCTGGCGCCGATGTACAAGGTGGCGAGCTGCCCGCAGACGACGCTCGTCCTCCCCGGCGGAAGGGTCCAGAGCGCGGCGATCCTCGGCAACCCCTCGCGAGCGGCCCTGCGGGCGCGAGTCTCGGCGCTGGTCGCCCAGGCTCGCGCGTACGGCTGGAGGCAGCCGTCGAGATGAGCGATATCGAGGACGGGCTCGCGCGATGAGCGAAGCCGCTGGCGGCGATCGCTCAGGCGCCGGCGCCGGCAGTGGCGCGCGTGGCAGCGGCGTCCAGGACGTGTTCACGCCGCAGGTCGGTTGGCGCTCGCAGGAGGTCGAGGACGAGCTTCCGCAACTGCGCTTGCTGTTCTCGCACGCGCGGCTCAAGCGCGTGGGTGCGACCCGCGGATCCTCGCCGGCGCGGCTCAAGCGCAGGCTGCAGGAACTGTCGGACCGGTTCAGGGGGGCGCACGCGGTCGGAGTCCGCCGCGAACCGGTCCCTGCCGCGTACAGGATCTTCTATCGCCAGATCGGCCTCGATCCCGAGGTCGCGCGCACGCCGATCGAGGAGGCGGTGCTCGAGCGAATGCTGCGCGGCGGCTTCTTGCCGGGGAAGCTGCTCGACGATGTGCTGCTGATCGCGCTGATCGACACGGGGGTGCCGGTATGGGCGCTCGACGCCTCCGCGCTGCAGGGAAATCTTGGCCTGCGTCTGAGCAGGGAGGGCGAGCCGCTCGGGCGCGCGGCGGACGCCTGGTCGCTGCCCGGCGGCAGGCTGGTGGTGGCTGATGCCTCGGCCGCGCTGGGGCTGCTGTTCGGAGAACTGGCCGGCGAGTGCGTCACTGGCGGGCAGACGAGCGAGGTGACGCTATTCGCGGTACAGGTGTCCGGAGTGCCGATCCTGTACATCGAAGAGGCGCTGTGGAGCGCGCGCAGCGCGCTCGAACACGTGAGTTAGGGCTGGCGGGGGTACGCCGGGGGTTGTAAGATCGGTCCCGACGAGATCGGAGGAGTCGTTGTGCAGCTCACCATCGAGCGCAGACCGTCTTTGGGCGCCGACGAGCGCGCCGCGAGGCGCGCCCTGCGAGCGCAGGTAGCGAAGCTTGAGCGCGAGCTCACTCAGATAGTCGCCGACGGCTTCCCGCACATCGCGCTCCCGGCGCCCGCGCCGTCGCGATCGCGTGGCAGCGCGAGCCTGCTCGACCTCGGTGAGCTCGAGCGCTCACGCGACGAGCTCGCGGGCAGGGTTCAGTTCGCCCGGCGCACAGTGGCTGAACGGGCCGAGCTCGAGACCCGTTCGCGTGAGCTGCTGCGCCGGATGAAGCGAGACCCCGCGCGCTACAAGTTCGTGCGGCTGCCGGTGCGCGATCTCGGCGAACGCGGCTGCGGGGTCTGGCAGGTGCGCCCTCGGCTCGGGCTGATCGGGATGCTCGCGGGCTGGTGGCAGGTCAAGCTCTCGTCAGGGTGTCCGTTACCCAGGGGCCACGCTCCGGCGTGGTCCGGGTCTCCCGCGTCGCGTAGATTCGCGCCTCGCTGATCGAGTCGCCGAGCATAGCCGCGAGCGTCTGGCGCTGGCGGTCGGTCATCGAACCGATCGTCTTCTTCTCCGAGATTCTGGAGCTGGGCGAGGAACTTGCGGCAGCGTGTCTGGCCCCAGCGGCGCTGGCTCACCAACAGGTCGGCGACCGCCATGTTCTCGGCCTCCCACGGGCACGCGAGCAGCACTTCGGCGGCGTCGATCTGTCCGGTCGCGACCTGTCGCTTCAGCTCGGCTCGGGCCAAGCGGACCTTGTTGGCCCGCTCGAGCGCACGCATGTGCTGGGGGCCAGTCGGCCGGGTGCGGGTAGGGGCGATCGTCGCTGTCGCGTTCATGATGGAGACACTCCCCGTCGCTCGTCGCAGCCCTGCGACGAGCGACCTCGATGCTTTACCTGTGGACGTGATCGCGCTTTGTGGCCGCCCGAGATCGCCCCGCGTCAAGTGCGGTTCGATCTCGACTTTTCCCACTGCCCCGAGGAGCTGCCTCTCCCCGGCTGGCTGTCGTCGGGGCGGGCCCCGGACGGTCATGCAGAGCGCTCCTGGAAGCTACGCCAGCGAGGGTCACGCGGTCAACCGCGGCGCGAGTGTTCGTGCGCTAGCAGCGACCTTTTTCGTGGCCGATCGACTTGTGAAAATCTGGACAAGTCGCGAGGTGCGCTCGAGATGTGTAAGAAACGTTCAGGTAGGCTGGGCAGCGGTTTTGGCGGCTCCCCGCGAGCGCGCGCGAGGACGCTCTCTGGCCGCCTAGGATGCCGTCGGCGTGGGCGGCGGCTGCGTGCCCTGGCCGGGCAGGGGGCCGTGCTCGGCTTCGAAGTCGCGTTTGACCCTGGCGAAGAGTTCAAGCGCTCGGTCGAGCGTGGCCGCATCGTGGGTCGCCATCACGCTGGTGCGCAATAGCGCGCCGCCGGGCGGCACCGCCGGATGCAGCGCGGTGTTGACGAACACGCCGGCGTCGTAGAGGGCACGCCACAGCAGCGCGGCCTTCCAGTCGTCCCCGACGAGCATCGGCACGATCGGCGTCACGATCGTCGGCCTGCCTGCGCCGTCCGGGCGGACGCCAGGAGCCGCGCGGACGCTGGCCCGGTCGGGCAGCGCCCGCGGCTCGACCACCGCGAAGCCGAGCTCGTGCAGTCCGTCGCGCAGCCGCCAGGCGTTCTCGAGCGCTCGTGCCAGCAGCGGTGGCCCGTCCTCGGAGCGCAGCACGCGCAGCGCCGCCAGCGCCGCGCCGAGCGCCGCCGGAACGGCCGAGGCAGTGAACAGGAAGGCCCGGGAGTACAGGCGCAGGTACTCGATCACCTCCGCATCTCCGGCGACGAAGCCGCCGCAGGAGGCGAGCGACTTCGAGAACGTGCCCATACGCAGATCCACCTTGTCCGCGAGCCCGAGCAGCTCAGCCGTTCCCGCCCCGCTCGCGCCGAGCACGCCGGCGCCGTGGGCCTCATCGACCATCAGCCGCGCGCCGTAGCGCGCGCACAGCTCGCAGATCTCATCGAGCGCGGCGATGTCCCCCTCCATCGAGAACACCCCGTCGACCACCACCAGCACCCCTCCGCCATCGCCCTGGGCGCGGTCGAGCATCTTCTCCAGCTTGTCGAGGCGGTTGTGACGGAAGGGGCGCAGCTTCGCACGCGAGAGCAGGCAGCCGTCGAGGATCGACGCGTGGTCGCCGGAGTCGACGATCACCGTGTCGCCGACCCCGAGGATCGTCGCCAGCGTGCCGACGTTCGCCTGATGGCCGGTCGTGAAGACGATCGCGTCCTCGGTATTCATCCACTCGGCGATCTCACGCTCGAGCTCGAGGTGCAGCGGAATCGTCCCGTTGAGCAGGCGCGAGCCGGTGAGCCCGGTGCCGTAACGGTGCAGCGCCTGCTCGGCGCCGGACATGACGCGCTCGTCGCCGGTGAGCCCGAGGTAGTTGTTGGACCCGAGCATGATCCGCTCCGCCCCCTCCATCTCGACGACGGGCATCGCCGGCGAGGTGAGCAGGTGGAAGTAGGGCAGCACGTCCGCCTCGCGTGCGGCCGCCAGCACCTCGGCGCGCGGATGCCCGCGAACCTTGGCGAATACGTCGACGGATGTATGCATGTAGTGTGCCTGCGCTGTGAGCGTGGAAGTAAGAGCGGTCTCAGGCGGAAGGGACCTCAAGCGCTTCGTCGACCTCCCGTTTCGCCTGCATGCTAACCACCCGCAGTGGGTCCCCCCGCTCAAGCTCGAGCGTAGGCTGTTTCTCAACCGCCGGCTGAACGCGTTCTTCAGCCACGGCGAGGCCGAGTACTTCCTGGCCATGCGCGATGGGCGCGTGGTTGGGAGGATCACCGCGCACGTCGATCGCGCGTTCAACGAGTACCACGGCTCGAACTGGGGCTGGTTCGGCTTCATCGAGCTCGAGGACGACGAGGGCGTCGCAGCCGCGCTGCTCGAGGCCGCGCAGCAGTGGCTGCGCGGGCGCGGGTGCGAGCGGATCGTGGGACCAGCCGACTTCTCGATGAACGAGGAGAGCGGGATCCTGGTCGAGGGCTTCGAGCTGCGACCGATGATTCGCCAGCCATGGCACCCGCCCTACTACCAGCGGCTGCTCGAGGGGGCCGGCATGAGCAAGGCCATGGACCTCTACATGTGGAACCTCGAGGTCACCAACCGCGACAAGGTGATGCCGGTGATCTGGGAGCTGGCGGAGAAAGCCGAGCGCGAGCACGGCATTCGCGTGCGTCCGATGAGTCGCCTGCACCTGCGCAGGGAAATGGACGCGTTCGCAGAGGTCTACAACTCCGCCTGGTCGAAGAACTGGGGCTTCGTCCCATACTCGAAGAAGGATCTCGATGCCTACGCGATGGACATGCAGCTCGCCTACGACCGCAACTGGTTCATGATCGCCGAGCGCACCGACACCGGCGAGGTCGCCGCGATGGCGATCACGATCCCCGATCTCAACCAGGTGCTGGCCAAGATGAAGGGGCGCCTGCTGCCCTTCGGCTGGTGGCATTTCCTGCGCAGGGGACACATCATGGACAGGGTGCGCGTCGGCTTCTTGGGGGTCAAGCCCGAGTACCAGCACACGGGAATCGCGGCGCGCCTCTATCAGGCCCACTTCGACGCCGCCGAAGTGCGACCGCAGGATGGCGGCGAGATGGGCTGGATTCTCGAGACCAACACCGCGATGAACCGTGGCATGGAAGCGATGGGCGGCCGGATCGTCAAGCGCTACCGGGTGTACGAGCGCGAGCTCTAGTGCGAGTCGGGAGGGCGGCGACAGGTCATAGCCGCGCGCCGGAGCACGCGGCGATGGGGTCATCGCCGGTGTTTACACTTCGATCTGTGAGCGAGTCGGCCGAGATCCAGACGCTCGGCAGCGCCGATCGGGAGCTCGCGGCCGAAGCGCTGCCCGAGCCACCGCTACAGGGCGAGATCGTGCAGGCGGCGAGCGCCGGAGCGCTGCTGCGCTCGCTGGCGCCCGCCACGCAGACCGTCGCTGTCGCCGCGAGCGGCTTCATCGCCGGGGCCGCGATCGCTGGCCTGGCCTCGCGCCGCCGGCGCCGGCGGGCGACTCGAGCGCTGCCCAGGCCGCGCCGCCGCGGCGGCGAGACGCCGGGCGCTGAGCTGCTGCAGATCGTCGGCACACGCTCGCTGCTGGTGGACGTGCATCTGCTCGGCCTGCCCGCGGCCGATCGCTGAGGAGCCGGGCGCTGTCGGCTGCGCCGGTCGAGCTGCGGGTCCCGGTACGCCCGCCGGGTCCCTTCAGGCTGCCCTCACGCGTGGGCAAGGACGGTCTCACGCGCCGCCGCGGCGGCGTTCTCGAGCGGCTCCTGCACGATCCCGAGGATCAGCCGGTCGCCGTCAGGATCGCCCAGACGGCCCCTGATCAGGTTCTGTTCGGGGCTCGTTCGCCGAGTCGCAGGGCGGCTGAGTACGGGATTGCGCGCATGCGCTTCGCCACGGGAGTCGACGAGGACGTGCGCGAGTTCGCGCGCCGCTTCGCCAGGGATCCACTCGTCGGGGGCTCCGTCAGGCGGCGTCCGTGGCTGCGGGCGATGCGCCGCCCGGAGCCGTTCGAGGCGTTGGTGTGGGCGGTGTGCGAGCAGCTGATCGAGTACGAGCGGGCGGCCGAGATCCAGACCCGGCTGGTCAGACGCTTCGGGCGCCGGGGCAGCGAGCGGGAGCAGTGGGCGTGGGGCTTGCGAGATTCGCCCACCGCCGCCACGCTCGCAGCGGCGGCGCCTGCTCAGCTGCGGGCCTGCGACCTCGCGTCGGGACGCGCGATCGCCCTGCGCACGGCCGCGGTCGAGATCGCGCGCGGGCGCCTGAGCCTGTCGGCGGACTCACCCGAGGGCGGCTGGCAGCGGCTGCGCGCAATCCGTGGGATCGGCGCCTGGACGGTGGAGATGCTCGCGCTGCGCGGGCAGGGCCGCTACGACCAGCTGCCGGCGGGCGACCTCGGCCTGCTCAAGCTCGCGGGACGACTGCTGAGCGGCGGCGACCCATGGGCACGCGCCAGCGAACAGCAGGTGCGGGACCTGTTCGCCCCCTACGGCGAGTGGGCCGGACTGGCCGCGATCCATGCAGCGGGCATCTAGGGTCCTCAGTCAGACACCAGGCTCTGGCCCACGTGCGCGGCGTTCGGCGGCTAGTCGCGCGGGCCGCAATCGTGGGCCCGACGGTAGCCGAGCCGTGCGGAGATGCCCAGCGCCGTCGAGCGCAGGTGCGGCCCCAGCGCGTCCACGAGCTCCTCGAGCGCGATCGCGTCGGCGCTCGCCGACATGCCCAGTGCAGCGACGACCTCGTCGGACTCGTCGCGCACGGGCACCGCGATCGCAAGCACGCCAGTTCTCAGCTCCTCGCCGTTGATTGCAAAGTCTTCGTGCGCGACCTGCTCGAGCTGGCTGCGCAGCTTCTGGCGGCTCGTGATCGTGCGCGTGCTGCTGCGCTCGAGCGGGATCCGGGTCAGCAGCTCGCGACGCACAGGGCGGGGCAGGTTGGCGAGCAGGATCTTGCCCATCGCCGTGCAGTGAGCGGGCACGCGTGAACCGGCGCTCAGCTTGATCGGGAAGTTGCGCTGGTGGCGTCGCAGGCTCCGCGCGCGCTCCACGAACAGGACGTCTGACCCGTCGAGCACCGCGACGCCGATCGTGTAGCCCGTCCGCCGTCGCAGCTCATCGACGAACGGCCGCACGTGCTCGCGCAGGCTCGTTGAGTTCAGCGCGGACATGCCGAGGCTCGTGACACCGAGCCCGAGCCTGTACTTGCGCGCCGGGCCCTGTTCGAGCAGGCCGAGCGCGTGAAGGGTGGTCATGTAGCGATGGGTCGTCGAGCGGCTCATGTCGAGCTCCTCGGCGACGTCGGCGATGCCCAGAACGGATCGCTCGGGCGTGAAGCAGCCGAGGATCGTGAGGCCGCGCTCGAGCGACTGCGAGTAGCGTGGACCGCGCAGCGTCGGCAGCTTCCAGCCGAGCTCCGATACAGCGCTCGCCTCGCGCGGGCGCGCGGGCGCGCGAGATTTCATGCGTGGCACGTCAATTCCCTCCGTCGTCTCCTAGAAGTCTAGGCACACCGGGGGGAGATCCAGCCGCTCAACCACCCGCCTCGCGCACGACCCGTTCGATCTGCGTCCTCGAGCGGGTGATCGAGATCGCGCCGTCAGTCGCCGACGCAACAGGTCGATTGATGCGAACCGGAAACCCCGAGAGGTTTCCGGTTCGCCCACTGGCGAGACGAAAGCGGGATTCCCGATGCCGCTGCTGCGCCTCCACGGAGCACTTGGCGGTGCTCCTTCATGTGGGGATGAAGGGGCGCGGCGCGTGCATCGTCATCACGCTGTGAGCATCATCCTACGTTGTCCCCGAGAGCGCAAGGGGAAAGTCGAATACTTGATTCTCGAGTTCCGGCCTCCTATCGCCGCCGCTGCATCGCACCGCCACGTGCTGCGAGCGCGATCAACGGTCGGCCGCGATGCGCGCGAGCGCTCTGCGCGCTCGGAGCACGCGCATCGTTGGCGCCGCCAGCGATCCCAGGGTCGCGAGGATCTCCTCCCGCGCCGGGTTTGCATAGGGCGAGGAGGCTTGCGGCTCGCTCAGGTACAGACTCGCCATCGCCGCGAGTATCAGCGCGTGCCATGATCCGTCGGGGAGCGAGGAGGTGCAGCTCAGCGCTCCCGCTGCGATCGTCCTCAGGCGGATCGCCGCCTCGTGCGGAGACTTGTAGTGCTCGACCAGGCTGTGCTGCCCGATGCGGGCGTCATCGCCGCGATCGACGATGCTGTCGAGCAGCACGTGCAGCGCGCCGATCCAGGGGAAGTAGGCATCCTCGGTTGCGAGCGCTTCGCGAGCGCTGACGCCTGGCCGTGCGGCGGCGGCGATCAGGGCGAACACGACCAGCGAGGAGGCCGCGCCGGCGCCGGTCTCCCACCAGCGCAGGTCAGCGCCCGGGGGCGTCTGCCGCGATGCCCATCGCGCAAGCATCCGGTAGGAGCCGTCGCGGCGCTCGTGGTTGAGCGCCTGATAGGCGACCATTCGTGCGATCGAGCGCAGCGCCGGCGCCGCCACGGCGGCGTAGGAGGGCAGCGCGGCGACCGCCGAGCGGCAGGCGCCGACGAGGCCGGCGATGTAGCCGCGATCGTCGACCTGGCGGAAATGGGCGTAGTAGTCGCCGCGCCAGCCATCGAGGTCGAGCGCGTCGAGCAGCGCCTGATGGAGCTGACGCCCGTTTCGCCTCGGGTCTTCGCTCGGCTGCTCTGCGAGCGCGTCTGCATAGTCGTAGATCGCCTGAAAGGCCACCAGCGCCCGCACCACAGTGGCGCAGTGGCGCAGCGGGACCAGCACGGCGAACGCGGCCGCGCCTTCGAGGTTGCCGCGCTCCATCCGCTGCGCGCCCAGCGCGAGCCCGCGCAGCTGCGGGTCCGGGATCGCGGCTGCATGGCGCCTCCAGCGCATGATCTCTTGACATACGCGAGGTAACACCGCGATCCAGTAGCGGCTCGCGGCGCGCGCAAACAGACATGCAAGCGAAGCCTCGCCAGTCCCGCCTCCCACGCGGGGCAGCCTTTCGCAGCCGCGATCGAGCCGTGATCAATCCTGGAAGCTCACGTGCGCCGGGACGCGCGCCGCGGCCAGGCCCGGCAGCGCGACGACCGCAAGAGCTATGCCCGTGACCAGCGCGAGCGTTGTCGCGGCCTGCATTGGGCCGACGGCGAACGGAGCCGCGAAGCCGGTCGTCAGTCGCAGCCATCGTCCCGCGAGCGCATGTCCGTAGACGCCCATCGCGGCGCCGACGATGCAGCCCGTACCTAGCGTGATCGCGCTCTCGAGCAGCAGCGCACGCCACAGCTGGGCTATGTCGTAGCCCTGGATCTTCAACGAGGCCAGCCGCGGACGGCGGTGCCAGATCGAGGCGCTCAGAGCCGATGCCACCGCGAGCGCTGCCGCGATCAGCAGCAGCATCGATATCTGGCTCAGCGCCTCGAGCCCCTGGCGCGAATCTGCGGCATATTGTTTCTCTCGTTCGGGGAAGGTCTGGACTCCGAGTTGCTCCCGGCCCCGTGATCCGATCCCCGCGAGTGAGCCTCGCCGCGTCCCCGAAAGCCCTGGGACACCCAATCCGAGCCCGAGTGCGCCCGTCCCGGAGGCACCGGCAGGTGGGAGGCCCATCCCGAGCACACCCGCGGCGGAGGCACCGGCAGCTCGGACACCCGTCCCGGAGGGGCCCGCCCCAGACGCACCAGCAGCCCCGGCGCGGGGTTGGCCGAGCGCCGGTGTCTGCGGGCTCGCCTGCCCCGCGATCACCTGCTCGACCAGACGGCGACCCCGCGCCAGCGAGACGCCGGGCGCGAGATCGACCTCAAGCGCGGTCGGATCGACGCTCTGCCAGTAGCGGCGGTAGTCGATGGTGCTGAGCACGATCGCTCCGGGCGGCCAGCCGAGGTTGGTCGTGATCGCCGCGAGTCGCAGGCGGGCATAGCCCGTGGGCGTCGGCAGCGAGAACGCGCCGCCGACGTGGAGATGGCGTTCGCTTGCGAAGTCACTCGATACGGCGGCCCATCCACCGGCGCGCAGGCGCGCGGTCGCGACCTCGAGATTGCCGTGCAGGAGCTGGCTCGCCGGTATCAGGCTCGCGTCGGCGGGCGGACGGGCCACGACCCACATGCGCCGAGCGCCGACGTCGAGCAGACCTCCCTGGTGTTCGTGCACAGACGCTATACCCGGCGTCTGGCGCAGCGCGCTCGGGATCGAGCCGGCCCGGAATTCGTTGATCGGGAGGCTGTTGTCGCCGGTGGTCACCCAGATGTCCGCGGTGCGCAGGTATTCGGAGAAGTTGCCGTCGAGCCCGCGAATCAGGTCTCCACGGGCGCCGCCGATCGCGATGCTTCCGTACACGGCGAGGCCGGCGATCCCCGCGAGCGCCACCGAGCGCACGCTGGTCGCGCGCAGCTCCGAGACCGCGACCACCAGCGCGCCGCTGCGCACGTGCTCGCTGAGCCGCGGCAGCGCCCGCGCGATCCAGGCGAACAGCGGCGGTATCAGGCACAGCGTCGAGAGCGCCAGGACGACGCCGCCGACGATCGTCAGGCGGGGCGCGAGCAGCACGAGCACGGTGACGAGCACGGCCGACGCGATCCCGATGCAGCCAAGCACGATCGTCGCGCGCGGGGCGATCACCTCGCTGCGCGAGCCCGCCTCGCGAAACACCTCGTCCACCGGGCGCCTGTCGCGCAGGTCGAGCATCGGCGCGAGCGAGGCGAGCAGCGCCGCGAGCAGGCCGCAGCCGAATGCCAGCGCGACGGTCTGCGTGTGCACGACCTGCTGGGCGCCGATCGGAAATGCGGTCGCGAGATAGGTGGGAACTCGGTGCAGGAACACAGTCGAGAACAGATCGCCGAGCGCCAGGCCCGCGAGCGAGGCCACCACGCCCAGTACCGCCGCCTGAAAGGAGAGCAGCAACAACACCTGGCGGCGGTCGTAGCCCTGGATGCGCAGGTCAGCGACGAAACGTCGACGCTCGGGAACCGTCAGCAGCATCGCGTTCAGCGCCAGGAGGAAACCCACCATCACGCTGATCGCGGAGAACAGCTCGGTCGACTGCCCGTTGGGCTTGGCGGCCTCGTCGAGCAGCCGCAGCTCGTTGTCGGCGGAAGTGACGTCGAGGCGGTTGCCCGCCACTCGGCGAAGCTCCGCCCGCACCGAGCTGTCGGCTCCGCGATCGGGCTCGACGAGCAGCTGCGTCACCCTCCGTTCGCGACTCGTGAGCTGCTGCGCGACGGGCAGCATCGTGACCACTACCGGGCTGGAGGCGAGCGCGCCGAAGGTCGCGCTGCTCAACACCGCACCCACCCGCAGGCGGTGGGCGACCCCGGTTGCCAGCAGCGTGATCGGCGAGCCGACGCCGACGCCGAGCTCGCTTGCCAGCTGCGCAGGCAGCAGCACTCCCCGGCTGAAGCGGAATCCGCCCGCGCCGAGATCCGCGACACCGAAGCTGCCCAGCGCGACGATTCCACCGCTGACGCCGAGCATCTGCGCCGGTTGACGGCCCTTCGGTCCGAGCAGCGAGACATTCTCGCGCAGCACCGCGGCCGAGGCGCGCACGCCGTGCAGCCGCTGGACCTCGCTCGCGACGCTCTGCTGGAAGCCCTGCGGCGAGCGGGCGGCGAGCTCCAGCCGCGCGGACCCGATCACCTGGTGGATCAGAGCGCCGGCTGAGCTCGTGAGGCTGGTGTTGGCGACCAGCACGCCGAACACCAGCGCGACACCGACCGCGATGCCGCTGCCCGCGAGGAGCTCCTGAGCTAAATGCGAGCGCAGGCGTACGCGGTAGAGGTGACCGAGCATGCTCGCCCTGATCCCCAGGACGCGGGGATTCAGAACGTGGTTCACCGCGCGATCGCGGCTGCGTCGGCGGCGGTGGCCTCGCTCAGGCGGCCGTCGCGCAGCACGTGCACGCGATCGGCGGAGTCGATCGCGTCGGCATCATGGGTCACCAGCAGCGCAGGGATCTGGCGTTCGTGTGAGATCTCGCGCAGCAGCCCGACGGTTTCGCTGCTGCGCTTGGAATCGAGGTTGCCCGTCGGCTCATCGGCGAGCAGCAGCTGCGGCTCGTTGACGAGCGCGCGCGCGATCGCCACTCGCTGGCGCTCGCCCATCGACAGCTGCTCGGGCCGGTGCTCGGCGCGCTCGCCGAGGCCGAGCCGTGCGAGCCAGGGCATCGCCAACCGGCGCGCCTCGCCGAGCGTGTAGCCGTCGCCGGTCAGCTTGATCGTCGCGTTGTCGAGCGCCGAGGTGTGTGGCATCAGGTGAAAGGACTGGAAAACGAATCCGACCTCGCGCAGGCGGTAGCGCGCGCTCTCGCGCTCCGACATGCGGCTGACCTCGCGCCCGCCGAACATCACGCTGCCCGATTCGGGCGCCAGCAGCGCCGCGGCGAGCAGCAGCAGGGTCGTCTTGCCCGAGCCGCTCGGTCCATACAGCGCCACGAGCTCGCCCGCAGCGATCGTCATCGAGACCCCGTCGACGGCGCGGACGGTCTCGCCGCCACCGCCGGGGTAGTGCTTGACGAGCTCTCTCAGCTCGAGCGCGCTCACCGCCGCGTGCGCCTTGCGCCGAAGCCCTGCAGGGGCAGCTGTACGACCGTGGCGCGTTCGACCGGCATACGCACCTCGCCGCCGCAGAGCGACATGATCATGTCGGCGCCGAGCAGCGCCCCCATCTCCTCGGAGACCACCAGCAGCGCCGCTTCGCGCTCGCTCGCGAGCGCTCGCAGCAACGCGTAGAAGCTTTCGCGGTCTTCGAGACTCGGCATCACCGCCGGCTCGTCGACGAGCATCAGGCTGGGCTCGCGCACGAACGCGCGCGCGAGCATCACGAGCGTGCGCTCGGCGACCGACAGCGACCCCGCAGGCTGGTCCGCGCTGGTCGCGCAGACGCCGACTCGGTCGAGCATCTCCAGCGAGCGCCTGCGGGCCTCGCGCACCGTCAGGCCATCACTACCGAGCGAGGTCACGAGATGGTCGACCACGCTCTCGCCGGCATAGGGGCGCCAGTCGCCCGAGGCCATCAGCGCCACGTCGCGGCGCAGCAGCCGCCCGCGCTCGGTCGGACTCATCTCGCTCAGCGCTCGCCCGGCGATGCGAACGGCGCCGCCGTTGGGCCGCTCGATCCCGGCCGCCAGCCGCAACAGGGTCGACTTGCCCGAGCGCCGAGGGCCGTAGAGACCGGCGAAGCCCCCCCGCTCGATCTCGAACGAAACTCCTTCGAGGACCGTTACTTCGCGATTGCCGTCGGGATAGCGCTTGACGACGTTCGCGAATGACAGCAGCGGCGTCATGGCGCCGGCGACGCTAGCGCTCCTCGGCCCCTGACATGCTCGACCAGCCTCCGCCGCGTCTGCCCAGCCCAATCGATGTCGCATTGCAGCTGGCGCCAAACCGCGTCGCGGGTGCAGTCGAGCACCAGCACCGCCCACGAGCGCGGCGCGCCGGTCGTCGGCGCGACCAGCTGCGCGAGCCGCAGGCACTCGCGCTCGTAGTCGCGCAGGGCGGCGATCAGTCGCGGCGCGTCGTTCTCGCGAGCGACAGAGAGCTTGGCGTGTAGCGCCAGGCGCACGGGCTCGCGCGGCAGCAGCGCCTCCATCCAGGCCGTGAGCGCGTCTTCTGTGCTCCCGGTCGGGTGATAGACGACGCGCGTGCGGCGACGGTTCTCGCGGCGCGGCTCCTCGTGGGCCTGCAGCAGGCCGTCGCTGACGAGCTGATCGAGCAGGCGATAGACGTCATTGCTGTCGATCTGCCAGGTCTCGCCCAACCTCGCCACGAGCCGGTTCGCGAGCTCGCCGCCGTGGCCAGGGCGCTCCATCGCGAGGCCGAGCAGCGCGCCGCGCAAAGGCGCCGATCCGCCCCGCATCCAACCCCTCGTGTTCGCTGCCTTACGAGCCATCTCTCAGCGCCGGACGAGCTTTCGCAGTCCCTCCATCCGACTGCGACAACCATACCGCGCCGATCTTGCGCTCGCAGAACGATTTCAACTAGCCGCCCAGCCGCCAGTCCCGCCGTCGGCGCTCGTGTTTCTGACTGGGCTCACGCAGTCCGGCACGAGCACGGCGGCGCCGGTGAAGCGCCCGGCGCGCAGGTCCTCGAGCGCGCGCATGGCGTCCTTCAGCGGGTACTCGTGAACGCGCGTGCGCACCGGCACCTGCGGCGCGAGCGCGAGGAACTCGGCGCCGTCCGCACGGGTGAGGTTTGCTACCGAGCGCACGGCGCGCTCCTCCCACAGCAGGTCATACGGGAAGCTCGGAATATCGCTCATGTGGATGCCGCCGCAGACGACCACGCCGCCCCGCGCGAGCGCCCCGAGCGCGGCCACCACCAGATCCCCCTCAGGGGCGAACACGATCGCGGCGTCCAACTCCTGGGGCGGGCGCTGCTGCGAGTCGCCGGCCCAGACAGCGCCCAGCTCACGCGCGAAGGCCTGCGTGCGCTCGTCGCCGGGGCGGGTGAACGCGTACACCTCGCGACCCTGACTCCTCGCCACCTGGGCGAGGATGTGGGCAGCGGCGCCGAACCCGTAGAGGCCGAGCCGCCGCGCCGGGCCGCACATGCCCAGCGCGCGATAGCCGATCAGACCGGCGCACAGCAGCGGCGCCGCCTGCGCGTCGGGGTAGCCGTCCGGAATCGGGAAGCAGAAGCGCTCGTCGGCGACCGTGTACTCGGCCATCCCACCGTCGATGTCCCGGCCCGTGAAGCGGGCGTTCGGACACAGGTTCTCCCGACCCGACAGGCAGTACTCGCACTTGCCACACGTCCAGCCGAGCCACGCGACGCCGACGCGACGCCCGTCGCGGGCACCCTCCGCGTCGGGGTCCTCGATCACCGCGCCCACGATCTGGTGACCGAGGATCCGCGGTGGCGCGGGCACGCTGACCTCACCGTCCAGCAGGTGCAGGTCGGTGCGGCACACCCCGCAGGCCTTGACGCGCAACAGCAACTGCCCGGGCTCGGGGCGCGGGATCGGGCGCCGAGTGCTGCGCAGCGGCTGGCCGACTCCCTCGAACAGCATCGCCTGCATCGTCCTTGGCTCGCTTTGCGCCATATTCCTCGCAGTGAACCACAGCCGTCCGTGCCTGTACTTCAGCGACCCGGCGTGCCTCGCGCACGATCCGCGCGCGTACATGCCGGCCCATCCCGACACTCCTGAGCGGCTCGTGGCGCTCGAAGGCGAGCTTGCTGCGGTTCAGTGGCTGGGATGGGAGCGCCGCCGCGCTCCCGCTGCGGGGCCGGAGCAGCTCGAGCTCGTGCACAGCGCCCGGCATGTGCAGTCGATCGCGCAGCTGTGCGAGGCCGGAGGCGGCGCGATCGATCCCGACACCTTCGTCGGCGAGGCCTCCTACGTGGCGGCCTGCCACGCGGCCGGCGGCGCCTGCGCGATGACGCGCGCCCTGCTAGCTGACGAGGCTGCGGTGGGGTTCTGCGGCGTGCGCCCATCGGGCCATCACGCAGAGCCCGAGCGCGCGATGGGCTTCTGCCTGTTCGACAACGTCGCGATCGCGGCCGAGCTGGCGATTTCCGAGCACGGCCTGAGCCGGGTGTTCGTGCTCGACTGGGACGTCCACCACGGCAATGGCACGCAGGAGGCGTTTCGCGAGCGCCCCGACGTGCTGTTCGCGAGCATCCACCAACAGCACATCTATCCCGGCACCGGGGCGCTCGCCGACGCCGGGTCGGGGGCGGGGGAGGGTGCCACGATCAATCTGCCGGTGCCCGCGGGATCGACCCACGAGCAGTGGCTGTCGCTGACCGAGCACGTGGTGCTGCGCGCCGCGGCCGCATTTGAGCCGGAGCTCGTGCTGGTCTCGGCGGGCTTCGATGCGCACGTTCGCGACCCGCTCGCGGGCTGCTCGCTGCGGACCGAGTCCTTCGCGCAGCTCGCCTGCCAGGTGCGTGATTTCGCCGCCGAGCGCGCGATCCCGCTGGGGGTCGTCCTCGAGGGCGGCTACGAACCGTGGGCACTCGCTGAGAGCGTCGTCGCGACGCTTTCAGCGCTCGGCGGCGAGGGCGAGGCGAGCCCAGCCCCTGCCGAGGCGCTGCTGACCCCCCGGGCGGCGGCGCAGGTCGGCCGCTATTGGCCCCTGTGAGCGCCAGGCGCGGGACCTGAGGGGACGTCGCGGGCGCCCGCGACGGTGTTGCGCGCCCGTCTGCTCGCCCCGTCCGTCCCTCCGCTCACCCGCTCACGCGGGTCGCGCTGGGCCTCGGATCAAGCCGTGCGGGCCGCTCAGCCGAAGAACAGCGCCGCGGTCTCGTACAGCGCGGGGTCGAGCAGCTTGGGCTCGGCCAGGGCTGTAGTCAGGTCGACCTCGACGATCTCGGTGCCACGCAGCGCCACCATGCAGCCGAAGCGTCCGTGCGCCACCGCCTCCATCGCGGCGACGCCGAAGCGCGTCGCGAGCACCCTGTCGAACGCCACCGGCGAGCCGCCGCGCTGGACGTGCCCGAGGATCGTCACCCGCGTTTCATAGCCGGTGCGCGCTTCGATCTCCTCCTCGAGCGTCACTCCGATGCCGCCGAGGCGCGCGTGGCCGAATGCATCGGTGCCGGCATCGGCGCGCGTGTGCAGCGACCCGTCGCGCGCCATCGCGCCCTCGGCCACCACCACGATCGAGAAGCTGCGCCCGCGTTCGTGGCGGCGGCGCAGATGCTCGCAAACCTGATCCATGTCGAATGGCCGCTCCGGCACGAGAATCGCGTCGGCGCCGCCCGCGATCCCGGCATGGGTCGCGATCCAGCCCGAGTGCCGGCCCATGACCTCGAGCACGATCACACGGTTGTGCGACTCGGCGGTCGTGTGCAGCCGGTCGATCGCATCGGTGACGATCTGCACTGCGGTCTGGAAGCCGAAGGTGACGTCGGTGCCGCCGAGATCGTTGTCGATCGTCTTCGGCACGCCGACGACCGGGATGCCCTCGCGATCCAGTCGCAGCGCCACACCGAGGGTGTCCTCGCCGCCGATCGGGATCAGCGCGTCGAGCTCGCGCCGCGCGATCGTGCTGCGGATCGCCTCGATGCCTCCGGCTCCCTCGGCGAACGGGTTGGTGCGCGAGGTCCCGAGAATCGTGCCGCCGCGGGGAAGGATGCCGCTGGTGCTCTCGAGCGTGAGCTCCATCGCCTCGTCGCGCAGCACGCCCGCCCAGCCGTTGCGAAACCCGAGCACGGTGTGCCCGGGTTCGGCCAGCGCCCGCCGCACGACCGCTCTGATGACCGCGTTGAGCCCCGGGCAATCGCCGCCGCCGGTGAGGAGTCCGACCCGTGCCATCGCGCTCACCCGCTCGCGCGCGGCAGCACGAGCAACGAGCAGCGCGCGTAACGTTGCAGATACTCGGAGGTGCTGCCGAGCACGAGACGCTTCAGCGGTCCATAGCTGCGCGATCCGACGACCAGCAGCTGCACGTCGTCTCCGAACGCCGCGAGCTCTTCGCCCGCCAGCCCGTACTTGGCGCGCCCCTCGACGCCCTCCATCTTCGCGAGGCGGGCGTTCGCTTCGGTCAGCATCCGGTCGATGCCTTCGCCGAGCGCGGGGGCGCCGAAGCCCGTGTAGGCGTAGCTGGGGATCGTGACGACCTCGAGCGCGTGCACCTGGGCATGCGTGCGAGGAGCCAGCTCGCGCGCGGTCGCAAGCGCGTGCTCGCTCTCGGGTGAGCCGTCGTAGCCGACGCCGATCGCCGCCAGCGGCTGGGGGTTCTCGGCGTAGCCGCGGGTCGCGATCGCGACCGCGCAGGGCGCTCCGTTCAACGACCCGCGGGTGTCGTCGCCGAGCAGCACCCGGCCAAACGCGCCACGGCCGCACGATCCCACGACCAGCAGATCGGCGTGCTGTTCCTCGGCGAGCTCGTGCAGGCCCTTGCCCGGGGAGGACGCGCAATGGCTGACGAGCGTCGCCTCGATGTCCGCCTGGGAGCGCTCCCGCTCGAGCAGCTCATGCGAGGACTTGCGCTCGTCGTCGAGCGCCCCCGGCGTGATCGCGTGCAGCGGGTGTCTGGCGCCGGCATGGATGTGTGCGAGCGTGAGCTCTCCCGAGCCTGCCAGGAGCTGGGCCGCCAGGGCGATCGCATCGCGTCCGTTCGGCCGTCCGTCGACTCCTACGATCACATTCTCGAACATCGGCAATCTCCTATATGCCCTGCCCCGGCAGGAACTCGTTGGTGAACGGCGGCAGGCCGCCGTTTGGATCGTGGTGCAGCAGGCCGTGGGCGAGCATCCATTCTCCGAAGCGCGCCCATTGCGTGGGTTCCTGCCAACCGTAGGGCGCACCGGACTTCGCGGGCACCGCGGCGGCGAGCGTCTGGCGGATCGATTCACGCTGGAGCTTGGGTTCCAGCGACGGGTTGGCCTTCTGCACGAGCGCCGCTGCGGCCTGGGGATCAGCGCGCACCGCCCGCTCGCCGCGAGTCAGCGCCTGCATGAACGCGCGCAGTTCCTGGCCGCGGCTGCGCGCCTCGTCCGCGCGCACGACCAGCACCAGCTCGTCGTAGTTGGGCACGCCCGCGTGGTTCACCGGGATCACTACCGGATGCTTGTGCATCAGCTGAAGCTGTATCGCCTCGTAGTTCCAGAAGCCGCCGAGCGTCGCCGCCACCTTGCCCGACAGCATCGCAGGCACGAGGTTGAAGCCGACGTTCACTTCGTGCACGCTCGAGGGATCGATGCCGGCGTTGCGCAGCGCAGTGCCGAGCTCGGCGGCCTGGTAGGGGATGCCGGCTGTGCCGACTCGCTTGCCCGCGAGGTCCGCCACCGAGCTCACCCCCTGCCCGGGCAGGGCGATGATCGATGTCAGTGGCCGCTGTACGAGCGCGCCGATCGACACGAGCTTCAATCCTTGATCGCGCGCCAGCAGCAGCTCGGGCTCGTAGGAGATCGCCATGTCCACCTTGCCGGCCGCCAGCAGCTTCAGCGGTTCGGCCGGTTCCGCTGGAACTCGCGGGATCACGCTCAGCCCCGCAGCACGGAAGTCCCCGCCGGCGATCGCCGCGTACAGCGGCGCGTGGTCGGCGTTGGGGAAGAAGTCCAGCATCACCGTGAAGGGCCTGGCGCTCGGGACCGAGGTGACGTCCTGCTCGGAAGAGCAGGCGCTCAGCGCGAACGACAGCGCGAGCAGGCACGCGAGCGCCGCCACCGCCGGGCGGGCCCGGCGGGCGCGGCGGGCGCGGCGGGTGAGCTTGGCCGCCGTGTCGAGCCGGGCCTCTGCGGCGACTGCGGTTCGGGGGGTGGATCTCGCGCTCAACGAGCTTCTCCTCTCGATCGATGGGCCCACGGAGCCAGGTGGCGCTCGACCAGCGCGAGCGCATAGAAGCAGGCGATGGCAAACAGGAACAGCACCAGCGCAGCCGCGTACGCGCGCGCGGTCTGCAGCGCCGTCAGGTCGGCGTTGATCTCGTGTCCGAGACCCGCGTATGCACCGGTGGTGGCGGTCTGGGACTCGGCGATGTAGGCACCGATCACGCCCACGGTGAGCGCTATGCGAGCGCCGCTGATCGCCGCCGGCAGCGCAGCAGGCAGCTCGGCGAAGCGAAACGCCTGCCAGCGCGAAGCGTCGAGCGTGCGCAGCAGCTTCAGCTCATCCGGGTCCACGGCTGCCAGGCCATCGACGGTGGTGACGAGCACCGGAAAGAAGCAGATCAGCGTGATCACCGCGAGCTTCGGCAGGATCCCGAAGCCCCACCAGAACACGAGCAGTACCGCGATCACCGCGATCGGCAGCGCCTGCGAGCCGACAGCGAGCGGATACAGGGCTCGGCGCAGCAGCGGCGAGAGGTGGATCGCCACCGCCAGCACGAAGCCCACCGCCACAGCGAGCCCGATTCCGAGCACGACCTCCTCGGCGGTCGGTTTGAGATTCGCGGCCAGAAAGCCCGCGTTGTCCAACAGCGCGCTCGCGACTTCGTGCGGTGCCGGCAGCACGAAGCGGTCGACGCCACCGAGGTCCACGTACAGCTCCCACGCGCCGAGCAGCCCGATCACCAGCAGTGCCGGGGCCAGCGCCGCGCGCACCCGCCTGCGTGCGCTCATCGCCCGAGCTCCTCTTCGCCCGCGCCCACACCCCGTGCTGGGCCCATGTCCCATGCCGCGCCTGCGGCCAGCGCACCCAGCGCCTGCTCGCGCAGCCGCACGACCTCGCGGTCGGTGCGCAGGCGGGGGTGCTGAAGCGACACCTCGAGCTCCTGCAGAACCCGGCCCGGCCGCGCTGAGAGCACCGCGATGCGGTCCGCCAGCACGACCGCCTCCTCGACGTCGTGGGTCACGAGCACGACCGTCCGTGGCTCGCGGCGCAGTGCGTCCACGAGCCAGCCCTGCATCTCGGCGCGGGTAATCGCATCGAGCGCGCCGAACGGCTCGTCCAGGCACAGCAGGCGCTTGCCCGAGAGCAGCGTTCGCACGAACGCGACCCGCTGGCGCATCCCGCCGGAGAGCTCGTGGGGGCGGGCGCGCTCAAAGCCAGCCAGCCCCAGCTCGGCGAACAGCTGCGCCGCCGTCTCGCGCGCCGCGGTGCGCGAGACGTGCGCGATGCGCAGCGCGAGCGCTGCGTTGTCGAGCGCGCTCAGCCACGGCAGCAGCAGGTCGCGCTGTGGCATCAGCGCCGCCGGCAGGCAGTCGATCGTGCCCGTGTCGGGCCGCTGCAGGCCACAGATCAGCTCCAGCAGCGTCGTCTTCCCGCAGCCGCTCGGCCCGACCACGGCCAGCAGCTCGCCGGCGCGCGCGTGCAGTGAGACGTCCACGAGCGCCTGTTGCGCGGTGCCGCGCCGCGGCGCGTAGCGGCGGCTGACGCCGAGGATCGAGACAGCGGCCGGAGACTGCTGATGTGAGGCCTCTCGACTGGGCTCGAGCCCTGTCTGCACGTCACTCCCTCCGCGGGCATTACCCCACAGGTTCGAAGGGTCGGCGCCGGGGGAGGAATCTCCAGGGCGCCATCTCAGCCGGCTGTCCCGCCAGCCCCCCTGTTGTCTTGCGCAGCTGATCCTAGCGCGCGGGCTCGGCCGCATCCTCGGTCACACCGACAGCCCGCGGCGCCCCGAGCCCGGCGCGGCGCGGCGCTACGGAGCGAGCGCCAGCCCGGGGCGGGCCAGCGCCTTGACGAAATCCTCGAGCTGCGCGGTGGTCCAGCACTCGAATGCCGTGCAGTACTGCTCGTAGGCGGCGATCACGGAGTCGCCGTAGTTCCAGTACAGGCGCGGCTCGGGGTTCAGCCAGAAGGTCCTTCCGGCCCTGGCGGCGATTCTCGCGAAGATGTCCTCGCGCGGGTCGCGGCCGTTGGTGCGGGCGTCGCCGAGCACGATCACGGTCGCGCGCGGGTGCAGGTCCTCGCCGATCAGCTCGAGCAGCTCCGACCACACGCGTCCGTAATCGGTGTAGCCGGAGATGTCAGCGACGCCGGCGTCGCTGCCGATCTTCTCGCTGACCGCCTTGAAGTTGCGCTCTCGTTCGAAGATGTCGGTGACCTCGCTGATGCGCTCGATGAACACGAACGAGCGCATCTTGCGGAAGCTGTCGTGCAGCGCATGCAGCACCGACAGGAAGAACACCGACGCCGATGTGACGCTCGTGGAGACGTCGCAGAGGACGTAGATCTCCGGTCGACGCGGGCGGCGCGGGCGGTACTTGAGCACGACCGGCACCCCGCCCGTCTGCAGTGAGGCGCGCATCGTGCGCCTGACATCGACGTGCGCATGCCGTCGATGCCCCCGCGCCTGGCGCCCCTGGGTGGCGAGCCGCCGGCGCAGCTGCGCTACGACGCGGTGCACGGCGGCGAGGTCCTGCAGCGGCCCCGAGGGCAGCGCACGGTCGAGCTCCCCCAGCGGGCGAGCCGGAGGCAGGTTGCCCGTGCGCTCGATCTGAGCGCGCTCGAGCTCGCGCCGCAGCATCGCCTCGAAGCGTCTGAGCGCCTCTCGCGGCAGACCCTCGCGACGTGGGTCGCTGCGCGGAAGCTCGGGCTGGGGCTCCGCGCGCAGCCCGAGGGCGCGCCTGATTCGCTGCACGTCGACCCCGATCACTCCCGAGCCCTCCTGGCGGCGCGCGAACGCCGCGATCGCGACCCGCGCGAGGTCTCGCATCGCGCCCTCCGAGCCGTCGCGCAGCGCCGCGGCGATCTGGGCGCGCAGCCCCTCGAGCTCTTCGTCGGTCAGCTCGTCGAGGTCGAGCCCGCCGCTCATACCGTCCCGCTGCTCGCGCACGCCCTCTCTGCTGGCGGCCAGCTCGACGGCGCGGAAGAAGAAGCGCTCGAACACGAGCTCGAACACGCGCCGGTCCTCCTGGCTCTTGGCGAGCGTCGCCGCGAGCGCCTCGCGGAAGTCCTGCGGCTCGGTCCAGCCGATCTCGCTCAGCACCGCGAAGGCGTCGAGCAGCTCCGAGGTCCCGATCGCGACCCCTTCCCGGCGAAGCTCCTCGCCGAGCTCCAGCAGCCGCGCCGGAAACCCGGCCGCGCCCGCTGTCACGCTGCCCGGCGCGCCCGCTTGCTCGCCGGAACCGGAGATGCCGGAGCCGACGATCTCGCCTTCAGACGGCATCCGCCGGCGCTCTGAGCTTGAGCCCGATGCGCTCGGTCACGAGGTCCATGTCGGTGCGGTGCTTGACGATCACAGACATCGTTTCGGTGAAGGTCTCCTCGTCGATGTCCTGGACGCCGAGCAGCAGCAGCGCCCGCGCCCAGTCGATCGACTCGGCGATCGATGGGGGCTTTTTGAGGTCGAGCTCGCGCACCATGCCGACGACCTCGACGAGCCGCCGGGCGACGATCTCGGGCAGGTCGGGTGCATGCAGACGCACTATCGCGAGCTCGTGCTCGAGCTCTGGATAGTCGAGCCACAGGTACAGGCATCTGCGCTTGAGCGCCTCGGTCAGCTCGCGCGAGTTGTTGGAGGTCAGGAGCACGACGGGATGGGTGCGCGACTCGACGCGGCCGAGCTCCGGTATCGAGATCTGGAAGTCCGACAGGACCTCGAGCAGCATCGCCTCGAACTCCTGGTCGGTCTTGTCGATCTCGTCGATCAGCAGCACCACGGGCCGCTCGGATGAGATCGCAGTCATCAGCGGCCGTGCGAGCAGGAAGTCCTCGCCAAAGATGTCCTGCTGGACCTCCTCCCAGCCCGCGCCGTCGGCCTCGGCCTGGATCCGCAGCAACTGCTTGCGGTAGTTCCACTCGTACAGCGCCTTGGCCTCGTCCAGGCCCTCGTAGCACTGCAGGCGCACGAGCTCGCGGTCCAGCAGTCGCGCGAGCGCCTTCGCGAGCTCGGTCTTGCCGACGCCCGCCGGACCCTCGACCAGCACGGGCTTGCCCAGTCTCGTCGCCAGATAGGAGACGAGCGCGGTCGACTCGCCGGGGAGATATCCGACCGCGCGCAGGCCCTCGGCTACTGCGTCTACGGAGGCGGGCGCCTGCTGCGAGCTCGGCATCGTCCCCGCAATGATAGGCCCCGGACGCATCTGCGCGAGTGGCAGGCGGCCACGCCGCGCAGGGGCCTGGTGCGATCAGCGATCCAGCTCTGCTTCCGTCGGGGGGTCCTCGAGCGACAGCTGCTCGACCCCTTTGACGGCCGCCACCGCCCGCCGCCGCGGCGGCTGCGGGGGCTCGCTGCCCGGCGCCGGCGGATAGCGCGGTCGCGTGCCCTCGGGCGGCTGCGTTCCGCCACTGTCCGGCAGTTGCGCTCGCGCGCGCTCGGGCGCCTGCGCGGACATCCACTCCTCCCGGTCACGTTCGGATGCTCGTTCCCGGGCGGCGCGGCGTGTGGGCGCTCGCTCGAGCGGCGCCTCTGGGCGGCGTCCAGCGCGCATCCGCGAGCCCGCGTAGGTCATCAGCCCGGCTGCGGCGATCGCGAAGAAGATCCCCCACTGGACCCCCACGTTCCCCGCCACCCCGTGACTCGAGATGCCGGGCTTGTCGAACAGCCTGAACACGAGCAGCGCGGCCGTCCACAGCCCGGCCGCCATCACGACTGCGCCGTCGCTGCCGGGCAGGTGGAATTCGCGACCCTCGGCGCGCGCGTACAGCAGGTAGGCGACCGCGAGCGCGACCAGCAGCACTGCCGCCTCGACGAACGAGAACACCTGGAACGCGTTCAGATTGCGGCTCTGCAGCGGGGCGGCGCGAGCGATGCTGACGACTGCGTTCTGCTGGTACCAGGGCAGCAGCATCGTCACGAACAGCGCCGCCGCCGCGGCGCCCGCGAGCCGCTGCTCAGGGCCGAGCGCCCGCCAGTCGCGCGCCAGTCTGCTCATCCCTGCAGTCTAGGGTCGGCACGGGAGCCCTAGTGTGGCTTGGCGCCCTTGGCGAGCGTGATCGTGCCGATGGCGGTGCCGAAGTTGCCTGCCAGGTCGGTCGCGGAGACCGTTATCGAGTAGGAGCCCGTCTGCGAGGGGGTGACCCACAGCAGCTTGGGCTTGCCGGCGCCAACCAGCGCGCTGTTGGTCCACACGGTCTTGGCGCCGCGCCTGATCGTGATGTGGACCGTCGAGATCTTCGACAGCGACACCTGCACGCCCGCGCGCGCGGAGCTCGGCAGCGTCGTGCTCAGCAGCGAGATGGTGGGGGGTGTGTGCAGGTAGGTCGTGAAGTGCTGGGCGGTGGCGCAGTCGATCTCATCGCCCGCGATCTGGGCCGAGGTGCTGGCGGCCGCTCTGGCGACGGCGCCGCTCGCCGTGCCACCGGGGCTCGATGGTGCCGGCGCGGGAGTGGTCGTCGTCGGCGTGCTGGTGGTCGTCGTGGGCGGGGGAGTGGGGGCCGGGGCCGGGGCGCTCGAGAGCGGCTCGCCCTTGCGTGTTCGTTCGCACAGATGCGTCAGGAATTCGGTCAGCAGTTCGTGGTAGTTGAGGTTCGATTCGCCGAACTGGTCATACAGCGACCAGGCGCCCGTGTCGTAGTGGGGGAGCTCCGCGCGCGCCTCCGCGTCGCCCGCTTCGAACAGCTGCAGGCCGAGCTGGTCCTTGGTGATCGAGGTGAAGTCGTAGAGCCCGACGAGCGACTGGATGAAGCCGTTGAGGATCCGGTCAGACGGGGCGTAGGTGTACTCGGCGTACTCGGCCCCGGCGCTGGTCTTGACCCGTACGCCCGCGGGCGGCGCGGTCTGAAAGATGCCGAGCGCCTGCTGGGCGGCAGTCAGGTAGGCGGGTTCCTTGAAACGCGACCACGCCCGTGAGAGCACCTGCAGGGCGGTGCCCTGCGAGAGGCCGCTGGTCCACGGTGGCGAGCCGCCGTCGAAGCGGAACATGTACTCCCAGGCGATGCCGCCTGCGCGCTTGCTCGCCAGCGGCAGCACTTCGCCGAGCAGCTGGCGCAGGTTCGCGTTTTCGTGGCCCGAGAGGTAGTAGCCGTTGGCCTCGCCGAAGGTTCCGAGCCACTGGATCTCGATGCCCTGGCCGGCGTAGTACTCCCACACGATCTCGCTGCCGGGGAAGCTGACGCGCTCGCCGTTTGCTATCAGCGGTTCGGTCGTCCACCACTGGCGGTTGCGTTCGAGCGTCAGGATCAGCGCGGGCAGCCGCGACGCGCTCAGTGAGCCCGAGGCGGTGATCGCCCGCAGGTTCGCGAGCACGCTGCCGAGCTCGATGCGGCGCGTCCCGCTCAGCTTCTTGAGCGAGCGCTGCGCGGCCGAGTAGGCGGCGGAGTCCTGCTTGTACGCGGCTTCTGTGATTTCGCCGCTGTGCTCGAGCGTCGTCAGGCGTTCGCCCACACTCGGGCCGCGAGCCGACGCCTGCGCAGGCGCCAGCGCGCCGAGCAGCGCCGCCGCGATGAGCGCGGCTGCGGGTGTCAAGAGCGTGCGCATGCGGACCGTCGCGGCGAGCATCGCGCGGATGCTAGGGAGGCGGCGCACCGCGGCGTGCAGGCCGTCTTGCAGCTGCGAGTGGGCTCGCGGGTTCACGCCCCTTCAAACCGCGCCGCCGGCGAGAGTCGCGGCGGCGGTCCTGGCGCCGGCGCACGCCCCGGCGCGCGGCCACCGGCCGCGAGCGCCGCCCGGGCGCCACTATTCGCGCCCGACCTCCTGGTCGTCGGCTTCGAGCTCGTCCTCCTCGTCTTCGTCGGCGTCGCCCTCGATCGAGTGCTCGCCGCCCGGGTGGTAGGCGACCTGGAAGCTCTCGATCAGCTCGTCGCGACGGTGCTCGTCGACCGGCTGCTCGTCGGAGACGAGGACCCATTCGGTGCCCTCGAGCTCCTCCATGTTGAAGATCTCGTGGTCGATATCCGGAGAGTCGTCGACGATCAGCAGAACCTCGGTCTGTGGGTTGAAGTAGGTACCCGGGCGGTTCGAGAGCTCCTCGAGCTCGAAGGTCCGATGCTCGGCCATGGCGCGTTTATACCCCACCGCGCCCTGCGCACGCGTTCGCGTGGCTGCGTCGGTGGACGAATCGCCAGCGCAGCCTGCGGTGCAGCCGCTCAGGCCTCGAGCTCGGCCAGTGTGCGCGCCACCTCGGCCTCGATGTCGAGCGGCTCGAGGCCTTGGCGTTCGCGTCTTTCGTTGCGCGCCACCACCAGCTGCAGCACCTCTTCGGCGATCCCCTGGTCGCGCTGCGGCGGCGCCGCCGCAGCCGCGGACAGGCGTGCGACCTCGGCGTCAACGTCCAGCGCGGGCTCGCCGCGGCGCACGAGCCGTTCACTGCGCGCCTGCACCAGCTGCCTGATTTCCTGTTCGCGCTCTGCGAGTTCCTGCTCGGGTCGGCGCAGCAGCGAGTCGCCGATCGGCAGCCCGGCGGTCGAGCCCGGCGGCGCTGCCAGGTGCTGCGCATGGGGCGAGTCGCCCGCACGCGACTCGCCGTCGCCCGTCAGGCCCCCCTCCCCGATCTGGTCATAGAGGCTGCCTTTGCTCAGCAGGAACACGATCGACATCACGATCGACAGCCCCACCGCGCCGAACACGACGAGGGGAAACGCGCTCTGCATCTCTTGATTGTTGCGAACTTCGGCCTGCCGGGATCGGCGGGGTGCGCTCGCGTGCGGGGACGGGGAGCGCTACCCTGTCTGTCGATAGGTGATTGACCGATCAGTCAATCAGGCAATGGCATAGCGCCTTTTGGGAGATCACGAGGAGACATGGTCGATTTCACGCTCACCGACGAGCAGAAGAACCTGCGCGAAATGGCTCACGACTTCGCCGAGAAGGAGATCCGGCCGGTCGCGTGGGAGTATGACAAGGACGGCACCTGGCCCGAAGACATAATCAAGAAGGCCTGGGAGGTCGGCCTGATGAACAGCCACATCCCCGAGGAGTACGGGGGTGCGGGAGCTGGATACCTCGATGGCTGCCTGATCGAGGAAGAGCTCTCATGGGGCTGCTCGGGCATCCAGACCTCGCTCGGCTGCAACGGCCTGGCGACCGCGCCGGTGATCATCGGCGCCTCCGAGGAGGTCAAGAAGGACTACCTCGGGCGGCTCACCGAGGCACCGCTGCTGGCGTCGTTCTGCCTGACCGAGCCCGACGCCGGATCGGACGTCTCGGGCATGCGCACGACGGCGGTCCGCAACGGCGACAAGTACGTCATCAACGGCTCGAAGTGCTTCATCACCAATGGCGGGTACGCCAACTGGTACACCGTCTATGCCAAGACGGACAAGGACGCGGGTCATCGCGGGATCTCGGCATTCGTCGTGCCGCGCGATGCGGGCGTGGTCGTGGACAAGAAGGAGGACAAGCTCGGGCAGCGCGCCTCCAACACCGCCACGATCTCGTTCAACGACGTCGAGGTGCCGGCGGCGAACCTGATCGGCGAGGAGAACAAGGGCTTCAAGCTCGCGATGATGACGCTCGACCGCACCCGTCCGGGAGTCGCGGCGATGGCGACCGGCATCGCTCGCGCGGCATTCGAGTTCGCAACCGACTACTCGCGCGAACGCGTGCAGTTCGGGGTACCGATCGCGATGCACCAGGCGATCCAGTTCATGATCGCCGACATGGCGACCGAGATCGAAGCCTCGCGGCTGCTGACGTGGAAGTCGGCCGTGATGCTCGACAGCGGCGAACGCAACACGCTCGTGTCCTCACATGCCAAGCGCTTCGCGGCTGACACCGCGATGAAGGTGGCCACGGACGCGGTGCAGGTCTACGGCGGCTATGGCTTCATCAAGGAGTATCCCGTCGAGAAGCTGTTCCGCGACGCCAAGATCATGCAGCTGTACGAGGGCACCTCCCAGATCCAACGCCTCGTGATCGCCCGCGAAACGCTGTTGCCACGGCGTGTCGAGGAGCCTTCGCGCGAGGCCGTTCCCGCCTGAGCATCGACTCTCTCCAAGCCGCTCCCAAGTGAGCGCCCAAGCGCCGGAGCCCCGCGGACAGTGCGGGGCTCCGGTGTGCGCGGGTTCGCGGTGTGCGCGGGTTCGTCAGCCGCGCGGGTTCGTTAGCCGATTCGCAGAGGCGTGCTGTAGCTGGAGCTCACGCCGCCGCCAACGAGGCGGATCAGCACGCGGTAGACGCCCGGGCTCACGCGAACGACGCGACTGAAGCTCGAGCTGGCGGCGTTGCGTGGGCGCAGGACCGTGCCGCCGACCAACACGCCCCGGCCGCGGATGATCCGCAGGACGCCCACCTGAGCGCCGTTCTCGGCCGGCGTGACGGTTCCGTAGATGCGGGCGAAGCGGCGCCTGCGCGTGCTGCGCACGTGCGCGCTCACCTTCGCCGTCACGCTCTCGGTAGCAACCGGGCTGATGACCGGCGGCAGCGTGTTGGTGACGACCCTGAACTGAGTCCCCTCGGTGAGGCCGAGAATCGGGAACGAGAAGCTGCCGGTGGCCGTCGTCAGCTCCGGGTTGCCGACGGTCAGAAAGCCCGCTGTGAACGGGAACGGGTTGGCCTGCAGGAAGACCTGGCGCGCCGCGTTGTCGGTCCCCGACAGGGTCCCCTGCACGGTCACCGTGCCGCCGAACGGGATCGGGTTCGGCGCCGCCAGTATCTGCAGGGACAGCGGCACCTTGGTGGTCATCAGCGTCCTGTCGCTGCCGATCCTCGTGCCCACCGCGTTGACGGCGATCAGGCGGTAGTGGTACACGGTGATCGGCTGCAGCCCGGCGATCGGCAGGCTGACCTTCGTCCATTGCGTACCCGAGCCGGCGTCTGCGATCCCTGTCTGGGACCCATATGCGCGAGTGGGTCCGTACTGGAAGTAGTAGGAGGTGTTGCTGCCCTCCGGGTTGAGCGACCCCGCGAGCGTGGCCGACCCGTAGCTGACGTCCCTGGCGTTGCCGGTGTTGACCATCGGGCGTTCGGGCGCCGCCGCCAGCGCCGGTGCTCCGAGCCCGGCGAGAGCCACGACGGCCCCCAACGAGATCGTGCGGGCGATCCACTCGATCGCTCGCACGCCCGCGCTCGTGCGCTGAGCCGCGTGTGCCGGCTGGCCCTCGCGCCCGGTCCGACCGGGGCGCGCGAGCGCGCCCCCGCTCGCCAGCGGACATCGTCGCTGCTCCCTGCTGATGCTGCGCCTGAAGTTCTGCATGTATGCGCCTCCTACCCATCTGCCGGTTGCATTACTCGCTTGCTCCACATGAACCCGAACGCTCGCCGCGAGATGCGCCGCATCGCACCGGGCGGTCTCGACCGGCGATCGCCGGCTTGCGCCGCTCGCGGTGACGGCGGTTGTCGGCCCACTGCTTGTAGGCTGCGCGAGCTGAGCAGCGCCACGGACCCTCGAGCAGACTAGGAGACCGACAAGATGTTCGTGTTCAAAGCCGCCGTCGTCGGCGCGGGGACGATGGGCGGTCAGATCGCCCAGACGATCGCCGCGGCCGGGATTCCAGTCGTGCTCAAGGACATCGACGATTCGCTCGTGCAGGCGGGCCTCGACGAGGCCCGCAACGTCACCTCGGGGCAGGTCAACAGGCTCGTCGAGAAAGGCAGGCTGACCGCCGAGCAGGGTCAGCAGCGCATCGAGGAGGTGCTCGCGCGGATCATCGGCACGACCTCCTACGAGGGCTTCGGCGAGGTCGACTTCGTGATCGAGGCCGTGCCGGAGCGGATGGAGATCAAGCAGAGCGTGTTCGCGGAGCTCGACGCGGCGACCCCGGGCCACGCGATCCTCGCATCCAACACCTCGTCGCTGTCGATCACGGAGATCGCCGACGCGACGCTGCGCCCGGACAAGGTGGTGGGCTTCCACTACTTCTACCCCGCCTCGATCATGCCGCTGATCGAGATCGTCGAGGGCGAGGACACCTCCGCCGAGACGGTCACCGCCGCTGTGACGTTCGCGCAGGCGATCCGCAAGCAGCCGATCACCTGCGCGGAGGTGCCCGGCTTCGTCGTCAACCGGATCCTCAACTCGGGCACCTCCGAGGTGTGGCGCGCCCAGGAGGAGCAGGGACTGTCGATCAAGGCGATCGACGACGGCATGGCGGGAGCGGGCGTGATCCCGGTCGGGCCCTACCACCTCGTCAATCTGCTCGGGCTCGACACGGTCCTGCATGTCGCGGAGCACCTCGCCGAGTCCTACGGCCCGGAGCGCTTCTACGTCCCCGCGGGCATGCAGAAGCTGGTCTCCGAAGGAAAGCTCGGCGCGAAGACCGGTGGCGACGGCTTCTATGATCCCAGCGGCTCTCCGAACCTCCCCGGCGACGGCGAGCCCGACGTCCCGGAGCTCGTCGAGATGCTCTCGCTGAAGACGCTGATCGAGGCCTGCCTGGTGCTCGAGGAGGGCGTCGCCAGCCATCGCGACATCGACTTCGGGCTGATGGCCGGTGCCGGGCTCGATCCGCGCCGCGGGCTGCTGCCGCCGTTCATGCGCGCCGACAGCGAGGGCCTCGACAAGGTGCTCGAGCGGATGGAGAGCGCACAGGACCGCTACGGCGAGCGCTTCGCGCCACCGACGATCCTGCGGCGTCTGGTCGCGCAGGGGCGCCTCGGCACCGCCACCGGCCAGGGCTTCTACGCATATCCGCAGGCCGACGCCGAGCAGCCCGCCGAGACGATCAAGCTCGAGACGCGTCCGGGCGCCGACGGCGCTCCCGGCGTGGCGATCGCGTGGCTTGCGAACGGGCAGATGAACTCGCTCTCGCCGCAGGTCGTGCAGGACCTGGCGAAGGTCTGGGCGCAGGTCAAGGCGGCCGATCCGCCCGTGCGCGCGCTGGTGATCGCCTCCTTGAACCCATTCCTGTTCTGCGCCGGCGCGGACATCAAGGCGTTCACGACGATGGACGAGCAGGGCGGACGCGAGCTGCTGCAGAGCACCCATGCGCTGATGCGCGAGATGGAACGCGCCCCGATCGCGACGATCGCGGCGGTGAACGGCCTGGCCTTTGGCGGTGGCTGCGAGCTCGCGATGGCCTGCGATGTGCGGGTGGCGGCGCGTTCGGCGCTGTTCGGCCAGCCCGAGATCAAGCTCGGGATCATCCCCGGCTTCGGCGGCACCCAGCGCCTGCCTCGGCTCGTCGGTCAGGGTAAGGCGCTCGAGATGAACCTGGTCGGGGACCCGGTGCTCGCCGAGGAGGCCTACGAGCTGGGGCTCGTGAATCGTGTCGTTGAGGATCACGAACTGCTCGACGCCGCCCTCGACTGGGCGCGGCGCCTGGCGGCGCAGGCGCCGCTCGCGCTGGCTCAGATCAAGCAGGTCGCGGGCGCCGGCGACCTCGATGACGGGCTCGCTGCCGAGCAGGCCGGGTTCGCGGCGGCATTCGCGAGCGCCGACGCCCGCGAGGGCATCGCCGCGTTCCTCGGCAAACGCGCGCCGCGGTTCGAGGGCAAGTGAGCGTCTCGACCGCGCAGTCCGCCGCGCGGACGAGCGAGGTCGCGCGCCTGGCGGAGCTGGTGCGCGATGCGCGCGCGGTCGTCGCGCTCACTGGAGCGGGCATCTCGGTCCCGTCGGGCATCCCTGACTTCCGCTCTCCCGGCACGGGTCTGTGGCGCAACGTCGATCCGATGAAGGTCGCCCACATCGACGCCTTCCGTGAGGACCCGACGAGCTTCTGGGGCTTCTATGGCGAGCGCTTTGCGATGCTCGGCGAGAAGCGTCCAAACGCCGCTCATGGAGCGCTCGTTGCGATGGAGCGCAGCGGCCTGCTGGCGGGGGTGATAACCCAGAACGTCGACATGCTCCATCGCCGCGCCGGCACGCGTGAGCTCGTCGAGGTGCACGGCTCGATCGCGAGCTGCGCCTGCCCGCGGTGCGGCGGCGAGATCACGCTCGCGGAGGCGCGCCGGCGACTGGCCGCAGACCCGCAGGGGGTCCCGCGCTGCGAGGCCTGCGGCGCACCTCTGCGGCCCGGGGTAGTGCTGTTCGGCGAGTTTCTGCCCGAGCAGGCGATGGCGCGCGCGCAGGAGCTCTGCCGGTCGGCGAGCCTGATCGTCTGCATCGGCTCTTCGCTTGAAGTGCAGCCGGTGGCGTCATTGCCGTTGCTCACACACGAAGCGGGCGGCAGGATCGCGATAATCACCGAGAGCGCCACGCCGCTGGATGGGCTCGCGGCGGTGAAGCTCGACGGCGACGTGGTCGCGGAGCTCGGCGCGCTGAGTGCGCTGCTCGGCATCGACGACACGCGGCCGCCCGAATCCTCAGCAGCTCGCTGACGATCGCCGGGCGCCGGCCGCCTGCCTCTGGGCCCAGCGCTAGCGGGCGAGCTGGGCGAGGTCGGCGACGGGGTCGATCTTCCAGCGGGCTGCCACGGCACGCAGCTCGTCGTCGATCGCCCAGCGATCTGCCATCCGCGGGCCCTCGTGGGAGGGATTGGCGCCCTTCAGCGCCATACAGCCGCGGTTCTCGCCGATCTCGCTGATCGCAAGGACCTCATCGGGCGTGAGTGGCGATGGCACGGGCGTCGCGGCTAGCTCCGCTCGCTTGGCCTCGATCGGCTTGGCGCCTGGGCCGGGCTCCTGGATCAGCGTCGGCGCAACGCAGCGCACGGGCGCCTGGGCAAGGCTCCAGGCGCACGAGAGCTGCAGCATCGTCAGCCCGTGCCGGAGCGCATACGGACGCATGCGCTCGAGCTTCTCGCGTCCCGCCTCGATCCAGCCGGCCGGCCGAAAGCCCCGATGATCATGGGCCGCCATGACGTGGCCGGGCAGGACGTCGTCGTGGAACAGCCCCCCGTAATCGACCACGCGTGCGATCAGCCCGACCTCGTTGGCGGCGGCGGCGTCGAGCACCAGCTCGCCCGGCCACGGCTCGAGCGGGTTGAGGATGATCATCGCCCAGTCGAGCAGCGAGCCATAGCGCTCGAGGCAGGCGATCAGATCGAGCGTGAAGCCGTTCGCGGGGCCAGGAGCGACGCCGAGCATGCGCGTCAGCCCCCGCTCGCGCACGCTCTGCATCCCATTCCAGACCGCCTCGCTGCGGTAGCCGATGCTGTCGGGGTTGTGCAGCAGCAGCAGGTCGAAGCTGTCGATCCCGCAGCGCTGCAGGCTGCGCTCGGTGGCGCTGGCGATGTACTCGCCATAGCTGTCCTGCGAGCGCAGGCTGGGGTCGGTGAAGCGGGGGAAGCCCTTCGCTCCGGCGCGTGCGCCCGCATAGAAGTCGTGTCCGATCGCGCCGACGACGCAGTAGCTGTCACGATCGCGGCCCGCGAGCGCGGCGCCGAGCAGCGAGTCGGCCTCGCCCTCGCCGTACACGTCCGCGGTGATGACCGTGTCGATGCCATCCCCGGGGGTCAGCAGCCGCTTCAGGCGGTCCTGTGGAAGCGGCTCGCCGAAGCGCATGAAGCGCCCGCCGCTCCAGGTGCCAATCGCGGTCGCAGTCGGTTCCACGCCCCCAGCCTAGAGAGTCGATTTCAGCGCTGTGCCTCGCGCGAGCCTCGAGCGCGAGCCCCGGCCGCCGGCGCTGGCGCGCCCAGGGGCCGCCCTCACGGGCACGGCGGCGTTCAGCCGCGACCGCGGCGCCGTTCGACGGTCCGCGCCCGCAGGACCGCCTCCAGGCGCTGCAGAAAGTGCTCGAGCGACTCTGGGTCGAGCGGCTGCGCTCCCTGATCGAGCGCGTGGGCGTCCGGCGCCATGCCTGGCTGCTGGGCCTCGGGCGCATCCTCGGGCGCATCCGACAGCGTGCCGCTCGCCGCCCGCCCGACGGCGTCGCGCAGCGAGCTGAGCTCCGACACGCGCAACGCCAGATCTCCCTCGCGCTCGTCGGCCAGCTCCACGAGCGCGGCCGAGTAGGCGTCGTTCAGCTCGAGCGCGGCGTGCGCCAGGCGACCGTGATCGAGATCGAGGCGCGCGCGCAGGGCGAGCTCCTCGCACAGCAATGGGTGCTCGCGCGCGCCGAGCAGGCTCGCGAGTCGCTCGTGGGGGCGCAGCGCGCTCGAGCGGGCGCGGCCCTTCCCGGAGCGCCGGCCGGCGCCCTCGCGGATCGCTCTCTGCGGCAGCTCGACCGCGTGAAGCCAGAGGCCGTCGGCGACCTGCTCGCCCTCGCCCCACCCGGCACGGATAGTCGCGGCCTGGTCCGCCGAGAGCTCGCGCACATACGGGTCCGCCGCAGCGATCCGCTGGGCATACATAACCCGGTTGAGCACCCGTAGCGCCGCGGGCACGTCGCGGCCGGGATCGAGGTCCGCCAGCCAAGCTCGCGCCTGGCGCTCCGCGGACAGCGAGACCGGATCGACGATCGTGGCCCGCGCGCTCGACAGCCGCGTGGGCTCGGGCTCTGGCGCCACCGGACGCCGCCGGCGCGCCGTCACGCGCGAGATGAGGTCTCCCCGCGAGGAGGATGGGCGGCTCGATGGCACGCCGCGCGAGCTCAGGGTCGCGAGCACCACCACCTGCTCGGGCTCGCCGCTGGCATCGGAGCGCAGGACATAGCGACCATCGGGCGGCCCGAGAGGCCAGGGAAACTCGAACTGGATGAAGAGGAACAGTCGCTCGGGCACCCCAGCACCGTATTGTTCCTTCCGTCGGTGCGCGCGGACGGCAAGCGCGCCAAGGCCGCACCGCCGCGACCCGCAGACTTCACCAGGCCCAGAGAGCCAGATGTCCGACCCCAGCACCTCCGTCAAGCAACTGCGCGACCGGCTCGCCGGCTCCGGCGAGGAGCGGCTCGGCAAGGCGCTGTCGGACTTTCTGGACAACCCACTGCTCACGGGCGCGATCGGCCGGGCATTCGATGCCCGCGAGAAGGCCGCTCAGGCTCAGGAGCTCGCGATGGGCGCGCTCAACCTGCCCTCGGCGGCGGACATCGAACGGCTGACCCGCAGGCTCCGCTCGGTCTCACAGCGGCTCGAGGGAATCGAGGACGGGGTTCATCGGCTCGACCGTGCTCTGGCCGGGCGCGGCCTCGATCGCGCCCAGCTCGACGAGCGGCTGGCCAAGATCGAGGAGCAGCTGGGGACGCTCAGTCGCAAATTCTCAAACGGTGCCGCCGCCGGCTCTACGGCCGACTCGCCCTCGCGCGCCGACGCACCGACCCCAGCGGCGGGCTCGACCCCCACGAGTCCGCGGAAGGCCGCCGCTGGCGCGCGTCCCAACGCCGCTTCCTCGCCCTCCCGCTCCAAAGCCGCCTCCTCGCCCTCGCGCTCCAAGGGCCCGCGCTCCAAAGCGCCCCGCCCCAAAGGCTGAGGGCGCTGACCCTCAGAGGGTGAGTGCGCCGATCGCGGCCGCGCCCATCCGCTGTGCGGCGATGAGCAGCGTCTCGTCGTCGATCCGGCGGCGCTCGCCGTCCGGCGAGAAGGTGTCGGTCACCGCGAGCACGGCCGCCACCGGCACGTCTGCGGCGGACCCCAGCGTGAACAGCGTCGCGCACTCCATCTCGATCGCGATCGCCGCGCCCGCGGGTCGCTGCTCGGGGGTGTCGTAGAACAGATCGACGCTCGCAACCGTGCCCGCGGTCGCCTCCGGTGCGGCGACGCCGAGAGCCTCGCTGAGCGGTCCGTCCGCGGCCACTGGCCCGCTGGCGCTGAGGGCACGCGAGGTGCCGTCGATCGGAATCGCTTCGCGCGCTATCACCAGCGCGCCGAGCCCGAGCTGGGCATCGAGCGCACCGCACGTTCCCACGCGCACCGCTCGACGCGCGCCGAGCGAGATCAGCTCGGTCATCACGATCGCGGCGGACGGCCCGCCCATGCCGGTGCTCTGGATCGTCAGCGGGGCGCCGTCGGCGAACGCCGGCCCCGTATAGCCCCACAGGCCCCGGTAGTGGTTGAACATCCGCGGTCCGTCGATCAGCACCTTCGCCAGCTCGAGCGCTCGGCCCGGGTCGCCCGGGAGCAGCACACGCTCTGCGAGCTCGGCGGTCGGACGTATGTGGAGCGCCTGCGGGTAGGAGACGGTGGGCGGTGGATCGAGCTCGGAGGGCGACACGGGCGGCGACTTTAGACTCTCCGCCGATGGGAACGTCAGCCGGCAGCGGCCTCACGCTCGCCCAGGTCGCCGCACGCGCGGAGGTCGCGCCCGAGACGGTGCGGCGCTGGGTCAGGGATGGGCTGGTGCCCCAGTACGAGGGCGCCTGGACGCCCGCGGCCGCCTCGCACGTGCGAATCGTGGCGAGATTGCGCGAGCGCGGCCATTCATTGCAACGGATCAAGGACGCGAGCCAGAGCGGCAGGCTCGCGTTCGGCTACGTCGACGAACTGCTGCCGAGCAGAGAGCCGCGCTACACGGTCGCGGAGGCTGCCGCCGAGGCGAAGCTGGACCCAAAGCTGGTGACGCGCCTGATGGGCGCGATGGGTCTCAACATCGTCGCCGAGGACGCGATCTCCGAGGAGGACATGCAGGTCCTGCGCTACGGGGCGGAGATCCTCGCCGCCGGGCTGCCGCTGCCCGCGCTGCTGCAGATCATCCGCGTGTATGGGCAGGCGATGGCGCAGGTCGCTGATGCCGAGGTGCGCCTGTTCCACCTCTACCTGCACGAGCCGCTGATGCGTGAAGGCGCGTCCGGAGTCGAGGTGGCGCGGGAGATGGAGACGATGACCCGCGAGATGCTGCCGTTCGCGGCGCCCTTCATCAACTACCTGCACGGCCGGCTGCTCGGATATTTCGTCGAGCAGGACGTGATCGGGCACATCGAGTCCGACCTCGACGACGAGGACGCGGCCGCGGAGGGCCGCATGCGCGTGGTGATCGCGTTCGCCGATCTCGCCGGCTACACCCGGCTCACCGAGGAGGCCGGTGAGGTCGAGGCCGTGGGGGCTGTCGAAGGCTTCGTCGAGACAGTCGAACACACGCTGCCGATCGATGCCCGCGTGATCAAGACGCTCGGCGACGAGGTGATGATCGTGGCCGCCGACGCAGGCACGTTGACGGCCTGGGCGGTGGCGCTGGTGGGACGACTCCCCGAGGGCTCGCCTGCGCCTCGCATCGGCATCCACTCCGGCACCGCGATCTATCGCGACGGGGACTACTTCGGCCGCGAGGTCAACCGCGCTGCGCGCGTGGTCGCGCGGGCGGCGGGCGGCGAGGTGCTGGTGACGCACCCCGTCGTGGAGGCATCGGGGCGTCAGGACGGAATCGAGTTCGAGCTGATCGGGGAGATGGTGCTGAAGGGATTCTCCGAGCCGACAGAGCTGTTCCTGGCGCATTCGCGCAGGGAGTAGCGCGGTGCAGCCCTCTGATCTCCGGGAGAGTGTCCGCGCAGGCGGGCTGCTTGGGAGCGAGGGCCCGGTGGTGGCGATGGTCTCGGGAGGGCGCGACTCGGTGTGTCTGCTCGATGTCGCGGTCGCGCTTCGTGGTCCCCGCGAGGTCCACGCGCTGCACGTCAACTACGGACTGCGCGGTGAGGACTCCGACGCCGACGAGTGGCTGTGCGCCGAGCTGTGCGGGCAACTCGGGACCGAGCTGCGAGTGCTCGCGGCGCCGTTGCGCGATCGCGAGCCCGGAAACCTGCTGGCGCGGGCTCGCGAGCTTCGCTACCGGGCGGCGATCGGCTGGGCGCAGGAGCTGGCGCTCAGCGAGCCGGGATCGAGCACGGGGGCGGACCCCGAGGCCCGACAGCCGCGGGCACGGGTTGCGACCGGACACACCGCGAGCGACCAGCTGGAGACGATCCTCTACCGCCTCGCTGCCTCGCCGGGGCGCCGCGCGCTGTTGGGCATGTCGGCGTGCGAGGGCATGCTCGTGCGCCCGCTGCTCGGCCTCACGCGCGAGCAGACCGCCGAATACTGCCGCGCGCGTGGGCTTCAGTGGCGTGAGGACGCGAGCAACGACGACGAGCGCTACGCGCGGACACGTGTCCGCAAGCGCCTGGTCCCGGCGCTGCTCGCGGTGCATCCGGCGGCGCGCGAGAGCGTGCTGCGCACTGCCCAGCTGCTGCGCGAGGAGTCGCTGCTGCTCGAAGAGCTCGTTCAGGAGCAGCTCGCTGGCGGCGACTCGATCGCGCTCGAGCGTCTCGCCGCATTGAATCCCGCGCTCGCGCGGCTGGTGGTGGTGCAGATGGCTGAGCAGGCCGCGGGAGACTACGTGCCGCAGGCGGGGCAGCGGCTGGGCGAGATTCTGGCGCTGTGGCGGCGGGTGGGCCGCGGCGAGGTGCACGTGGGCGGGAACGTCAGCGCGGCGATCGCCGGCGGGCGGCTGCGGATGGTCAAGCTGCCGCCGCGGGCGGCCCGCGGGCCCTCCGTCGGGGACGCGCGCGAGCGCGATGGCGGGGCCGAGCCCGAGCAGTTGGGCGCGGAGCGGAATCGTGATGGCGGGGAGGAGTCGTAGACTCCCGCGTGTGAGCGCTCCGGCCGCTGCAACGCAGGCGAACGTCGCGTCGAGGCCCGCCGCGGGCGAGGTCGGCGACGTGCTGGTGAGCGAGCAGGAGCTTCAGCGGCGGGTACGCGAGCTCGGCGAGCAGATATCGCGCGACTACGCCGGCAGGCGCTTGCTGCTGGTGGGGGTGCTGAAGGGCGCCGTCTTTTTCCTCAGCGATCTCATGAGGTTCATCGAGATACCTGTCGAGGTCGATTTCATGGCGGTCGCCTCATATGGCTCTGCGACCGACTCCTCGGGGGTCGTGCGGATCCTCAAGGACCTCGATGTGGCGATCGAGGACCGCGATGTGCTGATCGTCGAGGACATCGTCGACTCGGGGCTGACGCTGCAGTACCTACTGCGCAACCTCGGCTCGCGCAATCCGGGCACGCTCGAGGTGTGCGCGCTGCTGACCAAGCCCTCCCGACGCAAGGTCGCGTTGCGGGCGAAGTACGTGGGCTTCGAGATCCCCGACAGGTTCGTCGTCGGCTATGGCTTGGACTACGCAGAGCGACATCGCAACCTGCCGTTCGTGGCCGCGCTTGCCCGTGACGGGCGCTGAGCGGAGCGGCTCCTGCGCCGCTCGATGACCGCTCGCGAGGGGCCCGCAGGCGCCGCAACCGCAGGAAAATCAGGCCCCCCGTGGTACCCTGAGGTGCTGGCGACCACGTTGAAAAGCGGCGCCAATACCCCAGTGATATCGCCATGAGCCGTTCCTTCAAGAGCGCCGCGTTCCCGATCCTCATCGTGTTGGTGCTCGCCTTCCTGGCCGTAAAACTGGTCAGTCCGAGCTCGAACAACAGCCGTCCGCACAGCTATCAGACGCTGGTCGCCAAAGAGCTGCCCCAGAACGAAGTCAAGTCGGTCGACTTCAAGAACAAGGGCAAGGCGCTCGAAGTCAAGCTCAAAAACGGCGAAAAATACGAAGTCGGATTCGTGGAACAGGCCGCGCCGCAGCTGATCACACAGCTCGAAAAAGAGGGCGTCTCGTTCAACATCGAATCCGAAAAGAGCAGCGTGCTGCTGTCGCTGCTGACCTACATCCTGCCGTTCGTGATCTTCCTGGGGTTCTGGATCTTCTTGATGAACCAGGTCCAAGGGGGCGGCACGAAAGTCATGTCGTTCGGCAAGTCGCGTGCCAAGCGGCTGTCGGCTGACTCGCCCAAGATCACGTTCCGTGACGTCGCGGGCGTGGATGAGGCGGTCGAGGAGCTGCACGAGATCAAGGAGTTCCTCGAGAACCCGAAGAAGTTCCAGGCACTCGGCGCCCGAATACCGACCGGCGTGCTGCTCTACGGTCCCCCGGGGACCGGCAAGACGCTGCTCGCGCGCGCCGTCGCCGGCGAGGCGGGCGTGCCGTTCTTCTCGATCTCGGGCTCGGACTTCGTCGAGATGTTCGTCGGCGTCGGGGCCTCGCGCGTGCGCGACCTGTTCGAGCAGGCGAAGCAGAACAGCCCCTGCATCATCTTCATGGACGAGATCGACGCCGTCGGTCGCCATCGTGGCGCGGGTCTCGGCGGCGGCCACGACGAGCGCGAGCAGACGCTCAACCAGCTGCTGGTCGAGATGGACGGGTTCGAGGCGAAGGACAACATCATCATGATCGCCGCCACCAACCGTCCCGACATCCTCGACCCGGCGCTGCTGCGTCCCGGGCGCTTCGACCGCCAGATCGCCGTCGACCGCCCCGATCGCAAGGGCCGCGCGAAGATCCTCGAGGTGCACACGCGCGGCAAGCCGCTCGCGAAGGAGATCGACATCGACGCGCTCGCCGGGCAGACCCCGGGCTTCACCGGCGCCGATCTGTCGAACCTGATCAACGAGGCCGCGCTGCTGGCGGCGCGGACGGGCAAGCGCGAGATCAACCAGGATGAGCTCGAGGAGGGGATCATGCGCGTGATCGCCGGCCCCGAGAAGAAGACCCGAGTGATGAGCGAGAAGGAGCGCCGCATCACCGCCTACCACGAGATGGGCCATGCGCTCGTGGGCCACTTCCTCGAGCACGCCGATCCGGTCCACAAGATCTCGGTGATCTCGCGCGGGCAGGCGCTCGGGTACACGATCTCGATGCCGCAGGAGGACCGCTTCCTGACCACGCGCGCGGAGCTCAACGACACGATGGCGATGACGCTCGGCGGGCGCGCGGCCGAGGAGATCGTGTTCGGCGAGATCACCACCGGCGCTTCCAACGACATCGAGAAGGTGACGCAGACCGCCAAGCAGATGGTGATGCGCTTCGGCATGAGCGACAAACTCGGTCCGCGGGTGTTCGGCCACGATCACGGCCAGCCGTTCCTGGGCCGCGAGTTCTCGACCGAGCCCGACTACTCCAACGAGATCGCGCGCGAGATCGACGACGAGGTCAGGCGCATCGTCGAGGGGGCGCACCAGCGGGCCAGGGACATCCTCACCGAGCATCAGCAGGACCTCTCGAAGATCTCCGAGATCCTCGTCAAGCGCGAGACGATCGAGAAGGAAGAGTTCCTGGCGCTGCTCGAAGGCAAGAGCGAGCAGGAGGTCTTTGGCGTCGAGGAGGACTCCGCCACGCCGGAGCTGCCGGCGCCGTCCGCGCCGGCGGACAGGCCCGGACGCGAAGCGCCCCGACCGATCCCGCGCCCCGGGCTCGCGGGCGGCACCGCCGAGATCAGGGGTGTCGATCAAGAGCGCCCGGAGCTCACGTAGCCAGGATCGCGCAGCTAGCCGCGCCGTCCGCGGGACGAAGCGGTGACACGGTGAGCGCGCCCTATCGGCTGATGGGGGTGCTGAACGTGACCCCAGATTCGTTCTCCGACGGCGGCCGGTTTCTCGATGCGCCCTCCGCAGTGGCCCACGCCCTCTCGCTCGCTCGCGAAGGCGCCGACATAGTGGATATCGGCGGCGAGTCGACACGGCCGGGCGCCGAGCCCGTCTCGGCCGAGCAGGAGCTGCGGCGCGTGATGCCGGTGCTCGAAGGGATCGCCGCGGCGGGCCTGGCCGCCGGCGCGCCCGGCGCCGACGGCGCGCACGACGGCGCCGGCGCGCCCGCTGTGCACGACAACGCCGGCGCGCCCGCTGCGGCCGAGGGCGGCGGCGCTCACGCACCGGCTCCTCGCGCCGACGACGCTGCACCGGCTGCGGTGATCTCGATCGACACCTCCAAGGCGAGCGTCGCGCGAGCGGCGATCGAAGCGGGGGCGCTGATAGTCAACGACGTCAGCGCCCTGCGGGCTGACCCCGCGATGGTCGGCCTGGTCGCCGAGACGGGGGCGCAGTGCTGCCTGATGCACATGCCCGATTGGCAGCCCGGCGCGCGCCGGGAGCCCTGCTACGAGGACGTCGTCGATGACGTCAAGGCATTTCTCGAGCGGCGGCTGCGCTTTGCGATCGAGGAGGGGGTACGTGAGGAGCAGGTGCTGCTCGACCCGGGCATCGGCTTCGGCAAGACCATCGCTCACAATCTCGCGCTGCTGCGTCGCCTGGACGAGCTCGCGGCGATCGGGCGGCCACTGGTGGTGGGCACCTCGCGCAAGGCCTTCATCGGGCGACTGCTGGCAGCGCAGACCGGAGCCCAGCAGCCGGCTGAGATCGCGAACAGGCTCCCGGGCACGATCGCCACCAACGTGCTCGCGCTGGAGCGCGGAGCGAGCATCTTCAGGGTCCACGACGTGGCGCCCGTACGCGCCGCGCTGGCGATCGCTGCTGCTACGTTGAACTCGCGATGGACCCCGAGCGCAGCGAAGAGCCCCACGAGCTAGGCGGCGAGCCGGCCAAGCCGGCCAAGCCGGGCGAGCCCTCCGATCGCTCCGATCTGCCCGAGCCGGCCGATCCCGCCCCGGCCGTCGATCCCGCCGAGGACGGCCGCGCCGGCCAGTACGACGGCGCGGAGCCGATCGCGCGCAACGGCGGCGCCCGTGACGGCGCGGGAAGGGCGTCGCGCGAGAGCGCCGACGGCGGACCGAGCGACCCGTACGAGCCCGAAGGCGCCGAGGAGGACGACGATCTCGAGGACGATCGCGAGGAGACCGGGGAGTCGGTCACGATCGAGATCTCGGGCCTATCGCTGTACACGCACCACGGCGCAACCGCGGCCGAGCGCGAGGTGGGCCAGCGGCTGGTGCTCGATCTGCGGCTCGATCTGGGCGAAACAGACGCCACCGCGACAGACTCGATCGAGGACACGGTCGACTATGGCGAGGTCTGCCAGCTCGTCGCGCTGGTGGCGCAGCAGCGCTCGCACAAGACGCTCGAGCGGCTGTGCAGCACGATCGCCGATCGACTGCTCGGCGACTACGAGCTCGAGGGAGTCTGGGTCAAGGCAACGAAGCCCGAGCCACCGATTCCGCTGAGCGTCGACGAGGTGTCTGTGGAGGTCTGGCGCGAGGCGGAGGAGTAGCCGCAGCATCCGCTCCGCGCGGTGCTGGGATGGCGGCTGAGAGCGTGCTGCGCACGGGCCTGCTCGGATTGGGCTCCAACGTCGGCGACCGAGCCGCCGAGCTGCAGGCAGCCGTCGATGGGTTGCCCTCGATCGGCGTCGAGGTGCGGGCGTGCTCGTCGCTGTATGACACCGACCCCGTCGGCGAGGTGCCCGATCAGCCGCGCTTTCTCAACGCCTGCGCGATCGTCGCGACCGAGCTCGAGCCGCTGGAGCTGCTCGACCGCGTCAAGGCGCTCGAGCGCGAGCTCGGCAGGCAGGCTGCGCGTGTGCGCCACGGGCCCCGGGCGATCGACATCGATGTGCTGCTGCTCGGCGAGCTCGAGCTCTCTGATCCGCGTATCACGCTTCCCCACGAGCAGCTGTTGAGCCGTCGCTTCGTGCTGGTGCCTGCGCTCGAGCTCGACTTCGGGCTGCGCGCGCCGAACGGCTCCTCGCTCGCGGATGCGCTCGCGCTGCTGCCGCTCGACGAAGGAGTGCGCTGGGCCGGCCCGCCGCTGAGCCTGCCCTAGGCTCGCCGCGCCGACGCCTCCCAGCTTGCGAGGGCGAGCAGCGTCGCGCTGCTGACATTCCGGCCGGAGAGGATGCACAACCTGCCATCTCGGCGCCACACGACGGCCTGGGCGCCGTTCTCTTTCAGCAGCCTGTAGGAGACGCCGTCGCGCCAGTTGACGGTCCCCGAGCTGGTGCTCGGCGCGGGCGTGCCGCCGACGATCGAATAGCCGATGCGAACGGCGTGCGGGCCCGTATAGAAGACGGTCGTGACCTCGCGGCCGGCGAGCTTGTCGGTGCGCGCGCCCGCGCTGCGCCAGCCGAAGCGCTCGCCCCAGTAGGGGAAGGGGATGCCTTCGACCGCCGCGTCGAGGTGCTCTCCGCTCTCCTTCGGGGCCGCCATCGTGGGGGCGCGCAGGGTCAGCGCGGAGGCTTCGCTGACGCTCAGCGAACGCGTTGCACCGCCGCTCAGCAGCGCGATCGCGGCCCCTGCCGCGGCGGCCACCGCCATCGCGGCGAGCGTTGGCTTCAGCCGCGAGCGCATCAAGCCGCGCGCCGACTGCCGATGTGCGTCGGTCATCTCGCGCACGGCCTGGTGCAGCCGCGGCGGCGCCTGCACGTCGACGGCGCGGATCATCTCCGCGACGCGCTCGTGCGTCGCCTCGTCGGGCTTGTCGATTTCGTGGCCGTCGCTCATGGCACGCTTCCACCTTGCAAGACGCCTTTCGAGCGCTTCCCTTCCCGGGCCGGAGCGCTGTTTTCCCCCTGCTCAGCGTCAGCGGGAGCGGGCTCGAGCCGGCGGGCGATCTGGCCGCGAGCGCGATACAGCCGCGTGGTGATCGTCGCCTCGCGAACCTTCAGCGCACGAGCGGCCTCGCGGTAGGAGAGGCCGAGCACGTCGACGGCGACCAGCGCCAGGCGGAAGTCCTCGGGCAGCTCGGCGATCACGTCGTAGAGCTCGTGGACCTCGATCGCGCGGTCGGGGCGGCCCATCGGTCGCGGGTCGGAGACAGTGGCCTCCTCGAGCGCGGGGCCCTTCACGGGCCGGCGGCTGGCGGTGCGCCTGCTCGTGTAGTAGGTGTTGCGGAGCGCTCTCATCAGGTAGTAGAGGTCATCATCGCCTCGCACCACGCGCGGACGTGCGAGGACCCTCGCGAAGGTCTCCTGCACCAGGTCCTCGGCGTCCTCGCGACTGCCGCACAGCGCCCACGCCGCCCGGTAGAGCCGGTCGACATAGCGGGGCAGGGATTGCGGATCGAGCGTCCTCATCGCTCGCCGCGAATGTAGCGCGACCGCGCTTGGGGCGCTGTGGGAAGGAATACCGCAGCGCGGAGTCCTTGCGATCGGGAGGAGAAAAGCCCGCACCCGCGAGCGCGCCGGCCGACACGGAAGAGCTCGCGGGCAGGGGATCGCCCAGGCCGACCGCCGTCGGCCTGGGCGCGTAAATCTGAAAGACGGCGCCTGCTGCTAGGCGGCGGCTGCTGCGGGCAGCCACTCCGGCGGCAGCACGCCGGCGGGCACTTCGCCGACGGATGGCGGGAACAGCTCGATCAGCTGCGCGCAGGGACGCCCCTGGATCAGCGGACGCAGATCGGCGATCGTCTGCAGCAGTCGGATGGTGCTGCCGATCTGAAAGTCGGCGGCATTCGGCTGCTCTGCGCCGATCAGGCCCTCGGCGATCCAGCTGTCGACCTTGTCGAGCTGGTTGGGCAGCTCGGCGATATCGGCCCTCGCTGCGCTGTCGCGGGCCTTGTTTTTGAAGGCCATCAGCCTCGCTGTCAGCGGCGTGGCGGGTCCGATCATGGCGCGCGGAAGCGGCAGCTTGGCGTCCTCGCCGATGTAGCTCTCCATCGCGTGGGGCATCCGCAGGAAGGCGACGTCGATGATCCGTCGCGGCACGCTCTGCAGCTCCTCGTCGCCCCAGCGCTCGGCCTCGAGCACGGCTGCCCGGCGCTGATCGCCGACCGCAGGCAGCAGAGGCGGCTCGGGCTTGAGCTGATCGAGCTTGCGCATGATCTCGCGCGAGCCGACGATCCGCTCGCCGTCGATGCGCATCCCTGGAACGGTGGTGCCGCCGTAGCGCAGCGGCCCGATCAGGACGGGCATCGTGGGCAGCAACCACACGCGATCGACCTCCAGGCCCTTGAGCGCGATCGCCGCTTCCACCGCCGCGCATGGATGTGAGGCCGGCAGCACATAGAGCTTTGCCGTCATCTCGATCCCTCCCTGGCCATAGTGGCCATCGTGCCCCGGGTCGTCATGCTCGTGAGGATAATGCCCCGGCATGCTCCTGGTAGTCGACGTCGGCAACACCCAGACGCACTTCGGCGCATTTCGCGACTCCGAGCTGCTCGAGCACTGGCGTTTTGCGACAGTGCGCCAGTCCACAGCGGACCAGCTGGGGGCGGCGTTGCGCAACCTGCTCGGCCTGCGGGGCCTGGGCTTCGAGGACCTCGAAGCGTCGATCATCTCCTCGACGGTGCCCCAGCTGGAGCCGGAGTGGACCGAGATGGCCTCGCGCTATCTCGGGCACGAGATGCATGCGGTCGGGCCGGGGACGCGCACGGGGATGGCGATCCGCTATGACAATCCCCGCGAGATCGGCGCCGACAGGCTCGTCAACGCGATCGCGATCCGCGAGCGCTTCGGGGGACCCGCTGTGTGCGTGGACTTCGGCACAGCCACGACCTTCGATGTCATCTCGGCGAATGGCGACTACCTCGGGGGGGCGTTGATGACGGGGATCGAGATCTCGCTCGAGGCGCTGACCGAGCGCGGTGCGCGCCTGCCCAAGGTGGACCTCGCGCCGCCCCGCTCGGTGATCGCCAAGAACACGATCGATGCGATCCGCTCGGGCGTCGTGTACGGGTATGCGGGTGCGATCGACGCAATCCTCAGGCGCGTCTACCAGGAGCTCGGAGCCCCCGCGTCGGCGATCGCCACGGGCGGGCTCGCCCATCTGGTGGTGCCGTTCACCGAGGAGCTCTCGGAGATCGACGACCTGCTGACGCTCACGGGATTGCGGCTGCTGCACGAGCGCAATCCATAATGGAGCGGTGCCAGGCTCACGCTCGCTGACAGAACCCTGGGCGCTCGGATCGCTGCAAGTGCCCAACCGCGTGCTGCTGGCGCCGCTGGCGGGGATCGGCAACTGGTTCGTGCGCTTGCAAGCGCGGCGCTATGGAGCGGGGATGGTGTTCTCGGAGATGGTGTCCTCGCATGCGATCCACCATCGCAACGAGAAGACCTGCGTCGAGATGCTGCGGATCCATCCCGACGAGCGCGCAGCGGTCCCGGGCGCGGCGTCGGGCAGGGCGCCGGTGGCGATCCAGCTGTTCGGCGAGAACCCCGAGATCATGCGCTCCGCGGCCTCACAGGTGGCGCGAGTGGGCGCCGATGCGATCGACATCAACATGGGCTGCCCGGTTCCGAAGGTCTGCAAGACGGGCGCGGGCGCGGGTCTGCTGGCGGACCCCGAGCTCGCGCTCGCGATCGCCCGCGCGGCGCGCGCCGGGGCGGCGGATGCGGGTCGCGATCTGCCGGTGACCGTCAAGCTGCGCTCGGGACTGCGGCCGGGCGAGACGAGCGGCTTCACGCTCGCCCATCGCCTGGTCGAGGAGGCTGGGGTGGCTGCGATCGCGTTCCATCCCCGCTCTGCAGCGGTGCGCCACAAGGGGACGCCCGACTACGAGCTCGCGGCGCGCCTGGCGGAGTCGCTGCCCGCGCCTGTGATCCTCACGGGCGGCCTCAATGACGCCGAGCAGGTCCGCGCCGCATACAGCGCGAGCGGTGTCAGCGCGGTGATGCTGGCGCGCGGCTCGCTGGGAAACCCGTGGCTGTTCGCACGCTTGCTGGCGGGGCGTGAGCACGAGCCCACGCCCGAGGAGGTGTTGGGGGAGCTGCGCTGGACGATCGACCGCGCTGTCGAGCACCTCGGCGAGCCCCGGGCGACGCGCTATCTGCGCAAGTTCTATCCCTGGTACGTAGCCCGTCTCGGGCTCGACCCGGGCGCTGCCAGGCAGCTCGGCGAGTTGCTGCAGAGCGCCGAGACGCTCGCGAGCGCGTGGGAGCTGCTCGAAGGCGCCGCCGCGCCGGCGCTCGCGGCCTGAGCGGCGCGATTCCGATCGTCGATACGAGAGCGAGCGATGTCTCGCCCGTCCGACGCGATCGTGGCGCGATCCGAGTGCGATCGAGGCCGCGCCAGCCGTCCCCCGGAAGCGGCGGTGGCCTCGCTATACTGCTGCGCTCGCTGCAGTCTCGTGGCCGCGAAAACGCCGCTGTCGCAGCGGTTTTTGGGCTCGCTGGCCGGACCATCAACCCCCGATCGAGGGTTCACATGCCGAAGGACGTCATCCTCACCCCCGAAGGCCTGGAGAAGCTAAAGGACGAGCTTCAGGAGCTCTCGACCGCCAAGCGCCGGGAGGTGGCGGAACGCATCAAGGAGGCGCGCGAGTTCGGTGACATCTCGGAGAACTCCGAGTACGACGACGCCAAGAACGAGCAGGCGATGATCGAGAGTCGCATCCTGCAGCTGCAGGAGAAGCTGCGCATGGCGACGGTGATCGAGCCCAAGGACCTGTCGACGGACGTCGTCCAGGTCGGCTCGGTGGTGCATGTCAAAGACGAAAAGACCGGCAAGTCGGTCAAGTACACGATCGTCGGCTCGGCGGAGGCCAAGCCACAGGAGAACAAGCTCTCCAACGAGTCCCCCGTCGGTCGTGCGCTGCTCGGGCGCAAGCGCAACGACATGGTCGCCGTCAAGGTTCCTCGCGGGCCCGCCCGCAAGCTCAAGATCACGAAGATCGACGTCGGCCTGAAATAGGCTGCCGCGGATGAGCGGAACGCAGGAGGGCTCGGCCGCGGCGCCAGACGACGGCGACGGCGCCCGCCACGGCCTGCCCGAGCTGATCGCAGAGCGCCGCGCCAAGGCGCAGCGCCTGCGCGAGTCCGACCCGAGCGCGTTCCCGAACTCGTTCCCCGGCGCCGAGCCGATCGCGCCGATCCTCGACGCCTACGCCCATCTCTCAGACGGCGAGGAGACCGAGGACCGCCATCGCGTCGCGGGGCGGATCGCCGCGCGACGCGGATCGGGCGGTGCGGCGTTCCTGGACCTGGTCGATCGCAGCGCGAAGATACAGCTGCATGCGCGCCTGGATGTGCTCGGCGAGGAGCCCTTCAAGCGGCTGCTGTCACTCGATCTCGGCGATCTGCTCGGAGTCGATGGGGCTGTGCTGCGCAGCAGGCGGGGCGAGCTGTCGCTGCGCGTGGACTCCTTCCAGGTGCTCGCCAAGGCATTGCGTCCGCCGCCGGACAAGCACCACGGGCTCAGCGACGTCGAGACGCGCCATCGCCGGCGCGAGCTCGATCTGATCGCCAGCGAGGACTCCCGCAGCGTGTTCCTCGCGCGCGCGAAGATCATCTCGGCGATCCGCTCCTATCTCGACGGCGAGGGCTTCGTCGAGGTCGAGACGCCGGTCCTGCAACCGCTCTATGGCGGCGCGCTCGCGCGGCCCTTCACGACTCGTCACAACGCGCTCGAGCGCACGCTGTACCTGCGGATCGCGACTGAGCTGTACCTCAAGCGCCTGCTCGTGGGGGGCCTCGAGCGGGTCTATGAGCTCGGCAAGGACTTCCGCAACGAGGGCATCTCGACCAAGCACAACCCCGAGTTCACGATGGTCGAGTTCTACGAGGCCTATGCCGACTACAACGACGCCGCGCGGCGCATGGAAGAGCTCGTGCGCGCGAGCGCCGCTGCGGTCGCATACACGGGAGAGCTCGACCTCGAGAGCCCCTGGCGGCGAGTCACCTTCAGCGAGGCGATCGCGCAGGCCACCGGCATCGACCTCTCCCGTCCGCAGCTGCGCGACGCCGGGGCGCTGCGTGAGGCGATCGGCGAGCGCGGCCTGCAGATGCAGACCGCCGACTTCACCTGGTCCCAGCTCGCCGATGACCTGCTGAGCAAGTTCGTCGAGCCGACGCTGATCCAGCCGACATTCGTGACCGACTACCCGGTCGAGCTCTCGCCCTTCGCGCGCCCGCACCGCGAGAACCCGGCGCTGACCGAGCGCTGGGAGGCGTTCGCCGCGGGGATCGAGCTCGCGAACGCCTTCAGCGAGCTCAACGACCCCGACGTGCAGCGCGAGCGCTTCGCCGCCCAGGGGGAGCTGGCGACGCTCGGCGAGCAGGAGGCCCAGCCCTATGACGAGCTGTTCGTACAGGCGCTCGAGCAGGGCATGCCGCCGGCGGGCGGCGTCGGCGTGGGCGTCGATCGGCTCGTGATGCTGCTCACCGGCCGCGACTCGATCCGCGAGGTCGTGCTGTTCCCGGCGATGCGCGACTGACCAGCGCAGAGCGGGCGGGTGGAACATCGTCTCTTCTGCACGCTGTAGTGCGATGGTGATACAGCGTCTGCAACACACACATAGACCACACACCCCCCTCATGCAGAGGCGCTCATTGCAAAGCTGGTGCGTATAACAATCGCATGACATCGGCGCCAGCCGGCATGCCGCGCGGGCGCTCTTCGTGTGGCCGCGCCGCATGCGGCGCGGCTCGGGGTCGCGCATGCGCGACCCCGCGGTCGGCGCATGCGCCGACCGAACTGCGCTCACCGCTCAAGGGGGCCGCGAATAGCGACGATTGACCGTCATGGGCCGGGGTAGGCGGTTGGTAGACTGCCTCTGAGGCGTCAAGAGAGACCACATAGCTTGAGGCACCGTCCTCGCAGGAAGGATTCAGAGCATGTTCGAGCGATTTACAGAACGGGCCCGGCAAGTGGTCGTTCTCGCGCAGGAGGAGGCGCGGACGCTCAAGCACAACTACATCGGCACCGAGCACATCCTGCTCGGGCTGCTGCGTGAGGAGGAGGGTCTCGCGGCACGTGTGCTCGAGAGCCTCGACATCACCGTCGAGCGCGTGCGCGCGCAGGTCGTGCGCATCGTCGGCTCCGGCGAGGAGGTCACCTCCGGGCAGATCCCGTTCACCCCGCGTGCCAAGAAGGTGCTCGAGCTGGCGCTGCGCGAGGCGCTGTCGCTCGGCCACAACTACATCGGCACCGAGCACATCCTGCTCGGGCTCGTGCGCGAGAACGAGGGAGTCGCGGCGCGCATCCTGCTCGACTTCGACGCCGACTCCGAGAAGATCCGCAACGAGGTCATCCGCATGCTGTCGGGCCCCGGCGGCCGTCGCCAGGGCCAGGGCGCGGCGGCGGGAGCGGGCTCGGGCCCAGGCCCCGCCGAGGGCAAGAAGTCATCGAAGCTGCTCGACCAGTTCGGTCGCAACCTGACCAAGCTCGCCGCCGAAGGCAAGCTCGATCCGGTCGTGGGACGCGAGACCGAGATCGAGCGGATCATGCAGATCCTCTCGCGGCGCACCAAGAACAACCCGGTGCTGATCGGCGAGCCCGGCGTCGGCAAGACGGCGGTAGTCGAGGGGCTCGCGCAGCGGATCACCAACGCTGATGTCCCCGAGCTGCTGAAGAACAAGCAGATCTACACGCTCGACCTCGCGGCGCTGGTCGCGGGCTCGAAGTACCGCGGCGAGTTCGAGGAGCGCCTGAAGAAGGTGATGAAGGAGATCACCCAGCGCGGCGACATCATCCTGTTCATCGACGAGCTCCACAACCTCGTCGGCGCAGGCGCGGCCGAGGGCGCGATCGACGCTGCCTCGATCCTCAAGCCGGCGCTCGCCCGCGGCGAGCTGCAGACGATCGGGGCCACGACGCTCGACGAGTACCGCAAGTACCTCGAGCGCGACTCCGCGCTCGAGCGGCGCTTCCAGCAGATCCGTGTCGATGAGCCGACGATCGACCAGACCGTCGAGATCCTCAAGGGCCTGCGCGACCGCTATGAGCAGCACCACAAGGTGCAGATCACCGACAGCGCGCTGCAGGCGGCGGGCGAACTCGCCGACCGCTACATCTCCGACCGCTTCCTGCCCGACAAGGCGATCGACCTGATCGACGAGGCGGCGTCGCGGATGCGGATCAAGTCGATGACCTCGCCTCCCGCCAACCGCGAGCTCGAGACGCAGGTCGAGACGACCCGTCGCGACAAGGAGTCCGCGATCGAGGCGCAGGAGTTCGAGAAGGCGGCGGCGCTGCGCGATCAGGAGCGCAAGCTCACCAACCGCAAACGCGAGCTCGAGGAAGCCTGGGAAGCGGGCGAGTCTGGCGACCGCCCCTCGATCGGTGAGGAGGAGATCGCCGACATCGTCTCGATGTGGACGGGCATCCCCGTGTTCAAGCTGACCGAGGCCGAGACCCAGAAGCTGATGCGGATGGAGGAGGAACTCCACAAGCGCGTGATCGGCCAGCACCCTGCGATCGAGGTGATCTCGAAGGCGATCCGCCGTTCGCGTGCCGGCCTGAAGGATCCCAAGCGCCCGACCGGCTCGTTCATCTTCCTCGGCCCCTCCGGGGTCGGCAAGACCGAGCTCGCGCGCACGCTCGCGGAGTTCCTGTTCGGCGATGACGACGCGATGATCCGGATCGACATGTCGGAGTACATGGAGAAGCACGCTGTCTCGCGCCTCGTGGGGTCTCCTCCGGGATACATCGGCTACGACGAGGGTGGCCAGCTGACAGAGGCTGTGCGGCGCAAGCCCTACTCGGTGCTGCTGCTCGACGAGATCGAGAAGGCGCACCCCGACGTGTTCAACATCCTGCTGCAGATACTCGAGGACGGGCGGCTCACCGACGCCCAGGGTCGCACCGTGGACTTCCGTCACGCGATCGTGATCATGACCTCGAACATCGGCGCCGCGGAGATCGCGCGCAACACGCCGCTCGGCTTCGCCGTCTCCGACGATGAGACGGGGATCACCTACGAGGACATGAAGAACCGCATCATGGGCGAGCTCAAGAAGGTCTTCCGACCCGAGTTCCTGAACCGCATCGACGATGTGATCGTGTTCCACAAGCTGCAGAAGGACGAGATCAAGCAGATCGTCGAGCTGCTGCTGCTGCGCATCCGCGAGACGATGGCGGAACGCGAGCTGCAGCTCGAGCTAACCGACCCCGCCAAGGAAATGCTCGTCGAGAAGGGCTGGGATCCCGCGATGGGGGCGCGCCCGCTGCGGCGTGCGATCCAGCGCTACATCGAGGATCCGCTCGCGGATTTCGTGCTGCGCGAGCAGATCGTCCCCGGCGCGACAGTCGTCGTGAACCCCGCCCCCGAGGGCGAGGAGGGCGAGGTGCGCCTGACGATCGTCAAGCCCAAGAAGCAGAAGACGCCCGTCGCGGTGGGTGCCGGCGACGGCGATGCAGCCGGCGAGGACCCCGAGCTCTCCGAGGGCGAGGGCAGCGACCGGCCCGGTCCAGCTGAGCCGCCCGCCGAGCAGTAGGCGCGCGGCATCCCCGACCTGGCCTGCGCCCGCGGTCGGGGCGACGTCTCCGCTGGCGCGTAGGCTGCGATGGTGCCGCGTGCCCTCAACGCATACGTCTGCTCGCATTGCGATCAGAGATCTGCGCAATGGCACGGGCGCTGTCCGGCCTGCGGGGAGTGGGGCTCGCTGCAGGAGCAGCAGCAGCCCGCTCGCAGCGGCGGCGGTGCTCGCGGGCGGGAGCGGGCGCAGAGCGCGCCCGCGCCGTCGGTGCGGTTGGGTGATGTTCGCGAGAGCACGGGCGCGCGCCACGGCACGGGGATCGGTGAGCTCGATCGTGTGCTCGGCGGAGGGCTCGTGCCCGGCTCGCTGGTGCTGCTCGGCGGCTCGCCGGGGATCGGGAAGTCGACGCTCGCGAACATGGCGCTCGGCAACCTCGCGGGCGCTGGTGCGCGAACGCTGTATGTGAGCGCCGAGGAGTCCGCCGAGCAGGTGCGATTGCGCGCGCAGCGGCTCGCACCCGAGGCGCTCGAGGTGCCTGTGTGCGTCGAGAGCGACCTCGAGCGGGTGCTCGCGACGCTCGCCGGCCAGCGGCCGCACGTGTGCGTGATCGACTCGGTCCAGACCCTGCGCGCGCCCGGCCTCGCCGGCGCCCCGGGGACTGTCGCCCAGGTGCGTGAGGTCACCGGCCGGATCATGGAGCTGGCCAAGGAGCTGTCGGTCGCGGTCGTGCTGGTGGGCCACGTCACCAAGGACGGCGCCCTCGCGGGGCCGCGGGCGCTCGAGCATCTCGTCGACTGCGTGCTGCAATTCGAGGGCGAGCGCGAGCGCCCCTATCGCGAGCTGCGGGCGCTGAAGAACCGCTTCGGGTCCACCAACGAGGCGGGGCTGTTCGAGATGCGCGGAGATGGGCTCGCCGAGGTGCTCGACGCATCGGCGCGCTTCGTCGCGGGCGCCACCACGGCACCGGGGAGCGTCGTGCTGGCGACGATGGAGGGCTCACGGCCGCTGCTCGTGGAGGTGCAGGCGCTCGTGGCTGCATCCGAGCTCGAGCAGCCGCGGCGCGTCGTCTCGGGGCTCGATCGCAATCGCGTCGCGCTCGTGCTGGCGATCCTCTCCCGCCACGGTCGTGTCGGCGTGGGGGCGGCGGATGTGTTCGTGAATGTCGTCGGTGGAGTGCGCGTCGATGAGCCCGGCTGCGATCTCGCAGTCGCCCTGGCGGTCGCCAGCAGCGCCCACGGCACCCCGTTGCGGGGCACTCCGCGGGCTTGCTTCGGCGAGCTCGGGCTGACCGGAGAGCTGCGCTGGGTCGGCCATCCCGAGCGGCGCCTGCAGGAGGCCGAGCGCCACGGCCTGCGCGCGACGATCGCTCCGCCCGAAAGCGGCGCCGGGGCATCGGCGGTGGCGAGCCTGCGCGAGGCGCTGGCGCTGGCTCTGCCGCGCGGAAACACGGGCCCTACGCGGCTCGCTGCTTGAGGATTGCGGGGCTTTCGTGCCGATGCCGAGGCCCCGCGGGGCCCCCCCGAGCAGGCTTTACATGAGCAGGATGGCGTAGAATTGAGCTTCGTGGCTCCGAGATCCGGCGAAGAATTCGATATCGACGCAAGACCGGAGCCGGCCCTGATGAAGGCGCTGGAGATGATCGCGCCGGGCACCGCTCTGCGCGAGGGTATCGAGAGCATCCTGCATGCCCGCACGGGCGGCCTGATAGTGATCGGCGACCCCGAGGAGCTCAGCTTTCTGAACTCCGGTGGGATCAAGCTCGACATCGACTACAGCCCGGCCTTTCTCTACCAGGTGGCGAAGATGGACGGCGCGATCATCCTCAATCAGAACGCCACCAAGATCGCGATGGCAAACGTACAGCTGATGCCGGACCCGACGATCCTCTCGCACGAGACTGGCACTCGCCACCGCACTGCCGAGCGCGTCTCCAAGCAGACGGATGCGCTCGTGATCGCGATCTCCCAGCGCCGGGAGGTCGTGTCGGTGTATGTCGACGGCCTCAAGTACATCCTCGTCGACATCCCCGTCGTGCTGGCGAAGGCCAACCAGGCGCTGGCGACGCTCGACAAGTACCGCTCGCGCCTGGACCAGGTGTCCACGCGCCTGACAGCGCTCGAGTTCGAGGGCGGCGTGACCCTGCACGACGTGCTGACTGTGATGCAGCGCTCGGAGCTCGTGACGCGAATGGCGGTCGAGATCGAGCGCTACATCGTCGAGCTCGGCAACGAGGGGCGGCTGATCGAGATGCAGCTCGAGGAGACGATGGTGGGGACGGCCGCCGAAAAGGCTTCGCTCGTGCGCGACTATCTCTCGAGCTACTCCGACGAGGCCTTCGGCCAGGCGCTCGAGGAGATCGGCCGCCTCGCGCACCAGGACCTGCTCGACTTCGGTCGACTGGCGGAGCTCGTGGGTTACGACCGCAAGCTCAACACGCTCGACTATCCCGTAACGCCACGCGGTTACCGCGTGCTCGGTCGCATTCCGAGGCTGCCGAGGCTCGTTGTCACGCAGATCGTGAGCGAGTTCGGCGGGCTGGACGAGCTGCTCGCCGCGACCGATGCGGAGCTCGAGGCAGTGGAGGGAGTGGGGGAGATAAGGGCCAAGGACATCCGCGAGGGCCTGCGCCGGCTGCAGGAGATCAACCTCGTGGATCGTTATCTACAGACTTGACACGGCCGCCCGCAGGGCGCGCCACGACTAAGGAGGACACCATTACCCCACAAGCAATCGAAGAGGCCCCGTCCGCGGCGGCGGAGGCGGCTACCGAGTCACTGCTCGAGCAGCTCGAGGCAACACGTGAAGTCGAGCTGATCGAGTTTGAGCTCGGTGACAATGTCGTTTACCCCCACCACGGTGCAGGCAAGGTGGAGGGCAAGGAGGAGATGGAGATGGCGGGTATTCGTCGCGAGTACCTCACCATCAAGATCCTCCACAACGACATGACGGTGAAGGTTCCAACCGAGAACGCAGGCCTGGCAGGACTGCGCAGGGTGATCGACGAGGAGACCGTCAAGAAAGTGCTGGATGTGCTCCAGGACGAAGTCTCCGACATGCCCAAGAACTGGAACCGCCGCTTCAAGCACAATCGCGACAAGATCAAGACGGGCGACATCTATGAGCTCGCCGAGGTCGTGCGCAACCTAGCGCTGCGCGAGTCCGAGAAGGGGCTCTCGACCGGCGAGAAGCAGATGTTCACCCGCGCCAAGAAGATCCTCGCCTCCGAGCTGATGTATGCGCTCGACAAGGACGAGGAAGAGGCCGAAGAGTATCTCGACGAGTTGCTCGCGAGCTCGGCGTCGAGCAAGCTCGCGGTAGGCGCGAAGTAGCTCGAGCTTTCGCGCACGCAGCAGGGTTGGCACCCGCCCTCCTGCTGCGTGCGCGGTAGCTTCGTCTCCCCCTCAGGCGCCCGTGGCCGTCGCGCTGATCGTCGCAGCCGGACGCGGAGAGCGGCTCGACAGCGAGCGTCCGAAGGCGCTCGTGCCGCTCGCAGGACAGCCGATGCTGCAGTGGAGCGTCGATGCTCTGCGTGCGGTCGAGCAGATCGATCCGATCGTGATCGCGCTGCCCGCGGGCGCTGATGCGCCAACGGGTACCGTCGGCGTGCGTGGGGGCGCCTCCCGCTCTGAGTCCGTGCGGCTCGCGCTGGCGGCCGCGGGGCGGGGCGAGCCGGTGCTCGTGCACGACGCCGCCCGCCCGCTGCTGAGTTCCGAGCTGGTGCGCACGGCGCTGCAGGCGCTCGGCGCCGATGAGAGCCTCGACGCCGTGATCGCCGCCTGTCCGGTCACCGACACGATCAAGCGCGTCCACGAGGGGGTCGTCGTCGAGACGCTCGAGCGCTCCTCGCTGTGGGCGGTGCAGACGCCCCAGGTCTTTCGCCGCGCGACGCTCGAGCGCGCGCTCGACGTCGACCCCGAGGTGCTCGCCGCCGCCACCGATGACGCCGGCTTGGTCGAGCGGCTGGGTGGCCGGGTCGCGATCGTGCCCGCGCCGCGCGAGAACCTCAAGGTCACCACCGAGCTCGACCTGCGCGTCGCCGAGCTGTTGCTCTCGAGCAGGCCTGCTTGAATCGGCCGGCGATGCTGACCGACTACCACGTCCACCTGCGCCCCGACGACGTCGACGCGACCGCCGCCGCGTACTTCACGACCGCCAACTTCGAACGCTACCGGGAGCGTGCCAGCGAGCTCGGGATCGCCGAGCTCGGAGTCTCTGAGCACATCCACCGCTTCACCGCGGCCCTCGAGATCTGGCGCCACCCCTTCTGGGTGCTCAATGCCCGCGACGACCTAGACGCCTATTGCGAGTTCGTGCGCGAGCACACCGACCTGAAGCTCGGCATCGAGGCCGACTTCGTCCCCGGCGCCGAGGACCGCACCGCCAGCCTGCTTCAGTCGCGTGACTTCGATTACGTGCTCGGCTCGGTCCACTTCCTGCGTGACGATGCGCTCGACATGGAGGACTACGGCGTCTGGCGCCCGGGGCGCAGCCCCGAGACGATCTGGCGCGAGTACTTCCAGACGCTCGCCCACGCCGCCCGCAGCGGGCTGTTCGACGTTCTCGCGCACCCCGATCTGGTCAAGGTCTGGGGGCCCGAGCGGCCCCTGCCGGAAGGGGACCTGCGTCGCTATTACGAGCCCGCCGTCGAAGCGATCGCGGAATCGGGCATCGCCGTCGAGGTCTCGACGGCCGGATTGCGAAAGCGTGCGAAGGAGATCTACCCGTCGGCCGCATTCCTCGCCATGTGCCTGGACGCGGGCGCCCAGTTCACGCTCTCCAGCGACGCACACCGTCCGCAGGACGTGGGAGCCGACTACGAGCAGGCGCTCGAGCTGCTCGAGCGCAGCGGTGTCGGCGAGCTGTGCGTGTTCGAGCGCCGAGCGCGGCAGCTCGAGCCGATTGGAGCGCTCGCACGATGACGCTCGTCGGGATCGGCTTCGACTCGCATCGCTTCGCCGCTGGGCGTCGGCTGGTGCTCGGCGGCGTCGAGATCCCCCACGAGCTCGGGCTCGACGGGCACTCCGACGCCGACGTGCTGACTCACGCGCTGATCGACGCGCTGCTCGGCGCTGCGGGGCTGGGCGACATCGGCGAGCGCTTCCCGGACACCGACGAGCGCTATCGTGACGCCGACTCGCTGGCGCTGCTGCGCGACGTCGTGGCTGCGCTCGGCGAGCGCAGGCTCGAGATCATCAACGTCGACTGCACCGTGGTGATGGAGGCGCCGAAGCTCGCTCCCCACAGGCGCGCGATCGTCGCGCGCCTGGCCGACGCGCTCGGCCTCGACACAGGCCGCGTCAACGTCAAGGCGAGCACCGGCGAGCGGATGGGCTTCGTCGGACGCGGCGAGGGCGTCGCGGCGCTCGCCACCGCGAGCCTGCTGTTCGACTCAGGCAGCTCGCGCTAGGGTTGCGCGCCATGCGCGAGATCCGGCTTCACGACAGCCGCAGCGGGAGTCTGCAGACCCTGTGCCCGCGCGACCCCGGCCGCGTCGGCATCTACGCCTGCGGGCCCACCGTGTACAGCCGCATCCACATCGGCAACGCGCGGCCATTCGTCGTCTTCAGCCTGCTCAAGCGCTTTCTCGAGCACGAGGGCTACGGTGTGACGCTGGTCGTGAACGTCACCGATGTCAACGACAAGATCTACGACGCAGCCCGCGACCAGGGCCGACAGAGCGCCGAGCTCGCGCGCGAGATGGCCGCCCTGTACATCTCCGACACCGACGCGCTCGGGCTCGGACGCCCTGACGCGGAGCCGCTCGCCTCGCAGATGATGAGCGAGATCGTCGACTACATCCGGGCCCTGGTCGACTCCGATCACGCCTACCAGAGCGACGGCGACGTGTTCTTTCGGGTGCGCTCCGACGATCGCTACGGCTCGCTCTCGCACCGCCGCCTGGAGGACATGGACCAGGGCGAGGGAATCGAGGGCGCCGAGCGCAAGCAGGACCCGCTGGACTTCGCGCTCTGGAAGGCGCACAAGCCCGGCGAGGACACCTCGTGGGACTCTCCCTGGGGACCCGGCAGGCCGGGCTGGCATATCGAGTGCTCGGCGATGGCCGAGAGCCTGCTCGGCGTCGGCTTCGACATCCATGGCGGCGGCTCGGACCTGCTGTTCCCACACCACGAGAACGAGGCCGCGCAGACGCGCTCCGCGCGCGCAGAGGAGCTTGCGCGGCTGTGGATGCACAACGGCATGATCCAGTCCACGGGCGCGAAGATGGCCAAGTCGGTCGGCAACATCGCGCCGCTGCACGACGTGATCGAGCGCCACGGGCGCGATGCGGTGGTGATGTACCTGATCGGCGGCCACTACCGCCAGCCGCTCGCCTTCTCCGACTCCGAGCTGCAGGACGCCGAGCGACGCATCCACCGTATCCGTGACGCCCTGCGCCGGCTGAGCCCTGGCGAGCCCGGTCCGCCGGAGATGGCGCACCACCGCGAGGCCTTCTTCGCCGCGCTGGCCGAGGACTTCAACACCCCGCGGGCGCTCGCGGCGCTGTTCGAGTGGGTCCGCGAAGCCAACCGGCGCCCCGACCCCGCCGGCGACGGCGATTTGCGCGCGATGCTCGCGGTGCTCGGGCTCGAGGATCTCTCGCCGCTGCAGGCGCAAGGCGACGTGGCGGCGATCGACCCCGACGCCGTACAGCTGCTGGTGCGCCGCGAAGCCGCGCGTCGCGAGCGCGACTTCGAGCTCGCGGATCGCCTGCGCGAGGAGATCGAGGCGCGTGGCTGGGAGATCCGCGACGGCCAGGACGGCGCCGAGCTGATTCCCGCCGGCGAGCGGTGATCATCTACGGTCGCAATGCCGTGCGCGAGGCCATCCGAGGGCGCCGCGCGAGCGCGCTGGGCGAGCTGTGGGCGACCGAGCGGGCCGCGCGCGAGCCGTGGCTGGCCGAGCGCTCGCCGCGGCTCGCCTACGCCGCGGAGATCGAGCGTCGCTGCGGCTCGAGCGCTCACCAGGGCGTCTGCGCGCAGGCCGGCGGCTATCCCTACGTGTCCGCGCAGGAGCTGCTGCGCCTGCCCGAGCCGCTGCTGGTTGCGCTCGATGAGATCCAGGACCCGCAGAACTTCGGCTCGATCTGCCGCACCGCCGAGTGCGCGGGCGCGGCCGGCGTGGTGATCGCCGAGCGCCGCGCCGCCGAGGTCACGCCCGCCGTCTGCAAGGCCTCGGCCGGAGCCGTCGAGCACCTGCGGGTGGCGCGAGTCAGAAACATCGCCGACTTCCTCGGGCAGGCGCGTGATGCCGGCTGCTGGTCCTACGGCGCGAGCGCGGGCGCCCCGGTCTGCTACGACGCGCCCGACTACCGCGGCGGGGGCGTCGTCCTGGTCCTCGGCAGCGAGGGCCGTGGCCTGCGCCGGCGCGTCGCCGATTGCTGCGATCAGCTGATCGCGCTGCCGCTGCGCGGTGAGATCGAATCGCTCGGCGTCGCCGCCGCGGCGGCCGCGCTGCTGTACGAGATCTTGCAGGCCCGGCTCGCGGGCCTTGACAACGGTTCATAACTATGCGAACCTCGCGCTCACATAACGCTGAACCTAAGGTTCAGACATCAAGCATTGGCGCCGGGGGAGGAGTGCGCCACTGAGCAAATTCGGCTGTCCGCAGCGTGGAGAGACCGAGAAAGGATCTGCTCGTGGCACCCAGAAGCTCCCGCAACTCCAACCCTGAAGTAAAGGTTGAGGACGCTTTCTTGATCGCCCTCGCCAAGCAGGGTGACCGCGCTGCATATGACCGACTGGTCAAGCGCTATCACGGCTTCGTGCGCCTCAAGGCATCGTCCTACTTCCTCGCAGGCGGCGACTCCGACGATCTGATCCAGGAGGGGCTCGTCGGCCTGTACAAGGCGATCCGCGATTTCCGCTCCGACCGCGAGTCGAGCTTTCGCAACTTCGCCGAGCTCTGCATCACGCGTCAGATCATCACCGCGGTCAAGACCGCTACCCGCAACAAGCACACGCCGCTCAATCAGTACGTCTCCTTCTCCTCGACCCCCGCGGCCGCGGGAGACGACGTGCCGACGCTCGATCAGATGCTGCCCGGACCCACTGTTCACGACCCCGTCAACCAGGTGATCTCCTCAGAGGAGCTGCGATCGCTGGTCGGCTGCCTGTCGAGCGCGCTATCAGAGCTCGAGGGGCGGGTTCTGGGGCTGTACCTGGACGGCTGCTCATACGAGGAGGTCGGCGAGCAGCTCGCCTGCGACACCAAGACCGTCGACAACGCGCTGCAGCGGGTCAAGCGCAAGGTCGGGGCGCACCTCGAGTCCCGCGCCGTCGCCGCCTAGCCGTTCCGTCGCCCGCCCAGCCGTTCCTCGTCTGAACGCGGGCCAGCCGTTCCCCGTCCGAAAGTGGCGAGGCCGCCCCGAAGGGCGGCCTCGAACAGGCACCACGAGAGGATGGGGCCGGTCTCAGGTCTGGCCTTCGCTTGGAGACGTCGAGTTGGCCGGCGTCTCCGGCGTCAGCGCAGACGCTAGAGCTGGGTTGACGGTGATCGTGAACGGTTCGCTTGCCTTGCTCTCGTTCTGCGGGTTGCCCGGGACCTTGATCCGGAAGATCTCGGTCTTCGTCGTGTTCGCGGCGTCGAATGGAGTGTGCACGATCGAGTAGGTCGAGTTCGCGTTCACCGTTCCGACCTGCACGACGTGATAGCCGCCGAGCGGGTTCTGGCGCTGCAGGTAAACGGGCTGGCCTTCGTGGCCCGGTGTGACGGCGCCCGAGAACGTCAGCGACTGGCCGTTCTGCACGCTCATCGGGGAGACCGAGGCGGTCAGCAGGTATTTGACGCCCTCGTACATGATCGCCGAGCTGCGCCCGCCCCCGGTGACCTTGTAGAAGGTGCTCTGCAGCGGCGTCTGTGGTGCGAACGAGTATTCGCCGCTGCCATTGGTGGTCGTCGTCGCGGCGGTCGCGAACGCGCCGCTGCGGGTGTGGGCGAGCAGCGTCACCTGCTGGCTTTTGGCGCCCGCCAGCGTCCCCTTGATCGTCACCAGCTGCCCGTAGGAGAGCGGGTTGCCGGAAGACAGGATCGTCAGCCCGGGGTTCTGCGTCTGGGAGATCTCATACGAGAGGACTTCGGAGGCGCTCGGCGCGTTGATCCCCCGCGGGCGCACGACGAAGCGAAGGTTCGCATCGCCAGGTGTGTGGAAGGTGTGGCTGATCGAGAACGTGCCATTCGGCCCGACCCGAGTCCCCAGCGGTCCGATCCGGTGCCACTGTTCGCCGGTGATCGCGTCCTCGCGCTGCAGCACGACCAGCGCGCCATGGTCGATCGGGGGGACCGCCCCGCTGAAGGTGACGCTGTGGTTGGGACCGGTGGCCAGCTGCGCCCCTTCCGCGGGCGCGTTCTTGATTTCGACCCTCGTAGCCACACGCGCGTTGCGCGTCGGGCTCTGGGCGCCGTCGACGCTCACGTAGTAGGCCGTGTTGGTGCTCGGAGGAGTCGGCGTCGTGAACGCGTAGAAGCCGTTCGTGTCCGTGCTCGCCGTGCCGATGCTGCTCGCCGTCGACGCGGTCGCTTCGCGCGCGTACACGGTCACCTGCTGGTTGGCGATCGACGGGCTCGCCGCGCTCGCGCCCGCGCCGCCGCATGTGAGCCGGCCGTAGACGCTGACGGCTTCGCCGGCATTGACCCGCCGCGGCGCCACGGCGATGCTCACGCGGCAAGAGCCCGCGCTCGCACCCCGCGGTGCAAGCCGTGCGGGGCCGCGCCTGCCGTGATGATGTGCGGCTCCGCGAGCTGCCAGGGCGCCAGCGGGAACCAGCATGAATAGTGCCGCCAGGGCGATGGCAGCGGAGATCAGCTTGGTTTGACGCATGAGTGAACTTCTCCTCTGGAGGTCGAAGTTGAGATTTCAGCTCGGCCTGTTCCGACAGTGCTCCTCGAGCGCAGACCGATTTGTCTGGCACCCTAACCCGTCTGGGTGACCTTCGATGCGGTTTCCATCGCTCTTTTCCGCTACCCGCCCCCCTGTTCTGACTAACGCACCGCCGCTCCTGCAAGGTCTGATGCGGCGCCGCGCGGCGCGGCGCGGGATGGGCAGGCTCGCGAGCGCAGGAGCGGGCATAGAGGCTGAGCCAGAGAGGCTGCGTTGGGAGCGGGCGCAGGAGCGGGCATAGAGGCTGAGGCAGAGAGGCTGCGTTGGGAGCGGGCGCCGATTAGAGCGGGCCTAGATGAGCGGCCTAAGGCGCGGCCCCAGGCGCAGCCCTCCAATGCGCGGGCCCGAGGCCGGGGGGTGCGGACCTAGATCGCGGACCTAAAGACGGGGTGTGTGACTGTGTTTTCTGGACGCTGTCCAACCATGGCTATACACCGTGTAGAAAACGACATGGTGTGCTCCCCCTCCGGCGCTCAAGCGGCCTCGCGGGCTCCTTGTCAGCGGCCTCCTCGTTGGCTCGCTCGCCACCGCCGGGCGGCGTGCGCAATGTTGTGCGATTTACTACTAGCGAGGAGCAGGAGCGGATGCGCGAGGGGTCGAACATACGGTCGAGCGTCGTGAATCACGGCTGAGCGCAAGCTCGGCGGGAAAGGAGCAGACATGGCGGGCACGGGAGCGCGGCAGGACTCGACGTCGGCGACGACGCGAGGCGCCTTGGCGAATGCCCGCCTGATCACGCCCGCATGCTTCGTGCTCGCAGCGCTCGCGCTGCTGGCGTTCGCCGGTTGCGGCGAATCCAAGCAGGAACAGGCTCGCAAGACCGTCTGCAGTGCGCGCTCGGACATCGAGACGAGGATCAGCACGCTCGCGACGCTGACACCGTCGATCGCGGCGGTGGGGCAGGTCAAAGATGAAGCGGGCGCGATCGCCGATGACCTCAAGAAGATCGCGGGAGCGCAGCAGAACCTCGACCCGTCTCGCAAGGCGCAGGTCCAGCAGGCGACCGAAACGTTCGGCAAAGAGCTCGAATCGACGATCGGGAGTGCGACGTCCAGCCTGTCGCTCTCGAATGCGAGCACGAAGCTCAAGAGCGCCCTCGAACAGCTCAAGCGGGACTACGCCCAGGCGCTGGCGCCGATCAACTGCAGCTGATCGAGCTGGCCGGGCGGCGATGAGCGATCCGACCCTTGGCCCCGGCGCCTCTGCGCCCCACGAGGCCCCACCGCCGGCAACGCCAGCCGCGCCGGTGCCCGCCGGCGAGGTGCAGCCGCCGCGACTCGGATCGCATATATGGGTGGTGCGGGTGATGCTGACGCTCGCGGCCGTCCTGAGCGTGTTCGCGATCTTCGCCGTCTGGGCCAACCGCCAGCTGCTGGACAGCTCCTATTGGGCTGCCACCAACACCAAGCTCTTGGAGAACTCGGCGATCCGCTCGCAGCTGTCCTCCTATCTGACCGGTCAGGTGTACGCGAATGTCGACGTCGCCGGCGAAATCCGAGCGGGCCTGCCGAAGCAGCTCAAGCCGCTCGCCGGGCCCGCGGCGGGCGGGCTGCGCGGGGTCGTCGAAGACGGGATCGGGCTCGCCCTCGAGACCCAGCAGGTGCAGCAGCTGTGGCGCAAGGCCAACGAAGTCGCGCACCGGCAGCTGATCGAATTGATCGAGAACAAGAACAAGGTGATCCGCACGCCGGGGGGCGGCGCTGTGGTGCTCGAACTGCGCCCGATCGTCGCCAACGTCGCGCAGCGTCTCGGCGCGCCCGCGAGCGTCTCGGAAAAGATCCCCGCCAACGTTGCACAGATCAAGATCGTCAACTCCAAGGCCCTGCGCACGCTGCAGTCGGTTGTGCGAGCGCTGCGCAGCCTCGCGATCGTGCTGCCGGCGTTGGCGCTGCTGCTGTTCGCCGGAGCCGTCGCGCTCGCGCGCGGGCGTCGCAGCCGGACGCTGCTGAACGCAGGGCTGGTGCTGATCGCCGCTGCAATCGTGACGCTGCTGCTGCGCTCGATCATCGGCGGGGAGATCGTCAACACGCTCGCCAGCACCGAAGCCGTGCGCCCCGCCGCTCGCGCCGCCTGGTCGATCGGCACGAGCGTGCTGGTGGACGTCGCCGACGCGACCATCTTCATCGGGTTGCTGGTGGTGCTCGCGGGGCTGATCGGTGGCGGCTCGCGCTGGGCCACCGCGACGCGCCGCGGGCTTGCGCCATACCTGCGCGAGCGCCCCGACATCACCTTCGCAACCGCCGCGATGGCGCTGCTGCTGCTGTTCCTGTTGGACCCGATCGAGGCGACTCATCGGCTGACGGGGATCCTGCTGTTCACGGCGTTCACGCTGGTGGGAGTCGAGGCGCTGCGCCGCCAGACGGCGAGCGAATTTCCCGACGCCCCCTATGTCGGAGGCATGGGATTCGAGGCCCTGCGCAGGCGGATGGGCGACATGCGCGCGTCCGTTGCACGCGGCACGGCATCGCTGCGGTCGGGCGCCGCCGGCCGCGCTGGCGTCGGCGCCGGCGAGCGCGGTGGGTCGGCGCTCGACTCGGTGGAGGCGCTCGAGCGCCTGGCGTTGCTGCACGCAAGCGGCGCGCTCACCGACGAGGAGTTCGCGGCGGCCAAGCATGGGCTGCTGCGACAGGCCGGCGCGAGCCCGGGGAGCGCCGCGGTCACTAGCGACGCGTGACGGGGGAGATTCCGAGCGCCTGTCCGCGCGCGTTCAGCGCCTGCACCGCGAAGTCCGGGGCGGAGCTCTGCACGCCGATCGCCGTCTCGAAGCCCGAGCGCGTGGCGGTCGCGACGGTCGTCAGCTGCGCCGGGTTGGCGCCGGCCAGCACCCGCCAGCTGCTCACCTGGGTGGCGCCGTTCCAGCTCGCGTAGACCGTCAGCGCTTCGCCGCTGCCGGGCTTCAGGGCGATCGACGGCGGGCTGGCCGGCGTCCCGGTCCAGGGGAATGTATACGCGCGGTAGGACTCGCCGGGGAAGGGAACGTGGGCGTCATAGATCTGCTGCCCGGAGGAGTTGAATTCACTGAAGTAGGGCTCAGAATCCCCAGCCGACGAACGAGTTGCCGTCGGCTAGGAACTGGGCATTGCCCTGGCTGCTCGCGAGCAGTGCCGGAGAATGGACCTCGCGCCCCGTCAGGCTCACGGTCCGCCGGTGCCAGTCGACGCGCTCGTGGATCACGCGCGATTGCGAGTGCTCCCTCGGCGTGTCGCCGTCGTCGAACAGCGTGAGCGAGTGGTCGGACTGCCAGCGGATGTCGTGCTGCCACGCCATCCCCGTGCCGGGGCCCATGCGGAAGCTCGGCCGCTTGCCGCCCAGTCGCCACAGGATCGCGCCGTTGTCGTGGTTGATCTCGTAGCCCGCCCAGGTGTTGCGCGAGGAGATCAGGAAGTTCCCGTCGCCCCATGGATCGAGCGAGATCGAGTTGACGTGGAAGTAGTCCCAAGGCTTCAAATGCGAGACGGGGCCGGCGGAGTAGCTGTCCTCGAATGCGACGTGGCCGTCGGCATGCCACTCGAACATCACCAGGCCGGTCTTGATGTCGACCTCCTGCACGAGCGAGTCCTGCAGCGCGCCATCGTGGGCTCCGCCGACCGAGGACAGGTCGGCCTGCACGAGTGTGTAGGCGGTGATGTAGGCGGAGCCCTGGGAGGTGATCTGGATGTCGTGGAGGTCCGCCCAGTAGCCGTTGCCGGCCTTCACGGTCGCGAGGCGCTTGTAGCTCGAGCTGTAGATTTCATCGACGCCGAAGCCGACGCCGAGATTGGCGATGTAGCCTTGCCACCAGGCGAGCACCGGTTGACCCGCGTAGTGCTCGACCTCCAGATCCATCGCGGCGTTGCCCTTCGGCACCGGCTTGAACCACACCAGCTGGCCGCTGCGGTCGAAGATCATCGGACCCGACTGGCCGTAGCCGCTGTTGGGGGCGATGAACACGTCGTTGCCCGACGCTGCCGCGGAGCGCGCCGTGACGCGCACCGCGGGCGGCTGCAGGCCGGGCTCGGAGGCGAAGCCCTGCACGGTGCCCGGCTTCGCCGCCGGCGGGGCCTGCATCGGGGCGAAGTCGTAGTGGACGAGGCGCGCGATCGTAAAGGTGCTGCCGACCGTCACGAGATGGCGGCGCGTGCCGACCGTGGCTCGGACGTGAACGGTCTCGCCTTCGGTGAACCCCCGCGCTGGCAGGAAGCTCGCGCCCGCGGCGCTCGCGTAGGCCTCGAGCCGGCCGCTGTGGTTGCCGCTGCGCGAGCCGACGACGCTGACGGCGTGGATCTCGCTCGGCCGGACGCCTAGGAAGCTGATCTGCGTATGCGGCGAGGCGTCGGGCGTCCCCGCGAGCGGCGAGATCGTCACGGCCAGCGATGGCGTCGCCAGCGCGAGCGCGGCGCAGGCACCGAGCAGCAGTACGAGCAGCGCCAGCGCCACCGAGCGCGCTGGCGCTGGCTGCTCGCTACTTCGAGGCGACGCGCAGCAGGACAGTCGATTCTCCTGGGACGACCGCCGCGATCGGGCCGGTCGTCGTCGAGGTCTGGTGGGTCCACAGATTGCGAACGGAGTAGCTCGAGGCCGCCCCGGCCCCGGTTGCGGTCGCGCTGGTGGAGATCGTCAGTGGAGCCGATCCGCGGTTCAGCAGGGCCACCGCGCGAGAGCCGTCGCCGAGCGGCTTGACCCACACCTGGCCTTCTCCTGTGGAGGACAGCAGCGTGCCTTGAATCCCGGCGCTGTCCTGGTCGATCGCGATCACTTCTCTATTGGTCAGCGCCTGCATGGTCGCGGAGGTCACTTTCGTGAGGTCTGCGCTGACCATCAGCGGTGCCGCGAGCATCGACCACATGCTCAGCTGCGTCCTGAACTGAACCGCGGTCATCCCCTGGTCGGGGCCGAGGTAGTCGGGGTCGTTCCAGTGGCCCGGGCCGGCGGCTTCGGGGCGGGTCGCGTCGGCGTCCATGTTGCGCAGCACGGTCGAGAACGGCACGTACCCGGGCGAGCCTACGTCGGTGTCCGTCCGCCAGCTGTTGCCGACGCCGGGGCCGAATTCAAACGAGGCGAACGCGGACCCGCCAAACGCGGGTTTGCCCTTGTACTGGGCGGGTTCGAGGAAATCGCAGATCGAGAGCAGCATCGGTCGGTGCGGAGAGTCGTGCACTATCGCGGACTGAAAGGACGTGTAGGCGGCGCGCGGGCTCAGTTCCTGGCGCACGCCCCCGCAGAAGTCGACCTTGACCGCGTCGACTCCCCATGCCGCGAGCGTGTTGACGTCCTGCTGGTAGTGCCCATAGCTGCCCTGATGTTCGCCGCCGCAGCCTTCGCGGCCGGCGTCCGTGTAGACGCCCAGGCGCAGCCCTGCGGCGTGCAGCGTTTCCGCCAGCCACTGCATGCCATGCGGCCACTGCGAGTGGTTCACGATGATCCGTCCGTGGGCGCCGCGTTTGCCCTGCCACCAGCCGACGTCGAGCCACACGTAGCGGTACCCGTCGTGCGCCAGCCCGGTGCGGATCAGGATGCTCGCCTGTTCGAGCACGCTCGCCTCGCTGAAGCGGGGCCCGAACGCGAAGTAGGTGTCCCAACCCATGTACGGGGTTGGAGCGAGCACGGCGCCCGCGGCTGCAGTCGCCGGCGCCAGCGACGCGGCGACGAGGACGAGCATGCTCGCCGCCAGGCACGGCAGCCTGCGCGCTCTCAATGGCCGTGCCCCGATGTCGATCGCAGCGTCAACGTCGCCGAGGCGAGCTTCGCGGTGATCGCCCCGATCACGGTCCCGCTGACCGACACTTTCGCCGTCAGGCGACGGGAGTGTGCGAGCAGTCGCCTGCCGCTGGCGCTGAGCTTCGCCGCGACTGTGCGTTTTTCGCCGCGCTTGAGGCGCGTCGAGTAGCCGGCGAGCGAGACCGTCAGTTTCTTGGACGACTTGTGCGCGCGCGTCAGCGTCGTGACGCGCACGGCGATCGCGCATCCGCCCGAGGCCTGAGAGGAGCAGCTGACCGGCATGCTGATCGCGGTCGCGCTCGCGGCGATCCGGCCCACCTTCGTCTCGCCCACGGCGGCAAGCACGCCCGCCGCCGGGATCGACACGAACCCGCTTCCGCCGGTTGCCCTGCCCGCGGCATCAGTGGCGGTCACGCGGCATTGAAGGTGATGCTTGGCGTCCGCCGTCGCCACGACGAAGGTCGAGCCTTCGGCGTGCGCGATTGCGCTCGCGTCGCGTATCCAGGCGTAGGTCAACGTGGCGCTCGGCGTGCTCGGGACGCCGGGCAGGCAGTGCAGCCGCTCGCCGACTCCGGGAACCCCGGCGATCGAGGGGTGGGGAGTCACGATGCCGATCGGCGCGGCGGTCGTGAGCACGTGATCGGTGCCGAAGCCCGTGCCGCCGATATTGGCCGCGGTCACACGGAAGTGATAGGTGCTCGAGCCCGCCAGGCCGCTGGCGCGCACCTGCACGGCCTGCGCGCCGGCGGTGGGGGAGGGCGTGCTGGCGCAGGCTGCGCTCTGGCCGTAGGACGCGGTCGGGCCATATTCGAAGCGACACCCGCTGAGCACGGCGTCGTGGGGATCGACGGTGCCGGTGAGCGTCGCTTCGGTGGCGCTGACTTCGACCGCCGCGCCGCTGCTCGACGCCGGCGCCGCGACCACCCCGGTGAGCGCGCGGCCGGCGCCGTCGAGCGCTGAGCAGAGTCCGCCCGGCAGGCAGGAGACGGTCGCCATTGCCGCGCCAGGCTCGGCGGCCGAGCCGCTCCACGCCGGGACCGCTGCCGTCGGGTTGTCGCTCGCCAGCGCGTTGCCCTGGCTGTCGAGCAGCACGCACAGCCCTGAGGTGGCACATGAGATCGCGGTGGGCGTCGCGCCGACGTCGACCTGGGTGGAGTTCCAGGTCGGCGCCGGGGAGCCCGCATCGGCGCTCGCGAAGGCGTTGCCGGCGCTGTCGAGCGCCACGCACAGCGAGGCCGACGCGCACGACACCACCGTCAGCGTGCCAGTCGGATCGATCGTGCGGATACCCCAGCCAGAGCCCGGCGACGCCGGGTCGCCGTCGACTAGCACGTCGCCCGTCGCATCGACCGTCGCGCACAGCGATTCACTCGGACACGAGACACCACGCAGGCCGGTGCCGGCGTCGATGTCGTTGCTCGTCCAGGCCGCGCCCGCGGCACCCGGGTCGGTGCTCGTGAGCGCGTTGCCGGCGCTGTCGACCGCGACGCACAGCGACGCCGATGCGCACGAGACTCCGGTCAGGCCAACGCCGTCGATTTTGCTGGCATGCCACGCGCCGGCGCCGCTCGCAGGGTTGGTGCTGGCCGCCGCCGAGCCGCCTTCATCGACGGCGACGCACAGGTCTTCGCCGCCGCAGGCGACTGCGGTTAGGGGCTGTCCACTGCCGATCTCAGCGGGTTTCGACCACGATGGGGTCGAGCTCGTGGGATTGCGGGTGAACAGCATGCGCCCGGAGCGGTCGACCGCCACGCACAGGCTTTCGCTCGGGCAGGCGACCGCGCTGACGAGGGCGCCGGTGTCGACGGGGGTCGCCTCCGACCAGCTCAACGGAGTCGCGGCGAGCGCCTCCCCGGGCGCGCACCAGGCTGCGCACGCCAGGATCAGGACAGCGCTCGCCACGATCCGCGGGCGTCGCGTCGTCTCGCGCCCGCGTCCTGCCAGCTCGGGTTCTGCTCGCCGGTGCGCCGCTCGGCGCCCGCCGGTCACTCGGCTGCCGCCTCGGGTAGACGGCAGTGCGCTTCAAGCCTGCTCAAACTCAACTGGCGCTCCTTGGGCGTCGGTGACGTGGACCTGCGTTCAGCGCTGGCGCTGGAACAAACGCCCGACAGGCCCGCGGGTTGCGGTCTGCGAGGCTATGCGTGCCCGATCGGCAGCCGGGGTCAGGCGGCGGTCGGCTCGGAGGTAGCGGGCACGGCCGCGCGGGCAGCATCCCCACCGAGCGGCGTGCGGCCACGAATCACGTCTGCCGCGCGCTCGGCGAGGGCGATCGTCGGCGCATTGGTGTTGCCGCGCGGCACCACCGGCATCGCCGACGCGTCGATCACGCGCAGGCCCTCGACTCCCCGCACTCGCAGCTGCTCGTCGAGGACCGCATCGGCATCCTCGCCCATGCGGCAGGTGCCCACGGGGTGATACACCGAGTAGGTCGTCCGAGCGGCGTGAGCGCGCAGAGCCTGATCGCTGTCGTCGAGCGGTGTCGTGAACGGGTCGGCGCAATAAGGCCGCATCGCGGGCTGGCCGCAGATCTCGAGCGTCAGCCGCAGCGCGGCGATCATCCGTGACATGTCATCGCCCTGCGAGTAGAACCTGTTGAAGACGACCGGCTTGGCGCTGGGGTCGTTCGACGCGAGCCGCACCGAGCCGCGGCTGCGCGGCGTCAGCAGGCACGGCGAGACAAACACGCCGTGAGCCTGCGGGTCGCTCATTCCCTCGTCGACGATGTGCACCGGCGCTAGGTGGAACTGGACGTCCGGCGCCGGCGCGTCGCGCTCGACGCGCACGAAGCCCCCGCTCTCGGCGAGGTTGGAAGCGAACGGACCGGTGTGATCGGCTTCGTATTGCTGCAGCGCCGCGGGCTCGAGCGCCAGGAGCAGGCTCTCGGGCTCGGGCGTCGTCCAGACCGCGTAGGTGCCGGCGTGATCGGAGAGGTTCTCGCCCACCGCCGGCCGATCGACGCGGACCTCGACTTCGCGCATCGTCAGATGCTCGGCGGGTCCGATTCCGGAGAGCATCAGCAGCTGCGGCGAGTTGTAGGCGCCCGCGCTCAGGATCACCTCACGCTCGGCATGCAGCTGCTTGACCTCGCCGAGCTGCGTCGCTTCGACACCGACGGCACGTGCGCCGTCGAACAGCAGGCGCTGGACCTGCATGTAGGGCATCACCGTGAGGTTGGGGCGCTCCATCGCCGGATGCAGGAACGCGACTGCCGCGCTCGCGCGCATCCCGCCGCGCTGGGTGAGCTGATAGACGCCGACCCCGTCCTGCTCAGCGCCGTTGAAGTCGTCGTTGCGCTCCAGGCCCGCCTCGACGCCGGCGTCGACGAAGGCCCGCGTGATCACGTTCCCCGAGCGCTGCTCGCTCACCGGCAGAGGCCCTCCGGCGCCGTGCCACTCAGAGGCGCCGCGCTCGTTGTCCTCGGACTTCAAGAAGTAGGGCAGCATGTCGGCCCAGGACCAGCCCGCGACGCCCCAGTCGTCGTAGTCGCGCCGGTTGCCGCGGATGTAGACCATCGCGTTGATCGACGACGAGCCCCCGAGCACGCGCCCGCGCGGAAGCGATATCCGCCTGCCGTCGCACTCGGGCTCGGGAGCCGAGCAGTAGTCCCAGTCGACCTCTGTGCGAGCCAGCTTCAGATAGCCGAGCGGCACGTGGATGTTCTCGTTTCGGTCCGGGGGGCCCGCCTCGAGCAGCAGCACCTTCACGTCCGGATCCTCGCTGAGACGGCTCGCTAGGACGCAACCCGCCGATCCGGCTCCCACGATCACGTAGTCGTACATGTCCTCCGCTCCCTGTCTTTTCCCTGAAACGATACAGCCGCCCGTGGCCGTGGGATTCGATCGATCGAGATCCCGCGCGCCGCCCCGCAGCCCGCGAGCGGCGCCGCGCAGGGGGGCCCCCGCTCGCTGGCGAGGGTGTACGATCACGTACTTTGGAAGGTGGGTCTGGGCGCAGCAGGATGGCGGCCGGACGTGGAGGGGGTCGACATAGGGGGAATGATGTCCAAGCGCTGGAAGATGCTTGCCCTGTTCTCGTTCGTGGTCCTGGGCCTGCTCGCCCCGTCGGTGGCCAGCGCAACGATCACGCAGGTGTTCGGAAGCGTGACCTGCACGACCCAGACCACCGGCGCGAGCGCCGGCCAGCGCTGGTGCGGAAACTCGACAGGCACGACCGTTCCCAGCTGGGACGGCACGCCGATCGACGTGTCCGTGGGCTTTCCCGCCGCCACGGGCTCCGACGACAATTATCCGCTGGTCGGGATCTACCACGGCTGGGGCAGCTCCAAGATCCTGCCGTCGAGCAGCACTGCGCAGCGCTGGCTGACCCAGGGCTATGCGGTCTTCAGCATCAGCGACCGCGGCTGGGGAGCTTCGTGCGGGGGTCCCACGAAACCGGCGAACACACTCAAGCCACCTCCCTGCGAACACGGCTACATCCACCTGATGAGCAGGGCTTATGAAGTTCGCGATGTCCAGTATCTGCTCGGGCTGCTGGCCGACGAAGGCGTGATCGACCCCCAGCGGATCGGCGCCACCGGCGGGAGCTACGGCGGCGGGATGTCGCTGCAGCTCGGCTCCCTGAAGGACCGCGTGCAGCTGCCCGACGGCGAACTGATCCCCTGGCTCAGCCCGAAAGGCACGCCGATGAAAATCGCGGCGACGGCGCCCGAATACCCCTGGACCGATCTCGCGCAGGCGCTGCAGCCCAATGGCAGCAACCTCGACTATGTCGCTGAAGCGCCATATTCGGGGATGCTCGGCAATCACGAATTCGGGATCCAGAAGCAGAACTGGAACCAGACGCTGTTCTCGGCGGGCTCGGTGCTCGGCTATTACGCACCGACATCGGCGAACGATCCCGAAGCGAACATCGTCGAATGGAACACGTTCAACAGCACCGGCGGCCCCTACAACGGACAGCCGTTGGCTATCCAGCAGGAAGAACAGCTGCCGAACCACAGCCCGTACTACACGAACCTGTCAGAGCCGCCGGCGCCGTCGTTGATGGAGAACGGCTGGAACGACGACCTGTTCCCGGTCGATCAGACGGTCGACTACTACAACAAGGTCCGCGCGTCCTACCCGAACACCGCGATGAAGCTGTTCGACTTCGACCTCGGTCACAATCCGCGATCCTCGAGCGCCACTTCGGCCGGCGACGACGCCAAGTTCGTGGCCGCACAGAATGCGTGGTTTGAATACTTCGTCAAGGGTGAAGGCAGCGAACCGCCCGAAGCCCACGGCGGAGTCACCGCGATCACAAGCGTCTGCCCGGTTGGCTCGGCGAGCTCGGGGCACGAATACAAGGCCTCGAACTGGGCCAGTCTGGCGCCCGGCGAGATCCGGCTGGCGGGTGCTGACGAACAGACGATCGAAGCTCCGGGGACCGCGTCGAGCAACGCGTTCACCTCGGGGAACATCTGTACGACCCAGGCCGCCGGTGACAACGCCTCGGCCGCGACCTACAAGCTCGCACCCGCGCCCGCGGAAGGCTTCACGATCGCCGGCTCACCGACGGTGATCGGCGATTTCTCGACCCCAGGAACCAACGATCAGATCATCGCGCGCCTGTATGACGTCAACGAACCTGGCGGCGGGACCCAGCAGCTGATCGGCCGCGCGATCTATCGTCCGATCAATCCCGGCGGCGGCTTCACCAAGCAGGTTTTCCAGCTGCATCCCCAGGCCTGGAATGTCGCCTCGGGGCACGTCATCAAGCTGGAGCTGCTGATGCAGGACGCGACCTACGCGCGCAACTCCTCGACGCCGCAGTCGATCCAGGTCAAGAACCTCGAACTGCGGCTGCCGACGATCGAAGCGCCGGGCAGCGATGGGGGCCTCGTGCAGGCGCCCGCGCCCAAGTACCTGCCGCCGGACTACACGCTGGCGCGCAACGTCGCCACGACCGTCCCCGGCGTGCCGCACCTCTCGAGCGGGAGCAGCCCGAGCTCGAGCGGCGTGTTCACGCTCTCCTGGGAACCGTCCGCGCCGGCGAGCGGGCTCAGCTACACCCTGCAGCACGAGAACGCAAGCGGTGGCTGGAGCAACGTGGCCACCGGGCTCACCAGCCCGGAATACGCGTTCAGTGGCGGCGGCCCGGAGGGAGAAGGAACCTGGACCTACCGTGTGAGCGCAAGCAATGACGGCCCCGAGAGTGAATTCTCGCAAGCCTCGAGCCCGGTGGTGGTCGACAAGACCCCGCCCAACCCGCCCCTGGTGAGCGCCGATCGAGCGCCTGACTACGCCGGCGGCGGCGGCTGGTACAAGGACAGCGTCGAAGTGTCGTTCGCCGCCAACGGCGATCCGGCCCTCTCCGACGGCAGCCCCGGAAGCGGCGTCGATCCGTCCTCGGTTCCCTCGCCGCAAACGTTCGCGACCGACGGATCGCACACGGCCAGCGGCACGGTCAGCGACTTCGCCGGCAACATCTCCGAACCGGGCACCCTGACGGTCCAGGTCGACGCCTCGCCGCCGACCCTGGAAATCACGTGCCCATCCTCGGTGACCGTTGGCGCGAGCGCCAGCGCGACGGTTACGGCCTCCGATGCCCAGTCGGGCCTGGCGGTCGACCCGAGCGGGACGGTGCCGATCGACACGAGCAAAGCCGGCCCGCAGACGGTCACGCGCACGGCGCTCGACAATGTCGGGCACGAAACCACGAAGTCCTGCACGACCGAGGTCGGATCGACTGAAGTCATCACCGGCAACGTCAAAGGCAATCTCGTCGTCAAGTCCGGCCATTCGGTCCAGCTCGCCGCGACCGCGAAAGTCGGCGGCACGGTGACGGTTAAGGCTGGCGGCTCGCTCGACGTCGAGGGCGCGACGCTGTCTGGTCCGCTGAAAGCCAACGGAGCCGTGTCGCTGCGTATCTGTGGCGCGACCGTCGCAGGCGCGGTCAAAGCGGCCAACGGAAGCAGCCCGGTGGTGATCGGCGAAGACGACGAAGCATGTCCGGCGAGCATCTTCCACGGATCGGTGACCGTAAAGGGCAACACCGACGGCGTGTCGGTCGATGGAAACACCTTCCACGGCGCTTTGAAGGTGATCGACAACGCGGGCGGAGCGACCGTCATCAACAACGCCGTCGCTGGAGCGCTGACCGTCACAGGCAACAGCGGCACGGTGGTCGACGAACCCAACGAAGTCGAAGGGCGCTCGAAGCTCCAGTAACGCTGCAGGTGGCGGGGCGGCGGCATCCCGTGCGGGGTCGCCGTCGCCCGTTGCGGACAGCAAATCCCGCGCGACCGTGGGCTGCTCGTGAACGATGGTTCACCGCGATGGTCCGCGCTGTCCGGTAGGATCGCGCGACCACCTGTTGCCAGGGGGGTGGCAGGCGAACAAGGAGAAAGGTGGATGAACATGAAGGTTCGACGCATGCTCACGGCGATAGCCGTCTGTCTGCTCGCCAGCTTCGCGCTGGTTGCCACGACGGCCCAAGCTGCGCCGTCCGCTGCAGGAGGCGGGGGTGGCAGCTCGGCCACGCCGATGATGAAAAAATCGGGGTTGCCGAAAATAAAAGGTGCGAAAGTTTACTATTACTGCGGGACCACCGAAGGCTGCCCGGCCGCGTATGACTTCGTCGTATACCCCAAAACAAAGTCTTGGGAATTCTACAACGACCCGGGCTATGGCGGCGTCTTTGAAAAGGTGAAAAAAAGCAAGGACGTCTTCTTCTACTACGAGGACGGCTTCAACGAAGAGTGCTTGCTGCTGGCCGAACAGGTCAAAGGCGGATACGCCGACGGCGGGTTCTACTGCGACTTCGGCGAAGGCTACGAACTATATGAAGAATGGGACGCCTTCAAAAAACTCGTCTAGCAGGGCTTGATTTGATCTTGAAGCACAACGGCCTCCCTCTGGGAGGCCGTTGTGCTTCTGGCCCTCGCGCCATCGACGCGTCGCATGCGCTGGGTGCAGCACTCGAAAACTCGTCGATTCCGCCCTGGCGACCCTGTAGAGTCGGCAGCATAGATACCTGACGCCGCCCGCCGATTGGGCGGTGATTGGCGTGCGATCGAGATGGTCGCGGGCCAGCTCAGGATCCCTGCCACAACGAAAGGGGGGTGCCTCATGCGTAGGCGCTTCAGCTACGCCAACGTCGCGGCGACGCTCGCACTTGTGTTCTCGATGAGTGGCGGCGCACTCGCCGCGCGTCACTATCTCATCACCTCGACCAAGCAGATCAAGCCCTCGGTGCTGAAGACGCTGAGGGGCAAGCGCGGCGCGACCGGCGCCAAAGGCGCGACGGGCGCCACGGGTCCAGCCGGACCAAGGGGCGCATCCGGAGCGACCGGTGGCTCCGGAGCCGCGGGCGCCGCCGGGACCTTCTCGACCGCACTGTCGAGCGGGCAAACGATTCGCGGGGCCTACAACACGGGCGGGACCGCCGTGGCTGCCGGTGCGCTCGCGAACACCTCGATCTCGTTCCTCTCGCTGCCGAGCCAAGCGCCGGAAGTCAAGATCGTGCCGGAAAAAACGGCGCCGCCGCCCGAATGTCCGGGAACTGTCGAACTCCCGCAGGCCAAGCCGGGCTTCTTGTGCATATTCGAAGAAGAAGTGGACAATACCGAAGGCCTCAAACTCAACACCTCGCTGCGGACCGGGGCAACGATTTTCATCTTCGCGAAAGCCGAAGGGACTTTCTTCAGCGTTGGCACTTGGGCGATGACGGCCGGCTGAGGGAGCTCCGCTCGTCGTATTGCTCCGCGGGCTCGGGTTCAGCCGCGCGGGCATCGTTGCGCTGTGTATCTCGGCCGCCCGGCGCGGGCAACCGCGTCGGGCGGCCCCAGGCGCCGTCGGGCGCGGGCAGCTGCGCCAGGTTGCCCCAGGCGCGACTCCACGGCTCCGGGGCGAAGGAGCGCGCCCGCCGGGTCCACGGTCCTTCGGTAGCATCGATTGGCCGAGCCCCGCTGGACAGACGTTTCCCTAAGCCGGAGACGGGATTCGAACCCGTGACCCCCTGTTTACAAGACAGGTGCTCTGACCAGCTGAGCTACTCCGGCGCCGGCGCCCGAGCGTAGCGCCTGCACGAGCGCGGCGACGGGCTCGTGCTGCTAGGGGGTCGCGACGAGGTGCGTGTGCTCGGCGCGCGGGCGCGCAGCCGGCTTGCTCGAGCCGCTGAAGCCGATCGAGGAGACGATCGCCGCTGCGCACATCGCTGCGACCGTCAGCGCGCGCAGGCGCCTTGGCGTCAGCCAGGGCACGGGGTGGGTCTGAAGCCAGCTCCTGAAGCCGGTCGCCGCCGACGCGGCAGCCATCGCGCAGCCTGCGCACATCGCTCAAAGATAGCGACGGCTCAGGCCCCGTGAGCCGGCAGGCGCACGGCCCGGCCTCCATGCCGCGAGGGCGCGCAGGGCACGGGGCTCCACTGCCCGCGAGAGGCTGACGCGTGGCATCCGCACCGGCGCCGGTGCCCCGCCGATGCGCAGGCGACCTGCGCGACTGTAACGCGCGGGCGCGCTGCGGGTAACGGGATATATGGACCTCCGAGCGCCACCGCTGCGGCGAGCAGACCGCAACTCGGGCCACGACTCCGGCGCGGGCGTGGGGCGCGAGCGGCGGCTGGCCACGCTTGGCCTGCGCGCCGAGCGCACCCGCGAGCTCGCCGCGAGGAGCCGGCGAGCCGCGCTCGCTCGCGTGCAGCGCTCGCCGGCGGGGCATGCCGGGCCGGCGCTTGGGGATCTTCGCGAGCATGCGCTTGCGAAGGGAGTCAATCCGATCGTGTACAGGGTGCTGCGAACGATCCTGGTTCCGTTCTTCCTGCTGTATTTCCGCATGACCCGGATCGGCCGCGAGCACCTGCCACGCAGCGGACCTCTGCTGCTGGCGTGCAACCATCGCAGCTTCATCGATCCGTTCATGGTCGGCATGCTCGTCAAACGGCCCATCTATTACATGGCCAAGCGCGAGCTGTTCGAGAAGCGCTGGCAGGCGCGACTGCTCAACGCTCTCGGTGCCTTTCCGGTGGATCGCGGCGCGGGCGACCACGAGGCGATGGCGACCGCGAAGGCGATCCTCGAGCGAGGGGACTGCGTGGTGATCTTCCCCGAGGGAACGCGCACGCGGCCGGGGCCGCTCGGCAGGCCGCGGCGCGGGGTCGGACGGCTGGCGCTCGAAACGGGTGCGCCGGTCGCGCCGATCGCGGTGATCGGCACCGAGGACATTCGCCGCGGCTGGCGCGTGCGTCCGCGCAAGGTGCGCCTGCGCGCGGGAGTTCCGCTGCAGTTCCCGACGGCCAGCAAGCCTTCGCCGAACCTCGCAGCCGGAGTGACGAGGCGCATCTGGGCATGCGTGAACCTGCAATGGGAGTGGCTCGGCGGGGCGCCTGCCCTGCGCGAGCAGCGCAGTTCCGACAGCGACGCGCGCGAGAATGCAAGGGCGGCCTGATCGCCGGCCGAGCGCCGGGCGAGGGAGGGTAGTGTGCGATGAGTGAGCGAGGAGTCGAGCAGACGGGCGAAGGCGCAGCTGGACGCGGAGTTCTCCGAGCTGTATCGAACGCACCTGCGCGACGTCTACAGCTATGCCTACTACCGAGTCGGAAATCACCACGACGCCGAGGACCTGACCGAGCAGACGTTCCTGCAGGCCTACCGGCATTTCGAGCGAGCGCTGCGCGAATCGAACGGCCGTCCGTTGCGCCCGTGGCTGATCAGGATCGCGCACAACCTCGCGGCGAACCTGTACCGCGATCGCTCGCGCAAGCCCGCATCGCCGATCGACGACACGACCGCGCTCGCTGCGCCGCATACCACCGAGCAGTTGGTGGAGGGGCGCGAGCAGGCCAAGCAGGTGCTCGATGGAGTCGCTCAGCTGCCCGAGGATCGGCGCGAGGCGCTGATCATGAGGTTTTCCCTGGGGATGGACAACCGCGAGATCGCGCGCGCGCTCGGGCGCTCCGATGGCGCGACGAAGGTGCTGATCCATCGTGCCATCAAGCAGCTGCAGGGAATCGTCGGCGAGGCCGCGAGTGGGGTGTCGGCGCAGGCGGATGCGGGCGCGGGCGACGGGACCCGGCCGTGATCGCGCCACAGATCGCCATGCGTGAGGGGGGATGTCCCGATGAATGAAGCGGCGCCGAACGGCTTCGAGGGCCTGCTGCGCGAGGCGCTCGCTCCAGTGGAGCCGCCTGCGGACCTCGTGCTGCGGCTCGAGACCACGTTGCAGAGCATCACCGAGCTCGCCGCCGACGAGCTCGAGGCTTGGGAGCTCTCGGCGATGCGAGATCCGCGCAACTGGGTTCGTCCGGCGGCCGCGGTCGTGGCCGGCAGCGCCGCTGGGACGGTGCTCGTGGTGCTGCGCGCGCGCCGGCGCGCCCAGCAGAACGTTTCCGAGATCACGATCGCGGGCGTGCGTCTGCCCGTCTCGACCCAGCGTGCTTCACGTACGCTCAAGGAGCTCGGCCGCGAGACCCGCAGGCTGTTGGGCGAGCGCGGCGCCTAGAGCCGATCGCCGCTCAGCGACCGCACGCCGGCGAATCCGCTGCGGCCGCCCGTTGGTCGCCAGCGCCGGCGCGATGCGGCTACCCGCCACTCGCGCCGAGATAGGCTGCCCCCTATGGCCACCTGCTATCGCCATCCGTCGCGCGAGACGGGCGTGTCGTGCTCGTCCTGCGGGCGTCCGATCTGCCCCGACTGCATGACCTCGACGTCGGTCGGCATGCGCTGCCCGGAGTGCTCGCGACAGCGCACCAGAACGGTGCGCATGCGCGACATGGCGAGCATCCCGCGCGTGACCTATGCGCTGATCGCGATCAACGTGATCGCGTTCCTCGCCGAGGGCAACATCACGCTCGCGGGCGGGGGCAACGGCGACGGCGTGTATCTGAAAGGCGCGCTGCTCGGCAGCAGCGAACTGCCCTCGCTCGCGGGCCAGGGCGTGGCGCACGGCCAGTGGTGGCGTCTGGGCACGAGCGGGTTCCTGCACGAGAACATCCTGCACATCGGCTTCAACATGCTTGTCCTGTATTACCTCGGCGTGCTGCTCGAGCCGGCGATCGGGCATCTGCGGTTCGCCGCCATCTACGCCGTGTCGCTGCTCGCCGGATCGCTGGGAGCGTTGCTGGTGTCTCCACACACGCTGACGGTGGGCGCGTCGGGGGCGGTGTTCGGCATCATGGGCGCGGCTGCCGTGGAGATGCGGGCGCGCCAGATACCGCTGATGCAGAGCGGAGTGGGGGGATTGATCCTGATCAATCTGGTGTTCAGCTTCACGGTGCCCGACGTCTCCTGGGGCGGACACATAGGCGGGCTGGTCGGCGGCGTGCTCGCGGCGCTCGTGATCCAGCTCGCGAGCCGCTACCGCTCGCAGCTGATCGCGATCGGCGGCTGCAGCGCGATCGCCGTAGTCGCCGTCGCCGGCTCGCTCGCGACGTCGAAATCCACTGAAGTCGAAACGATCTCGCCGAGCCAGCTGACGTTCGTCAACCCCCAACCGTGATCGCATTTGCCCGCCGACCCGAGCAGCTCGGCGCCGGGGGTTCGAAGGCTCAGCGCGCGGTCGCAGCTGACGCCACCACCGGCAACGCCTCGCCCGGCGCGCCGGGGACCTGTGCGGGATGCAGGATGTGGGCAAGCAGTTCGAGCCCCTCGATCAGGCGCGGACCGGGCCTTGAGAAGTACGCCGACGCGTTGACAGCCACGACCCGAGCCGCCCCGAGGCGCTCGAGCTCACCCGCGTGGGCGGTGGCCTCGGCCTGCGCGCGAGCGGCGTCGTAGCCGCAGGGCATCACCACGACGACCTCGGGCTCGCTGGCTCGCAGCTCCTCCCATGAGGCCGTGCGAGACGGCTCGCCAGGGAAGCCGAGCACGTCGTCGCCGCCCGCGAGCTCGATCATCTGGGGGGTCCAGTGGCCGGCGACGTACACCGGGTCGAGCCACTCGATCGCCGCCACCGGAATCCGGCGCTCGGCGCGCACGGCGAGCTTGATCCGGTCGATACGTGCGGCGGCGTCGCGGAGCAACTCGATCCCGCGCTCGCGCCGGTCGGTCGCCTCGGCGACGGTGCGTACGTCGCCGAGGGTCTCACCGAAGGTCGTCGGGTCGAGCGAGAGCACACGCGGGCACGAGGGCAGCTCCTGGGCGAGCTCGGACACCTCCTCGTGGGAGACCGCGCACACCGGGCACAGCGCCTGGGTCACGATCAGGTCGGGTTCGTGGGCCGCCAGCGCTTCCTCGTCGAGCTCGTAGATCGACTTGCCAGCAGCCGTGCGCTCGCGTACGGCAGCGTCGATCTCTACGGCGCTGAGATTCGCGGGCAGGATGTCGCGCGTGACGCGCTCGAGCTCGAGCGCATCGGGCGGGTAATCGCACTCGTGCGTGACCGCGACCACGTCGCGGCCGAGGCCGAGCGCGAACAGCAGCTCGGTGGCGTGGGGTACGAGGCTGACGATGCGCATCCCCCGACTTTAGGCGGCGCGCGGTAGTCTCGCCTGTGCGATGGCACGACTCGCGGACGCCGAGATCGATCAGCGCCTATCGGGCGGGGCCTGGCGCAGGGAGAACGACGCGATCGTCCGTGACCTCGAGTTCGGCGACTTCGCCGCCGCGATCGCGTTCGTCGACGACGTCGCGCAGCAGGCGGAGCAGATGAACCACCACCCGGACATACTCGTCCACGGATGGAACAAGGTTCGCCTGACGCTCTCCACGCACTCGCAGGACGGCCTGACCGAATCGGACTTCGAGCTCGCGTCGCGCATCGACGGACTCGTCCCTGCATGAGCGACGGACCAGCGGATCGGGGCGCTCGCGTCCGACCATGACCCTTGCTACGGTTGTCACGCCGGCATCGATGAACGACGACGGAGAACCTTCCCGAAGTAGCAGGGCCCCGGCGGGCGGCGCTGCGGCGTGAACGGGCTCAAGCTCATCCTTGCGGCCGTTCTGGTCGGGGTGAACGCGTTCTTCGTTGTCGCCGAGTATGCGCTCGTGCGCTCTCGTCGATCGCGACTGGAAGCGATGCGCGACGAAGGACTGCGCGGAGCGGGGCTCGCGCTCGACCAGCTCGGGAACATCAACGAGTACATCTCCGCCGTCCAGATCGGTGTGACGATGACCTCGATCGCGATCGGCGCGCTCGGCGAGCCTGCGCTCGCGGCGATCCTCAAAGGCGCCTTCGGCGATGCGATCAGCAACGGGCTGGCCGCCGTCATCGCGGTCACCCTCGCCTATCTGCTGGTCACCGTCACCCAGCTGATCGCAGGCGAGATGGTGCCGAAGTTCTACGCGATCGACCGGGCCGAGCTGGTTGCGCGCCGCGTGGCTCGTCCGCTGCAGGTCTTCAGCACCGCCTTCCACCCGTTCATCGTTGGGCTGACGGCGCTCGCCGGGAGGATCCTGTCCCTGCTCGGAGCCGACATGAGCCTCGACCGCGGGGGCGGATCGCCCGATGAACTCAAGCGCCTGATCGCCGAGTCCTACGCCGGCGGTCACATCGACCCCGGCGAGGCGGGAATGCTCACGGGCGTGTTTCACCTGCACGAGCAGGAGGCTCGTCAGGTGATGACGCCGATTCCCGCGGTGGTGACGGTCGATATCTCACAGGACGTCGAGACCGCGCTGCGCCTATGCATCTCCTCCGGCCACACCCGCCTGGTGGTGACAGAGGACGAGAACCGCGACCGTGTGCACGGGCTCGTCCACGCGAGCGCGCTGGCAGATCGCCTGATGCGCGAAGGGCCGCACGCGTCGGTCGCGCCGATCGTGCACGACGCGCCGATCGTCCCGGAGACCAAGCCGCTGGACGACCTGCTCGCCGACCTGCAGCGCGAGCGCACCTCGATGGCGGTCGTCGTCGACGAGTACGGGCGCGTCGTCGGCATCGTCACGGTCGAGGACATCGTCGAGGAGGTCGTCGGCGAGATCGCCGACGAGACCGATCCAGCCGCCGGTGAGGTGCGCAAGCTGGCCAATGGCGACTGGTTCGTACGCGGCCACGTCGCCGTCACCGACCTCGCCGACTACGGACTCGATCTGCCGGTCGACAGCGACGCCTACAACTCCGTCGGGGGCTTCGTGTTCGCCGAGCTGGGCCGTCTGCCGCGGCGCGGCGACACGATCCAGGCGGGCGGCTTCTCGATCAGGGTCGAGTCGGTGCGCGACAATCGCATCGACGCGGTTCGCATCCGCTCACGCAGGCGCCCACGGGGTCGCGAGGGCGAACGCACCGAGGCCGCGCACGACTCCTGAGCGCGGGCCCGCGAGCACATGCCGACGTGCCCCGATCGAGGAGGTCTCGGTGGTCCTCGATCGGCGGCCCTCCTCGCTGTCTAGCGCCCTGGGCCTGCCACGCTGTCCAGCGCCCCCGGGCGTCCTGCCACGGCGGTGCGGCTTGGGCCCAGGCGTGGTTCGGGCCCCAGAACACGTCCGGCCCGCGGGGGGGAGCGGGCCGGACAGTGTGCACTGGGAGGAGGCGGGTGTGCATTGCGACTGTGTCGCAGTTCTCAGTATCTCCAGGTTGATGAACGCCAGCTAAAAGCTGTCTCAGGCTTGATAAATCTTTCCCAGGCCCATTCTCAGGGCCTGCCGGGGGGGCGCGCGAGCCGCTCAGTAGGAGTGGAAGCCGCGGCCGCTCTTGCGTCCGAGGGCTCCCTCCGCGATCAGTTGCTGCATGCGCTGCGGAACGGTGGCGCCGATCGTTTCGCCGATCGCGCTGGAGACGTCGAGGCCGACGAGATCGAGCAGCGCGAGCGGCCCCATCGGGTGGCCCGCGCCGAGCTTCATGCAGGTGTCGACGCTGACCGGGTCGATGTCCGTCTCTTCCATCAGCCTGACCGCGCTGAACAGGTACGGGAACAGCAGCCTGTTGACTACGAATCCGGGCACGTCGGGCACCTCGACGGGCACCTTCTCGAAGGTCTCGCAAAGTGCCAGCGTGCGTGCGCGCGTGTCGGCGCTGGCGGCCGCGGGGAAGATCAGCTCGACGAGCTTCATCTTCGTGACGGGGTTGAATACGTGCAGGCCGACGAACCGCTCCTGGCGTCCGCTCTCACGCGCGAGCGCCTCGATCGACAGTGACGAGGTCGTGCTCGCGAGGATCGTGCTCGCCCCCAGCACGCCATCGAGTTCGCCGAGCAGGTTGGCCTTGACGTCGTGATCCTCGACCACCGCCTCGACTACGAAGTCGACTCCGGCCAGCGCGTCGCGGTCGGTCAGGACCTGCACGTGTTCGGGGTCGATCTCGGCGCCGAGGCGCGAGAGGGTCCGCTCGACGGTCTGCTTGGCGCGCTCCGCCGAGCTCTCCGAGCGCGCGAGCAGCTTGACGGGGCCGTGGTGGGCGGCTGTCGCCGCGAGGCCGCACGCGATTGCGCCGCTGCCGACGACCGCGAGGCTTTCGCTCGTGGCTGTTGATTGACTGGTCAATCTAATCGTTGATCGGCGCGGTACAGTACGCGATGCGGGCCTCGAGGGTTCCTGCGCGTCCCCTCAGCCCCGCCGGCAGCGCGCCGTAGCCAGCTGGTCGCGCAGCAAGACCTTACGCAACCGACTGCAACCAGACCGCAATCGCTACAGAGCTGATCCAGGAGGACTTCCACCCATGAGGCAACCAGAGGGCCGCGAGGTCGTGATCGTCGAGGCTGTACGCACGCCGATCGGCCGGGGCCACAAGGAAAAGGGCTATTACAGGGACACCCATCCCAACGACCTGCTCGGCAAGTGCTACACCGAGGTGATCTCGCGTGCCGGCATCGATGCGGGCGAGGTCGAGGACGTCGTGGCTGGATGCGTGCAGCAGTTCGGCGAGCAGGGCTTCAACGTCGCGCGCAACGCATGGCTGCAGGAGGGCCTGCCGATCGAGACGCCCGGGACCACCGTCGATCGCCAGTGCGGCTCCGCCCAGCAGGCGGTCAACTTCTCCGCTGCGCTGATCGCCGCGGGCGTCCACGACGCGATGATCGGCGCGGGCGTCGAGCACATGGGCCATCTGCCGTTCGCGGCGGGCATGAAGACGCAGGAGGATTTCGGCTTCGCGTTCACGCCCGAGCTGATGTCCAAGCACAACATCGTCGGCCAGGGACTCGGCGCGGAGATGATCGCCGACCAATGGGAGATCTCTCGCTCCGAGCTCGACGAGCTCGCGGTTCGCTCACACCGGCTCGCCCATCAGGCCACCGAGGAGGGACGCTTCGAGCGCGAGATCGTGCCGTTCGCGGTCAACGGCGACACCTACGTGACCGACCAGGGGATCCGGCCGGAAACGAACCTCGAGACCCTGTCCCAGCTGAAGCCGGCATTCAAGGAAGACGGCAAGATCACGGCTGGCAACTCCTCACAGATCTCCGACGGAGCCGCCGCTGTGCTGCTGATGGCCGCCGACAAGGCCGCCGAGCTTGGGCTCACGCCGCGAGCGCGGATCGTCGATCAGACGACGGTCGGCTGTGACCCGGTGAAAATGCTCGAGGGCCCAATCCCCGCGACGCGCAAAATCCTGGCCCGCAACAGCATGTCGATCGATGACATCGACCTGATCGAGATCAACGAGGCATTCGCCCCCGTCGTGGCGGCCTGGCGGCGCGAGCTCAGCCCCGACATGGATCGCGTCAACGTCAACGGCGGCGCGATGGCGCTCGGGCATCCGCTCGGCTCAACCGGCGCGCGTCTGATCACGACGCTGCTGCACGAGCTCGAGCGCTCGGATAAGGAGATCGGCTTCGTGACAATGTGCTGCGGTGGCGGCCTCGGCACGGCGACGCTGATCCAGCGCGTCTGATCTAGCTGCGATCTCGCCAATCCCGCCCGGACTGCGCTTCGCGGCTCCGGGCGGGCACGGCAGTCCCTGTGGCGTCGGCGGTCCGGCCAGGCTGCCGGGCAGCCCCGGCGGTCAGGCTGCCAGGCAGCCCCGGCGGTCAGGCTGCCAGGCAGCCCCGGCAGTCCGGGTGGCGTCGGCAGTCCGGTCGGGCTGCCAGGCAGCTGCGACGGGCAACGGCAGCCGGGCTGGAGCTCAGACTTTCGGGCTTTCGGCGGTCCAGCTGACCGCCACCGGCGTGAGCGCGAGCAGCGCCTGCCAGGTCGCGGCTTCGGTCTTGCCGGTCACCGGGAGGCCGTGCTGGGCCTGGAACTGTTCGAGGTTGGCTGTGGTGGTGGCTTCGAAGATGCCGCTCGTCGGCTGCCGGGGGGTCGCGGTCGCCAGGTGCTCCTGCATCCACAGCACCGGGTCGCCCTTGTTGCCTTTTGAGAGTTCGGTGTAGCCCGGGTTGGGGGTTACGCTCGTCAGCGGGCTCAGTGGCGCTGCCAGCGCGGTCCAGGCGGCGGCAGGCGTTTCCTGCCAGTCCCACCAGGAGATGCCCGTCGCTCCGTAGTCGACGGCCTCCTCGCGAAAGCGCACGAGTTCGGTTGCCGTCGGGTGGTTGTAGGTCTGCCCGAGCGGCATGATCGGGTGACCGTAGATGCGGTTGGCGATGAATGTGTTCGCATAGACCGTGTCGACGGAGTTGCCGATGTCCTTCCAGTACATCTGCGGCGCATTGAACTGCGCGCCACCCGGGCCTAGGAACACCGAGTAGGGGAACGAAGGGTGGTCGTAGACGTACGGGAAGGAGGCCAGCCCAACTGGGTAGCTCGCGCCGATCTTCGCCCGCAGATCGGCGATGTAGGTCTGGGCGGCGCCATAGCGGCCTTCGTACTGCGACTCCGCGTCGATCACCAGGCAATCGGCCCCGTCGGCGACCGCCTGCGCACCGAGGTTGGCCTCGCCGGCGGAGTTGGTGCCGTAGACGTATTGCCAGGCGCACACCTTCAAGCCATTCGCGTGCATCTGCGCGACGAGTTCGGGGGTGAACTGGCTCCAGAAGTTGCTGGATCCGTCGGAGCTCTTGACGAACACCGTCCCCACGCCGCCGGCATGCGCCTGGGCGACGATCGAGGCGAGGTTGCCGCTGTTTGAGCTGCTGACATACCAGATCCACATGCCCTGGCCTTCGAACGGGCTCGCGGTGGGCGCGGCGCCGACGGCCCGGGGCGGGGGGTCGGGCGGAGCCGGTGGATGCAGCGCGTGGCGCGCGATCACGATCGGGCCGAAGGAGCTCGTGTAGCGCCCGTGGCTGAGCAGCACCATGATCTTGCCGGAGTGCGCGCTCGTGGGCACTGTCACCTCTAGGCCGGCCGCGCCCTTGTGCAGGCGCACCGCGGGCGAGGTGCGGCCGATGCGAGCCCCCGGGGTACGCGGAAATGCGACAGTCATCGCGGTCGTGAGCCCGGTACCCGCGACCAGCAGCGTCCCGTGCGTCGAGACTTCACGGGGATGGCTCGAGCAGTTGCTCACCGGCACGCACTTCGCGCTGGCGATGCGGACGGTCTTTATGTGCAGGCTCGGGCTGGGCGCGCCCTTGGCGCCCGGTGCGGTGCCGCCGCTTGCGGCCGCATCTGCGCGCGTGCGGATGGCCGCGCCCGCCGGGGAGGCCGACTTTCCGAGCAGTGCGAGCAGCGCAAGCACGGTAAGCAGGGCCGCGAGCAGCATCGCCGCCCCGCCTCGGGCCGTGGATCGGTTGTCAGCGCCTGCGCGTGCCACGAACACCCCCTCCTTCTGCGCCGGTGTGTGTAAGCCGCTTTCCATCGCAAACATGCAGACGGGATGGAAGTTGCGGGCGGCGGGGCTCCGGGCAGATTAGCGGGCGGCGGGGCTCCGGGCAGATTAGCGGGCGGCGTCTTGCAGCCAGCGAAAGCCCAGCTCCGCCGGAGCGGGCTCGAGCGGGCTCGCGGGCAGCCCAGCGGGCGTCTCGGGCAGGTTGAAGCCCGTCGGCGCGACGTCGTTGGGGGCGTCGCCGTGGAACAGCGAGGCCAGGTATTGGATCTGCCCGCGCCCGACGCCGAGCTCGAACTGGCCGCCGCCATAGTTGCCGATGCCGCGCTCGGCGCAGTAGTCAAGAGCGTCGAGCAGGCTCTTGAGCCCGCCCAGACGCGAGGGCTTGATGTTGACCATCTTCGGCGGATAGCGCAGAGCCTCGATGTCGGCGATCGAGTGGATCGGGGCGTCCCAGGAGAAGCGCTCGCGGTCGTTGGCGAGGGCCGCATCGGTCTCGGGCGTGAGCGCGGGATCCTCGATCCAGGCCGCGGGAAACGCCTGTGCCACGCGTTCGTACAGGGCGGGGTCCGGCGGCTGATCGACGATTGAGCCCGTGTAGTAAGCCTTGAAGTCGACCGACTCGACCGCGCCGGTCGCGGCCAGCTCTGCGATCAGCGCGTCGTCCCAGGAGCTGGTCGGATCGAGCTTGAAGTGAAGCCATGGGTAGCGCTCGAGCCGTTGGGACAGGGGCGCGATCGTCGGCGGCTCGCCCAGCCGCAGCGACACGACGAAGCGCACCGGCTGGCATTCGCGCTCCAGGGCGCGCTCGAGCGTCGTGCCGGTCTGGCGCAGCGCGAGGTCGAGCGCGGCCGACTCATACGCCCAGGTGCGGTAGCGCTCAGAGACCTCTCTCTGCGGCTCCTTCTCGAACAGCTCGAGTCCCGCGAGGTGCTGGCAGAAGGACTCGAGCGTGTAGCTGCCGGCGAGGTCGAGGACCGGGCCGGCTGCCTGCATGATCTCGTGATCGACGCCGTCGTAGGTGACGTCCTCGCCCTGCCCCTCCTGGCCCGCCCCGTGCAGCTTGATCACAGTGCTCAGCCGCTCGAACTCGCTCGATACGAGCGCCTTCAGCCCTTCGAGCTCATAGCCCTCGATCCCCACCGGCAGGTTTGCGAGTTGCTCCCAAGTGCTCATCTGCCGCGGCCCCTCTCGAAGGCGGCGCCGGGCTTGCCGGCGGGGTGCCGGCGGGCGCTCATTCGTGCCCCTCGCCAGCCGCAGCGGAGCTCTGGCGCGACGCGATCGTGGCGCTCTGCCCCTCGAGTCTTGCGACGAGCTCGTCGAGGCGCAGCTCCTGTAGTGCCCCCGCGACCTCCTCGAGCTCGCGCGCGCACAGCTCGATCAGGGTCTTGCCCTCCTTGACGAGCTCGAGCGTCTCATTGAGGCTCGCCTCGCCTGAGTCCAGGCGCCTGATGATCTCGTCGATCCGCGCGGCGGCCGCCTCGTATGTCTGCGGCCCGTCACCGGCGTCCTCGCCACGCTCGTAGTGCGCCGCGCGATCCTCGCTCACTGTGGGTTGACCCTAGCCGGGACGGTGCCGTCGGCGAAGCGCAGTCTCACGTCGCCCGCTCTCGTGGCTGCGGATGCCGTCAGGATCGGCTCGCCGCCGGAGCCCTGCACCAGCGCGTAGCCGCGCTCGAGCGTGCGCTGCGGGTCGTGTCCGGCGAGCGCCAGCGACAGGCGCCGGAGCTCGTTCGCGCGACGGGTGCGGCAGTCGAGCACCGCGGAGCTTGCGTTGCGCGCCAGTGCGACGCCGCGACGGCTGCTCAGATCCTGCTCGCCGAGCATCCGCCGGCGCGATCCCGCCCGGACCTCGCGCAGACGTTGGTGCAGCAGCGCGCGCTGGCGGGCGAGGTGTTGGGAGGGCGCGCGCGATGCCGAGCCGAGCGCCCGTGCCCGCGTCAGCACCGAGCGGCGGCCCTGCGCATGCAGGCGTGCCGCCGAGCTCGCCAGCTCGGCACGCGCGCCGGCGCAGTCGAGCCCCACTGCGACCTCGGCGGCATGTGTGGGGGTCGAGCAGCTGACCGCCGCGACGTCATCGAGCAGCGTGCGATCGGTGTGGTGGCCCACGGACGCGATCACCGGCACTGCCAGCAGCGCGACGGTCCGGCACAACGACTCATCGCAGAAGCACAGCAGGTCTGCGAGCGAGCCGCCTCCGCGCGCGACGATCACGACATCGACATCGCCGAGCGCAGCGAGGTCCTGCAGTGCCGTAGAGATCAGCGGCGCAGCGTGGCGATCCTGCACCGGTGCGAAGCCCCACACCAGCCTGCCGGCCCAGCCGCGCCGTGTGAGTGCCGCGAGGACGTCATCGCGGGCCTTGCCGCTCTCGCCAGTCACGACGCCGATCGTGCGCGGCAGCAACGCTCGCCGCAGGAGCTTCTGGGGGACGAGCAGGCCCTCGGCATCGAGCTGCTTACGCAGTCGCTCGATGCGTGCCAGCAGATCGCCCTCGCCAGCTATCCGCAGGTCGCTGACCGCAAATGAGAACCCGGGCGAGGAGGTCGCGCTGCCGGGGTAGAAGTCGCAGCCTCCCGCGACGACGACCTGTGCCCCCTCGATCGGCTCGGCGCCGGCCGCGACGATCGCCTGCCAGTCCTTCAGCCATACCGCGCAGGGGACCGCGCCCTGCGCGTCCCGCAGCTCGAAGTACACCCGTGCGCGCGACGGGCGCAGGTTGACGAGCTCCCCGACCAGCTGGACCTTCGCGAACGAACGCAGCTTCCCGCGCAGCGCCGCGGCATACTCGCCCACCCCGTACGGTCCGGGCAGGCCGCTGCCGGGGATGCCGTCGTCGCTCGCCTGATCCTCGCTCCGGGCGGCCGCTGGAGTGCTGTCGCTGCTCACGAGGCCAGCATAGGGGCCGCCCGCGATGGAGCGCCCGGGCCGCGATCCTCGCGCCCACGGCCCCTGCTGTGGGTGCGACGTATGGGCTAGGATCGACGCCCATGGACGCCCGACCTGCCCTTTGATCTCGGTGGCAGGTTCGCGTAGCAGAAGCCGGGGCCGCGGGCGCTCGCGCAAGCGCCGCCCGCCGCCGCCGACCAAAGGCGCGGACGGGCAAGCGCCCGCGGGCGACTCCGCGACTGGCGGCGCGGCGATCTCGAAGCAGGCATCCCCGGCGGCGTCCAAGCGGGCCGAGCGCTCCCGCCGGCGCGCGGCGCGATCGCGCGAGCAGCGGCCCTTTCGCGATCCACTGTCGGTGGGCGAGCGACCTCCCGCACCCTGGCATCCGTGGCCGCTGTCGGAGCTGCTGATCCTGGTTGGCGCGATCGGGACCGTGGTGGTGCTGCGTGGCGGCGTCGCGGGCGAGGAAGCAGCCCTGTTCGCGAGCCTCGGTGCCGTCGCGATCGGGACCTTCGAGGTGACGCTGCGCGAGCATCGTGCGGGCTATCGCTCGCATACGCTGCTGCTGTCGTTCCTGCCGGTGCTCGTCTTTCACACCGTGATCGTGCTCGTGATCTCGGCGTTCACGACACTGTCCGCGAGCGCATCGCGGCTGCTCAACGTCGGCCTGCTGGCGATCGACGCGGCGCTGTTCGCGGTGCTGTTCAAACTCTGGCGCGCCCGCTTCCTGGACGCGCGAGCGCGCGTGATCAGCCGACGCTGAGGGGCGGTCCCCGCGGCGGCCCCGTCCTCAGCCCACGCCGGGCGCCCCGTGGTCAGCCCACGCGGAGCGGCGCCCCAGGTCAGCCGACGCTGAGGTGCGCCAACGTCCTCAGCCCACGCTGAGCGAGGGCAGGGGAGGCTCGCCGGTATCTGCGGCCTCGCCGCGAGTCTCACCGTCCAGGCCGAGTCGCTGCAGGCGCGCGATCTCTCGCTCGCCTTCCTGGCGCGCTGGATGCCCGGGGGGAAGCCCCTCGATCAGGCGCGCGATCCGGTTGCGCAGCTGCAGCGCGAAGTGCGGGGTGGAGGCGCCCATCAGGCGGCGCACGTCCTCGACCGTCACCTCGTGCACCTGCTCGCGGCGGACGAGCTCTGGATCCTCGGCCTGACTCATGCGACGGCCAAGCGGTCGGTTGCTGGGCTCGATCTGATCATTCCGAGGTGGCTGTGGGGGTTTCTTCGCCGGGCTGTCCGTGGCCGGCCGAGCCCTGCGGCTGGATCTCGAGCAGTGCATCGAGTTCCGCCTGGGTCGCCGCCGAGATAGCGCTCTCGTCGCCGATCAGCCAGCCGTGATTGTAGACGCCGCGTACGGGCTGGGAGTGGGGCGCGGCGGGCTGGATGTCGCTGAGATAGGTGCGCAGCACCGTGGGGATGCTTTCGGCGTTGTCGAGCACCAACAGCGGCGCGTAGTCGCCCGTCGCGGACAGGATCGCGGCGGCGGGTGCGTCGAGCGGACGCGCTGCGCTGGTGAACGTCAGGCCGTGCCCGGGTTCGACGATTCCCCAGCCGAAGGAGCCGGCGGCGAAGCGCGCGACCGCGACCGCGTTGCCGGCGACCGTGGCGTCTTCGAGCGCCTTGGACTCGACGCGCTGCACGTGTCCGAAGCGAGCGAGGGCCGCCAGCGTGTGGACGCCGATCGCGCTCGAGCCGACCGTGTAGATCGTCGGCTTGCCGAGGCCTTCGAGCTCGTGCGCCGTGGCTTGCGGCACGCCGTGCGTGTTTACGAACAGGATCGGCGTGCCCGACTGTGCCGCGAGGCCCGCGGCGGGCATCGCCAGCGCCTCGGGCCCTTCCGCGTCGACGACGATCACCTGTCGCGGCGTCCCGCCGCGCACGAGCGCGAGCAGCTGCGCGATCGAGGCGGCCAGCGCGTATGGGTCGCCCTGCGCGGCTGCGCGCGCGCGCAGGCCGGGCGGTGCCGGGACCGAGGTTCCGGCAAGCAGCACCTGGGCGCCTCCGAGCACGCCCGCTCCGCTGGGCGCGAGCATTCGCAGCGCGCGCACCGTCGCCTGCGGCAGTTCGCTTCCTTGCGAGTACAGCAGCGGCGCGCCGAGCGGCGCGCAGGCGAGCGCCGATGCTGCGAGCGCCGCGGGCCAGTTGCGGGCGTCCGCCACCACTACCGCCTGCGGCCTTGTCTGTGCGGTGATGCCCGGATAAGCGGTGCGGGCGATCGCCGCGGCGTCGACGACCGGATTCGCTCCGCCCAGCCGGGTGGTGTTGCGGGTCGCCGTCGCCGGCGTTCCCGCCGCTCCAACGACCGTCGTCACGGTTTCGACGCCGTCGCTGGACTGAGTGGAGCGATCTTCGCTCGTCTTGCCACAGCCGAACAGCGTTGTGGCGATCAGCAGCGAGGCCAGGGTGGCGCAGGCGGCGCTCGCGCGGCGGGTTCGCGCGAGCGCCGGCATCGGCGGTCGCCTGCGCCTGTGCGCTGGCCTGAGCATGGCGCCAGACACTAGATGGTTGCCTGGGCGATCGTGGAAATGCCCGATCGTGCCCGCGAGCGCCGGCGCTCGTATACTCGCGCGCCGTGTCCGCTTCGCCGACGTATCAGCAGCGCGACCAGCCTGCGGGCGTTCCCCCGCTCGCGCTCACCGGCGAGCGCACGCTGCCCGACGTGCCGGCGGAGAACTACTGGTTCAGGCGCCACCTGGCCGTGTACGAGTGGATTGCGGCACGCGTCGCAGACCTGCGCGTGCTCGACATGGCCTGCGGCGAGGGCTACGGGGCCGACGTGCTCGCGCGCGGCGCCGCGCAGGTGACCGGAGTCGATGCGAACCCCGATGCGTTCGAGCACGCGCGCCTGCGCTATCGCCGCGCCAATCTGCGCTTCGAGCGTGCGCTCATCGAGACGTTCTCCGCTCCCGCCGACGCGGTGGTGTTCCTGCAAACGATCGAGCACCTGCAGGACCCTGGCGCTGCGCTCGAGCACTTTCGCTCGTTGGTCGACGCGTCGGGATACGTGTATGTCTCGACCCCGAACGTCCTCACGCTCGCCCCCCCGGGGGCGCCGCGCTCGGACAACCCCTGGCACGTGCGCGAGTACCGCGCGGCGGAGTTCGAGCGTCTCTGCCTCGGCGTGTTCAGGTCGGTGAAGCTGTACGCGCTGTTCCACGCGCGCAAGCTACGCGTGCACGAGCTGGCGCTGCGGGCCGGCTGGGACTCGCTGCACCCGCGGTTGGGGCTGACGAGCGCCTTCTATGACCGGTTCACCCCGGCGATCGCCGCGTCGGACTTCAAGCTGCGCGCGGCCGGCGCCGGCCGCGCGACCGATCGGGCGCTGGACTTCCTCGCCGTCTGCCGGCCGTGAGCTTCGCGGGCGGCTCGCGCCCGCGAGTCGATCAGCGCGGCGCGCTGGCGATCGTGCTGCACACGCACATGCCCTATGTCGAGTCGTTCGGCACGTGGCCGTTCGGCGAGGAGTGGCTGTGGGAGGCGATCGCATGCTGCTATCTGCCGCTGCTCGACCTGCTCGACGACGGCTTGGCGCCGCTGACGCTCTCGCTGACGCCGGTGCTGTGCGACCAGCTGTCGGCCCCGGGAATCGGGGGCCGGTTCGCGGACTTCATCGAGCGGACGCGCCGCTTCACCCACGCCGAGGACGCCGGTGGGCTGCGCGCCGGCGGCGAGCCGCGCCTCGCGCAGGAGCTGCAAAGGGCGTGGCGAGAGGACTACGAACATGCCCTCGCGCGCTTTCACGCCCGTGAGGGCGACCTGCTGAGGGCCTTCGGGCGCCACGCCCGCTGGACCTCGAGCGCGACCCATGCGGTGCTGCCGCTGCTCGCGAGCGACGCGGGCACGCGCCTGCAGGTGCGCGCCGGGATCGCGTCCCACCAGCGCCGCCTCGACGCCGGCTGGCGCGGCGGTTTCTGGCTGCCCGAGTGCGCCTACGTGCCGCGCCTGGAGCCGATCCTCGCCTCAGCCGGCGTGCGCTCCACGTGCCTGGAGCTGACGAGCCTGTTCGGTGCGGCGGCGCGCCACAACCTGCGCCCGCTGCTGGGTGAGTCGGGCGTGGTGCTGTTCCCGATCGATCGCTCGCTGGTGTCGCTCGTGTGGAGCGATGAGGGCTATCCCGCCGACGGCGTGTACCGCGACTACCACCGCCACACCGTCCACCATCACAACCCCTGGGCCAACGGCGGCCAGCGCTACGACGTCGAGCTCGCGCGAGCACGCGCACGCGCGCACGCGAGCGACTTCGTGGACCGCGTGATCGCACGCCTGCGGCGCGACGGCGCGGGCCTGCCGGGAGGCGGGCTGGCGGTCTGTGCGCTCGACACCGAGCTGCTTGGGCACTGGTGGTATGAGGGGCCGACCTGGCTGCGCGCGGTGATCGAGCAGAGCGTTGTCCGCGGCCTCGAGATCGTCGCCCTCGACGAAGCGCTCGAGCACTGCGACCCGCTGCCGGTCACCGAGCTCGAGCTGCCGGGCGAAAGCGCCATCGCGGGCGCGGGCTCTCGGTCCTGGCGAGAGTGCGCGCCAATCAGCTGGGGTCGTGACAACGACCTCTCGACCTGGTCGGGTCCGGCGGTGACCGAGTTCGCGTTCGCCGCTCGGGCTGGCGAGCTCGCGACGCTCGCGGCGGGCGCATCCAGGACGGTCGGGGTCGCTGCGACGCGTGAGCTGCTCGCGCTGCAGGCCAGCGACTGGCCGTTCATGATCTCGCGCGAGATCGCCGCTCCCTACGCGCGCGAGCGCTTCGAAGGTCATCGCCGCGCGCTCGCGCTCGCGCTCGCCGCTGGGCCGAGCGCCTCGGTGCAGGGACTAGGCGACCTCGCCGCCGGAGCCGACCCGGCGCTGCTGCTCGCTCCCTGATCGCACTGCGCCCCTGATCGCGCAGTGCCCGCAATCCCATCGCGCCCCGCGATCCCCATCGCGCCCCGCGATCCCAATCGCGTCGCGCGATCCCCTCGCGCCCGTGACCGGATGGGCGCGAGCGCTCGACGTGCGTCAGTCCCAGCGCAGCTGTGTGGGCGCGTCGCGCATTCGCAGCACGCGCGCGGGCATGCCGGCGACGACGGCGTTCTCGGGAACGTCGTGGGTGACCACTGCGCTCGTGCCGATCACCGAGTTGTGCCCGACTGTGACGCCGCGAAGGATGCAGGCGCCGTAGCCGATCCAGACGTTGCTGCCGACGCGTACGTCGCGCTTGTAGATTCCCTGCAGGCGCACCGGTCGCTCGACCTCGACGACCCCGTGGTCGAAGTCGATCAGCATCACGCGGTCGGCGACGATGCACTCGCGGCCGATCTCGACGTGCTGGTAGGAGGAGATCGTGCACTCCTGGCCCATCACGGTCTTGGCGCCGATACTGACTTCACCCTCGTGCACGCGAATCTTGGTGCCATGGCCGATCCAGGCCCAGCGCCCGATCTTCAGCGTCGCCGCGGGACCGATCTCGAGCTTCACGCCGGGGCATATGAAGCAGAGCCCGTCGGTCTGAAGTCGCTTGCCGTGACGCAGCTTCAGCCACGCCAGCCTCCCCAGCAGCAGCGCGTATTGGCGGTTGAGCATTCCGTTGGCGCGCATGAAGGAGAGCAGCGCCAATGGCCCGTGTCGCTGGGTCTCGGGAGCCTCGCGCAGGCCGTCGGAGATCGCCTGCTGCGCGCTCACGCCGCTGCTGTCGATCGCGGAGGGCTCCATCGCGGCGCATCGTAGTGCCCTGCGATGATTCCGCCGCGATGGTCGACACGCACACGCTCGCGCAAAGGCTGCTGGAGGGCGATCGTCGCGCGCTCGCGCGCGCGATCTCGCTCGTCGAGGACGATCGCCCCGAGGGCTGGGAGCTCGTGCGCGAGGTCTATCCCCACACCGGCGGGGCTGCGGTCGTCGGCTTCACCGGACCACCGGGCGTCGGCAAGTCGACGCTGATCGGGGCTCTCACTCGCGCCCGCCGCGAAGCTGGTCGCACGGTCGGCGTGCTGTCGATCGACCCGTCGTCGCCGTTCACCCAGGGGGCGCTGCTCGGCGATCGCATCCGCCTCGGCGAGCATTTCCTCGATCCTGGCGTGTTCATCCGCTCGATGGCCAATCGCGGGGCGCTCGGCGGACTGTCGGAGGCCGCTCTGCAGGCGGCGCTGCTGCTGGACGCGGCCGGACGCGAGGAAGTGTTCGTCGAGACCGTTGGAGTGGGCCAGGCGGAGATCGACATCATCGATCACGCCGACACGATCGTGCTCGTCCTGATGCCCGGTTCGGGTGACTCGATCCAGGCGCTGAAGGCGGGTGTGATGGAGATCCCGGACGTGATCGTGATCAACAAGGCCGACCACCCCCTGACAGACACGATGGTGCGTGAGATCCGCGGCGTGCTCTCGCTGGCCAACCTCGAGCGCTCGCCCGAGGAGGTGCGCGGGCAATGGCGCGTGCCGATCGTCAAGACCGAGGCTGCCCACGGCGTCGGAATCCCGGAGCTCGTCACCCGCCTCGACGAGCATCGCGCGCACATCCTCGCCGAGGGGCATCTCGACGAGCGTCGCAGGCGCAACCTGCGCAACGAGGTACTGGCGATTGCGACTGCGCGCATGCGGCGAAAGCTGGAGGCCGACCTGCGCGAGGACGTCGAGTTCGGCCGCCTGCTGGAGCTGGTCGTGCAGCGCCGCCTGGACCCGGCGAGCGCCGCGACGACGCTGCTCGAACGCGAGAGCACGAGCTGAGCGCGCGTCCAAGTAGTCTGCGCGGAGTGGACTACATGGGCTGGATCGATCGCAACTGGGGCCTGGTCGGCCGCGCGGTCGATGGCCATGTCGCGCTCTACCGCGCCACGCACGGGCTGATCGGTCACCGCTTTCCGGGAGCGCCGCCGATGCTCCTGCTCGAACACGTCGGCGCGAAGAGCGGCCGGCGGCGAACGAGCGTGATCGGCTACACCGCCGACGGCGAGGACATGGTGCTGGTGGCCTCGAAGGGCGGCCATCCGCGCAATCCGGCCTGGTTTCACAACCTCGTCGCGAATCCGGACGCGACCGTGCAGGTGGGCTCGAAGCGGGTGCCCGTGCGTGCGCGCGTCGCCGACGCCAAGGAGCGCGAGCGGCTGTGGCCGATGGTGGTGGCCGTGTACGGCGGCTATGAAGGCTATCGGCGGCGCACCGAGCGTCAGATCCCGCTGGTGGTGCTGGAGCCCCGCTCAGGCGCCTAGCGCGCGGGCGATCACCATCTGCTGCACCTCGTCGGTGCCCTCGCCGATCGTGAGGATCTTCGCGTCGCGATAGAACCGGCACACGGGGTACTCCTCGATGTAGCCGTAGCCGCCGTGGATCTGCACCGCCTCCTCGGCGCAGCGGACCGCGAGGCGCCCCGTCTTCAGCTTTGCCTGCGCGGCGGTGAGGGTGAAGTTGCGCCCGTGGTCCTTCTCACGCGCCGCCTTGTAGACGAGCAGCCGCGCGGCCTCGATCTCGGTCGCCATGTCGGCGAGCTTGCCCTGGATCGCCTGGAACTTCGAGATCGGCCTGCCGAACGCCTTGCGCTCGGTCGCGTAGCGAAGCGCCTCGTCGAGCGCCCCCTGTGCGAGGCCGACGCCCATCGCCGCAACCCCGATGCGCCCGATGTCGAGGATGTGCAGGAACTGCTTGAAGCCCGCCCCGCGGGGGCCGAGCAGGTTCTCGAAGGGCACCCGGCAGTCGCTGAACGCGAGCGGTCGCGTGTCAGAGGCGTGCCAGCCCATCTTGCGGTAGGGCTCGCCCTGCTCATAGCCGGGGGTGCCGTTGGGGACGATGATGTTCGAGATCTGCTTGTGCTCGCCCTCGCGCGCGGTGACGGCGGTGATGCAGACGACCCCCGAGATCTCCGTACCGGCGTTGGTGATGAACTGCTTGGTGCCGTTGATCAGCCATTCGCCGTCCTGCTCGGAGGCCGTCGTGCGGGTGTTGCCCGCGTCCGAGCCCGCCTCGGGCTCGGTCAGCCCGAAGGCCCCGAGGCGCTCGCCCGAGCACAGCTGCGGCAGCCACTCGCGCTTCTGCTGCTCAGAGCCGAACAGATAGATCGGCTGGGTGCCCAGCGAGGTGTGGGCGCAGAGCGTGATCGCGACCGACGAGTCCACGCGCGTCAGCTCCTCGACCGCCAGTGCGTAGGCGAGCGTGTCGCCGCCGCCGCCGCCGTACTCCTGGGGGAAGGGTATGCCCATCAGCTCGAGCTCGCCGAGCTTGCGCACGATCTCATAAGGGAACGACTTGGTGCGGTCGAGCTCCTCGGCCACGGGCGCGACCTCGCCCTGCGCGAACTCGCGCACGGTGCGCCGGATCAGCTCGTGATCGCTGGAGAGGTCGAAGTCCACGACGGCGCATTCTCACATGTCGCGCGAGCATCGCGCGGGCGTCCATGCGCCGCAACGGCGGGGTCGAATAACCTGCAGCGCCGTGAACCTGGCGAAAGCGGCTTTCAGTTGAGTGCAGTCGACCCCGACTTCTGGCGGGATCGCCGCGTCCTGCTCACCGGTCACACCGGTTTCAAGGGCGCCTGGCTGGCCCTGTGGCTGCAGTCGATGGGCGCCAAGGTGACCGGGTTCTCCGGCGCCGGCCCCTCGACGCCGTCGCTCTATGAGCTGGCGCGGGTGGGCGAGGGGGTGGAGTCCCTTCACGGGGACATCCGCGATCCCGAGGCTGTCGCCGACGCCGTGCGCAAGGCGGCGCCGGAGGTGGTCCTGCACACGGCTGCGCAGGCGCTCGTACGCCGCTCGTTCGCGGAGCCGCGCGAGACCTACGAAATCAACGTGATGGGGACCGTGAACGTGTTCGACGCAGTCCGCAAGCACGGTGAGGGCGTGCTCGCGATGGTGAACGTCACCTCCGACAAGTGCTACGAGAATCGCGAGTGGGAGTGGGGCTATCGCGAGCATGAGGCGATGGGCGGCTACGACCCCTATTCGAGCTCGAAGGGCTGCTCGGAGCTCGTCACCGCTGCGTTTCAGCGCTCGTTCTTCAACGAGCCCGACGGGCGTGGAGCGGGCGCCGCGACCGGCGGCGCGGGCGCCGCGCAGCCGACGAGGCTCGCCTCGGCGCGCGCGGGCAACGTGTTCGGCGGCGGCGACTGGGGCGCCGACAGGCTGGTCCCGGACATCATGCGCGCGGCGCTCGCCGGCGAGCCGGTGCGCGTGCGCAACCCGAACTCGATCCGCCCGTGGCAGCACGTGCTCAACCCGCTCAGCGCGTACCTGCTGCTCGCGCAGGCGCTGTGCGAGTCATCCGAGCACGCGTGTGCCTGGAACTTCGGTCCGGCCGATGAGGACGCGCGCCCGGTCGGCTGGATCGTCGAGCGGATAGCGCAGCTGTGGCCACGCGATCTGAGCTGGCAGCTCGACGACGGCCCGCATCCACACGAGGCTCGCTATCTGAAGCTCGACTCCTCACGGGCGCGCCTGCATCTCGGCTGGCGCCCTCCCGTCGCGCTCGAGCCGGCGCTCGAGGCGACAGTCGACTGGTACCGGCAGCTGCTCGACGGCGCCGACATGCGCGCGGTGACCCTGGAGCAGATCGAGACCCTCGGATACGGCTCGAGCGCCGGCGCCTGAGCTGCGCCAGGACGCGGAGCCTGAGGCGCTAGAGCACGGGGCCGACGCGCCGGAGACTGCGCCTGAGCTCCGCTGAGCCGAGCCGAGGTCGCGCCGGCACCTGAGCCGTTCAGCTGCTGTAGGAGCGAGCCAGCTCGACGAGCAGTCGCACGCCGTAGCCGGATGCGCCCTTGGGGGCGTAGGCGCGGCCCAGATCCCAGGCCGATCCGGCGATGTCGAGGTGCGCCCAGGGGGTGTCGCCGACGAAGTTGCGCAGGAAGCTGCCGCCGACGATCGTCCCCGCCTTGCGGCCTTCGGGCGCGTTGTCGAGGTCGGCGTAGGTTCCCTTGATCAGCTCGTCGTACTCCTCGTGCAGCGGCAGCCTCCAGGCCGTCTCGCCGGTCCGCGCGCCGGCGTCGACGATTCGCTCGGCGAGCTCCTCGTCGTTGCTCATCAGCCCGGCGTAGGTGGATCCGAGCGCGATTATCACCGCGCCGGTGAGCGTCGCGAGATCGATGATCCGCTCGGCGCCGAGCTCGACTGCGCGACAGAGGCAGTCGGCGAGCACCAGCCTGCCCTCGGCGTCGGTGTTGTTGATCTCGATCGTCTTGCCGTTGGCCGCGACCACGATGTCGCCGGGCTTGACGGCACGTCCGCCGGGCAGGTTCTCGGTGGCGCCCACAACGGCGACGATGCCGACTGGCAGCTGCAGCCGGGCGATCGCCGCGATCGCCTCGATCACGGCAGCGCCGCCCGACATGTCGAACTTCATCTCCGCCATCTTCGGCCCGGGCTTCAATGAGATGCCGCCGCTGTCGAATGTCACGGCCTTGCCGACGAAGCCGAGCAGCGGCGCGCCGGACTGCGCGCCCGCGGGGGGCTCGTAGCGCAGCACGATCAGGGCCGGTTCCTGCTCGGAGCCCTGAGCGACTGCGGCGAATGCGCCCATCGCGCGCGCCTCGATCCCCTTGCGCGCCTCGACCTCGACGGACAGCGATGGAATCTCGCGCGCGAGCTCGCTCGCGTAAAGGCCCAGGGCGGCGGGGGTGAGGTCGTTGCCGGGGCGGTTCTGCAGCTCGCGAGCCGCATTTGCCGCTTCGGAGGCGAGGGCTGCCTCGAGGACCCCGGCCTCGAGCTCCTCGGTCTCGCCGTCGCCGGGGCTCGCGACGAGGAGCTCGGCCAGGCGCTTGGGGGGCGGCTGCTCGGCGCTCGCGGTGGCGGGCGGCTCGGACTTGAAACGCTCGAAGCGATAGTCGCTCAGCACGAGACCTTCGGTGAGCGCCGCCGCGACGTCCGAGCCCGTCTGCGCCGGAGGCGCCAAGCACAGCTTTCGGGTCGAGATCTCGAGGGCGCGCGAATGCAGCGACGCGGCCGCGGCACGCATGCGCTCGGGCGTCGAGTCCTTGCGCGCGCCGAGCCCGAGCAGCAGCCAGCGCCTGCCATCGCCGTGGGCGAGCGCGACCGCTTTCAGGGAGCGCTTGGCCTCGCCGGAGGCCAGCAGCTCGCCGATCTCCGCGGGCACCCCCGCGGGTGCATCCTCGCCCTCGAAAAGACATACGGCAACCGTGTCGGCGTCGACTTCGCTGGCTCGCTGCGGGGTCACGGTTACCTGCACGAAACCGGGCACGATACCTGCCCCGCTAGCATTCTCGATCTCTCGTCGCAGTTCCCGATCCGAGGAGACCCTCAGACAATGCCAAGTACCGTGATCATCGGCGCAGCGCGCACACCCGTCGGCAAGATGGGCGGCGGCCTTTCGACGGTCGACGCGACGACGCTGGGCGCGAACGCGATCGAAGCTGCACTGGAGCGCGCTTCGGTGGCGCCGGAGGAGGTCGAGCACGTGGTGATGGGTCAGGTGCTGCAGGCCGGCCAGGGGCAGATTCCCTCGCGCCAGGCGCAGATCAAGGCAGGCATCCCGAAGGAGGTCTCCTCGGAGACGATCAACAAGGTGTGCGCATCGGGGCTGCGCTCGTGCGTGATCATCGACCAAGCGATTCGCGCCGGCGACGTGCAGCTCGCGGTGGGCGGCGGGATGGAGTCGATGTCACAGGCTCCCTACCTGCTGCCGGGGGCGCGCTTCGGGTTTCGGATGGGTGATGTGAAGGCGCTCGACTCGATGGTGCACGACGGGCTGACGAACCCGTTCTCGGGCAAGCAGATGTTCGTCGAGGCGACAGCTGTGAGCGACGAGCTCGAGATCACACGGGCGGATCTCGACCGCTGGGCGCTGCGTTCGCACGAACGCGCGCTGGCGGCGATCGACGAGGGGCGCCTGTCGGAGGAGATCGCGCCGGTGACGGTCAAGGGTCGCAAGGGCGACACGGTGGTCGAGATCGACGAGGGCCCGCGGCGCGACACCTCGCTCGAGAAGCTCGCCGCGCTCCCTGGGCTGGTGGGCAAGGAGGGCTCGCACACCGCCGGAAACTCCCCCGGGGTAAACGACGGCGGCGGCGCGCTGGTGTTGTGCGCGCAGGAGTGGGCGAGCGCCAACGGCAAGGAGACGCTCGCGGAGATCGTCGCGCATGCGCAGAGCGCGAACGACTTCGCCTACCTCGCGACGACGCCTGCGACCGCGGCCCGCAAGGCGCTCGAGAAGGCAGGCCTGCAGCCCGGTGACATAGACCTCTGGGAGATCAACGAGGCGTTCGCATCGGTGGCGCTGAACTCGATCAGGATGCTCGGCATCGACGAGGAGCGCGTCAATGTGAACGGCGGCGCAGTGGCTCTCGGCCACCCGATCGGCGCCTCCGGGGCGCGCATCCTCGGCGCGCTCGTTTATGAGCTGCGCCGCCGCGGAGGTGGCCTCGGCTGCGCGGCGATCTGCTCGGGCGGCGGGCAGGGCGACGCCGTGATCCTGCGCGTCTGAGCTGTGAGGACGCCCGCCGACGCGCCGCGAGTGGCGGCGTTCTTCGACCTCGACAAGACGCTGATGGCGGGGTCCTCGGGCGTGTTCTTCGCACGCGCGGCGTTCGAGTCGGGGATGATCAGCCGCGGGCGTCTGGCACGGGACGTCTACGAGAACCTGCGCTTTCGCGTGCGCGGCTCGACCGACGACCGCGCCGATCAGGTGCGCGAACGCGTCGGGCAGATGATCGCGGGGGTGCCGGTGCGCGAGCTCCAGCGCCTGTCGCCACGGGTGCTGGCAGGGGTGCTGCCGCGCCTGTACCCGCAGATGCTCGCGCGGGCCTATGACCACCAGGATGCGGGCCGGCTCGTCTACATCATCACGGCCGCCTCGCAGGAGATGGCCGACCTGCTCGCGCATGTGCTCGCCTTCGACGGCGGCCTCGGCTCGCGCTCGGAGATCGTCGACGGCCGCTACACGGGGCGCCCGGCGGGTCCGTTCAACTATCGCGAGGGCAAGCTGCTCTCGCTGCAGCAGATCGCGTCCGAGCAGGCGATAGACCTCGGCTCCTCCTACGCGTACTCGGACTCCGAGTCCGACCTGCCGATGCTGCGGGCGGTCGGCCACGCGGTGGTCGTCAATCCCGACGCCGAGCTGCGGCGAATCGCCACCGACGAGGGCTGGGAGATCCTGCACTTCGATCGCCTCGGGCGGCGGCTGAAGATCTTCTCCGGGCTCGCAGGAGCGGCCGCGCTCGGCGGACTCGGGCGCTTGATCAACGGGCGGGTGCGAGCGCGCGGCGTCGCGCGGGCATAATCTGCGGCGATGACCTCCTCAGCGGCCTCTGTGCCGAGCTCCGAGATGCGCCACGGCAAGATCCGCGTGGTCGTCGCCAAGCCGGGCCTCGACGGGCACGACCGTGGCGCCAAGATCATCGCGCGCGCGCTGCGCGACGCGGGTATGGAGGTGATCTACACCGGTCTCCACCAGACCCCCGAGCAGATCGTCGAGACGGTCATCCAGGAGGATGCCGACGCGGTCGGGCTGTCGATCCTCTCGGGCGCGCACATGACGCTCGTGCCGCGCATCGTGGCGCTGTTGCGCGAGCAGGAGATCGAGGATGTGCTGGTGACGGTGGGGGGCACGATCCCGGCCGAGGACATCCCCGAGCTCAAGCGCCTCGGCGTCGCCGAGGTGTTCACACCCGGCGCCTCAACGCAGGCGATCGTGGACTTCATCCGCAGCGCCGTGCCGACTGATTGACGCGTCAGTCAACCGCGGGACCAAGTAGCATCTTGCTCAACTGACCCCAAGGAGTAGCCACAGAATGAAGATATGCGTCCTTGTGAAGGAGGTCCCGGACGCCGCCGTCGAGAAGCGAATCGACCCCTCGACGGGGCGGATGGACCGCAGCGGGGAGAAGAACCTCAACCCGTATGACACGCACGCCATCGAGGCTGCGATGCAGGTCAAGGAGGGAGGCGCCGTGCCGGTCGAGGAGATCGTCGCGGTGACCATGGGTCCTGAAAGCGCCGTGCGTGCCCTGCACAAGGCGGTCTCGCTGGGAGCCGACCGTTCGGTCCATCTCTGCGACGCTGCGGTCGCCGGCTCGGATGTCGCCGCCACCGGTTATGCGCTGGCGAAGACTTTGCAGCGCGAGAGCCCTGATCTGGTGCTGCTCGGACAGCAGTCCGACGACGGCGAGTGTTACACGATCGGCGCGGTTGTGGCCGAGCACCTGGGGATGCCGTCGCTGACCCAGGTGATCAAGATGGACGTCGATCCCGACGCGCTGCGCTGCGAGCGCCAGGCGGAGTATGGATACGACACCGTGCAGGTCAAGCTGCCCGCCGTGATCTCCGTGGGCGACGCGATCAACGAGCCGCGCTATCCCTCGCTGAAGGCGATCATGGGCGCGAAGAAGAAGCCGCTCGACACGGTCGTCGCGGCGGACGTGGGCGTGGAGCTGGACAAGGTCGGAGGCGAGCACTCGGCAGCCCAGTGGGTCGCGGCGAAGGCACCGCCCGCGAAGGCTCCCGGCGAGATCATCGAGGACGAGGACACCGCCGAGACGGTCGAGAAGATCGTCGCCTGGCTCGACGAGCGCAAGCTGATCTGAAAGGGAGCGATTTAGAGAAATGGCGAAGAACATCCTCATCTACGCGCTCCACTACGAGGGCGCGATCAACAAGAACTCGCTCGGCGCCGTCTCCGAGGGCGCCCGGCTGGCGAGCGCGCTCGGCGGCGAGGCGCATGCGGTGCTGGTCGGCGAAGGGGTGCCGCAGGACCTGGCCGCCTCGCTCGGCTCCTACGGTGCGAGCAAGGTGCTGGTCGCAGAGGGGCCCGAAGGTCTCGCCCAACCGGTGGTCGACGCGATGGCCAAGGCGATCGCCGACGGGGGCTACTCCTACGCGCTGTTCGGCGGCGGACTGCTCGGTTTCGAGATCGGCGCCGGGCTCGCGGCTCGGCTCGGCGCGGGCGTCGTGATGGAGGTAACGGCGGTGCGCGCTGAGAACGGCGAGCTGATCGCAGAGCGTCCGATCCTCGGCGACTCCGCGATCTCGGAGATCAAATACCGCTCCGAGGTCGGCATCATCATCGGCCGTCTGAACGCGTTCGAGGCCAGTGATTCCGGCTCTGGACCGGCGGCGGTCGAGCAGCTCAGCTTCGAGCTCAGCCCGCATTCGACGCAGGCGAGCATGCTCGTGCGCGGCGAACAGCGGGGAGCGGATGTCGACATCGAGGGAGCCGACATCCTCATCGCCGGCGGACGCGGGCTCGGCAAGGCCGAGGGCTTCGAGCTGTGCGAACAGCTCGCGCACGCGTTCGGCAACAACGCCGCGGTCGCGGCGACGCGCGCGGTGGTGGACGCCGGCTGGTATCCGTATGCCGCGCAGATCGGCCAGACCGGCAAGACGGTGGCGCCGAAGCTGTACCTCGCGGCGGGCATCTCCGGCGCGATCCAGCACAAGGTCGGGATGCAGTCCTCGGAGAACATCGTCGCGATCAACAAGGACTCGAATGCGCCGATCTTCGAATTCTCCGACCTCGGCATCGTCGGTGACCTCAACAAGATCCTGCCGAAGCTCACCGATGCGGTGAAGGCCAAGAAGGGCTGAGCGCGATGAGCTCTGGCAATGGCTCGAGCAACGGCAAGGTCGCACCGGCGGCCTTCCCGCCGCCGGTCAATCCCCAGAAGGAGTTCATCAAGCACGCTCTCGACGCCGAGGACGAGCTGATCGAGGTCGGCGTCGTGATCGTCGGCGGTGGCACCGCTGGGCTTGCGTGCGCCAACCGCCTGCTGCAGCTGCTCGCGGATGACCCCGAGATGATGGAGCGCCTCGGCGAAGTGCCGGTGGCGGTCGTCGAGAAGGCGAAGACCTGCGGCGGGCACAACCTCTCGGGCGCGGTCATGCGCCCCGAGCCGCTGCAGGAACTGTTCCCGGACATGACCCGCGAGCAGTGGCGCGAGGAGGGATTCGCCTACGGCGAGGTCGAGAAAGAGGCGATCTATGTCCTGCCGAACGCGAAGAGGAAGCTGCGCATCCCGCCGCCCCCGCCGCAGCGCAATCACGGCAACGAGGTCGTCTCGGTGGCGGGTCTGGCGCGCTTTCAACAGCGCCAGGCGGAGGAGGCCGGCGCGTACATCCTGACCGAGACCTCGGCGACGCAGCTGATCGTCGAGGACGGACGCGTCGTCGGCGTGCGCTCCGGCGACAAGGGTCGCGGCAAGGATGGCGAGCCGCTCGGCAACTTCGAGCCGGGCACGGACATCAAGGCGCATGCGACGGTGCTCGCGGAGGGCTGCTGGGGCCATCTGACGGGCGCTGCGATCAAGGAGTTCGAGCTCGCCAAGGGGCGCGAACCGCAGGTCTGGGAGCTCGGCGTCAAGGAGGTCTGGAAGGTCACCAAGCCGCTAGACCGCGTGATCCACACGGTCGCCGGCTGGCCGCTGAAGATCCCCGCCAAGTACGGACAGATCGGCGGCTCGTGGATCTACCCGATGAAGGACGAGAAGACCGGCGATGACCTCGTCTCGATCGGCTTCGTGCTCGACCTCGACTACGCCGACGCCACGACCTCGGCGCACGATCTGCTCCAGCAGATCAAGACCCACCCACTGTTCAAGGGAATCCTCGAGGGCGGCGAGCGCGTCGCGTGGGGCGCCAAGGCGCTGCCCGCGGGCGGCTACTGGGCGATGCCGAAGCTGTCGATGCCCGGCGCGGTCCTGGTCGGCGACTCGGCCGGAATGGTGAACCTGGCGGCGCTCAAGGGAGTGCACTACTCGGTCAAGTCGGGCATGCTCGCGGCCGAGTCGATCTATGCGGCGCTGAAGCGCGGCGAAAGCTCGTTCGAACCCTACGAGCAGGCGGTCGAGGAGTCGATCATCGGCAAGGACCTGTGGGAACAGCGCAACACACGCCAGCCGTTTCAGAAAGGGCTGATCAAGGGAGGCCCGCTGGTGAACATGATGATCGCGACCAAGGGTCGCTTCCCGGGCGGGCGCTGGGCGCTGCATCGCAACGACGCCAAGCCGATGTTCATCGGCAAGACGAAGGACAGCTACCCCAAGCCCGACGGCAAGTACACCTTCGACAAGCTCTCGTCGGTGTTCATCACCGGCAATGCCACCCGCGATGATGCGCCGAATCACATCCGCGTCCAGCGGCGTGTTCCGCGCGAGGTCGCTGAGACCTGGCGCTGGATGTGTCCCGCGGGGGTGTATGAGATCCCGGATGACGCGCCGGAGCACGGCGATGTCGATGTGATCGTCAACTACACCAACTGCGTGCAATGCGGCGCGATCACCGCCAAGGGCGGTCGGCTGACGACGCCCGAGGGCGGCGACGGCCCCCTGTATCAGATCGTCTAGATCGTCTGAGTCTGAGCCGAGTCGCGCGGGCCACCGACCCCCTGGTGGCCGGCGCCCGCTCCGCCGCCAGCGCGGGAGCGTCGATAGGTGCGCAGGCCAGCGATCCAGCCCGACTGGGCCGCGAGGAACGACCGCCACGCCGAGCGGGGGCCGCGGGGCGCGAGCCGAACCAGCTGCACGACCCCGGGGCTCGAGCTGGTGCCGACGGCAACTGCCCACACGAGGTGAAGGCGCCGCCGCCAGGGTGGCAGGTACTCGAGCAGCGCCAGCGCGTGATTGTGCGCCGCGTCGCGCAGTTCCTCGGGGTTGAAGCTGCGCGAGTCGTCGATCCGCGGCGCCGGTCGATGGTCGACGGTGATCGCCGGGTCATAGACGACGCGGCCGCCCATGCGGCGCAGGGTCAGGCAGAGGCTCAGCTCCCAGTGGTTCTGCGTCCCGACACCGAGCAGGCGCTCGTCGAAGCCGACCTCGCGTAGCAGCTCGCCGCGCACGCTCAGGCTGACGCCCTTGAGGATCTCGACGTCGCGCGCGGGACCGAAGCCGAGGTGGTGGTTTCCGCTCGTGCGCCCGAGCGCGTCGACGGCGCCCACGACGCGCGCGGAGCCTTCGATCAACCCGTCCTCCAGGTAGATCAGGTCGCGCCCCCCGACGGCTGCGATCTGCGGGTCGCTCGCGTAGATGGCCATCGTCCGCGCTAGCCAGTCTGCGTGCGGCTCGGCGTCGTCGTCGGTCAGGGCGACGACATCGCCGCCCGATGCCTGGGCGCCGGCGTTCATCTTCGCGACCACTCCCGGGCGCTGCACGAGCACCAGGCGCACTGGCGCGGCGCGCGAGCGCACCACATCGTGGCTGGCAGTGTCGGCGCGATCGGCGACGACGATTATCTCCTCGGGTGCGCGTGTCTGACGCTCGAGCGCGTCGAGGCAACGGCCGAGGCTCTGCGGTCGCTTGTAGGTCGGGACGATCACGCTGGCGCGCATGCGAGCAATGATCGCATGCGCTCTCGGGCCCGCCGTTAGGGCGAAGCGCAACCTAGACGCGGGAAAAGTGTTAGGGGACCGTTATGCGAGTCTTCCAAAAGGCCCTGCAAAGCTGCGCTCACCTCCACACTCCGCTGCTGCTCGTGGGCGCGGCCTGCGCTGTGTCCCTCGGGTCCGCGCCGGTCGTGCCCGCGAGCGCTGCGACACCCGCCCGGATCGCCCAGCAGAGCGGTCAGGCGGGCTCGACGACGGACCAGTCGGGTGCATCGGCGTCGCTCGTGGGCTGCGTGGTCGCGGCGAACGCAGGCGAACGCTCGGCGACGTTCTCCGGCGAAATGACAGCGGTGCCGGGGACGACACGCATGGCGATGCGAATCGAACTGCTCGAGCGTGCGCCTGGAGAAACGGGCTTTCACGTCGTGATCGCCCCCGGGGTCGGCGTCTGGCGCGCAGCCGATTCGGGTGTGAAGGTCTACAAGTACCTCAAGCAGGTCACCAACCTGTCGGCTCCAGCCGTCTACCGGGCCGCCGTCGTGTTTCGCTGGCTGGGCGCACATGGCCATCCGCTGAAGCGAGTCGAACATCTGACGCGCTTCTGCCACCAGCCGCTGCCGCCGACGCCCACGCCCGAAACGCCTTCGGGGACGGAAACAACCACGCCCCCCGCGAGCGGGACCACGCCCGGCACGAGCGGGGCCTCGGGCATGGGCACAGGCACGGGCACGACAAGTTGAGCTGCTGCCCCCCCGCGTGAGCCGTCACCTTCCCGGGCGGTCGCGGACGCTAGAATGGAGCGCTGATGAAGGCCAAGATCCACCCGAATTACTCACAGGCCCACGTCCGTTGCACGTGTGGCAACGAGTTCCTGACGCGCGCGACGCGCGAGGAGCTTCACGTCGAGGTGTGCTCGAACTGCCATCCCTTCTACACCGGCCGTCAGAAGCTGGTGGACACCGGCGGCAGGGTGGAGCGCTTCCAGCGCCGCATGGCCAAGGGACGGCTGCGCAGCGCACAGGGCAAGGCTTCGCAATAGACGATGCCACCGGAGGCCGCGCTCGCCGAGCTGGAGCTCGACCTCGACGGTGACGGTGAGCTGAACGCCGGCCGCGACGCGCCCGTCGGCGGCCAGGCGGTGCTCGAGGGCGTGATGATGCGCGGCATCGCCAACTGGGCGGTGGCCGTACGCAAGCCCAGCGCGGAGCAGCTGCGCGAGCCCGAGCGCTCCCCGACGGAGGGATCGCGCGGCGAGGTCGAGGTGAGTGTGTTCGGGCTGAAGTCCGCGCTCGCGCGCCATCGTGTGCTGCGGCTGCCGATCCTGCGGGGCATCGTCGCGCTGGGGGGATCGCTCGCGATCGGGTTCCGCGCGCTGGAGGTGTCGGCCAACGCCCAGCTCCCTCCCGAGGACGAGGTCGAGGAGCCGCAGGAGATACCCGCGGGCCTGTGGGTGGGGACGGTGATAGTCGCGCTCGTGCTGGCGATCGTGCTGTTCTTCCTCGTGCCCGTCGGCCTGACGAGCCTGATCAAGGGCCAGCTCGGCAGCTCGGTGCTGTTCTGGGTCGTCGAGGGGCTGGTGCGGACTGCGATCTTCCTCGGCTACATGCTGCTGCTCTCGCGGATACGCGACCTGCGACGCGTGTTCGAGTACCACGGCGCCGAGCACAAGACGATCTCCTGCTTCGAGGCGGGACTGCCGCTGACGCCAGTCAATGCCCAGCGTTTCTCACGCCTGCACCCCCGCTGCGGAACGAGCTTCCTGCTGGTGGTGATGATCGTGGCGATCTTCGTGTTCGCGCCAATCGGGCTGCCGGCGTGGTACTGGCTCGTGCTGACACGGATCCTCGGCGTCCCGCTGATCGCTGGGATCTCGTTCGAGCTGATCAAGTTCGCCGGGCGAAACCGCCGCCGCGGTTGGGTGCGCGCGCTGATGTGGCCGGGCCTGAAGCTGCAGCTGCTGACCACCCGCGAGCCCGATCTCGATCAGCTCGAGGTGGCGATCGCGGCGCTGCAGGCAGTGCTCGAGCGCGAGGGCGATGCGCTCTCGGCCAAGGACCTCGTCGGGGTCGAGGTCGTCGCCTGAGCAGACGCCCCCGCGCGCGTCACCCAGCGCGCGGCTAAGGCGCCGAGCGCCCTGAAGCACAGGAGTCGCGCTCGACGCCGAGCGCCTCTCGGTAGCTCGCGGACCTAGACTCAGCAGCGTGATCGAAGACCTCGTAGAGCAGATCGAGACGCGCTTCGGCGAGCTCGGAGAGCAGATGACCGACCCCGCGGTGATCGGCGACCGCGAACGCTATGCCGCGGTCGGGCGGGCATATCGCCAGCTCGAGCCCGCGGCGAAGCTGGCGTCGGAGTGGCGGCGTGCCTCCGATGACGCGGCGGGGGCACAGGAACTGCTGTCAGAGGACGGCGAGGACCCCGAGGTGCGCGAGCTGTTGAGCTCGGCAAGGGCGCGGATCGAGGAGCTCGAGGAGGAGATCCGGATGGCGATGATCGAGCGCGACCCCAATGATGAGAAGAATGTGATCGTCGAGATCCAGGGCGGCGCGGGTGGCGACGAGGCAGGGCTGTGGGCGGGCGACCTGTATCGGATGCTCGGGCGCTACGCGGAGAGGCTCGGCTTTCAGACCGAGGCGATGGACGTTGGCGAGGGCAAGTACACATTCGCGATCAAGGGCGATGGGGCGTATTCGGTGTTCAAGTACGAGGGCGGCACCCATCGCGTGCAGCGGGTACCCGAGACCGAGTCCCAGGGCCGCGTGCACACCTCGACGGCGACCGTCGCGGTGCTGCCGGAGGCGCAGGATGTGGATGTGCAGATCGATCCGAATGACCTGCAGATCGACGTCTATCGCTCATCGGGCCCCGGCGGGCAGTCGGTCAACACGACCGACTCGGCGGTCAGGATCACCCACAAGCCGTCGGGCGTGGTGGTGTCGATGCAGGACGAGAAGTCCCAGCTGCAGAACCGCGAGCGTGCGCTGCGGGTGCTGCGGGCAAGGCTGTATGAGCGGGCGCTGTCCGAACAGCAGGCGGAGCTCGCGGCCGACCGCCGCTCCCAGGTCGGCACGGGCGAACGCGCGGAGAAGATACGCACGTACAACTACGGCGAGCGCCGTGTCACAGACCACCGCATCAAGCTCACCGTCCACAACCTCGACCAGGTGCTCGAAGGCCAGCTGGAGGAGCTGACGGCGGCGCTGCAGGCAGACGAGCGCCGCCGGCGTCTGCAGGCGCAGGCGACGCCGTCGTGAGTCGGCACGCCGCGCGCCGCGCCCAGATCTGAGCGGCCGTCAGATGCAGCCCAAGGCACAGGGACGCCCCCTCGCCCGCGGCACGCCCGCGCGCGAGGCGCTGCAGGGGGCGGTGATCGCGATCGCCGCCGCGGGATCGTCCTCGCCGCGGCTCGATGCCGAACTGCTGCTCGCGCAGGTGCTCGGGGTGACGCGCGAGCGGCTGCTCAGCGATCGCGAGCTGATCGTGCAGGGCGAGGCGGTGCGGGCCTTTCAGAGCGCTGTGCGCAGGCGGGCGGTCGAGCGTGAGCCGGTCTCCTACATAACCGGCCACCGAGCATTTCGCCATCTGACGCTCGCGGTCGATCACCGCGCGCTGATCCCGCGCCCGGAGACGGAGCTGCTCGTGGAAGTGGCGCTCGCGCGCCTGGCGTCCTCAGCGAGCGTGCTCGACCTCGGCACGGGCAGCGGCGCGGTCGCGCTGGCGTTGAAGGACGAGCGCCCGGACCTGCTCCTCAGCGCCAGCGACATCAGCGGCGAGGCGCTCGAGCTCGCACAGGCGAATGGACGGCGCCTCGAGCTCGATGTCGTCTGGCTGAGGGCAGACATGCTCGCAGGGATTGCCGACGAGCATGACGCGATCGTCGCGAACCTCCCCTACGTGGCAGACAGCGACCGCGACGCGCTGGCGGCGGAGATCGTCCGCCACGAGCCCCCGGTGGCGCTGTTCGCCGGCCGCGACGGACTCGACGCGATCCGCGCCCTGCTCGGACAGGTGGCCGCGCGAACGCGCGTGGGCCTGCTGGCGCTCGAGGTTGGCGCCGGCCAGGCCGCAGCGGTCGCCGAGCTCGCGCATGAAGCGGGCTTTCGAGCGGTGCAGGCAGAGCGTGACCTCGCGGGCATCGAGCGGGTGATCGTGGCCGAGCGGTGAGCGCCGGCGCCCTCACCGCGGTCGATGCCGAGCATTTGACGACCTGCCTCGCGGGTGGCGGCGTGGCCGTGTTTCCGGCCGACACCGTCTATGGCCTCGGCTGTGACCCCAACTCCGAGCCGGCCGTCAGGCGGCTGTATCAGCTCAAGCGACGCCCGCCCGATCGCCCCGCGGCGGTGATGCTGTTCGACCTCGATCTGGCTCTCGCGGCGCTGCCGGAGCTCGCGCCGAGCGAGGTCGCGGCTCTGCGCGCGCTGCTGCCGGGCCCGCTGACGGTGCTGCTTCCGAACCGTGACCGGCGCTTCCCGCTCGCCTGCGGCCCGGACCCAGCGACTCTGGGCCTGCGCGTGCCCGCGCTGCCGGCGCGCATGGCTGCGCTGGCGGCGGTGGGGCGACCGTTGCTTCAATCGAGCGCCAACCTCTCCGGCGGGCGCGAGGCGCGGACGCTTCAGGAGGTACCGCAGGCGCTGCGCACCGGCGCCGACCTGGTGCTGGATGGCGGCGAGCTGCCCGGGCTGGCCTCGACGGTGCTCGATCTGCGCCACTACGCGAGCGCGAGCCACTGGGAGGTCGTGCGCCCGGGTCCGCTTCAGCGCGCCGAGCTCGAGCGCAGGCTCGCGCGAGCGGGAGAGTGCGTCGACGGCCGGCATCGGGACTCGAGCTGAGGCACCCGCCTGTATAACCATTGCGATACACCGTTCAAAAACCTACATACACCCCCCGCCCCTTTAGGTGCTGCAGCCGCGCCGCATGCGGCGCGGCTCGGGGCCGCGCATGCGCGGCCCCGCGGTCGGCGCATGCGCCGACCGAACCGCAACGGGCTCGCGCGTGATGTCCCGCTCGCGCCCCTGCTAGCCTCACGTGTGCGCCGCCGCAACTGGCGCTCAGGTGGAGAACCACCGGGGAGCGGCGGGGAATCGAAGCCGCGCGCCTGGGCACAAGTTCGATCTTCTCGCCTGCCAAGGAGAGCGCAATGTCCGACCCAAGCTCCGCCGCCCTCAGTCTCGACTACTTCGATCGCCCGCTCGAGGAGGTCGACCCGGAGGTTGCCGAAGCGCTGCGCGGCGAGCTCGCACGCCAGCAGGGGACGCTCGAGATGATCGCGTCCGAGAACTTCGTCCCCCGTGCGGTGCTCGAATGCCAGGGCTCGGTGCTCACCAACAAGTACGCCGAGGGCTATCCGGGGCGCCGCTACTACGGGGGCTGCGAGTGGGTTGACGTCTCCGAGCAGCTCGCGATCGATCGTGCGAAGGCGCTGTTCTGCGCGGAGCACGCGAACGTGCAGCCGCACTCGGGCGCCCAGGCGAACACGGCCGTCTATCACGCTCTGCTTCAGCCGGGCGACACGATCATGGGGCTGTCGCTCGCCCACGGGGGCCATCTCACGCACGGGATGAAGATCAACGTGTCGGGCAAGCTCTACGACATCGCCGCCTACGAGGTGGACCGCGAGAGCAGTCGCATCGACATGGACGAGGTCGCGCGGATCGCGCGCGAGCGCAGGCCGAAGCTGCTGCTCGCGGGCTGGTCGGCATATTCACGCCAGCTCGACTTCGCGCGCTTTCGCGAGATCGCCGACGAGGTGGGGGCGCTGCTGATGGTCGACATGGCGCACTTCGCAGGGCTGGTCGCGGCGGGGCTGCACCCCAACCCCGTAGAGCACGCCGATGTCGTGACCACGACCACCCACAAGACCCTCGGAGGTCCGCGCGCCGGCATCATCCTGTGCCGCTCCGAGCACGCAAAGAAGATCGACTCGGCGGTGTTCCCGGGGCAGCAGGGCGGCCCGCTCGAGCACGTGATCGCCGCCAAGGCGGTCGCGCTGAGGATCGCCAAAGGCGAGCTGTTTCGCGAGCGTCAGCGGCGCACGATCGCGGGCGCGCAGACGCTCGCCGAGCAGCTGCTGGCGGCCGATGGCGACGAGGGCCCGAAAGTCCTCACGGGCGGCACCGACGTGCATCTGGTGCTCGTCGACCTGCGCCACCTGAAGCCCGAGCTGAGCGGCCGCCAGGCCGAGGATCGGCTGCACGAGATCGGGATCACGGTCAACCGCAACGCGGTTCCGTTCGACCCCCGCCCGCCGATGGAAGCCTCGGGGCTTCGCATCGGAACGCCTGCGCTCGCGACTCGCGGACTGCAGTCCGAGGACTTCGCCGAGGTGGGCCAGATACTCGCCCAGGCGCTGAGCGCGCCCGACTTCGAGGCGATCGCGCCGGCGCTCGCCGAGCGCGTGCAGGCGATCATCGTCCGTTATCCGCTGTACGAGAGCCTGGTCGCGGGGGCGCCCGCCTAGGGACTGCGCCCCGCAGGCGGCTCGCGGCGCGCCCGTTGCGAAGGGCGCAGCCGACCTCGTGGCCTGCGATGCTGTTGATCGTCGATGGCGCACCCCACAGCACTCGACGCGTTCTACGCCTTCCTCGTGGCCGCGGCGGTGACCGCGCTTCTGACGCCGCTCACGATGCGCTTCGCGCGGGCCGTGGGCGCGATCGACGAGCCGCGTGACCGCGGCCTCTCAGAACGCGCGACGCCGCTGTTGGGCGGGCTTGCGATCTTCGCGGGCGCGCTCGTGGCGGGGTTGCTGTTCCTGCCGAGCGGCTACGCGCAGGCGACCCAGCTGTGGCACGGCGTGCTGCTGGGTGCAGCCGTCATCACGCTCGTGGGCGCCCTCGACGACCGCTTCGACCTGCCTCCGGGGGTCAAGCTCGCCGGGCAGGTGCTCGCGGCCGTGTTGGTCGTGCACTATGGCGTCGCCGTCAAGGCGATCACGCTGCCGTTCATCGGGAAACTCGCGTTCCCGAACGCGGGCGTGACCAACGCTGGCCCGGTGCTGACCGTGATCGCGCTGGTGGCGATGATGAACATCGTCAACTTCTCCGACGGCGTCGACGGCCTCGCCGCGGGCGTGTGCGCGATCATCGCGGGCGCGCTGGCGGTGATCGCGTTCGACCTCGGCCGCGCCCAGCCGGGGGTGCTGGCCGCGCTGACCGCGGGGGCGGCGCTGGGCTTCCTGATCCACAACTTCCCGCCCGCATCGAGCTTCATGGGCGACTGCGGCGCGAACCTGCTCGGGCTGCTGATGGGTGTGATCACGATCGAGGCCGCCGTCAAGACGACGGCGGTGGTTTCGTTCGTGCTGCCGCTGATCCTGCTTGCGGTGCCGTTCCTGGACACCACCTTCGTGCTCCTCAAGCGGGTGAAGTACGGGCGCCCGATCTATGCCTCTGACAGCGAGCACTTCCACCACCGGATGGCTCGGATCGGCTTCTCGAGCCGGCGCACGATCGCCTACCTGTACGCATGGACGCTGCTGCTCGCGGGCCTCGCGCTGGCGCTGCGGTTCGTCCCCTACAGCGACCACCACGGCCACCTGCGCACAGGCTGGACGCTCGTGATGCTGGGACTCGGCCTGCTGGTGATCGCGGCGAGCATCTACCTCGTGTACGTGCTCGAGATCCTCAAGTTCAGGCGCCTGGACGCGATCCGCCTGCGTCGCCTGCGCCCCGATGCGACCCCGGCGGAGATCGAACAGGACGTCAGGCAGGACTTCGAAACGGGCGAGTTCCGGACCATCTCAGCGCCCGAGGCCGGCGACGTGCAGGTGGTGGGCGACGGCGTGGACGCGCCCTGGACTGAGCAGCGGGTCGGCCAGCGACAGGTGGATCAGGATCGCGTAGGCGCACACCGCGAGCGCCCCGGCCCGCAGGCGCCGATCGCCGCAGACCGCGGCTAGCGGCAGCGGCCAGATCGCATACCAGGGCAACAGCCAGGCGGTCGAGAGCAGCAGCGCGATCGTGCTCCAACCCGCGGCCGCCCGCCAGTCGGCGCCGCGCGCGGTGCGCCACAGCGCGTACACGAGCACCAGCAGGAACGCGGCGATGAAGCAGTGACGCCACCAGCTCGGCGTGCCGTGCAGGCCGAACAGGCGCGCGGTCTCCGCGGGGATGCTGTGCACGGCCACGAGCTGCTGCTGCTCGCCGACCGCGTTGAGGAAGCCCAGCGCATGCGAGCCGAAGCCGATAAGGCCGATCGCCGCGACCGCGAGCAGACCCAGCCCCGCGCCGAGCGCCGCGCGGATTCGCTCGCTGCGGTTGGGGGCGCCGAGGATCAGGAACGGCAGCACCAGCCCTGCGGTCACCTTCACGCCGACTCCCGCCGCCAGCGCGAGAGCGCTCGAGCGAAAGCGTGGACTCGCCCCGGCGCTGAGCACCAGCGCGCCCGCGAGGAACGCGATCACCAGCGTGTCGTTGTGGGCTCCTGCGACCGCGAGCTCGAGCATCACCGGGTTGAGCCCCACGAACGCAGCCGCCCATCTGCCCGATCGCCCCAGGAGGCTCGCCGCGCGCGCGCTCAGCGCGACCGCCGCGAGGCTGCCGGCGACCGCGATCGCCTTCAGCGCCCACAGGCCTCCCGCCAGCCCCAGCGGGGCGGCCGCGTAGCTCGAGAGCGTGAACAGCGGTCCATACGGGGAGTGCTGGCGCGGCCAGCCGATGAACGGGTAGATCGCGTCGGTGGGGGCTTCGATCGCGAAGTGCGTATACGGGTCGAGGCCATGCAGCACACCCATACGCGCAAACGCCAGATAGCCGAACACATCCTGGGAGATCAAGGGGGGCCCGAGCAGCAGGATCAGGTTCGCCACCACGATCGTGAGCCCGATCGCCCGCCCCGATAGCGCGCGGGCGCTCACCAGCACGGCGATGTAGCCCGCGCACATCAACAGCGTGAACACTTGGAAGCTGCTCGAGGAGAGGCTCAGGCCGAGCCCCTGCAGCGGCCCCGCCAGCCACCCGGGCCAGCCGCCGCTGCGTCCCGGCACGAACAGCGTCGGCGCCGATGCCGCGCCCGCGCAGACCCCGAACACACCGGCGAGCACCGCGATCAGGCCGAGCGCGCCGAGCGCTCGCAGGCCCGCGGACTGCGCACCGGTGCGCTGTCTTGGCCCGGTCGCAGCAGGCGGCGCGTGCGGAGCCTGCGGCTCGCGAGTGCGTACGTCGCCCGGTATTGAGCCCGTGGCCTCGATGCGCGTATTGTTACGGTCCTCGCCGCGGCGCGAACGGGGGGCCTGCGAATCACGCAGTTTGCGGAAATTCGTCCGCTGCCCCTGCAAGCATCGTGGGCGCTCAGTACCCTGTGGCCGCTGGATCGTGCCCTCGCATGGAGGGCGATTCAGACGTTTCGCGGAGCACCACCAGGCAGGAGCGCCCGCGGCACGGCCGAAAGTAGTTTCAGCGGACACGATGCGACGCCGCCAAACAGCCAAGACGGTACGCGCCCTCAATCGACCGGCATCCGGGCGACGCCGGGTGCTCGTCCTGTCCGCCGACGTCGGCGAGGGCCACGCCGCCGCCGCGCGCGCGCTCGCGCGCCAGATCGACGAGTCCGGGCAACAGGCCGATGTGACGGTCATCGACGGGCTCGAGGCGATGGGGCGGCTGCTGCAGCCGGTGGTCGAGGACGGCTACAGGGTGCAGCTGAAGTTCGTGCCCTGGACCTACACGCTCGTGTACTGGCTGCTCGAGCACGTCGCGCCGGTGCGCTGGAGCGCGCGGCGGATGCTGTGCCTGTTCGGCGCCCGCCCGCTCGCGCGCACGATCGCCGAGCACGACCCCGATGTCGTCGTCTCGACCTACCCTGCGGTGACGGTCGTGCTGGCGTGGCTGCGCCGCCGCGGCATGATCGACTGCCCGACCGTCGCGACCATCACGGACCTCACGGGCCTGTTCTTCTGGGCGCAGCCGGGGATCGACATGCACCTGGTCGTCTACGGCCAGTCGATGAGCCCGGTCGAGCGGATCGCCGGGCTTGGCAGCGCGCGGCTGGTCGGGCCGCTGATCTCCTCGGAGTTCCTCACGGAGCGCTGTCCAGTGAGCACGCGGCACTTGCTGGAGCTGCCGGAGGATGGCCGGATGGTGATCGTCTCCGGCGGCGGCTGGGGGGTGGGAGACATCACGGGCGCCGTGCGCGAGCTCGCGCGGGTGCCGGAAGTCAGCAGCATCGTCTGCCTCGCCGGCCGCAACGAGCGGCTGCGCAAGCGCCTGCAGCGCAGCTTCGAGGGCGACGAGCGCATCCACGTATATGGCTTCACCGACCGCATGCCCCAGCTGCTGGCGGCGGCCGACGTGCTGGTTCACTCCACCGGCGGGGTGACCTGCCTGGAGGCGGCGGCGGTGGGCACGCCGGTCGTCTCCTACGGCCTGCCCGTGGGTCACGCGCGGCTGAACACCCGCGCGATGGCCGACCTCGGGCTCGTGCGGCTCGCCAACGACCTCGACGAGCTGCGCGAGCAGGTGTCGGCGAGCTTCAGCGAAGCGGGCACCGCGGTCGCGCTCTCGGGTGAGGCGACCCCGGCGCTGGAAGCGGCGCGGGCCTGCGATCTCGTGCTCGAGGCTCCGCGGCGCGTCAGCCCGATCCCGCGCTGGCGCCTGCGCCTGGCCGCGCACGCCACCCAGCTGGCGCTGCTGCTGGGGATCGGCATCTGGATGATGTCCACCGACGAGGTAGCCGCATTGGCGGTGAAGGCCTTCCACATGCAGCCGCTGGTCGCGGTCAGGACCGATCAGCGCGACGTCGGCTTGATCCTCAGCGCCCCGAGCGCCGTCCAGCCTTCGGTCGCACGGGTACTGGCCGCGAAGGGGGTTCACGTCACCTTCGCCGACCAGGGCCGCGCGCCTGGCGGCGCGACGATCGCGAGCGTGCGCTCGTTCGGCGATGAACTGCTGCCCTGCATCCCCGCTGCGGGAACCCTGCTGCACTGGGTCCACGCCCGTGCCACCCTGCGCGCGCAGGCGCGCGCGCTCGGGCTGAGCAGCCACTTCTACTTCCTGCAGCCACGCGGCGGGCTGACGACGGGCCAGATCGTGCTCGCGCACAGCGCCGGCGCCAGACCGGTCAGCGGGGCCCGGCGCATCGGCGCCGGGGCCGATCCGTTCGCTCAGCGTCCGGCGCGCGCGGGAGAAGTGCTGGTCGTGACGCTCGACGGCTCGCCGTCATCGGTGCGCGGCCTCGAGCGGATCGTCTCCTCGCTCGGCGCCGAGGGGCTCGCAGTCGAGCCGCTGACCTCGCTGACCCGCTCGGGCATGGGCGACGCCGACGGCCCCGTCTCGGGCGTCGTCGCCTGATCGCCGTGCGAGTGCAGGAGGGGCACGCCGGGCTGCTCGCCCGCGAGCTCACCGCCCATCAGCGCCAGCAGCAGCGGTGAGCGCACCAGCAGCGCGGCCCCCGCGAGCAGCAGCGCCAGCGAGCACCCCAGCGGCACCCCCGCGGCGGGCGTGTCGGAGAAGCTCTCGCCGAACAGCAGCGGCGCGAGCATCACCGGCACCGCGGTCTGGGTCACGAACACGACTGGTGCCACCTGTATCGCCGGCCGCGACTGCAGTGCGCTCATCTCGCTGAGCACGCCGACCCCCGAGGCGGCAGCGGTCGACAGCCCCCAGGCGACCGCGACCCCGAGGTGCCCGTGCGCGAGATCGTCGGAAGCGAGCTTGGTCGCCACGCCGCTCCAGGCGAACGCGAGCCCCGCGCCCACCATCGTCACGACCGCGGGCGAGCGGTGCACGAGCTGCAGCAGATAGGGCAGCAGGCTCGCGAGCGCGAGCGCCACCAGCACCAGCGTGATCACGAGCTCCTGCGAGGTGTGCCCGGTGCTGCGCGGCGGCGCGGTCAGGCCGACCCCGACGACGCCGATCACGATCGCCGCCATCGCGGAGTACTCGTAGCGGCCGGCGTGCTCGCCGAGCATCCGCTGCCCGACGAACAGCAGCACCAGCAGTCCGACCGCGAGCGCGGGCTGGACGACCACCAGCGGCGCGAGCAGCAATGCGAGGACCTGCAATGGCCAGCCGAGGATCGACAGGCCGGTCCCGAGCAGCCAGCGAGCCCGCCGGACCAGTCCCCAAACGAGCGCGATCCGCAGATGCTCGTGCCGGGGCGCCTGCTTGGCGTCGATCGCCTGGAATGCGATCCCTAGGCTGTAGAACGTCGACGCGGCGATAGCCGCGCAGATTCCGAGCGCCAATTCCATGCCCCCCGATCATCGCACCCATGCCAGCGCCGCCGCCGGCGCGGTGGCCGGACTGACGATCGGCGCCTACCTGCTGCCGGCGCTCGCGGGCCACTGGCGCCCGCTGCGCAGGCCGCTCGGCATCGAGGACCGCGTCGCCGGCGCCGCCGCTGCCGCTGGCGCCCGCGGTGCCGCGCTGACCTTCGACGACGGTCCCCACCCGCAGGGAACACCCGCGATGCTCGACGTCCTGCGCGCCCATGGGGCTCATGCGACGTTCTTCCTGGTCGGCGAGCAGGTCCGGAGGAGTCCCGCGCTGGCACGCGAGATCGTGGCTTGCGGGCACGGAATCGGCCTGCATTGCGACCGCCACCGCAACCTGCTGCGGCTCGCTCCGGGCCAGGTGCGCAGCGACATCCAGCGCGCCCAGGACACGATCGAGTCCGCGACCGGCACCGGGATCTCGCTGTATCGCCCGCCCTACGGCATCGCCAACGCCGCCTCGCTGGCGATCGCGCGCGCGCACGGCTGGCGCACGCTGCTGTGGAGCCATTGGGGCCGAGACTGGCGCGCATCGGCCACGCCGGAGTCGATCTGCGCGACGGTCACCGCGCAGCTGCATGATCGCGCGGTGCTGTTGTTGCACGACGCCGATGAGTACTCGGCGCCGGGCTCGTGGCGGCGGACTGCAGCTGCGCTCCCGGGAGTGCTCGAGGCGCTCGCGAGCCACGACCTCGCGACGGTCGCGCCCTGAGGCGGGATCGCCCGGTTGCAGCGTCGCGCAGCTTCGGGACCGGAGGCTAAGATCGTTCGCTTGTCGAGCGCTGTGTCAATCGATTCCGAGCGCTCCGGCGCGGCTGTGCTCGGCGGCGCCGCTGCGATCGGCGCGCACGAGCGCGCCGATGGGCGCGGGCGCGGCGGCGCGAGGGACACCGCGCGGCCCGCAGCCGATGGCCTCTCGCGCCCGCGCTGGTGGGCCGAGGCGCTCGTGGTCGTGTGGCTGTGCTGGGTCTATGACGCGATCACCAACCTCGCGCCCCTGCGCCTGCACGCCGCGCTGGCTCACGGTGAAGGCATGCTGGCGCTCGAGCGCACGCTGCACATCGACCCCGAGCTGTCGCTCGACCGCTGGCTGGCGGGCCATCACACGCTCGCGCTGGCGCTGTCGGACTACTATGACAACGCCCACTTCATCGTCACGCTCGGGCTGCTCGGCTGGCTGTGGTGGCGGCGGGCGGACATCTACCGCTCGCTGCGCACGATTCTCGTGCTGGTGAACGTGATCGGGTTCGCGGTCTTCTGGCTGTATCCCGTCGCGCCGCCGCGGATGCTGGTGCAGGATGGGTTCAGCGACATCGTCGCCTCCACGCAAGCGTTCGGCTCCTGGCACACCGGCGCGCTGGCGTCGGCCGCTAACCAGCTCGCGGCGATGCCCTCGCTGCACATGGCCTGGGCCGGCTGGTGCGCGCTCGCGCTGTGGCGCATGTCCTCCCGCGCGTGGGTGCGGGTGCTCGCGCTCTGCTATCCGTGCGTGACCGCTCTGGCTGTGCTGGCGACCGGAAACCATTACGTGCTCGATGTGCTCGCGGGACTGCTGACGCTCGCGCTCGCGGTGCTGGTCGACGCGAGCATCTTCCGCAAATTGCGAACACGCCGCGTACCGGCTGTCACAAACTTGTTACGAACTCCGAGACCCGGTAGACTCAACTAGCCGCCACGGACCGCGTGATTGCACTGCGGGGGAACCGTGCGCTTGGGCGCGCGGACTTCCGCGTCTGTAGGGTGGCCGAGGAGATGCCAGATTTCGAGGTAAACGAAGGCTACATGGATGCCGGCCGTGACCGCGCCGATTCGCCGACCGACAAAACGCCCGCCCCTGACGATGGCGAGCAGCCTGTGCGGCCGGGCGAAGAGATGGTGCTCGACGACTGGCTCGCGTCGCTGTACGGGCCGATCCCCGCGCTCGAGCGCGTGATCGACCCTCCTGGCGCGAGCGAAATCCCGCAGATCCCCGAGGAAACGCCGATCGTGCGGCGGGTCAGAGACAGTTTCGAAGGTCACCGGCACGGCGGCCAGCCGCCTTCGCGGCGAGTGGAGGTCGAACTGATCGCACAGTGCCGTTTCCTCGCGCGGCGCGCGTGCCCGTTCAAACGCCGCGTGGTCGTCTTGGGCAGGCCGGCGTTGATCGGCCGGCAGTTGCCGACAAAGTGCCACGGACAGCGCCCGAGCCCTCCAGGATCCTGCTGAGCTGACGTGGCGACGCTCCGCTACCTCGACGTGTGCCTGGTGCTCGCGACAGCCCCGTTCGTGCTGTTGGCGGGCCTGCCGATGTTCGGATACCTCATCGGCGCCTGCGCCTGGCTGCTGACGCGCGCCGGGATGGTGTGGCTGAACGACCGCGCGCAGCGCAGTGGCGATCCGAAGGTCAAAGCGGGGCTGCAGGTCGGAGGCATGATGGTGCGCGTGTGGATCGTGGTGCTCGCCGTGATACTCGCGCGTTACGCCGGTGGCAAGGATGACGGGATCATGGCCGCGGGCCTCGTGCTGGCGGCGTTCACCGTCTACTTCGTGCTCTCGATAGTGCTCCGCGGCGGGCAACTGGAGAGCAGGCCGAGCCCGTCATGAAGCTGCTCAACACGACCAAACGCAAGCTCTTGGCGATCGGCGGGGTGTGGCTCGCCGGTGTGATCGTGCTCGTCGCGATCTACGGCTGGAGCCCCGAACGCAACAACAGTTACAAGCCGCAGAACGAGTTCAAGCTCGAAAATTGGGTGAACCTCGGGATCTTCTCGATCAACAAGGCCGTCATGTACCTGGTGATCGCCGCTGTGCTCACGTGCGTGACGATGATCTGGATCGCCCGGCGCATGCAGCAGCGCCCGAACAAGGTGCAGACGCTCGTCGAGACGATCTACCAGCTGATGCGCGACAACATCACCGGCAGCAGCATGAGCGACGAGATGGCGGCGAGGTGGTTCCCGTTCGTCGGCACCCTGTTCCTGTTCATCCTGTTCTCGAATCTGATCGGTTACATCCCGCTGCCGACGAACACAGAGCACAAGATCAGTGTCTTCGGCTGGCACATCCCGTCGTTCTCGCTGTATGCGGCGACCGCGAACCTTTCGATACCGCTGGTGCTGGCGCTGGTGGTGTTCGTCTCATACACCGTCGAAGGAGTGCGCGCAAAGGGTCCGATCGGATATCTCAGGGGACTCGTCCCGGGCGGTGTCACCGGGGGGATGGCGGTTGCGATCTTCGTGCTCGAGCTGATCTCCAACCTGATGCGGCTGCTGTCGCTGTCGATCAGGCTGTTCGCGAACATACTCGCGGGGCACCTGATCATCCTGTTCATGGCAGGCGCGCTCGCGGTGCTGCTCGGGATCGCGGCGCTGGGGTGGATTACGATCCCGTTCGGGATCGCGCTGTTTGCATTCGAGGTCGGTCTGGTCGCGGCATTGCAGGCGTTCATATTCGCCACGCTCACCGCCATCTACCTGGGTGGCGCTGTCGCCGATAACCACTGAGGGGTACGCAGGCAGATCCCTGCGCCCAGCGCCCAGCCTGACAATCACCAAAGCCGAAAATCGCCAAAAGGAGTGAATGTGCATATCGCCCTAGTAACCTTGCTCGCAGCCGCGACCGAAGAAACGGCCAAGGCCGGCAAGTCGATCGGCCTCGGGGTCGGCGGGGGCCTCGGTGCCGTCGGCGCGGGAGTCGGCATCGGAATCATCTTCGGCAAGGTGATCGAGGCCATCACCCGCCAGCCGGAGATGCGCGACGAGATCACCCAGATCCAGTGGCTCGGGTTCGCGCTGACCGAGGCATGCTTCTTCTACGGACTCGTCGCGGGCCTGCTGGCCGCGTTCATCGTCTAGGGGCGCGCCGATGCTTCTCGCGTCATCGAACGGCAGCTTCCTGATCAAGCCCGGCGTCGGGCTGATGGTGTGGACCCTGCTCGTGTTCGGCGTGACCATGGTGCTGCTCGCGAAGCTCGCCTTCCCGCGCATCAGCGACGCGCTCGGACGGCGCCAGAAGGCGATCGAAGACTCGATCGACACCGCGGAGCGCACCCGCACGGAGGCCGAGCAGCTGCTCGCGGAATATCGCGAGCGCCTGAAGGACGCGCGCTCGCAGTCGGATGAGATCGTGCACCGCGCCCGCCAGACCGCCGAGACACACGAGCACGAGGCCCGCGAGCAGGCGCAGCAGATCGTCGCCGAGGCCGCGAAACGCGCGGAGCGCGAAATCGAGGCCGCGACCGAGCGCGCGATCGACGGGATCCGCCGCGAGGTCGCCGACCTGACGATCCTCGCGACCGAGAAGGTGACGCGCAAGACGCTCGACGACTCCGACCAGCGCCGGCTCGTCGAGGAGGCGCTGGGCGAGCTCGACTTCTCCGGCCTGTCCTCCTCGGGAGCGAGCAACAACTGATGGAGGAGATCGCCCGCGTCTACGGCCGCTCGCTGTTCGAGGTCGCCAGTGAGCAGGACAGGGCCGATCTGCTGCGCGAGCAGCTGCAGCAGTTCGTCGCCGCGCTCGATCAGAACCGCGGGCTGGCGGTGTTCTTCTTCTCCCCCTACTTCTCCACAGCCGAGAAGGAGCAGGCGCTCGGGGGCCTGCTCGATGGCGCCGACGAGAGCTTCCTCGGCTTCCTGAAGCTGTTGATCGAGAATCACCGGATGCCGGTGATCTTCCGTATCGAGCGCGAGTACGAGCGCCTGTGGGAGGAGGCCAACCGCGAGCTGCCGGTGCAGGTGACGAGCGCGATCGCGCTCGACGAGGCGACCGCGCAGAGCATCGGCAGGAGCATCGGCGAGAGCACGGCGCGCAAGGTTCAGCTGAGCACCGAGGTCGATCCGGGGATCATCGGCGGAATCGTCGTGAGGGTCGGCAACTCGATCCTCGACGCCTCGATCAGGACGCGCCTGGAGCAGCTTCGCCGGCAGGTGGCCTCGGCGGCCGCGTGAGCGCAAGCGACAATCGACGAGCACCTCTGAAAGAGAGCCATGCAGATAAACCCAGATGAGATAACGAGCATTCTCAAGAGCCGCATCGCGGGTCTCGACGCCGGCGAGGCCGAGCTCACGGAGGTCGGCACCGTGCTGTCGGTGGCCGACGGAATCGCACGCCTGCACGGGCTCGAGAACTGCATGTCATTCGAGATGCTCGACCTGCCGCACGGCGTCACCGGGCTGGCGCTGAATCTCGAGTCCGACAACGTCGGCGCGGTGCTGTTCGGCGAGTGGGAGCGGATCTCCGAGGGAGACACCGTCAAGCGTACCGGGCAGCTGCTCGAGGTCCCGGTCGGCGAGGGCCTGCTCGGGCGGATCGTCGACCCGCTCGGACGCCCGCTCGATGGCAAGGGCGAGGTCCACACCACCGAGACGCGACCCGCCGAGTTCAAGGCCCCCGGCGTGGTCCAGCGCCAGCCGGTCAAGGAACCGATGCAGACCGGCCTGAAGGCGATCGACGCGATGATCCCGATCGGCCGCGGACAGCGAGAGCTGATCATCGGGGACCGCCAGACGGGCAAGACTGCGATAGCGATCGACGCGATCATCAACAACCGCGACGCGGGCCTGATCTCGATCTACGTCGCGATCGGCCAGCGCATGGCGACGGTGGTGGCGCTCGCGCAGACGCTCGACGAACACGATGCGCTCGACAACACGATCATCGTCGCCGCCTCCGCCGATGAGGCGGCGCCGATCAAGTTCATGGCCCCGTACGCGGGCTGCGCGATGGGCGAGCACTTCCTCTACAGCGGCCGCCATGCGCTGTGCGTGTACGACGATCTGACCAAGCACGCATATGCATACCGCCAGATGTCGCTGCTGCTGCGCCGCCCGCCCGGCCGCGAGGCCTATCCCGGCGACGTCTTCTACCTGCACTCGCGGCTGCTCGAGCGCGCGGTGAAGCTCAACGACGAGCTGAAGGGCGGCTCGCTGACTGCGCTGCCCGTGATCGAGACGCAGGCGGGAGACGTCAGCGCGTACATCCCCACGAACGTGATCTCGATCACCGACGGCCAGATATTCCTCGAGCCGAAGCTGTTCAACTCGGGGGTGCGCCCCGCCATCAACGTCGGCATCTCGGTCTCGCGCGTCGGCGGCAACGCCCAGATCGCGCCGATGAAGAAGGTCGCGGGACGGATCAAGCTCGAGCTCTCCCAGTACCGCGACCTCGAGGCATTCGCCCAGTTCGGCTCAGACCTCGACGCCGACACCCAGCGCACGCTTGCGCGCGGCGAGCGGCTGGTCAAGACGCTCAACCAGGGCGAGCGCGCGCCGCTGGCGGTCGAGGATCAGACGGTCCAGATCTACGCGGCCACGAACGGCTTTCTCGACCGCCTGCTCGTCGAGCGCGTCGAAGAGTTCCTCGTCGGCCTGACCGAACGGATGCATGCCCAGCACAAAGACGTGCGCGAGAAGATCGCCGCAGGCGACTGGTCGGAGGAGACCCAGAACGCGGTCCAGGAGGCGTTGGCGGCGTTCGCCGAGGACTTCGGCTACGACCTCGACGAGGAGGGCCAGCCGCTGGAGGAGGTCGCGGCGGTCTGAGCGGCTCGCCCGCGACCCCGCCGCCCGATCGATCATGGCCCAGTCACAACGCGACGTCCGCAACCGGATCGGTTCGGTCAAGAACATCCAGAAGATCACCCGCGCGATGGAGATGGTGGCCGCCGCGCGGCTGCGCCGCGCCGAACAGCGGATCGCGGCGCTGCGCCCGTATGCGCGCGCGCTGCGCCAGATGACCCGCCAGGCTGCGCGCGACGCCGGCGCCGAGGCGGCGCGACTGCCGCTGCTGAGCGAGCATGAGCGCACCGAGACGGTCGGGCTGCTGCTGATAACGGGCGACCGCGGGCTCGCGGGGGGCTTCAACTCGCAGGTGATCCGCGCGGGCGTGCGGGCGGGCAACGACCTCTCCGAGCAGGGCCTGAAGGCGGCCTGGTATGCGACCGGCAGGCGCGGGGTCTCCTCGCTGACGTTCCGCGGGCGCGATCTCAGCGGCGCCTACACGGGCTTTGCCGACAAACCCCAGTTCGCCGACGCTCGCGAGATCGCGGCCGATCTGATCGAGGCCTACACAAGCGGCCAGGTGGACCGCGTCGAGCTGATCTACAACGCCTACGTCTCGCCCCTGACCCAGCACGTCAGCGGCGAGACGCTGCTGCCGCTTGCCCATGCCACTGTCGCGGGCGAGCAGGACGGCGACCTCGGCCCTGGCGAACGACGCGCCGAGGATGGCAGCGCGGGCGAGGGCCACCGGGCTGGAAGCGGGCACGATGACCCGCACGGCCCGCGGGCGCTCGTCGAGTACGAGCCCGGCCCAGAGGAGATTCTGCGCCGGCTCGTGCCAGACTACATCGAGACTTCGATCTACCGTGCGCTGGTCGAGTCGGCCGCTGGGTTCTTCGGGGCGCAGATGACGGCGATGCGAAACGCCTCGGACAACGCGGGGGCGATCATCACCGACCTGACGCTCGAGATGAACCGGGCCCGGCAGGCGGAGATCACGCAGGAGATCATGGAGGTCGTTGCCGGCGCCGAGGGTTTGAGCTAGTGCCGCCGACCGCACCGCACCGCAAGCGCCAAGCAAAGACTTGAATCGATAGGAGATCCATAGCGATGTCAACCAGCACCACAATCGAGCCCTCCGATGCGCCCGATCGCGCGGTCGGCGCGGAGAACGGCGCGGCCAAGCGCAACGTCGGCCGGATCGAGGAGATCCAGGGCGTTGTGATCGAGGCGGTGTTCGAAGACAAGCTGCCCGAGATCAACCATGCGATCACGATCGCGCGCCCGGCCGCGGCGGCCGGGGAGGAGGCGCCCGGGATCAGCTCCGAGGCGGGCGGCGCCGTGCTCGTATGCGAGGTCCAGCAGCACCTCGGCGACGATCGCGTCAGGGCGGTCGCCATGGACACGACCGACGGGCTCGCGCGCGGCGTGGAGGTGATCGACACCGGCGGCCCGATCACGGTGCCGGTCGGCGAGGCGACGCTCGGGCGGATCTTCAACCTGCTCGGCGAACCGATCGACCTCGGCGAGGATTTGCCCGCGTCCACCGAGCGCCGCCAGATCCACCAGGACGCGCCGCGCGTCGAGGACCTCACGCCGACGACCGAAATGTTCGAGACGGGCATCAAGGTGATCGACCTGCTCGCGCCCTATGCCAAGGGCGGCAAGGTCGGGCTGTTCGGCGGCGCAGGCGTCGGCAAGACGGTGCTGATCCAGGAGCTGATCCACAACCTCGCCAAGGAGCACGGCGGGCTGTCGGCCTTCTGCGGCGTCGGTGAGCGCTCGCGCGAGGGCAACGACCTGTGGCTCGAGATGAAGGAGTCGGGCGTCATCGACAAGACGATGCTCGTGTTCGGCCAGATGAACGAGCCGCCCGGGGCGCGCATGCGGGTCGCGCTGTCGGGGCTGACGATGGCCGAATACTTCCGCGACCAGGGCCAGGACGTGCTGCTGTTCGTCGACAACATCTTCCGCTTCGTGCAGGCGGGCTCCGAGGTCTCGGCGCTGCTCGGACGGATGCCCTCGCAGGTCGGCTACCAGCCGACGCTCGAGACCGAGATGGGCCAGCTGCAGGAGCGCATCACCTCGACCAAGCGCGGCTCGGTCACATCGATCCAGGCGATCTATGTCCCCGCCGACGACTACACCGACCCGGCCCCCGCGTCGGTGTTCGCCCACCTCAACGCCACCACCGCGCTGTCGCGGTCGATCTCCGAAAAAGGGATCTACCCGGCGGTCGATCCGCTCGACTCGACCTCGACGATCCTCAAGGCCGAGATCCTCGGCGAGGACCACTTCCGGGTCGCCAACAGGGTCAAGGAGATCCTGCAGCGCTACAAGGAGCTGCAGGACATCATCGCGATCCTCGGCATCGACGAGCTCTCCGACGAGGACAAGCTGACAGTGCAGCGCGCGCGCAAGATCGAGCGCTTCCTCTCGCAGCCCTTCAACGTCGCCGAGCAGTTCACGGGCACGCCCGGGGCATACGTCCCGATCGCCGAGACGATCCGCGGCTTCGACGAGATCATCGAGGGCAAGCACGATGAGGTCCCCGAGAGCGCGTTCTTCCTCAAGGGCACCATCGATCAGGTGGTAGCGAGTGTCGACCAGAGCAAGGACTAGCGCGGGCGCCACGCAGGCGCACATGTGCGCCTGCGCAGGGCGGCGCATGCGCCGCCCTTCACCCCGGCGCATGCGCCGGGGTCTGCGAACGCTCCCCGACGGCTGCACGAGCGGGGCTGAGTGATGGCGCGCAGCAGATTCTCCGTCGAGGTGCTCACGCCCGAGGGAAGCGTTTTCGAGGAGGAGGTCGAGATGCTCTCGACCACCACCAGCGCGGGCTCGGTCGGCATCCTCGCCAACCACGAGCCGATGCTCGCGACGCTCGAGCCGACGGAGCTGCGCCTGTACCGGTCGGAGTCCGAGGTCGTGCGCTTCGCCCAGGGCGAGGGCTACCTGCAGTTCGCTGACAACCATGCCTTCGTGCTGGTCGAGGAGGCGATCGCGCCGGGCTCGCTCGAGCGCTCGACGTTCGAGCAGAAGCTCGCCGAGGCCCGCGCCGCGCTCGAGCGCGCTGAGGAGGGCAGCGACCAGCAGCAGCGGGCCCAGCGCGACGTGCGCCGCTACGAGGCGTTCCTGGCGGTCGAGGTCTAGCGGCGAGCAGGCGATGAACGCTTCGGCCGAAACTCACTTCAAGCGCCCCGGCTGGTTCACCAAGAACGTCTTCAACCGCATCGTCGCGGGCTTCACGCGGATGGGCCTGAGCATCTGGGGCTCGCGGGTGCTGGAAGTGCGCGGGCGCTCCAGCGGCGCGTGGCGGCGCACCCCGGTGAATGTGCTCTCCTACGAGGGCGAGCGCTACTTGGTGGCGCCCCGCGGTGAGACTCAGTGGGTGCGCAACCTGCGGGCCAGCGGCGAGGGGCGGCTGCGGCTGGGACGCAGCGGCCTGCCCTTCAGCGCCACCGAGGTGCCCGACGAGCAGAAGGCCGAGGTCCTGCGCGCGTACCTGAAGCGCTGGAAGGCCGAGGTGGGTGTGTTCTTCGAAGGCGTCGGTCCCGACTCATCGGCCGAGGAGCTGAGCGCCATCGCGCCCCGACATCCGGTGTTCCGACTGAGCTCGGACGGCCACTGACCGATACCACGCGCGCAGGCACTGCCCCTGTCGCTAGCCTTCCCCGCCAGATGAGCGCCCCACGCGAGCCAATCGGAGTGATCGGCACCGGCTATGTCGGCCTGGTGACCGCTGCCGGCTTCGCCGAGCTCGGCAGCGAGGTCTGGTGCGTGGACATCGACGCCGAGAAGATCGAGCGCCTGAACCGTGGCGAGGTGCCGATCTACGAGCCCGGCCTGCAGGAGCTGCTGGCGAGCAACTCCGAGCGCCTGCATTTCGACACAGAGCTCGGTGGCGCGCTCGAGCACACGCGGCTGCTGTTCGTGGCGGTCGGCACGCCGCCGACACACTCCGGCGACGCGGACCTCTCGGCGGTGCACCAGGTGGTCGACTCGATGCCCTCCAGCGACAGCCATGCGTTGGTGATGAAGTCGACGGTCCCCTGCGGCACCGGGGCGAACATCAAGCGGATCTTCCGCGAGGGCGGCAAGTCGCACTTCAGCTACGTCTCCTGCCCCGAGTTCCTGAAGGAGGGCTCGGCGGTGAAGGACTTCCTCGGGCCCGACAGGATCGTGATCGGCGACGAGCGCGACTGGGCGGGGGAGGCTGTGGCGAGGCTGTACGAGCCCCTCGACGCGCCCGTCGTCCGCACCGACGTCGCGAGCGCCGAGATGATCAAGCTCGCCGCGAACGCCTTCCTGGCCACCAAGATCTCGTTCATCAACGAGATCGCCAACGTCTGCGAGCTGCTCGACGCGGACGTCGTCCAGGTGGCGCGCGGGATGGGCCTCGACGAGCGGATCGGACCAAAGTTCCTGCAGGCGGGGCTCGGCTATGGCGGCAGCTGCTTCACGAAGGACGTCAGCGCGCTGAAGCTGCTGGCGGGCAACTCGGGCTATCACTTCCAGCTGCTCAACGCGGTGATCGAGGTCAACGAGCTGCAGAAGCGCCGTGTCGTCTCCAAGCTCCAGCGCCACCTCCACGAGCTCGCCGGCAAGCGCGTGGCGTTGCTAGGGCTCGCGTTCAAGCCCAACACCGACGACATGCGCGGCGCCTCCTCGCTGGTGCTGGCCGCGCGGCTGCAGGCCGAGGGCGCGCTCGTACGCGCCTATGACCCGATCGCCGAGCAGCAGGCGCGCCGGCTGATGCCCCAGCTCGACTACGCCGCCGGCACCATGGATGCGATCGCCGACGCCGATGCGGTCGTGCTCGTGACCGAGTGGCCGGAGTTCCTCGAGCTCGACTGGAACGAGGTCGCCCAGGCGATGCGCGGCAGGCTGCTGATCGATGGGCGCAATGCGCTCGACGGCGACGCGGTCCGCGCTGCGGGCCTCGATTACGAAGGCATCGGCAGGCATTGAGCGCGCGCATGGGGCTGGTGGGTCGATGCAGGCTGTGATCCTCGTGGGCGGCGAGGGCACGCGGCTGCGTCCGCTGACCTCGACCGTCCCCAAGCCCGTCGTCCCGCTCGTCGATCGGCCGTTCATCTCCTTCATGCTCGAGTGGCTGAAGGGCCACGGCGTCGACGACGTGATCATGTCCTGCGGGTTTCTCGCCACCAGCGTGCGCAACGTGCTCGGCGACGGCTCCAGCGTGGGGGTCAAGCTGCGCTACGTCGAGGAGCCCGACCCCCGCGGCACCGCGGGGGCATTGAAGTTCGCCGAGCGGCTGCTCGACGAGCGCTTCTTGATGCTCAACGGCGACGTGCTCACCGACATCGACCTGACCGGGCAGATCTCCCAGCACGAGCGCACCGGCGCGAAGGCGACGCTCGCGCTCGCGCCCGTGCGCGACCCAAGCGCTTACGGGCTCGTGCACCTGCACGAGGACCGCTCGGTCAGGGACTTCGTCGAGAAGCCGAGCCCTGACCAGATCGACACCAACATGATCAGCGCCGGCGCATATGTGCTCGAGCGCGAGATCCTCGAGCTGGTCGCGCCGAACTGCTACGTCTCGATCGAGCGCGAGGTCTGGCCGCGGCTGATCGGCAAGGGCCTGTACGGGTTTCCCGCCGATGCCTACTGGCTGGACATCGGCACGCCCGAGCGCTACCTGCAGGGAACCTTCGACATCATCGAGGGAAACGTCGACACCGCTGTGCGCTCGCGCATGGGCGACAGCTGGCTCGCGATCGACCCGGGCGCGGTGCTGCACGGACGGGCGATCCCGCCGGCGGTCATCGAGCGTGGCGCCCACGTTGCGCCGGGCGCCCACGTCGGCAGCCTGGTGGTGCTGGGCCGCAACGTACGCGTTGGTCCCGGCAGCACCGTCGAGCGCTCGGTGCTGCTCGACGGTACCGAGATCGGCGCCAACTGCACGCTGCGCGACTGCATCGTCGCCGCCGGCTGCCGGGTCGGCGACGGCTGCCGCCTGGAAGGCGGAACGGTGCTCGGCGAGGGCGTCACCGTGGGGGCGGAGAACACGATCGCCCGAGGGGCGCGTATCTTCCCTAATGTCACGCTGCCCGACGGCGCGATCAGGTTCTAGATCGAGCAGGGGGTGAGCGCGTGACCGATCCCCGGCAGCACCGGCCACGCGCCCGCGCCGCCCACCACCACCAGCACACGAGCCGACAGGAGGCGAGCAGATGAGCGACCCAGGCCCCGCGATCGCCATGCCGGTCGACGAGCACGCGGCGCTGACGCGCGAGGCGATCGCCCGTATCGACGGCTCCGGTCAGCTCGACGACGTGCTCGGCCTGCCCGAACACCTGCGCGATGCGCTGTGGCGCGTGGAGTCGGCGATCATGCCGGACTGGGACACATCCGCTGGCCTGGTCGTCGCCGGCATGGGCGGCTCGGCGATCGGCGGAGCGCTCGCGCGAGCGGCGCTCGGCGACCACGCCTCGCGGCCGATCTTCGTCACGCGCGCCTATGGGCTGCCGCCCTGGACGATGCCCGACACGATGGTCCTGTGCGCTAGCTACTCCGGCGAAACCGAGGAGACGCTCGCCTGCTATGAGTCGGCCGGGGCCCTCGGCGCCAAGCGCGCGGTGGTGACCACCGGGGGTCGGCTGGCTGAGCTGGCACGCGCCGACGGCGTGCCGGTGATACCGCTGCCGGGAGGCTTTCAGCCGCGCGCGGCCGTCGCCTACCTGACGGTCGCCGCCCTCGAGGTCGCCGCGCTGTGCGGCGCCGGCCCGCGACTGACCTCAGAGATCGATGTCACCGCCTCGCACACCGAGCAGCTGGTGGCGGAGTGGGGGCCCGACGCGCCCGAGGACTCGCTGGCGAAGTCGATCGCCCGCGGCCTGCACGGGACGACGCCCGTGATCTACGGCGCCGGGCTGACCGCGCCGATCGCCTATCGCTGGAAGACCCAGATCAACGAGAACGCCAAGCTGCCCTGCTTCTCCCACGAACTGCCCGAGCTCGACCACAACGAGCTCGTCGGCTGGGAGGGCGCCCCGACGGTCGGGCGCTTCTCGACCGTGTTCCTCGACGACTCCGACATCCACCCCCGCGTCAAGGCACGCATGGAGCTCACCGAGCGCCTGATCTCCCCCTACTCGTCCGCGACCTTCCGCCCGCAGACGCGCGGCGAGACCTCGGTCGAGCGCGTCATCTCGCTGGTGCTGCTCGGCGATCTCGTCTCGATCTACCTCGCGACCCTGCGCGGAGTCGATCCGAGCCCGGTGCGCGCGATCGAAGAGCTCAAGGAAGGCCTCGCCGGCCGCTGAGTGAGCCGTCGTCTGGCCCTGCAGGGGGCCGCACCGGCCGGCGGTCGCGGTGGCCCCTGGTAGGGTGGCGCCATGACGACTGCTACCGCCTCCCCCGTAGGGACAGACTTGGAATTCAAGGTTGCCGACCTCTCGCTGGCCGGCTTCGGCCGCAAGGAGATCGAACTCGCCGAGCACGAGATGCCGGGCCTGATGGCGATCCGCGCCGAGTACGGCGATGCCCAGCCGCTGAAGGGCGCCCGCATCACCGGCTCGCTGCACATGACGATCCAGACGGCAGTGCTGATCGAGACGCTCGCCGCGCTCGGGGCACGCGTGCGCTGGGCGAGCTGCAACATCTTCTCCACCCAGGACCACGCCGCCGCGGCGATCGTCGTCGGCCGCGACGGCACGCCGGAGGACCCGCGGGGAGTGCCGGTGTTCGCGTGGAAGGGCGAGACGCTCGAGGAGTACTGGTGGTGCACCGAGCGCGCGCTGCGCTGGCCCGGCGAGGACGGCACGCCCGAGACTGCCGGCCCGAACATGATCCTCGACGACGGCGGCGACGCGACGCTGCTGGTGCACAAGGGCGTGCAGTACGAGCGCGACGGTGCCGTGCCCGACCCGGCGAGCGCGGACTCGCAGGAGCTGCAGGTGGTGCTCTCGCTGCTGACTCGCTCGCTGGCCGAGGACCCGAAGCGCTGGAGCGCGATCGCCAAGGAGATCAAAGGGGTCACCGAGGAGACCACCACGGGCGTGCATCGCCTGTATGAGATGGCCGAGTCCGGCGAGCTGCTGTTCGCTGCGATCAACGTCAACGACTCGGTGACGAAGTCCAAGTTCGACAACCTCTACGGCTGCCGGCACTCGCTGATCGACGGGATCAACCGCGCCACCGACGTGATGATCGGCGGCAAGCTCGCCGTGATCTGCGGCTTCGGCGACGTCGGCAAGGGCTGCGCGGAGTCGCTGCGCGGTCAGGGCGCGCGGGTCGTGATAACCGAGATCGACCCGATCTGCGCGCTGCAGGCTGCGATGCAGGGCTATGAGGTGCGCACGCTCGACGAAGTGGTCTCGAGCGCCGACATCTTCGTCACTGCCACCGGCAACCGCGACATCATCACCGCGGAGCACATGGCGCGCATGAAGCACCAGGCGATCGTCGGCAACATCGGCCACTTCGACAACGAGATCGACATCGCTGGGCTGGCGGATGTTCCTCAGATCAAGCGCATCAACGTCAAGCCGCAGGTCGACGAGTGGGTGTTCTCCGACGGCCACTCGATCATCCTGCTGTCCGAGGGGCGGCTGCTGAACCTGGGCAACGCGACCGGCCACCCGAGCTTCGTGATGAGCAACTCGTTCAGCAACCAGATGATCGCCCAGATCGAGCTGTTCGGCAAGAACGACGACTACGAGCGCCGCGTCTATGTGCTCCCCAAGCATCTCGATGAGAAGGTCGCACGCCTGCACCTCGACGCGCTCGGGGTCAAGCTGACACGCCTCACACCGGAGCAGGCGTCATACCTCGGCATCTCGGTCGACGGCCCCTACAAGGCCGAGCACTATCGCTACTGAGCCCCTCTCGCGCGCCCGCGAGCGCGCGATCGGGTAGCTTGCTGGCGCGATGAGAGCGATGGTCCTGGCGGCGGGCCTGGGCACGCGCCTGCGTCCGCTCACGAACGAGATCACCAAGCCGATGGTCCCGGTCCTCGACCGGCCAGTGATGGCGCACATCATCGACCTGCTCGACCGCCACGGCTTTCACGAGACGATCGCCAACCTGCATTGGTTCCCGGACTCGATCCGCGAGTACTTCGGCGAGCGGCTCTCCTATCGCTACGAGCCCGAGCTGCTCGGCACCGCCGGCGGGGTCCGCGCGTGCGGGGAGTTCTTCGGCGACGACTCCTTCCTGGTGATCTCCGGAGATGCGCTCACCGACATCGACCTGGGGGCGCTCGCGGCCAGGCATCGGGCCGCCGGCGGCGTTGCGACGCTGGCGGTCAAGAAGGTGCCCGACACCCGCGAGTTCGGCGTCGTGCTGCACGACCGCGACGGCCGCGTGACGGGCTTTCAGGAGAAGCCGCGACGCGACGAGGCGCTGTCGGACCTCGGCAATTGCGGCATCTACGTCTTCTCGCCGGCGATCTTCGACTACTTCCCCGAGCGCCCATTCGTCGACTGGGCGCAGGATGTGTTCCCGACGCTGCTGGAGAACGACGTGCCCTTCCACATCCACGAGATTCGCGAGTACTGGAACGACATCGGCTCGCTCGGCGAGCTGCGTCAGGGCACCTTCGACGCGCTGCGCGGGGAGCTGCGCCTGCACGTCGAGGGCAGCGAGCAGAGCCCTGGGGTGATCATCGCCGGCGACACCATGCTGCCCTCGGACCTCGAGCTCGAGGGGCCCGCATGGATCGGTCGCGACGTGCAGATCGGCGCGGGCGCTCGCCTGACGGGACCGCTGGTGCTCGGCGATGGAGCGGTGATCGGCGAGCGTTCGCAGCTGCGCGAGACGATCGTCTTCCCGGGCACCGAGGTCGGCCCCGAGTCGATCCTGATCGGGGCGATAGCAGCCCACGCCGGGATCCTCGCGAGCCTGCCCGCGCGCCGCGGCGGCTAGGGCAAACGGCTCCGACCCCTGACACGGAGAGGCCCGCCCTGGGGCGAGCCTCTCCGTGGAAAGCGGGATCTATGACACTTGTCACTGTAGCGCATTGTCTCGTGCGTGTCAACTGAGCTGAAAGCGCTCACGGCGCAGCTGCTCGCGCTCGGACTCGCCCAGCATCCGCACGAACAGCACCACCAGCGCGGTGCCCATCACGAGCGACTGCTCGACAGCCATGACGATGCCCGCCAGCGACTGGTCTTCGAGGGCGCTCAAGCCCCAGACACGCGCGTGATGGACGTAGTAGGCGTAGAGCGCGGTCGGCGCGAACGCGAGACCCATTCCGAGCGCGCCGACGAACAGCTTCGTGCCGGCCATGTAGGCGACAGGGCCGAGCCCGCTGAGGCGCATGCGTGCGCGGATCGGCGACAGCAGATGCCACCAGTACAGAGAGCCCGCGATCAGGAAGCTGATGTGCTCGAATACGTGCACGGTCGGATGACGCAGCGCGAGGTCGTAGGCGGCGGGTACGTGCCAGGTCCAGATCACGATGATGTAGAGCGCCGCCGCGAACGCCGGATGGGCCAGCGGGCCGGCGCGACGCTCGACGTCCTGGACGCTGCGCGTCAGCGGCCTCAGCAGCACCTTGGTGAAGCCGAGGATCGCGAGAATCGGCACGATGTCCAGCAGCAGCATGTGCTGGACCATGTGCATGCAGAACAGCTGATCGGCGAGCGCATCGAGGGGAGAGACGAGCGCGCCCAGCGTCGCCAGCAGGGCGCCGACGAAGCAGCCCAGCCGCCACACGGGAGCATCCGTCGCGGGCCTGGAGGAGCGCCGGCGCACGTTGCGCCAGCGTTTCAGATAGGCGCCGCCCACGAGTGCGACGCCGATCAACGCCCCGGGCTGCAGCGACCAGGAGAGGTTGGGGCTCATCGCGCGATTCTTCCACCATCGCCGCGAGCGGGCCGAAGATCGGGATAAAGGCGCCCATCGCGCGGGTAGAATCGAGCGAGAGGCAAGCGCAACCGAGCGGGGTCGCAAGTCCCCGGCAGGGCTGCCGGGGGGACGAGCGTCAGGCTCGAGGGCGTCGATCGCAGGCCGGCGAGCGAGCAGAGTCGAGCGCCGGCGAAAACGAACTCCCGAGGAAACGGAGCCTGGGATGCAGATCGAGATCAAGGGCAGGAACGTCCCCGTCACCGAGAAGCAGCGCGAGCGTCTGCAGACGCGCATGCGCAAGGTCTCCAAGCAGGTGTCAGAGCTTGCGCGCCTGGAGGTCGAGATCTACGAAGAGCGCAACCCCTCGATCGCCGACCGACAGGTTGCCGAGGCGACCCTGTACCTGAAGGGCGTCACTCTACGCGCCTGCGACGCCACCTCGGACATGGATCACTCGCTGAAGCTGATCGCGGAGGAGCTCTCGCGCCAGGTCAAGCGACACCGCGACAAACGCAGGCACCGTCGCGAGGCTCACGCGGCCGCGGTCGCGAGGGCGGCGGCGGCGGTCGTCGGCGAGGTGTCAGCGCCCCCGAGCGGCGAGTCGCCGCCGCTCTCCTGAGCTCGCGCCGAGAGCCCCGCTCTACCGAGCCCCGCTCTCCTGAGTCCCGCGCGCGGGGCGGGGGTGCGGAGCGGCGAACGTTTAGCCGCGTCCGGGGCGGGGTACGACCGCTTGGCGATGTGCTCTCCCGTTCAAGCTCCCGCGCGCGCCGCGGCGCGGGCGAGGCGTGTTGCGGCGCTGCTCGCCTCGGCGGTGATCGCGACTCTGACGGCGATGTCGCTCGTGCCGGTGGCCGCAGCGCTGGGCGCGCTGGGCAGCTCGCTGCCCACGCGTGAAGGCAGCGCGCCGCGCCCGGGACCGCCGCTGCTCTACGAACGGCCCGCGAAGGCGCCCCAGCTGGAAGACGAACGCGGCTCGATCTGGCATGCGAAGCCGATCCTGGTGTCCGGCGCGAGCGCCTACCGTCGCGGGGAGTTCCTCTACCAGGGCTATCTCTATGACGATCATGGCGCCAAAGAGACGATCGACCCGACCAACCCGATGATCTCGCCCGGGGGCGATTCCACGGGCGGGGACACGTTCTCCGAACCCAACGGCACCTACACCTACCCGACCGGCCCCGGGTACGACGAGAACGGCGCCAACCTGATCGAACTGCGCGTCAAGCCGCGCTCGAACGCGACCGCGTTTCGCATCACGCTGAACACTCTCGAAAACCCTGAACTGGTGGCCACGGCGATCGCGATCGGTGGGACCGCGGGGGTCACCCATCCGTTCCCGTTCGGCGCCAACGTGAGCGCGCCCGCGCAGTACTTCCTGACGGTGCATGGCAGCACCGCGGTGCTGACCGATGCCCTCAGCGGCGAACCTGTGCCCGGTCCCGCGCCGAGCGTGAGCATCGATCTCGCGCGCAACCAGATCACGGTGCTCGTCCCGCACAGCGAGTGGAATCCCGGCAGCTCCACGGTGCGCCTCGCGGCGGGGGTCGGGCTGTGGAACTCCGCGACCGGCTCCTACCTGCTGCCGGGGACGGTCGCGAGCGAAACCCAGCCCGGCGGCGCGGGCGCCGACATCAGCCCGCCGGCGTTCTTCGATGTCGCGTTTCGGTTCAACTCGCAGGAGCCGCTGCCCGGAACTCCGGGCGCGGAAACCGTCGCCAACCCCGCCTGGTGGCGCGAATCCGCGCAGGCGCAAGCGCTCGCGAGCGGCGACATCAGCCCGTTCTTCGCGGAAGTCGACTTCGCCAAGCTGCATGCGCGCGTCAACGACGACATGCCCGGCCAGCCGACGGGAGTGCCGCAGACGGGCGCCTTCGACCGCATCCTCCCGTCGCACTTCTCAGATGGCCAGGGCGCGGACTACGCGACCGGCGGCTGTGGCTCCTCGGCGAGCTGCATCGGCGAGATGCGCGGCCAGCTGGTGCCGTACGCGATCTATGTGCCCAGCGGGCCCGAACCCGCGGGGGGCTGGGGGCTGACGCTGCTGCTGCACTCGCTGTCGGCCAACTACAACCAGTTCGAGGGCTCGCGCAACCAGTCGCAGTTCGCCAACCGCGGCGGTGGCTCGATCGTGGTCACGCCCTCGGGTCGCGGACCCGACGGCTGGTACTACGACCGCGCGGGAGCGGACACGTTCGAAGCCTGGGCCGACGTCGCGGCGCACTACCACCTCGATCCCTCCTTCACCGACATCGCCGGCTACTCGATGGGCGGCTACGGGACCTACAAGTTCGCGGCCCAGTTCCCCGACCTGTTCGCCAAGGCGCAGCCCACCGTCGGCCCGCCGGGTCTCGGCGTGTGGGTGCCGCCGGCCCAACCGCAGCCGGGTGGAGACCAGTCGCTCACGCAGCGGATGCTGCCCTCGGTTCGCAACGTCCCGTTCCTGATCTGGGACGAGACGACCGACGAGCTCGTGCCGATCGCGGGGGTGCTCGAACAGGTGAGCACCTTCGACTCGCTCGGCTACCGCTATGAATTCGACCAGTTCCAGGCGGGCGAGCACCTCACGCTGGCGCTGAACGACGAATTCGCCCCCGCGGCGGCGTTCCTCGGCACCGACACGGTAGACCCCAACCCGCCGCACGTCACCTATGTCTACAACCCGACGATGGACTTCCCCGCCGACGGCACGAGCGCGGGTCACGCCTACTGGGTCTATCGCGTGACGCTGCGCGAAGCCGGCGGGTCGGACCCGCTGGGAGAGGTCGACGTGCGCTCGCAGGGATTCGGCGTCGGCGATCCCCCCGAGAACGCGACCGAACACGGCGCCGGCGTGCTCACCGGCGGGCAGATCCCGGCGATCCCCTATACGAGCCAGAGCAAGACCTGGGGTCCGGCACCGAGCGAAGCGGCCCAGGACGCGCTCGACATCAGCGCCACCAACGTCGCGCAAGTGATGATCGATGCAGCCCGCGCGAAGGTCGACTGCGCGGCGCAGCTGAACGTCCAGACCGACGGTCCGATCGCGGTCACGCTCGCCGATTGCGGCGGCGGCCGGTCGCGCACCTCGCACTTCGGCTGAGCTCGGGGCGCATCGAGACCGGGTCACCGGAGAGCGCTCGGGAGCTATCCTTGGCCCCATGCCATCGTTGCTGGACCGCGCTCTCAACGCGGGCGAGTCGAAGAAGTTCAAGAGCTACCAGAAGCGCGTCGCGCTGATCAACGCGTTCGAGCCCGAGCTCGAACTCGAGTCCGACGCCGAGCTGCGCGAGCGCATGGACGCGCTGCGCGAGCGCGCCCGCGAGGAGGGTCTGTCCGACGGAGAGGACCTCGAACCGCTGCTGCCGGAGTGCTTTGCGATCGTGCGCGAGATCGCCAAGCGCACGCTGCAGATGCGCCACTTCGACGTCCAGCTGATCGGCGGGATGGTGCTGCACGACGGCTGCATCGCCGAGATGAAGACCGGCGAGGGCAAGACCCTGACGGCGACGCTCCCGGTCGTGCTCAACTCGCTCGCTGTGCGCGAGTCCGGAGGCGAGGAGGGCGAGCGCAGGGGCGTGCATCTGGTGACCGTCAACGACTACCTCGCCCGCCGCGACGCCGAATGGATGAGCCCGATCTACGAGGCGCTCGGAGTGTCGGTGGGGGTGCTGCAGAACATGCAGCCCTACGAGGAGAAGCAGGCCTCATATGCATGCGACGTCGTCTACGGCACCAACTCGGAGTTCGGCTTCGACTACCTGCGCGACAACATGGCCAAGGATCTCGGCGAAAAGGTCCAGCGCGAGCATGCGTTCGCGATCGTCGATGAGGTCGACAACATCCTGATCGACGAGGCGCGCACGCCGCTGATCATCTCGGGAGCGCCCGAACAGGCTGCGGACCTGTACGTGCGCTTCGCCCGCCTGGCGCCGCAGATGGTCGAGGGCAAGACCCCCGACGGCATGGATCCGCGGATGAAGAAGCAGTTCGTGGCGGACTTCGACTTCGAGGCCGACGAGAAGCACAAGACGGTGTCGATCACCGAGCAGGGGGTCGCCAAGGCGGAGCGCTTCCTCGGCGTCGATCACCTCTATCGAGCCGAGAACGGACACCTCGTCAACCACTTGATCCAGGCGCTGCGCGCGGAGTCGCTGTACAAGCGCGACGTCGACTATGCGGTGATCGACGGCGAGGTCAAGATCATCGACGAGTTCACGGGGCGCATCCTCGAGGGCAGGCGCTGGTCGGAGGGTCTGCACCAGGCCGTCGAGGCCAAGGAGCGGGTCGCGATCAAGGAGGAGAACCAGACGCTCGCGACGATCACCTACCAGAACTTCTTCCGCCTCTACGAGAAGCTCGCGGGAATGACCGGCACCGCGCTGACGGAGGCGACGGAGTTCATGAAGATCTACGAGCTCCCGGTCGTGCAGGTGCCCACGAACGTGGCGATGATCCGCGACGATCGCAACGATCAGGTCTACAAGACCAAGGACGGCAAGTGGGCTGCGGTCGTCAAGGAAATCGCCGCCCGCAACGCCAACGGCCAGCCGGTGCTGGTCGGAACGATCTCGGTCGAGGTCTCCGAGCTGCTGTCCGAGCGCCTGACCAAGCGGGGCATCAAGCACACGGTGCTGAACGCCAAGCCCGAGCACGCCGCCCGTGAGGCGGAGATCGTCGCCGAGGCTGGGCGCCCGGGGGCAGTCACGATCGCCACCAACATGGCCGGCCGCGGGGTCGACATCAAGCTCGGCGGCAGCCCCGAACATCTCGCGCGCGTCGAGCTCGCGAAGGAGGGCATCGAGCCGAGCGCCGAAGGCTACGAGGCCCGGCTGGCTGCGATGCTGCCCGAGGTCGAGGCCAGGCTCGAGGGCGACCAGGAGCGCGTGATGGCCGCCGGTGGCCTGTTCATCTGCGGCACCGAGCGCCACGAGTCGCGGCGCATCGACAACCAGCTGCGCGGCCGCGCCGGCCGTCAGGGGGATCCCGGCGAGAGCCGCTTCTTCCTATCCGCCGAGGACGATCTCGTGCGGCTGTTCGCGGGCGATCGCATCTATCGCATCCTCGATCGCCTGGGCGGCGTCGACGAGGAGGGCAACGAGGAACCGATCGAGGCGGGCATGCTCTCCAAGCAGATCGAGAAAGCCCAGAAGAAGGTCGAGGAGCAGAACTTCCTGTTGCGCAAACGCGTGCTCGAGTACGACGACGTGATGAACGAGCAGCGGCGCGTGATCTACGCCTATCGCGACGAGGTGCTCGAAGGCAAGAGCATCAGCGAGGAGGCCCGCCAGCAGGTCGCCGAGGCGCTCGAACGCACCGTCGTGCAGTACACCCCGGGCGACTACATCGAGGACTGGGACCTCGACGGCCTGTTCACCGCGCTCGGGCAGTTCTTCCCAGTCGATCTCGACGAGGAGGATCTCGACCCCGATAGCGCCGACCGCGACTCGCTGAGCGGCCGGATCATCGACTTCGCGTTGGACCGCTACGGCGCTCGCGAAGCCGAGCTCGGCGAGGAGCTGATGCAGGCGCTCGAGCGCTTCCTGCTGCTGCAGATCATCGATGAGCGCTGGCAGGAGCACCTGTACGACATGGACTACCTGCGCGAGGGCATCCACCTGCGCGGGTTCGCCCAGATCGATCCGCTGGTCGCCTACAAGAACGAAGCCTTCGAGCTGTTCGGCGATCTGATGAACACCGTCTGGACCGACTACACGCGGATGATCTTCAACGTCCAGGTCAACGTCGAGGGCGAGAACGGCGGCGGCGCCCAGCCGCCGGCCTTCGCCGCCGCCGGCAGCGCGACCCGGGCGGGCAAAGTCTCCTATTCGGGCGGCACGTCCCCCGCCGGTGCGAGCGCGCTCGCCGCCGCCGCGGCCGCGGCCGGGGCGAACGCCGAAGCGGGCGCTGCGTTTGGCGAAGAAGAACCGCTGGCCGCCCCCGTCGTCGAGCAGCGGGTGGTCGATGACGAGCATCAGGTCGGGCGCAACGATCCCTGCTGGTGCGGGTCGGGCAAGAAGTACAAGAAGTGCCACGGCGCCTAGCGCGCCCGTGGACCGGCGCAGCCCGGCGTCCTCGGTCGCCCGTGTGCCAGAGCACGTCACGCTCCCTGTGTCCTTGGTCCGCTTGATCCACGAACGCGCCTGGCGCTGATAGCGTGGGGCCATGGCTTCTACCGCTCAGGGCGAGTCGACGCCGCAGCGGTTGGCGGCGATACGCGAGCAGCTGAAGCTGCTCGCGGACTATCTTTGACCCCGCTGGACTGCAGGAGCGGCTCGGAGCGCTCGAGGACAAGATGGGCGCGACGGGCTTCTGGGATGACGCCGAGCGCGCCGCCTCGGTCTCGGCCGAGCACGCACGGCTGTCGCGGCGACTGGGGACGTTCAGCTCGCTGAGCGCCGACGTCGAGGATCTCGACGGGCTGGTCGAGATGGCCGTCGAAGACTCCTCGCTCGAGCAGGAGGTCGAGGAGCACCTGGCCTCGGTCGAGGCGCGGCTGGCCGAGCTCGAGGAGCAGCGGCTGTTCTCCGGACCCTACGACGCCGGCGACGCGCTCGTGAGCGTCAACGCCGGCGCAGGCGGCACCGACGCGCAGGACTGGGCGGAGATGGCGCTGCGCATGGAGATGCGCTGGGCCGAGTCACGCGGCTTCGCGGTCGAGCTGCTCGAGGCGAGCGCCGGCGAGGAGGCGGGAATCAAGTCGGCGACCTTCCAGGCCTCGGGCGAGAACGCCTATGGCCTGTTCTCGGCCGAGCGCGGCGTGCACAGGCTCGTGCGGCTGTCGCCGTTCGACTCCGCCCACCGCCGCCAGACTAGCTTTGCGGGTGTCGAGGTGGCGCCCGTAGTGCCCGCGGACTCGGCCGCGGTGGAGATCGATGAGGACGACTTGCAGGTCGATACCTACCGCGCCTCCGGCGCCGGTGGCCAGCACGTCAACAAGACCGACTCGGCTGTGCGGATAACGCACCGGCCGACCGGGATCGTGGTCCAATGCCAGAACGAGCGCTCGCAGTCCTCCAACAGGGCGACCGCGATGGCGATGCTGCGCGGAAAGCTCGTCGAGCTGCGCGAGCGCGAACGGGCGGAGGAGATCGCACGCGAGAAGGGCGAGGCCCAGGATGTCAACTTCGGCTCGCAGATCCGTTCCTACGTGCTGCATCCCTATTCGCTCGTCAAGGACCATCGCACGAACTTCGAGGTCGGCGACGTGCAGCGTGTCCTCGACGGGGACCTGGACGGATTCGTCCGCGCATACCTGCTGAAGGCGGCATCGGCCGGCGCCCGATGAGCGCTCGCGCGCGTCGCCCAGGCGCCGGGCCAGGCCCCCGCGTGCAGGGCCAACAGGGACCGGACGCCGCCACCGCCGAGCTGCCACCGCGAGCCGAGCTGCCACCGCGAGCCGAGCTGATCGAGCTGGTGCGGCGGGCGCTGGCCGAGGACGTCGGCACGGGCGACGTCACCACCGAGGCGACGGTCCCCCGCGATGTCCGCGCACGGGCGCTCGTGCGGCAGAAGGCGCCGGGGACGATCTTCGGGATCGAGCTCGCCGAGCTGACCGTCGCCGAGCTCGATCCCGGCGCGAGCTTTCGCCGGCTCGTGCAGGAGGCCCTGTGGCGCGAGCACGGTGGCGACGTGCTCGAGATCGAGGCCAGCGCGCGCTCGCTGCTGACCGCGGAGCGAACGGCGCTGAACTTCCTCGGGCATCTCTCGGGGGTCGCGAGCGCGGCGGCACGGGCCGCGCGCGAGACGGAGGGGACGGGCGCGCTCGTGCTCGACACGCGCAAGACCATTCCCGGGCTGCGAGCGCTCGAGAAGGCCGCGGTCGCGGCCGGAGGCGCGCACAATCATCGTCACGGGCTCGACGACGCGATCCTGATCAAGGACAACCACATCGCGATCGCGGGCGGGGTCGCGCGGGCGATCGACCTGGCGCGCGCCGCCGCGCCGGCGCTCGCGGCGACGCTCGAGGTCGAGGTCAGCAACTTCGCGGAGCTGCAGGAGGCCCTCGCGGCCGGCGCTCCGCGGCTGCTGCTCGACAACATGGATGAGGATCAGCTGCGTGCCGCCGTCGCCGAGGTCGCCGGCCGGGCGCGGCTCGAGGCGAGCGGCAACGTCACGCTCGTGACCCTCCGGGAGCGCGCGTTGACGGGGGTAGACTGGATCTCGATCGGAGCGCTCACCCATTCGGCGAGCGCCCTGGACGTGTCGATGAGCCTGGAGGTGCTTCCGTGAATCTGCTGCCGATGGCGCCAAACGCGGCTGCGATCCCGAACGCGGAGCCGCTGCAGCGACTGTCCGAGCTCGAGATCGCGGATCTCCACGAGGAGATCAAGGCGCTCGCCGCCGAGCGCAACGCGGTGATCCTCGCGCACAACTATCAGGTGCCCGAGGTGCAGGATGCCGCCGACTACGTCGGCGACTCACTCGGCCTCTCACGCCACGCGGCCGCGACCGAGAGCGACGTGATCGTGTTCTGTGGCGTGCACTTCATGGCCGAGACAGCCTCGATCCTGTGCCCGCAGAAGACCGTCCTGATCCCCGACCTACGGGCGGGCTGCTCGCTCGCGGCCTCGATCGACGCCGAGCAGTTGGCTGCGTGGCGCGCCGAGTATCCGCGCGGAGTGGTCGTGATGTACGTGAACACGACCGCCGAGGTCAAGGCGCTGACCGACTACTGCTGCACCTCAGCGAACGCCGTCGAGGTCGTGCGCCACATCTACGCGACCCATGGCGAGGACACGGAGATCCTGTTCGGTCCAGACATGTGGCTCGGCGCCTACGTCGAGAAGGAGCTCGGCAGGCCGATGCATGTCTGGGATGGCGAGTGCCACGTGCACGCCGGCATCCGTCCATCGGACATTGAGAAGGTGCGCGAGCAGCATCCGGACGCGGACTTCCTGATCCACCCCGAGTGCGGCTGCACGACGAGCGTGATGGAGTACGTCGCCGCCGGCGACATCTCCTCAGCGGGGGTGCACATGCTCTCGACCGGCGGGATGCTCGACTACGCGGAGAAGCTCGAGCACGAGGCCGGTGGCGAGCGTCGCCGCGAGGCGGTGGTGGCGACCGAGACCGGGATGCTCTACCCGCTGCAGATGGCCGCGCCGGACGTCAGCTTCATCGCCGCGAATCCGGAGGCGTCGTGCGTGTTCATGAAGATGATCACGCTGCCGAAGCTCCGCGACTCGCTGCGCGAGCTGCAGTTCGAGGTGAGCGTGCCCCCGGATATCGCCGAGCGTGCGCGCCTGCCGATCGACCGCATGGTCGCGCTCGGCTAGTGTCCTGAGCCCCAGGCAGCGCGCCGCGGCGCGCTCAGAATTCCGAGGCCTCACACGAGGCCTCAGAATTCCGAGGCCTCGTGTGGCCCGACGCACGCCACGGCGAGCGTCTCGGCGACCCCCGCGGCGACCTCGCGGACCTCGCTCGGCGTGACCGCGTCGAGCGCTGCGATCGCCGCGTCGGGGTCGATGTCCTCGCCGAACACGATCGCCCGGTTGGCCGCATAGCGGGCGACCGCACCCGAGTTCTCGAACGCGATCACGAGCCGCCCGGCGGCGTAGGCGCGCGCCCGCGCGACCTCCTCCTCGGTCGGTCCCTGCTCGCGCAGCTCCGCGACGATCTCGCGCATGCGCGTATACGCCTCGATGCACTTCGCCGACTCCAGGCCTGAGCCGAGCTGCAGCACCGGCACGTCTGCGAACGCGTGGTCGACCGCGTAGACCGAGTAGCAGAGGCCGCGTTTCTCGCGGATCTCATCGAACAGGCGCGAGCCCATCGAGCCCCCCAGCAGGGTCGCGTAGATCGACAGTGCCGCTCGCTCGCAAACGCTCTGCACCTTGATCTGCGGGCGATAGATCATCCGCAGGTGCGACTGGTTGGTGTCGCGCTGGTCGACCAGCGTCTGCGGCGCAAAGTCCGGCGCCGGCACGTAGGGTTCCGGCGCTGGCAGGCTCGGGAAGCGGCCGAAGGCCTCGCTCAGCTCGGCCTCGGAGGGGACGCTCTCGACGTTGCCGACGAGGAACGCGCCGCCACGCTGTCCCGACCAGCGACGGCGGCGAAATGCGAGGATCGCGTCGCGGCTGAAGCTGCGCAGGTTCTGCTCGGGCCCGAGGACCGTGCGTCCGAGGGGATGCGCGCCGAAGGCGGCGCGATCGATCAGGTACTCCGCGACCGTCGCCGGCTGGTCGTAGGCACGGTTGATCTCCTGGATCACGACCCCGCGCTCGCGGTCGAGCTCATCCGCGTCCAGGCGCGGGCGCCCGACGAAGTCGCTCAGCAGATCGATCGCCTCCGAGGCGGACTCCGAGCGGACGGTGATGTGGAATGCGACGAGGTCGTGGCTCGTGTACGCGTTCAGCACACCCCCCAACCGCTCGGCGGTCTCGTTGACCGCGCGGTAGCTGTCGTACTTCTCGCCGCCCTTGAACACGAGATGCTCCAGGAAATGCGCCATCCCGTTCTCCTCCGGGCGCTCGGTTCGCGCGCCCGCGTCGAACGCGACCAGGACCGTCAAGGCGCGGGTGCCTGGGATCGCGACCGTGTGAACGGGAAGGCCGTTGGCAGCGACTGTGCTGGTCGTGATGCTCGCCATTGGCGCTCACCTTAGCCGCCCCTGCCGTTCTCGGTCGCGAGCGCTCACGGGCCCTGGCAGGCGAGCCCCGGCGCGCCCGGAACGGGGGCGTCGCGTCTCCTTCTTCTGCAAAAGCGCTTGCATGCAGGGCTTTCCCTGTGCGCGACGCTCGCGCCACGGTACGCTCCCGGGCCATGTCGCCCAGCACCAGCAGCCCCACAGGCCCGACCCGTCCGGAGAAGCGCCAGCTCCCCGCGCCGGACCCGCGCCGCGTCCGCGTGACGCTGCCTGCCCCGAAGTCCGCGACCGGCGCCCGTACGGGCGCGCGGCGCGCTCAGGCGGCTGCGCCCGTGCCGGCGCCGGCAAAGCCGGCGCTCGCAGGGGGGGCCAAGGCGCCGCGCGCCACTCCCGAGGCTCGCGACGGCCGCGAGACGGTCGTCGAGCTGCGGGGCGTCTCCAAGTTCTACGGGGCCGGCGACATCGGACTCGAGCGGGCGACGTTTGCGGTTACGCGCCGCGAGCTCGTGTTCCTGGTGGGGCCGACCGGGTCGGGCAAGTCGACGATCATGCGGCTGCTGATCAAGGAGCTCGAGCCCAGCGAGGGCCTCGTGCGGGTGGCCGGACGCGACCTGTCGACGCTCGAGCGCAAGCGGGTCCCCTACTACCGGCGCAACGTCGGCGTCGTGTTCCAGGACTTCAAGCTGCTGCCGAACCGGACGGTGTATGAAAACGTCGCCTTCGCGCTGCAGGTGACGGTGGCCTCGCGCAAGCAGATACGGGCGACGCTGCCGGACGTGCTGCGCCTGACGGGGCTCTCGACGAAGCTCCACAACTACCCTCATCAGCTCTCCGGCGGCGAGCAGCAACGTGTCGCGGTGGCGCGCGCGTTCGCGTCACGCCCGCCGCTGCTGCTGTGCGATGAGCCGACCGGCAACCTCGATCCCGAAACCTCGATCGGGATCATGCAGCTGCTCTACCGGATCAATCGCGCGGGAACGACGGTGCTCGTGGCCACGCACGACCGCGAGATGGTCGATCGCATGCGCCGGCGCGTGATCGAGCTGCGACGCGGGCGGATAGTCAGGGACGAGGCGACGGGCCTGTACCTGCGCGAGGAGAGCACCGATGAGCTCGGCGAGCGCCTGCGCGACGAAACGCTGCAGGCTGCGCGCGGAGTGCTGGCCCCGAGGGCATGAAACCGGGCTTCTTCCTCAAAGAGAGCATTCGCTCGATCCGGCACAACGCCCTGCCGAGCTTCGCGGCGTTCGCGTCGGTGCTCGTCACGACGCTCGTGCTGGGAGTCTTCATCCCGGTCGTGCAGGCCACCAACGGCGCCGCCAACGACGTGCGCAGTCGGGTCCTGGTGGACGTCGACCTGAGCACCAGCGCGAACACCGCCGAAGCCGCGCGGGCGCGCTCTGAGATCGAACGCGCGCCGCATGTCGGCAAGGTGCAGTTCGTCTCCAAGCAGCAGGCCTATGAACAGGAGCGCAAGCTCAACCCGCAGGCGTTCGCGCTGATCGGCTACAACCCGCTGCCCGACATCCTGCGGGTGACGCCCTCCAATCCCGAGTATGCCGGCGCGATTCGCGCAGAGCTCGATCAGTCGAGCCCTCTCGGCACGCGCCTGGTCACCGATCCCGCGATCGCGGCGGTGCAGGACCGCCAGGCCGAGACCAACCAGATCCTCTCGGCGACGCGGGTGATCAAGCTGACGATGGGCCTGCTCGCAGGACTGCTGGTGATCGCATCGGTGCTGCTGATCTCGAACACGATCCGTCTGTCCTTGTTCGCGCGCCGGCGCGAGGTCGAGGTGATGAAGCTGGTGGGGGCGACAGACTGGTTCATCCGCTGGCCGTTCGTGCTCGAGGGAGTGTTCCTCGGCGCGATCGGGGGAGGCTGTGCGATCGGCCTGCTCGCGCTCGCGAAGGTGACGCTGATCGATCCGCTGGCCAACACGGTGAAGCTGATCTCACAGCCCGACATGGTCGCGTTTCCGATTCTGATCGCGATCCTGATGGGCTGCTCGGTGGCGGTCTCGGCGACCGGCTCGGGGCTCTCGCTGCGACGCTTCCTGCGCGTCTGAGCGCGAGCGGGCGAAACCAGAGGGCTCGGGCCGGGCGCGGCTTCACTACGCTTGGCCTGCCGATGTCCCGCCGACGCCGCCTCGTCTTCGTCCTCGTGGCGCTGCTGCCGATCCTGCTCGTCGGCGGCATCTGGCTCGGTGGCCACCCCGAAGACCTGCCCGCATTCGCGCGCTCGGCGCTGGTCGCGGGGGGCGAAACGCGGGTGGTGGAAGAAGCGGTGGATCGGATCGCGAGCGACTACTACAGGCCGATCGCACCCAGCAAGCTGGCGAACGCGTCGATCTCCGGCGCGGTCGCGAGCCTCGATGACCGCTTCTCGCACTATCTGAAGCCGAGCGAATTCCGCGACTTCGACACGCCGCCGAGCTTCACGGGCATCGGCGTGGAAGTCGCGCCGCTGCCGCGCGGACTGGCGATCGTGCGGGTGTTCGACTCCTCGCCGGCGGCTCGCTCGGGCCTGCATGCCGGCGAAGCGATCGTGGCGGTGAACCGCCGCCGGCTGGCGGGCATGAACGTCGATGCTTCCCGGGCGCTGATCGTCGGTCCGCCGGGAACCGACGTGACGCTGTCGCTGGAACGCCGTCCAGGCCACGGCGCCCGGCAGGTGAAGCTGACCCGAGCGACGATCTCCGAGCCGGTGGTGGCCTCGGCGAGCAAGACCGTGGAGGGCAAGAAGCTCGGAGTGGTGGCGCTCGCGACCTTCAGCCTCGGCGCCCACGGAGAAGTGCGCGAAGCGATCGAACACGAGCTCCACGCCGGCGCGCGCGGGATCGTGTTCGACCTGCGCGACAACGGCGGCGGGCTCGTGGAGGAGGCGCAGCTGATCGCGAGCATCTTCATCGAGCACGGCACGATCGTTACCACGCGCGGGCGCACCCAGCCGACGCAGACGCTGAGCGCGGTCGGAGACGCGATCAAGCCGCCGTTCCCGCTCGTGGTGCTGGTCGACGGGAACACGGCGTCGGCCTCGGAGATCGTCACGGCGGCGCTGCAGGACCATCACCGCGCAACGATCGTCGGCACGCATACGTTCGGCAAGGGCGTGTTTCAGGAGGAGGAGCCACTCACCAACGGCGGGGCGCTCGACCTCACGGTCGGCGAGTACTTCACCCCCAACGGACGCAACCTCGGCGGCGGCGGGATCAAGCAGGGTGCGGGCGTGACCCCGGAAGTGCGAGTGGCGCATGGCGTCGACAGCGCGCATGGGCTCGAAGTCGCGCTCGACACGCTTGCCGCCAAGGTCAAGTGACGGACACGCTCGTCGCGACGATCCAGAAGCGGGGGCGCTTCTGGGCGGCCGAGCCCCACTTCCCCGCGATCGTCGCCGAGCGCGACGGCCAGCCCCGCGCAAGGTCTCGCTCGGGCTCCGCGCGGATCGTGCTGGCGTCGAACCGGGTGTCGGCTCCGGGCGGCGGCGCAGCGCGGTCGGGCGAGCTCGTGCTGGTGGCGCTGCCCACGCGCGGCCGCGCGGAGCGGGCGCGGATCGTGCGGGTGATCGGCAGTCCCGACCTCGCGCGTGACGCGATCGAGGGTCTGCTGCTGCATCGCGGGCTCGCGCGCAGGTTCTCGCCGGCGCTCGAGCGCGAGGCGGCGGCAGCGGGCGAGCGCGGCCCGCACGAGCTCGAACGGGAGCTCGAGGCGGGCGCACGCCGCGACCTGCGCGACCTGGCGACGTTCACGATCGATCCCGCCAGCGCCAGGGACTTCGACGACGCGATCTCTGCCGAGCGTCGAGACGGCGCGATCCGCGTGTGGGTGCACATCGCCGACGTGAGCGCGTTCGTGCCCGAGGGCTCGCTCGTCGACCACGAGGCGCGAGCGCGAGCAACGAGCGTGTACGTGCCGGGAGCCGTCGAGCCGATGCTTCCGGGCGCGCTGTCGAACGACGCCTGCTCGCTGCTGCCGGGCCTCGCCCGCGCGGCGGTGACGGTCGAGATGGACCTGCAGGGCGCGCGAGTGCTGCGCAGCGCCTTCTACCGCTCGCTGATCCGCTCCGACGAGCGTCTCGAGTATCAGCAGGTCGAGCGGATCTTCGCCGGCAGCGAGAGCGCGCGCGAGCCCTGGGCCTCTCCGCTGAGGGCCGCGCGCGAGGCCTCGGCTGCGCTCGCCGACGCGCGCGAGCAGCGAGGGGGCCTGACGTTGGACTCCGGCGAGCCGGAGTTCGGCTTCGATGACGATGGCAACGTCAGCGCGATCGCGACACGCGAGCAGAGCGAGTCCCACCGACTGATCGAGCACCTGATGATCGCCGCCAACGAAGCGGTGGCGAAACGCCTCGCCGAGCGAGGCACGCCCTGTCTGTATCGCGTTCACGAGCGTCCTGAGCCGGCGCGGGTGACCCGACTCGCGCAGCAGCTGGCGTCTCTCGGAGTGCCGACGCCACCGGTCCCCGAGAGCCTCTCTCCCTCGCAGGCAGCGACTTTGTTGGGCGAGATATCGCTGCGCGTCGAGCGCCACGTCCGGGCGACGCTGGCGCGCTCGCACGGCGCGTCACCGAGCGGCGCACGTTCTCGCGGCAGGCCGACGAGCGGCGCACGTTCTCGCGGCAGGCCGACGAGCGACTCCCTCGCGGACACCGGCGAGTCGCGGGCGCGGCCGCGATCGGGTCCCTGGGGCGGTCGGATCGCGCTCACCTCGCTCGTGCTGCGATCGCTGCAGCAGGCCTTCTACTCGCCGCGCAACATCGGTCATGCGGGTCTGCGCTCGGAGTGCTACTGCCACTTCACCTCGCCGATTCGCCGCTACCCGGACATCGTCTGCCATCGGGCGCTGCTGTCGACGCTCGGCGGCGACGAGAGTGCTCCACGGGCGAGCGAGCTGCGCGATCTCGGCGAGTGGAGCTCAGAGCGCGAGCGCGCCGCGATGGCGATCGAGCGCGCGGGCGAGGATCTCGCGCGCTGCTTCGCACTCGAGCAGGAGCTCTACGAGCAGGGCTGGGAGCGCAGCTTCAGCGGCGAGATCTCCGGCCTGATCTCCGCGGGAGCGTTCGTCTCCTTCGGCGGCGAGCGCCCCGCGAGCGCCTCCGCCAGGTCGCGGGCCCAGCGCGCCGCCCAGGGCGAGGCCGGCGGGCCGCTGTACGAGGGCATGCTGCCGGTGCGGCGCCTGCGACTGCTCGCGGGCGGGCAGACGCAGGGGGCTGGCGAATGGTGGGAGCTGGACGAGCACGAGACGATGCTGCGCGCAGAGGGCTACGGGAGCACGATCCGCCTCGGGGACGCGATCGAGGTGCGGGTCGCGCGCGTCGACACGGTGCGCGGGCGCGTGGACCTCGTGCCGGGCGCCTGAGCCGGCGCACACCAGGCAACCCCACGGTCGCGCTCGCGAGTGGCGCCGCAGGGTGGCGACCGTCTAGGCTCGCGTCAGCATGGCCAAGGGCAAGCGCGGCAAGCGCAAGATAGGTGCGGGAGATGTCGCGTCCAACCGCTACGCGTCCTACCGCTATGAGCTGATCGAGCGGGTCGAGTGCGGCATCGTGCTCGAGGGGACCGAGGTCAAGGCGCTGCGCGAGTCCGGAGCGCAGCTCAAGGACGGCTACGCGGCGATTCGGGACGGCGAGCTGTGGTTGTACTCGGTGCACATACCGCCCTACGCGCCGGCGTCGCGCGAGAACCACGATCCCGAGCGCCCACGCAAGCTGCTGCTGCACCGTCGCGAGCTCGACCGCCTGGCGATGCAGGTCGCCGAGCGCGGATTGACGCTCGTGCCGACGCGGATCTACTTCTCGGGGTCGCGCGCCAAGGTCGAGATCGCGCTGGCGCGCGGCAAGGACGTCTACGACAAGCGCCAGTCGATGCGCGAGCGCGAGAGCAAGCGCGACGTCGAACGGGGGCTGCGCGAAGCGCGGCGCTAGATCGAGCGGAAGCTGTGGCTGCCCGAGGCGAGGATGTGGGAGACGTCCATGCCGATGACCAGGATCGCGATCAGCCCGACGTAGACCGCGGCGACCAACAACCGGTGGCGCGGAGCGACGCGGTAGTAGGCCGCCTGCTCCAGTGAGCGGGTCTTGCGCGCCTGCCAGCGCCGCCACGTCTCGAGCCCGCCGAACACGAGGATCAGCAGGATGATCGGGTTGGGGAACGCGAACGCGAGCGCGACCAGTGCGCCGAAGCCGATGAACCACATCCACGGAGCCATCGCGGCCATCGCGCGGCCTCCGTCGAGCGGCACCACCGGCAGCAGGTTGAACAGGTTCAGGAAGAAGCCGACGTAGGCGAGCGCCCGCAGCATGTCGCTGTTGGTCGCCTCAGCGAGCCCCAGGCAGGCGATCGAGCCGAGTGTGCCGAGCACCGGACCCGCGAGTCCCACCCGCGCCTCGGCGAGCGCGTCGTCGCCGAGTGAGCGCGAGAAGATGGCGGCGCCGAGGAACGGCACGAACATCGGCGCGCTCGCCTTGATGCCCTCACGGCGCAGCTGGAACACGTGCCCCATCTCGTGCACGAACAGCAGCACGACGAAGCCTGCGGCGAACGTCCAGCCCCACAGCAGGCTGTAGGCGGCCACCGAGACCAGCGCCGTTCCGGCGGTGGCGAGGATCTTCACATTCGGAAGCAGCACCAGCACGCTCTTGATCGCGGCGAAGAACTTGGCGAACATCGCGATCACCGCCGCGACCGCACCGCCGATTCGCTTGCGCAGCGGCTGGGTGCGCTTCGAGAGCGTGCTGCTCTCGCCGAACGGGTCCTCGCCGCTGACGCGAGGGACACTCGCTGGCCCCGCGGGCTTGGACGTCGTGGGGTAGCTCTGGGCTGGGCCGGGGTTGCCCGGCCCCAGAGGGGACGCTCGCAGCGAGAGATCCTGACTGTCCACATCACCATTGTGGCAGCAGGGATAAGCGCCGCCTAAGACCGCGCGATGCCGTCGTCTCCACGCGCCCGGCGAGGCGTTTGGAGGAGGCTGGGCAGCTCTTCCGCGGGGCCGACCTGGGCGTGGCGCGCGGGCGCAGATCATTTTTCGCGGAGTATGCGGGGGAGGCGCTCGCGGAGGGCTTGCAATCGCTGGGACGCCGGCGTAAATTGAACCCAGACGCGGAACCGAGCCGCAAAGAGCGAGGCCACTGAGGTGTGAGGCCGCGCCACCCAAACCGCAGAGGGCTTTCGGGCCGGACGCGGAGGGTTCCTCGAGCGGCCCGGGACCGCGTCGCTTTGCGTCTTGGATCGGTTACCAGCGCGACCTGGGGCGGGGGCGAGGCGGAGCGCCGCGCGGCAGCTAGAATGGATGGGTCAAACATCCGGGGACGACAGGCTTCGACGCGGTCGGTTCGTGCGGATGGCGGCGAGTCGAGGTCCCGGGCGGCCTCGTAAAACACCCGGGAAAACCATAAGTGCGGACTCTCACGAGCACGCCCTCGCTGTCTAGCTAAGAGCTAGACCCGAGGTCTCGGGCCCCGCTCGCCCGCGGCGGGGAAGGCCGGGATCAGAAAGCGGGCTCACCCGGGGCGGTTTGCCTCCACCAATCCGGGAACATCTCAGGAGGCTGGTCCTTCGCAACCCGGCCGGCGTGGCCAGCGAGGGATGAGATCAGAGCGCCGGCTACGCTCGTAGAAGTCATTCACACGCGGTCGCGGACGTGGGTTCGATTCCCACCGTCTCCATTGCTACACGTTGTGCGAACCCTGGTCCCGGCGTCGAAGACGGCACACCGGGCTTCGCTGCGGGGTTCCGGTCGCGACTTATCGATGCTCGGTGTCGCTGCACACAAGGAGTCGTCATACGCGATATATTGAGCGTATGACGATGCTCAGCTTCCGGATCCGGGACGACGAGGCGGATGAGATCCAACGCTGGGCGGAGGCGTTGGGCGTGGATCGTTCGGAGATACTGCGCGACGCTGTGCACCGGCACCTCGCTGTGCTGAACAGCGAGCACGAAGCTGATGCGTGGGCGCAGACGCCGTTGACTGCGGCGGAGCTGTCGCTGTCGGAGGTCGCCGATTGGGGGCTTGCCGAGGACTGGGCTGATTGGCGAGATGCAACGGGGTGAGATTCTGGTTTGCGGCGGCGCCGGGCGGGGATCGTCCGGTCCTGATCCTCACGCGCGATCCGGTCGCTGACCGGATCGGCTCGCTCGTCGTCGCGGCGCTCACGCGAACGCAGCGGGGATTGGTATCCGAGCTCGAGCTCACGCCGTCTGAGGATGGCGTCCCCTCGGATTGCGTGGTGAACTTCGACAACCTGCACACCCTCCCGCGCGAGACGTTCCGTCGCCGTGTCGCCGCGCTTTCCCAGTCGCGCATGGCTCAGGCATGCCGGACGTTGCGCGATGCGACGGGGTGCTGAGTGCCGGCGAGGTCCGAGTCCTGCAGCGCTATGCGCAAAGCGTCAACCCGCTCCTGAGTGTTTGGTCTTCGTCCACCAGGGTCCATTGGTTCCCGTTCTTGGCTCGGGAAAGCTACGTCCGGAGCTTGGCAGGCTTTGGACGCGCAAGCCGGGGAATGCTGAGCAGCGATTACTCGCGGACGCGGAACCGGAGGATGGTGACGCTGCGCGACCGCGTCGCGCTGACTGGTTCGAGGTCGATCCGGGGGAGGCCCGGCGGCGAGAAGCGGATGCCGTCGCCGAGCAGCACCGGCAGTACGTACACCAGGATCTCATCGACGAGGCCCCGCTGCAGGCACTGGGCGGCGACGTCGGCGCCGAGGATCTCCAGGCTCTTGCCGGCCGCGGCGCTGCGCGCCGTGGCTACCGCTTCCCCGATGTCACCGGTGAGGTACGTGATGCCCGGATTCGGTGGCTCCGGTGGGCGATGGGTGAGGACGAACACGGGTCCGGAAAAGGGGTAGTCGACGCTGCCCGGCTTCTCGGCCTCCATCATGTCTCCGACGTCGGAGGTCCGCCGGCCGACGAGCATGGCGCCGGTGGCCGCCGCGATCTCGTGGAACTCGTCCGGCCCGACGAAGTCGGCGAGCTGGCGACCAGCGCCCCAGTCCATCACATGGCCGGCAGCGGCGATGAAACCGTCAAGCGACATGCACCTGTTCACGACGACCTTGCCGTGTCCGGTGCTCGTATCGCTCACCCTGTTCCTCCGAAGGCCTTGGGGATGTTTTCGGGACCCCGTCGATCCGCAGCCGCAGTCACCAGTACCGAAGGGTGAGCTAATCCTAGCCCCTCCACTGACGGTTGTCTGCAAGTACCGCGCTCGCCTGTGCGCGTGGGACTCGTTCGGCGGGGTTTGATGCGTCTCGCGGGTCTAGTTGACCAGGAGACAAGGGCGGGCGCATACTCGATCGATGGTCGAAGCACGACGCACGATGGAGCGGGATCGCAAGCTCCGCGGGTCTCAGCAGGCGCTGCGAGCGCGCGTCGCGGAGCTGGTCGACTTCTCGGTTGCTTCCTCGGCCTCCGCCTTGGAGGTCTTAGAGGAGCGACGTCGCGACGGATACAACGAGCAGCTCGTGCACTACGCCTGGGGAGATCTCGAGAAGATCCCGGCGCTCCTGCTGCTACCCGAAGGCGACGGACCATTCCCTGCCGCCGTCGTCTACCACCAGCACCACAACCAGTGGCATCTCGGCAAGAGCGAGGTCGCGGGTCTCGTCGCGGAGCCCAACCAGGCCCTATCGCGCGAAGATGGCGGCCGGGACCGGCATCGAGGCGTCGCTGGTCATCCCCGGCATTCGGAGGGTTTCCGACATCGATGACATAGCGATGTTGGTCGCTCCGCGTCCCCTGCTGCTCGCTTCAGCCACCGAGGACCCCTATTCGAGGGACGCCGACGAGGTCGCCGAACATGCACGCAGCATGTACGCGGCTCTCGGGGCAGAGAACGCTCTCCGCCACGTTCGATTCAACGACGGACATGCGCTGACCAGAGAGCGCGTCGAGCTGATCGACGAGTGGGTCGTGGCACAGGCGCTGCCCTGAGCTGACAGCTGGCGCACGAATGCTGCGCCCGGCTTGAGCCGCTGGACGGCGCTCGGTGTCCGTGTTCGATCCGGACGGCACCGCATCGAGATCGCCTGCGGCGGCGCAGGATCGGGGCCTCGGTGCTCCTTGACTTCCGCGGGGATCGGAAGGAGAGTGGCGCCAACGACGAGATGGAGGTCGAGATGAGCAGCGTCGATGTGAGCAGCGAGAGCGCGGCGGGGACGCCGCCGGTGAAGGCAGGGGAGCTGAGGCTCGAGGTGGTGGTCCTGCCGGTCTCGGACGTCGATCGGGCGAAGGCCTTCTACGAGGGACTGGGGTGGCGTCTGGACGCCGACCTCACTGTCGAGAAGGGCTACAGGGTGGTGCAGCTGACGCCGCCGGGCTCCGTCTGCTCGATCATCTTCGGGGAAGGGCTGACGTCGGCCCCGCCCGGCTCCTACGAAGGTCTGCAGCTGTCCGTCTACGACATCGACGCCGCCCGTGCCGAGCTGATCGCGCGTGGCGCCGACGTCAGCGAGACGTTCCACGACGTGACGGGGGTCTTCCATCACGCGGCGGCCGAGGGACGGGTGAGCGGGCCGGCCGCCGAGCACGCCGACTATGGCTCGTTCGTCGCCTTCAGCGATCCGGACGGCAACGGCTGGCTACTCCAGGAGATCAAGAAACGGCTCCCGGGCCGCTGAAAGGAGACGGCATGACCACGGCGTATGAGTCCGCGCAGGACCTCGCGGAAGCGCTGAGACGCGCAGCCGCGGCACACGGCAAGCACGAGCAGCGAACCGGAAAGGAGGACGCTGACTGGCCGGACTGGTATGCGCTCTACATGGTCCGCGAGCGCGCCGGCGAGGAGCTGCCGACATGAACACGAACAGCGACTATGACGTGATCGTGCTCGGCGGCGGCTCGCCGGGCGAGCACTGCGCGGCCGCTCTGGCGGCGGGCGGCCTGCGCGTGGCAGTCGTCGAGCGCGAGCTCGTGGGAGGTGAGTGCTCGTACTGGGCTTGCATCCCCTCCAAGACGCTGCTGCGACCGGGCGAGGCGGTCCATGGGGCACGCGAGTCCGCCGCGAGTGCCGACGTCGATGTCGAGGCGGCGCTCGCCTGGCGTGACTTCATGGTCTCCGACTACTCGGACGCCGGGCAGGAGCGCTGGCTGGGCGATCACGGCATCGACCTGTTGCGCGGAAGCGGACGGCTCGCCGGCCCGGGCGTCGTGGACGTTGACGGCGTGCGGCATACCGCCGACCACGTGGTCCTCGCGAACGGCGCCGATGCGGTCGTGCCGCCGGTATCGGGTTTGCGCGAGCTCGACGGCGTCTGGACCAACCGCGAGGTGACGTCCATGAAGGCCGTTCCGCGCCGACTGTTGATCCTGGGTGGCGGGCCGGTCGGGGTGGAGATGGCGCAGGCGGCTCGGCGGCTCGGCGGCGAGGTGGCAGTCGTCGAGATGGCCGAGCACGTGCTCGCGCGCGAGCCAGCGCCGCTGGGCGAGGCGCTCGGCGAGGTTCTGCAACGCGAGGGGATCGAGCTCTACCTGTCCGCCAATGCGAGCGCCGCGCGACGCGAGGACGAGGACTACGTTCTCGAGCTCGACGACGGGCGCGAGCTGCGTGGTGAGCGGCTGCTCGTCGCCACCGGCCGGCGCCCGCGGGTGCTCGGGCTGGGCCTCGAGACCGTCGGCGTCGAGGCGGACGCACATGGAGTTCCGGTCGACGCGCACCTGCGCGCGGCGGAGCATCTGTGGGCGATCGGCGACGTGAACGGCCTCTGGCCATTGACCCACGTCGGCAAGTACCAGGCTGATGTGGTCGCCGCGAACATCCTCGGCGAGCCGCGAAAGGCCAACTACGAGGCCGTTCCACGCGTCGTGTACACGGATCCGCAGGCCGCGGCGGTGGGCGCTTCGGCGGGCCGTTGCAGCGCCATGGTCCCGCTTTCGGGGGTGTCGAAGACCGCCACCTACACCCGCGCTTACGCCGACAGCAACGGCTTCCTGACGCTACTGAGCGACGGCGAGCGGCTGACGGGCGCCTACGCGCTCGGTCCCGAGGCGGGCGAGTGGCTGCAGCAGGCGACGCTCGCGATCCGTGCCCACATCCCGGTCGACGTCCTCGCGGACACGATCCAGCCGTTCCCGACGTTCTCTGAGATCTACGTCGACGCGCTGAAGGCGCTTCGCGACGAGATCGCCGCGGCGTCCAAGACGGTCGGCGCGGGACCGCCGATGGCGAGCTGACGCACCGACCCCGTGCGTCTTAGGCAGCTGGAGGCAGCCGCAAGCGCTCGCTGATGGTCGCCCACCACGTCTGACTCGCGCAACTCGGGATCGGGTTGGAGCTAGCCCCGTGCCGCGGCCGGATCGGGGCTGCTCGCCCGCCACGCCCGCCCGATCTCTCGCATCAGCGGCGGGTAGACGATCAGATGCCGGAACGGCCGGATCGCGGCCATGTAGCCGATCCCGAGCAGCCCGTTGGGCTTCACGTAGACGCTCATCTGGCCATGGTAGCCACCGTTCCCGTCTGGGACCCAGCCGATGTGCATGACCCCGTGAACGGTCCTGTTGGCCATCTCCGCCGCCCACTCGTCCTCGAGCAGGTAGAGCGAGACGAACGGAAGCGAGTCGAACTTCGGGCCCGACGGGGCTTCGCGCAGGTCGGCGGGCAGCCGGTCGCGCAGCGTCGGGACCCTGGCGCCGACGCCGGCCTTCGGCTCGTCCCAGCCGAGCAGCTCGCCGAGCTTCCAGCGGATCGCCCACAGCGTTCTGGCCAGGAGGGGCGATCCCTGCGATGTGTTGCCTGAGGCGATGCCCTCTACGAGCCGAGGGAGATCGTTCGGCCCGCCCGGAGTCGGCAGCGCCCAGACGTCTTCGAGCCGGAAGTCCGGGACGACCTCGTGGATTCGCCAGGGCCGTGAGGTTTGTGCGGTGTTCGGGAGCCTCATTCGATGACCTCCATCCATACGCCGGCGTATGGACGAAGGCTAGACTCCATCGACGGTCCTGTCAATGCCTCTGGGCCGGGCCGCGAGCGAAGCGATGGCTGCCCAGCTGCGGCCTGCGCCCGAGCTATGCCCTCACCGCCGTGCTTCGGCCCGCTCGACGCGTTTTCTCGCCGCCGCCTTCACCCGGCTGGGGATCTTGCGTCCGAGCCGGTGTCGGTTGTCGGCCACCAGCCGATAGGCACGCTCGTTGAGCGCTGGAGCCGCCCGCAGGACGCTCCCGGTGAGGCGACCGCCGGGGAGCCCCGCGGCGAGCTCCGCGAGGCCGGCACCGGCCGAGCTGACCTGCCCCGTCGCCTGATCGAGGAGATGAAAGCTTGCCAGGCGCTGCTCAGGAGGCATCCCGGGCAGGACCCGCTCCGCCTCCGCGCTCTGCAATGCCACCGGCCGCAGGCGCCTGGCGCGGTCGAGGATCAGGGCGCCGGCCACGACGCTGAGGCACAACCCGCAGTCGCGGTCGTAGAGCAGCAGGCGCTCGCTCATCCGCGTGGGGCTCGCTCTATACACTTGCGTATGGATGCAGGCTACGCAATTGTGCGGCGCTGTCAACTCCGCGGCGGCGCTGTAGGAGTCGGCGATGGCACCGGCCCGCACGCCGCGCGTCAGGTGGATCGACGAGGGGCTGCGAGCTCTCGCTGTCGGCGGCCCCGAGGCCGTTCGGATCGAGTCGCTGGCGAAGGCGCTCGGCGTGAGCAAGGGCGGCTTCTACTGGTACTTCGAGGATCGTCGGGCGCTGCTCGAGGAGATGCTCGACGCGTGGGAGCGCGCGAGCGTCGAGGAGGCGATCGAGCAGGTCGAGGCTCGCGGCGGCGACGCCAGGGCGCGGCTGAAGCGGCTGTTCGCGCTCGCCTCCTCGAGCGGCGAGCTGCTGCGGATCGACCTCGCCGTCCGCGACTGGGCGCGGCGCGAACCGGCCGTCGCCGAACGTCTCCGGCGCGTCGACAACCGCCGAATGGAGTACCTGCGCTCGCTGTTCGGTGACCTCTGCGCCGACGAGGCCGATGTCGAGGCCCGCTGCATGCTCGTCTCCTCGCTTTGGATCGGCAATCACTTCGTCGCCGCCGATCACGGTGCGCGCAGCCGCGCCGAGGTCCTGAACCTGATCGCCAGGCGCCTGCTGGCCTAATCCCGTGCCGCGAGCGGCCTAGCGGCTCGCCTGCACCGCCCACATGCCGATCGCCTCCCCTTGCCACTGCCGCCAGCTCATCTGCAGGGTCCGTCCCCAGCTGACCACCAGCGGCCCCCTCGGCGTGAAGCCGTCGACCACGACCTCGTGCAGACCTTCGGAGACTTCGTATTGGGCGAACGCGGCGGTATGGCCGAAGCTCAGCTCCACGATCAGCGCTCGATGCTCGCGAACCGCCTCCCTGGTGCTGGCGGGCGAGGTTGAAAAACGCCAGAACCCGGTCGCGTATACCTCGCCGATCCCTCGCAGCTGCCAGTAGGACAGGAACTGTTCCTGGGTCAGGCCGGCTTCCTGGGTCAGCTCGGCCGCGTAGCCTTCCGCGTTCGCGAATTCGTATCCCAGCCGCGTGGGGTCGGGGACGACCCCGAGGACGATCTGCTCCCAGTGGGCCGCCGCCGCGAACGTGCAGTCGCCGAGGTCCGCTGGGTATTCGTTGCCATAGGTCGGATAGCTCGTGTAGATCGGCCCGTAGTCGCAGCTTGGGGAAGGCCTGCATGCACGGAGGTTCACGACCGGGGGCCGCGGCGCGATGCGTTGGCTGGCGCTATTGCCGGTGCTGCGCGCCGCGGCGCTCTGGGCGCCGGCGGCGAGCAGCGCCGAGCAGGCGAGGAGGCCCACTAGCACGTGCCCGACGGCGTGCCAGCGCATCCACTCCCCCCGAGCGGTGTTGATAGCGCTGGCAGACACCGTCGTGCTCCCCCTTCGCCTTCTCCCGGGAATCAGGCTCCGACTCCCTGGCTCCCTCCGCGGCGAGGGTATCAAATCTCGGATCGTGCGGTGTTTTTACTGTCAACCCCCTGGTGCGCGGGCGCATCCCGGGCTGGTGCCCGCTCCCTCGGTCGCGCCGCGCGGCGGCTCGCGAGGGGTCGGTCGCACCGCTCTTGATCGGTGGCGTAGTATTTGGCGTTCTGAAACGCGTAGAGGAGGTGCGAGATGCCCAAGCATGAGCGGGAGCCTGCTGAGGGGATGCTCGCGCTCCGGGAGGGTCCGTGTCGACTCTCGGCTTCTCTACGCGATCCCCGCGCCGGCGCGGCCTGCCGGCCGTGGCGGCATGGTGCGGGAGCGAGGCGGGCGTAGGACGGCCCTGTTTATTATTTCGGTGCGGCGGTACCGCAGGCGCAGGTGACGAGGGAACATGGTCGGGATGGCGCAGGACCCATCGAGGCGGATTGTCTACAGAGGCTTCTTTGCACTGGCAGCAGTCATCTGCATGCTGCTCGCTGGACTGGTGCTTGCCCGCGGCGCTCACGCGGATGTCTCGAGCCGCGCCGGCGACACGAGTGTGGTCAACGCCGAAGACGCCAAGTCCGGCGGCGGATCAAGCGAGGAAGGATCTGGCGAAGGCGTAGGCGAAGCGGGGCGCTCGAAGGAAGCCCCGGCCAAGCAGGCGCCCCACGAACAGCCCGCCGGGGAAGCGAGCGAAGAACACCCCGCCGAAGAACCGCCGAAAGAACCACCCGCCGAAGAACCGCCCGCCGAAGAACCGCCCGCCGAAGAACCGGCCGCCGAAGAACCGCCGGCCGAAGAACCGCCGGCCGAAGAACCGCCGGCCGAAGAACCGCCGGCCGAAGAAGCTCCGGCCGAAGAAGCTCCGGCCGAAGAAGCTCCGAAAGAACAGCCGGGCGAAGAAGCTCCGGCGGAAGAAGCGCCAGCTGAAGAAGCGCCGGCCGCCGAAACGAGCGGGGAAGGCTCTGCAGGAACGCAAGCGTCCCCCGAAGAAGCGCCGCAGGTTGCGCTGCTCGATTCGAGCGCGGAACGCGGTGGGCAGGAATCGACCGAACAGGAAGATCAAGAAGCCTCGGGCTCCGTCTCGCTCGACGCGCACCCCGCGGCCGATGTCCATGCGGTTGCAACCGAAACGGCTCCTGGGCTCTCGGATGCGCAGATCATCACACCGATCCAGGCCTCGACGATCGAGGGCCCCTCCGCTCAGGTGGTCGTCCCAGTGCGCGAACGCGAAGCATCGTCCCGTCCGCGCTCGAACTCGGGCATCACCTGGCGCACGGCGTTGAGCTGTGAGCTGTCGGCGCTGGGGGGGCGCTCGACGGACAACTGCACGGCCGGGTGGTTGGGAGCGCAGCGCTTCCTCTCGGCGCTGCCGTTCGGCCTGGTCGCGGTCGTCGCAGCGCCGCCGGGGGCGATCACGTCGGAGTCGCCAGCTGGCGCTCGGCGGGTGCACCCCGCCGAAGAAAGTCCTCCCGTCAGCCCTGCGCCCAGCCCGACACCGGGTGGGGCGTCCGGCTCGATGATGGGCGCGTCCGGCTCGGCCTTCTCGACGGTCGGCACGATCGCCGGCCCGTTGCATCTCGGGGTGCCCTGCGCAACGCGCCTGCTGCCGCCCACCTGTCAGCCCTGGCGGACGGCACGCTTCGTTCTGATTCCAGAGCGCCCGGACTAGCTCCTTCCGGTCGACTCGACAGCTCCCGGATCGAGAGGTCCGGGGCTCTGGATATCAATTCGAGGCTTCTTGGAAGGAGCTGCAGTGATGAAACTTCAGCAGAGAGCTGTGGCGGCGAGTGTCCGAATGGGGACCACTGCCACGGCGGCGGGAAGCGTCCCGAACCTGACGCGGACCGCCTTCAACAACGACAGGCTGATATCGCCTGCGAGCGAGCAACGCTTCGCTCCTGCGAGCAGCGCGTGGACCCACACGCTGATAATCACGGGCGAGCTCGACCGCAGCTCGGCCCATGCGCTCGAGGTCGCGATCGAGCACCTTTGCGAAGAAGGGGTGACCGGCATAACGCTGGATCTGCGCAAGCTCACCTACATCGACTCGATTGGAGTGGCAGTGATCGCGTTTCGCTGCGGGCTGTGCCAGAGGCGCGGATACGACTTCGCGCTCGTGCCTGGGCCGCGCTGCGTGCAGCGCGTCTTCGAGGAGGCCGGCGTCGCCGAGATGCTGCCGTTCCAGGAAGACGTGGCGATTCCCCGGGAACGTGCCGTGATGCTGAGTCACGGGGCGTGAAACGACTGCTGCAGCCAGGCTAGACCGGCAGAAGGGCCCCGCGCGAGCGCGCCTCACCGCGACGCTCGGCGTTGCCGCGCGGCGCCGCGTTCGGACTCGCGTCGGTCCTGCCTGGGTCGATCTCCGAACCGTCTCGCGGCGTGTTCGAAGCTCGCCGATGATCCAACGGCTACGAGCGCACGCTCTCCTTGCGGAACATCGGCCAGGCCGTCGAAGCGCTGCTTCCATTCGCCGAAAAGGCGGCAGCGGAAAAAGCGGGCTTCGACGTCTCGACGCCCTACCAGTTCAAGCCATTCACACCGACACTGCCGAATCCGCTCGGGGAATTCCACTCGTTCAAAGGATGAGTCGCGCCCGGTGGAGTGCGCTCGCGTGCCCGACGGACTGCACTCCACCGCCGTCAAGGGGCCGCGCTCACGGGCGGCGGAGCGCACTCCCGCGGTGCGCGAGCGCGGGCTAGTGTAGAGGCCGACTGTCGGTCGGTCGACTCCGAAGCGAGTGCCGGCCGGGCAAATCGTCGAAAGGACGGCTCATGGACACGTATGTGATCTTGCGACGCGGCGCCTGGGACTCGGCGGAGGCGCTCGGCGACTCGGCGAAGCGTTCGAAAGCGGTGGGGGATGAGGAGATGCCCGAGGACATCCGCTGGATTCGCAGCTATGTGCTGAGCGAGGATGATGGCCGGGTGGGGACCGTCTGCATCTACCAGGCCAGCAGCCCGGAGGCGATTCGCGAGCATGCCGCGCGCGTTGGGATGGCGGCTGATGAGGTGATTCCGGTCGCGGACACGGTCGTCATCCGACCCGATCCGGCCGCGTCGAACGCGAGCTGAGGGCTCTCGGCAGGACGCTAGCCGAGCACCAGCTCGGCAGCCGTCCGCAGCGTCGCGACATCGCCCGAGACGAGCAGCGTCGTCACGATCGACTCGCGCCAGCGCGCGAGGTCGTCGCGAATCTTCTCGCGCGGGCCGATCAGCGCCATCGCTTCGATCAGCTCGCGTGGGATCCTCGCGCCCGCCTCGTCCTTACGGCCGGCCAGGTACAGCTGGGCGATCTCGTCGACCTCTGCCTCGTAGCCCATGCGGATCGCGACATTCGCGTGGAAGTTGACGCCTTTCGCGCCCATGCCGCCGAGATAGAGGGCGTAGAACGGGCGCAGTGAGTCGACGGCACGCTCGAGGTCATCGGAGACGATCAGCGGCACGGTCGCGGCGACCTCGAAATCCTCGGCGGTGCGCCTGGCATCGGGCCGCGCGAAGCCTTCGGCGAGCGAGGGCACGTAGATGTCCTGGTGATCGGGCGAGAAGAACAGCGCCAACCAGCCGTCGCAGAGCTCGGCGCACAACGCGATGTTCTTCGGCCCCTCGGCGCCAAGGTAGATCGGGATGTCCTCGCGCAGCGGATGGATCGAGGACTTCAACGGCTTGCCGAGCCCGGTGCCGCCGGGCAGCGGCAGCGGATAGTGGGGACCCGGAGCTTGCACGGGCGCGCGGCGCGCCCAGATGTCGCGGAGGATGCCGATGTACTCGCGTGTGCGGGCGAGCGGCTTCGCGAACGGCATCCCATACCAACCCTCGACGACCTGCGGGCCCGACACGCCCAGGCCGAGGATGAACCTGCCGCCGGAGAGGTGGTCCAGCGTCATCGCCGCCATCGCTGTGGCGGCGGGTTGGCGGGCAGACATCTGGACGATCGCAGTGCCGAGCTTGAGCTTCTCGGTCGAGGCGCCCCACCACGCCAGCGGCGTGAGGCAGTCCGAGCCGTAGGCCTCTGCAGTCCAGACCGAGTCGAAGCCCAACCGCTCCGCCTCGGCGATCGACTCGGCCGCACCCGGGGGCGACCCGCCGGCCCAGTACCCGGTGTTTAGCCCCAGCTTCAGCGTATTGCGGCCCCCCGCCATTGCCCGAGCACCTTACAGGCGCCGGTGCGCCGTACGCTATCCCAGTCCACTTCGAGCCTCGGCGTCTCGTTCGCAGCGGGCCATGAACGAGTGCAGGCGCTCGTTGTAGGGGGCACCCGTCGCGGGGATCGTGTGGCCGCGTCCCTCGATCACGGCGCGCTCGCCCGCGAGCCGCTGCGCGACGGCGTCGCACACGGCCTCGAACACCGGCGAGTGTCCACCGGAGATCACGAGCTTCGGGAAGCTGGCCGCGGCGAGGCGCTGCCATGGCGGCTGCGCCTCCCAGGGCGGGCGTTCGCGCATCAGCATCCGTGCACCCTGCAGCAGCTCGCCGCGCAGACGCTCGGGAGTCTCGCGAGCGGAGCCCACACCGCCGCGAAATGCGCGCAGGAAGTCGAGCGCAGCGAGCGTGCCGGCGTGCCTGTAGAGCTCCTCGCCGTGCGCGATCTGCGCGTCCACGCTGGGCTCGCCGGCGGCGACCTTCAGGCAGCCGGGCTCGGAGACCGTCAGCGAGCGCACCGCTGCTGGCCTCAGCGCCGCGGCATACAGCGCGATCACCGCGCCATAGGAATGGCCGACCAGGTGGGCACCGCCCGCGAGCAGCTCGGCGATCAGCGGCGCCTCGGCCTCGAAGTCCCCGCGCGTAAGGGGCGGGCTGGCGCCGAATCCCGGACGGTTGGGGAGGATCAGCGTCCAGTGCTCTGCCAGCGGAAGCTGATGGCGCCAGGTCTGGGCTGCGCCGATGACGCTGCCGTGGACGAGCACGACCGCAGGACCCGAGCCGGTGCGCACGACTTCGAGCTCGGCCGCCGTCAGCATCGTCGCCGATGCTCTCGCTCGCGCCGCGCGACTTGGGGGCTGCTCGGAGCCTAAGCCCCTGGGACCACCGCGAGGCTGTGGTAGCCGCCGGCGGAGATGGCGGTTACCCCCGTCAGTCCCTGCACCTGGATCGGCACGAAGCTGCGTTTGGTGTTGCCATCGCCGAGCTGGCCGTGTTCGTTCCCTCCCCAGCCCATCACGGTGCCGTTCTGCAGCAACACGAGGTCGTTGACGTTCGTCCCGCCGGTCTTCGTGTTGCTGGCCGCCGATATGGCAGCGACTTCGCTCAGCCCTTCGACGGGTATTGCGAACTTGGCGCAGCCATATTTACCGCCACAGAATTCAGGACCGTTGTTCGATCCGTTGCCAAGCTCGCCCGATTTGTTCCAGCCCCAGGTCATCACTGTTCCATTGCTGAGCAGCGCCATGTTCTGAAAAGCGCCGGCTGAGATGGCGGTCACTTCGCTGAGCCCTATCACAGGCGTGGGCAGGTTGATCCTTTTACGCTTGCCATCGCCGAGCTGGCCGAATTCACTCGCGCCGGTGGACATGACGGTGCCGTTTCTGAGCAGCACGAGACTGTGAACGTTGCCCGCTGAAACAGCCACTGCTTCGCTGATGTTCTTCATCTGCACAGGCGTTGAATCGCGGTTGAAGTTTCCTGTGCCGAGCTCGCCCTTGTTGTTGCCGCCCCAGCCCATCACGGTCCCGTCGCCGAGCAGCGCCAGGCTGTGGAACTGGCTCGCGCTGATCGCGATCGCCCCGCTGACTCCCTTCACCTTGACTGGTTCGTCCGCGATGCCACCGACCTGCCCGTTCCCGAGCCGGCCGTCTTTGTTGTCGCCCCATGCCATCACTTCTCCGTCGGCCAGCAGCGCGAGCGCATAGCCGTGCGAGGAGGAGATTGCCACGACTTCGCTCAAGCCCTTGACGGGCGCCGGCACATCGGTTCCCGCACCCTGCTGACCGTTGCCGAGAGTTCCTTTTTTGTTGGAGCCCCAGGCCATCACTTCGCCGTCACGCATGAGCGCCAAGCTGTAGCCGTCGGAGGCCACCACCGAGGTCGCTTCTCCAAGCCCGCTCAGCGACAGCGGCAGGTCGCTCATTTCCGGCGATTCGACTCCGAGCTGACCATTGTCGTTGTCGCCCCAGGCCATCACGCCCGCGGAGGCAGTCGACGCTGAGGCCAGAGCAGCTCCGGCGAGCGCGCACAGGACCGCCATCCAGACGCGCGCCGACAAGCGCCATATCGAGCATTCCAAGTACTTCGGTCCAGTCTGGAAATCCATTTCTCCCTCTCCGATTCCCCGAATCATGGCGACGCAAACGAGCAGCCACTGTACCAGTTGGCCCATGGCTGAAGTGCACCGTCGCGAGCAGCCTGGACGCCCGCGGGCCGTCTCTTTCAGCACGACTTTCGAGTGTTGCGAACGTCTGCAGACGTTTGACAGCGAAGCCGCTGCCGACGTCGGTCAGCTGCCGATGGGTGCTGCCCCGCGGGTCAGCGTCGCGCTCGCGGCGGCGAGGGCCTGCATCAGCTCGCGACTCGAGGGCACGCGCTCGGGGTCGAGCAGCCATTGCAGGATCAGCCCGTCGCAGATCGCCATCAGCGCCGAGGAGACGATCGCCGCCTGCTCGGGCGCCAGGCTGACGCCTTCCTCGCTGAGCGCGCGCACGATCATCTCCGCGCCCGCCGCGCGCGCCTGCTCGTAGGCCTGGGCCATCCGCTCGCGCAGCTCCGGCGCGCGAATCGCCTGCGGGAAGGCCTCGACGAACGAGACCAGGAACGGACGCAGCTCGGCGAAGCGGTCGACCATCGCCGCGAGCGAGAGCTCCAAGCGCTCGGTGCTCGTGGCCCCGACGGGAGCGAAGGCGCTTCGCTCGACCTCCTGGACCCAGTCGCGAAAGCCGACCGCGATCGCCTCGTTCAGGAGTGCGTCCTTGCTGCCGAAGTGGTACCCGATCGAGGCCAGGTTGGTGCCGGACGCGGCGACGAGGTCGCGCGCTGTGGTGCGCGCGTAGCCGTTCTCCTGCAGGCACTCGATCGCAGCCTGCAGCAGCTTCTCGCGGTTCCCACGTCTGGCCTCATCACCCATGGTCGTGATCTATGATATACAAACGTCTATGACGGACGTATACGAGTCTGAGTCGCCCGGATCGAGAGGCCCGGTCTCCTCCCCGCCGGCCGCGAGCCTCTCATCACCCGCGAGCGTCGCATCACGTGCGAGCGTCTCATCGCCCGACAGCGCCTCGCGGCAGACGGACCTCGAGAGGCCGATCGCCGATCGCGAAACGCTTCCGCCCGGCTCGCGCCTGCCGGCGCTGATCCAGACGGCGTTGCTGTTTCGCGACCCGGTCGGATACCTCGAGTCCTGCAGGCGCCGCCATGGCTCGGTCTTCCAACTGCGTCTGGTCGGCTTTCCGCGGTATGTGTTCGTGACCGACCCGCGGCTGGCGCGCGAGGTGTACACGGCCGACCGCGAGGTGGCTCGCGCGGGGGAGGGGCGGCGCGACTTCCTCGCGCCCGTCGTGGGCGAGAGCTCGCTCCTGTGCACGGAGGACGAGCAGTGGCTTCGCCACCGCAAGCTGCTCGGCCCGATCTTCCACCGCAACCACGTCGACGGGTTCGCAGCGCAGATCGCGACGATCGCGGGGGATGACATCGCAGGCTGGCCGCGCGGGCGACCCTTCAGGCTGCATCCGCAGATGCAGGCGATCACGCTCGAGGTGATCCTGCGACTGGTGTTCGGCATCACCGACTCCCAGCGGCTGGGCCCGTTTCGCGAGCTGCTCCCGCGCCTCACCGATGTCACCGGCGGCGTGCTGCTGTGGCTGCTTCCCGGCGAGGTTTGGAAGCGGGCGGGGACTCGCGGCTGGCAGCACCGCATCCCTGGACCGCTGCGCACGTTCCTGGCGCTGCGCGAGGAGGTCGACCGGCTGATCTATGAGGAGATCGCCCAGCGCCGGGCGCAGCTCGAGCTGGATGGATCGCGCACAGACGTGCTCTCGATGCTGCTGCTCGCTCGCGACGAGGAGGGCGGGGCGATGAGCGACGTGGAGCTTCGCGACGAGTTGATCACGCTGCTGCTGGCGGGGCACGAGACGACGGCGACGGGTCTCGCGTGGGCGTTCGAGCGCCTGCTGCGAAACCCACGGGTCCTCGAGCGGCTGCTCGCGGAGATCGATGCCGGCGAGCAGGACAGCTATCAGGAGGCGGTCGTTCGCGAGACATTGCGCTCGCGCTCGGTGATCCTGGACACTCCCCGGCTGCTCGCCGGTCGACTCGAGCTGGCGGGTTATGCGATTCCCCGCGGCTGGTTCGTCTCACCCGCGATTCCCGCAGTCCAGCACGACCCCGCGGTCAACGGGGAGCCCGAGGAGTTCCGTCCCGAGCGCTTCCTCGAGGACCCCCCGCGCGACGGCTGGATCCCGTTCGGGGGCGGCAAGCGCCACTGCGTCGGCTCGCATCTCGCGCTGCTCGAGATGAAGGTGGTGATCGCCGAGGTGCTCCGCCGGGTGCGCCTGCAAGCGCTCGACCCCGCGCCTGAACGCCAGTCGATGCGCCACGTGACGCTGGTGCCGGGAGACGGTGTGCTCGTGCGTGCGCAGGAGCGCACGCCGCATGAGCAGAGGGCGCAGAGCCCGATTCTCGCCTCGTAGGGGCCGTAGACTGCAAAGCCGATGTCGATCAGCGCGGACGAGGCGGGAGCGTCGGGGCGGGACGGCGGCTTTCGAACGCTCTCGAGCGAGGTCGTGCACGAGGGCGAGGTGCTGCGAGTGCGAGTCGATCGCGTCGCGATGGGCGAGGGCTCACAGGCGACGCGCGAAGTCGTGGTGGTGCACGATGCGGTCGCCGTGGTCGCGCTCGATCGGAACGGGCGGGTCTGCCTGCTGAGACAGTACCGCCAGCCGATCGGCGGCTACTGCCTGGAGGTGCCCGCGGGCAAGATCGACGTCGAGGGGGAGTCGCCGCTGGCGAGCGCCCGGCGTGAGCTCGCCGAGGAGGCGGCGCTAGAGGCCTCGAGCTGGCTTGCGCTGACCAGCTTTCTGAACTCGGTCGGCTGGACGACCGAGCGCACGTGCGTGTTCCTCGCGACCGACCTGCGCGACGGCGCGAGCGCGAGCTTCGAGGCGAGCGCCGAGGAGGCCGAGATGACGCTCTCGTGGGTCTCCCTGGAGGATGCGCTCGAGCTGGTCCAGAGCGGCGAGATCGCGGACGCGAAGACGATCATCGGGCTGCTGCTGACGGCCCGCCGGCTGAGCGATACTGCCGGCGATGACTGACGCGACGACCCAGGACCCGAATCGGCTCCCCGAGGACCTGCCGCGGCCGCTCGACGATGGGGCGGCCGACCACCTGGCGGGGTCTGAGCTTCCTGCGATCGAGCTCCCGGCGACCGGCGGGCGCGGCATCCGGCTCGACTGCGGGGGCTCGCAACCACGCACGGTGCTGTACGCATATCCGCGCACCGGCCGGCCCGGCGAGCCCGCCTTGATCGCCGACTGGGACCTGATCCCGGGCGCACGCGGCTGCACCCCGCAGGCGTGCGCATTTCGCGACCACCACGCCGAGCTGCTGGCAGCGGGCGCTGAGGTGTATGGCATCTCCTCGCAACAGACCGCCTACCAGCTCGAGGTGGTGCAGCGGCTGCACCTGCCTTTCCCGCTGCTGTCCGATGCCGAGCTGCGCTTCGCCGGCGCGCTCGGGCTGCCGACGTTCGAGGCCGCCGGCGAGACGCTGCTGAAGCGACTGACGATGATCCTCAGCGAGGGACGGATCGAGCACGTCTTCTACCCGGTGTTCCCGCCCGACGCGCATGCCGGCGAGGTGCTCGCGTGGCTGCGCGAGCACAGCTGAGGAGCCCGCGCGTGCCGCGCACGCGTGCATCGCGAGGACGCCGGCCTCGCTGCTGCGCTCGGGCCCTCAGGCTCGCGGGCCGCGCGAGCGCTGGCGTGGATCGTGTGAGGCACCTGGCCCCAGCCCGTGTGCGCGTGCGATGCGGGCGCTGAGCGTGAGCGCCAACGCCAGCACACCCAGCGCCAGCAGCACCCGGCCGAGCACCGAGTCGACCGATCTCCAGGCGCTGCCGGCGAGCATGCCCGCGAGGATCAGCCCGCCAGCCCACAGCGCGCAGCCGAGTGTCGAGAGCATGAGGAACCGTCCGAGCGGAACCCTCCGGGCCCCTGCTGGGAGTGACACGAACGTACGCGCCAATGGGAGCAGGCGGGCGAGGAACACCGCGCGCAGGCCCTGGCGCTGAAGCAGTCCCTCCCACCTGCGCAGCAGCCCCTGGGTGAGCGGCGTTCGCTCGAGCAGCCGCGAGGCCCCAAGCCCGTATGCGAGCAGCGAGCCGACGATGTTTCCCGCGGTCGCAGCGAGCACCGCCAGCGGAAAGCTCATCCAGCCCTGGCGAACGGCGAAGCCAGAGAAGAGCAGCGTCAGCTCGCTCGGGATCGGCACGCAAGCGCTCTCGGGGACCATCAACGCGAACACCCCGAGAAGCCCGAAGCGCTCGATCAGGGCCGTCATGGTCCTGGCGCTGGACCGCGCGACGGCCCCGCCCTGCGCGGTTGCGCCGGTCGCGCGCGGGGCCCGTGCGGGGGCGCCGCTGGAGCGGGTGGGTCGCGTGGAGCTGGCGGACGCGGCGGCAGGCCGGGCGCGGGCGGGCGCGGGCGGCGGTAGCCGAGGGCCGCCTGCACGCTCGACGGGCGCCAGCGGGCGCCGCCGCGTGGCGTGGGAACGCCCTGGGCGGTGAGCGCGTCCGCGATCGCCTGCAGGCTCAGTCCGCTCTCACGCAGCGCCGCGATCCGCTCGCCCAGGTCGGGGGCGCGCGCCGCGATCCCCGGCCTGCCCCGGGGCCGCGCAGCGGCGGGGCCGGCGCGCGGGCCGTGCTCGAGCTCGCGCAGGACCCGCACGACGAGCGCCCCGCTCGCCGCGCCGGTGTCGAGCGCGACGTCGAGCGCGACGAGCTCCGCATTCGCAGCCGCGAGCCAGTCGACGATCGCCAGCAGCTCGCGCGCCGAGCGCGCGACGTCGCTGAGCCGTTGCACCAACAACACCGACGCCTCACCCGCGGCGATGCGCTGCAGCGCCTGCGCGAGCGCCTCGCGCTCCTCGCCGTCCGCGTCGCCGAGGACCGCCACCACCTCGACCGCGAACAGGCCGCTCGCGCCCGTGTCGGCGCCGCGGCTCTGCGCGAGCGGAGTCCGCAGGTATTCGATCGCCGGACGCCGTCCCATCTCTAAAGTATACGCTAAATATTTGCGTACAACGTGTGGGATGCCGGGCCGCATGCGGCCCGGCGGCAGGGCCGCATGCGGCCCTGCCACGGAGCCGCACATGTGCGGCTCCGCCCCGTCGAGGAGGGCCCCGGGGCGGGCGCCCCGCTCGGGGCAGGGCCCCCGGGGGATGCTGGACAATGAGCCGATGAGCGGCTCGCGCTCCTCCGACCGGCACGTGGTGCTGCTGCGGGCGGTCAACGTCGGCGCGCACAACCGGATCTCGATGGCGAGCCTGCGCGAGCTGCTCGAGGGTCTCGGCTATGAGCGCGTGCGAACGCACCTGCAGAGCGGCAACGCGGTTCTGTCCGCGGACATGCGGCCCGAGCAGGTTCAGGCCGAGGTCGAGCAGGCGCTCGCCCAGGCGGGGACCGAGGTGCGGGTGATGGTGCGCGACGAGCTGGAGCTCGAGCGGGTGATCGCCGAGAACCCGTTCGCCGGGCTGATCGAGGATCCCGCGCGGATGCTGGTGGCGTTCCTGCACGGCGCGCCCGACCCCGAGCGCGTGCGCGAGCTCGCTCCGGCGGACTTCGAGCCCGACCGCTTCGCGATCGGCGAGCGCGAGGTCTATGCGCTGTATGAGCACGGCATGGGTCGGACCCGGCTGAGCAACGCCTTCTGGGAGCGTCAGCTCGGTGTCGTGGCGACGGGGCGCAACTGGAACACCGTCACCAGGCTGCTGGAGCTCGCGCGAGACCGGTGACGAGCACCGGCCGGGCCGCATGTGGGCGCGCCCGCCCCGCACCGGCGACACTAGTCCTCGCGCGGCATGTAGGGAGCGAGCTCACGCCTGGCGATCGAGAGCTTGTGAACCTCATCGGGGCCGTCGGCGAGCCGCAGCGTTCGCAGGTGCGCGTATGCCCAGGCGAGCGAGAAGTCATCGGAGACGCCGCCGCCGCCATGCACCTGGATCGCGCGGTCGATCACGCGCAGGGCGACCGACGGCGCGGCCACCTTGATCGCGGCGATCTCGGTGCGTGCGTGGCGGTTGCCGACCGTGTCCATCAGCCACGCAGCCTTCAATACCAGCAGGCGCGCCATCTCGATCTCCACTCGCGACTCGGCGATCCAGTCCTGGATGTTCGCTCGCGCGGCCAGCGGCTGCCCGAAGGTCGAGCGCGACACCGCGCGGCGGCAGAGCGCCTGCAGCGCGCGCTCGGCTGCGCCGATCGAGCGCATACAGTGATGGATGCGCCCCGGGCCGAGCCGCGCCTGGGCGATCATGAAGCCGTCGCCCTCGCCCGCGATCAGGTTCGTCGCCGGCACGCGCACGTCCTCGAAGGAGATTTCGGCGTGGCCCTCCTGATCCTGATAGCCGAACACCGGCAAACCGCGCACGACCGTGACGCCGGGGCAGGGAAGCGGCACCAGGATCATGCTCTGCTGGCGATGGGGCGGCGCCTGCGGCTCCGTCTTGCCCATCACGATCATGATCCGGCAGTGGGGGTGCAGCGCATTGGAGATCCACCACTTGCGCCCGTTGAGCACGTAGGAGTCCCCGTCGCGCTCGATCCGCAGGGCGACGTTGGTGGCGTCGGAAGAGGCGACCTCGGGCTCGGTCATCGCAAACGCCGAGCGGATCTCGCCGTCGAGCAGCGGCGTCAGCCAGCGCTCGCGCTGCTCGGGGGTCGCGAACTGGTGCAGCACCTCCATGTTGCCGGTGTCGGGCGCCGAGCAGTTGCAGGCCTCGGAGGCGATGTGCGAGTGGCCGAGGATCTCGGCCAGCGGCGCATACTCGGCATTGCTGAGCCCCGCCCCGGCGCTGGGGTCGGGCAGGAACATGTTCCACAGCCCACGCTCGCGCGCGAGTGTCTTCAGCTCCTCCATCACCGCGGGTTGATGGTGGGGATCGCCGGCTTCGCGCAGCTGGCGCTCGTAGACCTCCTCCGCCGGGTGGATGTGCTCGTCCATGAACGTCTGCAGGCGCTCGGCGAAGTCGGCACAGCGCTCGCTCGGCTGAAAGTCCATCGGTTCTCCTCCCTGGTGGCAAGCGGCTTCGAGGCTTAGGATCATCGCCGATGAGCCGCGAACGAGCCAGCTACCGCGACGCTGGCGTCGACTATGAGACGCTCGACGAGAGCAAGCGCCTGGCGATGAGCGCGGCGCTCTCGACCTCGGGGTTGCTCGAGCTCGGCGGTGCGCATGCGCTCGACCGCTCCCGTGGCGAGCCCGCGTTCGCGTTCGAGCTCGGCGGGCGCACCTACGCGTTCGTCGTCGAGGGCCTCGGCACGAAGTCGATCATCGCGCGCCAAGTCGCCGAGCAGCTCGGGATCGAGCGCTTCGCAGAGGTCGCCTACGACACGGTCGCGGCGATCGTCAACGACCTCTGCTGTGTCGGCGCGCTGCCGCTGGTCGTGAATGCCTACTTCGCAACCGGCTCATCGGACTGGTACGCGCAGCGCGAGCGAGCGCGATCGCTCGTCGAGGGCTGGCGCCGAGGTTGCGCGGACGCGGGCTGCGCCTGGGGAGGCGGCGAGTCGCCGTCGCTGTCGGGGCTCGTCGATGCGGCCGAGATCGAGCTGGCTGGCGCAGCCATCGGGGTCGTGCCCGAGGGGCGCCAGGCGATCCTCGGCGAGCGGCTCGCGGCCGGCGATGAGATCGTGCTGCTGGCCTCGACGGGGCTGCACGCCAACGGGGCCTCGCTCGCGCGGCTGGTGGCGGGCAAGCTCGAGCACGGCTACGCGACGCCGCTGGCGAGCGGCGCGACCCTGGGCGAGGCGCTGCTCGCGCCCGCGCCGATCTACGTCGGGCTCGTGCGTGAGCTGCTCGCACGCGATCTTCCGCTCAGCTACCTCAGCCACATCACCGGCCATGGCCTGCTGAAGCTGATGCGCCGGCCGGAGCCGCTGCGCTATCGCATCTGGAAGCTGCCAGCGGTGCCGGAGGTGCTCGAGTTCCTCGTCTCCAGGGCGGGCCTCGAGGCGAGCGAGGCGTACTCGACCTTCAACATGGGCGCGGGCTTCGCGCTCTACTGCGCCAGCGGCGCGGGCGCCGAGATAGTGGCGCTGGCCGCCGAGCGAGGCCTCGAAGCGTGGGTGGCGGGCGCCGTCGAGGCGGGCCCGCGGGAAGTGCTGCTCGAACCGGTTGGCGTGCGCTTCGACGGCAGCCAGCTCGCGCTCTCGACATAGTCTTCACGGCTAACCCTCGACTTCAGGAGCAGGGTTCCACTGATCCGAACGAAGTAGACGAGGCGCTGAGGCCCTCCGACAGTCCGCTGCTGCAACGGCTCGCCCGGCGACGGCTCGGAGTTGAAGGCCGTTCGGCCGACGGGTAAGGTTCTGCGTGGAAAATCGCCACTGTTCTCCGGCGCGGGTCGCCGGGGATCTCGATGTCGCCGGACCGGCATGGTTCCGGAGCTACCCGGATCGAGGCGGACCTGTCCATCAAAATGAGGAGAGAAAACCTGATGCGCAGAGCATCCACCTGTCTGGCCTTGCTCGGCCTCGCCGTCCTCGGCCTGCCTGGCGTCGCGTCGGCTGCGCCGACCGTGACGCTCGTCGCCAAGGCCGTCCCCATCCCCGGCTTCCCCGGCACGGGCAACATCCTCGGCGCGGGTGCGGCCGTGGAAGCCAAATACACGATCAGCGGCACCGAATTCACGGGTGGCGTTCCCTCGCCGCTGACCCACGTCAACTTCTACCTCCCCGGGGGCACGAAACTGCATCCGCAGGGCTTCGTCACGTGCGCCGCGGCGACGCTTGAAAACGTCGGCCCGCAGGGCTGCCCGAAGAAGTCGCAGGCGAGCCCGGTCGGCAGCGCTGGCGTCGTCGATGTGATCGGCGGCGAACCGGTGCGCGAGAACGCGACCCTGCAGGCCTTCTTCGCTCCCGGTGGAGGGCTGCAGTTCTACGTCAACGCCGCATCCCCGATCTCGGCCCAGCTGATCGCCTCGACGGGTTCATTCAGTGGCACGTCGGCGCCGTACAGCCAGAAGTTCTCGGCCAACGTCAAACTGATCGAATCGGTGCCGGGCGCCCCCCCGGTGTCGACCACCTCGATCAACATCAAGGTTGGATCGGCGTTCAAGCAGGGTAAGAAGACGGTGTACTACGGCACGCTGCCGAAGACATGTCCGAAGGGCGGCTTCCCCGTGAAGTCCGAACTGACATTCCTCAGTGGCGAATCCGTGAGCGTTCCCTATAAGGCGCCATGTCCTAAGAAGTAGCGAAAAATCGAAAGCCGGCGGGCGCTGGGACCCGCCGGAGAGAACGTGAGAAGGGCGGCGTCGTCCAGCGAAGTCGAGCGGGGCCGCCCTGATCGCTGTCAAAGGCGAGGAAGGAAAGGTTGAAGCAGACCAGCAGGTGGAGGAGAGGGACGGTCGCCATCGTCGGCGTGCTCTGTGCGGTCGGGCTGGTCACAGCGGTGCTGTTGACTACCGCAGCGGGCAGCGGAGGCGGCGACTACTCCGTGCGCGCGATCTTCGACGACGCCGCCAACATCATCCCGGGCGAGGACGTCAAGATCGACGGCGTCAAGGTCGGCGTGGTCGGCGCTGTCACGCCCACGCCCCAGCAGCAGGCGGCGGTCCAACTCCACATCGAAACCCCCGGCTTCCAGGACTTCCGCGCGGACGCCAGCTGCACGATCGAACCCGAGGCGCTGATCGGCGAGAAGTTCGTCAACTGCCTGCCGACCCAGCCGCGGCCGGTCGGCACGCCGTTGCCGCCGCCGCTGAAGAAGGTTCCGCATGGCCAGGAAGGCGAAGGCCAGCGGCTGCTCCCGGTCAAGAACACCTCGAGCCCCGTCGACACCGACCTGCTGTCGGACATCAACAGGCTGCCCGAGCGCCAGCGCTTCACGATCATCATCAACGAACTCGGCGCCGGCCTCGCGGGCCGCGGCAGCGACCTCAACGCGGTCATCCGCCGCGCCGACCCTGCGCTGCGCGAACTCGACAGGGTGCTCGCGATCCTCGCCGGCCAGAACAAGCTGCTGGCGAAACTGGCCGTCGACTCCGACCAGGCGCTGGCGCCGATACCGCGCGTCAGGAACGAGATCACGAACTTCATCGTCCAGAGCGACACGGTCGCGCGGGCGAGCGCCGAGCAGCGCGGCGCGCTGCAGCAGAACCTCGCCAAGTTCCCGCCGTTCCTCGAAGCGCTCTCGCCGCAGATGGAACGCCTCGGTCGCCTCGGCGAACAGACCCTCCCGACCTTCACCGCGCTGAAAGCCGCGGCGCCCGGGATCAACCAGACCTTCACCCAGCTGGCGCCGTTCTCGAACAGCTCGAGCGCCTTCTTCGAGAGCGTCGGTAAGAACGCGAAGGTCACGGGCCCCGCGCTGGTGTCGCTGCAGCCGCTGCTGGCGAAGGTCAAGAAGCTCGGCACCGCCGCGCAGCCGTTCAGCAGCAACCTCTCGGAACTGTTCACGAGCCTCCGCAACACCGGTGGCCTCGAGCGTCTCCTCGACTTCATCTTCCTCGGCGCGGGCAGCACCAACGGATATGACTCGCTCGGCCACTTCCTGCGCGGCGAAGGAATCGCGAATCTCTGCCTGACCTATGCGATCGAATCGAAATCCGGCTGCAGCGCGAAGCTGTTCGCCACCAACGGCGTCAGCAACCCCTCCGAAGGGGGAGCGTCCGCGAGCGCGAATGCGAGCGCCGCGAGCTTGAGCCACACGAGCCTGATCATGGACCGCACGCTCGCGGTCCTGAAGGGCGCCACCCCCGCGCAGGCGATCGCGAAATTCCCGGGGTCGACCTCGAGCTCCGAGCACGTCCCGGCGCCCTCGAGCGAAACCGGCTCGAGCGCCCAGCCGGTCGGCGGCTCGAGCGCCGGAACCACCTACTACTCGCCCTCCTCCGAAAGCGATGAAGCGGGTGGGATGTTGCTCAACTACCTGCTCGGCAACTGAGATGAGGGGCCCGTTGACATCCGCTCGCGAGCTTGCAGCTCTGGTGACCGTGGCCGCGCTCGCCCTGGCCGCGCCGGCTGTCGCCGACGAACAGGTCTCGACGGGCTCGACCACCACTGGCACGACCCCTGCGGCGACGCCGACGAGCACCTCGACCACGACCGCACCCGCCGCCACTCCGAGCCCGAGCGAACCGAACGCGAGCGCAGCGCCGCCGAGCACCACCACGACCACCACGAGCCCGCAGGAGCCCGGCGCTCCGCAGGCGCCGGGGGGCACCGGCCCGCGGGTGCGCAAGCAGCACATCCAGCGAACGACCAGCTCGCATCCCCATCGGGCCCATGCCAAGCGCACGCGCGCGAAGGCCAAGAAGAACAAGAAGAAGAGGGCGCAGTCTCGCGAAGCGAAGCTGAAGGGCCTGCGCGGGGGCAGGCGCGCTCCCTCGCCGTCGAACTTCACGCCGCCGCTGCCCTCGAACCTCGGCTCGCTCGCCGGCGTGCCGGGCTTCTTCGTCGAAAGCTTCCAGGTCCCACCGTTCCTGCTGCCGATCTACCAGGCGGCGGGGAGCGCCTACGACGTTCCCTGGCAGGTGCTGGCGGCGATCAACGAGGTCGAGACAGACTACGGCCGCGACCTCAGCGTCTCGAGTGCAGGCGCCGAGGGGTGGATGCAGTTCCTGCCCGCCGAGTGGGCGCAGTACGGGGTCGACGTCAACGGCGACGGCTTCAAGGACCCCTACAACCCCGCCGACGCGATCTTCGCCGCCGCGCGCTACCTGCACGCCGCAGGGGCCGCGAACAGCATCAAGGCGGCGGTCTACTCCTACAACCACTCACAGGCATACGTGAGCACGGTGATGCTGCGCGCGCAGCTGCTCGCGGGTACGCCCCCCGAACTGCTGGGAGCGATCACGGGGCTGACCCAGTCGCGCTTCCCCGTGCATGCGCCCGCCCACTTCGGCGATGGTTTCGAGACGGTGCGCACCCCTTCGGGAACGCTCGAGACCCCCGCCGGCACCACGATCTACTCGCAGCCCGACGCCCCCGTGATCGCGGTCCAGGACGGCGAAGTGATCGGCGCCGGCGAATCGCCGACGCTCGGGCGCTACGTGTCGCTGCGCGACGGCTACGGGAACGTCTACACCTACGCGCAGCTCGGCAGCATCGCCCCGCGCTATCCCGTGCTCGAGCCGCGTCGCCACGGTCGCAGCCACCCGGCAAGCGCGAGCAATCCCGCCCCCGAACCGCCGCCACGCGGTCCCGCGACCGCGGGCGCCCAGCCGCGCTCGCCGCTGTCGCTGGGGGCGGTCGTCTCCGGGCTGGCCTTCGGCGCGGCCGCGTCGCTTGAAACCGCGCCCGCAGCCGGGCCCGCGACCCCATCGAGGCCCGCCACGAAGCGCGTGCACCGCAGCCCGCAGGACACCAACGCGAACGAGTTCGCAGCGGGGCAGAACGAGGTCTTCCTGCACGAGCTGCATGTCGGCGTGCAGGTGATCGCCGGCACGGTGCTGGGCCACATCGGCGCCGCCACGGGCTCGAGCGGCGACGCCGAACCGACGCCGGGCGCGCCGGGCGCGGCAGACGCCGCTGGTCAGGATGCGCACATGCTGTTCCAGATCCGCCCAGCCGGCACGGGTGCGCCGCTGATCGACCCGAAGCCGATCCTCGACGGGTGGGTCGCGCTCGAAAACACCTCGACGTTCCGTGCTCGGGGCGAAGACCCCTTCCATGCGAACGCCCCCACCGCGGGTCAGGTGCTGCTCGAGTCCAAGGGCCAGCTCGAGAAGCAGGTCGCCCACGACACTCGCATCCGGATGCGCCGCTGCGAACGCGAAGACCTTCAGACCGGCCGGGTGGACAAGCGCGTGCTCGCCACCATCGAGCTGCTGTCGGTCTCGCGGCTCGACCCCACGATCTCGGGGCTCAGCTGCGGCTCGGGATCGCCGGCCAGCGAAGTCAACCCCTCGGCGGGCGCCGTCGAGGTGATCAGGATCGACGCGATCAACGGCGTTTCGATCGCCGGGCACCAGGGTCCGGGATCGATCGCCGATACGACCGTGCGCAAGCTGCTGACGCTGCAGGGCGCCGACAGGCCCTTGCGGATAGTGAGCCTGGAGCGCTACCCCCACAGCCGGATCGCGCGGGCGAAGCCCAGCGCGCGCGACTACGTCTCGGTCGCGTTCGGTCCGAGCACGGGCGCGAGCGCGCACGCCGCGAGCACGAGCTCGCCGCTGACTCCCATCGAGTGGACCAGGCTGATCGCGCGCCTCGGCGAGATTCCCGACCCGACGGTCGCCGGCGGGCCCTCCTCGGCGGCGATCCCCGATACCGGTGCCGGCGCTGCCGGCAGCACGGGCAGCCCAGGCACGAGCGGCTCGGCAGGCGCGCCACCCACCAGCGGGACGGGCGCCGAAAGCCCGAGCAGCTCTGCCGGAGCGGAAGGAGGAGCCGGTGGCAACGACTAGCCCTCCCAGCCCGCCGCCCGCCGCGCCGCCGCCGCCTCCTCCGCCCGGTCAGCCGGCTCCCCGCGGCCCAGCCCCACGCGGGCCGCGCCTGCGCGTCGCGCGTGGCCTGGCGTTCGGAGCCCTCGGAATCGTGGTGGTTGTCGTCCTGTACCTCGTGTTCGCGGGCGGCGGCGGCACCGACTACCACGTCGAACTCCAGGAAGCGGGCCAGCTCGTGAAGGGCGATCAGGTCCAGGTCGGCGGCGTGCCCGTGGGCAGCGTCACCAACATCGACCTGACGCGCGACTTCAAGGCGCTGATCACGATCCACGTCAACTCCTCCTTGACGCCTCTGCACGAAGGCACCGTCTCCGAAATCAGGGTGCCCTCGCTGACGGGCGTGGCCAACCGCTACATAGCGCTCACGCCCGGACCCAACAACCGCCCGGCGCTGCCGAACGGGGCGACCCTGCGCGGGACGGTGGCCAAGCCGGTCACCGACCTCGATCAGCTGTTCAACACGTTGAACCCGAAGACTCTCAAGGGCCTGCAGCAGGTGCTGGTCGGCTCGGCCGAACAGTACGCGGGCGCAGGACACGACCTCGGGCTGTCGACCGAATACTTCGGCCCGTCGCTGGCGGCGACCGACCACTTCTTCGCCGAGCTCGTGCGTGACCAGTCGACGTTCACGCGCTTCTTGGTCGAATCCTCGCGTGCGCTCACGACGATCGCGGCGCACAAGGAAGCGCTCAGCGGTCTGGTCGAACACGCCGATCAGACCTTCCAGGCGGTCGGCGCCCATCAGAGCAGCCTCACGCAGGCCCTGCGCGAGCTGCCGCCGACGCTGAAGGAGGGCAACGAAACCTTCACCAAGCTGCCGCCGGCGCTGCAGGCGCTGACGCAGCTGGTCAACGTGTCCAAGCCCACCACCAAGACGCTGCCCGTGTTCTTCGAACAGCTGCGCGGGCTTGTCACCACTGCGAACCCCGTGCTCGACGACTTCAGCGAAGCGATCGCCAAGCCCGGCCCGAACAACGACCTGACGGACTTCGTCAAGGAGCTGCCCCTACTCGCGACGACGCTCACGAGCGCCGAGCCCCACGGCGTCCAGGCGCTGCGTGAATCGGTGCCGATCACCGCGTTCTTCGGTCCCTACTCGCCCGAACTGATCGGGACGCTGCGCTCGTTCGGGCAGACGACCGCGTACTACGACGCCAACGGCCACTACGCACGGCTCAGCCCGGTCGCGCCGTCGTTCACGCTGGGGTCCAACGACAATCTCACGCCGTCGAGCGCCCAGCAGGCGCTGCAGGGCCTGAAGACCGGCCAGCTGCGCCGCTGCCCGGGCGCTGCGACGCAGCCCTCGGCCGACGGGTCGGCGCCGTTCACCGACAACGGGCAGCTCAGCTGCGATCCCTCGGAGACGCCCTGATGCGCCGCCGCCGAGGATCCCTGGCCGGAAGCCCGCTGTTGATCGGCGCGGTCACGACGCTGATCATCGTGGTCGCTGTGTTCCTGTCCTACAACGCGAACAACGGTCTTCCGTTCGTGCCGACGTACAACATCAAGGTCGAACTGCCCGAAACCTCGGGGCTGCAGAAAGCCAACCAGGTGCGAATCGCGGGCACGCGTGTCGGACTCGTGAGCAAGCTGACCGCGTACCAGAATCCGCACAACGGCCGCGTCACGGCGATCGCGGATCTGAAGCTCGAAAAAAACATCGAACCGCTGCCCGCCGACACGAAAGCGATCGTTCAATCGGTCTCGACGATCGGCCTGAAGTACCTCGAACTCGAAGAGGGCACCTCGCATCAGGAGTTGAAGGCTGGCTCCACGATCCCGATCTCACAGACGCGCGAACCGGTGGACATCAACGAGCTCTTCAACATGTTCGACAAGAAGACGCGCACCGCGATCCAGAACAACACGGTCAACTTCGGCGACGGCCTCGCCGGCAGGGGACTCGGCCTCAACGACGCGATCGCGACGCTGCGACCGCTGGTCACCAAGGCGGTGCCGGTGCTGCACAACCTCGCCGCTCCGAGGACTCGCTTCAGCAACTTGTTCCCCGCGCTCGACAGGGTCGCCTCGCAGGTCGCGCCGGTGGCCGACCAGCAGGCGCAGTTCTTCAGCGACCTGAGCACCCTCTTCACCGCTTGGGCCAGCGTCGCGCCGTCGCTGGAACAGACGATCAAGGGTGGGCCGGCAGCGCTCGAAGCGGCGACACACGCGTTCAAGGTGGAGGGGCCGTTCGTCGAAAAGACCACCGAATTCATGCGCCTGCTGCGGCCGAGCGCTGAAGGGCTCACAACGGTCGCGCCGGCGGTCGGGCATGCCTTCGAGGTCGGCGCCGTCAACCTGCGCGCCGCCACCTCGCTCAACTCGGGCCTCGCCCAATCGGCGAAGGCGTTCGAGGAATTCGCCCGGAACCCGGTTGTCACGCTCGGCATCGAAGACCTGACCCAGACCGCCGAACTGGGCGCGCCGGTGCTCGGCGGGCTGGCCTCCGAGCAGTCCTACTGCAACTACCTGACGCTGATGTTCCGCAACGTCGCGAACCTGCAATCCGAGAACATCGGCGTCGGCACGCTCGCGCGAGCGCTGCCGGTGCTGGCGCCGAACGGTCCCAACAGCGAGGGCTTCCCCTCCGCCGGCCCCGCGAACGGCCCGTCGATCGAACATCCGTTCCACAGCTCCGCGATCATCGATAACGACCACCTGCATGCGAATCCCTACCCGAACGTCGCGGGCCCCGGCCAGCCGAAACTGTGTGAAGCGGGCAACGAGACCTATCCGGTCGGCAAAACCATCGCCGCCAACCTGCCGCAGTCGAGCGTCACCACCAACCGCGAAATCACCACTCGCGAACAAAGCCTGTTCGGTGAAAGGTACCCAAGCGCGACGTTGCAGTCGCTCGGCCTGACCAAGAGCACCAGCACCGGCAAGAGCACCAGCAAGAGCAGCAGCTCCGGCAAGGGCACCGGCAGCAACGGCAAGAGCAGCGCCAAGGGCAAGGGCAAGAGCAACAGCAGCGCGAACGGCAAGGGGAGCGAGTAATGGCCCGCCTGCGCTTCTGGCGCCGTCATGACGAAATCCCGGTGGTCGAGCTGCGCCGCACGAGCCCCGTGCGGGTGGGCGTCATCTTCCTGGTGGTGCTCGCCGTGCTCGTGTACTTCGGCTTCACCAAGCACATCCCGTTCAAACACGGCTATCGCCTCAAGGGCGTGTTCGCGACGGCGGTCAACGTCCACTCGAAGTCGCCGGTGCGCATCGCAGGGGTCGACGTCGGCAAGGTCACCTCGATCAAGCGCGAAGGCAAAGTCGGCATCGTCAGCATGGAAATCGAAAACCGCGGCCTGCCGATCCATTCCGACGCGACACTGAAGATCCGCCCGCGCATCTTCCTGGAAGGGAACTTCTTCGTCGAACTGCAGCCAGGCAGCCCCTCGACGCCGACGCTGTCCTCGGGTGCGACGATCCCGATCACGCAGACCTCCGATCCGGTGCAGCTCGACCAGGTGCTCGACGCGCTCAACACCGACACGCGCGCGAACCTGCAGCACTTCCTGCAGGGCTACGGCGAAGGCCTGACGCTCAAGCCCGATGCCGCCGAAGACGCCGATCAGCAGCCAGAAGTCCGCGGGCTGAACGCCGCGCAGGCGCTCAACAAGACCTACCACATCGCGCCCTCGGCCCTGCGTGGCTCGGCGATCGTCACCCAGGCGGTGACCGGCACCGAAGACCACGACCTCTCACAGCTGGTGAGCGCGATCACGAAAGTCACCTCCGCGCTGAATGTGCACGAACAGCAGCTCAGCGAATGGGTGCCGAACTTCAACACCTTCTTCTCGATATTCGCTCACCAGTCCGACTCGCTCAGCGAAACCGTCGCGCGCCTGCCCTCGGCGGTGCACAGCGTCCACCGCGCGTTCGTCTCGCTGAACGCGGCGCTGCCGCCGACGCAATCGTTCGCGGAAGCGCTGACACCGGGTGTGGAACAGACGCCGGCGACGATCAGCGCCGCGCTGCCGTGGATCGCCCAGGTGAAGGCGTCGCTGGCTCCGAGCGAGCTCGGCGGGGTCGCCAAGGCGCTGCAGGAATCGATTCCCACGCTCGCGCAGTTCATCGGCGAACAGCCTGCGTTCTTCAAGCAGAACGACGAATTCAGCCAGTGCCTGACGAAAGTGTTCTTCCCTGCAGGCAACGAAAAGCTGCAGGACGGCGCGGCGACGTCGGGCGTGGAAGTGTACAAGGAGTTCTGGTACGCCCTGACGGGGCTCTCCGGGATCAGCCAGAGCTTCGACGGCAACGGATCGTTCGCGCACTTCCTGATCGGCAACAGCGGCCAGGCGGTGCGCTCGCAGCGCACCTCGATCCTCGGCACCAAACTCCAGGGGCTGCGGCTGCTTGCCCACGCGCCGCTGCCGCCGCTGGGCACGAGGCCCGCGTATCCGGCCGAAGAGCCGCCCTACAAGCCGCTCGTGCCATGCCGGACGCAGGCGCTGCCTGAATTCAACGGCCCGCTGTCCTCGGGCCCCGCAGATGGGAGCGGGCCATGAGCGCCGACGATCGTCACGACGCGAGCGCCGACGACGCCCATGAGGGCGGGCTCGGCGTACGCGAACAGATCGAGCGCTACCGCACGGCGTTCCTCGCGGTGGTCACGATGATCCTCCTCGCGGCGGTGGTCGGCGGCTACATCCTCGCGCACGAGAACCTCAAGCTCCCGAGCTGGGTGCCGGTGCTGGGGCGCAGCTACTACACGCTGAAGGCCGAATTCCAGACCGGCCAGGCGGTGACCCCGGGACAGGGCCAGTCGGTCACGATCGCCGGCGCGAAGGTCGGCGAAATCGCGAGCGTGGACCTGAACCAGGGCGTCGCGCTCGTGACGATGCACGTGACGCCGAAGTACGCGCGCTTCTACCGCAACGCGACGCTGCTGCTGCGTCCGAAGACGGAACTCAAGGACATGACCGTCGAGGTCGACCCGGGCACAGCCTCGAGCGGAAAATTGCACAGCGGCGAAACGCTGCCGCTGGCGCAGACGGCACCCGACGGCAACCTCGACGAACTGCTGGCCGGGCTCGATGCGGATACGCGCGCCTATCTGCAGGAGCTGCTCGCGGGCGCGGGCGAAGGCCTCAACAAAAACGGCAAGGCGCTCGCGGCCACGTTGAAGCGCTTCGATCCCACCACCCGCGACCTGCAGCTGATCGCCCAGCAGCTCCAGCAGCGCCACACCAACATCGCGCGCTCGATTCACAACTTCAAGATCCTGATGGAAGCGCTCGGCGAAAAGGACCAGTCGCTGGCCGATGGGATCCAGGCATCGAACGCCGTGTTCGCGACCTTCGCGCAGGAGGACCAGAGTGTCGAACGGACGCTGCAGCTGCTGCCCGGAGCCCTCGAGAAGACCGAAAAGGGCCTCAACAAGTTCTCGAGAGCGTTCGATGTCGTCGGTCCGACGCTGAAGGAGCTGCATCCGTTCGCGACCGCCTTGAAGCCCGGCTCGGAAGCGGCGGCGGCGTCCTTCAAGAAGACGACCCCGATCCTCAAGAACGAGATCCGCCCGTTCGCGCGCGAAATCCTGCCCACGCTGAACCAGCTCGGGCCGAGCACCAAGCAGCTCGCCGAATCGTTCCCGAAGCTGACCTCGAGCTTCGCGGTGCTGAACGAATTCTTCAACGAGATCGCCTACAACCCGGGACGCAACCGGGGCGGCTTCCTGTTCTTCCTCGATTGGGACAGCCACAACCTCAACAGCGTCGTCAGCTCGGCCGACGCCCACGGCGTGCTCGGCCGCACGCTGCTGTACCTGAACTGCGAAGTGCTGCCCCTGCTCGCACCCGCCGCCTCGATCAACCCGACCGTGAACATCATCGTCGGGCTCCTCAATCCACCGACGCGGGCCGGCTGCCAGAGCGCCGGGATCCTCAAGGGAGGGACCGCTGCGGCCGAGCGAAAGCCCGCCGGCGCGAACGGCGGCGGCGGGCTGTTCTCGGGGCTCGGCGCGGACCCGTTCGGCACCAATAGCAGCACCGGCACCGGTAGCAGCACCGCCGCCGGGGCTGCACATGCGACGTCCGGCGCGGGCATCACGTCGAGCACGGGCGTCTCATCGAGCAAGGCCTCCAGCGCGAGCGCGGGCGCCACGCCCGCAGCGAGCGCGGCGTCGAGCGGCGGCTCCGCGTCGAGCGCGGGCGCAGGCGCCGCCAACGCGAGCCAAAAGCTGGCCGGAGGAGGCGCCTGAGATGCAGAAGCGAGCGCCTACGGTCGGCAACATCCTCGTGATAGTCCTGTTCGTGCTGAGCTGCTTCGGGCTGCTGCTGTTCCTGTGGGAGTCCTTCGGTGGACCGGTCCCGCTGAAGCCCAAGGGCTATCGGATGGTCGTGGCGTTCCCGCGTGCGCTGGCGCTGGCCGAACAGTCGGATGTGCGCATCAGCGGCGTTGAAGTCGGGCACGTGGTGGCGATCAAACTCAGCAAGAACGGGCGCACCGACGCGACGCTCGAACTCGCGAGCAAGTACGCGCCGATTCGCGCCAACATGCACGCGATCCTGCGGCAGAAGACATTGCTGGGGGAGACCTATGTGCAGCTGATCCCCGAGGGCAGCCACGGTCCCTACCTCGCCGACGGAGCCCTGCTGCCCGAAGGCCAGGTCGAACCGTCGGTGACGCTCGACGACATCCTCGCCGCGCTCAACCCGCAGACGCGCAAAGCGTTCAAAGTCTGGCAGCAGTCGGTCGCCGAAGGCATCACCGGCCGTGGCGAACAGATCAACTCCGACTTCTCCGAGTTCGACCCGCTGGTCGAACACGCGAACAAGCTGGTTGGGCTCCTCGCCTCCCAGGAAGGGGCTGTGACGGCCTCGATCAAGAACACCGGCGAAGTGTTCGATGCGCTTGGCGCGCGCGACCACCAGCTCGAAAGCCTGTTCGTCAATGGCGAGCGCACGCTCCACGCCGCTGCCCAAGCCAGCGACGCGTTCGCGGAGGTCTGGCGGCTGCTGCCGTCCTTCGAGCACAACTCCGAGGTTGCGTTCAAGGAACTGAACAACTTCTCCGCCGACGCGAGCCCGTTCCTGACCGAATTCCGTCCGGCGGAGATCCAGCTGTCGAAGCTGGTACACGCGCTCAAGCCGTTCGCGCCCACGCTCGACAAGTTCCTGACCGACATCGGGCCGCTGACGGCGGCCGCGAAGAAGGGCCTGCCGGCGGTCAAGACGGAGACCGACCTGACGGTGCCGATCCTCGAAAACGTGCGTCCGGTCCTGCACAACTTCGACCCCTTCCTGCAGTTCGCCGACGAGTACATCCCCGAGCTGCAGGCATTCTTCGCCAACTTCACCGCCGCCACGCAGGCTCACAACCTCAACTCGAACACCGAAAACCAGGGCCCCCAGCTGCACTACCTGCGCACGATCCAGGTCGTCAGCCCGGAAAGCCTCACGACCTACACCAAACGAGTGGGCACCAACCGCGCCAACCCCTACCTGCAGCCGGGCGCCTTCCGCGGCCTGACCAACGGTGGCCTGCAGGTCTTCGAAACGGGCTCCTGCGCGAACTCGGCGCCGTCGGTGAGCGGCCCGGCCAACGAAACGATCTCCCAGACGCTGATCGAACAGCTGATCCAGTTCCACATCGTCAACGCGCCCGAAAGCCCCAACTCGGTCGCCGCGCCGGCCTGCAACAAGCAGCCGCCCGTCACCTTCAACGGCCAGACCAGCCAGTACCCGCACGTCGTCTACAGCGGCAAATAATCGCCCGCGCCCGTCCCGGCGCCCGCGTCCGCGCCGCCGGACGCTCGCGGCGCGAGCTGAGGGTGGGCGGCGCGCCAGCTGGCGGCGGACAACGAATACACGAACTGATCGCTCTCACCGCCCTGCGCCGCCGCCGCCGGCAGCAGCGCGTCGCGCTCGAAGCCGAGCCGCTGCGCGACCGCCTGGCTGCGCAGGTTCTGGACGTCAGCCCTGATCTCCAGGCGCTCGAGCTGCCAGGCTGCGAAGGCATGCGCGACCAGGCATCCCGCGGCGCGCGTCATCGTGCCCCTGCCCTGCTCCTCGCGGGACAGCCAGAAGCCGATGCTGCTGGCGCGCGCGGACCAGTCGACGCCGAGAAAGCCCACGACCCCGGCGATCCGCCCGTCCGCCAGCATGGCGAGTTGAAAGCCGTCGTTCTGCACCAGCTGCCGGCGGGTCCGCGCGATGAACTGCGCCGTGTCATCGAGCGTCTGTCCCTGCGCCCAGGGCATCCAGCGGGCGAGCCGCGAGCGGTTCGCCTCGATCAGCGCCTGCAGCTCCGGCGCGTCGGACTCCCTGAGCAGGCGCAGCGTACGGTCGCCGCAGGTGAGCATGCACGGCACGCGCCGACGATACGCCTGCCACGCCGTCGCTGTGGGCCGCCGATCGCATATCGTCGCGCCGGATGGACGTCTGGGTCCCCGACCAGCCCGGGCGCGCGGCGCTCGGGGAGCTGCCCGCGGGCGTGCGCTGCCGTGCCTACCCGCTGTCGGGACCGCTCCCGCCTGCGCTGCTGGACGCGGAGCTGCTCGTGCCGAGCTCGCGGGCGCGCGGCCTCGGCGAGCTCCTGGGGCGGATGTCGCGCCTGCGCGTCCTGCAGGCGCTGTCGGCGGGTGTGGATTGGCTGCTGCCGCTCGCGCCCGCGGGCGTGCAGATATGCGACGCCAGCGGCACTCGCGACGGGGCGGTGGCGGAGTGGGTGCTGGCCGCGATCCTGGCCTCGCGCAAGCGTCTGCCCGACCTGCAGGAGCACCAGCGACGCCACATCTGGCGCTGGAGCGAACCGCAGGACCTCGCGGGCTCCCGGGTCCTGATCCTCGGCTACGGGTCGATCGGCGCGGCGGTCGAGCGGCGGCTGGCGCCGTTCGAGGCCGAGATGATCCGCGTGGCGCGGCGTGCGCGACCGGGAGTCCACGCGGTGGCGGAGCTGCCACGGCTGCTGACCCAGGCTGACGTGCTGGTCGTGCTCGCGCCGCTGACACCGGCGACCGAAGGCCTGCTCGACGGCGCGATGCTCGCGCGCCTGCCCGCCGGGGCGCTGCTCGTCAACGCCGCTCGTGGACGGATCCTCGACACCGACTCCCTGCTCGAGTCGCTGCGCGCCGGGCGGCTGCGCGCTGCGCTCGACGTCACCGACCCCGAGCCGTTGCCGCCCGAGCATCCGCTGTGGGATGCCCCTGGAGTGCTGATCACGCCTCATGTCGCCGGCGACAGCCCGCTGGCCGAACGGCGCGCGTTCGCGTTCGCCGGCGATCAGGTGCGTCGCTACGCTCGCGGCGAAGAGCTCGCGAACGTCCTCGAGCACGGCTACTGAGTCGATCGGCCCTCGCGCGGCTGCTGGGCCGTTGGGGAGCGGCGCGCGAGCGCGAGCTCGAGCCGGCGCTCGAGGTTTGCGCGTACCTGCGGCCAGTCCTCATCGGTGATGCTGTAGTAGGCCGAGTCGCGCACGCCCACTCCGGGCATGATCATGTGCTTGCGCAGGATTCCCTCGAACTGGGCGGGCAGCGCGGCGAGCGCGCGGCGCGAGCGCTCGTTGCGGGCGTCGGTCTTGAACTCCACGCGCATGCAGTCCAGGCGCTCGAACGCGTGCTCGAGCATCAGCAGCTTCGCCTCGACGTTCGCTCCCGTGCCCCACATCGAAGGGGCCAGCCAGGTGAAGCCGATCTCGAGACCTCTGTGGGCCTCGCGCAGGTTCATGTAGCGGGTGCTTCCGACCGGCTCTCCGCTGAGGCGGTCGATCGTCGCGAATGCGCCCTCGCGACCCGCCTCGGACTCGGCGAGGCTGTAGTTGAGCCAGGCCGAGAAGTACTCGGCGCTCGAGCCGATCGGAGCGAGCCAGGCGAAGATCTCCTGATCCTGTGCCGCTGCGAACAGGCTCGGCTCGTGTCGCGCCGCGAGCGGCTCGAGCACGACGATCTCGCCTTCGAGTCGCGCTGTCAGCTGCTCCCAGGTCACCGCCCAGAGGCTATAGCCGCGCCGAGCGCAGCGCCGCCGCGCCGACCGCGGCCCCCGTCGCGCCGAGCGGCCGCTCGGGCTTCAGACGGCCGACAGCGCCGCCGCCTCGGCGGCGCTGAGGGCGCGCTCCGGCCCGAGGTAGGGCATGAGCACGAAATACAGCAGGTCGGGCAGCAGCGCCGGCAGCTCGGCGGTGTGCCCTTCGAGCACGTGGCGATGGAGGATCGCGGCGATGCCGCCGACGATCGCTTCGGAGGCCTGGGGCGGCAGATGGTCGGTGTCGAGCACCTCTTCACGGCCCTCCTCGACGGCCGGCACGAAGCTGGCGAGCGCCGCCCGCACGCGCGCTGAGGCGTGCTCGCCCGCGCTCAGGTACTCGACCATCGCGACCCGCGCGCCGTCGGGATGGCATGCGAGCGCTGTGAGCAGTGTCTGCAGACCCAGGCGCACGCGCTCAGACCACAGCGTCTGGCAGGCGATCCGCTCGTGCACGATGCGCCGCAGGCCGCTGATGAGCTCGTCGAGGGCCACGAGCAGGCAGTCCTCCTTGCCCTCGAAGTGCTCCTCGAACACCGGCTCGGGCACGTCGGCGACGCGCGCGACGCGTTCGACGGTCGTGCGCTCGTAGCCGCTGTTGGCGACCTCGTGCACTAACGCGTCGAGTATGCGCCAGCGCGGGTTGCGTGCGCGTCCGCTGCGCAGCCCCGGGCGCATTGCGTCTTCGACCGCGATCGTCAGTCCTGCTGGCGGCGCCGATACGTTCGGCATGAACGGTTGCGGCGCGTCGGCACGATGCCTGCCGCGATCCGATGTCACATCTTCCTCCCTAGATGCCCACTGGGAAAGACACCGAATCCCCTCGGCGCCTCCTGCCCCCGTCTCACCACGCTCCCCCTACGAGCTATAAACCGACTATGACGCGATATCGTAGAACACTAAGGGTGACTGTTCAAGTGCGGATTGAAGGCCATACCTTTAGGACGCTCGAGCGCCGTCTGCGCATCGCTTCGCAATCGCCCATGAGCCGGTCGCTTGTCGGCGCGAGTGGCGCCGACTAGTATCCCGAGGGTGGAGATGGTCGACGGCGTTCCGGAGGGTTCGGAGGAGGGCATCGCCCCGGCGCGCGAGGGCGCGATCGGCGGCGACGTAGCCTCGCACCTGAAGTCGCAGGAGGAGGGCGGCCGCGATCACTTCGCCTATCACGCGAGCGATCTGGAGCTGCGCGGCGATCCGGACGACGAGAGGTGGTCGATCCGGTGCCTGGACGTGCACAAGCGCCTCGGCGGGGTGTCGGTGCTCAACGGGCTCAACGTCGCGATCCCAGATGAGACGATCACCGTCGTGCTCGGCCCCTCGGGCACCGGCAAGAGCGTCCTCATCAAGCACCTGATCGGCCTGATGTTCCCGGACTCGGGGAACATCATCGTCAAGGGCCAGTCGGTGCCGACGCTGACGATGCCCGAGCTGCTGGCGCTGCGGCGCAGGATCGGCGTGCTGTTCCAGGACGGCGCGCTGTTCGGGTCGATGTCCGTGTTCGACAACGTCGCTTTCCCGTTGCGTCAGCACACCGACATGGCCGAGGCGCAGATCTCCAAGCTCGTCAAGGAGCGGTTGTCGGACGTGGGGCTCGCGGAGGCGATCGACTATCTGCCCTCACAGCTGTCCGGCGGGATGCGCAAGCGGGCGGGATTCGCGCGCGCGCTCGTGATGGAACCCGAGATCGTGATCTTCGATGAGCCCGACTCGGGCCTCGACCCGGTCAGGACGGCGTTGCTGTGTGAGCTGATCCAGGAGATGCACGGGATTCACGGCGGCACCTACATAGTCGTCACCCACGACATCGCCTCGGCGCGGAGGATCGGCGAGTACATAGCGCTGTTGTGGCGCGGGCGGATCGTGGAGGCGGGCGACGCCGAGCGGATGTTCTCCTCCGAGAATCCGTTCGTGCGCCAGTTCCTCAGTGGCTCGGCGGAGGGGCCGTTGCGGATGGATTGACGCCGGCTGGGCCATATGCGAACATACGTTCGCATGGTCGTCTGCGTCCATTTCCCTCGTTTTGAGCTGTCGGTCGCCCTCGGCGGGGAAATCCCGCTGGGGCGCGCGTTGGCTCTCGCTCCGCGGACCGGCGGCGAGCAGCGCCTGGGAGAGGTCTCGGGGGCGGCGGAGGCGAGTGGCGTGAAGGCGGGGATGGGGCTCGGAGAGGCGCTCGCTCGCTGTCCCGAGCTGGCCTTGCTGGCACCGGACGCGGTGAGCGTGGCGGAGGCCTGGGAGGGCATCCTGGGCGCGCTGGAAGCGCTTGGCGCGTCCGTGGAGGCGGAGCGCGCCGGGCTCGCCTTCTTCGTGGCCGATGGCCTGCGCGGGCTTCATGGCACGGATGCCGCCACGATCGCGGCGGCCGCCCGCGCGAGCCGGGGCGCCGGGCGCTCCGCGGGCGGCGGCGACGGGCCTGCGCCGCGCATCGGGGCGGGGCCGACGCGCTTCTGCGCGCTGACGGCGGCTCTCGCCGTGCGTTCGCTGCGCCCGCTCGTGGTCGCCGAGGGAAGGACCCGTCGCTGGCTCGCCGGCCGGTCGATCGGCGTGCTCGGCTATCGCCGCGAGACCGAGCTCTTGGTGGAGCCGCTGGAGCGGCTCGGCGTGCGCGCGCTCGGCGAGCTGGTGCGGATGGGTCGCTCGCTGCTGTCCGATCGCTTCGGCGCGGCGGGGGTCTTTGCCCACCGGCTCGCCTGTGGCGAGGACACCGCACTACAGCCGCGACGCGTGGAGGAGCGGCTGCGGGAGACGATGAACGTCGGCGAGGCGAACTCCGGCCCGGCGCTCGAGCGCGTGCTGAAGGTGCTCGTCGATCGCCTGCTGGCGAGCCCCGAGCGTCGGGGCCGGGCTCTGCGCGCCGTGGCGCTCTCGGCACGCCTCGTCGGCGACGGTGGCGCCTGGCGCGAGCGCGTGGTCTTCCGTCAGGCGCTCGCCGATCCGCAGCGGATCGGGCTGGCGCTGGCTGCGCGGCTGCAGTTGCTGCCGGCCCCGGCCGCCTCGCTGGGGCTGACCGTCGAGCGTTTTGGATCCGTGCCCGGCGCCCAGCAGACGCTGCTCGACAGCGGGCGGACCGACTCCGCCGGGAGGCTGGGCGAGGCTGTCGCGCAGATGCGTGCAATCGCGGGGCGCGACGCAGCGCTGCGGGCCGTGTGCGTGGATCTCGAGTCGCGCGTGCCCGAGCGCCGGGTGCTGCTCACGCCGCTGCCGGGTTGACGTGGGACGTGGTCTTCGGGCTCGGCGATGAGACCGGCGCGGGCGAGTCGTGGACGGCGCTCGCGCCCTGGCGAGCCACGCACGCTGAACCTGCCCCGACCTGCGCGAGTGCGTTGGGGCGAGGACGCTCCGGTCGAGGTGAATGGCGAAGCGGTCGAGCTGCTGCGCGAGTCGTGGCTGGTCGAGGACCGCTGGTGGACGGATGCGCCGCTGCGCCGTCGCTACTGGGAGCTCGTGGGGGTGCGGGGGCGCAACGTGGTCGTCTTCCACGATCTCCACGCCGGCGGCTGGTTCTCACAGGGCGGATGAGGGCTGGCGCGGAGGGGGGCGGAAGCGAGCGGTGAGCGCGCCGACTCCCGTATACGCGGAGCTGCACTGCCACTCGGCGTACTCGTTCCTGGACGGGGTCTCGCTGCCCGACGAGCTGGCGCGGCGTGCGGGCGAGCTCGGCTACGGGGCGCTCGCGCTGACCGACCACAACTCCGTGTCCGGATCGATGGAGCTGGCGCAGGTCGCGGGCGACTGCGGGATACGGGCGATCCACGGCGCAGAGATCGACCTGACCGGCGGCCGGCACATCACGCTGCTGGTACGCGATGTACGTGGCTGGCGGAATCTCTGCCGAATCATCACGCTCGCCCATGCGGGCACGCGCGATGGGAGCTCGCGACGCGAGCGCGGCGAGGCGTCGGTGGACCTGCAGGCGGTGCTCGACCACGCCGAGGGTCTCGTCTGCCTGACCGGGTGCGCCGAGCGATCGGCGATCGCTCACGGCGTCGCCGATGAGCCGACCGCGCGGCGGCTGCTGGATGCATTCGGTCCGGATCATCTGCGCATCGAGCTGCAGCGTCCCTATGGGCGCCACGATCGCGCCCGTAACCGCGCGCTGGCGGCGCTCGCCCGGCGGCTGGGCGTGGCGTGCGTGGCCAGTGGCGATGTGCATGCGCATGCGCGATCCAGAGCCGAGCTGCAGGATGCGTTCGTGGCGCTGCGCCATCGCACCACGCTCGATGCCTCCGAGCCGCTGAGGCGCGGCAACTTCAGCCACGTGCTCAGCCCGCCGCAGGCGATGGCCAATCGCTTCGCAGATCACCCCGAGGCGGTACGGGAGACGCTGGAGCTCGCCGAGCGGCTGTCATTCGACCTGACCACCGACCTCGGCTACAGCTATCCCGGCGCCGAGAGCGACAGCGCAGCTCGACGCCTGCGCGAGCTGTGCGTGGTACGCCTGGAGGACCGCTACGGAGCCGCAGCCAGGACCGGCGCGGGAGCCCGGTCCGGTGCGCATCGCGAGAGCCGGCTGACCTGCCAGCAGCTGTACCTGCGGGCGCGGGAGCGCCTGGAACAGGAGCTGCGGGTGATCGACGAGCTCGACTTGGCGGGCTTCTTCTTGCTTCACCACGACATGCTCGAGCTAGCTCGCGAAGTCGCCTGCGAGGTGCGGGGCAGGGATTCGGTGCGCGCGCTGCTGGCGCCTGGACGCGGACGGGGGTCCTCGGTCTCCTCGATCGTCTGCTACCTGATCGGCCTCTCCCACATCGACCCGATCGAAAACGGGCTCGCGCTCGGACGCTTCCTGCACGAAGACCTGCGCGGACTGCCCGACATCGACCTCGACTTTCCGCGCGAGATCCGCGAGCAGCTGATCCCGCGCGTGCACGAGCGCTATGGACGCGATCGCGCGGCGCTGGTGGCGGCCTTCCCGACCTTCCGTGCGCGGGGCGCGATCCGCGAGCTGGGCAAGGTGCTCGGGCTGCCCGCGGGCGAGATCGAGCGTCTCGCGCGCAGTGCCGAGGTTGGACACAGCGGCGAGAGCCACGCCCGCTCGCCGCACGGCCACGAGCGTCCTGCGCACGGGCACGACCACGACCGTCCTGCGCCCGGGCGCTCGGGACGCTGGCGCTGGCTGGAGCGGCTGGTGGCGGAGGCATACGGCCTGCCTCGACACCTCTCCCAGCATTCGGGCGGGATGATCGTCGCGACCAGGCCGTTGATCGATTGCTGCCCGGTCGTGCCGGCTGCGATGGAGGGCAGGCAGATGGTGCAGTGGGACAAGGACTCGTGCGCCGATGCGGGCTTCTTGAAGATCGACCTGCTCGGGCTCGGGATGCTCTCCGCTGTCGAGCGCTGCGTGGAGGAAGTCGCGCGTACGCGCTCGCGGCGGATCGATCTCTCGCGGATCTCATTCCGCGACTGCGACACGTTCGAGGCGATCCGTCACGCGGACACGGTGGGCGTGTTCCAGATCGAGAGCCGGGCGCAGATGCAGTCGCTGCGCAGGACGCGCCCGCAGAGCCTCGAGGATCTGACGATCCAGGTCGCGATCGTGCGACCGGGCCCGATCCAGGGGGGCGCGATCAACCCGTACATCGAACGGCGCAGGCTGATTCGCGAAGACCCCTCGTATGAGATCCCCTACGAGCACCCCGCGCTCGAGCCGGTGCTGCGCGAGACGCTCGGCACGATCATCTTCCAGGACCAGGTCATGGAAGTGGCTGAAACCTTCGCCGGCTTCACGCCGGGCGACGCCGATGGACTGCGCCGGGCGATGAGCCGCAAGCGCTCTCACGAGCACATGCAGGAGCATCGCGACCAGTTCATCGCCGGGGCCATGCGTCACGTGGGCGCCGAACGGCGCACGGCCGAACGCGTGTGGGAGATGGTCGAGGGCTTCGCCGGCTTCGGCTTCCCCAAGGCGCACGGCGCCGCCTTCGGCCTGCTCGCCTACCAGTCGACGTGGCTGCGGGTCCACTACGGCCCCGAGTTCCTGTGCTCGCTCCTGAACGAGCAGCCGATGGGCTTCTATGCCCCCGACAGCCTCGTGCACGAGGCGAGGCATCGCGGCATTGCGGTGCGGGGGCTCGACGTAAACGCCTCGCACGTTCAATGCAGGGTGGAGCCCGACCTCGGGGTGCGGCTCGGGCTCGGCTATGTCAAGGACGTCTCCGTCTCAGACGTGCTCGCGCTCGTGGCCGAGCGCGAGCGCAGCGGCCCTTATCGCTCGCTCGGCGATCTCGCTGCGCGCTGCGGGGCCGGCCGTGCGGTGCTGGCGCGGCTGGCGTGGTCGGGGGCCTGCGACAGCCTCGTGCAGGGAGCGGCGGGCGACGCGGACGCCCACTCCCGCCGCCGGCTGGCGCTGTGGCAGCTGGGCATCACCACTCCCGCCAGGGCGACGGGGACTGACTCGGAGACCCAGCTCGCGCTGGCGCTCGAGCTGCCGCCCGCGCCGCGTCTGCGCCCGCTCGGGCGCTGGCAGCGGCTGATCGCCGACTACGCCTCCAGCGGCGTCACCGTCTCCGACCACGCGCTGGCGATCCTGCGGGGACGGTTGTCGGTGCCGCTGCTGGCCACCAGCGCCCAGCTCGCCCGCCTGCCCTCGGGCTGCTCGGTGGCGGTCGCGGGAATGGTGATCGCACGCCAGCGTCCGGGTACCGCGAAGGGGACGATGTTCCTGCTGTTCGAGGACGAGTTCGGCACGATCAATCTGATCGTGCCGAAGCCCGTCTACGAGCGCCACCGCCCGCTCGCGCGAGCCGAGCCGCTGCTGCTCGCGCATGGCCGCCTGGAGCGCTCCGAAGGGGTGGTCAACGTGATCGTGCGTGAGCTTGCCGCGCTCGAACGCTTCCTCGCCGCCGACACCGAGGGGCAGGAGCCGGGGACCGCGACGCATGTGCCCCGCCTGCCGGAGCCCGACCACGCGGCGGCGTCCGCCGCCGAGGAGTCGCTCGAGGGCGGCGAGATCGCCTCGAGCATGCGGGCCGCCGCTCCGCCGATTCAGAGCTTCGCGATGGGGCGACGGCGATGAGCATGCCGCGCGCGCGGTTGGCGCGAGGGCGGATAACCTGATCCGATCGCGCGCCTGGGCAACACCGAGCTCGAGGTCTTCCCGCTCTGCCTGGGCGGCAACGTGTTCGGCTGGACGATCGATGAGGAGCGCTCGTTCGCGGTGCTCGATGCCTACTTTCAGGCGGGCGGCAACTTCATCGACACAGCCGACACCTACGGCCGTCGCGGCAACGGCGGACCGGGGGAGTCCGAGCGGATCCTCGGCCGCTGGATCGCGGCTCGCGGCAATCGCGACGAGCTTGTGATCGCCACCAAGGTAGGCATGTCCAAGGACACGCCGGGGCTGTCTGCGGCGACGATCGAGCGCGCGATCGACGGTTCGCTGCAGCGCCTTGGGGTCGACTGCATCGACCTCTACTATGCGCACCGCGACGACCCCGACACGCCGCTCGAGGAGACGCTGGGCGCGCTGGATGCGCTCGTCCAGGCCGGCAAGATTCGCCACCCGGCGGCATCCAACTACGGCGCCGAGCGCCTGCGCCGCGCGGTCGCGCTCGGCGAGCGTCCCGGGATGGCGTCATTCGTCGCGCTGCAGCCCCACTACAACCTCCTCGAGCGCGACGGTTACGAGCGCGAGCTGCGAGGAGTGTGCGAAGCGGCGGGGCTCGCGTGCGTCCCCTACTACAGCCTCGCCCAGGGCTTTTTGACGGGAAAGTACCGCCGCGACGGCGAGCAGGTCGACAGCCAGCGCGCGGCGGGCGTGCGCGAGCGGTACTTCAATCCCCGCGGCTTTGCCGTGCTCGACGCGCTCGATGAGGTGGCGGCCACGCGCGAGACGACACAGGCGGCGGTTGCGCTCGCCTGGCTTGCAGCCCAGCCGACGGTCGCCGTGCCGATCTCGAGCGCGACCTCGCCCGAGCAGCTGGCTGAGCTGCTCGTCGCCACCCGGCTCGAGCTCTCGCCCGCCGATCTCGGGCGCCTGGACGCAGCCGGCAGGTGATCGCCCGCCACCCGCGCGGCCGGCTCAGACGCCTCGAAACGTAAGCGGCTGACCGTCGGGGTCGCGCACCGTCAGCGCGCCGTCGGCCGTGCCCGTGGCCGTGGCGGTGCCCGCGGCCGTGGCCGACGCGCCGCGCCCGGCCGCGTGCTCGGCGAGCCCGCGCTCGAGCGCCGCGAGCGCGGCTGTGCTGAGCTCGAACTCCAGCGCTCGCAGCCCGGGCGCGGTCTCGGGCGCCGCCGGCGCGCCCCGGCTCTGCCAGGAGTTCAGGCCGACGTGGTGGTGATAGTCGCCCGCGGCGAGGAACGACGCCGAGGGCAGCTGTGCCTGCTCGTTCATGCCGAGCGCGTCGCGGTAGAACGCGGCTGCGGCGGGCACGTCCGTGGTCTTCATGTGCACGTGCCCGATCGTCGTGCCGGGCGCGACGCGCAGCTGTGGCGCGGATTGCGCCTGCGCCAGCAGATCGCTCAGGTCGAGCGGCAGCGTCACCATCTCGATGCTGTCTCCATCGGCCGAGCGTGGCCAGCGCTCGCGCGGGCGATCGGCATAGATCTCCACGCCCAGGCCGTCGGGGTCGCTCAGATACAGCGCCTCGGAGACCCCGTGATCGGAGGCGCCGTCAAAGCGCCAGCCGCTGCCCACGATCCGCTGGACGCTCGCGGCGAGCGCCGCCCGCGAGGGGTGCAACCAGGCGACGTGGTAGAGCCCCGTGCTGTGCGGCGGGATCGGTGATGGCGAGGAGATCTGCTCGAGCAGCAGGGTGGGCGCGCCCGGATCGGGGCCGAGCGCCGCCCGGTGGGTGTCGGTGGACTGCAGCGGCAGCCCCAGCACGCGCTCGTAGAAGTCGATGCTGCGCGGAAGGTCGGCGACGCCGAGCGTCGCGGCGCCGATGCGCAGATTGGGGTCGATTGGGCTCATTCCCTTCGCAGGGTAGTCTGGTGCGCGCATGCGCCTGCGCAAGCTCGGCTCGAGCGACATCGAGGTATCGGAGATCAGCCTCGGCTCGTGGCTGACCTACTCCGGCGGCGTCGAGCGCGAGCAGGCGAAAGCCTGCGTAGGGGCGGCGTTCGAGGCGGGGATCAACTTCATCGATACCGCCAATGTCTATGGGCGCGGCGCGGCTGAGACGTTGCTGGGGGAGGCGCTGGCCGAACACGAGCGCTCCTCCTATGTGCTCGCGACGAAGGTCTTCTTCCCGATGTCCGACAGCGACCGCGGACTCTCTGCTGAGCAGATCCACAAGCAGATCGACGCCTCGCTGCGACGCCTGCGCACGGACTACGTGGACCTCTATCAGTGCCACCGCTACGACGAGGAGACGCCGCTGCAGGAGACGATGACGGCGCTGACCGAGGTCGTCGCAGCCGGCAAGGCCCGTTACATCGGCTTCAGCGAGTGGCCGGTCGAGCGGGTGCGGGAGTCGCTGGCGCTGCCCGGCGTCGAGCGCTGGGTCTCGAGCCAGCCGCAATACTCGGCGATCTGGCGCAAGCCCGAGCACGAGCTGCTCGAGCTGTGCGAGCAGGAGGGGATCTCGCAGATCGTGTGGTCTCCGCTCGCGCAGGGGGTGTTGACGGGCAAGTACCTGCCGGACGAGGCCCCGCCGCCGGACTCGCGCGCCGCCAGCGACGCGATGAGCGCATTCATCGACCAGCTGATGGCCCGTCCCGTGCTCGAGGCTGTGCAGCGGCTGGTTCCGGTCGCCGAGGCCGCGGGACTGACGATGCCCCAGCTCGCGCTCGCGTGGGTGCTGCGCCAGCCGAACGTCGCCTCGGCGATCGTCGGCGCGAGCCGTCCCGAGCAGGTGTACGCCAACGCCTCGGCCTCGGGCCTGGAGCTCAGCCCGGACACGCTCGCGGCGGTGGACGAGGCGCTCGGCGCGGTGATCGTGCGCTGAGCGCGCCGCCCGGCGCGCAACGGCTCAGCGCGGCTGCACCACCAGGGCCTGAAACGCCCGTCCGACGGGGCCGCGCTCGTCGTGCAGGACGCTTTCGGCGGTCGCCGGCGCCCCCGCGCGCAGCAGCGTGCGCGCGTCCAGTCCGACCCATTCGCCGCGCGGACGCTGCCACAGCTGGATCGTGAGGTCGGCGTTGATGAACAGGTGCTCCTCGAATGGCAGCTCGGCGCCGATGCCGTTGCCGAAGTCCGCAGTCGCGGTCACGGAGGCGAGCGGGCTCGCATGCTGATCTGCCAGCAGCGGCAGGCGAACGCGCATCCAGACCCTGCTCGGGCCCAGCTCCCCGGGCTCGCCGAGCCAGCTCATCTCCATGCCGGTGGTGGCGAAGCTCGCGCGTGGATCGCCGCTGAGCGCGAACGCCTGCGACGTGCCGGTCTCGGGCGGCGCCAGCGACGAAGCGCAAGACGGCTCGGCACCAGCGCTCGGCAGGCCCTCGGGGGTCGGCTGAATCCGCAGCGCGCCTGCGCGGCAGACGATCTGATCGTCGGCGCTGAGCTGTGCCGAGAGCTCCTGCACACGGCGCCCGCTGCGCACGATCTCGGTGCGTAGACGCAGCGGGGCGAACGGGATCGGACGCAGGAACTCGAAGCGCAGCTGCGCCATCGCCATCTCCGCGCCCGGCTGCATCCGCTCGAACGCGGACGCGACCAGCGCCGCCGGGGCGCCGCCGTGCAGGGCCTGGGCGTCCCACGGCCCGCGCGCGTGCTCGGTGGGCTCGAAGAGGTTGTCCTCGAGCGCGACGAAGATGCTGTCCGCCATCGCGCTGGCGATCTATTTGCCGCGCTGGCTCAGTCGCTTTGCAGCTGGGCGACGAAGCGCTCGAGCTTGTCCGGGTCTCGCAATGGCGGCCCGTGCCCGAAGCACACGAGCGCGGGACGCAGCTCGGCCAGCCGTCGTGCGGACTGGCGGTTGCGCGGCGGATCGGGCGTGAACACGTCCGGGGGCTCGTGCAGTCCGGGAATGCCCGTGATCAGGTTCATGTTGTTGAGGACATCGCCGAGGATCAGCGTGCGATCGGCCTCGCGCCAGTAGGCGACGTGTCCCGCCGAGTGCCCCGGCGTGTCCAGGACGGTGAAGCCCGCCACCTCATCGCCCTCGCCGAGAGCGCGCGCGACCGGGTGGGGGGGACCCGTCCAGTAGCGCTCCTGGAAGGAGTTGAGCCACCCAGGGGCTTGGCTGTTTTTGATCGCTCCCGCAGTCTCCATCGCGGGGACGTCGGCGCGTCCGCACCACAGCGGGATGTCGAGCTTCTGGCAGATCGCGTGGCTCGAGCCCTGGTGGTCTGGATGCGCGTGGGTGAGCGCGTGGGCGCGCACCTCGCGGCCGCTGATCTGGCGCATGATTCGCTTCTCGCCCTGACGGGTCGCCGCGTCGATCAGCACGTCGCCCACGAGGTAGACGTTGATCGCATTGGGCGGCCATCCCCTGAGCAGGTAGACATCCTGCGCCAGCTGCTTCATCGCGTCATCTCCTGGTTGGGGCGGGTGCCTCGAGCGCCCGCCGATCGCGCACAGCCTATCCGCGGCGCTGCTCCCAGGAGAAGCCCCTGATGGCGAAGTACAGCCCGAACACGCCCCACAGCCCGATCACCGCCAGCGCCGAGAGGTGCTGACCGATGCCCGAGCCCGTCACCATCGCCGCCTGCAGCCCGTCGATCAGGTGCTTGAGCGGCAGCGCTTCAGCGATGTCGCGCAGGAACGTGGGCACTTTCTTGACGTCATAGAAGACGCCCGAGATGAAGATCACAGGCAGGAACACCGCGTTGACATACGCGGGGGTGGACTCGAAGTTCGGGATCACATGCGCGAACGCGACCCCGAGCGCGGCGAAGCAGACGACGCCGGCGACCACGAACACGATCAGCTCGGCCCAGTCCTTCGGCCAGCCGATCCCGAAGAACAGGCGCCCGGCGATCACCACGATGGCGATCTGCATCGCGGCGTTCGTGACCGCATTGGCTGTCAGGCCGCCGAAGTAGCAGCCGGTCGGCAGCGGGGTCCCGCGAATCCGCTTGAGCACCCCGCGCTCGCGCAGGTAGACGATGTTGTAGGCGAGCGCTGTGAAGGTGGTCGCCATCACGCTCATCCCCGCGATCCCGGGAACGAGGCGATCGAGTTCGTGCTGGTTGCCGTGGAAGATCGCGCCGAAGAACGCGAGGAACAGGAGCGGCAGCAGGAAGTTGAAGAACGCTGCGCTCGGGTTGCGCCAGAACATGCGGCGCTCGAGCCGGTACTGCTTCCAGGTCAGCGTCAGCGTCTCAGCCATCGGCGGTCAGCTCCAGGTACACGTCCTCGAGCGTCGGGCGCCCGACGCTGAGCTCCTCCAGGTGCTCACCGCGGGCGAGCGCCTGGCCTGTGAGCTCGTGCAGCAGGCCGGTGGGGTCGGCCGTCTGGCGTTCCTGCAGCTGCCCGTGCGCATCGCGCCAGGAGACGCGGTACTCGGTCGCCCCGACGCCCAGCTCGCGCGGCGGGCCGATCGCGAGCACGCGCCCGTCCTTGACGATCGCCACCCTGTCGGCGAGCGCCTGGGCCTCGTCGAGGTAGTGCGTGGTCAGCAGCACCGTCTTGCCGAGATCGCGCAGGCTGCGCACCGTCTCCCAGGCGCTGCGACGCGCCTCGGGGTCGAAGCCGGTCGTCGGCTCGTCGAGGAAGATCAGCTCCGGATCGCCGACCAGCGCGAGCGCGAAGTCCAGCCGCCGCAGCTGTCCGCCGGAGAGCGTGCGACTGCGCGCGTCCGCCTTCTCGGTCAGTCCGACCAGACCCAGCACTTCCTCGACGTCACGCGGGTGCGGGTAGAAGCTGGCCCAGTGCGAGAGCGCCTCACGGGCGGTGATGTGGCCGTAGATGCCACCGCTCTGCAGCACGATGCCGATCCGCCGCCGCAGCTCGAGCGGCCGCGTTGCGGGGTCGTGACCGAGCACCGACACGCTCCCGCCGCTGCGTTCGCGATAGCCCTCGAGGATCTCCACGGTCGTCGTCTTGCCCGCGCCGTTGGGACCCAGCAGGCCGAACACCTCGCCGCGCTTCACCGCGATGTCGATGCCGCGGACCGCCTCGAACTCGCCGTAGCGCTTGTGCAGGTTGCGGACCTCGATCGCGTTCTGCTCGCGAGCCATCTTGGCAATCATGCCGCGCGCCGCAGGCGGCTGCGGCGGCCGCTCGACCGCCGCTCGACCCGCTCGCTACCAGTGCACTCCGCGAGTGAGCGTCGCCATCGCGATCTGCTCGAACGACGCGCGTTCGTCGACGTCGCGGTGGCCCTTGGAGGCCGCCGAGTCCGGGAAGACGCGATACGCGAGATGCAGGATCCGGTCGACGGCTTTCGGCGAAAGCGCGTAGGCGACCTCGCCGAACGTGCCCAGCCGCGTGCCCATGTGCTTGGGACGCGAGCGCAGCGCGTGGCAGATCATGTCCGCGGCCTCGTCGGGCGTGATCGCGGGGAACGCGTCGTACATTTTCGTCGGTGCGATCATCGGCGTGCGCACGAGCGGCATGTGGATCGTCGTGAAGGTCACCCCATCGCCGATCACCTCGGAGGCGACCACGCGCGTGAACGCGTCGAGCGCGGCCTTCGAGGCGACGTAGGCGGAGAACCGCGGCGGGTTCGTCTGCACGCCGATCGAGGAGATGTTGACGATGTGACCGAAGCCCCGCTCGCGCATGTGCGGCAGCAGCCCGATGATCAGCTTGACCGCGCCGAAGTAGTTGAGCTGCATCGTCCGTTCGAAGTCGTGGAAGCGGTCATAGCTCAGCGAGATCGAGCGCCTGATCGAGCGGCCGGCGTTGTTGACGAGCATGTCGACGTAGCGATGATCCGCCAGCACCCGCTCGATCAGGCCCTCGACGGAGTCCATGTCGGAGATGTCGGCCGCATACACATACGCGGTGCCGCCGCTCGCCACGATCTCGGCGCGCACCTCCTCGAGCTTCTCGACGTTACGCGCCACCAGCAGCGGCACGCCGCCGGCCGCGGCGACCTTCAGCGCCGTCGAGCGCCCGATTCCCGAGGACGCGCCCGTGATCATCACGTGGCGCCCCTCGAGCGCGGCGCGCAGCGTGCGTCCTTTGGCCAGGTCCGGGTCCATCCTGCGCTCCCAGTAATCCCACAGCCGCGGCGCGTACTCGTGCAGCGGCGGCGGCTGCTCGAACGTGGTGCCCGCCAGCGCGTGCTGCGTCTCGCGGGTGTCGAAGCGGGGCACGAGCTCCATGTGCTCGAGCACCTCCTCGGGGATCCCGAGGTCGCGCAGCAGCAGGTTCTTGGCCTGGCGCAGCGGCGGCAGCGCGAGCGCCAGCGCGAGCGGCCACTTCGGCAGCGGCTGGGTCAGCCGTCTGTCGATGCTGATCTGGAATCGCGGCGCGTGCGCAGCGGTCGCCAGCTCGTTGATCAGCTCGTCGATGCGCTGCCGGCGCGGGTCGGTGAGGTGGAAGGCAGTGCCATCGAGGTCGGGCTCGTGTGCGATCTGCTCGAGCGCCGCAGCGACCCAGTCGACCGGCACGACGTTGGTCTCGCCGAGGTCGGGTCCCACGAGCGGCGCCCACTCGGGCAGCAGCTGGCGCAGGCGCTGGATCGCCTTGAAGAAGTAATAGGGGCCGTCGACCTTGTCCATTTCGCCCGTCTGCGAGTCGCCGACGACGATTCCCGGGCGGTAGACGCGCCAGGGCACGTAGGGCTGCTCGCGCACGATTCGCTCGGACTCGAACTTCGTCCGGTGGTAGGGCGAGGGCAGCCGCTGGCCCTCGTCGAACATCTCCTCGTCGAACGTCCCCTTGTAGGTGCCCGCGACCGCGATCGAGGAGACGTGGTGCAGGCGTCCCGCCTCGAGCGCGCGCGCGAGTTCGACGGCATGGGTCGTGCCGCCGACGTTGACCGCCGTGTTCTGCTCGGGCGGCGCCGTCATGTCGTAGATCGCGCCGAGGTGGAAGAAATGCTCGATCTTGCCGCGCAGCTCCTCGACGCGGTCCTTGTCGACCCCCAGCAGAGGTTTGCGCAGGTCTCCGACGACCGCCTCGACCCGTTTTTCGGCGCCCGGACCGACGTTCGCGCGCCAGTGTGCGAGCAGGTCCTCGAACTTGCCCTGCGAGCTGGCTCGCACGAGCACATACACGGTGTCTTCACGCCGGTCGAGCAGCCGCTCGACGAGCCGGCGCCCGATGAACCCCGTCGCGCCCGTCACGAAGTAAGCCATCGTCAGCTGAGCATATCCGTCAAGCCCCCGCGCCCGCTCCCCCGCGACCCTCGCCGGCCGCGAACCGCGCCGCCCCGCGGGCGCCTTCTTCGAACACCTCGGGACCGGACGCCGCCTCGAGCGCGAGCCCGTCGGCGAGCGGCATGCCGAGGCCATCGATCGCGGCGCGACGGTCGGCGAGCATCGTCCGCTGCGGGAAGCGCGACAGCCCCTCGGCCAGCTCGAGCGACCGCTCGAGGTGCATGCCGGCGGGCACGAGCTCGGTCAGCAGGCCCATCGCCAGGGCCTCCTGGGCATCGATCATGCGGCCCGTGAGGATCAAATCGAGCGCGCGGCCGAGGCCGACGATCCGCGGCAGCCGCTGGGTGCCGCCGTCGATCAGCGGAACCCCCCAGCGGCGCTCGGGGTAGCCGAGCGTCGAGCCCTCGCTGGCGATTCGCAGATCGCACCAGAGGGCCAGCTCGAGACCGCCCGCCAGGCAGAAGCCGGAGATAGCCGCGATCGTCGGCTTGCTCGGGGTAAGTCGCGTGAAACCCATCGGTCCCTCGGCCGAGGTCAGCCTGCCGGCCATCGTCTCGGTCGACTTCAGGTCCGCGCCGGCGCAGAACGAGACCCCGCCCGCGCCGGTCAGCACGAGCACCCGCGCCGACTGATCGTCCTCGAATCGCAGGTATGCGTCGTGCAGCATCGCCGCGGTGTCGCCGTCGACCGCGTTGCGCCGTTGCTGGCGGTCGATCGTGACGATCGCGGCTGCGCCATGCCGCTCGTAGCGAACAGCCGGCGGCTCGCCGGCGTCGCTCGGCCGCTCGGGCCCGCTCATCGCCGTCGCGGACGATGCGCCGCGGGCGGCGATGCCTGTGCGCGCCGGCGGAGGCTCCGCCGCGGGACCGGCGGGTGCGCCCCCAGCCGCCCGGCTACCAGCCGCCGCGCCACTCGACTTCGCCGAGCTGCTTCTTGGCTGCCTTGCGCGCTTCCTTGCGCTTCTCCAGCCGCCACTGGATCATGCTCATCACGAACACGAACGTGGGGAAGAAGATGATCAGGATGAAGCCCGCGTTCGTCACGACCTTGTCGTTGGTGGCGCCGTAGAAGCCGCGGCCGTCGTTTTCTGCGAACGCCGCCGGCGCACACGTCAGCAGCACGAGCACGGTTACGAGTGCCGTGCTCGCCAAGCGCCGCGTGGCACGAGAGCCGAGGCCAGCCATCGCGCCCGATCCTAGCGCAGCGCCCACCTACCATGCCAACGATGGCGCTGCTGATCGCATCGGACCTGCACAAGGACGTGGCCGGCCAGCCGCTGCTGCGCGGGGTGTCGTTCAAGCTCGAGCGCCGCGAGCGGATGACGGTCGCGGGGCGAAACGGCGCCGGCAAGACGACGCTGCTGCGGATGCTCGCGGGCGAGGAGTCGATCGACCGCGGCGCGCTCAGCCTCGCGAAGGGGACGCGAGTGGCGCTGCACGACCAGCGCCCGCCGCGCGAGCGCGATCGCTCGCTGCGCGACTACGTCCTGTCGGGGTGCGTCGAGGAGCTCGCGATCGAGGCCGAGCTCGCCGAGCTCGAGCAGCGGATGGGCGGCGGCGAGGACGGGCAGCCGACGCTCGAGCGCTACGCCGCGGCGCAGGCGCGACTGGAGGCGCGCGGGGGGTACCTGTGGCGCGACCGCGCGTTGGCGATGGCCCGCGGCCTGGGCTTCGCCGAGGACGACCTCGACCGTGGCCTGGACAGCTTCTCGGGCGGGCAGCTCACGCGGGCCTCGCTCGCGCGAGCGCTCGCGACGAGCGCCGACGTGCTGCTGCTGGACGAGCCCACCAACCATCTCGACATCGAATCGCTCGAGTGGCTCGAGCAGACGCTGGTCGTGCTCGACGCGGCGATCGTGCTGGTCGCCCACGACCGCTGGTTCCTCGAGGCCGTCGGCACCTCGGTGCTCGAGCTGGCCGACGGGCGTTCACGTTTCTTCCCGGGCAGCTGGCACGCCTGGCGACGCGAGCAGGCCGCGCGCGAGATCTCGCTCGGCAAGGCGATCGACAAGCAGCAGGCGGAGATCGCGCGTATGGAACGCTTCATCACGCGCTTTCGCTACAAGGCGACGAAGGCGCGCCAGGCCCAGTCGCGCGCGAAGAAGCTCGCGAAGATGACGCCGATCGAGCGCGAGCCGCGCGAGGGCCCGGGCCTCGAGTTCGCGTTCAAGTCGCCCGAGCGCTCGGGTCGCGTCGTGTTCGAGCTCAGCGACGGGCTCGTGCAGGTGGGCGGCGGCGGGGAGGACCCGCCGATCACCCTGCTGGAGCGCGCCGAGCTGTGGCTGGAGCGCGGCGAGCACGTCGCGCTCGTGGGCCCGAACGGTACCGGCAAGACGACGCTGATCGAGACCCTCGTCGGGCGGCGGCCGCTCGACGCGGGCAAGCTCAGCACCGGCCACAACGTCACGGTCGGCTTTCTCTCGCAGCACTCGGAGGAGCTCGGAGCCGGCGGCCAGCCCGGCCAGAGCGTGCTCGAGGCCGCGCAGCGCGCGACGGGCCTGACGCCGAACAAGGCCAGATCGCTGCTCGGACGCTTCCTGTTCTCCGGAGCCGACGCCGAGAAGCCGCTGGAAGGGCTCTCGGGAGGCGAGCGCCGGCGGCTGTCGCTGGCGATCCTCGTCAACGGCATGCCCGACCCGCCGAACGTGCTGATCCTCGACGAGCCCACCAACCATCTCGACATCGAGAGCCGCGAGGCGCTCGAGGACGCTCTGCGCGCGTTCACGGGCGCGGTCCTGCTCGTCTCCCACGACCGCGCGCTGCTCGACGCCGTCGGCGCGCGCACGATCGCGATCGAGCGGCGCGAGCTGCACAGCTACGAGGGCGGCTGGCCCGAGTACGTGCGGGTGCGCGAACAGTCGCGCGCAGCCGAGCAGGGGACGCGGGCGGCAGATCCGCGTGCGGATCTGGCCGGTCCCGCACATGTGCGGGACCGCGGGGGGGCGCATGCGCCCCCCCGTCGGTTGGCACATGTCCCAACCGAAACCGCATCCAAGCCGGCGCCCAGGCGCAAGGTCGAGACTGCTGTCAAGGGCCCCTCGAAGAACCGTCTCGCGGCCCAGGCCAAGGCGGAGCGCGCGATCGAGGATGCGGAGGCGGCGCTGGTGGCGCTCGAACAGGAGCTCGCTCAGCCGGCGGCCTGGGCGACGCGCTATGAGTCGGCCAAGTCCGAGGCCCGCCACACCGCGGCACAGCGGGCGGTGGCGGAGGCGTACACGCAGCTCGAGCAGCTGCTCGAGTGACCTGACACTAGAATCGGGCGCGATGGGCCGCTTCGATGCACTGCGCAACATCGCGATCGTGATGCTGATCGCCGCCGCCGTGTACCTGCTGCCGGGCGGCGGGCGCGCGGCGCTGACGGTCACGGCGCTGCTGTACGTCGCATTCGGCGTTGCGATCAGCTATCTCGGCCTGCGCCTGTATCGCGAACACCGAGTTGCGCTGCACTCGCTCGGCGATCCCCACCGCGCGCTCCTGTACGGGTCGGTGGCGGCGGCTGTGTTCGCCTACATGGCGCGGGCCCGCATGTGGGGCACGGGGCTCGGCGAGCTGCTGTGGTTCGTGCTCGTCGGCGCCATCGTCTACGCGCTGCTCGCGGTCTTCCGCCGCTGGCGCGCCTACTGACGACGGCGGCTGCGGGGAGCCTGCAGGGGCCGATCGGGTTTGGGCCACCGTCCCAGGTGGAGGGTGAGAGAACTTCTTTTTTTGAACGGTGTATCGCAATGGCTACACAGCGCTTGAAAATCGCGATCGACCCCGCTCCCTCGATCGACCCCGCTCAGTCGGCGAGCCGGCGCCGACGCGACGCGACGCGGACGCGCTCCTATCCTCGATGCGATGGGCGGCGACACGACAGCTGAGCTCGACAGCGAGCACGGGGAGGAGTCGCAGGCGGGCAGCCTTGCGGCTCGCAGGCGTGCGCTGCCCGACCAGCCGGGCGTGTACCTGTTTCGCGACGATCGCGGGCGCGTGCTGTATGTCGGCAAGGCCAAGTCGATTCGCAAGCGCGTCGCGTCGCACTTCGCGCGCGCCAACGTTCCCAGCAGCCCCGGCCATGCCGAGCTGATCGCGAACGTCGCGAACGTCGAGTGCGTCGTTGTCGCCTCGGAGTCGGAGGCGCTGCTCACCGAGCAGGGCTTCATCAAGCAGTACCGCCCGCGCTTCAACGTCCGGCTGCGCGACGACAAGTCCTACCCGTTCATTGCGATCTCGCTCGATGAGGACTTCCCGCGCGTGTACTTCACGCGCGAGCGCCATCGCCCAGGGCGCGCGTACTTCGGCCCCTACTCGAACGCCAAGCGCGTGCGTGCGACGCTCGAGGTGCTCGCGAAGGTGTTCATGTTCCGCTCCTGCACCGGTCCCGAGCCGGGGCGGCGCAGCGGCAGCCCGTGCCTGGACTACTACATCAAGCGCTGCTCGGCTCCCTGCGTCGGCTATATCTCAAAGCGAGACTATCGCGCGAGCATCGAGCAGGTCAGCGACTTCCTCTCGGGTCGCTTCCTCGATATCGAGCGCGACCTCGAGGCGCGCATGCATGCGGCGGCGGCGGCCGAGGAATTCGAGCAGGCGACGCTCGAGCGCAACCGCCTGCGCGCAGTGCGCTCGCTGCTCGAGCGCCGCCGCGTCGCCAACGCCTCGACGGGCACCTTCGACGCGGTCGCGGTGGCCGTCGACAGTCGCGAGGCCAACGGCCAGGTGTTCCAGGTTCGCGACGGCGTGCTGACCGACCGCCAGTCGTTCTACCTCGCCAACGAAACCGAGCGCGACGTCGCCGAGGTGGCGAGCGAGTTCATGCTCCAGTTCTACGCCGGCCACCTCTCGATTCCGGCGCTGATCGTCGTCCAGCGCGAGCTCTCCACGAGCGACCCGACGGCGCTCGCGCAGGCGCTCGCCAGCCAGCGCGGGGGCCCCGTCGAGCTGCGGCCGGCCGAGCGCGGTGAGAAGCGACGGATCCTCGAGCTGGCGGAGCGCAATGCGCGGCTCGCGCTCGACCAGGAGCGCCTGCGCGCAGAGCGCCGCCGCCAGAGTCGCGTCGATGCGCTCGAAGGACTCCAGCGCGCGCTCGGCCTCGACGCGCCACCGGTGCGGATCGAGTGCTTCGACATCTCCCATCTCGGCGGCGATCACACGGTCGCCTCGATGGTTGTGTTCGAGGGCGGGGTCGCGAAGAAGTCGGACTACCGGCGCTTTCGCATCCGCTCACTCGCGCCGGGCACCTCCGACGACTACGCGGCGATGGCGGAGGTGCTGGGGCGGCGCTTCGCGCAATGGCAGGCCCACGCCGACATCTCGCCGCACGACTCCTCCTATGACGCGAGCTTCGCGTCGCTGCCGAACCTCGTCGTGATCGACGGCGGGCGCGGCCAGCTGGCCGCCGGGCTGGGGCCGCTGCGCGGCTTTCGCGACCGCGGCGTGACGGTCGTCTCGCTGGCCAAGCGCATCGAGGAGATCTTCCTGCCCGGCAGGCGTGCGCCGCTGGTGCTCGACCACTCGACGCCGGAGCTGCAACTGCTGCAGCGCGTCCGCGACGAGGCGCACCGGTTTGCCCTCACCCACCACCGCACGCGCCGCGACCGAGCGATGACGAGCTCGCTGCTCGACGATCTGCCCGGGATCGGCCCCGCGCGCAAGCGCGCGCTGCTGGCGTTCTTCGGCTCGCCCGAGGCGGTCGCGACGGCTTCGCGCGAGCAGCTCGAGACGGTCCCCGGCGTCCCGGCGAAGGTCGGGCGTGACCTCTATGCCAACCTGCACCGCGCGGGCTGACTCGCGAGCGCGCAGCCATCGATCGGGCCGGCTTCGCCGGATGAGTCCGTCGCAGCCGCCACAATGGAGCTGAGATGGCTGTGATCAGGCCTCTGCGCCCGCTACGCTCCTCGAGCAAGCCGCCCGTGGAGTCGCGGCTTCAGGACCTCGTCGTGATCACCGGCTTCTCGGGCGCCGGCAAGTCGACTGCGATGAACGTGTTCGAGGACGCCGGCTACTTCTGCGTCGACAACCTGCCGCCCGCGATGATCCGCTCGTTGGTCGAGCTGTTCATGCATCGCGGCTCCAAGGTGGAACGCGCGGCGGTCGTCTCAGACGTGCGCGGTGGGGTCTATTTCGAGGCCCTGCGCGCGGTCGTCGACGACCTCGACGCGCTCGGGATCACGCGCCACGTCCTGTTTCTGGAGGCCGGCGAGCAGACGCTCGTGACCCGTTACAAGGAGACCCGTCGCCGCCACCCGCTCGCGCCCGAGGGCAGCATCGCCGCGGGAGTGGCGTCCGAGCGCAACCTGCTCGAGCCGCTGCGCAGTCGCGCCGATCTGGTCATCGACACGACGGGGATGTCGGTCTCGATGCTGCGCGGGCGCATCTCCGACGAGCTGCTGCCGCGCCAGGCGGTGCCGCGCCTGGCGGTGACGTTCATGAGCTTCGGCTTCAAGCACGGGCCCCCGCGTGACGAGGACCTCGCGTTCGATGTCCGTTTCCTGCCCAACCCCCACTACGAGTCGGAGCTGCGTCCGCTCACCGGCCACGACCAGCGGGTGGTCGACTATGTCGCCCGCGACGGGCGCCTGGAGGAGCTCTACGTTCGCCTGCATGCGCTGCTCGACTACCTGCTGCCCGAGTATGTGTCCGAGGGCAAGGCCCACCTGGTGATCGCGATCGGCTGCACCGGCGGGCGCCATCGCTCGGTGGCGATCGTCGAGCATCTCGCCGAGCGCTACCGCGACCACGAGGACCTCGACGTCGCGGTCGCCCACCGGGACATCGACAAGGGACCCCGGATCGCCTGAGCGCGGAGCGGGCCGGGGCAGACAACCCGCCGCAGGAGGTGCCGCTGATAGCCTGCTGCGCGGCCGGGGTGGCGAAGCCGTGCCCTGCGGCCGTATCGTGCAGATTCGCTTCAGGAGGCAATGAATGCCCGTAAGGGTGGGGATCAACGGATTTGGTCGCATCGGCCGCAACGTGTTTCGAGCGGCGGCGGCACGCGGGGAGGCGCAGCGCGGGGAGATCGAGTGGATCGCCGTCAACGACTTGACCGACGCCGCCACGCTCGCGCACCTGCTCAAGTACGACTCGGTTCTCGGACCGTATCCGGGCGAGGTCGCGGCCCGCGGCGATGACGCGATCCTCGTCGACGGGCGCGAGCTGAAGGTCCTGGCCGAGCGCGATCCCGCGGCGCTGCCATGGGGAGAGTTGGGAGTCGACGTGGTGATCGAGTCCACCGGCCTGTTCACCGAGCGCGCGAAGGCGGCCGTGCATCTCGACCAGGGCGCGCAGAAGGTCGTGATCTCGGCGCCCGCGAGCGACCCCGATGCGACGGTCGTGCTGGGGGTCAACTTCGACGAGGTATACGACCCGAGTATCCACCACGTGATCTCGAACGCCTCCTGCACCACCAACTGCCTGGCTCCTGTCGCGAAGGTGATCAACGACACGATCGGCATCGAGCACGGCCTGATGACCACGATTCACGCCTATACCGCCGACCAGCGGCTGCAGGACATGCCGCACAAAGACCTGCGCCGTGCCCGGGCGGCGGCGATAAACCTGATTCCGGCCTCCACGGGCGCCGCCAAGGCGATCGGCCTGGTGATCCCGCAGCTGCAGGGCAGGCTTCACGGTTTCGCGGTGCGCGCGCCGGTGCCCACGGGCTCGGTCGTCGACCTGACCGTCGAGTGCTCGCGGGCGACCAGCGTGGAGGAGGCCAACGACGCGCTGCGTGCCGCCACCGAGTCGGGGCCGCTCGCGGGGCTGATGGCCTACACATCGGATCCGATCGTCTCCACCGACATCGTCAAATCGCCGTACTCGGCGATCGTCGACTCGCTGCTGACGGCGGTGATCGAGGGGACGATGCTCAAGGTCGTCGCCTGGTATGACAACGAGTGGGGCTATTCCAACCGCGTCGTCGATCTCGTGCAGAGGGTGTTGTGAGGCGGTGAGAACGCTCGATGAGCTCGACGTGCGCGGCCTGCGGGTGCTCGTGCGCGTCGACTTCAACGTGCCGCTGGGCGAGGGTCCCGACGGCGCGCCGATCGTCGCCGATGACACCCGCATCAGGGCTGCGCTGCCGACGCTGCAGGAGCTGCGCGCGCGAGGTGCCCGGCTGGTGCTCGTCTCGCACCTCGGGCGCCCCGAAGGCAAGGTCGTGCCCGAGCTCTCGCTCGCACCCGTGGTCGCGCGCCTGTGCGAGTTGAGCGATCTGCATGCGGCGCTTGCCCCGGCCGTCGTCGGGCCCGAGGTGCGCAGGCTCAGCGAGCAGCTCGCCGACGGCGAGGCGCTGGTGCTCGAGAACGTGCGCTTCGAGCCCGGCGAGACGAGCAACGACGCGGCGCTCGCGCAGGGGCTCGCCGAGCTGGCCGACCTGTACGTCGACGACGCGTTCGGCGCCGCCCATCGCGCCCACGCGAGCACCGAGGGAGTCGCGCACCTGCTGCCGAGCGCCGCGGGGCGATTGCTCGAAAGCGAGGTCAAGACGCTGGGGGTGATCCTCGAGGAACCCGCGGCACCGCTGGTCGTGGTCCTCGGCGGCTCCAAGGTCGCCGACAAGATCGCGGTCATCGACCGCTTTCTCGGGCTCGCCGACGCGCTGCTGATCGGAGGCGCGATGTGCTTCCCATTCCTCGCCGCGAAGGGCCATGCGATCGGCGCCTCGCTGTGCGACGAGGAGGACGTCGAGCATGGGCGCCGCGTGCTCGCGCGCGCCCGTGAGTGCACGCCCGCAGACGCCGCCGGCGCTCCCGGCGAGGGCGGCGCGCAGGCAGAGGACGGCACGCGGGCCGAGGGCGGGGCGCAGGCCGAGGGCGCCACGCGCCTGTGCCTGCCCCGGGATCTGATCATCGGCGAGCAGCTCTCGCTCGACTCGCCCGTGCGCGCCATCGACGGGGTGGAGGTGCCCGACGGCTGGATGGGGCTCGACATCGGCCCGCGCACCGCAGAGCTGTACGCACGCGAGATCGCAGCCGCCGGCTCGGTGTTCTGGAACGGCCCGATGGGAGCCTTCGAGCTGGCGCCGTTTGCCGCCGGCACGCGGGCCGTCGCCGAAGCGGTCGCTGCGGCGCCCGGTACGACGGTCGTCGGCGGCGGCGATTCGGCTGCGGCGCTGGTGCAGTTCGGGCTCGAGCAGGGGGTCGATCACCTCTCGACCGGCGGCGGAGCCACGCTCGAGCTGATCGAGGGACGCGTCCTGCCCGGCCTGCGGGCGCTCGACGGCGCGGGGGTCGCGTAGCGGTGGCGACGCGCGTCCCGCTGGTGGCGGGCAACTGGAAGATGTACAAGACCGAGCAGCAGGCCGAGGAGTACATCCAGGCGCTGCTGCCGCGCGTCTCGAGCGTCGACGGGGTCGATGTCGCGATCTGCGTGCCGTTCACCGATCTGCGCGCGATGGTCGACTCCGCGCGTGGCTCGCGCGTCGAGGTGTATGCGCAGAACATGCACTTCGAGCCCGAAGGCGCGTTCACCGGCGAGATCTCAGCGCCGATGCTGTGCGAGCTCGACGTCCAGGGCGTGGTGCTGGGGCACTCCGAGCGTCGCGAGCTGTTCGCCGAGAGCGATCGCGCGCTGGCGAAAAAGGTGCCCGCGGCGCTCGCCGCGGGGCTCGCGCCGATCCTGTGCGTCGGCGAGACAGAGTCCGAGCGCGACGAGGGCGACACCGAGCGCAAGCTGCGCCAGCAGGTCCGAGAGGGGCTCTCGGCGGTGCCCGACGAGCGTCTCGCGCAGGTCGCGATCGCATATGAGCCGATCTGGGCGATCGGCACCGGCCGTGTGGCCTCGCCGGAACAGGCTCAGGACGCGATCGCATTCGTGCGCGCGCTCGTCGCCGACCGCGACCCGGCGGCGGCGAAGGAGGTCAGGATCCTCTACGGCGGCTCGGTGAAGCCTGAGAACGCGAACGATCTGCTGGCGCTGCCCGACGTCGACGGGGCGCTCGTGGGCGGCGCGTCGCTGCAGGCCGACTCGTTCGCAGCGATCGTCGCCGCTGCCGCCTGATGAGCCTGCCGCCGGGCCCCAGCGCGCTGCCGCTGGCGCAGGTCTGCCTGGTGGTGCTCGACGGCTGGGCGCTCGCGGAGCCATCGCCCGGCAATGCCGTGTCGCTGGCGCAGACGCCGGTGTTCGACGAGCTGTGGCGCGAATATCCCCACACGACGCTGAGAACCGACGGCCGTGCGGTGGGGCTGCCCGAAGGCCAGATGGGCAACAGCGAGGTGGGCCATCTCAACCTGGGCGCCGGCGCTGTCGTACGCCAGGATCTCGTGCGGATCGACGACGCGATCGCCGATGGCTCGTTCGCCGCCAACCCTGTCCTCGTCGCGGCGCTGAGGAGTGCCGCCCGGGTGCACCTGATCGGACTGGTCTCCGACGGCGGCGTGCATTCCTCGCTCGGGCACCTGTTCGCCCTGATCGACAGCGCTCGCGCGCACCTGCCCGAGAGCGCCGGCGAGCCGCAGGTGCTGGTCCACGCGTTCACCGACGGTCGCGACACGGCGCCGCGCAGCGGCGCGGGCTTTCTGTCGCAGCTCGACCAAGCGCCGGGTGCGCGGGTGGCTTCCGTCGTCGGGCGCTACTGGGCGATGGACCGCGATCGGCGCTGGGAGCGGATCCAGCGCGCCTACGACCTGCTCGTCCACGGACGCGCCGCCCATCGCGCAGAGAGCGGAGAGCAGGCGCTGGCGGCCGCCTACGAGCGGGGCGAGACGGACGAGTTCGTCGAGCCGACGCTGATCGCAGCCGACGGTGCGATCGCGCCCGGGGACAGCGTGATCGCGTTCAACTTCCGCCCCGATCGCATGCGCGAGCTGACGCGCGCGCTCGCCGAGCCGGGGTTCTCCGAGGTCGATCGCGCAGGCGCGAAGCCGCTCGAGCGCTACACGACTCTGACCGAGTACGAGGAGGGGTGGCCCTACCCGGTAGCGTTCCCGCCCGAACGACCAACGACCAGCCTGGCGGCGACGATCGCCGCGAGCGGCGGACGGCAACTGCATGTTGCAGAGACCGAGAAGTATCCCCACGTGACCTACTTCTTCAACGGCGGCGTCGAGGCCGCGCAGCCCGGTGAGCGCCGCGAGCTCGCCCCGTCTCCGCGCGACGTCCCCACCTATGACCAGAAGCCCGAGATGAGCGCCGAGCAGGCCGCGCAGAGGTTCGTCTCGGCCTGGCGCGAGATGTCGCCGCAGTTCGCGATCATCAACTTCGCCAACGCCGACATGGTCGGCCACACGGGCGTGGTCGCGGCGGCTGTGCGCGCGGTCGAGACCGTCGACGCCTGCCTCGGCACGGTCGTGGCAGCGGTCCACGAGTCGGGCGGAGCCTGCCTGGTGACCGCCGATCACGGCAATGCCGATCAGATGCTCGAGCCCGACGGAAGCCCGAACACCGCCCACTCGCTGAACCCCGTGCCGGCGATCCTGACGACTCGCGCAGCGGTCTCGCTGCGTGCCGGTGGCGTGCTCTCTGATGTCGCGCCGACCATCCTCGAGGCGCTGGCGCTCGCCCAGCCGCAGGCGATGACAGGCCGCTCGCTGATCGAGGTCGCGCGCTGATGGCCCGCGCCGGAGTCGGGCTCTCGCGCAAGCTGCTGGGCGCGTCGTTCATCGGCGCAGGCGTGAACCACTTCGTGATGCCGCGCGCATATCGCGCGATCGTGCCCCCCGGCACGCCGGGTGGCGCCGAGCGTGTGGTGGTGATCAGCGGGGTCGCCGAGATCGCGGGCGGGCTCGGCGTGCTCGTGCCACGCACGCAACGCGTGGCCGGGGTGGGCCTGATCGCGTTGCTGGTCGCGGTTTTCCCAGCAAATCTCCATATGGCGCGCAATCCGGAGCGATTCAAGCGCTTCCCTCGCTGGGCGCTCTACGCGCGTCTGCCGCTGCAGCCGCTGATGATGATCTGGGCCTGGCGCGCGACCCGGGAATGACCGCTTCACAGCGCAGAAACCCCCGCCCGAGCCTGCTATGTTCGGGTCAGGAGGGTCACTCGTAACGATTGTCATCATGTCGACCGCGACCGCAGTCAATATCGCCCCCGAGGAGCAGGAGGCTCTGAGCGATACCGAGCTTCAAGCCTGGCGTGGCTTCCTGCGCGCACATGCATGCTTGGCGAAGCGGCTCGACGCCGAGCTCGAGCGTGAGCACAGCCTGCCGATGACCTCCTATGAGGTGCTCCATCACCTCGCCGACGGCGGCGTCGGACGAATGCGAATGTGCGATCTCGCCGAACAGGCGCAGCTCTCGCGCAGCGGCCTGACGAGGCTCGTCGATCGACTCGAGCGCGAGGGCCTGTTGGAGCGCTGCTCCTGCGAACACGATGCACGCGGCTCCTATGCCTGCCTGACCGACCTGGGCCGCGAACGGCTGAGCCAGGCCCGCCGCACCCACCTTGCGGTCGTGCGCGAGCATTTCTTCTCGCGCTTCTCCGAGCCCGAGCTCGGCACGCTTGCGCATCTGTGGGAGCGGCTCGCGCCCTGCAGCGGCAACGGCCTCACCGGCGCCTGAGCCACCCCCGCCAACACCGGGATGCGCTCGGCGCCTGAAGCGAGCCCCCGCGTCCTCGCTTCGCATCGCCGCGGGCGCACCTCGTCTCGGTCGCTGCCCTCGCCGCAGCTCCACGCCTCGCCGCCCTCGGCGCCTCACCGCGCGTGCACTTGCGCCTCACCGCGCCTGCGGGCGCCTCATCTCATGCGGGCGGCCGCTTCGCGGCGCGATCTCGGATAATGACTTGACAAGTAGCGACTTAGATTTCATAATGAATCTATCACTAAACTTCTTTAGTACGGAGGTAGTGCGATGACACTGATCAGATGGGAGCCCACTCGTGAGCTCCAAAGCGTCCATCAGGAGATGAATCGCCTGTTCGGCAGCTTCTTCGATAGTCCCTCGAGCGGCTCGATCGGTGGATCGCGTCGCTGGGTCCCGGCAGTCGATCTGTCCGAGGATGAGCACAGCATCGTCCTGCGCGCCGATCTGCCTGGGCTCAAGAGCGAGGATGTCGCTGTCGAGATCGACAACGGCGTGCTCACGCTCTCGGGCGAGCGCAAGTCAGAGCACGACGAGAGCAAACAGGGCTATCGACGACTCGAGCGCTCCTTCGGGCGCTTCTCGCGCGCCTTGAGGCTGCCCGAGGGGATCGACGCCGACAGCGTCGAGGCGAGCTTCGAGGACGGCGTCCTCGAGGTGACGATCCCCAAGCCCGAGCAGCCCAAGCCACGCCGCGTCGCGATCAGCGGCGCCGAGCGCGAGCAGGTTGTCCAGGGCGCAGACAGCACCAGCTGAGCAGCTCTACACGGGACCACGACCGCCGGCCTCGGCGGGGCCGGCCGTCGGATCGACCGTCGCGTCATCGGCAGCTGCGGGATCGACGGGGGGCTCGGGCTGGCTCGGTGAAGAGCTCGAGCGCTGCTCGAACTCCTCGCGCAGCCGTCGCTGATGGCGGCGATGGGCGATGAACACGCTGGCGACCGCGATCAGCACGGCGACGAGGCCGTACAGACCGAAGGTGCTGATCGCGTTGCCGGCTGCGTTGCCGAGGAAGTATGCGATCAGGCCGATCCCGGTCGCCCAGCAGATTCCGCCGAGGGCGTTCCAGAACACGAACGAGCGCCAGTGCATGCGCGTAGCGCCGGCGAGCCACGATGCCCAGACGCGCAGGCCGAGCACGAAGCGTCCGAAGAACACCGCCTTGGGCCCGTGGCGCTCGAAGAACGGTTCGCCCAGGTCGATCACCTGACGGCGCTGGCGGTAGAAGCGCCCGGGTCGTTCCAGCGCCCAGCGGCCGCCCTTGCGCCCGATCAGGTAGCCGATGTTGTCGCCCACGATCGCGCCGAGTGCCGCGAGCGCGATCACCAGCTCGATCTGCAGTTTGCCCCGCGAAGCCAGGATCGCAGCGGTGATCAGCCCGGTCTCGCCCGGCACCGGCACCCCGCTGGACTCGGCCATAACCGCCAGGAACAGCAACGGGTAGCCGAACACTTCGACGAGGTGGCTGACGTTGACGATCCCGGCGAGCATGGTGTCGACCGTCGCGCGAAACGCTGACGGCTTCCCCTGGACCTTAGGATCACGCGCCAGTGCCTGCCTTCACGATCACGGCGCGCGATCGCGCCACGCTCGCCCGCGCCGGCGTCCTGAGCACCGCCCACGGCGACGTTCGCACCCCCGCATTCGTGCCGCTGGCGACGAAGGCGACAGTGAAAGGGCTGCTGCCCGACGAGGTCGCTGCGCTCGGATATGAGCTTCTGCTCGGCAATACGTTTCACCTGCTGCTGAACCCCGGTCCGGAGCTGATCGATCGCCTCGGCGGGTTGGGATCGTTCATGGGTTGGAGCGGACCGACGATCACCGACTCGGGCGGCTTCCAGGTCTTCTCGATGGGCCACGGGACGGTCGCTGAGGAGATCAAGGGGCGTGCGCGCGGCCATCCCGGCGAGCGCGAGGGCAAGATCCTCGAGATCGCCGAGGCCGGGGTGCGCTTCCGCTCCTACGTCGACGGGCGCGAGCGGTTCCTCACGCCCGAGGGCTCGATGTCGGTGCAGGCGGCGCTGGGCTCGGACATCGCGCTGGTGTTCGACGAGTGCACGCCCTACCACGTCGATCGCGAGTACACGCAGCGCTCGACGGAGCGAACCCACCGCTGGCTCGAGCGCTGCCTGCGCCACCACGCTGAGCATGGCCCCGCGGGGCAGCTCGTATACGGGATCGTGCAGGGGGGCGTGTACGAGGATCTGCGTCGTGAGTCCGCCCAGACGGTGGCGGAGAGCCCGTGCGACGGGATCGCCGTGGGAGGCTCGCTGGGAGCCGAGAAGGCGCAGATGTACGAGGTCGTCGGCTGGGCGACCTCAGAGCTCGATCGAAGTGCCGGCGAGCTGCCCAGGCATCTGCTGGGAATCGGCGAGATCGAGGATCTGATCGCGTGCGTGGAGCTCGGGGTCGATACGTTCGACTGCGCGATACCGACGCGCCTGGGGCGCCACGGCACCGCGCTGGTCCCCGATCCGGAACGGCGCTGGCGGCTCGACCTCACGAAGGCGCCGGCTCGCGCCGCCGCCGAGCCGCTGCTCGCCGACTGCACCTGCCCGGCGTGCTCGCAGGGCTACTCGCGGGCCTACCTCAGCTACCTCGCGCGCGCCGGAGAGCTCACCGGTGCCCGTCTGATCACGATGCACAACCTCGCCTTCCTGGCGCGCCTGATGGGCGATCTGCGCGAGGCGATCCTCGACGGCTCGCTCGCAGGCGTCGCCTCGGCCTGGCGCGCTGGAACGCCTCCGGCGCCCACCGCCACGGCGGCGGGGCGCTGAACCGCCTATTTGGTGTTTTCGCTGACCAGCTGCTTGAGCGCCAGCGAAGCCTGTTCGACGTCGCTGTAGACGACGTTTCGCAGCACCACTTTGGTCGGAGACGGAGCGGTGATGACGACGATCGCCGCGATCACGCCGGCCAGCGCCAGCAGCGCCAGCGCCGCGATCACGAACCGGCGGGCGCCGCCGGAGCGTGCCGGGCGCGAGGAGGCCGGCGCGCTTGCGCTGGGGCTCACCGTCGCCTGCCTGGCCGGCCCCGGGCGCGGGCGTTTCGGCGAGATCGCGGTACCGGGCGGCGCGGATGCTGCGCGGCGGGTTCCGCCGGCGAGCACGCTCGTGGCCTGGGTCGCCTGCGCCGGGTCGGCTCTGCGATCTGAGACCGTCGGCTCAAGCGGCGAGATCCCGTCCGCGCCGTCGCTGATCGCGCGTCCCATCTCGCGAGCAGTCTGATAGCGCTCGCGCGGATCCAGAGCGAGGGCGATCGCGACCGCCTCCGCGAGCTCGTGCGGGACCGCTGCCACCAGCGTGTCCAGCAGCGGCGGCTCCTCGCGCTGCTGCTTGAGCGCCAGCTCGGTCAGCGACGTCGCCTCGTAGGGGAGGCGCCCGGATATCAGCTGGTAGGTGACCACCCCCAGCGCGTACAGATCGGCGCGCGGCCCCGCCTCCTCGCCGCGCGCCTGCTCGGGCGCGAGATAGGCCGCGGTGCCGAGCACTGAGCCCACCTGGGTGATGCTCGACTGCTCGGTCGCCTTGGCGATTCCGAAGTCCGCAAGCTTGACCTCGCCCTCGCGCGAGCGCAGCAGGTTACCGGGCTTCACGTCGCGGTGCACCACTCCATGGCGGTGCGCATAGTGCAGGCCCGCGCACGCCTGTTCCACGATCGCCGCAGCCTCGTCGACCTCGACCCAGCCGTCGTCGCGCAGGATCTCCGCGCATGAGGAGCCCTCGATGTACTCCATCACTATGAAGTGGCGACCGCTCTGCTCATCGAGCCCGGAGTCGAAGATCTGCACGATGTTCGGGTGCACGAGCCGCGCCGCCGCCTGCGCCTCGCGCTGAAAGCGCGAGACGAACGTCGGGTCCTCGGCGAGATGCTCGGCGAGCAGCTTGACTGCGACGCGCCGTTCCAGGCGCATGTCGAACGCGAGGTGCACCGTCGACATGCCGCCGAAGCCGAGCCTGCCCTCGAGCCGGTAGCGGCCGGCGATCACGTCGCCGTCGCTCATTTCGCCGCTTCCTGTCCGCCGGCGCTGGCGCCACCCGATTCACCGACCCCGCCTTCCTGACTCGCCGCAGGCGGCGCTTCGCCGCTCGGGGCGGCGGTTCCGCCGCCGGTCTGCGGCGTGGTCGGAACGCTCGGCGTCGTGGGGGTGGTCGGCGTGCTCGTGGTCTGCGTGGGCGTGGTCGTGGTCTCGGTGGTGGTCGTCCGGGGCGTCGTGGTGGTGTGCGTGGCGGTGGTGGTACTGGTCGTCTGCGTCGGTGGCTGGGCACACACGGTCAGCGCCCGTTCGCGCAGGTTTTCGATGCCCTCCTTCAGCTTCGCACGAAGGCCCGAGTTGATCGAGCTCGGCAGCGCCGCGAAATCCTGCGCGGTCTTGTTGAGAGCGGCGGTGGTCGCGTCGCAGTTGCCCGCTCCCGCCTGCGCAGCCTGGGCGACCGCTTCGAAGTCGCTCTGCAGGGGACCTGCGTTCGCCACCGGTATCAGGCCCTTGCCCGAGCTGCCACATGCGACCAGCGCCGCCGCGGCGACGCCCAGCGCTGCGGCCGCCGCCAGCCGCGACCCAGCCGAGCGGCGTCGGCGGGCTTGAACGTTGGGGTACACGGTCATTGACCGTACTCCAGGCGCTCCGCGAGCGAGTCGGGAAGCCGTGCCGCGCGGATCGCCGCGGCCGCACCCGCGATGTCGTAGTCGGTGCGCTGAAACGATGCCGTCAACTCGTCGAGATCGAGCATCAGCCACGAGGCCCGCGGGTCTCCGTCGCGGGGCTGGCCGACGCTGCCCGGGTTCAGCAGCCACTCGCCATCGGCGATGTCGAGCTCGACGCCCGCGCGACGCGGTTCGCCGGTCGCGAGCTCGCCGGGCCGGCGCGCGAACGACAGCGCGACGTGCGAGTGCCCGATCAGGCAGATCCGGCTGTCCTGCGCGTCCATGCACAGCTCGGCGAGCAGCGCCGAGAGGACGTACTCCCAGATCGGATCGCGGGGGCTCGCGTGATAGAGCCCGACCGCCCCCTCCTGCCCCTGCGGGCGCAGGCCGGCCAAGAACTCCCGGTGCCGCGGCGATATCACCTCCTGGGTCCACTGCACTGCGATGCTCGCGCCGCGCGAGAACTCGTCCAGCGCCACCTCACCGGTGACCGCGAGGTCGTGGTTGCCGGCCAGGCACACCGCGGCGTGCTCGCTTGCGAGCTCAACGCACACGTCGGGGTCGGCGCCATAGCCGACGAGGTCGCCGAGGCACCACAGCTCTGACGCCTCGCTGGCCGCCACGGCCTCGAGCACCGCCTCGAACGCCTGCCTGTTGCCGTGGATGTCTGAGATCACAGCGACCTTCATCGCTTGCAGAGTAGGAGTCGCACCAGCGGACGGTAGCCAGTCGCCCGGATCGGGCGCTCGTGCCGCCGCGTGCCGGAATCAGGTCAGCCCCGCCCGGAGCGCGAGCGCGACCGTGCCCGCCTCCGGGGCCCGTAGCGGCCGTTCGCAGGCGCTGGGTCTGCCGAGGAGTGCGCCGCCAGCAGAGCACTTGCCTGCGCCGGGGGCGGTGGCCGAGCCGGGGCGGCGTACGCGGCGAAGCCGTGAACGCCTCCGCTAGGACTCAACGTCGCCGCCCTCGGAGCCGCCATACTCGGGCAGGTTCTTGATCCCCTCGCGGGTTCTCCACTTCGAGTAGTTGTCCTCCATCGCGTCGATCAGCTCACGCATGAATCGGGGCGAGATGTTCACGCGCGAGACAACGACACCCGGTACCTCCTCGGCCTCGACCTCGTGGTCGACCCGCGCAAACGTCACCGTGAACTCGTAGTCGGAGTGGCTGACGTTGGCGAAGTTCGCGTATACACCCCCCATTATCTCGGGGGACAGATGGATGTTTATGTGGCGCTCGGCGCCTGGGTCCTGGTCGTTCACGTGGTTAGTATCCCAATCTGTGAGTCATTTGCGTGAGCTAGCATGAGCACGCCGGTGCAGGCGCTGCGCGCCGCGTTGCTGGCGAGTGCGGGCGAGCTGGCGGGCGCCCCCAAACCGGAGCAAGGTCACGATGTCAACCCCTCCGGACGGCCTGGTTTGGGTCGATCCGACGCTATCACGCTCGAGCGCCCGCCCAAGCCCGACTTCGGCGATTACTCCACCAACGCCGCCCTGTTGCTGGCGCCGACGCTCGGCCTCGCGCCGCGCGAGGTGGCCGAGCGCCTCGGCGCAGATCTGACACGACGGCTGGGTGAGCGCCTCGAGCGTTTCGAGGTCGCCGGGCCCGGTTTCCTGAACCTGTTCCTCGAGGACTCCTGGCTGCGCGAGGGTCTGTCGAGCTTTCTGCTCGCCGGCGAGGAGCTCGGCGTGGACGCGGCCCCGCACGCGGAACGGATCCTGGTGGAGTTCGTATCGGCCAATCCCACCGGCCCGATGCACGTCGGGCATGCGCGCAACGCGGCCTACGGCGATTCCCTCGCGCGCCTGCTGGCGGTCTCGGGCAACCGCGTGGAGCGCGAGTTCTACGTCAACGACGCGGGCTCACAGGTGCGCAAGCTCGGAGAGTCGATCAGCGCGCTCGCGCGGGGCGAGCAGCTGCCGGAGGACGGCTACCACGGCGACTACGTAGCCGAGCTCGCGGCCGAGATCCCAGAGGCTCGCTCGCTCGATCCTGCCGACCTCGGCAGGCGCGCGGTTACGGCGATGATCGCCAAGATGCAGGCCGACCTGCAGGCGTTTCGCGTCGCCGAGTTCGACCACTGGCAGTATGAGAGCGCGCTGCACGACGGGTCGCCGAGCCCTGTGGAGCACGCCCTGCAGACGCTCGAGCAGGCCGGTCACACCTACCGCAGCGATGGGGCGCTGTGGCTGCGCAGCAGCGACTTCGGCGACGACAAGGACCGCGTGCTCGTGCGCTCCTCCGGCGAGCACACCTACTTCGCGTCTGACATCGCGTATCACCTCGATAAGCGCGAGCGCGGCTTCGAGCGCCAGCTCGACGTGCTCGGCGCCGATCATCACGGCTACACCGCCCGGATGCGCGCCGCCTATGCAGCCCTAGGCGGTGACCCGACGCACCTGGAGATGGTGATCATGCAGCTCGTCCACCTCGTGCGCAGCGGCGAGAAGGCACAGATGTCAAAGCGCGCGGGCGAGTTCGTCACGCTCGAGCAGCTCCTACAGGAGATCGGCGTCGATGCCGCGCGCTGGTTTCTGCTCTCGCGCTCCCACGACACCACGATCGACCTCGACCTCGACCTCGCGCGGGAGCAGTCAAACGACAACCCCGTCTACTACGTGCAGTACGCGCACGCACGCATCGCCTCGGTACTCGCGAAGGCCGGTCCGAAGCGCGTGGCCGCGGCCGTGCGCGAGCTGACCGAGGACAGCGCCGACGGGGCGCCCGCGCTGCATCGCTCCGAGCGCGCGCTGGTGAAGAAGCTGCTGGCATTCGCGGGCGAGGTCGCCGAGGCGGCGCAGCGCCGCGCACCCCATCGCATCGCCGCCTACGCGCTCGAGCTGGCGCAGGACTTCACCGCCTTCTACCGCGACTGCCGAGTCCTCGGCGCCGAGTCGCCCGCCGCTGAATCGCTGCGCTTGGCGCTGTCGGTCGCCAGCCAGCGCGCGATCGCACGCTGCCTGGAGCTGCTCGGAGTCAGCGCCCCAACCCAGATGTGAGCCGCTCGGCGGCTCAGCGCTCGAACCGCGCCAAGTCGGCGTCCAGGCGCGCCTGCTGCGCGGGACTGAGCGGCGACTCCGCGGCGCTTGCCCGCTCACGCTCGCGCGCCTGCGCACGCGCACGCCGCCGCCAGCGGGGCAACAGCAGCGCCAGCGTCGCCGCGAGCGCCACGACTACCGCCACCGGCACCAGGTAGGCGCTCAGGTCGAAGCCCTGCGCGCGCGGCAGCGCCAGCACGCTCGGCCCATACTGGCCGACGAGCTCGCGTTCGATCTGGGACTCGCTGTCGCCCGCCGCGATCAGGCCACGGATGAACGCACGCTCGCGGTCGGCCTGCACCGACTGTGCGACGTTCAGCGGGATCTTGCACGTCACGCACATCACCCGGCGTTCGATCACCGGCAGCGAGACGTCTGCGGTCGGAGCCTGCGCGGCACTCGCGACCGCCGCGCTCGTGATCCCCACAGCCGGCAGCGCGGCGGCGGCCGCAGCCGCGATCGCGACAGCCGCCGCGACCCGCGCCAGGGACGCCGGCAGCCACCGCCTGACAGCCGGCCCCGAGCGCCCGTCCGCCGGCGCCCACCGCCTCACAGCCGGCGCCGAGCGCCCGTCCGCCGGCGCCCACCGCCTCACAGCCGGCGCCGAGCGCCCGTCCGCCGGCGCCCACCGCCTCACAGCCGGCCCCGAGCGCCCGTCCGCCGGCGCCCACCGCCTCACAGCCGGCGCCGAGCGCCCGTCCGCCGGCGCCCACCGCCTCACACCCGGCGCCGAGCGCCCGTGGCGGCTCATGTCGCGCCCTCCGCGAGCTTGATCGCGTGCTCGAGGAACGGCCGATCGATCTCGCCTCGCGAGATCGCGACGATGTCACCCGCGCGGTCGATCACGAAGCTCTCGGGCAGCTGGTCGGTGCCATAGGCGTGTGCGAATTCACCCGTCGTATCGCGCAGGTTGGGATACGTCAGGTGGTGTTCGCGCACGAACGTGCGCGAGTCCGAGGATGCGTCCAGATAGGCGACCCCGAGCACCGTTCCGTCGTGAAGATGCAGCTGCTGCTGGGCGCTCTCCAGCAGCGGCGCCTCTGCCTGGCACGGCTCACACCACGAGGCCCAGAAGTTGAGCACCACCACCTTGCCGCGATAGGACGCCAGCGAGCCCTCCGTGCCGGCGCGTCCACCGGCTCCCGCGAGCACGGGCAGCATCCGGCCCGCCTGCGGCGCCGCCGGGCGGTGGCCCTGGTGCACGGCTTCGTCGAGCGTGCGGCTCGCCGACTGAGCGGTGACGCCGTAGATCAGCAGCCCGACCAGGCATGCCCCGGCGATCGACACGAAGATCGGGATGGCGCGGCGTCGCACCCGTCCAGAATAGTTCCCAGCGATCGGCGAATTGCCGGTAGCGCAGGGCCTATGATTGGCGGGCGCGCGGTGGTAGCTCAGTTGGTAGAGCGCGAGCTTCCCAAGCTCGAGGTCGCGGGTTCGAGGCCCGTCCGCCGCTCTGCTGCGGAGCGCTTCACGCGCCGCGCCCGGGTTCCTGCCGGGGCATGCCGGTGACGCGACGGGTGGGCGCCCCGCGATCGCGCTTCCCGTGGCAAATGCTGCACGATCGTCGGCATGCAGCCTCGCGGCGGCGATTTCAGGAACAATTCGACGCGCATGCATGTGACCGCCAAGGCCGACTATGCCGTCCGCGCAGTGATCGAGCTCGCGTCAGGCGACAGGGGGTCGCCGCGAAAGGTCGACGAGCTCGCCCAGGCCCAGAACATCCCGGTCTCCTTCCTGGAGAACATCCTCACGCAGCTGCGCTCCGCGGGAATCGTCCGCAGCCAGCGCGGGCCCGACGGCGGCTACTGGCTCGTGCGCCCGCCCGAGGAGGTCAACCTCGCGCAGGTCATCCGGGCGGTCGAGGGGCCGCTGGTGGGCATCCGCGGGATGCCCCCCGAGGAGGTCTCCTACACGGGCTCCGCCGAGGCCATGCAGCAGGTCTGGATCGCGCTGCGCGCGAACCTGCGCAAAGTGCTCGAGCACGTGACGCTCGCCGACGTGGCGCACGGGAAGCTGCCCACCGACGTGCTCGAGCTCACGCGCGAAGAGGAAGCCTGGCTGACGCGCTGACCGGCTGCGCACGCCGACCGGCTGCGCGCGGAGGATGCCGGGGCGCCGGGCGGCCCCGGCGCAGCGGCACAGCCGCACGGCTGCGCGGCCAGCCATTGCTTCAGGCGAACACCCGCGGCGTCGGCAGTCGCGCAGCGAGGATCTCGCCCTCGCGCAGTTCGAGCTCCTGCGCGCGCTCACGCGTCACCTGGGCCCACACCTCGCGCCCGTCGTTGAGCTTCAGCTCGACCCGCACCTCGAAGCCGAGGTGCACCACTCGCTCGACCAGCGCCTCGGTGCCGTCGCCGTCCATCAGCGGCAGCAGCTGGATGTCGTGCGGGCGCAGGAAGGTCGCGTCGCCGAGCCTGTTGACGGGGCCGATGAACGACATCACGAACTCGTTGCGGGGGCTCTCGTATAGCTCGCGGGGGGTGCCCGCCTGCTCGATGCGACCCCGGTTCATCACCACGATCTGCTCGGCGACCTCCATCGCCTCCTCCTGGTCGTGGGTGACGAACACGGTCGTGACGTGGATCTCCTCGTGCAGCCGGCGCAGCCATTCGCGCAGCTCCCCCCGGACCTGCGCGTCGAGCGCCCCGAACGGCTCGTCGAGCAGCAGCACCCGCGGCTGCACCGCCAGCGCCCGCGCCAGCGCCATCCGCTGCAGCTGACCGCCCGACAGCTGCGATGGATAGCGCTCGGCGAGACCGTCGAGTCGAACCAGCGCGAGCAGCTCGCGCACTCGCGCCTCGATCTCCGCGCGGGGGCGCTTGCGCACACGCAGGCCGAAGCCGACGTTGTCATACACCGTCATGTGCTTGAACGGCGCGTAGTGCTGGAACACGAAGCCGACGTCGCGGGTGCGTGCCGGCGCGTCGGTGACGAGCTCCTCGCCGATCGTCACCTCGCCGGCGTCGGGCGTCTCCAGCCCCGCGATGATCCGCAGCAGCGTCGACTTGCCGCTGCCGCTGGGCCCGAGCAGCGCTGTGAGCGCGCCATCGCCGACCCTGATCGACACATCTTCCAGCGCCGTGAAGTCGCCGAATTTCTTGCTTGCGTTCAAGACCTCTATCGCCACGCTGGGCTCCCTCCCTGTCTCATGGTGTGGTCAAGCTCTCGCGCCGCGTGCGCCGCGTGAGCAGGTTCATCGCCAGCAACGTCGCCAGCGCCAGCAGCGCGAGCACCATCGCCGCCGTGTAGGCGCCGGTTATGTCGAAGTTCTCGAAGCGGTCCTGCACGTACAGGGGCAGCGTCTGGGTCTGGCCCTCGATGCGCCCCGAGACGATGCTCACCGCGCCGAACTCGCCCAGCGCGCGCGCTGTCGTCAGGACGACCCCGTACACGACCCCCCAGCGGATCGCGGGCAGCGTTACGCGCCAGAACGTCTGCCACGGGCCCGCGCCGAGCGTCGCAGCGGCCTGCTCGGCGTCGGTGCCCAGCTCGCGCAGCACGGGCACTGTCTCGCGCGCGACGAACGGCAGCGAGACGACTGCGGTCGCGATCACCATCCCGGGCAGCGAGAAGATCACCTGGACGCCGTGCGCAGCCAGCCAGTCTCCGAACCAGCCCGTGTTGCCGTACACGAGCACCAGCGCCAGCCCGACCACCACCGGCGAGATCGCGAACGGGAGGTCGACCATCAGCCCCAGCAGCGCCCTGCCGCGTGAGCGTCCGCGCTCGAGCTGCAGCGCCACCGCGATTCCGAACGCCGTGTTCAGCGGCACCGCGATCGCGACGATCTCGATCGAGAGCCAGAACGCGTGCACCGCGTTCGGCGCGGTCGCCGCGTTCCACACCGGCGCGAGCCCGTGTTCGAAGGTCCGGTAGAAGATCATCACCAGCGGCGCCCCCAGCAGCAGCGCGAGGTAGCCGAGCGCCAGCGTGCGCAGCCCCAGGCGCCGCCCCCGCGCCGCCCGCGCTGCGCTGGCCGCCGATCGTCCGCTGCCCGATCGCGGCAGTGGTTGCGGGGCCGGACGCCCCGCCGAACGGGCCCCTGTCCGCAGCGCATAGCCGCCCGGATGCGCGCCAACGGAATCAGGCATTGGCGCTCCTCGTGCGGCCGACGATCGACAGCGCGGCGAGCACCAGCAGCGCACACCCGAGCAGCACCACCGACACCGCCGCAGCCGCGGGCAGGTTTTCGTTCTGGATCTGGCCGAACACGTACACCGATCCCGCCTCGGTCTTGAACGGCAGGTTGCCGGTGATCAGCACCAGCGAGCCGTACTCGCCAACGGCGCGCGCGAAGCTCAGCGCCATGCCCGAGACGATCGCGGGGGTGAGCGCCGGCAGCACGATCCTGCGCAGCACCGTGAACGGCCCCGCGCCCAGCGACGACGCCGCCTCCTCCATCGAGCGGTCGAGCTCCAGCAGCACCGGCTGCACCGAGCGCACGACGAACGGAAGCGTCACGAACAGCAGCGCGAGCGCGACCGAAGCGCGCGTGAACGCGACATCGATGCCGAGCGGGCTGCCCTTGCCATACAGCGCCAGCAGCACGACCCCGGCAACGATCGTCGGCAGCGCGAACGGCAGGTCGATCAGCGCGTTCACGACTTTCTTGCCGCGGAATTCATCGCGCACGAGCACCCACGCGATCAGCGTCCCGAACACCGCGTTGATCAGCACCACGATCGCCGACACCACGAGCGTCAACTTGATCGCCGCCTGCGCCTCGGGGCTTGTCACCTCGCGCCAGAACGCTCCGAGCCCGCCGGTGCTGGACTTCGACAGCAGCGCCGCAACCGGCAGCAGGACGAGCGCCGACAGGTAGATGCCGATCATGCCCTTGCCGAGCGCTCCCAGCGTGCGCGCGCCGATCAGGCCGCGTCCGCTCGGGGCAGACAGCCGCCCGCCACCACCCCCGCCGCCGGCCTCTGGCGGCAGCGCCGATGCGCCCGAGCTGCTCGCGCCCGCAGGCGCCGGAGTGGGGGCGTTACTTGGCAGTTGAGACCCCCAAGCCCTGCTCGATCTTCGTCACGATTCCCGTTTCCGGTTCGAAGAACTGCTTGCTCACGGCTTTCCAGCCGCCGAGCGATTCGATCGTGAACAGGGCCGAGGGCGTCGGGAACTCGCCCGGCGCCGCCACCCCCGGGATCACCGGCCGGTAGCCCTCCGATGCCCAGATCTTCTGCCCTGCGGGGGAGAGCAGGTAGTTCACGAACTTGCTCGCGCTCGCGCTCGAGCCGACCACAGCGACCGGGTTCTGGATCAGGATGGTCGCGCTCGGGACGACGTATTCGATCGCGGAGCCCTTGCGCTGATCGGCGATCGCCTCGTCTTCGTAGTCGATCAGCGCATCTCCGCGTCCCGCCAGGAACGTCTGCAGCGCGTTGCGCGCGGAGCTGTCCTGGCTCACGACGTGCTTGAACAGCTGCTGGAGGTAGGCCTGTGCCTGCGCCGGCGTCTTGCCTTCCTTCAGCTGCGCGCCATACGCGGCCACGATGTTCCAGCGCGCGCTTCCGGACGTGAACGGGTTCGGGGTCAGCACCTGCACGCCGGGCTTGATCAGGTCGTTCCAGCTCCTGATGTGCTTGGGGTTGCCCTTGCGCACGATGATCACCGCAACCGACTCGGTCACGAATCCGTGGGTCGCGTTCTTGTTCCAGCTCGGCGACACCAGACCGGCCTTGACCAGTCGTTCGACGTCCGGTTCGAGCGAGAAGTTGACCGCGTCCGCGTGCAGCCCGTTGCTGACCGCGCGGCTCTGTTCGCCCGAGGGCCCGAAGGATTGGCTGAAGCTCACGCCCTTGCCTTCAGTCGTGGCCTGAAACGCCGGAATCAGCTTTTCGTAAGCCGCCTGCGGGGTCGAGTACGCGACCAGCGTCACATGCTTTTCGCCGCCCGAGGAGGAACTGCTGCCGCACGCCGCGATCCCGATCGCGAGCGCGATCGTCGCCAGTGCCGCAAGTGGAGTCCGTGGATTCATGGTCACTTTCTTCATCGATAACGTGAATGCGACGGCCCATTATAGGGCACAAAGTCAGTCTGAATTAGCCAATTTGTGAGAGGGCGTGTGCGCCAAGCCACACACCGGCTTGCGCCAGTCGGCTACCCTTTAAGCTTCGGGCCTCCCGACAGGGCCCAGTCAACGCAGCCACAGGCGTTCCCGCGCCGCCCGATAAGGAGATCCCGCAAATGTCAACTACGACGGCCGTGCCTTCTTCTGAGGCGAGGACCGGCGCCGCTGAGGCGGCGGTCCAGGCAATCACCAGCTCAGCCAACAAAGAGATCGCGTTCTCGCTCGCGCTCAGCCAGGACCAGAAGGACATCCGCGACTGGGTCCACGGTTTCGCCGCCGACGTCATGCGCCCCGCCGGCCACGAATGGGACGAGAAGGAGCAGACGCCGTGGCCGATCATCCAGGAGGCCTCCAAGATCGGTCTCTACGGATTCGAAGGGCTGGCCCAGTTCTTCGCCGATCCCACCGGGCTGACGCTGCCGATCGTCAACGAGGAGCTGTTCTGGGGCGACGCCGGCATCGGGATGGCGATCATGGGCACCTCGCTCGCCGTCGCCGCGATCTTCGGCCAGGGCACCGGCGAGCAGATCGGCGAATGGATTCCGCGCTGCTTCGGCACCCCCGAGGATCTGAGGGTTGCCGCGTTCTGCTCATCTGAGCCCAACGCCGGCTCGGACGTGGGCGCGATTCGCACGAACGCGAAGTTCGACGAGGCCGCTGGCGAGTGGGTGCTGAACGGCCAGAAGGCATGGGCGACCAACGGCGGCATCGCCGATGTCCACGTGATCATCGCCAGCGTCGACCGCGAGCTCGGCGCGCGCGGCCACGCCGCATTCGTGGTGCCGATGAGCGAAGCCAAGGGCATCTCGCAGGGCGCGAAGGTCTCAAAGCACGGCCTGCGCGCCTCGCATACGGCGGATGTCCATCTCGACGACTGCCGCATCCCCGCCGGTTACGTCCTCGGCGGCAAGGACAAGCTCGACGAACGCCTGGCGAGGGCTCGGGAGGGCAAGCGCAGCAAGACTCAGGCGGCGATGCAGACCTTCGAAGCCTCACGCCCGACCGTCGCCTCGCAGGCCCTCGGGATCGCGCGCGCGGGCTACGAGTACGCGCTCGACTACTCCAAGGAGCGCGAGCAGTTCGGCCGCAAGATCGTCGAGAACCAGGCGATCGCGTTCACGCTCGCGCGGATGAAGCTCGAGATCGACGCCACCCGGCTGCTCGTCTGGCGGGCCTCCTGGATGGGCCGCAACCAGGTCCCGTTCGAGAACGCCGAGGGCTCGATGTCCAAGCTGAAGGCCGGCGAGGTCGCCGTCTGGGTCACCGAGCGTGCGATCCAGATCCTGGGCGGCAACGGCTACACGCGCGAGTTCCCGGTCGAGCGCTTCCACCGCGACGCGAAGATCTACGACATCTTCGAGGGCACCGCCGAGATCCAGCAGATGGTGATCGCGCGCGCGATCTCCGGGATGCACATCTCCTAGCCGAGGACTCGCTGCCATGGTGGCGTGGGACGACTTCATGCAGCAGGACGACGGCGTCGGCCTCGGCGGGATTCTGACCGAGGCCGAGCGCCTGGAGGTGATCAGCGCCGTCGAAGCCAGCATCATCGCTGAGGCCGGGGAAGCGCTCGACGAGGTCGACCTCCCCGATCCGGGCGATGAGGCTGCAGACACCGCGCGCGGGCACGTCAGCGAGGCGATCGCCCGGATCAAGGCCAAGCGCCTGCAGGAACTCGGGGCCGCATAGGGGCGAGCGCGCGCCCCGCGCAGGCACTCGCGCGGGGCCAAGCAGCGCTTGGTGCGCTGCCACGCTCGCCGCCCGCACGCGGCCGCTTGTCAGCTCGCGGTCGCGACTGGCTCCGGGGCCGACACGCCGCGTACGCGCCCGCGCTCGGGCCCTCGCCGGCGCTCGCGCCCGGGGCTCTCGGCGTCGGCGATCGCCCAGCTGAGCCGCTCGAGCAGCTGGCGTGCGCCGTGGTCGCTGTTGAGATGGACGGAATACACGCGCTCGTCGAGCAGCGCCGACGTCGCGTCGGTGCTGCTCTCGTCTGGGGTCACGATGATCCTTGCCATCGAACTGCTCCCTTCTCGCATCGGTGCTCGACAGGATTTGGAGATGGCCGGGCCCGGAGCCCGGACCCGGCCATCGGGCCTCTGGGGAGGAGGGTGGACGCCCTCGGAGCTGCGTGGCGCAGCCGATCAGCCACGAGAGCTACATCGCCTGGCGCCGACACCCCGGCTCGCCACGACGCGAATATCTCGCGCCGTCGCTTGCCGCAGGGAGAGGGAAGGTGTCGTGCCAGACATTGTAGATCAAATATATCGACAATATGAGGAATGTCAAGAGGCCAACGACCGGCAGGGCCCGAGCTCGGGCGGGGCGGGCTCTCTACCAGGCCTGGCTCGCGCCGCAGCGAGGGCAGGCGACCGTCGTGGAGACGGGCGCGGCGAACACCATTCCGCAGGTGCACGTGTAGCAGGCGTTGTCGATCGGCCCTCCGGCGAGGCGTGCGCGCTCGAGCGCGTCTGGAGCCGTCTCGGCGGCACGGGCGCGCTCAGTTCGAGCGGCTGCAGCCGAGCGCGCAGCGGGCGTGGTGGGCACGGCGCCCGAACCGGCGCGGGCAGCGGATCTGCGCCGGCGCCGCTGTGCGCGGCGCAGCGCATGCCGGTCGGTCAGGGCGGGGGGAAGCAGGTCTGCGGCTTTCATCAGGTGTCTATCGGTTAAGACTCCTCACTCGCTTGAAGGTTTCGCTCTCCTGCCATTTGTTGTTCGGCTGCAAACGCGATCTCAGCCGCTGGCCCTGCCGCGCGGCGCCCTCGGCGGCGTGAGCACGGCCCGCTCGTGAGATACTGAGCCCCGATGAATCCCGCACGCAAGCGAAGGGTGCGGCTGACGGTCGCCCTCGGCGCCGCCGTGGCGCTGGCCGGGGCGCTGATCTACACGAGCTTCAGCGCCGCCTCGCCCGCCCTCACCCCGAGTCAGCTGCTGCGCCAGGCACAGCCGGGACGCAGCTACCAGCTCACGGGCACGGTCGTGGGCGGGTCCATCCACCGCAGCGACGGCTCGCTCGATTTCAGCGTCGAGGACCGCGCCGGCGGGACGATCGTCCCGGTTGCGTACACGGGCACCGTTCCCGACCCCTTTCGCGAAGGTCGCGAGGTGATCGTGACCGTACAGAAGCAGGGCAGCTCCTACGTCGGCGAACGCAACTCGCTGATCACCAAGTGCCCGTCGAAGTACAAGGTCGCGCCGCCGAGCGAGAAGCAGAACTACTAGATGGCCGTGCCGTGCTAGGCCAGACCCCGATGGCCGACGCCCGCACGCGGGCCTCGGCGCCGCGCTGATGGCGAGTCTCGGCGGCGCCTGCCTGGGCCTGGCTCTGGCCGTGTGCGCGTTCGGGATCGGCGCGTCGCTGTATGGCGTGCGCAGCGGCCGCCTCGAGTGGTGCGACTCCGGCCGCCACGCCGTATACGCGCTCGCGGGCGTCCTGACGGTCGCCTTCGCGGTGCTCGAGATCGCGTTCCTGCGCAACGACTTTGCGTTCAACACGGTCGCCGACACCTCCAGCACGACCACGCCGACGCTCTACAAGGCCGCGGCCGTGTGGTCCTCGCAGGAAGGCTCGCTGCTGCTGTGGGCGTGGCTGCTCTCGCTGTGGTCGAGCCTGGTCCTGTTCCTGACCCGCCGGCGGATGCGCGAGGTCGCCGCGTACGCGACCGCGATCCTGCTCGGCTTCGGCGCGTTCTTCGTGTCGCTGATGGTCTTCTACGCGAACCCCTTCCAGACGACCAACCCCGCGCCGAGCGACGGCGTCGGACTGGACCCGCTGCTGCGCTTCCCGACGATGATGATCCATCCGCCGATGCTGTACTCGGGCTACACGCTCTGCACGGTGCCGCTGGCCTTCGGGATGGGCGCCCTGCTCGCGCGGCGCGTCGACGCAGAGTGGATCAGGGCCGTGCGCAAGTTCGCCTTCGCCGCCTGGCTGTTCCTAGGCATCGGCATCCTGCTCGGCGCGCGCTGGTCCTACTCCGAGCTCGGCTGGGGCGGGTACTGGGGCTGGGACGCCGTCGAGAACGCGTCGCTGATGCCGTGGCTGACCGGCACCGCGTTCCTGCATTCGCTGATGATCCAGGAGAAGCGGGGCATGCTGAAGGTCTGGAACGCATCGCTCGTGCTCGCTACCGGGACGCTCGCGATCATGGGCACGTTCCTGGTCCGCAGCGGCGTGCTCAACTCGATCCACGCCTTCGGCGGCCACACGCTCGGCGTCCCCTTCGTATGCCTGATCGCGGTTCTGATCGCGGGCTCCATCTACCTGGTCGTCAGCCGCCGCGAGATGCTGCGCAGCGAGCATCGGCTCGACTCGCTGCTGTCGCGCGAGTCGGTCTTCCTGGCCAACAACCTGGTGCTCGTGGGACTCTGCTTCGTGATCTTCTGGGGCACCTACTTCCCGCTGATCTCCGAAGTGTTCACCGGCAAAGCCGCCTCCGTGGGGCCGCCGTGGTTCGATCGCTACACGGTCCCGCTGGCGCTCGTGCTGGTGCTGCTGAGCGGCATCGGGCCCGTGATCGCCTGGCGGCGCGCCACGCTCGCGAACGCCCGTCGCAACCTGCTTGCCCCCGCTGCGCTCGCGCTCGCGACGCTCGCCGTGCTGCTGCTGGCGGGCGTCTCCGGGAGCCCCGGTGCCCTGTGCATGTTCGCGCTCGCCACCTTCGTGCTCGCCTGCGTCGGGCAGGAGCTGGTGCGCGGCACGCTCGCCCGCCGGGCCAGCGCCGGCGAGCCCGTGCCTGTCGCGCTGGTGGCGCTCGTGCGTCGCAATCGCCGGCGCTACGGCGGCTACATGGTCCACGTCGGCATCGCCGTGCTGTTCGTCGGAGTCGCGGCCTCATCGTCCTTCCAGCACGCCGTCGAGCCGACGCTGTCGGTCGGCCAGTCGGCGAAGGTCGGCGCCTACACGGTTCACTACGTGCGCCCGACCGCCACGATCACGCCGCAGAACGACTCCGCTCACACCGGCTCGACGTTGAGCCTCGGCGCGGTCCTCGACGTGACCAAGAAGGGCCGCCACGTCACGACTCTGCGCCCGAGCGAGGGCTACTACGACTCCGGCGAACCCACGCAGGGCTCGGTCGGTCACCTGATCGGAGGCCAGCCCGTCAGCCACGTCAGCATGAACGCCGGGGTCACCCGCGACCTCTGGAGCGCGATCGCGCCGAACATCGAAGCGCCCGAACTGAAGCGGATCGTCGAAATCGGAAATCGCACGATCCCGCTGGTGCGACCCGACGAGGCCCTGATCGCGATCGCACTGCTGGCGCGCACCTATCTGCAGCACCCGCCGCCAGCCGAATTCCACTTCATCTCCTCGCCGCTCGTGATGTGGATCTGGATCGGCGGCCTGATCGTGCTCATCGGCGCGCTGATCGCGATCTCGCCCGCCAGCCTGCTGGCGCGACGCCGCGCATCGCTGCGATCGATGACGAGCGCCGGCGCGCGGCTCGAGGCGGCTCGGGCCTCCAAGTACCAGGAGATTCGCGACCTCGAGCTCGACTACCGGACGGGCAAGCTCTCGGACGAGGACTATCGCCTCACGGGCACAGCGCTGCGAGTCGAGGCGCTCGGGATACTCGACCAGCTCGACGAGCTCGATGCGCTCGACGCACAGCTCGCCGAGGACTCGGAGTTCGAGCTGGCGCCCGAGGGCGCCGAGGGGGCTGTCGCACCGGCCAACGGCAACGGCAACGGCGCGCACTCCAGTGGGCATCGCGCGCCCACCAACGGGGATGGCGGCGATGGGCCCTCGGCATCGTCTGACCCCGGCGAGGGCGCGACGGACTCCCACGAGGACCAGACGCCCACTCCCACGGGGGCCTGAGGGTGTAGCGGGGACTCGGCCGGCTCCCACGGGCGCCCGAGGGCGCAGCGGGGCTCGGCCGGGGGCTACGGCGCTCGGCTGGTCCCTAGGACGCTAGGCCCACGGGCGCTTCAGCAGCACGATCGCGTTCACGAAGAACAGGACCGCGAAGAAGACCGTCCAGCGGTTGAGGTTGCGCTCGACCATCGAGCCGCCGCCCAGCGGCCCCTGGCCGCTGCCGACGCCGAATGCGCCGGACAGGCCCGAGTCCTTGCCCGAGTGCATCAGCACCAGGAACACGAGCATGACGCAGATCGCCACTTGCACCACTGACAGGATCGTTTCCACGCACAGCAGCCTAGCGCGTGGGGCTTTACCGATGACGCGCCGCCGCATGCGGACGCGGCGGCCTCGCCCGGGGCGCCCGCGCCGGCGCGCTGCCGGCGGCGCGGGCGCGTCTCCTGCGACCAGGTCCCTACGGACAGGGCGCGGTGACCGTGGTGTGAGCGCTGGAGTTGTCGGCGAACGTGGCTTCGACCGCGAACGGGAAGCCTCCGGCCGGGCAGCTGTGAGGCACGAGGATCGTTCCCGCTGCCGCATGGGCGCGGGGGTTGGAGCGGTTCCCGCCGATCGTCACCGACATCGACAGGATCGACGCGTCGGGCTCGTAGGCGATCGTCGGTATCGGTGGGACCGTGGTGACGGTCCGCCAGCCGTAGGGCGGCTTGTCGGTTTCGAGCGTCTCACTGCTGATCGCGGTCTGATCGAGCGGGGTGTTGCCGTGCCCGTAGATCTCGAATGTCGGCAGCCCTTCGTGGTCGGGGCCGCGCAGGATCACGACCGCGGCTTGCTCGGGTATCGCCTGCGAGCCTGCGTGCACCTGCAGCACCGCGTGGCCGCGTCCCACCACCGAGCCGCGCGGGCAGCCCGCGGGGCCCTTGCGAGCCAGTCGCGCTCGCGGGCAAATCTGGACGCCGCCCACGTTGATCCGCGCGCCGGCGGGAAACTCCACCACGACCTGTCGTACGGGGGGCGGCGTCGCTTCTTCGCCGCCGGCGAAGCGAAATGCGAGCGTCAGCGCGCTGCTCGCGCCCAGGCGGTCGGGCAGGAACGATGGGTGCATCGCCACTTCCGGTTCCGCTGCTGCCGCGGCTGCCGGCAGCGCGACGCAGCAGGTGGCGAGGATCGCCAGGAGCTGCGCCGGGAGCGTTGAGCGCCTCACTTCGGACAGGCGATCGTGCGCTTGGCGGTGACCGTCGTACCATCCTCGAAGCTGATTTCGGTCGCGACCGGCCAGCCGCCCTTGGGGCACGTCTTCGGGGTGACGATGCCCTTGACGTGGAACAGCTTGCGCTTGCCTTTGACGGTCCTGTAGTAGGCGACGTTTTTCGCGCCCAGCGTCAAGAAGCTGCTCGTGGCGGAGGCGTCGGACGCTTCCGGCAGCGCTTTGATGAGCGGAACGTCGAGGCTGAAGCCGAGCCCGTAGGGCTTGTGCCCCTGGATCACGCTGGCTTTGAAGACGAGCTGGATCGATACCGGGGAGGAGCCGTTGAGGTAGATCAGCAGTTCGAGGTGGCCGGGATGGTTGTTGCCGAGGAAGAAGTCCAGCGTGAACGGCTCTTTGACGAGTTCGTGGGCGATTTCATATGCGCCTTCGCCGCCGCCGAAGCCCGCGCGGGAATCGGCCGGGCACGCGCTCGGGCCGATGTTTTCGAGCGCCGCGACCGTGCATGTCCCGGTGCCTTCCAGGTTCAGGCTCACGCCGGCCGGGCCCAACACGTTGACGTGCGTGATCGGCGAGGGCACGGGCAGGTTCGTCGAGCCGATCGTCGCGCGCCCGAAGGCGTTGGTGGGGACGCCCAGCTTGTCTGGCGAGAACGCTGCTTCGGTGATCGTCACGGTCTCTTCCGCCTGCGCGACCGCCGCGCCGCAGGCGAGCAGGGCACAGCCAGCGAACGTCGCAATGATCAATCGAACTCTCAGCATCCTGATCCTCTCCTCGTGCGAGACAGCGGGCGAAAGCCCGACCCATAAATCGACCTTCCGAGACCCTAAACCCTCGCTGAAGAAGAATAGACCGGTGTTCGACGTTCCGCCTCAGACCCCGCTACGGTGCCGTATTCGGCTTGCAAGGTTCGGTTCGGCGGGGCCGGAAACCGTCGGCTGCGATTACGATTCCTTTACCGCTTCGTGCTTGTTTGCCGATATGAATCTTCGGTGGCGCGCCCGCGATCGTGGGTCGAGCGGCCAAAACGACCTGACAATGACCACGGGAAAGCACCAGCAAGAGCCTCCGCGCGGGCAGGCGGCTAGCGGCCGTCGGCGCCGTGCGCCACGCTTGGGCTGGCGCGCGCTGGCGTCGCTGCTGGCGGGCGGAGGACTGACCGCAGCTGGGCTGGGAGGCTCGCTGCCCGCGGCGCTCGCCGCCGAAGCGCAGACCTCCACGACCGCCACCGATCCCACTCCGCCGCCGGCCACCACGACGACCCCGAGCGCCGAAGAAGGCAGGACCGAAACCAGCGCCACCACGACCGCCACGCCGACGCCGGCGCCGAGCCCGGAAGCGACGGGCACCCAACCGACCGTCCCGGCCAGCACGAGCACCCAGCCTGCGCCTGTGTCGACGTCCGCACCGACGAGCTCGACGCCTCAGCCGAGCACCGCCCCGACCGTCCGGCTGCGCCGCAAACAGCAGTCGAGCGAAAGCCCCGAAAGCGCGAGCTCGAACACGAGCACCAGCACCAGCTCGAGCTCCAAGAAGAGCGCTGCCGCCAAGAGCGCCACCGGCGCTGCGGCCGCTCAGGGCGCCAACAACGTCGCTCTGCCGCCCCAGCTCGTCGCCGCCCAGGCGAAGGCGCTCGCGGCGATGCTGGCGAGCTCTGCCGCCTCCGACCAGGCGCTCGACTTCTACCGAATTCCGCTGTTCCTGCTCCCGATCTACCGCGCCGCGGCGGCCGAGTACGGCGTGCCATGGCAGGTTCTCGCGGCGATCAACGAAGTCGAGACCGACTACGGCAGCGACCAGTCGGTATCGAGCGCGGGCGCAGTCGGCTGGATGCAGTTCATGCCCTCGACGTGGCTCGAATACGGCGTCGATGCCCTCAATGCCGGCTATGCCGACCCCTACAACCCCGTCGATGCGATCTTCGCCGCCGGTCGCTACCTGAACGCGGCGGGCGCCGCGACGAGCCTCTCCGACGCGATCCTCGCCTACAACCACTCCGAAGCGTACGTCAGCTCCGTGCTGCTGCGCGCCAAACTGGTCGCGGCCTACCCGAGTCAGGTGATCGACACGCTCACCGAGCTCGTCGACGATCGGCCGCCGGTCACCGGCGGCCAGCTCAGCTGGAGCGCGCCTCCGTCAGGTGCTTCTGCACAGCCGCCCTCATCGTCGAGCGCCACGGCCGGAGCGACTGCGAGCAATGGCACCGAAGCACCATCCACACCCGGCTCGCAGGCCGCACCGTCGCCCGCGAGCGCGGCCGACGGGGCTGGCGGTCGACAGCAGTCAGCGAAGCTCGTGGAGCTGACGAGCCAGGCGCGCGCAAAGGTGGTCGCGGTGCAGGATGGCCGGGTCGTCAAGATCGGCAGCTCGCACAAGCTCGGCTCATACGTCGAGCTCGAGGACGTCTATGGAGACCTGTTCACCTACTCCGGGCTCGGCAGCATCGCCCACAGCTTTCAGCCTTCGAAGGCGCAGCTCGCCGCCGAAGCGCTCGCCTCGCGCAGCGACGCGCCGAGCAGCAGGTCCGGATCGGGCGCGCAGGCGTCTGCGGACTCGCAGAGCTCGGCCGGGGTGGTGAGCGGCAAGGTGCGCATGTTCGCCCATCCGGGGAACCCGGACGCGCTTCTGGCGCGCTCCCGCAGCAATCCTCCGCGCGGCTCGCGGCGGGCGCTGCGCAGCGGCACGCTCGTGCCGCAGGGGACGGTGCTCGGCACCGTCGATACCCCCGCCGGCGACAAGGACGGCCACCTTCGCTTCGCGATCAAGCCCGCCGGCGACGCGAGCACGATCGATCCGAGCGCGATCCTTTCGAGCTGGAACGAGCTCGACACCGCGCTGCATCCCCAGGGAGCGAGCGCGAGCACGAGCCTGATGGGCGCGACCGCCAGCGACGTGCTGGTGCTGTCCAAGAGCCAGCTCGAGCGCGAGGTGCTGTTCGATCCGGGAATCACGATGTCGGGGTGCTCGCGCCAGCAGGTCGCCTCGGGGCAGATCGACAAGCGCGCGCTGGCGGTGCTCGCATTTCTCTCGCGCAGCGGCCTGAAGCCCACCGTCGGCACGTTGTCCTGCGGCGCGGGCGCATACGCGACGTCCGGTTATGTGGCGGCGGGCCACGATGGTGACGCGATCGCGATCGTCGCGATCAACGGCGTTCCGATCGCCGGTCATCAGGGCGCCGGCTCGATCACGGATACGACGATTCGTACGCTGTTGACGCTGCAAGGTGAATTCTTCCCGGCGGCGATCGTGAGCTTGATGCGCTATCCGGGCGCGCCGACGACTCATGCCCGCGCCGATCACGGCGACTACCTCGAGATCGTCTATGCACGTTCCAGCGGCCGTCCACGGTCGGCAAGGGCCGGGGCAGCCGCGCATGCGGCGAGCGCGGCAAAGAGCAGCTCATCGGCGCCCGCCAGCGCGATGGGCGGGCTGAACGCAACGCAGTGGGAGCAGCTGATCGCGCGCGTCGCGGCGCTGCCCGTGCCCAACGTTCGCACCAAGCCAAGCCCGGCTGCGATCGCAGATCCGAAGAAGATCAGCCCCGCGAGCAAGAGCTCGCAGGGCTGAGACGCTTCAATCCGAGCGCCTGCCCGCGCGCCGGCGATGGACGCGATCGCTCAGGCGGGCGGCGGTTCGGGTCCTCCCGCCACGCCGGCGCCTGCGCCATCGGGCGGCACCCCCGCGCCGGTCGGCGGGGCTGCGCCAGCGCCCGGTCGCGCCCCGGGACGGAAGACCGAGCGCAGCTCGCCAGAGCACTTGACCTGTGCGGCCTTGAAAGTCGAGCTCCGCGTGTTGATCCCCTTGGTGCTGAAGATCGGCCCGTTGCCGGAGGTGTCGGGCGCGGGAACGTTGACCCCGTTCTTCCGCATGCATTCCGCGAACTTCGCCAGCTGGGCCTTGAACGCCGGATTCCTCAGACGCCCGCTGCCGCTCCCCGCGCGGCGGAACCTGGCGCCGCCGCAGGCTTTGCTTGCGGTTTCGAACTGAGCCCGAGTCACGCCCTTGGGCAGGCCCGACCCTCCCGCGCCAAATGGCGACGCTCCCCGAGAGCCCGAGCGGCCGCCCGGCGCCGGCAGCGTGACCCCGTGCTGCTTCAGGCATTCGCGGAATTTCGCGAACTGCGCGGGACCCGGTCGCGCCGGGTTGGCCGCGGCGTTGGCCGCGGTAGAGGTCGTGCTCGCGCTCTTCGACGAGCTCGATCCGCCACAGGCCGCGAGCCCGAGTGCCGCCAGCACGATCACGAGCGCGGCGGTCGCTGCGGCCTTTGCAGAGGATTGATTGATGTAGCGCATGGAGCTCCTTTTTCGCATTGATCTGCTGCCGTCAGCCGCCGTTCCCAAACAGCGCCGGTTCGCCGCCGGCGGCTGAGCCGGTACCGCCGCCGCGAGCGCCCCCGGAGCCCCCGCCCCCGTCCCCCCCGGCTCGACCGAACAGGCCGCCGAGTCCTCCGATGGAGCCGACTCGGATCGATTCGGCCTCGACCGTGCCGTTGGCAGCGCTGCTGCCGCTGACGAGCACCGTTTCACCGGGGTGGATGGCTCTTACGCTTGATTTCACGGTCTTGCTCACACTCGAGGCCGGCGAGGTCCTGACCTTCACCGTATTGCCTTCAGCGGTCCGCACATACAGCGTGCGGCCGGAGACGAACGCCACTTCGCCGACAGTTGCCCCGGCGCGGCTGGCTGCGGCGGCGCCGAAAGCGCCGCCGGAGGCCGTGCTCGCCGGTTCGCCGCCGCGCGAGCCGACCGCGCTCGAGCTCGCCGAGGATTCCGTCGTCGATCCGGCGCCGCGCCGCGCGCCGGTCCCGCGCAGCGCGCCGAACTGCGAGGCCAGGCCCGCCGCTGCGCTCGCGGAGCCGCCCGCGGACGTCTGGCCCTTCTCGACCAGCACGCCGCCGATGAAGCCGCACGCGATCAGGAGCACCGCGATCAGTATCAGCGGCGCGGGCGTGAGCAGCCGACGACGGGGTCGGGGCGGGAGCTCGTCGCGGTCGCCCGGCCAGGCCGGATCGTCGACCTCGAGCGTGTCGTAGCGATCATCCGGGGGAGCCTGGGCGTGTTCGTGCTGCTCGGGCCCCGCCTGGGGCGGGTTCGGCTGCTCGGGCGCTGGTTGCCGGTAGGACATCGGGGGCTCCTCGCTGGGGAAGGGTCGTTCACTCAAAGCGCAACGCCTCGATCGGTCGCATCGACGCCGCGCGCGCGGCAGGGTAGGTGCCGAAGAACAGTCCCGAGAGCGCCGCTGCGCCGAACGCCAGGAAGATCGAGTACGCGGCGATGTCGGGCTGCACGCCTGCGATCTCGAACTGGCTGCCGAGCACGCCGACGAGCACCCCGGTGAGGCCGCCGAACAGCGACACGAGCACGGCCTCGGTCAGGAACTGGGTCAGGATGTCGCTTCGTCTGGCGCCGATCGCCTTGCGAATGCCGATCTCGCGCGTGCGCTCGGTGACGCTGACGAGCATGATGTTCATGACGCCGATGCCGCCGACCAGCAGCGAGATCGCGGCGACCTCGCCGAGCAGCGTCGTGAAGACGTTGCTGGTCGAGCTGGACGTTTCCAGCAGCGATCCCTGGTTGAGCACCTGGAAGCCCGGTTCGGCGGTGTCTTTGATCTTGTGCCTTTCCTCGAGGACCTGCGTGACCTCGCCTTCGGCGCCGTTGAGCGACGCCTGCGAGCGCGCCTCGACCGTGATCGAGTCGATCGGCCCGAAGCCGGTCAGCAGATCCTGGACCGTCGAGATCGGAGCCATCACCACGTCGTCCTGGTTGGCGGCCCCATTGGACCCCTTCGGCGCGAGCACGCCGATCACTTCGAAGTTGCTGCCGTTGACCTTGATGGTCTGGCCGAGCGCGTCGGCGCCGCCGAACAGTTCTTCCACCACCGTCTGGCCGATCACGGCGACGCGCTTGTGCGCGCTGACCTCGGCGGAGCTGAAGGGCGATCCTTCGCGGACCCTGTAGTTGTGGGCCGCCAGGTAGGAGGGGGTGGTGCCGACGAAGCTCGAGGGTTCATAGCTCGAGCTTTCGTGGACGAGCTGCACGCTGCTGGCGTTGACGACGGGTGAGGCGCTCAGCACGTCGGGGGCCGCGCCCGGACTCTGCAGCGCCTGCGCGTCAGCCTTGGTGAGCGAGACGCTCCCGCCGCTCGATGAGCGCGCACCGCCCCGGAATCCGCCGGTGGTGACGAGCAGGACGTTCGTGCCCAGGCTCTGGATGCGCGACTGAACCGCATGCGAGGAGCCGTTGCCGACGGCGATCAGTACGATCACCGAGGCCACGCCGATCGTCATCCCGAGGATCGTCAGGCCCGAGCGCAGCTTGTTGGCGGCGATGCCGCCCCACGCGATGCGCAGCGTCTCGCGGCCGATCACCGCAGCGCCCTCCGATGCGGCGACTTCTGCGCCTGGATCGCGGGCGGCAGGTCGTGGACCTCGCTGCGGCGCTCGTCGGAGATCACCTCGCCGTCGCTCAGCGCGACCACTCGCTTGGTCTGGTCGGCGACGTCGGGCTCGTGCGTGATCAGCACGATCGTCCGCTGTTCTTCGTTGAGATGGGCGAAGGTCCGCAGGATCTCCTCGGTCGAGTGCGAGTCGAGGTTCCCGGTCGGCTCGTCGGCGAGGATCAGCGCCGGGTTTGTCACGATCGCACGCGCGCCCGCGACGCGTTGCTGCTGGCCGCCAGAGAGCTCGGAGGGCTGATGGTGCAGGCGATCGGCCATTCCCACGGCGGCGAGGGCGCGCTCGGCGCGGCGCCTGCGCTCGGCGCCCTTGATCCCGGCGTAGGCGAGCGGGAGTTCGACGTTGGCGATCGCACTCGTGCGCGGCACGAGGTTGAAGCTCTGGAAGATGAAGCCGATCTTGCGGTTGCGCAGATCCGCGAGCTCGTCCTCGTCGAGCTCGCCGACATCCATGCCGTCGATCAGGTACTCGCCGCTGCTGGGAACATCGAGACAGCCGAGGATGTTCATCAGCGTGCTCTTGCCGCTGCCGGAACTGCCCATGATCGCGACGAAGTCGCCCCGCTCCACCGACAGGCTGACGTGACGCAGCGCGTGCACCCGTATCTGTCCGGTGGCGAACGTCTTCGAGACGTCGCGCACCTCGATCACCGGGTGAGACGGAGTTCCCTCGCCGGCGCCCCAGCGCGCGTGCGCCGGACGCGCGAGCAGCGGATGCTCGCGTGCCACACGCGGCGGGCGATCGGGCCGGAAAGAGCTCAGCGGACCCACGACCTCAGCTCACGGTCCCGCTCCGCCGACCGGCGCGCCGGCGAAGCCACCGCCCGCGAGCCCGCCGCCGCCGAGCGCGCCGCCGCGCCGTCCAGCGAGCCTCGAGAGCAGGCTGCTGGTGGCGCTCGAGCCGCCGCTGGCGACCGGCAGCACCACCTGTTCGCCCGGCTTCAGTCCGCTGAGGATGATCGTCGAGCTGTCTCCTGCGAGTCCCGTGACCACGCGTTGGCGCAGCTCGTGGCCGTTGCGTACCACCGTCACCGCGCCGCCGGAGATCGCGCTCGTGGAAACGTTGACACCTTCGGCCTGGGCGACGACGACTTCGGCGCTCGCGCTCATACCCGGCTTCAGTCCCGCTTCCAGCTGGTCAAGCGCGAAGGTGACGTCGTAGCTGACCACCCCGCTGTTGCTCGTCGCGAGCGTCGCCACCTTCTGGACGTGAGCCGCCAGCTTGCGCCCGCTGAGCGCTTCGACGCTCACGGTTGCCGGCTGGCCGACCTTGACGTTGCCGATTTCCGACTCGCTCAGCGGGACCACCAGGCGCAGCGAGCTGAGGTCGCTGAGGACGGCGAACGATGAGCTCGCGGAGCCGGAGGAGTCAGAGCTCGACGATCCCCCTGAGCCGCTGGACCCCGTGCTGGCGGACCCGGCGGCAGTGGACCCCGCGCCGCGTGAGCTGCCGGAGCCGCCGGAGCTGCCCGAGCTCGCGGCACTCGTGCCCTTGCTCGTGCCGACGCCGGAGACCGTTTCTCCGACTTCTCCGCTGAGCGAGACGATCGTGCCGTCGGCGGGCGCGTAGAGCTTGGTGTTCGCAACCGCCTGTTCGTCGCTCTGGACCGCGAGCTGATCGCTCTTGACGGCCGCCTTCGCCGAAGCGATGTTCGCCGCTCGCGTGGCGGGGCTGAGACTCGAGCTCGATGAGGAGGAGGAGGTGCTCGATTCCGTCGATCCTTCGCGGCCGGAGCTCGGTCGTCCGCCGGAGCTCGTCTTCGTGCCTGTGCTTGCCTGCGTTGTGTTCTGACGCCGCGGCGTGCCGCTGGTGCCGCTGCCGCCGCGTCCGGCCGAGCTCGGGTGTTTGCCGGACGCCGCCGGACTCTTGCTCGTGGGCGTGGAGGGGCTCGAGGACGAATCCTCCAGAACCGCCTCGGTGGCAGTCGCCGAGACGCCCGAGTCGGCTGTGGTGGAGGCGCCGGCCGAGCCGCTGGAAGCGCCGGCGGAGGCGCTCGAGGCGCCGCCGCCGGAGGCTTCACCGTCGGTTTCCTGCTCGCGTGCGAGATTGGCTTCGGCCGCCTGCAGCGCAGCTCTGGCCTGCACGAGCGTGACTTCGGCGCTTTGCGGATCGAGCGTCGCGAGCAGCTGGCCTTCGGTGACGTGCTGTCCTTCGCTGACGTAGATGTTGATGATCGTGCCGCTGGCCTTGAAGCCGAGGTCGAGCTGCAGCGCGGGTTCCAGATTGCCGCTGCCGGAGACCGTCGACTGCACGACTCCGCGCGCGGCGGTGGCGGTACGGGTCGCGCTCGCCTGCCCGCTCGAGGGTGGGCCGACGACCAGGATCGCCACAGCGATCGCCGCGGCCGCGAGGGCGCCGAGGGCGTAAATGAACAGGGGTGCTCGTCGCGCAGACATCTCGCCGCAGCGATCTTCGATCTACCGCGTAAGAGCGCGCGAAGAGGGATCTAAATTCGCCTAAATCCCCCGTCTCGCGGCGATCGTCTGCTTGCCGCTTGGCGATGCGCGATGATGGTCGAGATGCCCAGTTATGGTGGGATCGATCTCGGCGGCACCAAGATCCAGACGGTTGTCGTGGACGGTGACTTCAAGGTGCTCGGCTCGGCGCGGCGGGCGACCCCCACCAGCGGTGGTCCCGCCGACGTCGCCCGCGAGATGGCCGGCGCGATGCGCGACGCCGCGCAGTCGGCGCAGATCGAGCCGGAGGGCCTCGACGGCGTCGGCGTCGGCTCGCCTGGCACGGTCGCCGAGGGCAACGTCACGAGCGCGCGCAACCTTCCCGGCTGGGAGGGCACCTTCCCGCTCGCGGCGACGCTGAAGGAGGCCCTTGGCACCGAGGTGATGGTGGGCAACGACGTTCGCGTCGCGACCTATGCCGAGGTGCAGCTCGGCGCCGGGCGCCCCTACGGCTCGCTGCTGGGCGTGTTCTGGGGTACGGGGGTGGGCGGCGGCGTGATCCTCGACCGCAAGCCCTGGGTCGGCCGTGGCGGCGCCGGGGAGATCGGGCACATGGTGGTGGAGATCGATGGCGCGCGCTGCACGTGCGGGCGTCGGGGCTGCCTCGAGGCGTACGCGGGCCGGGCTGCGATGGAGGTCTACGCGCGCAAGCTGCACGAGCAGAGGGATCGCAAGACCGACCTGTTCAAGCTGATGCAAAAGCACAATCGCGAGCGCCTGACGAGCGGCATCTGGGCGCGCGCGCTCGAGGCCGAAGACAAACTGGCCGTTGAGATCATCGACCGTGCCGTGTCGGCGCTCGGGGCGGGGATCGCCTCAGCGATCAACCAGCTCGACGTCGAGGCAGTGATCATCGGCGGCGGCCTCGGTGTGCGCCTCGGTGAGCCCTACGTGAAGCGCATCGAGGAACAGATGCGGCCGCATCTGTTCCTCGATGCCCCGGAGGTGCACGTGGCCGCGCTCGGGGACCTCGGAGGCGCGATCGGCGCCGCGCTGCTGCTCGAGCCCGAGCGCGGCGAGCGGGCTACAGGCCGCCGACCGTCACGACCACGAGCACGAGCGAAAGCGTCGAGCTGACGACGACCGTGATCGCGGTGGCGGCGTTCAGCATGCCGCGGCTGCGCAGCTCGCCCATCACGCTGCGCGAGCTCGACAGGCGCCAGATGAAGAACAGGTTGATCGGCAGCAGCAGGCCGTTGACGACCTGGACGCCGACCAGCAGCGAGATCACCGGCACGCCCGGGATGATCGCCACGAGCGCGGCGATAGCGATCATCGCGGTGATGATGCCGATGAACACAGGCGCCTCCTCGCGTCGGCGCCCGATGCCCTTCTCATAGCCGAGCGACTCGGAGATCACATAGGAGGTCGCGATCGGCAGGATCGCCGTGGCCAGCAGGCTCGCACCGAGCAGGCCGATGCCGAACAGCACCTCGGCGTAGTGGCCCGCGAACGGGCTCAGCGCGCGCGCCGCGTCCGCGGCGGAGCCTATTTCGTGAATTCCGTGCGTGTAGAGGGTCGCGCCCGTGGCGATGATGATCGAGGCGGCGATCACATTCGCGAAGATCGCGCCCGATACAGCCTCGCGCTGCTCGTGGGCGAGCTCGTCCTCGCGCACGCCGCGCTCGACGACGGCCGACTGCAGATAGAGCTGCATGTAGGGGGTGATCGTCGTGCCTGTCGTCGCCACCAGCAGCAGCAGGAACGTCGGGTTGGACTGGATCTGTGGCGTGATCAGCGAATGGCCGACTTCGCCCCAGTCCGGGTGCGCGAGGATCGCCGCCAGCGGGTAGGCGAAGAACGGGATCGTCAGCCACACGAAGATGCGCTCGGCCGAGCGGTAGGAGCCGCGCACGATGATCGTCCAGATCGCCAGCGCGGCGATCGGGACCGACACCTGTACCGGGATTCCCGCCAGGCCGAGCGCCGCGCCGACGCCGACGAAGTCCGAGATGCAGATGCCCATGTTGGCGAGCAGCACTGCACAGGTCGCGAACACCGACCAGCGGATCCCATACTCCTCGCGCACGAGCTCGGCCAGTCCCTTGCCGGTCGCCACGCCCATCCGCGCTGCGAGCATCTGCACGATCGCGAGCGAGATCGTGATCAGCACGATCGTCCACAGCAGCCCGTAGCCGTATTTCGCGCCGACCGAGGAGTAGGTGGCGATGCCGCCGGCATCGTTGCCGGCATTGGCCGCGATCAGGCCCGGGCCGAGCAGGCCCAGGAACACGAACAGGCGGGTGCGTCTAGGGCTGAGCCGGGCAGGCAGGCGCGGACGGCCAAGCGTGGCCGACCGGACGCGGCGCATGACGGACGGTACTCGGACCGCCATCGAACTGTCCGTTCACAGGCATCGCGCGCAGTGTATTCAGTCCTCGCCGAGGAGACCGAAACGTCGCCGCCAGCTGCGCGGGAGCATCGCCTCGAGCACGTCATCGACGGTGACGACGCCCACCATCTGCTCGCGTTCGTCGACGACGGGGATCGAGGTCAGGTTGTAATCGGCCATCAGCCGCGCGACCTCCTCGAACGAGGCATCCGGCCGCAGGGATGGCGACTCGTGCGTGACGAGCTTCTCGAGCCGCCGGCCGGGTTCCGCGCGCAGCAGCGCGGTGATCGGCACGCCGCCCTGCAGCGTGCCGTCCGGCCCCGCGACGAACACGGCTGTCAGCAGCTCCGGGGCGATCTTGCTGCGGCGGACCGCTTCCAGCGCGTCGCCGACCGCGGTCGTGTTGCGCAGCAGCACGAAGTCGGGGCTCATCAGGCCTCCGGCCTCGGCGGGGTCATAGCCGAGCAGCGCGCGGACCTTGACGCGGTGGCTGACGGGCAGCAGCGCGAGCAGCGGCTCGCGACGATGCTCGTCGAGCTCGCCAAGGATGTCGGCGGCGTCGTCGGGGGCCATTCGCGAGAGGATCTCGGCGACCTGCGAGTCCGGGCGGCTCTCGAGGAACTCGCGCTGGTGCTGGTCGTCGAGCTCCTCGAACACATCCGCCTCGAGCTCGCGATCGTCGTCGCCGACGGCCTGGATGATCTCCTCGCCCTCGCGCCGTGAAGCAGCCTCGACGAGGTCGGCGATCTGCGCCGGGTGCAGCTTCGCGAGCTTCGGGTGCGGTATGCGCAACCGCACGGTGGGGACGTGCCCGACGAATGGCTCGACGCTGGCCCAGTCGAGGAATTCACCGGGTGCGATGCGCGCGCCCAGCGGCTTGGGCAGCAGGCGCCGCAAGCCGCCGCGGGCGCCAGTGTCGACGCCGACGACTCGCCACAAGCCCGCCACCAGGGCGAGCTCGATCTCGTTGGCGCGCACGAGCCGTGCGCCCTCGACGTTGATCAGCTGACGGTCGAGCACGTCGCCCTTGAGCAGCACCTCCTCGGGCCTGCGCTCGAAGTGGCGCAGGTCGAGCTTCGCCTTGCGCATCACCACGCCGTCGGGGGCGATTTCCGACACGCGGTCGGCACCGAGAAAGGAGGTCCTTCCGGCGACCGTCACGAGGAAGCCCGTGATCGGCGGGTAGCCCGTGCCGCCGAGGCGGACGATCACATCGCGCACCTTGCCGAGCCGCTCGCCGTCGCTGTCGCGCAGAGGGCCGCCGACGAGCGCGGAGAGATGCAGGATCGGCGGGGCTTGGGTCGGGCTGGCGGTCACGTTCAATCTCCGGCCAGGCTCGTCGGGATCGGCCGGCCCGGCGGTGGCGGGTCATCGAGCATCAGCTTCGGCACGGTCACGGGGTGCAGCCCCCGCTTACGCAGCCCTTCGATGATCCGCGGCAGCGCGGCGACGGTCTCCGAGCGGTTCCCGCCGGCGTCGTGCATCAGGATGATCGCCCCCGGGTGAGCGCCGGAAAGCGCGCTCTGGACGATCGCGTCGACGCCCGGGAGCGTGTAGTCATCGGTGTCCGTCGACCACAGCACCATCAGCAGGCGCAGCCGGTGCAGGAGCCGGTAGGTGGTCGCGTCGAAGGAGCCGTATGGGGGGCGGAACAGGCGTGGCCGGGGGCCGCCGAGCAGTTCGATGCGCGCAATCTGTTCGAACAGCTCTTCGTACTGGTCGTGCGCTGAGAGCGACGCCAGCATCGGATGCGTCTCGGTGTGGTCGCCGATGACGTCGCCGGAGCGCACCTCGAGCTGGGTGCCGGCCGAGAAGTACTGCTCCTCCTTGCCGATCGCGAAGAAGGTTGCGTGGACGTGGTAGCGGTTCAGCACCGCCACGAGCTGCTGGGTGTAAGGGCCGGGGCCGTCGTCGAAGGTGAGCGCCAGCTCGTTCCCCCTCGTGCCTCCCGAGGTCACCGCGGGGGTGTAGGAGAGCACGTGATCGATCGCACGTTCTTCGGCGTGGCTGTTCAGCAGCTGCTGTTGCGCGGCGGTTCGCCCCACGAGGGCGTCGTGTGGATGAGGCGATGACTTCGCGCTCGCGTGGCCAGCGCCGCCGCCAGAGCTGAGCACGGCGATCAGCAGCGCGATGAATGCGACCGCGACGATCGCTGCGATCGCGCGCCGGCGTCTGTGGAGATGCTGCTTGCTGATCGGCTGCTGCTGGCGAGCGATCATCGCCGGAAGTCTATGTTGGCAGAGGCCATGATCCCGTTCGCGATCTCGATCGCTGTGCTGTCGATCGTTCAGGGCGCCCTGGTGGCGGTTCCGGGGGCTCCCGGCGGATTTGGCCTGGACAGGTTGCGGGCGCGCCGCTGGGCAGTGATCCCGCCGCTGTCAGTGATCGGATTCGTGGCGATCGCGAGCGCCGCCGAACACGCCAGCGCGCAGGGGCTCACCTATCTCGCCCTGGTCGCCGTCCCGATCCTGGCGGCGCTGGCGCTGGGCTGGCTGATGCACGGCGCGCGACCGGCGCTGGCGCTGCTCGTGGTCCCGTTGTTCGCGCTGGCGTGGGTCGCTCGCGGCGCGCTTGCAGGGCAGACGGCAGCGCTGGTGCTGTCGGCGCTCAGCTGTGCGGCCCTCGGGGTGCTGCTGGCGGCGGTCACGCCGCCGCGCTGGCTGGCTGCGGGAATCTTCGCGATGGCGGCGGCCGACACCGCGCTGGTGGTGTCGGATCTACTGCAAAGGCCCAACAACGCGCTGAACGCCGCCCACCCGGCAGCCGGGCTGCCGCGCCTGCAGACGGCCGCCTTCGGCTCGGCAGTGATGGGTTACGGCGACCTGTTCGTCGCCGGTGTGCTGGGGGCGTTGCTTATCGGTGCGATCGGCCACAGCGCTCAGCTGCAGGGCGCCGCGCTCGCGGCGCTCTTGGCGCTGTGCTTCGACCTGCTGTTCTTCCTGTTGAACGAGCTTCCCGCGACCGTGCCGCCGGCGCTCACGCTGCTTGCTCTGTTGGTGCTGCGCCGGGGTCTGGTCCCCGACGACCGGGCGAGTCGGCCTGCGCCCCCAGCGTCAGCGGCGCGCTCGGCGGCTCGAGCGCCTCTGTCAGCGGCTCCGGCGGAGCGCCATCAGACTCGGACGCCAGCTGCGCCGTGAGCGGCCGCACCCCCGCCTGGACCGCGTCGGGCGTCGCGATCTCGCGGTCGGACGCCGCCCCCGCCTGCTCGATCCGGCGCAGCTGCGGGACGACGCGGCGGTCGAACGAGCCGACCGCCTCGTTGTAGGAGCTGACAGTCGATTCGAGCCGCCGTCCGATCTGTGCGAACGGCTCCACGAACCGGCCCATCCGGCCGTGGAGCTCGCGCGCGGACTCCGCGATCTCGCGCGCGGACTCCGCGATCAGCTCCTGACGCCAGCCGTAGTGGACCGCCCGCAGCAGGCCGATCAGCGTCGTGGGCGTCGCCATCAGGACGTGCTGCTGGACGCCGTACTCGATCAGCGACGGGTCCTCGGCGAGCGCGGCCTGGTAGATGCCGTCGGAGGGCACGAACATCACCACCAGCTCGGGTGTCGTGTCGAACTGGCGCTGGTAGCCCTTCGAGGCGAGCTTGGTGACGTGATCGCGCGTCTGGCGCGCGTGTCGGGCGAGCGCTCGCTCGCGCTCGCCCTCGTCGTCGGTCTCCACCGACGCGAGGTACGCGTCGAGCGGGACCTTCGAGTCGACCACGATCAGCTTGTCCCCCGGCAGGCGAACGAGCACGTCGGGGCGCAGGCGACCGTCCTCGGTGTGGATCGTGCTCTGCTCCTCGAAGTCGCAATGGGCGACCATGCCCGCCATCTCGATCACGTTGCGCAGCTGGATCTCTCCCCAGGATCCACGTGTGGTCGGACGCTTCAGCGCGGATACGAGGTTGCCGGTCTCCTGGCGCAGCGTGCCGACCCCTTCGTGCAGCTGGCGCACCATCTGCGCCAGCTCGCCCTGCGCCTGGCGGCGCTCGCGCTCGAGTCGGCCGATCTCGCCCTCCATCCTGCCGAGGCGCTCCTGGACCGGCTGAACCAGGCCCTTGATCTCCTCTGTGCGCCTGGCCATCTCGCCGGTCGCACGCTCCTCCTCGGCGCGGCGCGCGTCGGTGATGCGCTGCGCGACGCTCTCGCCGGTCTGCTGCAACAGCTCGAGCGAAAGCGACTTCAGCTGATCGCGCATCTGCAGGCTCTCGAGCTCGTGACGCGCGTGCGCGCGGGCCTCGGAGGCTCGGTGCTGGCGTGCCAGCAGCGCCGCGGCTACGAGCAACACCGCCAAGCCGATGAGTGAAAACAGGACAGCCATAACGAAAAGACGATGCCAGCTGCGACGGACGGATCGGCGTACGCGCCGCTTCACCGACGCGCGGGCACGGACGCGCTGGAGGGCGAGTGCGTCGCCCATGTACATCGCGGCGCACACCGACGCCGGCTGCTGTACAACCCGGCAAATGCCGCCGCGCGTCCGCGCCGACGCGTCGCCGGGAGGCGCCCCGGTGGGCTCCCCGAGGCGATGCGTGCCCGCATCTCCCCGTGTGGCCAAGGCGGATAAACCCGACTTGACATGGATACCGGATCTCGGGTATGGTTGTCATTCGCGTACCACGCGTACACGCGTTGGGCTACGTGCAAGAGAGGGATATTTTTGACAATTGGGGCGTGGAGTCGCGGAGCGATCTGCCGGCAAGTCCCGCTCGTATGAGGAGGATGTACCTATGCAAGCCACGCATGGCTTGATTGACCTGTTCCGTTCACGCGCCCGCGTGTTCGGTTGCCTCGTGGTGATCGCGCTGGCCTGTTCGGCTTTGGTGTTTGCCTCGTCCGCGAGCGCGATGGAAAAAGGAATCACCAAAACCTACCTCGCGCTCGGCGACTCGCTTGCGTTCGGTTACTCGCAGCAGCTGTATAACGAACACGAAGCGGAAGGCGATCCCGCGACCGCGTTCGAACATGGATACGTCAACGTGTATGCGTCCAAACTGCAGAAGAAAACCCACATCCAGACGGTCAACCTCGGCTGTCCGGGCGAGACGACGAAGTCGCTGATCGGCAACGGCCCGGTGGGTAAAGCACTCGAAGCATCGCCCTTCGAAGCCACGACCGAAGCGCCGTGCGCCTACCAGGAAGCGTTCGCGGCGTTGAAAGAAAACGGCAAGGGCGGCCCGCTGCATCATCCGTATGTCGGCGAGTCGCAGCTGGAAGCGGCGCTCGAAACCGTCGCCGTCGAGACCGGGTCCGGCAAACCGGTGTCGATCGTGACGCTGAACATCGGCGCCAACGACGAGCTCGCGAGCGTCCATGGATGCGAAAAAGAAGTGGGCGAAGAATTCGCCAAAGAAGGCAAAAGCAAATACGAAGGCACGCCTGAAGAAGCGGTCAAACACTGCCTCGAACAGCATGTGCCTGCTCTGATCGGCACGATCATCAAAAACACCGAGGCAGCGGCGTTCGCGCTGCGCCACGGTTCGGAGTTCGGTGGTGTCGATTACGAAGGGCCGATAAAGTTCCTCGCCAGCTACGACCCGTACGGTTCGGTTTTCGTCGCGGGTGAAGAACTGCTTCCGGGCTCGGTGCCGCTCGCCGCGCTCGTCAACCTCGAAGAGGCCAATCACTTCTCGGCCCCCGAAGCCGAAGGCGGCTTCAACGCCTGTGTGACGAATCCGCTGCCGAGGTTCAACCCGACCGGCAAGCGTGAACCGGAACGGCTGCAGGCGTGGACCAATATGGCCAACTTCACCGAATTCGAAGGCAAAAAAAATGGGCCGGACATCCATCCGACCCCTGCTGGCTACGAACAGCTGGCCAAACTGCTCGCGAAAAGCTGCGGCAAATCGTGAGCTGAAGGGCTCGACTATCGCAGTCGAGCTCTGAAGCGCACCGCGGGGCCCCCGGCTAGTCGGTCGGGGGCCCCGCCTCGTCCAGGCGTGCGGCGGCCCCGCCGAGCGCCACCAGCATCGCTGGAGCCGCCGGGACCAGGCGCGCCCCGGCCGGAGTCGCGGCGAGCACGCGCCGCGCGGGGGGCAGGGGCGAGAGCGAACGGATGACGATGTCCTCGCGCACGACCGACAGCGCGAGCCTCGGAATCAGGGCGACGCCGACGCCCGCTGCGACGAGGCCCTGCACCGTCTGGTAGTCGTCGCTCTCGAACGAGACCTGCGGCTCGTAGCCGGCGGCGTGGCAGGCGCGCACGACCTCGCGCGCACACGGGCTCGCGAGCGAGGTCTGCACCCACGACTCCTGCGCTAGATCCTCGAGACGCACGCGTTTGCGCTCCGCCAGCGGGTGCCCGCGGGCGAGCGCGAGGTGCAGCGGATCCTCGAGCAGCTCGGTGCGAGTCGTGTCGGCTTGCTGCGCGACTCGCTCGCCGAACTCGAACAGCAGTGCGAGATCGAGCTCGCCGGCGCGCAGGCGCGGGACGATCTCCTCGGGCTCGCCCTCGGCGAGCGTCAGCTCGACGTCGGGGTAGCGCTCGCGGAACGTGGCGATCGCCAGGGGCATCAGCGTCGCGCCGGCTGTCGGGAAGGACGCCATCCGCAGGCGCCCACCGCGCAGGCCGGCGATCGACTGCAGCGCCGCCTCGGCCGCATCGAGCCGCGCGAGGATCCCGTCGGCGTGCCCGACCAGCGTCTGGCCAGCCGCGGTCAGGCTCACCCCCCGCGGATGGCGCTCGAGCAGCGCCAGCCCGGCTTCGGCCTCGAGCGCGGAGATCTGCTGGGAGACCGCCGACTGCGTGTAGGACAGGGCCTCGGCCGCGCGCGAGATCGAGCCCCGGTAGGCGACCTCCCTGAGGATTCCCAGCCGAGCTGCGCTAAGCATAAGCTAAGCTTATAGCAGCAAGTTGAAAGATCGCTGGCACTGATGGCAGGGAGTTGGCACCATGGTGTCGAACGTCTTTCGAAATCTTCTTTTCACGGATACCCAAACAGGAGTGATAGCCATGTCCGCCAAGATCATCGTCTCTTACGACGGCACCGCGAACGAGGACGACGCGGTCGCCCTCGGATCGGTATTCGCGAAGGCCGGCGCCGAGGTCTCGCTCGCCTACGTGCGCCATGCAAATGAGCCCGACAGCGAGCGCGAGAGCCTCGCCCAGCACGAGGCGCAGGCACTGCTCGATCGCGGCGCCGAGCTGTTCGGCGGGTCGCTCGCGGGCACCCACGTCGTCACCGACCGCTCGACGCCCGAGGGCCTCGCCGCGCTCGCGCAGGAGATCGGGGCCAGCGCAATCGTGTTCTGCTCGGACTCGCATACGGCGAAGGGCCACGTGACGATCGGCAACTCCGCCGGGCGCCTGCTCGACGGGGGCCGCGTGGCGGTGGCGATCGCGCCGATGGGATTGGCCGACGAGGGCAACGAGCGGGCACGGGTCGAGCGGATCGTGGCCGTGGGCGAGGCCGGCGGTGAGGGCAGCGCACAGGCGACCGCGCAGGCGCTCGCGAACGCGCTCGGAGCGCAGGTCGCACCGGTCGCGGACGATCACGCCGACCTGCTCGTGATCGGCTCGCGCCCGGATGCCGAGCCGGGACGCATCTCCCTGAGCTCCTCCGCACAGCATCTGATCGAGATCACCACCGGCTCGGTGCTGGTCGTGCCCCGCGGCGTGGCACTCCAGTTCAACGGCGCCCCGGTCGGCGCCGCGAGCGCTTAGCGGACGCGGCGGCCGCGCGCTCGCGCGAGCAGGTAGCGCGCCAGCGCGTGGCCGAAGTCGAGGCCGCCGCCGACGAGGTGGCCGAGCGGGCCGGTCCACCACCAGGTCTCGAGACGCCGCACGCGTCGCACGGGCGCCCGCGGGCGACGTCCGCTCGCGGGCAGGCGTGGAGTGCCCGCCGTCATCGGGCTGCACGGTATCGTGGCGCGGGTGGCTGCGACACCCTCCGTGCAGACGACCGTCAATGAGCTCGACGGCTCACGTGTGCGCGTCGACGTGCGTGTCCCTGCCGAGGAGGTCGAGTCGAGCCTGCAGCGGACTGCGCGTCGGCTAGGGCGCGAGCTGAAGCTCCCGGGGTTTCGCAAGGGCAAGGTTCCGCCGCTGCTCGTGCTGCAGCGGATCGGCCGTGACGCGGTGCTCGATGAGGCCGTTCGCGATGGGCTGCCCGGCTGGTACGCGCAGGCGATCGAAGCGGCGGGCGTCGTGTCGGTCGGCGACCCGAAGATCGATCTCGGCGAGCTGCCCGCGCAGGGCGGAGAGCTGGGCTTCTCGATCGAGATCGGCGTGCTGCCCAGGGCGCGGCTCGGCGAGTACCGGGGGCTCGAGGTCCAGCGCCGCGAGCCGACCGCCGACGAGCAGCAGATCGACGGCGAGGTGGAGGCCGTGCGCGAGCGGCTGGCCCGACTTCAGACGGTCGAGCGAGCTGCTGGCCTGGGCGACTTCGTCGTCGTCGACTACGTCGGTCGACTGCCGCGCGAGCAGCGCGCGGCGGGCGAGGGCCCCGGGCAGACGACCCTCGAGCCATTCGCGGGCGGCGAGGGTCGCGATCAGCTGGTCGAGCTCGGTGCGGGCAATCTGATCCCCGGCTTTGCCGAGGGCCTGCTGGGAGCCCAGGCCGGCGAGACGCGCACGGTCGAGGTCATGTTTCCCGCCGACTACGGCGCCGAGGAGCTGGCCGGGCGCGAAGCGTCGTTCGAGATGGCGGTCAAGGAGGTCAAGGAGAAGCAGCTGCCCGAGCTCGACGACGACTTCGCGATCGACGCCGGATTCGACGACGTGCAGGAGCTGCGCGAAGACATCCGTACGCGGATCCTCGAGGTCGACGAGCACCGCGTGCAGGAGGAGTTCCGCGAGGCGGCGCTCGATGCGGCCGTCGAGCAGGCGCAGGTCGCGGTCACGGGCGAGCTCGCGCAGGCGCGCGCACAGGAAATGTGGGAGCGGATGCTGCACTCGCTCTCGCACCGGGGCATATCGCGTGAGGCCTATCTGCAGATCAGCGGCAAGACCGAGCCCGAGGTGCTGGCCGAGATGGCGCCGGAGGCCGAGCGCGCGCTGCGCCGCGAGGCCGTGCTGACGGCGGTCGTCGAGGCCGAGCGGCTGGCTCCCTCCGATCAGGAGGTTCTCGACGCCATCACCCCGACCGCCGAGCGCGAGGGCATCGAGCCCGAGCAGCTGCGCGAGCGCTTGCAGCAGGCCGGCCGGCTGGAGGAGATACGCGAGGATCTGGCGGCGCGCCAGGCCGTCGAGTTGATCGCCGAGGCCGCCAAGCCGATCGCGCCAGAACGGGCGCAGGCGCGCGAGCGCCTCTGGACGCCGGAGAAGGAGGGGGCGCGGGACGCCGAGCAGGCGGCCGAGCAGCCGGCCCCCGCGGGCTCATCGAGCGGCCTGTGGACGCCGGACTCGTGAGCGGCGGCGAATCGATCGCCCTCCGGGCGCCGCGCGCGAGCCGCTGCTGCGCCACGCTGGGTGGAGCGGCGGCGTGTACTACGCTGGGAGCACACGAGGGCCGCGCGCCGCGGCGCAGCGCAACGGCGTGGCGGTGGAGTCGGAAGGAATCGAGCGAGCAAGGGATAACTAAGCGAGGACCGGTATGAGCCCACTTGTTCCCATGGTCGTCGAGCAGACCTCGCGAGGCGAGCGCGCCTTCGACATCTACAGCAGGCTTCTCAACGAGCGGATCATCTTCCTCGGCACGCCCGTCGACGATCAGATCGCGAACCTGATCGTCGCGCAGCTGCTGCACCTCGAGTCCGAGGATCCCGAGAAGGACGTCTCGGTGTACATCAACTCTCCGGGCGGCTCGGTCTACGCCGGCCTCGCGATCTACGACACGATGCAGTTCATCAAGCCCGACGTGCAGACGATCTGCGTCGGCATCGCGATGTCGATGGGCGCCCTGCTGCTCGCGGGCGGCACCGAGGGCAAGCGCATGGCGCTGCCCAACGCCAAGATTCTGATCCACCAGGTCTCCTCGAGCTTTCAAGGGCAGGCCACCGACATCGAGATCCACGCCAAAGAGATCATCGACGTCCGCCACCGGCTCGACGAGATAATCGCCAAGCACACGCACAAGAAGCTCGAGGAAGTGCGCAAGGACACGGAGCGCGACTACTTCATGAGCTCCGAGGAGGCGAAGGAGTACGGCATAATCGATCGCGTGATCTCCGAGCATTGACAGGCGGCCGCCGGCCGCGAGGACGCGTCCTCGCTCGTCCGCGCGCCAGGCACGCCGCGCTGGCTGCGTCCGTGCCCCGCCTGGCAGGCGTTCGCCGCAGGAGACGCGAAAGGGACGCTATTGACGATGGCACGGCCCACGGATTCCAACGAGCAGCTCCTATGCAGCTTCTGCGGCAAGTCCCAGCGACAGGTCAAGAAGCTGATCGCAGGGCCCGGGGTCTACATCTGCGACGAGTGCATCGACCTCTGTAACGAGATCATCGACGAGGAGCTGTCCTCGCCGCCGGTCTTCGATCTCGAGAACCTTCCCAAGCCGCGTGAGATCTACGAGGTCCTGGACGAGTACGTAGTCGGTCAGGATGCCTCCAAGCGCACGTTGTCGGTGGCGGTCTACAACCATTACAAGCGCGTGCAGATGATGCAGTCGGGCGATGAGGAGATCGAGCTGCAGAAGTCGAACATCCTGCTGCTCGGGCCGACCGGTTGCGGCAAGACGTTGCTGGCACAGACGCTCGCGCGGATATTGAACGTCCCGTTCGCGATTGCCGACGCCACTGCGCTGACCGAGGCGGGGTACGTCGGCGAGGATGTCGAGAACATCCTGCTGAAGCTGATCCAGGCCGCCGACTACGACGTCAAGAAGGCCGAGACCGGCATCATCTACATCGACGAGGTCGACAAGATCGCGCGCAAGGCCGACAACCCGTCGATCACGCGCGACGTGTCCGGCGAGGGCGTCCAGCAGGCGTTGCTGAAGATCCTCGAGGGCACCCAGGCATCGGTGCCGCCGCAGGGTGGACGCAAGCATCCTCATCAGGAGTTCCTGACGATCGACACCACCAACGTGCTGTTCATCTGCGGCGGCGCGTTTGCGAACCTCGACAAGGTGATCGAGCGCCGGATCGGCCACAAGGGGGTCGGCTTCGCGGCGGCGATCGAAGCGAAAGCCGAAAAGGACACGGGGGAGGTCTTCGAGCAGTGCCTGCCCGAGGATCTGATCGAGTACGGGCTGATCCCCGAGTTCGTCGGGCGGCTGCCTGTGATGAGCGCCGTGCACCAGCTCACTCGCACTGACCTGGTGTCGATTCTCACCGAGCCGCGCAACGCGTTGGTGAAGCAGTTCCAGCGCTTCTTCGCCTTCGACGGCATCGAGCTCGTGTTCTCCGAGGATTCTCTGGGCGCGGTCGCCGAGCGCGGCTTGGAGCGCGAAACCGGCGCGCGCGGCCTGCGCTCGATCGTCGAGGAGATCCTGCTCGAGGTGCAATTCGAGCTGCCCTCGCGCCGCGACGTCAAGAAGTGCGTCGTCACCAAAGAGACTGTCGAGCGTGGCCTGACCCCGACGCTCGTCACCGAAGCGGCTCCCGAGGAGGCTTCGGAGACGCTGCGCGAGGAGTCCGCGTAGAGAGGCAACGCGCGGGCGCGCGTGCCCCGGCGCAGCCGTTCGATGGAGAGCAGGACGCCGGCAGTGGGCGTCCGCCGCGCACCGCCCCTCGACAGGGGCAGCGCCCGGCGCGGCGATCCGCGCAGATGGACCTCGACCGCTACCATCGCGCTGTGCGCAGGCGCAAGATGACGAGCTCGAAGCTGCGGCGCGACGCGAAGGCGGTGCCGTGGCTCTTGCTGCTGCGAGCGACGCTGATCTTCGCCAGGCGCTGGATCGCGCTGTCGGCGAAGGACCGTCTGCGGCTGATCGAACTGCTGCGCCAGTCGCGCGGACGCCGGGGCAACCTCAGCGCCCGCCAGCGGCTCGAGCTGCGCAAGCTCGCCCGCAAGGCCGATCTGCAGGGGATGGGACGCGAGCTGGCAGCGCTCGCCCGCAGCGGGCGCTCGCGGCGACGTCGTCGCCGTCGATGAGCGCGGGCGTCGCCGCGAACGCGCCGATCGTCGGGCGCTGGTGAGCAGCGAGCGCGACAGCGAGGACCTCGAGGCGCTCTCCACTCGCGAGCTTCACGACCGCGCAGTCCGCCTCGCCGAGCGCCACCTCGACGTCAAGTTCTTCTGGTCGTTGGTGGGGATGATCCCGGCCGCGGAGACCGTCAGCGGCGACGAAGGCGAGGGCGACTACGACATCCAATCGGCCAAAGGCCTGATCTACGATGCCCTGCACAGCGGCGACGGCCGCCTGGCCGAGGCGTTGCGACCAGTGTTCGTCGAGTATCTGCGCAGGCACCCGGACGCCCAGGGTCGCGGGCGCGCGATCGAGTAATCCACCTAAGCCCAACACGCCACCGCCAAGCATGCACGGCCCCGACCACGCCCTCCGCAGACCCGCGAACGTCGGCGGCTCCTGGACGCCTGAGCGGGCCGAGCGACACCTGCGCTCGCTCGAGCTGTTCGGGATGCGCTTCGGGCTCGACCGGATGCGTCGCATGATGACCGTGCTGGGGGCGCCGCAGCGGCGCTTTCGAGCCGTTCACGTGCTCGGCACCAACGGCAAGTCCTCGACGACGAAGATGATCGCGGCGATCCTCGAGCGTCACGGGCTGCGAACCGGGGTGTACACCTCGCCGCACCTGATCTCCTACAGCGAGCGCCTGCAGGTCGGCGAGCGAACCGTCGAGCAGGCGACGTTCGCCGCCGCGATCGGCCGCGCCGCGGCGGCTGCCGAGCAGGTCGACAGGACGCTCCCGGGCGACGATCACGTCACGCAGTTCGAGCTGCTGACGGCCGCGGCGCTGTTCCAGATGGCGGAGTGCGAAGTGGATGTGGCGGTTGTCGAGGCGGGCCTCGGCGGGCGCTACGACGCGACCAGCGTGATCGACTCGCCGCTGACGGTGCTGACGAACGTCGCCCTCGAGCACACCCGCTGGCTGGGTCCGACCGTCGGCGACATCGCCGAGGAGAAGCTCGCGGTCGTGCGTCGGGGGGGCACGCTCGTCCTCGGGGCGGGGCTGGCGCCGCAGGCATCGGCGGTCGCCGAGCGAGTCGCGGCCGTCCAGGAGGCGCAGATCGTGCGCGTGCCCGGTGACCCGTCCGGCGCCGCGGCCGGGATCGAGCGGGCGGCGGGGACTCCCGGGCCCGAGCTCGGGGGGGTCGGGCCGGGCGCCCGCGGCGCTTTTCAGCGACGCAACTTCGCGCTCGCGCGCGCCGCGTCGCATGTGGCGCTGCGTGAAGCGGGGATCGAGATCTCACAGCGTGCCGTGATCGAGGCGGCGCGCGCGGTCCAGGTGCCCGGCAGGATGCATGTGATCGCCGGCGAGCCGCGGCTGGTGCTGGATGGAGCTCACAACCCGGCTGCGATCGTCGCGCTCGCCGAGAGCCTGCCGCCCGTGCTCGCCGGGCGGCGTCTGGGGCTTGTGATGGGTGTGCTCGACGACAAGGACGCGGCCGCGATGTTGCGCGCGCTGCTTCCGCTCTGCGAGCGGGCTTGGTTCACGGCGCCGCGCAGCTCGCGCGCGCTCTCGCCGGCGGCGCTGCAGTCGCTGGCCCGCCAGCTCGGCTTTCGGTCGGTCGAGTGCGAGCCGCATGCCGCCGAGGCGCTGCTGGGGGCGCGCCGGTGGGCCTCAGAGCAGGAGCCGGACGCCGGCGCGGCCGTGCTGGCGACCGGCTCCGTGTACCTGGTCGGCGAGCTGCTCGAGGCGCTCGCCTCTTCCGGAGAGGCGAGCCGTTGAACGACGACGGTCCCTCGGTGCTCGCGATGATCGGAGCGGTGGCGCTGTTCGTGGCGCTCGTGATCCTCGTGTTCTTCGCCGCCGGCTACGGCTTCGGTCGGCTGTTCCTGTAGGCCGCGCGGTACCGTGGCGGCGCCTGGCGCCGGGTCGCGGCCGGCGCGTCGACAGCGCGGCCCTTCGCCGCGCGGGCCTTCCCCCGCCGGCCGGCGGCCTGCATGCAGGCTCCCGAATGCACGCTCCCACCGACAAAGACTCTAAACTCACCCACCCTGGGCTCATCCGAGCCAGCGTCTAGGTCAACCAATGCCCCCTCTCGCTTACTTCGGGATCGAAAGCAGCGGCCTGAACCTGGCCATCGACCTGCTGATCGTGTTCGTGGTCGTGCTGTATCTGGCGCTGATCTACTGGACCTACATGGATGCGCGCCGGCGGGTGGCCGACCCGATGCTGGTGGGCTGCGCAACCGCCGCCTCGCTGTTCCCGTTCGTGGGAACGATCGTCTACATGGTCCTGCGCCCGCCCGAGTATCTCGAGGACGTGCGCGAGCGCGAACTCGAGACGCGGGCGGCGGAAGCGCGGCTGCATGAGGCGGGCGGCTCGCTGTGCCCACATTGCGACTATCGGATCGAGCGTGACTTCATCCGCTGCCCGAGCTGCCTGCGCAAGCTCAAGGAACCCTGCACGAACTGCGAGCGCCCGCTCGACCAGGCGTGGGCGATCTGCCCGTATTGCGAGACCGAGGTGCCGGGCGCGACCCCGGCCCGCCGGCGCCGACGCCGGCGCTCGCAGGCCGAGGAGGAGCGCACGGAGATCAGCCACGAGCTCGATCTCGGCGAGCCCTCGCTCGGCGGGTCGTCTTCGCGGGGCGGCTCCTCGTCGCTGGGCGGCGAGCCTTTCGACGCCGACGCGCAATCGTTCGGCGAGCGCTCCGCGGACGTCTCACGGCCCGCCTCCTCGCTCGCCAACGTGCCGTCTGAGGACGGCGCGGGGGCGCCGCTGTCCGCACCACAGTCTTCGGCCGCGCGCTCACGCGCGAGCGGCCGGACTCGCCGTCCGCGCTCGGGCTCCTGAGCCAGCGCGAGCGGCGCCCGTATCTGCGACTGCCCGCGGGCGGCCGCAGGCGCAGTCGACCACCCACAACCACCAGCGAGGGCAGACCATGCAGCGAACCCTGATCCTGATAAAGCCGGACGCATTCGCACGAGCCCTCAGCGGCGAGATCATCGCGCGCTTTGAGCGCAAGGGCCTGCGGATCATGGCGCTGCGCAGCATGACCGTGACGCCTGAGCTCGCCGAAAGCCACTACGCCGAGCACGCCGAGCGTCCGTTCTTCGGCGAGCTCGTGCAGTTCATCACCTCGGGACCAATCCTCGCGATGGTGCTGGAGGGCGTGGAGGCGATCGCAGCGGCGCGCCAGGTGATCGGCGCGACCAACCCGCTGGAGGCTGCGACGGGCTCGATCAGGGGCGACTTCGCGCTCGAGACGGGACGCAACATGGTCCACGGCTCGGACTCGCCGCAGTCGGCGGCGCGCGAGGTCGAGCTGTTCTTCGGAGAGCTTTCCTGACGCCGAAGCTGCTGTTGGCCTCGCGCTCGCCCCAACGGCGGGCGATCCTGCAGCGCCTCGGGGTGTCGTTCGTCGCCCAGCCCGCGAACGTGCCCGAGCTCGTCGAGGGCGAGCCCGAGGAGGTGGCGCTCGAGAATGCGCTGCGCAAGGCACGCGCCGCCTGGGGGCGAATCGGCGCCGCTGCGCCCGCGCCGATCGTGCTCGGCTGCGACACGCTGGTGTCGCTCGACGGGGCCATCTACGGCAAGCCCGCGAGCGTCGCCGAGGCCAGGCGCACGCTCGCGGCGCTGAGCGGCGCCAGGCATGAGGTCTACAGCGGCCTTGCGCTGCTCAGCGAGGCACCTGCGCCTGCGCCGGCGGGCAGGGGCGCCAGGCAGGCGCAGGAGCGTGTTGCCCTCGCGCGCACGGCGGTCACGTTTCGCGAGCTCGACGAGCCGCTGCTCGAGTGGTACCTGTCGAGGGAGGAGTGGCGCGGGCGCGCGGGCGGCTACGCGATCCAGGGCGCGGGCGCGGCGCTGGTGCGCGAGATCGAGGGTGACTACGAGAACGTCGTCGGCCTGCCGGTCGCGACGCTGCTCGACCTCTGCCCGGAGCTGCTGAGGGCCTCGTCGGGGCCCGCGCGAGCATGAGCGGGCGCCTGCAGAGCTGCGCCGGCAGGGGCCGCGGCGAGGTGCAAATCCGCTCGCAGCCGTGGAGGCGCGAGAGGGTCGTTCGCTAGACTTTCGGGCGGGCACACGCTGGATGCCGGGCACGCTCTCACCCGGGGGCCGAAGCCGCGATCGGCACCCCGAGGCCGGATTCGCGCTTGTGCGCGGACAGGCGCTTGCAAGATCCGACCGATGAGTATCTTCACCTACCTGACAGGCTTTGGTGGCCGCGACATGGCGGTGGACCTCGGCACGGCCAATACGCTCGTTTACGTGCGCGGGCGCGGAATCGTGCTGTCCGAGCCGAGCGTCGTCGCGATCGATTCGCGCAGCGGCGAAGTCCACGCGGTGGGTATCGAGGCCAAGCGCATGCTCGGCCGCACGCCCGGGACGATCCAGGCGATCCGCCCCTTGAAGGACGGGGTGATCGCGGACTTCGACGTCACCGAGGAGATGCTCAGGCACTTCATCCAGAAGGTCCATCAGAACCGCTGGGCCCATCCACGCGTGGTCGTGTGTGTGCCCTCCGGCGTCACCGGTGTCGAGAAGCGCGCCGTCGAGGAGGCGTGCCTGTCGGCGGGCGCCCGCACCGCGTATTTGATCGAGGAGCCGATGGCGGCGGCGATCGGCGCCGGCCTGCCGGTCGGCGAGCCGACAGGCTCGATGGTCGTCGACATCGGCGGCGGAACCTCCGAGGTGGCCGTGATTTCGCTCGGCGGGATCGTCGTCTCGCAGTCGATTCGCGTCGGCGGCGACGAGATGGACGAGGCGATCATCAACTACGCAAAGCGCGAGTACAAGCTGCTGATCGGTCAGCAGACCGCCGAGGAGCTGAAGCTCGAGATCGGCTCGGCGTGCGCGATGGCCGAGGAGCTGCAGGCCGAGATCCGCGGCCGCGACATGGTCTCGGGCCTGCCGAAGACGGTCGTGCTGACGAGCGAGGAGATCCGCCAGGCGCTGAGCGAACCGCTGAACCAGATCATCGAAGCCGTCAAGGAGACCCTCGATCGCACGCCGCCCGAGCTCGCGTCGGACATCATGGATCGCGGCATCATGCTCGCGGGCGGGGGCTCGCTGCTGCAGGGCCTGGACGAGCGTCTGCGAGAGGAGACGCAGATGCCGGCGCACCTCGCCGAGTCGCCGCTGACCTGCGTGGCTGTGGGCTCGGGCCGCTCGCTGGAGGAGTTCGAGGCGATCCACCGGGCCAACCGCAACTCCCGCAACCGGCGGCGCCGATGAACGTGAGCGCTGTCCGTGGAGCGCCTCGTGCTCCTCGGCCGCGCCGGAGCATGCTGCCGCCGCCTTCATCACGGCGCACGGGTAGTCTGTCCGGTGAACGCTCCCGAAGGCTCTAAATCGTGCACAACAAGACGGTCCGGCGTCGACGTGCTGTGCTTGCGCTGCTCGTCGTGCTCTCCCTGATCCTTCTGACCGCATATTTCGGCGAGGCGCCCAACGGAAGCCTGCATTCGGTGCAGCGAGGCTTCCTGACGGTCATCTCGCCGATCCAGGATGGCGCCAACAAGGCGCTGAAGCCGGTGCGCGACATGTTCGGCTGGTTCAGCGACACCCTGCACGCCAAAAGCCAGAATGCGCAGCTGCGCAAGCAGGTCGACAAACTGCGCGCCGAAGTCGTCGCGGACAGGATCGATCAGGGCTCCTATCGCGAGCTGCTCGGGATGTTCCACCTCGACAGCCAGCTGAGCGTCGCCGACTACCGGCCGGTGGCAGCGACGGTCGTCGGCAAGTCCCCCAACATCTGGTACGCGACGGTCACGATCGACAAAGGCACCTCGGCGGGGGTGCGGATCGACGATCCCGTGATCAACGGTGAAGGACTCGTCGGCAAGATCACGCAGGTGGCCTCCGATGGCGCGCTCGTGAGCCTGATCACCGACAGCACCATGGGTGTCAGCGCACGCATCGGCGCGACCGGGGCGACCGGCATAGTCCAGCCGAAGGTGGGCGACCCGAACGACCTGCTGTTGCAGTACCTGCCCGCCAACACACGGGCGAACAACGGCGAATACGTCTACACCTCGGGCACCGTCGCCAACCCCGACGACTCGCTGTATCCGCGCGGGATACCGATCGGCCAGGTCACCTCGACCGCCGAAGAAAGCGGCTACGAGGCCGTCAACGTCCATCCGCTCGCGAACCTGCGCAACCTCGACGTCGTACAGGTGCTGACCGCCGGCGCCGGCGCCCTTCCGACCCGCCTGAGCAGCCTCACATCGAGCATCCAGGCCGGCAAGCAGGCGGCGGGCGAAGGCGATCTCGCCGGCCAGCTCGCCTCGACGGGGGCCGGCGGGTGAGCGCCGGGGCGCACCTGCGAGCGCGCGTCAGCGCGGCCGGCGGCCGGCACGAGCCGCCGAGGGCTTGCCGATGAGCGCCGGCGTGCGCCGCAACCTGATCCTGCGGGTCGCGGTGCTGTCGGTGGCGGTCGTGTTCTTTCAGATCGGCGTCGTCTCCGAGGTGCCGGTGTTCGGGGTGACGGTCGACCTGTCACCGCTGCTGGTGGCGTTCATCGGGCTGCTGTGTGGTTCGCTGCTCGGCGCGATCAGCGGCTTCGCGGTCGGCCTGCTGGTCGATCTGGCGCTCGTGCAGACGCTCGGGCTGACCTCGCTGGTGCTGACGCTGATCGGGTATGCGAGTGGACGCCTGCGCGAGATGCGCGATCCACAGGCGGCGCTGACGCCGCTGATCGTGGGAGCCGCCGCTGCGGCTGGCGCCCTGGTCGGCTACTCGCTGATGGAGTTCATGCTCGGCGTCGATGCGCCGGTCAGCCTCGAGCTCGTGCGCCAGATCGCGCTCGGCGTGCTCGTCGACACGATCGTCGCGCTGCCGATGTGGGCGTTCGTGCGCCGCTGCCTGATCGGCGGCCTCCCGGGCGATCCGCGCCGGCGCAGGCGCCGTGCCTACACGACCGGCGGGCTGAGCCCGCTGTCGCGAGCGTGATGGCGCGATGAGCGCGATCCAGCGCTTTCGGCCGGGCGACTCGACGGGTGCGCCGAACTCCCCGCGCACGCCACCCACGTCGCCGCAGATGGCGTTCCGCGTGGCACTGCTCGGCGGCATCGCGGCGGTGATGTTCGGAGTGATCCTGTTTCGTCTCTGGTACCTGCAGGTGCTCTCCGGCGAACAGTACGTTCAGCAGGCGAACGCCAACCGCGTGCGCGACCTGCCGATCGCGGCGCCGCGCGGTGAGATCCTCGACCGCGAAGGCAAGCCGATCGCGGCCAGCAGGGTGACCAACGCGGTGCAGATCGTCCCCTCCGCACTGCCGCCGGCCGGCCGGCCGCGGCTGGAGCTCTACCGGCGCCTGGGACGCCTGCTCGGCATGAGCGCCCGGCACGTCGAGGCGCTCGTCATAAAGGGACGCACCGCACTGCCCTACGCACCGGTGACGATCAAGACCGACGCCGGTCCAGGCGTGTTGACGGTGCTCGCGGAGCGCCAGAACCAGTACCCCGGCGTGGTGCAACAGCCGGTCTCGATCCGCACGTACCCGTACGGGCAGATGGCGGCGCAGGTGCTCGGCTACGTCGGCCAGGTCTCCGAACGCGAGCTCAAGCTGCATGCCTTTCATGGCGTCAAACAGGGCACGGTCGTCGGCCAGGAAGGACTCGAGTACTACTACGACCGCTACCTGCGCGGAGACGCCGGGGTGGAGCGGGTGGAGGTCAACTCGGAAGGCTACCCGGAGCCGAGCAAGCTCCAGCCGACCCCGCCGAAGGCTGGCTACAGCCTTCAGCTGACGCTCGACATGGGCCTGCAGCGTGAGTCCGAAAAGGCGCTGCTGCAGGGGATCGAACAGGCGCGCGCCGGCGGCAAACCGGCGGTCGCGGGGGCATTCGTGGCGATGAATCCGCTCAACGGCGAAGTGCTCGCGCTCGGCTCCTACCCGACCTTCAACCCGAACAAGTTCGCCAAACCGCTCACCCAGGCCGAATACGCGGCGCTCGAGGGACAGACGCACGCGGGTGAAGAAGCGCCGGCGCCGTTGACCAACCGCGCCGTGAATGGCACCTATCCGACCGGCTCGACGTTCAAGCCGATCACCGCGATGGGCGCGCTCGAAGCGGGCGTGATCAACCCGACCGAGGGACTCGGCGCGGGGCAGTGCATCCACGTCTCCACCGAGCAGTTCTGCAACGCCGGCATGGCCGACTACGGCGCGGTGGGACTGGTCGAAGCGCTGAAGGTCTCCTCGGACACATACTTCTTCGAAGTCGGCGAGCTCGCGAACTCGCACGGCAACGTGATCCAGGACATGGCCCACGAGCTGGGGGTGGGCGGGAAGACCGGCATCGATCTGCCCAGCGAGATCACGGGGCTGGTCCCCGACCGTCGCTGGCGCGCGAAGGTGGCGGCCGAAGAGCTCGCGTGCGAGCATCGGCGCCACGTCGAAAGCTGCGGCATATCCGACGGGCGCCAGTGGAGCGTGGGCGACAACATGCACCTCGCGGTCGGGCAGGGGGACCTGCTCACCGATCCGCTGCAGATGGCGGTCGCCTACTCCACGCTCGCCAACGCCTACCTGAACGGCGGCGACGGGACCGTCGTGCGCCCGCATCTCGGCAGCCAGATCGACGAAGCCGACGGCGGGCTCGTGCAGACGCTCAACTTCCCGCCGGCGCGCCACGTGCACCTGAACGACACCGACCTGAGCCTGGTGATGGAAGGCATCCACGACGCCGCCAGCGAGCCTGGGGGCACCTCGGCTGACGTGTGGAGCGGCTGGGATCAGGCGCAGCATCCGGTGTATGGAAAGACGGGCACCGCCGAACACGTCGGCAAAGAAGACCAGTCCTGGTACATGTGCCTGGTCGGCGACCCGAAGCGGCCGATCGTGATCGCGGTGACCGTCGAACAGGGCGGCTTCGGCGCCGAAACGGCTGCCCCGATCGCCCGCCTGATGGCCTCAAGGTGGTTCGGCAAGCCCGAGCGCTTCGTGGCGGGGACCTCGAAGACGTTCTGATCGAAGAGCTTCTGCGATGAGTCCACCAACCTCAGCCACCTCGATCGGATCCTCGGTGATTCAGGCGCCCGAACGCTCCGAAGAGCAGACTGCGCGCCCGGCGCTGCGCCTGCCGCTGGACCCGGTGCTGACGCTCGCGGTCGTCGGGCTCTCGATCTTCTCGGTGCTCACCTTGCGGTCGGCCACCCGCAACCTGGTGCCGGGCGATCCGAGCTACTACGTCAGCCGCCAGACCGTATACCTGGCGCTCGGCGCGGTGCTGATGGTGCTGCTCGCACGCCTGGACTACGGTCGCCTGCGCCAGCTGAAAAGCGCCATCTACGCGCTGTTGCTGGTGAGCATCCTGGCGGTGCTCGCGGTCGGGCACTCGGCGAAAGGCTCGCAGCGCGCGATCAGCCTGCCGTTCTTCTCCTTCCAGGCCTCCGAGCTCGGCAAGGTGCTGCTGATACTCGCGTTGTCGGCGTTCGTCGTCGACCGCGCGCGACGCCTGCAGGAGCGCGATACGACGGTGCGGGTGATGCTCGCGGGGCTCGTGCCGGCGACCTTCGTGATCGCCCAGCCCGACCTCGGCTCAGGAATGGTCTACACGGTGATCGCGTTCGTGCTGCTGCTGGTCGCCGGCACCCCCTGGCGGCAGCTCGCGGCGCTCCTCGCACTCGGCGCGGTATCGCTGACGATCGTCCTGGTCGCGGCGCCCGCGGCCGGTGTGCACGTGCTGAAGACCTATGAGACCGAACGGCTGACGGCGTTCCTGCATCCCTCGACCAACCCCGAGAAGGAGGGCTATCAGCAGGAGGAGGCGAAGATCGCGATCGGCTCGGGACAGAAGACGGGCCGCGGTGCCGGTGCCACGCAGGTTCCGCTGGGGTACGTGCCTGAGAGCCACACCGACTTCGTGTTCGCCGCCGTCGGGGAGCAGTACGGCTTCCTCGGCGCCGGCTTCGTGCTCTGCCTGTACGGCCTGTTGATCTGGCGAACGCTGAGCGTTCTGGCCATGGCCAAGGACCTGTTCGGCGCGCTCGTCGCGGCCGGGGTAGCGGCTATGCTGATGTTCCAAGTGTTCGTGAACGTGGGAATGACCATCGGGATCATGCCCATCACCGGCGTCACGCTGCCCCTGATGAGCTATGGCGGCTCGTCGGTGATCACCACCTTCCTGGCCGTGGGCCTGCTGCAGTCGATCTACGTTCGATCCCGCGCTTCGGCTGCGCTGAAGAGCCGCGTGCCCATCTACTAGAACCATGACAAGACTGGAATTGAAAATTGAAAAAGCAAGTGCTTGTGAGCGTGGACCGCGCGGAGACGCGCGTCGCGCTACTGGAGGCGACTGGAACGCCGGGCGCCGCAAAACCTTCATCGAGCCGTTCCCCGCGCCGCAAGCGCGGCGGCGGAGAGCCGGGAGCGGGCTATCGGATAGCTGAGCTCTACCTCGAGCGCCGCGGTGGGCGCTCGATCGTCGGCAACATCTACAAGGGCAGGGTCGACAACGTCCTGCCGGGGCTCGAGGCCGCGTTCGTCGACATCGGCCTCGAGAAGAACGGGTTCCTGCACGTCGATGAGATCGTGCTGCCCGGAGTCGAGGTCGCCAAGCGCGGCCGCGGCGGCGGCAAGCATCGGATCTCAGACCTGCTCAAGCCGGGTCAGGAGATCGTCGTGCAGGTGATCAAGGACCCGTTGAAGACCAAGGGCGCGCGGCTCTCGATGGAGCTGACGATCGCCGGCCGCTATATGGTCTACGCGCCCACCGGCGAAGGCGTCGGAGTGTCGCGGCGCCTGGAGGACGCCGAGCGCGAGCGCCTGCGCCGCCAGACCGCCAAGCTGGACCTCGGCGGCGGCGGCGCGATCATTCGCACCGCCGCCCACGGCGCCAAGCGCGAGGACTTCGAGCGCGAGCTCAAGTACCTGCACAAGCTGCACGAGGTGCTGGTCAAGCGCGTGGAGGACACCGAGGCTCCCGGGCTCGTCTTCCAGGAGGCCGACCTGTCGGTGCGGGTCGTGCGCGACATCTTCTCCGCGCACTTCGAGCGCGCGATCGTCGACGACGAGCAGCAGTATCACCGGCTGGTGTCCTTCTTCACCCGCACCGCGCCCGAGCTCGTCGAGCGGGTCGAGCTGTGGAGCGACCCCGACAAGCCGCTGTTCGAGGCCTACAAGATCGACCAGGCCATCGAGGGCGTGCTCTCGCGGCGGGTGGACCTGCCCAGCGGCGGCTATCTGATGATCGACTACGCCGAGGCATTGACGGTGATCGACGTCAACTCGGGCAGCTTCATCGGTCGTGGCAAAGGCGCGGCGCTCGAGGAGACGATCACCAAAACGAACCTCGAGGCAGCCGAGGAGGTCGTCAACCAGCTGCGCCTGCGCGACATCGGCGGGATAATCGTGATCGACTTCATCGACATGGCGCGCGCGCGCAACCGCGACGCGGTCATGAAGACGCTCCGAAAAGCGCTCGACGAAGATCGCACGAAGACGTTCACCGCCGAGATATCGAAGCTCGGGCTGGTCGAGATGACGCGCCAGAACGTCACCGAGGGCGTGCGCGAGATCATGAGCCGCCCCTGCCCGACCTGCGAGGGCGAGGGAGTGATCAAGAGCGAGGAGACGATCGCGATCGAGTTCGAGCGCAAGCTGCGCGACGTCGCCGCCGAACACCCCGATGCCGACGCTCTGCTCGTGCAGATGAACCCGCGCGTGAGCACGCAGTTCACGGGTCACGGCGCGCGCGTGCTGCACGCGCTCGAGGAGCGAACCGGCAAGTCGTTCCTGTTCGAGGGCTCAGAGGGATTGTCGCTCGACCACTTCGCGATCACGTTCGTGGGCACGCGCGAGGAGGTCGAGGAGCGCGCGCTTCCATTCCGGCAGGGCGATGAGGTGCTCGTCGAGATCGTCGAGCCGCACATGTACGACGTCGACGATGCGGTCGCGAAAATCGACGGCTACATCATCTCGATATCGGGCGCTGCTCCCTACGTCGGAGAGAAGCGGATGGTGCGCATCGACCAGGTGGGCCGCACCGCTGCAAGCGCGCTGCTGCTCGACGAGTCGGGCGAGGTATTCGTGCCGCCGCCGCGTAGCGCGGCGCCCGAGCGCACGCGTCGTCGCCGGCGTACCAGCTCGCCGAAAGCACCCGCGGCACGCGCGGGGGGCGACGAGGCCTCGGGGCAGTCGGCAGAGAGCACCCCCGAGGACGGCTCGCGCAACGGAGCCTCGCCAACGGTCGAGGATCGGCCCGAGCAGGTCGGGGAGCCCGCGGACGGCTCCGACGATGCCATACAATCCAAACCTCGGCGTCGTGGCCGCAGGGGCGGGCGACGCCGTTCGGCTGCAAAGGCCAAGGCTGGCAGCGAGTAGGCGCGCGGCGCCCAGGAGCAGATCTACATGTACGCGATCGTCAAGACAGGCGGAAAGCAGTACCGCGTGGAGCGCGGCCAGCGGCTCGTGGTCGAGCGTCTGCCCGTGGCCGAGGGCGAGAGCGTTTCGCTCGAGCCGGTGCTGTTCCGCTCCGACGATGCCGTGTTCGACAAGGCGACACTCGAGAAGGTCAAGGTGACCGCGAAGGTGATCGGGCACGAGCGCGGGGACAAGTTGCGGGTGTTCAAGTTCAAGCCCAAGCGTGGCTACAAGCGCCGCACCGGCCATCGTCAGGAGCTGACGCGGATCGAGGTCACCGAGCTCGGCCTCGGCGGTGGCGCGCGCCCGAAAGCCAAACAGGCTGGCGCGAGCGATGAGGCGGCTGCGCCGAAAGCCGCCGCTAGCAAAGGGGCCTCCGCGAAAGCCTCCTCCGGCAAGGCGGACGCCGCCAAAGCCGGGGCGCCAACAGCGGGCGCCGCCGCAGCGAAGGCGGCGAAGGCTGACGGCGAGGGAGCGGCAGCTGCCCCGAAGTCGAAAGCTGGCGGCGCGGCCGACTCGAAACCGCGGACGGGCGCGAAATCGGAGACCGCGAAGGAGGCGAAGCGCGATGGCGCATAAGAAGGGGCTCGGATCGAGCCGCAACGGGCGCGACTCAAATGCTCAGCGCCTGGGCGTGAAGACGTTCGCCGGACAGGCGGTCAGCGGCGGAGAGATCATCGTGCGCCAGCGCGGGACCAAATTCAAGCCGGGCGACGGCGTGGGGATCGGCAAGGACGACACCCTCTATGCGCGGGCTGCGGGGACTGTCACGTTCACGCGCGGCAGGCGCGGGCGGGTCGTCAGCGTCGTGCCGGGAGACGCCCCGAGGAGCTAGCGTCGGCGCCCGTTCGCCGGCGCCGGGCGCGGGCTGGGCAGCAGGTCTCGATGCACGACCGCGCCAAGATCCACGTGCGCGCTGGTGCCGGTGGTGACGGCTGCATGAGCTTTCGCCGCGAGGCGCACGTGCCGCGCGGCGGGCCCGATGGCGGCGATGGCGGGCGCGGCGGCGATGTGGTGCTGATGTGCGACTCGTCGCTGCGCGATCTGCACGCGTTCCGGCGCAGGGCCCACTTCCACGCAGGGCGTGGCGGCCACGGCGAAGGGGCCTTGCGTCATGGGGCCGACGGCGAGACGCTGGTGATCGCCGTCCCTCCGGGGACCGAGGCCGCGGGGGCGCCGGGCGAAGATCTCGAGGGGCGGCGCGTCGAGCTGGTGGCGCAGGGCCAGCGTGCACGGCTCGCGCGCGGCGGCGGCGGCGGGCGAGGCAATAAGCGCTTCGCAAATGCCACGCGCCAGGCACCCCGGTTCGCCGAGCGCGGCCTGCCCGGCGAGGAGGGTTGGATCGAGCTGCAGCTGCGGCTGCTCGCCGATGTCGGGCTCGTGGGGTTGCCGAATGCCGGCAAGTCCTCGCTGCTCTCGCGCCTGACCCGCGCGGCCCCGAAGGTCGCGAGCTATCCGTTCACGACGCTCGAGCCGGTGCTCGGGGTGCTCGAAGACCCGGGCGAGCGACGCCAGCTGGTGGTGGCGGACATCCCCGGGCTGATCGAGGGCGCGAGCGCCGGGGCGGGCCTCGGGCACGACTTCCTCGCGCATGTCGAGCGCACGCGGCTGCTCGTGCACGTGCTCGACCTCGCCCCCGATCTGTCGGCCGGCGCGGGCGCCGATGCGCAGGCAAATCACGCGGTCATCGAGCGCGAGCTCGCTGCGCATGATCCCCGCCTCGCACGACTGCCGCGCGTGCTGGCCCTGTCGAAGGCGGATCTGCTCCCTCCCGAGCGCGTGATGCAGGAGCTCGAGCGCTGGCGGGGGATCGTCGGCCCAGAGACTCCGGTGCTGGCCACCTCGAGCGCCACCGGCGCGGGCATCGGCGAGCTCGCCGAGCTGCTGCTCGCACTCGTGCCCGACGCGCCACCAGGCTCAACGGACGAGCTCGGGGCGCTCGCGCCCGAGCAGGGCGCAGGCGCCCCCGTGGCTGCGGCGGGGGACTCGGCCGAGGAGCAGCTGGCCGAGCACATGGTCTTTCGTCCACAATCGAGCGCGCGCGGGTTCGAGGTGCGCCGTACCGGCGAAGGTGCGTTCGCGGTCAGCGGCCGTGGAATCGAGCGGCTGATGCAGCGCTATGACATCGATAACGAGGACGCGCTCGCCTACCTCGAGGAACGGCTGCGTCGCATCGGCGTGATGGCAGCGCTCGAGGAGCAGGGATTCGAGCCCGGCGACGAGGTCGAGATCGCGGGCGTCCCGTTCGAGCTCGATCCCGACGCGTCCGCGTAGGCTCTGCGCATGAGGCGTGTCGTGATCAAGCTCGGCTCGAGCGTCGTCGCAGACCCCGCCGGGGAACTGCGCCGCGAGCCGCTTGCGCGAGTCTGCGATCTCGCGGCGAGCCTGCACGAGCAGGGCGGCGAGGCGATCCTGGTGACGAGCGGCGCGATCGCGCGTGGCATGCGCACGATGGGGCTGGGTCAGCGCCCGAGCAGCGTCGGCGAGTTGCAGGCGGCGAGCGCGGTCGGTCAGGGCAAGCTCTATCGCGTCTATGACGAGTTGCTGCGCGAACGCGGCGTGACGAGTGCTCAACTGCTGCTGACGTTCTTCGACATGAGCGCGCGAACGCACTACCTGAACGCGCGTCAGACACTCGAGAAGCTGCTCGCGTGGCGGGTGATGCCGGTGATCAACGAGAACGACACCACCGCGACCGACGAGATCTCCTTCGGCGACAACGACTTCCTCGCGGCGCAGGTCGCGGTGCTGATAGGCGCGGGCGAGCTCGTACTGCTGACCGATATCGATGGCCTGTTCACCGCTGACCCGCGCCACAGCCCGGACGCCCGGCTGATCACTGAGGTGAGCGACTTCGCTGCGCTCGATGGACTCGAGGTCGGCCACACCACCTCGCCGCTCGGCTCTGGGGGGATGCGCTCGAAGGTCGTAGCAGCCGACATGGCGACCGCCGCCGGGATCGCGACGACGATCTGCAACGGACTCGACGCCGGCGCGCTGGCAACGGTTCTCGAGGGAGGCCGCGCGGGCACGCGCTTTCAGCCGCGCGAGGCTCGCTACAGCAGCTTCAAGCTGTGGCTGAAATACGCCAAGCCGGCGCGTGGCACGCTGGTGGTCGATCGCGGCGCCGCGAGAGCGGTGCGCGAAGGCAGCGCAAGCCTGTTGCCGGTCGGAGTGGTGGCGGTCGAGGGCGAGTTCGACGCCGGTGACGCGGTCGCGATCGCACTCGATGCAGACGGCACAGCGAGCGGGCGGAGTGGCTCGCGCGCCGAGATCGCGAAGGGGATCTGCAACTACTCCGCCGCCGAGTTGCGCGAGGTGATGGGGATGAAGTCAGACGCCGTGCGCGAGCTGCTGCCGCGCGCGAGCGCGGAGGCGGTGCATCGCGACTATCTGGTGCTCGACTGACGCGCTGCTGAGCAGCAGCCCTCAGCAGCCCTCAGCAGCCCTGAGCCCTCCTCAGCAGCTGTCAGCCGCCGATCACCGGCAGCACGGGCGTGCACGGCGCCGTCACCGGGTGCGCGGGGTCGAGCGCGTCGAGGACGTCGGCGTCGGCGATGTGGTCGTAGGGCATCGACAGGTGCTCGCCCTGGTCGAGCGGGCACTGGCTCTGGAGCAGGATGTTGGTGACCTTTCGGCCCGAGAGGAAAGCCGAGGTGTAGGGGGTGACGACCTCGTCGTTGGCGGACTCGATCACCGTGTAGTGAACGCCGGCGAGCGTTTCGTCGCCGGCGTTCAGCTTCGCCAGGAACGGCGAGCCGGACTCCTGTTCTTCGCAGGCGGTACACACGCTGCCGACGAGCGCGTCGGCGCCGGGGAAGTGTTCGGCGAGCGTGAACAACCCCTCGAGCGTGGTGCCGTGGTTCGATGGCGCGAGTCCCACGAGCGTGTGCACCTTGGCAGCGCCGCCGAGAAAGCGCAGCTAGTAGCGCGGCATCATCCCGCCCTGCGAGTGCCCGACGATGTCGACCCTCTTCGCTCCCGTTGCGACGAGGACCTCCTGCACGAAGCTCGCTGTTCGGCGGACTTGGCGATCGGCCCGGTCGCATCGACGCCGAGGCTTCGCTGCCCGCGTAGGCACCGTAATTGAGCGCGAACACGCAGTAGCCGCTGTCGTAGAGCAGCGGCGAGAGCGCCTGCCAGCTGTCGGACATGTCGGCAAAGGTGCCGTGCACGAGCACCACCGGCCGCGGGTGGGCGCGCCCACGCTGGCGGGCGCTCGCGGCGGTCTATGCTTGTGCGATGTCGAGCACACTGGTGTCAGCCACCGAGCTCTGCGGTCGGGCCAAGCGCGCCGCAAGCTCCCTCGCGCAGGCCGACACAGCCCGCAAGGACGCAGCGCTGCGCGCGATCGCCGATGCGCTGATCGCGCGGGCCGAGGAGGTGCTCGAGGCGAACGCGCTCGACATGCAGGCCGGTCGCGAGTCTGGCCTCGCCGAGGCGCTGCTCGACCGCCTGCTGCTCAACCAAGAGCGCATCGAGCAGATTGCGCGGTCGGTCGAGCAGATCGTCGCGTTGGCCGATCCCGTCGGCGAGGTGATCGAGGGCCGCAGGCTGGCGAATGGGCTGGACGTGCGCAAGGTGCGGGTCCCGCTCGGCGTGATCGCTGTGGTCTATGAGGCGCGACCGAACGTGACCATCGACGCGACTGCGCTGTGTCTGAAGTCGGGCAACGCGATCGTGTTGCGCGGCTCGTCGGCCGCTGCGCACTCGAACGCTGCGCTCGCGCAGATCGCCGCCGAGGCTGCCGGCGGGGCAGGGTTGCCCGACGGCTCGGTCAGCCTCCTGGCGGGCGGCGGTCGCGAGGAGCTGGCGGAGCTGGCGACGCAGACAGACGCCGTGGACCTGATCATCCCCCGTGGCGGCGAGGGCCTGAAGGCGGCCCTGCAGGACGTGGCGACGGTTCCCGTGATCTATGCGGCGTCGGGCAACTGCCACGTGTACGTCGACGCGGGCGCCGATCTCGATGAGGCGCAGGCGATCGTCCTGAACGCCAAGACCCAACGCCCGGGGGTTTGCAACGCCGCCGAGACCCTGCTCGTGCACGAGGCCGTCGCAGACCCATTTCTGCCCCAGATCGCGACTGCGCTGGAGGAAGCCGGGGTGCAACTGCGCGGCGACGAGCGCGCCCGTGCCTCGGCGGCGGGGCCCGCCGCGGCGGAGGCGTCGCAGAGCGCGGCCGGCGAGCGCTTCGTCGAGGCCACCGAGGAGGACTGGGCGAGCGAGTACCTGGCGCCGATCATCGCGATTCGCGTCGTCTCCTCGTTGACTGAGGCGATCGAGCACATCGGACGCTACGGCAGCGGACACTCCGAGGCGATCGTCACGCGCGACACCGACGCAGCGCGCGCGTTCCAGCTTGGAGTCGACGCCGCGTGCGTGTACGTGAACGCCTCCACGCGCTTCACCGACGGGGGCGAGTTCGGCATGGGCGCGGAGATCGGCAACTCGACCCAGAAGCTCCACGCGCGCGGTCCGATCGGGCTGCGGGAGCTTTGCACGTTCAAGTATCTCGTCGAGGGCGACGGGCACGTCCGTCACTGATCCATGCCCCCGCCTCGGAATCCTGGGCGGAACGTTCAACCCGCCCCACGTCGGGCACCTGGCACTCGCGCGCTGCGCGCGCGAGCAGCTCGGCTTGGCGCAGGCGCTGCTGATGCCCGCGAGCAGAGCCCCGAACAAGCGCCGCGAGCCCGAGGAGGCAGGTCCGGATCAGCGCCTTGCGATGTGCTCGCTCGCGGCATGCGACGAGCCCGGCATCGGCGTCAGCGCGCGCGAGGTCGAGCGCGGGGGAGTGTCCTACACGGTGGATACCCTGCAGGCCATCCATGACGAGCATCCCGACGTCGAGCTCACGTTGATCGTCGGAGCGGACACCGCGCGGACGCTGGCCGGATGGCGCCAGCCGGCGCGTTTGTTGGAGCTCGCGCGTCTGGCTGTAGCGGGCCGCGAGGGGCTCGATCGCGAGCAGGTCGCCGAAAGCCTGCGCGGCATCCAGTGCTCGCCGCGGGTCGAGTTCCTGCAGATGCCCGAGGTGCCGGTGTCCTCCTCGCAGGTGCGCCAGCGGGTGGCTGAAGGCCTTCCGGTGAGCTCGCTGGTTGGCGAGCGCGTCGCCGCATACATCGACGAGCACGGGCTGTATCGGGCTCGCGCAGGCGTCACGAGCGGGGGCCGGGCATGAGCGGCGAGGAGGAGCTGCTCGGCGCGATTGGCAGGTACGCCGCCGACAAGAAGGCGCACGATGTGGTCGAGCTCGACCTGCGCGGCGTGGTCGGCTACACGGACTGGTTCATCGTCTGCTCGGGCAACACCGAGCGTCAGACCAAGGCGATCCACGACGGCATCCTCGAGGGATGCAAGCGCGAGCACGGAATCTCGCCTCGGCGGGTCGAGGGTCTTGCCAAGGGCGACTGGATCCTGATGGACTACCTCGACGTCATCGTTCACATATTCACCCCGGCGACGAGGGACTTCTATCGTCTCGAGGAGCTGTGGGGCGAGGTGCCGACGCGCGCGCTCGACGAGCGCACCTCGGCCAGCGCGTAGTCGCCGAGAATTTCACCATTCACAGCGACTTGCTCGCTGAGCAGGTGTTCTAAGAGCGGACGACAGCACACTGCCGAGCCGGGCGACCACGAGATCGCGGGCAGGATCCGCCGGCCAAGACTGCCGGCCGCAACCTGCACGAGAAGGAGAGGAGCGATCAGATGCCTGTGTCACGCACGTCACCGCGCGCGCCCAACCCCGCGTCGGTCCAAGCAGCACGAAAACCCCGCCGCCGGGGGGCGCGAACCCGGCGGCGCTCGAGCCTGACATGCGCGTCGGCGCTGTGTCTGTGTCTCGGCCTGGCCGCACTCGAGCTCGCGCCTGCTGCCAGCGCAGCTCCGACCGTCAAGCTGGTTGCGCGCGCAGTTCCGATTCCGGGGTTTCGCGGAACCGGCGACAAACTCGGCGCGGGCGCGGCGGTCGAAGCCAAATACACGATCCACGGGAGTGAATCGAGCGGTGGCGTTCCCTCGCAGATCACACACATAAACTTCTACCTGCCCGCGGGCGCGCGGCTGCACCCGCAGGGCTTTGTCGTGTGCAAGCCGGCGACGCTTGAAAACTTCGGTCCATCAGCGTGCCCCCACAAGTCGCAGGCGAGCCCGATCGGCAGCGCGGGCGTCGTAGATCCGATCGGCGATGAACTGGTCAGGGAGCGCTCGACGCTGCAGGCGTTCTTCGCGCCCGGTGGTGGACTGCAGTTCTATGTCAACGCAGCTTCACCGATCTCGGCGCAGCTACTGGTTGCGCGCGGGCGCTTCAGGACAGCCGCCAGACCCTACGGACCCGAGCTGAGCACCGCTGTGCAGGAGGTCGACTCGGTCCCCGGCGCCCCGCCGGTGTCGACCGAATCGATCAACATCAAGGTCGGCGCCGCATACCGGCACCGGGGACACATGGTCTCCTACGGCACGATGCCGAGGAAGTGCCCGCGGCACGGGTTTCCGGTAAAGTCGGAAATCACATTCGCCAGCGGCGAAACGGTGACCACCGTGTACCGCGCGCCGTGTCCCCCGCATCGTCGCCACCGGCGCTGAGCGCACGCCATCCCCGCGCGCCAGGTCGACGCTGGCGCGCGGGACGCACCGCGGATCTTCCTTTGAACGCTGCCAAGATGGGCCGGTGAGCGAGGTCATCCAGAACGACTCCGCCAGGTCGCACCACCTCACCGCGGTGCTGCGCGAAGGCGAGGAGCGGGTCACCCCGCTGGAGCTGTTCTTCGACCTGGTGTTCGCGCTGACGTTGACGCAGTGCACCACCCTGGTCGCGCACTCGCCGACGTGGGAAGGGATGCTGAAGGGCCTGCTCGTGCTGGGGATGCTGTGGTGGTCGTGGACCGGATACGCGTGGCTCACGAGTGTCCTCGATCCCGAGGAGGGCGCGGTGCGCCTCGCGATGTTCGCGGCGATGGCGGCGTTCTTGATCGCGGCCCTGTGCGTGCCGGGCGCGTTCGGCCCGGACGCGATCCTGTTCGCGTGCGCCTACGCGGCGGTGCGCGCGGCTCACATCGTGCTGTTCTTGATCGCGAGCCGCGAGGACCCGGCGCTGCGCAAATCGGTGCGAGGACTCGCGGTCAGCACTGCGATCGCCGTCGGTCTGCTGCTCGCTGCGGCATTCGCCGACGGCGCATTGCAGCTCGGGCTGTGGGGAGTGGCGCTGGTGCTCGACATGGGTGGCCCGTTCCTGTTCGGAGCCGATGGCTGGAAGCTCGTCCCCGGGCACTTCGCCGAGCGTCATGGACTGATCGTCCTGATCGCGTTGGGCGAGTCGATCGTCGCGCTCGGCGTCGGCGCGCGGACTTCGATCGGCGCCGGCGTGGCGCTCGCGGCAGTCCTCGGGATAGCGATCGCGGGGGCGCTGTGGTGGACGTACTTCGATGTCAGCGCGATCATCGCGGCGAGGCGGCTGGCACGGGCTCGCGAGGGGCGCGAACGCAACGAGGTCGCGCGCGATTCCTACTCCTACCTGCACTTCCCGATGGTCGCGGGAATCGCCTTGATCGCGGTCGGGATCAAGCGCACGCTCGTGCATGTCGACGACCACTTGACGCTCGTCACCTCGACCGCGCTGCTCGGAGGCGCGGCCATGTACCTGCTCGCGCAGGTCGCCTTCCGGCTGCGGGGCATGGGCTCTCTCAGCGGCCGTCGCCTGGTGTGCGCGATCGCCCTGATCGCCGTGATCCCCGCCGGCGCGGCGCTGCCTGCGCTCGCGACACTCGGGCTGCTCGCGGCGCTGCTGGTGGTGCTGGTCGTCTACGAGGTTCTACGCTACGCCGAACTCCGCGACCGCGTGCGCCATCAGCTCGCACGTGAGCCGCTGCCCGAGCCGCCGCCCGGTGAGCCCTCGCAGCAGGGCGGCGATCCTACTATCGTCCCGGCGGGATGAGGCTGGGGCGAACATGAGCGCGGTGCCAGCGACGATCCGCGCCGGCGAGGCCGACATTCCGGCGCTGACAGACACGCTCGCGCGCGCCTTCATGGACGATCCCGTCGCGTGCTGGTCATGCCCGGTGGAGCGGCTGCGAATGGGAGTGCTCGAGCGCTTCCAGAGCGCGCGCCTGCGCCAGCTGCTCAAGTATGGGGAGATCTGGATGAGCTCAGACCGCGCCTGCGCAGCGCTGTGGGCCCCGCCCGGTCACTGGCGCACGACGGTGCGCGAGGATCTCGAGATCGCGCGCGCGGTGATGCATCCGCGGCTTCTGGGCCGGCTGCCGCTGTCTGTTGCGGGCCTGCTGGGGATCGAGCGCAAGCATCCGCGCCAGCCGCCGCATTGGTATCTGGCCGTGCTCGGCACCGAGCCGGCGGCGCAGGGGCGAGGCCTCGGCTCGGCGGTGCTCGGTCGCGTGCTCGAGCAGTGCGACGCCGACGGGGTGGCTGCCTATCTGGAGTCCTCGAAGGAGCGCAACATCGACTTCTATGCGCGCCACGGATTCAAGGTCATGGAGGAGCTGCGGCTGCCGCGCGGACCCCGGATGTGGCCGATGTGGCGAGAGCCGCGCCCCTAGCGCCGTTCGAGCCTCGAGCGCGTGCGGGCTCGGCTGCTCTCGTCGTGCTGCGTCGGGACGCTGGCGCCGACTAGCGTCGTCAGTCAGAGATTCGACGGCGCTTCCCGGCGCCTGCTCGCGCCTGACGCCCGCCGGCGACGCTCACGTACCACCAGTGCGCACCGCGCCGCCGTCGAACGTCAGACACGCCCATCCACTCGGCAACCACTCCCCGAATTTCTGACTCACGACACTAGCGCGAGCGCTCGGCAGCGAGCTTCGCGATCCGCACGAGCTGCTGCTCGCCGAACTTGCGACCGCTGCGCACGAAGTGCAGGATCAGCGCCAGCTGGTCGGTGCTGTAGGCCTCGATCTGCTCGGCGTAGCCCTCTGCGAGTGGCCCGTAGATGTCCTGCGCGCTGCGAGCCGCCTTCGCGGTCAGCTCCACCAGCACCTTGCGGCGATCGCTGTCGTCGCGCAGGCGGCGCGCGTAGCCGCTGCGCTCGAGACGGTCGAGCACGACCGTGATCGCTCCGGTCGTCAGGCCGCTGGCGGCCGCGAGGTCGCCAGCGCTCAGCGGGCCGCTACGCTCGAGGATGTCGAGGCAGCGATGATCGGTGCGGTTCAGCCCCATCAGCTCCGCGGCGGTTTCGTCGAACCGGTCGGTCTGGTTCTGACTCGTGCGGACCTCGGTGGAGATCGCGCGGATGATCTCCTCGCGGGTCTGCTCGACGATCTCCACGCCGAGGTTGCCGGGCGGTATGGGCGGAGTTTGTCTTGGCACTTGAAATGCTCAATTGCTAAGCTACTTGACCAACGAAACAAATTCTAGCGACGCAGGCGGCGAATGCGAGCCGCCGTAGAGGAGGTGACGGCGCTGATGGCCGAGGCGATTCAGGCCCGTGAACTGATCAAGACCTATCCGGGCGATGTGCGCGCGCTCGATGGCCTGAGCATCGAGGTCGAGGCCGGAACGATCTTCGGGCTGCTCGGCCCGAATGGTGCGGGCAAGTCGACGACCGTCAAGATCCTCACGACGCTGACGCTGCCGGACTCCGGCGCCGCGTACGTCGCCGGAATCGACGTCCTGCGCGACCCCGAGGGCGTGCGCCGCGCGATCGGGGTGGTGGCGCAGAAGTCGGGCGTCGACCCCGACGCGACCGGCCGCGAGAACCTGACGCTCGCCGGGCAGCTGTACGGCCTCGGTGGCCGTGAGCTCGGGGTGGGCGTCGATGAGCTGCTCGAGCGCTTCGGACTCGGGGATGCGGGAGATCGTCTCGCGCGCACCTACTCCGGCGGTATGCAGCGCAAGCTCGATGTCGCGATGGGGCTGGTGCAGCGCCCGGAGGTGCTGTTCCTGGACGAGCCGACCACGGGCCTGAATCCCGAGGCGCGCAGCGACATGTGGCAGGAGATCGGTCATCTCGCCGCCGACGAGGGCTTGACGATCCTGCTGACGACCCACTACCTCGAGGAGGCCGACAGGCTCGCCCAGCGCCTGGCGATCGTCGACCGTGGACGGATCGTCGCCAGCGGCACGCCCGAGCAGCTGAAGGGGGAGCTGCGCGGGGACGCGTTGCAGATCGAGCTGCACCGGTCGGGCGCGAACGGACACGTCACGGGACTGCTCGCAGGCATCGCCGGGATCCGCGATGTCGCGCTCGACGGCCAATCGCTGCGCGCCCGTGCAGACTCGGGCGCGGCGGTGCTCCCGGCGGCCCTGGCCGCGCTCGATGAAGCCGGCGTGCAGGTCGCCTCCGCGACGGTTGCGCGGCCTTCACTCGATGACGTCTACCTGCGCCACGCCGGACGCGCGTTCAGCGACGCAGATGCGCGCCGCGCGCCGCTCGACCAAGAAGGGAGCTCCCGATGAATGCAGCCTCAGTCGCGCTCGCGCCCTCGTGGCACATGACCCAGCGCAAGCTCAGAACGCTCATGCGCCAACCCTGGTACCTGGCGATCACGCTGGTGCAGCCGATCATCTGGCTGTTGCTGTTCGGCGCCCTGTTCAAGCGAATCGTCGAGATACCGGGCTTTGAGGGCGGCTCCTACATCGACTTCCTGACGCCCGGGATCGTCGTGATGACCGCACTGTTCTCGTCGGGGTGGAACGGGATGGGCATGCTCAACGATCTCGAACGGGGAGTGCTCGATCGCTTCCTGGTCTCGCCGGTGAGGCGCTGGCCGTTGATTGCCGGTCCCCTGATTCAGCTCTCGATAGTCGTCGTGATCCAGTCCCTGATAATCGTTGGGCTGGGCCTGCTGGTGGGCGCCGACTTCCCCGGCGGCGTCGTCGGGGTGCTCGTGCTGGTCGTCGTTTCCGTGCTGCTGGGGGCTGCGCTCGGCGGTATCTCCAATGGGCTCGCGCTGCTCGCGCGCAAGGAGGAGACGCTGATCGCCGCGGTCAACTTCATCGTGCTGCCGCTCACGTTCCTGTCCTCGACGTTCATGCAGCAGAACCTGATTCCGACGTGGATCCAGGACATCGCGCGCTTCAATCCCGTCAACTGGGCGGTGCAGGCGGGGCGCAGCGCGCTGAGCGCGAACGTCGACTGGGGGCTGGTGCTCTCGCGTTGTGGCTATCTGCTGCTGCTGGCGCTCGCCTGCGGGTGGTTCGCGACGCGCGCTTTCCGCGCCTACCAGCGATCGATCTGAGCGCCAGCGGCGGCTTGGCGCCGAGCTGCCGGGTTGACTGCGCCGATCCGCACACGCCTGTGTGCTAGCGTCGATCGCTCCCCAAACCCGGGAGACAGCGCCTTGAAAATCGTGCGATACCTCGTCAGACCGTTCGGTTATCTCGCGTTCGTGGTCGCGCTCGCGGCGCTCTCGGCGGCCGCCAGGCTGCTCGGCGAGACCCACGATCTGGGCTTCTTCTCGGGTCGTCTCGCACGGATGATGTGGAACTATCCGGAGCTGACGCGGCGGGGCGTGCAGATGGCGTGGCTGTTGTGGGCGATGCTGTTCGCGATCGCCGTCAGCCCGATCGACCCACTCGCTACGTGGTGGGACGAGGCTGTGCTTGGGGCAGCGGCGCTGGCCGTCCTCTGGCATCGGCTCTACGCCGAGCGCCGAGACGCGCGTTGAGGTTCTCGAGCGCCCGCTCGAGGCCGACCTCGGCCGGGTCGAGCTCGCGCATCGCTGCGGCGAGCCGGTACTCGGCGAAGTAGTCGGGCTCCACGCCACACGCCTGTGCGATCAGCTCCATCGCTCGCATCGACGGCTTGTCGTGGCCGTTGGCGAGCATGTTGATGTGTGCGTGCGTCATGCCCTTGCCGTCGAGCTGACGGGTGGCATCCGAGAGCCCGCGGTAGGTCAATCCGCGAGCGTTCATCAACGCCCGCAGTGACTTGCCGAAGGGCTCTGTGCTCGGTGCAGTCATCTCTTTAGCGCCTCACCTTTGGATCGACATCTTTGCAGGTCATCCGATGTTCCCTTTGTCCTTGACAGCTCGACACTCAATGGTAGGCTCTCCACCTAACTGAGGCCGGCTCGCATACGTGGGCCGAGCGGGTGCCCTGGCTCCGGTGCTGAGCGCCGGGGCCGCCTCAGACACGGTTGAGGCATCGTCCCCAAGGAGGAGCAATGGCGCGCAAGTACATCGACTGTCGCGAGATGCCAAGCGAGACCAACTGCGACCTGGCGATGTCCGGCAGCGAAGAGCATCTGGTAGAGGCCGCCGCGATCCATGCGATCACCGTGCACGGACACGACGACACGCCCGAGCTGCGCGAGGAGATCAGCGGAGCTCTGAAAGACGAGTGCCCGGGGTGGCCCGACCCCTTAGATTCGGTCCGCCTCGTGTGAGAGTCCCTCTGCCCATGCAAAATGGGCGAGAGGAGGACCGATCACGTGAAGCGCAGACGACACACGCCGGAGCAGATCGTCAGGAAGCTCAGGGAGGCCGACCGGATGCTGGCCGAGGGCACGGAGACGCCCGAGGTCTGCAAGGCGCTGGAAGTGTCCGAGGCGACTTATCACCGTTGGCGAGCGCAATACGGCGGGATGAGGGCCGACGACGTGAAGCGCTTGAAGGAGCTCGAGCGAGAGAACTCCCAGCTCAAGCGCCTGGTCGCCGACAAGGAGCTGGAGAACCTGGCTCTCAGGGAGATTTCGAAGGGAAACTGGTGAGCCCGTCGCGTCGACGCTCTGCGGTCCTGATGCTCCAGGACCGGCTGGGTGTCTCACAGCGGCGGGCGTGCCAGCTGGCCGGGCAGCACCGCTCAACCCAGCGCCGCGAGCCGGTCGTGGCGTGCGATGACGCAAGGTTGCGTGCCAGGTTGCGCAAGCTCTCTCGCGAGCGGCCACGCTGGGGTTATCGCCGCGCGCACGCCGAGCTCGTCGGCGAGGGCTGGCAGATAAACCGCAAGCGAGTGCAGCGCGTCTGGCGCGAGGAGGGCCTGCGCGTCCCGCAGCGCCGCCGAAAGCGCCAGCGCCTCGGGGACTCCGCGGTCCCCGCGAGCCGGCTACGGGCCGAGCGCCCCGACCATGTGTGGGCGTTCGATTTCCAATTCGACCAGACCGCCAACGGGCACATCCTGAAGCTGCTGCATGTCGTCGATGAGTTCACCCGCGAGGCCTTGGAGATCAAGTGCGCGCGGAGCATCGATGCGGACGCGACTGTCGAGGTCCTGGAAGCGCTCACGATCGCCCGGGGCCGCTCGCCACAGTTCGTTCGCTGTGACAACGGCCCGGAGATGACCGCGAACGCCCTGAAGGACTGGTGCCGCTTCTCCGGCACTGGCGCCAGCTACATCGACCCCGGCTCGCCATGGCAGAACCCCTACGTCGAGTCCTTCGGCTCCCGGGTTCGTGACGAGCTGCTCGCCGTCGAGCAGTTCTCATGCCTCGCCGAGGCACAGGTCCTCGTCGAGGACTACCGCCAGGACTACAACGCGAACCGACCCCACTCGGCGCTCGGGATGAAGTCACCCGCCCGGTTCGTCCGCGCCTGGAGGGCCCAGCACGAGCAGCTCGCCAACTCGCTGCGCTCGCCCTACGGGCTCACTCCGCGAGGCGGCGACACCCCTACTCTGCAACAGAACAACACCCACCGACTCTCACAACCGGTGGACCCATGAACGGGGTCCGGTCAGGGGTCCTCGCGTAGGGATCGCGGGGTCGTCGAGGATCTTGTGCAGCGACTGTGACCGCTGAAGGCGGGGCCGGCGGGGCGAGGGGGAATCGGATCGCCTCGCCGGCCCCGCGGACCTGCGCTGCTTAGCGGCGACACCGCTACAGGCGCCCAAGCGCTGGCGGCCGAGTCGCGCCGCGGCACGTTGCCCCGATCCTCGGCACTGAAAGCGCCGTGGTGGGTCGGGAGGGGGGACGCGAGCGCAGCACGTTCGAGGCCAGTCCTGCTAGGAACTGGCCATGTGCCGGCATCTCCCATCGCGAGCGCGCCGCCGGCAGCCCCGGTGCGCGAGCGCGCGGCGTTGCGGCGTTCGCATCCAGGCGCCTCGTCCTGCGGGGACGAAATGAGGCACCGGAGCGGATGGCCGGTGATCGTCGCCTACACGGCGGTGTGCGCCGCGAGTCAGGCGCTGTGGCTGACATTTGCGGCGATCACCACGGAGACCGCGCGCCACTACGGCGTGTCGGTCGGCGCGGTCGGGTGGCTGGCAGAGATCTTTCCGTTGCTCTACGTGCTGCTGGCGATTCCATGCGGGATCCTGCTGGATCGCTGGTTTCGACCGGCGCTCGGCCTCGGTGGAGCATTGGTGGCGGCCGGGGGGCTGCTGCGCCTGGGGGGCGACACGTTCGCGTGGGCGATGGCGGGTCAGGTCGTCGTCGCGCTCGCGCAGCCGCTGGTGGTGAGCGCTGTCAGCAAGCTGGCTGGCGAGTACCTGCCGCCGGAGCAGCGCGCGGCAGGCATCTCGATCGGCTCGGCGGGCGGCTTCGTGGGCATGGTGCTCGCGCTGGTGCTCGGGCCGACAGTCGGGGCTCACGGCCAGCTCGGTCGGCTGCTCGCGCTGCAGGCGCTGCTGGCGCTGATACCCGCGGTTGTGCTGGCGGCTGCGCTGTGGCTGCGGGCGCCGGCGTTCGCGAGCGAGGAGCATGCGGCGATCGACCGCGGGACCGCGCGCACGCTGTGGGGGCTGCCCGAGATGCGAACGCTGTGCGGGCTCGTGTTCATCGGCTTCGGCATCTTCGTTGCGCTCGCCACCTGGCTGCAGACGCTGCTGGCCCCGGACGGCGTCTCTGAAGCCGCGGCGGGGGGACTGCTGGTCGCGATGGTGATCGCCGGCGTGATCGGCTGCGCGGTGCTCGCGCCGCTCGTCGAGCGCCGCGGCAGCGCGCGCGCCTTCATGCGCCTCGCGGCGGTCGTGGGATGCCTCGGCTGCGTGGCGCTGGCCGTGGTCGGGTCGCTCGGGCTGAGAGCGGCTGTCGTGGTCGTGATGGGCCTGCTCGTGCTGCCGGCGCTGCCGGTGATCCTGACGCGCACCGAGCGGCTCGCAGGGCCACTGGCCGGCAGCGCGGGGGCGCTCGTCTGGATGGCCGGAAACCTCGGCGGCCTGGTCGTGGCGCTGCTCGTGCAGACGCTGGTTCACGACCAGCTGGCGGCGTTCCTCGCGATGGCGGCGATGGCGCTGCTCGGGCTTCCACTGGCGGGGCGCTTGCGCCGACCCGGGCCGGTCAGGAGGGCCGATCCCCGCTCGCCGGTGCCCGTACCCTGAGCTGAGCGTGAGCGCCAGCGCGGCGCCAGTTCTCGGCGTCAGCCCGGCTCGCTGGCGATGCGGGGTCGATGGACGGCCGCGAGCAGGCTCGCATAGGAGCGCGTGAGCGCGGCGTGCTCATGCTCGAGCAAGGGACTCGTGAGATCGCAGCCCTGCGCGACCCATCGATCTGAGTAGCGCATCGCGAGCGCGCGCTCGGCCGCCGCGAGCAGGACGTCGGATTGCTCGACACCATAGACATAGGAATACAGCGAGGCGAGCGCGGCGACCAACAGCTGCTCCCGGTCGGCGCTGGGGTACTCGTGCTGGTTCTGGCGGTGCACCCGCCACCACTCGACCTCCAGCGCCGCTGCTCTGGCTGGATCGAACATCTCCCCGTGGCGCTTCTTTACAAGTGCGTAGAAGCGCCCCATCGCGCGCCGCGCGCCGTCTGGATCGTTGTCCGGGAAGGGCGCCCACAGCTGGTTTGCCCGCAGCACGAGCCAGGCGCCATGCAGGGTGGAGGGCCAGGGCAGAGCGAACGTGTGGTGGGTCAGCGCGACTGCGGCCCGCAGGAAGGGGAGCCATTCACGCCGGTAGTAGGCGACCCATGCCGCGCACTCGACGCTTCCGACCCGCAAGGGATCGAATGCGCGGTGGGGCGCCACCCGTGAACGGGCGAGCAACAGTGCGCCGTCGATCTTGTGCGGCTCGGGCGCGTTTCGCGTGAAGATGCCGAACAGGCGCACTTGTTCCCCCGATCTGGCCGTCGCCCAGCTTATCCACGAAGCGATTGCGCGACCCCCGCGATGCCACGGATGCGAGCGTCGTCGAAGTGAGCGCTCGTGGCGCACCGTTGCCGCTGACGTTGGCGGCTCTCAGCGACGACGGCCGCCTCCGCTCAGCCTCACGAGCGGGCGCCATGGCGCGGAGGTGGGCGTGCTGGCGGAGTAGTTCAGACGAACCTGTTCGGGGGAGGCTGGGCTGTGCAGCAAGAAGCCCTGCCCTGCCGCGCAGTCGAGCTCGCGCGCGAGCGCGAGCTGCCGGTTGGTCTCGATCCCGACTGCGATCGCGGTCAGGCGCGCCTCCTTCGCGAGCGCGATCGCGGCCGCGAACATCGCGCGCCTGTGCCTGTCGTTCGCGAAGCTCCCGGTCAGGCCCGGATCGAGCTTGACGGCGTCGATGGGAAGGTTTCGCGGCAGGCCGAGCGAGAGCTGGCCGGTGCCGAATTTGTCGAGCGCGATCGAGACGCCGAGCCGCTTGACTTCTTCGAGGACCGCTTGGGCGCGCACGGGGTCGCGCTGCACCGCTTGTTCGCTGACCTCGAGGCGCAGCGCGCGTCCGGGCAGCCGGTTTCGTGCGAGCTCCTCGCGGATCCGCTCGGAGAGGTCGAGGTCGGTCAGCTCGCGTGCTGAGATGTTGACGGACACGGGGATCGTGGCGCCGTTTCGCCACCAGGCGGCCGCCTGCGCCGACGCTGCGTTCAGCACCCAGGACCCGATTTGGACTATCAGCTCGCTCCCCTCGGCCGAAGGCAGGAAGGTGGATGCGAGCAATTGGCTGCCTGGCGACTCGTCCGGCTCCTGCGGCAGCCACCGCAGCAGAGCCTCACAGCCCACCGCCTGCCCGCCTGCAAGCCGCAGGATCGGCTGGTAGACCAGCTGCAGCTCGTGCCTCGCAAGCGCCTCGTGCAGGCGCAGCTCGGTCTGCTCGTGGGTGGTCACCTCGGCTCGCAGCGCCTCGTCGAACAGCTTCACGCAGCGGCCGCCGGCGCGCTTGGCGCGGTACATCGCGAGGTCGGCCTCCTGCAGCATCGTCTCGGGCTCGATCGCAGGGGTGTGCGAAACCGAGACGCCCACGCTCGCGACCACCGAGACACGGGCCGGCCCCAGCGGGAAGGGCTTCGCCATCGCACCCAGCACGCGCTCGCCGAGCGCCAGAGCCTCGTCCTCGCTCTCGATGTCCTCGACCAGGATCACGAACTCGTCGCCTCCCAGCCGCGACAGCGTGTCGCTGTCGCGCAGCAGCTCAGACATTCGTTCCGAGATCGACACGAGCAGCCGATCGCCGACGTTGTGTCCGAAGTTGTCGTTCACGGCCTTGAACCGATCGAGATCGATGAACAGCATTGCCACGACGCGCCTGCTGCGATGCAGGCGCGCCAGCGCCTGGCGGGCACGGTCCACGAGCAGGATGCGATTGGGCAGGTGCGTCAGCGGATCGTGCAGCGCCTCGCCCCCGAACCAGGCGCGGCCGCTGACATCCTTTGCCGATACGTACCAGGTCTCGCCGTCGCGCCGCGCGCTCCACAGAAGCCAGCGCCAGGAGCCGTCGCGTTGCTTGAAGCGGCTGGTGGCGTTCGCCAGTGAGTCACCGTGCTCGCCCGCGCCCGAGATCGGCGCGAGCGCGCTCTCGACTTCATCCGGATGCACGAGCTCGGCGATCGGCAGCGCCTGCAGCTCCTCCCGGGACCAGCCCAGCAGTTGCTCCCAGGCGGGATTGAGCAGCGTCAGGCGGCCGTCGAGCGTAAGGGTCGCAAGCGGATCCGCGGTGAGCTCGAACAGGCGCTCGATCTCCGGCAGGTCGGTGTGGGTGTCGCTCGCCTTTGGCGGCTCGCAGGTAGCCAAGGATGGCTCCATCCATTGCGGATCGACGGGCATCGTCGCGATCTCATCGGCACGACGGCCTGTTGTCTGGCGCGCAGCACCGGAATTCGACGGATTTCCTAGGAAAGTCGCGGCGCTGGACGGTAGGACGGTTGTCGCTGATGGCCGTCAATTGGTCGCATTTCGTACCGGTGGCGTGAGTAGCTTTGATACGCAACGTCACTCCATCGATCGCGAGGTTCACCGATGCCGGGAAGGCCTGCAAACGTCGTCCGCTTCACAACCACCGCTGCAGGGGCAGATCAGTTTGCCTCGGTGCTCGAGCGCCTGGTCGAGCACGTCAACGCCGAGCAGGGAACCACGATGTGGTTCGCGGGTCGCAACGAAGATGATCCTGCGAGCTTCTTCCTCGTCGACATATTCACTGACCTCGACGGGCGCAAGGCCCATTTCGAGGGCGACGCGGCAGCGCTCGTCATCAGCGAGGGCGGCCCGTTGCTCGAGGGCCGGCCGGAGATCTCTGCGCTGCGAGTGCTCGCGAGCAAGAACGCCTAGGCGGCCCCTGGCCTGTGGGTCTCGACGCGGGCCGGACGCCCGGGGACTAGGATCAGCCCCGATGCGCCGGCAGGACTGGAGTCAGGTGGTCTCGGCAGCGGCCCTGATCGCCGCGCTCGCTTCGCTGCTGAGAGGCCGGCGGCGAGCGGGCTTTGGCTTCCTGGTCGCTGCGCTCGCCGGCGACAGCGCGGCGCGGCGCTTCAGTCGCGGAGCGCCGGCTCCGCTGCCCTACCTGCTGCGCTGGGAGCTCGCGATCCCACGCCCGACCGCCCCGCTGAGGCGGGCGCTCGCGGCGCGCGAGGGCGAGCGGATCCTCGAGATCGGCCCGGGCCTCGGCCAGCACGCCGTCGAGGTCGCCGCGTACGTGGGTCCGGAGGGACGCGTCGACGTCCTCGATGTCCAGCAGGAGATGCTCGATGCGACAGCTGCGCGGGCGCAGCGCAGAGGCGTGCGCAACATCGTCGCCGCCCTCGCCGGGTCATCGGGCAGACTGCCATACGACGACGCGTCGTTCGACGCGGCCTACATCGTGACGGTGCTCGGGGAGATCGCCGATCGCGAGCAGGCGCTCGCGGAGCTGCGCCGGGTCCTGAAGCCCGGGAGACGCTTGATCGTCGGCGAGGTGGCAATAGACCCGGACTTCGTGCCCTCGCGGCAGCTGCGGCCGATGGCCGAGGGAGCGGGTCTTCGCCTCGTGCGTCGCTTCGGTCCGCCGTTCGCGTATCACGCGCAGTTCGTGGCCGCCTGACCGCAAGGGCGAGTCGGGATGCTTCCGAGCGACGAAGCGATGCTCGACAATCCGGTGTACTCGGCGCTGTCCGGGGCTCATTCGCAGTTTGCGCAGGTGCGCGGGCGAGCGCGTCGATATCCGGTTGACGTCGCGCCGTTTCTCGCGCTGCCTTCCTCGCCGTCGGCGCAGGACTGGCGAGACGCCGCCGCGCTCGTTGGACCGGGCGCCTTCGCGGCCGTACGGCTCGACCCGGGCGATGAGCTCCCAGACGCCTGGCAGGTGGTCGATACGTTCGATCTGGTGCAGATGATCGGAGAGCGGGTCACCGGGGTCGATTGCCCAGAGGCGATCCCGCTCGGGGCCGCCGATGTGCCGGAGATCCTCGAGCTCGTCGCCGAGACCGAGCCGGGGCCGTTTCTGACCAGGACGATCGAGCTTGGCGACTACCTCGGTATCCGCTGCGACGGCGTACTCGTCGCGATGGCGGGTGAGCGGCTTCGTCTGGACGGCTGGACCGAGATCAGCGCCGTCTGCACCAAGCCCGACCATCGTGGGCGGGGGCTGGCCTCACAGCTTGTCCGCGCCTTGATAGCAAGCATCCAGCTCCGCTCGCAACGTGTATTCCTGCACGTCCTCAGCACCAACACCGGAGCGATCCGCCTCTACGAGGAGCTTGGCTTTCGCATCCGGCAGACCTCGACGCTCACGGTCGTCACGCACGCGCCGCGCAAGGACGCTCAGGCATAGGCTCGCTACGGTCGAGCCAGTCAGCGGTTGCTGAGACGGGAACGAAGCTCCGCGCCTTCTCGCTCCTCGCGGCGAGGAGCTCCTTCGAAAGAGCGCTGCCGTCCATCTGTTGGGAGATCTCGAGACATGGCACGAGCTGGGATCACGACTTCCACCTCAACTACACGAGGCTCCAGTGAGCAAATGGGGTCCGCGCTTCATCGACGGCCGCGTGCGCATGTCGCCAGACACTAGCTACAACGCGCGAGCGCCGACGAGCAGCAGCACCAACGGGATGCGCCGGCGCCGCTCGAACTCCGCGTCGTCGTCGAATCGCTCGCGCCGGGGCGCGCACTCGCGCAGATTGATGAGCACGAAGCCGGCGTTGCGCAGCTCCAACACGTAATCCTCGACGGTCCGGTGCTGCCAGACGGTTCTGGTGCCAAGCCATTTCTGGTTCCGCGGGCCCGTAACGAAGTAACCGTCGACGACCCAGCTCTGACGCCGCTCGCCCGAGCTCTCACGCGCGTCGTGCGAGGTGATGACCGGGTGCACAACCGTGAGCACGAGCCGACCGCCCGGCGCGAGGCACCGGCGAGACGCGCTCAGCACTCGTCCGAGGTCGGCGACGTGATGCAGGGCCATCCGGGACAACACCAAATCGAAAGACCCCGCCGGCTCGGCGAGGTCCTCGATATCGCCAAGGACCGCCTCGCCTTCAGTGCCCGCAAGCACACCTCGCGCAGCCTCGATCATCCGCTCGGATCCGTCGATGCCCCGATAGCGGGCAGCGCCGGCATTCAACAAGTCGCGACCGAACTCGCCATCGCCACACCCGAGGTCGAGTACGCGCAGCCCCGACACCGGGCCGAGCTCCTCGATGACCGCCGGGCCCTCCATCACGACGTTGGGACTCAGCGACCACGCGCGGTGCCGCTGGTAGCGCTCGAACAGCTCCGGGTCATCGTAAAACGAACCTCCCCGACGCTCACCTGCGTCTTCCAGGCTCGGGTGCGACGGGCGGGTCATCCCGAAACGGAACCCTACCGCGCCGAGGGCCAGATGGTCCCGCCGTAGCACCTTTTGTGCTACACTAGCCGCATGAGCCGCTCTCTCCATGTGCGCTTGGACGACAGCTCGGCTGCAGCGCTGAGCGTCATCCGCAATGAGGGATTGAGTGACTCCGAGGCGGTGCGTACCGCGCTGCGCGAGACTGCAGCGAGGCGTCGAACCCGCGCATCGATTGCGGCTGAGGTACGGCGACTTGCGGGTGATGAGGGAGATCGGGCCGAGATGCGAGCTGTCCGCGAGCAGATGGCGGAACTGGCGCCGGAGCCCACCAGCTGAGGTGGTGCGCGGTGAGATATTTCGTCTCTCCGCCCCGCGAGGGACGCGTGGCAGGGAGCAACGAGGCGCGCGCTACGCGGTGGTCGTTCAAGCCGACGAGCTCTTGAGTCTCAGCACGGTGCTCGTTTCGCCGACCTCGAGAAGCGCGCAACCGGCGAGCTTTCGACCGGTGATCACCCTCGATGGCACTCCTACGCGGATCCTTGTCGAGCAGTCAACTGTTGTGGATCCCGAGCGCCTGGGGCGCTCGGCAGGACGTCTCGATCCAGATCGTCTGAACGCTGTTGATGAGGCGCTCGCGCTGGTTCTGGGCCTCTAGGTTTCGGCTCGGGGTCCTCGGAGGGGTTGAACGGACGAGCTTAGGTACCGCCAGCTTCCAACACGTGGGGTGAGGCGGGCGAGCCCGGGACGACGAACCCCGGGACCTCGTGCGGTACGGCGAGGATCGCACTCCGCGAGCGCGACCATGACGCCTGCGGTCGCCAACCTTGCGCCGCGTCCGGAGGGTCCGACCTTCTCGAGTGTCACAAGCACGGCGATCAACCCCATCCACGTGAGGCTCATGACACCGAGCGCGAACAGCGCTGCCATCAGGGCCCACGAACATCCGAGACACCATCGCCGCTGGGTAGACCGATCACAAGCGCCCCTGGTCTGGTGTTGTGCCAGGAGGCGTCCAGGAATCGCAGGGGGCTGCGGCACCTCGAGAGGAACGCGCACTTGAGCGGCGTCAGCTGGTAGCGCGCGGCGAGGGCCAGAACTCCCGGTGACATGGCCACGGCTCAACCGCCTTCGTATTCGTCGTGGCGGCGCCACCACATGCCGGTCTCATTGCGCCCGAGCGGGGCGCGGTCGAGCCACGAGTACATGCCCCAGAGGCCGTCGACGCCTCGTCCGTAGGCCGAGTAGGTGTGGAATACGACGCCGTCCTCGAGGGCGAACGCGCTCATGCCGGGCCCCTCTTTTCTGAAGGTCACGGGGTCCGTGCCGGCGCCAGATGCGATCTCGATGAGCCCGGGACTCTCCTCGGACGGCCGGAAGTCAGCCGTGCGAAAGTTGTACTCGACGGCGCCCGACTGCCATTCCTGCTCGGTGTGCGATGCCTGAAAGTCGTAATTGAAGTCACTCTCGAACGAAGATGCCCACGGAAAGCTCCAGCCCATCCGCCGCTTGTAGTTCTGCAGCGTTGCCAGCGGTGCTCGCGACACCGCTGTGAACGCGACGTCGTGATTGGCCAGGTGCACGACCGAACCGGAGAAGCCGTCCGCGATCGCGGAGCAGGATGGACACCCGGCCGTGAAGTCGGGCCCGAACATGAAGTGGTAGACGAGCAGCTGCGAGCGCCCTCCGAAGAGGTCGGCGAGGGACGCGGTTCCCTCATCGGTCTCGAACCAGTACTCCTTGTCGATCGGAACCCACGGCAGGTCCTGTCGCATCCGGGCCAGCTCATCGCCGCGCCGTGTCAGCTCCTTCTCGGCGTCGAGCAGCTCGAGCCGCGCCGAAAGCCACTCCTGACGAGTTCCGGTTCTGTGATCGGTCATTGCATTCTCCGTGTCTTGTTAGAGATTGATTTCGGCTTCGGCCTGGACGGACTCGGCGAGCCGCTTGATCCGTGCGAGGCGCCTGTCCCATTGGGCGGCCACACGAGCCATCGCTGCGGCGGCATCGTCCAGCCGCTCGGGCCGGACCGCGTAGCGCACCTCCCGGCCCCGGCGCTCGCCTGCCACCAGGCCGACGCGGTTCAGCACGGCCAGGTGCTTGGCGACAGCCTGTCGGGTGACCGGGAGCCCCTCCGCGAGCGTCGTCGTGGTGGCCTCGCCGTGCTCGAGCAGCGAGTCGAGCACCCGCCGGCGCGTGGGGTCGGCCACCGCCGCCCACAGCGCGTCGTCCTCGGCGATCGCGGTGGCCATCAACGCGTCGCCCCGCGTGGCTCGGAGGCCACGTAATCGAGCATTTCGCCGAGATGTTTCTCCCAGCCCCGTTCGTGGTCTACGAGGTACCGGGCCTTGCCCTGCTCGTCATGCGTCACCGCGTCGATGCCGCTCTCGAGAACCCTCAACCGTGTTCCACGGGCCTCCTCGATCAGGCTGAACTCGACCAGTGCCGAGTTGGTCTGATCCGGTCCCACGCCCTGCGGATGGCTCCAGCGAAAGCAGAAACGGCGGAACGGCTCGGCCTCAACGATCCGAATCGGCACGATTGTGTGGAATTCCTTGGCTCCGCCACGGCCTCCGGGCTTCCACGTCAGCGTGCCGTCCGCACCGGCGCGCGCCTCAATCTCCGCATCGTCGCTGAACCAGCGACTGATCTGCTCGGGGTCGGTTATCACGCCCCAGACAACCTCTGGGCTCGCCTCGATCAGGATCTCTCGTTCGACGCTGTCAGCGGCCACGCTGGCTCCTCCCATTGATATGCAACCGATGGTTGCGAGACGTGGCCGGCAGCATAGCAAACGGGGGTTGCGTGTCTGCTCGGGAGCTTGGAGCTGTCGAGCTCGAGGACGGAGCGCGATTGCGTCCGCCATCGCGACAAACGCTAGCCCGACCGCTGGGCGTTGCTCAGCTCAGCGGCTGCAAGCGCGTCTGTTCGACCTTCGCCAGCTTCCGTCGCAGCCGCTTGTATTCGCGCTCCTGGACGGGGGTGCGCTTGTGGTGCTTGTAGGCCAGGTTCGTGCGCTCGAGCGGGTCGGCCTTGAGGTCGTACATCTCCCACTGGTCTGGCACCTTGCCGTCGGCGTCGTAGTAGCGGGCGAGCTTGTAGCGATGTTCGCGAATGCTGACGACGTGGTTGGGGGGCTGCGGGTAGGGGCCCTTCGCCTGTCCTGACTGCCAGTCGTCGTAGGTGAAGACCGTGTAGTCCTGCGGCGAGGAGGGGGAGGCGCTGAGGATGTGCTCGGAGTAGTCGATCCCCTGCCAGGCAGAGCGCGCCGCTGCCGGCGCCTCGACGAGGCTTGCGAGCGTGGGCAGAAAGTCGACGTGCGAGACGAGCGCGTCGCTCGTGCGGGGACGCTTGAACAGGCGCGGGTTGGAGTAGACCAAGGGGACGCGCGTGGACTCCTCATAGAAGTTGAAGTTCTTCTGGCGCAGGCCGCCGTGGGCGGTGCCCATCTCACCGTGATCGGCGGTCGCGATCACGAGCGTGTTCTCGAGCAGGCCGGTGCTCGCGAGCGTGTCGAGGACCTTCACGAGGTAAGCGTCCGAGGACTTCATCAGGTTGCCGTAGAAGTTCAGGTAGTTGCGCTTCATCTGCGGGGTTGGGATCGGCCCGGAGGCGTTGAACAGGCGCAGGAACTGCTCCTGGACGGTCGGCTTGGTCGACAGGTCCTCGTTCGCCGTCGCCGGCGGCTCGATTTCGCCCTTCAGCCACGAATCGTCATAGCCCCCTTCGGTGTAGGTCTTGGGGTAGAACAGCACGTCGTGGGGATTGACCAGTGAGACGACCATGAAGAACGGCTGGCTCTTGGCGGCGGTGGAGCTCAGGTACTGAATCGCGCCCTCGGTGCCCGCTTCCGGAGTGCCCTGAGAGTTCATGAAGCGCCCATCGTTGTCGTAGATCCCACCGCCCTCCTCGGGGACGTCCTGGTTGGCGCCCGCATCCGGCGGATCCCAGCGGGTGAACCCGTACTTGTTGACGTCGGAGGGGACCCAGGTCGTGCCGTTGGCGGGCTTGTTGCAATGGAACTTGCCCTTGTAGACAGGCGTGTAGCCGGCGGCCGCGACCACGGTCGCGGGATTCTTGAAGCTCGTCGCAAGTTCGACCTGCGGGTATTCGGAGGCCGGCATGTCGGTCTCCAGCGTGTACTTCACGCCGTGCTGAGCGGGGAAGTAGCCGGACATCAGCGTCGAGCGTGCGGGCGAGCACATGCACGCATTGGTGAACGCGTTCTCGAACGTCAGCCCATGTTCCTGCAACCGGGTCACGCCGGGCATGTTGCGCGCAGACCAGCCGGGTGGGAAGTGCTGGATCGCCCGCTGCTGATCGGTCAGGAAGAGCAGCACGTTCATACCCGCGACCTTCCCGCCCGGCGCTGCGTGGCGGGGCCGCGCGCGGGTCGCGGCAGCGGCCGCAGCCGCGCCTCCGCCGAGCAGGATTCCGGGAGCGGCGACGGCAGCCGTCTTCAGCAGGTCGCCGCGGGTGATCCCCTCCTGCTCGTCCCCGCCGTCCTGCTGGGGTGCCCCGTCCTGCTGCGAGTCGCTATCCGATCGGTCCATGCTTGCTCCTTTGTTCTCAGCGCTGCCCATGCGCGATCGCTTTGGTAACCCGCCTGAAGACGCTGACGGCGTTGCTCGCAAACGCCGCCGAGTAGACGTACCTGCCGTCGGGGCTGACCGCTATCGAGCTGGCGCCGAGCAGTCCGCGACCGAGCGAACAGCTCTGCGGGACGCCCACGGCCAAACAGCCAGCGCGGCGCGGCTTCTGTGTCAGTGCCCCCGATTCCGCGCCCCGATCGAGCACGTCGATCGCGCCCGAAGCAAATGCCGTCGTGTAGAGGCTGGCGCCGTCGGGGGAGATCGCGAGCCCCTCGGGGGCGCTCAGCGCCTGGCCGAGCGAGCAGCCGACCGCCAGCACATTGATCACGCACGCGGAGGTACCCGTCTGCTGGACGAGCTGGCCGGTCGTCGGCGTGCGCGTGAACGACGTCACGCTGTTGCTCAACACCGACGTCACGTAGACGTCGCTGTCGCTGGGGCTGACCGCCACGGCGTCCGCGCCGCCGAGTTCTGTGCCGCTCGTACAGCCCGCGAGCGCGCTCTGGACGATGCAGCCGGCACCGGCGCCCAGCTGTGTCAGCGCACCCGTGGACCGGTTGCGCGTGAATACGTCGAGCGCGCTCGAGAGCGCGGCGGCGACGTACACGTTCTTGCCGTCGGGGCTGATCGCCATGCCCTCCGGAGCCGCCAGCGCGACACCAGGGGCGCATTCGGCGACCGGGGCGTAGGCGATGCAGCCGCTCGTGCCCGCCGGCTGTGTCAGAGCGCCCGTGGCGGGGTTGCGGGCGAGCACCGCGATCGCGTTGCCCTTGAACGCGCCCACGTAGACGTTTCGGCCATCGGGGCTGACGGCGACCACGTCGGGGCCGTCGAGCGCGCGGCCAGTGAGGCAGCCGGCTGTCGCGACGTTGGCAATGCAACCGGCGACGCCGCCCGCCTGCGTCAACGCGCCGCTCTGGCCGCTGCGAGTGAAGATCGTGACAGCGTCGCTGTCGAGGGACGTGGCGTAGACGTTCTTGCCATCCGGGCTGACCGTCACTGAGTTGGGGCCTTCCAGGCCGTGGGCGATCGCACAGCCGCCGCTGCCTTTCGTGGCAATGCAGCCCGCGAGGCCCGTGCCCTGGGTCAGCCGTCCGGTGCTCGTGTTGCGCTCGAAGATCGCGATGGCGTCGCTCCTCGATGAGGCGACATAGACGTTCTTTGCATCCGGGCTGATCGCGATCGCCTCGGATCCAAGAAAGGGGGCGGGCCCAGCCAGCGCACGCACGGGCTTGCACCCGGCGTGGGGCGCAGAACGGTCGACCAGGCACCCACTCTTACCGGACGACTGCACGAGCGCTCCGAGCGGTGTGAGCGGTGGACGACTCCGCCGCGGCGTGGGTGTCCCGAACGCGACTGCCGGGAGGGCCAGAGTGGCGAGGACAACCGATGCGCGGAGCGCCCATGAGGCACGTATGGGGAGCGGACGAGAGTACATACGCTCTGGTTGACAACCAGGGCGATTCGACAGTAGCGGGCCTGTCGGACAGTCGGATTTCGGGTGGACCAATAGCCGGCCACTGCGTCAACCGGCGCAGTTGGTCACACGCGCTCCGGGCGACTGGCGCGCGGAGACAGGAACGCCCCGCTAGGGCGCATCCTCCGGCTGCCGCGCGCGATCGAGTCCCATGAGCTCCGTCACGAAGCCCTTGCCGAGCACGCTCAGGCTGAGCAGCGAGCCAAACAGCACCACGGCATCGATGCTCTCCCGGCCCTGCTTGGTCCAGTAGTCGTCTGCGAGATTGAGCCAGAGGGCGAACTCGTCGAGCGTGAGCGCCGCGCCGCTGCCGTATGCGAGCGAGGTGATCCGGGATGCCCGTCGCTGCTCGTTCGTGCCGACCTCCAGCAGCCACAGGTAGCCCACTGTCAGCAGGCCGATGATCCCGAAGGTCATGTGGTGGATGTGCCGTCCGCCCGGGGTTATGTTCTTGAACGGTCCGCGTTCGGCACGGATCGCATGGGTGATGCCTCGCACGGTTGCGAATGTCACAAAGAACGCCCCTGTGGAGAACAGCTGGCGCTCCTTGCGCCGATCGCAGAAGTGCTTGTCATACAGCGAGCGCAAGTCCGTCTCCGGCGATGTCAGGGAGAGCGACCGTCGCGGCCGCCCTGACGGCGAGTGCGGTGGGCCAGCGGCAGTCATGGGTTCCTAGCCTAGCCACCGATGCATCAAGGCCATCGCTCTCAGGCACTGGTGCCTGAGATTGCCTGCGATCACCGGCGATAACCCCCGATCTCGTCCCGCGATGAGCGGTCGATCAGCACGGGCTGACCTCTTGGCCGCCAGCACACACTGAAACGCGAGCAATGCACTGTCGGGCTGTGATCTAGCAAGCTGCCCCCGGGGATACACGGATTTGTAGTCAGGACTACGGCAGCGCCCGCACTCCTACAGGAGTCCCGAACCGAGCGGCGACGCGCTCCTTCAACCCTGCGGGGAAGTTGACGAGCGAATCCAGATGGTCCCGCAGCAGCAAGCGCTGAGCGTCAGCATCGCCTTCGAAGGCCTTTGCGCAGCGCTCCGGCTCGAGGTTTGCGATTCCGAGGATGGCACCGGCAACGCCAAGCGGACCGGCTAGGGAGAGCAGCGCCGGCGAGCCCACATAGACCTCGCCCGAGTAGTTCTCGATCTCAAGCGCCAGCCGCTCCGCGTCGCCCGTGGAGTCCTTGATGCCACGTACACCCAGTCATCCAACTGCCCCACGCGCACCCCCGGCGGCGAGAGCATCGGTAGATGGTAGGCAAGAAGATCAAGCCCAGACGCCGCCTGCGCGATAGCCGCGTAGTAGGGCTTCTGATCCTCGGCACCCACCAACGACAGCACGAGCGCAGCGTCAGCACCGGCGGACTTCGCATCGCGGGTCAGACGCACGGCGCCCTCGATGTCAGGGTGTCCTGTACCCGCGATCACGGGCACCTCAGCCGGCACCGTGCTGCGGTACGCCTCGATGAGATCGACGCGCTCCTGCTCGGTGAGCAGCCAAGGCTCGCCCGTCGTGCCCAACACCGTCATCGCCTCCACCCCCAAATCCACGAGCCTTGCCGCATGCTCGGCGGTTGCCTGCACATCCAGGTTCCCACCCTCGTCGAACAGCGTCAGAAGCGCGACGCCAACACCACCAAAGATCGGCGCACCCCGGTCTCCTGCCACGCGTCCACCACCCTCCTCATGCCCTACGAAAACCCGCCGATCAGCAGGAATATCCAGTGATGGCAATTATTGGGCACCTCTTCAACCCGTCTGGCCCCCCGAAGACCTTACTCGACAACACGCGCTGGTACGCCAAAGATGCCATCGATCTGATCCCGCCGCCGACCGAAGTGGAGCCCATCGGGGCGCAGCATCCGCAGACTGGCTGGGTGGTGGCGGCTGTCGAGCGGGTGCTCGCGGCTCACGATGGGCCGATGCCCGCCAAAGCGGTGCATGGAGCCGTCGAGGCCCTGCTCGGCCGATCGGTGTCCTGGACTTTGAGCCACGCAGGGTTCGAATCCCGCCCTCCGGGGGTGGGGACATCGCTGCCCGGAGTCGGAACGCCTTCATGCACTTCATTTTCAGCCTCGACCCGGTAGTGATGAGTCGTGCGTGGCTTCAATCGATAACCGCAACCGTAGCCGTCTCTTGACCCGCTTCGCTCAGCAGCGCTGTGCCGGTCCTGCTTGGTCATATAGCTGAGGGCGACGAGTTCGCGGTCCAGCTTGTGGCGAACTCGCAGCGGAGGGTAGCTAACGCACGGTACGCCGATATAGCCCTGCGAGGATAACCCGTCTCAGGGCGATCGGATCGTCGCCCACGCGCTCCTGGGTGCTCCGCCGCCCCCCCGCTCGTCCCGGGCGGAGGCGCTCCGGCCGGTCGTCCGACCTGGCGGCGCAGGGAGCAGGCTAGCTGTGGCCACGCGCTGCGCAACGTGCGGCTCTGCGTGGGGCGGTGTGGGGAGGACCGCTCGAAAGTGCCGCTTTACAGGGCTTTTGCGGCGTTCCGCGACTCATGTAGACGGTCCACACTGCCGTCCGCGAGGACCTCTGCCGTGGCTGCGATCAGGCGCTCGCGGCGGGTCTGGGAGGGTCTGGCAAGCGTATTTGAGCCAGCGCCGGCGGGGCCGAACGTGAGCAAGGTGTGGGACGAGCTCAGCTGTGCTGAGGGCCCGCTCGCGTGGATGACCCTGACCCCGTCGTCCATGGTTCTGCCCCGATTTCCCTCCAACGTCCCTCTCCTCTTGTCCCTTCTGCCCCAATGTCTGCCAGATCGTCCCTTGCTGCTGGACGTCCTGGAGGCAAGATGAGAACACATCACCGGGAGTTTGTCAAGCCCGCTGGACAATTACCGCGAGGAGAGAGTCGACAGCAGCGCTGAAAATGACCAGGGAGGCGCCGCGGACAGCTGATGTGCAGCTGTCATTCGGAAGCTGATAGTAGAACGACTGACACGTCGAGATCGCGTTGGTTCTTACTCAGTAACCACCGTCTACATGAGTCGGTGGTCACTCTCGCGGGAGTAACACAAAGCGACTTCGACGCGGAGTTCACAAGCATCGAAGACTGCTTCCTGGCGACCTTCGATTACGGCCTTGCGCTTGTGGCACGGGTGCTCGAGCGCGCAGGTGCTACAGAGGAGCAATGGCTCCCGCGCATACGCGCGAGCCTGCGGGCACTGCTGAGCTTCTTTGATCAGGAGCCCGGCTGGGCTCGCGTCCTGGTGACTGCACCTCCGGGTGTCGGGGCGCGTGGGTTCGCGCGCCGCCAACATGCGCTGGAGTTGCTGACGCGACTGCTTCACCGCAACAGCCCGAGCGCAGACGCAGCCGGCAGATTCGCACTCGCGCGCGAACTGGTCGCCGAGCTGGTTACGGGTGGTGTCTTCTCGGTCATCGACGCCCGTATCGCTGCCGGTGCGGAAAAACCACTGCTCGACCTTGCGTCCTCGCTGATGTCGATGATCGTGCTGCCCTACTTGGGTCCGGAGGCTGCCAGCGCCGAGCTGACAATGACGCCAGCGCCGGTGGGCATCCCGAAAGTGAGCGAGGCCAGCGGGGGCCAAAAGACACGCGTCACGCGGCGAACGCTCCTCGTGCTGCGCGCGATCAGCGCCTCTCCACACTCCAGCAATCGCGACGTAGCAGTAGCCGCGGGCGTCAGTGATGAGGGCCAGATTCTCGAAGTTGCTGCAGCGCCTTCATCGCCAGGGCTTGATCCAGAACGTCGGACTTGGTCAGGCGCACGGCGAGCCCAACGCATGGTTGCTCACACCGAGCGGCGACGAGTTGGTTGGCATCAGCGCCAGCGAGCGTCAGACGCGCGCGGTTCGCACCCAGCCGGCACCCAAGCGGCACTCGCGCCAGGTTTGCCAAGGGAGGCGGGGATGACTGCAAGCAGCAGAATCCGCACGACGCACCCCGCGAGCCGCGCCTACGCGGGCTGGCTGCACCAACAACGTTCGTCGATACGCAGGCGCGCAACGCCGGCGTCGGCGTCGAGCGCACCCAGCGGAAGGCCGAGGGCCGTCGCTGAACGCGCTGTCGCATACGAGCGGCTGCCCTCGGAGGAGGCTGCAGTCGCTCGATCAAACCCGAGAGGACAAAAGGAGTAGTGGACAAGTGAGACATGTAAGGATACTGGGGCTGTGCTTGGTCGCCGTGTTTGCGATGAGCGCTACGACGCTTGCCGTCGCCTCGCCCGCACTCGCCGGTGGATGCAACGAAGAATGCAAAACGCAGAAGAAACAAGAAAAGGAAGAAGCCAAGAACCAAAGGCAAGAAGAAAAGCGCACGAAGAAGGAAGAAAAAACTCATCCGTGGCAGAAATTCTTCGGGGTCTGCCCACCTTCCCACACCAAATACGCTGAATTTCCTGGAAACGTCAACGGGTGCATTTACGGAGCTACGACGTCCGAATCGTACTTCCAAGCGGGCAAGGTGACCGTGCACTACGTCAAGCCGGTGGTCTTGCAGGGCGGCCTGCTCAACGAACAAGAACCGTTCATTAAACACCTGGCGCCGGCGTCGAACGGGGTCACGATAGTGCCCGTCGCTCAGCCGGCTCCGAGCCTGACCGAAGGCATCGACGCAGAACTCTTGCCGGAAAAAGAAAAACAGCGTTACGAAGAATATCTGGCCAGCGGTGGCTCGACGGCGGTGACGGCGACGATTGAACTCGCCGGTCCGGCCGAGGACATCGTTGTGAACTCGCAAGCCACGTTGGAAGAAACCGGGGAATCTGAGCCGGCGTTCACCTTCCCGGTGATGATCCACTTGAGTAATAAGTTCCTTGGCAAGGACTGCTACAACGGTTCGACTGCCGATCCGATTGTAGTGTCGTTCATCTCCGGAGAAACGAACCCCGAACCGCCGAACGAGCCGATCCACGGGCAGGCCGGAAAACTCAGGACGCACGGCGAAGGGGCGGTCGCCGAAGTCGTAGGGGCGGAACTCGTCAACAACACGTATTCGGCGCCAGGAGTGCAGGGCTGTGGCATCTATAACGGCGCCGACGCGGCGTTGGATGCGGGTCTTGAACTGCCCTCGCCGTCGGGTCATAACACGAGCGTCCTGACAGGTGCGTTCCAGATCTCGAACAGCGAAATCGTCGAAGAAGGTCTTGCAGGTGGACCTCACTATTACCAGCTGGGCGAATAGCCCGCAGTCCGGTTCGGAGTTCTGACGAAGTAGAGAGTGTGGGGCCTGCCGCATACGCGGCAGGCCCCAATAAAGCGCAGATATAAGCGAACTACACGAGGGAAAGAAGGAGAGCGTATGAGTCGCTTGAAGCTCATAGGACTTTGTATGGCGGCCGTGTTGGCGTATGGGTCGCTAGCGGCTGTAAGCGCGTGGGCGGAAGCGCCGGAAATGGGGCGTTGCGTGTCGCACGCGGGTGGCAAATACACGAACAACGTCTGCACGAAGCTGGCCAAAGGTAAAAAAGCCGGCAGCTTCGAATGGGACGCTGGAGCGATTAAGAATAAGTTCTCGGGTACCGGTGGCGCGGGGACCCTGGAAACGGTGTTCGGAGCCCAGGTGCTCTGCAAAACTGAGGCCTCGCACGGAGAATTCACTTCGAGCAAAACAGTCGGCAATGTGGCCGTGACCTTCACGGGGTGTGAATCGGGCGGATTCAAATGCGATACAGTGGGCGCCAAAGAAGGCGAAATCGCTACGAACCCGTTGGCCGGTACGTTGGTTTGGGAAAAATTCGGCAAGAAGGTTGCCATTGATTTGGTCCCGCAGTCGACCGAACTGTTCGTGGAATTCACATGCGGCCCGGCGAACGCGAAAGTCAAGGGCTCAGTCCTGACCAATATTCCGGCAAACAAATCAGAGACAAAGTTTGAAGAGAAGTTTACGGCGAAAAAGGGCAAGCAAAAACCGGAATACTATTACACGTCGAAAACGGAAAAGGTCCAGGACGTGCTGGAGAGCAAAATCGGCGGTCCCGGCGCGGTCTATGAACAGTCGGGTCAGACGATCACGAACGTCCAGGTCGATGAAGAAGCGCTCGAGGTTAACACGATCGCCTAGGAGTCATTAGGGGGAGCATTGCGTGGGCGATATTTGCCCACGCAGGCTCGCTCTTCACGAAGCCGACAGCTCTAGAGCAACAACACGCGAGACGACAGATGAACCAATACGTCAGCAGAGTCGCTGCGCCCGCGGCACGGTGGTACTGGGCTGCCACCCTATCCCTGCTGCTGAGCGCGTTCGCACTGTCCGCTGCGCCAGCGGCGTGGAGTGCGAACCAGCGAGCGCACGTGTTTGCGTTTTCCTTCGGCAGCGAGGGCGAAGGTGGCGGCCAGTTTCGCTTCGACGGCGTCGGCTTCAAGCATCAGGAAGCCGCCGGGATCGCGGTCAGCGAAGCGAACGGCGATCTGTACGTCATTGATCGCGGCAACGCTCGTGTCGAGCAATTCCGCCCGAAGCTTGGAACGCAGGGGGAACTGGTAGGAGAGGAATTCGTAGCGGCGTGGGGCTGGGGGGTTGCCGATGGCAAAGGCGAATACGAGGTGTGCACCAGCGGGTGTGAGGCCGGTCTCGAGGGTACGGGGAAGGGCGAGTTCAAGGAAGCGGGCCCGATCGCAGTCGATAACACGCGGGCCGGCGCAGAAACGGTGTATGTCGGTGCTGACGCGGCGGCCAAACGCCCGGATGTGCAACGGTTTTCCGCGGACGGGCAAAGGGCGCTTGGCAAGCTGCCCGTCGAAGAAGAAGGAGAGCTCGATGGCGTCGCGACCGATCTGCGGGGGCGTGTGTGGCTCTATCGCGGCGAAGAAGAAGAAGAGGGTGTGGTTGAAGGATTCACCGACTCGAGCACGGCGCAGCCCGTTGAACCGGTGCTCTATTCAGCGATCGCGTGCCCGAAACCAGGATTCGGCGTTGACGAGGCGGGTGAAGATTTCTATCTCGATCACGAACTGCTGAGCGCCGAAGAAGAATGCCCGGCGGTGATCGAACGCGAAAAGGCTGAAGAAAAAGAACCGGCTGAAGGGGTCTATGCACGTGCGGTGCTGGCGGCGAAGATAAATGCGGCCGAACTGCTCGGCGGCGCGAGCAACCCGCTGATCGGCGGTCTCGATGCCCAGAGGACAGCGGCAGTGGCGGTCGATCAGGCCAGCGCCACGGGCACCCCGCTCGGTGACGGCGCAAACGGCGACGTGTATGTGCAGAGCGGCAGCTCGATCGGCGTTTTTGACCATACGGGTGCGCCGGTACAGACGCTCGGCGCGGGGTTGCTGAAAGAAGGCATGGGTGTCGCGATCGACTCGAAGAGTGGGGATGTGTTCGCGATCGATGGCGCGAGCGACAAGATCGACGTGTTCGTACCCGAAGCCGCCTCCCGACCGGTCGTGGAAGCCCTGAGCGCCCAGAACGTGACGCCCAACGAAGTGCAGCTTTCGGCACGCGTCAATCCAAGCGGTGCCGACACGCACTACTACTTTCAATACGGCACCACCGACTGCGTGAGCGAACCGGCGGGATGCGCAGACCTGCCCATGCCACCGGGCTCGGATCTGGGCAGCGGCTTCGGTGGGCAGAGCGTCGGCGCGAGCTTGCAGGACCTGAGGCCGGGTGTCACCTACCACTATCGGGTGCTGGCGAGCAACAGCTTCGGGCAGGCGGAAGGCGCGCAGTCGTTGGCCACGTTTGAAACGCTCCCAAGCTCGCAGGGTCTCTTGGCCGACGGACGGGCGTGGGAGCTGGTATCGCCCGCTGAAAAGGACGGGGCGAGCATCGAACCGCTCTCCAAAGAAGGCGGCCTGATTCAAGCCTCCCCGGGCGGCGAAGCCATCGCCTATGTCGCTAACGGCCCGGTCGTCGCTGAGCCGGGTGGCAACCGGGCGCTTGAACCGGCACAAGTGCTCTCCGAGCGCACGGGCGAAGGCTGGATCGCCGAAGATCTGGTGACACCACACGAACGCGGGGAAGGCTTGAAAATCGGGGAAGCTGGCGAGTACCGATCCTTTTCTGAAAATCTCGCCCTCGGCCTGCTGCAGGTCCCGGCGGCGAGCAAGGCCGAACCGCTGGAAGCGCCGCCGCTTGCCCCGGGATCGAGCGAAAAGACTTTGTATGTGCGCGATGACCCTGGGCTGGCTCCGCAGGCCTCAGAAGAAGAGGCATACGCAGCCGCGCAGGCAAACAGGGGATTTCTCGCGCCTGGCTACGCGCCGCTGGTGAGCCCCGCAGACGTCACCGCGGAAACGAAACCCGGCGAAAAGACCCGCTTCGGAGGAGAGCTCAGCTTCGTGGACGGCACGCCCGATCTAGCGCACGCGGTGTTCGAAGCCGGGGTGTCGTTGCTCGCGGACTCCGCGCCGGGGCTCTATGAGTCAGAAACCGGGGGTGCCTTTCAGCTGGTGAGCGTGCTCCCGAACGGAAAGCCTGCCGGGAGCGCCGAAGTCGGCGCCGAACCCGTGCTCGGCGATGAAGGCACAAACGTCCGCGGTGCGATATCCACGAATGGGTCACGGGTGATCTTCTACGGCGCGGGGATCGAAGAACCATATGAATTCGCCGAATATCACCGCCTCTACATGCACGACACCCAGACCGGGCAGACGTTGCAGCTGAACGCCGCGCAGGGCGTGGGCGAACCGGTTGGTGAAGAAAGCGAAGTCGGCTTTCAGGCGGCGACGCCGGATGGGTCGAAGGTCTTCTTCACCGACACCGCCCCTCTGAGCTCCGAATCCGACCAGCACCCCGTATTTGGTGCCCTCAACAATGAGGCCGATCTTTACGAGTGTGAAATCATCGAAACCGCCGGCAAGCTCTCCTGCGCGCTGAAGGATCTCACGCCCGATCCCTCCGGGGGCAGCGCGGACGTGCTCAACGTGATGCCCGGGATCGGCGAAAACGGCGAACAGGCCTACCTCATCGCCAATGGGGTACTCGCCCCGGGCGCCAAACCGGGCGACTGCGCCCATATCGCACAGGAAACCCCGCCGGCGGGCGCCACCTGCAACCTCTACTCCTGGCATCACGGCACGATCACCTTTATCGCCGCCCTATCCAATGAAGACTCAGGGGACTGGGGCAGCCTCAAAGGCTCGGGCAAAGAAGGCACCCACGTCGAGCCCCGGCCCGATCTCGCGGACCTCAGCGCTCGCGTCTCTCCGGACGGCGAATACCTCGCGTTCATGTCTGAGCAACCCCTCACGGGCTATGACAACACCGATCAGAACAACCCCGATGTGCGCGATCAGGAGGTCTACCTCTATCAGGCCGCAAGCCGCCAGCTGACGTGCGTGTCCTGCAACCCCAATGCTCCCTCGAGCGGAGTGCTCGACACCCCCTTCGCCGGCGAAGGTCTGGGCCTGGTCGTTGATCGTCGCGGTGACTGGCTGGGTGATTATCTCGCGGGCAGCATCCCCGGCTGGACGCCCCTCGGCCTAGATACTGCCACCCATCAGCCGCGCTACCTCTCAAACAGCGGACGCGTGTTCTTCGACAGCCCTGACGAGCTCGTCCCCCAGGCGAACAACGGTAAGGAGGACGTCTATGAGTACGAGCCCAACCGGGTCGGCAGCTGCACACAATCCGAAGGCTGCGTCTCGCTGATCTCCTCTGGAAGCGCCCAGCAGGAATCGGCCTTCATTGAAGCAAGCGAAGACGGCCGGGACGCGTTCTTCGTCACCGCCCAGCCGCTGGTAGCCGCTGACCACGACACCAACTACGACCTCTACGATGCCAGAGTCTGCACCTCGGGCTCGCCCTGCCTCACAAACGAAACATCCTCGTCGAGGCCCTGCGAAACCTCCCAAACGTGCAAACCCGCAGGCACCCAGGCCCCCGCCAGCGAAACGCCCTCGACCGCCACACCCCCAGCCGGCCCGATCGCCAAACCGCCGAGCACGACAGTTCCGACCGGCATTCCCAAGGCAAAGCCCAAGCCCTTGACTCGCGCACAACATCTCGCCAAGGCTCTGAAGACCTGCAGAAAAAAGATGAACAAGCGCAAGCGAGCTGCCTGCGAACGAAGCGCCCGCAAACACTACGCACCCAAACCGAAGGCCAAAAAGAGGGCGCGGCGCGCCAAAGGCATCGAGGGCCGGCGCGGATGATCCGGCTGCTCAGAATCGCGCTGCTCTCGGGGCTGCTGACTGCGCTGGGCTGCTCATCGGCCGATGCAGCGGTGATCCTGCGCTTGGACTCGACGTCGGCTCCCACCTATCTGCAGCAGGACAAGGAAGGGGTCCTGGTCGCGAGCGCGAGCAACCTCGGCGAGACACCGCTCAGCCCCAGCGCCGGGCATCCCGTGACGATCGCCGACACGCTCCCGGCGGGCCTGCAGGTGCCGGTGGGAGCGGTTGTTCAGGGGAGTATCAGCGTGCCGGGCAGCACTGCGGAACAGAGCCTCGAAGGTTGCACGGTCACAGAACCGCAGCGCCGCGAAGTGCTCTGCAAAACGGGGAGCGCGGCACAGCCGCTGGCGCCTTATCACGGCCTGAAAATGGTGATCCCGGTGCAGGTGGCCGCGAATGCCGCCAACGGCGAACAGAACACGGTCAGTCTCAGCGGGGGCGAAGCCGAAGCAGCACTATTCGCGCCGCCCCCGCCGCTACAGCAGTCGCTGCGCGTCAAAAACGAACCGACGCCGTTTGGGATCGAACGGTATGAATTTGAGCCCGAAAGCGAAGAGGGCTCGGTCGATGTACTCGCCGGCTCGCACCCGTTCCAGCTGACCACGACGCTCAATCTGAACGAGACGCTCGCACCCGAGCAGGAAGACGAGCAGCAGGCCCAACCCGAGCCCTCTGCGCCCGCACTGGCCAGGAACCTGAGCTTCCAGCTGCCCCCCGGACTGCTCGGAGACCCCCAGGCGATGCCACAGTGCCCGGATATCGACTTCTCGACAATCGGCAACAACGATGTGGACGCGTGTCCCGCCGACACCGCGATCGGGGTAGGGCTCGTGACGTTGAACCTGCCGATCGACGTCAACGGCGTGTTCACCGAAGCGGTGCCGTTGTTCAACCTCGTGCCCGCTCCCGGCGAGCCTGCGCGGTTCGGCTTGGAGGACGACAAGGTCCCGATCATCCTCGATACCTCGGTCCGCACCAACGGCGACTACGGCGTCAACGTCAGCGTCCACAACATCACCCAGGCCGCGCAGGTCCTCGGCAGCGTCGTGACACTGTGGGGCGAACCCGGCAGCCCCGTCCATGATGGCTCGCGTGGCTGGGCGTGTCTGCGCGGCACCGAAGTCAACGGCGAAACCTGCGCGCCGCCGACGCAACGCACCGGCGCACCATTTCTCACCCTGCCGCCGTCCTGCCTCAGCGGCCTCGCCACCCAAGCACAGGCCCAGGCATGGTCGGGCGCGCAGAGCGAAGCCGGCTACGTCCTTCAAGGCCCTCTGGCCGAACCGCTCTCGAGCCTGCGGGACTGCGAACAGGTGCCGTTCACCCCCACAATCTCCGTCCAGCCGAGCGAAGAACACGAAGCCCAGACCCCGGGTCAGACAATGAGCAGCGCCGCGACCCCCACGGGCCTGAACGTGAGCGTCGAACTCCCCGCCGAAGAACGCAACCTCGGCGAGTCCGCAGTGCGCAGCACGACGGTGACCCTGCCCGAAGGCCTACAGCTGAGCCCCTCGGCCGCCAATGGTCTGGAGGCCTGCTCAGAGGCCCAGATCGGCTACGAAGGCTCGGGAGGCAGCGAAGATCCCTTCCTGCCCCACAGCAACGGCGTGAGCGAACCGCCCCGCTTCTCAACGGCAGCGGCGAGCTGCCCGGAAGCCTCGAAGGTGGGGACGGTGGCGATCAGGTCCCCCGATCTCGCCCACGAACTGAAGGGCGGGGTGTATATCGCCCAGCAGAACGACAATCCGTTCGGCTCGCTGTTCGCGCTGTACCTGCTCGCCGAAGACCCCGCATCGGGGATCAGGGTCAAGCTCGCTGGTCAGGTTTCGCTCAACGAACAGAGCGGCCAGATCACGAGCACCTTCAGCGAAACGCCCCAGGTGCCCTTCGAAGCGCTTCATCTGCACTTCTTCGAAGGCCCGCGAGCCTCGCTGTCGACCCCATCCCTGTGCGGCAGCTACGCGGCGCTTGCCTCGCTGACACCCTGGTCGAGCTCCGCCGCGCTGACGCGAGAAGGGGCCTTTCAGATCACAACCGGCGCAGAAGGCCGGCCTTGTGCCAACCCCCTGTCCTTCGCCCCCGCGCTGAAGGCGGGGTCGGCAAGCCCCCAGGCCGGCGCCTTTACCTCCTTTAGCCTGACGCTCGCCGATCCTGACGCAGACCAGCGCCTCGCGGCGCTGAAGGTGCAGCTACCGGCAGGGATCGCCGCGATCCTCGCCTCGATCACTCCCTGCTCCGAACCCCAGGCAGCCGAAGAACGCTGCGGCCCAGAAAGCGAGATCGGCCATTCGCTGGCGAGCGCCGGCTATGGCCCAGAACCCTATGAGCTGCCCGGCAGCGTATATCTCACCGGCCCCTACGATGGAGCTCCGTTTGGGATCGAGGTCACAACCCCGGCCGTCGCGGGCCCGTTCAACCTCGGCACGGTCACTGTGCGCTCGAAGATCGAAGTCGATCCGCACACCGCCGCGGTGACGATCACCTCAGATCCGATCCCTCAGTTCGTCAAGGGCGTGCCCTCCCAGATCAAAGCTCTGAACGTGACCGTCGACCGCCCGGGCTTTCAGTTCAACCCCACCAACTGCAACCCCCAGAGCGTCAGCGCTACCTTCGCTGGCAACCAGGGCGCCACCAGCACCACCTCCTACCCATACGCCGTCCAGAACTGCGCCAGCCTGCCGTTCAAGCCCGGTGTGCTCGCTCAAACGCAGGGCAAGACCAGCAAAGCGGATGGTGCCAGCCTCGACCTCACGTTCAAATCCCTCGCCGGCGAAGCCCACGTCGCAAAGACGATCTTGACGATCCCCACGACCCTGCCAGCAAGGCTCACCACGATCCAGAAAGCGTGCCTTGCCGTGACCTTCGAAGCCAACCCCGCCGCGTGTCCCGAAGGCTCTGACATCGGCACGGCAATCGTGCACACGCCCGTGCTCAAGAGCCCCGTGACGGGCCCGATCTACCTGGTCTCACACGGAAACGCCGCCTGGCCCGACGCCGAGCTCGTGCTTCAGGGCGAAGGCATCACCGTGATCCTCGACGGTCAGACGGCGATCAAGAAAGGCATAACCACCTCGAGCTTCCTGTCGGTCCCCGACGTCCCGTTCGAAACGGTGCAAGCGTTGCTCCCGCAAGGGCCCCACTCCGCGCTGACCAGTAACCTCCCGCTCAAGGACAACTACAGCCTCTGCGGGCAGAAGCTCGCGATCGCCACGGCGCTGACCGGTCAGAATGGCGCGCTTGTCAACGAGAACGTGAAGCTCGCAGTCCAGGGGTGCCATGCCGTCGGCGCCAGCAAAGCAAGAAGGCTCTCAAAGCTCCAGCGCGCGCTGAAGGCCTGCCGCAAGGCGCACCCCCACGCTCACGCCAAGCGGATCTCCTGTGAACGCAAGGCCCGCAAGCGCCTGGCTCAGAAGGGCAAACGGAAGCCTCACTCCACGCGCAGGCGCTCCCCCAAGAAGAGGGAGGCCAGTTGATCAGGCAAGGCGTCCTAGTGGGCGGGCCGATGCAGGCACTGCACGGCCCCTTGCAGACTGGCGGGGGGTGAGTGCGAGGCGAGCGTGCGAAGGCCATCGAGATGGGAGCGAGGAGGCTCACACGCATCACGAGTGGCGCGCACTGAATACATGAGCGCCTCCCTGCCCGAGGCGCTCATGATCCCTCGACAACGGAACTCCCTCTCCAAATGTCGAGGACTCACACCGCACCGGGGCGCGACTCGCTCCTCACGAACTGAGTCGCGCTCCGGTGCGGGTGCTGAGGGTGGGGGGTGAGAGCTCGCTGTGTGTGGACATGCAGCGAGATCGCAACGAAGTGATCGACGAACGGGGTCAGCAACTCGAATGGTAACTACGCAGCCGGCAAGTCCTCGGGAGCTCGCGAAGGGACTCAACGCTTGCCGCTGGTACCGCAAGCGCTCGCACGCCGGGCGCACGGCCTGCGAAGGCAAGGCCCGAAAACGCTATGCGGCACAAAGAGCGGCTCGCATTGTCGCCAAACTCGAACGTCGCCCGCGATATGAACATGCTCCCACCGGGGACATGAGGACCGTCGTCCGCCCGCAAGACTGCCGAGCGGCCACGCCCCTTGCGGCGAGAGCAGGCGTCCCCGGTGGGTCCTTAGAAGTGGAGCTAGCCGGACCCGAACCGGCGACCTCGTGGGTGCGACCCGCCAAGCGGCGGCGAGAGCGCCCTCGCCGCGCACGCCCAGTTGCGCGATTATGACCGTGCCAGGCGGGTAGCAGTCGAGATCCCTTGACCGTGCCGTCGACGAGTTCGAACACGTCGCAGCAAGGGACATCGGTACGCCTTCCCGTGGCCGGAATTCGGGAAGAGCAGGGGAGCCCCATCGCACTCGCTATCGCGGCTGAGCGCCGACCTATTCGTAGGTGAACTGGTCTGTGGAGGGATTCTTCGGGCTGCTCACCTTGTTCACGTTCGCTCTCACGTCCACGGTGCCGGCTTCATTTGCCGGCGCGACGGCGGTGCAGGTGGTGGTCGAAGTGCAGTCGACGGACCTCGAGAACCTCGATCCAAATTTGATCCTCGTCGCGGTTGCGCCCAAGGCGAAGCCGCTACCGCTGACCGTCACGCTCGTGCCGCCGGCCGTGGATCCGCTGTCCGGGCTCACGGCTGTGATCGTGGGCGTGTATTTGAAGCGATCTTTCTTGGAGATAGCGCTTGTACCTTCGGGTGTCGTCACTGTCACGTCTACGCTTCCCTCTGACTCAGCGGGGGTGACCGCTGTGATCGAGGCCGCGGAGACGACCTGGAAGCTCATGGCGCTCGTCGTGCCGAACATGACTGCCGTGGCTTCCCCAACGCCGATCCCGCTGATCGTGACGGTGGTGCCGCCCGCGACTGGCCCTTTCCTGGGGGCGACCTTTGTGACTTCCACCGCCGGCACAAAGCTGAACAGGTCGGCCGTGCCGATGGGGCTCGTTCCTTCCGGGGTGGTCACGGTCACATCCACCGTCCCGGTCCCGGCTGGCGAGACAGCGGTGATCGACGTCGCCGAGTTGACCGTGAAGCTGGCGGCGCTGGTCGAGCCAAACATGACAGTCGTGGCTTCCGCGAGGTTGGTCCCTGTGATAGTTACGGTCGTGCCGCCTGATCCCGCCCCTCGATCGGGTTCTACCGCCGTGACGGTCGGTGTCGGCAGATAGCTGAACTGGTCGGCGAAGCTCGTCAGGCTCGTGCCGCCCGCGGTCGTGACCGTCACGTCCACGGTGCCCGTGCCTGGCGGGGCGACGGCGGTGATCGAGCTCTCGGAGTTGACCGTGAAGCTCGTGGCGGCGCTAAGGCCGAAGTCGACCGCCGTGGCGCCGGTGAGGTTCGTACCGGTGATGCTCACCGAGGTCCCGCCTCCTTCGGGACCGGCGTCGGGGCTGACTTCGGTGACGCTCGGGGCCGGTATGTAGGTGAACTGGTCGGCCGAGCCCGTGGGGCTGGTGCCTTCTTTGGTCGTCACGGTCACATCCACCGTTCCCGTGCCGGCGGGGGAAACCGCCGTGATCGACGTCGCCGAGTTCACCGTAAAGCTCGTGGCGTTCATCGAGCCGAACCTGACCGCCGTGGCTTTGCTCAGGTTGACTCCCGTGATCGCCACCGAGGTGCCGCCGCCCGCGGGGCCGTGGTTGGGGCTCACGCTCGCGACGTTCGGTCCGTATGCGAATTGGTCGGCCGGACCGGTGGTGCTTGTCCCTTCGGGGGTGGTGACGGTCACATCGACGGTGCCCGTCCCCGCAGGGGAGACAGCCGTGATCGAGCTCGCCGAGCTCACTTTGAAGCTGGTGGCGTTGTTCGATCCGAACTTGACGGCCGTGGCTCCGGTGAAGTTGGTGCCGGTGATCGTCACCGAGGTTCCACCCGCGTTCGGGCCGGCGCTGGGGTTCACGCCGGTGACCGTTGGCGTCGGGGTATAATTGGTCGGAATCTCGCTGACCGTGTTTTCGTCGACGTTCGTGACCCAGACGTGGGTTCCATCCGACGACACCGACGTAGGCTGACGGCCAACGGGGATCGTGTTGATGACCGCGCCGGTCGACGCTTCGATCTCACTGACGCTGTCTTCACTGCCTCTCGCGAGCCAGACGCCGGTTCCATCCGAAGATACGCTCTGCAGGCTGACGCCGACCGGGATCGTGCGGATGACGGTGCCACTCGACGCTTCGATCTCACTCACCGTATCTGCTCCTCCGTTTGAGACCCAGACGTGGGTTCCATCCGAGGACACGGAATCGGGGCGGTTGCCGACGGTGATCGTGCGGATGACGGTGCCGCTCGACGCTTCGATCTCATTGATCCTAGTTCCGCTTTCGTTGGTGACCCAGACGTGGGTTCCATCCGAGGACAGGGCATTGGGGTGGTTGCCGACTGCGATCGTGCGGATGACTTCGCCGCTCGATGCTTCGATCTCAGTGACGGTACTTTCGAAGGCGTTCGCGACCCAGACGTGGGTTCCATCCGAAGACACGCCGGTGGGGCGATCGCCGACGGCGATCGTGCGGATGCCTTTGCCACTCGACGCTTCGATCTCACTGACCGTATTTTCGAACGCGTTCGTGACCCAGACATCGCCACCGTGCGAAGACACGCCTTCGTGGCCACCGCCGACATGGATCGTGCGGATGACTTCGCCGCTCGACGCTTCGATCTCACGGACCGTGTTTTCGCTGACGCTCACGACCCAGGCGTCGGTTCCATCCGAAGACACGGCAAACGTATCGGTGCCCACCGGGATCGTGCGGACGCCTTCTGTGGCTGCCGCCGCGGACACGCCGATGCAGCATGTCGCTACGGCTACCGCCGCGAGCAGCATCGCAGTTAGTCGGACTGTGCCTGCTCGCAAGAAACGATCGAGCAGTCTCATGAGAACCCCTCTACCCCGTAGCTCTTCCCGTTGGCCTAGTACCAAAGCAACGACTACCGTCTGCGACAGAGAGCGCAACGAAATCACCTTGCTCATGCCGGACCTCTCTGTTCTGGGGGGAGCGCACGATCTTCCCCACCTGGTTTCGTTTCCCCACCTGGCTTCGTGCCCCCGCAAATCGCTTGCACGCGAGGCATCGCGGCCGATGGGCCAATCCACCATCTGCCCCCTCCGACCAAAAACTGCTCTAGAGCGAGCTTACGCTCCCAAACACACGATGACGGCGAAATCAAGATCACCCGTCGCGAAAACTGTCGCAATTAGCGAACAGTTCCGGATAGTCTACTCGCGGAACCGGCTCTTGTCAGGCCGTCCCTTCTCGAATTACCGACAGAACATTCGCATACCACTCCCGTTACCGCCTAGCGAGCGATCGTCTCTATAGCACTGCTCCAACGCTCGCAGTGGACGAGACGCGAGAGCGGGTGTTAGCCCGGGTCGCGCACACTCGGCCCTCGGCCTGCGATAGGGTTCAAACAGCGTCGGGCAACGTTTCGATGTCCATAGGGCGTGCCGCGCGAGGCCGCGAAGGCCCCAGTCGGTTCCGACGCAGCACGCGGTCGCGAGCTTGTGACCGGCAGGCAGCCCTGCGCTGACAGGCGTCTGGCTGCGAGCGCCGGCAGAAGGTGATGCTCGAGGTGGTAGCGGTGTGACTCGAGCGTGCGCGGGTGGCACTCAGAGTTCGTGACCTTGGCTTCGAACCGCGAGCCACGACGTGGCGATGGCCGCGAACCGCACGCGCGGCGAGGGCGGCGCTACGCCTGCCTCAACAGACGCGATCAGGTCCTCGCGCGCGGTGCGCCTGCATCAGACCCGATCCGACCGTCCGATAGCACTGCCCGCCCGCGCGTCGGCGCGGCACCGCGTACTTGCCGTTGGGCAGTGGGTAGATCCCGCGCTCCACCCACACCCGACGCTAGCTGCTCCTCGAGGACATCGCCTGGTCTCTCTTCGCCAACGCCGCCACGCTCGGGGCGCGCACGAGAGGTGACGAAAAGGCGACGACGTCTTCCGACGGTATCGCTCGTAGATGCCCCGCGCATGCTAGAAGGCGCGCATTAGCAGGAGCTTCAAATGGAGCTAGCCGGGCTCGAACCGGCGACCTCCTGGCTGCCAGCCAGGCGCTCTCCCAGCTGAGCTATAGCCCCAGGGAGGCACAATCGTATCGTGCCTGCGCGAGAGCTCCTAGGCCGTGACGGGAACTCCGCCGGGTGCCAGGAACTCCGCCGGCTACCAGCAACTCAGCCGGGTGGCAGGAACTCGGGCACGTCGAGATCGTCGTCGGGATCGTCGCCGATCCGCTCCCTGCGCGAGCGCAGGCCCTCGACGGGGCTGGTGGGCGCCTGGTCGAGGCGGGCTGTCATGCTGCCGTGGGCGAGCTTGACGTCGCGCAGGAGTCGCTCGGAGTTGTTGCGAAGCGAGGAGGAGAGCTCGCGCAGGTTGCGCGATATCTCGGTGCCCTCGCGCACGACTTCACGAGCGGCGACATGGGCTTCGCCGACGATCTCGCGCGCCTCTGCGCGGGCGAGCGCGCGAATCTCCTGGGCGCGCTCGCGAGCGTTTGCCTGCTCGCGCTCGAAGTCCTCGCCGGCTCTCGTGCGGGCGCGACCGGCCTCCTCGCGTGCGGACTGCAGAGCCTCCTCGGCGCGATCCTCGGCGCCCACTGAGATCGTGTGGGCCTTCTGCTCGGCATTTGCAAGGACACTGGCGGCGCGTGAATGAGCCTCGTGCAGGGCGGCCTGGGCCTGCTGCTCGGCGGAGGCGATCGTCTCGCTCGCGCTCTCGCGCGCGCGTGCGAGCACCTCCTCGGCCTCGAGGCGGGCGGCGCTCAGTGACTGCTCGGCCGCGTGGTGGATCTCGCCGACGGACGCGAGCGCCTCGTTGCGGGCGCTCTCGGCCTGCGCGCGAGCGGCGCTGAGGATCTCCCTGTGCCTCCTGCTCGGCGGCGGCGACGCGGTTCTGCGCGGCGCGCTCGCCCTCGGCGATTCGCTCGCTCGCACGAAGCTCCGCTTGATCGCGCAGCTGGGCCGCCGCCTGTTCGGCAGCTTTGACGATGCCTTCGACGCTGCTCGACGCCATCTCGCGTGTATCGCGCTGCACCCATGACCTCCCTTGCACGTGTTGCGAGCGAAATCTACCGCGCAGAGCCGGCGGGGCCGGCGCCGCGAGCCTCGACCACGCGAGCAAGCTTCTGCGGTGTGTCGATTTCCCTCGGCCTCGTTCGACGTGGGGGTGGAGCACCGACGCAAACGCCCGTGGATGCGTCGATGTGCCCGACAGCCGGCCCAGCGCAGCCGAGATCTGCGGAGTTGAATCACGAGCTCGGGCGCCCAATCACGAGGACCAGGAGGAAAGCATGGGACGAGTAGTCGTATCTCAGTTCATAACTGTCGATGGGATCGTCGAGGACCCAGGTGGGAGCGAGGGATTCGAGCGCGGCGGCTGGGCGTTCATGTTCGACCGTGGCTCGGAGGGGGACAGCTTCAAGGCCGAAGAGCTGATGGCGAGCGACGCGTTGTTGCTCGGTCGCCAGACGTACGAGGTGTTCGCGAAAGCCTGGCCGCAGCGCAGCGGCGAGTTCGCCGACAAGTTCAACGAGATGCCAAAGCATGTCGCATCCACGACGCTGCGGGACCCTGAATGGAACAACACGACAGTCATCGACGGCGACGTGGGGGCGGCGGTGCGGAGGCTCAAGCAGGAGCTGTCCGGGGACATCCTCGTCAATGGCAGCGTCTCGCTCCTCAGCACGCTCCTGGAGGATGGCCTCGTCGACGAGCTGCGCCTGATGCTGTTCCCGATCCTGCTCGGCGGGGGGAAGCGGCTGTTCGGGGACAGCCCCGAGCCGACTTCCCTGCGCCTGACCGAGTCGAGGCCGGCGGGTGACACGCTGATCCTGATCTACGAGCGGGCGGACGTCGACCCGACGGCGGCTTCGAAACTCGATCAGCTGAAGCGGGCTGGGATACGCGAGCCGTGAGCGCGAACGCAACTGGATCGTCGCCCGCCGCCGACGCCGCTTGGCAGTAAACGTTGGAAATTCGTCCTTGCGGACAGAGCAGCGGTGGGCGATGATCACGGGGTGTCTGAGAGCCATAAGCCCAGAGAGGTGCTGATCGTCGTGTTCTCCGGCGTTCAGAGCCTCGACGTCACGGGGCCGCTCGAGGTGTTCGATGGAGCACAGCAGCTGATCGAGTACAGCGGGGGCTCGCGGCGTGGCTATCGCGTGACTGTCGCGAGCCTCGACGGGGAGCCGCTGCAGACGTCGAGCGGCCTCGCGATCGTTCCGGGCGCGACCCTCGCGAGGGCCCCGAAGCCGATCGACACGCTGATCGTCGCGGGGGGCAGGGGGACGGTTCAGGCCAGCAGCGACGCGCAGCTGCTGCGCTGGCTCGAGCGCTCTGCGCCGTCCGCGCGTCGCGTCGCGTCGGTCTGCACCGGGGCATTCGTGCTGGCGGCGGCGGGGCTGCTCGACGGGCGTCGGGCGACGACGCACTGGGCCTTCGCGCAGGCGCTCGCGCGTCGCCATCCGGGCGTCGAGGTGGACCCCGAGCCGATCTATGTGCGCGATGGCTCGACGTGGACCTCCGCGGGCGTTACCGCGGGCATGGACCTCGCGCTCGCGCTCGTCGAGGAGGACCTGGACCGCGATGCGGCGCTGACGATCGCTCGCCACCTGGTCCTGTTCCTGCGTAGGCCCGGCAACCAGTCCCAGTTCAGCGCGATCCTCGCCGCCCAGCAGCCCCAGCGCGAGCCCCTGCGAGATGTGCAGCGGTTCGTGGTCGAGCACCCGCGCGAGGATCTCTCGGTCCAGGCTCTCGCGAAGCGGGCGCACATGAGCCCCCGCCACTTCGCGCGCGCGTTTGGCGCCGAGACGGGCGTGACCCCGGGCCGCTACGTCGAGCGCGTCCGCGTGGAGGCTGCAAGGCGTGCGCTCGAGGACACAAACGGCCCGATCGCGAGCGTCGCGCGCGACTGTGGGTTCGGAACCGACGAGACGATGCGCAGGGCGTTCCTGCGCTTGCTCGGGGTCGGCCCCGCGGAGTATCGCCGCCGCTTTCAGGCGAGTCAGCTGCAAGCGGCTGCCTGAAGCGCCCGTCGACAGCCAGGCGCCCCGACAGGCGGCGCCCCACCAAACCCAAAGGAGACCATCAGATGGATATCGCGATCCTTCTCTACGACCGCCTGACCGCGCTCGATGCAATCGGGCCCTATGAGGTCTTGAGCCGCCTGCCGGGAGCCCGAGTCACGTTCGTGGCCGTCGAGCCCGGCCCGGTGACGACCGACAACGGCATGCTCACGCTGCTCGCCGAGACGTCCATCGCCGAGCTTCCCAACCCCGAGATCGTGCTCGTCCCCGGAGGGCCCGGCGAGGTGGCGACGCGCGCCGGCGGGCCGGCGCTCGAGTGGCTGCGGGCGGCGCACGAGAGCTCGAGCTGGACGACCTCGGTGTGCACGGGCTCGCTGGTGCTCGCCGCCGCGGGGCTGCTGCAGGGAAAGCGCGCCACGAGTCACTGGCTCGCGCTCGATCAGCTGCGCGAGCTGGGCGCCGAGCCGGTCGAAGAGAGAGTCGTGTTCGACGGCAAGATCGTCACCGCCGCGGGGGTCTCCGCGGGGATCGACATGGCGCTCTCGCTCGCCGCGAAGGTGGCGGGCGAGAAGGTGGCGCAGGCGATCCAGCTCGGCATCGAGTACGACCCCCAGCCGCCGTTTGACGCAGGCTCACCCCAACGTGCTCCCGCCGAGATCGTGCAGGCGCTGCGCTCGCTGTCGCGCTTCACCCCCTCCGAGGTCGCCTGAGCGCGGCGATCCGCCCGTGCGGGTCGCGCCGCGCCCCCTCGGGCGGGTCGCGCCGCCGTCCGCTCGGGCCCAGCGGCGCCGCCTGAGGACGAGGCATCGCCAGCTCGATCGTCGCACCCCGCCGGGAGGACCGGCGCGATGAATCCTCGCGCCGGTCGTGGTCTCATCGCTCCGGGCGGCGAGCTACGTTAAGGCCCGAAAGTCTCCGAACACCAACAGGGGGAACATGCACGCGGATTCAACGGGCGAACTCGGGATCCTCACTCCGAACGCCGGCACACGCTCGAGCACGGTGTCGCTGCTGCTCGGACAGGTCATGTTCCTGGTGGCGGTCGCGCTCGGCTTCTTCGCGCTCGGCTGCTACGTCGGCCGCGACCTCTCCTACAACACCGGCCTGATCATCGAGATCGTGGCGATCGCGATGCTGTTCGCGCAGGCGTTCGTGCGCCCGCTGCGTGTCGGCATTCTCGCGGTCGGGTGGCTGTATGCGCTCGCGCTGCTGCTGGGCATCGGTCTCGGACCGATCATCAACTACTACACGACCTATGACCAGTCGGTCCTCTATCAGGCCGCCGGCGGCACGGCGCTGACGGTGGCGGGGATGGGGGCGTTCGGGTTCGCGACCTCGCGTGATCTGGTGCGCTGGGCGCGGCCCCTGTTCTGGGGCTTTCTGGTGGTGATAGTCATCAGCTGGGTCGCCGTTCTGCTGAGCTCGGGCGGCAGCATCCTGCTGAGCCTCGCGATCTACGTGTTCGCCTCGGCATTCCTGGCTATCAACTTCCAGTACCTGCGCCGCCATGCACAGGCCGATGACGCCGTCTGGCTCGCGACCGGGATATTCATCAACGTCGTCAACATCTTCCTCGCGCTGCTGCGGATCTTCGGCAATCGCTGAGAGCCGCGCGCGCCCAGTGGGCGCTGAGCGCGGCGTGCGAGCGGTCGCCCGCTAACCTGCGCCCTTCGGATGGCAGAGCGCCACTATGACCCCCACGAGATAGAGCCGCGCTGGCAGGAGCTGTGGGCGCGCGAGCGCACCTGGGAGGTCGCCAACGAAGGCGCCAAGCTCGCCGCCGGGGGAGCGGGGGAGGAGCCGGTCAACTCCTATGTGCTCGAGATGCTCCCCTATCCGAGCGGTGAGCCTCATATCGGCCACCTGAAGGTCTATTCGGTGGGCGATGCGATCGCCCACTATCACCGCCGGCTCGGCCAGCGGGTGCTCCACCCGATGGGCTACGACTCCTTCGGGTTGCCCGCGGAGAACTACGCGATCAAAACGGGCGTGCCTCCCCGCGCATCAACCGAAGCGTCGATCGCCGCTTTTCGCTCGCAGTTTCACTCCTGGGGCATCTCGATCGACTGGTCGCGCGAGCTGGCCACGCACGAACCGAGCTATTACCGCTGGACGCAATGGATCTTCCTGCAGCTGTTCGACGCAGGCCTTGCATATCGCAAGGAGGCGGCTGTCAAGTGGTGCCCCCACGATCAGACTGTGCTCGCGAACGAGCAGGTCGACGCCGAGGGTCGTTGCGAGCGCTGCGGAACGATCGTCGAGGTGCGCCAGCTCGAGCAGTGGTTCCTGCGCATCACCGACTACGCCGAGCGGCTGCTCGGAGACCTCGATCAGATCGATTGGCCGGAGTACGTCAAGACGATGCAGCGCAACTGGATCGGGCGCAGCGAGGGCGCCGAGGTGACCTTCCGCTGCGAGGAGCTCGGGATCGACTACCCCGTGTTCACCACTCGCCCCGACACGCTGTTCGGAGCGACGTTCTTCGTGATGGCCCCCGAGCATCCCGACGTGCTGCGGCTGGTCGCCGGCAGCGAGCGCGAGCAGGAGGTGCGCGACTACGTGAGCCACGCGATCACCGAGTCCGGCGAGCAGCGCGGCAACGCCGACAAGCCGAAGACGGGAGTCCCGCTCGGGCGCACGGTCACGAACCCCGTCAACGGCGAGCAGATCCCGATGTATGTCGCCGATTACGTGCTGATGGAGTACGGCACCGGCGCGATCATGGCGGTGCCCGCGCACGACGCGCGCGACTATGCGTTCGCGCGCGCCTTCGACCTGCCGATCAGGCGCGTGATCGAGGGAACGCCGTCGGAGGGGGCGGACGAGCACGGGCTTCCCTACACCGGCGACGGTCCGCTCACGAACTCCAAGCCGGAGTTCGATGGGATGCAGAACCGCGAGGCCTTGAGCGCGATCGTGCACTGGCTCGACCGCCAGGGCAAGGGTCATGCCTCGGTCAACTACCGCCTGCGCGACTGGCTGATCTCGCGCCAGCGCTACTGGGGCTGTCCGATCCCGATCGTCTACTGCGAGAACTGCGGCGCGACGCCCGTGCCGACGTCCGAGCTGCCGGTGGAGCTCCCGGAGATCGAGGACTACGCCCCCCGCGGGCGATCGCCGCTGGCGGCCGCCGGGGACTGGGTGCGAACCACGTGTCCCGAATGCGGCGCAGAGGCGCGCCGCGAGACCGACACGATGGACACGTTCGTCGACTCCTCCTGGTACTTCCTGCGCTACTGCGACGCCTCCAACGAGCGCGCCGCATGGGACCCCGCGGTGCTGCGCGAGTGGATGCCCGTCGATCAGTACATCGGCGGCGTCGAGCACGCGATCCTGCATCTGATGTATGCGCGCTTCTTCACCAAGGCGCTCGGCGACCTCGGCCACGTCGACTTCAACGAGCCCTTCCAGGCGCTGTTCACCCAGGGCATGGTCACCAAGGACGGCGCCAAGATGAGCAAGTCCCGCGGCAATGTGATCTCGCCGACATCGATCGTCGATCGCTATGGCGCGGATACCGCACGCTGCTACATCCTGTTCATCGGCCCCCCCGACCAGGACGCAGACTGGTCCGATGAGGGGGTCGAGGGCGTACACCGCTTCCTCGGCCGCCTCTGGCGCCTGGCTGTCGAGGTCGCAGAGCGGGGTGAGGCCGCCCCGCATGCGAGGCGGCCCGGGGACGCACATGTGCGTCCCCGCCAGTCGGCGCATGCGCCGACTGGTCCAGGGTCGAGCGCATCAGGGGATTCCGATCCCGACCTGGCGCTCCTGCGCAAGGCCAACTGGGCGATCGACAAGGTCTCCGGGGACCTGCGCAGGTTCGCGTTCAACACCGCCATCGCAGCAGTGATGGAGCTGCTGAACGAGGCTTCGCGCCTGCGCGACGTGGCTCACGAGAAGACGCTGCGATTCGCGCTGGCGAGCGCAGCCTCGCTGCTGTTCCCGTTCGCGCCTCATGTGAGCGCGGAGGTGTATGAGCGACTGACGGGGGAGCGCGTCTGGGAGCAGCCCTGGCCCGAGCCCGATCGCGCGCTGCTCGAGCGCGAGGTCTATGAGCTCGTGTGTCAGGTCAACGGCAAGCTGCGCGACCGCGTGCAGGCGGCCGCGGACGCGGACGCAGAGGAGCTGAAGGCCCTCTGCCGCGCCGCCCCGAATGTGCGCGCGCACGTCGATGGCAAGGAGATCATCCAGGAGATCGTCGTCCCGGGCAAGCTCGTGAACCTCGTCGTGCGCTGAGCGGCGCGGTCGGCGGAACCTGCTCAGCTGGGCTTCGCGTACCCGCTGAGGCCTCCGAAGTCGAGCAGCACGCAGGGTTCCTCGCCGACGATCCATGCGTCGTGCCCGGGAGGCATCCGAAACGCGTCTCCCGGTTTCACCTCGAGCTCCTCGCCGCCCTCCATCGCCACCACCATCCGGCCCTGCAGCACATAGCCGATGTGATCCACCTGACAGCTGTCGGTCCCCGATATCGGCTTGACGTGCTCAGACCAGCGCCATCCCGGCTGGAAGGTCCCACGCCCAACCGCATTGCCGTCGAGCTCGACGAGCTCCACCTTTCCCATCTCCTCCCGAAACGGCCGCACCTCATCGGGAGCATCGAATCGCTTCGCCTGCAACTTCGCCATCGTGACCTCCTCGTTCGCGTGCGGCCCGAGCGAGCCGCGCCGGCATTGCCAGTTAGGGTGACTACCACACAGGCGACGCGCGCGCCTTCGCGGGCGTCGTGTGATCAGCGGTGTCCCGCCCGAGCACAGCGTTCGCGCGTCTGCTGAGGCGTCCAGCGGCCGAGCGAGCGACCCGCGCCCGCTGGCCTCAGCGGCCTGCGCCGTACTCGATCGGGCGCGACTGATCGGTGCTCCACTCGTTGAACGAGCCGTCGTAAACGCCCGCCGTGTGAACGCCGATGCGCTCGAGCGCGAGCATCGCGACGGTCGCTGAGACGCCGATGGCGCAGGTCGCGATCAGCTCTGCGGGCGGATGGTGGGGGTCGATGCCCGCATCCTCGGCCAGGCGCCTGACCGCAGACGGCGAGGCCCACAGGCCGGTCGCTCCATCGACGAGCTCCTGATAGGGCAGGCAGCGGGCCCCGGGAATGTGACCCGTGTTCGCTGTATCGGGGTCGCCGAGAAACAGGTGACGCGGACGTGCGTCCACCAACCAGGCGCCGCGCTCGCGCGCATCCTGCACGTCTGCGAGCGTCCGGCGCAGCCGCTCGCGCGGAGCCGGATCGAAGCTGGTGGATGGGCGCTTCGGGCTCGCGGTCTCGCTCGGACGGCCTTCCTCGCTCCAGGTCTGCCAGCCGCCGTCGAGCACATGCGCCTGTGAGCCATAGAGTGGAAACGCCCACGCCACGCGGGCGGCGAAGATCCCGTAGTAGTCGTCGTAGGTCACCACCAGGTCCTCGTTGCCAACGCCCAGCTCACCCGCGCGCTGCGCGAACTCCTGCGCGCCCGCCACCTGCACCGGAGTGGGGTCCTCTGCAGCGATGAAGTCGTGCTCCCAGTCCACGAATGCAGCGCCCGGAATGTGACCCCGCCGATACTCCTCGCGCTTTGCATGTGGCAGCGGCGAGCTCGGATGGCGCCCACGCACGTCGAGGACTCGCACTCGCGGGTGCGAGAGCCGCTCCTGCAGCCAGTCACCGTCCACGAGCGGACCTTCGGGCAGATCGAGAATCGGTTGCGCTGTTGCTCTCACCACGTCACCTCCTGCTTCGTGTGTCAGTCGGCCGCCCGCCGGGGAGGGCCCGTCAGGCCTCTTCGGCCATGGCGATGAGGTCCTCGCGGCTCACCTTTCCGACCAGCTCGGGATGGTCGGAGCGCATGTGATCTTCGATCACCGCCGCCGCATCCTCGACGCGCTCACCACGTCCCTGAAAGCCGCATTGGCACCTGATCACCTTCGCCATGACTCCTCCTGTTCTGTTGCGCTCACCATACGACCGCCACTTTGCAGACTTCTGCGATTCTCCTTGCATCGATCTGTCACTACAAGGTTCGACGCGGATTCAGCTGTGCGGCAAGCTCGCCGTCGAGCTCGCGGGTCGCGATCTCACGGCGCGGATGCCGGGCGGGCAGGCACGCACCCTGTTCGTGTACCTGGCCGTGAACCGCGCTGTCCCCAGCAGGCGCGAGCAGCTGATCGAGGCGCTCTGGCCCTCGCGTGCGCCAGCTGGCGCGGACGCGTCGCTGAGCGCGCTGCTCTCGCGGCTGCGCTCGCTCCTGGGGGCCAAGGTGCTGAGCGGCCGCGGCGAGGTCCAGCTGCAGCTCGAAGCCGATGCCTGGATAGACCTCGAGGCGGCCCACGAGGCGATCCACCGCGCAGAGTCTGCTGTTGCGCAGGAAGCCTGGGCACGCGGCTGGGGGCCTTCGCTGGTTGCGCTTTTCACTGCGCGGCGGGGCTTTCTGCCCGGAGAGGATCTGCCGTGGGCGAACGAGCATCGTGCACGCCTTGAGGAGATCCGCTGCTGCGCCCTGGAGTGCTACGCCGCCGTGGCTCTCGGCGTGGGCGGCAGCGAGCTCGCGCCCGGCGAGCGTGTCGCACGCGAACTCGTCAGCGCCGAGCCATATCGCGAGCGCGCTCACGCGCTGCTGATGGAGATCCTCGTCGCGCGCGGCAACACCGCTGAGGCGCTGCGCATCTACGAGGCTCTGCGCATGCGCCTGCGCGAGGAACTGGGCGCCACACCGGCGCCGGAGCTGCGGGAGCTCCAGGGCCGGCTGCTCCGCCGCTGACATCGAGCCTAGACTTGCGCGATGGCCGAGCTGAAGCCCGCCTACCTGATCCATGGCGACGATCACGGTGCGATCGCAGAGCGCCGTGCGGGTTTGCGCGCGCTCGCCGAACGCGAGGGGGGAGTCGACAGCGTCGAGGCGCTCGAAGGCGACCAGGCCACGCCTGCGCGCGTGGCTGATGCGCTTGCGGCGATGACCCTCGCACTCGGTCGGCGCGTGATACTCGTCGATGGAGTCGAGCGCTGGAAGCAGGCGGAGGTCGAGCGCGAGCTGGCGCCCGCGCTCGCCGCGATGCCGCCCGCGACGACGCTCGCGATGTTCGCGCGCGAGGAGGGCCGCAACAAGGCGCCGGCAGCGCTTCACGATGCGGTCGCGCAGGCGGGCGGGCAGGTCGTGACCCAGGCGACGGTCAAGCCGTGGGAGCTGCCCAAGTGGACGCGCGCCCAAGCAGCGCGCCTGGGACTGGAGCTCGATGCCGCGGCCGCGAAAGCGCTGATCGCAAACGTCGGTGAACGCCAGCAGAGGCTGCTGCGCGAGCTCGAGAAGCTCGCGCTCGACTCGAGCGAGCCCGGCCCACGGCGGGTTGAGGCGCAGGAGATCGAACAGAGCGCCGCACGCTCGGCCGAGCGTCGCGCATACGTGCTCGCCGACGCGCTCGTCGCCGGCGACCGGCAGGCCGCCACCGGCGCCTACCTGCAGCTGCGCCAGCAGGGAGAGCGCCTGTCGGGTCTCACCTACCTGATGGCCTCGCGCCTGCGCGACGCGCTCGCTGTGTCATTGCGCCTGAAGGCCGGCGAGCCGCCCGCCGAGGTCAAGCGCAGCCTGCGCATGCCAGCTCGCGCAGCCGAGCGCTTCATCGCCGACGTCGCTCGCACGGAGCCCCAGGGGCTGCGCACGATGCTGATCGCGCTCGCCGACCTCGAACTCGACACCCGCGGGGGCTCGCCAGTGCCCGCGAGTCGCTCACGGCTCTCGGCGTTGCACGAGGACACCTTGGCGCAGCGCACCCTGGAAACCGCGAGCGGCCGATAGCCGGCCGGGAGGGTCCTCAGGAGGAGGAGCCGGCGCGCACGCGGGCGGCGCGGGACTTCTTGCGGGCGCCCGTGTTGCGGTGCATCGCGCCGCGCTTGACGGCCTTGTCGATCGTGCTCTGCAGCTCGCGGTGCTCACTCGCGGCAGTCTCGGCGTCGCCGCTCTCGACGGCGGTCCGCAGACGCCGGAAATAGGTCTTGATCGCTGAGGTGTAGCGGAGGTTCTCGAGCCGCTCGCGCTCGGAGCGCAGGATTCGCTTCTTCTGTGAATGGATGTTCGCCATCTTTGGAGCGCCGTACTATAGCGGCCTTGCCCGAGATCCCAGACGTTGAAAGTCGCGCGGGGGGATCGCGCTCGGAGCCCCCCGGCGAGCTGGTCGGCTTGCCGGACGCGAGCTTCGGCGAGGAATATGCGACTGCGGTCGCGGCGGAGATCGCCGCAGAGGCGGACGGCGGGGACGGCGGGGCAGGGGATGAAGGGGGCGGCGGGCGCGTCGCTCGCAACACAGCGATCTTCTCGCTGGCGACCGGCATCTCGCGCGTGGTGGGCCTCGCGCGGGAAATCGTCGCGGCGAGCTTCTTCGGCACCGGCGGCCCGGCGTCCGCGTACACGATCGCCTTCCAGGTCCCCAACCTGATCAGCAACCTGTTCGCGAATGCTGCCCTGTCGGCGGCGTTCGTGCCGGTGTTCACCGATCTGCTGCAGCAGGGTCGGCGCAAGGAGGCGGTGCGGCTGGCCTCGACGCTGTTCTGGATCATCCTGATCGTCCTCGGCGCGATCACGGCGGTGTTCATCCTCGGCGCGGGAGTGATCATGCCGCTGTTCACCGGCCCGCAGTTCAACGGAGCGCTCGACGAGTTGACGGTTGGGCTCTCGCGGGTGCTGTTCCCGGTCGTGCTGCTGCTGGGGTTGAACGGGCTGCTCGTGGGGATCCTGCAGTCCTACGATCACTTCACGATCCCCGCGATCTCACCGGCGGTGTGGAACGTGGTGATCATCGTCCTGCTGGTGGTGCTGCGCCCGCATTTCCACGGCGGGTTTGAAAACGGCAATCAGCTGTATGCGCTCGCGATCGCGATCCTGATTGCGACGGTCGTGCAGATGTCGATGGCGTTCGGCGCGCTGCGGCGGATCGACTTCAGGCTCGGCTTCGCGATCGATTGGCATGACCCGCGGATCCGCCAGGTGTTCGTGTTGATGCTGCCGGTGACGATCGGCCTCGGCATCGTCAACCTCGACCAGCTGATCAACTCGGTGTTCGGAACACTCGTCTCAGACGAAGCTCCACGGGCGATCGACAATGCGTTTCGCATCTACATGCTCCCGCAGGGGCTGTTCAGCGTGGCCGTCGCGACTGTCCTGTTCCCGACGCTCAGCCGGATGGCGGCGCGCCGGGAGGTCTCGAGCATGCGCCGCACGGTTGGAGTGGGGATGCGCCAGATCAACCTGTTGCTGATCCCCGCGTCGGTGTTCATGCTCGTGCTCACGACCCCGATCGTGAAGCTCGTGTTCGAGCGTGGCCACTTCGGCGCGCGCTCGACCGAACTCGTCTCGATAGCGCTGTTCTGGTTCGCGTTCAGCCTCCCCTTCGGCGGCCTGAACCTGCTGCTCACGCGGGTGTTCTTCGCCGTTCAGCGCCCCTGGATCCCCACGCGCCTGGCGGCGATCAACATCATCGTCGACATCATCGTGTCGATCGGCCTGTACAAGCCGCTGGGAATCGCGGGCCTGATCATCGGCACGGTCGCGGCCAACGTGGTGATGACCGGGCTTCAGCTGAGGCGCCTGCGGATCGGCTTCGACGGGCACCTGGAAGGGGGTCAGACGTTGATGATCACCGCCCGCATCCTGCTCGCATCGGCGCTGCTCGGCGGCGTGTCGTGGCTGGTGTGGCGGCTGCTCGATGACCTGCTCGGCACCTCGCTGCCGGCGCAGATCGTGAGCGTCGGTGGCGCTGCGACGGTGGGCGTGCTCGTGTATGCGCGCGCCGTGCTGACGATGCGCGTGCCCGAGGCTCATCAGGTTCACCGCCTGATTCGGGCTCAGCTCGGCAGGGCCTGAGCGGCGGCTTGGGCTCGCGCGTCTACAGTTGCATCCGGCCATGGAGCAGACGCACATCCGCAACTTCTGCATCGTCGCGCACATCGATCACGGCAAGTCGACGCTCGCGGATCGCATCCTCGAGCTCACGCATACGGTCGATCCGCGCGCGATGCGCGCGCAGCTGCTCGACTCGATGGATCTCGAGCGCGAGCGCGGCATCACGATCAAGGCGCAGGCGGTGCGGGTGTTCTTCACCGCCTCCGATGGCCAGACCTATCAGCTGCACCTGATCGACACGCCGGGGCATGTCGACTTCACCTATGAGGTCTCGCGCTCGCTCGCGGCCTGCGAGGGCGCGCTGCTGCTGGTGGACGCCTCGCAGGGGGTCGAGGCGCAGACGGTCGCGAACACCTACCTCGCGATCGATTCGGGCCTCGAGCTGATCCCATGCCTGAACAAGCTCGACCTGCCGGGCGCAGAGCCCGAGCGGGTGGCGGGCGAGGTCTCGGAGCTGCTGGGGGAGCCGCCGGAGTCGATCCTGCGCATCAGCGCGAAGACCGGGGAGGGGGTGGCGGAGGTGCTCGAGCAGCTGATCCGCCGCGTGCCCGCGCCGGCGGGCGACCCCGCCGCGCCGCCGCGCGCGCTGATCTTCGACTCGGAGTTCGATCAGTACCGCGGCGTGATCGCATACATCCGCGTCGTCGACGGCTCGTTCGCGAAGGGCGAGCTGATCCGCGCGATGGCGGCGGGGACGCAGGCGGAGATCGATGACATCGGCTTCTTCTCGCCGACCATGACGCCCGTCGCGCGGCTGTCCGCAGGCGAGGTCGGCTACCTGATCACGGGCATCAAGGACGTCACCCAGCTGCGCGTCGGAGACACGCTGACGACGCGCGCGGCCGGTGGCGCGTCCACGAGCGGTCGCCGCGAAGCCAGCGAGCCGCTGCCCGGCTATCGCGAGGTCAAGCCGATGGTGTTCTGTGGCCTGTTCCCGATCGACTCCGACGCATACCCCGACCTGCGCGATGCGCTGGAGAAGCTGACGCTCAACGATGCGGCGCTCGCCTGGGAGCCGGAGACCTCCGACGCGCTCGGGTTTGGCTTTCGCTGCGGCTTCTTGGGGCTGCTGCACATGGACATCGTGCGCGAGCGCCTCGAGCGCGAGTACGACCTCGAGCTGCTCGCGACGATGCCCTCGGTCGAGTTCGACGTCACGCTCGCGAGCGGCGAGGAGGTGGAGGTGCACAACCCCTCCGACATGCCCGACCCGGGCGCGATCGCAGAGATCCGCGAGCCCTACATCAAGGCCCAGCTGATCGCGCCGCGCGAGCACGTCGGGGCGATCATGGAGCTCTGCCAGGAACGTCGCGGCGAGCATGCCGGCATGCATTACCTGTCACCCGAGCGCGTCCAGCTGACCTACGACCTGCCGCTGGCCGAAATCGTGCTCGACTTCTTCGACCAGCTCAAGTCGCGCACCCGCGGCTATGCGTCGCTCGACTACGAGCTCGAGGGCATGCGCCCCTCGGACCTGGTCAAGCTCGACGTGCTGCTCGCGGGCGATCCGGTCGATGCGCTGTCGATGGTTGTGCACCGCGACAAGGCATATGAGATGGGCCGCTCGCTGACCGAGAAGCTGCGCAAGCGCATTCCCCGCCAGCAGTACGACGTGCCGATCCAGGCTGCGATCGGCTCGCACATCATCGCCCGCGAGACCGTCAAGGCGTTTCGCAAGGACGTGATCGCGAAGTGCTACGGCGGCGACATCACGCGTAAGAAAAAGCTGCTCGAGAAGCAGAAGGAGGGCAAGAAGCGCATGAAGCAGGTGGGGCGCATCGAGGTTCCCCAAGAGGCCTTCCTGGCGGTGCTCGAGCTCGGCGAGGACTGACTGCCTCTCGCTGCGACCTGCGTCCATGTCCCGTCGCGGGCGTCTTGTCGGATGAGGGGGTATGCGTGCCGAGACCCTGAGTGAGCGCCGGCGGGTGTATCTGCTCGCGCGTGTGGTGGTGGCGCGCTACTACCGGCGCCCGCTCACGCTCGCAGCTGTGGCGCATGCGCTGTCGACCTCGCCGCGGCAACTGCAGCGGGCTTATGCGCAGTTCGGGGACTCCTTTCACGAGGATCTGCTCTCGCGGCGGATGCGGGTTGCTGCGCAGCTGCTCGCCGAGCAGCGGGCGATCCCGGTGGCCGACGTCGCGCGACTGGTGGGCTATCGCCAGTCGCCCAACTTCGCGCGCGCGTTTCGCCGCCGCTATGGCCTGGCGCCGGCGGCGTTTCGTGAGCGTGCACGCCGGCACGCGGCGTCGGGAGCGAGCGTGGGGTGAGAGCTCGGCGGCTTCCTCGGCCTACCTGTAGGCCGCGGGCGCCGGCATGTGCTCGGCGGGCTCGGGGCCGAGTGCGGCGACGCCGAGCGGTTCGGCGCTCGGTAGCGTGACTCGTATCCGCGTCCCACCGCCCCGTGCGGGCTCGGCGGCAACGACGCCGCCGTGCTGGGAGACGACCTGACGGACGATCGCCAGGCCGAGCCCCGAGCCCGAGCGCCCGCGCGCCTCGGAGCCGCGGTAGAAGCGATCGAAGACGTGTGGGAGATCCTCGGGGGGATCCCCGGACCGTAGTCGCGCACGGTGAGCTGGCCGTCTTGCAGCTCGACCTCGACGGGCTCGCAGGATGGGCTGTACTTGATCGCGTTGTCGATCAGGTTGCTGACGGCACGCTCCAGGCGCGAGGCGACTCCGTTGATGAGCGTCGGCTGAAGCGCGGTGCGCAGGCGCATCGCCGGCGAGTCGCGGCGGGCGCGCTCGATGGCCTCCTCGACAACGAGGTCCAGCCGCATGTCCTCGACGTGCTGGCGCTGCTCCTCGCCGCGGGCGAGGTCGATCAGGTCGTTCATCAGCAGCGTCAGCTCCTCGGTCTGATCGACGACGTCATCGAGCAGTCGCTCGCGGTCGCGTCCGTCCATGTCGGGCGCGTGCTGGAGGATCTCGATGTTCGTGCGCAGGCTCGTGACGGGGGTGCGCAGCTCGTGCGAGGCGTCGGCGACGAGCTGGCGCTGCGCCCGCACGGAGGCGTCGAGGGCGTGCATCGAGCGCTCGAGGGCGTCGAGCATCGCGTTGAAGCGCTGAGCCAGCCGGCCGATCTCGTCCTCGCCGGCGGGGGAGATGCGGCGCGATAGGTCCTGCGTCTGGGCGACGTGCTCGGCTGCCTGCGTGAGTCGCTTGATCGGCAGCACCGCAGCGCGCGCGACGAAGCGCCCGAGCAGCGCGCCGAGCGCGATGCCGCCGAGCCCCAGCAGTGCCAGCAGCAACCGCAGATGGCTGAGCATTTCGTCGACTTCGGTCAGCGGCTGGGCGAACTGCACGACCCGGCCGGGAGCGAAGTACTCGGCCAGGATCCGCAGGCGCAGGCCGTTGACGACGGCGTCGCGGAAGAAGCTCCTGCCTTTGCCCGCGGCGAGCGTGCGGGTGCGGGCGTCGACGGGCAAGGTCACGTCGTGGGCTCCCGAGCGGAACAGCACAGCGCCGTGGGCGTCGACGAGCTGCTGGTAGCCGCGCACCTGGTTGGGACGGGGCTGTACGTTGCTGAGCGCGTTGCCTGACGCGCTTTCGAACAGCTGGCCAGCCTCGGAGGTCCTTCCCTGCAGAGCATCGAGCAGCCTGTCCCCGCGCAGGTGTGTCGGGTGGCGCTCGATCAGGCGCAGGTTGTCGACACGATGCAGGAGCTGCGCGTCGACCTGACGATGCAGCTCCTTGTCGGCCAGGAAGTAGGTGAGCACCGAGCCGAGCAGCACTGCGATCGCGACGGCTGAGGCCGAGGCCAGGGTTATGCGGCGGCGAAAGCTCACTGCTCGCTCCGCAGCACGTAGCCGACCCCGCGCACGGTGTGCAGCAGTCGCGGCTCGCCTGCGGACTCTGTCTTGCGGCGCAGATAGCCCATGTAGACGCCGAGCGAGTTGGAGGTGGCGCCGAAGTCATAGCCCCACACGTGTTCGAAGATCGCCGAGCGCGTGAGCACCTGGCGGGGGTGGCGCAGGAACATCTCGAGCAGCAGGAACTCCGTCCTCGTCAGCGCGAGCAGGCGCTCGCCGCGCCAGGCTTCGTGGGCGACGCGGTCGAGTCGCAGGTCCTCGAACGCGAGCATCCCCGGCTGCTCGTCCTCGTCCTCGTTAGAGCGCCGCAACAGCGCACGCACGCGCGCCAGCAGCTCGCGCAGCGCGAAGGGCTTGACCAGATAGTCATCGGCGCCCGCGTCGAGGCCGGCGACGCGGTCGTCGACCTCCTCGCGCGCGGTCAGCATCAAGACCGGGGTGCGGTCGCCGACCTCGCGCAGCCGTCGGCACACCTCGAGGCCGTCGATTCGGGGCATCGAGATGTCGAGAATCACCACCTCGTAGGGGTCGGCGCCGAGCCGCTCGAGCGCCTGCTGGCCGTCGAGCGCCTGGGAGACCTTGTAGTGCTCGAGGGCGAGCGCCCGTGACAGTGCCCCCTGCACAGCCGGCTCGTCGTCGACGACGAGGATGCGAGCAGCTTGCTCCGCCATGATGAGATTAAAGCGAAGCCGATGACCCCCGATGCCGATACGGGCCCGACGGGTAGTGCAAAACCAGTGCTCCCGAATGCCGAAACGGGCCCAGAGGGCTCAGCCGCGAGCGCGCGCGAACGCGAGTCCGAGCAGGAGATGGCCAAGCAGTCGCGCACGCTGCGCAACAGCCTGATCAGCCTGGCGATCTTCTTCGTGCTGCTGGTGGCGCTGCTGCTGGCGGTGCCGGGGCTGCGCAAGGCGGCCGATCGAATCCCTCACGCGCACGCGGGCTGGGTGGCGCTGGGGATCTGCCTCGAGCTGCTCTCCTGCGCCGGCTACGTGCTGCTGTTCTCGCTCGTCTTCGGAATGCTCAGCCGCACCCTGATATCGCGGCTGTCGCTGTCAGAGCTCGCGGTCAACTCGGTCGTATCGGTCAGCGGCCTGGCGGGCATCGCGCTCGGGGCGTGGGTGCTGCGCAGCCGCGGCATATCGGTCGAGCGGATCGCCAAGCGCTCGGTGTTGATCTTCGTGCTGACAAGCGCCGTCGGCGTGTTCGCGACGATCCTGATCGGCGTGCCGATGTACCTGGGGCTGCTGCCCGGCTCGCAGAATGCCCTGCTGACGCTGCTGCCCGCCGCCGGCGCTGCGCTGCTGATCGCGCTGACGCTCGTGCTCGCCCGCTGGGCGCGCCGGAGCGCGAACGTACGGCCGCAGGGGCGCGCCTACGTCGCGCTGATCGCGATCAGCGGCGGCATATTCGATGCGCTGACGCTGATCCACCGGCGCGAGTGGCGCCTGCTCGGCGCGGTCGCCTACTGGCTGTTCGATGTCCTCGTGCTGTATGTGTGTCTGCTCGCCTTCGGCCCGAGCCCGTCCTTCTGGGCGGTGGCGATGGCCTACCTCGTCGGCCTGCTGGCGAACTCGTTGCCGATTCCCGCCGGACTCGTGGCGGTCGAAGGAGGCCTGTTCGCGATGCTGATCCTGTTCGGCGTGCGTCCGGGCTCGGCGGTCCTCGCGGCGGTCCTCGTCTATCGCGCGATCTCGCTGTGGGTGCCGGCGCTGATCGGCTCGCTGGCGTTTCTCAGCTTGCGGCGTGAGCTCGGCCGGCCTGCTGAGCCGAGCGTCGCTCCGTCCTGATATGTCGCGGTGCTTGTCAAGTGGGCAGCGTTGATCGCGCCTGGTTGATGGGCGGTGGTTGTGGTCGGGAGGCCGGGGCGTCGGGCTCGGTGTCGGCGTTTCCAGTCTGATGATGCGGGGGCTGGGTACCCCAGGGCCCGGTTTCGTGCTGTCGGCTTGCGCTGTCTAGAAACGGGCGTGGCACCCTGTCGGGGTGCTGCCCATAGGACGATCGCGTGCCGACCGCTGATGGCCCGGCGCCCCGGCCTCCCGACCGTAGGGCTGTCAGCCGGAGTCAGTCGGCGGTTGCGGCTGCCCAGAGGAAGCAAGACAGCTCGCGTGCGCACGCGACGACGATCACGTTGTGCGCCTTGCCGCGGGCGCGCATCCGGTGATAAACCCGGTGCAGCCGGTGCTGGGCACGGTTAGCGATCTGCAGGACCTGGTCGGGCTGGCCTTGCTGGCGGTCTTGGAGGGTGACCCCGATCCGTGGTGAGCGTCCATAGTGCCAGGCTGACTCGATCAGCAGCCGGCGAGCGAAGCCCGATCCCGTCTTTGCGATCGACCCCTGATGCGATGACTCGCCGGACTGGTGAAGGGACGGGATCAGCCCAAGCCACGCACTCAGCGCGTTCGCTCGCTGAAAGCGCTGCCAGTCCCCGCCGAGCTCGAGATGTAACGCGAACGCTGTCAGGGTGTCAACGCCCCGGAAGCAGCGGAGCCTCGCGACGGTCGGCCACCACTGCTCGTCTTCTGCCAGGCGTGAGAGTCGCATCAAGCCCCGCATAAGTCACCATTCCGGTCATGGCCGGACCTCCTCATTGAATTGGGGTCAGCCGGAGCCGTTCTCCGGCCAGACAAACCCCCGCGAGGAGTGTCCGGCCCACCTCCGACGGTCAACCCAACGGGTGACCTACGGCATAGGGTCTAGTGCGGGCGTCGACCTGGCGCGTGCGCAGTCTTTCGGCGAACGCGAGCTGGGCGGCGGCGTGCTGGCAGGCATGCCCCGGGAGATTGGCCATCGCGCGCTGCAGCGCCCTGCCCTGCGGACCCCAGAGGCCGGGGCAGAACACCGGCGCGGGCAGTGGGCCGGTGGATGAGCCGCGCGCGTTCAGCGGACGCAGCAGCATCGCGGCGCGACGGGCGCGAGCGAAGGTGTCGGAGAAGATGTCGATCGCCACCCTCCCGCTGTAGAGCTCGATCGAGCGCCCGCCGTCATACGCGGTCGCCGGCACCCCCCGCAGCAGCAGGTTGCGCTGCGGCCCGAGCGCCGAGTTGTCGTGCAGCCGGTAGATCACCGAGGTCACCTGCAGCGGCAAAGTGCACGAGCCGCCACCGAAGGGCCCCTTGTTGCGCACGCAGTCGCCGTAGTAGACGCTGTCGCCGACCGCGCTGTTGTAGCCCTTGCGCCCGTCCGCAGCCGCGAGCGGCCTGCCTTCGAAGCTGGGCCCGACCCAGTAGATCCGGTAGTAGGGGAACGTCTGCGCTTCGGCCAGTTCGCTCGCCGCGATCTCGGTGGGGTGGTGCGTTGCGCTCCCGCACCCTGCCGCCAGCAGCGCCAGGCAGGCGCCGGCGAGAATCGCCAGCCGGCGGCCGGGCGATCTGCGCGCGCTCCCGCGCCACTTGTTCGTCTTGCTCGTCATGATCTGCGCGTGCCGATTATCGGGGTATCGCGGTCGACAGCTACTTCTCGGCCGCTCACCGGTTTGAACCTACATCGGCCGGGGTCCGGTGGGGTAGCGCATCGGACTCCGGCTGTATCTGGCGCTCGCGTCCCGGTCGCGCTCGTGCTGGCGGCGGCACTGGTGCTCGTGTGGCTCCTCGTCGATCCCCGCACCCCGGATTTGGCGGCCCAGCTGTATCGCGTGCGCCTGTTCGAAGCGCACGGCTTCGCGGTGTTCGACGAGCATTGGTATGACGGCCACAACCTGCCCGGCTACGGGCTGCTGTTCGCGCCGCTTGCCTCTCTGATCGGTACGCGCGCCCTCGCGGCAGTCGCGGCCCTGTGCTCGGCGCTGCTGTTCGAACGCCTGGTGCTCGCGAGCTATGGCAGGGAGACGCGAGTGCGCGTGGGCGCATGCCTGTTCGCGATCGCCGCGGTCGGCGATCTGTGGAGCGGGCGGCTGACGTTCGCGCTCGGGGTCACGCTCGCGCTCGCGTGCGCGCTCGCATTGGGTCATCGGCGCCTGGCGCTCACGGCGCTGCTCGCGGGGCTGTGTGCGGCGGCCAGCCCCGTCGCCGGCCTGCTGCTGGTGCTGGCGGGCGCCACATATGCGCTCGCCCGCTGCTCGCCGCGCGCGCTCGCGGTGGTCGGGCTGCCGGTCGCGCTGGTGCTCGCGCCGCTGGCGCTGCTGTTCGGCGAAGGCGGGTTCGAGCCGTTTCCGACGAGCTCCTTCGTGGCGACGACGGTCGTCGTGATCGCGTTCTCGTTGGCGTTGCCGCGGGGCGAGCGCATGCTGCGCCTCGGAGCTGGGCTGTACACGCTCGCGTGCCTGCTCACATTGCTCGTGCGCACGCCGATGGGCAGCAACATCGAGCGCTACGCGGCGCTGCTTGCTGCGCCGCTGGTGCTGTGCTCGCTGAGAGATGTGCGCTCGCCGCGCGACATGCCCGCGCGAGCGGTGGTGGCCCTAGGCGCGATCTTCGTGTGGGTGCTGTGGGGACCGGTACGTGAGACGCGCGCCGTCGCTGGCTCGCCGGCGACCTCGGCCTCCTATTACGTGCCGCTCGAGCGCTACCTGCGATCGCACGGCGGCAGGCTCGCGCGGGTGGAGGTGCCGCTGACGCGCTCGCACTGGGAGGCCGCCCTGCTGGCGCCCGAAATCTCGCTGGCGCGTGGCTGGGAGAAGCAGCTCGATGAGCTGTATGACCGCCCGCTGCTCGAGAGCGGCCTGTCCCCGAGCGCCTACCACCGGTGGTTGCGCCTGCATGCGATCTCCTATGTCGCGCTTCCGGATGCGGCGCTCGATCCCTCGAGCGCGCAGGAGGGCGCGCTGATCCGCCGCGGCGAGCCCTACCTGCGGCCGGTGTTCGCGAGCAGGCACTGGCGCGTATACGCGGTACGGGGCGCCGCGCCGCTGCTGCAGGGGCCGGGGCGACTGCTGGCGCTCGGCCACGAAGGTTTCTCGCTGCTCGCGCGGGCGGCGGGCACATTCCTGGTGCGGATTCACGACTCCCGCTACTTCGCGGTCACGAGCGGCGCCGCGTGTGTCTCGAGCGCCCCCAAAGGCTGGACCTACGTGCACGTGCGTGCGCCGGGAGCCGTGGCCGTAGCGGCCCGCTTCTCGCTTGATCGAGCGCTCGGCATCGGGAGCTCGTGTCGCGGGCGATAGGCGCTCAGCGGGGTGCGAGCGCGTAGATGCCCGTGTAGCCGGTGAGGTAGATGCGGCTGCCATCGCTGATGACCGGATCGAAGGAGCCCGTGTGCATCAGGAACACGACCTTGCCGGTGGAGATGCCGAGGCCGTAGGTGCGGCGGGTGCCGAGGTCCGCGAAGTAGACGACCTTGCCCACGATCGTCGCCGACCCGGAGATGCGTCCGCCGGCGCGGAGTTTCCAGGCGATGTGCCCCGAGCGTGCGTTGAGCGCATAGAAGGTGCCGTCATATGACCCCGCGTAGACCGTCGGGCCGAGGCCGGGCGCGTTGGTGACGGCGGGGGAGGAGTAGACGTAGGCGCCGGTCTGCACCGCCCAGTCGAGCTTGCCACTCGAGGCGTCATAGGCGTAGATGCGGCCATCGGTGTTGCCCAGGAACACGCGTCCATACATCACGGCGGCGGTCGAGTAGAAGGTGCCGCTGCCGATCAGGCGCCCTTCTGAGCTGCTGTCCCACAGGCGTTTGCCGGTGCTCTCAGACAGGGCCTGTACGTGGCCGGAGTAGTCGCCGAAGTAGAGCGCCCCGCCGGAGAGCGTCGGGCTGGCCTTCACCGCGCCAGCCGCGTGGTAGGTCCAGATGACGTTGCCGTTGTGGGTGTTCAGCGCATACACGGTTCCGTTCTGGGAGCCGAAGAAGAGCAGGCCGCCGCTGACCAGCGGCGAGGACTCGCTCGGGCTGGGCAGCGCACGCGACCACAGGGTCTTGCCGCTGGAGTAGGAGAGCGCGAGCACTTCTCCCTTCTTGACTCCGTCGGAGCGCGCGAGCACGGTCGCGTATACGACGTCACCGACCGTCGCAGGCGTCGAGGCCGCCAGCGACCCGATCCGCCGCTGCCAGAAGGTATGGCCGTTGTCCTTGTTGTAGGCCGTCAGGACGCCGTTGTCGGCGAGCTGGAAGATGTGGTTTTCACGGATCGTCGGCGGGAACTCGAGCAGCGAGTTGCCGCTGTGCTCCCAGATCCGCTTGAACGGCGGGAACAGCTTGCCGGGCGCTGGGAAGAAGCGGGTATGCGTCGGCGTGTAGCCGTAGAAGGGCCAGGCAAACCGTTCGGGACCCTTCTTCGGCAGGGTTGGCGTCGGCTGGGCGATGAAGCGCGCATGCGGGTGGTAGATGCTTCCCGTGCGGTTGCGGTCATACAGGTAGCCGGCGAGGGCGAGCGCGCACACCAGCGCGACGAGCCCCGCCACGATCCAGCGCGCGCGCTTGCTCACGGAGGAACACGCTAGCGCCCTATGATCGCGCCTGTGTCAGAGGGGCCGAACGAGCCGCAACGGACGCCAGAGCGGGCTGCGGGGATTGCGACAGGGCGCCCTGCCGAGCGCGAGGGCTCGACCGTGTTCGCTGCAGAGATGCTCGCGGGGCGCTGCGCGCTGATCACCGGCGGCGGCACCGGGCTGGGCAAGGCGAGCGCCGCCGAGCTCTGCCGCTGCGGCGCGAGCGTCGCGATCGTGGGACGTCGCGAGGACGTGCTCGAGAGCGCCGCCCAGGAGATCGAGAGCGAGACCGGAGCCGGCGCGGGGGCGGTCGCCTGGGCTTCCGGCGACATCCGCGAGCCCGCCGAGGCCGAGCGTCTGGTGGAGTTCGCGCGCGAGCGTCACGGGCGCCTGGACATCCTCGTCAACAATGCGGGCGGGCAGTACTTCACGCCGGCCGAGAAGATCGTCGCGAAGGGCTGGAACGCGGTCTGGAGGCTGAACGTCGAAGGCATGCTCAACATGTCCGAGGCGGCGGTCGCCGCCGGGCTGGGCACTGGCGCCGGCCCGAGCGCAGGGTCCGGCGAGCCGCGCGATGGGACGATTGTCAACGTCACGCTCTCGCCCCACCACGGCATGCCGGGGATGGCCCATTCCGGTGCTGCCCGTGCCGCGGTCGAGGCTTTGACGAGCGAGCTCGCCGACCGCTGGGCCGGGGAGGGCATCGCGGTCAGCGCGGTGGCGGCAGGCCACTTCGACACCGAGGCGATGGAGAAGTACCCGGGGAGCGTCAAGGCGGGCATGGGCCTGTCGGTCCCACTGGGCCGGCTCGGATCGCCGCAGGAGCATGCCTGGCTCGTGGCCTTGCTGTGCTCGCCGGTCGGACGCGCGCTGGCGGGCCAGACGATCACGCTCGATGGCGCTCGCGACAACTGGTTCGGCCCCTGGCCACCCCCAGGGCTGACCGGTGGCACGGGCGAGGTCCCGGTCGAGGCGCGACGGGCCGGTCCGGCGGCGTAGGGCGCCTCGCGGGGCGCTGAAGTGGCTCGAGGCGGAGGGGGGCGTGTGTCACCGTGGCGCCGGGACCGCGCACGATGCGGCGTCGGGCGCCGAGCAGGCTTCGCGCGACGGGGTCCCACGCGACGCGCAAAGGTGGGCCACGCTGGCGTATGACCCTCGGCCGAGGGCCGCGTCGCGGTGCTGGTGAGCACAGCGCTCAGCCCTGGGTGCGGTGCTGCGGGGTCAGGACCGGCGATACGATATGACTGGGCTTGCGGGCGAAGTGTTGTGGTTGCACAGAAGCCTTCCAAGCTTCTAGGGCGGGTTCGATTCCCGTCGCCCGCTTGCAGTAGCCACGGGGAGTGGCGCAGTCTGGTAGCGCACCCGGCTGGGGGCCGGGCGGTCGCAGGTTCAAATCCTGTCTCCCCGATAGAAATGCTGGTGGGTGCTGGGAAGGGCTAGGGGCATCCTGAGGGGGCAGGATTTGGCTCTGGGGGTGGGATAGCGGGCTCATGTCGCCGATGGGGGTTGTCGGGCGAATGATGTCGCCCGGTAGGTAGTCCGCCCACGAACCGCCCACGACGGTAGGCATCGACCGCCCACGGAGACCCTCACTCTTCTGAGCCTGAGCGCCAGGCGGGTATGCCAGCATCGAATGATGGGCAAGGCGGCGCGAAATCGCGCGAGACGAAAGAGCGAGACGACGCTTGAGCGGCAGCGTGAGGCCGTGCATGAGGCAATCGAGCAGATTCTGGGACTTCAGGATGCCGCTGAGTTGAAGCAAGTGCTTGAGCGGCGTCCCGAGTTGTTGGGCGAGATGGCGATCGAGGAGGTGCGGCTCATCGCACAGAGCCCTGGCTATGGCCCGCTTATCGCTTTGGTCCTTCACCTCCTCGAGGACGCCCGCAACGATCCGCAGGCGGCTTGGGAGGCGTTCGCTCGCTCACGCGAGACCGCCGACGCGGCCGGCCGTCATCTCGCGGCGCTCGATGCCGAGATCGACGAGGCGCGGGACGCAGGGGAGTTGTCCCGGGCGCTCGACTTAATCGAGCCGGCCCTCTGGCTTGCGAGGGAAATCGGCTACGGCCTCAGTGTCTGCGATCTGCTGACAAAGCGCGGCCTGCTGCTCGTCGAGCTAAGTACCGCGGATCGCGCCGGCGAGATCGAGGCAGCCCTCCAGGCGTTTGAAGAAGCTCTCGAGGTTTCCCTCCATGGCGAGCAGGCCGCGCGGATACTCATGCTTCGTGGTCTCGCGTACTCCGAACGGGTCAACGGAGACCCTGCCGAAAACACAGACCGGTCGATCGTCTCGGTCCAGGACGGTCTGAGGCAGCTCGAGGGCTCAGGGAACGATGGGCTGCGCGCGATGATGCAGACCAACCTCGCCGTCGCGATGATCCGCAGGCGACATGATCGCGCCGCCGCGGCACGCGCCGCCGCTGAGCTTTGCCGGCAGGCGCTTACCTATCGCAGCCCCGCGCGCGATGCAGACGAGTGGGCCTACTCACAAATCAATCTCGGCTACGCGCTGCAGACGCTCGCCGAGCTAGGCGAGGTCGAGCCCGAGGACGCCCGCACGGCGTATGAAGAGGTGCTGGCCCACAGCGACTCGATCGCCGACGGCGCGCTACTCGGCTCTGCGCACCAGGCGCTCGGACGCCTCGAGCTCCAAGCAGCCCGCAACTCACCTGAAGAGAGGTCGAGGCTCACGCCGAGGGGAGCTTGGATGAGCTCTTCGACAAAACGGCATCGCTGAACTCCGCACGCGAACACCTTCAGGCTGCGCTGGAGCTCACGCCGAAGGTGCCCGACCCGTTTCGCTACGCGCGGATTCTCGACGACCTGAGCAACGCGCTCGATCAGCTCGGACAAGAGGATGAGGCGCTTGCGTTTGCCCAGGAGGCCCTTTGCCTCGTCACGCCCGACAGCGCTCCAGTCGTGTGCAAGGAAGTCGGGTGGCGGGTCGGTGCGGTGCTTAGCAGGCGCGAAGACTGGGACGGCGCAGCGACCGCGTTCCGGGCGGCTGTTGCGGCGGCGGAACTCACGGTGAACGCCCGAATCGATAGCGCCGCGCGTGCGCAGGAGATTCAGAGCGCGGGAAACCTTCACCGGTGGGCTGCGTACGCCCTCGCCAGAAGTGGCGACCCTGAGAGCGCCGCGCTCACACTGGATAGAGGCCGCGCCCGGGAACTCCAACGTCGCCTGGGACGTTCAGATACTGACGACCCAATGCTCTCTCAGGTCCCGCGGGACCCTCGCGAGCGCTATTTGTCTGCGCTCGCCGGCTTCATCGCCTCCCCGATCGACGGGAGCGACACACTGGCATCACGTCGGCTAGAGGAGGCGATCGCCGCGATCCGCGAGCTTCCCGGTCTCTCGCACTTCCGCGCCGGACCACAATGGCCTGAGATCACTGCTGCGGTCCAGCCTGGCTGGCCCATCGTGTACGTCAACCCAACACCGCAGGGAACGCTCTTGCTCCTACTGAGCGAAAGAGGCGGTCAGGTAAGCGTGGAGGCCCGGTTCATAGAGGTAAACAGCACCGACGTTTGGATGCATCTGTTCGTCGGCGGCGATGATTTGGATGCGGCCGTCGCGTCCGGTAGCGGCTCCTATCTGATTGCGGCCTCCGGACAGGGGGATGACGATGACGTCGGCGGCAACCTCGATCAGCTGCTCCCCTGGCTTGGGGAGACGATCGTCGGCCCACTGGCGAGCCTGCTCCGGGGGGTCAATGCCACGGGCGCCACACTTGTGCTTTGCGGGCCGCTTGACTTGGCGCCGCTTCATGCCGCACCGATCGGGTCGAATGGCGAGACTCTGGCGGACTGGTTCGAGCTCCGGTACGCCCCGAGTGCCGCCGTCTGCGGCGCGGCACTCGGCCGCGCCCAGATCGCCGACGTGATGCCCCGTCGGCTAATTGCGCTTGCTGATCCGCTCGGAGACCTTCCCGCGGCGCGCCCGGAGGTCGAGGAGATCGCCGAGCTGTTTGACGCTGGGGCTAGCACGTGTGCGATCGGGAGCGCCGCCACCACCCACTTCCTGAAGCGGCACGCCCCACAGGCGAGCCACCTCCATCTCGCGTGCCACGCTCGGGGAGGACTGTTCGATGCCGGCGAAGCGGCGATCAGTCTCGCCTCCGGTCTCATGCCGGCGTCTGAGTTGACCGGCCGTTGCGGGGCTTAGAGCCCGCCTGGTTGTCGTCTCTGCTTGCCAGAGCGCCCAGTCGACGATGGGTGGTTTGGTGCACGCGGAGTTCTCGATCGCGGCAGCAGCGCTGGCCGCCGGTAGCGCCTGCGCAATAGCAAGCCTCTGGCCCGTTGATGACCTAGCTACCGCACTGCTGATGACACGTCTCTACCAAGAACTGCTGACCGAGCGCGCTCCCCCGCAGGCGCTGCGGGGAGCGCAGTTCTGGCTCCGCGCTCTGAGTGACGAAGAGGAGCAGCGATTCCTCGATCGCCACCCGCAGCTAGCAGCCGAGTATGAGCGCCGTGTCGCCGAGGGCGACCCGCCTGGGCGTCGCGGCGCGGGGTCTGCGAGCGGGCCGTCTGGCGCGACCCGACCCTATGCTCATCCGGAGTTTTGGGCGCCTTTCATTGCGGTTGGCGTCTGAGCGTGTGGGGGGCAGCATTCGCGGTCACTTCGCGGGTTCGCACCGACCCGGAATACGCCTTGCGATTACCCGTCGTCTCCAGCCGGGGCGAACCTCAAGCGAAGGCCCAAACTGACCGTGGCCTAGCGTGTCCAGTCATCAGGCGGAGCGCCCGGCTTCCAACTTGAGCTGATACCGCCGCCCTCTTGCCGAAGTGCGCGCCCGAAGTCCTCAAGCTGCGCGTGAAACGCCAGCTCGTAGCGTGGATCGTCTGCGTAGTCGTCGATCCAATCGCGCCACACGACCAATGCGGACAACGTCTCGAGGTGAGCTGCGTCCTCCCACCATCCCTCCTTGAGGAAGGCCAGCGCCTGCGGGTATCGACCATGTAGGGCGACGACCGAGCCCCACATCAAGGCTCTCCATCGCGAGTCCCCTCCATACGGCTCAAGCCACGCTGGTCGCTCGTCGGGCTCCGACCCCGCGGGGAACGACCGAGGAGGCGACGACACCCGTTGCGTCGGGGGCCGCTCTCCTTCCGCAAGCCCAGCCTCGATCATCTTGGCGGCGACCCGCGCGGCAGGCTCTCCTCGCTGCTGCGCCAGGGCTTCGAGCTGGGTCACTATCGGGTCCGGGAGCGTGATCTTCATGCGGTAGCTCATGCGGCGCCCTCTCGGTCCGTTGGTTGCGGACGCCTGGGTGCGCCCTCGTCTCGTTGTTGACCCCAAGTGCGCGAAACCGGCCAGCGAATGTGACCCCACTTCTGGGTCTTGTTTGCACCCCGTGCATCTAGTCTGTGCAGAGATCGGCAGCGCTACGACGGGCGCGACGGCGCCGACGCCGGCGGCGCTCGACGGGATCGACGGCGATCGTTAGCGGGAGCTGCGTCTCAGCGTCTCTGAGCGCGCGAAGATTGCTGAAGCTGGCACTTCGAGCGCGTCGGCGATCTTGAGGATGTTTGCGAGCGAGACGTTGCGCTCGCCGCGCTCGACGTCGCCGTAGTACCCCCGGTTCAGCCCGCTCGTGAGCGCGAGCCGTTCCTGAGCGATGCCTTTCTCCTTGCGAAGCTCACGGATCGCGGCGCCGAAAGCCGCGTGAGATGGCGAGAGCGCCGGCATCGCGCGAAGTCTGTCTGCTCCGCCCGCTATAAGTCTACACGCTATACGAGTCAATAATTGGCCCCGGCGCGGCGGCAACCGCCCGGGGCCCGGCACGGAAAGGAAGGACCTTCCGATGCAACAGGAGCGTATTCCAGGCGACCGCCGAGGGACCGGTCTCTCGGACGATGAGATCGACAACACCGTGATCAGCTTTGTGCTCGACGGAGCTGCGTGGCCTTGGAGCCTCGATGAGATCGCACGCGAACTCGGCGACAAGGCCGACGCCGAAGACGCCGTAGCGCGACTGGCAGGCGTCGGTCTCGTCCACCGGATCGGGGACTTCGCGTTCCCGACGCGCAGTCTTCGGCGAGCCAGCGAATTGCGAATCGACGCAGTCGGATCGCGCTGAGCTTTAAGTCGTTGGCCGTTGCGACGGCCTCGGGGTCTATACCCGTCGTGAGGACCAATTCTGTCCGTTATTTGCCGACCGTTGGACCGACCGGCCCGGTTCCTGAGCGCTACTTGTCGCGGGCGGAGCTCGCTCGGCTGATGGGTGTTAGCGTGGCGACCGTCGACCGCTTGGTCGCCGAGGGCATGCCGTCCGTGACTTGGGGCCGGCGTACGCGGCGGTTTCGTCCGTCTGTAGCGCTCGATTGGGCTGAGCGACGGGGTGGGCTCGCGTGAGCGTGATGAAGATGCCGTCCGGTCGCTGGCGGGCGCAGGTTTACGACCCGGCGCGAAGTCGCAATGTGAGCGTCTCAGCCATTCTCGGCGGGCAGGGCACGTTCGCGACGAAGAGCGAGGCCAAGCGCGCTCGTGAGCGGGCACGCGATCGCCTCGGCGATGTTCGCGCTCGCGACCTGACGCTCTACGGCTTCTGGGAGCGATGGACGACGGACCCGCTGTTCGCGCGACCGAAGGAATCGACCAACATCCACAACCGAGAGCGCACGCGGGCATTCGTGGAGCAGTACGGCACCCGGCAGATGGACGCGATCGACGACACGGTCGTCGGCGACTGGCTGGCCGGCGGCAAGCGCAACGGCACGATTCCTGCGCTGCGCGCCATGTTCAACGACGCTGCTTCAGCGAAGGGCGGACGTCGTGTTCGCCAGAACCCGTTCGCGAGGCTCGGCGTGTCTAGGGGACCGGGCCGCAGGCACGAGCAGCCTCCCACCGAGGAGCAGGTATGGCGGATCATCCGGTGCGCCCACGAGCTCGCCAGCCCATCGTTCGCGGCATGGCTTCAGGTCGCAGCGTTCACCGGTATGCGGCCGGGCGAGCTGGATGCTCTGCGGCGCGTCAATGTCGACCTCGCACGAGGCCGCATCCGCGTAGTCGAGCAGTTCAGCGCGGCGACCCGAACATTCACGTCTCCGAAGAACGGCCATGCACGCGAGGCGCCGCTGACCGAGCCGGCACGGGAGGCGATCGTCTCGCTGCCGATCGAAGGCGAGTTCTGCTTTACGCCGATTCGCGGGGCGCACTGGTCGGCGGCATCGCGCGCCTACCACTGGAAGGCCGTGCGAGCGGCCGCTGGCTGGACCGGCAGCCTCTACCTGGCCACGCGGCACTTCGCCGGCTGCTACATGGTCAACGAGCTGGAACTGCCCTCCGAGGACGTGGCGATCGCGCTCGGGCACACGGACGGAGGCGAGCTTGTGCGAAAGCTCTATGGGCATCGCGATCGAGAGCGAGCCCTCGATCGCGTTACGGCTGCCTACGAGCGCACAGCGAGCAACGCGCAGATGAGGCTGGTTTGAGCCCTCGCCCGTTGGTTGGTGCGGTCCGGTCGTCCTCATCCACCTACACCAAATTCCTCCCATCGGATTTGGGGGCTAGTGTCCTGTCCGCGGCATAGCGGTCGCTTTCCGGAATTCGCGGGCGTTATGGGCGACAGACTTGGCGGTGGCAAGTGGTGCGTGCTAACATGTCTAACACAACGATATTGATGGGTTATGCCGATTCCAGAGCTTGACGCTCGTACCGGCAACCTGCCGCCTGGAGTGCACGATGCGACGTGGAATGAGCTGGTCGCCGTCTTCGCTTTCAACGACCGACGGGCCGAACTGTTGCAGGGACTCCGCGAGGCGCTTGGGAGCCTCGCGCAGGCCGGCTGCAAGCGCGCCTACATCGACGGGAGCTTCGTCACCGACAAGGACCTCCCTAAGGACTTTGATGGATGCTGGGAGACGGCGGGCGTCGACCCGACGCTGCTCGATCCCGAGTTGCTGGACTTCCGCGAAGCGAGGGCTGCTCAGAAGGCGAAGTACGGCGGCGAGCTCTTCCCTGCGAACGGGCCAGCGGATCCCGCAGGCAGGGCGTTCTTGGATTTTTTCCAAGTCGACCGAGAAGGGCGGCGCAAGGGCATTGTCGCGGTTGATCCAGGACGCGCTGTAAATGATCACAAATGAGCGTCAGCGCCGAGTGGCGGTCGGGGAGAAAGCACGTTTCGAGCAAGCGATTGCCCGCGCGCGGTCGGAAGGCCCGGGGACTGACGTTCATCCCGCGCTGCACGACGCAATGATCGAGGGGATGAGCAGCCAGCTTGCGGACCTCGACGACGAACTCCGCTCATATGACGCGCTGCGAGCCGGCCGCGTCGAGGGACGCGTACTTCGCTCGTTCGGTGAGCTCGCCGACGTCTTGATTGAGGGTCGGATCGCCGCGCGACTCACGCAGAAGCAACTCGCTCAACGGATCGGTGTCTCAGAGCAACAGGTTCAGCGCTACGAGCAATCCCGCTATAGCGCTGCCAGCCTTGAGCGGCTACAGGTCGTTGCCGAGGCTTTGAAGCTAACCGTGGGAGAGTCGATCGGCTATCACGTGGCGGGCGGCGCCTCAGGCAGGCGGGCAGCTCGCCGCAGAACTACCAAAGGAGCAGCGATGGCAGGCAGAGCGACAGGAAAACGCGCGGCATCAGCGGCCGGGAAAACGCTGAGATCTAGTAGCGCGGGTAAGCGGGCGAAGAGCGCGGCGGCGTCAGATCTAGCCCAGGTGGGCAACCGGAAGACGACCGGCAAAAAGGCTGCTTCGGCTGCCGGAAAGACGCTACGTGCAAAGGGGTCTAATAGGGCTGCGAAAACCGCCGCGGCGTCGGACCTCTCGCAAGCGGCCCGCAGCAAGAAGCGCTGAAGACGACCGCTAAGCGGCTTCTGCGTACTCGCCGTAGAAGATGCTCACCCAGTCCGAGCCATAGCTTCGGACCTTCGCTTCGGCCCAAGCGCGTTCGGCACCGGTTGGTTCGATCCCCCGGTAGTGAATCCCGATTTGCACGCGAGGACACAGTGGCTGGAAGGAGATGTCCTCCTTCGGCTGCAGCGGCTTGGTGAAGCCGAAGCCGCTCCATTCGACATGCAGGTCCGTATAAGAGCGGGGCTTCGCAGGCCGAATCTGCCGGTAAAGGCGGGCCAAGTGAGCTTCGTAGCTGCGCAGCGAGCTGATCTGGTAGACCGCTTTCAGGCGAAGCTTCTTGAATGCCGTCTTCACGTGCGGCAGGTTCTGTCGGCCGAGAACGACCGCGACGATCCTGGGGCCGCGTGGCGGGAACCGCATGCAAACCGGTGGCGGCAGGTGTTCGTCTGGACGGAGCGCACCGCGTAGCTCCCGTTTGGCTCGCCGCTGTTCGTAGTAGCGGGCGCCGGGCTTGAGCGTCGGAGACTTGGGCGGGCGCTTCCCTCTGTGGGTAGCTCCGCAGCACCACCACTCGACCAGGTCGGTGCCGTAATGCTGCTGGGCTTGGTCGGCCCAGCGGTCTTCTTCGGCGAGTTTCCCGTGGTGCGCCTCCAGCGTGGGCTTGTTGACGGTAACCGTTGGGCATTGCGGTTCGAAATCGAGGTCGATCACCCCGTGTTTGCGGGTTTCGATCTGCAGGTAGCCGACGCTGACGTTGACGAAGCGGCTTGGCCTTGAGGCTGCGATCTTGCGCTCCAGCGCGCGGATCTGGGCGTTGTAAGCCGCGATGGACGTCACACGCATCTCGGCCTTGACGTTAATCGCGCGAAACGCCCGCTCGACGCGCTCCAGCTGGTCCATGCCGAAGACCTCGGCCATGATCTTGCCGTCGGCTTTCATGCGCATGCACAGCGGCGGGTTTTCGTACATGTTCTCCGCGATTCCGAGCACCTCTCCCAGTTCGGCCGCCGCGTGTTTTTGCGCGGGCGTGTATTGGACGTTGACGTCCACCTGCATCGCGTTTGCTGGCTCGCCGAGACATACCAGGGTGAGGATCAAGACCGCGCAGCCTAGTAGAGCCCTGCTGACCCGCGTGAGCGATTCGCCGATCAAGGCTGCACCTGAAAGCTCGTGTGCTGGGGTGCGCTGTCCCCGGCGGCGTTGTGCGCGACAACCGTGAGGCGATAGCGGCCCGGAAGGAGAGTGTGGCCATCGAGGACTCCGCCGAAGGTGAACTCATGGTTCCCCGGCAGGCTTCCGGGCCGTTCGAGCTTGCCCATCAGTTGGTCGAATCGGCAGCTGGGTTTGCGGCTTGCGCCTGCCTGCATGCAGACGCCGTGCCAGACGATCGAGTTCGCTTGACGCTCGAAGGTGAGGGTGACCGTCGCCGGCGTGTCGAGCTCGTATTTGAGCCGCAGGGGAGTGGTGCTCGCGCATCTGTGTCTTTGCGTCGTGGCATACGGCGTGTAGCAGCGGCCTCCCCCGCTGGTCAGCAGCCTTGCGCGTGCAGTGACCCGCACGTTTGTGAGGCCGGCCGCACCGGCCGGTGGCGTGTCGAGCGCTTCGAGGAAGGTCGCGTCGGCTGCTGATCCGCTGCTGAGCGGGACGAGCTGGGAGTACCCGGGCACGGTGATCGGGATCGGCGTCGGATAGCTCTCGCCGTTGTCGAGGTTCGTGAGCACACCGAGGGTGCCTTCCAGGTTCGACCCGAAGCCGTAGAGCTGCCCGTCGGCGGTCTGGACGAGTGCGTACCGGTTGCCGACGGCGAGCCGGACTGGGGTCGCCGACCCTGTGGGCATCGCGACCGCGGCCGGGATCGGGTTCTGGGTTTCGCCCGTGCTTTCGGTGGGCCGGCCGAGCTGATCTTGCCAGTCGACGCCGAAGCTGTAGAGCTGACCGGATGAGGTGAGCGCGAAGCTGGCCTCATCGCCCGCCGCGATCTGCACGATCCGCCCGCTCTGGCCCGGGAGGGCGATCGCAAACGGCACCGGATCTGGCTGTTCAGAACCGAGGTTCGGGGCCGAACCGATCTGGCCGTGGCGATCTGAGCCGAGCCCGTACAACCCTCCCCCTGTTGTGAGAAGCAGCGTGTGGGCGTCGCCTGCGGCGATCTGAATGATTGGTCCCGCCCCTGCGGGCATCCCGATCTGCTCGGGCTCGGGGTTCGCTTGTTCGCCGCCTGCGTTTCGAGCCTGTCCGAGCTGACCCGCGTTGTTCTCGCCGAACGAAAAGACCTGGCCGCTGGAGGTGAGCAGCAGCGCGAACCTACCGCCGGCAGCGACCTGCACTACGCTCTCGCTCGCGTCGGGCAGCGTGACGAGCTGCGGGCTGGCGATGGGGTGACCACGATGCGGCACGGGCAGGCCGAGTTGTCCGTAGAAGTCGGTGCCGAACGCGAAGACCTGGCCGGCTGTAGTCACGACCAGACTGAAGCCTTCGCCCGCCGCGGCCGTCTTTGCTGGGCCCGCGCCGACAGGCAGCCTGACCTGCTGTGGCTCGGGTCGCGGCCGTGAGAAGCCGAGGTTCTGCGTGGTACCCAGCTCGCCCGATTCGTTGACGCCGAAGGCCAGCACCTGCCCAGAGGAGGTGACGGCAAGCGTATGCCCAGCCCCCGGTGCGACTTGCGTGACGCTGCCGGCTGCGCCGTTGAGCCGGACGGGAGTTGGCGTCGAGCCGGCGTCGCCGTCCTCGAACGCGCCCCGCCCGAGGGCTCCCGAGGCCGATGCGCCGAACGAGAGCAGCACCCGTGACGCGCCGTCGGCACTCCGAGCCTCGGGTGGGCTCAGCGCCGCGAGAACGAGGATGCCCGGAATGAGCAGGCAGGCGATCCGCGAACTTGGAGACGCGGTGGTTCTGTACCCGTTCATCTGCTTCTGTCGCTTCGGGACGGTCCTGTGGAAGCTACTTCGATGGAGCCGGCACCCGCCCCGGAGGATTGCGAATGGTTCGCGACGGCCGAGCGTTGGTCGCCGACGGGCACCAGGCGCGAAGAAACCTCGAAGGATTCGAAACGGTCGGCTGATCCCTCCATCGAGTCAGTATCCTAAAGTCCACGGACTGGACTCGCGTCGACCTAGGCGAGAGTCCGGCGGGGCGGGCCATGGCCGCGATATCGTCCACCCTGAGGGCCAGGAGGCCGCGAGCGTCTGGGGAACAAGTCGGGGAACAAACTCACGAAACGCAGAAGGCACTCAGAGGCAGAAGCCCCAGCGGCGTGACCTCATCCGAGTCCATCGCTCGGAGCTACTCGCCGAGACCGGCTGTTGCCACTGACTGCCGCGGCGCGGAAGCCGCCTTGAAGGCTGAACGCGGGAACGTCTCATTCCGTCACGTCCAACTGGAGATATTCGCGACGATTTCAGCGCTGGTGTTGTGCGAGGGCTCTGCGCTTAGCGCAGGCCAACCGTCTCAGGCTGCTGCCAGCGCCTTGGCAAGGTCGCCAGGATCCGTTTCCATGAGGCTAGGCACCGTGACTTTGAGTCCGCCGTCGCGCTCCTGAAGCCACTTGGCGTTGACGATCGTGATGCCGATGACCTCGCCCTGCTGATCCAAGCGCACGGCATGTCCCTCGGGGGTCCCGAACGTGTCCGCCGCGGACCGCTCCGGCCCTCTCCGCAGGTGGAGGACGTCGCCATCCTTGTCGTAGGAGACATGATCGAACTCATACGGACCGACGTGGACAGTCATCACTGCCAGCTTACAGAGCGAGGATCGTTGGACTGCGGAAACGCTGTCACGACGCGATCGATGTCGCCGGCAAGCTCTGTCACGACGCGAATCCAGCGCAGCGGGCCCGCGGTGGAAGTAGCATTCTCGGCCGGGCCGAACGTCCGGTTCGCGATCGTCTGGGGTCGTGATCGCCGCCATCGTTTCTGCAAGGTAGTCGCCCATCTCGACGTGCTGTTGGAGTACGTGGTCCCAAGCTGTCCGGTCGAGCTGGACGACATGGCCCTCGGGGTTACGGACCTCAGCGATGATGTCAGCCCCAGGCATCCGGCAAGGCTAAGCACGATCACGGACGCGCCACCGTACGAGCCAACGCGGCGGAAGCGCCTCGCCCGCCCACGAATCCGCACACGTTTCGCCATGCCGCCCGCGGCCAGGGGACTCGCATCTGTCTCCCCGACTCTAAGAAAAGGAAATAGCTGTAAATTGACCATTTTTGAGATCGACGCAATCAACTCGCGACGAGCTCGTGTTCTATTTGTAGTCGACTCTCGTGCCCGAGATCGACCCATCCCGGGTCGCGCATTGGCAGAAGCCTGATTGCAGGTGGTGCGAGCCTTGTCGATGAGCGGTGTCCGATCTGCAGCGTTGCACCCCTGGCGTCGTGGCTCAACGCCCCGAGCGTCCCTTAGCCTGAATCCACCGCCCGGCAGACGGCCCGGGGGCGATTGATGCTGTTGGCGGGTTTTCGGGCATCCCGCCGGCCGCTGGCCAGCATGAGCGCCAGCGGACGCTTGGTGGAAGACCTGGGGGGCGTGTTTTCGGACAGCTCTGAGCCGCTCGGCATCGACGGGCGGCTCAGCTGGTCCTGCGCTCGCGGCGGTTGTGCTCAGGTGAGGGCTGGTAGCGCTCGTATTCGAGCGAGGGCGCGCGTGAAGTCGCCCTGCCAGGGCCAGCGAGCAGGAAGGTGAAGGGTCCAGGTGCGCGCGCTGCGCGTGAGTCGCCCCGGGAGCTGAAGCAGTCGTCGCCGGAGCGTGCGTGAGGCGCGGAAGGTTTCGCCAGGCAGCCCGATCAACGAGGTCCAGCGCGCCAGGTTGTGCGCCAAGCACGCGATCACTGTCCAGGCGCTGTTTGCATTGAACTGGCCGGAGGGGAAGTGCGCCAGGGCTTGGTCTTTGAGGTCGCGGATCGTCAGCTCAACGACGGCGTGCTGGCGGTGCTCTGCCTCGACGACCTCCAAAGGGTGGGTGCGGTTGGTGATGAACGGGAAGTACCGCCAGTCCGGCCACAGCTCTGCTTGTGGGCCGATGAGCCTGGTGCGGCGCACGAGGAGCCGTCGTCCGTGAGCGGTCGTCTCGGCGATCTGCGCTTCGCCGTCTTGGGAGTAGTTCTCCAAGGGCTGCCACGCCTGCTCGGGGATCTGCTTGATCGCGTCGGGAACCCAGAACTGCAGGCGCACGCTGATCGAGTAGAGCCACCCAGCGCTCTCGAGCGTCGCGATCAGCTTGCGGTTCCAGAACCCCGAGTCGGCCCTGAGGAGCTTCTCGCCTCTAGCGCCTGCCCGCGCCACGCGGGCGATCAGCTCCTCGGCGAAGCGCACTACACCGCGCTGGGTGTTCGCCGCTCCCTTGCGCAGCCGAACGTGCAGGACCTCACCTGTCCCCGGCCCTGGAGGCCAGCAGCGGGTGATACCCGCGCTGTTTGGTGTAACCGAAACCGACGCCCTCCTTCTTGTAGCCGTAGGCCTGGCCGATGAAGCTGTCCACGTCAACGACCAGCCGCTCGGCGCCCGGGCCGGCGCCCGCCCGCCACGCGCGTGTCAAGGCCTGGTCGAGTACCCGGTCGAGCTGGCGCACATGCCCGAAAGTGAACGCCCGTAGAAACGTCCCGAGTGTCGAAGGCGCCGGCAGCCAACCACCCAACAAGCGACGCGTGCAACCCGCCCGCAGCGCATCACAATCATCGATCGAGTCGGCACCGAGCAGCATCGCGAACACGAGCGCGATCACCTTCCTGCCCACGTTCGCCGCCCCCGGCCGATCACGACGAAGCGTCACGAACCGGCCAACCAGACCCTCGACCCCGAGCCGCCCCGCGAGCGTCGCAACGAGCGCGACCCCCGCATCCGAGACCACCCGATCATCGTCAAAGACGACCCGCACCCCGTCCAGTCCGACCCGCTCGTCATCCTGCACCATAGGAGTGACCTCCTGAACCAGGGCCGCGGCTGGCCTCAACAGCCGCTACCAAGCCCTTTCAGGAGGTCATTCTTTGTTTTACGCCGGACGGGATCGGTGGATCGAGGCTTAGAAGCTGTCTCAATACCTTCTGAGGAAGGGCTTGGGTGCTGGGAGCCGAACCTTTCTAGGAGGGTTTGGTGAAACTCGTAGGCCCAACAGCGGCGGGGGTTGTGGGCTTGCTGTTCATCGGCCTACCTCGATTTCGTCGTGTTCTTACCCCGTGCGAGAGATAGCTCCCGCACGCCGTCCCAAGTCACCGAGTAGATATACGGGCCGGGGACCTTCTCGGCAATTTCTTCGATGCGCGCCCAGCGAGCCGTCAGGAGTCGCAGCGTGTGCCAGCGGGTGTAGTTGCCGCCGCCCGTGAGGCAGAACGTCCGTACCCCGGCGGCGACCAGTGCCTCGCGCTCCCACGGTCGCGTCCGGATACGCTTGTCGCGCTTGATAACGACCCAATCCTCCCTCCCGGCGGTTGCCAGCCAATGGCGGTCCTGGGTCCTCTCCTTGGGCGCGTTTGGCCCACCTGCGTACACGATGTCCTCGCGCACCGATGCGAGCGCCGTGCGGACGGCGATTGGAACGCTCGCATCGACATAGAAGGTCACGCAGCCTTCTTGAGGCTCCGCTCCCAGTCAATGGCGGCATCGACATCGCTCAGCCCGAGTCCCCACGCCAGCGCCGCGCTCTCCCGCGATTCGCCCGCCGCAACCGACTCCGCGACTGACTCTGTCCGGACCCCTTTGATCTGCGGCACACCGAACGAAACCTCCGGGTCAATGACGACAGGGGTCCTCAGCCCAGACGGGAACAGCCGACTGACCACACCCGTGGGGTCGAACTCGACCCGTTGCAGGAAATCCTCAACAGGCGCCGCGAGAAGCATTTGACCACCCTCAACGCGCACGAGATATAGCCTCGGATCGAGCAACGTCGCCTGCTGAAGGGCATAGACAAGCTCCTTCCTGTCCATGATTAGGGGCTTTAAGTGCGCCAGCGGGTATGGGATGCCCCACTCCTCGCGAGCACGCTGGATGAATGGGCGCATCTTTTGCAGCGAGACTTTCTTCTCCCGGTAGCCCCGGAGTAGACCCGCCTCGACGAACTCGCCCCAGGTCACCGAGTCGGAGCCGGTCGATTGCGGCCGGATTACAGGGTCGTAGTGGACGCCGGAGCGGTCGGCACCCTCCAGCCAGCGATAGAGAGTCCGTGCTGGCAGGCGCAGCAGGCGGGCCGCTTCGACATGGGAGTAAAGGGGACGATCGAGAACGGTCAGCGCCACAAATCCCCCTCTCTAGAGCGGTTTTTCCGTCCGATCCGAGATGTAGTCTGGCATACAGATCAACGGAAAGATGACCCCCGCGACGCGCCAACGTCCGGGGGTCTGGACCACAGAGATTGAGGCTCTATGGACACGCAGACCGTACCACCGCGCTCGGCCGCAGTCGAGCTTGCAGGACTACTCGACTCCCCTGAGATTGCGGCCCTGATCGCCGATCTTGAGGCGACCCGTTGGACCGGACGACCTGGCTATCCGCTCCGCGCGATGGTGGGCATGGCGCTCGCCAAGAGCGTGTACGCGATCCCGACTTGGACGCGCACTGTCGCGCTCGTGCGCGAGCACACCGCGCTACAAGCAGCGCTCGGCTGTGAAGGTGATCCTCCGAGCGAATGGGCGTGCTACCGCTCCGCCGCGAAGCTCCGCGAGCACAAGCATCTTCTCGATGCCTGCATCGCGAGTACCGTCGAGCGCGTCAAGCAGGAGGTTCCCGACATCGGCAACGACATCGCCATTGACGCCTCTGACATGCCTGCGTACGCCAACGGCCAGCGGTTCGCGTCGAAGGGCGGTCGGGAACGATCGGATGACGAGTTCTCCGACCCCGACGCGAGCTGGGGGCATCGCTCGGCCGTCTCGACGCGCAAGGGCGGCGGCTTCTACGGCTACAGGCTCCACATGGCCGTGGACACCGCAACCGACCTGCCTCTCGCATGGTCTGTCGAGACGGCCCGCGCCCACGAAACGCTCTCGGTGGCGCCACTGCTCGACAAGCTGCACACTCTCGGAGTCGACCCCGAGACGTGCGCGCTGGACAGGGGCTACGACAACAATCGGGTCTACGCGGACTGCTCCGAGCGGGGCGTCTCGCCGGTAATCCCGCTGCGCAAAACGCCCGACGTGAAGAAGGGGAAAGACAAGCCCCCGACGTGCGAGCACGGCCCGTGGCGCTTCGCCGGAGCCGACTACGCCCGCAAAGCGGCCAAGTGGCGCTGTCCGACCGGCGAGTGCCAGCCCGCCTCCATGTGGGTAAAGGCCGACCGCCTCCATCCCCTCATTCCGCGCGAGACGCTGCGCTTCAAGCGCCTGTACAAGCGGCGCGGCGCGGTCGAGAGAGAGTTCGGAAGGCTGAAGGGGGGATGGGCTCTCGCGCCGCTCCGGGTGCGCCGGATCGAGCGCGTACGGCTGCATGCCGATCTCACGATTCTCGCCAAGCTCTCTTGCGCGCTCACCAGGGCGCAAGCCGTGCCGCTCGTGGCTTAGGTTCCGTCTTTAACGGCGTCTACGATTTCATCGCCAGTTCAGCGCTGAGGGATGTCTCCTGTGGAACGATCCCAAGAGCTTCTGCGGAGCGACCACCATCGCTCTGGTCGGGTCTAATACCTCTGGACTGGCCCCGCCGTCAAGGGCGTACTCCGAAGAGTTACGGATACCCCGGACGGAATCCTGCATTTTGCAGCACTCGGCGCGACCCTGCGGCACATGCTCGCCGAGTTTCGCCAATCGTTTCGCTAGACCCTCCTAGGTGACATAACCCGGTGAGGGAGGTGCTCTGTGGCGGGCTCGGTTGGCGGGTGCCGGACGAGCTGTGGGAGGCGGTGGAGCCATTGCTCCCGAAGCATCCCCCAGATCCGCGCGGCGGCCGTCCGCGTGTGAATGATCGTGTGTGCTTCAACGCGATCGTGTTCGTGCTGTTCACGGGGATCGCTTGGCGACACCTGCCGGCGGAGATGGGCTGCTCGCCAGCCACTGCGCACCGCAGGCTGGCCTCGTGGCAGGCCGCAGGAGTGTGGGAGCGGCTGCACCGCGAGCTTTTGCGACGGCTGAACGGCGCGGGGCAGATCGACTGGTCCACTGCGGTTGTTGACGGCAGCCATATTCGTGCGCTTTTGGGGGGCTCCACACCGGGCCCTCGCCGGTCGACCGTGCCCGCACGGGCTCCAAGCATCAGCTGATCACAGACTCTGGCGGGATATCGCTCGCGATCGCCTCACCGGCGGGCACCGCAACGACGTGACTCAGCTCCTGCCGTTGCTCGACGGCGTCGGTCCCGTCACCGGCAAGCCTGGGCGCCCCCGCAGGCGTGCCGAGCGGCTGCTCGCCGACCGTGGCTATGACCACGACAAGTACCGTCGTGAGCTGCGCAAGCGCGGCGTGAAGCCCGTAATCGCCAGGCGCAACACTCGGCATGGCTCGGGCCTGGGCAAGGAACGCTGGGTCGTGGAGCGCACCTTCACCTGGCTGCACAATCTGCGCCGGCTCAGGATCCACTACGAGCGCGATCCTGGCCTGCACATGGCGTTCATGCTGCTCGGCTGCGCGGTGGTCTGCCAGCGCAAGCTGACAGACGCCCTGATCAGTTCTCGCCATCGTCGCCAAAGCTTCGCCGCCCGTACTGGTCAGGGATCGATCCCCAGCCCCAGATCGCCACCGGCCCCTCGGGCACGACGCCGTACTCCTCGAGTGGGTCGACCTTCTGCGGCTCCACGGTGCAGCGGTGCTGCCAGTTATCGCCCAGATCGAAGACGTACTCGAACTCCTCGCCTGACTTGAGCTCTTTCGCGACCTTCAGCTTGGCATGATCCAGCCACACAAGTTCAGGGCCAAACGAGTCGTCTGGATAGCCGATCCGCCGGCCATCGGAAAGCTCGAACTCGTGCAGATGGCTCAGATCCCAACGAGCGAACGCCGCGTCGATCGCCCCAGCGAACTGCTCAAACGAATGCGACGGGCCGACCAGAAATACCCGCCCAGGCGTGGGGTCGCACGCGACCCCACGACCGCCCAGCAAATCCACCCTGATCCGTAGCCACGTCCGCGCCACCGCCCAAATAGCTTACGGAGGTTATGAGACGAGGTCTTAGCGGCCCACACGGACGAGAACTCGGAGCCGCACGCGTTCATCCCGCACTTTGCGGACGATTGCGCGGCCTGATCACGCTTAAGTCGTTGGATGGACCGCGTGGCGGAGAGAAGCCTGTCGAGTTCTGGCTGGTCGAGGAACTTAATCCGGGTCTCGGTGCTCTTGATGATCGGGCGGTCGGCCAGTTTGACCGGATTGCGCACGCACCAGCCCATGCGCGCACCGAGCTCGAACAGCGAGTGCATCGTATTGAGATGGTTGCGGACAGTCTTCGGAGCGAGCGTGTCGAGCTTGCCTGCGATGTCGCGTTCGATGTCGCGTGGCTCGATCGTCGAAAGGTCCTTGCCGGTCGTCGGCGCCTTTCCAGCACAGCCACTAATCACGAGCGCCGTGACGACAATCCCGGGAACGGCCACCCGCAGACAGTTCTTTTCAGCAAGTTCAGGCTCGGTGGCTAGTTCAGCGATGCAGAGTTCGCCTTACCGCCCTGCGTCCAGTACAGCGTATCTCCCACGAGCGCAAGCGATGTCGGCGCTACGTCTGAGCCGCTCGCGAGTACTCGGCTTCCCGCGCTGTCGAGCGCGTGGACCTGGTAGTCAGGGGTGAGGCCCGCCACGCCGACGATCCAGGCAACAGTGCCGTCGCCCTTGACAACGATGGCAGTCGCCTTTCCGATGCCGACGTTGCCGTTTGTCGCCGGCGTCGTGGGCGTGCCGGTGGGCACCTCGTGCAGGAGCTTGCCGCTATGCAAATCGCGCACAAGCAGCACGTTTTCGAAACGAGCCCCGGTCAGTGCTTCAATTTTTGCGTAGTCTTCAAAAGCCACCACCGGGCCGCCGAGAGTGTATAGCCGTGAGCCGCCGGTCCCGGACGATGAGCCTGCGCTTGCGGGGTAGCCCAAGACATACCGTTTCTTACCGCCGTACGCGCAGCCGAGCAGCTCATCTCCCGGCAGCCGGCAGGCGGCCTCCTCGGCGGTCGCGCCCCAGGTCAAGGTCGATTCTCGTAGCAACAAGAAATAGGCCGCAACACAGCCCCCCGCAGCAATGACAGCCGCTCTCCACGCTCTCATGCAAGGAAGTGTGCTGACTCTCTTGATGCATCACATCCGGGCAAGCCGCGCTGACGCTTCGTAGTACTTGCGCCCGCATCTTCGGTGTGTCACGGACGATGCCGAGCGCCTTCGATGAAAGCCTCTGCGTCCTGGCGGCCAAGGAGATCCAAGGCCACGGGGAGGACGGCCACCCAAGCGGGCCACAACTCGTTCTGGAGCCGCTGGCTGCATTCCCTGAGCTTGAACTCCATCGCCGACTGCAGCTGCGCAGCGAGCGACTCGGGTGTAGCTATCGCCTGTGCGACGGACGCTACTACCGCGTGTTCCGAGAAACGGCAAGAGCACTCCCGGACGCGTAGCGCACAGTGATCGAGGTCGGCTTCAGGCTCAAGCGCGAATGTCCCCGGCGTCTCACTCGAACCCCGGGTGGGCGTTCAAGTTGCGCGGCGGCCGACCCGCCGTGTTCTACGTCCCCCCGGCGGACGCCCGGGGCGAAACGGCGACCGGCTCGCCTGGACGCAGATGACGGCGCATGAACGCGAGCTGGTCGGCCACGAGCTTCTCGTGCTGCGGCCCGTCGTAGATGTCGAAGTGATCGACTCCGGGGTAGGTGCGTAGCTCGCCGAGTGGTGCGCGGTTCGCCGCCGCGATCGCCGGCCCTGGCTTGGCGACCCGGTCGCACTCACCGACACAGACAAGCCATGGGCAATGCAGCCTGCGCGCATAGCGCGCCGGACGGTAGGGACGGCCAAGAAGCCACCGCGAAGAGGCGCGGTCACGCCATTGAGAACCCTCCCCGATCGCCACGACGTGACGCCAGCCGGCCTCGCCGCCGGGCGAGTTGATGAACGCCGCCTCGCCCGGCTGGCCGACCACCGGGAGATGGCGGCCCAGGGCAGCCGCGAGCAGCATGCGGGCGGTGACCCGCGGCGACGATCGGCGCGCCTGGCGCACCATGTCGAGAAACGGGACCTGGCTGATTGCTGCGGCGACACGGGCGTCCTGTGCAGCCGCAGCGAGTGCGTTGCCCCCGCCCATCGACGAGCCGAACGTCGCCAGACGATCCGGGTCAATACCGGGCACCGATCGGGCAAAGGTGATTGCCGCCCGCCAATCCTCCATCTGCCTCTTGGGAAGGAACAGATCTGGCTCGCCGCCACTCTCGCCAAAGCCACGGTGGTCGAACACGAGCGCCGCGATGCCTGCAGCGGCGAAGCGCTCGGCGAACGGGCCCAGCCTGTCGCGCCGGGTCCCGGAGAGTCCATGGGCCATCACGACGATCGGAGCCGGGGCCGTGTCACCCGCAGCGGGATAAAGCCAGGCCGCGCATGAGTCGGCCCCCGAGGGAAACTGCAGATCTCTTCTGTTCATGAACCGATAACGGCGCTGGGCACCAAAACGTGAGGCCTGCACTGCATCCCGTCGCTCCTGCGGCTCCGACGGGCTCTACCCGCGCAGCGATCTCCGCACGAGCTGCCTCGCTTGGATAAAGTCCCGATAAAGATCGACTGAGTGCCTGACCGGAGACACCTTCAGCGGCCTCAGTGCGAGCGCCGGCGCCGGCGGTGGCGGCGGCTCCGGCACCCTCGGCGCAAACGGCGGCAGAGGCGGTGAAGGCGGCCCGGGCGGAAATGGTGGCTTCGCGGGCGACTTCGGTACACCGGCCGCCGGTGGCGGCGGGGGCAACGGCTCGTCCGGTACGAGCGCGACAGCTTCCGGGGCCGGTGGAAACGGAGGCGTCGGCGGAAAGGGCGGCGCTGCCGCGGGGGCGCCGTCTATGACGCGAGCGCACTGAGCCTCGCCACGACCGCCTTCTCTAGTGAGCAGGCGGCCGCCGGCAGCGGTGGCTACGGAGGCTTCCCGGGCGCCGGAGGCAACGGCGTCGGGGGTGGCCAAGGCAACGGCGGCGGAGGCGGTGGCCCCGGCAGCAGCGAAAACGGGGGCGGCGGCACCGGCGGCAACGGTGGGGCTGGAGGTAACGGGGGTAGAGGCGGCACCGGAGGCAAGGGCGGCACCGGCGGCGCGGCGATCGGCGGGGCGGTCGATGCGGCGAAAGTCACCGTCGGGAGCGGCGTCAGCTACAGCTCGGACTCCGTCAAAGGCAGCATCGGGGGCAGCGGCCAAAGCGGCGCCAGCGGTGGTGGCGCAGGGGCAGGCGGCGAAGCTGGCCGAGGCGGGAACGAAGGCAACGGCGGGCCACCGGCGCCGAGCGGAAAACCGGGCCCGCCCGGAGCCGCCGGCGGCGCTGGCGCAACCGGGCGCACGGGCGCAGGCGAAAGCGGGAAGGATCCGAACGCCAACTTCTGAGCCAGGCTTTGGTTCAGGTGAGGGGGCTGCGTAGGTGTTGACTCTGTCAGCTGGCCTGGCGAGCGCAGCGCGTCGTCCGGGAGGACGGCTCTGGCTGGCTGAGGACAGAGACGGGGATCGCGGGCACGCCGACGTCCGGGAAGGTTCGCGGCGTGGCCGCGTCTAGAGGTGAGAGACGGCAGTCACGCGTCCGAGCACCTCGACATCCGGAGGAACCATGAAGCGAACCTATGTTTTCTTGGCCGTCGGCGTGGCAAGCGCGGCGAGCGCCGCGACGGTCGCGAGCGCGCAGAGAAGCCTCCCGGTCGCACACTCGAGCGCTGCCACGGTGCAGCTGCGCCATACGAATCTCGGCAACGTCCTGGTCAGCAGCTCGGGGCGCACGCTGTATGAGTTCACGCGGGATCACGCCAACAAGAGCAGCTGTGCGGCGATCAGCGGGTGCTCAGCAGTCTGGCCGTCGCTGAAGGCAAGCGGTAGGCCCGCGGCCGGCGCGGGCATCAAGGCTTCGCTTCTGTCCTCGACCAGTGGCAGTCAGGTCACCTATGCCGGCCACCCGCTCTACACCTACAGTGGCGATAGCGGTCCGGGGACCTCCTACGTCGGCGCAAGGCAGTTCGGCGGCACGTGGTACGCGATCAACGCCTCTGGAGGCACGGTCAAGTAGCTCTTGCGTCACGACCTGGCGCCCACGTGCTCGGGCGCCGGGCGGCGCCGCCGTCGATATCGGTTCACATGCATGGCGCTTTCTCGTGAGCTTCGGCTGGCGCTACTCAACCGTCATCGGCTCACGGTTCGGAGAACGCCGTTCCCTCGCTCGAGCCCGCGGACGGGTTGCGGCGCACGACGAACCAGGCGATCGCCGTGGCCGCCGCCAGGATCGCGAGCGCCAGGTACGGGAACTCGCTGTAGGGGGCGGGCTGCCCCGGCTTGAACAGCTCGACAAACGGGAGGACCAGGCTCAGCGCCCCGAGGGTCGGCATCGCGACATGTCGGATCGCCGAGAACGACTTGCGGTGGCGGCGCCACATGAAGATCGGCAGCGAGAGCGTTGTCAGCAGGTAAACGAACAGGATCACGATCGTGCCCATCGTGGAGCACTCGGCGTAGAGACCGACAGGATCGGTCGAGCCCGACCGTGCGCCGATCGCGTGCGCAGCCCACCAGACGGCCATGATCCCGAGCCCGCCGATCCCCATCGTCACGAGAGCGTTCACCGGCGTGTCGACCGGAGCGCGGAGACGGCCGAGCCAGGCCGGGAGTAGCCCCGAGCGGCCGCCGTCGTAGACCATGCGAGCCTGCGAGTTCACGCCGGAGACGAGCGTGGCGAGTACGGACACGATCCCGGCGACCCAGGCGAGCAGCGCCGCCGCACCGAGGTATCTGTCGGCCATGGTTAGGAACGGCACCGATGAGCGGCCGATCGATGAGACGTCGTAGTGGAAGCCGGTGACCGTCGAGTACGCGAAGAGCACGAACAGGGCGGTGCCGATCGCGACCGATATGAATAGGGCTCGCGGGATGGTTCGTCTCGGATCGCGGCACTCCTCCGCGAGCGCCGGCCCGTTTTCCCAGCCGATGAACATGTAGAGCGCGAGCGGGAACCCTGCCGACAGCCCGGCAAGGCCGCCCGACAGGTGCGACCAGGCGAATGGGGCTCCCGAGAGGTCGGCGCGGCGGTCTAAGAGTACGACGACGCAGACCGCGACCATGATCAGCACCTGAAGGAGGACGGCCAGCCCGACCGCCGTCGTCGAGAGCCTGACTCCGCGCGCGGTCAGCCAGATCGCCCCAACGGTCAGCACGAGGCTCAGCGGCTCCCACGGGGGACGCCACGACGTGTAGTGCCCAAGCGCCAGCGTCACCATGCCCCCCGACATCGTGAAGACCCCCGCAATCGCCACCGTGAACCCAACCGCGACCAGCACGGCTGCGACGACGCCCGCGATCGCTCCGAGCGATGTCTCGATGTAGGTGATGAAGCTCCCGGCCGACGGCTCCATTCGGCTGAACTCGGCCACCGTGAACGCCAGGAAGGCCGTTGCAACGCCCGCAGCGAGGATCGTCAATGGCGCCGCGACGCCCGCCGTCACGGCGATCACACCGAACGCGAAGTAGAAGTCGATCCCCGGACCGATGTTGGCGATGGTCGAAGCGGTCACGTCCGCCGTGCCCAGCTGGCCGGCCATCAGGTGGTCCGCGCTCTCGCTTACCGGGCTCCGCTCGGCTGGCGGCGCCTCGGCACCTGACGCGTGCCGACGGTTCGGCCTCTCCACGCACGGAAGAGTACGGGCGGGGAGCGTCGGCGACCGGCGCGGCGAACCACGGGAGCCGATCACGTTGGGTGCCCGACGCCCGCGGATCGACCCGAGCCTGGCTTGATCGAGGCGGAACGCAGATACCGAGTAGCATCGTCGGTATCGAGGATCCAGCGAGCGGGCATATGGTGGACGATTCGGCGACGGATGCGATCGGTGCCGTCGTCAGGCGGCTCGCCCGTCCGCACGCATCCGGCGGGACCGTGATCGAGCGCTCCGTGATCATCGCCGAGGGCGCTCGCTCGAGCGCGATGCTGAGCTGGATCTCGGCGCACGGCGGCGTCGCAGATTCGACCGCGGGCACCGGTGCCGTGCGCAGCACCGGACTGCACGGTTCACGAGTGGGCGCCGCCGCCGGGCACGACGGCGGTCCGGCGCGTCGATTCGTACTCCCGGCTGACGCCTTCGACTGAGCCGCGCGGCGCGTTGCGCCGTACGCGCTAGAGTTGAGTGGTCGGCCAAGCGGGCCGCTGACGGCGGCTCTCTCAGGCCGACACGGGAAGGCCGACCGCCCACCCAAAGGCCGGTGAAAGCGTACGCTCAGCTCGTGCGTCGCGCCGGCCGCGCCGGCGGAAGGGAAGGGAGACCATGATCGCCTACGTGATCGTCGCAGTCGTCCTCGTGCTGCTCATCGCACTTGCGCTGTCAGTGCGGATCATCAAGCAATACGAACGCGCCGTGATGTTCCACCTCGGCAAGGTCCGCGACGGCGCACGCGGCCCGGGACTGATCGTCTTCGTGCCGTTCATCAATCTCGTCCATCGCGTCTCATTGCGGATCGTCACGATGCCGATTCAGTCCCAGGGCATCATCACGCGCGACAACGTCAGCGTTGATGTGTCGGCTGTCGCCTACTACCGCGTCGCCGACCCGGTCCGGTCGGTCGTTGCGATCGAGAACGTCGAAGTGGCGATCAACCAGATCGCGCAGACAACACTACGAGCGGTCGTCGGCCGCCACACGCTCGATGAGACATTGTCGGAGACGGACAAGATCAACCAGAACATCCGTGAGATCCTCGACGTGCAGACCGAGGAGTGGGGGGTCAAGGTCACGACGGTCGAGCTCAAGGACATTCAACTGCCGGACTCGATGAAGCGTGCGATGGCTCGCCAAGCCGAAGCGGAGCGCGAGAAGCGCGCAAAGATCATCGCCGCCGAGGGCGAGGCGCTCGCCGCCGGCGAGCTCGCGCGCGCCTCCGACGTGATGATGGAGCACCCGCTCGCGCTGCAGCTGCGCAATCTGCAGACGCTCGTCGAGATTGCCGTCGACAAGAACTCGACCGTCGTGTTCCCGGCGCCGCTGATGAGCACGATCCAGGAGCTCGGCGCGTTCCTCAGACGCGAGACGGTCGCGGCCGATGAGATGCCAGCGGCGACTGTGGATTCCGGCTCGCCCAACGGAGCAACCGGAGCGGCGCATACCGACTGATCGGCCTTCGACGACTGCGATCGAATCGCTGTAGCACCCGGCCCGTAGCCGAGGCGGCGCGTCGGCGCCGTCGAGGCTGAGCCTCAGTCACCACGGCCCGCTCCCGTGTCAGCTCTACGACTACGCGGCGGGTGGCTGGTCGATGCGCACCAGATTGCCGGACGGGTCACGCACGGCACAGTCGCGCGTGCCCCACGGTTGCTCGGTCGGCTCCTGCACGATCTCGGTGCCCGAGGCGCGCAGCTTCTCGAAGGTGGCGTCGAGGTCGTCGGTGTGGAAGTGGACTCCGTTCAGGGCGCCCTTGGCGAGCAGGGCGGCGACCGCGTCGCCGTCGGCGGGGCTGCCGTTCAGGTAGTTCGTGATGACGATCGCGACGCCGGGCTGGGAGGCGGCGCCGACGGTGATCCAGCGGAAGTCCTCGCGGGCGACGTCGTTGCGCAGCTCGAGCCCGAGCGCGTCGCGATAGAAGCTCAGCGCGAGCTCAGGGTCATGGACGATGACAAAGCACCGGGCGACAGTGATGTCCATGTCCGCAAGGCTAGGGGGCCAGCGCCCCGCGCGCTTCTTCGATCCTGCTCGGCCTGCGGCTCGGACGGGTGAGGTCCTTGGCGACGCAGCCCGGCACGCTCTCGAGCGCGCTGTGGTCACCCGCCCGGTAGGCCGTCGGCGTCTCGCCGACGAGCTGGGTGAAGCGGGCGCTGAACGAGCCGAGCGACGAGCACCCGACCGCCATGCAGATCTCGGTGACCGACAGATCGCCGCGGCGCAGCAGCGCCATCGCGCGCTCGATCCGCCGCGTCATCAGATAGGCGTATGGAGTCTCGCCATAGGTCGCGCGGAACTGCCGTGAGAAGTGTGCGGTCGACATCAACGCAGCGCGCGCGAGCATCGCGACCTCGAGCGGGCGCGCGTACTCGCGGTCCATCAGATCGCGCGCGCGGCGCAGGTGCGCGAGGTTGGCGAGCTCCTCCCTGGTCACGATGCGAGCCTAGCGGCGACCCAGCACCGCCCTTCGGCGAACCTAGCCCCGTGACCCGCCCGCCTCGCGCAGCGCCCCTTCCAGTGCCATGCGCTGGTCGCCTCGAAGGCCAGCGCTCTGCCAGCGGCGATTCCACTGCTCCTCGATGGCTGCGATCTGTGTGAGCGCGGTCCTGACCCGCTCGCGCCCCTCAGCGGTGAGTCGCACGAGCTTCGCCCGTCCGTCGGAGGGGTCGGGCGTGCGTTCGACGATTCCGCGCTCCTCGAGCTCCGAGACGAGCTTTGCCATCGCCTGGTGCGTCATTCCCGCGCGCGCGGCGAGGACGGTCAGGCGCGTGCCCGCCGGATCGATGCCCTCGAAAACCGGATAGTGCCTGGCGGGAGCCCACGCATATCCGGCGGCTTCCATTCGCTCGGTCGTTTCCTCGACCATCAGCCTCGAGGTCCGACGCAAGAGAGCGATGAGAGTCATCGCACGCCGGCCGCCGGTCGAGCGAGAGGTTGACATGTGTGCAGTCTGCCTCGCTCGCCTGCCACCTGGCTGACGCCGGACTATCTGTGGCGCTGGTCGAGGCGGCACGCCTGCCCAGCAGCCAGCGGATGTCGACTCACCTGATCCAGCCCCCTGGTATGGATGAGCTCGATCGGCTGGGCGTCGGCTCCGCCGTTCGCGACCTCTCGCCTGTCCTGCGCACGGTGCGCCTAGCCTTCGATGGCAACGAGGTGCAGCTTCCCTACTCGCCCGGACGCGCGGCGCACTGCCTCCGCCGCGAGAGGCTCGACGACCTTCTGCAGGTCGCCGCGATGAACGCCGGTGCTGCCCTTTGGACACAAAGCCGCGTCGTTGATCTGATCCGCTCCGATGACGGACGCGTCCGCGGGGTTGAGCTTCGGCAGAACGGCGCGAAGCCCGTCAACTTGCGCGCCGAGCTCGTCGTCGGCGCCGACGGGCGGCCTGATCACGTGTCGGCCTACCTCGCAAGTGTCCGCTCGTGTGCGTTACTGCGCTCGCACCTCGGCGAGGCACTCCCGGCGAGCGAGGTTCGCGGGATGCTCAAGACCCGCTACTACTTTCGCGCCTGCGCCGGAGCGGGATGGGCCTTGATCGGGGACGCGGGCCACCACAAGGACCTCTTCGCCGGCCTGGGTATCACCGACGCCCTGCGCGACGCGCACGAGCTGTCGCTCGCGCTCACCGCCACCGGCCCGGAGAGCCTCGAGGAGTGGTGGCGCCACCGCGACGCCGAGCGGATCGAAGTCTTCCGTTGGGCCCAGGAGCTTGGGAGCCCCCAGCCTGTCGATGCTCTGAAACGGTTGACGGCAGCGCGGCTTTCGAGCGCACCCCGGCTTCACACACGCTTCGGGCAGGTGATGGACGGGCGCCTGTCTCCATACGACCTCGTCCCAGCCGCCAGCGCGATCCGTTGGACCGTCGGTTCGATGCTAGCCGGCGACCCTCGCTCGCTGGTTCAGTTGCTCGGGGTTGGGCACCGCCGCGGCAGGGCACGCCGCGAACGCAGGCATCGGAGTCGGGCCCTATCTCGGGTGCGTCGCTGCGGGCGGGTTGTCGCGACGGGCTTCGGGGACACCCGCGGCGAGGCGCCGAGCGCGTCGGCGGTGGGCCGCGCTCGCGGGCAGTAGCCCCAGACCGATCAGGTCATTGCCGAGGACGCCATCTCCGAGTGCCCGGCGAGTGGATCACGCGGCGATCAGATCGCAGAAGACGAAGCCCTCGCGCTGGACGACCTCGCCGGATTCGCATGCAATCGGCCTGGGAAAGATGGGTCCGGCATGAACGAAGGTGTGGAACTCGCCATTCTCACCGCAGGGGTCGACGCTCGCGGGCAGATCGGAGAGCAGCTGCGAGTCAAAGCGTCGACCTGCGAAGGAGGGGTCGAGCAGGCGTGGGTCCAGACACACGATCGTGGCTTCGAAGCCCTCGGCGATGAACTCCCGAGCCAGGGCAGCGGTGTCGCGTCCCCAGAGCGGGAACAGACCGCGCTTCTCGTTCAGCGCGAGTCGCTCCTCGCGGTAGGCGCGGACATCCTCGAGGAACAGATCGCCGAACGCGACGGCCGCAACCTCGGACAGGGGCGGGCAGGCGAATGCCTGCGCCATCCGTGCCTCATAGACCTCGTTTACGCACGCCGGCGGGATGCGAACCTCGATCAGTGGAGCACCAATCTCCTGCGCCTGCTTGGCCAGCAACTCGCGACGGACGCCATGCATGCTGATGCGGTCATAGGCATCGGTCACGGTCGTGATCAGGGCCTCGGGCTCGATCCCCTGGCCTCGCAGGGTCCAGAGCGCAAGAGCCGAGTCCTTGCCGCCGCTCCAGGAGAGCGCGGAGCGGACGCTCATGCTCGTGGCCCCGTGGTCGGCTGGCACGCCTGCATTCTAAGTTCTGGGGGAGGCGGTCTGCTCCTGATCCTCAGCGGGGGATCGATCGAGCCTGTGGCCCCAGGTTAGAGCGCGGGTTGCATCCGCTGGGCGTTCTCGGCGTCGTTGATCGCCCAGCCCAGCCGCTCGATGAGCTGTGCCGCGTTGTGGTCGTTGTCGAGATGTATCGCGTAGACGCGCTCGTCCAGCAGAACTGGAGCGGCGTGATCGGTAGTTGGGTCCGTGGTGATGATGATCCTGGCCATGAAGTCTCCCTGTTGCTTGTGGGTGATGTTCGATCCTCCGCCTCTTCCTGAGGCCGGGTGAAGGGGGGTGAGGGTGGGTCCGCCCGTCTCCCGACGCGCATGTCTTGCCTCGCCGGTTCGCTGACAGCCGTCTCTCGGCTGGAGCGCGGAGTGGCTCCGCGCTCCGCGCGCGGCGATCAGCGCGTCGCCGGCCGCTGCGCCACAGCTTCGACGGCTATATTGCCGCCGTCATCTGACCAACGGTGCGCATCGAGGCCATCTCGCGCCAACGCCGCCGCGCCGCGAGAGGCGAAGTCCACTGGAGCCCCGGGCGCGTGGGGGTGATCTGACTCCTGCTCCGAGAACGCATCGAGGTCGAAGGAGCGAAACCCGAGCACAGCGGAGGCGGACGACGCCGGTCTCAGCATCGCTTGACAGATCGGGCAACGATCCTCCAGGAGGGTGATCTCCAGGGCGTCCGCGCGCACACGGATACGACAGGCCGGGCAGCTGAGATGGCGGACGGACATCACGCGGCCACTGTCTGGCGCTGTTTGGCGACTCGTGACTCAAAGACCGCCGGCCGCGCGCTTTCGTGCACGTGACCTACGACACGGTTTGCGTCATGCACCCTCTTTGCCGCGGTGGCCATGGCCGACCGCCTCTCTACTCCTCTGAACGAAGATGCCGCCCCGAAAGCGAGAAGAGTTAGGGCTCACTGGACGCTCTGACGACTATAACGCGTTTCGACTTGCGGACTGCGAGGGTGGCCCTGCCCGGTCGAGGCGTCGCCGTAACGCATCAGCGGCGGGCGAGGCGCCGTCCGCTCTCGGTGTTGGGCGGGGTGTAGTTCAGCTCGTAGTGGTGGTAAAGGGCCGACTCGTCGTCCTGGGAGAGCTCCTCGCCGTGCTGCTCGATGTCGGGCGCGGATTCGACCTGCTCCTTCGCCACCGCCACCTGCAGGTCATCGGGACCGATCTTGATCCCGCCCAGCGGGACGAAGGTCAAGTGGCGGCCGAGCAAGCCTTCCTTCACGGTGGCGAACTGGGGCTCGTCCGTCTCGACATCCACGTAGACGTCCTGCAGCTTGCCGATCCTCTTGCCGTCGCGGTCGATCAGTGTCTTGCCATGCCATTCGGCCGCATTCCACTCGGCATGCTGCTGCTCCTCCTCGGTCATTGCCAACGCCTCCTCGTCCGTCGCTCGCCGATCATCACGCATATTAGAAACCAGGTCCTGGCGTGGCTGTGGCGGCGTCACCGTCCGGTTGGGAACTTGAGCGTCTCTTGCTCGGGGACTCCTTCGGAGATCTCCTTCGCGTGCTCGATCTCCGCGTTGACCTCAGCGCCGAACAGCAGCGCGACGTTGGTGAGCCACAGCCAGACGAGCAGGATGATCGCGGCCGCGAACGAGCCATAGGTCACGTTGAAGCTCCTGAAGTTGGCGATGTAGGCGGAGAACGCGGCTGACGCCGCGAGCCAGATAGTCACGGCCACGAGGGCGCCTGGGGTGATCCAGCGGAAGGCGCGTTGTTGCACATCGGGCGTGACGTAATAGATGTAGGAGAACACGAGCAGCGCGCTCGCGAACGCCCCCGGCCAGCGGACGATCGACCAGACCGAGGCCGCGGCGGCTCCGAGCGCTTCCTGCGCTACGCCCCCGCCGGCGAACACCAGGACCAGCGTCGTGAACACGAGCGCCAGTAGCACGAGGGTCGACGCAATGTCGATCAGCTTGCGGCGCACGAAGCTGCGCCCTTGTCGCGCCCCGAAGACGACATTGAGCGAGCGCCGCGCGGCCTCGAGATAGCCCGTGGCGCCGTACAAGGCCGTCAGAAGCGCCACGACGAGCGCCACCGCGGCAGTGCCTTTGCTCTTGAGCGCCGCCCGCAACCCGGCGTCGATCGGCGCGAGGATGGCAGCGGGGACGACGCCGCGGAGGTGACCGATGATCGCGTTGTAGGTGGAAGGAAAGTCCCCCAGCAACCCCAGCAGCGACACGGCCAGAAGCAGCGTCGGGAACAGCGACATCAGCGCGTAGTAGGTGAGCGCGGCGGCGTGGTGCGTGCCCTGGTCGCGGTAGAAGGACACCACCGAGCGCTTCGTTACCTGCCATGCACGCCTCACGAGCGAGCAACGGTATCGGTACATGGAGGCGACCCGTGGGTCATCTGCGAGACGCGCTTGCCAGTGAGACTGAGGCTGGCCAGTGAGACTGAGGCGGCGACCCCAGGGCTGACGAGCGTCGGCATCGGGCCGCTCGACTGGGATAAGCTCCCGGCCGGGGTGGAGTGGAAGATGCTTAGGGGGTCGGGATCGGGATGGTGGTGAGATGAGCGCCTCTGCCGAGCGGCTCGAGTTCAACCCTGGGGGAGGTGGGCAAGACCAGGGCGCGCTCGCCCTGAGCGCTCCGCCGGAGGCTTCCTGGTGGCGACGGCGACCGTCGCCGGTTGCCGTCGCTGCGCTCGTGACGGGCCTGATCGTGACGGCTGCGCTGGCGCTCACCTCGCTGGCCGTTTACAACCGCAACGAGCAGCGGCTGCTGAACCTGCGCGTGCGCGAGCTCAACCTCGTGCTGGCAGCGACCGGCCCCTCGGTCCAGACGCCGCTGGCCTCGGCGGCGGAGCTCGCCGATGCGACAGGGGGCAGCGCGCAGAAGTTCCGCGCCTTCATGGCGCCCTATGTGGGCCCCAAACGCCAGTTCGCATCGGCATCGCTGTGGCCCCTGGGAGCCTCGCATCTCGCACCGACGGCGGTCCTCGGCGCGGCTCCAGTGCTGGCCTCGATGCCCGCGAGGGCGGAGCAGTTCTTCATCCACTCTGCACGACCGGGCGTTCTCAACCTCACGAGCTTCCTCGGTTCTGCTCATCCGGCGCTCGGCTTTGACTTCATCGCGCCTGAGCATGTGCACGGCTTTGCGGTGTATGCGGAAAACCCGCTTCCCGCGAACAGGCGCTCGACGCTCGAGAACAACACGGCCTTCTCTGATCTCAACTACGCCCTCTACCTCGGTCGCTCGAGGCGCTCGAGCGATCTGCTCCTGACGAGCCAGAAGCACCTGCCGATAACGGGCCGGCAGGCTTCGGACGTGGTGCCGTTCGGCACCGGAGCGTTCACGCTCGTGGTCAGTCCGAACGGCTCACTAGGCGGGACGTTCTTCGAGGATCTGCCGTGGATCATCGCGATCGTGGGCCTCTTGGTCACGCTGCTGGCCGCGCTGATGACCGATCGTCTCGTGCGCCGGCGCCAGCGGGCGGAGCAGCTCGCGGGCATTCTCGATCGCGTCGCCGACGAGAACCGACGGATGTACACCGAGCAGCGGAGCATCTCGCAGACGCTCCAGCACGCGCTGCTCCCGGAGACCCTGCCTACCGTCGCCGGCCTTGACGTGGACGCCCGCTACATACCCGCCGCGTCGGGCGTCGATGTTGGCGGCGACTGGTATGACATCGTCGACACTGGCGAAGGGCGGGTGCTGCTGGTGATCGGGGACGTCTCTGGCCATGGGCTGCGGGCCGCGACGACGATGGCTTCGCTGCGTCATGCCACGCTCGCCTATGCGGCGCAGGACAGTCGGCCGGCGATGCTGCTGGCGACCCTCTCGGAGTTCGTCAACCGCAGCCCGCACGACTACCTGGCGACGGTGCTGTGCGCGTTGATCGACGTGCAGGCACATCGGGTGACGGTGGCCAGCGCGGGCCACCTCGCGCCATTGCTGATGAATGGAGACGATGGGAGCTTCATCGAGCTCGACATCGGCATCGCGGTCGGCGTCAGTAGTGGTTCGCGATACCGCGAAACGAGCATCTCGGTGCCCCCGCATGCCACGCTGGTAGCCTTCACAGATGGCCTCGTCGAGCGCCGGGGAGAGGTTCTCGACATAGGCCTGACGCGATTGCACGACGCGGCCATCGGGCAACGGCTGGCCCTCGATGACCTCGTAGCGAAGCTCGCGCGTGACCTCACATCCGACGATCATCAAGACGACACTGCGATAGTGGGTGTTCGATGGCAGAAGTAGATGGCGATGGCGCCGCCGCTGAGCTCGTGATCAGCACGCATCGCGAACCCGGCGGAGAGCCGGTGATCACGCTGTCCGGTGAACTTGACATCTCGAGCGCCGATTCACTCGAGCAGACCGTGACATCGCTCGCCGCGGCAGGTCCGAGCCAGCTGATCTTCGACCTCAGGGCGCTCAGCTTCATGGACAGCGCCGGCATTGCCGTGCTCGTAGGCGCTGCGAAGAAGGTGGACACGGTGAAGCTTCGCGATCCCTCGGTGATCGTCCGACGCGTCATCGAGCTGACAGGTCTCACCGACATCTTGGCGATCGAGTCGTGATGCAGACTCGCGCCTTTCGCTGCCAGCCCGAGTCCGTCGCCGCCGCGCGCCGATTCGTCCAGGAGGCCCTCGGCACTCAGCCGGCGAAGATCGCGGATGCCGCCGAACTGATGGTGTCCGAGCTGGCCACCAACTGCGTGCGCCACGCGCAAACGGACTTCGAGGTCACGGTCGACTCGGGGCGTGAGAATCCGCGTCGAGGTGCGTGACACGGGCAGCGGTCGGCCCACCGTCTTGAGCCCGTCCTCGCAGGAGCCCTCGGGCAGAGGCCTGCTGATCGTCGAATCGATGGCGGACACCTGGGGCGTGATCCCATCCGCCGCCGGCAAGACGGTGTGGTTTACGCTCTCCCAGCTGAGCGCCGAGCGCGAGCTGCCCACGGCGCTCAGCACGCAGCAGGCAGGCGGCGATCACGAGGGGAGGCGCACTCACGGCCGCCCGCGAGGCAGTCGCGGGCCGCGGGCGCGCGGCCGGCCCTGCCTCGGCTGCCCCGGCGCCGAGCGAGCGTCACCGCGCGCTGTGTCCTGAGCGCCGCGCCGCGGCAGGCTCGCCGGCGGCGCTGCTCGTTCGGGTTTGGAGCTCGTCTGGGGAGCATCCGAGCGAGCCGACCGCCGTAGCTCAAACGCCGCTACCGTGTCGCGCATGGATCAGCGCACGCTAGGCTGGACGGGCGTCCACGTGACCCCGCTGTGCCTCGGCGCGATGATGTTCGGCGCCTGGGGCGAGCCCGACCACGACGCTTCGATCCGCATCATCCACCGTGCGCTGGATGCCGGCATCAACTTCATCGACACCGCCGATGTCTACTCGCGTGGCGAGTCCGAGGAGATAGTCGGCAAGGCGCTCAGCGGCGGGCGGCGCGAGAACGTGGTGCTCGCGACGAAGTTCCACGGCACGATGGGAGAGGACCCGAACGAGGGCGGTAATTCGCGGCGTTGGATCTTTCGCGAGGTCGAGGCTTCGCTGAAGCGCCTGCAGACCGACTGGATCGACCTCTACCAGGTGCATCGCTGGGATCCGTGGACCGATCACGAGGAGACGCTCGCCGCCCTGTCGGACCTGGTGGCCCAGGGGAAGGTCCGCTACATCGGCTCCTCCACCTACCCGGCGGCACAAATCGTCAGAGCGCAGTGGATCGCCCGCGATCGTGGCCACCGGCGCTTCGTCTGCGAGCAGCCGCCCTACTCGCTGCTCGCGCGTGGGATCGAGGCCGACGTGCTGCCCACCTGCAAGGAGCTCGGCATGGGGGTGATCCCGTGGAGCCCGCTGGCAGGCGGCTGGCTGTCCGGGCGCTGGCGCAAGGGCGCCGATGACCTCACCTCGCGACGCTCGGCGATGATCCCCGCGCGCTATGACCTCTCGCTGCCGGCGAACCAGGCCAAGCTCGAGGCCGCCGATGCGCTCGGGCGGCTCGCTGACGAGTTGGGGATCTCGCTGATCCACATGGCGCTCGCGTTCGTGATCCGCCACCCGGCGGTGACGGCGGCGATCATCGGCCCGCGCACGCTCGAGCAGCTCGAGTCCCAGCTCGGCGCCGAGGAGGTCGACCTCGACGAGGGCGTGCTCGATCGCATCGACGAGATCGTCGCGCCGGGCAGGACGATCAATCCGACCGACGCGGGCTGGACGAACCCCGCTCTCAGCGCGAGCGCCCGCCGCCGCTAGCCACCGACGCGCCGGCAAGTCGGCGTGCGCTCGTAAAGATTCTTCGGCCGCTCGCCGAAGCGACCGTGTGCAGAGTGTGCTGCAGGGATTCCAAGCTAGGCGAAGGGTGTGGGCGATCGCCGCGATCGTTTGCGTCCTCGCAGGGGTGATCGCCTCGGTCCTGGGCGCGCGGGCGGTGGCGCACAACGACGCGAGCAACTCACGGCAGTCCTTCGCTCGCAACGCCACCGGGATCGCCGCGACGCTGAAGCTGGCGATAGGGCGCGAGGAAGAGCTCGCCGTCAGCGCGAGCACCTACTACGGGCGCAATCCAAGGACCTCACGCGCGGAATTCGACGCCTGGGTCAACTGGGCGCGAACGGTGCACCGTTTTCCAGAGCTCGAGAGCCTCGGTCTGATCACGCTGGTCCGAGCGCCCGAACTCGCCGCCTATAGGGCGCAGATCAGCGGCCAACCGAGGCCGGCGCCCGCCACGGCGAGTGGATCTGGCTCGACCCCAACCACGGTCGCGGGCCTGCCGATCGTTCCCAGTAGCGATCACCACTACTTCTGCCTCGCCGTCGCCCAGCTGGCCAGGAACCGCGCGGCGGTACAACCGCTGGGCACGGACTACTGCGCGCTCTCGCCGGCCCTGCTGGTGGCGCGAGACGCGGGCACGAGCATCTACACGACCACCGCCGGGGGGCACGCAAGTGCGCTTGAAGTGATGACGCCCGTCTACAGGCGCAACGTCACTCCCCAGACCGCGGCCGGCCGCGCGGCCGCGTCGGTTGGATGGCTGCGCGGGGTTCTGGTTCCCGGCGTCGTGCTCGGGAAGGTGCTTGAAAGCCACCCGGGCGCAGCGGCTCGCCTGAGCTTCCACAACGGCTCCTCGAGCGTCGCCTTCGCCAGCGGCGTCGCCAAGTCGGGCGCGCAGAGCACGACGATCGCTCTGCACAACGGCTGGATCGTCGAAGCGTTCGCGACACCGGCGAGCGCGAGCGTGTTCGACAACGGCAATGCCCTCGCGCTGCTGCTCGGCGGGATCGCGCTGAGCGTGCTGGTGGGTCTGCTCGTGTACTTCCTCGGCGGCGCTCGCTTCGCCTCGCCGCCCCCGGAGTCCCCCACGACCGCGGCGCAGGACCTCCACGACGCGCTGACAGGGCTGCCCAACCGCGCGCTCACGATGGATCGCGCCGAGCGGTTGGTCGCGCGGGCGCGGCGCCAGTCGGGCACCCTCGCGGGGGCGCTGCTGATCGACATCGACTGGTTCGGCGATGTCAACGACAAGCTCGGGCGCGAGGCGGGCGACCAGCTGCTGAGCATCGTCGCGAAGAGACTTGAGGGCGTGGTGCGCACCGGGGACAGCGTCAGTCGCTTCGGCGACGATGAATTCGCGGTCCTGGTCGAGTGCACGGGCAAGGGCGCGCAGTTGGACTCCCTTGCCCGGCGCGTGATCGAGGCGCTGCACAAGCCCGTCGAACTCGATGGGTTCGGGCCGAGCTTCTACACGACCGCGAGCATCGGCGTCGCGTTCGGCCGCTACGACACTCCCGAGGATCTGCTCCACGACGCGCGCCTTGCGCTGCAGTCGGCCAAGACGGCGGGCAAGGACAGATACACGCTGTTCAACGCGAACATGCGCGCGGTGATCGAGAGTCGCGGCGTGCTCGAAGCGGAACTGAACACGGCGCTGCAGGAAAAGCAGTTCTTCGTGATGTATGAGCCCACCCGCGAGCTGGGCGGCCACAAGGTCGCGGCTCTGGAGGCCGCGATCCGCTGGCATCACCCCAAGCGGGGGGTGCTCGAGCCACGCGAGTTCATCGAGCTGGCCGAAGAGACCGGCCTGATCGTGCCGATCGGCCGCTGGCTGCTCGAGGAGGCCTGCAACCGCGGCGCGGCCTGGAACGTGATGGGACGGCGCGTCGGTGTATCGGTGAAGGTGACCGCCAACCAGCTGAATCGCGAGGGATTCATCATCGACGTCCGCCGTGCGCTGCAACAGTCCGGGCTCGAGCCCTCGCTGCTGACGCTCGAGATCGCCGAGACGACCGTGATGCGCGACCTCTCGGCGGCCGCCGAGCATCTGCGTGAGGTCAAGCAGCTCGGGGTGCGGATCGCGATCGAAGACTTCGGCGGCAGTGGCTATGCCCGTCACTCCGACCTGCAGCGACTGCCGCTGGACTGCCTGATGGTCGACGAGAACTCACTCGCCGCCTCCGAGGACGAGGACTACCGCAGCTGGCTGCTCGAGGCGATCCTGATCGTCGGGCGCGAGCTGGCGCTCGCTGTGATCGCGACGAGCGTCGAAACCGGTGAGCAGGTGACCGCGCTGAAAGCGATCGGCTGCACGCTCGCGCGGGGATCGGCGATGGGCCAACCGGTTCCGACGGATGCCGTCGAGAGCCTGCTCGACAGCGACGCGATGCCGATCGCGGTCCCCGAAGACCACGGCGGGCTGACCGCCGGCAGCTCCGCCTGAGCGAGCCCTCTGGTCGCGCCCGTCGCGGAGCTGCGCTCGCCCCGGCTCAGGCCGGTTGTCGATCGAGCTCCTGAAGCGCCGGCGCGAGATACCTGGCGGCGATCTTCGCCGGTACGCCCGACCCTGGCGGGATGTCGGTGATCTGCGAGTCAAAGCCGCGTTCAGCCGTGATGCGCGCGGTCAGATAGCGGGGCGTTCGGCCGGTGAGCAGGACGCCGTGGACAAGCGCCTGAAAGGGTTCGGGAGTGACGGGGGCGCCGGCCAGCGCCGCGATCGACTGCGCGGCTGCGTCGGCCTGCTGCGCCGCGATGCCACCGTGCTTGACGGCGAAGTTCGTCGCGTCTCCGGCAGCGTAGATCGGCCCCACTCCAGGCACGCGCCCATACGGGTCCACGCGAATGAATTTGTCCTCGCCGACCGGTATCCCGCGAATCTCGGGTCCGTGTAGCTCGGGTAGGGCTATCACGCGATCGACCTGCACGCGACGATTGCCCGGAGTGATAACCAGCTCGCTGGCGCTGGGCATCTCGGCATACCCCGAGGTGATCGTCTCGATACGCGCCTCTGCCAGCAGCTCTGCCACCGCGGTGCTCGCGACAGAGCCGAATATTGCCAATGGGCTCTCCTCGGGCGTCACGACCGTGATGTTCGGCTCGCGCCCCATCTCGCGGGCACGGGCGGCGGTCATGAGTGCGAGCTCATACAGCGGCAGCGGCCACGCGATGCGACTCGGCGCCACGAACGCGATCCGTTTGGTGAAGCCGGCCTCGATGTCCCGAACGATCTCGCCCAATACCTCCTCGAGGCGGCGGTCATCGATCGTGGTCGCGTGCTCGTAGGGCGGGGTCGCCGTGGCGCCCGTCGCGAGTACGAGCGCGTCATAGTCGAAAGAGCTTTCATCGAGCGCGTGCGCGAGCTGGTTTGCGTGATCGATCCAGGCGAGCTGGCCCTCGATCTGCTGAACGCCGGCGCCGCGAAGGAGTGGATCGAGCGGATAGCGCTGCGCCTTGACGTATGTGAACGGCTCCTCCACGGCCATCGGCCGGTAGACGAACTGCCTGTTGGGCGCGAGCAGTCGTGTCTCGACACGATCGCCTGCGAGATCATGAAGCGCGAGCACGAACTCGAGGGCCGCCACACCTCCGCCCGCGACCAGCACCTTCAACTTGTTTGCGTGGGGCATCTCGGTGGTCATGAAGCGAGTTTAGGCTCGGCCCCGTCCTGCGCCGCCCGATGAAAGCCGCGTGCCCGCGCGGCGAACTACGGAGCCGTTCAGGTACCCGGCGTCACGGCCCCGCGGTCCCGCTCGTCCAGGTAGGGCGCGAGGAACCTGGCGGCGATCTTGCTCGGTGGCGACCAGGTCGGCGTGTCCGTCACCTGCGACTCGAAGCCGTGTCCACCGGTGATGCGCGCGGTCAAATAAAGGGGCCTGTCGTCGGTCAGCAGCATCGCGTGCATCACCGGCTTGAACCGTTCTGGTGTGACGGGGACGCCGGCGAGCGCGGCGATCGACTGCGCAACGACGTCGGCCTGCTGGGAGCCGATCCCACCATGCTTGATCGGGAAGTCGACCGCATCGCCGGCCGCGTAGACCCCATCGACGCCTCGCACCCGGCCATAGGGGTCGACCGGAATGAAGCCGTCCTCGCCCAGAGGGATTCCACGCACGTCCGGGCCGTGCAGCTCGGGCAGCGCGATCACGCGATCGACACGCAGATGGCGCCCGCCGGGAGTGATCACCACCTCGCCGGAGCTTGGGACCTGCGCGTACGCAGAGGTGATCGTCTGTATCTGCGCTCGCTCGAGCCGCTGCGCGATCGTGTCGCTCGCGGCGGGGCCGAAGATCGCCAGCGGGCTGTCCTCGGGGGTGATGATCGTCGTGGCGAGCTCGACGTTCATGTCGTAGGCGCGTCCGGCGGTCATCATCGCCAGCTCATACAGCGGCAGCGGCCATGCCATCCGTCCCGGCGCCACGAACGCGACCCTCTTGAGATAGCCGCCCTCGATGTCCTGGATCAGCCCGTGCATGGTCTCATCGAGGTGCCGGTCGTCGATCGTGATCGCGTGTCGATAGCGCGGCTCCGCGCGCGCGCCGAGCGCGAGCACCAGCGCGTCGTACTCGAGCGTCTCCTCGGCCTTGGTGCGCAGCGTATGCGCATCGTGGTCGAGCCACGACAGCTCGCCGGCGAGCAGCCGGGCGCCCGCGTCGCTGACTATCTGGGCGAGCGGATAGCGGGCCGCGCGTGGGTAGGCGAACGGCTCGCGCACGGCCATCGGGCGGTAGACGAACTCGTCGTTCGGTGCGATCACCGTCGTGGCGAGGCGGTCGGGCGCGAGCTGCCGGAGGGCGAGCGCCGCCTCCAGCGCCGCCACTCCTCCGCCTGCGATCACTACGCGGAGCTTGGTTTGAGAGGGAGGTGTCGTCATCGCTTGAGACTAGCTCTCGCCGCGGGCCCCGCGAGCCGCAGAAATCCGCCGTCGCTTATGGAAAACTACGGAGCCAGCTGTCCGCGGGCCGGGAAGCTCAACCGGCGGCGCGCTCGTCGTCGCTCGCGCGCTGGTAGCAGGAGCGGTGGTAGCAGACACCGACTCGGCCAGCGGTATCCGGCTCGAGCGCTCGTGAGCTCTCGTGGGCGTGCCCATCGATGAGCCTGACCAGCGGCTCATAGACCCCGATCACCTCGCCGCAGAGCGCGCAGCGCAGCACTCGCTCATCCGTCCACTCGACCGGGCTGGACGAGAACGTAGGCTGGCGCGGGGTCCGATCGATGCTCGTTGGGTGGCTGCGGAGAATGCTTCATCACGACGAAAACGTAGGTTGCAGGCGGCGTGTCGGCCTCGGGGAAGACCCGTGCGAACCATGGGGTCAACTACTGACTGGTGTCGCGAGTTGGCGAGCCGTGGCGCCGGGGTTGGATTCAGGGATTTCTACTCAGGCGCTGGCCACACAGACTCGCCTGGCGGGGCTATCTTGCAAGGATGGACGTCACCTCTGAGCAGGCATGGCTTCGCCGGCTGCTCGATGTAGGTCGCGAGCTCGTCACCGAGCTCGATCTCGCGATCGTGCTCGACCGCGTGCTGCAGACGGCGCGCGAGGTCACTGGCGCGCGCTACGCGGCGCTCGGGATCCTGAACGAGCAGCGCACCGAACTCGAGCAGTTCCTGACCTCGGGCGTCGATGAGGACGCCAAGCGCACTATCGGCGATCTCCCGCGCGGGCGTGGAGTGCTCGGAGCGCTGATCGAGGACCAGCGGCCGCTGCGACTGGCGGACGTCGGTCAGCACCACTCGAGCTATGGATTCCCGGCCGGGCATCCGGTGATGCGCAGCTTCCTCGGCGTTCCGATCCGTGTTCGCGGGCAGGCGTGGGGCAACCTGTACCTGACCGAGAAGGAGGGCGGGGAGTTCTCAGAGCTCGACGAGGAAGCCGCGGTGATACTCGCCGACTGGGCCGCTGTCGCAATCCACAATGCGCGCCTGTTCGAGACGAGCGAGCGTCGCCGCCAGGAGGCCGAGAAAGCGATTCGAGGGCTCGAGGCGACCCGTGACGTCGCAGTGGCGATCGGCGGGGAGATCGCACTCGAGCATGTGCTCGAGCTGATCGTCAAGCGCGGCCGCGCGCTCGTCGGTGCCCGCAGCCTCGTGATCATGCTGCGCGACGGGGATGAGCTGGTCGTGCAGGCGAGCGCCGGTCATGCTCAGGACATGCGCGGCTCCCGACTCGCGATCGCCGAATCCACCTCCGGGCAGGTACTCGAGGGCCGTCGTCCTGAGCGAATCACAGATGTCGCCGCTCGGCTGCGGATCGCGTCGGCGCAGTTCGGCGTCGCCGACCCGCAGACGGCGCTGCTGGTGCCGATGCTCTACCGCGGCGATGGCGTAGGCCTGCTGGCGGCGTTCGACCGTGGCGAGGACGGCAGCGCGTTCAGCGAGCACGACGAGCAGACGCTGAGGACCTTCGCGGCGAGTGCCGCGACGGCGGTCGCGCTCGCGCAGAGCGTGCAGGCCGATCGTCTGCGCAGCTCGCTTGCCGCTGCCGACGCGGAGCGGCGCCGGTGGGCGCGGGAGCTCCACGACGAGACGCTTCAGGGCCTCGGCGCTCTGCGTGTGCTGCTCTCCTCGGCGCGGCGCGGTGGTGATCTCGAGCAGGCCCGCACGGCGATGAGCGAAGCTGTGGAGCACATCGAGCGCGAGATCGCCAACCTGCGCTCGATCATCACAGAGCTGCGCCCCGCGGCCCTCGATGAGCTGGGGCTGCGCACCGCGATCGAGGCGCTGCTGGAGCGCCACCGCGAGCAGAGCGGATTCGGGATCGACGCTGAGCTGGCACTCGCCGGCGCTCCCATGCAACAGGGGCGTCTGAGCGAGGATCTCGAGACTACCGTCTACCGGCTGGTGCAGGAGGCGCTCACGAACGTCGCCCGGCACGCGCGCGCAGAGCGGGTGCGCGTCGTCCTCGCCGAAACCGAGGGCGAGCTCCTGATCGAGGTGCAGGACGACGGCGCAGGCTTCGACCCCAACCTCTCGAGCGACGGCTTCGGGCTCGCGGGGATGCGCGAGCGGGTCGCTCTCGCGGGTGGGACGCTCAGCATCGACTCAGGTGAGCAGGGGACGCTCGTGAGGGCGCGCTTGCCCACCCTCGCCGGAGCGCAGGTGGGCCCTCACGCCCCGAGCAGGCTGCGTCGTAGCGCGTAGCGGACGAGTTCAGCTCGCGTGGCGAGCCCGAGCTTGCGGTGGACGTTTGCGCGGTGCGTCTCGACGGTGCGCGGAGACAGGTGCAGCTTGCGCGCGATTTCGACGCTTGTGTGACCGAGCGCGATCAGCCGCAGCACTTCGACCTCGCGCGCCGAGAGGGCGTCGTCGGTGAGGGCGCGGTGCAGTGCATCCAGGCGCGCGGCGACTCGAGGGCTCACGAACTCCTCGCCATCCGCGGCCGCGCGTACGGCCTGCGGGAGCTCGCCGTCGGCGAGGTCCTTGGCGACGAAGCCCACCGCGCCGGCCGCGAACGCTCGTTGCGCGAACACGGGGTTCTGGTCCATCGTCATCACGATGATCTGGGTCTCGGGCACCTGCTCGCGCAAGCGGGCGATCGCCTCGATGCTCGACCCTCCCGGCATTCCCAGGTCGAGGAGGAGGACGCGCGGCTGCTGGAGCCTGACGTGGCGCGAGACGTCCGCCAGGTCGTGTGCTTCGGCGATCACCTCGATGCCGGCCTCGTCGTCGAGCAGCAGCCGCAGGCTACGGCGCATCCACTCGTGATCGTCGGCCAGCAACACGCGGATCGGCGCCTGCGCCGCCGCCGTGTCGCCGTCCCCGGGTCGGCGAGCGTCCCCGGGTCGGCGAGCGAGCTGTAGGTGAGCGGCCATGACACCACGTTAGAGGAGCAGGGCACCTCCAAACCACCGGGTTAATGCTCCGATCGATCGCGGGAAAGCACGGATCCTCACGCGAGCTCGCGGGCTTGCTCGACGCGCTTTGTGGCCGGCGGTGATACCGCGCGACCATGGGGGAAAACCCCGGATGCCCGAGCCGTGCGATCCTCAGATCCTTCTACCGATGGCACAGCCGCAGCTACGCCCGCCCGCACCGGCGCGCTCCGAGGACGATCCGGGCGATCAGGCGATCCGCACGGTCGGTCTGTGCAAGCGCTATGGGCGCACGGTGGCACTCGAGCAACTCGACCTCACCGTCGAGGCGGGGGAGATCTACGGCTATCTCGGACCCAATGGCGCGGGGAAGACGACCACGATCCGCCTGCTGCTGGGCTTGCACTGCCCGAGCGCCGGACGCGCGGAGCTGTTCGGCACCGACGCCTGGCGCGAAGCCGTCAGCGCTCACAGGCGGGTTGCTTACGTCCCCGGCGAGCCGTTCCTGTGGCCCTCGCTCACGAGCGCCGAGACGTTCGAGCTTCTGGCTCGCCTGCGTGGCGGGACTGACCTCGCCTACCGCGACGTGCTGATCGATCGCTTCCAGCTGGACATCGACAAGAAGGTCAGGGCCCTGTCCAAGGGCAATCGCCAGAAGGTGCAGCTGATCGCGGCGTTCGCCAGCCGCGCCGATCTGCTGCTCCTCGACGAGCCCACGGCGGGCCTGGATCCGCTGATGGAGGTCGCTTTTCGCGAGACCGTCATCGAAGCCAAGCAGCGCGGTCAGGCCGTGTTTCTGTCCTCGCACATTCTCAGCGAGGTCGAGGCGCTGTGTGACCGCGTCGGAATCCTGCGTGCGGGGCGGCTGGTCGACGAGGGAACGCTGGCGGAGCTGCGCCACCTCAGCGCGCAGACGATCGAGGTCACCTTCGACGGCCCCGCGCCCGATCTGCAGGGCATCGCGGGCGTCCACGTGACCGCTACGGGCGCCAGCACCCTGCACCTCGAGGTCAGCGGCAGCATCGGGCCGCTGATCGCTGCGCTGGCTGAGCACGCCGTCGTCGCGATGACGAGTCGCGAGCCGTCCTTGGAGGAGATCTTCCTACATCACTACGACGGCTAGGAAGACCGTGTCGACGTCTAGCGGAGCGATTCTGGCGCCGAGCATGCCGCGCGCGATCGGTGGCGCGCGCGTCGGTGCTGCGCGCGCTCTGACACGGCGCAGCTTCCGAGATGCCCGAGCCCGCACGCTCGCGTTCGGATCGCTGTTCGCGATCTATGCGTACATCCAGCCGGTCGGCTACCGGCACGTCTATCCGACGCTCTCCGATCGGCTCTCATTCGCTCACAGCTTCGCCGGCAATGATGCCCTGCGTCTGTTCTACGGCTATCCCTACAGCCCGCTCACGGTCAGCGGCTACAGCGCTTGGCGAGTCGGCGGGACGCTCGCGATCCTCGCCGCGGCGTTCGGACTGCTGGCGGCGGTTCGCGCGTTGCGCGGCGAGGAGGACAGCGGGGTCGGATGGAGCTCGTCCTGTCAGGCGCCCTGGGGCGGCGGACGACGTACCTCTGCGCGATGGCGGCGATTGCGGCGGGGGCGCTGATCCTGTGGCTCGCGCAGTCCGCCGGCTTCATCGCCGGCGGGCTGTCGGTGGGCGGGTCGGCCTATCTTGCGCTGGCGACGGTATCCGTCGTCCCGGTGTATGTCGGCGTCGGCGCGATCACGAGCCAGCTCGCGCCCACGCGGCGCGTCGCGCTCGAGCTGGGCAGCGCGGTGATCGCCCTGTCGCTGCTGCTGCGAGTGATCGCCGACACCTCCACCTCCGCAGCATGGCTGCGCTGGGCGACGCCGCTCGGGTGGGCGGAGGAGCTGCGCCCGTTCGCCGGCCCCCAGCCGATCGTCCTGCTGCTCCCGGCCGCCGCGAGCACGCTGCTGATCGTCCTCGCGGCGCGCGTGGCCAACAGCCGCGACATCGCCACCGGGATCCTCGGTGGACGCGACAGCGCCGCTCCACGCCTGCGTCTGCTCTCCTCGCCCACGGCACAGGCGCTGCGCTCTGAGCGCGCCAGCCTGATCGCCTGGCTGGGCAGCGTCGCCGCGTTCGCGTTCGTCCTCGGCGTGGTCTCGACCAGCATCTCATCGGCCGGGATCTCCAAGAGCGTGCAGCGTACGCTCGCGGAGCTCGGCTCCGGCTCGATCGAGACTCCGCGCGGCTATCTCGCCTTCGTGTTCATCTTCTTCATCCTCGCCGCGAGCCTGTTCGTGTGCGCGCAGGTCGGCGCAGCGAGACACGAGGAAGCCGACGGTCGGCTCGAGACGCTGCTCTCACTTCCGGTCAGCCGCGGGCGCTGGCTCGGCGGGCGGCTGCTGCTGGCGGCGTGTGGAGCGGCGGCGATCTCGCTCGTGGCGGGGCTATTCGCCTGGGCGGGCGCCGCCTCCCAGGGCGTCGACATCTCCCTGCCGCGGATGCTCGAGGCGGGCGCGAACTGCCTGCCGGTCGCGCTCCTGTTCCTCGGGATCGCGGCGCTCGCGTACGCGATCGTGCCGCGCACGGGCGTGAGCATCGCCTACGGGCTCGTCGCCGTCACGTTCCTGTGGCAGCTCACCGGCGCGGTGCTCGGCGTACCCAGCTGGCTCGTCGAACTGACGCCGTTTGCGCACGTGGGGCTCGTTCCCGCGCAGCCGTTTCGCGGCGCCGCTGCGATCGTCATGCTTGCGATCGCGACGGGCAGCGCCCTCGTCGCCACATGGGTCTTTCAGCGGCGCGATCTGATCGGACTGTGAGGGGCACGAGCCGATGCTGCAGAGAGTGACAGTAGGGCGCTGGTCACTGGAGGCCTACCGCGGCATAGTGCCCGAGCACATCCTCGAAGAGCTGCATCAATACGCCGATGCCCTGCGCGGAGCCCGCATCCTGCAGCTCAACGCGACCGCCTACGGCGGTGGCGTGTCCGAGCTGCTGCGCTCGGCGGTGCCGCTGATGAACGACCTCGGACTGTTCGTCGACTGGGAGGTGATCGCTGGCAGTCCCCGCTTCTTCCGAGCAACCAAGGCGCTGCACAACGGGCTGCAGGGCGCGGCCAGGCCGTTGAGCGAGTCCGAGCAGGCGGCCTACCTCGAGAGCGCTAGAGAGAACGCCGCCGGGCTCGACGACGGCTATGACTTCGTGATCGTCCACGACCCCCAGCCCGCTGCGTTGCCGAGCATCCACGGCAAGGGCAACGCGCGCTGGGTGTGGCGCTGCCACATCGACACCTCCGAGCCAAACGCCGAGACCTGGGCGTTCCTGCGTCCCTATGTGGCCGACTTCGACGCCGCCGTGTTCACGATGCCGCAGTTCGTGCCGCCCGACTTCCCGCTCACGCACGTGGAGACGATCGCCCCGGCGATCGATCCGCTGAGTCCCAAGAACCTGCAGCTCGATCGCGACACAGCCCGCCAGATCCTCGACTGGATCGGCGTGCAGCTCCCCGGGCGACTGGTCACCCAGGTGTCGCGCTTCGACGCCTGGAAGGATCCGCTGGGCGTGCTCGCCGCCTACCGTCTCGTGCGCGAGCAGGTCCCCGAGCTGCAGCTCGCGCTGGTCGGCTCGATGGCGCTCGATGACCCTGACGGGTGGGAGGTCTACCGCCAGGTCGCAGACCACGCTGCGAATGACCCCCAGATCCACCTCTACACGAATCTCACCGGCGTGGGCAACGTGGAGGTCAACGCATTCCAGCTGCTGTCCGAGGTCGTCGTCCAGAAGTCGATCCGCGAGGGCTTCGGGCTCGTCGTCTCGGAGGCGCTCTGGAAGGGCACGCCGGTCGTCGCCGGCCGCGCCGGCGGCATTCCCCTGCAGATGCCTGAGGGCGTCGGTGGGATCATGGTCGACTCGATCGAGGAGTGCGCCACTGCGATGGCGCGACTCCTGAGCGATCGCGCGCTTGCGGGCCAGCTCGGCCAGTCGGGGCGCGAGCACGTGCGCGAGCACTTCCTGCTGCCGCGCCTGCTGATGGAGGAGCTGCGGCTGCTGGTGACCTTGGGCTGACCTGCCCGCGTCGTGCTCGGGGACACGAATGCTCGCGTGAAGGTCCTCCGCAGTACGGGCCGAGCGAGATGGCGGCAGGCTGCGGTCCGGGTTTTCTACCTACTGCCCCAGCGGCCACCGCGCGATGGCACGGGCAGGGTGCCGACCTAGTGTTCTTTCAATGGCGCTGAAAGTGGAGCGAGCCGACCGCGGCGCGGCCATCGAGGGGGGCAAGCGGGTCGAGCCGTCAAAGCAGATCGAGCCGACCGACCAGGCGGAGCCAACGCAGGCCGCCGCGCCAGTTGAGCCTGCGAGGCCCGTCGAGCCGACCGAGCCGACCGAGCCGACCGAGCCGACCGAGCCGACCGAGCCGACCGAGCCGACCCAGCCGACCGAGCCGATCGAGCCGACCGGGCAGATCGGCCTGCTGATGCGTGATCTGCGCTCCTCACCGCAGGGGCTCTCGAGGGCCGAGGCGAGGCGGCGGCTGATCCAATATGGACCAAACGAATTGAGCAGGCGCGGCGGGCTGAAATGGCCGCGTGAGCTCGCGCGGCAACTGACCCACCCGCTCGCGCTGCTGCTGTGGCTCGCCGCGGCGCTGTCATTCGCCGTCGGCAGCGACACCGTCGCGATCGCGGTGCTGCTCGTGATCGCGCTCAACGCCGTGTTCGCGCTGATTCAGGAGATGCAGGCCGAGCGCGCCGTGGAGGCCCTGGCGCAGTTCCTTCCCCAGCGGGTCAGGGTGCTGCGCGACGGCGGGCCGACCGAGATCGTCGCGGTCGAGGTGGTCCCGGGAGACGTCGTCCTCGTGGAGGAGGGCGACCGCATCGCAGCCGACATGCGCCTGATCGCGGGCGCGGTGCAGGTGGACCTCTCCACGCTCAACGGCGAGTCGGCGCCGGCGCTGCGCTCGGCTGATCTGATCGACCCGGGCGTCGCGCGGATCGCGGCGCAGGATCTGCTGTTCAGCGGCACGAGCGCGACCGGCGGGGAGGCGCGCGGAGTCGTGTTCGCAACCGGGATGCGCACCGAGCTCGGCCGCATCGCCGCGCTGTCCGAGCGCGTCAAGGAGGAGCCGAGCCCGCTCGAAACACAGGTGCGCAAAGTCGCCTGGCTGATCGCCGCGATCGCGATCGCGATGGCTGTCGCGTTCGTTCCGGTCGCGATCTTCGGCGCTGGTCTGTCGCTGACGAACAGCATCGTGTTCGCGGTCGGCCTGCTCGCCGGCAACGTCCCCGAGGGCCTGCTGCCGGTGATCACGCTGGCGCTGGCGGTCGCCGTGGGTGTCCTCGCCCGGCGTGGCGCGCTGGTCAAGCGCCTGAGCGCCGTCGAGACGCTGGGCTCAACCGACGTGATCTGCACCGACAAGACGGGAACCCTGACCGAGAACCGCATGCGCCCGATCGCGGTCTGGACGCTCGCAGGTGAAGTTGCCCTGCAAGGCGCGCAGGCGGCCATCCGTCGTGACGGCGTGATCGCAGCGGTGGCCGAAGTCGCGAGCACCTGCAACAGCGCCCGCCTCGAGCCCGACGGGCACAGCACAGGCGACCCGACCGAGGTGGCGCTGCTGCAGGCGGCCGAGATGCTCGGCGTCGGCCTCGACGCCGCCGCGCGCGAACGCGGGCGCCTACAGCGATACAGCTTCGATCCCCAGCGAAAGCTGATGTCGACGCTCGACCTCGCCGACGGTCACAACTGGCTGGACACCAAGGGCGCGCCGGAGTCGGTGCTGCCACGCTGCAGCACCGCTTTGCTGGCCAACGGGTCCGAGGGCCCGCTGACAGAGGGGGAGCGCGAACGCGTCACCGCAGCGGTCGAGGGCTTTGCCAGGCGCGGGCTGCGGGTGCTGGCGTTCGCTCGCAGAGCGTTGCCCAGCGACATCCGAGCCCCCGAGCGCGACGAGGCCGAGACTGGGCTCTGCTTCCTCGGTCTGATCACGATGCAGGACCCGCCTCGCGCCGAGGTCGCAGATGCGGTTGGTCGCTGCCACACCGCCGGCATCCGGATCGTGGTGATCACCGGCGACCATCCGCTCACAGCGGCCGCGATCGCACGCCAGGTCGGCATCGGCGGCGAGGATCCGCTCATGGTCAACGGGCAGGGCTTCGACCACCGCCACGAGCGGGAGGTGCGCGACATCCTGGCAACGGGTCGCGAGGTGATCTTCGCCCGCGCCTCGCCGGAGACCAAGCTGCAGATCGCGGAGGCGCTGCGCAGCGAAGGGCACGTGGTGGCGATGACGGGCGACGGTGTCAACGATGCGCCGGCGCTGCGGACCGCCGACATAGGCGTGGCGATGGGTCGCTCGGGCACCGACGTCGCCAGGGAGGCGTCGACGATGGTGCTCACCGACGACAACTTCGCGACGATCGTCGTGGCGGTCGAGGCCGGGCGCCAGGTCTATGACAACGTGCGCAAGTTCATCCAGTACATCTTCGCTCATGCCACACCCGAGGTCGTGCCATTCCTGCTGTTCGCGCTTGCGGGCGGGGCGATCCCGCTTCCTTTGACCGTCATGCTGATACTCGCCTTCGATGTCGGAACCGAGACCCTGCCCTCGCTCGCGCTCGGCCGCGACCCGATCGAGCCCGGCAGCATGCAGCGTCCGCCGCGACCGCGCTCAGAGGGCATCATCCAACCGCCGATGCTGCTGCGCGCATGGCTGTTCCTCGGCGTGATGGTCTCCGCGCTCTCGCTCGCGGGCTTCTTCTACGTGCTGACACGCGCCGGATGGCACTCCGGCGATCCAGTCGGCACCGGTCATCCGCTTCATCATGCCTACCTGGAGGCGACGACGATGACCTTCATGGGGATGGTCGCCGGGCAGATCGGCACGGCCTTCGCGGTCAGAACCAGACGGGCCTCGCTGTGGTCGGTCGGCGTCTTCAGCAACCGCTACCTGATCGGAGGAATCGCCGGCGAGCTGCTGCTCGCGGCGCTCTTCGTATACGCGCCCCCGCTGCAGTCCCTGCTAGGAACCGCGGCGCTGCCGCTGCTCGACCTGGCTTTCCTGCTGCCGTTTCCCTTCATCGTCTGGGGGGCCGACGAGCTCCGTCGGTGGGTGCTGCGCCGACGGAGCGCTCTGCAGGCGTCACGCGCGACGTTCGCATGAACGAGCATCCCGGTCTCGGTCACAGCCCCGGCGCCCACGACGGCGCTTGGGCTTCTCCGCGTCCCGCATCGGCGGGTGCACGGAGTCCCGCCGGCATGACATGAGCTTCGGAGCGCTCGTGGTGATCGTGCTCGCGGGTCTCGGCGGTCCGTTGCTCGGTCTGGCGGGACGCAGGTTCGTGCCCGTCGTGATCGGCGAGATCATCGCCGGCATCGTCGTCGGCCCCGCTTTGATCAACGCGGTTGACCCCGCCAACGGCACGATCTCGGCACTCGGGGAAATCGGGTTCGCGATGCTGATGCTGACCGTCGGTATGCATCTGCCGCTGCGCGAGCGACGGCTCACCGCGGCGCTTGCAAGCGGCGCGCTCCTCGCGGGCATAGTCTGCGTGCTGGCGGTCCCCGCGGGGCTGTTGTCCGCAAGCATCGCGGGCACCGGCCACGCCGCCGTGTACGCAGTTCTGCTCGCCTCGGGGTCGGCCGCGGTGCTGCTCCCGGCATTGGAGGAGACGGGTATCGTCGGCCCCAGTGTGATGACGGTCATGGCGCAGGTGACGATCGCCGACCTGATCACGATTCTGCTGGTTCCGATCGTGCTGCAGCCCGGTCGTTTCGCTCACGCGGCACTCGGCGGTCTGCTGGTCGCGGCGGCGGTTTTGCTGCTGTTCGCCATCGCGCGTGCCCTCGCGCCGCGCGACTGGGTTCATCGTCTGCGGCGTCTGTCCAAGCAGCGCCACTGGGCACTCGACCTGCGCCTGTCGCTGCTGGTGCTGTTCCTGCTCGCCTGGATCGCGCAGAAGGGCGGAACGAGCATCTTGATCGCGGGGTTCGGCGCCGGGCTGATGGTTGCGGTGATCGGCGGGCCGAAACGTCTCTCCACGCAGATGCGCGGCATCGCCGAGGGGTTCTTCATCCCCCTGTACTTCGTCGTGCTCGGCGCTCAGCTCGACCTGGAGGGACTGGCGCACCATCCGTCGCTGCTCGCTCTCGCCGCTGCGCTCGCGGTCCTCAACGTGCTGATCCATCTCGCGGCCGTGGCGCTCACGCACAGGCCTCTGGTCGGCGGTCTGGTGGCGAGCGCGCAGCTCGGTGTCCCTGCGGCCGTCGCCTCGCTGGGCCTCTCCGAGGGTGTGCTCTCAACCGGCGTAGCGACCGCGATCATCGTCGCGGCGCTCGTCAGCCTCGGTGTCTGCACGCTCGCGATTGAGCGATTCGTGCGCCCGCTCGAGCTGACGCCCGCGGGCGCTAACGTGCCAGCACGGCTCTGACCTGCCGGGCGATCTCGACGTCCTCGCGGGCCCTCAGCGCGAGCACGCGAACGCCTGCCCGATCGGCTCCGATCTCCGCGTCGCCCTCGCCGGCGCCGTTGCGGGCGTCGTCGAGCTGAACGCCGAGAAAGCCAAGCCCTGCGGCTGCTCGCCTTCGCAGCTCGGGCGAGTGCTCGCCCACACCGCCGGTGAACACGAGCACGTCGAGGCCGCCGAGCGCACCGGCCATCGCGGCGATCCCGGTGCGCAGCCTGTGTACGTAGACCCCGAGCGCCAAACAAGCCGACGAATCTCCCCCGGCCGTGCGCTCGAGGACCGCGCGCATGTCGGCGCTGCCCGCGAGCCCCAACAGTCCTGAGCGGTGCTCGAGCGCGTCGGTCAGCTCAGCGACCGAGAGCCGCTCGCGCTCGAGCAGCCACAGCAGCATGCCCGGATCGACGCTGCCCGAGCGGGTTGCCATCACGAGGCCCTCGAGCGGGGTGAAGCCCATCGTGGTGTCGAGGGAGCGACCGTCGTCGATCGCGCACAGCGACGCGCCCGCTCCCAGGTGACAGCTCACGATGCGCAGCCCCGTCGCCTCGAGTCCGAGCAGCTCCGGCGTGCGCCGCGCCACCCATGCGTGCGAGAGACCGTGAAAGCCGTAGCGGCGTAGTCGCCAGCGCTCACGCCACTCTGCGGGCAGGGCATAGGTGCAGGCCGCCGCAGGCAGCGTCGCGTGAAAGGCCGTGTCAAAGCAGGCGACCGCAGGCAGATCGGGAAGTGCCCGCGTGACGGCGTCGAGCGCCGCCAGGGACTTGGGCTGCTGAAGCGGCGCGAGGTCGGCGAGCTCATCCAGTGCCTGTGCGACTGTCGGATCGATGCTGACCGCATCCCGGTAGCGCTCCCCTCCGTGCACGATGCGATGGCCGACGGCATCCGCTTCGCCGAGCGGCGACTCGAGCGCATCGCGGAGCTCGCGCGCGTCCACGAGCGCCCGCGGAGCATTCAGCTCCCGTGCCTCGATCACGGCGTCATCGCCGTCGAGCAGCGCCAGCTTGAGGCTGCTCGAGCCGGCGTTTACCACGAGGACGCGCACGAGTGGCGCCTACACCCGCTCGTTCGGCCCCTGACCGGCCGCGCCAGCATGGGGCCAGCGCCAGCCGGTGAGCTCGGGGGGATCCTCGCCGTGCTCGCGGGTATACGCGCGGTGGCGCAGACGCTCGTCGACCATCTCCTGACGTATGTGGGCGGCGTGCTCGGCCAGGCCCGGCACGCGGTCGATGACGTCCATCACGAGGTGGAAGCGGTCGAGGTCGTTGAGCATCACCATGTCGAACGGGGTCGTTGTGGTGCCCTCCTCCTTGTAGCCGCGTACGTGCATGTTCCCGTGATTGGTGCGCTTGTAGGTGAGACGGTGGATCAGCCAGGGGTAGCCGTGGTAGGCGAAGATGACGGGGCGGCCGGTAGTGAACAGCGCGTCGAACTCGCGGTCGGGAAGCCCGTGGGGATGCTCGGTGTCGGGCTCGAGGCGCATCAGGTCGACGACGTTGACGAGCCTGACCTTCAACTCGGGCAGACGCTGGCGCAGGATCGCCGCCGCCGCGACGCTCTCGAGCGTGGGGACGTCGCCCGCGCAGCCCAGCACCACGTCGGGCTCGTGCTCGCCGTCGCTGCAGGCCCACTCCCACAGGCCGACGCCGCGAGCGCAGTGTGCCAGGGCGTCCTCCATCGAGAGGTAGTTCAGAGCCGGCTGCTTGCCCGCCACGATCACGTTCACGTAATCGCGGCTGCGCAGGCAGTGATCGGCAACCGACAGCAGGCAGTTGGCGTCCGGCGGCAGGTACACCCGCACGATCTGCGCCTTCTTGTTGATCACGTGGTCGATGAACCCGGGGTCCTGGTGGGAGAACCCGTTGTGGTCCTGGCGCCAAACGTGTGAGGACAGCAGGTAGTTGAGCGATGCGACCGGAGCGCGCCACGGGATCTCGCGCGAGACCTTCAGCCATTTGGCGTGCTGGTTGAACATCGAGTCGACGATGTGGATGAACGCCTCGTAGCTGTTGAACAGGCCGTGGCGGCCGCTCAGCAGGTAGCCCTCGAGCCAGCCCTGGCAGAGGTGCTCGCTCAGGACCTCCATAACGCGCCCGTCCGGCGCGAGGTGATCGTCGCCGGGCAGCCGCTCGGCATCCCAGGCGCGGTCGGTCACCTCGAACACTGCGCCGAGGCGGTTGGAGGCGGTCTCGTCGGGTCCCACGATGCGGAAGCGATCGGGGTTCATGCGGATCACGTCGCGCAGCAGCTCACCCAGCACCCGCGTGGGCTCGCTGCTGGTCGCTGTGGGCGCCGGCACCTCGACGGCGTAATCGCGGAAGTCGGGCAGCTCGAGCTCGCGCAGCAGCAGGCCGCCGTTGGCATGCGGATTGGCGCCCATCCGCCGCTCGCCCGCGGGCGCGAGTGCGGCCAGCTGTGCTCGCAGCGCGCCGTGCTCGTCGAACAGCTCCTCGGGACGGTAGGAGCGAAGCCATTGCTCGAGCTGGCGCAGGTGCTCGGGATTGCCGGCCAGATCCGCGAGCGGCACTTGATGGGAGCGAAACGATCCCTCCGCCGGGAGCCCGTCGACGATCTCCGGGCCGGTCCAACCCTTGGGCGTGCGCAGCACGATCATCGGCCAGCGCGGGCGCTCAGATACATGATCCTCGCGGGCACGTCGCTGAATCTCGGCTATCTCGGCCGTGACCTCGTCAAGCGTGGCTGCCATCAGCTGGTGCATCGCCTCGGGTTCGCTTCCCTCCACGAAGCGAGGCGCGTAGCCGAAGCCCTCCATCAGCGAGCGCAGCTCCGCGTGTGGGATGCGCGCCAGCACCGTGGGGTTCGCGATCTTGTAGCCGTTGAGATGCAGCACCGGCAGGACCGCACCGTCGTGGGCGGGGTCGAGGAACTTGTTCGAGTGCCAGCTCGTCGCGAGCGGCCCGGTCTCGGCCTCACCGTCGCCGACCACGCACCAGACGAGCAGGTCGGGGTTGTCGAACGCCGCGCCGTAGGCGTGGGCGAGCGAGTAGCCGAGCTCGCCGCCCTCGTGGATCGACCCCGGGGTCTCGGGCGAGGTGTGGCTCGGGATGCCGCCCGGGAAGGAGAACTGCCGAAACAGCCTGCGCAGGCCCTCCTCGTCGCGACCGATGTGGGGGTAGACCTCGCTGTAGGTCCCCTCCAGATAGACGTTCGCCACGATCCCCGGGGCGCCGTGACCGGGGCCGGTCACGTAGATCGTGTTGAGATCGCGCTCGCGGATCACGCGATTCATGTGCGCGTAGAGGAAGTTCAAGCCGGGCGTCGTGCCCCAGTGACCGAGCAGGCGCGGCTTGATGTGCTCGATCGCCAGCCGCTCGCGCAGGAGCGGGTTCTCGAGCAGATATATCTGACCCACCGATAGGTAGTTGGCCGCCCGCCAGTACGCATCGAGCGATCGCATCGCCTCGCGCGAGAGGGGCGCAGGATCCCCCACGGTGGCGTCGTCGATCACGATCCAGACTCTACGCTTGGCCCGTGACGGGAGAGGCCGAACGCGCCGCCGAGGACGAGCCGACCTTTGACGAGGAGCTGCTGCTGTGGCTCGGAGACGAGCCCGCAGGGGTTCGCGCGGCAGATGCCGAGCGCGTCCGCGATATCGCCGGCGAGTTCGCGCGCGGCTTCGATGCGCTCGCCCATGTCGGGCCCGCTGTGACGGTGTTCGGTTCGGCGCGTACGCCTCGCGAGCATCCCGACTATGCGTTGGTCAGGGAGATGGGGGCGTGCCTGGGCCGCGCCGGCTACGCGATCATCACCGGCGGCGGCCCGGGGCTGATGGAGGCCGCCAACCGGGGCGCGCGCGACGCCGGTGCACGGTCGATCGGCTGCAACATCGAGCTGCCGCGCGAACAGCAGCCCAACCCGTATCTGGACATCGCGCTTCGCTTCCGCCACTTCTTCGCCCGCAAGGTGATGTTCGTCCGCTACGCGAGCGCGTTCGTGATCGCCCCGGGCGGCTACGGGACGCTGGATGAGCTGTTCGAGGCCCTGACGCTGATCCAGACGGCGACGATCCGTCACTTCCCGGTGATCCTGCTGGGGAACGGGGAGTGGGAGGGCCTGATCGAGTGGCTGCGCACCCGCGTGCTGGCCGAGCGGCGCATCAGCGCGGGCGATCTCGCAAGGCTGCACGTCACCGCGCAGCCGCAGGAGGTGTGCGAGATCGTCGATGCCGCATGCCAGCGCCAACACGACCACTCCAGTCGACAGCGACGGCGCACGGTCGCGGGCGGCTGACCTGCGGGTCGCAGGCGCCGCGCCAGCAGGCAAAGCCCTTTCGGCGGTGGCGCATGACCGCCCCCGACCGCGCGGCCTGGTCCTCAGCGCTGCAGCGCCAGCACGCCCGGCAACGATGCGCCCTGCAGGAGCTCGAGCGTCGCGCCGCCGCCCGTCGAGAGGTGGCTGAGGCGCCGCTCGAGGCCATAGCTGCGCAGCGCCTGGACGGTCTCGCCGCCACCAGCGACCGTGAGCCCGGGCGCGGCCGCGAGCGCGTCGGCGACGGTGCGCGTTCCATGCGCGAAGGGCTCGAGCTCGAAGACGCCCATCGGACCGTTCCAGAACACGCTCGATGCCTTGAAGATCACGTCGGCGAAGCGCGCTGCGGTGCGCGGCCCGATGTCCAGCGCCAGCCATCCCTCGGGGACGTCCACGCCCTCGAGCGTGCGCCGCTCGGCCGCCGTCGTGCGCTCGCGGGCGATCACGAGATCCTCGGGCAGCTCGAGCGCGCCGCGGGCTCCCGCGGCTGCCTCGAGCGCGCGCCGCGCGGCCTGCAGTTCCTGCTCGACGGGAGCGCTCGCGCCGAGCGTATGCCCCTGCGCGGCCAGGAACGGCAGGCTCATCGCGCCACCGATCAGCAGCGAGTCGGCCTGTTCGAGGAAGTGCTCGACAACGCCGATCTTGTCGATCACCTTGGCGCCGCCGAGCACCGCCACCAGCGGCCTCGGCGGGGAGTGCAGCAGAGCGTCGAGGCTCTCGAGCTCGCGCTGCATCAGCCGTCCGGCTGCGCACGGCAGCAGGTGCGCGACCCCCTCGGTGCTCGCGTGGGCGCGGTGCGCCGCGCCGAAGGCGTCATTGACGTAGCGGTCGGCGAGCGCAGCGAGCTCCGCCGAGAACCGCGGATCGTTCGCGGTCTCGCCAGGCTCGAAGCGCACGTTCTCGAGCATCAGCATCTCGGCCGGTGCCAACGCACGGGCCAGCGACTCTGCCGCGGGTCCGACGACCGTTGGCGCGAGCGGCACTGGGGCTTCGGTGAGTTGTGAGAGCCTGGCCGCGACCGGACGCAGCGAGAAGCGCTCCTCGCGATCATGCGGGCGTCCCAGGTGGGAGACCAGGATCAGCTTCGCGCCACGCCGGCGCAGCTCCTGGATGGTTGGCAGCGCCGCTCTGATGCGCATGTCGTCGGCGACTTGGCGCGTGCCGTCCGGCTCCTCGCGCAGCGGCACGTTCAGATCTGCGCGCACCAGCACCCGCTCGCCCGTGACGTCGAGCTCGTCGAGGGTCCGTAGGGCGGCCATCTCTCAGATCGACTCGGGGATCATTTCGATCGCTCCGCAGGGGCACTCTTCGACGCAGAATCCCGCAGCCCTTGCAGTAGTCGAGGTCAAAGGCATAGCCGTCGGCCTCGTCGACCTTCAGCACCGCGTTGTCGGGGCAGACGCCGTAGCAGTTGTCGCATCCGAAGCAGTTGCCGCAGGACAGGCAGCGGCGAGCCTCGAACAGCGCGTTGCCCTCGTCCAGGCCGCGGGTGACCTCCTCGAAGTTCGACTGCCGGCGGATCGCGTCGAGCTGCGGCGCGACGACCTTCGGAGCATCGGCGTAGTACCAGACATTCAGCGTCTCGAAGCTCGCGAGCTCGCGTTGTGGCGGCTGCACGAGCTCCTCTCGCCGAAGCCACGCATCGATGTTGCGAGCGGCCTGCTTGCCGTGGCCGACGCCGACGGTGACCGTGCGCTCGGCGGGCACCATGTCGCCGCCGGCGAAGATGCCCTCGTAGCCGGTCATCATGCGCTGATCGACCTGCACGACGCCATCCTCGATCTTTAGGCCGGGTACCCCGTCGAGCAGCGACAGGTCGGCTTCCTGGCCGAGCGCGAGCACCAGCGAGTCGGCCTGCAGCTCCTCCAGCTCCCCGGTGGGCTGGGGAAAGCCGCTCTGGTCGAGCTCCATCCGCTCGAGCACGAGCTTGCCCTCCTCGGCATGCTTGATCGTGGAGAGCCACTTCATCATCACGCCCTCCTGCAGCGCCTCCTCGAGCTCGAAGTCGTGCGCGGGCATTTGCTCGCGCGTGCGCCGGTAGACGACGACCGCCTCACTCGCCCCCAGGCGCTTGGCGGTGCGCGCGGCGTCCATCGCCGTGTTGCCGCCGCCGTAGACGACGACGCGGCGGCCGAGCAGGGGTCGTTCCTCGCCCTCCATGCTCGCCAGCAGCGTGACCGCGTCGAGGATATGCGCCGCCTCGCCCGCGGGGATGTAGGCGCGCTTGCCTATCTGTGCGCCGACGGCGAGGAACGCGGCGTCGAAACGACCCTCGCCCATCGCCCCCAGGATGTCCGTGACCTTGCTGTTCAGCTCGAGCGTCAGGCCGAGGTCGAGGATGCGCTGCACCTCGGCGTCGAGGACATCGCGCGGCAGGCGGTACTGGGGTATGCCGAAGCGCATCATCCCGCCCGCGATCGGGCCGGCCTCGCGGATCGTGACGGCGTGGCCCCGGCGCAGGAGGTGGTAGGCGGCGGACAGGCCCGAAGGACCGGCGCCCACGATCAGCACCCGCTTGCCGGTCGCCCGCGCGTCGGTGCTCAGCTGCCAGCCGCGCCTGATCGCCTCGTCGCCGAGGAACCGCTCGACGCCATGGATACCGACGGCGTCGTCGACCTGCGCGCGGTTGCAGGCGCTCTCGCAGGGGTGGTAGCAGACGCGCCCCATCACCGCGGGCAGCGGGTTGTCCGCGACGAGCTCGCGCCAGGCTGTCTCGTAGTCGCCGGACTCGGCGTGGTAGAGCCACTGCTGGACGTTCTCGCCGGCAGGGCAGGCGTGGTCGCACGGCGCCATGCGGTGGACATAGACGGGACGCTCCTGTCGCCAGGAGCCGGTCTTGTTCGCCAGGCTCGAGCCGACATCGAGCGTGATCGCGAAGGGCTTGTCCATCACGCGCCCAGGTCCTGTTCTGCGCCGCCGCGGTCGGCATCGGCGTGCTCGCGCACGGGCTCCGACGCGAGACCGAAGCGGCGGATGTTGCGCTCGGCGCCGTCCTGGATACGTGCGATCAGATCGCTGCGCAGCTCGGGCTCGAACAGGTGGGCGAAGCGCTGCTGCGGGCGCAGGTAGTCGACGACGGGCACCTGCCGGCGGATCTTCGAGACGCCCGTGACCTCGCCGTGACGCGCCTCGAACACGGGGAAGATGCCCGACTCCTTCGCCAGCCGGGCGATCCTGATCGTGTCCTTGGATGCGCTGCCCCAGCCCAGCGGGCAGGGGACGAACACGTGCAGGTAGCGCGCCCCGCGTATCTCCATCGCGGTCTGGACCTTCGCCTCGAGGTCGCGCAGCTCGGCGACGGTTCCGGTCGCGACGTAGGGGATCTCGTGCGCCATCGCTATCAGAGGCGCGCTCTTACCCTGGCCGAACACGTTCCCGGGCTCGGTGCCGACGGCCTGCGTCGTGGCGGTGCGCGCGGCAGGCGGGGTGGAGCCGGAGCGCTGCACACCGGTGTTCATGTAGGCCTCGTTGTCGTAGCAGATGTAGAGAACGTCGTCGTTTCGCTCGAACATCCCCGACAGGCAGGCCATCCCGATGTCGACGGTGCCGCCGTCGCCACCCTGGCCGACGACGCGGACGTCATCGCGACCTTTCGCCCGCAGCGCGGCGGCGATGCCGGTCGACACCGCGGGCGCGTTGGCGAACAGCGAGTGGATCCAAGGGATCCGCCATGAGCTCTCGGGGTAGGGGGTCGAGAACACCTCCAGGCAGCCGGTCGCGTTCGCGGCGATCATCCGCCCGTTGGTCGCGCGCATCGCGGCGTCCAGCGCGTAGCGTGCGCCGAGCGCCTCCCCGCAGCCCTGGCAGGCCCGGTGCCCGCAGGTGATCGAGTTCGAGCGCTGCTCATCCGCCTGCACGGAGCGCTGCTCGGGATCGAGCAGACGGTTGCCGACCGCGAAGCTGCCGGTCTGGTAGAAGCGGATCGTCGGTGCGTTCATGCTCGTGCGCTCCTAGACGGGGCCCGCCGCCACCGCTCCGACGTCGCGCAGGATGTTCTCGGCGGCGGGGCCGGAGGCGCACGAGCGGCGCATGCGCTCGAGCTCTCGGTTCACGAGGTCCCAGTCCATGTCGAGGAACGTCAGCGGCTCCAGGCGGTCGGCGACCGCATCGGTGAACAGCCCGCGTAGAGACTTCTTCGTGATCGGCCGCCCGCCGAGCCCCGCGATCACCGTATAGCCGTGCAGCTGGATGCCCGCGAGCGCCATCCGTACGTTCGCCGAGACGATCCCGCCGATGCCAACGGCGAGCGCCTTCTCGAGCACGAGCACGCGCCGCGCGTGCGCGAGCGCCGCGCGCAGGGCCTCGAGCGGAAACGGCCGGAAGGAGGTGATGCCGACGACGCCGATCCTGACGCCCTCGTCGCGCAGTTCGTCGATCGTGTCCTTGATCGTGCCGAGCACCGAGCCGAGCGCGACGATGATCGTCTCCGCATCGTCGGTGCGGTAGGGCCGGATCAGGCCGCCGGAGTCGCGACCGAACGCTGCCTCGAAGTCGGCGGCGATCACCGGAACCAGCTCGAGCGCCTGCATCTGCTTGGCGTGCGCGAGGTACTTCACCTCCATGAACGCCTCGGGCCCAACCATCGCGCCGATCGTGATCGGCTCGTCGGGGTCGAGTACCTGGCGCGGCTGGAAGGCCGGCACGAACGCGTCGACCTGCTCCTGCGTGGGCACCTCGACGGGCTCGACCGCGTGGGTCAGGATGAACCCGTCCATGCACACCATCACGGGCGTCGACAGACTCTCGGCCAGGCGGAACGCCTGGATGTGGAGATCGAGCGCCTCCTGGTTGGTCTCCGCATAGAGTTGGATCCAGCCGGAATCGCGCTGGGACATCGAGTCGCTGTGGTCGTTCCAGATGTTGATCGGTGCGCCGATCGCGCGGTTGGCGACCGTCATCACGATCGGCAGGCCCAGGCCGGAGGCGTTGTAGAGCGCCTCGGTCATGTACAGCAGCCCCTGGCTCGCAGTCGCGGTGTAGACGCGGGCACCGGTGGCGCAGGCGCCGATCGCGACCGACATCGCGGCGAACTCCGACTCCACGTTGACGAACTCGCAGGGGGCGAGCTCACCGCTCTTGACGAGCTGGGAGAGGTTCTCGACGATGTGCGTCTGGGGCGAGATCGGGTACGCGCAGATGACCTCCGGGCGACACAGCGCGACGGCCTCGGCGACGGCTCGCGATCCCTCAAGCTGGCGCGGCACCACTCAGCTCCAGCAGCTGGTCGAGAACCCGGGCGTGTGCGGCACGGGCGGCAGCGACATTGCCCTCGGCTACGACGCTCGCGAATCGCTCGCGAATCGCCCGCGCCACCGCGCCGAGCGAGATCAGGCCGCTCAGCGCGGCAAAGCCGCCGAGCAGCGCGGCGTTCGCAACCGCCCGTCCGGTGTGCTCGCGCGCGAGCTCGGAGGCGGGCACGGTCAGCATCCGATCGGGGCGAAAGCCCTTCACGAACTCGCCGAGACAGAGGTCGTCGAAGCTCTTCGCCGAGTTGATCAGGATGAAGGCGTCGCGCCCGCAGCCCCCGAACACATCCACCTGATGCAGCAACGTCGGATCCTGAACGATCAGACCGTCGGGCTCGATCACCGGTTCGCGCGTGCGAATCTCGTGATCGTCGATCCGGCAGAACGCCACGACGGGCGCCCCCATGCGCTCGGAGCCGAAGCTCGGGAATGCCTGCGCATGGCGGCCCTCGTCGAACGCCGCGAGCGAGAGCATCTCCGCGGCGCTCACGACGCCCTGGCCTCCGCGGCCGTGGATGCGGACCTCGAACATGGCGCTGCCCTCAGCGCCCCGCTCGCTCACACCGGCCGCCGCTGCGCGCGGCATCCACGAGCAGGCGCTGCTCGGCGGCCGCCACCAGCGCTCGCGTGCGGTCGACGACGTCGACGCTGACCGAGATCGCGTCGATTCCGGCGCGCACGAGCAGCTCCGCGTACTCGGGGTGCACCGAGGGCGCCTGGCCGCAGATCGACGTGCGCAAGCCGAGCTGGCGCGCGCGCGGGATCAGCTCGCGCAGGTAGGCGACGACGGCGGGGTCACGCTCGTCGAAGGTCTCCGCCAGCACCTCGTTGTCGCGGTCGGCGCCGAGCAGCAGCTGCGTGAGGTCGTTGGAGCCGATCGAGATGCCCGTCACTCCGAGAGCGGCGTACTGCTCGAGGTTGAACAGCACCGAGGGGACCTCGGCCATCACCCACAGCTCGAAGCCGGGGCGATCCAGCAGACCGGACTCGGCGATCAGCTCGCGGCAGCCGCGCAGCTCGCGGGTGCTGCGTACGAACGGCAGCATCGCGTGCAGGTTGTGCAGCCCGGAGTCCCAAACCTGACGCAGTGCCGCCAACTCGAGCGCGAAGACCTCGGGCTCGCGGGTGTAGCGCAGGGCGCCGCGGTAGCCGATCATCGGATTGGCCTCCTGCGGCTCGAAGCGCTCGCCGCCGCGCAGGCCCGAGAACTCGTTGGTGCGGAAGTCGATCGTGCGGTAGGTGACCGGTCGCGGAGCGAAGCCCGCGGCGAACGTGCTCAGGCCCGCGGCCATTCGCGCGACGAACTCGTCCCCGCGTCCCTCTGCCAGCAGGGTGCGTGGATGATCGCCGCCGAGCGCCTCGAGCACCATCATCTCCGCGCGCAGCAGACCGACTCCGTCGACCGGGAGATCCTTGACGCGCTCAACCTGCGAGGGCTCTGAGAGGTTGACCAGGATCCGAGTCGCGGTCACCGGGGCGCCGACACCTGCGGCGCGCGCCGCGGCGATCGCGACCTCTGCGCCGCTCGACCCCGGAGCGGGCCCGCTCGCACCGCCTCCCTCCAAGACGACCCCGCGGGTGGCGTCGACTGTGACGAGCTCTCCGTCGCGCAGCTTGCGCGTCGCTTCTCCGGTGCCGACGACGCAGGGAATCTGCAACTCGCGCGAGACGATCGCCGCGTGGCAGGTCATGCCGCCGGAGTCCGTCACGACTGCGCTGGCACGACGCAGCAGCGGTAGCCAGTCGGGCGAGGTCATGTGCGTGACGAGCACGTCGCCGTCGTTCAGCTTGCGGGCGTCGTCGAGTGAGACGAGCACCCTCGCGGCGCCACTGGATATGCCGGGGGCCCCGCCCAGCCCACGCAGCAGCACCGCCTGCGATTCGGGTCTCAGCGACGCCTCGGCGTCCGCCGGCGCCTGTCCGTGCAAGGTGGTGATCGGTCGGCTCTGCAGCATCCACAGCGCGCCGTCGGGGTCGAACGCCCACTCGGTGTCCTGCGGCGAGCCGTAGTGCTCCTCGATCCGCCGGCCGAGCTCGGCGACGGCGATCACCTGCTCATCGGTGAGCACCGGCCGCAGCGCCTCCTCCTCGGACAGGGCGCGCTGGGAAGTTCCTCCGCCCGGGGCGAACTCGATCGCGAGGTCCTTGTGGTGGATCTCGCGACGGAGGATCGCGAGCGAGGTCTTCTCGACCACGTAGCGGTCGGGCGAGACGGATCCCGAGACGACCGCCTCGCCGAGGCCGAAGGAGCCCTCGATGACCAGCTCCGAGCGCTCGCCGGTGGCGGGGTTGACGGTGAACATCACGCCTGCGCTGGTCGAGTTCACCTGGCGCTGGACCACGACGGCGATGTCCATGTCGGCCTGCGCGAAGCCGTTGAGGCCCCGGTAGTAGATGGTGCGCGCTCCGAACAGCGAACGCCAGCAGCGGCGCACGGCGTCGATCACGGCTTCGCCCCCGCGAACGTTCAGGAACGTCTCGTTCATTCCGGCGAACGAGGTGGCGGCGGTGTCCTCGGCGGTCGCCGAGGAGCGCACGGCCACGGGGGCACGCGGCTGATCGCGCGTCAACTGCTCATAGGCCGAGCCGATCTCGCTCGCCAGCGGCTCGGGTATCGGTGTCTGGTCGAACAGCTTGCGCGCGGCGCCGCTGGCTGCCCGCAGGGCGGCGGTGTCCTCGACGTTCACGCCGCTCAGCAGCTCGGTCAGGCGCTCGCGCAGCCCCGTCTGGGCGCAGAACGCGGCGTAGGCCGGGGCGCCGACCACGAAGCCGTCGGGCACGGGCAACCCAGCCGAGGTGAGCTCGCCCAGGTTCGCACCCTTGCCGCCCGCGTAGTCGGTGTCGTCGCGAGACAGCTGTGCGAACGGACGCACCGCGCGTTCAGTCGGGACGTTCGTCTCGGTCACGGTCATCCGCCCATTGCTCCTCTGATTGGCTCTCGCCTGCTCACGAAACCCAGTCAAGCGATTGTCGTCGCGTCGCGCCACCGGGCTGCCCACCGATGGCGCTCCGTAGTTTTCACCATCCCTCAGGGTGACCATCACTCATGACTCACCGGGCGGTCGCGCGTAGCGTGGTCGGCGGTGCCTGAACTCAATAGGCATGCCAAGCCCGCCGATAGGAGCAGGAGGAGATTGGACAGATGCCCACTCGAGTAGCGATCAACGGCTTTGGCCGCGTCGGCCGCAGTGTCCTTCGCGTCGCCCACGAGCAGGGCTCGGACGTCGAGATCGTGGCGATCAACGATCTTGCGGACTCGAACACTCTGGCCCACCTGCTGCGCCACGATTCTGTATTCGGAGCGTTTCCCGCCGCCGTGGAGTCCAGCGCGCAAGGGCTGTTCGTCGCGGGCCATCCGATCCGGGCTCTCGCTCAGTCATCGCTAGCGGAGCTGCCGTGGCGCGAGCTCGGAGTGGACGTCGTGATCGAGTCCACCGGCCACTACCGCACCCGCTCTGCGGCCGCGGAGCATCTCCATGCGGGCGCATCCAAGGTGATCGTCTCGGCGCCGGGAAAGGGGCCCGAGCCGCTGGACGCGACGGTCGTGATCGGCGTGAACTTCGAGACCTCCTACGACCCCGAGCGTCATCACATCATCAGCAACGCCTCGTGCACCACCAACTGCCTGGCGCCGGTCGCAAAGGTGCTGCACGAGACGGTCGGCATCAGTCATGGCCAGATGAGCACCGTCCACGCATACACGGCCGATCAGAACCTGCTCGACGGCCCGCATAGCGATCTGCGGCGCGCTCGCGCGGCCGCACTGAACCTCGTGCCGACCTCCACGGGCGCAGCAACGGCGCTTGGTCTCGTGATCCCCGAGCTCGAGGGCCGCTTGGGCGGGATCGCGATCCGCGTGCCGACGCCAACAGGCTCGATCGTCGACCTCACGATCGAGGCAGAACGCGCCACCACCGTCGATGAGGTCAACGACGCATTCCGGGGCGCAGCGGAGCACGGCGCGCTGGCGGGAATCCTCTCTTACAGCGAGGACCCGATCGTCTCGAGCGACATCGTCAAGTCCCCGTTCTCCTCGATCCTCGACTCGCAGCTGACGAGCGTGATCGGCGGCACCCAGGTGAAGGTCATCGCCTGGTATGACAACGAGTGGGGCTACTCGAGTCGCTTGGTCGATCTCGCGGCAAGGGTGATGGCGCCAGTGGCCACGAGCGCGTAGATCGATGGAGAGTCGGTCCGAGCTCGACGACGCGCCGGCCACCGGTCAGGCGCCGTTCCCAGGGGTGCCGACACGATGCGCGTGATCTCCGCGCAGCGGCTGGAGGAGGTGCTGCGGGCGCTCGCAACGGGAGAGCCGCGTGTGGTCGCGAGCGGAAATCTCGCCACTCCGCGCGCGCTGCTCGACGCACTCGAGCGGACGGTTGAGCACTATCGGCTGTTCATGCTCGCGGCCCAGGCGCCGCTGCCGGTGCGAGCCGGTGTCGTGCTCGAGACGCCGTTCGTCGGACCCGGGATGCGCGACGCTGGGGAGCGACTCGACTACCTGCCGATGCGCCTGTCGCTCGTCCCGAGGCTGTTCGCGACGATCCGCCCCCCCGACGTCGTGCTGCTGCACACCTCGGCGCCGCGCGCGGGGAGGGTGTCGCTGGGGATCGAGGTGAACATCCTGCCGGCGGCAATCGAAGCGGTCCGTGCCCGCGGCGGCGTCGTGATCGCGCAGATGAATCCGCGGATGCCCTACACCCTCGGTGACGGTGAGCTCGACCAGGACTCGATCGACTTCGCGATCGAGGTGGAGGAAGGCCTTCCTTCGCCCGCCATCGGGCCAGCGCACGAGCACGCAGAGCAGATCGCGGAGCTCGTCGCGAGACTCGTCGACGATGGTTCCACGCTGCAGCTGGGCATCGGCCAGGTGCCCGACGCGACGCTGCGCGCGCTGGCCGGCCGCAGCGGGCTCGCGATCTACTCGGAGATGATCAGCGACGGAGTGATGGCGCTCGATCGCGAAGGAGCGCTCGACCAGCAGCGTCCGATCGCCTGCTCGTTCCTATCGGGTTCGCCTGCGCTCTATCGGTGGGTCGATCACAACCGCAGGCTGCGCATGACCCGCACCGAGACGACCAACGACCCCTCGCGCATCGCTGCACACCCCCGAATGGTCTCGATCAACACCGCGCTGCAGGTCGATATCTCCGATCAGGCCGGCGCGAGCCACATCGGCGGCCGCCTGTACTCCGGCTTCGGCGGCCAGCCCGACTTCGTCGAGGGCGCCGTGCACTCGCGTGGCGGCCACGCGGTGATCGCCCTGCGCTCCTGGCATGAGCCCAGCGACACCTCGACGATCGTTCCCCGGCTCGTCGATCCGGTGACGTCCTTCCAGCATTCGGCGGTGATCACCGAGCAGGGGTGCGCGCAGATATTCGGACGCAGCCAGCGGGCGCAGGCGCGGCTGATCATCGACCATGCGGCTCACCCCGACGCCCGCGAGCTGCTTCGCGAGCACGCGGCGGCGCTCGGCCTGCGCGCGCCGGACGCCGCTGTTTGAGTACAGCGAGGCCCTCGAGGTCATGTCGAGCAGGACCCGGCCGAGCAGGACCCGGCCGAGCAGGACCCGTCGAAGAGAACAGACGATGCATTCAGCCGGACGCGTCGACGAGCGGACCAGTCGACGAGCGATGACGCTGCGCCGCGAGAAATGACCGGCGCTCAGGCGTCGGCGCCGAAGCGCTCATGCGCCAGACGCCATCCCGAAGTGAGGAACTCGACTCTCTCCTCGGGCCCCTCGTGACGCACCACGCGGGCATCGAAACCCAGCCGGAAGACATCCAGCATCGCGCGGTTCTCGCACAGGATCTCAGCCACGAAGTACTTGATCCCGCGCTGCTCGGCGTTTGCCGCGAGGCGCTCGACGAGAGCCGTACCCAGACCGCGGCCATGCAGATGGTCTGCGACCTCGACCGCGACTTCGGCGCGGTGGGGGTCGAGCTGAATGTAGGCGGCGTGTCCGACGATCAGGCCGCTCTCGTCACGTGCGATCAGCCCGCCGCGACCTGGAGCAGTGTCCGCCGCCCAGCGGGCGGCCTGGGCCGTGTCGACGGCGCCGCTGAAGAACCGCAGGCGGCGGGCCTCTGGGCAGAGGTCGCTGAGGAAGACCCGCAGCGAGGGCTCATCCTCGGCGCTCACCGGGCGTATCGTCACAGGCGAGCCGTCGCGCAGGTGCACGAGCTCTGGCTCGGCTGGCGCGTCGACTGGCAGGACTGCGCTCGCCTCGGCGGGGGTCGGAGATGGGTTCATGGTCTCCAAGTCTGGCCGACCCGGCAGGGGTGGCCATCCGCGCGCGGCCGTTGGCTCGGCGCGGAAAAATACGGATATACAGAGGTCCGCCGCGCCGTTAGCCTGCTCGATCAGATGGTGTGCAGGCTGATCCGAGGCGGCTTCTCATGAGTCCGGCGTACGTGCTGGGCGCGATCGTCAACCTGAATCACCCGGCCCACACGGTCGATTGGAGCTTCATCCACCTGTCGGTGGCGAATCTCGTTGTGATCGGGTTGATGTTGATCGTGTTCGTCCTGGCGATCGTGCTTCCGTTCCCTGGTGCGGCGCGCAGGCGCGGCGGGGCATCGTGAGCGTCGCACCCCCTCCCTCCGGTGAGGGTTCACCGGCGCACCCGGATACTTGGACGGTGCGCGTCAGGCAAGCGGCCGTCGAGGCGCTGCCTCCCGAGAAGCTGCTCCCTGATGGCCAGCCGACGTATGTCGCCTCCTGGATCTACGTGTTCGGGGTGGCGAGCATCGCCTCCCTGATCGTGATCATCGCCTCCGGCTCGATCCTCGCACTGAAGGGTCCCGCCTGGTGGCACTACACAGGCATCGGACACTTCTTCAACAGCATCCACATGTGGAGCGTCGAGCTGTTCTTCTTCGTGATGGTCATCCACCTGTGGGGCAAGTTCTGGATGGCCGCATGGCGTGGCGGACGGGCGCGCGTGTGGATGACCGGCGCGGTCACGTTCCTGGTCGCCGTGCCCTGCGCACTAACGGGATACGTCTCCCAGCAGAACTATGACGCGCAGTGGATCTCCACGCAGGCCAAGGACGGGCTGAACTCGGTCGGCGTCGGGGCGTTCTTCAACGTCACCAACTTCGGGCAGATGTATAGCTACCACGTGCTACTGCTGCCCGCAGCGGTGGTCGCGCTCGTCGCCGCCCACGTGCTGCTCGTGCGCCGTCACGGCGTCGTGCCACCGTTCGAGCTGGACAAGCGGAAGGTGGCGCTCGCGGCAAGCGCCGGCCGCGACACGGAGGGCTCCCGCCAACCGTCGAGCGGGGCGCAGCCGTGAGCCGCCTGCGGCCCACAGATGACACCCGGCCGTGGACAGGCGGCTACGCGCCGTATGACCTGATCAAGGAGCTGGTCATAGCAGTCGGCGTGATCGGACTGCTGGCGGTTGTGCTCACGGTGCTGTTCTCATCACCAGATGACAAGCCGAGCACGATTGCGCAGTGGTCGCGCGAACAGCCTGTGAACTTCGTCGCCACGGCAGCCAAGGAGCTCGCTGGCACGAGCGACACGGCCGAATACGGCCCCCCGTACAACCACAACAGCGGAGGCGTACAGCACTTCCTGCTCCTTCATCCGCAGCGCTGGCTTGGCGTCAGTCACCCGATCAACACCGCTGACGATTACGTGATTGATCCGCTGAGGACGATCCCCGGCGACCCGGCGCTCGCGAACGCTGTCTCGGAATATCAGGCCGCGCCAGAAAAGACGAAAGCGCAATGGAGTGAAGCCTACGCGAAGCCATTGGAAGAATATGAAACGGCCATCGAAGAAGGGAAGGCGCCGCCCAAGACGGTGGCGCTCGAACCGAGCACTGGCGCGGTGACGGTGGCGGCGAGCGGCGCCGGCCCCGTGCCGAGGATGATGGCCGGGCTGCTCGGCCTGGCCAAGAGCCGCGGCCTCGACGGGAGCCTGCTGACGAGCAACCAGTTCTTCCAGACCGACTACACCAAGCCGCTGCTATTCATGGCTGACGGCGGCCTGCTCGGTGAACGCGCGGAAGCTCAGCACCTGCTCGGTGAGCAATGGGGCATGATGAACGAGACCGGAAGCTACCCGGGCCAAGCCTGGCTCTGGCTGTATGCGCTGTGGTATCAGGTGGAACCGATCAAGTCCTCATCCAACGCAGACATCCAGGTGATGCTCATCATGGGCCTGCTGAGCCTCGCGTTCGTCTGCATTCCCTTCCTACCTGGCATCCGCAGCCTCCCGCGCCTCATCCCGATCTACCGGCTGATCTGGAAAGAGCACTACAAGGCACAGCAAAGCGCGTAGGTCAGGCCGTGCGCTCGCGGTCGGCGTCGATCAGCCCGCGCTCGAGGGTCGCTTCCCGACCCGGTCGCGCTCGCCGGTGAGGATGTTCTCACTCACGGCTCAACCGCCCTTTAGACGTCGCCTAGATGCTGCGCCCGATGTCCTCTCGGCGAAACCCTGCGCGTCGGCAGACGATCAGGCGCCGCCGAGCGGTGGCGGTGGCGGTGGCGGTGCCAATCGCAGCGGTCATCGCTGCGGCGAGCGTCAGCGGGCAGCGCGACGAGCAGAGCCGAGCGAGCACGGCTGTGCATGGCCGCGGGGGTGTGCTGGCTGCGCGTGCGCGCCGAGCCCCGCGCCCGCACCATCACGAGACGAGCCGCAGGAGCATGACCAGGAACCTGCGAGCGGGGTCCAACCCAGGTGTCCTCCCAGGCCCCGTCCTGATCGCCGATCGAGACAACAACCGTTTGCTGGAGGTGAGTCCGAACGGTCACGTACTGTGGCGCTTCCCGGCTCCCGGTGATCTCGCCCGGGGTCAGACATTCGAGCTGCCCGACGATGCGTTCTTCTCGCCAAACGGCCGTGCGGTGGTTGTGACACAGGAGGATGACTTCACAATCAGTGTGGTCGATTTCAAAAACGACGGCCATCCCGGGGTGAGTGGCTCACAACCTGGCTACGTCCACAATCCCGACGACGCGATGCTGATGCCCTCCGGAGACCTGCTATCCGCCGACATCAAGAACTGCCGGGTGCTGGTGATCCGACCGCCAGCCCACCGGCCGCTGCGCCAGCTCGGTGACACAGGTGTATGCGAACACCAGTTGGGGGTGTCGTACGGCAGCCCCAACGGGGCTTTTCCGATGGCCGACGGGGACACGGCTATCACTGAGATCAACGGTGACTGGCTCGATGTGATCGCTCCTGACGGAACGCCTGTCCTCGAGACCCATCCGCCGGGATTCAGCTATCCCTCGGATACGAACCAGGTGCGCCCAGGGTTGTTCCTCTCAGTCGACTACACGAACCCTGGAGCGATTGAGACGTTCACGAACACCGGCGAACTGCGCTGGAGCTACAAGCCCACTGGCGCAGAAGCACTCGATCAGCCCTCTTTGGCGTTGCCTTTGCCCAACGGGGACATCCTCGCCAACGATGACAAGAACGATCGTGTGATCGTGATCGATCCGCGCACCAACAAGATCGTGTGGCAGTACGGCCACACCCACGTGCCGGGCGCCGGCGAAGGCTTCTTGAGCAACCCCGATGGCGTTGACCTCGCGCCGCCCCACTCGTTGACAGAGCGGTTCGCTGCCACTCTGCGCGCGCCTTGAACAGCCGCGCCCTACAGGGGCCTGGGCGTGAGTTCGAGCACAGAGTCGACGGGACCGCTTGCGCTCAGCCCCCCGGCCAGCCACACCCGGTCGCCACGGGGGATTGCGGCGGCGTCTGACAGCGGTTCTGGCAGCTGCCCGACGCGCAGGGAACGGCCAGTCGCGGCGTCGACCGCGACGATCGCTGCGCTCTGCGTGCCCAATGCGGAGCCTCGGCCTCCGAGGATGTAGACGTAGGACCCGAGTGCGACGGCCGCGGCGTGTGTGCTCGGCCTGGGCAGATCGCCGATGTGCCGCACCCTGTGGGTAGCAGGGTCGAAGCTCAGGATCGTTGTGGTCGCGGCTCCGTCGCGTGAGCCACCCACGATCAGCAGCCGGCCACCGCTGGCAGCGACCGCGGCGTAGCGCAAACCGTAGGGCAGCCGTGCCACGAGCTGTGAGTGCGAACCGGGACGCCAGGCGATGATCGTGTCGAGCGCCTGCACGCCGTCGTAACCGCCGACGACATACGCGGTTCCCGCGATCACGGCGACCGCCGCGTCGGACGTAGGCGTCGGCAGACTGCCGACCTGGGCCACGCTGTCCGTGTCCGGGTTGAAGGAGAGGATGTGGTCGTAGGAGTTGAACTGCCCACCCCCGAACACGTAGGCTCGGCCGTTGAGGAGTACGCCCTGAGCATCGTGCTGCGCTTCGGGCAGGCTCGCAGCGGCTTTGACGCCGTGCGCGTTCAGCAGACTAACTGCCGCGGTCGAGGTGTCGGCGGCGTTCAGGCCGCCCAGCAGCGCGACGCGCCCCGACCCAAGCGGCACGCCAGTCGTGTCTTGTAGCGCGGCGGGCAACGTGTACGGCAGGCGGGAGACAGCGAACCGCTCGGGTGAGCGCGGTCCTCCGCGGCGGGACTTGCGCGTAACGCGCCCCGTGGCCGAGCCGTCGTGTGCTGTCAGGTGTCAGGCGGTCAGCCATCCGACGAGTACGTAACCGATGATCAGGACGGCGGCGCCGGCCGCGCGCCGTCGCCATACCGCCCGGCGTCGCCTGGCCGATCGACGCCCTGCCGGGCCGGAACCCCGGACGACGGGGGTCCTAGCAGGGGATCCTGGCTCGTTCGCCATCACTGAGAGCGCTCGCGGGGAATGCCCGCGTCTGCGTAACGGTCCGACCGCGCCGTGCGGCCGTGAAGCCGGGAAGCTCGAGCCATGCGGGCGCCTTCAGCTGGTGACGGGCGCGCCTTCGCCCTGCCATCCTCGGTCGTTCCCATCGCTCAAGGATAGGCGCGGCCGCCCGGTGTTATCCCCAAGTGCGAAGTAACGCGTCTTCAGTCACAGCGACCAGTAGTGCCCAACGTGAGCAGCGGCGCGTGAGGTCAGCAGCGCCTCGGGCGCTGCTGAGGTCGCCGGCTCAGTTCCGGCGAGCGCGAGAAGCGTCTGTTGGACGCATTGCGCCAGTGCGACCGGTTCATAGCCACCCTCGAGAACCGCTCCGATGGGAATCCCGAGCCGTTCGGCGAAGTCACGGACGTGCCGCGCCATCTCCGCGAATGAGCTCGCCTGCAGGCGACAGTCGGCAAGCGGGTCCCGGCGATGCGCGTCGAAGCCGGCGGAGACCAACACCAGCTCGGGCTGGAACTCCTGGGCGGCCGGAAGCACGATGTGCTCGAGCAATGACAGCCACAGAATCCTCCTCGGAGCCGGCGGGTACGGGGAGGTTGATCGTATAGCCCAGCCCGGGCCCCGATCCAGCGTCGCTGAGCGACCCCGTGCCCGGGTAGATCCCGGACTGGTGGATGCTGGCGAACAGCACGTCCGAACGGAAGCGAAACGCCTCGGCCGTGCCGTTGCCGTGGTGCACGTCCCAATCGAGGATGAACACGCGCCGCGCGCCCAGCTTGCGAATCGCGAGCTCCGCCGCGACCGCGATGTTGTTGAACAGGCAGAAGCCCATCGCGCGATCCGCTTCGGCGTGATGGCCGGAGGGACGCACGCCGCAGAACCCGATGCCGGCCTCGCCGGCCATCAGCGCCCGGGTCATCTCGCAGGCACCACCGGCGCCATGGAGCGCCGCTCGATAGGAGGGCTCGCCCACGAACGTGTCGGCGTCGATCGCACCGCCGCCGGCGAGGGCCATCTGCTCGATGCTCTCGATGTGGCGCCTGTGGTGGACCAGCTTGAGCTGGTCCACCGAGGCCGGCGGCGCCTCGCGTCGCTCCCAGCCGAGCCAGTCTTGCGCCGCCAGCAGCTGTTCGATCGCGAGCAGCCGCTCCGGGGTGTCCGGGTGCTCGGGCGAGTAGGCCCGGGGGTCGTGTTCCAGGCAAGCGGGGTGGCTGATATAGAGCGCAGGGCTCATGGGCGGGGTGCGTCCCCTCCTCCCGTCAGCCGGCCGTCAGCCGCCGGCCGCAGATCCGGGTCCCTGCGGGGTTGCCGTCGCACATCCGCACAAGCTAATGGCCGGAGGACGTTCGTCATCAGTGGTCTGCACGGTCCTCGGTCCGCGCAGACCACTGAGCGCCTTCGGTGAACCCCGCGGATGGCCGTTTCGACGCAGTGGGGGAGGATGGCGTTCTCATGAGACACACACACGACCAGACCTCGAGCTTCGTGGGGCGCGCCGCGGGAGCGCGAGCGCGCCGGTCCTCCACTCCCAAGCAACGCGGCGGCTCGTTCGCACAGCGGCCGGCGAGCGAGGCGAGCGAGCGCGAGCACCTGGCCGACCGTCTGGCGCAGCTGAGCGGGATTCCGCCGGCTCTCGCGCAGGAGCTGGCCGGCGCACGGCGACAGGCGGGGGCCCTGCGCGTGGAGAACCGCCGGCTGCTGGAGGAGGTGCGACGCCTGCGCGCGCAGCGAGGCGACTCCGGCGCCGCGCAGCGATGAGCGTCGCCGGCTCGGGGGCCGAACGTCCCGCTGGCACAGACACCGCCGCACGGGCTGCAGATCGGCCGGCACGTCCGCGCGTGGCTGTCTTCGCGCCGCACCCGCTGCTCACGGTCACCCTGGAGCGGGAGGGGGTCGAGCGCGAGCAGGTTCACTTTCACGCGGGTGGACAGGGGGTGTGGGTCGCCCGCATGGCTGCCACGCTCGGAGCCGAACCGGTGCTGTGCGGATTCATGGGCGGCGAGAGCGGCGGGTTGCTCGAGGGGCTGCTGGCGCGAATGAACGGCGAGCTGCGCCTGGTCCGAACGACGAGTGCGAGCGGCTGTTACGTGACCGATCGCCGCTCGGGCGAGCGCGAGGTCCTGACGTGCACGCTCAGCGATCCGCCCTCCCGGCACGAGCTCGACGAGCTCTTCTCGATCACCTGCGCGGAGGCGATCGCCAGCGGTTGGCTCGTGGTCACCAACCCGATGCCCGCAGACGCGCTGCCGCTGGAGATCTACGGAGATCTCCTCGCCGACGCGCGCGCCGGCGGCTGCCGTACGCTGGTCGATCTCTCCAGTCCCCGCCTCGAGAGCGCGCTTCGCGGAGAACCGGACCTGGTGAAGCTCAACGACTGGGAGCTGGCGGAGTTCGTGCGCGGCCCGGTGGCCGAGCCGGCACAGCTGCGCGCAGCGGCAGAGCGGCTGCGCGATCAGGGGGCGCGCGCGGTGATCGTTACCCGCGGTGAGGTGCCGGCGCTCGCGCTCGCGAACGAGAGCGCGTGGTGGTTGACACCACCGGCTCTGCAGCGGGGCTTTCGCGAGGGCTGCGGAGACGCGATGATGGGCGCGCTCGCCGCGATGTGCGCGCGTGGCGAGGGAATCGAGCGGGCGATGAAGGTCGGCGCTGCGGCTGGCGCCGCCAACTTCCTGCGCCACGGACTGGGCAGCGCCTCGCGCGCGGTCGTGGAGCGGCTCGCCGACAGCGTCGTGCTCGAGCCGCTCACAACGGCGGCGTGAGCGCTTCGGCGCGCAGGATCGCCCGCGGCGCGTAGTCCACCATCCAGGCGATCCATGCTGGGGGGCAGACCGTGGCGAGACGCGCGTAGCCAGCCGCAAGTCGGACGGGACGCCCACCGTATGAGGAGTGGGCGTCGCTGCCGAGCAGGTGCACGAGGCCCCGCTGCGCCAGCCGCAGCGTGAGGTCTCCCGGGGCGGCGCCGGCGACGAACTCGGCGGTCCACTGTATGAGGCAACCGCTGTCGGCGAGCCGCACGAGGTGCTCCTCGAAGTCCGCGCCTGCGTGACGCTCGGGGTGAGCGATGACCGACCGCAGTCCCCGCTCGGCGAGCCTCTCGACGGACCCCACGAGCTCGGCGCCGAGCGGCCCGGGGGCCGGCTCCAGCAGGACCCATCCGCCCGCCCCGCCGAGCGCCACCAAGCGCAGCTGGTCGTCGCTCAGGTGAGCTGCCTCGGCCTCGGCGAGCTCTCCGCCGGGGACGATCCGGACATCGACCCGATGGTCTTGCAGGTGCTTCTGAACTGAGCGCACTCGCTCCGCGATCTCCCCGATGGTGACTCTGTGGTCGCTGCGAATGTGGGGTGTCGCGCAGATGACGGCGATACCATCCTGCTGGGCCTGGCGCGCCATCGCCAGGCTGTCATCGAGACTGCGCGCGCCATCGTCGAGTGCGGGCAGGATGTGGCAGTGCAAATCTATCACCGTGCACGTGCCACGTGGCGAGGGCCCGCTGCCCGCGCAGGGCCGGGCCTTGGTTTGAAGCGGCTCATGTCCGCAAGCTATCGCGGCTCGCGATGATCGACCCTGGGGCAAAGACCGGTCCTCGGTGCGGGTTTGGGCGGATGTCACGGCGCGGGGGCTGCGCGAGGGTGACGAAGTACGCTCGCGAGCCGCGCTGAGATGCCGATCCCGTCCACCGATCGAACCGATCCGCGCCGGCGCCAGACCGGCGATCCGGCGCTGCTGCGCGCGCTCGCGGAGCCCGCCACCTATCGGGGGCACGGGCCGGTCCTCGTACACGAGACTCACGCCTCGTGGGTGTTCGTGACCGGAGATCGGGCCTTCAAGGTCAAGAAGCCGCTCGCGCTTGGCTTCCTCGACTACAGCACGCTCGAGCGCCGGCGCAGTGCCTGCCGGGAGGAGGTGCGCATCAACCGGGAGCTCGCTCCGGATGTCTACCTCGGCGTGCGCGCGATCGTCAGGAGCGCCGATGGATTTCGCCTGACGGACGAGGATTCGCCGGACGCGATCGAGTACGCCGTCGAGATGCGCCGCTTCAACGAGAGCGACACGCTCGCGGGTCTGATCGAGACCCGTTCGCTCACGCGAGCGCACGTCGCCGAGGTCGCTGAGGTGTTGGCGAGCTTTCATCGCTCCGCGGCCGTCGTGGCCGACTGGGAGCCCGAGCGCATGCTGGAGGTGTGGCGAAGGAACGTCGCCGAGCTCGAGGAAGTGGATCATCCGGGCGGATGGCGTCTGGATGTCGTCGCTGCCTTCGGCGAGGCCTTCCTCGACGGCCACGCGCAGGAACTGCGCCGGCGGGCGCTGCTGGGGCTGATCCGAGACGGACATGGTGATCTGCGCTGCGAGCACGTCCTCGCGAGGCCGACCGTCCGCGTGGTCGACCGCATCGAGTTCGATCCGCGGCTGCGCCAGATCGATGTCGCGTGCGATCTGGCGTTCCTGGCGATGGACCTCGAGGCGTACGGGCAGCCGTGGGCGGCGCGCGAGCTCATCAGTGCCTATCGCCGCGTGGGCATCGATCCCGGCGGTCAGGCGCTGCGCTCCTTCTACTCCTCACACTGGGCGTTCGTACGCGCGAAGGTGGCGCTGATCGCCGCAGCCGAGCGCGGCCGCGAGACAGGCTCCGAGCACGCGCTGGCGGCCCAACGGCTGTGGTCGCTGGGCGAGCGGCTGTGTTGGCGCGCTCGGGCGCCACTGGCGATCACGATCTGCGGTCCCGCCGCGAGCGGCAAGTCGACGCTCGCGCGCGAGCTCTCGCGCCGCTCGGCGATGCCGGTCGTCTGCTCGGACGTCGTGCGCAAGCGTCTGGCCCACCTCGATGAGCACCAGCCGGCGCGCGCACAGCACTACAGCGCGCGCTTCACTCGCGCCACCTATGAGCAGCTTGGCCGCGACGCGCTGCTCGCGCTGCGGCGCAACGGTGGGGTGATCGTCGATGCGACCTGCCGCTCGCGTGACGCCCGCGCTCTCGTGCTCGCCAAGCTGGCCGAGTCCGGCGCACGGCTTCTGGTCGTGCGCTGTGAGCTCCCACTCGAGCAGGCGCTGCAGCGGGCTGGGCGGCGTCTGCACGATCCGCAGCGGATATCCGACGCGACGCCGCAGATCGCGCAGCAGCAGTTCGACGCGTTTGATGAGCTCGAGGAGATGCCCGAGGAGCAGGTGCTGCGATTGGACACGACCAAGGCTGCGGATGCCCAGATCGCCGAGCTCACGCGCGCGCTCGACAGCGCAGGGTCTGGAGGCTGAAGCGCATCGTCCGCTGCGTAGTAATGCGCGCCGGGATCGGGGATAGTCCCCGATGCGTCGGCGCCGGGACGGGTCTAGTTTCAGTGCAGCTGATCGAGCTGCATCCGACCAGAAGGGCAGGAACCTGAGATGAAGGCTCTCGTCTATCACGGCCCCGGTCAGCGGGGCTGGGACACCGTCGACGATCCGACGGTGCTCGATCCAACGGACGCGATCGTGCGGATCGACACCTCGACGATCTGCGGCACCGACCTGCACATACTCAAAGGCGACGTCCCCGAGACCACGCCAGGAACGGTGCTGGGCCACGAGGCCGTGGGGACGGTCCAGGAGGTCGGCGCCGGCGTCAGCACGGTGACCCCGGGCGACCGCGTGCTGATGTCGTGCGTCAGCTCGTGCGGGCGCTGCCGCTACTGCAAGGAGGGCCGCTACGGGCAGTGTCTCGGGGGCGGCGGCTGGATCTTCGGCCATCTGATCGACGGCTTGCAGGCCGAGTACGCGCGCGTGCCGTTCGCCGACAACTCGGTCTACAAGGTTCCCGAGCAGCTCAGCGACGAGCAGGTGCTGTTCCTCGCCGACATCCTTCCGACCTCCTTTGAGGTGGGAGTCCTCAACGGCCTGGTCTGCCCCGGCGATGTGGTGGCGATCGTCGGCGCCGGTCCGATCGGGCTGGCCGCGATCTTGACCGCGAGGCTCTACACGCCAGGGCGCATCATGGCGATCGACCTCGCCGACGGTCGACTGGAGAGCGCGAAGCGCTTCGGCGCCGACACGACGATCAACAATGGCAGCGAGGACGCTCTCGCGCGAGTCATGGAGGCAACGGATGGGCTCGGGGCCGATGTGGCATTCGAGGCCGTGGGCGTGCCCGAGACCTTCGAGCTGGCAGCAGACCTCGTTCGTCCCGGCGGGCGCGTGGCCAACATCGGCGTCCACGGCCGGCCCGCGACGCTGCATCTGGAGAGGCTCTGGATTCGCGACGTCACGATCACCACTGGGCTCGTCGACACCTTCAGCATCCCGCAGTTGATGCGTCTGATCGCCAGCGGCCGCTTGGACCCGTCGCTGTTCGCGACCCATCGCTTCGCCCTCGCGGACACGATGGCGGCCTATGACACGTTTGCCGACGCGGCCCACTCACATGCGCTCAAGGTGGTGCTTCAGGGCGCCGGCGCCCGCGCCGGGAGGCGGGAGAACGAGACGGCACAGGGCGCCGCCGTTGCATGAGGCACAGGCCCGAGGCCCGCGCCGGCGCCGAGGCCGGCGTCGAGGCCGGCGCCAGCAGGGGGCCACGGTGCACGGCGATCAGGCTTGATCGGGACCCTCTCTCAGCAACGAGTGGCCGCTCATCGCCGTGGGCGGCTCGAAGCCGAGCAGGGCGAGCACGGTTGGCGCGACATCGGCCAGGCTGCCTTTGGCGGCCACCTCGACCTCGCGCGTGGTGAGGATCAGGGGCACCTGATTGAGCGAGTGGGCCGTGTTCGGGGAGCCGTCTGGCGCGAGCATTTCCTCGGCATTGCCGTGGTCGGCGGTGATCAGGCACGCGCCGCCCTGGCGCTCGACCGCGGCCACGATCTTGGCCAGGCACTCGTCGATCGTCTGCACCGCGCGGATCGTCGCGGGTAGCGACCCGGTGTGTCCGACCATGTCGGCGTTGGCGAAGTTGATTACCGAGAAGGTGGGGAGATCTTCGGCGAACACGCTCAAGAAGGTGTTCGTGATCTCACGGGCGCTCATCTGCGGCTTGCGATCGTAGGTGGGGACGTCGCGCTGGGAGGGCACGAGCTCGCGGCGTTCGCCGGCGAGCGGGGCCTCGACGCCGCCGTTGAAGAAGTACGTGACATGCGCGTACTTCTCCGTCTCGGCGACGTGCAGCTGCCTCGCTCCGGAACGAGAGATCGCAGCCGCTAGCGTGTCCCGGGGTTGCGCGGAGGCGAACGCGCTCGGATAGTCCCAGTCCTCCTGGTAGGGAGTCATCGTGGCCAGCCTTCCCACCGGCGGGGCGCCCCCGCGTCCCCGCCATCCGGGCAGCCCACTCCCCTCGTCCTCGAAACCCGGCTCGGCGAGGGCCCGCACGAGTTGGCGCATGCGGTCCGGCCTGAAGTTCAGACACAGCACGCTGTCCTGACGGCCGATGCGCCCCTCGGGCCCGACCAGGGTGGCGAGGATGAACTCATCGGTCTCACCGCGCCGATATGCCTCCCGCGCCGCTGCGGCTGCGCTCGCGCTGTGGTGCTCGGCGCGCCCGTGCACCAGCAGGTCGTAGGCGGCCTGGGTCCGCTCCCAGCGACGGTCGCGATCCATCGCGAAGTAGCGACCCACGACGCTTGCGACCCGCCCGGTGCCCGCCTGCGCGCACCAGCCCTCGACGGTGTCGAGATAGCCCACGCCGGCCGTGGGTGAGGTGTCACGTCCATCGGTGATGCAGTGCAGGACGAGATCTTCGGTGCCCAGCGTCGCTGCCAGCTCGATCACGGCACGCATGTGGTCGAACTGTGAATGCACGCCGCCGTCCGAGGTCAACCCGACCAGGTGCACCCGGCGTGCGCCGGTGAGAGCGCCCCGGAGCACCTGGTTGTGGGCGAGCTCACCGTGCGCAACCGCCCGGTTGATCGCGACGAGCGCTTGGGGAACGATTGCTCCGGCCCCCAGCGTCAGGTGGCCCACCTCGGAGTTGCCCATCTGACCCTCGGGCAGGCCGACGCTCGACCCGGAGGCGCTCAGCGTGCTGTGGGGATAGTCGGCCACCAGCTTGTCGAAGACCCGTGTGTGGGCCAGCGAGATCGCATTGCCGGGCCCCGGCGAGGCAATGCCCCAGCCGTCGAGCACGATCAGGCAGATGCACGGGAGCGGCAGGGGAGTGTCGGCCGACACCTTCAGATCTTCCCGTGTGCGCGGCTCAGCGTCAACTGCGGGTCAATCGCACCTGAAAAGGAGTTCACTGAAATGGCTGTCAATGTGACACGCGGTCGGTTCTCTCATGCAATGACATGTGATCGACCCGCCGCGAGAACCTCGCGGACATCGCCTGCTGGCGGCTCGTCAGCGCGGGCATATATCTGACGTTCGGCTTGCTCTTCTACTACTCCGCCAAAGAGAAGCTGATCGACGACGGCGGTACGATGCCGGCCGGCCTGGCCAAGAGCTGCCACGGGACGTTCATCGCCTCCTTTCCCGGCACGATGCTGCCGGGGTGCTGGTAGGCGCGCTGGATGCCGTGGTGTTCGTGCTCGTCGCGGCGAGCGTGCTGGCGGGGGAGTTCCTGCCCTCGCGACGCAAGCCGATTTCTGCTCAGTGGCTGTCGGGATTGGTCGGCCACGAGCACGGAAAGGAGTAGCGCGAGCACCCAGCTGCGATCACGGGACGCGCGCCGACGGGGTGCCGGATCGGTCGACTCAAGGCGCCGGTAGAGTGGGCTCGATGGCAACCGCCGGGCCAGCCGATGCTCTGCCCGCTCAGCTCGCGACCGCGACGGAGGGGATTGCGGGAGGAAGCGGGCATGGCGGGGACGAGGTCATCCGCACGGTGGAGCTGAGCAAGGTGTATGCGGGGACCGACTTCGCCGCGGTCGACAAGCTCAACCTGAGCGTCCACCGCGGCGAGATCTTCGGCCTGCTCGGGCCCAACGGCGCCGGCAAGACGACGACGGCGGGAATGCTCACCACGCGGGTCGTCCCCACCGCCGGCGCGGCGTACGTGGGTGCGGTCGACGTCGTCGCTCACCCAGCGCTGGCAAAGCAGCTGCTCGGGACGGTCTCGCAGACGAACACCTTGGATCGCCAGCTCACCGTCTGGGAGAATCTGTACTACCACGGCCGCCTGTTCGGGATGTCCGGGTCGACCTCGCGCCACACAGCCGACGCGCTGCTCGAGCAGTTTCAGCTGTCCAAGTGGGCGACCGCCTCGGTGTACGCGCTCTCCGGAGGAATGGCCCAGCGGCTGATGGTGGCGCGCGCGATCTTCCACCGCCCCGCCGTGCTGTTCTTGGACGAGCCGACCGCCGGCCTTGACCCGCAGGGCCGACTCGCGCTGTGGGAGATCCTCGGCGAGCTCAACCGGGAAGGGCAGACGATCCTGCTCACCACCCACTACATGGAGGAGGCCGACCAGCTCTGCGATCGGGTGGCCATAATGGATCACGGCAAGATCCTGGCGCTCGACACGCCCGCGGCGCTCAAGCGGTTGGTGGGTGCCGAGGAGATCGTCACGGTGAGGGCCAGCGGTGACAGCGGCGCGCTTGCCGAGCGCCTGACGAGCGCGATCGAGGGCGTCACCCGCACGCGCGTGATCGACGGCGGCGTGGAGCTCCACGTGCAGGGCGCCGAGCGGCTCGTGCCGCGTGTGGTCAACGCCGCCGAGAGCGGCGGCTTCGAGGTCGCCGATCTGTCGGTCTCCGAGCCGAGTCTGGAGACGGTCTTCATCAGCCTGACCGGCAAGGCGCTGCGCGACTGATGACCGGCGCCGCCGAGCCGAGCGCCGCAGGCGCCCATGTCGCGCTGGCGCCGACGCGCTCCACCTTGCAGGCGAGCCGCTCCGCGCTGCACGCGCTGATCCTGCGCGATCTGCTGGTGCTGCGCAAGAACTTCGCCGAGTTCCTGGTGCGCACCTTGATCCAGCCGTTTCTGCTGGTGTTCGTGTTCCTCTACGTGTTCCCCTCGATCGGCCAAGGCGTCGGCGGCGGGGGAGGTCCGGCGAGAGAGTCGGCCTTCGCCACCGTGCTGGTCCCCGGCGTCGTCGCGATCTCGATCATGTTTCAGGGGATCCAGGCCGTTGCGCTGCAGCTGTCAACCGAGTTCGGCTACACGCGCGAGATCGAGGATCGCGTCCAGGCGCCCTGCCCGATCTGGCTCGTGGCTGTCGCCAAGGTCATGTCCGGCGCGGTCCAGGGAGTGCTCGCGGCGATCGTCGTGTTTCCGATCGCCGCCGTGATTCACGCCCCTGGCGTGGAAGCTCATCTCTCGATTCACTGGTGGGTCGTACTCACCCTGATACCTCTCGCAGCCGTCGCGATGACCTCGCTCGGATTGCTGCTCGGGACGGCGTTCGAGCCGCGCAACATCGGGCTCATGTTCGGGTTCGTCGTCCTGCCACTGACATTTCTCGGCGGTACCTACTATCAGTGGACGAGGCTCTCGCCCGTACAGGTGGACGGTATCCACTGGCTGCAGATCCTGGTGCTGGTCAACCCGCTGATCTACGTCGCCGAGGGGATGCGTGCGGGGTTGACCGAGGCCTCGCACATGCCTCTGTATGTCGTCTATCCGGTGCTGATCGGCTTTTGCGCCGTATTCCTGGCGCTCGGCCTGCGCAACTTCCGTCGCCGGGTGCTCTCTTGAGATGGCGCCGCCGATGGGGGAGCGTGCGAGGACGTTCGCGAGGACCGAGTGTGAGCCGGAGCCTCGTTCATCCAGCGCTGCGCTCGCCGCCGCTGCTGATCAACCCTCGCTCGAGCGCGTAGGCCACGAGCTCGGCGCGGGTCGAAAGCCTGAGCTTCTGCTGGATGTGTGAGCGATGGGTCTCTACCGTGCGCACAGACAGGTACAGCTTCCCGGCGATCTCGGCATTGGTGTGCCCCAGCGCGATCAGCTGCAGCACATCGACCTCGCGTTGTGAGAGGTCGTCGGGCGGGCCCGGTGGTCGCTCGGAGGCGATCCGGGCACCGAGTCTCGGGTTCAGGTAGCTCTCGCCCAGCGACGCACGTCGGACCGCTTCCACGAGCTCGTCGTCGGCCGCCTCCTTCAGCACATAGCCGATCGCGCCGGCACCGAGCGCCTCGCGCGCGAATGCCGGCTCCTGCTGCATCGTCAGCACGACGATCTCGGTGTCGGGTGACTCCTTGCGGATCAGGGGGATCGCCTCGAGGCTCGAGCCGCCCGGCATGTTGAGGTCGAGCACGAGCACCTTGGGGTGGTGGCCCCGCACGTAGCGCCTGGCGCTTTCGACATCGCTGGCCTCGGCGACGACCTCGAAGTCCGGCTCGCTGTCGAGCAGCATCCTCAGGCCGCTGCGCACGACCGCGTGATCGTCGGCCAGCACCAGGCGGATCGGCTCCCCAGAGGCGGCGCGGGCGTCGCCGTCATCCGTTGCCCGGTCGGTGTCCTGTTGAGCCATGCCAAGAAGGTATCGGCTGTGCCCACGGAAGCCGTTCTGCGCCGGCTGAGCCCGCTGCGATGCATCGGCGAGGGCGGTCCGAGGATGGCGCGGTGAGCGGGCGCGGCCGTGCGGCCGTGGAGCGCGCGCTCCGGCGACCGACGCTCGAGGGGGCCTTCGCCAGGCCGCCCGAGCGTCGGGTGGGGGTGAGCTCTGCCGCCGGCTCAGACGGCGACGGAGGGTGTCTCGGCCCGGTGCTCACCCTCGCTTATCGCGCTGGCGGCGGTCCGGGGCAGGACGAGGAGCGAGCAGCGGGCGTGACGCTCCAGATATTCGGAGGTGGTGCCGAGCACCAGCCGGCGCACCGGGCCAAAGCCGCGCGAGCCGACGACGAGAAGGTCCATCTGCCCACTGAATGCCGCGAGCTCCTCACCGGTCAGGCCGTAGACCGCGCGCCCTTCGAGGCCGGGAAGCTTGGCCATGCGATTGGTCGCGTCCTCGAGCATCAGTTCGACGCTGTCGCCGATCACGGTCGGCATGATCCCGCTGAACGCGACCGTCGGTATCGAGATCACCTCCAGGGCGTGAACGCTCGCGCCGGTCCTGGCGGCGAGCTCGCGAGCGGCCACGATCGCCGCCTCGCTCTCTGAAGACCCGTTGTACCCGACGCCGACCTTCGCGATCGCCGGGTCTTGGGCATAGCCGCGCGAGGCGATCGCAACTGCGCACGGAGCGCCGTTCAGCGCGGCGCGCGTGTCGTCGCCGAGCATCGTGCGACCAAAGACGCCGCGGCCGCAGGAGCCGACCACCAGCAGATCCGCATTCTGTTCCTCGGCCTGCTGGTGCAGGCCACGCCCGGCGCTCAGCGACACGACGCTGATGAGCTCGGCGCTCACCCCAGCACTCGCACGCTCGTGCTCGAGCAGCTCCTGCGATGCCCGGCGCTCCTCTCTGAGCAGCCCCGGGGTGACGGCCCGCGTCGGACGCAGCTCGCCGCTGTGGACATGCGCGAGCGTCAGCTTGCCGGCGGGAACTGCCAGCCGTGTGGCGAGCACGATCGCATCGCGGCCGTTGGGGCTACCGTCCACTCCCACCAACACGTTCTTGAACATCGCCTTCTCCTTTGATCGCCTGCTTGCAATGCTAAGCGCGGTGGCTCATCGTCTTGTCCGGACTGGCCACGCGAGATGTTGCGGACTTTTACCCAGAGCTCTTCGCGCCGGCACGGGGGAGACTGGCGTAGATATGCGAGCGAGCTGTAGCCGGTCCCAAAGTCGTCGATTGCGATCCGAAGGCCCAGGCGCTTGAACTAATCCGGGCAGACGACGCCGCGCGTCGGGTGCAGCCGGCGGATCGGCGCCTCGACCCCGACCAGCCGCTCGGAGCCCAGATCGAAGGTGGGCAGGTAGAGCAGATACAGCTGATCGCCGGCGCCCGTCAGCTCTCGGCTGGCTTGTAGATGGTCACCACCGCCGCTCCCCCGAGCCCGATGTTGTGCTGCAGCGCCGCCTGCGCGCCGGGCACCTGGCGCGCGTCGGCCTGCCCGCGCAGCTGCCAGCAGAGCTCGCTGCACTGCGCGAGTCCGGTCGCGCCGAGCGGGTGGCCCTTTGAGATCAGCCCGCCCGAGGGGTTGACGACCCAGCGACCGCCGTAGGTGGTGTCTTCCGCGTCGACGAGCTCGTGTCCGTGGCCCTCCTGCGCCAGGCCGAGCGCCTCGTAGGTGATCAGCTCGTTCGCGCTGAAGCAGTCGTGGAGCTCGATCACCTGCACGTCCGCAGGTCCGAGCTGCGCCTCCTCGTAGGCCTGCCGGGCAGCCTCCCGGCTCATGTCATAGCCCACGATCCTGATGCAGTCGGCGTCCTCGTCGAACGTCGATGAGAGATCGGTGACCATCGACTGCCCCGCGATCTCGATCGCCTGGCCGAACAGGTCGTGCTCGTCGACGAACCGCTCGCTGGCGACGATCGCCGCGGCGGCCCCGTCGGAGGTGGGCGAGCACTGCAGCTTCGTCAGCGGCTCGTGGATCATCTTTGCGGCCTTGATGTCCTCGATCGTGTACTCGTCCTGGAATTGGGCGTAAGGGTTGTTGACCGAGTGCTTGTGGTTCTTCCAGCCGATCCAGGCGTAGTGCTCTGGCGCGGAGCCGTACTTCTGGATGTGATCGCGCCCCGCGTTGCCGAACATCTGCGGCGCAAACGGCGACTGCTCGGGCGCGCGAAGCTCGAACATGCGTTCCATGTGCTTGTCCATCGCCGGCGTGCGGTCGGTGTACTTCATCCCGAGCGATCCGCGCTCCATCTTCTCGAACCCGACCGCGAGCACGCAGTCGGCGAGGCCGCCCTTGACCGCCTGGCGGGCCAGGAACAGCGCGCTCGAGCCGGTCGAGCAGTTGTTGTTGACGTTGATCACCGGGATCCCTGTCAGACCGAGCCCATAGATCGCGCGCTGGCCGTAGGTCGAGTCGCCGTAGCAGTAGCCCGCGAACGCCTGCTCGACCAGGTCATAGGGGATGCCCGCGTCCTGCAGGGCCCTCGAGCCCGCCTCGAGCACCCAGTCCGGGTAGTCGCCCTCCTTGCTGCCGGGCTTGTCGAACTTCGACATCCCGACCCCGATCACGAATGTGCGGTTGCTCATCTCGGTTTCAACCTCCTGTCGCCTCGCTGACGGGCAGCGCTCGCCCGTGCAAAAGCTTCTCATGCCGCGCAAGCGCGCCCACGCCGCCGCCGCCGCGCCATCGCGCCGACGCGGCGCCGCGCGCGGCGCGCCGACGCGGCCCTATGCCGCCACGGCTCGCGAGCGCCCGAGCGTCACGCCGTTGGCGTCGAGCGCCTGCACCGTCAGCAGTGGCGCTCGGGGCACGGATGAGATCGTGGTCTCAAAGCCGCGCGAGGGAACGCGCGCGAGCGGTTGCAGCGCGTCTGCGTTCTCACCGGCGAGCAGCTGCCAGGCGCGAACCTCGGTGGCGCCGTTCCAGCTCGCGTAGGCGCTGATGTGCTTGCCGGTACCGCTCAGCGCGATCGCGGGCGCCTCGGCGGGCTGGGCGCTCCAGGGCAGGCGGAAGGCGCGGTAGGACTGGTACTTCTCGCCGAGCGTCGCGTCGAAGAGCAGTCGGCCGGAGCGATCGAACTCGGACACGTGTGGCGCTTCTCCCCAGCCAACGAACACGTTGCCGCCCGGCAGCAGCTGCACGCTTCCCTGACTGCCGGCGAGCGTTCGCGGGCGCGTGTACTCGCGCGCGAGCGTCGCAGTCATCGCGCGCTCGTCGACGTCGAGGATCAGCCCGCGCGAGCGCCTCTCGACGGCGGGGGTGGCGCCGTTGTCGAAGATCGTCAGCGTTCCGTCGGGCTGGCGGCGTGCGTCGTGCTGCCAGGCGAACTCCGCGCCCTCGCCCATGTCGAAGTCGGTGAGCTTGCCGCCGAGGCGCCAGACGATCGCGCCCGAGCGGTCGAGCTTGTAGACGGTCTGGGTGCTGCGCGACGAGATCAACAGGCCCTGATCGCCGTCGAGATCGACGGAGTTGATGTGAAAGAAGTCCCAGTCGCTGCCCACCGGCGCATAGGACTCGTGCAGCTGGATGTGGTCGAGGCTGTGCCATTCGAGCAGCAGCGCCCCGGTTGCGAGGTCGATCTCCTGAAAGATCGCGTCCTGGACCGTGCCGTTCTTGTCTCCACCCACGCTCGAGAGGTCGGCGTGCCTGACCACGTAGCTGGTGAGGAACGCAGTGTCGCGTGCGGTTATCACGAACTCGTGCAGGTCTCCGCGCAGGCCGTGCGCGGCCTGGACTCTGCGAACCGTGCGATAGCTCGAGTCGGCGATCACGTATTCGCCGACGCCGTGGCCGAGCTCGATGCTCCCCTCCCACCAGGTCAGCACCGGGCTGTCGCGATAGCGCTGGACGCGGAAGTTGGTTGTCACCTTGTCCGACAGCGGGTTCTCCCACAGCGGCTCGCCGTCGTTGCCGACGATCACGGCGCCGGCCTGACCGTTGGGGGCGTTGTAGGGGGCGATGAAGATCGGGTCGCTCGATACCCCCTGCTCGACGCGGGACACGGTCAACGCGGGTATCTGCAGGTCGGGGCGCGTATGCCAGCGGGGCACCGCCGGGGCGGCCCGCGGACCGGCTGCGAGCGCACGTGAGACGAGCTCGCCAACGGCGCCGAGCGCGCTCAGGCCGGCGCCGGCGACGGCGGTCCTGCGCACCAGCTCTCTGCGGGTGATGGAGGAGGTGAGAGCGGACATCTCCACCCCCTAACAAAGCGCATCTGCGCAAAGACCGCTCGAGCGCCCGCTCAAGCAGGCCTGGGGCGCGATGAAGAAGTGAGATAGAAACCAGCCGGCCCGCTAGCTCGAGCGCGGCCGCAGCTCGGCCTGCGCAGCGTGCTCGCGCAGCGGCGCAAGCACGCCGCGCGTGACCCGCAGCACAGCGGCGACCATCAGCGAGCGGGGGACCTCGGGGCGGTCGAGCCACCACAGCGCGAGCCCTGTCAGTGAGCTGCGGATTATCTCGCCGAGCGGCTCGAGCTCGGCCTCGGGCAAACCAACTCCGAACTCGCGCAGCAGCGCGACGTCAGCCGCCCGCTGGCGACCCCTGAGCTCCTGCTGAAACGCTCTGATCTCGGCGTCTCCGGTGCTGTCCTCTAGAAGCATGCGCGAGCTGTATGGATGCTGCTGAACATGCTCGAACCAGGCGTCGATCATCGCCGGCAGGCGCTCGTCGAGCTCGCCGGGCTCGTTCAGGAACCGATCGAGAGGAGCCGCCGCGAGCTCGTCGCGGCGACGCTCGAGCAGCTTCAGATGCAGGTCCTTCTTGGACTCGAAGTGGCGGTAGAGCATCGGCTTGCTGACGCCCGCCGCGGCGGCGATGTCCTCGACGGTGCTGGCGGCGTAGCCGCGCTCTGCGAACAGCCGCGCGGCCGCGTCTTCGATCAGCGCGCGTCGCTGTGGTGCTGTCAGGCGCGTGCGCGTGGGCGGGTCGGGCGCGCTCGCTGGGAGGTTGTTGTGGTGGTGAGTTACCATCTGGTATACCCTATAGTAACCTACCTCGAAGGAAGGACCTGCCGCGTGATCCTCTCAGTGCACATCGCCGACGTCGGCGCCCGTCGGGAGCTCGGCATCCTGCGTACCCAACCGACTGTCAAGGACACCCCGGGACTGCTCTACGGGCAGACGACGATCGTCGCTCCGCTGAGCCCCTCGCTGCTGCCCTCACCGCGACTTGGGCGGGTCGCGCTGATCGCTGCCTGGCGGCAGGAGTCGGCGCTCGAGAGCTTCATCGAGCACGGCGCCCTCGGCGAGCGCCTGGCTGGCGGGTGGCACGTGCGCCTGCAGCCGACACGCGTGTTCGGCGCCTGGTCCGCGCTGCCGGGCCTTCCCCAGCGGGAGGAGCCGATGGATGAGCGGGAGCCTGCGGTGGCTCTGACCCTCGGGCGCCTGCGCGTGAGCCAGACGCTTCGCTTCCTGCGCGCGAGCGCGAAGGCCGAGCAGCTCGCGTTGTCAGACCCCGCGCTGATCGCCTCCACGGGCCTGGCGCGTCCCCCCGGGATGGTGGCGACGTTCTCGATCTGGCAGAGCACTGGCGCGATGCGCTCCTATGTTCTCGGCCGCAGCGGCCCAGGCCATCGCGAGGCCACCCGCGCGCACGCGGCGCGCGCGTTTCACCACGAGTCGGCGTTCATCCGCCTGCGCCCGCTGAGCGCGTACGGCAGCTGGGAGGGCCGCGAGCCACTCGCGCTCGCGCGCGGCGTCGGCTCAGGCGTCCCGTCCGGCGAGCGGCCGTCGACGTCGCGGGAGGCTCGCACCGCGGCCTGAGGGCGCGCCCGTGCGCCAGCGCGGCGCCCGTGCGCTGGCTACTAGAGCGGCGTGGGCTCCTCGACGATCGCCATCACGAAGCCGTCATAGCCCTTCGCGCCGACGGTCTGGATCGCGGTCGCGCTGACGCGCGGCTCGGCCGCGAGCATCTCGAAAAAGCGGCGCACGCCCTGCACTCCGCGGTCGCCCAGCTGCGGGTCATGAGCGTCGGGATCGAGGATCGCGCCATCGCGCACGACGTTGTCGGCGATCAGCAGCGTGCCGGCCCGCGAGAGCTTCAGCGACCACTGCAGGTAGCCGGGGTTGTTGGCCTTGTCGGCGTCGATGAAGATCAGATCGAATGGTCCCGCCTGCTCCTGCGCGAGGGCGGGCAGGGTCTCGAGCGCTGCTCCCACGCGCACCTGCACCTGCTCGGCCAGGCCGGCGGCGGCGATGTTCTCGCGCGCGACCTCGGCGTATGAGGGATCGGCCTCGAGCGTCAGCAGGTGACCGTCGCGGGGCAGCGCGCGTGCCAGCCAGATCGTGCTGTAGCCGCCGAGCGTGCCGAGCTCGAGGATTGTGCGCGCGCCCTGCACACGGGCGAGCAGCTCAAGCAAGCGGCCCTGGGAGGCGGTCACCGCGATCGCCGGCAGCCCGGCCGCGGCGCTGCGCGCCTGCGCCTGTTCGAGCACGGGATCGTCGCCGAGCAGGTGTTGGTCGATGTAGTCATCGACGGCGCTCCACAGCTCGAGCGGCTGCAGCCCGTTTGCGAGCTCCGCGTTCATCGCCGCCACGCTACACGACGCCCCCGGCTGAGCGGGCTCGCGCCGAGCAGCAGGCGCGCGCGAACGAGCTACCGTCTGGACGGCCGATGGCAAGTACGCAATCGATCGCGCCGAACAAGCGCATCGCTCTGATCGCATGCATTCTCGGCTCGGGGATCGCGCTGCTCGACGGAACGGTGGTCAACGTCGCGCTGCCGAGCATCCAGCGCGCGCTCGGTGGTGGGCTGGCCACCCAGCAGTGGGTCGTGAACGCTTACCTGCTGACGCTCGGATCGCTGATACTCGTCGGCGGCTCGCTCGGCGATCTCTACGGCGAGCGGCGGATATTCACGATCGGCGTCGGTGGCTTCGGCGTCGCCTCGCTCGCCGCGGCGCTGTCGCCGTCGGCCGCCGCGCTGGTGGCGGCGCGCGCATTGCAGGGCGTGTTCGGCGCGCTGCTCGTGCCGAGCTCGCTGGCGGTGATCGTCGCGACCTTCCCGAAGTCCGAACGCGGCCCCGCGATCGGCACCTGGACGGCGTGGGGGGGATCGCGACCGTGCTCGGCCCGCTCGCCGGCGGCGAGCTGCTGGCGATCGGCTCGTGGCGCTGGATCTTCGTGCTGAACGTGCCGCTGGTCGTGGCGTGCATCGTGCTGATCATGATCGCGCTGCCCGCGCGCGCGCCGGGGGAGCCAGGCGCGAGAGCACAGGGGGGACGGCGGATCGACGTGCCCGGCGCGCTGCTGGCCGCGCTCGGCCTCGGCGGCCCGGTGTTCGCGCTGATCGAGCAGCCGCGACTCGGTTGGTCGAGCCCGGGGGTCTACCTGCCGCTGATCGCCGGCGGTGCGCTGCTGGTTGCGTTCGTCGCCTACGAGCACCGGGCGCGCGACCCGATGCTGCCGCTGAGCCTGTTTCGCCAGCGCAACTTCTCCGCCGGGAACGTCGAGACGTTCGCGATGTATGCGGGGCTGGCGGTGCTGTTCTTCTTCCTGGTGGTGTTCCTGCAGCAGATCGGCGGCTACACGCCGCTGCAGAGCGGCCTCGCGACGGTGCCGGTGACGCTCGTGATGTTCGTGCTCTCGCGCCGCTTCGGAGCGCTCGCCGATCGCCACGGTCCACGACTGTTCATGGGGCTCGGACCGCTGGTGGGGGCGTGCGGGCTGCTGCTGTTCCAGCGCGTGGGCGTGCACGTCGACTACCTCGCCGATGTGCTGCCGGCGCTGCTCGTGTTCGCGCTTGGGCTGTCGATGACCGTCGCCCCGTTGACCGCGGCGGTGCTGGCCGGGGTGGAAGAGTCACAGGCGGGCATCGCCTCGGCCGTCAACAACGCGATTGCGCGGGTCGCGGGACTGCTCGGCACCGCGGCGGTGGGAGCGGCGATCGCGGGCTCGTTTGCTAGCTCGATCGATCAGCGGCTTGCGAGTACGCCGCTCGGGCCGGCGGCGCGCCTGGCGACTCGCGAAGCCAAGCGCCTGACGCTCGGCCGACCCGACGTCAGCGCGGTGCCGCCGAGACAGGCGCTCGCGGTCACGCGAGCCGCCGAAGCGGCCTCGCTGCAGGCCTTCCACCTCGGGCTCGCGGTCGCCGCGATCCTGGTGGCGCTCGGTGGCATTGCCGGGGTGATCGGCGTGCGCAACCCGCGCCGCGTCGTCAAGGCCGAGGACTGCGAGGGCGGGGCGCTCGTGGGCGCGAGCCTCGATGCGGCCCACCTCGGCCCCGAAGCGAGCCCGGCGCCGAGCCTCGACGCCGCCTGAGCGCGAGACCCGGCGGCTCAGCAGTAGTGGTCGCTGGCCGCTTGCGCCGGGGCTGGGTGAGAGCGCCGCGGCGCTCAGACGACCGGCTCGCCGGCGCCGAGATCCTCGGCGTAGGCGCGCATCGCTTCGATCACGGGACCGAGTCGCAGGCCACGGCGGGTCAGGCGATACTCGACGGTCGGGGGACTGGTCGGCAGCACCGTGCGCTCGATCAGCCCCGCGGCCTCGAGGTCGCGCAGGCGCTCGGAGAGCATCCTCGGCGAGATGCCCGCGATCGCCTCCGCGAACTCGTTGAAGCGCAGCGCTCCCGCGAGCGCGGCGTAGATGATCGACAGCTGCCAGCGCCGCTCCAGGAGGCTCGCGGTCTCGCGAACCTCCGCTGGAACGGGCTGACACCTACGGGGCAGTCGTCGCTGCGACATCGCGCGCAGGCTCCAGGGCGCGGTCGAGCACCTCTTGCACGGTCATCACCGGGTGGAAGGCCATCTGCGAGCGGACCTCCTCCGGGATGTCGTCGAGGTCGCCACGGTTGCGCTCGGGCAGGATCACGTCGGTCAGGCCCGCGGCGTGGGCGGCGAGCGCCTTCTGCTTGAGCCCGCCGATCGGCAGCACGCGCCCCTGCAACGTGATCTCGCCGGTCATCCCGACCGTGTGCTTGACGGGCCTGTCCGACAGCAGCGAGGCCAGCGCCGTGACCATCGTGACGCCCGCGCTCGGACCGTCCTTGGGGATCGCTCCCGCCGGCACGTGCAGGTGGAACTCGCGTCCCTCGAAGGCGCTCTGCTCGATGCCGAGCTCCTCCGCGTGGCCGCGCACGTAGGAGAGCGCGATCTGAGCCGACTCCTTCATCACGTCACCGAGCTGCCCGGTCAGGACCAGGCCGCCGGCGCCGCGCTCGGACTTCATCGCGGTGGCCTCGACGAACAGCACATCGCCGCCCGTGCCCGTCACCGCCAGCCCTGTCGCAACGCCCGGGGTCGCCGTGCGTGAGGCGGACTCCTGGAAGAACCTCTGCCTTCCAAGCGCATCGCGCACGTTCTCGAGCTCGATCGCGACCGGCGGCTGCACCGCCCCGGAGGCGATCTTCGTGGCGGTCTTGCGCAGCACTGTTCCGAGCTCGCGCTCGAGGTTGCGCACGCCCGCCTCGCGGGTGTACTCGGCGATGATCGTCTTCAGGACGTCGTCGGAGATCTCGACCTCGTCCTCGCGCAGGCCGTTGCGGTCGCGCTGGCGCGGCCACAGGTAGCCCTTTGCGATCGCGAGCTTCTCCTCGGAGGTGTAGCCGTCGAAGCGGATCACCTCCATCCGGTCCAGCAGCGGGCCGGGGATCGTGTCGGCGACGTTCGCCGTGGCCAGGAACATCACCTGGCTGAGGTCGAGCTCGACGTCGAGGTAGTGATCGCGGAAGGAGTGGTTCTGTGCGGGGTCGAGCACCTCGAGCAATGCCGCCGAGGGGTCGCCGCGCCAGTCCGCCCCGACCTTGTCGACCTCGTCGAGCAGGATCACGGGGTTCATCGTGCCGGCGTCGCGCAGCGCACGCACGAGCCGTCCCGGCAGGGCGCCTATGTAGGTGCGCCGGTGACCGCGTATCTCGGCCTCGTCGCGAACGCCACCCAGCGACATGCGCACGAACTCGCGCCCAGTCGCGCGGGCGATCGACTCGCCGATCGAGGTCTTGCCGGTCCCCGGGGGACCGATCAACGTCAGGATCGCACCGGACTTGGGGTCGGCCTCGATGCCGCGATCCTGACGCAGCTTGCGCACCGCCAGGTACTCGGTCACGCGGTCCTTGACGTCCTCCAGGCCCGCGTGGTCGGCGTCCAGGACCTCGCGTGCGGCCACGGGGTCAAGACGCTCGTCCGAGCGCTTGTTCCACGGCACCGCGATCAGCCAGTCGAGGTAGGTGCGGATCATGCTCGACTCACCGGTCTGCTCGCCCATGCGCTCGAGCCGGCCGAGCTCCTTCAGCGCCTGCTCCTCGACCGCCTCGGGCATCTCAGCGGCCTCGATCTTGGCGCGGTACTCCTCCACGATCGAGCCCTCGTCTTCGCCCAGCTCCTTGCGGATCGAGTCCATCTGCTTACGCAGGAAGTACTCGCGCTGCTGCTTCTCGGCGCCCTCCTGGACGTCCTCGCGGATGCGCTTGCGCACCTGCAGCTCGGCGAGGCTCTCACGCTGCAGCTTGACCGCGAGCTCCAGGCGCTCCGTCACGTCGAGCGTGCGCAGCAGCTGGACCTTCTGCTCGTAGGAGAGGTTGGGGGAGTAGCCCGCCGAGTCGGCGAGCGTCCCCGGCTCGGCGATCGCACGCAGGAACGCTGCGATGCGGCCGTCGTCGCCGCGCAGTTCGAGGATCTCCTCGACCGTCGCGCGGTACTCGCGCTCGAGCTCGCGAGTGCGTCCGTCGACGGGAACGTCGTCGGGGCGCTCCTCGATCTCGACCCGCAGCTCGCCGCTCGGACCGGTCTGGGCCGCGCCGATCAGCGCGCGGTGCTCGCCCGACAGGGCGACAGCATGCCCGCCACCCGGCAGGCGCAGGCGGTCTGTGACCTCGGCGATCGTTCCGACCTCGAGGAACTCGTTCTCGTGGCGAGGAACGAGCACGACACGCTCGTCATCGCCCACTTCCTCCGTGAGCGTGATCCCCATGTTCGGGAACACGACCGTGTCCTCTAGCGGGATCAGCCGCAGCACGGGTTGCGACGGCGGCGTTGGGGTTGTCTGGGGCTTCTCAGGGGGTGATGACATAGCTATAGGCTCCATATGAGCTTACGAAAGTGTAGTTAGTATAGCGCGCGATCGTTGCGCGTGCAAGTATTCCGAGGTCATCCCTGAAACGGCTCTGTAGAGCCAAATCAGTGGTCTTCTGGGTCGAACGTGACCTCGACGTTCTGCTGTTCGACGCGCTCCTCGACCTCTGCGGAGAAGGTCAGCGCGCGCTTGTCGGCGGCGAGCAGCGGATCGGAGAAGAAGCTCCGTGGAACCAGGCCTCGCGCGCGCACGACATTCGTCTCGGCGGCGAAGATCGTCAGCTGCGCGCCCAGGTACAGCCACGCGAGCAGGCCGAGCACCAGCGCGAACACGCCGTACAGCGGCTGAGTGTGCTTGAGCGTGTGATCTATGTAGTAGCCGCCGAGATGCTGCAGCAGCTGCCACGAGAGCGACGCCAGGATCACGCCCGGTAGCAGCTCCCGCCACGACAGCTCGGCAGCGGTCAGCAGTTTGAAGGCGGCCATGAACAGCACGAGGTTGAACGCCAGCGCCACCAGCACTCCCGCCACGACCTCCAGCGCGTCGTGGCTCGCGGTCCCGACGAAGCCGGCCGCGACCGTCGAGAGGATCGACAGCGTCCCGAGGATCATCAGCATCCCCAGACTGCGCAGACGGCTGGTGAGGAAGTTGGGGCGATGCTTGAAGGGCACGTCCCAGATTCGATTGAACGCGTTCTGCGTCGCACCCATGATCCCCAGCCCCGCCAGCAGCGAACCGATTATCCCGATCGCCAGCGCGACGCCGCTGCCGCTCAGCGAGTGCAGCTTCAGCTGGTCGCTGATGATCGGGAACTGACCGAGCGTGCCGTCGAGGATCTTCTTCTGATCGCCGGGATCGCCCTGCAGCACGAAGCCCAGCACGGTGACAAACACGAGCAGCAGCGGGAACAGCGACACGAACCCGTAGTAGGCCATCAGCGCGGCCAGCTGACCCGCCTGGTCATCGCCGAACTTCTTCAGCACCGCCGCCGCGAAGCGGACCCCTCGCGTTCGCTGCTGGGCGCGATCAAGAGCATGCAGGCGCTCGGTAAGGCTCATCCCCGACCCTCGCGTGCGAGCTCGGGCATGCGCGGCACGTCCCGGCCGCCGGCGCGGATCGCGGCGGAGATCTGGGAGGGGGGTCCGGGCGATGTCCTGCGCGACACACATGCGTGTCTACCCGATCCACGCAGCAGATGCGTGCCGCGCGAAGCCGACCCCCTGCCGATCCCGCGCGGGCGCTCGCGGAGGAGCTCGCGTTGGTCGCTCACGGCGCGCGCGAGCGACTGCTGGCGGTGCATCGCCGCCGGCTTCGTTGGCAGGACCTCGAGGATTGCTACGGGCAGGCGACGCTCGAGCTGATCGCCCAGGCGCTGCGGGGAGAGCTGCGCTGCACGAGCCGATCGCACATCCGACACGTCCTCGAGCAGCGCTTTGTCTCGAGGATCCGCGACCGCCGCCGGGCGCTCGGCGGACGCAGCCCCGCGCAGGCGCTGTTGGAGCACGCGATCCCGCTCGGGCCATCCGAGGAGCCCGGCACGCAGCTGCGCGACGCAGGTCCGACGGTGGAGCAGCGCGCGATGCTGCGCCAGGACCTGCATGCGCTGCTGCTCGCCGCGCAGGCGTTGACCCCCGATCAGCGTCTGGTGCTCGCCCACCAGGCGAGCGCCGTGGATGGCGAGGGCCGCGCCGAGTTCTGCTGCGAGTTCGGCTGGTCGCATGAGAAGTACCGCAAGGTCGCCCAGCGCGCGCGAAAGCGCCTGCGCCGGAGTCTCGCTGCGATCGAGGCCGGCGCGACTCCCGCCGGGGCGTCCCAGCGTGCGGGCGAGGTCGGAGCAGCAAGCAGGGACCACCTATGACCGCATCTCGCATCCATAGGCACGTCCCGCGGGACGCCGGAGGCCGATCGGACGGACGGCCGACCGGCGCTTCCCATCCGCGCGCAGGCGGCCGGGGGCCGAGCAACTCCCCACCTCGGCTTCCGGTCGCTCGCGTGGCGCGCTCGCTTCCGTCCCGATCGCGCTCGACGCTGCGGTCGCGATGATCCGCCGGCGCCCAGCCGTCGAGCCTGCGTTCCAGGTCTATCGCGCGGAGGACTACATCGCTGCCACTGGGCGCGGCGATCAGCGATCGGTGCGCAGGTCCTCTGATCGGCGTGAGCCGCCGGCGCCCGCCGCACGCACGCGCGCGCGAACGCGGCTCGCGGGTCTCCGGCTCGCGGGTCTCGCCGCGATCGTGGGCCTGCTCGGCGCCGTCGCGTCGGTGATCGCGGCGACGGCGTTTCGCGCTCAACCGATCGACCGGTCGTCGGCCGCGACGACCGAGCGGGCGGCGCAAGGCCCGAGCGGCTCTGCTGTCACGGCCGTCCGGCCTTCGCGGCAGCCAGCCAGCAGGGGCTCGGCGGCGATTGCTGTACCCCGGCTGGCCCGCCCGCAGGGCCCGGCCCGGCGTAAGCGGCTCCGCAACGACCGGCTGGTCGCGAGCGCGACGGGCGCCCCCGCCCCGCGCAGCGTGACGGGCGCAAGGATCGCAGCGAGCGCTGCGAGCGCCGAGGACAGACCCGCCGGCGCGAGCCTTTCAGCGAGCACGCACGTCGCGGCGCTCGCCACCCGAGGACCGGGCGTGAGCGCCGGCCGCGGGTGGTCGGCCGGGCGCACGGACGCGGCGCCTCAATTGCCTGGCGAGTTCGGCTTCGAGCGCTGAGGTGGCCGACGACGAGACGGTGGGGGCACGGGTGAGCGTCACGACGAGGTCGCTGTGGCGGATCAGGCTGAGGCAGGATCTGCCGCGCTATCTGCTCTGCGGAGCGGCGCTTGCCGGACTGCTGGCCAGCGCGCGCTACGCGATCGCGCCACCTGGTGCGCAGCAGGAGCGGGTCGCGGCGAGCTCCGCGACGCAGGACCTCGCGGCAGCGCAGTACGCGCAGCTGTTCGCGCGCGCCTACCTGACCTGGGAAGCCGCCGATCCCGAAGCGCATCTGCGTGCGCTGAGCTCGTTCGTGGGGCCGGGGATGGAAGCGAACGCAGGGCTCGAGCCCGCTGCGGCCGGAGAGCAGCGAGTCCTGTGGACCGCGCTCGCCCAGGAACGCGCCGGCGCACCCGGCACGCTGGTCTACACCGTCGCCGCGCAGACCGACTCCGATGGCCTCGTGTATCTGTCGGTGAGCGTGGGACGCGCGCCCAACGGGGCGCTGCGACTGACCGGTTATCCCGCGATCGTCGGCGCGCCCGCGACAGCTGCGGCGAGCGCCGCGGGACGATTGCGAGAAGTCGATGAACCGCAACTGCGCACGGTCGTCGAACGGGCACTGCGCAACTACCTGGCCGCATCCGGTGGGGAGCTCGCGGCGGATCTCGCACGCGGCGCTCGCGTGTCTCTGCCGGCGCAGCCGTTGAGCCTCGAAGCGATCGAAGGCATCGCGTGGGCGCCCCACAGCCGCGACACGGTCGTTGCGCTCGTGCGCGCGCAGGACGCGCGCGGTGCGCGCTACACGCTCGCCTACGAACTCGAGCTGAGCCTGCTCGCGGGGCGGTGGCAGGTGGGAGCGATCCAGACCAATCCCGACACATGAGGAGGCTCCGTGAACGCACGGCGACTCGAAGGACAGCGACTCGAAGGACAGCGACTCGAAGGACAGCGACTCGAAGGACAGCGACTCGAAGGACAGCGACTCGAAGGACAGCGACTCGAAGCACCCGCGATCCACGCGCCTGACGCGAGGATTAGCGCCGGCCGGCGTCGCGCGCGGGCCTTGCCCGGTGACCGCCCGGGAGCGCAGCGATGGCGGGCGCCGCTGCTGTCGCTGGCGATGTGTGCGCTGCTCATATGCGCGAGCGCCGGGGCGGGCGTCTGCGCGGCCGCGCTGGCCGGCCCGGTCGCCGCCTCGGCAGCGTTGGCGGGGCCCGCGTCCACCGGGAGCTCACGTTCGGGCGGATCGGAAACGAACTCGCTGGAATCTGCCGCCGCCAAGGCGAGCAGCACCGGGCGCGCCGTCGCGATGAGCTTGATCGGACTCGCTTTTGCGATCGCCGCGATCGTGCTCGCGTTCAGGCGCGACTTCAGGGAGGCCGTGGGCGTGTTCGCAGTCGGGATCGTGGCGGTCCTGCTGGCGACCCCGACCGGCGTGAGCGTGCTGCAGGACACCGTCAACTCGCTGTTCGGCTCGCGTTGACCGAGATCCACTCGTACCGCGCAGTGTTCGACCTGGAGCGGCGTATCTATCGCATCGACCGCCTGCGCCTGAACCCGGGCGGCGTCCCGCTGCGGGGCGTCATCTACTTCCTCGCGCTGCTCGCTGCGGCGCTGCTCGCAGCTCGGGTGCCGCTGATCGGCGCCCCGCTCGCCGCGCTGCCCTGGTACGCGTCCGATCTGCTGCTGCCCGGGGTGAGTGCCGCCGCGCTGACGGCGGTGAGGATCGACGGTCGTCCGTTTCACCTCGCGGCCGAGTCGCTCGCTCGCGATTGCCTCGGCTCCGGCGCGAGCGGGGCGCTGCGAGCGCCGAGTACGGGCGCTGGCGCCCTCGCGCGGGTTGGGCTGGCTCCCGCGGCGGTCTGGCGCCCACCCGCGGTTCTGCTGGTTCCCGACGGTTCGGACGCGCGGCTGCGACGCCTGCGCTACACCGGCCCGGGAGCCGTCTTGGTCGCAGTTGCGCACGTGCGTACCCAATCCGGCAGAGCGTTCGGCGACGGCGGACGGCGGCGTGCAGCTCGCACTCGCTGGCCGGCGCTCGGGCCGCATATGAGGCTGACCGCGCCGGGCGCCGGCTCTCGCGCGGAGGTCGAGGGCGTGGGCGTGAGCCGCAAGTCTGCTGCTGGCCGCGGGCGCGAGCTCGGCGCGGCCGACACGGTGATCGTGCTCGGCGACAGGGCACGGATGACGGTCGGGAATCGACGATGAGCGCTCCGATTCGCTTCGTGTACGGCAACTGCGTGTTCGCACGCGGTCTGGACGATGTCTGGGCTGCGTTTGCGCTGCGGACGAGCTCGTATCGATGGCTGTCGGAAGACCGCAAGCGGGCGCGGTTCCAGGAGCTGCTCGGAGCCGTGCAGGCGACGGCGGCTGACCTGCAGATCGTCCGTGTCACGCGCCGCTGGGAGCCCGAGCGCTACGCGCGCGAGCAGCAGGAGCAGACCCTGGCCGGGGCGCACGCCCAGGCTCAGGCCGGCTACCTGCGCGAGCATGCTGCGCGGCTCGCGGGCGTGGGTACGGCGAGGGCGGCCGTGTATCTGATGGTCAGCCTGCGGGCCCCTGAGCGAGATGTCGCCAGCTACGTGTCGCAGGCAGCCGAGAGCGAGCCGCGGGAGTGGCTGCGGGCGCTGCGGCGCACGCTCTTTGCGCGTGATGGACGCGTGCTGTCGGCGGCGACGCTCGAGCAGACGCGGCTCAAGGCAGATCAGGCGTATGCGAGGCTGATCGACTTCCTGCCGGTGAGGCCCGCGCGCGGGGTCGAGCTGCAGTGGCTGATCAGGCGCGCGTTCTGCAGGGGTCTCGGAGAGCCGCACGTCGAGGCGCTGCATGAGCCGCGCGCGCTTGCGTTCGAGCGCAACGGCGAGGCGCTGCTGGCGCCGCTGGAGGGCGACGTGATGCGCTGGATGGACGGCTACGTCGAGCGCCAGGGCAGGCGTCTGCGGATCGAATCCGAGCTCGGGACGAGCTGGCAGGCGCAACTCGTGCTCGGCGCCCTGCCCGAGAGCACGAGCTTTCCGGGCGCACGGGCCGAGTTGATGTTCGCGCCGCTCGAAAGCCTGCCCTTCGGCGTGGACCTGTCGCTGAACGCTCGCTACCTGCCGAACGGGCTGGCCCTGCGCATCGCGCGACGCAGGATCCAGGACGCGGACCAGATCGCCCGGGCCGAGTCCGAAGGCGAGCAGGGCGTGTCCGACCTCGGCTATCAGCGCACGCAGACGGCCAGAGACCTGCTCACCTACCTGCAGGCTTCGAGCAAGCCGCCGCTGCTGCGCGCGACCCTCGCGGTCGCGGTCGGCGCACGCCATCAGGCCGAGCTCGAGCAGCGCGTCGAGATGGTGCGGCGCGCCTACGGCGAGGTGCGCCTGCACAGACCGCTGGGAGATCAGCTCCAGCTGTTCCTCCAGCACCTCCCCGGCCAGCGGACACGCATAGGCGGCTACGACGACACGCTCACGCCCGAGCAAGTCGCAGCGATGATGCCTGCTGCGACTCATGCGGTCGGCTCGCGCCGGGGCTTCTACCTCGGACATACGCTGTCGGGGACCAGGCAGCCGGTGCGCTTCAACCTCAGCGAGGGCTCCGACAGCGATCGCAACGCGACGATCCTGAGCGTCGGAGCGCTCGGCTCGGGCAAGACGACGCTCGACCAGAAGCTGAAGTACGAGGCCTTCCTGCAGGGCGCGCGGGTGGTCGACTGCGACCCCAAGGGCGACCACCGCTTCCATCTGCTGGAGGAGGTGGCGCCGCACACGGAGCGGATCACGTTGAGACCCGATCCCGAGCTGCGCGGGATGCTCGATCCGCTGCGCGTCGCGCCTGCGCACCTGCGGCAGGACGCCGCGGTGTCGTTCCTGCGCGAGCTGCTACCGGCAGCTGCCGATGCCGCGTGGGAGACGGCTGTCGTGGCGGCCGTCGATCGGGTGCTGCGCAGATCGAGCGAGCCGACTTGCCACGAGGTTGTCAGCGCGCTGCTGCAGGAGGGCGGGTCGACGGCGCGCACCGTGGGCGAGACGCTCGAGGTCTATGCCCGCTCTGGGCTCACGCAGCTGGGCTTCGCCGATCCGTCGGTGCGCCTGCCGCAGGTGGGCCGCAGCCAGGTCACCTATCTGCCGATTCGCGATCTGCCCGGGCCCGAGCCGGGCATGCCGCGGTCGCACTACTCGCAGGCCGAGCGCGTCGGGGCGCAGGTCGTGCGGCTGATCGCGATGTTCGCGATGCAGCTGATGGGCTCCGAGAAAGGGCGCCTGAAGGTGTTCAGCTTCGATGAGGGTTGGCGGCTGCTGGGGGATCCGATCGGGCGCGGGCTGTTGGCGTCGCTGCAGCGGATGGGCCGCTCGGAGCTGGCCGTGCCGATCATCAGCACGCAGCTCGTCAGCGATGCGCTGTTCGGCGAGCGCGAGTCGCTCGAGAACCTCGTCGGCGCGACGTTCGTCTTCGGCATGCGCTCCGATGCCGAGGCGGGACGGGCGCTCGAGCTGCTCGGGCTCGACGCCGAGGACGGGAGCCTGCGCCAGAGCCTGCTCGAGCTCGAGGCGGGACGCTGCCTGCTGCGAGATCACCGTGGCCGTATCGAGGCGATCCAGGTGGACCTCGTCGTACCTGAGCTGCTGCGGGCGTTCTCGACGACGCCCGCTCGTACGTGAGGGGCGCTCGCGCCCGTGCTGGCGTCGCGGCCGCGGCGCTCGCGGTGTGGCTGCTGGGCGCCTCCCCGGAGGGCGCCCACGCGCAGGCGCGCGTGCAAGCGCAGCTGCCCAGTCATACGCGCCCGCGGTCGGGGCGCAGTGCGCCCAAAGCGGCGCCGAGCGCTGCCCGGGCCCCCACCGGACCGCCGCTAAGCGCCGGGGCTGGAGGCGCAGACGAACCGTCCTCGGGGCAGGATCAGTTCGGACCCGATCAGGGCGAATCCGACCCGCTCGTCGCGAACGGGCTCGGCAGCCCGCTGTGTGGGAGCGCCTCGCGCGCTTCGCTGTCGCCAGGCAGCAGGCAGGACTGTGAAGCCTCGGGCTTCATCGCCGCGCCCGCGCCCACGGGCGACTACGGGCTGGACGTACACATCGACGCGGGCATTCCCGCCGTCAGCACGAGCTGGATCTACAGCGTGGTCCAGGACCTGTTCGTGGCGCCCCTGTGGACGGCACTGGTGTGGGCCGTGCAGGCGCTGATCGTGATGTTCGAGTGGTGCTACACGCTCGATCTGCTGGCGAGCGCCTCGGCGCTCGGGCTCGGAGCGCGGCTACGTCAGATCCAGAGCGCGCTGACCCAACCGTGGCTTGCGAGCGTGTTGGCGATCGCCGCGGTCCTGGCGGCATACAACGGCCTCGTGCGCCGGCGCGTCGCCCAGACGCTCGGCGAGGCACTCGTGATGCTCGCGATGATGGCCGCCGGCATGTGGGTCGTGCTGGATCCCACCGGCACGGTTGGCGCGCTCGCCGGATGGGCCAACCAGGCGAGCCTGGGCACGCTGTCGACGACTGCCAAAGGCACACCGGTGGCGGCCAGCCGGTCGCTGGCGGACAGCATGGGCGTCCTGTTCGCGACAGTCGTGGAAGCTCCCTGGTGCTACCTCGAGTTCGGGAATGTCACGTGGTGTCGTGATCCCTCGCAGCTGGACCCGCGGCTGCGCGGCGCGGGACTGAAGATCGCCGCCAACGAGCTGTCGCTGGTCGGATGCGCCAGCGGCTCGAAGCCGGACTGCGTGCAATCCAGCAGCGCGCAGGGGCAAGCCCTGACGCGCAGCGCCCGGCTGCTGCGCAGTGCGCGCAGCAACGCCGCGATCGTCCTCGCTCTGCCCGCGAATGGAGCGGCGCGCAACTCGATCAACGAACAGGGATCGTTGCTGCGGACGCTCTGTCGGAGCAGCGCGGCCGAAGCGTGTCACGGCGCCACCGCAGCGCAGGCCCAGTTCCGCACCGCGGGCCACACGATCGAGCGAGTGGTCGGCCTGGCGCTGATCGTCGTGGGCGCCGCCGGCATGCTGATGCTGCTGGGCTTCATCGTTCTGCGGCTGCTGTCGGCGGCGCTGCTCAGCCTGCTCTACCTGCTGCTCGCCCCCGCCGCGATTCTCGCCCCCGCGCTCGGCGACGCGGGTCGCGCGGCGTTTCGCAGCTGGCTCTCGCGGTTGCTGACAGCGGTGGTCTCGAAGCTCGTCTATTCGTTTCTGCTCGGCGTCGTGCTGGCGGTGGTGGAGGTCCTCGGCCAGCTGCAGGCCCTCGGCTGGTGGACTCAGTGGCTGCTGATGTCGGCCTTCTGGTGGGGCGCGTTCATGCGTCGTCACCACGCCTTCGGGCTCGCCGACGGAAGTCTCTCCCGCCGGCATACGGCGAGGCCACACTCGCTCGCGCGCCGGGTGGGAGGTGCGCTCGACGCTCCTCTGACGGCGCTGCGCTTGATCGGCTTGCTCGGTCGGGCGGACGCGCGCATGCCACCTGGCGAGGGGGCCGTTCCAGAGCTCAGGGCCCCGCGCGGCGTCTCCCAGATCAAGAGCGCTCTTGCAAGTCAGGCGATCGATCGCGAACAGGCCGAGACGCGGGCACGGATCGCGCGCCAGGATGCGATCGAGGCGCGTATCGAGGCTCTGCGCACTCAGCGCGAGCGCGTCATCAGGGCGCGCAGCATCGCCGTGCTGCACGATCAATCTCGGCGCGTGGCCCTCCTGAGGGCTCGCACCGGGCGGATCGAACAGGAAATCGCTGACGGTGAACGCCGAGCGGGCTGGGCCCAGCAGGCCTCCGCGGATGACCAAAGCAAGCCTCGATCGTGAGGGCGGTCGCTGCGACCGGCGAGCGCTCACGGCCGCGGGCGGTTCGCGAGCACGCGTCGGTCTCGGGCGATGTGCTGATCCCGGGGCTGCTCGCGAGTGACGCGCTCTGGGGCGAGGCCTTCTCGCGCGACGCGCTCGCGGGCGATCGGCTCGCGGGCGACGCGGCGCCGGAATATGCGATGCCGGGCGCTCGTGCTGGGGCGATCGGCCTCGCGCTCGCGCTCGCAGCACTGCTCGCGATCGTCGCGGCGCTCGCGGCGCTCGGGGGTCTCGCCGGCGCTCCGCCGGCGGGGGGAGGGGGCGGCTATCAGCAGGGCGGCGTCTCTGCGCTTGCGCAGCGGGAGATCCCCTCGTCCTACCTGCGCCTGTACCAGCAGGCCGCGGCCCGCTACGGCCTCGACTGGGCGGTGCTCGCCGCGATCGGCAGAGTCGAGTGCGATCACGGTCGCGACCCGGACCCATCGTGTACCCGCGAGGGCGTGCAGAACCCGGCCGGCGCGGGCGGTCCGATGCAGTTTCTCGCCTCGACCTGGGTGCGCTATGGCGTCGACGGCGACGGCGATGGGCGCGTCGATCGCTGGGACCCCGCCGATGCGATCTTCGCGGCGGCCAACTACCTGCGCGCATCCGGAGCCCCCGCCGACTACCGCCGCGCGATCTTCACCTACAACCACGCCTCCTGGTATGTCGCTGACGTGCAGGCCTGGGCCGCTCGCTATCGCGGCGCAGGCGAGGTTCGGGGAGCCGCGGGCGAGGGCGCATCTGCGCTCGCGGTCGGACCCGGCGCCGACATCGCGCTCGCCGTCCAGAGCACGACGCCGGTGCGGTTCGTTCCCGGCGAACGAGCCGTGCTCGCCGCGGGAGACGGCCACCTCGCGTTGGTGCCCGCGGCGGTTCCCGCGACCGTGCAGGCTTTGGTGGTGGCGGGCAATGAGCTGCAGGACCTCCCCTACGGCCCGGGCGGTCATCCGGACCCTCGCGGCGCCGGCGAGGAGGACTGCTCGAGCACGGTCAACTACGTCCTCTATCGGGCCGGGATCAGACCGATCGCGGAAATCATCGCGGACAACCCATTGGCTCAGGACTACGTGGATTGGGGGATGCCGGGCCCCGGACGCTGGGTGACGATCTACGCGAGCGCGTCTCCGACGGCGCACGTCTTCATCACGATCGCAGGCCTGCGCCTGGACACCAGTCACGAGGGCACCGATGACGGACCCAATCGTGGCGAAGGCGGTCCCCGCTGGCGGGTATTCGATCGGATTCCCGACTGGGAGCGCTGGTCGGTGCGCCATCCGGCGGGCCTGTGAACGGCGCCCGGCGGCCCCCAAGCGGCGCCCGACCGGGTCGGTGAGCCGCGTGCTTGCTTGTAAGGTGGCGGCATGGCGCGGCGCGAGGTGGACTACCTGCTGATCGGGGGCGGCCTGGCGTCGGCGAACTGCGCGCGCTGGCTGCGCGAGGAAGGCGTCGAGGGCAGCGTGCTGCTGGTGGGCCGCGAGCCCGACCCCCCTTACAACCGCCCCGAGTGCTCCAAGGGCTATCTGCGCGGGGAAGAGGAGCGCTCGCAGGCGTTCTTTCGCCCGACGCCGTGGTGGGAGGAGCAGGACATCGAGCTGCTGCTGCGCGCGAGCGTCACCGGCCTCGACCTCGACACGAACACAGCCAAGCTGTCGAGCAAGGACGAGGTTGGCTTCGGCAAGGCGCTGATTGCCACCGGCGCGAACGTCAGGCGGCTGAACGTGCCCGGTTGCGAGCTCGAGCAGATCCACTACCTGCGCACGTTCGGCAACTCCGACGCGATCCGTGATGGGGTCGCGAACGCGGAGGAGGTGGTGCTGATCGGTGGCTCCTACATCGGCTGTGAGGTCGCTGCCTCGCTGACGATGAAGGGCAAGCGCTGCACGATCGTTATGCAGGAGAGCACGACGCTCGAACGCAGCTTCGGGCCGCGCATGGGGCGCTTCTTCCAGCAGCTGCTCGAAAGCCACGGCGTGAAGCTGCACGGCGAGGACGAGCTCGAGCGCTTCGAGGGAGTCGACGGGCGCGTCGGCAGGGTCGTGACGCGCAACGGCCTCGAGCTGCCTGCCGACGCGGTCGTGATCGGGGCCGGCGTGGGCCCCGACACGCAGCTCGCAGAGCGCGCGGGCCTGCAGCTCGGCGAGCGCGGCGGCGTCGCCTGCTCGGCGGAACTTCAGACCTCGGCCCCCGACGTGTTCGCGGCCGGGGACATGTGCGAGTTCGACTCGGTCCTGCACGGCGGGCCGATCCGCATCGAGCACTGGGACGTGGCCTTCAACCAGGGCAAGACGGCGGCGCTGAACATGCTCGGGCGTGGGGTCCCGCACAGCGAGGTGCCCTACTTCTACTCGGTCCTCGCCGACTGGGGCGAACTCGAGTACGTCGGCCCGGCGTCGCAATGGGATGCGGAGATCCTGCGCGGCTCTCTGCAGGAGCAGAGCTTCACCAACTGGTACCTGCGCGACGGCCGCCTCGTCGCGGCGCTGACGTTCGGGCGCTCCGATGACCTCGATGCTGCGCGCAGGCTGTTGCGCGACAAGCCGGCGCTCGAGGACGCAGCGCGCGCTGCGCTCGGCGATCTCGACTGCGACCTCGCGACGGTCGGTACCTGAGCGGCTGTCCGCGCTGAGTGTGCCCGAGCGCGGTGCTCGCAGGGCGTTTCGGCGCGCGCGGGACTCAGGAGCCTGCGACAATCGGCGTCGCTAAGTCCGTGGGCACTCGCGTCAGCTCGTGCGAGGAGATCACGCGGTCGATCAGGCCGTAATCGCGGGCCTCGGCGGCGGTGAAGTAACGGTCGCGATCCATGTCCTCGTGCACCCGTTCCGGGGACTGCTCGCTGTGGTGCGCGTAGATCTCATCGATCCGGCGTCGCAGCTCGAGGATCTCGCGCGCGTGGATCTCGACGTCGCTCGACTGCCCTTCGAGACGCCAGAGGACTGAAGCCGCCCCGGCGGCCGCCGGGGTCGAGTAGGATCGAGGCCGATAGACGGTCGGTGGTCAAGGGAAGCCGGTGCGAATCCGGCGCGGACCCGCCACTGTGACCGGGGATGCCAACCGCAGCGCGCCGTGAAGCGACGCGCAGCCACCGGCCCGCACCGAGCGGGCCGGGAAGGCGCGGAGAGGTAGGCCCGGGAGCCAGGAGACCTGCCCCGACACAAGGCCCGCGAGACCCTCGAGGAAAGGGGTTGGCTCATGCTCTCATCTTTGGACTACACGCTCTGGTCGCACGCGGTCGCGCAGCGCCCGCCTGCTGGCGGGTGGCGCTCATCCTCGCGACGGCGCCTGCCCAGCGCGCGGGCGCTCGCGGCATCGCTCACAGCCACGCTGCTTGCGCTGATCGCGCTCGCCGGCGTCTCTGTGGCTCCCGCGCTCGCGGGCGAACCCGCGACGGTGACGGTGCGGGTCGAGGGTCTCAACGAAACGAAGCTGCCGGCGACCACCGTCACCACGACGGCCGCCCCGGTGGTCGGCGACGGCGACGGGCAGCACGCCTGTCCGGGCACCAGCGCTCTCGATGCCCTGCAGCTCGCCACCCAGGGTGACTGGAGCGGACCCTGGAACGCGGAATTCAACCAGTACGAAATCTATTCGATCGAGGGCGAGACCCATGTCTTTGAATCGGGCGCCAGCGCCAACTACTACTGGTCGCTATGGCTGGACGAACGGGAATCCACCGTCGGAGCCTGCGAAGCCGAACTGAAGCCCGGCGATCGTGTGCTGTTCTTCCCGAGCTGCTACGGCGAAGCGTGCCCGCCCGCGCCGACGCCGCTCGGCATCGAAGCGCCCGCCGACACTGGCGTGGGCGAAGCGGTGCAGATCATCGTCAAGCGATACTCCTCCTCCGGAGAAGCGACGCCGGCGGCCGGGGCGACGATCAGCGCGGGGGCGCTCAGCACGGTCACCGACGCGGCCGGCCATGCGCAGCTCAGCTTCACGAGCGCAGGGCAGTACACGCTGCGCGCCAGCGCGGGCCCCGAAGCGGTGCGCACCGAGGCGCTCGTATGCGTGCACGCCGGCGAAGATGGCAGCTGTGGCACGGCAGGGCCGGCCGGCGCTCCCGGCACGAAAGTCAGCGGCGGACCTGCGCCCGCCGGTCCCGCCTACACCGGCCCGTATGCGATCGTCGCCGATATCGCCGGCATCGGCCAGGGACGCCGCTTCACGCCGCGCAACGCGCCGCGGCTGCTGTCCGGCAACGTCGTGGCGCACGCGCCTGTGACGTCGATCTCGCTGCGACTGCGTCGCACCTATCGCGGCCGCTGCTGGGCTTACAACGACGCCCGCGAGCGGCTGGTCAGGGTGCGCTGCCGCCAGGGGAGCTTCTTCTCGGTCGCCTCCGGCGGCAACTCGTTCTCCTACCTGTTGCCCGCACGACTCCCCGCGGGGCGCTACGTCATCGACGTGCGCGCGGCCGACGCTGCGGGCAACCACAGCGCGCTCGCAGCCGGCAGCTCGCGGATCGTCTTCTATGTCGGCTAGGCACGATGCGGCTCCGGACAGCGGCATCAGTGACGCGCTCAACTCGGTGGTTCGCAGCGGCCTGCGCGAGCCTCGCGCTGCTCGCGCTCGCAGGCTGCGGCCTGGGCGCGGGCGCCACCCCGAGCGCGATCAAGCTGACGGTCACCGAGGACTTCGGCGCGCACGTCGTTCGCAGCTTCAGCGCGCCGCGGGTGAACGGGCAGGAGACCGTGATGAGCCTGTTGACGCGCAACGCCAAGGTCGCGACCCGCTTCGGCGGCGGCTTCGTCGAGAGCATCGACGGGCTCTCCGGCGGGGGCGAAGGCAGTGGCCGCCCGGTTGACTGGTTCTACTTCGTCAACGGGGTGGAGGCCGCCCGGGGCGCAGCCGGCACCGACGTGCACCCGGGCGATGCGATCTGGTGGGACAGGCACGATTGGAGCCAGACCGACAGCGTGCCGGCGGTCGTCGGCTCGTTCCCGCAGCCGTTCGTCAGTGGGATCGAAGGGAAGCGCCTTCCTGTGCGCGTCGAATGCGCGCAGGTGGCGGGCAGCGCCTGCGAGACCGTCGCGGCCCGGCTGCGGGCCGCGGGGGTCCTGGCCGGCATCGCCGCGCTCGGACCCGGGGACGAGCCCCAGACGCTGCGCGTGCTTGTCGGACCCTGGCCCGTGGTCAGCGCCAGCCAGGCCGGGGCCCAGCTCGAGCAGGGGCCCCGCGTGAGCGGCGTCTACGCCCGCTTCTCGGGCGACGGCGGGACGTTGACGCTGCTCGACGCCCAGGGCGCGCCCGCGCGCGCCCTGGGAAGCGGCGCGGGTCTCGTGGCTGCGACGCGTTCCGGCGAAGACGCACCCGTGTGGCTCGTGACCGGCACCGACGCGGCCGGCGTCACGCTGGCGGCGCAGGCGTTTGACAAGCGCGCGCTCGGCAACCGCTTCGCGGTCGCCGTGGCACCGGGGGGCCAGGCGCTGCCCGCGCCTGCGCCCGGGTGAGGACGGTGCTCACCTCGCAGCCGTTCTTCTACCGCCGGCTCGCGAGCCCGCTGCATGCCGCGCGCGCCGGCATCGGCGCGTGCTGGGCGCTTGCGCTGGGCCTCGCGACACTGCTGCAGTTCGATCCGCTCGTGCTGCTGGCGCTGCTGGTTGCGGTGCTCGGCGCGGGGGCCGCTGCCGGCGTTGGGCGCCAGCTGCTGCGGACGCTGCGCTTGGCGGCGGCCGTGGCGGTGCCGATCGTCGCGATCAACGTGCTCGTGTCGCGTCAGGGGCTGACCGTGTTCGCGCGGCTCGGGGACCTCGGTCCGTTCGGGCAGGGCGACCTCACGGTCGAGGCCGCCGTCTATGGCGCGGTGATAGCGCTCAAGGTGACGTTGCTGATCCTCGTGACGACGCTCGCGAGCCTGACCGTCGACCCCGACGAGCTCCTGCGGGCTTTCAGGCGGCTGTCATTTCGCTCGGCGCTGACCGCGTCGCTCTCGACGCGGATGATCCCGCTGTTGGCAGCCGACGCGCGGCGCTTCGCGGAGGCGCAGCGCACGCGTCCGGAGGCGAGCTCGGGACGCGGCGGGCGGGTGGCGCTGCTCGGCGCCGTCGTGGGCGGATCGCTCGACCGCGCGATGGACGTCGCCGCCACGCTCGAGCTGCGCGGGTTCGCGCACGGCGAGCGTCCGTCCGGCGGCCGCACCCGGCCGGGGCGGCGGGCGTTCTCGCGGCACGACGTCGCGTTCGCCTGCTCGGCCCTTGCGATCGCCGCGCTCGCGATCGCAGGGCGCCTTGCCGATGCGGCGCCGTTTCAGGCCTACCCGCTCGTGCATGCGCCGGTGAGCGCGGCCACGTTCGTGCTCAGCGCGGCGTTGATCGCCGCTGTGCTGCTGCCCTTCTGCGATCGACGCGGGATCGAGCCATGAGCGGACGCGGGACCGAGCGATGAGCGCGATCCTCGCGTTCGAGCATGTCAGCTACACCTACCCAGGCGCCGCCCAGCCGGCGCTCGACGACGTCAGCTTCGAGCTCGAGCCCGGTGAGCTGTGCCTGCTCGCCGGGCTCTCGGGCCAGGGCAAGTCGACGCTGCTGCGCGCCGCCTGTGGCCTGGTGCCTCACTTCCACGGCGGGCGTTTCGCCGGCGACGTGGAACTCGCCGGCCTCGACACCCGCGAGCACGGCCCCGGCCGGCTCGGAGCGCTCGCGGGTGTCCTGTTTCAGGATCCGGAGACGCAGCTGGTGTGCAACTCGGTCCGCGCAGAGCTCGAGCTGCCGCTGCAGACACGCGGCCACGACGCCGCGGCGGTGGCGCGCGGGGTCGAGGAGGTCGCGCTCGCGCTCGGGATCGATGCGCTGCTCGGTCGCTCCGTGCACGAGCTCTCGGGCGGCGAGCAGCAACGCGTCGCACTCGCGGCAGCGCTCGCGGGACGGCCCCCGCTCGTGCTGCTCGACGAGCCGACCTCGCAGCTGGACCCCGTCGCCGGCGATGAGTTGATCGGGCTCCTGCGCAGGCTCAACCAGGAGTGGGACACCACGATCGTGCTCGCCGAGCACAGGCTCGAGCGCTGCCTGTATGTCGCCGACCGCGTGCTCGCGATGCACGCCGGCGCGATCGCCCACGACGGCGACCCCGTCTCGTTTCTCGCCTGGGCTGCGGACGCGGCCCCGGCGCTGCAGACGCCGGGCGCGAAGCTGTTCGCGCTCTCGGGTCTCGCCCCGCCGCCCGTGGGCGTGCGCCAGGCGCGCGCCACCCTGCGCGCGCGCGGCCTGCTCGGTGCTGAGCCCTCACTCGGCGATCGCGGCGAGACGCCGCACACGCAGCAGCCCGAGCCGAGCGGCGCGACGCGGGGCGAGGCGGGCAGCGGCGGCCGACGGCGCATCCTCGGCGCTCGTCGCCGGCCTGCCGCCGCGCTGCGGGCGCGCGGGGTCTGGCACGAGCTTCGCGACGGCCCCGCGATCCTGCGCGGTGTGGAGCTGACGCTCGAGCCGGGCGAGCGCGTCGCGCTGATGGGTCGAAACGGCGCCGGCAAGTCGACGCTGCTGCGCCACGCCGCCGGGCTGCTCGAGCCGACGCGTGGCACGATCGAGAGCTCGGGACGGGTGGCGCTGCTGTTGCAGAACCCGAGCGACTATCTGATCCACGAGCGCGTCGAGCAGGAGGCCCCGCGCGAGGCGCTGGTCGCAGCGGGGTTGCAGCATCTCGCCGCCCGCAACCCGCACGACCTCTCCGGCGGCGAGCGCCAGCGACTCGCGCTTGCGATCGTCGCCGGCGGCGGCGCTGAGAACTCGGCGCCGGCGGCGGTGCTCGCGCTGGACGAGCCGACTCGGGGCATGGATCGCGGCGCCAAGGAGCGCCTCGCGTCGGACCTGCGCGCGCGCGCAGCCGCCGGGCAGGCGGTGATCGTCGCGACGCACGACCCCGAGTTCGCGGCTTCGTGCGCACAGCGCGCGGTGCTGCTCGCGGACGGGCGTGTGATCGCCGACGGACCGTCGGAGCAGCTGCTGGCCGGCGGCTGGTACTTCGCGACCGAGACCGCGCGGATCCTCGGCGGGGCGGGTGGCGCGCTGCTGCCCGAGCAGGGCTGCGAGCTGCTCGCGCGAGTCGAGACGAACCTGCAGGCGGCGCTGTGAGCTGGCCGCTGGCGTCGTTTCTGCTGGTGGCCCTCGTGCTCGCGGGCGGATGGCTGGCCTACGAGCGCAAACGGCCCTCGGCGAGGATGGTCGCGGTGGTCGCGACGCTCGCAGCCGTGGCTGCGCTCGGTCGCGACATGTTCGTCGCGCTCCCCGACGTCAAGCCGATCACCGCGATCGCGTTCGTCGTCGGCTACGCGCTCGGTCCGCTGCCGGGATACACGGTCGGCGCCGTCGGGATGCTCGCGTCCAACGTCGTTCTCGGCCAGGGCCCCTACACGCCGTGGCAGATGGCGGCGTGGGGACTTGTCGGTCTCTGCGGCGCCGCTCTCGGGCGCCTCAGCGGACGACGGCTCGGGCGCGTCTCGCTCGCCTGCGCCTGCGCCTGCGCGGCGCTGATGGCGAAGGAGATCATGAATGTCTACGGCTGGAGCATCGGCGCCAGCCACACGCCCGCGGCGCTGCTGGCCGAAGTTCTCAGCGGCCTGCCGTTCGACATCACCGACACGATCGCGACGCTGCTGTTCGCGCTCGCTTTCGGTCCCGAGCTCGCGCGCCTGCTGGCACGCACGCGCGAGCGCATGACAGTCGCCTGGGAGCCCGCCGCGAGCGGTCCGGTGGTGCTCGCGCTGGCGCTCCTCGCGCTGGCGGGCGCGGGCGCGGGCGCGCTGATAGGGCGACCGGCGAGCGCCAGCGCGCTGGGCGCTCGCGCGCGAGCCGCGACCTCGCTGGGGGCGGAGGTCTCGTTCCTGACCTCTGCCCAGAACTCCGATGGTGGCTTTGGCGCGAGCCGCGGCGCGCGCTCGAGCGAGCTCTACACCGCCTGGGCGGCGATGGGCCTGGCGGCCGCGGGTCGCGATCCCGCCGATGTGCGCCGCGGGGGACGCTCCGCGCTCGACTCGCTGCGCGCCGGAGTCGCGACGCTGAACGGGCTGGGCGATGTCGAGCGCACGATCCTCGCCGCGCGCGCTTGCGGGGCCTCGGCGTACTCGTTCGCCGGCCGGGATCTCCTCGCCGAAGTGCTGCGCGCGCGCGCCCGCGATCGCTCGTTCGGCGAGCAGGTCAACCTCAGCGCGTTCGCGATCTTCGCCCTGCGCGCGGTCGGGCACTCGGCCGACTATCGGCCGATCCGCGACGCGGCCGGGTGGATCGAGCATCAGCAGAACGGCGACGGCGGCTTTGGCTTCGGCCCGCGCGGCTCCGCCAGCGACGTCGACGACACCGGCGCGGTCCTTCAGGCCCTGGCCGATGCTCACGCGCGCGACGCGCGCGTGATCGACGCCGCGGTCCGTTACCTTGCTCGCGCCCAGAACCTCGACGGCGGAGTGCCCCAGCAGCCGGGAGGCTCCTCCAACGCGCAGTCCACCGCCTGGGCGGTGCAGGGTCTGATCGCGGCCGGGCGCAACGTTGGCGCCGTGCGCCGGTCCGGAAGTCGCTCGCCCGCCGCCTATCTGGAAAGCCTCGCCGTGGGGGGCAGCGGCGTGCGCTACTCGCGCACGAGCGCCCAGAGCCCGGTGTGGGTCACCGCGCAGGCGCTGATCGCGCTGGCTGGCAAGACGTTTCCGATCGTCTGGTGAGCGCCCCGGCCAAGCCCGCTCGACTCCCGGCGCTTGAGGCTGCATTTACAGAAGGTCCTACGCTTGGAAGGCATGTCCACCCTCCGCAACTCGAGCAGGCAGCATCGCCCCGGGGCTGACACCGCGGGGCGACCCGGTTTGTCGGGACCCCTGTGGGTCGCCGGGCTCTGCCTGCTCGGGCTCGTCGGGACCTGGGTCGTCGCGTCGCTGAGCCCGGTGGGCCAGGTCAAGGACGCGGTCGCGCTGCACGACTTCACGCTGCTCGCCCACACGCGCGCGAGCACGGTCGCCGAAGACGTCCTGAAGCTCTTGAAACCGCCGCTGTACATCGGCTGGGCGGCGCTGCTGCTGGCGGTCGCGCTGGTGCGCGAACGCTGGCGCCTGGCGGCGGCGGTCGCGCTGGTGCTCGCGATCTCCCCGCTGAGCGCGGAAATACTGAAGCCGCTGCTCGCTCATCCTCACGCTCAGATCGGCGCCGCGCGCGTTGGCGCGGCGTCGTGGCCGAGCGGGCACTCCTGCGCCGCGCTCGCGCTCGCACTGTGTGCGGTGCTCGTGGTGCCCGCGCGCCTGCGCGGCGTGGTCGCGCTGCTCGGCGCGGCCTTCGCGATCGCGGTCGGATGCTCGCTGCTGATCCTCGCCTGGCACATGCCGAGCGATGTGTTCGGCGGCTATCTGCTGGCGGGGCTGTGGACCGCGCTGGCACTCGCGGCGGTGCGCGCCTCCGAGACGCTGTGGCCTGCAGGCGCCGAGCGGCGCTCAGGCGGAGGGCTCTCCTCGGTGAGCGCTGTGGGCGCCCGGGTCCCACAATGACTCGTCGTGCGCCTCTGCCTCTCGGTTGGCCGCGCGGCTGAGGATGAACAGCAGGTCCGAGAGCCTGTTCAGGTAGCGGACGACCTCCGGGTTCGGTCCGTCATCGACCGCCAGCGCGCGACGCTCGGCGCGGCGGCAGACCGTGCGGCAGACGTGCAGCTGGGCCGCGGCGGGGGTCCCGCCGGGGATCACGAACGAGCGCAGCGGCGGCAGCGTCGCGTTGACCTTGTCACATGCTCGCTCGAGCCAGGCCGTGTACTCCGGCCGCACGCGCAGACGCGCCCGCTGTGAGCTGTCCTCGGGGTCCTGCGCCCCGGCGTCGCCCGTGCCGTCGCCGGCGCCTGCGCCGTCACCTGCGCTCGCACCCGGCACCGACAGATCGGCGCCAATGTCCAGCAGGTCGTTCTGCACTCGCCGCAGCCACGCCGCGAACTGCTCGGGCATGCCCTCCTGGATCAACGCGACGCCGAGCGTCGCGTTGAGCTCGTCGACGGTGCCGTAGGCCTCGACCCGAGGGTGAAGCTTGGAGACGCGGCTCATGTCCCCGAGATGGGTCTCGCCGGTGTCGCCGAGCTTGGTGTAGATGCGAGTCAGGTTTACGGTCATTTCGGCCCCGAGGCGCCGTTCGTTGCGCTGCGCCCGATGATAGGCCCCGGCGTCCGCGCCCGACCTGATGGCTGCCCGCGGCGGTGAGACGAGCGCCGCCGCAACAGCCCGGCCCGGGCCCGGCGGAGGACGCGCGCCGGCGGCTCAGCGGGAGACCGTGCTGCCGCCCGCGACGAGGATCGGATACGTTCTCGGACCTCAGATGCGGATCGGAGTGCCGAAGGAGACCGCGGCGGGGGAGCACCGGGTTGCGCTCGTGCCGGAGGTCGTGAGCAAGCTGCAGGCCAAGGGCCTTCAGGTCGTGGTGCAGCGGGGGGCGGGCGCGGATGCGCTGCTGCCCGACTCCGCGTTCGCCGACGCGGGCGCCGAGCTGAGCGACGACGCCGCAGCGATCTGGGGGGCTGACGTGGTCGTCAAGATCGCGCCGCCCGACCCCGAGGAAATCCGCGGGCTCGGCTCGGGCTCGATCCTGGTCGGCTTTCTCGCCCCGTTGACCAGCCCCCGGACGACGCGCGCGCTGGCCGACGCGAAGGCGACCGCCTTCGCGATGGAGGCGATCCCGCGCATCTCGCGGGCGCAGTCGATGGATGCGCTGTCCTCGCAGAGTAACGTCGCGGGCTACGAGGCCGCGCTGCTCGGGGCGCTCAGCATGGGGCGCTTCTATCCGATGCTGATGACAGCCGCCGGCACGATCCCGCCGGCGAAGGTGCTCGTGCTCGGCGCCGGCGTGGCGGGCCTGCAGGCGCTCGCGACCGCTAAGCGTCTGGGCGCACGAACGACCGGGTATGACGTTCGTCCGGAGGTCGCCGAGCAGGTCCACTCCTTGGGTGCCCAATGGCTCGACCTCGGCCTCGAGGCCAGCGGCGAGGGCGGCTACGCGCGCGAGCTCACCGACGAGGAGCGTGCCCGCCAGCAGCAGGCCCTGACCGATGCGATCAAGGGCTTCGACGTCGTCATCACGACCGCGCTCGTGCCCGGCCGGCCCGCCCCCAGGCTCGTCACCGCGGAGGCCGTGCAGGGCATGGCCCCGGGCTCGGTGATCATCGACCTGGCGGGGGAGTCGGGCGGCAACTGCGAGCTGACCGAGCCCGGCGAGACAGTGATCAGGCACGACGTCAAGATCATCTCGCCGTTGAATCTCCCGGCGCGCATGCCCGAGCACGCCTCGCAGCTGTTCGCACGCAACGTCCTCGCGCTGCTCGAGCTGTTCGTCGGCGAGGACGGCACGCTGCAACTCGACTTCGATGACGAGGTGATCGCCGGCGCCTGCATCGTGCGCGAGGGCGAGATCGTCAACGCTGGCGCGAAGGCGGCCGTCGAGGCGGCCTCGGTGGGAGGCGGCTCCTAGATGCTCGCCAGCGTCCTCACGACCAACCTCGCGATCCTCGTGCTCGCCGGCTTCATCGGCTTCGTGGTGATCTCGAAAGTGCCCAACACGCTGCACACGCCGCTGATGTCCGGGACCAATGCGATCCACGGGATCGTGCTGCTGGGAGGGCTGCTGCTGCTCGGCCTAGCGGGCCTCGACGCGTTCAGCAAGGCGCTGCTGGTGGTCGCGGTGGCGTTCGGCACGATCAACATCATCGGCGGCTTCCTGGTCACCGACCGGATGCTCGAGATGTTCAAGTCCAAGCCGAAGCCCCCCAAGAAGCAGGACCAGGACGAGCAGGAGGGCGACTCTTGAGCGCTCCGGTGGCGACTACCTTCCTGCAGAGCGAAAGCTTCATCTACGTCCTGTACATAGTCGCGTTCTCGCTGTTCATCCAGGGGCTGCGCGGCCTCGCCGGACCGACGACCGCCGTGCGCGGCAACCGCACCGCGGCGGTCGGCATGGCGATCGCGGTGATCGCGACGCTGCTGAACCCCGGCGAGGGCAACTGGGGGCTGATCGCGCTTGGGATCGCGCTGGGGGTTGCCGTCGGCGTGCCCGCGGCGCGGCAGGTGAAGATGACCGCGATGCCGCAGATGGTCGCGCTGTTCAACGGCGTCGGCGGCGGCGCGGTGGCTCTGATCGCGTGGGTTGAGTTCCGTCACTTCGGCTCGACGTACGGCTCGCACACCGTGCACGTGGGCACCGAACTCGCGCACGGCGTCGTCCTGCAGAGCGGCGTCAGCGTGCAGGTCGGCGGCGTGCCCACCTACGTGGCGATCTTCTCGGTGTTCGCGGCGATCGTCGGCTCGGTCTCGTTCTGGGGCTCGAACATCGCGTTCGGCAAGCTTCAGGAAATCATCCCCGGGCGCCCGATCTCGTTCGGCCCCGCCCAGCAGGCGGTGAACCTGGTGTTGCTCGTGCTCGCGCTCGCAGCAGGCGTCGATCTCGTCGCCGGCGCTCACTCGGAGCTGCTGTTCATCGGCATGCTGGTGCTGGCGGCGCTGCTCGGCAACGCCGTGGTGCTGCCGATCGGCGGCGCCGACATGCCGGTGGTGATCTCGCTGCTGAACGCGTTCACGGGCCTGTCGGCAGCCGCCACTGGGATGGCGCTCAACAACCCCGCGCTGATAGTCGCGGGCATGATCGTCGGCGCCTCGGGGTCGATCCTCACGAACCTGATGGCGACTGCGATGAACCGCTCGATCCCCGCGATCGTCGCCGGCGGCTTCGGGGGCGGCGGTGCGGTCGCGGGAGCACAGGGCGCCGGGGAGCACGCGGGCACGGTGCGCTCGACCAGCGCCGCGGACGCCGCGATCCAGCTCGCCTACGCCAGCCGCGTGGTGGTTGTCCCCGGCTACGGGATGGCGGTCGCCCAGGCACAGCACGCGGTGCGCGAGCTGACAAAGGAGCTCGAGGCGCGCGGCGTCGAGGTCAGCTACGCGATCCACCCCGTCGCCGGTCGCATGCCCGGTCATATGAACGTGCTTCTCGCTGAGGCTGACGTGCCCTACGATCAGCTCAAGGAGATGGATGACGCGAATCCCGAGTTTCAGCGTACGGATGTCTCGCTGGTGATCGGCGCCAACGACGTCACCAATCCCGCTGCCAAGAACAACCCCTCCTCGCCGATCTACGGGATGCCGATACTCGAGGTCGCCGACAGCAGATCGGTGATCGTGATCAAGCGCTCGATGAACCCCGGCTTTGCGGGTATCGAGAACGAGCTGTACTTCAATCCGAAGACCGCGATGCTGTTCGGGGACGCGAAGTCCGCGGTCACCGAAATCACCGCTGAGCTCGCCGAGATCTGATGCGTGCGGCAGCGCTGGCTGGGGCGAGCGCGCTGCTCTGCGCGTCGCTGCTGGCGGGCACGGCCCAGGCGGCTCGCGTGCGCCCGCGGATCGTCGGCGGAAAACGGGGCGGAAATCCAGGAAGTGCCGTTTCAGGTGGCGCTGTATGACCCGTTCGCGCTCGACCACGAAGACCCGACGGACCTGCTCCCGGGCCAGTTCTGTGGCGGGGTGATACTCGATGCGACGCATGTGATCACGGCTGCCCACTGCGTCACGTTCGGGGGCTTTCAGGCCCAGCCACCGGAAGACTTCGCGGTGCTGGCCGGCAGCGCGAACCTCGAAACGCCCGGTGGCGAAGCCGTCGAGGACCCGGTGCTCGCGGTGTCGTTCGACCCCGAATGGAATCCGCTCACCGCCAGCCACGACATCGGCCTGCTGACGCTCGAGAACCCGCTCTGGAGTGGTTCGGCGCCGGCGCTCGACGGGGTTCACAAGATCGCGCCGGTGCCGCTCGCGAGCAGCGAACCGGCGGCGGACGCGCCGCTCACGGTCAGCGGCTGGGGTTACACCGAAGCGCTCACCGAAGGTCAGGAACCGGAAAACATAGCGGCGTACCCCGCGAGGCTGCAGGTAGCCCAGGTCCCGCTGGTCGAACGCTCGCTGTGCCAGAGCGACTACGCGTCGCGTGGGCTGACGATCGAGCCTGACCTGCTCTGCGCCGGCGGTCCGAGCGGCGAACCCGACGCGTGCTATGGCGACAGCGGCGGTCCGCTCGTGATCGATGGGGCACAGGATCCGCAGGACTTCCAGCTGCTCGGCACCGTGGACCTCGGCGCAGGATGCGGGCAGAAAGGGGCGCCCGGCGTCTATCAGAGTCTCGTCGACGCGGGCAACGCTGAATTCGTGCGCTCGCACCCTCCCCAGGCGCCGCTCGACCTGACGGCCCCGACGCTACTCGGCACCGCCGAGCCCGGGCAGAGCCTGCGCTGCGATCCGGGGGCCTGGCGCGGGGAACCGCGGTTCTCCTACAGGTTCTTCCGCGACGAATCGACGATCAGCGACCCCGACGTCTCCACCGCGCTGACGCCCGGCTATTCGAGCGTTGCGACCTACGTGATCGGGCCCGGCGACGTCGCCACGCGGATCTTCTGCGCCGTGTTCGCGCTGAACGGCGGCGGCTACGGCGGGGAACTGAGCGAAGACGTGACTGTGTCGCCGGCTGCTGGCGGCGGCACATCCTCCTCGCCATCGACCGTGACCGGGCAGGGGGTCGCGCCCTCGCCCGTGCCCCCGCCCCTCCAGCCGGCGCCGGCGGGTTCGCACCCGGCGCCGCCGACGCTGCAGGTGCTCAGCAAGCGCTGTGCCCGAGCGAGCTGCACCGTCAGCGTGCACGTCTCCGAAGGCATTGGCGCGACCGCCGTCAAGACCGTCCAGGCCAAGCTGACGTTCAGGCTGCGCTACGACTGCCGCCGGCGCGGGCGGATCCGGACCTGCTTTCGCACCGCCACGCGCACGCTCGCCGCCAGGGCGATGCCCGGCGATCACTTCACGATCCTTGCCACGGCCCTGGCCCCGCGCGAATACACGCTCGCGCTGAGCGCCGTCGACGCCGCCGGCGTCCATCAGACAGTGCCCACGAAGGTCGCGCTGGTCGTGAAGCCGGCGCCGAGCAAGCGAGGTACGAGGCCTCTGCGAGACTGAAAGGCGTGATCGAGCGCGGGCAGGCCCTGGCGGCACTCAGCGACGAGTTCGACGTCGTCGTCGTCGGCGGGGGGATCACTGGGGCGGGCGTCGCGCTCGACGCCGCCACGCGCGGCTTCAGCGTCGCGTTGATCGAGCGCGAGGACTTCGCCGCCGGCACCTCGAGCCGCTCGAGCAAGCTGGTGCACGGCGGTCTCCGCTATCTGCAGAACTTCGACCTCGCGCTGGTGCGCGAGGCGCTGCTCGAGCGGCGACTGATGGTGGCGCTCGCTCCACACCTGGTGCATCCGCTGCCGCTGGTGGTGCCGGCGTTCGACGGCGCGCGCCCCGACCGGCTCGTGGGCGTGGGTCTGAACCTGTATGACGTCATGTCGGTCGAACGCGAGCGACTGCGCCCGCGCCGCGGCCGGCGCTCGCGCGAGGCCGGCGAGGGCGCCGGCGAGGACGAGCTCGGCACCCGCCTGGCCGAGGCGGAGTCGTGGAGTCCCGAGCGCCATCGCGTGATCTCCGGCGAGGAAGTCTGCGAGCTGCTGCCCGCCCTGTCGGGGCGCGAGCCGACCAGCGGCTACCTGTTCTACGACTGCCAGACCGATGACGTACGGCTCGTGCTGACCGTGCTCGGCGAGGCCGAGCGCTTCGGCGCGGTGTGTGCCAATCGCGTCGCGGCGAGCGCGCTGCTGACGCACGAGGGCCGTACCTGCGGAGTGCTGGCGAGCGATCGCGAGAGCGGCGAGCAGTTCGAGATCCGTGCTGCGAACGTCGTCAATGCGACCGGCGTCTGGGCCGATCAGCTCGGGGGCGAGGGGGACGATGCCGCCGCGGGTCTCCCGGGCGCTGCGCGCGAGGAGGCCCCCGAGCGCGCTTCGGTGCGCGGCGGAGTGCCTCACATCCGACCCAGCCGCGGCACGCACGTCGTGCTCTCGCGCGAGGACCTGCCGCTCACCGGCGGCGCGATAGTTCCCGCCGGGGGCGGTCGCACGATCTTCGCGCTGCCGTGGCTGGGGCGCACGCTGGTGGGAACGACCGATCGCGACTACGAGGGCGATCTGCGACACGTGCGCCCGCCGGGCGAGGATCTCGAGTACCTGCTGGAGGCCGTGAACGAGTTCTTCGCAAGCTCGCTCTCGGTCGACGATCTGGCCGGCGCGTTCGCGGGCGTGCGGCCGCTGATCTCGAGCGGAGACCCGAAGCGCTCGGTGGACATATCGCGCAAGGCCGAGCTGTACGAGGCGGGGTCGGGGATGCTGACGATCACCGGCGGCAAGCTCACCACCTGGCGGCGAATGGCGAAGATGACGGTCGACCGGATAGTCGAGCGCGATGCGCGCGATGCCCCCTGCCGCACCCACGAGATCCCCTTGGGGCAGGCGGTGGCGGTCGAGGAGCTGGCGCCGGTCGAGGGGGTTTCGCGCGACGCGTACACGGCACTGGCAGGCCGCTATGGGCACGCGGCGCATCAGGTGCTCGCGCTCGCTGCCGAGCGGGGCGAGCTGGCACAGCCGATCGTCGAGGGCCTGCCCGACATCCTCGCCGAGGTCGCGCTGGCGGCGCGCCGCGAGCAGGCACGCAGCGTCGGCGACGTGCTGCTGCGGCGCACCCGCTTGGCGCTGCTGGCAGCGCCCCAGCTGATCGGTGCGGGCGCGTCCGGCGCTGGCGCGCCGCATACCGTCGCCGAGCCTGTGCAGCGCGTGGCGACGGTGCTGGCTCGCGAGCTCGGCTGGGACCGTGCCCGCACGCAGCGTGAGATCGAGCGCTTCGAGCTTGAGGCCGCCGCCGAGGGCATCGGCTCGTGGCGGCTCCCGGGAGCGGAGATGCGCGCCGCGTGAGCGCCGCGACGAAGCTGCTCCTGCAGGCCGCCGGCCACACGCTCGAGCTGGGCGATGCACCGTTGCTGATGGGCATCGTCAACGCCAACCCCGACTCCTTCAGCGATGACGGCTCGGTGCGAACGCTCGAGCACCAGACGCAGCTCGCGCGGGAGATGCTCGCGGCCGGTGCGCAGGTGATCGATGTCGGCGGCGAGTCGGCCCGCACCGGCCTCCCACCACTTGCGCCAGAGCAGGAGATCGAGCGAGTCGTACCGCTGATCGAAGCGATCGCCGATCAGCCCGGTGCGCTCGTCTCGGTTGACACCTACAAGCCGGCGGTCGCGCGAGCCGCGATCGACGCGGGCGCGGTGATCGTCAACGACGTCTCGGGTCTCAGCGACCCCGAGCTCGCGCACGTCTGCGCGAGCAGCGGCGCGGCACTCGTGCTGATGCACACCCGCGCGGCTCCCAAGCAGCGCCTGCAGGACCCGCTGCTGTATGGCGACGCGATCGTCGAGCAGGTGCTCGAGTTCCTGCGCGATCGCCTCGAGCTGGCGCTCGCGTACGGCGTCGAGCCCGAGCAGCTGATAGTCGATCCAGGTCCCGACTTCGCCAAGACGCCGAGCCAGACGATCGAGCTGCTCGAGCACGTGGAGCGGCTGCACGAGCTGGGGCGGCCGTTGCTGATGGCGATCTCGCGTAAGGACTTCATCGGGGCGCTGACCTCGCGCGCGCCCCGGGAGCGTCTGGCGGGCACGCTCGCCGCGCTCGCCCACGGCCTGCAGAAGGGCGCCCACATATTCCGCCTGCACGACGTGCAGGCGGCCGCCGACTTCCTGCGCGTGCGCGCGGCGCTGCGCGGCGAGCTCGCCGCGGGGGGAGAGCTCGTCCTGACCGAGGACCTGCGCTCCGAACGCTAACCGCTAGGCTGCGAGGCGCAAGTTTGGGTGCCCGTCGCTGGACAACGCGGCGCGGACGCCAACCACCCGCTCCAAAGGAGGACCAACATGGCAGTGCTCGAACGCACCGAGCTCGAGGCGAGCCCGCTCGCAGATCTGCACGCGATCGCGGATCAGCTGGGTCTCGAAGGATTCAGGCGTCTACGCAAGGCGGAGCTGATCGACGCGATCCTGGCACGGCCCGCGGACGAGCGTGACGGGCTGGCGCAGCCGAAGACGAAGCCTCGCAAACCCTCAGCGCCCTCGGCGCCCGCCGAGCCCGCGGGCGAGGAGGAGCGCGAGGAGCCCGGCGGCGAGGAGGAGACGGAGCCCGACGCGCCCGCGGCACAGGGGCGCCCACGGCGGCGGCGACCGCTGCGTTCCCGGCGCGGCCGCCGAGCAGAGAGCGAGGACGCCGAGGTCGAGGAGCAGGCGCCGGTCGAGAAGTCCGAGGCCGCCGGCGAGGGCCTCCGCACGGCCGAGGGAGTGGTGGAGCTGCTCAGCAACGGCTCGGGGTTCCTGCGGGTCGATCCGCCGGAGGCCTCTGATGAGGACGTCTACATATCCGCCGCTCAGGTGCGTCGTTGCGAGCTCGTCTCGGGCGATCGCGTGACTGGGCCGGTGCGCACGCCGCGGCGCTCCGAGCGCTACCCCTCGCTCGTGCGAATCGAGACCATCAACGGCGCGCCCGCGGGCGAGGTCGCCGAGGGCGCCCGCTACGAGGACCGGCCGGTCGCCTATCCGAGCGAGCGCCTGGCGCTCGACGGTGGCGACACCACGCTCGAGGCCGTCGAGTGGCTGACCCCGTTCGGGCGCGGCTCACGCGTCGTGATCGCCGGGCCCGCTCGCTCGGGCAAGACGGAGCTGTTGCGAAGGCTGTTCGCCGCGCTCGCCGACCGCGAGAACCTCGAGGTCACGCTGGCGCTCGTGGGCGCACGACCGGAGGAGATCGCCGAGTGGAGCGAGGGGCCGGTGGCGCCTGCGGTGGCGCTCAGCTTCGCGGCCTCCTCGGACGCGCAGGGCCAGGCGCTCGAGCGGGCGATCGAGACCGCGCGGCGCACGGCTGCGCGAGGCGGAGATGCGCTCGTGGTGATCGACACGCTCGACGGCCTGCACCCGCACGCGGCGCGGCGCGCACTCGCAGCCGCACGAAACCTGCGCGATGGCGGATCGTTGACGATCCTCGCGACCGCCACCGAGGAGCCGGGCGGAGAGACGACCGTGATCGCGCTCGATCCCGCGCTGACCGGATCGGCCGGGCCGCCGCTCGACCTGACGCGCAGTGGCACTCTGCGTGCCGAGCTGCTGGTGGGCGAGGATGGCGCGAAGGCGATCGCAAGCGCCCGTGTCGCCGCTGTCGCGCAGCGCCACGGCGAGCGCGAGCATGGATAAAGCCCTGCGCGGCGCCGTGTGCGAAGCCTGAAGCGGCGATCAGCGCCTGTAGGCGACCCTGCCCCAGGAGGGCTCGCGCGCGAGCTCGATCGGTTCGTCCTCGCGCTGGGGCTGGATATAGACGAAGCCGCCCGACTCTTCGTCGAAGCAGACGCCGAGCTCGCCCTCATTGACTCGCTGATCGAGCCACGCGCCCCTGAAGACGAGCCGACGCAGCCAGTGCACGAGCGAGCGCTCGGCGGGGCCGACGAGCTCTGGCCAGCAGTCGTTGACGTGTTCGCCGAGCGCCGAGGCCGGCTCATAGACCTCGCCGTTGACCGCGAGGTTGACGAGGTCTTCGAGCTCGTCCTCGCCCAGCCTGCCGCCGACGAAGCCGAGCTTCAGCGCCGCCTGCTCGCAGCGCTCTGCGAAGTCCTCCTCGTTGAAGGTGAACCGCAGCTCACCGTATTCGAGAACGAAGTCCTCACCCGAGTTGTAGTTTCCGCGGCGCCGCGACGCTCTGTCCATGATGTCGTTCCTCGCCGGGGTTCGTTTCGCTCCCGGGTCGTCGTCGGGATCATATGGCTGGTTCCTGCCTCGGTAGAGCGTGTGCACAGGATCTTGCACTCGATTGCGCCGCTGCCGCGTCATCCGGGGCGCCGGCCGTCCGGGGCCGTCTATATACGCTCCGCCTGAATGGCGCGCCTAACAGAGCATGGATTGCGTCGGTCGGTGGGCGTCCCCGGCCTGTTCGCGACTGCCTACGGGAACGTCGGCTCCTCGATCTACTACGCGCTCGGGCTGGTGGCCGCGCACGCGCTGGGGCTCACGCCGCTGGTGTTCCTGTTCGCCGGGGGCCTGTTTGTCCTGACGGCCAAGACGTACTCCGAGGGCGCCGCGATGTTCCCCGAAGCGGGGGGCTCGTCGTCGTTCGCGCGGCACGCCTTCAACGACGTCGTGTCGTTCTTCGCCGGCTGGGCGCTGAGCCTCGACTACATCATCACGATCGCGATCTCGGCGTTCTTCGTGCCTCATTACCTGGGCGCGTTCTTCCCCGCGCTGACCCACAACCCCGGCGACATCATCGGCGGGATCGTGACGATCGTGCTGCTCGCGGGACTCAACATCCGCGGGCTGGGGGAGTCGGCGAAACTCAACCTGGTCCTGGCCGTCACCGACCTGTGCACGCAGGCGGCGCTCGTGATCGTCGGTGTGCTGCTGGTCTTGAACCCTTCGCAGCTGGTTCATCAGGTCCACCTCGGCACGGCGCCGACCTGGACCCAGCTGATCTTCGCGCTGTCGGTGGCGATGGTCGCCTACACCGGCATCGAGACGGTCTCGAACATGGCCGAGGAGTCCAGGGACCCGGGGCACGACGTCCCGAAGGCCGTGAACCTGGTGGTGATCGCCGTGCTCGGCGTGTACGCCGGCATCTCGGTCGTCGCGCTGTCGGCGCTGCCGGTCGTGCACCACGCCGGCCACTACACGACCGAACTCGCGAGCCGCTACGAAAACGATCCGGTGCTGGGGATCATCAGCCGCCTGGGCCTGCACGGCTCGGTCTCGACGATCGCGCGTGACTACGTCGGCGTGCTCGCGGCGACGATCCTGTTCATCGCCACCAACGCCGGGCTGATCGGGATCTCGCGGCTGTCGTGGTCGCTGGCCGAGCACCGGCAGCTGCCGAGCATCTTCTCGCGGCTGCACCCGACTTTCCGCACACCCTGGTTCACGATCATGTTCTTCTCGGCGCTCGCAGCCCTGCTGATCCTGCCCGGCGAAACCACGCTGTTGGGCAACCTCTACTCATTCGGCGCGATGCTCTCGTTCACCACCGCCCACGTCGCGGTGGTGGCGCTGCGCTTCAAAGATCCGGACCGAGAACGCCCCTACCGGCTGCCTTGGAACATCGACATTCGCCACCGCGCGATCCCGCTCACGGCGGTGCTGGGCGGCATCGGCACGTTCGCGGCGTGGTGCTCGGTGGTGGTCCTTCACGGCGAGGCGCGCACGATCGGGATCCCGTGGATGGTCTTCGGCATGGCGGGTTACTTCATCTACCGCAAACGAATGGGCCTCGATCCGCGCAAGCACTACCGCATGCCCCGTCCCGAGCGCCCGCCGGACTTCCAGGAGCTCGGCTACCGCACCGCGCTCGTGCCGATCTTCGGCAGCGACGTCTCGGCCAGCGTGCTCTCGAGCGCCGCCAAGCTGATCGGCGAAGACGGCGTCGTCTACGTGATCTTCGTGCTGCCGGTGCCGAGCCAGCTGTCGCTCGAGGCGGGTCTCGAGGAAGAGGAGGCCCAGGGGCGCTCGGTCCTCGAGTCCGCGCGGATCCAGGCGCGTCGCGCGGGCATCAAGATCCACACCGGCCTGATTCGCACTCGCAAACCGGGGGCGGCGCTGGTGGAGGAAGCGCAGCGCATCAAATGCGACGTGATCTACTGGTCGGCGATCCATGCGCCGGCGGGCGAGCAGCGCATCGGCCCGACTGCCGCATATCTGCTGGCAAAGCGGCCCTGTCGCGTGATCATCGAGACGGAGAACCCAAAAGCGCAACCGCGCGCTACCGCGACCGCGGCTGCCTGAGCGCGATCACCGCTGCGCGATCACGGCTGTGCCCGTGAAGGCGGGCGTTGGGCATGTAGGTCGTTTCAAGAACGCTGTATCGCAATTGCTGCAATTGCGATACAGGCTCTGCAGAATGGATCCCTACCCACCCCCTCGCGGCCTCACCAGCAGGGTTCGAAGCGATGACCGTTGAGCGCGAGGTTGTAGCGTGCGCCCATGATCCCGGCTGCTTCGTCGGCGGCGCAGAAGCGCCCCGTCGGCAGGCGGTACTCGGCGTTCAGGACCGGCTTTCCCGCTGCCAGGTATTCATCGAAGTCGGCGCATTCCCGATACTGGTTGCACTGCTCGCTCAGCGCCCCGTCGAAGTGGCTCTCGAGCTGAGCCGTCTGTTCGCCGTCGTTCTTCTGCAGCACGGCCATGCCGAGGGAGTGGACCTCGTCCGCGACCCACTCGTTGTAGGTCAGTTGCTGCTGCGCGGTCAGCGGGAAGCCGCTGCGATTGGAATAGCCTTCGATGTTGTCGGGCTCGACGGCATCGAAGCCCTTTTCCGCACACATACGAAAGCGGGCAGTCATGATCGGCTCGAGGACGCCCAGCTGGCGGATGTCGAGCCAGCGCTCACCGGGCCAACCGTTCGGGCGCCCGCGCACCGAGCGCGGAAACTCGGAGTAGTCGGGCCTGAACTTCTCCGCGGTACCGACGTCGATGTAACAGATCACGTGCTTGCCCTGGGCGTGCAGAGCTGCCACCTCCTGGGCGCTGTTTTCGAAGCCGTCGATGTCATAGGCGGCGACCGGCTGTTCGTTGTCGACGTTGCCCTGCAGCTGCCAGTACCAGGTCAGGTGCTGGGGGAGCGTCCACCAGTGGCCGGGCGGCTGCGCGGATGCAGCGGCGCCGCCGCCTGAGGAGCCCTGGCTGCGTCCGGCGGCGGGAAGCATCAGCGAGGCCACCAGCAGGGCTGCGAGCGCCGCGAGCCCGCCGAGCGCATGCGCTCGGCGCAGGCGTGCGCGCAGCGGTCCTTGCGCTCGCTCGCGCATGCTCAGTGACCGCTCGGCTGCAGGCCGAGCACGAGACGCAGTCGCTCGATCCCGCCGCCGAGGCTCTTGCCGCCGCCCGACAGCGTGGTCGAGTTGCGCAGGTAAGGAAGGAACGGGGTCACACTTGGATCTTCGCTCAGTCCGATCCCTTCGAGCAGGCTCAGCAGCGAGCCCATGTTGACCGCGATCGTCGGCGTGACGCCTTCGCCGAGCGCGCTCTGGGTGGCGGTCAGGGTCGGTGACGCCGCGATCCTGCTCGATGGACTGAGGGCTTCCTGCACCGAGGTCGAGCTCAGGCCGATCACGAATTTGGAGTGCCCGTTCGAGTCACGTCCGTCGGCGATCGCGAGCGTCACCGGCAGGCCGCTGACCTTCGCTTCGACGGCGGCTTCGGTGCCGGCGATCGTCACCGGGCTGGCTTCGTCGCCGGCCTTGCGCAGCGCCGCGGCGAGCTTGCCGACCGCCGCGCGTGACGCAGAGGGGTCGGTGGAGTCGATCGTGATCGCGCCCTTCAGTTCGAGCACCGTCGTGCCGCTCGCGAACACGCCCGCTTCGCCCATCCAGCTGAGGAAGTCACGGCGCGCCTGGGGACCGTTCGCGGCCAGCGAGCGCAGCGGCGCCAGCAGCCCTTCGAGGATGCCCTTCAGACTGAGCGTGACCTGTGGCGAGGCGGCGGCTTCGGCGGCGGCGGAGCCGCCAAGTTCGCTTGCCAGCGACAGGACGCTCTCGAGCTGTTCCAGCTCATGACCGTTCGCGGCGCCGCCGATCTTGCCGAGCCCGGCGGCGAGCCAGGAGTCGCCTGGCAGTTCGCCGAAGGCGTGCCCACCGGCCGCCGCGACTCCGACCAGCCCGCCGCTTGACCCCGTGGCACCGCTGCCGGGTGCGCCCAGGGCGACGTCGGCATCGAGCGCGATCGAATCGGCGCTCGGGACCAGCGAGACATCGAGCGGATTTCCGCCACCCAGCGCCCGCAGCAGCGCGGGCAGACCGCTCGGGCGCGACGCTACCTCTGAGCCCACGAGGGCTCGCGGGTTTCCATACACGTGGGCGAGCGCGCCCGCGGGGGCGACCGACATGAGGTTCGAGTAGCTGCTGTCGTGCTCGAGCGCCGGCCCGCCCTGGGAGGTGTCGATCACCGCTCGCACCGCGCTGTCGCTGCCGAGCACGACCAGCTTGTCGACGATCGCGAACGCACTGCCGTCGGAGCTCGACTGATAGGACACGCCGCGGTAGCTCGCCGGGTGTGCGCCCGCGTGGGTCGCCGCTGCCGAGACGAACGACTTGGCCTTGTCGAGGTCGCTGGTGTCGAGCACGATCGCGCCTTGGGCGCTCGCGCTCGGGCCGGTCGAGAACGGCCAGGCGCCGCTCGCGCCCGTGCCGCCGGCGAGCGCCTGTGACAAGAGGCCTTCGAGCGAGCTCGAGCTGCCGAGGGCGGTGAAGAAGATGCCCGCGTTGGGCCCGAGCCAGGGCGCGACGTCGTGCTGGTAGTCGAGTGTCGGGCTGCCGGGGCTCTGCAGGAGCTTGAGTAGCCCCGCATAGGGGCTCTTGCGGCCGGTCAGCTTGTTGGCGGCGGTACTAGCGTCGCTCTGCAGGCTTCCGCTGGGCCGCACGATCGCCCCCACATATATCGGCGCGCTCGCCGGCACCACGCCGGCGGGGTTCGCGGTCGTGCCCCCGGAGGAGCTCGATCCGCAGCCCGCGCCTGCAAGCGCGAGGGCAGCCGCCGCGAGCGCTGCCACGCATGGCCCGGCGGAGCGCCTGGCAACGTCGCGATCGACCCTCATGGAGCGATCGTATCTGCAAGCGCCGTCACACAAATCAGTTCTGCAAGCGCTCGTGCAGAGCGCCGGCCTGCATGGTCGCTGCGGCGGGGTCGCGAGGAAATCGCCGGGTTGCAGGGAATTCCTGCGAAAGCAAGGAGTGAGTCAGGTATCGTGGGAAAAAATGTGCAATCGGGGTTGCATTGTGGGAGAAAGTGGGTTACGGTGCGCGAAACGAGCCGGGGTGGAGGGGCTCCTCCCACTCCTCCACCTCGGCTCGAATTCCATTGGAGACCACGGACATGGTCCATTTCCGCGGCGCCTTCGACCACACTCTCGATGCGAAGAACCGCCTGACAGTGCCGGCCCGCTACCGCGCGACGCTCTCCGAGGGCGTCGTTCTGGCGATGCCCGTCGACCTGAAGCCGTGCGTAGGGGTGTGGCGGCCGCAGGACTATGAGAGCTACACACAGCGCGCGCTCGCCGAGCTGCCGCCGCTGTCGCCGCGGCGCACCGAGCTGGAGCGCTTCTTCTATGGCGGCTCGCAGGATGCCGACCTCGATGCGGCGGGTCGGATCATGGTCCCCGGGTTCCTGGCCGAGCGCGCCGGGCTCGAGCGCGAGGTCGTCGTGGTCGGCGCGGGCGATCGCCTGGAGCTGTGGGACAGGGGCGGCTGGAACGAGCACCGACCGGCGCTGCTTGACGGCGTCGCGGAGATCACGGCGAGTGTCGACCATCCTGCTTGACATGACTGCAACCCACGTCCCGGTGCTCGCCGGCGAGCTGCTGGAGCTGCTCGAGCCCCAGCCCGGCCAGACGGCGATCGACTGCACGTTCGGCGGTGGCGGCCACGCGCGGCTGATCGCCGAGCGGCTCGGACCAGCTGGCACGCTGATCGCGATCGACCGCGATCCGCTCGCGCAGGAGCGCTTCGAGGAGCTTGCGGCCGAAGTCGCGTGCCACGTGCGCTTCGTCCGCGACGGCTACGCCGGGGCGCTGGCCGGCCTGTGGGAGGAGGGCGTGCGCGCCGACATTGCCTACTTCGACCTCGGCATGTCCTCGATGCAGGTCGACACGCGCGAGCGTGGCTTCTCCTACTCCTACGACGCGCCGCTCGACATGCGCATGGACCCCGATCAGGAGCTCACGGCGCGCGAGGCGGTCGCGAGCTGGGACGAACGCCGGCTCGCGCGCGTGCTGCGCGACTTCGGCGAGGAGCGTCACGCGGGCGCGATCGCGCGTTCGATCGTGCGACGCCGCGAGCAGGCCCCGATCGACACGACGCTCGATCTGGTCGACACGATCGTTGGCGCGATTCCCGCACCCGCGCGTTTCGCCGGCGGACATCCCGCCAAGCGCGCATTTCAGGCCCTGCGGATCGCTGTCAACGAGGAGCTCGAGCAGCTCGACCGTGGCCTGCCGCTCGCGTGGACGGTGCTGCGCGACGGCGGCGTGCTCGCCGGCATCAGCTTTCACTCGCTCGAGGATCGGCGTGTCAAGCGCTTCTTGAGCGCTCGCGCCCAAGGGTGCATCTGTCCCCCCGACCTACCGGTGTGCGCCTGCGGACGCACCCCGGAAGCGGCGCTGCTGACGCGGCGGGCGATCGTCCCCTCGAGCGAGGAGATCGCCGCCAACCCGCGCGCGGCCTCCGCGCACCTTCGTGCGGCGCGCAAGCTCCGCAGCGAGCCGCTGTCCGAGCTCGACCCGCACGCCGGCGTCCTGCCCGGCGAGCGCGAGCCGTTCCCGAGGTTCTCGGCGCGCCGTGGCCGGCGGCGTGGAAATCGCGAACAGGGGGGCTCCCGGTGACCCCGCCTCCCGCCGCCGCGGCAGCGCCAGCGATCGACCCGCGCCCACGGCCCAGCCGCCCGCCGCGGCGCCCGTCCCGCACCCGCCCGCGGGCGGTCCCCGGCGCGCGTCCACGCAAGCCATCGGCTGGGCGCCGTCCGCGGCGGGTCTCGGGTCCGGCGCGCTCGCACCGAGCTGCGGCGTTCGCACCGACCGCGCTTCCCGAGCTTCGGCGCCTGATCCGCGAGCGCGCCGACCGCCTGATCCGCGGCCGCGTGTGGATCGTGCTGGTCGCGTTTGCGCTGATCGGGATCGTGACGATGCAGCTCGGACTGCTCAAGCTGAACGCGGGCATCGGACGCGCGCTCGAGCACGAGAGCGCGCTGCAGCGCGAAAACTCCGCCCTCAGCATCGAAGAGTCCGAAGTCGCAGCTAGCGACTCGGTGCAGATGCAGGCTGCGCACCTCGGCATGCGCCTGATTCCGCCCGACACGCTGCAGTTCCTCTCCGCCGGGCATCCCCGGATCGAGGTCGCACGGGCGCTGTCCGCGCTCGACGCGTCCGCGAGCGCTGCCACGAGCACGAGCCCAGCCGCCGGCAGCGCCGGCGAACAGGGCACCTCTGAAGCTGCTGGCGAATCCGGCCAAACCGGTGCCACGGGCGAAACGGGCGGCTCCGGCGAAACGAGCGCCTCCGGCGCGGCGAGCAGCTCAGGCGAAGCGAGCGCCTCAGGCGAAGGCTCGGGCACCAGCGACGAAGCGGCTGGCGCGGGATCGGGCCAGGCCAGCGAATCGAGCGAATCGAGCGAATCGAGCGCGAGCACCGCCGCTGGCACGGCTCAGGGCGAAGGATCGGCCGGCTCGAGCGGCGCCGGCGCGAGCGCGACCGCAGGCGCATCGCCCGCGGTCACGGGCGGCGAATCCACACAGAGCTCCGCGGGCCCCCAGGGATAGCGGGTGGCGACCGTCCAACATCGCATCGGGGCGATATTCGGACTGTTCTTCCTGTTGCTCGTCGCCGCCGCCGGGCGCACGCTGTACCTCGGCACCGTGCATAGCGGCACGCTGCGCGCTGCTGCTCGCACCCAGCAGCTGACGACCGAATCGGTGCCCGCCCAGCGCGGCACGATCACCGATCGCAACGGGGTGGACCTGGCGGTGTCAGAGCCCGCGCAGGACATCTCCGCGACGCCCTACCTGATCAAGGACCCGCTGCAGGCAGCGCGCAGGCTGGCGCCGTTGCTCGGGCAGTCACAGTCGGAAGTGCTCGCGAAGCTGAGCGTGCACAGTGGCTTCGTGTACCTCGCGCGACGGCTGCCCGCGCGCCAGGCGCGAGCGGTGATGGCGCTCAAGCTCGAAGGTATCTCGGGCACGCCGACGACGCGTCGGGTGTATCCGCGCAGCTCGCTGGCGGCGCAGGTGCTGGGGTTCGTCGGCACCGAAGGCAAGGGCCTCTCGGGGCTCGAGCTCTCACAGAACCACCTGCTGCAGGGTGCGAGCGGCGAGCGGCGCGTGGTCAGCGACGCGATCGGCCAATCGGTGTCGATCAGCAACGTCCATCCCGAGCGCCCCGGCGCGAATCTGAAGCTGACCCTCGATGCCAGCATCCAGCAGCGCACCGAAGACGTGCTCGACGCGGTGGGTCGCGTGTTCAGCCCCAAAGATGCGACCGCGATCGTGATGGACCCGCGCAGCGGCGCTCTGCTCGCGGTCGCGAGCTGGCCCCAGGCGAACGCGAACGACCCCGGCTCGGCGTCGCCGGCCGGGCTCGAGGACCGGGCGGTCGGTTTCGACTACGAACCGGGTTCGACCTTCAAGGTGTTCACTGTCTCCGGGGCACTGCAGGAGGGATTGATCACGCCCGAGACCGGCTTCAACATTCCCGACCAGATCCAGGTCGCCGACCGCACGATCCACGACGACACCGAACACGCCGATGAGACGCTCACGACCGGTGAAATCCTGGCCCAGTCGAGCAACGTCGGCGCGATCGAGATCGGGATGCGCGAGGGGGCGCCGGCCTTCAACCGCTGGGTGCACGCGTTCGGCTTCGGCGGTCCGACCGGCGTCGAACTCCCGGGCGAGGAAGCGGGCGTGACGCTTTCCCTGGACCACTACTCGGGCTCGTCGATGGGCAACCTGCCGATCGGCCAGGGTGAGCTGGTGACGCCGATGCAGATGGTCCGCGCCTACGCCGCGGTCGCCGACGGCGGGATCCTGCGCCAGCCGCACATCATCGCGTCCGTCGACGGCCACGCGCGCCGCGAGTCCGCGGGGCGGCGCGTGATCTCGGCGACGGTCGCCGCGGAGGTGCGCAAGATGCTCGAGGGCGTGCTCGCACCAGGGGGCACGGCCAGCGAGGTCTCGATCCCGGGCTATCAGCTCGCGGGCAAGACCGGCACCGCGAGCAAGATCGATCCTGAAACGGGGACCTACTCGCAGACCGCCTACGTGGCGTCGTTCGTCGGCTTCGCTCCCGCGACCGATCCGAAGCTCCTGTGCGCTGTGATCGTGGACGAACCCGAGGCCGGCTCGATCTACGGCGGCACGGTGGCGGCGCCGGCGTTCGGTCAGATCATGAGCTTCGCGCTGCCCTACCTCCGTATAGCGCCTGGATAGCATCAGCGCATGCGACTCGATCGGTTGATCGCCGCCGAACGGGCCCAGGAGCGCGCTGCCATCGAGATCACAGGCCTCGCCTACGACAGCCGTCAGGTCAGCCCCGGCGATCTCTTCTTCTGCGTTCGCGGCTTCGAGGTCGACGGGCACGACTACGCCCCTCAGGCCGTTCGCGCCGGCGCCGCCGCGCTCGTGGTCGAGCGTCCGCTCGATCTCGGGGTTCCGGAGATCCTCGTCGCGTCGGCGCGCGAGCAGATGGGGCCGATCGCCGATCGCTTCTTCGAGCACCCGAGCTCGCAGCTGGAAGTGCTCGGGGTGACGGGCACGAACGGCAAGACCACCACCGCGTTCCTGCTGCGCGCGCTGCTTCAGGCCAGCGGCCAGACCGCGGGGCTGCTGGGGACCGTGAAGTCGGTGATCGGCGGTCAGGACCGTCCCGTGCTGCGCACGACCGCGGAGGCGATCGACCTGCAGCGCGATCTGCGCGCGATGCTCGACGCTGGCGACCACAGCTGCGCGATAGAGGTGTCCTCGCACGCGCTCGAGCTCGGGCGTACGGACGGCGTCCGCTTCGCCGCCGCGATCTTCACGAACCTGACCCAGGATCACCTCGATTTCCACCCGACGATGGAGACCTACTTCCAGGCCAAGCGCCGGCTGTTCGTGCCACCCGACGGAGCCGGGCCGCGGCTCAGCGTGATCAACCTCGACGATGGCTATGGGCGGCGGCTCGCCTCCGAGCTCGCCGGGCCCGTTACGACCTTCGCGCTCGAGGACCCGGGCGCCGACTACCGCGCCAGCGATCTGCGCTGCGGCGCGCGCGGATGCCAGTTCAGGCTGCACACCCCGGCCGGCTCGCGAGACGTAGCGCTCGGATTGCCGGGTCGGTTCAACGTCGCGAATGCCCTCGGCGCGCTGGCGGCTGTGCATGCGCTCGGCGGAGAGCTCGATTCGCTGCTCGCGATCCTCGAGCGCGGGGTGCACGTGCCCGGGCGCTTCGAGCCGGTCGACTGCGGTCAGGGCTTCGCGGTGTTGATCGACTACGCGCACACGCCCGACTCGCTCGCGAACGTGCTCGCCGCCGCGCGCGAGCTGACGGACTCCGGCGGGCGCGTGATCTGTGTGTTCGGCGCCGGCGGAGACCGCGACCGCGGCAAGCGTCCGCTGATGGGCGAGATCGCGGCGCGGATGTCCGACCTGGTGATCGTGACCTCCGACAACCCGCGCTCGGAGTCGCCGCCGGCGATCGTCGAGCAGATCGTCGCCGGGATCGCCCCCGAACACCGCCCTCGTGCACAGGTGGAGGTCGATCGACGCGCCGCGATCGAGCTGGCGCTCGACCTGGCACGCCCCGGCGACGTGGTGGTGATCGCGGGCAAGGGCCACGAGCAGGGACAGGAGCTGGCGCAGGGACGCAAGATCCCGTTCGATGACGCGACCGTCGCGCGCGAGGCGCTGCGCGCGGGCACGGCGCGGCGCGCAGACGAGGACCCCGGCGCGATCGCGCGGGCGGCCGGCGGAGCCTCCGGATGACCACTGGGGTGCCAGAGCGGGAGCAGCGCTGCGAGTTCGGGCCAGCCCGGTGAGGGCATGGACTCCCGAGCGCGTCGCCGCAGCTGCGGGGGCCGAGCTGCTCCACCGGCCTGGCCCGACGCCTGCGAGCGCTTCCCACAGGCCGCCGGCGCCGTCGGGGCGCTCGGCGGCGTCGGGGTCGCCGGAGGCGGCGCCGGACGCGTCCGGCCCCACGAGCGCGGCGATCGACTCGCGCACGGTCACGGCGGGGCAGCTGTTCGTGGGGCTGCGGGGCGAGCGCGGCGATGGTGGCGAGTACGCGCGGCAGGCGCTCGCGGCAGGGGCGTGGGGCGTGCTCGTGGCGCCCGCTCATGCTCGCCGGCTCGTGCGCGAACCGCCGGCGGGCGCGAGTGGCACGGCCGGCGGGACCGGCACGGCTGGCGCCGTGCTCGCGCACCCCGATCCGCTGGCAGGCCTGCAGTCGCTCGCGCGGGCCTGGCTCGCGCAGCTGCGCGGCACGGGGGCGCGGGTGGTGGCGATCACCGGCTCGACCGGCAAGACCTCGACCAAGGACATCCTCGGCGAGCTGCTCGCGGCGAGCCTCCGCACGGTGGCGAGCCCGGCGAACTTCAACACCGAGATCGGGCTGCCGCTGGCGATCCTGGCGGCCCCGCCCGACACCGAGGCGCTGGTGCTGGAGATGGCGATGCGCGGAGGCGGCCAGATCGCCCAGCTGACCGAGATCGCCGAGCCCGAGGTCGGGGTGATCGTCAATGTCGGACCGGTGCACCTCGAGCTGCTCGGTTCGCTTCAGTCGATTGCGGCGGCCAAGGCGGAGCTGATCGCCGGCCTGGCACCCGGCGCGACAGCGGTCGTGCCGGCGGGCGAGGCGCTGCTCGAGCCGCACCTGCGCGCGGACGTGCACACGGTCAGGTTCGGAGCCGGCGGCGACATCGAGCTGGCCCGGCGCGGGCGCGATGAGGTCGAGATCGTGGAGCGCTCGAGCGGGGAGCGGATCGTCCTGCGACCGTCGTTCGCCCAGGCTCACAACCTCGAGAACCTGCTCGCGGCGGTTGCGGCGGCGCGGGCGCTCGGAGTTACGCCCGCGGGCGAGGTTAACGTGCGCTTCTCGGCACTGCGCGGCGAGCGGCTGCGGCTGCCGGGGGGGATCGTGCTGATCGACGACTGCTACAACGCCAACCCGATGTCAATGCGCGCCGCGATCGACGAGCTCGTCGGCACTGCTCCCGCGCGGCGGGTGGCGGTCCTCGGCGACATGCTCGAGCTCGGCCCCCGCGAGCTCGAGTTCCATCGCGAGATCGGCGCCTACGCGTCGCAGCGCGGCGTTGAGGTGCTCGTCGCGGTGGGCCCGCTGGCGGCGGAGATGGCCCACACGTTCACGGGCGAGCTCGCCTGTGTTCCCGATGCGGCCTCGGCGGCACAGAAGCTCGCGCAGCTGCTCGCGGAGGGCGACACGGTCCTGGTAAAGGGCTCGCGCGGCGTAGGACTCGAGCGGGTCGCGCAGGCGCTCGCACGAGCCCCGGCCGCGGCGCAGGGCAGGCGCTGAATGGGCCGGATCCTGATCGGGGGCACGGCCGCGCTGCTCATCTGCATCTTCTTGAGCCCCAAGTTCATCGAGTTCCTGCGCCGGCGGGAGTTCGGCCAGCAGATCCGCGAGGACGGCCCGGCCGGCCACCAGGTCAAGGCCGGCACCCCGACGATGGGGGGGATCATCCTGTTCCTGGCGGTGTCGATCCCGTTCCTGATCCTGAGCGACTACGACTGGCGCTCGATCGGCGTGTTCGGCGCGGCGATCGCGTGCGCGCTGCTCGGCTTCGCCGACGACTACACGAAGCTTGTCAAGCGGCGCTCGCTGGGGCTGCGGGCGCGCACGAAGCTCGCGGTCACGATTGCGATATCGCTCGGGCTGTGGTTCATCGCCAGCCACGAGGCGCACCTCGCTAGCGAGCTGCGGCTGCGGTTCGTCGACTACACGATCGACCTCGGCCCGTTCTACCCGGTCCTGATCTACCTGGTGCTCGCGGGCACCACCAGCGCGGTGAACCTCACCGACGGCCTCGACGGGCTCGCGGCGGGCTGCGCCGCGATCGTGTTGCTGTCCTACATCGCGATCGCGTTCGTCACCGAAGACTTCGATCTGGCGATGCTCGCCGGCTGCCTCGTCGGGGCGTGCATCGGATTTCTGTGGTTCAACGCGTTCCCGGCGACGATCTTCATGGGCGACACCGGCTCACTCGGCCTCGGCGGCGCGATCGCGGGACTGGCGGTGATGACGCACACCGAGGTCCTGCTGATCCTGCTCGGCGGGATCTTCGTGATCGAGGCGCTGTCGGTCGCGATCCAGGTGTTCTCGTTCCAGGCGACGCGAAAGCGTGTGTTCCTGATGGCGCCGATCCACCATCATTTCGAGCTCCGGGGCTGGTCTGAGACGAAGATCATCCTGCGCTTCTGGATCGTGGCGGCGATCTTCTGCGCGATCGGCTTCACGATCTATCACCAGAGCATCCGCTAGATGTCCTTCCGCGCCGGCACGCGATGAAGGCCCGCCCGCCGCTGCCAGCGGGCCCGTTCCTGCTCGTCGGCCTCGCTCGCTCGGGCATCGCCGCCGGCCGTATGCTGCGCGAGCGCGGCGAGACGGTGATCGGCGTCGACGCCGCCTCGCCCGCCGCAGCGCGGGCGCTGCTTGACGCGGGGATCGAGGTTCACACGGGCGTCGATGGCCTCGAGCAGCTCGGGCGGGTGCGCACCGTCGTCAAGAGCCCCGGGGTCCCGAGCGAGGCCGCCGTGATAGTTGCCGCGCGCGAGCGCGGGATGGCGGTCCTCGGCGAGCTCGAGCTCGCGTGGCGGGCGCTGTCGAACGAAGTGCTCGCGGTCACGGGCACCAACGGCAAGACGACGACCGTCGAGCTGCTCGGTCACATACACCGCCAAGCGGGCCGGGCCGTCGCGGTTGCCGGCAACGTCGGCACCGCGCTGAGCAGCCTGGTCGGCGAGATCGCCGCCGAGGCGACCGTCGCCTGCGAGGTGTCCTCGTTTCAGCTCGAGGACGCGAGCTGCTTCGCGCCAGAGGCGGCTGTTCTGCTGAACATCGCTCCCGACCACCTCGATCGGCACGGCACGATCGAGCGCTACCTGGCGGCGAAGCTCAAGGTCTTCGCCCGGCAATCCGATCGCGACCTCGCGGTGCTGCCGGCGGGGATGCTGCAGGGCGGGCGTCCGCCCGGACAGGCGCGGCTGGTGCGCTTCGGTGCCGATCCGAGCGCCGAGCTGGCGCTCGAAGGCGATCTGCTGCGCTGGCATGGCGAGCCGCTGCTGACGGTCGCGGAGCTCGCGCTGCCCGGAGCGCACAACGTTCAGAACGCAATGGCGGCGGCGGCGATCTGCCTCGCGCGGGGCCTGCCGGCCCAGGACGTGGCGGGCGCTCTGCGCAGCTTCGAGGGAGTCGCGCATCGTCTCGAGCTGCTCGGGCGCCGTGACGGCGTCACCTACGTCAACGACTCCAAGGCGACCAACGTCGCGAGTGCGGTCGTCGCGCTGGAGGCATTTCCCGCCGGAACCGTGCACGTGATCCTCGGGGGCCAGGGCAAGGGACAGGACTTCACGGCGCTGCGCGAGCCGGTGGCGCGGCACTGCAGGGCCGCATATCTGATCGGCGAAGACGCCCCGGCGCTGGCGCTCGCGCTGGCGGGCGCCGAGCTGCCCGTGCGCGAATGCGGCGATCTCGAGGGCGCGCTCGCCGCGGCCCGCGCCGCCGCGCGGCCGGGCGAGGTCGTGCTCCTGTCGCCGGCCTGCGCGAGCTTCGATCAGTTCGCGGACTTCGAAGCACGCGGCGAGCGCTTTCGCGAGCTCGCGCGGCGATAGAGGCATCCGCGGGCCGATGTCGAAGTTGGCTGGGAATGTCTGCATCCGCGGCACGGCGCGCCGACCCCGCGAAGGTCCCAGGCCGGGGGGGCCGTGCACGCTCGCGCGCCCGTTCCCGCGCCGCGCCCGCGCGACGCACGCTCGAGCACCGGATCCTGATCACGGCAACGATGTGCCTGCTGGCCTATGGGGCGGTGATGGTCTACAGCGCCACCTCGGCCACCGCACTGCTGCAGGGCAGCGGCAACGGCACCGGCTACCTGCTCAAGTTCGTCGCCTACGGAGCGATCGGGCTGGTGCTGATGCGGGTGCTCGCGCGCGATGGCCTGGCGCGAGTCCAGGGCATAGTCGGGCCGTTGCTGGCGGTGTCATTCGTGCTCGTGCTCGCCGTACACGTCCCGCATCTGGGCGTCTCGGTCAACGGCGCCCGCCGCTGGCTCGGGCCGGGCTCGCTGCAGTTCCAGCCCTCGGAGCTGCTCAAGCTCGCCCTCGTCCTGTACGCGGCGACGCTGCTGGCGAGGCGCCCGGCGCGGGTCCACGACCTGCGCGAGCTCGCGCGCCCGTTGCTGCTCGTCGTCGGCGGCGCCTGCCTGCTCGTGGTCACCGAGCCCGACCTCGGCACTGCGATGACGATCGCCTTCACCACCGGAGCGCTGCTCGTGGCCGCGGGAATCCCGATGCGCAACCTCGCGATAGTCGCCGGCGCGACATTCGCTCTGGTGGCGCTGTATGCGCTTGCGCGACCCTACGCGCGCGCGCGTCTGACCTCGTTCGTGGATCCCTGGGCGCACGCCTCGACGAGCGGCTTTCAGTCGGTCCAGGGTCAGATCGCGATCGGCTCGGGCGGCCTGTTCGGCGCCGGACCGGGACAGTCGGTACAAAAGATCTTCTATCTGCCCGAGGCGCCCACCGACTTCATCCTCGCGGTGATCGCCGAGGAGCTCGGCGTGATCGGCGTGTGCGCGCTGCTGTTCCTGTACGGGCTGATCGCCTACGCAGGCCTGCGTGCCGCCAGAGCCGCCCGCAGCCTGCACAGCGCGCTGATCGCCGTCGGCGTCACGTCGCTGATCGTCTCGCAGGCGATCCTCAACGCGTTCGCGGTGCTCGGGCTTGCGCCGCTGACCGGCGTGCCGCTGCCGCTCGTCTCCTACGGCTCCAGCAGCCTGATCGTCACGCTCGCCGCGATGGGGCTGCTGCTGAACGTCGCCGCGGGCGGCACCGCCCACGTACGCTCGGTGCCGGCGCGGCAGGCGCCCGGAGCGCGAAAACCGCCAGGATTGGGCCGTGAAGCAGATCAGGATCGTGATCGCGGCGGGGGGGACCGCCGGGCACGTGGCGCCCGCGCTGGCGGTCGCCGACGCGCTGCGGGCTGAGGGCGCGCAGGTCACGTTCATCGGCGGCGATCGTGCCGAGTCCGAGCTCGTGCCGCGGGCGGGCTATCCGCTGCGCCGGATCTCGGTCGAGGGCCTCAGCCGCACCAATCCGTTGCGCGCCGCCCGGGCGCTGGCCAGGGCCGCGCTTGCGTTCCCACGCGCTCGTGCCCTGCTCCGGGAGCTCGGCCCCGACGCGGTGCTCGGCGCGGGCGGCTATATCTCGGGGCCCGTCGGCATGGCGGCGCTGAGCATGGGCGTCCCGTTGGTGCTGACCGAGGCGGACAGCCACCTCGGCCTCGCCAACCGGATTCTCGCCCGCGGGGCGCGGCGTGTGTGCCTGGCGTTTCCGATCGCCGGCCACGACGGCGCGGGCGCCGGCTCGCGCTATCGAGTCACCGGCCGTCCGATACCCGTGCCCGACGCCGACCGCGCCGAGGCGCGGGCACGGTTCGCGATCGCGGGCGAGCAGACGTGCGTGCTCGTGTTCGGCGGTTCGCTGGGCGCCCGCTCGATCAACTCCGCGGCTCTCGAGGGGCTCGCGCCGCTCACCGATCCGGGTTGGCGCGAGCCGATCCGCGTGCTGCACATCGCCGGCCGGCGCGACTACGCCGATCTCGCCGGCGAGGCGCCCGGCGCCGGCTATGACCTGCGCGAGCAGCTCGGCCTGGAGGAGTTCGCGCAGGCGCTCGCGGCGGCCGACCTCGCGGTCGCGCGCGCAGGCGGCTCGGTGTTCGAGCTGGCCGCTTACGGGCTGCCGGCGCTGCTCGTTCCCTATCCGCAGGCCTCCGGCGACCACCAGAGCGCCAACGCGCGCTGGATGGTGGCCGCCGGCGCCGCGCTCACGATCCCCGACGCCGAGCTCTCCGGCGAGCGCCTGCGCACCGAAGTGGAGCGGCTGCTCGCCGATCGTGGACGGCTCGCCTCGATGGCGCGCGCCTCAGCCGCGCTCGCGCGCCCGGGCGCAGCGCGCGAGGTCGCGCACGAGCTGCTCGCGCTCGCACGCGAGCGCGAGGGACGCCGGTGAGCGCGCGCGGGGGACGCGCCGACGGGCGCGGCGATGCCTGGCGCGGGCGCCGGCTGCACTTCGTCGGCGTCGCTGGCGCCGGGATGAGTGGCTACGCCCGCGCCGCCGGTGCGCTCGGGGCGAGCGTCAGCGGCTCGGACCGCCGCGCCTCTCCGTACTCGGAGCGGCTCGCCGCCGACGGGGTGCTGCAGGCGCAGATCGGTGAGCACGAGGCCGACAACCTGCCCGCTGGCGAGGACGTGGAGGTCGTCTACTCGAGCGCGATCGCAGTCGACAACCCCGAGCGCGTGGCGGCACGCGAGCGGGGGCTGTCCGAGCGCCCGCGCGCCGACCTGCTGGCCGAGCTCAGCGCGCTGCGGCGCACGATCGCGGTCGCGGGCACGCACGGCAAGACGACGACCGCCGCGATGCTCGTGCATGCGCTGCGTGGAGCGGGGCTCGATCCCGACTGGCTCGTCGGCGGGTCGGTTGGCGCGGATGAGCCCAATGCGCGCTGGAGCGGGCAGGGAGAGTGGCTGGTTCTCGAGGCCGACGAGTCCGACCGCTCGATGCTCGAGCTGGACGTCGAGATCGCGGTGCTGACGAACGTCGAGCTCGACCACCACACGACGTTTCGCTCGCTGACGGAGCTGCGCGAGGCGTTTGCGCAGTTCCTCGCAAAGGCGCGGGGCGCAATCGTCGTCTGGGATCGGCCCGAGCTGCTCGAGCTGGTTCCGAGCGGGCGGCAGGTGGTCGCCTACGACGTCTGCGATCCGATCCTCGCCGCGGGCGGCTCGCGCTTTCGCTGGCGCGATCACGAGGTCGAGCTCGCGGTTGCCGGGGTCCACAACGCCCTCGATGCGACCGCGGCGCTCGAGGCGGCGCGGCTGGCAGGCGCGGACGAGCGCCGCGCCGTGTCCGCACTGACCGCGTTCGGCGGCGCCGGGCGTCGCTTTCAGCTCCTGGGCACGAGTGCGCGGGGAGCGCGCGTGTACGACGACTACGCCCACCACCCGACCGAGGTGGCGGCCACGCTCGCAGGCGCTCGCACGCTCGCGCACGAGCGCCTGGTGGCAGTGTTCCAGCCGCACCTGTACTCGCGCACGCGGCTGCTCGCACGCGAGCTCGGCGCCGCGCTCGCCGAGAACGCCGACGTCATCGCGGTGCTCGAGGTCTATCCGGCGCGCGAGCGCGCCCAGGACCATCCCGGCGTGAGCGGACTGCTGGTCGCGCAGGCGGCGGCGCAGGCAGGCGCAGGCAAGCCCGTGTACTGGCTCGCATCGCTGGCCGACGCCGAGCTGGCGCTGCGCGCGCTGCTCGGCGCAGGCGATATCTGTGTCGTGATGGGCGCGGGCGACGTCGATGAGCTGGCGCGCCGCCTGGTGGCGCGGTGAGCGCCGCGCCCGGGCCGCCGGTTGGTGTCAGGGCGCAGGCGCCGCTCGCGCGCCTCACCACTGTCAGAACGGGTGGTCCGGCCGAGTGGTTTGCACGTGCGGGCAGCATCGCGCAGCTGCTCGAGCTGCTGGCCTGGGCACTGGCCGCCAAGGTCGAGGTGGCGGTCGTGGGCTCGGGATCGAACCTGCTGGTGGCCGACGAGGGCGTCCGCGGCCTGGTGCTGAAGCTCGACCGCGAGCTCGCCGGGATCGAACTGCGGCGCCCGCAGATCGTGTGCGGCGGCGGCGCGCGGCTGCCCGCGGTGGCGGCCCGCGCGGCCCGCGCTGGGCTCTCGGGGATCGAGTTCGGCGTCAACATCCCAGGCACGGTTGGCGGCGCGGTACGGATGAACGCAAACGCCTATGGCGGCGAGCTCGAGCGGGTGCTCGCGTGGGTCGAGATCGCAACGGCCTCGGGCATCGAGCGGCGCGCGCCCGCGGAGCTCGGCTTCGCCTACCGCTCCTCGAGCCTGCGTCGCGAGGAGATCGTGGTGCGGGCGACATTCGAGCTCGAGAGCGCAGACGTCGAGACGGTCAAGCAGACGCTCGCGCAGATGCGCGCCCGCCGCCACGAAGCCCAGCCGCAGGGCATCAAGACGTTCGGCTCGACGTTCAAGAACCCCGCGGATCCGCGCGCGGGCGGTCGCAGCGCCGGCGAGCTGCTGTCCGAGGCCGGCTGCAACGGCCTCGGCGTGGGCGGCGCGCGGTTCGCGCCCAAGCACGCGAACTTCATCGAGAACACTGGCACGGCGACGACGGCGGACGTGATCGCGGTGATGGCCGCGGGCCGCGAGCGCGTCCGCGAGCGCTTCGGAGTCGAGCTCGAGCCCGAGGTCCAGACGCTCGGGGACGTGCGGCTGCCCTAGTAGATGCCTACGTAGGGGTTCGCGGGGCGAGGTCGAAGACCTCCGGATGGAACGCTCCCTCGGCGTGCGCCTCGGCCGCTCGTTCGGTCTGAACGCGCCCCGTCGGGCGCCGGCGGGAAAGCGCACGCCGGCGCGGAGCTCACGCTCCGGCCACGGTGCTCGCGTGCGCTGGCGCGACGCCTTGCGTGTGCCGATGCCCGCGCGAGCGCGGGTCGCGCTGGAGTCGGCGTGCGAACGTCGGCGCCTGCGCCTGGCGTTGATGGTCTCGCCGCTCGTGCTCGCGGCGCTGGGAGGCGGCTGGCTGTGGCTGCGAAGCTCGCCGCTGGTAGCCGTCGAGCACGTGCAGGTCGATGGCCTCAGCGCCGCCCCGGGCCAGGATGCGGGTGCGATCGAGGCCGCATTGCGCCACGCCGCCCAGGGCATGAGCACGATGGATGTGCACGAGGGCGCCCTGCGCGCCGCGGTGGCCTCGTTCCCGATCGTGCGCTCGGTGCATGCGCGCGCGAGCTTCCCGCACAGCCTTCGGATCGAAGTCGTCGAGCAGCCGCCGGTCGCGGTGCTCGTCAGCGATGGGGCTCACACCGCGCTCGCCGCCGACGGCGTGGTGCTCGGAGTTGGGCCGGTGTCGGGCTCGCTGCCCGTCGTGCGAGCGCCTGCCGCCCACAGCTCAGCCGATCTGGCGAGGATCGGACACACGCTGCGCGATGGCCGGCTGCGGCAGATGCTGAGCGTGCTGGGGGCGGCGCCCGTGGGCCTGGCGAAGGCGATCGAGCGCGTCTACAGCGGCTCCAAGGGCATCACAATCGCGTTGCGAGGCGGTGTGCTCGCGTACTTCGGCGACGCTGAGCGCCCGCATGCCAAGTGGCTGTCGCTCGTACGGGTGCTCGCCGATCCGAGCTCGCGCGGCGCCTCCTATGTCGACGTGCGACTGCCCGAACGGCCCGCCGCGGGCTTCCCGCCCGGCGTGAGCAGGCCCGATGGGTCAAGCGAAGAAGCGGCGAGCGCCGATCCGAGTACCGCCGCGGCGCTGGCGGCAGGCCTCGACGAAGCCGTTGGCGGCGGCGCTCCGGGCGCTGGCGCGAGTGCCCCGCCCACGAGCGCCGGCACACAGCCCGCAGCCGGTGCGTCGAATGAAGAAGCTTCTGCGGGCGGCGCTACGCCCTCGCAATCGGAAGCAGCGGGCTCCGAAACCGGCTCTTCGGGCACGGAAGCGGCCCAAGAATCAGCGCCGTCGGGGGGCTGAGTGCGGTGCGAGGCGATCGATCTCGTCTCAGTCTTACCCTCGACTCGAGGGTTAGGTCGTCAATGGAGCGTCTCTCGCGGGGCGGTCGAGAGTTCCTTGATCTGCAACCATTGTTGCAGGACTCCGCCCGCGCGTTGACAGGGCGAAGTTCCCTGCATAACGTGCACGATCGCAAGGGACCAAAACAGGTCTCATTCTAACTCTTAACTATTACTCGAGACTTCGGACAGAACTAACGTGGAGAGCGCGCCTCACAGCCCCGTGGCGGCAAGCGGCAGCTACCTGGCGGTCATCAAGGTCGTCGGCGTAGGCGGCGGCGGCACCAACGCGGTCAGCCGCATGGTCGACGCGGGCCTGCGCGGCGTCGAGTTCATCGCGGCCAATACCGACGCGCAGGCGCTCGCGATGTGCGACGCCGACGTCAAGCTGAACATCGGGCACGAGTCCACGAAGGGCCTCGGCGCGGGCGCGGACCCTGACGTCGGACTGACCGCGGCATCCGAGTCGCGCGACGAAATCAAGGAGACGCTGAAGGGCGCCGACATGGTGTTCGTCACCGCGGGCGAGGGTGGCGGCACCGGCACTGGCGCCGCCCCGGTGATCGCAGACATCGCCAAGAACGAGATCGGCGCTCTCACGGTCGGCGTGGTGACGCGCCCATTCGACTTCGAGGGCAGCCAGCGCTCCCGGCAGGCTGCCGAGGGCATCGAGCGACTGCGCGAGGTCGTCGACACCCTGATCGTGATCCCGAACGAGAAGCTGCTGGCGGTCGTCGAGCGCCGGACCTCGATGCTCGACGCGTTCCGCGAGGCCGACAACGTGCTGCGCCAGGGCGTTCAGGGGATCACCGACCTGATCACGATTCCCGGCCTGATCAACCTCGACTTCGCCGACGTGCGCACGATCATGCACGACGCCGGCTCTGCGCTGATGGGGATCGGATCGGCAGGCGGCGAGACTCGCTGCGCCGACGCCGCGCGTGCAGCGATCTCATCGCCGCTGCTGGAAGAGTCGGTCGAGGGCGCGACCGGCATCCTGCTGAACATCACCGGCGGCAAAGATCTCGGCCTGTTCGAGGTCAACGACGCCGCCGAGATCATCCAGAACGCGGCCGACCCGAACGCGAACATTATCTTCGGCGCGGTGATCGACGAGGCGATGGGCGACGACGTCCGCGTCACGGTCATCGGAACCGGCTTCGACCACCGCCCCGGACACGCCGCACGCCGCGAGACGCGCTCGCGCCGTGATCGCAGCCCGCGCATCGATGCGCGCCAGCGCTCGTCGTTGGAGATATCCGACGACGACATCGACGTGCCGCCGTTCCTGCGCTGAGCGGCGCTCGAACCCGAGCCGGCGCCGCCGGCCTGCTCGCGCCGTCCCACAGCCCAGCGCTCGTGCGAGGATTCGACTCTCTGCTGCCGCCGGTGTCCTTTCGTCGGCGTTCCGTTCGTCTAAGGAGCACTGCATGCCCTTTCGAGAAGGAGGAAAGCGATGAAGTACCTGATTCAGATCTATACCGGCGGCACGAGGGCGGAGTACGAACGGCTGCCCGAGGAGGACAAGAGTGCGATCACCGCCGAGTACATGGCGATCGGCCAGGAGCCCGGCGTGATCGGCGGCGCCGAGCTGCAGCCCGCCGCGACCGCCACCACCGTGCGCGTCCAGGACGGGCGCACGCTCACGACCGACGGCCCGTTCGTGGAGACCAAGGAGGCGCTCGGCGGCTACTTTCTGCTCGAAGCCGGCGATCTCGATGCGGCGATCGAGCTCGCCGCTCGCATTCCCGCGGCACGCATGGGCGGCGCCGTCGAGGTGCGCCCGCTGGTGGAGCGCTGACGATCCTCGAAGAGATATTTCACGAGCAGTGGGGCCGCGTGCTCGCGGCGATGATCGGCTTCCTCGGCGACTTCGACCTCGCCGAGGAAGCGGTTCAGGGCGCGTTCGCGGTCGCCGCCGAGCGCTGGCCGCGCGACGGTGTGCCTACGAATCCAGGCGCGTGGCTGGTGCGCACCGCCCGCAACCGAGCAATCGACCGTGTCCGTCGCGACCGCACGCTCGCCGTGAAGGTGCGCTCGCTCGAGGTCGCTGAAGCCGTGGAGGACTCCCACCAACAGGACGCGTTTCCGGATGAGCGGCTCGAGCTGCTGTTCACGTGCTGTCATCCGGCACTGGCCACGGACGCCCAGGTCGCGCTGACGCTGCGTGCCCTCGGCGGGCTCAGCACCGAGGAGATCGCACGCGCCTTCCTGCTGCCGACGGCGACGCTCGCGAAGCGGCTGGTGCGCGCCAAGCAGAAGATCGAGGTAGCCGGGATTCCGTTCCGAGTGCCCGCCGATCACCTGCTGCCCGACCGGCTCGCTGCGGTGCTCGCGGTCGTATACCTGATCTTCAACGAGGGCTACGGCGGGCGCGGCGAGCTCGCCGCCGACGCGATCCGGCTCGGTCACGCGCTCGTCGAACTGATGCCAGACGAGCCCGAGGCGCATGGCCTGCTGGCGCTGATGCTGCTCCACGATGCCCGCCGCGAGGCGCGCTTCGCCGAGGGAGAGCTCGTGCTGCTGGCCGACCAGGACCGCCGACTCTGGGACCACGAGCAGATCGCAGCGGGCCAGCATGCGCTCGAGCGCGCGCTCGGGCATTCAGGCCGCGGGCCGTATGTCCTGCAGGCTCAGATCGCGGCGCTGCACGTGCGCGAGCCCAGCGACTGGCCCCAGATCGCCGCGCTGTACGGCGACCTCGGGCGAGTCACGGCTTCGCCGGTGGTCGAGCTCAATCGAGCCGTCGCGATCGCCGAGGCCGGCGATCCGCGGGCAGCGCTCGCACTGCTGGGGCAGCTCGAGCCGCGGGGTCTGGCCGAATATCACTACCTGCACGCCACCCGCGCCGAGTTGCTGCGGCGACTCGATCGCGCCGAGCAGGCACTTGCCGCCTACGAACGCGCGCTCGAGCTGGTCCGCGACGAGCGCGAGCGCCGCTTCCTGGAGGCCCGGAAGGCCGAGCTCGGGCAGCTGGGCGCAGACGTGTCGCCGCCCGCCGGGCGACGAGCCTGAGGCCGCGCGCCGCCGGGCGACGAGCCTGAGGCCGCGCGCCGCCAGCCGCCGGCCGCCGGCCGCGTGCCGAGCGCGACCCCGCGCGCCGACCGGCCGCGATCAGGCGGGCGCGGGCGTCAGCGGGTGGTTGGCCAGCAGCGTCCCGCTCGGGTCCCAGTCGCGCTTGACCCGGGCGAGCCGTGCGCATGTGGGCTCGGGCATGATCCGCGCGAGCTCGCAGGGCTGCTCGGCGAAGTTCAGGTAACCACCGGTGCTGCTCCACGGGGCCATCGTCTCGACCAGCCGGTCGAGGCCCGCTTCGATTGCCTGGCCCATCTCGGGCGTCATCGGTGTGCCGACGCCGTTCATCACGAACGCGGCATCGAGGCCCGAGAGCGCTCCGCTCCCGTCCGCCGAGGCGCCCGCGCCGTCGCCTGTGGGCCCGTGCGCCAGCGCGCCGCCGACGTGGCGCAGCTCGGCCAGCAGCAGCGGCGAGTTCGACTCCGATCCTGCGACGCCGAGGAACGCCTCGAGCGCGTCATCGGGCAGCGCGCTGATCAGCGCGTGATCGCCGATCCCCGGAACGGGCTGCTCGGGGTCCATGTTGATCCTGCACAGCTGTGTCGCGGGAACCTGCGCGAACGTGTCGATGATCGGCTCGCCCAGCTCGCGCAGCGGCGCGATCGCCCGCTCGCCTTGCGCCTGTGTGCCGATGGAGGCCGCGGTGATCGTCAACAGCGGACGATCCCGCAGTGGCTCGGGTATGTCGGGCAGCGGTGGCAGCCGCAGGAAGCGCACGATTGAGGTCACCTCGTCGGCTACGGTCTCCGACCAGTCGCGGTACGCGAGCAGCGCGTCGAGGCCAAGCTCGGCGGGCAGCAGCAGCGAGCCCGCGTACAAGTCGGCGATCGGCAGCAGATCGAGCTCGAGTGCGGTCACGATCGCGAACCCGCCGCCGCCTCCGCGAAGGGCCCAGAACAGCTCGGGCTCGTGCGCCCCGTCGACGCGCATCTGCTCGCCCCCGGCCGTCACCAACTCAATCGCGGCCACGCGATTGCAGGCGAAGCCATGGCGGCGGCCTAGCCAGCCCAGCCCGCCGCCCAGCGTGTAGCCCACCACGCCGACGTCCGGCGAGGAGCCGGGCATAGAGGACAGCCCCGCGGCCTGCGCTGCCTCGCCGAGCTCGCAGGCGAGCACGCCCGCCTGCACCCGCGCCCGGCGTGCGTCGGGGTCGAGCTCGATCGCGCGCATGCGCTGCGTCTTGATCACGATCGTCTCGCCGAGGTCGCCGAGCGTGCCGGCGCCGTGTCCGGTCCCCTGAGCACAGACCTTCAGTTGATGCTGTCGAGCGAAGTCCACGACCGTCGCGACGTCGGCGGCGTCCTGCACGAGCGCGACCGCCGCGGGGTGCTGATCGGCCACGAGATTCCACGCGCCGCGCGCGAGATCCCAGTCGGGATCGCCTGCGCTGAGCACGCGACCGGCGATTGACAGCTCACTCGAGATCGACATCCAGCGGGTCAGTCTTGCAGAGGATCGGCAGCCACCCGCGGCCCCGCTCGCCGCCGGCCGCGCGTTAACCTGCGCGTCGTGCCGTCCAGCCCCCGCCGCACAGCCCTGCTCGAGCGTCACGTCGAGCTGGGGGCGCGGATGATCGATTACGCGGGCTGGGAGATGCCCGCCCACTACGCCAGCTCGGCCAGCGCCGTGCGCGATGAGCACTTCGCGGTGCGCGGGCACGCCGGGATGTTCGACGTCTCGCACATGGGCGAGATCGAGACCTCGGGCGAGGGCGCGACCGCGCTGCTGCAGCGGCTGATCAGCAACGACGTCGGGAAGGTCCCGGTCGGCGGCGCCCAGTATGGGGTGCTGTGCCGCGAGGATGGGGGCGTGTTGGATGACCTGATCAGCTATCGGCTCGAGGCCGAGCACTGGCTGACGGTGACCAATGCCGCCAATCACGAGAGCGATCTGGCCTGGTTTCAGCGGCACGCGCGAGCGCTGTCGCAAGCAGCCGAGCCGATCGTGGTCGACCGCGTCGCCGACTACGCGATGCTGGCGGTGCAGGGGCCGCGCGCTCGCGAGCTCGTGCAGGCGATCTCCGACTCGCCGCTGCCGGCGCGTATGGGCGCTGGCATGAGGAGAATGCGCGGCGCGGAGGTGCTCGTGTGCGGGACCGGCTACACGGGCGAGGACGGAGTCGAGCTGCTGCTGGCGCCGGAGCACGCGCCGGCCCTGTGGGATGAGCTGGCGCGGCGCGGCGCGCGGCCAGCGGGGCTTGCCGCGCGCGACACGCTTCGCCTGGAGGCGTGCCTGCCGCTGTACGGCAACGAGCTCTCGAGCGAGCGCGGCCCGATCGAGGCTGGGCTCGGGTGGTGTTGCAAGGAGGAGACGGGCTTCCTCGGCGCCGAGGCGGTAGCGGCCGTGCGCGCGGTGGGTCCGACGGAGAAGCTGGTGGCGTTCGCGCTCGAGGGCCCTGGGATCGCGCGGCAGGGCAACCCGATCGTCGAGGGCGGCGTCGTCACCAGCGGCACGCTCTCGCCGTGTCTTCAGATCGGCGTCGGCATGGCCTACGTGCCCAGCGAGCACGCGGCCGTCGGCACGAGGCTCCAGATCGACGTCCGTGGCAAGATGCGCGACGCTGTCGTGCGCGAGAAGCCCCTCTACCGAAAGGGTTTGTGAATGGCTCAGGAGCAGTGCCCGCAGGAGCTGCTGTATCACGCCGAGCACGACTGGGCGCGGATCGAGGGTGAGGAGGCGACGCTCGGGATCACCTGGTACGCGCAGGACGCCCTCGGCGAGGTCGTGTTCTTCGAGCCGCCGTCGCTCGGCAGCGCACTGACCCAGGGCGAGCCCTACGCCGAGGTCGAGTCGGTCAAGGCCGTCTCAGACGTCGTCGCGCCGCTGTCGGGGGAGATCATCGCCGTCAACCAGGCGCTCGCCGACAGCCCCAACGCGATCAACGAGGATCCCTATGGCGAGGGCTGGCTGGTGCGCATCAGGCTCGCCGACCAGGACGGGCGCGAGATGCTGCTCGACGCCGACGCCTATTCCGCCACGCTGGGTGGCTAGGCTCGGTAGAGCTTGAGCCGCTACACCGCAATCACCCCCAGCGACCGCGAGCGGATGCTTGCTGCGATCGGCGTGGGCTCCGTGCAGGAGCTGTTCGACCGCCAGGTGCCCGAGGGCGTGCGGCTCGGGCGGGCGCTTGCGCTGGCACAGGGAATGCCCGAGCAGGACGTCTACGCGCACCTGCGCGAGCTGGCGGCGCGCAACGTCGGCAGCGAGGATCAGCTCTCGTTCCTGGGGGCGGGGATGTACGACCACTACGTGCCCGCGCTGATCGACATGCTGATGGAGCGCTCGGAGTTCCTGACCCCCTACACGCCCTACCAGCCGGAGATCTCCCAGGGCGGGCTGCAGGTGATGTTCGAGTACCAGACCGCGATCAGCGAGCTGACGGCCCTGCCGGTCGCCAACGCGTCGGTGTACGAGGGTCCGAGCGCCGCCGCCGCGGCCGCCTATCTGGCGAAGCTCCACAACGGCCGCCGCCGCCTCGTGCTCAGCGCGGGGATGCATCCGCACACGATCGAGACGCTGCGCACGCACGCCCACGGCTTCGCGATGGAGGTCGTCGAGGTGCCGCTGAAGGACGGCGCCACCGACCTCGACGCCTGGGCGGCGGAGATCGACGCCGACACCAGCGCGGCGCTGTTCGCGCAGCCCAACTTCTACGGCGCGGTCGAGGATGCGCAGGCGCTCAGCGACGCGGCCAAGCGGACCGGCACCCACGCGGGCGAGCCGCCGGTGGTGGTCGCGCAGGTCGACCCGATCACGCTCGGCGTCCTCGCGCCGCCGGGGGAGTGCGGCGTCGACGTCGCGGTCGGCGAGGGCCAGTCCCTGGGCAACCGGCTCGACTTCGGCGGACCCTCGTTCGGGCTGTTCGCGGCGCGCGCTGAGTATCTGCGCCGGATGCCGGGGCGGATCGCCGGCGAGACGGTCGACGTCGACGGCCGCCGTGGCTTCGTGCTGACGCTGCAGACGCGCGAGCAGCACATCCGCCGCGAGCGTGCGACCTCGAACATCTGCACGGCGCAGGCTCTGAACGCGCTCGGCGGCGTCGTCTATCTGGCCTGGCTCGGACGGCGCGGGATCGTCGAGCTCGGCGAGCTGCTGCTCGCCCGCACGCACTACGCGCGCGAGACGCTGAGCGCGCTCGAGGGCGTGCGGGCCCTGCATGAGCGCCCGGTGGTGCGCGAGTTCGCGCTGGCGCTCGACGCCGACGTGGCGGCCGTCAAGGAGCGCTGCGCGCGGGAGGGAGTCAACCCGGGTGTCGACATCCGCGCGCTGAGCGGACGCGATGAGGATCGCGGCGGCCTGCTGGTCGCGATCACCGAGCAGCGCACTCGCGCCGACATCGATCGCCTCGCGCGGGTGCTCGGAGCGGCGGTCGCCGCGGAGCGTCAGGTCGCGCTGGCATGAGCGAGACGCTGACCGAGAGTCCGCTGCAGCGCGAGCGGGCGCGCACGATCTTCGAGAAGGGCGCCCCCGGGCGGCGCGCGTTCGTTTGCCCGCAGCTCGACGTGCCGGCGGTCGCGCCCGAGCAGCTGCTGCCGCAGCGCTATCGCCGCTCCGAGCCGCCGCGCCTGCCCGAGGTGTCCGAGCCCGAGATCGTCCGTCACTACGTGGGCATCTCCAAGCGCAACTTCGATCTGGACTCCGGCTTCTATCCGCTCGGCTCGTGCACGATGAAGCACAACCCGCGCCTGCACGAGCGCGCGGCCGCCCTTTCGGGCCACGCGCGCCTGCATCCGCTGCAGGACGCCAGCCGTGCCCAAGGTGCGCTCGAGCTGATGTGGCGACTGCAGGAGGCGCTGGCCGAGATCGCGGGGCTGCCGCACGTCTCGCTGCAGCCCTCAGCGGGATCTCAGGGCGAGCTCGCTGGAGTGCTATTGACGCGCGCCTACCACGAGAGCCGCGGCGAGCGGCGGATCAAGGTGCTGACCCCCGACACCGCGCACGGCACCAACCCGGCCACCGTGACGATGGCGGGCCTCGAGGTGGTGAAGCTCGCGACGGACTCCGCCGGCGGCATCGACCTCGACGACCTGCGCGTCAAGGCCGACTCCGATGTCGCCTGCCTGATGCTCACCAATCCGAACACGCTTGGCGTGTTCGACGTCAAGATCGCCGAGATCGCCGAGATCGTGCACGGAGTCGGGGCGACGCTGTATTACGACGGCGCCAACCTCAATGCGGTGATGGGCATCTCGCGCCCGGGGGACATGGGCTTCGACATCGTGCACTTCAACCTGCACAAGTCCTTCACCCAGCCCCATGGCGGCGGCGGGCCCGGCTCGGGGCCGATCGCGGTCAGCGAGCGGATCGCTCCGTTCTTGCCGCGGCCGCTGGTGGCACGCCGCGGCGACGGCAGCTTCCATCTCGACGAGCAGCGGCCGCAGTCGATCGGCCGCCTGCGTGGCTTTCACGGCAACTACGGCTGCTTCGTGCGCGCCTACGCCTACATCTGCTCGCTCGGCGCGGACGGTCTCAAGGACGTCTCCGAGGCGGCTGTGCTGAACGCCAACTACCTGCTCGCGCGGCTGCGCGAGGAGGGCGTGGCCGACCTGTTGCCGCTCGCGTACGGCGAGCTGTGCATGCACGAGTTCGTGCTCTCGGGCGGACCGATGAAGCGCGAGCTGTCGCTGAAGACGCTCGATCTCGCCAAGCGGCTATTGGATTTCGGCTTTCATCCGCCGACCGTCTACTTCCCGCTGCTGGTCGATGAGGCGCTGATGGTCGAGCCGACCGAGACCGAGACACGCGAGACACTGGACTCGTTCGCGCAGGCGATCGCGGCGATCCTGCGCGAGGCCCGCAGCGACGGGCCGGAGGTCGCGCGCAACGCCCCCTACACGACGCCGGTGCGTCGTCTGGACGAGGTCGCGGCGGCCAAGCGGCCCGTGATCCGTCAGACGCTTTAGCTATACAGCGGCGCAGACACAGCGCATGCGCATCTTCTCCGGCATCCAGCCCACCGGCAGCAAGCATCTGGGCAACTACATCGGCGCGATCAGCCAGTACGTCGCCGGGCAGGAGCGCGGCGAGGCGCTCTACTGCATCGTCGACCTGCACGCGATCACCGTGCCCTACGAGCCCGGTGCGCTGCGCACGAGCGTGTATGACCTGACCGCGCTGCTGCTGGCCGCGGGACTCGACCGCGAACGCTGCATCCTCTTTCGCCAGGGCGACGTCCAGGAGCACACCGAACTGTGCTGGCTGTTGTCCAGCGTCACCGAGCTCGGACGGCTGCAGCGGATGCATCAGTTTCGCGACAAGTCGCACGCCCAGCGCGAGCTGGTCAGCGCCGGGCTGCTCTTCTACCCGGTCCTGCAGGCTGCCGACGTGCTCGCCTACCGCGCGCAGGAGGTGCCGGTCGGCGAGGACCAGCGCGAGCACCTGGAGCTGATGCGCGACGTCGCGAGGCGTTTCAACGCCCGCTTCGGCGCTGGCGAGGAGGTGCTGGTGGTGCCAGAGCATCGGATCCCGGCGGTCGGCGCGCGAATCATGGACTTGCAGGAACCGACGCGCAAGATGTCGACCACCGGCGGCTCCGAGCATGGCACGGTGTTCGTGCTCGACGAGCCGCGGACGATCGAGAAGAAGATCAAGAGCGCGGTCACCGACTCGGGCTCGGAGATCAGGCGCGCCCCAGACAAGCCCGGCGTGTCGAACCTGATCGAGATCCTCGCTGTGGCGAGCGCGAGCTCGCCGGAGGCCGTCGAGGCCCAGCTGGCCGATGCGCGCGGCTACGGCGACCTCAAGGCCGCGGTGGCGGCGGCGGCGATCTCCTACCTCGAACCGGTGCGCGCCCGCTATGAGGATCTGCGCGCCGCCGAGAGCGAGCTCGAGGCGGTGTTGGAGGACGGCGCCGAGCGCGCGCGGGCGATCGCCTCGCGGACTCTCGCCGACGTGCGCGGGGCGATGGGCGTGGGACCGCCACGTCGGGCGTGAGCGCTACGGTGAGCCGGTGACCGTCGCCGCGCTGGACCTCGATCTCGACGTTTTCAGCGGGCCCTTCGATCTGCTGCTGACGTTGATCCTGCGCGAAGAGGTCGACCTGCTCGAGCTCTCGCTCGCCGATCTCGTGCTCGCCTACCTGGACCACCTCGAGGCGCGCGGCGAGCTCGACCTCGAGACGACGACCGAGTTCATCGTCCTGATCGCAGCGCTGCTCGAGTTGAAGTCCCGGCTGATGCTGGCCGGCGAGCAGGACGACGAGGAGCTGCTCGAGCTCGAGCCCGAGCAGGCGGCCGAGGAGCTGCTGGCGCGGATGCTCGACGCGCGCCGCTATCGCGCCGCCGCCGCTCACCTGCGCGAGCTGCTCGCGCTCGAGCACGGCACCCGGTTTCGCGAAGCGCCGCCGCCGGCGCATCTGCGCCGGACCGAGCTGCCTCCGCAGGAGGGCTCCCAGGATCCCGCGCTGCTGGGGGAGGCGATCGGCAGGCTGCTCGCCCGTCCGCCCGCGATCAGCCTGGGTCACATCGGCTCGCCGCGGGTCACCGTCGCCGAGCGGCTCGCGCACCTGCGCGCGCTGCTGCGGACGGGCGCATTCAGCTTCGAGGATGCGGTTCGCGGCGCCGATCGCATGACGGTCGCGGTGACGCTGTTCGCGCTGCTCGAGCTCTACAAGCTCGGCGAAGCCGACTGGACCCAGCCCGAGAGCTTTGGCGAGATCTCCGTCCGCGCGCCGGCGCTCGCCGCGGCGGCCGTCCCGGTGGTGCCTGCGTGAGTGAGGACCAGGCCGCAATCGAGGACTTCGCCAGTGCCGAGCCGGGCGCCGGCGGTGAGATCCGCGCGACCGCGCTGCCTCACCCTGCCCAGGAGATCACGCCGCCGCGCGCCGTCGAGGCGCTGCTGTTCCTGTCGCCGGACCCACTGAGCATGACCGAGCTCGCCGAAGCAGCCCAGCTCTCGGAGGAGGAGGTCCGCGAGGCGCTCGCGACACTGGCCGAGCGTCACGCCCCCGGCGCCGGCGGGATCGTGCTGCGCGAGCTCGGTGGCGGCTTCACGCTCGCCAGCGACCCCGCCAGCGAGGACGCGGCACGGCGGCTGTTCAGCCGTCCGCGCGTTGCGACGCTGAGCCCGGCGCAGGCCGAGACGCTCGCGATCGTCGCCTACCTACAGCCGGTCTCGCGCCCGGAGATCGCGCGTGTCCGCGGCGTCAGCGCCGATTCCGCCGCCAACACGCTGCTGGAGCGGGGATTGATCGAAGAGGCCGGTCGCTCGCAGTTCGGCGCCGTCACCTATCGCACGAGCACGCTGTTCTTGAAGCTGTTCGGCCTGCGCTCGCTGCAGGAGCTGCCCGATGTCGCGCGCTGGGACCCATCCCCCGAGGAGCAGGCGCAGCTGCGCGAGCGCCTGCTGCGCGCCGGCGATGCTCGCGCGGGAGGCGGACCGACGCAGGCGTAGCAGTCTCGGATGCGCCTGGCAAAGCACCTGGCTCACGCCGGCGTCGCCTCGCGCCGCGCCGCCGAGCTGCTGATCTCCGAAGGCCGCGTGCGGGTCGACGGCGAGCCCGTGCGCGACCCCGCGCGTGACGTCGACGAGCGCAACCGCATCGAGGTCGACGGGCGCACGATCGCCGGCCCCGAGCCGCGGGTCGTCTATGCGCTCAACAAGCCACTCGGAGTGGTGTCGACTGCGCGCGACACTCACGGCCGCCAGAACGTCGTCGACCTGATCGCCGAGGCCGGCGTGCGCCTATACCCGGTCGGCCGGCTCGACGCCGACAGCAGCGGCCTGATCCTGCTCACCAACGACGGCGAGCTCGCGAACCTGCTCACCCATCCTCGCTATGAAGTCGCGAAGACCTATCGCGCCCGTCTCGGCGGCGGCCCACTCGACTCCGGCGCTCTGCGCGCGCTGCGCGCCGGGGTGCGCCTGCGCGATGGCCCCACGGCGCCGGCTGGCGTGCGCCGGCTCGGCGGCGATGCGATCGAGATCACGATCCGCGAAGGCCGCAATCGCCAGGTCAGGCGGATGTGCGATTCGGTCGGCCATCCCGTGCTCGAGCTGCAGCGGATCGCCTTCGGTCCCGTGCGGCTCGGGGCGCTGGCCCCGGGCGCGCACCGCGAGCTGCGAGCGGCCGAGCTGCGCGAGCTGCGCGCCGCCGCCACCGCGCACGCGTGAGCGCCGCCCCCTCTGCGGGTCGCGGTCCTCGCCGCGATCGTCGCCCGGGAGTCGCGCTCGATTGGGCCGCTGCGCTGGCCCGGCCCGCGCTTTGGCAGAATCGCCGCCGATGTCACAACGACTGTTCGCCCTGCGGGGCGCGAACGACGTCCCGGCCAACGAGTCGCAGACGATCCTCGACGCCACCACGGCATTGATGCGCGAGGTGATGGCGCGCAACTCACTCGTGCCGACCGACGTGGTCAGCTGCATCTTCTCGGTCACCGAGGACCTCGACGCGCAGTTTCCCGCGGTTGCAGCACGGGCGCTCGGCTTCGAGCAGGTCGCGCTCCTGTGCACCCGCGAGATCCCGGTGCCGGGCTCGATGCCGCGCGTCATCCGCCTGCTGATCCACTACTACGCGCCCGAGGAGCACACCCCGGCGCCCGTCTACCTCGGCAAGACCGTCGGTCTGCGCGAAGACCTGTAACGCGCGCGCCCGTCGCAGGCTCGTTCGTCACAATGGCGGGCGATGGCTATCGAGTTCGCCGAGCGCATACGCCGCATCCCCGTCTATCCGGTCGCCGGCGGCTATGCCGAGCAGGCACCGTTGGTGCGCCTGGCGAGCAACGAGTCTCCCTACCCGCCCTTCCCGGAGGTGCGCGAGGCGATCGATCGGGCGCTGCAGTCGCTGAACCGCTACCCCGACCCCTCGAGCTCGCTGCTGCGTGCGCGCCTGTCCGATCGCTACGACGTGCCCGCGTCGCAGATCGCGATCGGCAACGGGTCCTGCGACATCCTGCTCGCGGCGGGCGAGGCGCTGCTGGAGCCGGGCGCGGAGCTCGTCTACGCGTGGCCCTCGTTCTCGGTCTACCCGCATCTCGCCGCCGCCTCCGGCGCGCGCGCGGTGACCGTCGGGCTCGACGCCCGTCACCAGCACGATCTCCCCGCGATGCTGAACGAGATCACTGTCGCCACCCGCCTCGTGATCGTCTGCAACCCGAACAACCCGACCTCGACTGCGATCGATCTGCGCGACATCGCGGCCTTCATCGCCGAAGTCCCGGCACACGTATGCGTGGTCGTCGACGAGGCGTATTGCGAGTTCAACCAGCTCGGCGATCCGGACGCGTCGATCGATCTGCTGCGCGAGCACCCGAACGTGGTGCTGCTGCGCACCTTCTCCAAGGTCTACGGACTGTGTGGTCTGCGCGTCGGCTTCGCGTTGTGCGGCTCCGACGCGCTGCCGCGCGCCGTCGATCAGGTGCGCCAACCGTTCTTCTGCAACGCCCTCGCACAGGCCGCCGCGGTCGAGGCGCTGTCCCACCAGGACGAGGTGATCGAACGCGTCGTCAAGACCGTCGCCGAGCGGATCTCGGTCACGGAGCGACTGCGGGCGCTCGGCCTGGAGGTGGCCGACTCGCAGGCGAACTTCTGCTGGCTGCAGCTCGGCGAGCGCGACGAGCAGCAGGTCATGACCGGGCTGCAGCAGCGCGGCGTGCTCGTGCGCGCCGGTGCGGCGCTCGGCGGCGAGAGCCCGGCGCTGCGTGTCACGTTCGGCACGCCCGCCGAGAACGAGCGCTTCCTCGAGGCGCTCGCCGAGGTCCTGTAGCGGCGGCCCGGGGTCCACGGCCCTTGGTTCGCGGCTCGCGGCTCGCGGCCAGCGGCCAGCGGTCCGTTCAAAGGTCCGCTCGAGTCGAGCGCCGGCGGCTCGATCCGGGCGAGCCGCATGTGTCGCTTTGTTTTTTCAGGACGCTGTATCGCCATCGCTATTCAGCGTTGAAAACAAACCAGTGCATATCCCCGCACCTCTTCCCATAGCGCCCTATTGCCGGCACGCGTTCGCCAACGGATCTGGCCGCAGAGGCACCCGATCGTGTCTCACCCCTCGACTGCAGCGCGATCTTCTGCTACAAAGCTCGAAGACGGCCATGTCCGCTTCGGATCGCACATACTCCGGCAGCACTTTCACCGCGTGGTCGTTCTACGCCTATCGCGCCTGGCGATTTATCTAGGCGCTTCGGCCTCTCGCCCGTCCGTGAGCGGGCGCCGGCGGCCGCACAGGATCCTCGTTGGGATCGAGCGCCAACGCTCCGGTGCGCGAGCGCCACTCACGGCTCAGGACCTACCATTCCAGGCGCAGGTGAAAGGATGAATCCATGATGATCGTCATGAAGGAGACCGCCACACCAGAGGAGGTGGAGGCGGTCGTACAGAAGATCGAGCGAGCCGGCGCGCGTGCCCATCGCAGCACCGGCGCGCGCGTAACCGTGATCGGCGCGATCGGCGACGTCGAGCAGGATGCGAACGTCGAGAGCCTGGGGCTCGAAGGGCAGCCCGGCGTGGACCGTGTGGTGCCGATCCTCAAGCCCTACAAGCTCGCCTCGGCGCAGTTCCGCCACGGCGAGCGGACCGTGCTCGACATCGGCGGTCGCAAGATCGGCGGCGAGAACTTCGCGTTGATAGCCGGGCCGTGCACGGTCGAATCGCGCGAGCAGACGCTGCAGACGGCGCGCATAGTGCGTGACGCGGGCGCGGCGCTGTTCCGCGGTGGCGCGTACAAGCCCCGCACTTCCCCCTATGCCTTCCAGGGTCTCGGCCAGGAGGGATTGAGGCTGCTCGCGGAGGCCAAGGAGGAGACCGGCCTGCCGATCGTCACGGAGTTGATGGACATCCGCGACATCGACCAGGTGCTCGAGGTCGCCGATGTGATCCAGATCGGTGCTCGCAACATGCAGAACTACCCGCTGCTGGCGGAGATCGGTCGCTCGGGGCGGCCGGCGCTGCTCAAGCGGGGGCTCTCGGCGCCGCTGGATGAGCTGCTGATGGCGGCCGAGTACATCCTCAAGGAAGGCAATCCCAGCGTGATGCTGTGCGAGCGTGGGATTCGCACGTTCGAGACCGACCATCGTCGCGTCACGCTCGATCTGATGGCGGTGCCGATCCTGAAGGAGCTCTCACACCTGCCGGTGATCGTCGACCCGAGCCACGCGGCGGGGCGGCGCGATCTGGTCCAGCCTCTGTCGCTCGCCGCAGCAGCAGCCGGAGCGGACGGGATCATCGTCGAGACCCACCCAAATCCCGACGAGGCCCTCTGCGACGGGCCGCAGGCTCTGTACGCCGATTCCTTCGCCGACTACGCCTCGGCGGTGGAGAGTGCCGCGGCGCTCGCGGGAAAGGCCATGAGCACGGTCTGATGAGTGGCCGGCCGACGCCTCCTGCCAGGGTGCGGCCGGCCACCTCGTCGGGGTTCGCGCATTGAAGGTCGCGGTTCTCGGCGTCGGCCTGATCGGGGGGTCGATCGGCATGGCTGCCCGCGCTCGCTTCGGAGCGCACGTGAGCGGCTGGGATCGCGACCGCGAGGTTCTGCGGCGCGCACTAGCGCTCGGCGCGATCGACGAGGGCAGCCCCGACATCGCCGCGGCGGTGCGCGAGGCCGACGTGGTGTTCGTCGCGACGCCCCTCAACGCGCTCGCCCAGACGATCGGCGCGGCGCTCGAGAATGCGCCCGCCCACGCGGTGATCAGCGACGTCGGCTCGACCAAGCGCGCGGTGTCCGAAGACGTGCGCGATTCCCGCTTCGTGCCGGGTCATCCGCTGGCGGGCTCGGAGGCCTCGGGGGTTCAGAGCTCGCGGGAGGACCTGTTCGAGAACGCGACGTGGTACCTGAGCCCCGCTGATGAGCGTGATCGCACTGGGCCGAGCTCGGACCGGCAAGCGCTCGAACAGCTGATCCGCGCGTTCGGCGCGGACCCCCGGCCGATCGAGCCTGAGCTGCACGACCGCCTGATGGCGACTGTCTCGCATCTGCCGCATGTGCTCGCGAACGCGCTGGTCGGACAGGCGCTGGCGACACAGTCGAAGCCCGCGATGGGCCCTAGCTTTCGCGATGCCACGCGCGTGGCGGGGTCCAACAGCGCAATCTGGACGGACATCTATCTGTCCAATCGCGATGCGCTCGTTGCCGCGATCGACGAGCTTGACGGCAGGCTTGCCGAGGTGCGCGCGGCGCTGGTGCGCGGCGATGCCGGGACGCTGTTCGAGTGGAACGAGCGCGCCCGCGCCGAGCGCGAGACGCTGCTGGGCCCGGGCTCGTAGGGTTTCCGCGATGAACTTGCGCTTCGAGCCAGCGGGAGGGCTGGCCGGCGAGCTGCGCGCGCCGGCGGACAAGTCGATCTCGCACCGGGCCGCGCTGCTGGCGGCGATGGCCTCTGAGCCGGTTCGCGTCGAGAACTACCTGCATGCGGCGGACACCACCTCGACGCTCGAGGCGGTGCGCAGGCTCGGGGCGCTGGTCGAGCTGCATCGCGATCATGTGTTGATCCGCGGCACCGGCCTGCGCAATGTTCGTGAGCCGGATGGGCCGATCGACGTCGGCAACGCGGGCACGCTGATGCGGCTCTTGCCGGGCTGGCTCGCGACGCAGGAGGGTCGCAGCTTCACGCTCGACGGCGACGCCTCGATCCGCAGGCGTCCAGTCGATCGCATCGCGGTGCCGCTGCGCCAGATGGGGGCGCACCTGCAGGCCAGCGGCGGGCGGTTTCCCCCGCTGACGGTGCGCGGCGCACGGCTGCGAGCTATCTCATACGAGCTTCCCGTCGCAAGCGCTCAGGTGAAGTCGTGCGTGCTGCTCGCCGGGCTCGCGGCCGATGGCGCCACCACCGTCGGCGAGCCGGAGCGCAGCCGCGATCACACCGAGCGGATGCTGTTGCGGGCCGGCGTCAACGTACATCGCAACGGCCGCCACGTGACGGTCGTGAACGTCGACGAGCTCGTGCTCGACACGGTGCGGATCCCCGGCGATCCAAGCTCGGCGGCGTTCATGATCGCGGCGGGCATCCTCGTTCCCGGCTCGCGCCTGCTGATCGGTGATGTCGGCGTCAACTGGACGCGCTCGGGCTTTCTTCGGATCGTGCGGCGGATGCGGGGCATAGTCATCGGCGACGTCGAGGAGGAGACGGGAGAGCTCTCGCCGGTCGAGCCCGTCACGGATCTCGATGTCGCCCACGGCTCGCTCGAGGCGACGGTCGTCGAGCCCGACGAGGTGCCGCTGGCGATCGACGAGCTGCCGCTGGTGGCGCTGCTCGGCTGCTTCGCCGAGGGCGAGACCGTCGTTCGCGGAGCCGAGGAGCTGCGGCTGAAGGAGTCCGATCGGATCGCAGTCGTGGTCGACGGGCTGCGCGGCCTCGGCGCCGATATCGAGGCGACCGAGGATGGCTTCGCGGTGCGCGGCGACGGCGGGTTGCGCGGTGGAGTGCTCGACGCGCACGGCGACCACCGCATGGCGATGCTCGGAGCCGTGGCTGGGCTTGCGTCGCGCGAAGGGGTGGAGGTGCTGGGCATCGAGGCTGCGGCGGTGTCATACCCCGGCTTCGTCGAGGACCTGCGGCGACTGTGCTGATCGCGATCGACGGACCCGCGGGTGCGGGGAAGTCCACCGTCGCGCGTGCGCTCGCAGCGCATCTTCGCTTCCGCTACCTGGACAGCGGCGCGATGTATCGCGCGGTTGCGCTGCTGTCGCGCTCCGCGCCGCAACGGCCCGCGGCCGAGCTGGCGCGCGAGGCGCGTATCGAGCTGCCGCTCGCTGCACCGGGGGCAGCTCCGACGGTGCTGCTCGACGGCCGCGACGTGAGCACGGCGATCCGCACCCCCGAGGTCTCGCAGGTCGCATCGGTGCTGGCGGCAGACGGCGAGGTGCGCCAGGCGCTGGTGGCCAAGCAACGGCAGCTGCTCGGGCACGGTGACTGGGTGGCGGAGGGACGGGACATCGGCACCGTGGTCGCACCCGGTGCGGAGCTCAAGCTGTTCCTCACCGCCGCGCCAGACGTGCGAGCTCGGCGCCGCGCCCGCCAGCTGGGCATCGACCCGGCACTGGTGCTCGCCGAGCAGACGCTGCGCGACCAGCGCGACGCGACACGCGAGCACTCGCCGCTGCGGGCGGCCGAGGACGCGGTCACGCTCGACACGACCGGGCTCGAAGTGGAGCAGGTGGTGAGGCGGATCGCGGCGCTGGCGCGCGAGCGTCAGGGCGATGCGAGCAGCGATGGCTAGCGCCGCTGTGCGCCCGGTACCGCGCGCGCGCCGGGTGCTGTGATCGACGCGGTCATACTGGCACCATGCTGAAGGTCGCCGTAGTCGGCTATCCCAACGTTGGCAAGTCCTCGCTGATCAACCGCCTCAGCGGCACGCGCGAGGCGGTCGTGCACGAGCGCCCAGGCGTGACTCGTGACCGCAACGAGATCGAATGCGAGTGGAACGGGCTGCAGTTCACGCTGATCGACACGGGCGGGGTGGACTTCGAGGACGCCGATCCGCTGTCGAGCTCGATCCGCGACCAGGCCCGAGCGGGCCTCGCCGACGCGCAGCTCGCGCTGCTGGTGGTCGATGCGCGGGCGGGATGCCGCCCCGGCGATGAGGATATGGCCGAGCTCTTGCGCCGGGCGCCGATCGAAACGATCCTCGCCGCCAACAAGTGCGACGGAGTGGCCGACCTTCCGCTGGCGGCGGAGTTCCATCGCCTCGGGCTCGGTGAGCCGCTGCCGGTCTCGGCGGCGCAGGGGCTCGGCTCGGGCGATCTGCTGGACCGCATCGTCGAGCGCCTGCGCGAGCTCGCCGCCACGGACACGCCGCCGGGCTCCGCGGAGGCGATCCGTCTCGCCGTGATCGGACGTCCGAACGTCGGCAAGTCCTCGCTGGTGAACCGGATCCTCGGCGAACCGCGAACGATCGTCTCGCCCCTCGCCGGCACCACGCGCGACGCGATCGATACGCCGCTCTCGCGCGATGGTCGTGATCTCGTGCTGATCGACACAGCTGGGATCAGGCGCCAGTCGAAGGTCTCGGACTCTGTCGAGTACTACACGTCGCTGCGCTCGCGCCGCGCGGCCGAGCGAGCGGACGTCGCGCTCGTCGTCTGCGACGCCCGCGACGGTGTCTCGAGCCAGGACCAGCGCATCGCCGAGCTCGCGATGCGTGCAGGCTGTGCGACTGCGCTGGTGCTGAACAAGTGGGACCTCTACGACGGCGGCGAGCAGGAGCTCGAGCACGAGCGCGCCAAGGTCAAGCAGAAGCTGCGGCTGCGCCCGCATGTGCTCACCGCGAGCGCCAAGACCGGCCGCAACGTCTCGCGGCTGCTCGCAGAGGCGATCGTGCTTGGCGACAAGATGAACGCACGAATACCGACCTCGGCCCTCAACCGCTTCCTCGCCGAGACCGTTCAGGCACGCCAGCCGCCGGCTGGGACGCGGCGCCAACCGTCGGATCGTTCCCGCCAGCATCGACTCAAGCTGCTCTATATGGCACAGATCGCAGAGCGCCCGCCACGGTTCGCGATCCAGGTCAATTCGCGCGCCCGCCTGACGCGCGATTACGCGTACTTCCTCGAGAACCGGCTGCGGGCCCGCTACGCGATGGACGGCGTCCCGCTGGTGATCGACTTCGTCGAGCGCGGCCAGCGCGGCGTGGCCGCCGAGGGCGATGGCGCCCGGCGCGGCGCCCGTCGCAGGGGCGCGGGACGCGCCCCCTCGCGTGGATAGACTCTCCCGGCCCTTACCCCCTGAACCTTCCCGCCAGCGAACGCGGAGCGCTATCCAGACATGAGCAAGCACGCCGACAACGAGTTCCTGTTCACCTCCGAGTCCGTCACGGAGGGGCACCCGGACAAGATCGCCGACCAGGTCTCCGACGGAGTGCTCGACGCGGTGTTGACCGACGACCCCTACGGCCGCGTGGCGTGCGAGACGCTCGTGAACACTGGCCTGGTGGTGGTCTCGGGGGAGATCTCGACTGACACCTATGTCGACATCCAGCACATCGCCCGCGAGACGATTCGCAAGATCGGCTATGACGACGCGAACTACGGCTTCGACTGCGAGACGTGCGCGGTGGTCAACGCGATCGACCGGCAATCTCCCGACATCGCCCTGGGCGTGGATGCGGCGTATGAGACCCGCCACGACCCCGCAGACGAAGACGAGCTCGACGTCGCCGGGGCGGGCGACCAGGGGATGATGTTCGGCTACGCGACACGCGAGACCGAGGAGCTGATGCCGCTGCCGATCGCGCTCGCGCACAAGCTCGCCAAGCGCCTTGCGGAGGTCCGCAAGGGAGATGTGCTGCCCTACCTGCGTCCCGACGGCAAGACCCAGGTGACAGTGCGCTATCGCGACGGCAAGCCGGTGCGGATCGAGAAGATCCTGATCTCCACACAGCATGCCGACGGCATCGATGCCGAGGCTCTGATCAAGCCCGACCTGTTCGAGCACGTCCTGCGCCCGGTGCTGCCAGGCAACCTCTACGAGGAGGCGACGCTGCTGAAGAACTTCCTCGTGAACCCGACCGGACGGTTCGTGATCGGCGGTCCGATGGGCGACTGTGGCCTGACCGGGCGCAAGATAATCGTCGACACCTACGGCGGCATGGCGCGTCACGGCGGGGGCGCGTTCTCGGGCAAGGATCCGTCGAAGGTCGATCGCTCCGCAGCCTATGCCGCCCGCTGGGTCGCCAAGAACATCGTCGCCGCCGGGCTGGCCGATCGTGCCGAGGTGCAGGTTGCCTACGCGATCGGCGTCGCCCACCCGGTTTCGGTGATGGTCGAGACGTTCGGCACCGAGCAGGTGGGGCGCGGCAAGATCGCACAGGCGGTCGACGAGGTGTTCGACCTGCGTCCGGGCTCGTTTCGCGAGGAGCTCAAACTGCATCGGCCGATCTACCAGAAGACGGCCGCCTACGGGCACTTCGGCCGCGACGATCACGACTTCACGTGGGAGCGCACGGACAAGGCCGAGACGCTTCGCTCCGCCGCCGGACTGTGACCTAAGGTCGGGCGATGGCCTCCATCGCCCAGGTTGAACCGATGACCACGACCCGCGCGCTGCGCGGGCCGTTCGACTACCTGCTCCCGGGCGAGCTGCGCGGCGGCGTCGTCGATGTCGGCTCGATGCTGGTGGTGCCGTTCGCCCGGCGTCAGGTGCTCGGCGTGGTGGTCGGGCTCGCCGATGAGAGCGAGATCGGGCAGGACAGGCTGCTGGCGCCGCTGCGCGCGCTCGAGCTCGGTGTCCCGGTCGAGCTGGTGGGGCTCGCGCAATGGATCGCGGCCGAGTACTGCTCGACGCTCGCTCGCGCGCTGACGCTGGTGCTGCCCCCGGGCGCCGCGCGCAGGCTCGGCGGGCGACGGCGCCGGCCGGTGCGCCCGTCCGCCCAACCTGCCGGCACCCCCTCATCGGCGGCCGACGCAGCCGCGCTGGACGCGGGGCGCGCGCCGACGCTGACCGACGCACAGCAGCTGGCGCTCGATGAGCTGACGGCGGCGCTCGAGCGCCGGACGTTCGCGCGCAGGCTGCTCTTCGGCGTGACGGGATCGGGCAAGACCGAGGTGTACCTGCGTGCGGCCACGGTCGCGCTGAGCCAGGGACGAGGCGCGATCGTGCTGGTGCCCGAGATCGCGCTGACACCGCAGATCGTGGCGCGCTTCTCAGAGCGCTTCGGCGACACGGTCGCGGTCCTGCACTCACGGCTGCGCCCTGCAGAGCGCTATGAGGAATGGCGGCGCCTGCGCACCGGCGAGGCGCGGGTCTGCGTGGGGCCGCGCTCGGCCGTGTTCGCGCCCGTCTCAGACCTCGGCCTGATCGTCGTCGACGAGGAGCACGAGGGCTCCTACAAGCACGAGGGCGATCCGCGTTACGACGCGCGTGACGTCGCCGCCGAGCGCGCCCGCGCCGGCGACGCGCTGCTGCTGCTCGGCAGCGCAACTCCACGGCCCGAGAGCGCCCTCGCGCCCGCGGGGGAGCCGGAGCCGCTGCGCCTGGCGACCCGCGTCGACCGCCGGCCGCTGCCCGAGGTCGAGATCCTCGACATGCGCGAGCACAACAGCGCGCTGCATCCGAGCACCGCGCAGGCGCTCGCGCAGGTGCGCGCCGAACGCGGCAAGGCGATCGTGCTGCTCAACCGACGCGGCTGGTCGAACTTCCTCTCCTGTCGCGCCTGCGGGCGGGTGTGGAGCTGTCCGCAGTGCGATGTCGCGCTGGTCCTACACGGTCGCGAAGGCTTTCTCGCCTGCCACCACTGCGGTCATCATGAGCCGTCTCCGAGCAGCTGCGAGCAGTGCGGCTCGGTCTCCGTCTCGCGTCACGGCGCCGGCACCGAGCGCCTGCAGCACGACCTCGCCGCTGCGCTCGACGGTGACGGGCGCTTTCCGGTCTTCCGCTTGGACGCCGACACGATGGCCATGCCTGGCCCCACGGCAAGCGCGTCGCCGTCGCCGTCGCCATCGCTTGCGGGCCTCGTGGCTGGCGACCCGGCGGGCGCCGCGACCGTGGCGAGCGCGCCCGTCGCCAGCTCCGGCGGCGTCGGGACGCTGCTACGGCGCTTTCAGCAGAGCGAGTCGGGCGTGCTGATCGGTACCCAGATGGTGGCCAAGGGCCACGACTTTCCCGACGTCACGCTCGGCGTCGTGCTCGACGCCGACGCCACGCTGCGCTTCCCGGACTTTCGCTCCGACGAGCGCACCTTCGCGCTGATCGCACAGCTCGCCGGGCGCGTCGGGCGCGGCACCTCGGGAAGGGTGCTCGTACAGACGATCGCCCCTTCCGCACGCGCGATCGCACACGCGGCCCAGCACGACAGCGATGGCTTCCTCGAAGGCGAGCTGATACGCAGGCGCGCGCTCGGCTACCCGCCCTTCTCGCATCTGATCCGCATCGTCTGCGCCGCCCCCGAGCGCCGCCCCGCCCGCACCGCCGCTCTGGCCGTGGCCGAGCTCCTGTCCGAGCTGCTGTCCCCCGAGGACGCCCCCGCGGGCAACCCAGCCGACAGGACGGTCGATGGGCAAGCGAGGCAAGGACGCACGGAGCGTGGCGTACTGGGTACGCGAGTGACCGAGGACGCCGCCGCGGGCAACCCAGCGGACAGGACGGTCGATGGGCAAGCGAGGCAAGGACGCAGGGAGCGTGGCGTACTGGGTACGCGAGTGACCGAGGACGCCGCCTCGCGCAACCCAGCGACCGTCCTGGGGCCCGCGGCACTGTTCAGGCTGCGTGGGCAAGAGCGCGAGATGATCCTGATCAAGGCCCCGGAGCGCCGCCCTGTAGTGCGCGCGGTCGGGGAGGCGGTGCAGCGGCTGGCGTCCGATTCGCGCCACAAGGGCGTGAGCTTCAGCGTGGACGTCGATCCGCAGTAGGGCTGATCATGGCGGTGAGCCCGCCACGGTCAAGGTGAGGCTGAACGGGGTCGGCCGCGCGTTGCTCGCCGCCGGTCGGGGAAGCGTCACGGCGCAGCTGGCGATGCTGCAGCTGCAACTGAACCCAGGAGGAAAGGGCCGAAGACCGTGCAACTGATCGAGCCCAAAGGCCACGCCGGCGGTCATTAGCGCGAGCGCACGGCGCGCGGGGCAGCCGCGCGGCGCCCCGCGTTGACTCATAAACTGCATAGGGCAATGGCAGACGAGGACATCGCCCAACTCGACCAAGAAGCGCTGCAGGCCGACGAGGCGCTTCGTGCGCAGGAGGCGCAGGCCTCGCAGTACGCCGACGTTGAGGTCGAGCGCGAGGAGGACTCGCCGGCGGTCGAGGAACTCGACGAGGAGACGCGGGCGCGACGCGATGCGGCGCTGCGCTACGTGCGCAAGCTCGGCGATCCCGTCTTGCGCGCCAGCGCTGTCGAGGTCGACCGCTTCGACGATGCGCTGCGCGGCGAGGTCGAGCGCATGGGCGAGCTGATGAACGACGCGCTCGGGATCGGCTTGGCAGCCACTCAGCTCGGCGTGCTGCACCGGGTGCTCGTCTACCGTGCCCATCCCGACGATCCCATCACTTCGCTCGTCAACCCCACGATCGAGTGGCGCAGCGACGAGCTCGAGGCGGCCGAGGAGGGCTGCCTGAGCATCCCCGGCGTGCACGTCGAGGTCGAGCGTCCGGTGCGAATTCGAGCGCGCGCCCAGGACCCCTCCGGGGAGGAGCTGGCGATCGAGGCCGAGGGGCTCGAGGCGCGGGTGATACAGCACGAGGTCGATCACCTCGACGGCGTGCTGATGCTCGACCGGGTCTCGCGCGAGGCGCGCCGCGATGCGATGCGAGCCGCGCGCGAAGTCCGCGAAGGCAAGCTTCCCGAGCACGGACCCGCTCCCCGGCGCGACGCCGAGCGGGACGCCGACGGCGCGCGCACCTAGTGTCCCGAGTCAGAAATTCGACGGCCTCTCGCGGCGCCTGCCCGCGCCCGACGCCCGCCGACGACGCTCACGTGCCACCAGTACGCACCGCGCCGCCGTCGAACGCCAGACACGCCGATCCGCTCGCCAAGCACTCCCGAATTTCTGACTCGGGACACTAGCCGAGCCTGACGGGTCGTGCGCACGGTCTTCCTCGGCACCTCGGACTTCGCTGCAGCGGTGCTCGAGCGGCTCGCCGCGGGCGAGCACCGCCCGGCACTGGTTCTGAGCCGCCCGGATCGCCCGCGCGGGCGTGGACGAAAGCTCGGCTCGCCCGCGGTGGCGCAGACGGCGCGGCGGCTCGGGATCGAGCTGCAGCAACCGGCGAGCGTCAACGAGCCGCAGGCGCGCGAGACGATCGCGAGCGCGCGTCCTGGCGCGGTGATCGTGTGCGCGTTCGGTGCGCTGATCAAGGAGCCGCTGCTGTCAGAGCACGAGATCCTCAACGTCCACCCGTCGCTGCTTCCTCGCTGGCGGGGGGCCGCGCCGATCGAGCGCGCGATCATGGCGGGCGACGCGAGCACTGGCGTATCGATCATGCGTCTCACCGCCGGCCTCGACAGCGGGCCGGTGTGCCTCACGCAGGCCGAGCCGATCGGCCCGCAGGACACCTACGGCTCGCTCGCGCCACGGCTGGAGTCCACGGGCGCCGAGCTTCTCTTGCGCGCGCTCGACCGGCGCGCGGCCCGGGATGGGCTGGTGTTCGTCGAGCAGGACGAGAGCCAGGCGACATACGCCGAGAAGATCGGGCCCGAGGATCGGCTGCTGTCGGCGGAGCGCAGCGCCCCGGAGCTCGAGCGGGTCGTCAGGGCGCTGCACCCTCACATTGGCGCCCGCCTGCAGTTCGGTGAGCAGCTGCTGGGGGTCCGTGAGGCGCGCGCCGAGCCACAGGGACCACCGCCCGGCATGCTCGCACGCGAGGGAGAGCGGTTGCTCTACGGCACCCGCGCGGGAGCGCTCGAGCTACTCGTCGTCCAGCCTCCCGGAGGCAGGCCGATGGATGCGGCCGCCTACCTGCGCGGGCACATGCCCGCGGGCTCGCCTGCAAGCGAGAGCTGACCGGGCGGTGACCGAAACGCCGCACGCGAGAGCCGCCTCGGGTGCCGCAACCCACTCGGCGCAGGCCGGCGAGGTCGCGCCCGCACGGGCCTGCGCCTACACGGTGCTGCGCCGAGTGTTCGAGCAGGGCGCCTACGCCGATCGCGCGCTGCAGGCGGCCGCCGCCGGGCTCACCGCGCGCGACCGTGCTCTGGCAAGGCGCCTCGCCTTTGGCGCCGTGCAGCGCGCCGGCACGCTCGATCACCTTGTGGGACTGCTCGCCGAGCGACCGCCGTCGCGACTCGACGGACACGTGCTCGCGGCGCTGCGACTGGGCCTTTATGAGCTGCTCTACACCGGCGGCGCTCCCGACCATGCGATCGTCCACGACGCCGTCGAGCTCGCCAAGGGCTCGGGCGCTGGCGGCCACGGTCTGGTCAACGCGGTGCTGCGCCGCGGCGCGCGTGAAGGCCGGGAGCTGCTCGATCGGCTCGACGACGAGACGCCCGCGAGCGCCGCGATCGCGCATTCCCATCCGGAGTGGATCGCGCGGCAGCTGTGGGCGGAGATCGGCGCGCACGAAGCGCGGGCGCTGATGCGCGCCGATAACGAGCCCGGCGAGCAGGCGCTGCGGGCGAACACCCTCGTTACCGATGCGCATGCGCTCGCCAGCGCGCTTGCGGCGGGCGGAGAAGCGGCTGGCGGGCGGACTGTGAGGGCGCGCGCCGATCCCGAGCTTCCGGAGGCGCTGGTGCTGTGCGACCCATTCGACGCGCACCGCTCGGGGCTCTGGCGGGAAGGCGCGTTTGCGGCGCAGTCGCGGGCCGCGATGCTGGTCGCGCGAGTGCTGGACCCGAGTCCGGGCGAGCGCGTTCTCGACCTCTGCGCAGCGCCGGGCAACAAGACGACCCATCTGGCTGCGCTGATGAATGGCCGCGGCGAGGTGGTCGCGGTCGAGCGCGATCGACGGCGGGCCGGCGCGCTGGCCCGGGCTGCGCGGCGGCTGCAGGCGAGCAACGTGCGCGTCGAGATCGGTGACGCCGCTCGCCCGCGGCCCGACGGCGCGAGCTTCGATCGAGTTCTGGTCGACCCGCCCTGCTCGGGCCTCGGGACGCTCCAGGCGCACCCCGACCTGCGCTGGCGAATGACACCGGAGCGGGTGGCGCAGTTAGAGGCCGAGCAGGCGCGACTACTCGCCGCGGCGGCGCTGGCCGTCCGTCCGGGAGGCGTGCTGGTCTACTCTACGTGCACGATCTCAACAACCGAGAACGAGCGCCGAATTTCTGCCTTTCTGAACGCGAGCCCGAGCTTCAGGCTGGATGACCTCAGCGAGGTGCTGCCCGCGTACTCCAATCCGCACGCGCCCGCGACCGTGCTGACGCTGCCCCATCGCGACCGCACGGCAGGGTTCTTCATCGCACGGCTGTCTCGGGAGGGCTGAACGGTGGCCGACGAGCACATCTCCGCCGCCAAGACCTCAGCCGACCTCGGCCCGCGCTGCCCGCAATGCGGCGAGCCCTGGCTGCGCCCGACGAACCTGCCGGGACGCTATCGCTGCGTCTACTGCCTGCGGCGGTTCGAGCTGACCTCCGTGTGTCCCAACTGCGGCGAGCACTCGACGATCGTGCGCATGTCCTCTACTGCGATCCTGAAGTGCAACAACTGCGGCGACTCGATGCTGCAGCCGATCTGAACGAGGGGGGCAGGCGCGATGGGCTCCTCTCCGCAAGCGGTGCGCGTCGCGCCCTCGATCCTGTCGGCCGACTTCGCCCAGCTGCGCGAGCAGGTCGGCGAGGTGCTCGACGCGGGAGCGCGGATGATCCACGTCGACGTGATGGACGGCCATTTCGTGCCTCCGATAACCGTCGGCCCGCTGGTCGTCGCCGCGCTGCGCGAGCAGGTTCACGCGGTCGGGGCGATACTCGACGTGCACCTGATGGTCGAGCGCCCCGAGCGCCATGTCGAGGACTTCGCGCGCGCGGGCGCAGACACTGTCACGTTCCACGCCGAGGCTACGCCGCACATCTCCTACGCGGTCGCGCAGCTGCGCGGGCTCGACACCGGTGTCGGCGTCGCGATCAACCCAGCCACCCCCGTCGGTGCGCTGGCCGAGATCGTGGGCACGATCGACATGGCGCTGTGCATGACCGTGAGCCCCGGCTGGGGCGGACAGCCGTTCATCGAGCACTCGCTGGAGAAGATCGCCCGGGTGCGGGCGATCGTCGGCGCCGACACCGCGGTGCAGGTGGACGGCGGCATCGATCCCACGACCGGCGCGGCCTGCCGCGAGCAGGGCGCGAGCGTGTTCGTCGCGGGCTCTGCGATCTTCGACGCCGCCTCTCCCGGCGAGGCCTACCGCGCGATCGCCCGCGCGGTGGGCGCCGACTGAGTGGCGCCGCGGCCGAGCCTGCGCGAGCCCTGCCGGTAGAGCGTCCACAGCATCGCCGCCAGCAGCGCGGTCGCGCCGGCGTAGCCGACCTCGGTGCGCGAGAGCTCGTTGTTGACCGCGGGGCTCACCATCCAGATCAGGAACGCAACGGCAGCCAGCAGCCAGCAGGCGGCCGCGGCGCGGGCTCGGTCGCGGGCGAGCGCGGCCTGATTGAGCGCCCCGGATGTGAGATGCAGGCCCATGCCGATGCCGACGACTGCGAGGCCGAGGCGCCCGTAGACGTAGTGCTGGCCGAACAGATGACCCATCACGAACGGGCCGATCGCGAGCAGGCCGAGGGCGACCGCGGCCGCGAATCCGACGATCGCGATTATCGTCACCCGGATCGCGCGCGCGAACGCCTCGTGACCCTCGGTTGCCTCCAGCCCGGTGAGGTGTGGCAGGAGCGAAGTCTGGATTGCCTGGAACAGCTGCAATGGCGCGCGCGCGATCAGCAGCACATCGAACACGATCCCGGCGAGCGCTTTGTTCGGCGAGGTCGCAGCGACGGTCAGCACCGCGGCGTTCAGCAGCGTCTGCTCGGAGAGCATGATCCCCGACACCCAGCCCGCGAAGCCGCTGCCGCGACGCAGCGAGAGCCCGGAGTGCGCAGCTGCCTCCTGTACCCCCTCGGTACCGGGACCCTCGAGCGCCGCAGCCGCCTCGTCGGCGGTGATCGGGCCCTCGAGCGCGGCGTCGGCCGGATGCTCGGGCGCCGGCACGTGCAGTGCTGCGTCGCGCCGCTCCTGGTCTCGGCGCGTGAACGCCGCCGGGATCACGACCAGCGATACCAGTGGCGCCGCGGCGATGCCCAGCGCCACCACGTTCGGGCCGCGGGCGATGCCGAGCGCGACCGCCAGCGCGAAGCACAGCCGCGATGTCGACTCCATCAGCACCAGTCCGCCATACAGGGCGAAGTACTCGTGGCCCGCGAGCCAGCCGCGCGCGAAGTAGCTGGCGGCGTAGGCCAGCGTGCCGACGACCAGCACGTCATAGGGAGCGACGTGATGTTCGAAAACTTCGTTCACGAGCACTTCGCGAAGCGCGAGCGCGGCGATCAGGAACACGAGCGCGAACCCCGCCTGGATCGCGATCGGCACGCGCAACGGGTGCTCGGCGTGGCCGTGCGCACGCCGCTCGGCGATCGTGCGCGAGAGCAGCTGTTCGATCGGCCGGTAGATCACCGAGATGATCACGAACATGATCGACCACAAGAGCGCGATCCGGGACGCCGCCGCTTCGCCGAGTACGTGGCTCGAGATCGAGAAGTAGGCGAGCGTCAGCAGGCCGGTGCAGGCGATCCCGACCGACAGGATCCGGGCCCCGCGGCCGTAGGAGCGCCGCTCGTCGTCGCCCGGCTGCGCGCGCTGCAAGGGCCGTTCGCTAGAGCTGGACAAGCAGCATCGTCCACGGAAACGGCGAGCGCACCTCGACCACCGTCCCGTAGCGTGAGAGCAGGCTCGTGAACGTGCGTCTGGACCAGTGGTTCAGGTGTCCAGGCGTGTTGCCTAGCGCCGACCAGTAGGCGCCGCGCGCCATGTTCAGCATCCGCCACAGCGGCTCCCGCGGGACCGAGACGAGCAGATTGCGCTCCGCACAGCGAGCCATCTCGGCGAGCGTGTGCTCGGGGTCGGGCACGTGCTCGAGTACCTCGATCGCGCTCGCGAGCTCGAACTCGTTCGCGGCGAAGGGAAGGTTCTCGGCACGCATCACCTGGTACTCGAGGTTCGGCGCCTGGCGCTGTGACCAGCCTGCCTGGATCGAGTCCTCCTCGAGGTCGATCCCGACGATCCGGCTCTCGGCGCCGAGTCGCTGGGCCCAGCGATGCACGAGCACACCCTCGCCGCAGCCGACGTCCAGCAGCGAGCGGGGGCCGGCGCGTTGCAACAGCTCGTCCAGCGAACGCTCGAAGCCCGCCATCATCCAGCGCACGAGCGGGTTGTCCGAGCCGTACTTGTCGTAGGTGTTGCCGGTGACGGTCCCGTCTTTTGAGACTGTCACGCCGGCGCTCACAGCCGCACCGCCTCGCGCTCGGCGGACGGACCCTCACCGCCCGGCTCGCCGCCACCGCGCTCGCCGCCACCACGTCCGGCGCCGCCCTCGGCGCCGCTCTCGCCGGGCCTGTCGGGCGCGCGGTCCTGCTCGCGGTCGCTCTGCGATCGCGGCGCGTCCGTGCTCGCGGCGCCCAGGCCCGGTTCGTAGTGTGAGGGCGCAACCCCCAGCTGCAGCTCGATCCGGCGGATGCGCTCGAAGGTCTTCTGGGTCATCACCCGCTGTGCGGCGAGTAGATCGCCGATCACCCCCAGCGCCCACAGCACGACGGCGGCGATGAACAGCACCGCGCCGAGGATCAGTGACTGGACGTGCCCCTTGCCGCTGCCTTCGGCATATGCGACTGCGAAGCGGATCCAGACGCCCAGCGCGACGACGCCGATGATCGCCGCGAGGCTCCAGAACACCCGCAGCGGCTCGTACTGCGCGTAGATGCGGAAGATCGAGATCGCGTTTCGGCGCACGTAGGCGCCCATCGAGGGGAACAGCCGCGACTCGCGCGTCTTGGGATTGGTGCGAATCGGGACGTGATCGATCGCGACCAGCAGCTTGCCCGCCTGAATGATCGTCTCGAGCGTGTAGGTGAACTTGGAGACGACGAGCATCTGAATCGCGGCCTCGCGGTTGTAGGCGCGAAAGCCCGAGGTCGTGTCGGGCACGGAGGTCGAGGAGGCCTGCCGCACCACCCACGAGCCGAGTCGTTGCAGCGCCTTCTTCAGCGGCGAGAAGTGTGCGATCCCGCCGACCTCACGGTCGCCGATCACCATGTCCGCGCGGCCGTCCAGGATCGGTCCCACGAGCCGCACGATGTCGGGGCCGTAGTACTGGTTGTCGGCGTCTGTGTTGACGATCACGTCGGCTCCCAGCTTCAGGGCCGTGTCGATCCCCGCCTGGAAGCCGGCTGCAAGTCCCTTGTTGTTGGTGAGGCGCACGAGATGGTCGACGCCGTGTTCGCGCGCCACCGCGACGGTGGCATCGGTCGAGCCGTCGTCGATCACGAGCCACTCGACGGCGTCGAAGCCCTCGATCGCGCGCGGGAGATCGGCGAGCGTCTGCGGCAGCTGGTCCGCCTCGTTGAAGCAGGGAATCTGGATGATGAGCTTCACCGCGAGGAAAGCCTACCCCGTGGGGGGACCGGGTCAGGGCGGCTAGTTGCACGGATAGGCTCTACGGGCCATGGCCAGCGCCACGCTCACCACGCCGCGGCCAGGCCCGACGCCGCTGCGACGGCTGCGCGCCGTGGACTCCTCGACCTGGGCCAAGATCGGCTTTGCGCTGCTGTGCGCGGGGGCGCTGGTGGGCTACTTCGTCTATCCCACCTACCCGACCTACGACTCGTTCTACGCGCTGCTGTGGGGGCGGGACGTCCTGCACCTGCACCTGCCGGACTTACACGTCTACAGAGCGCCCACCGAGCACCCGCTGGCGATCGCCTTCGGGGCGGTGTGCTCGATCTTCGGCCAGGATGGCGCCCGCCTGATGGTGCTGGGTTCGATCGCCTCGTTCGTCGCCCTGGTCGCCGCCTCCTACCGGCTCGGGCGCCTGTGCTTCGGGCCGATCGTGGGGCTGTTCGCGGCGCTGCTCGTTCTCAGTCGCTTCTTCCTCGAGAACCTCGCCGCGCAGGGCTACCTCGACATCTCCTACGTGGCCCTGATCCTGTGGGCGTTGGCGCTCGAGGTCGAGCGCCCGCGCCGCGGCCTGCCCGTGCTCCTGCTGCTGGCGGCCGCCGGGCTGCTGCGCCCCGACGCGTGGGTGCTGAGCGGCCTCTACTGGCTGTGGTGGGCATGGCCGCGCGGCATGAGCTTGCGCGGTGCCCGCAGGCGGCGCCGCTCGACTCCCCGAGCCGGCCCCTCGGAGGCTGGCACGCCCGCTGGATCGGCCACGAGCGTCGAATCGGACGCGAACCGCCAACGTGGCGCGGGCAGCGGGCGTGGCGCGAGCCCCGAACCTCGCGCCGGCCGCGAACCCGGCGCGGGCGCTGAACCCGGCGCACGCAGCGAATCGAACGGACGCAGAGAGTCGGGCGCGGGCGCGCGTCCGGGCACCGCGGCGCCGACCGCCGATCGCGGCGCAGCGAGCATCACCAATCGCCGGCGCCTGGCCTACCTCGGGCTGGCCCTGCTCGCACCGGTTCTGTGGGCGTGCGTGGATGCGATCGTCACCGGAGACCCGCTCTACTCGCTGCACTCGACCGCCGGCTTGGCGCAGGAACTGGAACGCACCCAGGGCTTCACCAACGTTGTGGCCTCGATCTGGACGTTCGGGGAGCGAATCGACAAGCTGCCGGTGCTCCTGGGCGCGCTCGTGGGCGTGCCGCTGGCGGTGTGGCTGGCGCCCAAACGCGCGTTGACGCCGCTGGTGGCGCTGATCGTGCTCGTTTGCGTGTACGTGATCGAGGGCGCCGGCGGCGCGTCGCTGGTCGACCGCTACCTGATGGGAGCCGCGACCGTGCTGCTGCTGTTCTGCGCGGTGGCGCTCGGCGGCTGGGCGATGCTCGAGCCCGGCTCGATGCTGCGTCGGATGTGGATGGTGGGCGCTGCGGCGCTGATCCTGTATGGAGGGGCGAACGCCGCCACGACGCTCAGCCTCTCGAGCCTGCGCACGACGCTCGCCTACCACGAGGACTTCCACAAGGGACTGGCGGTCGCGCTCGCGAGCCCGCGTGTCAAGCAGGCGCTCGCGCGCTGCCCGTTGGTGTCGCTGCCGAACAACAAGCTGATCCCCGACGCGCGCTGGATCCTCGACAGCGTCGGTCAGCAGGACATCGTCGCGCGCAGCCAGGCGCGTGCAGACGCTGGGGAGGGTGCATATGGGCTGCAGCAGCGCCTGCAACGGGGCAGCGTCGCGGTCTATCCGCTCGGCAGCGCGGTGTTCTTCGAGGCGATCGTCGATGTCGGCGACGACCCTCGCGACCAGGTGCCTCCGACCGACTACAAACGCGTCTACACGAGCCATTACTACGCCGTGTATGAGAACTGCTGAGGGATCCCGCCGCTGGGCGTGGGGGGGACTGGCATTGGTGCTCGCGGGCGGCCTGGGATTGCGCCTGTGGGGCATCGATCAGGGACTGCCCTACGCCTACAACGCCGACGAGGCCGATCACTTCGTCCCGCGTGCGGCGGCGATGTTCGGGCACAGCCTGAACCCGCACTACTTCGCGAACCCGCCGGCCTTCACATACCTGCTGCACTTCCTGTTCGCGGCCTGGTACGGCGGCGCCGAAGGCGTGCGCCACGTGCTGATCGCGCACCCAGGCGACCCCTACACGCTCGCGCGCGCCGCCGCCGCGGTGCTCGGCACGATCGCGCTGTGGCTGCTCTACCTCGCGGGCGCGCGCCTGCTGGGGCGCGGGATCGGCCTGCTCGCAGCCGCGATCGAGGCGGTCGCCTTCCTGCCGGTGTTCTATGCCCACCTGGCGCTCAACGACGTGCCCACGCTCGCGCCGCTGACGCTGTCGCTGTTCGGCACCGCGGGGGTGCTGCGCACGGGGCGAAAGCGCGAGCACGTGCTCGCGGGGGTGGGGTTGGGGTTGGCGTGCGCGAGCAAGTACACGGCGGGGATCGTGATCGTGCCCTACTTTGCGGCCGTACTGATCCGATACCTCGGCGAGCGCTCGCAGGGGGAGCGCTCGCAGTTGCCCGCGACGCTCGGCCGGCTCGCCCTTGCGGGCGCGGCCGCGCTCGGCTGCTTCGTGCTCGCGAACCCCTACGCGGTGCTCGACTTCCACGAATTCCACCACGAACTCGCACACCAATCCTCGCTGTCCGCCGAAGCTCAGGGCAAGCTCGGAGCGCCAAAGGTCGGCGGCCTTGCCTACTACCTGTGGACGCTCACCTGGGGGCTCGGCTGGGTACCGGCGCTGGCGGCGCTCGGAGGGGCCCTGAGCGTCTGGCGCCGCGAGCGAGCGCTCGGCTGGGTGTTGGTGCCGGCGCCGGTCCTGTTCCTGATCTTCATGGGGGTCGAGGGCCGCTACTTCGGACGCTGGCTGCTGCCGATCTTCCCGCTGCTGTGCCTGCTGGGGGCGCTGTTCGCGGTCCAGCTCGCGCGCGTGCTCGCAGGCCCGCGGCCGCGCGTGCGCTGTGCGCTGCTGGCATTGGTGGTCGTGGCGCTGCTGGCGCAGGGGCTCGTGTTCAGCGTCCACTCCGGGCGCGTGCTCGCGCGCACGGACACCCGCGGCCTGACCCGCACGTGGATGCTCGCGCACGTGCCTGCCGGGGCGAAGATCGTGCTCGAGCCGGTCGCGCCCGAGTCCTGGGTGCACGAGACCGCCGCGGGGCGCCCGGGGCCCGGAGATGGATACCTGTGGCGCAAGTACCCGTCGCTGTCGCTGCGGACCGCGCCGGACGGGACGCTGCTCGCGCGCGCCCGCACCAACGTCGGCGTCGAGGACTACGAGCTCACGCTGAGCCCGGAGCTGGTCGGCTTCTACGAGAAGCGCGGCTACTGCTGGGTGATCAGCGGCTCGACGGAGTCCGGACGCGCATACGCCGATCGACGGGCGGCGCCGCTTGCGATCGCCTATTACCGGGCGCTCGCGCAGCAGGGGGAAGTCGTGTATCGGGCCTCTCCCTATGCGCCCGGCCAGAAGCCCGTTCCGTTCGGCTTCGACTGGAGCTTTGACTACTACCCGCTCGCATATCAGCGGCCGGGACCACAGATGACGGTCTATCGCCTGCACGGTGGAGCGTGCGCGTAGCCGGCTGCGCGCGGCCCATCGCTGGCGCCGGGTTATCCTGCGTGAGGAGATGACGGTGTGCACTGACATCGACAAGGAGCATCTGGCACGCGCGATCGAGCTCGCGCGCAATGGCCTCGGCGTCGTCAAGCCGAACCCGGTCGTGGGCGCGGTCGTCGCCAGCGATGGCGAGGTGCTCGGCGAGGGCTGGCACGAGCGCTTCGGCGGGGCGCACGCGGAGGTCAACGCGATCGAGGCCTGCGGGATGGCGGAGCTCGCCCGGGCGACCCTGTACGTGTCGCTCGAGCCCTGCTGCCATGAGGGCAAGACGCCTCCGTGCACCGAGGCGATCGTGCAGTCGGGGATCAGGCGCGTGGTCGTCGGCTCCGATGACCCGACCGAGAAGGCCTCCGGCCGTGGGCTCGGGATCCTTCGCGACGAGGGGATCGAGGTCGTGCTGGCCGACGGCGAGCTCGCGACCAGCGCGCGCCTGCTCAATCAGGCGTTTCGCAAGCACGCCCGCGTCGGACGTCCATGGGTGCTGTTCAAGTCGGCGATGACCCTGGACGGGAAGGTCGCGACCAGGACCGGCGACTCGCAGTGGATCAGCGGCGAGGCCAGCCGAGCGCTCGCACACCGCTGGCGCGCTTCGGTCGACGCGGTGGTCGTCGGGATCGGCACCGCCCTCGCCGATGACCCGCAGCTGACCGCGCGACCCGACGGCCTGCAGGCCGAGCTCGAGCGCCAGCCGCGGCGGGTCGTGTTCGACTCGCTCGCGCGGCTGTCGCCCACCTCGCAGCTCGTCGGGGCGGCGCGTGAGGTCCCGCTGACGGTCATCGTCTCGCGCGCCGCGGCGCGCTCGGACACGGACGCGCTCGAGGCTGCCGGCGTGCAGGTGCTGGTGGCGACCGGCGAAAACGAGCCCGCGCGGGTTCGCTCGGGACTCGAGCAGCTCGGCGCGGGTGGGGTCACGGCGGTTCTGCTCGAGGGCGGCCCGCACCTGGCGGGCGCGTTCCTGGACGCGGGCGAGATCGACGAGGTCCGACTGTTCCTGGCGCCGCTGCTGCTTGGCGGAAGCACGGCTCGCGATCCGCTCGAGGGCAAGGGCGTCGCGCAGATCTCCGACGCCATGCGCGCGCTCAGCTTCGACTGCGAGCGCATCGGCGAGGACCTGCTGATCAGCGCGCGGCTGCGCGAGTGGTGAGCGAGTAGCGGGCGATGGGCCTTCCGATGGTCCGAGCGGCGATGACGGGCGACAGTCGCAGGGCGCACGACCGGAGCGGGCGGCGATGTTCACCGGCCTGATCGCCGATCTCGGACACGTACGGGCGCTGGATCGAAACGGCGATGGAGCGACGCTGCAGATCGCCACACGGCTCGCCGGCGAGCTGCGACCCGGAGATTCGATCGCGGTGAACGGCGTCTGCCTGACCGCCAAGGACGTCGGCGAGGACAGCTTCGGCGCGGCGGCGATGGGCGAGACGTTGAGTCGCAGCACGCTCGGCGAGCTCGATGTCGGCGCGCCGGTGAACCTCGAGCTTCCGCTGCGGGTGGATGGACGCCTCGGCGGGCACATCGTTCAGGGCCACGTCGACGCCACAGGCATGGTCGACGAGATTCGCGAGCAGGGGATCGCGCGCGTGCTCGCGATCGAGGTCGATCGGAAGCTCGCACGCTACCTCGTGCAGAAGGGCTCGATCGCGCTCAACGGGGTCAGCCTGACGATCAGCGCGCTCGATGAGGAGCGCTTCGAGGTCTCGCTGATACCGGAGACGCTGCAGCGCACGAATCTGAGCGACGTGAGGGTGGGGGACAGGGTCAACCTGGAAGTCGACGTGCTCGCAAAGCACGTGGAGCGATTGTTGGAGGCCCGCACATGAACCATCCCGACACGAAGACCGAAACGCCGTTCGCGACGATCGAGGAGGCGCTCGAGGAGATCAGGGAGGGCAAGATGATCGTCGTCTGCGACGACGAGGATCGCGAGAACGAGGGCGATCTCGTGATGGCGGCGCAGTTCGTGACGCCGGAGGCGATCAACTTCATGGCCAAGGAGGGGCGCGGCTGGATCTGCCTGGCGCTGACGCCCGACCGCTGTGAGGAGCTCGGCCTCGAGCTGATGACAGCCAAGAACGAGTCGGCGCTGCAGACCCCGTTCACGGTCACGATCGAGGCCCGCGAGGGTGTGACCACCGGCGTCAGCGCCCACGACCGGGCGCACACGATGCAGGTCGCGATCGATCCCAAGACCGCACCAAGGGACCTCGTCCAGCCGGGACACGTGAACCCGCTGAAGGCCAAGCAGGGTGGCGTGCTCGAGCGGACCGGACACACGGAGGCGAGCGTAGATCTGGCGCGGCTGGCGGGGCTGATCCCGGCGGGCGTGATCTGTGAGGTGATGAACGAGGACGGCTCGATGGCGAGGGTCGGCGATCTTGCGGGCTTCTGCGAGCGCCACGGCCTGAAGATGGTCACGATCGCCGAGCTGATCGCCTATCGCCGTCGCAACGACCGGCTGATCGAGCGGGTCGTGGCGACGCACCTGCCGACGGCATTCGGCGAGTTCGAAGCTGTCGGCTATCGCTCGCTGATCGACGACAAGCACCACGTCGCGCTCGTCAAGGGCGAGGTGGCGGGCGCGAGCGACGTGCTCGTGCGGGTGCACTCGGAGTGCCTCACCGGCGACGTGTTCCACTCGCTGCGCTGCGACTGCGGCGAGCAGCTGATGGCGGCGCTGGCGATGATCGAGCGCGAGGGACGCGGCGTGCTGCTCTACCTCTCCCAGGAGGGGCGCGGGATCGGCCTGCTCAACAAGCTGCGCGCGTACCGCCTGCAGGAGGATGGGCTCGACACGGTCGAGGCCAACGAGCGTCTCGGCCTGCCTGCGGACCTGCGCGACTACGGGATCGGTGCGCAGATCCTGAGCGATCTCGGGCTCAGCTCGATCCGTATCCTGACGAACAACCCGAAGAAGATCCGCGGCCTCGAGGGGTACGGGCTTTCGGTGTCCGGCCAGATCCCGATCGAGCCGACGCCCAACGAGCACAACGCCTCCTACCTGCGCACCAAGGCGCAGCGCATGGGCCACACGCTGCACCACCAGGGCCTGAACCTCGACGCCGAGCTGCTGCACTCAGAGCGCGAGCACGATCGCGCCGAGCGGCGCGGCGACCAATGAGCTCGACCGGGGCGCCGCAGCCGCAGCCCCGATCGCGACCGGCGTTCGCGATCGCGGTCGGGCGCTTCTACGAGGATCTGGCTGAGCGGCTGCTGGCGGGCGCCCGTGGGGCGTTCGCGGAGGCCGGCCATCGGGAGCCCGAGGTGTTCGACGTCCCCGGCGCCTACGAGCTGCCGCTCGCGGCGAAGTACGCGGCCGAGTGCGGTCGCTTCGCCGGAGTCGCGTGCCTCGGCGCGGTCATCAGGGGCGAGACCGATCACTACGACTTCGTCTGTGCGCAGACCGCGAGCGGGATCATGCATGTGCAGCTGGGCACGGGTGTGCCGTGCGCGTTCGGAGTGCTGACTTGCGAGACGATGGAGCAGGCTCTGGCGCGCGCCGGCGGCGACAAGCGCGATCAGGGCCGTCACGCCGCCGAGGCGGTGCTGGCGATGGCGGCTCTGCGCGAGACGCTCGCCTGAGCCCGAGCATGAGCCTGAGCATGAGCCTGGGCCTGGGCCTGGGCCTGGGTACAGGCGCGCGGTCGCGGAACGGTCCCGCATCGGCTGAGTCGGGCAACCCACTACACTGCGTTGCGCGATGGCCAAGGTATGTCACAGCTGCGGCAAGGGTCCGGCGTTCGGGCAGAGTCGCAGCCACTCGATGGTCGCGACCAAGCGCCGCTTCGAGCCGAACCTGCAGAAGGTGCGGATCATGGTCGGCAAGTCGCCGCGACGCGTGTACGTCTGCACGCGCTGCCTGAAAGCCGGCAAGATCGTCAAGGCCGCCTGAGCACCCGGTCGCCGTGCCGATCATCGCGGGCTCGGCTCCGCGCGACCTGATAAGACGTGCGCAGTGAGCGACACGAACCTGGTTCGTTTTCGCGCGGCGGTTGCGGGGGCGCTCGCGCATCTGGAGTCCCGCCGCGAGGAGGTCAACGACCTCAACGTGTTCCCGGTGGCCGATGGCGACACCGGCGACAACATGGTGCTCACACTGCAGGCGGTGCTGGGCGAGCTCGACCGGCTGCTCGGCAGCGACGGCGGGCGCACGATCGACGAGATCGGCCGCGAGGACATCGTGCAGTCGGTCGCGCGCGCGGCCCTGCTGGGTGCGCGCGGGAACTCGGGCGTGATCCTCTCGCAGCTGATCCGCGGCGCCGCCGAAGAGCTCGTCAGCCGCCCGGGCGAGCTGATCGACGCGACGCTGATCGGGGCGGCGCTCGCGAAGGCCGCCGATCGCGCCTACGCGTCGGTGCGTGAGCCTGCGGAGGGCACGATCCTGACGGTCGCGCGCGAGATGGCGCACAAGATAGTCGCCGACGTCGCGCACAGCAGCGAGAACCCCCGGCTCGGCGTCGAGACTGATCCCGACAGCCAGGACGCGGTGATCGCCGATGCGCTCGAGCGTGCGGTGGTGGCGGGACAGGAATCGGTCAAGCGCGGTCCGCAGCTGCTCTCGGCGCTGCGCGAGGCGGGCGTGGTCGACGCCGGCGGCTACGGGCTGACGATCCTGTTCGCGGGCGTCGTCGCAGCGTTGCGGGGTGAGGATGCTCCCGAGCTCGACCACTACGCTCCCGCGCAGATCAGCCACCCCGAGCACGCCTCGAGCACCTACCGTTTCTGCACGAACTTCGCCGTCATCGGTCGCGGCCTGGTCGCCGGCCGCTTCATCGAGCCGCTCGAGATGCTCGGAGACTCGGTGCTCGTGGTCGGGGACGCGAACACGCTGAAGGTCCATGTCCACACCGATGAGCCCGAGCGTGCGACCGCGGTGTTCGCGGACGCAGGCACGATCTCGCGCCTGGACATCGCCGACATGCGCGTGCAGGTCAGCGAGCGCGACGAGCGACTGGCTCGCGCCGACGGCGGCTCGTGGCGAGCGGCCGCTGCGATGCCCGCGCGCTGCGTCGCACTGGCGGTGGTTGGCGGCGAGGGCGTCGCGGCGCTGTATGAGGAGATGGGAGTGCGCACGATCGACGGCGGGCCGACGCTGAACCCCTCGACCTACGAACTGCTGGCGGCGATTCACGACGTGCCCGCGGAGGAGGTGCTTGTGCTGCCGAGCAGCCCGAACGTGGTGATGGCCGCCGAGCGCGCGGCCGAGCTCTCGGACAAGCAGGTGCTGGTGGCGCCCGCCGTCAGCCAGCAGGCGGGACTGGTGGCGGCGGTGGCGCTCGACAGCGCGCGCAGCGTCGAGGAGAATGCGGCTGCGCTGCGCCAGGCGCTCGTGCACGTACGCACGGGTGCCGTGGCGCCGGCCGCGCGCGACGACGCCCAGGGCCGTTTCGAGCGCGGCGAGGCCGTCGGCTTCGTCGCCGAAGAGGTCCACGCCTGGGGCGATCCCGCGCAGACGCTGAGCGCTGTGATCGAGCTCCTGGCACAGGACGCGGAGCTGATCAGCTGCCTGCAGGGCGTGGGCGCGCCGCTGGCACGGGAGCAGATCGAAGCGCTGGTCGACGGGCAGGTCGAGCTGGAGGTCCGTGACGGCGGCCAGCGCGCGTACTGGTGGCTGCTCGCCGCCGAGTAGCGGGCCGTCGCCTCGCGGCGCCCTCGGTTTGGGAGCTTGCGCGGTCGCCCCCGGCTCGGTGGACGGGGTCGATGCTGACCGCGGCGAGCGCAATCATGGACAGTCGATGAGCAGAGCACTCGCGGCACTTGCATCGCCCGCAGGCGCGGCTGCGCCGTCCGAGCCGCCTGCTCGTCGCGGACGCCGGGGCGCGCCTTCGCTGCGCGCGGGAGCCGAAGCGACGGGCACGGGCATGCGGCCTCCGACGGCGTTCGCCTCCAGCGAGCCGCTCGCGGTCGAGGACCTGCTCGCGGCGCCGGTGCGCTGGCCGCGTCCCTCGCGACTGGCCGCCGAGCTCGAGGTCGGATCGCCCAAGCTCGCAGACGGCCTTCGCGCGCTTGGCCTGACGACGGTTGGCGCGCTGCTCGAGCACCTGCCGCGCGACAGCCGCGACGCCCGCACGGTCGGTGGCCTCGCGCCCGGAGAGGCGGCGACGGTGTCGGTGCAGGTGCGCAGCATCTCCGCGCGTCCGGTTCGCAAGCGCGGGATGAAGCCGCTCGTCCAGGCGGTCGTGTTCGACGGGACCGGCAGCATGCGCACGACGTTCTTCAACCAGCCCTGGCTCGTGCAGCGCTACCGGCCGGGAACCCGGCTTGTGTTGCACGGCAAGCTGGCCGCGCGGGGGAGCTTCAACGTCATGCACCACGCGATCGGCGCCGAGATCGGCGCAGCGCCTGCCGAGCAGGGGCGCGGAGACGGCGTGGTCGCCCACTATCCCGCCACCGAGGGAGTCAGCTCGACGCAGATCCTGACGATGGTGCGCGGCGCCCGCGGATCGCTCGCGGACGTGCCGGAGGCGCTGGCCGCGGCGGTGCGTGTTCGCGAGCAGCTTCCCGACCGCGCGGGCGCGCTGGCGGCGATGCACTTCTCGCGCGCGGCAGACGAGCGCGAGCGGGCGCGCCAACGGCTTGCCTTCGAGGAGCTGTTGCTGACCCAGCTTGCGTTCCTGCTGCGGCGCGCCAGGCGCCGCGCGCAGCGCGACTCCCTGGCGCTCGACCAGCCGCCCACGCTCAGCGCTCGCTGGCTTGCCGAAGCGCTGCCGTTCACGCCGACCACCGCTCAGCGCCGGGCGATCGAGACGCTGGGAGAGGATCTCGCCGACCGCTGCGCGATGCAGCGGCTGCTGCTGGGAGAGGTCGGCAGCGGCAAGACGGTGGTGGCCGCATATGCGCTACTGCGCGCGGTCGAGCACGGCCATCAGGCGGCCTTGATGGCGCCGACGGAGACGCTTGCCGAACAGCACTTCCAGACCTTGCAGAAGCTGCTGGGGACCGAGCTGGCAGAGGTCCCGTGTGCGCTCTTGACCGGCTCGACGACCGCGCGCAGGCGAGCGGACATCGTCGGCAAGCTCGCCAGCGGGGAGCTCTCGCTGCTCGTTGGCACGCACGCGCTGATCGAGCCCGATGTGCGCTTTCGCTCGCTCGCGCTGGCGGTGGTAGACGAGCAGCACCGCTTTGGAGTGCGACAGCGTGCCGCGCTCGACGCAAAGGCGCCGGCGGGCGTCTCGCCGCACGTTCTGCATCTGACCGCGACCCCGATCCCGCGCACGCTTGCGCTGGCCAACTACGGCGACCTCGACCAGAGCGTGCTGCGCGAGCTGCCCCGGGGCCGCCAACCGATCGAGACGCGGATCGTGATCGGTCAGGCCGCGCGTGAGCGCGCCTACGAGGAGCTTCGCGAGCAGCTGCGCGCCGGCCGCCAGGCCTATGTCGTGTGCCCGCAGATCGACGCCGCTGACGCGCTCGATGGCGGCGCGCCCCAGCCGGGCACGGTCGCAGGGGGAGCCCGCGCCGGCGCTGAGGCGGGAGCGAGCGGCGCCGGCGATGACGTCCGCGCGGCCACCGCCGAGTTCGAGCGCCTGCAGGGAGGTGAGCTCTCAGAGCATCGTCTCGCGCTGTTGCACGGGGGCATGCGCCCGGCGCAGAAGGCGAGCGTGATGGCGCAGTTCGCCTCAGGCGCCAGGGACGTGCTCGTCGCGACCACGGTGATCGAGGTCGGCATCGATGTGCCGAATGCGACCGTGATGCTGATCGAGAATGCCGAGCGCTTCGGGCTCTCGCAGCTGCACCAGCTGCGTGGCCGCGTCGGCCGCGGCGAGCATCGCTCGCGCTGCCTGCTGATGGGGCCTCCGGGGTCAGCGAGGCTGCGGGCGCTGCGCGAGCACTCGGACGGGTTCGCGCTGGCCGAGATCGATTTGCAGTTGCGCAAGGAGGGCGAGCTGATCGGCACGCGCCAGTCGGGCGTAGGCCAGTTCGAGATCGCCTGCCTGCCCGGCGACGCGGCGCTGCTCGAGCGCGCTCGCGCGCAAGCCGAGGCGATCGTCGCTACGGACCCGCAGCTCGGCGCAGCCGAGCACGCGCTGCTGAGAGACGCGCTCGAGCGCGCCTTCGGCGTCGAGGCCACCGCGCCGATTCCCGGTTAGCCGGGAATCGCGCCGGGCGCTCGCAGCCCAGGCCGGCCAGCATCCCGGCTACCGTTGGCGCATGCGTGTGATCGCGGGGCGCTATGGCGGGCGCCGGCTGACGGCTCCCCGCGGCGCGGGTACGCGACCGACATCCGAGCGCGTCCGCGAGGCGCTGTTCGCGATGCTCGGCGACGTCGCGAACGCGACCGCGCTCGATCTGTTCGCGGGCACCGGTGCGCTCGGGATCGAGGCCCTCTCGCGCGGCGCCGAGCGGGTCGTGTTCGTGGAGCGCGACGACCGTGCGGCGGCTGCGCTGCAGGCCAATCTGGGGGCGCTGGAGCTCGGCCGCGATCAGGCTCTGGTCAGGCGCCAGGACGCGCGACAGGCTGTGAAGACCGCATGCCGGCGAAAAGAGACATACGATCTGATCCTGATCGATCCTCCGTATTGGCGGGTGCGCGAGTGGGGGGCGGAGCTGTCGGCGTCGCTGCCGGCGCTGCTCGAGCCCGCTGGGCGCCTGGTCGCGGAGAGCGATCGGCGGGCGCCGCTGCAGCTCGAGCTGGCGCTCGTCAGGGAGCGCCGCTATGGAGACACCGAGATCAGGATCTACCGTCACGAATGAGCGACTTCCCTGAGCGCCGCACATGACCGCGGCAAGCGATCACCCCCGAGCCGGCATGACGGTCGTGTGCCCGGGCTCCTATGACCCGATCACCAACGGGCACATCGACGTGATCCGTCGCACGGCGGCGCTGTACGAGGAGGTCGTCGTGGCGGTCGTCAATCGCTCCGTGCGCAAGAGCTCGACGCTGTTCGACATCGACGAGCGGCTGCGCTTCATCGAAGAGGCGACCGCCGATCTGCCGCAGGTGCGCGCGGAGGCGTTCAACACGCTCGTGGTGGAGTTCGCCCGCAAGGTCGGCGCGAAGGCGATCGTCAAGGGACTGCGCGCGATCTCGGACTTCGAGTACGAGCTCGAGATGCACCAGCTGAACCGCCGCCAGGACCCGGAGATCGAGTCGATCTATCTGATGGCGAGCTCCGAGTACAGCTTCCTGTCCTCGAGCGGCGTCAAGGAGCTGGCGATATTCGGCGGCAATATCGACCACTTGGTGCCCGGCACCGTGGCACGCCGCTTGCAGGAAGAGCTCAGACGTTGACGAACTGGACTGCACACCCACAGGCGCTGGCTCGTGCCCCGAAGGCGTCCCGCGCCGGCGTTGCGGGTGCCAGGGGAGATAGTGTTTAGAAGATGGACGTCCTCGTGCTCATAGACAAGCTCGACGACTTGGTGCACAACGCCAAGCCGGTGCCGCTGACCGATCAGGTGCGGGTCGACAAGGAGGAGATCTACGACATCCTCGATCAGATGCGTGCGACGATCCCCGAGGAGATCAAGCAGGCGCGCTGGATCGTCAAGGAGCGCCAGGAGATGCTCGCCGAGGCCAAGAAGGAGGCTGAGCGGATCCTCAAGGAGGCGCAGGAGCGCCAGGAGCGGCTCGTCGGCCAGGAGGAGGTCACCAAGCAGGCCGAGCGCGCTGCCGAGGACATCGTCGAGGATGCACGCGCCCGCGAGCGCGAGATCAGGCTCGGCGCGGAGGACTATGCGGACGAGATCCTCAACACGCTCGAGGTGAACCTGTCGAAGTTCATCGCCGCCGTGCAGCGGGGCCGCGAGCGGCTGCAGGGCAAGGACGAACCGGCGGAGGTCGGCTGAGCGCGCCCGCGCTCGCGGACCGTCGCGCAGGCAGCTGCGGCGGATCGGCGAGCCGATCGACGGCCGGTCGCGGGAGCTCGCCTCCACGCAGCCTCGTGAGGGCGTTATTGAGTAGGGTCACTCGGCGATGAACGCCTCGCAGGCGAAGTACAGGCTTCACGTTGCACGGACGCTGTTGGGCACCGGCATGATCCAGCCGACCCGCCCGGACAAGCTCGCCCGCCTGCTCGGGACGCTGCGCAAGTGGGGCCCGACGCCGGCGGCCGCATACATATCGTCGGCGATTCGCTACCCGGACCGGCAGGCGCTGATCGACGAGCGCGGCACGGTCACCTTCGCCGAGCTCGACAGGCGCACGAACGCGCTCGCCCGCGGCCTGCGTCGCGCCGGGGTGCGCGAGCAGGACGGCGTCGCGATCATGTGCCGCAACCATCGCGGCTTCGTCGAGGCGACGGTCGCGTGCTCCAAGCTGGGCGCGAGCGCCCTGTACCTGAACACGGCGTTCGCCGGCCCGCAGATCGCCGACATCATGCGCCGCGAGGATCCGGTCGCGCTGATCTACGACGAGGAGTTCGAGGAGCTGGTCCGCGAGGGCGCAGAGGGTCGGATGCGCTTCGTCGCCTGGTGCGAGCCCATGGGCGCCGGCGAGCAGGACGGCGATCCGCGCCTGCAGGAGCTGATCTCGCGCGAGGACGACGCGCCGTTGCAGGCGCCCGCCGAAAAGGGCAGGGTCGTGATCCTCACCTCCGGCACGACCGGGACGCCGAAGGGCGCCGCGCGCAAACAGCCCGATTCGATGGATCCGGCGGCATCGGTGTTCTCGGTGATCCCGCTGCATGCGCGCGAGACGACGATGATCGCCGCGCCGATGTTTCACAGCTGGGGCTTCGCGCACTTCACGCTCGGACTGCCGCTCGCCTCGGCGTTGCTGCTGCGGCGCAAGTTCGACCCCGAGGAGACCCTGCGCGCGATCGCTCAGCACCGTGCCAGCGCGCTGGTCGTGGTGCCGGTGATGCTGCAGCGCATTCTCGAGCTGGACCCGGCGACGATCGCCCGCTATGACGTGAGCTCGCTGCGGGTGATCGCGGTCAGCGGCTCCGCGCTCCCGGGAGAGCTGGCAACGCGGGTGATGGACACGTTCGGAGACGTCCTCTACAACCTCTACGGGTCGACCGAGGTCGCGTGGGCGACGATCGCCACGCCCGAGGACCTGCGCGCCGCTCCGGGGACCGCCGGGCGCCCACCGCTGGGCACGGTCGTGAAGCTGCTGGACGCCGAGGGCAAGGAGGCGCCGCCGGGCGCGGGCGGGCGGATCTTCGTCGCCAACGAGATGGTCTTCGAAGGCTATACCGGCGGTGGCGGCAAGGAGATCGTGCGCGGCCTGATGAGCACCGGCGATGTCGGCCGCTTCGACGCGAACGGCAGGCTGTTCGTCGACGGGCGCGACGACGAGATGATCGTCAGCGGCGGCGAGAACGTCTTCCCGCGCGAGGTCGAGGACCTGCTCGCGGATCACCCCGACGTCGAAGAGGCGGCGGTCGTCGGAGTCCCGGACGAGCAGTTCGGCGAGCGACTGCGCGCGTTCGTGGTCACGCGCAACGGCGCTCAGCTCGATGCGGACGCGGTCAAGGCCTACGTGAAGGCGAACCTCGCGCGCTACAAGGTTCCGCGCGATGTCTGCTTCGTCGAGTGCTTGCCGCGCAATGCGACCGGCAAGGTGCTCAAGCGGGAGCTGCGCGCCGCGGTCTGACTAGCCTGGATCGCATGGCGCCCACGACGCACACTCTGGACCTGGCGGGGCTGAGGCTCAGCCCCGGTGAGGGCCGGCGGCTGCGGCTGGAGGTGCCGATTGAGCCGCTCATGCTCGGCGGCGAGCCCTACCGGGCCCAGCCCGAGAGCGCCCCAGCGACGCTCGACATATCGCGCATGAGCGGCGCCGGATATGCGCTGCGGCTGCGCGTCTCGGCGCGCCTGTGTGGACCGTGCATGCGCTGCCTGCGCGACGCTGCGCCCGAGGTCGAGGTGGAGGCCCGCGAGGTCGACGTGCCGGGCGGCGGCGAGGAGCTGAGCAGCCCCTACGTGGTGGGCGAGACACTCGATCTCGCCGCCTGGACGCGCGACGCCTTCGCGCTCGCGGCCCCCGTGAAGGTCCTCTGCCGCGAGGACTGCGCCGGGCTGTGTCCCGAGTGCGCGGCCGACCTGAATGTCGTCGGACCCGATCACAGCCATGCTCGCGCCCCCGATCTGCGCTGGGCCAAGCTCGGCGAGCTCGAGCTCGAGTGACTCACGCGAGCGCGCTTGCGTGAGTGGAGCGCGCGAGCGGATCGTAGGAGCGCGCCGCGCGCGAGCGCGCCCGCAGCTCGATTGGGATCGCGCCGGTCGCCACGGCGGTGGCTGGTAGCCTGTCAGGCCGCCATGGCGGTACCGAAGAAAAAGCAATCGCACAGTCGCACGGGCAAGCGCCGCTCCCAGCACAGGGTCGATGCGCCCGCCGTCAGCAGCTGCCCGCGCTGTCACAGTCCACGCCGTCCGCACCGGGTCTGCCCGGTCTGCGGAACCTACGCCGGGCGCGAGGTACTGGCGCCGGGCAGCGCCCACGAGCACGAGCACGAGCACGACGAGTAGGAACGCGCGCGACCACGAGTCCGCAGCGCCGCACGACGGCGCGCAGCAGGCGGTGGTCGCGGTGGATTGCAACGGCGCCGACCTCGGTCCGTCCGAGGTCGCCGCAGGCGTGCTGCTCGCGGCGCGTCAGGGAGCGCGAGTGCTGCTGTTCGGGCCCGAGCGCGAGCTGCGCGAGGCGCTCGGCTCGAGCGTGCTCGCGACGATCGAGATCGTCGATGCGCCGGTGTCGATCGCCAAGAGCGCCGATCCGGCGAGCGCCGTGCGCCAGCGTCCGGAGGCATCGATCGTGCAGGCGGCACAGGCGGTCGCGCAGGGTCGCGCGCAGGCGCTCGTGTGCGCCGGCGGCACCGGCGCCGCGCTGGCGGCGTGCCTGTTCAACGTAAAGCGCGCCCGCGGGATCCACCGCCCGGCGCTCGCGCTGCCGCTGCCGGTGCCCCGGGGCGAGGTCACGCTGCTCGACGTGGGCGCCAACGCGCAGGCGCGCGTCGAGCACCTCGAGCAGTTCGCGTTCATGGGCGCGGCGCTCGCGCGTGCGGTCCTGGGCGTCGCCAGTCCGCGGGTGGGCCTGCTGTCCAACGGCGCAGAGTCAGAGCGCGGCTCGGAGCTCGTGCGCGACACCCACGCCCGGCTCGTGCGCGCGCAGGCGGCCGCGGACGAGGGCGGCCCCGCGGCGTTCGAGTTCGTCGGCAACGTCGAGGGCGGGGACGTGGTGTCGGGGGCGGCGGACGTGATCGTGACCGACGGCTTCACGGGCAATGTGGCGCTGAAGTTGATGGAGGGCGTCTCGCAGACGATGCTCGGGGCGATCAGGCAGGCCGCCATGTCCTCAGGGCGCGCGAAGCTCGGCGGGCTGCTGCTGCGTGGGGCGTTGCGGGGCTTTCGCGATCAGATCGACCCCGAACGCCAGGGCGGGGCGTACCTGCTTGGGTTGCGGCGACTCGGCGTCGTGCCACACGGAAGCTTTCACGCGCACGGCTTCGCGCAGGCGATCCTGCGCGCCCGCACGGGCGCGCGGGAGGACCTCGTCGGACGCACCCACGCGGCGCTGGCGGCGGCGGGAGCGCTGCGGGTGGCGCCGGTCTCATCGCTGGAGGGGCGTCCGTGAGAGCCCGGGCATTCGCGGCACGCGTCGCACCCCTGTCCGCGTGTAGCGCTAGCCTGCCGAAGCGATGACGCGTGAGCAGGTGTTCGCCCTGATCCGAGACCATCTCGCCGACGAGCTCGACGTCGAGCCCGAGCGGATCGACGAGCAGACTCGATTCAAGGAGGACCTGGAGGCCGACTCGCTCGACCTGTATACGCTCGTACAGGAGCTCGAGGACACCTACGGGGTGCGCATGTCAGACGAGCAGGCCGCCGCGATCGTCAGCGTCGGACAGGCGGTCGACTTCGTGCTCGCGCACGCGCCCGTGTGATGCCGGCGCGGTATGAGACTCCTGATCGACCTGCTGGAAGAACTTCCCCAAGAGCTCCAGCGCCAGGTGTTCACCCACGCGTCGTGGACCGAACGCCGCGAGGACTCCTACGCGCGGCTGGCGTTCCTCGGCGACAGCGTGCTCGGACTTGCGGTCACCACGCACCTGTATCCGCGCCTGGAGGCCGAGCGCTTCGGCGCGGGGCGGCTCACGAAGATCCGTGCTCAGGCAGTCTCCGGACCGAGCTGCCGGGCGGTCGCCGAGCGCCTGGGTGTTCCGGAACGGCTGCGCGCGGCGGCGCCGCAGGAGGGCGCATACGGGACCGACGCGCTGGTCGAGACCGAGCGCGTGCTCGCCTCGGTGATCGAGGCTGTGATCGGCGCCTGCTATCTGACGGCCGGCTACGAGCGCACCGCGGGCGCGGTGGTCGACGCGTTCGCGCCCGAGATCGAGCAGGCGCTCGAGAACCCGGTGGACTTCAAGTCGGCGCTACAGGAGCTGCTGGCGCGCCGCGGCGCGGTGGTCGCATACGAGGTCGTCGACGAGACCGGCCCGCCGCACGAGCGCATCTACGAGGTGGTGGCGCTGGTCGACAGCGAGCGCATGGGTCAGGGCAGCGGCAAAAGCAAGAAGCAGGCCGAGCAGGAGGCCGCACGGATGGCGGTCGAGCGGCTGCAGGCGGCGAGCTGAGGGTTTTGCGATGCGCTTGAAGTCGCTGACGCTGAAGGGCTTCAAGTCCTTCTCCGAGCGCACCAGGCTCGACTTCGGCCCCGGTGTGAGCGTGGTTGTCGGCCCGAACGGATCGGGCAAGTCCAACGTCACCGACGCGGTGCTCTGGGCGATGGGCGAGCAGTCTCCGCTGGCTGTGCGCGGGCAGTCGATGCAGGACGTGATCTTCGGCGGCGGCCGCGGCGTGCAGGCCCGCAGCGCCGCCGAGGTCGAGATCGTGCTCGACAACTCCGACGGCGAGATCGATCTGCCGGCCAGCGAGATCTCGATCGTGCGTCGCCTCGATCGCGCTGGGGAGGGCGGCTATCGCCTCAACGGCGCGCGCTGCCGGCTGAGCGATGTCATCGAGGTGCTCTCCGACACCGGCCTCGGCAAGGAGACGCACTCGGTGATCTCTCAGGGCAGGGTCGAGTCGATCGTGACCTCCAAGCCGCGTGAGCGGCGCCTGCTGATCGAGGAGGCGGCGGGCCTCGGCAAGCACCGCAAGCGCCGCCGCCGCGCGCAGCTGAAGCTCGAGCACACCCAGGAGAACCTCGACCGCGCGCTCGATGTCGAGCGCGAGGCGCGCACGCGACTGCGTCCGCTCAAACGTCAGGCCGAGGCCGCAGAGCTGCACGAGCGGCTCGAGCGCCAGACGCTCGAAGCGCGCTGGGCGCTCGCGTGCGAGGCGGTCAGGGCGCGCGGCGCGGAGCTCGCCGGCGCCGAGGCTCATGTCGCCCGGGCGCGTTCGCAGCGCGAGCAGGTCGAGACCCGGCTGCAGGCAGTGGTGGGCCGGCGCGCGGCGGCCGAGCGCGCGCTGACAGAGCGCTCCGAGCGCCACGATCAGCTTGCGCGACGCGCCTACCAGGCGCGCTCGGCCCGCGATCGGGTGGCGCTGCGGGGCGAGCAGGCGGGCGCCAGCAGGCTCGCGCTGGAACGGCGCATCGAGCGCCTGCGCGGCGAGATCGAGCGCGCCGCGGCGCCGGCGCAGTCCGAGAATCGCCTCGCGTCTCCGGCCGAGGCCGAGCCACAGAACGCATGGGAGCGCTCGTGGCGGCAGGTCCGCGAGGCGCTAGCGCTCGCGCTCGAGCGTGCGCTTGCGGCCAGCGAGGAAGCTCGCGCCCAGATCCTCGCGGCGGCGCTGGCCGAGGCCGAGCGCCTGGCCCGGGTGGCGCTCGAGCAGGCGCTGGCACAGACGCTGGCGGAGGGCGAGCAGCAGGGCCAGCGCCGGCGCGCCGAGCTCGCGGCCGCCGAGCTCGCACAGCGCGGCCGGCGCCTCGAGCAGCTGCGCGCGCAGCTCGCCGCCGACCTCGAGCTCGCACCGCTCGCAGAGCGGTTGCTGGCGGCGTTGGGCGACGCGGGCGAGGCGATCGACGGCGGCGTCGTGCGCCGCTGCGAGCAGGAGCTCGAGCGCGACAGCGCGGCCGGCGAGGGCGTAGCCGACGAGCTGCGCGCCTGCTCGCGCGAGGAGGCGGAGATCCAGACGGCGCTGCGTGCTGCGAGCGACACCGTGACCGAGGCCGAGGTCGCGGCTCAGCGGCTGCGCGATCAGGCGAACGAGGCCGAAGCGGAGCTCGGCGGCATCGCCGAGCGGCTGCAGCGCCAGCTGCCAGGAGAGGGCACCGAGGCGCCCCCGCCGCTCGACCCGCAGGAGGCGGAGGCGCTGAATGCCCGCCTGCAGCGGCTCGCTCGCCGCCGCGAGCAGCTCGGGCCTGTCAATCCGCTCGCCAAGGAGGAGTACGCACAGGCGCTGGCTCATGTCGAGGAGCTCGAGCTTCGCCGCGGCGACCTCGAGACCGCGCTGCGCGAGCTGAGGACAGTCATCAGGGACGCCGACCGCCAGATCAGCGAGACCTTCGAGCAGACCTTCGCGGCGGCGGCGCGCAACTTCGAGGAGCTCGTCGGCGATCTGTTCCCCGGCGGCAGCGGGCGCTTGAACCTGGTGCGCGAGGAGCAGGCGCCGCGGCCGGTGCTCGGCGGCGAGGAGCTCGCGCAGTCATCCGGCGACGGCGACGGCGAGCAGGGGGCGGCCGGCGCGGACGGGGGCGAGGGCGCGGCCGAGGCGGAGGCGGAGCGCGATGAGCTCGAGCGCGAAGGACAGGAGAGCCTGCTTGGCGTCGAGATCGAGATCACGCCGGCGGGGAAGTCCAGCAAGCGCCTGTCGCTGCTGTCCGGCGGCGAGAAGTCGCTGACGGCGCTCGCGTTCCTGTTCGCGGTGTTCCTCGCGCGGCCGTGTCCGTTCTACGTCCTCGACGAGGTCGAGGCGGCGCTCGACGACCTCAACCTCGGCCGGTTCCTGGCGCTGCTGCGTCGCTACGCCGGTCGTGCGCAGTTCATCGTGATCACCCATCAGAAGCGCACGATGGAGGCTGCGGATTGGCTGTATGGCGTCTCGATGGGAGCCGACGGGGTCTCCAAGGTGCTCTCGCGGCGCCTGCCCGGCGGGGAGCGATCGCAGGAGCAGTCCAACGGCGGCGGCGAGGGCGAGCAAGGGCGTGGAGGGACGATCCTGCGATCGTCAGTCGCTGAGGACGCGCCGGTCGATGGCCGCGGGTCTGCGAGCGAGCCGGTCGCAGAGGTCGTCTAGATGGCTCTGCCCGCGACGATGGCTCTGCTCGCGACCGTGGCTCTGCTCGCGACCGCCTAGTGGCACGCGACTGGAACGAGCTGTTCGTGTTCGGCGACGACGGCGCGGACGGGCGCTCGCAGGAGGGCTCCTCTACGGGCGGAGAGCGGCGCCGGGGCCTGTTTCGGCGCATGCGCGAGAACCTCACGAAGACTCGCGAGGCCCTCGGGGGCGAGATCAAAGCGACGCTGTTCGGACCGCTCGACGCGCAGGCCTGGGAACGGCTGGAGGAGGCGCTGATCCTGGCGGACGTCGGCGCGCGCACGACCGCGTCGATCGTCGCAACGCTCGAGTCCGAGGCCGATGCCGGTGAGCTGAGCGGCGGCGAGGCCCTCAGCGAGCGGCTGATCGGCCTGCTGGCCGACACCGCCCGGGTCGGCGAGGACCGCATTGACATCCGCCCCGAGCCCACCGTGATCCTCGCGGTCGGCGTCAACGGCACCGGCAAGACCACCACGATCGGCAAGCTCGCGTGGCACCTTCGCAGGGAGTTCAACCGCAGCGTCGTACTCGCGGCCGCCGACACCTTCCGTGCCGCAGCCGCAGAGCAGCTCGAGGGATGGGCGCAGCGCGCGAGCTGCGAGATCGTGATCGGCGCCGAGGGCTCCGATCCGGGCGCGGTCGCATTCGAGGCGATCGCGCGGGCGCGCAGCGAGAACGCCGACGTGGTGATCGTCGATACGGCGGGACGGCTTCACACCCAGGACGAGCTGATGGCCGAGCTCACCAAGATCCGGCGCGTGATCGCGCGCCAGCTCGAGGGCGCGCCCCATGAGACGCTGCTGACGATCGATGCCACCACCGGACAGAACGGGCTGCGCCAGGCGCAGCTGTTCGCGCAGGCCGCCGGCGTGACGGGGATCGTGCTCACCAAGCTCGACGGCACGGCGCGCGGCGGCATCGCGCTCGCGATCGCGCGCGAGCTCGAGCTGCCGGTGAAGCTGATCGGCATCGGCGAGGCGGTCGAGGATCTGCGGCCGTTCGACGCCGAGGAGTTTGCGCGTGCGCTGGTGGCGGGCGAGTAACCTGGATTTGTAATGAACGCATGGGTCGTATGGCTCATCGCCGCCTGTGTGCTCGCGATCGGGGAGATGCACCAGGGCGGCTTCTATCTCGCGCCCTTCGCAGCCGGCGCCGCCCTCGCGGCGATCGTTGCCCTGCTCGGCGCCGGCGCGCTGCTCAGCGCGATCGCGTTCCTGGCTGCGTCCGGGATCGTGTTCGCGACGCTGCGCCCGATCGCCCGCAGGCACCGCAGGCTGCCGCCGGCGATCCGCACAGGTGCGGCTGCGCTCGTCGGCAAGCACGCGATCGTGATCGAGCGGATCGCCAACGGCGAGGGCGTCGGATGCGTCAAGATCGACGGCGAAGTGTGGACCGCCCGCAGCTATGACGAGGATGAGGTCATCGACGCGGGCGAGCGGGTCGAGGTCGTGGAAATTCGCGGCGCGACTGCCCTGGTCATGCACTGAGCAGCATCGGACAAACCGGAAAGGAACCCCATGGTCGCTCTCATCGTCGTCGCAGTCGTGGTCCTGTTCGCGCTGCTGTTCGCGGCGCGCACGATCCGCGTGATCCCACAGGCCAAGGCGGGCGTCGTCGAGCGGCTCGGCCGCTACAGCCGCACGCTCGAACCGGGCCTCAGCATCGTCACGCCGTTCATCGACCGCGTGCGCCCGCTCGTGGACCTGCGCGAGCAGGTGGTGAACTTCGCTCCACAGTCGGTGATCACCGAGGACAACGTCGTCGTGGGGATCGAAACCGTCCTGTACTTCACGATCACCGATCCGCGCTCGGCCACGTATGAGATCGCAAACCCGCTGCAGGCGATCGAGCAGCTGACGGTCACGACCCTGCGCAACGTGATCGGCGGCCTGACGCTCGAGCAGACGCTCACCTCGCGTGAGAACGTCAATGCCGAGCTGCGCACCGTGCTCGATGAGGCGACCGGCAAGTGGGGTATCCGGATCAACCGCGTCGAGATCAAGTCGGTCGACCCGCCGCCGGACATCAAGACCGCGATGGAGAAGCAGATGCGCGCCGAGCGCGATCGCCGCGCGGCGATCCTCACCGCCGAAGGTGAGAAGCAGGCGCAGATCCTCACCGCCGAGGGCGCCAAGCAGGCGGCCGTGCTGACCGCCGAGGGTGAGCGCCAGGCGGCGATCCTGCGCGCGGAGGGCGAAGCGAAGGCGATCGACACCGTGTTCACCGCGATTCACCAGGGCAACCCGACGCGTGAGCTGCTCAGCTACGAATACCTGCAGATGCTGCCGCAGCTCGCCGAAGGCGACGCCAACAAGGTGTTCGTGGTGCCCTCGGAGTTCGCGCAGGCCTTCGGTGGCATCGGCGAGGCGCTGAGCCGGCGCACCGGCAGCGAGGACTCGCGCGGCTCGCTCGCGCCGCCGGTGCCGCCCAAGCCGCCGTCGCCACCGGCGCCGCCCGAGCCGCCCGTGCGCGGCGAGCACTGAGCGCGCCGACCAGCACGGCCGCGACTGTCAGAATCGCTTCACGATGTTCGATGCACTCGCAGAGAAGCTGCAGGCCACGCTCGCCGACGTCCGCCGCCACGGGACCCTGACCGAGGAGGACGTCGATGCGGCGCTGCGCGACATCCGTCTGGCGCTGCTCGAAGCCGACGTCAACTTCAAGGTGGTGCGCCAGTTCACCGCGCACTTGAAGGAGCGGTGCCTCGGCGAGGAGGTGATCGGCAAGCTCAACCCGGGCCAGCAGGTGATCAAGATCGTCGCCGAGGAGCTCACCGGGCTGATGGGCGGCGCCGCCACCGAGCTCAGCTTCTCGGGCAGCCCGCCGACCGTGATCCTGATGGCCGGGCTGCAGGGCTCGGGTAAGACGACTGCGACGGCGAAGCTCGCGCGTTACCTGCGCGAGCAGCGCGGCGCGGCGGTTGCGGTTGCGGCGTGTGACACCTACAGGCCCGCCGCCGTCGAGCAGCTCGTCAAGGTCGGCGCCCAGGCCGGCGCCGACGTCTACGAGCAGGGGACCGAGCGCGACCCGGTCGAGATCGCCGCGTGGGCGCTCGAGCGCGCATGCCAGGAGGGAAAGGACGTGCTGATCGTCGATACGAGCGGACGGCTGCACATCGACGAGCAGCTGATGGCCGAGCTCGTGAGGATTCGCGATGCCGTGAAACCGACAGATGTGCTGCTGGTCGTCGATGCGATGACCGGCCAGGACGCAGCCGGGGTTGCGGAGCGCTTCGCACAGGACGTCCAGTTCGACGGCGTCGTGATGAGCAAGCTCGATGGCGACGCGCGGGGCGGCGCGGCGCTGTCGGTGAAAGCGGTCACGGGCAAGCCGATCATGTTCGCCTCGACCGGCGAGAAGCTCGACCAGTTCGAGTTGTTCCATCCCGATCGAATGGCGCAGCGGATCCTCGGCATGGGCGATGTGATGAGCCTGATCGAGCGCGCCGAGCGCGAGTTCGACGAGCAGGAGGGCCTCGAGCTGCAGCGCAAGCTCGGCCGCGACGAATTCGGCCTCGACGACTTCCTCGCGCAGATGAAGACGCTGCGGCGGATGGGACCCCTGACCAGCGTGCTGGGCATGATCCCGGGGCTGGCGGGCAAGCAGTTGCAGAACATGAAGGTCGACGAGCGCGAGCTCGACCGAGTCCAGGCGATCATCCTGTCGATGACCCCCGACGAGCGCCGGCGTCCAGAGCTGATCAAAGGCTCGCGCCGGCTGCGGATCGCGCGCGGGTCGGGAACGAACGTGCAGCAGGTCAACCAGCTGGTCAAGCAGTTCGGCCAGACTCGCAAGCTGATGAAACAGGTTGGCCGCGGCAAGGTGCCGGACTTCGGCGCGCTGATGCGCCAGGCCCGATAGCGCGGAAGGATCACCGCCGGACAATCGGCTGCGACGTGCGCTCCCGGCCGCGCGCACAACCGTCTAAGCTGCCCGGTGCAGGCTGGCTGGCGCGCAGCCGCTAGGCTGAGCGTTCTTCGAGCAAAGGCAGCAGAGAGGAAAAGGTGTCAGTAAGGCTGAGGCTCACACGGGTGGGCGGCAAGAAGGATCCGATCTGGCGCGTGGTCGTCGCCGACCAGCGCTCGCCGCGCGACGGGCGCGTGATCGAGACGATCGGCCAGTACAACGCGCAGACCGACCCATCGACGATCGTCATCGATGCCGACCGCGCCCGCAGCTGGCTCGCACGCGGCGCGCAGCCGTCGAGCACGGTGCGCAAGCTTCTGCGCATCCAGGGAATCTCGGCCCAGGCCGACTGAGGGCGCCGGCACGCCTGGGGCATGGGCCGCGGCTGCGAGCGAGTAGATGGCAGGCGAGATTCCGCGAGAACTGCTCGAGTACCTGGCCGAAGGGCTGGTTGGCGTGCCCGAGGACGTGTCGGTGGCCCAGTTCGAGGAGGACGACGGCACGATCGTGCTCGAGCTGTGCGTCGGCGAGGACGACTACGGCCGCGTGATCGGGCGGGGCGGGCGCACGGCCCAGGCGCTGCGCACGGTGGTGAAAGCAGCCGCCACGGGCGAAGGCTGCCGCGTGCTCGTCGACATCGTCGACTGAAGCTGGCGCCATCGAGCAGGGTGCGGCGAGCGACGGTCGGCGGCGCGGCAGCAGGGGAGCACGGGCGGTGAGCGAGGAGCTCATGCCTGAGCGAACGCTCGAGGTGGGCCGCGTCGGTCGCGCCCACGGGCTCGACGGAAGCTTCTACGTGACCCGGCCGAAACCGCGGATGCTCGCCAAGGGCACGAAGGTGGCGGTCGCGGGGACGGCCCGTACGATCGTGCGCAGCGCCGGGACCGAGCGACGTCCGATCGTGCGCCTGCAGGGCATCGAGGACCGCGCGGGCGCGGAGGCGCTGCGGGGGCTCGCCGTAACGGTGGCCGTCAGCGACGCGCCGCGACTCGCGGACGGCGAATGGTGGTCGCACGAGCTCGTCGGCTGCACCGTCGTGGACGGGGCACGCACCGTCGGCAGGGTCGTTGGGCTGCTCGAGCTGCCTTCCTGTGAGGCGCTCGAAGTCGAGCCGCAGCCGGCCGGCGAGCCGCTGCTGGTGCCGATGGTCAAAGACGCGATCCGCGCAGTCGACATCGGGGGCGGGCGGATCGAGGTCAACATGAGCTTCGTCGAGGGCTGATGGAGATCGACATCTTCACCCTGTTCCCGAGCTGGTTCGACTGGTTCATCGAGCAGCGCCACGTTCGCAACGTTATTGCGGCTGGGACCCGCATCGAGCGCGTCAACTTCCGCGAGCACACGCCGCTGGGCGCCGGGCAGGTCGACGACACGCCGTTCGGCGGCGGCGCTGGGATGGTGTTGCGGGTCGATGTCCTCGACCAGGCGCTGCGTGCGCGCTACGGCGATGACCCCGTGCGCGTGCGCGAGCGTCGGCGCGTGATCGCATTGACCCCCGCAGGACGGCTGCTGAACGACGAGCTCGTCCGCGAGCTCGCCGCAGAGCCGGCGCTGACGCTCCTGTGCGGACGCTACGAGGGCTTTGACGAGCGGATCCTCGAGCATCTGAGCGGCGAGCAGATATCGATCGGCCGATATGTGCTCGCCGGCGGCGAGCTGCCGGCGATGGTGCTTTGCGACGCCGTGCTGCGCAAGCTCCCGGGCGCGCTCGGCCACGAGGAGTCGGCGATTCACGAGTCGTTCAGCCCGGCGCTGGAGGGCGCGCCCGAGTATCCCCAGTACACGCGCCCTGCCGAGTACCGCGGCTGGCGGGTGCCCGACGTACTGCTGTCGGGCCATCACGAGCGGATCGAGCGCTGGCGGCGCGAGCGCAGTCGCGAGCTCGGGGAGCGCCAGCCGCGCAACGACGGCTGAGGCGTCTGCGGCGGCGGGCGCAGCTCGTCCGCTACCATGCTGACCGCGCGCCCAACCTCATGGCGTTTCGGCGGTGACGTTCTCGGGCGCTTCGTTCTTCCCTCATCACAATGAGCAGCGTCATCGAAACAATCGAGCGCGCGCAGTTGCGCCGCGTCCCGGAGTTCGCCTCCGGCGACCGCGTCAAGGTTCATTTCCAGGTGATCGAGGGGTCCCGGCGCCGCGTGCAGGTGTTCGAGGGCGTCGTGATCAAGCGCCAGGGCCATGGCGCCCGCGAGACCTTCACGGTGCGCAAGCAGTCGTTCGGGGTCGGTGTCGAGCGCATGTTCCCCGTCCACTCGCCGAAGATCGAGCGGATCGAAGTCGCCGCGCGTGGTGACGTGCGGCGAGCGAAGCTCTATTACCTTCGCGACCGTGTCGGCAAGCGCGCGCGAGTGCGTGAGCGCCGCTACATCGGCCCGGAGGAAACCGTCGAGCCCGGCCTGCTGCACGAGCAGGTGCAGGCGACCGACGGCGATGGCCTCACCGCCGAGCAGACCGTGATCGAGGGGGCTGGCGATGGCGAGACCTCAACCGACGGTCAGGCCACTTCAGGCGCCGGCGCGCCGGCCCCGCCGGAGACCGGTGAGGCGGCCGTTGCCGAGGCGGGCGCCAGCAACGATGTGGGGGGAGACGGCGAGGCGCCGCAGGAGGACGCTGACGCGGGCAGCGATGCTCCCGTGCAGCCGGACGCCGCGGCGCAGGCGCAGCCCGAGTCAGCGGAGCAGGCGGAGTCCGAGACATCGAGCGCCGACTCAAGCTCCTCCGATGCCGGCGATTCGCAAGGAGGCGAGGTTGCCGGCGACGCGCCGGCGTGAGCTCGCGCACGAAGCGCTCCAAAACGGCGACCAGCACGATCGTCGAGCTCGTCGTGATCATCGCGATCGCGCTCGGACTCGCGCTCGGGATCCAGGCGTGGGTCGTCAAGCCCTATCGCATCCCGAGCGGCTCGATGGAGCCCACGCTGTCGATCGGGCAGCGCGTGCTGGTCGATCGGATCGGCACCCATTTCAGCGAACCCCACGTCGGCGAGATCGCCGTCTTTCATCCCCCAGAAGGCGCGCAGCAGGAGGAGTGCGGTCCGATTCCGCATACGGTCAAACTCGGCGGTGAAGCCTGCGCTCATCCACTGCCCAAGGAATCGAACGTCAACTTCATCAAGCGCGTCGTCGCGGGCCCCGGCGATGTGATCTCGATTCACGAAGGGCACGTGATACGCAATGGCAAGCGCGAGCAGGACTCCTATATCCGCTCCTGCGGCGCCAGTCCGGAGTGCAACTTCCCGACGCCGATCAAAATTCCCGCCGGGCATTGGTTCATGATGGGCGACAACCGTGGGGAATCCGACGACAGCAGGTTCTGGGGACCGGTCCCGACCGGATGGATCATCGGAGAGGCCTTCGCCACCTACTGGCCACCCGATCGCATCGGCGTCTTCTAGGCCGGGACCAGGCGGCGCGCGCGCTCGGCGTCGTCGCGCTCGTGCGCGTACCAGCGGCAGGCGCCTGTTCGCGTTCGATCGAGGCCTCGGGCCGGCGCTGATCGCCGGTGCCGACGAGGCCGGCCGCGGCTGCCTCGCGGGCCCTCTGGTCGCCGCCGGGGTGCTGTTCGACTACGACGCGATCGGCACCAGCGAGCGGCGTGCGTTGCGCGGGCTCAACGACTCCAAGCAGCACACCCCGCAGGCGCGCGAAGAGCTCTATCCGCTCGTGCTGAGCTGCGCGGCGCGGGTCGTGGTCGTGTCCCGCTGCGCGCGCGGGATCGACGAGCGGGGTCTGCACAAGACCAACCTGCAGGCTCTGCGCGACGCCTTGACCGCCGTCACCGACGGGGTTCGGGGCGAGCTGCTGTGCGTGATCGACGGCTTCGCAGTGCCCGACTTCGGCCGCCCCCAGCGCGCGATCGTGGACGGCGACGCCACCAGCGCCGCGATCGCCGCCGCCTCGATCGTCGCGAAGGTGACCCGCGACCGTTTCATGCGCTACGCCGATGCCGAGCACCCTGGCTGGGGCTTTGCCGAGCACGTCGGCTACTCGACGCCCGACCATCGCGAGGCGATCGCCCGCCAGGGCGTCTCGCCGTTGCACCGCATGTCCTTTCAGTCGCTCGCCTACCAGCAGCTGGCGCTGTAGTAGTCGCGGCGACCGGCCGTCCCCGTCTCGCTTGGTCCGCCGCTTTGCGTGGTCAGAGCGTTCGTCGCTGCCGATAGACGGTCTCGCCCCGTCCCAGCATCGCCACGAACTGCGCGATCCGCCGGGCGCGCGTGTCGCTGCGCTTCGCCGCCCCGATCCGGTGCAGGACCGCATACCGGTTCTGGTTCGTGAGGATCTCGAACATCGCCAGCGCCCGGGGCTCCAGCGCGAGCGCAGACGCGAGATCCGCCGACACCTCGATCGTCGACTGGCCCGCGTAGGCGGTTTCCCAGCGGCCATCGTCCTTGGCCTGCTGCACTGCCGCCAGGCCCGCTGCCCGCATGCGACCGGCGCGATCGAGCCGCTGCACGATCTCCACGTTGCGTCGGGACCATCGGCTGCGCGGCCGGCGCGGCGTGAAGCGCTGGCGGTAGGTACGCTCGTCCCGCCGCCGGACCTGGCCGTCGATCCAGCCCTGGCAGAGGGCCTCCTCCAGCGCCTGGTCGTAGCTCAGGCTCGTCGGATCGTCGAAGCCCTTCTTCGCGAGCACCAGCCAGACGCCTCCCGCCTGCTGATTGTGGCGACGCAGCCACGCTCGCCACGCAGACTGGTCGGCGATCAGCAGCTCCGGAGCATCCGTCGCCATCCCGGGAGTGTGCCATCTGGGACCCCGCGCGGCCCTCGCTCGCGGGGCACCGTCCTGCTCGCGCGCGGCCCTCGCTCGCGGGTCCTCTATCTGCCGCCAGAGGTGGCCCGCGAGGAGGTGCCCGATCACCAAGCTCCCTCGATGTGCTCGAGCGACACCGTTCGTCCCGCCCCGTCTATGACGAGCCCGATCGCATCGAAGCGGATGTTCGCTGCCGTCGGGCGAGCGCGCGTCCGATCCGCGAGCCAGGCGCGTGCCAGCTTGCGCACGCGGATGCGCTGGCGGGCGCTGAGGGAGGCGAGTGGCCTCGCCGCATCGAGGGCACGGCCACGGCGCGGCGCATGCCGGGTCTTGACCTCGACGAACACCAGCGCGCGGCCGTCGAACGCGATGAGGTCGATCTCGCCATGGCGGGTGCGCTCGTTTCGGGCGAGCACATGAAAGCCGCGGCGCTGCAGATGTGCGGCCGCCAGCTCCTCGCCGAGGCGCCCGAGCGAGCGACGCGGATCGCGGCCCGAGTGGGGGCGTGCATGCGCTCCGGTCCGTGCGCAGTGGATGGCATCGGTGCTCACGCACTGGAGCCTAGGCTCGCCGGCGTGTCCGGAAGCTCACGAGGCTGTCCGGTGTCATGCGTGGTCGTGCCGGGCATGTGACCTCTGGGCGGGCGACGTGTTTTCGAGGACCCGCCTGCGCGCGCGAGCTGAGAGCCGGGATCATTCCCATCGCTCGCCCGAGCGCGCGCTCGCGTAGCCTCCCAGTCGCATGAACGACCCCGCTGACGAATTCGAGACCGACAGCGCGCGTGCCCGGCCTGCCTCCGACGGCTCGGCCGCGACGAGCGGTCGGGACGCGCATCAGGCCCGCCCCGACCCCGATTCGTCGGGCGCTGAGCCCGCGTCTCGTGGCGCAGACACGGGCCCATCGGTGAGCCACGGCCAGGGGTCGGGCGACAGGGCGATGACGGGCGACAGGCCGGTGACGGGCGACAGGCCGGTGACGGGCGACAGGCCGGTGACGCGCGACAGCCCTGGGTCGCTCGACGGCGTCACGGCGTTCATGGGGATGCGCTGGGATGACCCCAATACGGTGCGAATGCAGATCAGGCCGGAGCTGATCAACGCCGGCGGGCTGCTGTCAGGCGTCGCCACCTATGCGCTGGTCGACTACTGCATGGGCTCGACGCTGTGGGCACAGACCACCGTGGAGGAGCGCATCGCGACGATCAACATCTCGATCAACTACATACAGACGGCGACCGAGGGTGAGGTCGTGTGCGAGACAGTGCTCGATCGCCGCAACCGCACCACAGCGGTGATGCGCAGCGAGGTCCGTCACGAGGATGGCAGGCTGCTCGTGACGGCGATCGGCAGCTACACGATCTTCCCACGACGTCGCCGCCAGGCGCCGTCCTGATCGCGATGGCCGCGGAGCCGTGGCGCGAGCTCGCCGGCGCAGACGACCGAGCAGTCTCCACGCGGGCACCAGGCGACGACAGCGGAGCGGCGCGCACACCCGTGGCGCTGACGATCGCCGGCTCGGACTCCGGCGGTGGCGCTGGCATCGCGGCCGACCTGAAGGCGTTTGCCCGCTGCGGAGTTCACGGCACCTGCGCGATCACCGCGATCACCGCGCAGAACACGGTCGGCGTGAGCGCGGTGCATGTGATTCCGCCTGCGATCGTGCTCAAGCAGGTGCGCGCGGTGCTCAGCGACATCGGGGTCGACGCCGTCAAGGTGGGCATGCTCGCCTCCGCGGACGTCGCAGCCGTGGTGGCTCTCGCGCTGAGTGAGCTGCCGCAGCAGACGCCGGTCGTGGTCGACCCCGTGATGGTGGCCGAGTCGGGAGCACGGCTGCTCGACCCCGAGGCCCAGCGGGTGCTCGTCGATCGGATCCTGCCGCTCGCGACCGTGGCCACGCCGAACCTGGCGGAGGCGCGCGCGCTCGCGGGCGTCTCATCTGATGCGCAGGAGCGCGAGGGCGAGGCGCAGGAGCTCGCCCGGGCGGTGCTCGCTCTGGGCCCTGGCGCGGTGGTGCTGACGGGCGGGCACCGCGAGCGGGCGGTCGACCTGCTCGTGCAGGCTCCATCGGACGGCGCCGGCGAGCCCGTGGTCGCGGTGGAGATCGCCGGCGAGCGCCACCGGGGCGGCGCTGCGCACGGTTCCGGATGCACCCACTCGTCGGTGCTCGCGGCGCAGCTCGCGCTCGGCAGGAGCACGCTGGAGGCGGCTCGCGTGGCGCGCGCGCTGGCGGGCGAGGCCGTCGCGCAGGGGCTGCGCGAGCTCGGCGCAGGCGCGGGACCGGTCGACGTGCTCGGGCTCGCGGGCGCGCGCGCTGGTCGCGGCGTTGGCGTGCCGCCTGCGTGACATAATCGGAGACGATGAAGCTCCTGCGGATGAAGCCCGGTCATGGCGAGATCGTGCTCGCGGAGGGCGATGTTGAGGTGCCCGAGCAGGAGCGGGAGCTGATCGAGGCGTTCCGTCGTGAGCTCGACGCCGGCATGTGGGCAGCGGTACCCACCGAGGCCGGAGGGCGTCGGGAGGCGGAGCTCGTCAAGAGCTTCGCCGAGGTGCCACGCGACGCCGAGCGGGTGATCTTCTTTCCGCGCGCCGCAGGCGGCGCGCCGGTGCAGGTGTCCTAGCGGATGCTGCTCGGACTCGCCACGAGCGCGCTCGTCCTGGCGGCGCTCATCTGTGAGCTGAGCAGGCCGAGATTGAAGCTCCTGTGGCTGCGGGCGCGCATCCGCGCGCGCCAGCACGTGCTGGCTCGTGAAGCCGAGGACGCAGTGCAGGGCTTCGACCCCGGACGCGAGCGCCGCGCCGAGACGCGCGCCCGAGCGCTGCTGCGCTCATGTGTGAACGAGGAGGAGTGGGCGATGTATCGCGACCTCGGTTTCATGCGTGTCTGGGGCTCATCGGGCCGGCGCTACGGATATCTGATCTATCCCCACAAGCCACTGGTCGCGTACGTGCCCGAGTCGGGTGAGCTGCTGAGCGAGTACTGCGTCGCCTTTCCGGATCGCTCCCGGCCATATGGGAGCGCGCGCCTGCCCGACTCCGACGATGTGCTCGCGAAGTGGATGGCGCTGACAGCCGATGAGCGTGGCTTGATCGCCGATGCGAACATGCACCTGCCCGGACGGCAGCTCGACCCCGAGCGGGTCCGACGTGACCTGCGGCGACTCGTCGTGTGGGAGGGCGAGCGCACGAACCTGCAGCAGCGCGGGCGCGAGCTGCGGATCACCGCATCACGCGCTGCGCGGACATCCCAGCAGGGGCTGGCTCCAGGTAGTGTGCGCGCCGCGTGAGCAGCGGCGAGTTTGACGTCAGGCACCGGAGCAGGGCCCTCACCGAGGGACCCGAGCGAGCTGCTGCGCGCGCGTACCTGCATGGGATCGGCTACTCGGCCGAGGACCTCGCGAAGCCGATCGTGGGCGTCGCGCACTCCTGGATCGAGACGATGCCCTGCAACTTCAACAACCGCGTGCTCGCGGCCAAGGTCAAGGACGGGATTCGCGCCGCGGGCGGCACGCCGATGGAGCTGAACACGATCGCGATCTCGGACGGCATCACGATGGGCACCGCCGGGATGCGGGCCTCGCTGGTCTCCCGTGAGCTGGTCGCGGATTCGATCGAGCTGGTGGCGAGCGCGCATCAGTTCGACGCGCTGGTGACGATCTCCGGATGTGACAAGACGATTCCCGGTGCGGTGATGGCGCTCGCGCGGCTCGACATCCCCGGGCTGATGCTCTATGGAGGATCGATCAGGCCCGGGCACTTCCGCGGTCAGGACGTCACGATCCAGCAGGTGTTCGAGGCGGTCGGCGAGTTCGCGGCCGGGCGGATCAGCGAGCAGGACCTGCATGAGCTCGAGGAGGCGGCCTCGCCGGGCGCGGGCGCGTGCGGAGGCCAGTTCACCGCCAACACGATGGCGATGGCATTCGAGGTCATGGGGATCTCGCCGGCGGGCTCCGCGATGGTCCCGGCCGAGGACGGGCGCAAGCTCGAGGTCGCGCGCGAGTGCGGAGAGCTGGTGATGGAGGTGCTGCGGGCGGGGCGCTTGCCGAGCGAGGTCATGACTCGGGCGGCGCTCGAGAACGCGATCGCAGCGGTCGCGACGAGCGGGGGCTCGACCAACGGGGTGCTGCATCTGCTCGCGGTCGCCCGTGAACTCGGCGTGCCCCTCGAGATTGACGACTTCGATGCGATCTCCGAGCGCACGCCGCTGCTGTGCGACCTGCAGCCGGGCGGCAGGTTCGTCGCAACCGACCTCTACGAGGCGGGCGGCGTGCCGCTGGTGCTCGCCCGCATGCTCGAGGCCGGGGCTCTGAACGAGGAGGCCCTGACGGTCACGGGACGCACGATCGGCGAGCATGCGCGCGTGGCTCAGGAAACGCCCGGACAGCGCGTGGTGAGGCCGCTGAGCGAACCTCTGAAGCCCACCGGAGGCTTCGCGATCCTGCGCGGCAACGTCGCACCCGACGGATGCGTGGTGAAGCTCGCCGGACACGAGCGGCGGCTGCACTCGGGCCCGGCACGGGTGTTCGACGGCGAGGAGGCGGCGATGGCGGCGGTCCTCGCCAAGCAGATCCAGCCCGGTGACGTGGTCGTGATCCGTGCCGAGGGACCCGCCGGCGGCCCGGGGATGCGCGAGATGCTCGCGGTCACCGCGGCGATCGTCGGCGAGGGGCTGGGCGAGACCGTCGCGTTGATCACCGACGGGCGCTTCTCGGGGGCGACCCACGGCTTCATGGCGGCCCACATCGCGCCCGAGGCCGTTCGGGGCGGGGCGATCGCGGCCCTGCGCGACGGGGATGAGATCACGATCGACGTCGACTCCCGGCGCATCGACGCCGCGCTCAGCGACCAGCAGATCGCCGAGCGCGTCGAGGCCTACACGCGACCGGCGCGCGCCGACGAGCACATCGACGTGGCGATCCAGAAGTACGCGAAGCTCGTCGGCAGCGCCGCCGAGGGCGCGATCACTCGCTGAGGAACTCTTTCAGCAGCGCATTGAACGCCGCCGGACGCTCCACCATCGCTATGTGGCCGGTGTCCTGGTAGACGACTTTGCGCGAGCCTGGGATCAGCTCGGCGTATATGTCTGCGTCGCGGACCGTGATGACGCGATCGCGGTCGCCCCACACGATCAGGGTCGGGCACGCGATCTCGGGCAGGCGGTCGCGAAAGTCGTAGCTGAGGTTGGCTTCGAGCGCCTGCACGAAGCCCGGCTTGCCCGCGCCGCGGACCTGCTCGGCGGCCAACGCCGCCGGCAGCCGTCCCGGGTGCGCGGTGACGAGCCCGAGCGTCGCCTGTCGCAGCAGCGGGCGCTTGGAGACCATGTCGGATTTCGACGCGACCCAGGCCGTGTATGCGGCCACCAGCAGCTCGAGGCGCTTCAGGGCGGGCAGCGCACGACTGGCGCGGCGGTCGCGGAAGGTGCTGAGCCCCGCGGGCGACACGAGCACCATGCGCTCGACCCGTTGCGGGAACGCGATCGCGAGCTCGGCTGAGATGAAGCCGCCCATCGAGTTGCCGACCACCGCCGCCGCGTCGATCGCCAGTGCGTCGAGCAGCCCGTCGAGCAGGCGCGCGTAGCCGGAGATCGTGATGCGCTCGCGCGGCATCGGCGAATGGCCGAAGCCGGGCAGGTCGATCGCGATCACGCGTCGCTCGGCTGCGAGCACGGGCAGCTGCTCGAGCCAGTTCGGCCACGAGCCCGAGAGTCCGTGCACGAACACCAGCGGCGGGCCGGAACCGAGCTCGATCGTGTTGACCGGCTGGCCGTCGACCACCACCCAGCGCTGGTGCTCGCGCCAGTCGATGTCCAGCCATGGCGAGCGCCCAACGGGCCCGTAGCTGTCGGCCGGACGGTGGCCGTTTCGCGACGGCGTCGCGACTGCGTCACCGCCGGGCATTGGCGCGGTGGGTGTCATCGCAGTAATCTACCGTGTAGCCGTGGGACCGGTGGGTGCGGATGCCATGGATAGGCGCTGAAGATGAGGATCGCAATCGATATCGATTCGACGCTGCACCACTACTGGGACACGCTCTCGGAGATCGCGCTGCAGCGCTTCGGCGTCGAGCTCCCGTATGAGGAGCAGCTGACCTGGGGCATCACCCGGCTGCGACCGGAGCAGCTGGCGGTGTGCGTGCAGGAGAGTCACTGCGAGGCCCGGATCCTCGCGGGCAGGCCCTACCCGGGCGCCGTCGAGACGGTTCGTCGCTGGCACGACGCCCAGGGCCACTTCATCCAGGTGACGAGCCATCGCGACCCCGATCGTGCGCTCGCGACCGCCCGCTGGCTGCGTGAGATCGGCCTGCCATATGACGATCTGTGCTGCTCCTACGACAAGATCTCGCGCTGCGTGGAGCTGGGGATCGACCTGCTGATCGACGATGGCCCACGCAACCTCAGCGAAGCGCTCGACAACGGCATCGCAGCCGCGACGATCGCCCACCCCTGGAACAGAGACGTCTGCGACGAGGGCGAGGTCATCAGCGCGAGCGACTGGCTCGAGCTCGCCAGCGCGCTCGAGTCGCTTCTGTGTGGTGGCTCGGAAGGCTCCTCGAAGCGCTTCGCGGCCGCCTGAGCAGGCGCTTCGGCGGCGCTGGCGGTCGCGAAGCGTGAACGCTTCATCGGTGGGCGTGCGCGGACGATCGCATCCCTGTCAGGCAGGCCGTGCAGAGGCGGCGGCGAAGTACCGCCGCATGGACCCGGCTTGGGAGCACGCTCTGCGACTGCTCGAGAACGATCTCCTGCGCCGCGACGTCTCGCCGCGAACGCGGCGTGCATACCGCGTCGATATCGAGCAGTTCGCCCAGTGGTCGCGAACGCGAGCGCTGCAGCCGGCGGCGGTGGCCGCCAAGGACGTTCGCCTGTATGTCGCCGAGCTCACCCGCCGCGAGCTCGCACCGAGCACGAGCGCGCGCAAGCTCGCCGCCCTGCGAGCGCTGTTCCGCAGCCAGCGCGAGCACGGCGCGGTGGCTCAGAGCCCGGCCGAGCTCGTCGCGGCGCCGCGGCGCCCACAGCGGCTGCCGCGGGTGCTCAAGGCGAGCGAGGCCGCGAGGCTGATCGATGCGATCCCCGCGGGCAGCCCACTCGAGCTGCGCGACCGGGCGCTGTTCGAGCTCGCCTACTCGTGCGGCCTGCGCGCCGCCGAGCTCGTGTCGCTGGGCATCGATGATCTGGACCACGACGCCGAGCAGCTGCGTGTCGAGGGCAAGGGACGCAAGACGCGCGTGGTTCCGATCGGCGAGCTCGCGCAGAAGGCGCTCGAGGAGTACCTGAAACGGGCGCGGAGCAAGCTGGTGGACCCCGCGCACGCGACCGAGGCGGTGTTCCTGAGCAAGACCGGCAGACAGCTCAGCACGAGCGATGTGCGCCGGCGCCTGCGGGGTTGGGCACGGCGCGCAGGGGTATCCTCGGCGGCCGGCTCGATCGGTCCGCACACGCTGCGCCACAGCTATGCGACCCATCTCCTGGACGGCGGCGCCGACCTGCGCTCGATCCAGGAGCTGCTCGGCCACGCGAGCGTGTCGAGCACCCAGATTTACACTCGGGTAGAGTCCGCGAGGCTCAAAAGCGCCTACGCGCGCAGCCACCCCCGGGCCTGAGCATCGGGATCGGATCGCCCCTGGATGGAGACGAACGTCAAAGCTATCGAGCTGCGCGAACTCTGGAAGCGCTACAAGTCGGACGGCGACAGCCGCGCTCGCGAGCGGCTGGTTGTCGCCTACTCGCCGCTGGTCAAGTACGTCGCCGGGCGCACCGCCGCGGGACTGCCGCCGCATGTCGAGGAGGCCGACCTGATCTCCTACGGGCTCAGCGGCCTGATCGCGGCGATCGAGCGCTTCGATCTCTCGCGCGAGATCAAGTTCGAGACCTACGCGATCATGCGCATCAAGGGCGCGATCATCGATGAGCTGCGCGCGATGGACTGGGTTCCGCGCAGCGTGCGCGCGCGGGCGCGCGAGGTCGAGCGCGCGAACTCGAAGCTCGAGCACACGCTCCAGCGAGCTCCGACCGACAAGGAGATCGCGGCGGAGCTGAAGATCAGCGTCGATGAACTGAACGACTCGCTGCTGGCGATATCCCACTCCTCGATCGTGGCGCTCGACGAGCTGTGGAGCACCTCGGACTCGAGCGGCGATCAGGTCTCGCTGATGGACACGCTCGAGGACACCTCCGCGCCGGACCCGGCGAAAGCGCTCGACGTCGGCGATCTGAAGGATCGCATCGCCGAGTCGATCTCGACCCTGCCCGAGCGCGAGAAGCTGGTGATCGCGCTCTACTACTACGAGAACCTGACACTGCGCGAGATCGGGGAGGTTCTGGGGGTGACCGAGTCGCGGGTCTCCCAGCTCCACACCAAGGCAGTCCTGCGGCTGCGCTCGCACATGCAGGAGGACACCTTCGACACCTGAGTGCCGTTGCGGCGGGCGCATGCGCCCGCCGGCGGAGTCGCACATGTGCGACTCCGGGGCAGGGCCGCATGCGGCCCTGCCCCTCCCCGATCGGCGACTGTTCGCGCAGCCGCGCGAGCGCTGCGCGCGGCTGCGAGACGCTGGCGATCCGGTGCGGACGTCGGTATCGTCAGCAGTCCCGCCCACAAAAGGAGATCCCGTCATGCGCCAAGCAGCGGACCGTATTCGCAACGTCGCCCTCGTCGGTCATCGAGGGGCGGGGAAGACGTCGCTGCACGAGGCGCTGCTGTTCGAGGCGGGCGTGACCAGCCGCTTGGGAAGCGTTCCCGACGGCAGCACGGTGTCGGACTCGGGAGCCGACGAGCAGGCGCGGCAGATGTCGATCTCCACCACGCTCAGCTCGCTGCCGTGGGATGAGCGCAAGGTCAACCTGATCGACACCCCCGGCGAGCCGAGCTTCGTCGCCGACGCGCTCGGGGCGTTGCGGGTGTGCGAGTCGGCGGTGTTCGTCGTCAACGGGGTGATGGGCGTCGAGGTCTCGACTGCGCGCCTGTGGGAGCGCGCGGCGGAGCTCGACATCGCGCGGATGCTGTTCGTGAACATGCTCGATCGCGAGCGCGCCGACTTCTTCAGGACGCTCGACCAGCTCAAGCGAGCGTTCGGTCAGCACGTCGTCGCGACCGAGATACCGATCGGCTCCGAGCACGAGATCGAGGGCGTGATCGATCTGGTCGACATGAAGGGCTACCGCGCGCAGTCCACCGAGCGCGGGGCGGCGACCGAGATCCCGATCCCTCCCGAGCAGGCCGAGCTGGCCCAGGAGTACCGCGAGAAGCTGATGGACGAGGTCAGCGAGGTCTCCGACGCGTTGATGGAGCGCTACCTGGAGGGCGAGGAGATCTCCCACGGGGAGATCGTCGGTGCGCTCAAGGAGGGAACCAACCACGGCAAGATCTTCCCCGTCGTCTGCGGTGTCGCGACCCGCAACCTCGGCACCACCCGCCTGCTCGACGCGATCGTCGAGGACCTGCCCTCGCCGGTCAAGCACGGCGGCCTGAAGCTCGGCGAGCTGCAGCTCGAGCCCGATCCCGACGCCGAGCTGTTCGCGTACGTGTTCAAGACCCGCGCCGATCCGTTCGCTGGACGCATCAACCTGCTGCGCATCTACCAGGGGACTCTGCGCGCCGACAGCCAGGTGCTGAACTCGCGCGCCCGCGCGAAGGAGCGGATTGGCCAGCTGGTCGTGTTCGCCGGCCCCGAGGTCGGTCACCTGCAGGAGCTCGGCCCCGGCGACATCGGTGCTGTGGCGAAGCTGAAGGAGACGCGCGCGGGCGACTGGCTGTCGTCCCGTGAGACGGCGATCGAGATGCCCGAGCTGAAGCTGCCCGCGCCGGTGATGGCGTTTGCGGTCGAGCCGAAGAGCAGGGGCGACGAGGAGAAGGTGTTCAGCTCGCTGCGGCGCCTGCAGGAGGAGGATCCGACGATCGACCTGCACCGTGACCCGCAGACCGGCGAGCAGATAGTCGCCGGCCTGTCGCAGGTGCACGTGGAAGTGATCGTCGATCGCCTGCGCGAACGGTTCGGGGTCGAGGTCACGCTGAAGCCGCCCCGCGTCCCCTACCAGGAGACGATCAGGGCCAGCGCCAAGGCGCACGGTCGCCACAAGAAGCAGTCGGGAGGTCGCGGGCAGTTCGGCGACTGCCACATCGAGATCGAACCCCTGGAGTCAGGGGCGGGGTTCGAGTTCGTCAACCAGATCAAGGGCGGCGTGATCCCGAGCTCGTTCATCCCCGCGGTCGAGAAGGGGGTGCGCGAGGCGATGGGCGCTGGAGTGCTCGCGGGATACCCCGTCAAGGATGTGCGCGTGCGGCTGTTCGACGGCGCCTACCACGCCGTCGACTCCTCGGAGATCGCGTTCAAGCTGGCGGGTGCGCAGGCGATGAGGGATGCCCTGCGCGAGGCGCGCCCGGTGCTGCTCGAGCCGATCATGCTCGTGACCCTGTCGGTGCCTGAGGCTTGCGTGGGCGACGTGATCGGCGATCTTAACAGCCGTCGCGGGCGCCCGCAGGGCATGGAGCCCGTCGGTGGCATGACCGAGATCAAGGCTGAGGTGCCGATGGCCGAGATGCTCAGCTACGCGCCCGACCTGCGCTCGATCACCGGCGGACAGGGCGACTACACGCTCGAGTTCCTGCGCTATGAGGAGGTCCCCGCGCACATCTCACAACAGGTCGTCGACGGCGCCGCGCACGAGCAGGAGGCGGCGCACGCCTGAGAGTCTGTGGCAGCTCCGACCCCGCAGGCGAGACTGCACCGGCGCCCCAGCTGGCGCCGCAGGATCAGCGGCGCGAGCGCTGCGCGGCGCGCCAGCGAGCGCCCATCGTGGCGCGCGCTTGCCGGCCTAGATACCCTGACTGATCATGTCGACGCGTTCGATCGTCACTTCACAGCCCGATGTCGCCTGCGATGTCTGCGGCCGCAGACTGCTGCGAGGCGAGCATCCGGACGTGTTCCTCGCCGGTGGGCGCCGGCGTAACGTGTGCGAGCTGTGCGCGCCGCGAGCGGCGGATGAGGGCTGGCTGCGAGAGGGGGAGGGCCACGCCGTGAGCCTGCACCCGGCACGCCAGCGGCGAGCCAGGAACCTGCTCGAGCGCTTTCGAGCGCTGCGTGAACCGGCGCCCGAGCTGGTCGCAGACGAGCCCGCCGGAGCCGCGGCGCCCGCATACGGGGACGACGCCGAGAGCCTCTCCTACGACTTCCTCGAGCCCGCTCCGCAGGCCGATCAGGCTCTCGTATCTGCGCACGAGGGCGTGCAGGAGCAGTCCACACGCGCAGACGCCCATCCGCTGAGCGTCGAGCAGATCGCCACCTCCGCGCCCTCGCAGCGCGCGGGAGCCGCCCCCGAGGCGCCACGCAGCGGCGATCTGAAGGCGCAGCGCGCGATCGAGGTCTTCAACGCGGGCGAGCACCCCCGGCGGGTCGCGGGGATCGCACGTTCGCTGGGCGCCCCGAGCGTGTGCGTACGACCGCTTGCAGAGTCCGGCAGCGGCGTCGCGATCGTGGTGGCGTGGGAGCTCTGCTGGTACCGCTACGAGGTCGATCTCGGCGACGAGGCGCTCGGCGCGAAGCTGATCGCGCAGGGCACCGAGCTGGCCGAGCTGGAGGAGCAGGAGCGTGCAGCCAATGCAAGTGCAGACGATCAGGGCGCGCTCGCACTGGTAGCATCGGCGTTGTCATGATCTATTGCGTGGTGCCAAGGGAGCTCGCCGATGAGCTCTATCCGAAGCTCGTCGCCTACTACGAGCACGAGGACGGCGTCGAGGTGATCATCGATCGTCGCGTCGGCGACCGTCGCGCTCGTGGCGGACGCTCCTCGGCTGAGATGGCTCAGCGGCGGGTGATACGCGATCGCCGTCGAGCGCGCGTCGCAGGCGACCTGCCGCCGCTCGCAAGCGTTTCCTAGCGACCGTTTTCCGTTCCCCGTGCTCGCAGGCCGCAGGCCGAGACGTCCCTGGCCGCGTGCATAATCGGCACGCGATGAGCAAGGCGATCGTCCACGTCGACGGCGGCGCGCGCGGCAATCCCGGGCCCGCGGCTGCGGCCTGCGTGGTCTCGAGCCCCGAGGGCGAGCTGCTCGCAGAGCGCTCGCAGCTGCTGGGAGAGGTCACCAACAACGTCGCCGAGTACCGTGCGCTGCTGCTCGGGCTGGCATGTGCGAGCGAGCTCGGCGTCAGCGAAGTCGAGGTCATCAACGACTCGGAGCTGATCGCCAAGCAGGTCAACGGCGAGTACAAGGTCAAGCACGCGGCGATGAAGCCGCTTCACCAGCAGGCCCTGCGGGCGCTGGGCGGATTCGCCCGCTGGAGCGTGCGCTCGGTGCCGCGCGCCAAGAATGCCGACGCTGATGCGCTCGTCAACGCCGCCCTCGATCAGGCCGCCGGCGAGACCGCCGCCGGCCCGCGCGCCTGACGCTCTCAGTGCAGCGGCTGGGCGGATTTGGCGACCGCGATCATCTGCGCGTTGGAGAGTTCCTCGAGCAGGGTGTTGGTCAGCCAGTACAGCACCCGCCCGCTGCGCCAGCCGATCACGTGGATGTGTGAGCCGTCGTCGACCATCCGGTAGGAGCGCGACCCGATCGTCTCCACGCGCGCGTGCGCGAACAGCGGTGGGTTGAGCCAGTTGGAGCCCTCGAAGTCGTAGTAGCCGCCGATCGAGTTCTGGCGCCAGACGACGACGTATGCGTTGTGGAGGTTGCCCTGCTGGTCGCGCAGCGCGTATGGCCGCACCTGCTGCTGTTCGCCGGCGCCGGTCTGCAGGGTCGGATACAGGACCGGGAAGGGGACGTTGAGCGCCGCTTTGACCGCTTCTTCGCTGCCCGCCGAGGAGGTGGCGAACAGGTCCAGCGAGTGTGGCGAGCTGCCGGAATGGTGGTGGGAGTGGTGGTGGCTGTGGTGTGCGTGGGATGCCGGCTGCGCGACGGGCAGCACAGGCTGGGCCTGGCTGCTTTCGAATTCGGTCAGCGTCTGCTGGGCCAGCTCGGGCGTGGTGGTCACGTAGGAGCCGCCGCCCGGTCCCTTGAAGTCGACGTTGGAGGTGTGGAACCGGACCTGGCGCAGGGGCTTTGACTGCGAGAAGGCGATCAGCTTCGCGAGTTCGATCAGCTCGCTCGCTGATGCGTGGAACGTCGAGCTGACCGCGTGCCCGACGGCCTTCGCGACGGTGTCTATCTGCCCGATCTCATTCGAGGGCGAGATCTGCTCGCGCAGGTCGCGCAGGAAGTCCTGCTGGCGGGCGACACGCACGAAGTCCGAGTCGGTGTGGCGATAGCGGACGTAGTCGAGCGCGTTTTCGTAGCACAGCTTTTGGTAGCCGGGCTGCAGGTTGATGCTCGTGTAGTCGGTTTCAGTCGAGCCGACATTGGCGTTGTAGTAGCGGTGGTCGACGTTCACATACGCGCAGCCGAGCGTGTCGACGACTTTGATGAAGCCCGAGAAGCTGACGTCGAGGATCCCGTTCAATTTCAGGCCCGGGAACACTTCCCGCTCGATCGTTTCGGCGGCCAGCACCATCCCGCCCTTGGTCCCGCCGAGCTTGTTGCCGATCGTGTACGCGGCGTTGATCTTTTCCTCGGGATAGCTCTGGCCGTTGCGCGTGCTGATGTTGACCATCAGGTCGCGCGGGATCGAGAGCACGGAGGTCTGCCCCTGGGTAGGGTCGAAGCGCACCAGCAGGATCGTGTCGCTGTGCGGGGGGTCTTCGCGGTCGTAGCTGTCCTTGGCCCCGACGCGCCGGTCCGAGCCAAGTACCAGGAAGGTCTCCGGACCGCCGCTGTATTCTTCGTGAACGACCCCCTTCGGGGCCTTTATCTCGTTGAGCTTGGGGAACACCTCTTCGGCGATCGTCGTGATCTTGTTGAGCGCCACCGTCGCGGTGGCGCCGGCACTGAGCAGGACGATCAGCACCGCCGCCAGCGAGAAGCGCTTGATCACGCTCCATCCCGGCGCGGGCGGACGCTCGTCTCCTTGGGGTGTCGCTGGATAGCCGCTCATGGCCGCACGGGCACGCAGACGCCGTCCACACCAGGGCGCGCGCTGCGCCAAGCCTAGCGAGCAGTCCGGCGTTCCACGCCGCCACGGCGGCTAGGCTTTGCGGGCCAGCGCAGGCGGCTCCGCCCCTCTCAGAGGCGGGCCGGCGTCGCCACAGCAGGGTCGGCGACCGGCGTGGGAGCGCTTGCCAGGGAAGACCGTGGCGCCCGTCAGATGCACTTCCCAACACCCCGACAGTGCTGAATCCTCGCAACAGAGAGCTCTTGGGCCTGGTCCCCGCCGCGCTGCTGATCACAGCGGGCTTCACGGCGATCTTCATCCAGTCGCAGGACACGAGCCGCGGGGCGGCGACCAACGTGGCGCTCAACCACGCTTCGAGCGTCTCGCTCACCTACGGCGCGCTGTTCCTCGCGCTCTGCATCGCAGGCCATCTCGTGATCCGCTTCGCGCTGCCCGACGCCGACCCCTACCTGTTCCCCCTCAGCGCGGTGCTGGCGAGCGTCGGGATCGTGATGGTCTATCGCATCGAACCGACGCTCGCACGCCAGCAGGCCCAGTGGCTGGTGCTCGGCCTGATCCTGTTCGCGGCGACGATTCTCGCGCTGCGCCGCCGCGGCGTGGGGGTGCTGGAGCGCTACCGCTACACGATCGCCGCCGTGGGGATCGCGATGACCGTGCTGCCGCGCGTGCCGGGGATCGGCGGGCAGGTCAACGGTGCCTACCTGGATGTGCACCTGGGCGGCGTCTCCTTCCAGCCGGCCGAGCTCGGCAAGGTCGCGATCGTGATCTTCCTCGCCAGCTACCTGCACGACAACCGCCAGGTGCTGGTGACCGCCGGCAGGAGAGTGCTGGGCCTGACGCTGCCGCCGATGAAGCAGTTCGGACCGATGCTCGTGATCTGGGGGGCGGCGATGGGAACGCTGCTGCTGACGCGCGAGCTCGGCACCTCGCTGATGTTCTACGGCGCCTTCCTGGCGCTGCTGTACGTGGCCACGGGGCGCTTCTCGTTTCCGCTGATCGGACTCGTGCTGTTCGGGCTCGGGGCGTGGTTCGTGGTGGTCCACGTCGGACACGTGCATTCGCGCGTCGTGGCCTGGGAAGACCCGCTGAACCCGACCGTCTACAACAGCCCGGGGGGCAGCTACCAGCTCGCCCAGTCGCTGTTCGCCCAGGCCGACGGCGGGCTGCTCGGGACCGGCTTCGACCAGTCGCTGCTGCAGTACCCGGTGGAACTCGCCAACCACCAGGTGGTGCGCCGCTCGATCCTGCCGGTGCCCGAAAGCGATCTGATCTACGCGGTCATAACCAACGAGCTGGGACTCGTCGGATCCGCGGGCCTGCTGCTCGTGTACCTGCTGTTCGTCGAGCGCGGCCTGAAGACAGCGATGCTCGCCAAGGACTCGTTCTCGAAGCTGCTCGCGACGGGCTTGTCGTTCATCGTCGCGTTGCAGGTATTCGTGATCGTCGGCGGAGTCACCCGCGTGATCCCGCTGACGGGCGTCACGCTGCCGCTGGTGGCCTACGGCGGCTCCTCGGTGGTGATGAACTTCGTGCTGCTCGCGCTGCTGTTGGTGATCTCCGATCGCGCCCGGCGCCCCTATTCACGCGAGTGACTGCGCAGCTCTGCGCAGCTTTGCTGAAGGCTTGTGGGCGCGAAGCTCCATTTCGCGCCCCCGCGCAGGGCCGTGGCGGGGAGGTGTCGAAAGCCTGTGCTCGGACGACATGCGTTCTTCGAGCTCGAGCCATGCCAACTCGCGGTTGCTGCTGCGCCCCGCAGCGCGCGCCCGCCAGGGGCGCTACCGCAGCGCGGACACCGGCGCCCTGTCCTCGCCGGCCGGCCTCGCACGCCAGCGCTGGAACGAGCGCCTGCGCCGTGCGCTCGGCGAACGTGCCTTCGTCGTGCACTACCAGCCGATCGTCGCGCTCCAGGACGGCTCGGTCACCCACTACGAGGCGCTCGTGCGCATGCACGACGGGGTCGGCCGTCCGCTGATCGCGCCGAACCGCTTCCTGCCGGCGGCCGAGCGCTCGGGTCTCGTGCGCGATATCGACGCGCTCGTGCTCGAGCGCGTTGCGGCCCTGCTGAGCCGCGGCTCGCTGGGCGATGGCGTTCAGGTCGCGATCAACCTGTCGGCGCTGTCGGTCAGCGACCGCATGACGCTCGCGCGAATCGAGAACTGCCTGCGCCGCCACCAGCTGGACCCGCGTCGGTTGGTGTTCGAGCTCACCGAGACCGCCGCGATCTCCGACATGCGCTGCGCGCGAAGCTTCTGCGCGGGCGTGCGCAATCTCGGCTGCGCCGTCGCACTCGACGACTTCGGCACGGGCTTCGGATCGCTGCAGCACCTGAAGCGGCTGCCGTTCGACTACCTGAAGATCGACGGCGCCTTCGTGAGCGCGCTGCCGCGCTCACGCGAGGATCAGCTGATCGTGCAGGCGCTCGCGCTGCTCGCCCGCGGCATGGGCAAGCAGACGATCGCCGAGTGGGTCGGCGATCGCGAGACCCTCGAGCTGCTGGCGCAGTTCGAGATCGACTTCGCGCAGGGCTTTCAGATCGGCCGGCCACGGCCGGCGGCGGCGCTGCCCAGCCGATTGGCGGCGGACACCGGTTGAGCCGCAGGAGCGCGGACCGCAGCTAGCTACAGCTAGCGCGGTTGTGGGAACTGCGAGCGCATCGCCAGATCCCACAAGCGGTCGGGCGTGAGCCGGCGGCTCGAGATCGCCATCTTCGCCGAGGGAGTCACGCGCATGCGCGCAGGCGGACGGCGACGGGAGATCGCGCGCTCGATCGCCTTGGCGACGGTCTCGGGCCCGCCTCCGAGCAGGCGCATCGGCCCCGTGTACACGTCGCGGGTTGCTGCAGCGACCTTGGCGTTGAACTCCTCGTAGGGGCCCTCCTCGCCGTCGCCGATCGCATCCATGCTGGCGACCGCGGCGCTGCCGAAGTCGGTCACGATCAAGCCCGGCTCGATCAGGACGACGTCGATGCCGAAGCCTCGCACCTCGAAGCGCAGCGCGTCGCTGATCGCCTCCAGCGCGTGCTTGGTGGCGTGGTAGTAGCCGCCACCGGGGAACGTCAGCCGCCCGCCCATCGAGCTGACGTTGACGATCTTGCCCCAACGCTGCGCGCGCATCTTCGGCAGCACCAGCTTGGTCAGGGCGATGACACCGAACACGTTGGTCTCGAACTGCCTCCTGACCGCGTCGAGCGGAACCGCCTCGACGGCGCCGCTCTGGCTGTAGCCGGCGTTGTTGACGAGCACTCCGACGGCGCCCTGCTCGCGCTCCACGAGCGCCACGGCCTCGCGCATCGAGGATTCGTCGGTGACGTCGAGCGCGAGCGTGTGGCAGCCGGCCTCGCGCAGGTCCTCGATCGACTCGAGGCGCCGCGCGCTCGCATAGACCGTGAAGCCGGCGCGCGCCAGCCGCAGCGCCGCGGCATGACCGATTCCCGACGAGCAGCCGGTGATCAGCACGGCCTTCGAGGGCTCTGACATCGCCACGCAGCATACGCCCGCGGTAGGCTGCGGGCATGAACCCCGCCACCGCAGCGCTACCCGACGCGCTCGGCGAGGCCGCGCGCAAGTTCGTCGCGCGGCGGCATGCGCTGCTGATCGGAGCGGAGCGTCCCGAGGCTGCAGGCGGTGCGACCTTCGCGACGCTCGACCCCGCCAGCGGACAGGAGATCGCGCGCATCGCGCACGCCGGCGCCGAGGATGTCGACGCCGCGGTAGCTGTGGCGCGGGAGGCCTTCGGGGCGTGGTCCACTTCGCGCGCGCCCGAGCGCGAGCGGCTGCTGATCGCGCTGGCGGAGTCGGTCGAAGCCCACGCCGAGGAGCTCGCCCAGATCGAGTCGCTCGACAACGGCAAGCCCGTCAAGCTCGCCCAGATCGTCGATGTGCGCGGCGCGGCAGCGCACCTGCGCTACTTCGCCGGCTGGCCGTCGAAGATCGAGGGAGCGATGCTGCCGGTCGCGGCCGGCCCCGACGTGCACTGTTACACCCGCCGCGAGCCCGTCGGCGTGTGCGGGCAGATCATCCCCTGGAACTTTCCGCTGCTGATGGCCTCGTGGAAGCTCTCGCCGGCGCTCGCTGCCGGTTGCACGGTGGTGCTGAAGCCGGCCGAGCAGACTCCGCTCAGCGCGCTGCGGCTGGGCGAGCTGGCGCTCGAGGTCGGCTTCCCGCCGGGTGTGATCAACGTCCTCACCGGCGATGGCGCGACCGGTGCGGCGCTCGTCGAGCACCCGGGGGTCGACAAGATCGCGTTCACCGGCTCGACGGCTGTCGGACGCGAGATCGGCTCCAAGGCCGGCCGCGCGCTGAAGCGGGTGACGCTCGAGCTGGGCGGCAAGTCGCCCAACATCATCCTGCCCGACGCCGACCTCGACGCGGCCGTCGCGGGGGCGTTCCAGGCGATCTACTTCAACTCCGGCCAGGCCTGCAACGCGGGCTCGCGCCTGTTCGCGCCTGCCGAGCGCTTCGACGAGATCGTCTCGGCGCTCGCCGAGCGCGCGGCGAGCGTTTCGCTCGGTCCCGGGCTCGACCCCGGGACACAGCTCGGGCCGTTGATCTCGGCCGAGCAGCACGAGCGCGTGCTCGGCTACATCGAGGCGGGTCGCAGCGAAGGCGCCGAGCTGCTCAGCGGCGGCGAGGCCGTGCTGCGCGACAGCGGCGGCTGGTACGTGGCGCCGACGCTGTTCAGCGCCACCTCGGACGACCTGGAGATCGTGCGCGAGGAGATCTTCGGCCCGGTGCTGGTCGCCTCGCCGTATCAATCGCTGCAGGAGGTCGCGGAGCGCGCGAACGCGGGGGAGTACGGCCTCGCGGCCGGCGTCTGGACGCGCGATCTCTCGAGCGCACACCGGCTGGCCGCGCAGCTGCGAGCGGGCACCGTGTACGTGAACTCGTGGGGCGCCGTCGACCCGAGCGCGCCGTTCGGCGGCTTCAAGGCTTCGGGCGTCGGGCGCGAGCATGGCCGCGACGGCCTCGAGGCCTATCTGGAGAGCAAGACGGTTTGGATGGCGCTGTAGCCGCGCCGGCGGGCGCCGTGGGCGCCCGCACGCGCCGGGGCGCCGCGGTCGGGCGCTGGGCGCCCGTTCTCGCAGCGCTCTGTGGTCTCGTCGTCCTCGCGGCGACCGTCGAGATCGTGCTCGACGCATCGCTCGGCCATTCGGCGCTGGCGCCGAAGTCGCCGCCGATCGCGGGCTGGCTGCAGTCGCTGGGAGGCGAGCGGCTCGGCTTCCGCGTCTTCTTGATCGCGATCCTGAGCTTCACGGGCGGCTATGCGGGGCTGCTCGCGATCGCGCACGCGCGCGGCTGGAGCGGCCTCACGCAGCGCACCAGGGTGCGCGCTTCGGTGGCGCTCGTGGCGCTGCTGCACCTGATCGTGTTCGTCGGGCCGGTGCTCGTGTCCACGGATGTGTTCAGCTACATCGCCTACGCGCGGATGGGGGTCGTCCACGGCGTCAACCCATACCTCCACGGCCCGGGCGCGATCGCGGGCGATCCGGTGTTCCACTACGTGGGTCTCGACTGGCGCCGGGTCGCGACGGCCTACGGTCCGCTGTACACGCTGCTGTCCTATCCGCTCGCGCCGCTCGGGCTCGTGGGGGCGCTGTGGGGCATGAAGGTCTACGCGCTGATCGCGAGCTTCGTGACGCTGCTGCTGACCTGGCGCGTGGCGCTGCGGCGTGGCTTTGACCCCGTGTTCGCGCTGCTGGCGGTTGGCGCCAATCCGCTGTATGTGATCTACGGCTTCGGGGGCGCGCACAACGACCTGATCATGCTGGCGCTGATGATGGGTGCGGTCGCGCTGACGGTCGCGCGGCCGGGCGGCCGGGCAGTCGGCGACGATGTCGAGGAGGGCGAACTGGCCTCGCGCTGGAGCATGGGCTCCGGGCGCGACCTCGCGGCCGGCGCGCTCGTGATCGCGGGAGCGCTGGTGAAGGCGACGGTCGGGGTGCTGCTGCCGTTCATGCTGCTGAGCCGCAAGCGACTGGCGCCGCTGATCGGCGGGCTGGTGGCGCTCGTGGCGGTCGCGATCGCAGGCTACGCGGCGTTCGGCAGCCATGGCCTCGACATCGTCTCGGCGCTCAACCGCGACGCCGCGTTCGTCTCGACCGACAGCTTTCCAAACGAGCTCGCCCACCTGGTCGGCAAGCCGGGCGTGTTCCCGGTCGATCACGACCTGCTGAAGGCGGCGCTGGTGCTGATCGTGGCGCACCTGCTGTGGCGCACGTGGCGCGGCTATGACTGGGTGGCGGCGTCCGGTTGGGCGCTGCTCGCGATCGCCGTCACGAGCACGTGGCTGCTGGCCTGGTACATCCTCTGGCCGCTGCCGCTGGCGGTGGTGACGCGCGATCGGCGCCTGCTGGCGGCGACGCTGTTCGTGCAGGCGCTGTTCATCGTCCACCAGACCTCGCCGCTGTTCGCGCCGGTGCAATGACGCGCGTGCGCCGGGTCGAGACGGTGATGCTGGTGCTGGTCGCGATCGTGCTCGCGGCCGCGACGATCAACGACGTGGTGCGCCAGACCCACACCAACCAACGATTGATCGCCGACCTGCGCACCTGGCGCACATACACGGGCCACGATTACCACAACCTGTCCGTCGAGCAGACGGTGCTCGGCGAACGCTCCAGGCACGAGGTCGTGTGCGGCAACACCGCCCCGGGGGCGCCGAAAGCGAACACCCAGCTGTGCCTCGCGATCTGGGGGCCGCTGCGCGGGGGGCGGCGGACGGTTCACGGCCATTGGTACCTGCCCCCGCGAGTCGAAGACATTCGCGCCGATCGCTACGGCTGCAGCGGCCGCGAGGTGCTGGCGCTGTGCCCGGCCCGCGCGGTCCCCGCAGCGTCCGGGGCGACACAGGCATCGCCCGATTCGAGGGCCTCGGCGCCCTCCGCGCCCGCGGCGCCGGCCGCCAGTGGCGCCGGCGGGACGGCCGGGAAGCAGGGGCAGTGAGCGCGGCGGCAACGCTCGCCGGCGAACGCGGCCGCGAGACGTCGCGGCGCTCGACGCTCGTGGAGCTGTGGCCGCTGCTCGCGCTGACGCTGCTGGCCGCGGCGCTGCGGTTCTCGACGCTCGATCTGCAGAGCTTCTGGTACGACGAGGCGTTCACGCCCATACACGTGCTGCACCCAAGCCTGTGGGCGACGCTCAGAGGAGTCGTGCACAGCGAGAACACGCCGCCGCTTTGGTATGTGCTCGCGTGGGCGGACTCGCGCCTGCTCGGCACCGGCGAGCTGGCGCTGCGCTGGCCCTCGGCGCTTGCCGGGGTTGCGGCCGTGCCGGTGGCGTGGGCGATCGGCCGCGAGCTGTCCGGGCGCCGGGCCACGGCGATCGCGACCGCGGCCGGGGTGGCGGTCAATCCGCTGCTGGTGTGGTACTCGCAGGAGGCACGCGCCTACGGCCTGTTCGTGCTGACGGCCGCCCTGGCGATGCTGTGCTTCCTGCGCGCGCTGCGCGTGCCGAGCCGCGGGCGGATGGCGGCCTTCGCGCTGACCGGAGCGCTCGCGCTGCTGAGCCACTACTTCGCCGTGTTCCTGCTCGTGCCGATGGCGCTGTGGCTGCTGTGGGATCGCGGCAGCCGGCGTGCCGCGCTGCCGGCGGTCGGCGCGCTGGCGGTGGTCGGGCTGGCGCTGCTGCCGCTGATCCTCTCCCAGGGCGGGCACGGGACGCAGTGGATCGGGCGCTGGGCGCTCTCGAGCCGGCTGGCGGCGATCCCGCAGTACTACCTGACCGGCTACTCCGGCGCCCCGCTCGGGCACGGTGTCGAACTGGCGATCGCGCTGCCGCTGATCGCGGGCGTGGGCTACGGGCTGTGGCGCGCGCTGGAGCCGGTCGAGGAGCGCGGGGCGCTGATCGCGCTCGCGGTCGCGGGCACCGGCATCCTGGCTCCGATCGTGCTCGCGCTGCTGGGTGCCGACTACCTGGCGCCGCGCAATCTGGTTGGCGCCGCGATCCCGCTCACGGCGCTGCTCGCGCTCGTCATCGTCAGCCGCCGCGCAGGCGCGCTCGGCGCGATCCTGGCGACGGTCGCGGGGCTCGGATTCCTGGCGGTGTCGCTCGACGTCGACGCCAGCCCACGCCTGCAGCGCGGCGACTGGCGCGGGGTCGCGAAGGTCCTGCGCAGCCCCGTGGCGGGCCCGCTCGCCAGCGGTTCTGCCCTCCCCGCGTCGTCCGAGCGACCGCCGCAGCCCGCCGGAGGGCAGGCGCTCGCGCGCGCGATCACGACGGTCGAGCTCGGCTCGGCGCCGCTCGAGTACTACCTGGCGCCGCTGGCGCCCTTGCGCCGCGGCGCAAGGGCGAGGGTGGGCGAGATCGACGAGATCGGCTATCCGCCGCTGCGGGCCGACGCCGACAGACCGCCGGCGCCCGGCTTTCGCCTGTATCAGCGCCGCGATGTCAACGGATTGATCGTGATTCGCTTCGTCTCGCCGGTCCCCCGCAGCATCTCGCAGCCCGCGCTGCGCCGGCGGGCGCTGACGGACGAACACCCGGAGGCGCTGGTTGGCCCTCCCGCGCCGGGGTAGGGCGGTCTGTACTTCTAGAATCGCCGCTCGTGCCTGCACAATGTGCGTGCAGGTGTCGTCACAGGCCAAAAGGATCTAGGTTTCCCGGGAATGCCCTCTTCGACGGTGGCAGCACCCAGCGAAGCTCAGCTTGCACTGGAGCGCGCGTGTGCGCATCTGCTCTCGCTCCAGGACGACGCGGGCTGGTGGCAGGGCGAGCTGCAGACGAACGTGACGATGGACGCCGAGGACGTGTTGCTGCGCGAGTTCCTGGGCGTGCGCCGCGCCGAAGAGACCGAGCGCTCCGCGGCCTGGATCCGCTCCCAGCAGCGCGATGACGGGACCTGGGCCAACTTCTACGGCGGCCCGGGCGAGCTGTCGACCACGATCGAGGCCTACTGGGCGCTGCGGGTCGCGGGCGACGAGCCCGATGCCCGCCACATGCGCGCGGCGGCGGCGTTCGTGCGCGCACACGGTGGGATCGAGCGGGCGCGCGTGTTCACCCACGTCTGGCTGGCGTTGTTCGGGCTGTGGTCGTGGGACGAGGTGCCTGCGCTGCCGCCCGAGATCGTGCTGCTGCCCAAGCGCGCGCCGCTGAACGTCTATGACTTCGCCTGCTGGGCGCGCCAGACGGTCGTGGCACTCGCGCTCGTGAAAGCGCACCGGCCGGTGCGCCTGCTCGGCTTCGACCTCGACGAGCTGCACTCGGGCGAGGCGGCCGAGGTCTCGCGGCCCAGCTCGTGGCGCGGCCGGTTGCTCGCCGCGCTCGACCCGTTGCTGCGCTCGTATGAGCGACGCCCGATCCGACCGCTCCGGCGCCTCGCGCTCGGTCGCGCCGAGCGCTGGATCGTGCGCCGCCAGGAGGCGGACGGTTCCTGGGGTGGGATTCAGCCCCCGTGGGTCTATTCGCTGATGGCGCTTCACCTCGGCGGCTACGCGCTGGAGCACCCGGTGATGCGGCGCGGGCTCGAGGGGCTCGGGCGCTTCATGGTCGAGGATCGCGACGACTCCCGCGGCGTCGGTGCGCCGGCGGGACCGAGCAGGCGTCTGGAAGCGTGCCAGTCGCCGGTCTGGGACACCGCGCTGGCGATCGTCGCGCTCGCCGACGCGGGCGTGCCCGGCGATGACCCCGCGATGCAGCGTGCGGCCCGCTGGCTGCTGGGCGAGGAGGTGACCGCGAGCGGCGACTGGGCAGTCGCGCGGCCGGCGCTCGGTCCCGGGGGTTGGGCATTCGAGTTTGCGAACGTCAACTACCCCGACGTCGACGACACCGCCGAGGTGGTGCTGGCGCTGCGGCGCATCCGCGGCGCGGAGCTGCGCGAGAGCGTCGACGCGGCGGTCGGGAGGGCGCTGCGCTGGGTGCGGGGCATGCAGTGCCAGGACGGCGGTTGGGGAGCCTTCGACGCCGACAACACACGCTCGTTCGTGCGCGAGCTGCCGTTCCTGGACTTCGGCGAGGTGATCGACGAGCCGAGCGCGGACGTCACGGCGCACGCGGTCGAGATGCTCGCCGCACTCGATCTCGTCGACACCGCGGCGGCGCGCGGCGGGGTGCGCTGGCTGATCGAGTGCCAGGAGGCCGACGGGTCGTGGTTCGGGCGCTGGGGTGTGAACCACTCATACGGCACGGGAGCGGTGGTGCCCGCGCTGATCGCCGCCGGCGTCGAGCGCTCGCACCCGAGCATCAGGCGGGCCGTGCGCTGGCTGGCGGAGCATCAGAACGAGGACGGCGGCTGGGGCGAGGATCCCCGCTCATATGACGATCGCGCGTGGATCGGGCGCGGCGAGAGCACCGCGTCGCAGACCGCGTGGGCGCTGCTGGCACTGCATGCGGCGGGCGAGGTCGACTCCGAGTTGGCCGAGCGCGGGATCGCCTGGCTGGTGCGCAGCCAGCGCGAGGACGGCACCTGGGACGAGCCCCAGTACACGGGCACGGGATTCCCCTCCGACTACTACATCAACTACCACATGTACAGGCTCACGTTCCCGATCATGGCGCTGGGACGGTGCCTGGCCGCGCGCATGGGCTGATGGAGGCCGCAGCCGTGATGGGGCGGGCCCCCGGGGAGAACTTCCCGGTCGCAAGCCACGCTCTGCCGCGGCGCTCGCGCAGGCATCTGCTGGCGTTGTACGGGTTCGCGCGCCTGGTGGACGAGATCGGCGACGGTGAGCTCGCGGTCGCCGGCGCGAGCACCGGCGACCGGCTGGCAGCCCTCGCCGAGCTCGAAGCCGATCTCGACCGCGCGTTCGAAGGCGCAGCCCAGACGCCGCTGCTGAGCGCGCTTGAACCGACGCTGCGCGAGTGCGCCTTGCCGCGCGGTCCCTTCGTGCGCCTGATCGAGGCCAATCGTCTCGATCAGCGAGTGTCCAGCTACGAGACCTGGGAGCAGCTGCGCGGCTACTGCGAGCTGTCGGCCAATCCCGTCGGCGAGCTGGTGCTGGGCGTGTTCGGCCTCGCGACGCCGCAGCGGATCGCGCACTCGGATGCGATCTGCACGGCGCTTCAGCTCGCCGAGCACTGCCAGGACGTGGCGGAGGACCGCGATCGCGGGCGCGTCTACCTGCCGCTCGAGGACCTCGAGCGTTTCGGAGCCGGGCCGCGCGACCTGCATTCGGGCAGTGCCTCGCCGGCGCTGCGTGCGGTGCTGGCGTTCGAGGTGCGGCGCGGGCGCGAGCTGCTCGACGAAGGTCGCGCGCTGATCGGCATGCTGCCCGGGGTGCGCGTGCGGCTCGCGGTGGCGGCCTTCGTGGCGGGCGGGCGCTCGGCTCTGGGCGCGATCGAGCGGGCGGACTTCGACGTGCTGGCCGGGGCACCGCGCGCGGGCAAGCTCAGGCGGCTGCTCGCGCTCGCGGCGACGCTCGCGGAGCCGCGCAGGTGAGCACCGCGGAGGCCTACCGCCACTGCGAGAGGATCACCCGCCGGCAGGCCGCGAACTTCTACTTCGGCATCCGCCTGCTGCCACCGTCGCGGCGGCGGGCGATGTGCGCGGTCTATGCCTTTGCACGTCGCGTCGATGACATCGGCGATGGCGAGCTGGCGGCCGAGCAGAAGCTGAGCGGGCTCCAAGCGCAGGAGCGGGCGCTGGCGGAGATGCCCGATGGCGGTGGCGACGCGGTGATGATCGCGCTCGCGGACGCGTGTGCGCGCTTTCGGGTCCCCGGCGATGCGCTGCATGCGCTGATCGAGGGCGTTCGCATGGACGTTCAGGGCACGCGCTATGAGACGTTCGACGAGCTCGTGATCTACTGCCGGCGCGTGGCCGGCGCGATCGGACGGGCGTGCCTGGCGATATTCGCACTGCGCGAGGAGAGTCCCGCAGAGCTCGAGCATGCGACCGGGCTGGCCGACGACCTCGGCGTCGCCCTGCAGCTGACCAACATCCTGCGCGATGTGCGCGAGGATGCGCAGCTCGGGCGCATCTACCTGCCGGCGGAGGATCTGCGCCGCTTCGAGCTGATCGCCGCCGGCGAGGAGCTTCAAGCGCCGCTCCTGATCGCGACCCATGCGCAGCAGAACGGTCACGTGGACTCGCTCGTGCGCTTCGAGGTGCAGCGCGCGCGCACGTGGTTCCAGCGCGGGCTGGCGCTCACACCGCTGCTCGATCGACGCAGCGCGGCGTGCGTGCTGGCGATGGCAAACATCTATCGCCGGGTGCTCGACCGCATCGATGCCGAGCCCGAGCGTGCGCTGCGCGAACGGATCGCCCTCAGCGCCGGCGAGAAGGCGTGGGTGGCCACTCGCAGCATGGTCGGCGCGCTGGCGGAGCGCCGCCGCTCGTGAGCTCGCGGGCGGTCGTGATCGGCGGCGGGCTCGCCGGGATCGCGTGCGCGCTCGACTGCGCCGACGCGGGCGCGCAGGTGACGCTCGTGGAGGTGCGGCGGCGGCTCGGCGGCGCGGCGTACTCGTTCGAGCGCGAGGGTGTCGCGGTCGACAACGGCCAGCACGTGTTCCTGCGCTGCTGCAGCGACTACCGGGGGTTGCTCGAGCGCCTCGGCAGCTCCGCGGGTGTGCGTCTGCAGGACAGCCTCGAGATCCCGGTGCTCGCCCCCGGTCGCGAGCCGCTGATGCTGCGGCGCGGCCCGCTGCCGGCGCCGCTGCACCTCGCTGCGGCGCTGCTGCGCTACCGCCACCTCAGCGTCGCGCAGCGTCTTGCCGCGGCTCGCGCCGCGGCGGCCCTGGGGCGGCTCGACCCCCAGGACGGCGAGCTCGAACGGATGACGTTCGGCGCGTGGCTTCGCGACCATCGCCAGGGCGAGCGCTCGCTGGCGGCGCTGTGGGATCTGATCGCGCTGCCGACGCTGAACCTGAGGGCCGACGAGGCGTCGGCGGCGCTGGCGGCGTTCGTGTTCCAGACCGGCCTGCTCGAGCGCGCGGACGCCGGCGACATCGGCTTTCACGAGCTCGCGCTGAGCGAGACGATCGACGTGCCCGCCCGCGCCGCCCTGGCCCGCGCGGGCGTCGAGCTGAAGCTGGGATGGCGCGCGGAGCGGATCGTCCCGGCTGCGGCCGGCATGCAGGTGCACGGCGGGGCCGATCAGGAGCTCGAGGCGGACGTCGTGGTGGTCGCGGTCCCGCACGCGCGCGCGGCGGGGCTGATCGAGTCGCTGCTGCCGCAGACTGCGGGCAGGCTCAGGCGTCTGGCGAGCTCTCCGATCGTCAACATCCACGTCGTCTATGACCGTCAGGTGTGCGACTGGCGGTTTGCCGGCGGGGTGGATACCCCGGTCCAGTACCTGTTCGACCGCTCGCGCGCCGGGGGCGTGCCGCCGGGCTGCCAGTACCTCGCGATCTCGCTCTCGGGTGCGGCGCGCGAGATGCAGATGAGCGTCGATGCGCTGCGCGAGCTCTACCTGCCCGCCCTCGTGGAGCTGCTGCCGCGGACGCGTCAGGCGAAGCTGCTGAGCTTCTTCGTGACGCGCGAGCACGCCGCCACCTTCAGGGCCGCGCCGGGGGTGCAGGCGCTGCGCCCGCCTGCCGCGAGCGCGTTCAACGGGCTCGTGCTCGCGGGCACGTGGACCGACACGAGCTGGCCGGCGACGCTCGAGGGCGCGGTGCGAAGCGGCCACACGGCGGCGCGCGAGGCGCTGCGAGCGCTCGGCGGCACGGGCGCCGAGGCCGCGTCCGGAGCGGGTGCGCGAGCCGGCGCAGGCACGCCGGCGAGCGTGAGCGGGGGCGTCGGAGGGAGCGGGGGCGGGTGAGGGAGGGCCTCGTGATCGCGGCTCCGGTGCGCTTGGAGCAGCTGCTGATCCACTCTGCGCTCAGCGGCCGCGAGCGCTCACTCGGCGCCGGGGCCGCAGGCGCGGCGGGCGACGGCGAGGTGACGGTCCTGAGGACGGGCATGGGCCCCAGGCGTGCGAGGCGCGCCGTGCCCGCGCTCGCGGCGGCGGGCGGCCGAGCGCTGCTCGTGCTCGGCTTCTGCGGCGGCCTCGACGAGCGTTCGGTGCCCGGCGAAGTGATAGTCGCCGAGCAGGTGCGCGCGGCGGCGGACGAAGGCCACGACCCCACCCCGATCGCCTGCGCCGATGCTCCGGCGCTCGTGGCCAGGCTGCGCGCCTGCGGCCTCACCGTCCGCAGCGGCGAGATCGCGTGCGTGTCGCGGGTGGCGCTCGGCGAGCGGCGCGCGCAGTTGCTCGCGCAGGGAGCGCTCGCGGTCGACATGGAGTCGGCGTGGCTTGCCGACGGCGCCGCCGGGCGGCCGTTCGCGGTCGTGCGGGTGGTGCTCGACGGCCCGAGCCACGAGCTTCTGCGCCCGCAGGCGCCCATGTACACCGCCCGCGCCGGCCGCGCGCTCGGCCGGGTCGCACGGGCTCTGCGCCGGTGGTCGCCGAGCCTTGCGGCTCGCGCTGGCCCGCTTGCGGGCGAGCGCAGCGCTGCCGGGCTTCACGGACGCCTCCGGGCGGGCTAATGTAGGCGCCGATGGCGGTGACGATCAGGCAGAGCGCGCGCATGGGTTGGTATCTGATGCGCCAGCGCGTTGCCAAACGGGAAAAGTTTCCGCTGATCGTCGAGCTCGAGCCGCTGTTCCAGTGCAACCTCGCATGCTCGGGCTGCGGCAAGATCCAGCACCCCGAGCACGTGCTGCGAAGGCGGATGTCGGTCGAGCAGGCGGTTGGAGCTGTCGCTGAATGCGGCGCCCCGATGGTCTCGATCGCGGGCGGGGAGCCGCTGATACATCCGGAGATCCACCTGATCGCAGCGGAGCTCGTGCGGCGCAAGCGCTTCGTCTACCTGTGCACCAACGCGCTGCTGCTGGAGAAGAAGCTCGACAAGTTCAAGCCCAGCCCGTACTTCTCCTGGGCGGTCCACATCGATGGCCTGCGCGAGCGCCACGACGAGTCGGTGGAGCGCGAGGGTGTGTTCGACAAGGCGGTCGCGGCGATCGAAGCCGCCAAGCGGGCGGGCTTCCGGGTGACCACCAACACGACCTTCTTCACCCACGACTCGCCGAGGACCGTGCGCGAGGTGCTCGACTTCCTCAACGACGACCTCGAAGTCGACGAGATGATGATCTCGCCCGCCTACGCCTACGAGAAAGCGCCCGACCAGGAGCACTTCCTCGGCGTCACGCAGACGCGCGAGCTGTTCAGCACGGCGTTCGCCGACGGCCGGCGCAAGCGCTGGCGCCTGAACCACAGCCCGCTGTTCCTGGACTTCCTCGAGGGTAAAGCCGAATTCGACTGCACGGCCTGGGGCATCCCGAGCTACTCGCTGTTCGGGTGGCAGCGTCCCTGCTACCTGATGTCCGACGGCTATACGAAGACCTACCGCGAGCTGCTCGAGACGACCGACTGGGACAGCTACGGACGCGGGCGCGACCCGCGCTGCGAGAACTGCATGGCTCACTGCGGCTACGAGCCGACGGCGGTGCTGCAGACAACGAGATCGCTCAAGCAGTCGCTGCGCGCGCTCGTCAGCTAGGCGCGATCGGCGCGTCTGTCGGGGGCTGTTCGGTCTGCTCCTCGCGCGCCGGGCGGATGTCGCGCCAGGTGAGTCCCTCGGCGAACAGCGCCGGTACGCCGAGCCCGAGCGCCGTCAGAACCTCGATCGCCTGCAGCAGAATCCCATAGGCGAGCGCGGGACCGGCGCCGACGCCGTAGGCGGCGAGGACCACCAGGCAGGCGGCTTGGAACACGCCGACGTTCGAGGGCGTCGCGGGCAGGATCGCGCTGACGTTGACCGCCAGCAGTACCGCGGCCGCCGCTGCCAGCGTCGGACCGATGGGCAGCGACAGCGCCAGCAGCAGCGCGTAGCAGGCCAGCCACTGCAGCGCCCAGGCGAGCAGCTGCGCGGCGACCGAGGCGATGCCGTGGCGAGGGGTGACGAACACGACCAGCCCCCGGCGCGCGAGAAACAGCATCCGCGCGATCCAAGCGCTCACGCGGCGCATCGCGGGGGAGCGCGAGCGCTCTCCGAGTCGCAGCAGCCGCGGGCCGAACAGCACCAGCGCGCACAGCGCGAGCGGCACCGCCACCACCGCCGCGATCCCCGACGCGTGCCCGTTCAGCAGTGGCACGCTCGTGAAGGTCACAGCCGCGAGGCACGCCAGCGCGATCAGGTTGATGAGCGTCTGCGAGAACACCGTCCCCGCGACCACCGGGATCTGCTGCCGCGAGGAGCCCTGCAGGCGCCGTGTCAGCACGAGCACGCGCGTCGGCTCGCCGATGCGTCCGGGGAACACCGCCGAGGCCATCACGCCGATCATCGTCGCGCGCGCGACCTCGAGCCAGCCGACCGGTGTCTCTGGCAGCGCCGCCCGCAGGGCCTCGTGCCAGGAGACCGAGCGCAGAACGAGCGAGAGCGCCATCAACGCGAACGCGAGCGCGATCCATCCCGGCTTGGCGTGCGCGAGCGTGTGTCCGACGCGGCTGAGGTTCAGATGCGAGAGCGCATAGATCACGAGCGCCGCGAGCGCCACCGCCACCAGCACGACCGCTACGCGCGCCATCCGTCGGGCACGGACGATCGCGACCGTGATCGCGATCGTCCGCGACAGCGACCGTCTCGAGAAGATTGCTGCGCTCCATGTTTTGGCCCGCGATCGAGCAGGTGGTTCAGCGCGGGGCGGAAGCTCGGAGCCTGCCATCTCGCCTCGGTCTATCAGAGCCCGTGGCGGCGCCGGCGTCTGATCCGCCGCAGGGAGCGGGCGCGCTGCGCCGATCGGAGGGGATCGACGCACGATCGGAGGAATCGACGCGAGCTCGGGAACTCGCCGAGCGCCAGCGGCGAGCGCCGCTGTCGGCACGACGCCGGGCCGCAGCGGCAACGGGCTGGGGCTGCCCGAATCCGCGCCTGGCGCCGCGGCGACACTAAACTGACGCGACCTTCGCCGGAGTAGCTCAGTCGGTTAGAGCAGCGGAATCATAATCCGCGTGTCGGGGGTTCGAGTCCCTCCTCCGGCATCTGCAGAAACCCTGAAAAAGCAGGAATTCGTGGCCAGCTGGTGCATGTCAAGCAGCAAGAGCCATCAGCTCCCTAGCCGACGCGTCGGCTAGGGTAAGGCCCGTGCGTGACGAGGCCGAAAACGCCCGCCCGGGGGGGGAGTCGATGCCTCACATGAGCGATGGTGAGGTCGCCTACCACCTGCTGGTGCGCCCCGAGGAGGTCCCGGTCGCCGAGCGCGCTCTGCGGCTGCTGATCTCCGACGAGGCCCATCAACAGCAGATCCGTCAGCTGGCGCGCAATGTCTTGGCGCGCCTTGGCCCCGCCGACGCGACCGACGCCGGCTCGAGCGTGCCGTTGAGCGCGGCGGAGATGAAGATCACCCACACGGCGCTGCGCCTGCTGCTCAACGACTCCGGTCACGGTGAAGCCGCCGAGCGCGAGATCTTGCACGGGCTCCTGGACAAGCTCCCCGACGAGCACGCGATCCGCGCGATCGAGCTCGATTAGCCCCGAGCTTTCAGCACGTGCAGCAACGGGCTCCTGAGCAACATGGCGGGCGGATGTCTGTTGATGCTTTCGCGGCGTTGGTTGCTGCGCTGATCTCGAGGTGGGCGCCTCGCGCCGCGTGAGCGTCGATCCCGCGGAGAACGTCCCGGCGGCTCGCGCCGGGTTGGGCGAGGTCCTGAGGGGGTGGGGGAGGATTGGTGCGACCGGGTTTGGGGGCCCTCCGGCGCATATTTCGCTGCTGCGCGCGCTGTGCGTTGAGCGTCGTCGATGGCTCAGTCACGACGAGTTCGAGGACGCGATCGCCGCTTGCAACCTGCTGCCTGGTCCGGCGTCCACTCAGCTGGCGATCCTGTGCGCCTGGCGCGTGGCAGGTCCCGCTGGTGCGCTGGCCGGAGGCGTAGCGTTCATCGTTCCCGGCCTGGTCGTGATCATGGCGCTGGCGGTGGTGTTCCTGGCGGCTTCGCCGCCGCTATGGGTGCGTGGCGCCGGTGCTGGGTCCGGGGCTGCGGTGGCTGCGGTGGCGGTGCGCGCGGGCGCCGGCCTGATCCCCGCCAGCTGGAGTCGTTCGTCTGCTCACGGGCGCTGGCTCGCGTATGCGCTTCTGGGCGGGGTCGTTGCTGCGGCGCTTGGACCGTGGCTGGTGCTGGTGTTGCTCGCAAGTGGGCTGTGCGAGGTGTTTTTCGGGCGGGGTGGGGTGAGCGGCTCGGCGGCCGCCCACGCATGGCCGCTGCTCGGCGCGGCCGCGGCCAGCGCGGGAGGGCTGCTGGCACTGGCGTGGGTCGCGTTCAAGGTCGGCGCGCTCTCCTTCGGCGGCGGCTTCGTGATCGTTCCGCTGATGCAGGCTGAAGCTGTGAACCACTATCACTGGATGAGCTCGGCGCAGTTCTTGAACGCGGTCGCGCTGGGACAGGTCACCCCTGGGCCACTCGTGCAGACGGTCGCAGTCGTGGGATATGCCGCCGCTGGAGTCGGGGGCGGGTTGCTCGCGGCAGCCGTGGCATTCGCTCCGTCGTTCGCCTTCGTCCTGCTCGGGGCCAGGCACTTCGATCGACTCCGGCGAAATCCGCGCGTACAGGCCTTTCTGCGTGGCGCGGGTCCGGCGGCGATCGGGGCGATCGTCGGCTCCGCGCTTCCGCTCGGGCTCGCGCTGCGCACGACCTGGCAGCTCGGCGTGCTCGCGGGCGCCGCGCTCGCGCTGCTCGCGTTGGGACGCGGCACCGTCGAGGTGCTGCTGGCTGCCGCTGCGCTGGGTGCGCTCTTCGTCGTCGCAGGCGCGCCGCTGTAGGAGCCGGGTGCGGGCCGTGCGGAGGCGATGAGCACCGCCGCGATGCTCGCGACACGCTTGCGAGCCGCCCGGGGGCCGACCGCGCGCGCACGATCGAGCCCACGGCTAGTGGACGTGTGGCATGTGGTGGCGATAGTGAAGCCACGCCCCATAACGTGAAAGCAGCCCAATGGCGATCGCGAGCCCCGCGACGCAGGCTGCCAGCAGCGAGAGACCCCGGCCCGCTTCGCCGGGCACCGCGCCAACGGCGTCGAGCCGCGCCGGCCGGCTGGCGCGGCGATCGTTCGCCTTCAGCAGGATCGTACGAGTCGCCCGGTTGGAGCCGAGCTCGCGCTGCAGGTCGGGCAGATGGCAGAGGACGTGAAAGCTCGTGATGGCGAGCCACGCTATGAAGCTCGCCTTGTGCACGAGCAGCAGCGTGCTGCGGGAGCTCGGCCCGAGCAGCAACAGAGCGACCCCGCTGGCGAACACCACGAGCGTGCTCAAGACGAGCAGCGGGGCCGTGAGCCGCATGTAGATCGCCGGTGGACCACGATGGCGATAGCGCGGCTCGAAGGTGTAGTAGCGGACGAAGCGGTATCCGGTGCTCGCCAGCTTCAGCGCGACCGGCCCTATCAGCACGAGGCCGAGGAACAGGTGAAGCCAGAGCAGCTGACCGATCCGGATGATCGTCACCCCGAGGACCGCGAGCATGACGATCAGCAGTAGGCCGGTCTGTGTCGTGAGGCGACCGTTGCCGTCGACGCCGCCTTCTCGCAGTCGGCTGGCGAGCGAGCGGTCGACTGGGCTGGTTCGGGTCGGCGCCTCGGTGGTGGCCCCTGCGGCTGAGCCGGAATCGCCATCGGTCTGTGCGCCGCGGCCTCGCGCTGACATCGCGACGAGTGTCAGCCGGACCGATTAGGGGACGCTAATCAGCGCATGAGAAGATTCTCGTAATCGCCGGACTTGCGGGTCGAATGCGATCCCGCGCGTGACCAGCCGCCTATCGTGCCTCGAATGGATCCGTCCCTCGAGAACGCCTCTGCAGGGCCGACCTCGGCGACCGTCCTGCTGATCGAGGACGAGCCGGGGATCGTCGACTTTGTGCGGCGCGGATTCGAAGCCGAGGGGTTCGGCGTTCAGGTCGAGCTGGACGGCATCAGCGGCGAGCGGCGAGCGCTCGACGAAGCGTTTGACGTGGTGGTTCTCGACCTGATGCTCCCCGGTCGCGGTGGTCTCGAGATCCTGGCTTCGATTCAGGCCACCAAGCCCCATCTCCCGGTGATCGTGCTCACCGCGAGAGGTGAGGTGGAGGATCGTGTCACCGGGCTCGACGGCGGGGCGGTCGACTATCTGGTCAAGCCGTTCTCGCTCGATGAGCTGCGCGCCCGCGTGCGCGCTCAGCTGCGCGCTTCGAGCCAGGGCGTGGCGACGACGCTCAGCAGCGAAGGCGTCGAGGTTGACCTGTTCACCCGAAGGGTGCTGCGCTCTGGAAGCCCGGTGCTCCTGTCGCGGACGGAGTTCGAGTTGCTCGTGTACCTGATGCGCCACCGAGGCCTGGCGGTCGGGCGCGAGCAGATCCTGAGCGCCGTGTGGGGCTATCAGCACGATCCCGAAACGAACATCGTCGACGTCTACATCGGCTATCTGCGGCGAAAGCTCACCGAGCCTGGAAGCCCCGCACCGATCCACACGGTCCGGGCGGTCGGCTATCGCTACGGCGATGCCACGGGCTAGCCGAGGCGGCGACCGGCGGGTCCCCCGGCGCTTCGCGGCACGCGGGCTACGGTGGCGGCTCGTTGCGGCGATGGTGCTTGTCGTGATGGTCTCCTCGGCGATCACGTTCGTCGTCGTCTATCGGGGGACCGGGACCCAGCTGCGTCGTCAAGTCGATCAGGAGCTGGCCGGCGATTTCGGCGAGCTCTCCAACCTGCTCGCCGGTTCGCGCTCGCGCTCGCCGCGGGCGCTCGCGGCCCTTGCTCAGGCGTACATCCGCAACCAGCCGTTCAGCGCCAGCTCGACGCTGTTGTTCGTGCGACTCCCGGGAGCCCCGACGTCGACCAACCGACCGGAGCTGTTCGGCTCTGGGGGCCCTGACAACGGTGAGAACGCACGCGAGCAGGCGCGGGAGAATCGACTAGCGCGACAGCTGATCGCGACGAGAGATGGTTACTCGACGATCATCCTTCCCGATATAGGCAACCTGCGGCTGCTCGAGAGAGGCGTGCACACGGCGGGCGGACTTCGTGCAACGGTAGGCGTGGGAGAGCCGCTCGCGGGCGTCACACACGCCCAGCAGGGAGTCGCGCGGACGTTCATTCTCGCGGGCCTGCTGGCTCTCGCAGGAGCTCTGGCTGCGTCGCTGTTGATCGGCGCTCGGCTCTCGCTCCCGCTGCGCCGGATGGCGACCGTCGCGGCGCAGGTCGACGCCGGAGATCTCCACCCACGGATCCACGACGTGGACCGGGCCAGCTCGGAGATTCAGGTTCTGGCCGAATCCTTCAACCACATGCTCGATCGACTGACCGAGGCCTTCTCCGCACAGCGAGCGTTCGTCGCCGACGCCTCGCACGAGCTGCGCACGCCGTTGACGGTCATCCGTGGACAACTCGATCTGCTCGCCTCGCAGGAGCATCCCTCCGACGCCGAGATCCAGCGCGTCGAGCACATGGTGCAGGTCGAGATCGCGCGGATCAGCCGTCTCGTCGACGATCTGCTGCTGCTGGCAAGAAGCGACAGCGCGCAATTCCTTCATCGCCGTCCGATCGAAGTACCGATGTTCGTAAACGAGCTCTGGAACGGCCTCGCAGCGCTCCAGCAAGACCGGGCGCTCGAGCTCGCCGAGCTTTCAGCGGGGACCCTGTACGCAGACCCCGACCGGCTTGCTCAAGCTCTCAGAAACTTGCTGCTGAACGCCATCCAGCACACCCCGGCGGATCGCGGTGTGGTGCGGCTCGAGGTGCAGCCCGCCGGCGGATGGCTGCGCTTCGCCATCCACGACAACGGTCCGGGGATTCCCCTTGACCAGCGAGAGCGCATCTTCGATCGCTTCCACCGCATCGACGCGGCGCGCGATCGTGCGACCGGTGGAACGGGACTCGGGCTCGCGATCGTACGCGCGATCGCACAGGCGCACGGCGGACGCGTGCGAGCGAGCTCGAGCCCGCTTGGCGGGGCGCAGATCGAGCTCGAACTGCCGGGCTACACCGCCGGCCGCTCGGTACGCGCCGAGCCCGATGAGGCGACCCCGGCGACCGGCGGGACGCGCTGAGCGCAGGGCCCCGGCCGTGCGCCAACGATCTGGTTGCTGTGAATCATCTCATCGAATTCAAAGCTCACTTCTACTAAGCCTTTAACTGCCCCTTCGCCTCGCAGCGAACACTGCGGTCAGGATCTCACTCGACGCCATGCGCCAACACACGCCCCACACCCGCGACTCAGCCGTGCGCCGCCTGGCGCAGTCGAATCGCTGGCTCGTCGCCGGATCGGTGGCGCTGACGGCGATCTTCGGCGAGCTGGCCGCGAGCGGGTTTCCGGGCGAGGGCGCCAGCGCTGGCGTCCACTCGGGCACGAACGGCTCGGCCACGCACAAGCGCGCCGGGCGCACGTCGGGTCACACGACAAGCGGCTCCACGCTGCAGCCCCCACAGAAGACGCCGAGCTCCGCCTCCCAGAGCTCCAGCTCCGAACCATCTTCGAGCTCACAGGAAGAACAGTCGACGGGCTCGGAAACGGCGACCGGAAGCTCTGCCGAAGAAGGCTCGCAGGCGGGGAGCGCAGAATCGACCGAATCGAGCGGACCGAGCGAAACGAGCGGATCGAGAGAAACGACCGAAGGATCGAGCTCCGGGGCAGAATCACAGGCGTCGGGCGCCAATGAAGCTTCCACCGAAGCCTCGACCAGCTCGCCGGCCGTCTCGGGAGGTTCCTGAGCGTGCCCGCGCCGGCGATGCAAGCGGCCGGTCGCGGAGCCCCCGAGCTGGCCGCCAACCCCCGCCAGGCCGCGACTGGTCTCCTGTACGAGGCGAGCTGGCAGGCGCTGGGCACGAGCGTGATCGTCCGCGTCTGCGAGCGCGAGCAGCTCGCCCACGCTCGCGCGATCGTCGAGTCACAGCTGGGCGCGATCGACCGCGCATGCAGTCGCTTTCGCGCCGACTCAGAGCTCTCGCGTGTCAACCGCGCCGGGGGTCGCGTCGTGCCCATCGGGCCGCTGCTGTGCGAGGCGCTGTCACTGGCATTGTGGGCTGCACAGCTCAGCGAGGGGCGCGTCGATCCGACGGTCGGACGCGCGCTGGCGCTGGCAGGCTATGACCGCGATTACCGCTTTCTGGCAGCAGATCGAGGTTCGGCGCCGGCAATCGCTGACGGACCGCCGGCATCCGATGCGGCCGGCTGCGCGACAGCGCCGCGCGTGGAGTCGGTGCGCCCGTCGGTGCAGGCGCGCTTTCTCGCTGGCTGGAGCGCGGTCGAGCTCGACGACGAGCGCGGGACCGTGAGGGTGCCAGCGGGCGTCCAGCTCGATCTCGGCGCGACCGCGAAAGCATGGGCGGCGGACCGTGCCTGCGAGCAGGCCTTCCGCGAGACCGGCGTTGGAGTCCTCGTAGGACTCGGCGGAGACATCGCGATGTCCGGTCCGGCGCCGCGGGGCGGCTGGCAGATCCGCGTCACCGATGACCACCGCGCGGGCGCCGAGGCGGAGGGGCAGACGATCGCGATGCACGGCGGGGGGTTGGCGACGTCGAGCACTGCGGTGCGCAGGTGGCGACAAGACGGCCGCTCGATGCACCACATACTCGACCCGCGAACCGGTCAGCCGCTGCAAGGTCGCTGGCGGACCGTGAGCGTCGCGGCCAGCTCATGCGCTCACGCCAACATCGCGAGCACTGCCGCGCTGATTCGCGGTCATGCAGCGGAGGCGTGGCTCGCGCGCATCGGCATGCCAGCGCGCCTGGTCGACCATCTCGGGCGAGCGTCTGTGGTCGCCGGTTGGCCGGCCACAGAGGACCGACAGGCTCTGCCATGACGCTGGCTGTCGCGAGCGGATCCGCATTCGAGTGGTATCTGACGCGTGCCACCGGCGCAGTCGCGCTCGTTCTGCTGACCGGCGCGATCGCGTTGGGCGTGGTCGAGCTGCGTCGCTGGCAGACCCCGCGCTGGCCGCGCTTCGTGGTCGACTCGCTGCACCGCAACATCGCCCTGCTCGCGCTCGCGTTCGTCGGCGTGCACGTGCTCTCCTCGATCCTCGACAGCTTCGCCCCGGTGTCGCTGGCGGCGGCGTTCATTCCCTTCATCAGCCCCTACCGCCCATTCTGGCTGGGGCTGGGAGCGGTCGCCCTCGATCTGACGCTGGCGGTGATCCTGACGAGCCTGCTGCGCGATCGAATCGGATACAGGGGCTGGCGCGTGACGCACTGGCTCGTGTACGCGACCTGGCCGATCGCGTTGCTTCACGGTCTCGGCACCGGCAGCGACGTCAAAAGCGGCTGGTTGCTCGCGCTGAGCATCACCTGCACGGTGATCGTGCTGGCGGCGATCGCAGTCCGGACCCTCTCGGGTTGGCCGCAGCGGGCGCGACTTCGGGGCGCCGCGCTCGCGGGAGCCGGGGCGTTCACGCTGGCTCTGGCGCTGTGGCTTCCCGTGGGTCCGCTTGGCCATGAATGGGCGCGCCGATCGGGCACGCCGACGGCGCTGCTGAAGCACACTGAGCGGGGGGCCGCCGAATGAGCCGCTCGCAGCCCTGGCATGACACCGTACGCCCGGCTCCGTCCGGGCTGCCGCGACTGCTCGCGGGCATCTCGAGCACCGGACCGCTGAGCTGGCAGGAGCATCTCGCGCTGCACGGTTCGATTCCGTTCGCACGGCGCCGCGATCACCGCCGCGCCCCCGCGCTCATCGAGCAGGTCGAACGGGCGGGGCTGCGTGGACGTGGCGGAGCGGCGTTTCCCAGCGCTGCCAAGCTGCGTGCGGTGGCCGGCGCACGTGGGCGGCCAGTGGTCGTGATCAATGCCGCCGAGGGAGAGCCCGCCAGTACCAAGGACCGCCTGCTGCTCGCGCGCGTTCCCCAGCTCGTGCTCGACGGTGGTGTCCTGGCCGCGCGCGCGGTCGGAGCGCACGAGGTGATCGTCGGCGTGAGCGCGACCGCCACGAGCGCGCTGCGCGCCGTGGAGTGCGCTCGCTCCGAACGCGAGGTGGAAGGTCTGCAGGAGCCGCGCATCCGCATCCATCCGCTGCCGGGCGGGTACGTCAGCGGCCAGGAGACCGCGCTCGTCAATCACATCAACGGCGGGCCAGCGCTGCCGACGTTCGCTTTGCCCGCCGTGTACGAACGCGGGGTCGCGCGCCGCCCGACGCTCGTCAACAACGCCGAGACCCTCGCGCAGCTTGCGCTGATCGCACGTCACGGGGTCGATTGGTTTCGCGAGCTGGGGACCGCCGCCCAGCCGGGAACGACCCTGATCACGCTCTCGGGCGGAGTCGCCGACTCCGGCGTATACGAGATCGAGCACGGCACTCCGTTGCGCGCGCTGATCGATGCGGCGGGAGGAGAGAGGTCGCCGATTCGGGCTTTGCTCGTCGGCGGCTATGCGGGCACATGGCTGAGCGCCGATCTCGCGGGCCAGCTCGAGCTCGGCGAGGACAGCCTCGCGCCCCACGGCGCGACCCTCGGTCCGGGGGTCGTCGTGATGCTCTCTGAGCAGGCTTGCCCCGTGGCGGAGACCGTGCGAGTGATGCGCTGGCTCGCCGCGCAGAGCGCTCGCCAGTGCGGTCCTTGCGTCAACGGCCTCGAGGCTATCGCCCGCTCGCTCGAGGGGATGCAGTCGGGGACGGCGCCCGAATCTCACTGGGGCGTCTGAGGCGCCTGGCCGATCTGACTCGTGGGCGCGGGGCCTGTGCGCACCCTGACGGAGCGACGCGACTGCTCGCGAGCGCCTTGGAGGTGTTTGCAGCTGAGTTCGAGGACCATGCGCGCCGCGGACCGTGCGAGGCCTGCTGGGACTCGTGCGAGCTGCCACTCCCAGATCGCGAGCGGGGCCTGCACGCGCGAGTGGAGCTGACGTGCTGATGGCGGCGCGGCTGCGAGTGAACCCGATCGCATGCGAGGCGCACGGTATGTGCGCCGAGCTTCTGCCAGAGCGGGTCTCGCTCGACGAGTGGGGCTACCCGATCGTCGATCACGCCCCGCTCACGCCGGAGCTGCTCGAGCATGCGCGCCGCGCCGCGCGGGCCTGCCCCACGCTTGCGCTGCTGCTCGAGCACGACTCTCGCTGAGTCCGGCGAACGTCCGTACGTGGCAGGAGCTACGAGCTTCAAGTCGCCGTCGACCTTCGCCGATACGTTCGGGTGCCGAGCCGCCGCACCGACGATCACGAGCCGCCCAGCGTCGAGCAGGCGGCGGAGAACTATCGGCGGATCCGACGCTCGCTGGCGATCGCCGTGCCGATGGCGTGGCTGGTGGTGGTGCTGGGCCTGGCCAGGCACCCGGGTACGGCCTGGGACGCGGTGTTCATCGCGTTGGCGGTCTTCTATCCGATCGCGTGTTGGCTGATGCTGCGCCACCTCAAGCGCGACATCGACAAGCGCGCACCGCGATCGCACGAGCTGCCCGAAGTCGGCCTGTAGCTTGCAGCTGCGTCTGGGCGGCGGGCTGCATGAATGCGCCCGCAGACAAGGCAATGCAGGAATTGGACTAATCTTGGCGCCGCTGGCGAGTGCTCGGCTTGCAGCTGTGAGCAGGAGGGTCGGCCTCGCCCGGAAGCGACGCACCGGCCGCCGCCTAGGCGATCTCTGCGCATGATGAGTAGGGGGCGTAGAGGGGTTTGGTGCCGAGCGGTGGGGACCCGGAAACAGTCGAGCCGGGTCCCCACTTCGCGAGTGACTGGCCCCCGTCTACGCGAACGACGCGAGAGGAGTTACTGGACGGTCAGCGTGCCTTCCATTCCCGCCATCCGGTGACCGGGAACCGAGCAGAAGAACTTGTAGGTCCCCGGTTTGAGATTCAGGCTCAGTGTCTTCGATCCGCCCTGGAACGTCGGCGTGGCACCAAGCACCGTGCCTGAGGACGATTCGACGGTCACGTTGTGCCCGAGCTGTGCCATGTTCGTGAAGTCGACCGAGACCTTGCCCGCCTTCGCGGTGAGCGAGGTCTGGTTGTATTTCAGCTGCCCTTCGGCATTGGCTTCGAGGCTCACCGACGATGTCGCGCTGGAGCTCGAGCTGGACGACGGGGTGCTCGACTGCGTCTGGGTCGCGGGCTGGCTTGCCGGCGTCGACGACGAGCTGGTGGTGCTCGATGAGCTGCCGCAACCGGCGATGGCCAGCAGGCCGATGGCGAGGGTAAGCGTCGGGAGCTTGGACACGAGTCGCCCCTTTCGTTGGCGTACTACTTGGATTTCGATGGAGTTGCCCTAGTAGCCGTAGCCGGGAGCGTAGCCTGGCGTCGAGCTGGGCGTCGTGGGTGTGCTGGGCGTCGTGGGTGAGCTGGGCGTCGTGGGCGTGCTGGGCCTCGTGGGCGTTGGAGGGGTCGGTCCCGCCGGGCTCGAGCTGGCGCTCGCGGAGATCACGTGCCAGGTGCCGCCGAAGCTTCGAAGGCCCTGCCCGTTCGCTTCGCCCTGTGCGCGATCTCCCGAGTAGCGGTACAGCGGAAGCCCGCCGAGCGTCACCTGCAATGCGCCACCGCTGCGGCGCAGCGTCCCGAGGTGGCCGTGCACGCCGGGTCCGGCCGCCAGCTTGGTCTTGCTCGAGGCCACGGTGAGCGGCCGCCAGACCTTCAGGCATTCCGTGGTCTTGCAGAGGAGATGATGGGAGGTCTCGGGGCTGAGGGCATACACCGTGCGCCCCTGCGCGTCGACCGCGATTCGCCTGCCGAGCTGCGAGTTGGACGCCGAGCCGAGCGTGAGCGAGCCGCCACTCGCGAACGCCACCGTCGCGAGCGCCGCGGCGAGCGTCAGCATGGCGCTGGGCAGTGCCAGCTTCAGCGCGAGCCTACGTCGCGTTCGCGTCGCTTGCGAGATCGGGCGGCTGGGTGAGTCGCTCATCGAGTCTCCCTTCGTAGTGGGCATCGTCTTCACAGACGCCGCCGAGGCTCAGAACCTTTCCGCGCAGGGGACGCGCAGCGGGCTCGTCGCCATCCGCATGCATGCGACGCTGGCACGCGGGCACGCTCAGCAGGCGCTCATCGGGCGTGACGCCCGAGCCTGCCGGAGCGATCAGCCGAGCTGTGCGTTCGCGGGAGCCTCTGGCGCCGGGTCCGCGGGCGGCGGCGCGTGAGGATCGCGATCGGGCGGCGACCCTGGCTCGTGCGTCGTGCTCGTGGCCACGTCGGCCGCGTCCGCAGGCGACACACCGTGGGGTGCGATCGTCCAGACCGCCAGGCGCGCGGTACGGCCGCGAATCGCGAGCTCGCCCACCGGAACCAGATGGTGCAGGCCGGTGCGCATGCGCTCGCGGGTCGAGTCGGAGATGAACAGCATCGCATCGCTGTCCTTGGTCATTCCCTCGAGCCGCGAGGCGGTGTTGGTCGTGTCGCCGATCGCCGTGTACTCGACGCGCGCCTCCGAGCCGACGTTGCCGACCATCACCGGCCCGCTGTTCAGACCGACGCCCATTTCGAAGGAGCGCCCAAAGCCCTGCTCCGCCAGCCAGGCGTTGAAGCGCTCGAGGCAGGGACCGATCATCTCGCAGGCCGCCGCCACCGCGCGATCGGCATGGTCCTCCTGCGTCAGCGGAGCGCCGAACAGCGCCATGATGCCGTCGCCCATGTAGGTGATCAGCGTGCCCCCGGCGTCGAGGATCGCCTCGGTCATCTCGTTGAGGTAGTTGTTCACGACCTCGATCACCCGCGCCGCCGGCTGCGTCTCGGAAAAGCTCGTGAAGCCGCGCAGATCCGAGAACAGCACCGTGCAGTCGCGTTCCTCGCCACCGAGGCGCAGGTTCTCATCGGCCTGGGCCAGCACCTGGTCGACGACCTCGGCGGGCACGAAGCGCGAGAACACGGCGCGCACCCGCTCGCGCTCGATCGCCTCGCCGATGTACAGCACGGCGAGCGTGCCGAGCGTCCCGATCGCGAGCGCGAGCAGCGGGTAGACGTAGCTGACGATCCAGCCGTTGTCGAACGCGATCTGCGTCGTGACCGTGAACAGGACAGCGAGTGCGAGCGCGTCGAGCAGCGCTCGCCAGCGCGCGAGGCGCAGGCTGCCGAGCGGGGCCGCGAGCCCCAACAGGACGATCAGCGCCACGTCGACCCATCCCGGCACGTCGCGCAGCGGCACTCCCCTCAACAGCGTCGCGGTCGCGCTGGCGTTGATTTCGGGGCCTGACATGACTTCGCTGCCGCTGGTCGCCGTGCGGTGGACGTCCTGCAGAATCGGCGCTGAGGCGCCGACGATAACGACCTTGCCGCGGAATGCGTTCGCCGGGAACTGGCCTTCGAGCACATTCGCATAGGAGATCGCCTTGAATGTTTCGGGCGGCCCCGCGTAGTCAATCGGCAACGTGCCGTGGTCGAACTCCGACGCGGCGATCGGGTGCCCGGTCGCGATTTCGCTCGCGACCACGGGGAAGCTGCGCAGGCTGTTGTAGGAGTAGCCGAAGCGGCGCACGACGCCGTCGGAGTCGAGCGTCAGCCGCACCTCGGCCGGTCTGGCGCCCAGTCGTTCGGGGAGGCCTTCGCCGCCGAGCACCGGAGTCTCGCCGTTCGGTTTGACTTCGGTGGTCGCGAGCACCGTTTTTCCGTGTGCCCGCTGGATCGCTTCGATCAGCGCATTGTCGTCGGCGGGATCGGTTTCGTGGCTGAATTCGATGTCGAGGGCGATCACCTTCGCGCCCGCGCGCCGCAACTGGTCGATGACCTGCGCGTCATAGCGGCGAGGGAACGGATAGCCGAACGCGAGCTTGCGGTTTCTGAACCGCTGCAGCGTGTGCGGGTCGATCGGCACCAGCACGACGTTCTCGGGCGGTCGCTGGGTGCCGCGGATCGAGAAGCGCGCATCGAGCGTCTGCTGTTCGGTGCGGCGCAGCAGGTGCGTCGCATAGGCAAGCGTGCCGATGCCGACCGCCGTCAGGGCAACCGCGACCAGCAGTGTCGTCCTGCGTCGCCATCTACCACGCGCCACGCGCCTGCGCCCCCGTTCCCGACGATCTCCGTTCGGATCGCCTCTCGAGATGCTACCTGCGGTGCCGCTCGGCCGCCGTGCAAGGGGGCTTGCAAGCCGGCCGGTCACGATTTGACTTGCAGGGAGCAGGAAAATACTCTGTTGCCTCGGAGCTATCGATGCCTCGCGCCGCAGTGGGACGCTGTGGTCGATCGGGGGGAAGAAGAGGCCGACCAAATGGAATGTGGAGAGACTCGGGCCCCTGGGTTCGTGCGGACGACGGATCGTCTTTTTTGCCGGCCTGCCACGGATGGCGTGTGGCGGCGCGTGAGCGTGCGTGCGCTGCTGGCAGCCTGCCTCAGCGCAGCGCTGGTAACGCTCGCGAGCATTGGCAGTGCGAGCGCGCAGCCGATCTCGAGCAACCCTCTGTTCAATCAGCAGCAGCAGCTGACGGGGAGCGGCGTGCTCGAAGACGCCGGCTTCGGAATCTCGGTGGCGCTCTCCGCCGACGGCGTCACCGGCGTCGTGGGCGGCTCACGCGAAGAAGCGTCGGCCGGCGCCGCCTGGATCTTCGGAGGGCCTGGTCTGCCACTCGACGAGCAGGCCGCGCGACTCGCAGGAAGCGAACAGGACGAATTGGAACCGGAAGCTCCGTGCGGCGAAGAAGTGTCCGAAGCATCGGGCGAATGCCGTTTCGGACGCAGTGTCGCGATCTCCGCCGACGGCTCCACGGCGATAGTCGGCGCTCCTCGCGCGAATGACCGCCACGGCGTCGCATGGGTCTTCACTCGCACCGGCTCGAGCTGGACGCCCGTCGGCGTTAGCCTTACCGGCGAATCGAAAGGGTCCGCCTACTTCGGGCGCAGCGTCGCGCTGTCGGCAGATGGAAACACGGCGCTCGTCGGAGCCCCGGTCGCGGCGGGCGGTCGTGGCGCGGTGTGGATCTTCACGCGCTCGGGCTCGACCTGGAGTCACGGTGAAGAGATCGGCGAAGCCCCCGGAGAGAGCGGTCCGGGGCACTTCGGGCGCAGCGTCGCGCTGTCGGCCGACGGCAATACCGCGCTCGTTGGCGCTCCCAACGATGGCGCCCATGCCGGCGCGGCCTGGACGCTTGCGCGCTCGGGCCCGGGCTCGGCCTGGCATTTCGTGCAGTCCTTGCTCGCGGGCGCCGAAGGGACCAGCGACGAAGGCTTTGGCACCAGCGTCGCGCTGTCTGGCGACGGACACACAGCGCTGGTCGGAGCGCCCGCCGACGGTGGGGAAGCTGGGTCGGTGTGGGGCTTTGCGGGCGCAGGCGGCAGCTTCACCCAGCAGGGCAAAGCGCTCACCGGGGGTGAAGCGATAGGTGCTGCCGCATTCGGCTCGAGCCTGGCCTTGTCCTTCGACGGCAGCCGCGCGCTGATCGGTGGGCCCCACGACAACAAGCACCGCGGAGCGGCCTGGGCGTTCACCCGCTCGGGCTCGGGCTGGGCTCAGGTAGGCGCCAAGATCGAAGACACTAGCGCTGCAGGTGAATCGCGATTCGGGACCAGTGTCACGCTGTCGGCGAACGGAAGCGTGGCGTTGCTCGGCGAGCCGAACTACAGCGCGGGCACCGGAACGGTGTGGGCTCTGAGCGGACCAGCTCCGCCGGCGCCGATCGTTACGAGCGTCACGCCGTCGTCGGGTCCGAGCACCGGCGGCACCGCGGTCACGATCAAAGGCAGCGGATTCCTGCCGGGCGCGACGGTAGAGATCGGCAGCGTCGCTCAGCTGGTGAACGTGATCTCGCCGAGCGAAATCACCGCCCAGACGGGCGCGACGCCCGAAGGCAGCTACGAAGTTCACGTCACCGACGCCAACGGCGCCTCGGCGGCGGGCCCGCTGTTCACCTACATCACCCCGCCGCCGCCCCCGGTCAACCTAGAACCGCCGCCGGGGGGAGGTACAAATCCGGGGACAGGAACGGGAAGTTCTGGCCCGAACGGGACCTCGACGGGCGCCCACTCGGAAGTGCTCGGTCTGAGCAGCAAACTGCCTTTGCCCCAGCTCGGAGTGAGCGGGAATCTCGCGCCGGTCTCAGGACGGGTATACATCAAGCTGCCGGGGTCGACGACGTTCGCACGCCTTACGGGAGCGCGTCAGGTGCCATTCGGGACGATCGTCGACGCGACCAACGGCCGCGTCACGGTGACGACCGCCAGTGCGCATGGAGGGCTTCAGAGCGTGACGTTCTACGGCGGCATGTTCAGGCTCACCCAGAGCCGCAACGGCCAGGTGGTCGCGACTCTCGTCGGCGGCAACTTCAAGGTCTGTCCGACCGCCAAGGAGCGTGCGCACAAGGCGAGTGTCAGCTCGGCACATGCCTCGCCGAAGCACGTGGTGCGCAAACTGTGGGCGGAAGGCCATGGCAGTTACTCGACGCGCGGAAACTACGCCAGCGGTGCGGTGCAGGGTACGCGCTGGTTGACCGAGGATCTGTGTGAAGGAACGCTGATCAAAGTCGCAACCGACCGCGTGCTGGTGCATGACTTCGTCAAGCACCGCAACAAGACGCTGCGGGCGCCTCACAGCTACCTGGCGCACGCGCCGAAGTAGACGTGTGCGATCCCCGGCGCGGCGTATGTCGCGCCGGGGATCGCCTTCCCCTCGCTCGGGCGCCAGCCGCAGTCCCGGGCGACCGCGGTGTTCGCTCGCGGCGGGCGGCGCCGTGCGCGGAGCTGACAGGCCCGCGGCGAGCGCTCGTCGTGGCCAAGGACCGGGCAAACTCTGCGGGTGATGCAGAGGACCGTTGGACTGCCAGCGTTCTCGTTTGAGCGCACCGAGTATCTGTACGCCGACGTCGTGCTCGCCTCGCTGCTGTGGGGCAGCTGGCAGCAGCTCGAATCGCGTGCAATCGCCGCGGGCGCGGCCGAACGCGCGGGCGAGGAGGTTCGCGAGCAGAGCCTGCGGGAGGCCGTCGTCGCCTTCCGGCGCGGCCGGCGGTTGCTCTCAGGGGAAGACCTGCGCGAGTGGCTGCGTGCGCGCGCGCTGTCGTTCGATGAGTTGAAGTCCCACGTGCGACGCACCCTGCTGGCGGATCGCCACGAGCGCTCGCGCCACGACGGCGCGCCGACAGCCGGCGCGCCGATTGCGGATGCTCCGAGCGCGGGCGCCCGAGCAGTCGACGCAGACCTCATCGCCACCATTCGCGCCGACGCGATCTGCTCCGGCCTGCTGCGCAGCGGCTGCGAGCGGCTCGCGCAGGCCGCGGCGGCGCACAGCTTGGTGACAGGGCCGGCGGCCGATGACGCCGCCAACGCGGGCGCGCGATCGCCGATCGCGATCACGCCCGCCAGCGGGCTGTCGAAGCTCGGCCCCGGCGAGCTGGCGCGGCGCTCCGTCGCGGTGCGTGTCATCGACGCATCACGACGAGGCTTCGCCGACGAGGCCTGTGCCGAGGAGGATCTCGCGCGCTACATCGCCGCCCACCACGCCGACTGGCAGCGCTTCGGCTGGCAGGAGGCGACGTTCGCCATCGAGCCTGCGGCGCGCGAGGCGCTGATGTGCATTCGCGAGGACGGCATGACGCTGGCCGAGATCGCGACGGCGGCGCAGGCGCACAGCGTCAGCCGCAGTGGCAGGCTCACCGAGCTCGACGGCGACATCCGCACGATCCTGCTGGCGACCGAGATCGGCGCCGTGAGCGGTCCGCACGCGAGCGTGAACGGCTTCCGGCTGGTGCACGTGACGGACCGCCGCGCGCCCGATGTCGCCGACGCCGAGTGTCGCGAGCTCGCGCGCAGCGAGCTCGTGCACGAGAGCCTGGCCCGTCGGCTCGCCGGCCGGGTGAAGTGGCATGGCTGTCTCTGAGCGCTCCGAGCACGAGAGCGGCTCCGAGGCGATCCTCGCCGAGCTGCCGCTGCTGAGCCGGCTTCCCGACGCGGTGCGCGAGCTGGTCGCCGAGTCCTTCGTGGCGCTGGACTTCGAGTTCGGCCAGACGATCATCGTCGAGGGCGAGCCACCGGACGGCTTCTACGTGCTGGTCAGCGGGCTGGCCCGCGTCCTGCGCCGTGGCGAGGACGGCAGCGAGGTGTCGCTGAACGTGATCCGCCCCGGAGAGTCGTTCGGCGAGGGTGGGCTGCTCGACGGCTCCCCGCGCACCGCGTCCGTGCGCGCCTCCAGCGCGGCGCGAGTTCTGCGGCTGGACCAGGCGGTCTTTCAAGCGCTCGTGCGGCTGCACCCAGAGGTGCGCGACGCATTCGCGCTACAGCCGCGGCTGCGGCGGCTGCGCGACTTCCTGCGGGTGGACTCGACGTTCTCCTCGCTCGAGTTGCCGGCGGTCGCCGAGATCGCCGAAGCGGTAGTCGAGCGGACCGCCGCGGCGGGAGACGTCGTGGTCAACCAGGGGGACGCAGGCGACTGCATGTACATAGTCCAGGACGGCAAGCTGCGCGCTCGGATCGACGGCAAGGACGTGCGCTACCTGCGCACGGGAGACATGTTCGGCGAGCTCTCCCTGTACACGGCGGCGCCTCGAACCGCGACCGTGGAGGCGCTCACCGACGCCACGTTGCTCGAGCTCGGCCAGGGCGCGTTCCAACGCCTGCTCGAGCATCAGCCCGAGTTCCGTGCCCGCGTGGAGGAGCGCATCGCCCTCTATGACGCGGGCGCGGGGGCGGGGGTGCCGCTCGACTTCGCCGAGCTGCTGCCCGCCGATGCAACCGAGTCGGCGAACATCGGCCGGCTCGAGCCCCAGCCCGAGGTCGGCCGCGGCGTGCAGCTATCCGAGCTCGAGGCTGCGGCCGGCGAGCGGGCGGTGAGCAGGCGCGGGCGCTTTCCGCTCGTGCGCCAGCTGGACGAGATGGACTGCGGCGCTGCCGCGGTGGCGATGGTGTGCCGCCACTTCGGTCGCGAGGTCTCGGTGTCGCGCATTCGCGAGGCGATCGGCACTGGCGTCGACGGCGCGAGCCTGCGGGGCATCCAGCGCGGCGGTGAGCACGTCGGCCTGCAGGTCAAGGCGGTGAAGGCCTCAAAGGACCGCGTCGAGGATCTGCCGCTGCCGGCGATCCTGCACTGGGGCGGCAACCACTGGGTGGTCCTGTACTCGCTCCGGGGCGATCGCGCGCAGATCGCCGACCCGGCGCGGGGTCGGCGTCGGGTCGGCCGTGAGGAGCTGACCGAGAACTGGTCCGGCTACGCAGCGATTCCCTCGCCGACGCCACAGCTCGCGCAGGCACCGCTGAGCGGCGTCGACGCAGGCTGGCTGCGGGACCACATTCGTCCTCACCGGCGGGCGCTGGCGATCGGCTTCGTGCTCGCGCTTGCGGTTGCGGGGCTGGAGATGCTGTTTCCGGTGCTCACCCAGCAGATCGTCGACCACGTCATCTCTGCGCACGACTACACGCGTCTGCACCTGCTGGCAGCGGCGATGGTGGGAGTGCTGGGACTGTCGTTGGCGGCGTCGATGGTGCAACGGCGAGTGCTCTCGCGGGCGGCGGTGCAGATCGATATCTCGTCGCTCGACTACATGAGCGGACGCCTGTTCGACCTGCCGATGGCCTACTTCGAGTCGCGCCGCACCGCCGACATCGAACGGCGGCTCGACGGGGCGCGCCAGATTCGAGAGCTGATCGTCCAGCAGGGCACGGTCGCACTCGGCGCGCTGACTCAGCTGCTCGCAGCGCTGACCGTGATGTTCGTCTATTCGTGGAAGCTCGCCGCGCTGTTCGTCGCCACCACTCCGATCTACGCGGCCCTGATGCGCTATTCGGCGCATCGGATGCGGCCCACCTTCGAGAGCCTCGAGGAGGAGTACGCGCGTTTCGCAAGTCGGCAGAACGATGGCATCCGCGGGATCGCAACGGTCAAGGCGATGGGCGCTGAGGACCGCCTGCGGAGCATCCTCGTCGAGAACCTGCAGATCCTCGGCCGCCGCCTGTACCGCTCGGACCTGACGATGATGGCCTACGAGGGTGTCGTTCAGGTCGTGACGTTCCTGATCGTCGTCCTGTTCCTCTGGCTCGGCGCGCTGGAGGTCCTGGCGGGAAACCTGACGATCGGCGAGTTGGTCGCGTTCAACGCGCTGATACTGCTCGCCAACACGCCGCTGATAGTGCTGCTGCGGCTGTGGGACCAGTGGCAGCTCTCACGCGTCCTGCTCGAGCGCCTGCAGGACATCTTCGACTCGGCGCCCGAGCAGCACCAGGAACAGGGCGGGTTGCGCGGGGTGCCCACGCTCGAGGGTCGCGTGACGATCCGTGGGCTGGGCTTTCGCTATCCGCTCGCGCCCTCGGTGAAGGTGCTCGAGGAGATCACGCTCGACGTCGCGCCCGGGACGACGGTCGCGCTCGTGGGGCGCTCGGGGTCGGGCAAGTCGACGCTCGTGAAGTGCGTAGCCGGGCTGCTGCAGGCGAGCGCCGGGACGATCGCCTTCGACGGCGTGCGGCTGGATGATCTGCGCTACCGCGAGCTGCGCCACAAGATCGGCTACGTCCTGCAGGAGCCGTACCTGTTCGACGACACGATCGCTCGCAACATCGCCTTCGGCGAGGAGCACGTCGATCCCGACCGGGTTCGCTGGGCCGCGGAGATCGCCGACACGCACGAGTTCATCGAGCGCCTTCCGCTGGCATATGAGACGCACGTCGGGGACTCGGGCATGCGGCTGTCGGGCGGCCAGGCGCAGCGGATCGCGATCGCGCGTGCGCTTTACAACAGCCCGCCGGTGCTGATCTTCGACGAGGCAACGAGCGCGCTCGACACCGAATCCGAGCGCAATGTGAAGCTCAACCTCGACCGCATGCTCGAGGGCCGCACCGCGTTCATCATCGCCCACCGCCTGTCGACGGTTCGCGACGCAGACCTCATCTGCGTGCTCGACCGTGGCCGGCTGGTCGAGCGCGGCAGCCACGAGCAGCTGATGCGCCGCCAGGGGCTCTACTTCCACCTCTGGAGCCAGCAGCTGGCTTGAGCCCCCCGGATCGGGCCCTCAGCCCACAGCTCGAGCCCTCAGCCGGCTCGAGCCCTCAGCCGTCCGCGGCGGGCGACGGCCGGGCTCCGTCGCTCGTCGGGGCGCCGAGACCGAGGCCGCCCCTCACTTCCTCGGCCTGCTGCTCGTCGAGCTCGAGATCTCCGTCGGCCTCGAGCTGCCGATCGTCCTCGGCCGCGTCTTCGCGATCGTCCATCGCAGCAACCCCCTTTCGCGAGGTTCGAAAGCATACGCCCCAGCAGGCCGGCTAGTGTGCCGACATGGATCATCAGTTTCGGGGCCCCCGCTACACGGTCGGGATCGAGGAGGAGCTGATGATCCTCGACTCCTCGACACTGGACCTCGTCAATGCGGTCGACTCGATCCTCGGCGAGGACCCGCCGGCAGGAGAGATCAAGCCGGAGCTGCTCGAGTCGGTGCTCGAGATCGCGACCTCGCCGTGCCCTGACGTCGCGACCGCCGAGGGCGAGCTGCGCGCGCTGCGGGCGCTGGCGCGCGATCGCGCGCGTGAGCACGGCTTGGAGATCGGCGCCGCCGGGACTCATCCGTTCGCGCGCTGGGAGGACCAGCGGGTGGTCGGCGACGATCGCTACCGCGGGCTCGTGCGCTCACTTGGATTCGTCGCGCGCCAAGAGCTCGTGTTCGGCATGCATGTGCACGTCGGGATGGCCGACCCAGAGGAGACGATTCAGGTCGCCAACCGCCTGCGAACCCACGTGCCGCTGCTGATCGCGCTGGCGGCGAACTCCCCGCTGTGGCGCGGCGAGCCGACAGGCCTGATGTCGAGCCGGGTGCCGATATTCCGGGCGTTCCCGCGCGTCGGTCTGCCACCGCGCTTCGAGAACTGGGAGGACTTCGAGCGAAGGGTCGAGACGCTCAGTCGCAGCGGGATCATCGAGGACTACACATACCTCTGGTACGACGTTCGCCCGCACCCCCGCCTGGGGACGATCGAGATACGGGCGATGGACTCGCAGACGCGCGTCGAGCACACGATCGCGCTGAGCGCGCTCGTGGTGTCGCTCGTGCGGCTGCTCACAGAAGCGGTGCAGCGCGGCGACTCGGCCCCCGATCCACCCTGGGAGGTGCTCGACGAGAACCGCTGGCTGGCGGCACGGCACGGGCTCGACGCGGAGCTGCTGGAGCATGTCTCGGGCGAGCGGATCGGCGTGCGAGAGCTGACCCAGACGCTGCTCGGTCGGCTGGCTCCGGTCATCGAGAAGCTGGGCTGCGAGCGCCAGATCGAAGGGATCGACGACCTCCTGCGCTTCGGCAACGGGGCTTCGCGCCAGCAGATGGTCTACGAGGCCAACCACGACCTGCACGAGCTGACCGCGGAAATCGTCGTCGCCACCGCCTAGTGTCCCGAGTCAGAAATTCGACGGCGTTTCGCGGCGCCTCCCGCGCCTAACGCCCGCCGACGACGCTGACCTACCACCAGTACGCACCGCGCCGCCGTCGAACGTCAGACACGCCCATCCGCTCGGCAAGCACTCCCGAATTTCTGACTCGGGACACTAGACGCGGCTCTGTTGCGCCCGTGCGCTGGCGGTCTGGCGCCTGACCCCGGGCGCCGGTTGGCGCTCAGGCGACGCCCGCGTAAGATGGCAGCGGACGATGAGGCTCTACACATGCAGCGAGGGCACTTCATTCGGCTGGCCGCCGGGGCCGATCGCCCATCCCTGCGGTCGCGCAGCGCGCGCGCTCCGGCAGGCCGGGCACGACTACGAGGTCGAGCAGGTCAAGGGCGGCGCGCTCAAGTTCTGGACGTGGCCTTCACGGGCGCGTGACCGCGCCACGATCGAGCAGTTGAGCGGGCAGCGCGCGGTCCCGATCCTGGTGCTGGATGACGGTGATGTGATCAGCGGCTCGGCTGAGATCGCACGCTGGGCGGGCGAGCACCAGCCGCAAGCTCGCGCCAGCAGCTAGCCGTGGGCGACGCTGCGCGGGCAGCCGAGCCGGTGCTGCTCGCGGTCCCGAATGTCTCCGAGGGCCGTGACATGTCGAGCGTCGCCGCGATCGGCGCGGCGTTCTCGAGCGCGCCACGGGTCAGGCTGCTCGACGTCCACAGCGATGGCGACCACAATCGCTCGGTGTATACCCTCGCGGGCCCTCCCGCGAGCCTCTCGACGGCGATCGTACGAGGCGCCGCGGAGGCGGTGGCGCGAATCGACGTGATGACGGCGGCGGGACCCGCAGCCGGCGGCGTGCCCACGCGCGGCGCGCGTGGGGTGCATCCGTACGTCGGGGCGCTCGACGTGGCTCCGGTCGTGTACCTGGATCAGAGCTCGAGGGGCGCAGCCTGCGCCGAGACGCTGGTGTTGGCCGATCGGATCGGCGCGGAGCTCGGCGTGCCGGTGTTCCTCTACGGCGAGCTCACCGCGAGCGGCGCCGACGCCGCTCGTACCCGCGCGGAGCTGCGGCGAGGGGGAGTCGCGGGCCTGGCTGGGCGAATCGCCGCCGGTGAGCTGAGACCGGACTTCGGGCCCGCGCGACTGCACGCCAGCGCGGGGGCGACGCTGGCTGCGGCTCGACCGCCGCTGGTCGCCTTCAATCTCCAGCTCGCCGGCGGGGCGAGCGTTGAGCTCGCGCGCGAGGTCGCGGCCTCGATCCGAGAGGGCGCGGCGGCGGGCCTGCCGGGACTGCGGGCGATCGGCGTCCAGCTGTCGGGCGGAGTGGCTCAGGTGTCGATGAACGTCGAGCGTCCCCACGAGCTGACGCTGGCGCAGATCGTCGAGCGAGTACGCCAGCGTGCGCCGGTGGCGAGCGCCGAGCTCGTCGGGCTGGCGCCGAGCGCGGCGCTCGAGGGCTTTCCCGAAGACATCCCACTCGTCGGCTTCGACCGTGACCGCAAGCTGATCGAGCGAGCCGTCCTCGCCCCGACAGTAGCCAGGTAGGCTTCAAGTGCGATGGCACAGACCAGGCGCAAGCGTCAGACCAAGCACCGCGGCAACGCCGCGGGCTTCGTCGAGTCACGCGGACGCACCGGACGCAAGCCCACGACAGCAGAGAAGGCTGGCAAGCGCCGCGAGGACGAGCAGTTGCCGCGCCGCGATCGTCCGCCGACGTGGCGTGGGGCGTTCTACCGGGCGATGGCCGCCGCGGTGCTGCTGCTGCTCGCGAGCCTGCTCCTGATCCACAAGGCCAACGAGGCGATCGCGTTGTTCCCGCTCGTCCTGATCCTCTACGTGCCGGTCAGCTACTACACGGACCTGTGGATGTACCGCCGCAGGATGCGCGCGAAAGCGCGCCAGGCCGACGGCAGGACGCCGGTGCGATGAGTGACGCGCTCGACTTGCGCGGCTTCACCGTCGGACCGGTGCAGGAGAACTGCTACGTCGTTCGCCGCCAGGGCGAGCGGCCGGCGCTGCTGGTCGATCCCGGCGAGGAGCCCGAGCGGCTCGAGCAGGCGATCGCCGCGCTCGAGGTGGATATCGAGGCGATCCTGATCACCCACTGTCACTTTGACCACATCGGCGCCGTGGCACCGCTCGCGCGGGCGACGGGCGCGCCCGTGTACTGCCCGCAGATCGAGCGCCCTGTGCTCGCAGACATCATGCGCTGGGTCCCGTTCGAGGGCTTCGGGCCGTATGAGAGCTACGAGGCCGACCACACGCTCGCCGGCGGCGAGCGCCTGACACTGGCGGGACTCGACATCGAGGTCCTGTTCACGCCCGGTCACAGCCCGGGCCATCTCACCTACGCGATCGCGCCGGCCGTGGCCGGCGGCGCAGAGGCATCGATTGATGGTGCGCGAAGCGATGGCCCCGCGTCCGGCGCCGGCTCGGCGCCGGCGCTGCTGTCGGGGGATGTCCTGTTCGCGGGCTCGGTGGGACGCGTTGACCTGCCGGGCGGCGACTGGCCGACGCTCGAGCGATCGATCGCGGGACTGCTCGAGCGGTTCTCGCCCGAGAGCGTCGTCTATCCGGGCCACATGGGGGTGACGACGCTCGGGCGCGAGCTCGCCACGAACCCGTTCCTGGCCGAGCTGCGCGCCGGCGCTCAGTCGCCCGCGCCGGCGCCGCTGCGGAGCTCCGCCGGGAGTTGAGCGCAGCCAAGATCAAAGCGCCTCGCGGCACCTTCGACGTGCTCGGCGACGATGCGGCGGCGCGGGCGACGCTCGAGACGCGCGCACGCGCCATCCTCGAGCAGGCGGGGTACGAGCGCATCGAGACGCCGACCTTCGAGTCGACCGAGCTGTTCTCGCGCGGGGTCGGAGCGTCGACCGACATCGTGCAGAAGGAGATGTACTCGTTCGACGACGGCTCGGGACGCTCCCTGACGCTGCGCCCCGAGGGCACCGCGCCGGTCTGCCGCGCCTATGTCGAACATGGCATGCACAAGCTTCGCGCGCCGGTCAAGCTCTGGTACCTCTCGAGCTTCTTTCGCCACGAGCGTGCCCAGGCGGGCCGTTTTCGCCAGTTCTGGCAGGTCGGCGCCGAGGCGCTCGGCTCCGAGGATCCGGCTGTCGACGCCGAGTCGATCGCGCTGCTGACGAGGCTGCTCGAGGAGCTCGGGGTGCATCCATTGCGACTGCGCCTGTCGAGCCTCGGGAGCCCAGCCTCTCGCGCCGAGTACCGCGCCCGGCTGCAGCAGCACCTGCACACGCACGAAGCGAGCCTGTCGGAGGACGTGCGCGCGCGCATCGACCTGAACCCACTGCGCGCGTTCGATTCCGAACATCCTGGGACGCTCGAGGCGATGCGCTCTGCGCCGCTGCTGCGCGACTTTCTCGCGCCCGATGACGCCGCGCACTTCGCCGAGGTGCGCGCGCTGCTCGATGCGGCCGGCGTCTCCTACGAGATCGATCCGACGCTCGTACGCGGGCTCGACTACTACACGCGCACGGTGTTCGAGTTCACCTCTGAGGCGCTGGGCGCACAGAGCGGCGTCGGCGGAGGAGGGCGCTATGACGGCCTCGTGCAGGAGCTGGACGGGCCGGCGACCGCCGGGATGGGCTGGGCCGCCGGGGTGGAGCGGATCCTGCTCGCCGGGTCCGCGCCCGCCGCTGCGGCGCCGCAACCCGATCTGTTCATCGCATACGACCTCCCGCGTACGAGCGACGCTCCGCGGCACGCTCCACCGAGCGCGTTCGCGCTCTTGGCCGACGCCCGCGCCGCGGGACTCGTCGCGCAGATGGAGCTCGCCGGTCGGTCGCTGAAGGGTCAGCTCTCGCATGCGAATGCGCTCGAGGCGCGTTATGTGGCGATCCTCGAGCCCGACGGCGCAGCGCTCCGCGACATGGCCTCCGGCGCACAGGAGCAGCTCGCCTGCGACGCGGTCGTTCACGCGGTGCTGCGCGGCCTGCACGCCCTTTAGAGGGCTCTCTGGCGCCGATAGCGCATGGCGCTCGCGCCGAGCTTCTGCCGGCGCCGAGGTCCAATCGATCTGGCGGCGTTCAACTCGGGCGGGCGATGTGCCGAAGTAGGGACAGATGACTCAGCTGTCGCGTCCTTTTCAGATCGCGCTGGTGGCGTTCGGGCTGCTCGTGCTCATCTGGTTCGTAGCCCTGCGCGGGCACAGCCCGAGCAACTCGAGCTCCAGCTCGGCCCCCAGCTCGGGGTCGGCCTCGAGCCCCAGCTCTGCCTCGGGCTCCGGCTCGGCATCGAGCTCGAGCGCCCCGACCTCGAGTCCGCCGCTGTCTGCGGCGGCGCAGGCCAAATCCCCAGGTGCGCCGACTCCCGTGTATCACGGCTCGGCCCCCGGCCTCGAGGGTCTGACCCGGGCGATCTCCAAGGCGCATGGCGCCGTGGCGCAGTCCGAACACGAAGCCAAGCGCGTCGAACACGAGGAACCAGCCGGCGTCGCCGGCGGCAGCGGCTCGAGCTCCGGGAAGGCGTCGAGCACGACCGGTTCCGAGAGCAGCTCATCGACCCGCGCGAGCACGAGTCACGCTCACTCTGGAGCGCACTCGCAGGGGGCAGGCGGAATCCGTCAAGTCGAGCGCCCTGACCGCGCCGGCGATGCAGGTCACCGTCGAACACGAGCTCGCCCAGAACAAGACTGCGCTGATCCTGTTCTGGAACCCGAGGGGCAGCAACGACCGCGTCGTCCACAAGGAAGTCGCCGCGGCGTCGCGATCGCTCGGTTCGAAGGTCGCCGTCCACTATGCGCTCGCCGCGCAGGTTGGCGAGTTCGGGACCATCACGCACGCGGTGCAGGTGAACCAGACGCCGACGCTCGTGATCGTCAATCCGCACGGTCGCGCGACAACGGTCACCGGGCTCACCGACGTCTACGCGATCGATCAGTCGGTCGCGGAATCGCGCAAGGCCTCCTAGGCCGTCCTGGCCGGGCGCAAGCCCGAGCGCTCCACGCCTCGCGCGGGTCGGTCGACTACCTACACTCGCTGCAATGACCGCTGCAGCCGCAGGCTTCGCCGAGCACCTCGAGCGTCCGCTCGCACGCGGGCGTATGCCCGAGGACGCTCACACCGGCGCTGCCGGCGGGGCGGCGTGTGGCGATCTGATTCGTATCTCGCTGTCACTCGATCCGGACGACGCTGGTGGGCGGGTTGCGGACGCGGGCTTTGACGCGAGCGGCTGCGGCGCGATCGTCGCCGCCGGCAGCGCGGTCGTCGCGCTGTTGAGGGGAGCGAGGCTCCTGCAGGCCGCGCGCATCGGCTCCGCGGCGATCGCGGCCGAGCTCGGCGGCCTCTCGCCCGGCAAGCTCCACGCCGCAGAGCTCGCCGCCGATGCGCTGCACCGTGCGCTCGGCGCAGCCGCGCGGGAGCAGGCCTCGCTTGCGGCGGTGAACGAGCGCACCTTGGTGGCGATGAGCGGCGGCGTTGATTCCGCGGTGGCGGCGATGATCGTCGCCCGGGAGGGCGGTGATGTCGTCGCGGTCACGCTCGAGTTGTGGTCGGACGTGAACAGCGATCCCAGTCGCAGCTGCTGCTCGGCGCAGGCCGTTCGGGACGCTCGCTTGCTCGCTCACGATCTCGGCCTGCCGCACCTCTCACTCGATCTGCGAGCAGAGTTTCGCGCTGGCGTGGTCGAGCCGTGGCTCGCCGCGCATCGCCTCGCCGAGACCCCGAATCCGTGCGTCAGCTGCAATGGCTCGGTACGCCTCGACGCGATGCTCGATCTCGCGACACGGCTCGGCGCCGGCAAGCTCGCGACGGGCCACTACGCGCGAATCGAGAGCATCGACACGGACGCGACGGGAGCCCCGCATCGGCGCGCACGCCGATGCGGTCCCGGCGAGGAGCCGGGACCGCTGCTGCGGGTCGCCGCAGACGCAGAGAAGGATCAGGCCTATGCGCTGGCTGCGCTGCCCACCCCATCACTAGCGCGCATGCGCTTTCCGCTCGGCGCCCTGACAAAGCCGCAGGTTCGCGCACTTGCCGAGCGGGCGCAGCTGGCGGTCGCGAGCCGGCGTGACTCTCAGGATCTGTGCTTTCTCGCGGGCACCAGCCAGCGCGAGTTCCTCGCGCGCCATGGTCAGTTGCAGCCCAGGCCGGGACCCGTGGTCGACGGCGAAGGGCGGCTGCTGGGCAGCCATCGGGGCCTGCAGTCGGTGACCGTGGGACAGCGACGTGGCATCGGGGTGAGCGGGGGTGAGGCTGTGTACGTGCTCGCCACCGACGCCTCCTCGAACACCGTCACGGTCGGCCCGCGGTCGGCCCTGCTGGCGAGGAGCTTCCCGGTTCGCGATCTCGTGCTGAGACGCAGCTCGCGCCGGGTCGATGCTGTCAAGCTCCGCTATCGCGGACGGCGCCTGCCCTGCCGCCTCGCGCAGCCGCTGCCCCCGGGCGAGCACCCCCGCGCACAGGTCGAGCTGAGCGCGCCCGCCGAGCGCACCGCCCCAGGCCAGCTCGCCTGCCTGTATGCAGGCGAGCTGGTAGTCGGCCACGCGACGATCGCGCCGCCTGGCGCTCCCTAAGATCACGATCCATGACCTCGGATGAGATTCGTGAGCGGTTCCTGAGCTTCTTCGAGCAGCGCGGCCACCTGCGGGTACCGTCGGCGTCGCTCGTACCGCCGCCGGAGGATCGCACCGTGCTGCTGACCACGGCCGGCATGCAGCCGCTGAAGCCCTACTTCCTGGGCCACGAGCCGCCACCGGCGCGGAAGCTCACCAGCTGCCAGAGGTGCTTTCGCACGCCCGACATCGACAAGGTCGGGCTCACCTCGCGCCATCTCACCTTCTTCGAGATGCTCGGCAACTTCTCGATCGGCGCCTACTTCAAGGCCGAGGCGATCGAGTTCGCGTGGGAGCTGTCGCTGCAGGCATTCTCGTTCGATCCCGCGAGCATCTGGGTGACCGTGTTCGCGGGCGACGAGCGCTTGGGGCTCGGCCCCGACGACGAGGCGATCGAGCTGTGGCAGGCGATCGGGGTGCCGCGCGAGCGAATCGTCGCCTGCCCGCGCTCGGAGAACTTCTGGGAAGCGGGCGCGGTCGGTCCGAGCGGACCCTGCTCGGAGCTGTATCTCGATCGCGGCCTCGAGTTCGGGACGCCCGACGATCTGCCGGGCGGCGAAAACGAGCGCTTCCTCGAGTACTGGAACCTCGTGTTCATGCAGTACGACCAGGATCCCCACGACAAGCTCTCACCGCTGCCAACGCGCAACATCGACACTGGCCTCGGGCTCGACCGGCTCGCGGCGATCCTGCAGCACAAGGACTCGGTGTTCGAAACCGACCTGTTCAAGCCGCTGATCGAGCTCGGGCGCGAGCTGGCCGGCACGCCGCTGCCAACCTCATCGGCTCGGGCCGGCGCGGTGCAGGCTGGTCAGACGGACGAGCACCAATCGCACGAGCGGGCGCTGAAGATACTCGCCGACCATGCACGTGGGATGTCGTTCTTGATCGCCGACGGCGTCGTGCCTTCGAACGAGGATCGAGGCTATGTCCTGCGCAGGCTCACGCGCCGCGCGATCCTGCAGGCGCGCCGGCTCGAGATGGCGCCGGGGTTCCTCGTCCGCTACGCGACGCTCGTGCGCGATCTGATGGGCTCGACCTACCCTGAGCTGATCGAGCAGCGCGAGGCGATCGAGCGCTGGCTGACCGCCGAGGAGGAGGGCTTCGGACACACGCTCGAGCAGGGCAGCGGACTGCTGGCGGAGCTGATCGAGCAGGCTCGCGCCAGCGGTCGCGAGGAGATCGCGGCCGCCGATGCTTTTCGCCTGCACGACACGTTCGGCTTTCCCTATGACCTGACCGTCGAGCTGCTCGCCGAGCAGGGTCTTGCGATCGGGGACCCCGAGGAGTTCGATCGGCTGATGGACGCCCAGCGCGACCGCGCGCGCTCGGCCGCCGGCAGCTCGGCCGCCCAAGACGGCGGCGCCGATCTGCGCCGCGAGGCCGAGGAGCTCGCGAGCGCGGCGGGATTCCGGACCCGCTTCACCGGCTATGAGACCGAGCTGCAATCCACGACCGTCGGCGCGCTCTCGGAGTCTGACGGTCGCCTGCTCGTCAAGCTCGCCGATTCGCCCTTCTACCCGGCGGGCGGTGGCCAGGTCTCCGACGTCGGCACGATCGAGTGTCCCAAGGACGCATGCTCTGGGCGTGTGACGGGTGTGTTTCGGCTCGGCGAAGATCAGGCCCTCGAGGTCGTGATGGAGCGCGGATCGCTGAACCCGCAAGAGCCGGTGCTCGCGCGTGTGGACCACGCGACGCGACGAGCCACCGAGCGCAACCACACCGCGACCCATCTCCTGCACGCGGCCCTGCGTGAGTGCCTTGGCGCTCATGTACGACAGGCAGGCTCGTATGTCGGACCCGACAAGCTGCGCTTCGACTTCACCCACGGCGGGGCGCTCAGCGACGAGGAGCTGCGCGCTGTCGAGGACGACGTCAACGCGCGGATCGCCGACGGCGAGCCCGTCCAGGCGATCTCGACGACGCTCGCCGAGGCGCGCCGCCTGGGGGCGATGGCGCTGTTCGGCGAAAAGTACGGCGAGGTGGTGCGCATGGTGCAGATCGGCGACGGTTCCTACTCGCGGGAGCTGTGTGGCGGCACGCACGTGCGCAGCACCGCGGAGATCGGACCATTCTTGATCGTCAAGGAGAGCTCTTCGGCCGCGAACGTGCGTCGCATCGAGGCGCTCACGGGCGCCGCCGCGACCGAGCTGCTGCGCGCGCGCGATCGGCAGCTGCAGACGATCGAGGCCGCCGCCAAGGCGCCCGCCGAGCGCGTCCCAGAGCTGCTCAAGCGCATCTCGCGCGGGAAGGCGCAGGCCAGTAACGGCTCGACCAAGGCCATCGACGTCCAGGCGCTCGCCGCACGTGCCGAGCCGATAGACGGCGTGCCGGTCCTGACGGCGGCTGTGCCGGCGCCGGACGCCAAGGCGCTGCTCGAGCTCCTCGACCTGCTGCGCGGGCGCCTTGCCGACGCGGCGATCGTGATCGGCGCCGCCGCAGACGGCCGTGTTCATCTCGCCGCAGGGGTTGCTCCGGGTGTGGTGCAGCGGGGCGTCAAGGCCGGTGAGGTCGTCAAGATCGCCGCCGCCGTCGTCGGCGGCGGAGGGGGCGGGCGGGATACGCTCGCGCAGGCGGGGGGCCGGGACCCACAGAAGCTCGACGAGGCGCTCGCCGCGGCCCGCGCGGCGATCGAGTCGACGCTCAAATCCTGATGCGCGTGCTAGGCCTCGACTACGGCTCCGCCCGGTGTGGCTGCGCGCTCAGCGATCCCTCGGGGACGATCGTCAGTCCGATCGAGACGATCTCGGGTGCGAACACCCGACGCGGCCTGGCGGCGATCGCGGAGTTGGTCCGCGATCGCGAGGTCGAGCGGGTGGTCGTCGGGCTGCCGCTGTCGCTGAGCGGCGCCGACTCCGAGCAGACGCGCGAGACGCGCGCCTTCGCCGAGCGCCTGTCCGGGCGCCTCGGCGAGCAGACGCCGGTCGAGCTCCACGACGAGCGCTTCACCACCCGCCTGGCCAGCCGCGAACGAACCGGCGCTCGTGCCGAGGAGGACTCGCGGGCGGCGGCTCATCTGCTCGAGAGCTGGCTCCTCGCGAGGGCACGCTAGGCTCGCAACCGGTGGCGCGAAACCGCTCGCAATCGGCCCGCACCGACGCGGAGCGCGCTCGCGCCCGCGCCGAACGCGCGCGCAAGCGTGCCGAACGTGAGGGCGAGCCGGCGCCCGCCGATCTCGAGCCACCGGCGATGGAGGTCGAGCCGGCGCCCGCCGACCTCGAGCGCTCCCCGATGGAGGTCGAGCCCGCGCCCGCCGATCTCGCGCCACCGGCGATGGAGGTCGAGCCCGCGCCCGCCGATCTCGCGCCACCGGCGATGGAGGTCGAGCCGGCGCCCGCCGACCTCGAGCGCTCCCCGAGGGAGGTCGAGCCGGCGCCCACAGACGCCGAGCTGGCGCCGACAGAGTTCGAGCCCGCCCTCGCACCTTGGCCCGGGGAGTTGGTCGGGCCCGACGAGGTCGAGAGCTCATCCACGCAGGCGGGGACTTCTCCGGTCCTCGCGGACGCCGCGCCGGCGGCGCTCGAGTCGCCGCCGACCGAGGTCGAGCACATGCCCACGCAGATCCAGTCCGATGCCGCGACGGTCGAGCACGAGCTCGCGCCAGACCAGGGCGATGCCACGACGCTCGAGCCGGCCGCCAACGAGCCCCAGGCCCAGCCACCGGACTCGCCATCGACATCGACAACGCCACCGACGCCTCCACCGACGCGGCCACCAACGCCTCCACCGACGCGGCCACAGACGCCTCCCTCGCCACCGCCCTCCTCCGCCTCACCGCCCACGCCTGCGCCGGCTACCACGCTGCCCCCCGCGCCGCCGGCGCCCGCAGCGCTGCGCGCGACAGCGAGGCATCGGCGCTCGCCCTGGCGGCGGGTGCTCGCGGTGGTCGCGCTCGTGGTCGTGGCTGCGGCCGTGTGGCTGGTCCTCGACCGGCCTGGGTCCGCGAAGCATGCACGCACGGTGGCCGCGCCGGTGGTCGTGCGTGTCGTGATCCCCGAGGGATACACGCGCGCGCAGATCGCTGCTCGCGCTCGTGAAGACGGCCTCACGGGCAGCTACCTCGCGGCGTCGAAGCGCTCGTCGTCGCTCGATCCGTCGAGCTACGGCGCGCCGCGCGATACGCCGAGCCTCGAAGGCTTCCTGTTCCCGGCGACGTACGACATGTACAGGGGCACACCCGCGAGCAGACTGGTGTCAGAACAGCTCGTCGCATTCCACGAACGGTTCTCGGCCGATTTCGTGCGGCGGGCGAAAGCGCTCCACGTCACCCCCTACCAGCTGCTGACGATCGCCTCGATCATCGAACGCGAGGCGCAGCTTCCGGCGGATCGAGCGAAGGTGGCGGCCGTGATCTACAACCGCCTGCACGCGGGCATGCCGCTGGCGGTTGACGCCACCCTGCGTTATGCGCTCGGCGACTTCACTCGCCCGCTGACCAAGGCGCAGCTGGCGCTGAGCTCCCCCTACAACACCCGCCTGCACCACGGGCTGTCGCCGACGCCGATCAGCAATCCGGGGATGGCGGCGATCGACGCGGCGGCACATCCCGATCACGTCTCCTACCTCTACTACGTCGCTGGGGCCGACGGCTGTGGCGAGGAGGTGTTCTCGACGAGCATCGCCACGTTCGAACGCGACGCCGCTGCCTACCGCGAAGCGCTGCGCCGCAACGGCGGCAAGGTGCCCACCTGTCGGAAGAAGCCGTAGGCGAGCAGATGCCGCGTCTCGGTGTGCTCGGTTGGCCGGTCGCGCACAGTCGCTCTCCGGCGATGCACAACGCAGCTCTGCGGGCGCTCGGTATGGATGGATGGCGCTACCAGCTGTTGCCGGTTCCGCCCGAGCGCCTCCAGGAGACGGTCCGGGCGCTCGGCTCGTCGGGATTCGTCGGCGCCAACGTCACGATCCCGCACAAGCGCGCCGCGCTGGCGACCGCCGACAGCGCGAGTGCGGCCGCGAGGGCGATCGGGGCGGCGAACACGCTCAGCTTTCGCCCCGGCGGTGCGATCATCGCGGAGAACACCGACGCGCCTGGCTTTCTCGCGGCGCTGGCGGTTCCGGTGCGCGGCATGAGCGCGCTCGTGCTCGGCGCCGGCGGCTCCGCGCGGGCGATCGTCTGGGCGCTGCGCGAGGCGGGAGCGGCGGAGGTGGCGGTGTGGAACCGGACGTCGGAGCGGGCCGATCGGCTGGCCGAGGAGATGGGCGTACGCGCGGTGAGCAGGCCCCGGCGCGCCGAGCTGCTCGTCAACTGTACTTCGGTCGGGCTGCACGGCCCCGGCGTGCGGCGACCATCCACGCCCGCCGAGGGGCGGCGAGAGCGCAATGGGCTACGACTGTCGGCCAGTGACGCGGAGGAGCTCAACCTCCTCGGGCTGACGTTCGATCAAGTCGGTAGCTATACCCATGTCGTCGACCTCGTCTACAGCTCTGCTCAGACCTCCCTGCTCGCCGCGGCGCGCGCAAGCGGCGCTCATACGGTCGACGGCCTGGAGATGCTGCTCGCCCAGGGGGCGCTCAGCTTCGAGCTGTGGACGGGAGCCTCGGCGCCGCTGGAGGTCATGCGCGCGGCTCTGCGCGATGACGCCTGCATGCCGGCGGAGCCCGAGCCTCGAGATCAGACGCCGGAGCCCGGCTCGGAGTCGGGCTGACGCCCGCCGGACTCCCGAGGCGCGCTCCCGATGAGCGACGCCCCCGGGCACGCCGGCACCGACCTACACGCGATCTTCGGGATCGCCGGCGAGACGGACGCCGGCCACGTCGTCGAGGTCGAGCATCCGGATTCGCAGGACCACCCGGCGCCCGCCGAGGAACGGATCACCTCCGCGTCTGAGCCCGTTCCCGGCCTCTCAGCCGATGACAGCGTCAGTCCGGTCGTCGAGCGACTCGCCTCCGGCGAGGAGGACCTGGCGCCGCCGATGGAGCCGCTCGGCAGGCCGGACGAGAGTGGAGTCGAGATCGAGGAGAGCCCGGCCCCCGAGGGCGAAGTGGAGGGCCAGTGGACGGGCATCACTCGTCCCAGCCGCCGCGGCGCGTCCTCGCGCTTCCTGACGGATGTGATCGTCGAGATGGGCCTCGCCACGCGTGCACAGGTCAACGACGCGATCGACAGCTCGCGCGGTCTCGGCACCACTCCCGAGCGGGTCCTGCTCGATGTCGGCGCTCTCACGCACGACGGGCTGGCGCGCGCGCTGGCAGAGCGCTACGGCCTCGACTATCTCGACCTCGGCCTGTTCTCGGTCGACATGTCGGCTGCGAATCTCGTCACTACCGCGGCGGCCAAGCGCTACCAAGCTGTTCCCGTGGCGTTCGCCGACGAGCGCACGCTGCTTGTTGCGATGGCCGACCCATCGAATGTGCTCGCGGTCGACGACATCGCGATCATGACCGGCTACGAGATCCGCGTGGCGGTGGCGCCACCGGACGACATCACGGCGATGATCTCGCGCCTCGATCGCCTCGAAGACGTCGTCGCCAGCTCGGCTGGGCAGCCGGGGGATATCGAGGAAGACGCCGGCGAGGTAGTCGACCTGCATGAGACCGCTGAGGACGCGCCGGTCATCAAGCTCGTCAACCAGATCGTCGCCCAAGCGGTCGAGCGCGGCGCCTCGGACATCCATCTCGCGCGCGAGGGACGGGAGCTGCGCGTGCGCTTTCGCGTCGACGGGGTGCTGCAGGACGTCACCAGGATCCCTCCGCGGATGGCTCCCGGGGTGATCTCGCGGGTGAAGATCATGGCCGAACTGAACATCGCCGAGCGCCGGCTACCCCAGGACGGGCGCGTCGGGCTGACGGTCGACTCGCGGCACATCGACCTGCGCGTGGTGACGCTGCCGAGCGTTCACGGCGAGGGGATCGTGTTGCGGGTGCTCGACAAGGAAGCGGTCGTGGTCGAGCTCGACAAGCTGGGGATGGCCGAGGAGGAGCGCGAGCGCTTCGAGCGCGCGTTCGGGGCGACCCATGGCGCCGTGCTCGTCACCGGACCGACGGGCTCGGGCAAGTCGACCACCCTGTATGCCGCCCTGCGGCGGCTCAACACACCCGAGAAGAACATCATCACCGTCGAGGATCCCGTCGAGTACGAGATGCCAGGGCTGACGCAGGTACAGGTCTCGCCGAAGGTCGGCCTCACGTTCGCGGCCGGCCTGCGCTCGATGGTGCGCGCCGATCCGGACGTGATCATGATTGGCGAGATCCGCGACCGCGAGACCGCGCAGATCGCTGTCGAGTCCGCGCTGACGGGACACCTCGTGCTCTCGACGCTGCACACCAACGACGCTCCCTCGGCGATCACGCGCTTGATCGAGATGGGCATCGAGCCGTTCTTGGTCGCCTCGGCGCTGGACTGCGTCGTAGCTCAGCGACTCGCGCGGACGCTGTGCCCGGGCTGCAAGCGTCGCACGATCATCCCGGCCTCGGTGCTGCACGACAACGGCTATCGAGCCGTCGTCGATCTCGAGGGATACGAGCCCGCGGGCTGTCGGCGCTGCGGCGGCAGCGGCTATCGCGGCCGCCTCGGGCTGTATGAGGTGATGACGCTCTCGCCCGAGATCCAGAAGCTCGCGCTCGAACGCCGTCCGGCGGAGGAGATTCGCGACGTCGCGGTGCGCCAGGGCATGCGCCGCCTGCGCGACGACGGTCTCGAGAAGGTGCGCCTGGGTCGCACCTCGATGACCGAGCTCGCGCGCGTCCTCGGCGGCAGCTGATACGGCCACGGAGCATTTTCCGGCGAGGGCCGACACAGCTCATACCTTCGTCCAGCGCCTGCTCGGGGCCCCGGGGGCACTAATGGCGCAGCGCTCATCTGTCGATGGGGCCAGCATGGATATCGATTTCGCCGAGCTTCTAATGGAGGTCGTCTCGCGCCGCGCCTCCGACCTGCACCTCAGCGCGGGCGCCCATCCGACCGTCCGGGTGCGCGGCAGGCTCACGCCGCTGGAGAACTACCCCGAGCTCTCGACCACGGATACCCGCGAGATCGTCTACTCGATCCTCAGCGGCGACCAGCGTCAGCGCCTGGAGACCGACTGGCAGCTGGACTTCGCCTATTCGGTGCCCGGGCATGCGCGCTTCCGCGTCAACGCCTACTACCAGCGCGGCGCGATCGGCGCCGCCTTTCGCCTGATCCCATTCGGTCTGACCTCGATCGACGAGCTCGGCCTGCCCGCGTCGGTGCACGAGTTCACGCGTCGGCCGCGTGGCTTCGTGCTCGTCACCGGGCCCACGGGCTCGGGAAAGTCCACCTCGCTCGCGGCGATGATCGACGAGATCAACGAAACCCGCGAGGAGCACATCATGACGATCGAGGATCCGATCGAGTTCCTGCACGGACACAAGCGCTGCCTGGTCAACCAGCGCGAGCTCGGCTCCGACGCCCAGAGCTTCGCCGCCGCGCTGACGGCCGCCCTGCGTCAGGACCCCGACGTGATCCTGGTCGGTGAGATGCGCGACCTGGAGACGATCTCCACGGCACTGACCGCCGCCGAGACCGGCCATCTTGTTTTCGCGACCCTGCACACCCAGGACACCGCCCAGACCATCGATCGCGTGATCGACGTCTTCCCCGCTCACCAGCAGGGCCAGGTGCGGGTCCAGCTGTCGGTCGCCCTGCAGGGCATCATGACCCAGCAACTGCTGCCCAACGCCGATGGCTCGGGGCGCGTCGTCGCGACCGAGGTGCTGGTCCCGAATCCGGCCATCAGGAACCTGATCCGCGAGGGCAAGACCCACCAGATCTACTCGGTGCTGCAGACCGGCTCCGCGCAGGGGATGCAGACGATGGACGCCTCGCTGGCGACGCTCGTGCGCGCCGGCAAGATCAGCCAGAAACTCGCCGAGGCCAGGTCCTCGACGCCTGAGGAGCTCAAGCGACTGCTGATCGGCGCTCCCCCGCCCCAGCCGAGCATGCAGGCCGCCTAGGAGCCGACAGCGATGAGCACCTACGTCTTCAAGGCGATGGATCTCGCCGGCGTGAAATCGCAGGGCGAAATCGAGGCGGACTCCAAGCAGTCGGTGTCCGATCAGCTGCGCGCACGCGGCCTGATCGTCCTCGACATCGGCGACAAGTACGCCTCGCGCGAGATCGAACTGAGCTTCATGCAGCACGTGAAGGCCGGTGAGCTCGCGGTCTTCTCGCGCCAGCTCGCGACGATGATCTCCTCCGGCATGAGCATCCTGCGGGCCCTCTACGTGCTCGAGGAACAGACCGAGTCGAAGTTCCTCAAACAGACAATAATCAGCGTGCGCAAGGACGTCGAGGCGGGCCTGCAGCTGAGCGACGCGCTGGCTCGCCATCCGAAGGTCTTCAACCCGCTGTTCGTCGCGATGACCCGCGCCGGGGAGATGGGCGGTGTGCTCGAGAGCTCGCTGCAGCGAGTCGCCGATCAGCTGGAGAAGGATGCGTCGCTGCGCCGCCAGATCCGTTCGGCGATGGTCTATCCGGTGCTCGTGATCACGTTCGCGGTCGGAGTGATGCTCGCGCTGGTGGCGTTCCTGGTGCCGGTGTTCGAGGGGGTGTTCAAGGAATTCGGCGGCGAACTCCCGGCTATCACCAAGGTCTCGGTGTTCCTCTCGAAGGCGGTGACCGGCTACTGGTGGCTGCTGTTCCTGATGACGGCGGTGCTGCTGGTCGCGTTCTTCAAGTGGAAGAGCTCCTCGTGGGGGCGCCCGCAATGGGACAAGTTCCGGCTGCGCCTGCCGATGAAGATCGGCACGATCGTGCAGCAGGTCGCCGTCGCGCGCTGGTCGCGCACGCTCGCCTCGCTGACATCCGCCGGCGTGCCGCTGCTGCAGGCGCTCGAGATCACGGGCAAAACCGGCGGCAACGTCGTCGTCGAAGAAGCGATGGACGGCGTGATCGCCTCGGTCAAGCGCGGAGGGACGATCTCGGCGCCGCTGGCTGAAGCCCCGATCTTCCCGACGATGGTCACGCACATGGTCGGCGTTGGCGAGGAGACCGGCGCGCTCGACACGATGCTCGACAAGGTCGCGGAGTTCTACGAGGATCAGGTGGCCGCCTCGGTGAAGGCGCTGACCTCGATCATGGAGCCGATCATGATCATCGTGATCGGTGGAATGGTCGGCTTCATCGTGATCTCGATGTACCTGCCGCTGTTCGAAGTCTACAATCACATCGAATAATTGGACTCATACTGGTTCCGCGAAGCTGCGTGCCGGTGCGACTCGAGAGCCGGGCCGCTGAGCTTGGGCCGGGCCGTTGATCGAGGCTACCCACCGTGACCGCGGCGCCTCAGGAGATGCGCAGGCTCCGGCGTCTGCCCTCGCGCTGCACCGACAGAGCCAGCCCGCCCTCGAGCAGCTCGAGCACCTCGGCGCCGACGAGCTCGAGACGCCAGCCGCGCAGCGTTCGCACGTCGGCCTCCTCGCCCGCGCGACTCGCGGCGACGATCGCCTGCAGATCGGCGCGCGAGGCGAGCAGCTCGTACGCGAGCCCGGCCTCGGTCGCGCGGGCGCGCACCAGCGCCTCGATCAGCGCCACAAGCGGCGCGTCCTCGGGGTCCGGGCTGGGCGGACGCGGCTGGCGGGGCAGGCTCTCCGCCGGCAACGTGCTCGCGCGCCGCAGCGCCTCGAGCAGATCCTGGCCGCGGCGGCGCAGGCTGCTCGGATTGACTCCCCTGACCTGCGAGAGGGCCTCGGTCGAGCGCGGCCTGCGCTTGGCGACCTCCACCAGCGCGGCGTCGGAGAGGACGCTCTGCACCGGGCGGTCGTGGGCAGCGGCGAGTTCCTCGCGCCAGCGCACGAGCTCGCGCGCGAGTGTCTGCGCGGCGGCGTTGAGGCTGCGGATCCGCGGCAGGCGCGCAAACACCACTGCAGGGTCGCGCTCGTCGGTGGCGCGCTGGAGTGGCTCGCACTCCTCACGTGCCCACTCGAGACGGCCGATCTCGGCGAGTCGCCGTTCGAGCTCGCTCGCCAGCGCCAGCAGGTGAACGACGTCCTCGCGCGCATAGGCGAGCTGCTCGGGCGATAGCGGCCGCGCATCCCAGCGGGTGAAGCTCGCGCTCTTGGCGACCCGCACGCCGAGCAGCTGGTCGAGCAGCAGCTCATACGACGCCTGCGCCGGGAGCCCGACGAAGCCGGCGGCCACCTGGGTGTCGAACACATTGCAGGGCTCGACGCCGAGGCGGCGGCGGATCAGCGCGATGTCCTGGCGGCCAGCGTGCACCACGACGCGGACGCCGGGGTCTGCCAGCACGCGCGCCAGCGGCGCCCCCTCGAAGTCCTCCGCGAGCGGATCGAGCAGCTCGATTCGCTCGCTGGAATCGCCCTGCGGCACCCCGAGCTGGATCAGGCACAGCAGCGTGCGGTAGCGACCCTCGCCCATGAACTCGGTATCCAGAGCGATCCGTCCCGCCGTCTCGGCGGCGCGGGCGACCTGCTCGAGCTCGGCGGTGCCGGCCGCACGCGTGCTCATTGCCTCGCGCCCGGAAGCAGCCACAGGACACCGTCGCGCGACAGCCCGGCCGCACGTGAGACGTCGGTCCCGTGCGCCCTCACCCACCTGACGGGGGCCGCGCATCCGGGGTTGATCGAGGAGGAGTGACGTGGGCAGGGGGCGTTCAGGAACGCGTACTTGACCTCCCCGCGTGCGATCGCTCGCTTCAGCGTCGGGATGTCGGCCAACACCCGAGCGTCATAGGTGGTGAGGATCAGCACCGGACGCGCGTCCTTGACCACCAGCGAGCCGATCTGCGTCGCCGACTCCGCCGCCAGCTCGTAGTGCGCATCACCCTGACGGGCGCGCACGTAGGTGCTGACGAGACGCTGCTCCTGCGGCGGCAGCGAGCCGACGTTGCCAGCGTCGCCGATGTTCTCGTGGATCGCGCGCAGGTCGACCGCGACCGGCAGCGCGAGCACCGCGATCAGCACGAGCGCCGCGGTCGCGGCCTCGAGCGGCCTCGCCCGCCCGGCGGCACTGCTGCGGGCCCGGCGCGCCGCCAGCGCGAGCGCGAACGTCGCCAGCGCGGCTGCCAGAGTCATCCACCACACCGGCGATACGCCGTACAGCAGTCGCGCGACGTAGTAGACGGTTGCGAGCAACGCGAGCGCGAGCGCAGTCAGCTGGGCCCGACCCGATCCCGAGCACGCCCACGCGACACCGATCCCGAGCAGCGCTGCCACCGCAGGCACCATCCCCTCGGAGTAGCGGGGGTGAAGCCTGGTCATGTGGCTGAACAGGACCACGCCCGTCAGCAGCCACAGCCCGAGCCCGCCGGCGGCGGCCCGGTGCAACCGCGCCCGTGTCTGTGTCAGCGCACCGAGGGCTGCTTCGCCCCGGCGTTCTCGCTCTGCCGTGCGTCTGTCCTCGCGCATGGTGAAGAACAGCGCCGGCGCGCCGAGCAGCAGCGCGATCAGCAGCTCGAGACCGAGTCGCTCGCCCGACAGCGGGCCGACCAGCGCCAGCAGGCGCGTCGGCGAGGGCGGCAGGGTCGGGATGTGGTCACGCTCGGACTGGGTCGCGGTCGGATAGTGGTAGCCGCGCCGGTAGAGCGTCTGCGGTTCGGGCGATTTCCCACCCAGCCGGTCGCTGCCGTTGAACACGAACGCGGCGTTCCAGGCGCTGCCGTTGGTCGAGCCGATCGCGTACGGGCGCTCGTGGGCCGGGAACAGCAGCGTCGCCGACAGCCAGGCGAGCGCCACCACGACGTACACGGCCCCGGCCGCCGCCAGCGCGGCCAGGCGGCGCCCGCGCGTGGCGGGCATGCCGAGGTAGGCGAACAGCGCCAGGCCCGGTAGCGCGACCAGCGACTCGAGCAGCTTGACGTCAAATGCGACGCCGAGCGCCGCCGCGGCGGCGATCAGCCAGCGGTAGCGACCTGTCTCGCACGCGCGCACCACCAGCAGCAGCGCGAGCACCGTAAACGCCATCATCACCGCGTCCATCGTGTCGCTGCGCGAGGTGATCACCTCGACCGGCAGTACCGCGAGCGCGAGCGCCGCCGCGAGGCCGGCCGCGGCGCTCCATGTCCGCCTCAGCGCCAGAAACATCAGCGGCACCGACACTGTCCCCGCCAGGGCCTCCGGCAGCTTCAGAGCCGTCGAGGTGAAGCCGAGCGCCTTCACGCTCGCGACCTGCAGCCACAGGTCGACCGGTGGCTTGTCGATCGAGACGCTCCCGCCAGGCTCGAACGCGCCGAAGAAGAAGTTGTGCCACGACAGCCCCATGCTCCTGACCGCCGCGTCATAGAAGGGGTCGAGCGGGACGCGACCGAGGTGCAGCACCCGCAGCAATGCCGCGGCGAGTGTGATCAGCGCGAGCGCCGCCCACACCCACGCCGAGCGCCGGCCAGCGCCAGGTGCCTCGGCATCGACCGGCGCTGCGAGGGACGGCTGCGTCTGCTGCGCCGCCGCTGCGGCGGTCCCCGAGGTGGGCGTCAGCGGCTGCATCGGCGCAGGAGCGCTAGTGTGCTCGCCTCGTGGCGGCTGAGAGCGGAAAACCTGAGCAAGGCGATGACGATCACGGGTCGCGGGAGTGTATGCCCTGCCGCGGCACGGGACGCCTGATCTCGAACCTCGGCGGCACCCAGCAGACGGTCACCTGCCCCTGGTGTGATGGCGGCGGCGTGCGCGTACCGGGGATCGACGCGCAGGCGGCGGCACCAGAGGTCGAGGAGGCGCCCGCCGCCCCCCAGCCTCCGGCCGATGCAGAGGAGTCCAAGCTCCCAGCCGACTCCGATTCCCCCTCCTGAGTACGCCAGGCAGGTCCGGACTCGGCGATCTGTCCACCACCGCTGCAGCGCTAAAGCTAACGCGCGGGCGAGTCGATGCGAGCGCTGACAATAGCCAGCGCTGAGGTGCCAGGGCAGGGAAGCATTCGTGAGGCGGATGTTCCGTAGCAACGCCGGCGGCTCTCGCAAAAAGCGGGTCCTGACGGGCTCGCCCATCGGGGGACGTATCGCCACTTGAGGCGATGGTGCTGAGGGCTGGCGCCCTTGAAAGCGAATCCTAGGAGGGTTCATGTTGAATCGACTGCGCCAGCGCATCTCGGATGAGAGAGGCTTCACTCTCATCGAGTTGCTGGTCGTGATCCTGATCATCGGCATCCTTGCCGCGATCGCGATCCCGACGTTCCTCAATCAGAAGAGCAAGGCCTACGACTCCTCGGCGAAGGAGCTCGCGCGTACGGCTGAGACCACCGCGGAAACGTACGCCACCGATCACAACGGCCTGTACGAAGAAGGTGGCACGGCGTTCACCCAAGCGAATCTGCATAGCTACGAAACGGGTCTGACGCTTTGCTCCGAAAGCGAATCCAACGCCTGTCTCAAGACGGCCACCGGCGGTACCAATACGTATACGGTCACCACGAAGGCGGTGAACACCGGCGACGAATTCACGATCGCGCGGTCCGCGACCGGCGGGATCACGCGTACGTGTAAATCAGGAAAATCGGGCGCGAACACCTGCTCGGGATCGGAAACGAGCTCCTGGTAGAAGTTCAAGCCGGATGCCAAATTGCTTCGGTGACAAGCTGAAGCGTGAAGAGAGGGCGGCCTCCGGGCCGCCCTCTCCGTTGTACCGGCGTCCCTCCTTTTCCTCGCCATATGAGCGCGACACGCTCGCTTTGCATGTGCGTACCCCGGTGTTACCGTGCTGGCCGCGCCGCTCAAGCCCCGCTTCGCGCCAACCGATCAGACCCCATGGAGGCGGTGACATTTGCGGGTGTGCTGGGCGCGATCGTCGGCTCGTTCCTGAACGTGGTCGTGCACCGGCTGCCACGGCACGAGTCGCTGGTGACGCCGGCCTCGCACTGCCCCCACTGCGGCGTGCCGGTCAAGCCCTACGACAACATCCCGATCCTCTCCTGGCTGCTGCTGCGCGGGCGCTGCCGCAGCTGCTCGCAACCGATCTCGCCGCGCTACCCGCTGGTCGAGCTGCTCACTGCGACGCTGTGCGTCGGTGCCGTGCTCACACATCAATCGGCCGGCGGAATCGCGCTGAGCGTCGCCCTGATCCTGATCGTGATCCCGGCGGCGCTGATCGACCTCGAGCATCGTCTGATACCCAACTCGCTGACGCTGCTCGGAGCGATCGCCGCGCTCGTGCTCGGGACAGTGCTCGATCCGGCCGGCGAGCCCGAACGCCTGATCGCTGGCGTCGGCGCCGCCGGCTTCCTGCTGCTGGCGGCGCTCGCCTACCCCGGCGGGATGGGGATGGGCGACGTCAAGCTCGCGGGAATGATGGGGCTGTTCCTCGGTCGCGCGGTCGCGCCGGCGATGCTGGTCGCGCTGCTTGCCGGGGTCCTCTACGGCGGGCTGCTGGTCGTACGCGTTGGCGCCACACAGGCGCGAACCACGAAGGTGCCGTTCGGCCCGTTCCTCGCGTTCGGCGCGGTGGTGGGCGTGTTCGCGGGCCAGCCGCTGATCGACCTCTACAGCTCTCATTTCCTTCACTGAGGCCGCCGGGTGAGTCGCTGCTCGGCGCTCGTCGCTGCCTCTGCCGCGGCCTTCGCGGCCGCATCGAACGCGCGCTACGCAACGCCGAGCGACAGGGCTCAAGCGGCCTGTCCCTGCCGCCGATAGGACTCCTATCAACGGCCCTCCCGGCCGCCCCTTCACACCATGCCCTCCCTCTCAACGCTCAAGCTCTCGCGGCCCACACTGACCGTGCCGAAGCTGCGCGGCGCCGCCTTCAGGCCCGGCCTGCGCAAGCGCTTCGGCGCGACGGTCGTCGGCCTCGACATCCAGCCCGGACACGTCGCCGCGGTGCAGGCGCGCGTGCACGGCACGATCGAGGTCGAGCGCGCGGCGTCGATGCCTCTGCAGCCAGACACGATCCGCGAAGGCGAGGTGCTCGACGATGGCGCGCTCGCCGAAGCGCTGCGCGAGCTGTTCGACGGCAGCGGGCTGAGCCACCACGTGCGCGTCGGCGTCGCCAATCAGCGCACGGTGCTGCGCACGCTCGAGCTTCCTCCTGTGAGTGACCGCAAGGAGCTCGCCGCGGCGGTTCAGTTCCAGGCCCGGGACGAGGTGCCGATGCCGCTCGGCAACGCGGTGCTCGACTACCACTCGCTCGGCATGATCGAAACCCCGGGTGGCCCACGCCAGCAGGTGGTGCTGGTCGCAGCCCAGCGGGACATGGTCGAGCGCCTGCTCGGCGCCGTCCGAGCCGCGGGCCTGCACCCTGAGGGCGTCGACATGTCGGCGTTCGCGCTGATCCGCTCGCTCTACCGACACGACCCCCAGCACGAAGGACGCCTCCTGTACCTGAATGTCGACGGGCTCACGAACCTCGCGATCGCCGAGGGTCCCATCTGCCGCTTCACGCGTGTCGTCGGCGGTGGCCTCGAGGCGATGGCAGGCGCGCTGGCTCAGCGCCACACGATCGCCGTCGACGAGGCGCGTGCGTTGATCGGCGCCGCGAACCTGAACGCGATCGACGCGCTCGAGGACGAGCTGCGGATCGTGCTCGAGAACGGGATCCGCGAAATCGCGGGCGAGGTGCGTAACTCCCTGGACTTTCACCGCTCGCAGGAGAGCGGCGGCGAGGTCGAGCTGGTCGTCCTCAGCGGCGCGGCGCTCGACATCCCTGGCTTCGCCGATGCACTGCAGGCCGAGCTGGGTGTGCCGCTCGAGCGCGAGACCGTCGAGCTTGCGAACGGCAAGGTGAACGTCTCGCCGCAGAGGCTCGCGATCGCGGCAGGGCTGGCCGTCGAGGAGGCGCCGCGATGAAGGCCGTCAACCTGATCCCGGCCGAGCACCATGGCGCGTCGGTACCGGTCGGGCGCTCCGGTGGCGCGGCATACGCGGTCGTTGCTCTGCTCGCCGGCCTGGCGATCCTCGCGCTGATGTATGGCCTGGCCTCGCACAAGATCTCAGACGGCAACGCGAAGCTCGCGTCGCTGAAGAGCCGCACGGCACAGGCCCAGCAGCGCGCCTCCGCGCTGTCTCCCTACACGAGCTTCCTGTCGCTGCGCGAACAGCGTGTCCAGGCTGTCAACGAGCTCGTCGGCTCACGCTTCGACTGGGCGAGCGCCTTCTACGAATTCGGCCGCGTGCTTCCGCACAACGCCGCGATCACCTCGCTCAACGGCACCGTCGGCTCAGGGGCATCCTCGGCCGCGTCTGCCTCAAGCTCGACGGCGTCCTCAGGTGGCGCGGTCAAGTCTGCGACGCCTCCGGGGAGCATCCCGTCTTTCTCACTCACCGGCTGTGCTGCCAGCCAGTCGCAGGTCGCGTTCGTCTTGCAGCGACTGCGGCTGATCAATGGCGTGCACGAAGTCCAGCTGCAGAGCTCGACGAAGTCGGCAAATGGCGGGAGCAGCGGCTCCGCACCGAGCGGTTCCGGCGCTCAGGGCTGCGGCGGTGGCGAAGCGTCGTGGTCCGCGCAGGTCGTCTTCGAACCCATGCCGAGCGTCTCTGCCAACGGCTCGTCAGGCACCACCACGACCGTCGCGACCCCCACGACGGGCGCTGCGACTCCTGCGACGCCGAGTGGACCCTCCGCGAGCGGCTCAGCTTCGTCCACGTCTTCGTCCACGTCAACGACCAGCTCGACCCCCAGCCCTTCGGCCGGCGCCGCAGCGAGTGGCTCCTCGGCCCCGTCCTCGGGAGCGGCACAATGACTACGCGTGATCGAATGGTCGTGATCGTTGTCGCGACCGTGGTTCTGCTGATAGCAGGGTGGCTACTACTGGTAGCGCCCGAGCGCAACCAGGCGAGCAAGCTCGACAGCGAAGTCAAGGCCGCCGGAGGGCAGCTCGCGAGCGCCGAAAGCCAGCTCACGAGCGCGACGGCGGCCCAGCAGCGCTACCAGGCCGCCTACGCATCGCTCGTGCGCCTGGGCAAAGCGGTGCCCGCGAGCCAGGAAGTCCCCTCGCTGATTTACGAACTGGCGCACGCGACCAACGAGAAGAACGTCGAATTCGCCTCGGTCACAGCTGGCGCGACGGGAGCCTCGGGCTCGAGCGCAAGCCCCTCCTCGGCCTCCGCGAGCGCCGCCAGCGCGGGCTTCACGCAGATGCCGTTCACGTTCGTCTTCACCGGCAACTTCACCGACCTCTACCACCTCTTCAATCAGCTCAACGACTTCGCGGTGCAGACCTCCTCCGGCGTGCTGCGCGTGAGCGGGCGGCTGCTCACGATCCAGAGCGTTCAGCTCGCGCCCTCTCCGGATGTGTCGAATGGCGGGTCGTCGAGCAACGAGGGCCAGCTGACCGGCACGGTCACCGCCACCGGCTACGTGCTTCCGGCGGGCCAGAGCGTGACCGGTGGCGCAACCTCCTCGGGACCGGCCGGCACCGCGACGCAGAGCGCCTCGGTGTCGGGCACCCCGAGCCAGGCCGGCCCGACCGCGCTCGTGGAGGCTCTCCCGTGAGCTCCTTCCTGACATCGCTGAAGTCCGACCTGCTCGACAGGCGCGTGCTGCCGATCGTGGTGGTGCTCGGCGTCGCGCTCGTTGCTGCGCTCGCCTTCGTCCTGCTTGCAGGTGGCTCCTCGACGAGCAGCTCTGTCGCGCCGCTGCCCAGCGCCCCGTCGGCGACCAGCGCCACGAGCGGGGTCACGGTCACCGCCGCAACCGCCAGCTCCAATTCCGCCGTGTCAGAGACGACCAGCGGAGCTCCGGCCCACGGCGCCGCAGTCCGTGACCCCTTCAAGCAGCCCACCAACACCAGCACCAGCGCGCCCGCGAAGCCATCCGGCTCTGAAGCGTCCTCGAACGGCTCGGGTAGCAGCGGCTCGAGCGGCTCGAGCACTACCCCGTCGCAGCCCGAATCGAGCGGCTCATCCAAGAGCACCGGCGGCAGCTCGCCGAGCAAAGCCCCGAGCAAGCCCTCGAAGCCCAAGCAGCCGGCGACGATCTACCACGTGACCGCTCAGTTCGGTCTGGCGCCGACAGTCGTCGGCGGGACGGCGCAACTGAAGCGCTATCCGAGTCTCAAGCGCTTGACGCCGCTGCCCTCCGCCGACAGCCCGCTGGTGGTGTTCGCAGGAGTCAGCTCGGGCGGCAAGGAAGCCACGTTCCAGATCGTCGGAGAAGTGATCCCAGCAGGGCCGGGGAAGTGCGCACCCAGCGCCTCCCAGTGTCAGACCATCTCCCTGCAGGCGGGCCAGACCGAGCGCCTCGAAACGCTCCCGGTGAGCGAATCGCAGCCGGGAACGGCATATGAGCTTCAGATTCTGAAAATCTCCGCGAGCAAGGCGTCCGCGGCGAAGGCCGCGCGCGTCTACCAGGCGACGTCCGCCGACGGCCTCGATCTGCTGCGCCGGATCGGCTTCGCGGCGCTCCCGGGCATGCACTACTCGGTCGACATCGGAGTGCTCGTGCCCCGCGGCGGACACACATTTGCCGCGCACATCGCGCGGGGACGCTGACCGAGGGACCGGCCGCGGCGCCACGCAGACGCGTGGCGGAGCACCACGCAGCGCCCCCTGCCGGCCGCCCCAGCGCACTGCCGGCGGGCTCGATCAGCCGGAGCGGGCGCCCGGACAAATAAGCTAGCTGCGTATGAGCCTGCGCCTGATCACAGCCGGGGAGTCGCATGGCCCCGGCCTGACGTGCATCGTCGAGGGCCTGCCCGCGGGCCTCGAGCTCGATCTCGATGCGATCAATCGCGACATGGCTCGCCGCCAGCTCGGTCATGGCCGCGGCGGGCGGATGAAGATCGAGCGCGACGCCGCCGAGGTCACCGCCGGCGTCAGGCACGGCCGTACGCTCGGCGGCCCGATCGCGCTGCAGGTGCGAAATCGCGACTACGCGAACTGGGAAGAGCGCATGAACCCGGCGCCGGTCGCGGAGGAGATACCCGAGGTGCATCTGCCGCGGCCCGGCCACGCCGACCTCGTCGGCACGCAGAAGTACAAGCAGAGCGACGTGCGCAACATCCTCGAGCGCGCCTCCGCGCGCGAGACGGCCGCGCGCGTCGCCGGCGGGGCGCTCTGCAAGGCATTCCTGGCTTCGCTTGGAGCGCACGTGCGCTCGCACGTCGTGCAGATCGGCTCGGTCACTGCGCCCGCGGCCGCGGCTGCGCTCGCGCTCGAGGACTTCGCGGAGGTCGACGACTCGCCGGTCCGCTGCCTGGACGCAGAGGCGACGCGCGCGATGGTGGCGGAGATCGATCGTCAGCGCAAGGCCAACGAGTCGCTCGGCGGCGTGTTCGAGGTGCAGGCCTTCGGCCTGACGCCCGGGCTCGGCTCGCATGTGTCCTGGGAACAGCGCCTCGACGGGCGCCTGGCGATGGCGATCTGCTCGATCCAGGCGATCAAGGGCGTCTCGATCGGCGACGCGTTCAACGTCGCCGGCGTCCCGGGATCGCAGGCGCACGACGAGATCTTCTTCTCCGAGCAGCGGGGCTACTACCGCGAGACCAACCGCGCCGGCGGGCTCGAGGGCGGCATGACCAACGGCCTGCCGCTGTTGGTGCGCGGCGCGATGAAGCCGCTGCCGACGCTCACCAAGCCTTTGCGCTCGATCGATATCGCCACCCACGCCCCCGCCGAGGCGTTGCGCGAGCGGACCGACTCCTGCACCGTCCCTGCGGCTGGGGTGGTGGGGGAGGCGATGGTGGCGCTCGTGCTCGCGGACACCTATCGCGTCAAGTTCGGCGGCGATCACATCGACGACGTTCGCGCCGCGTTCGACGCCTACCAGCAGCGGATCGGATGGCGGGGATAGCGCACGGCTCGCTGACGCGGCCAAGGCGCCAGCCAGCGGGCGGTGGTGGACCGCCGCACAGGGCGCTCGTCCTGATCGGGTTCATGGGCGCGGGCAAGTCGACGCTCGCGCGCGGTCTCGCCGAGCAGCTGGGAGTGAGCGCATTCGACAGCGACTCGCTGCTCGAGCAGCGATTCGGCCACTCGATCGCGCGGGAGTTCGAACTCGGCGGCGAGACGTCGTTCCGCGCGAGCGAGGAGTCGCTCGTGTGCGAGCTGCTGGACGAGGCATCGGGCGGAGACGCCGGCGCGGGACCCTGGACGAGCGTGATCGCGCTCGGCGGCGGCAGCGTTCTCTCGGAGCGCGTACGAGCCGCGCTCGCTCCCCATCTGAAGGTGTTCGTGGAGCTCGATCCGCTGCTCGCGTGGGATCGCCTGCGCGGGATGGCCGACCGCCCGCTCGCGCGCGACCGCGATGCGTTCCTGGCGCTCGCCGCCGAGCGCCAGGGCCTGTACGAGGAGCTGGCCGACGTGTTCCTGCCCGCACCCACGGCCCCGGCGGGCGCACTCGCGCCGGGCTTCGTGCGCGCGCTGGAGGCGCTCGCGGTCGCTCCGCTCGGCACGCGCATGGCCTGGGCGGATGCCGCCTCCGGCTCCTACCCGGTGCTGGTCGGCGACGGCCTGCTGGGCGGCGCCGGCGATGATCGCAGCGATCTCGCTGCGCTGTGGCCGCTCGAGCTTGCGCGCTCGCGTCCGTTCTGCGTCACCGACGAGACGGTGCGAGCGCTTCACGGCGCACGCCTCGCGGGACTCGGGGAGCTGGGAGCGACGATCGCGATCGAGCCCGGCGAGCGCCACAAGACGCTTGCGGTTGCCGAGCTGATCTGGCGCGCGATGCTCGAGCGAGCGATGACGCGGGCCGATCACGTGGTCGCGCTCGGCGGTGGCGTCGTCGGCGACCTGGCCGGCTTCTGCGCGGCCACCTATCAGCGCGGGGTGCCGATCGTGCACATTCCGAGCACGCTCGTAGCTCAGGTCGACTCCGCTTACGGGGGCAAGACCGGAGTCGACCTGCCCGAGGCCAAGAACTACGTCGGCGCCTATCACCAGCCCGCCGGAGTCCTGACCGACCCGGGTCTGCTGGCGACGCTGCCGCAAGGGGAGCTGGCTGCCGGCTGGGTCGAGGTGCTGAAGACCGCGCTGATCGCCGGCGGCACGCTGTGGGAGCGCGTGTCGGAGGACCCCCTCCTCGTCGATGAGTCGATCGTGCTCGATTGCGTTCGCAGCAAGCTCGCGGTGGTCGCCGCCGACGAGCGCGATGGCGGCCGCCGCCAGGTGCTGAACCTCGGTCACACGGTCGCGCACGCGATCGAGACCGTCACTGGCTATGGCCGCTACCGCCACGGCGAGGCGGTCGGGGTCGGCCTTCTGGCCGCGCTGCGCCTGTCCGGCGCCGATGCGTTGCGCGAGCAGGTCTCCGAGCTGCTGCTGGCGCGCGGACTGCCGGTGGCGATCGCGCGGTCCGAGGTCGACCTGCAGGAGCTGCTGTCCGCGACTGCGCGCGACAAGAAGCGCCTCGGCGGCGAGTCGGTGCCATTCGTGCTGGTGTCCGCCCCCGGTGAGGTTCGCACCGGCTGTCACGTCTCCGCCCCCGAGCTGCGCGCAGCCGTGGGGGAGCTGATCGTGTGAGCGAGCAGTCGGTCGAGGTCCTCCACGGCGTGAACCTCAACATGCTCGGCGTACGCGACGAGCACCACTATGGCGCGCTCACGCTCGCCGAGCTCGAGACCCAGATCGCCGCCTGGGCGGCGGAGCTCGGCATCAGCGCCGCCTTCTTCCAGACCAATGCCGAGTCCGAGTATGTCGAGCGCCTGCAGGCGCTGCGAGGCACCGTCGACGGGGTGATCCTCAACCCAGGCGCCTGGACGCACTACGCGTGGGCGATCCACGACGCGCTCGAGCTGCTGAATGCCCCCGCGGTGGAGGTCCACCTCTCAGACGTCGCCTCGCGGGAGCCGTGGCGCGCCACCTCGGTGATCGCGGACCTCTGCATCGCGACGATCTCCGGACAGGGGCCGGATGGCTACCGGTTGGCGCTCGAACGCCTGCACGAGCACAGCGAGGGAGCCGGCAGATGAGCGAGACGGCGAGCGCCACGTCGGCGCAGATCGACCGTGTGCAGCGCTTGGCAGGGCAGCTGCGCGATGCGGAGCTCGACTTCCTGCTGGTGTCGGCGCTGGTCAACGTCCGCTATCTGACGGGGTTCACCGGCAGCAACGCGCTCGCGCTGGTCGCCGCGAATGGCGCCACCGGCGCCGCCGCTGCGAGTGGCGCCGAGGGTCACCGCTTCCTGACCGACTTCCGCTACCGCACCCAGTCGGCTGAACAGGTGTCCGATGCGTTTGCGCGCGAGGTGGTCTCCGGCGAGCTGCTCGAGGGGCTGGCGCAGGGGCTGGGCACGCCGCCAGGCGCGAGTGGCCGCTTGGGCTTTGAGGAGGCGACGGTCACGGTCGCTCAGCACGCGCGCCTGCGAGAGCTGCTGCCGGGCGAATGGGAGCTGGTCCCGATGGCCGGCGCGGTCGAGTGTTTGCGGGCGGTCAAGGATCGCTCCGAGGTGGCCCGCATCCGCGCCGCCGCCGAGCTCGCGGACGCCGCGATCCTCGGCGTGCTCGAACAGGGGCTCGTCGGACGCAACGAGCGTGACGTCGCGATCGAGCTCGAGCTTGCGATGCGTCGACTCGGCGCGGAGGCCCCGAGCTTTCCCTCGATCGTCGCCGCTGGTGCGCACGCCGCGCTGCCCCACGCAGAGGCGCGCGCGGAGCCGATCCCGCGCGATGTGCTCGTGACGATCGACTGGGGGGCGCTGCACGAGGGCTACTGCTCGGACTGCACCCGCACCTACGCGACCGGGGAGCGGATCTCCGCGCGCGCCCGTGAGGTCTACGAGCTGGTTCTGCAGGCCCAGCAGCAGGCTCTCGCGGCGGTCCGCGCGGGGCCGAGCGGGCGCGAGCTCGACGCGGTGGCGCGCACGATCATCGAGCAGGCGGGCGAGGGCGAGCACTTCGGCCACGGGCTCGGCCATGGAGTCGGTCTAGAGATCCACGAGGGGCCGCGCCTATCGCGCACCGCGGGCCGGGAGCCGCTGCGCGCGGGCAACGTCGTCACGATCGAGCCCGGCGTCTACCTGCCGGGCGAGCTGGGTGTGCGGATCGAGGACCTGGTCGTGGTGGGCGAGGGCGCTCACGAGCTCCTGAGCGGACTGCCCAAGGAGCTCGCGGTCGTCTCCTGAGTCCCCTCGCCGATCGCCGTGGCGAGTCTTCGGATCAGGCCAGGCGCGTACAGGGTGAGCGCCAGCGCCACCGCGAGCGGAACCGTCCAGAGCAGGAACAGCGCGGCCTGGAGGTCGGGGCTGGCGCCGCTGGCCGACAGCTCTGCGAGCACGCTCCACGGAACGATGACGGCGAACAGCGTCGTCAGTGGCGCCCGCCGTCGCTCTGTGAGCGTCTCCCAGCTGAGCAGCGCGATCAGGAACGGCAGCATGTAGTAGCCCGTGTCCCAGGTGTCGAGCATGCAGCGCAGCAGCAGCGCCAGCGCCAGGGCCAGCAGCGCATCCTGCTCGCTCGGGCGCAGGCTCGCGCGCCGGCGCACGAGCCACAGCGCCAGCGACAGCGACAGGGCCACCACCACGATCAGCGGGTGGCTGATCGTCACCGCCCACTGGGGTCCGGTGCGATAACCCGCCATGTGAGCGCCGAACAGCCGTTGCACGACGGCGCCGTGCCAGCCGAAGAACCACCACGCCTGCCACGGCTGAAACAGGCCGCCGGGGGCAAGCGTCGCAGCGTGGGTGCCTTCGGCAAAGCTCCCCGCCGAGCCGAGCAGCAGCGGGGCCAGCACGAGCCCGCCGGCGATCAGCGCGCTGCTCGCGCAGGCGAGCGCCCGCCGCGCCCAGCCGGCGGCCGCGTAGGAGGCGAGCGCGAGCCCGACGGGCCCGGCCGCCACCAGCGCCCAGTCCTTGTTGGCGATTGCCAGTCCGATGGCCGCACCTGCCCACAGGCAGTGGCCGCGGCTCGCGAGCAGTACCGCGGCGACGCACAGGCACGCGCCGAGGATCTCCTCCGGATGGCCGAGTTCGAGCGCCTGCGCCGCGAGCGGGCTGGCGATGCACAGGCAGATGACGAGAGCGCGGTACTGCCAGGCGCGACCGGCGTGGCGCATTTGCGCGCACAGCCACACAGCCAGCGCGGCCGCAGCGAGGAGGCAGGGGACCGCGAGCGAGCGGTAGACCGCCAGGGCCCCGCCGCCCCACAGTCCCGGGAGCAGCGCGAAGGGCGCGCGCTCGATCAGCGACCCGCCGTAGGCGGGGGCGAGCCGCAGGAACTCCGCCAGGTGGCCGTGGATGAGCGCCTCGACGGCGGGCTTGGCCTCGATTTCATAGTCGTTCCAGGCGAAGCCGTAGAGGCCGATCCAGGCGACCACGGCGCTCGCGCCCACGGCCGCGAGCGACCACGGCGCGTTCTCGCCAAGCGCTCGCCTCATACACGGAGCATCGACGCCCGATCGACGGCGCTTGAGCGCGATACGGGGCTCGCCGACCGAGGGCCGCGCCTACGAACGTCTGTTCGCAGTCCTACAATGGCGCGAGCATGGCGTCAAGCGAGCAGATCGTCGTCTCCGGAGCACGGGAGCACAACCTCAAAGACATCTCGCTGACGCTGCCTCGCGATGCGCTCGTCGTGATCACGGGGCTGTCCGGCTCCGGCAAGTCGAGCCTCGCGTTCGACACCATCTACGCCGAGGGCCAGCGCCGCTATGTCGAGTCGCTGTCGGCATACGCGCGCCAGTTCCTCGGCCAGATGGACAAGCCCGACGTGGACTCGATCGAGGGCCTCTCACCGGCGATCTCGATCGACCAGAAGACCACCTCGCGCAACCCGCGCTCGACGGTCGGCACGGTGACGGAGATCTACGACTACCTGCGGCTGCTGTGGGCACGGGTCGGCAAGCCGCACTGCCCGATCTGCGGGCGCCCGATCGTCGGACAGTCGGCCGAGCAGATAATCGATCAGACGATGGAGCTGGGGGAGGGGACGCGCTTCATGGTGATGGCGCCGGTGGTGCGAGGCCGCAAGGGTGAGTACGGCAAGCTGCTGGAGGAGCTGCGCGCCGACGGCTTTCAGCGCGTGAAGATCGATGAGCGTGTGCGCATGCTCGAGGAGTCGATCGTGCTCGACAAGCGCTACAAGCACGACATCTCGGTCGTCATCGACCGGCTCGTGATGCGCCACGACCTGCGCAAGCGCCTCGCGGACTCGATCGAGACGGCCGTCGGCCTGGCCGACGGGCTGGTCGAGATCGAGATCGTCGGCGACGGCGGCGAGCGGTCCTCGGAGCCGCAACGGGAGCGCTCGACGGGGGCCAAGGGAGTGCGCTCGGCGGCGGCGCAGATAGTGTCCGGCCGGACCCCGGAGCCGGGCACGGTGTTCACGTTCTCCGAGCGCTTCGCCTGTCCCGAGCATGGCCCGTCGCTGGTGGAGCTCGAGCCGCGGATCTTCTCGTTCAACTCCCCTCACGGGGCCTGCGAGCGCTGCACCGGGCTCGGCTCGCAGATGGAGATCGACCCCGAGATGGTGGTGCCGGACCCTACGCTGTCGATCGAGCAGGGGGCGATCGCGCCCTGGGCGTCCAGCACGTCCAACTACTATCGCCAGGTGGCGGAGGCGCTTGCCGAGCGCTACGGCGTCGACCTCGACGAGCCGTGGCAGGACCTCGCGCAGGAGGATCGCGATCTGTTCCTGTACGGCTTGAAGAAGGGCGAGCGGCTGCAGGTGAGCTACCGCAACCGCTACGGGCGCAAGCGCTCCTACGCGACGCGCTTCGACGGCGTCGTGCGCAATCTCGAGCGCCGCTATCGCGAGACCGATTCCGAGAGCACGCGCGAGAAGATCGAGCAGTACATGTCGCTGTGCCCCTGTCCGGTGTGCGGTGGGGCGCGCCTGCGGGCCGAGTCGCGCGCGGTGCTGGTGGGGGGGACGCGGATCGAGGACTTCTGCGCGCTGTCCGCGCGCCGGGCCCTGGAGTGGCTCGAGCAGGTCGAGCTCTCGGAGACCGACCGCCACGTGGCGCGGCTGATCCTGCGTGAGATCTCAGAGCGGCTGCGGTTCCTGGAGAACGTCGGCATCGGCTACCTGTCGATGGACCGCGCCGCCGCCACACTGTCGGGCGGCGAGGCCCAGCGGATTCGCCTCGCGACCCAGATCGGCTCCTCGCTGGTCGGCGTCCTCTACATCCTCGACGAGCCCTCGATCGGCTTGCACCAGCGCGACAACTCGAAGCTGATAGACACGCTCGAGCGGCTGCGCGACCTCGGCAACACGGTGATCGTTGTCGAGCACGACGAGCAGACGATGCGCGCCGCCGACCACCTGCTCGATCTCGGTCCCGGCGCGGGCGAGCACGGCGGGCGGATCGTCGCCCAGGGCACAGCGGCGCAGGTTCAGCGCGTGCAGGAGTCCCTGACCGGCCAGTTCCTGGCCGGGACGCGCACGATCCCGACGCCGTCGCGGCGGCGCGTGCCGAGCGGCTACGTGGAGATCCTCGGCGCCAGCCAGCACAACCTGCGCGACATCGACGTGCATGTTCCGCTCGGCGTCTTCACCTGTGTCACCGGCGTCTCGGGCTCGGGCAAGTCGACGCTCGTCAACGAGGTCCTCTACAAGGCCGTCGCGGCTCGCCTACATCGCTCGCGACAGCGCCCGGGGGCCCACCGGGCGATCCACGGGCTCGAGCAGCTCGACAAGATCATCGCCGTCGACCAGTCGCCGATCGGTCGCACCCCACGCTCGAATCCCGCCACCTACACGGGCCTGTTCGACGTCATCCGCGACCTGTTCTCGAAGACCCAGGAGGCGCGGGCGCGCGGCTACAAGCCGGGGCGCTTCAGCTTCAATGTAAAGGGCGGTCGCTGCGAGGTCTGCCGCGGCGACGGGCAGATCAAGATCGAGATGCACTTCCTGCCCGACGTCTACGTTCCCTGCGAACAGTGCCACGGCAAGCGCTACAACCGCGAGACGCTCGAGGTGCGCTTCAAGGGCAGGAACATCGCCGACGTGCTCGACATGCCGGTCGAGGAGGCGCTGCGCTTCTTCGAGCACATCCCCAAGATCCGCCGGCGCCTGGAGACGCTCGACGCGGTCGGGCTCGGCTACGTGCGCCTGGGCCAGCCCGCGACCACGCTGTCAGGGGGCGAGGCCCAGCGGGTGAAGCTCGCGACCGAGCTCTCGAAGGTCGCCACGGGACGCACCCTCTACATCCTCGACGAGCCCACGACCGGCCTTCACTTCGCCGACGTCCAGCGCCTGCTGGAGGTGCTCGCGCGGCTCGTGCAGGCGGGCAACAGCGTGGTGGTGATCGAGCACAACCTCGACGTCATCAAGTGCGCCGACCGCCTGATCGACATGGGCCCCGAGGGCGGCGAGGAGGGGGGCGTGGTGGTCGCGGCCGGCACTCCCGAGGAGGTGGCGCTGGAGCCCGCCTCGCACACGGGGCGCTTTCTCGCCGACGTCCTCGCCGCGCCCGCGGCGGTCGCGGCGAAGGGCGACGGTCGTCCGGGCAGGCGCCGGCGGCGCCCACGAGTGCCGGCGTGAGCCAACTGGCGCGCGATGCGCGCCTGTGGGCGCAGAAGTGGCGCTGGTACGAGCGCAACTCGCTGCCCTGGAACCGCGCGCGGATCCACTGGGAGATGTTGCGCCGGCAGGCGTTCGTGCGCTGGCCAGTGCACGGCAACGTGCTCGAGGCGCTGCGCGAGGGGCGGCTTCAGATCGGCGCGGGCACGCTGCTCGAGCCCAACGTCTGGATCACGGCGCCGGGCAGCGCGCGGGTGCGGATCGGCAAGGGCACGTTCCTGAACATCGGCGTGATGATCGCCGCCGAGCAGCTGGTGGAGATCGGCGACCACTGCATGCTCGCAAACGGCTGCTTCGTGTCCGACGCGAGCCATCGCTTCGACGATCCGCACAGGCCGATCACCTGGCAGGGGTTCACCTCCAAGGGACCGACGCGGATCGCCGACAACTGCTGGCTCGGCGCCCACGTCGTGGTCACCAGCGGGGTCAGCATCGGCGAGCGCTGCGTAGTCGGCGCGGGCAGCGTCGTCACGGGCGACCTCGAGCCGTTCTCGATCGCCGTCGGTGCGCCCGCGCGGATCCTGCGCAGGATCGACTACGCGAGCAGCGACTGCAGCTCGGAGAGCTCCGCGGGGTCGATCGAGTAGGTGTGCTCCGGGCCGGGGTAGCGGCGCGTGCGCACATCCTCGGCATAGGCAGCGACGCCCGCGTTCATCTCCTGCTGCAGGCTCGCGTAGCGCTTGACGAAGCGCGGGCCGAGACCATCGCGAATACCGAGCAGGTCGTGGAACACGAGCACCTGGCCGTCTGTCGCCGCGCCGGCGCCGATCCCGATCACGGGCAGCTCGATCAGCTTCATCAACTCCTCGCTGACCGCCGCCGGAATCGCCTCGAACACGATCGCGAAGCAGCCCGCGTGCTCCAGCGCGAGCGCGTCCGCGCCGATGCTCGCGGCCTTCGCGGCGGTGCGTCCCTGCGCCTTCCAACCGCCGAGTGCGGTCGAGGTCTGGGGGGTCAGCCCGACGTGTCCCATCACTGGAACCCCCGCGCCGACGATCGCATGCGCGCGGCTGACAGACGCCTCGCCGCCGCCCTCGAGCTTGACCGCGTCGCAACCGGCCTCCTTGACCATCCGCATCGCGGTCGCGATCGCCTGCTCGTCGGAGATCTCATAGGACCCGAACGGCAGATCGCCGACCATCAGCGGCGTCTGCAGCCCGCGCCGCACGGCGCGGGCGAGCACGAGCATCTCGTCGAGCTCGACCGGGGTGGTCGCGCTGTGACCGAGCACCGTGGTCGCCGCGGAGTCGCCGACCAGCACGAGGTCGACGCCCGCCGCCTCGGCCGCGCGCGCGCTCGGGTAGTCGTAGGCGGTGACCATCACGATCGGTTCGCCGAGCTGCTTCTTCTGCGCCAGCAGCGGCAGCGTCATCGGCAGTCGACCGGGGTCGGAGGGGGCGTGGACTTGGGGCTGGCTGGACATGCTGTTCCTCTCTGACGAAGTTGACGCCCGCTCGTCAGCCGAGCAGGGTCGCCACCTCGTCGTCGACGGTGACGATGCGATTGCTGCGCGCCTCGACGTGGACGACGCGCGGCTCGTAGTGCTCGAGCTCGGCCTCGTCGTATTGCGCGTAGGAGATGACGATGATAGTGTCGCTGCGCTGCACCAGGCGAGCGGCGGCGCCGTTGACCTGCATGGTCCCCGAGCCCGGCTCGCCGGCGATCGTGTAGGTCTCGAAGCGTGCGCCGTTGTCGATGTCGAGCACGTGCACCTGCTCGTGCTCGCGGATGTCTGCGGCTGCGAGCAACTCGCTGTCGATCGTGATCGATCCCACGTAGTGCAGGTCGCAGTCGGTGATCGTCGCTCGATGGATCTTGGACTTCAACATCACGCGTTGCATGGGGCGATCGCCTCTCTCGATTGCGTTGGACTGGGGTGGCGCCGCGCGGGCGCCGGCGCGATCGGGGTGTTGTCGATCAGGCGCACCTCGCCGATCCTCGCGGCGACGGCCAGCAGCGCGGTGCGCTCGAGCAGCTCGAGGTCCTCGAGCGTCTCGGGCTCGACGAGCGCCAGATACTCGGGCTCGACGCCATGCTCGAGCATCGCGGCGCGAGCCGCCGCCAGCAGCGAGCTCGCCGAACGCTCGCCTTCGCGCGCGCATCGCAGGGCCGCGTTCAGCCCCGCTGGCAGTGCCAGCGCGCGGGCGCGCTCGGTGGGCGAGAGCAGCGCGTTGCGGCTCGAGAGCGCCAGGCCGTCGGGCTCGCGCACAGTCGGGCGCGCCTCGACTCGCACCGGCAGGTTCAGATCGGCCACCAGCCGGCGTATCACCACGACCTGCTGGGCGTCCTTCTGGCCGAAGTAGGCGATGTCGGGCAGGACCATGCACAGCAGCTTGGTCACGACGGTGCTGACGCCGCGGAAGTGCTCGCTGCCGCGCGCGGCTCCCTCGAGGCGCTCGCTGACCCCCAGCACCTCGACGGAGGTCGCGAAGCCGGGCGGGTATACCTGCTCGACCGATGGAGCGAACAGCAGGTCGGCGCCCGCCCGCGCCGCAAGCTCGGCATCACGCTGCTCATCGCGCGGGTAGCGTTCGAGGTCGGCGCGCTCGTTGAACTGCGAGGGATTGACGAACAGCGACACCACGACGAGCTCGCAATCCGCGCGGGCGCTGCGTATCAGCGACAGATGGCCTTCGTGCAGCGCGCCCATCGTCGGCACGAGCCCGATCGTCGCGCCGCTGCGCCGGGCGACCGCGAGCTGGCCTCGCAGCTCTGGGACCGTGCGCTCGACCTTCATGCGCGTGGCCAGGGTTGATTGCTGTGGATCATGGCTTTCGGTCCAGTTCCTCGCGGATACCGGTCGCGACTGTGCTGCCAGAGCTATCGGTTGTGCTGATGGGTCCGCTCCGAGCGATCTCGGTTGACGGCCCGCCCTCGATGATACAGGCGCAGGGCGCGGCTTGGAAGGCAGCGCGCGCCTCGGGGGCCGCCTCGTCGGACCTCAGCGAGGGCGACCGGCGCCTTCGCCCGCGGCGGGCCCGGCGCCTCACCACGCGTCGACGAACGGCCGTGCCTTGCCGGGACGGCGCCACCACTCGCCGCTGCCGGGCTCGAACAGCGTCGCGATCCAGCGCCGGGAGTCGGCGGGATCGATGACGTCGTCGATCTCGCCGTAGGAGGCCATGCTGACCCCGCGCCCGCGCTCGTAGGCGGCCGCGACGGTTGCCTCGAACACCCGCTCGCGCTCGTCGGGGTCGGCGATCGCCTCGAGCTCGCGCCGCATGCCCAGGCGCACGGCGCCCTCGAGCCCCATCGCGCCGAACTCCGACGTCGGCCAGCCGACCGTGAACAGCGGCTGCTTGAAGCCCCCGCCGGCCATCGCCTGGGCGCCGAGGCCGTAGCCCTTGCGCAGCACGATCGTGCCGCTCGGCACACTCGCATTCGCCCCGGCGAGAAACATCCTCGCGAAGTGGCGCACTGTCGCCGTTCGCTCGGCCTCGGGTCCGACCATGAACCCGGGGGTGTCGCACAGGAACAGCAGCGGCAGCGCGAATGCGTCGCACATGCCGATGAAGCGTGTGGCCTTGTCGGCGCCGTCGGCGTCGATCGCGCCGCCGAGGTGCGTGGGGTCGTTGGCCACGATTCCCAGCGGGCGTCCCTCGACGCGCGCCAGCGCTGTGATCATCCCGGGCGCGAAGCCGCGTCGCAGCTCGAGCACGGAACCCTCGTCGAACAGTCCCCCCAGCACCGCTCGCACGTCATAGATGCGCTTTCGCTGCTCTGGCACGAGCGCGCGCAGCGCGCGCTGGTCGGGCACGACGCCGGGCTCGATCGCCCCGCGCATGTAGGACAGGTAGCGTCTGGCTGCGGCGACGGCCTCGCGATCGTCACGGACTCGCAGGTCGACGACGCCATTGGCGTCCTGCACATCGATCGGGCCGACTTCCTGTGGTTCGAACACGCCCAAACCGCCGCCCTCGATCATCGCCGGGCCGCCCATGCCGATGCTCGCATCCTCGGTGGCGATCACCACGTCGCAGCAGCCGAGCAGGGCGGCATTGCCGGCGAAGCAGTATCCGGATGCGATCCCGACGAGCGGCACGAGGCCGCTGAGGCGCGCGAACAGCGCGAACGCGCGGCAGTCCAGGCCCGCGACGATCGGCATGTCGACGTCACCGGGCCTGCCGCCGCCGCCCTCGGCGAACAGCACCACCGGCAGGCGCCGGCGCTCGGCGATCTCGAACAGGCGGTCCTTCTTGGCGTGGTTGCGCATGCCCTGCGTGCCCGCCAGAACCGTGTAGTCGTAGGACATCGCCACGCAGGGGCGGCCTTCGACCTCGCCGATCCCCGCGACGAGCCCGTCGGCGGGGGTGCGCGCGAACAGTTCCTCGCGCGAGCGCCGGCGCTCCTGGGCCGCGAACAGCAGTGGGCCGTACTCGACGTAGCTGTCCTCGTCGAGCAGATCGGCGAGGTTCTCGCGGGCAGTCCGCCGGCCACGCTCGCGCCGCCTGGCGACCGCCTCCGGACGGGCCGCGTCGAGGCCCTGGGCGTGGCGGTCGCGCACCTCCTGCAGGTCCGTCCGCGCAGTCGCGGGCCCAGGTCCCGCGCGCGCCCCGGGCGGCGCCTGCGTGCCGGCGCCATCCGCTTGCGCGAGCACCAGCAGCAGCTGGCCCTGCTGGACCGCATCGCCGACGCTCACCTCCACGCGGCGGACGACCCCAGAGCCCTGCGCGAGCACCTCGTGCTCCATCTTCATCGCCTCCAGCACCACCAGCGCCGAGCCCGCAAGCACCTGCTCGTGCGGTTGGTGTGCGATCGAGACCACCACGCCCGCGAACGGCGCCGTGACCTCGAGCTCCTGAGCGGCTGGCATCGCAAGATCATTGCAATGTCGGCATTCGCGCCCTGCAAAGGAGCGGCGATCCGGATTAGCATCAGCTCGATGTCCGCGGAGCAGAGCGAGCTGTCTGCGTCAAAGCGACGCGAAGCGCTGAAGCAGGTGTTCGAGCAGGCGCGCACCTGCGTCCGCTGCGCCGAGCTCGCAGCGACCCGCAATACGGTCGTGTTCGGCGCCGGAAATGCGGACGCCGACCTGATGTTCGTGGGCGAGGCTCCGGGGGCGAGCGAGGACCAGCAGGGCCTGCCGTTCGTCGGCCAGGCTGGAAAGCTGCTGAACAAGCTGCTCGAGGAGATCGGGCTCGAGCGCAGCCAGGTGTTCATCGCGAACACGATCAAGTGCCGGCCGCCCGCGAACCGGGATCCGCAGCCGGCTGAGATCGAGAACTGCAAGGAGTACCTGTACCGGCAGGTGGAGCTGATCCAGCCGAGCGTGATCTGCACGCTCGGAAACTTCGCCACCAAGCTGCTGCGCGAGGACCCGACCGGGATCAGCCGCATCCACGGCCAGCCTCAGGTGCTGGCGCTCGGTCGCCGCGCCGTCAGGCTGTATCCGATCTTCCACCCCGCTGCGGCGCTGTACACGCCGCGGATGCTCGAGACGCTGCGCGAGGACTTCGCGCGCCTGCCCGAGCTGATCGACCTCGGCCCGCCCGAGCAGCCGCAGTGGTCCGCCGAGCTCGACGCGCTCGAAGGGCTCGACCTGCACGCGGCGGCCACTGCGGCCACTGCGCCACAGGATGGGCCACCCGAGACCGATCCTGGCCAGCTGGGCGCCGCCGGCGAGGTGGCGGCCCCGGCTGCGACCGAGCCCGATCAGCTGGACCTGTTCTGAGCCGGGGCGCCCCGCGGATCGTGCTCCTGCGGATCCACGCTCGGGTGCGGGCGCCGTATCGGGACGCCCGCGGCTCGCGCCGCTTCTTGGTCAGGGCCCTGATCTGTGCGCGAGACCCGCCCGCGTCCACTTATGTCCAGGTCCGCTCAACGCCTGAAATTACGCTTGCATGCAGGGAAAACGCGGATCTGCTCGAAAATTGCGTCCACAGGTCTAAAGCCGGTGTCGTGGTTCGCCGATACGAGAGTTGTCTCCATCCTCTCCTAACCACAGAAACACCTCGATAGCAGTTCCATCCTCCCTAGCAGTAACTACCGGCCCGCGTCTCCTCTCCCGCGGGCCGGTTGGTCTTAATGGGCCTCGTGCGGCGGATTTCGCTCTAGAGTCTCTGCGTGGCAGTGCGCATCGTCGAGACCGCAGATCCGAGCGAGACCGAGGCCCTGGGCGCGAAGCTGGCCCCTCGCCTGCATGGCGGTGACGTGGTGCTCGTCGTCGGCGAGCTGGGCTCGGGCAAGACGACGCTCGTGCGCGGCGCCGCGCGGGCGCTCGGCGTCTCCGGGCCCGTGACCAGCCCGACGTTCGCGATCGGACACCGCTACCCGGCGCGCGGCGTGACCGTGACGCATCTCGACCTGTACCGGATCGCGGACCTCGGCAGTGAGGCGCCGGACCTGCTCGCCGATTACCTCGGTCCCGACCGGATCGCGTTTGTGGAGTGGCCGCACGCAGGCGACTCCGAGCTCGCCCGCGCGCGCATACGCGTGACGCTGTCTCACGCCGGCGGCGATCGGCGCCGTATCGTCGTCGAAGAGCTCTCTGAGCCGCGACTGGGCGAGCGGCCGGCGAGTCCAGACGAAGGGCCCGGCGCGCGCGCCGCAGCGGAGCGCGCAGCGTGATCGTGCTCGGCTTCGACACCGCCACGCCCGCGACGGTCGTCGGGCTGCTGCTGGCGGACGGCACCACGATGCAGGCGCGCGACGATCCCGCCGAGGGCGAGCGTCCCGGCCACGCGACCCGCCTGCTGCCACTCGCGGCCGAGCTGCTCGACAGCGCAGGGCTCGGATGGGGGGACGTGGAGCGCATCGGGGTGGGGGTGGGGCCGGGGACGTTCACTGGATTGCGCATCGGCGTGGCCACCGCGCGTGGCCTGGCGCAGTCGCTGTCGCTCGAGCTGGCGAGCGTCTCGAGCCTGCGCGCGCTCGCATGGGGCGCGGCCGACGCGGCGCACATCGACCAGGACTCGTGCCAGGACCCGGCGGCGCTCGAGCCTGCCCCCGGCCGGCGCGAGGGGGTGCTGGCGGTCCTCGATGCGCGTCGCAGCGAGGTCTTCGCCTCCGGGTATCTCGGCGAGCGCGAGCTGGCGCCGCCGCGGGCGCTTGCGCCGAGCGGTCTGGGCGAGCTGTTGCAGCAGGCCGCCGACCAGGAGGGCGCGCCGGTGAGCTGGCTCGGCGTCGGCGATGGAGCGATTCGCTATCGCGGGCAGCTCGAGCGCCTCGGCGTGCGCGTGCCCGACGCGAGCTCGGCGCTGCATCGCATCGACGGGGCGAGGGTCTGCGAGCTCGCGCTCGCCGTGCAGCCGCAGCCGCTGCATGCCGCGCTGCCCGACTACGCTCGCCGCCCCGATGCCGAGCTGGCGCTCGAGTCCCGGGGTGCGCCGGCAACGGCCGTGGTGCGCGCATGAGCTCGCGCTCGGCCACAGAGCTCGGCGCCGAGGGCGGAATGCGCGAGTTCGAGGTCCGTCGGCTCGTGTATCCCGATCTGCCGCAGGTGATCGCGATCGAGCGGCGGGTCTTCCCGACGCCCTGGTCGCTGGCGATGTTCGTGCTCGAGCTCTCCAAGCAGTCCGGTATCTGCCTCGCCGCGACGGTCGCGTCCGGGCCCGGGCGCAGGCTCGTGGGGTACCTGATCTGCTCGCGCTACGAGACCGTCTGGCACGTCATGAACATCGCAGTCGACAGCGACTACCAGGGGATCGGCGTGGCGAGCGCGCTGCTCGCCGAGCTGTACGAGCGCGTCGGCGACGACGAGGCCCGTTACACGCTCGAGGTGCGCCGCTCCAATCTGCTCGCGATCCGGCTGTACGAGCGTGAAGGCTTCCGCGCGGCGGGACTGCGAAGGCGCTATTACCAGGACAACGGCGAGGACGCGCTGGTGATGTGGCGCACGCCATCGACCCTCGCGGGCTCGCTCGATGACGTTCCCAATCCGGAACGACGATGACCCCGGGCCACGCCAGCGCGGTCGGCCGGGAGCGCCCCCCCGGCCCGGGCGGGGAGGGCCTGACGGTGCTCGCGCTCGAGACGAGCTGTGATGACACCTGCGCGGCTGTGCTGGATCGCGATGGCGTCCTGCGCTCGAACGTGATCTCCTCGCAGTCGGCGCACGATCGCTTCGGCGGCGTCGTTCCCGAGATCGCCTCGCGCCATCACCTGGAGATCGTCAACCTGGTCGTCGAGCAGGCGCTCACGGACGCGCGGATGACGCTCGCGGAGGTGGAGCTCGTGTCTGCCACCCAGGGGCCTGGTCTCGTCGGCGCGCTGCTGGTCGGGCTGTCGAGCGCCAAGGCGCTCGCGGCCGCGCGCGAGCTGCCGTTCGCGGCGGTCGATCATCTGCAGGGACACGTCGCCGCGAACTTCCTCGACGTGAGTGAGGCCCCTGGCGGGTGCTCATTCGAGCCCCCGTTCGTGTGTCTGATAGCCAGCGGCGGACACACGCTGCTGGCACACGTGAGCAAGCATCGCGGCTATCGCGTGCTCGGCCGCACGCTCGACGACGCCGCAGGCGAGGCGTTCGACAAGGGCGCGCGGATGCTCGGGCTCTCCTACCCCGGCGGCGCTGCGCTGGAGCGCCTGGCGCGTGATGGCGATCCGCAGGCGTTCGAGTTCCCGGGGTCGGCGGCAGAGCGGGCGCGCGGGGGCAAGGGCAGCCGCCGTCAGGCCTTCGAGGACGGTCTCGACTTCTCCTTCGCGGGGCTCAAGACGGCGTTGCTCTACCGGCTGCGCGAGCTCCCCAGCGAGCAGGCGACGGCCCGCGCCGCCGATCTGGCGGCCTCCTATCAGGCTGCGATCGTCGAGCGTCTGATCGCCCGCGCCGAGCAGGCGCTGGTGCGGACGGGGCTGGACCGTCTCGCGGTGGGCGGCGGGGTGGCGGCCAACGGCGAGCTGCGCAGCCGGCTGCGGGAGCTGGGGGGGACCGTGCACCTGCCCCCGGCCGTACTGTGCACTGACAACGCAGCGATGATCGCCAGCGCCGCCCGGTTTCAGCCGCGAATTCCCTATCCCGACTACCTCGGACTCGACGCCTACGCAACCGGCGAGGCCCCTGTCTGAGCGGTCGATGATGCCAGCGCTCGTTGCGATCTACTCAAAGCCCGGCTGTCACCTCTGCCACGAGGCCCTGGAGGTGCTGGCCGGCCTGCAGGAAGAGCTCGGATTCGAGCTGCGCGAGATCGACATCAGCGGCGAGCAGGCGCTGCACGATGCCTATTTCGAGCGTATTCCGGTGATAACGCTCGACGGCGAGGAGTTGTGTGAATTCATCTTGGACGAGCAGATCCTGCGTGACCGTCTAGAGTCACGGCGATGAGCTATCGCGAGCCCACGACGAGCACCGCGAGCCCCTCGCCGGCTGCCAACGGCGGCATCTCGAGCGAACGTCTGTCGCTCGGAGTGGCCGCGCGCCTGTCGCGCTACCTGCAGGTGCTCACGCAGGCGAAGAAGATGGGCAAGGAGACGATCTCCTCGCAGGAGCTGTCCGACTACACGCATGTGAACTCGACTCAGATCCGCCGCGACCTGTCGGGCTTCGGCAAGTTCGGCAAGCGCGGGGTCGGCTACAACGTCGAGGCGCTGGTCTCGCAGATTCGCAAGATCCTGCGCACGGCCGGGCAGCACAACATCGCCCTGCTGGGCGCCGGCCATCTCGGCAAGGCGATCGCCTCCTCGGACATCTTCGCCGACCACGGCTTTCGCGTCGTTGCGATCTTCGACGTCGACCCTTCGAAGGTCGGCACCACGATCGGCAGCCAGCCGGTTCGCCACACCGAGGAGCTGCGGCGAGTGGTGGAGGAGGAGGACATCGTGGTGGGAGTGCTCGCCGTTCCCACCGAGGCGGCCCAGGCGCTCGCGGACGAGCTCGTCGATGCGGGCGTGAAGATCATCTTCAACTACTCCGAGTCGCTGCTGGCGGTCCCGCCCGAGGTCACCGTCCACACCTCGAGTCCCGCGGTCGACCTGCTCTACGCTCTGTACTTCTACCTGACCTGATCCCGATCACGATCCACGCGGCCTTTGATCCGGCGCCGCCGACGCGAGCGCAGAGCCGAACGCAAGAGACCAGCCATGAACAGCCTGGACCTGGACAGGGCCGTCGAGAGATTCGCTGATGCCAGCGACCTCACGGTCGGTATCGAGGAGGAGTTCTCGATTCTCGATCCCGAGACGCTGGAGATGCTGCCGTGCTTCGAGCAGATGCGCGATGCGGCACACGCGAGCGATCGGCTGCTGGGCGAGGCGATCACCGGCGAGCTGATCTCCTCCGAGATCGAGATCATCTCGGGGGCCGGCGCAGACTTCCACGATGCGCTCACCCGCCAGCGCGAGCGGCGCAGGCGGCTGTTCGCGCTCGCCGCGAGCCAGGGCGTGGCCCTCGGAGCGACGGGCACCCATCCCTGGGCCGACTACCGCAAGCAGACGATCATCGACACCGAGCACTACCGTCGCGTGGAGGAGGGCCTCAAGTACGTGGCCTGGCGGAACAACACCTTCAGCCTGCACGTGCACGTCGGCATGCGTGGCATCGATCGGGCGATCCGCGTCTGCGATCGGCTGCGCGAGGTGCTGCCGCTGCTGCTCGCGGTGTCCGCCAACTCTCCCTACCTCGACGGTCGTGACAGCGGCCTGCACTCGGCGCGGACGCAGAGCTTCACCAAGAGCTTCCCCCGCTGTGGCGTTCCCGACGCGTTCGGCGGTTGGGCCGCCTATCGGGAGTACATCGAATTCCTGATTCGCACGCACTCGATAGTGGAGTTCACCCAGGTGTGGTGGTCGGTGCGTCCGCACTTCAGCTTCGGCACCGTCGAGGTTCGGATCTGCGACGCCCAGGCGACCGCGCAGGAGTCAGAGGCGCTCGCGAGCCTGATCTTCGCCTGCATCGCGCAAGCGGCGCGCGACGTTGACGAAGGGGTGCCACACCTCGACCCTGCACCGCGGCTGATCGAGGAGAACATGTGGCGGGCGATTCGCTTCGGGCTCGACGGGCGCCTGATCGACTTCGATCAGGGATGCGAGTATCCCGCCCGCGACGCGATCGAGCGACTGGCGGCGTGGACGGCGCCCGTCCGCGGCGAGAGCGGCGTCGAGCTGTCGTTTCCCGAGCGCAACGGGGCCCAGCGCCAGCGGCGGATGATCGACACGGGGGCCAGTCGCGAGGAGGTGTTCGCGGCGAGCGTCGCCGAGACCAGAGAGACCTACTCACAGGAGGTGACGGTGTGAGCAGTGAGTCGCAGACGGGGCCAGGCCCACGCGAGCAGGAGCCCACCGAGGAGGAGCTGCGCGCGGCCTACGAAGCCGAGCTCGGACGCATCACGAGCGCCGAGATGGTGCTGCAGTCGGCGGTGTCGCTGCTGAACATCGGCGGCTACCGGCTGGGGGCGCCCGCGTCCGAGGCCGGCGGCGGGGGGGCGGGCGATCTCGAGCAGGTACGCGACGCGATCGACGCCGTTCGCGGGCTGATGCCGGTGCTCGAGCGCAGGCTGGGGGCCACCGAGATCGCGCCGCTACGCGACGCGCTTTCGCGGCTGCAGATGGCATACGCGCGCGAGGCCGCCGAGCGCCCGGAGCCCGAAAGCGCCGAGCAGAGCCCTGGCGCGGGTGCGCCGGCGAGCGGCGCCGAGGGCGAGCCGGCGGCCCAACAACCGTCGTCGCCGGGCGAGGGCGCTGATGCCGGGCCCGGGCCCGGCCCGGCGGAGTCGAGCGGGCGCTTGTGGGTGCCGGGACGCTGAGCGCGGGCGGGGGCAGGCGCAGCGGCCATGTAGACGCGCAGGGGCTGGTTCGGCACCGGTCGCAGCCAACTGCCGTCCCACTGGCTGGCACGATAGACTGCGCGCGCGTTTACGCCGGGTGGGCTCTCACCGCTTAGCGAGCAAGCCCCCCAAGCGCAAAAGTGCGCGCGGTCCTCGCGCGGCACATCAATCAGACCGCGGAGGATTTACTGTTGAGCAGCTTTCTGACGAACCATGGGGTCGTCGTCGCCCTCGTATGTGCCGCGTGCGCGATCGTGTACGGCGTGTTGACCGCTCGGGCACTGCTCGCGATGCCGCCTGGCAACGAGCGCATGCAGAGCATCTCGCGCGCGGTCCAGGAAGGCGCGCGCGCCTATCTGAACCGCCAGTACACGACCATCGCGGTGGTGGGTGTTGTGCTGTTCGTGGCGCTGATCTTCGTCCAGAACATCGCGGTAGCGTGCGGATTCGCGATTGGAGGCCTGCTCTCGGGCTCGGCGGGATACATCGGCATGAACGTGTCGGTGCGCGCGAATGCTCGCGTCGCCGAGGCTGCTCGCGGCGGCGTCTCACCGGCGCTCAGCGCGGCGTTTCGCGGCGGCGCGATCACCGGCCTGCTCGTCGTCGGCCTGGCGCTGCTCGGCGTGGCCGGCTACTACGGCCTGCTGACGGCGGTCTTCAACGACAGTGAGAAGACGGCGGTCGACGCGCTGATCGGGCTCGGATTCGGCGGCTCGCTGATCTCGGTGTTCGCCAGGCTCGGCGGCGGCATCTTCACAAAGGCCGCCGACGTGGGCGCCGACCTCGTGGGCAAGGTCGAGGCCGGGATCCCCGAGGACGACCCGCGCAACCCCGCGACGATCGCGGACAACGTCGGCGACAACGTCGGCGACTGCGCGGGCATGGCCGCTGACCTGTTCGAGACCTACGCCGTCACCGCGGTCGCGGTGATGCTGCTGGGTGTGCTCACGTTCCACGCCGAAGAAGCGACGCGGGTGGCGCTCTATCCGCTGGTGCTCGGCGGGGTCGCGATCATCGCCTCGATCATCGGCACGTTCGCGGTGCGCTCGCGCGAGGGCCATGTCGAGCGCGCGCTCTACCAGGGCCTGGTGGTATCGGCGGTGATCTCAGCGGCTGCGTTCTACCCGATCACGCACTGGTTGATGAACGACCTGCAGGGATTCGCGACCAACCTGCCCGGCAACCCCGTGAAGCCTCCGACGGTCGCGCAGCTGTACTTCTGCTCGCTGATCGGCATCGCGGTGACCGCGCTGCTGTTCTTCATCACCGACTACTACACCTCGACGCGCTTCTCGCCGGTGAAGAAGACCGCGCGTGCGTCTGTGACAGGTCACGCGACCAACATCATCCAGGGCTTCGGCTCGGGCCTCCAGGCGACGGCGCTGCCCGCGCTAGTGCTCGTGCTCGGGATTCTCGGAGCGTGGAAGCTTGCGGGCATCTACGGGGTCGGCGTCGCGGTGATGGGCCAGCTCTCGCTGACCGGCCTGATCGTCGCGCTCGACGCATTTGGCCCGATCACCGACAACGCGGGCGGCATCGCCGAGATGGCCGACCTGCCCGAGGAGGTGCGCAACGTCACCGATCCCCTCGACGCCGTCGGCAACACGACCAAGGCGGTCACCAAGGGCTATGCGATCGGCTCGGCGGTGCTGGCAGCGGTGGTGCTGTTCGCGGGCTTCCGTCAGGAACTCGCCGACCACAGCGGCGGGAGCTTCATCGGCTTCGGGATCAACGAACCGCCGGTGCTCATCGGCCTGCTGCTGGGCGGCCTGATGGTGTGCCTGTTCGCGTCGCTGTCGATGGAGGCCGTCGGCCGCGCGGGCGGCGCCGTGGTCGAGGAGGTGCGCCGCCAGTTCCGTGAGCGCCCGGGGATCATGGAAGGCACCGAAGAACCCGATTACGCGGCCTGCGTGGACATCGTCACGCGGACCGCGCAGCGCGAGATGATCCTGCCCTCGCTGCTGCCGATCGGCATGACCGTGATAGTCGGACTGATCGACCAGAAGGCGCTCGGCGGCCTGCTGATCGGAGTGATCGTGGTCGGGTTCTTCTTCGCGGTGCTGATGACCGCCGGCGGCGGCGCGTGGGACAACGCGAAGAAGCTGATCGAGGACGGTGCCTACGGCGGCAAGGGCTCGGACGCGCATGCGGCCTCGGTCACCGGCGACACCGTCGGTGATCCATTCAAGGACACCGCGGGCCCGGCTATCAACCCGATGATCAAGGTCGCGAACATCGTCGCGATCCTGATCATCCCGCTGATCACCTGAGCGCCGCGATCCGGGCCGACGTCCGGGGTCGGCGTAAGCTCAAAAGCGAGATGAGCGGCCGCACCGTCCACAGCGCGAGCACCGTGGTGCTGTCACTGCTGATGGCGGTGATCGGCGTGGGGCTGCTCGCACAGGCGCTCGATGGCCACGGCGGCGTGCTGTCGGCGCGGATGCTGCTGGGCGTGCTGTTCCTGATCGCGGGCACGGGCCGGCTGTATGCGGAGGCGCGTCGCAGGCGAGGAACCTCCTCGCGATGAGCACGCCGGCGGGCACGGAAGAGCCCGGCGCGGCGAGCGCTCCGAACGCAGCCCAGGGCGCCCTCGGGGTCGACGAACCGCCAGACGTCCACTCGCGCTCGTATCTGGCGCTGCGGCGCAGCATCGGCTCACCGCGCCTGTTCGCGATCATCTACACCTCGCTGGCGAGCGCGATCTACTTCTCGCTGGGGGTGATCGCGGGACATGCGCTCGGGCTCACGCCGGTCGTGTTCCTGATCGCCGCGGTGATGTTCACGGTGACCGCGCTCACCTACGCCGAGGGCGCTTCACTGCATCCCGATCGCGGCGGTGCGACGGTGTTCGCACGCTACGCGTTCAACGAGCTGGTGAGCTTCATCGCGGGCTGGGCGATCCTGCTCGACTACACGATCCTGATCGCGGTCACCGCCTACTCGGCGACCCAGTACCTGCGCGTGTTCTGGCATCCGCTCGGCAACAGCACCGAGGCGCTGCTGCTGTCGTTCGCGTTCATCGCGCTGGTCGTGTTCTCGAACATCCGCGGCTTCGGCTGGCGGCGCGCGCGGCGGATCGGGACGCTGATGGTCGCCGATCTCGGCCTGCAGGCGCTGATCGTGATCGTCGGCCTGGTGATGTTCTTCGACCCGGACATCCTGCTCGATCCGATTCATCTCGGCAGCGCCCCGACGTGGGGCGGCTTCGTGTTCGCGTTGACGATCGCCGCGGTCGCGTTCACCGGCCTGGAGTCGGCATCGGGGCTCGCCGGCGAGGTCCGGATCAGCCGCGCGGGCCTGCGCAGGATGGTGGCCAGCGGCACGGCGACTGTGATGGTCGGCTATGTCGGGATCGCACTCGTGGCGGTGACGGCGCTGCCGGTGCACAACGGCCAGACGGAGCTTGCGACGCGCTACGTCAACGACCCGGTGGTGGGGATCGTCTCGCAGATGCACCCGCACTGGCTGGCGCAGAGCCTGCGCTACATCGTCGCGGCGCTCGCGGCGGTGACGCTGGTGGCGGCAGCCAACTCGGCGATGCTGGGCCTGTCGCGGCTCGCCTATCTGCTGTCGACCAACCGCCAGATCCCGAGCGGCCTCGGGCGCCTGCACCCGCAGCGCTCGACGCCCTACGTGCTGATCATCCTCGCGGGGGTGATCGCCGCGGGTCTCGCGGCATCCGAGAACATCGACGTGCTGGTGGGCCTGTATGCCTTCGGCGCGATGCTCGCGTTCACGATCGCGCACCTGTCGATCTGCAAGCTGCGCTTCAGCGAGGCCGACAAGGACCGCCCTTACAAGGTGCCGCTGTCGCTGAAGCTGCGCGGCGGTGAGCTGCCGCTGCCGGCTGCGTTCGGCGCGCTCTTGTCCGGCGCAGGGTGGGTGGCGGTGATGACCGTCCACGAACCTGCCCGCTATGTCGGCGCGGGCTGGATGCTGGGCGGTCTGGCGCTGTACGTGGTCTACCGACGTGCGGATGAAACCTCGCTGTTTCGGCGCGTAACCGTCTCGCCGGAGGTGCTGCGCGCCGAGCCTCCGGTCGAGCGCGACTACGGCTCGATCCTCGTGCCGCTGCTCGGAAGCACGCTCGATGACGACATCGTGCAGACCGCCGCGCGGCTGGTCTCCGGCGAGCCGACCGACGACGCGGCGATCGACGCCGCGACGATCGAGGCGATCTGGATCTTCGTGATCCCGATGTCGCTGCCGCTCGATGCGCGCCTGCCCGAGGCACAGGTCAAGCGTGGTCGCGAGGCGCTGGCGCGGGCGAAGGTCGTCGGCGAGGAGTACAGCGGCGTCCAGGTCGCGACCGCGATGGTCAGGGCCCGCCGCGCCGGGCACGCGATCGTCGAGGAGGCCCGCAGACGCGGAGTGGAGGCGATCGTGCTCGGAGCCGAGGGACCGTCGCGGATCCGCGGCGGCTCGCGCCTGGGCGGAAGGGGGGCGCCGTTGGAAGACTTCGTCGGGGATGCGACCAAGTACGTGATCGCCAAGGCCGACTGCCGCGTGATAGTCACGGCTCCCGCGTTCGACGAAGCGGCGAGCGAGCAACACGTCTCCATGGTCTAAGCTGCGCGCCATGCCGAGGCCCCGCGTCCCATGTTCGTGCTGATCGTCGGCGCCGGCCGTGTCGGCTCGGCGGTCGCCAAGTCTGCGCTCGCGTCCGGGCACGAAGTGTCGGTGCTGGACGAGGACCCGCTCTCACACGAGCGTCTCGATGCCGGTCAGAGCCGGACATGGGAGGACGCGCAGGGCCAGTTCACGGTCGGCACCGCGCTCGAGACCGACGCGCTGATCCAGGCGGGGATCGACCGCGCGGACGTCTTCATCGCCTCTACCGATGGCGATAACACCAACCTGATCATCGCCCAGATAGCCCAGAAGCGCTTCGGTGTCGAGCGCGTGATCGTGCGCGTGATGGACCCCGCACGGGCGAGCTGGTACGGCGAACAGGGACTGCACACGATCTCGCCGACCAAGCACGCGATCGAGATGTTCGAGCGCGCGCTGGCGCCGGACCCCGCCTGAGGCGCCCGCGTGTACGCGATCATCGTCGGAGCCGGGAAGGTCGGGCGCAACCTCGCTCGCGAGCTGATCGTCAAGGAGCACGAGGTCACGCTGATCGAGTCCTCGCGGCCGCGCTACCTGGCGATCGAGGAGGAGTTCGAGCACGCTGTCCAGTACGGCGATGCGACCGAGCTGTGGGTGCTCGAGCGCGCGGGCATCCAGCGCGCGGACCTCGTGATCGCGGTGACGGGAGACGACGAGGACAACATGCTCGTGTGTCAGGTCGCGAAGGAGAAGTACCTCTGCGAAAGCATCATCGCGCGCGTCAACAACCCCCGTAACTACGATCACTTCAAGCTGCTCGGGATCCTCCCGGCGGTCTCGGCGACGGACCTGATCCTGCGCCTGATCGAGCACGAGGTCCCGCGCTACGGTCTCGTGCACCTGCTCGCGCTCGAAGAGGAGCGGCTGGAGATCATCGAGCTCGAGGTCACCGCCGACGCGCCGGTCGTCGGCGCACGTGTCGCCGACATCTCTCTGCCCGAGGGCAGCCTGATCATCTCGGTGCTGCGCGAAAACGCGGGCTTCGTCCCCAAGCCCGACACGGTGATCGAAGCCGGAGACGGGGTCCTGCTCGTGCTCGACCCGGGCCTAGAGCAGGCGATCACCGGCCATTTCGCGCCCGACGCGCGCACCGCTCAGGCGTAAGGGACGCGCCGCATCACTATCCTTCGGCCTGCGGTCCGGGATGGTGTAATTGGCAACACGCGACACTCTGGATGTCGAATTTGGGGTTCGAGTCCCTGTCCCGGAGTGGCGCTAGGCCCCGTGTTTACGGGGCCTAGCGCGTTCTACGGCCTTGATCGCGCCAGTTTCGCGCCAGTCGCGCCGGGAGATTGAGGCGTGCCATGCGGGCGCGCGAATCGCCCAGGTTGCCTGCTTGACGGTAGGGCACCAGCCTGTTAGGGTCCTCCCGCACGGGTCGCTCCGAGTCGCGGGGCGAGTGACGTGTCGGGGAAAGGCGTGGACACGGTTTACTGGTCGGGGTGGCCGTTCGTTGGCGAGCAAGCCGGTCACACCGGCTCGCTGCTTGCTGCCTGCCCGCAGACGTCGTGCTCCGAGGGGGCCTGGACCGAAGCGCGATCCTCACGCGATCCGAGAAGTGTCTGAGCGCCACGGAGCTGGGCGCCGGAGGGGCATACCACTGTGGGTGCGGCGAGCCTCCACCAAGAGGCGAACCACGCACAACTGAATGGACAAGGAGTAGTGGACAGTGAGACATCTGAAAATGCTCGGCCTCGGGCTGGTCGCGGCGTTCGCGATCAGCGCGGCAGCGAGCGCATCCGCCTCGGCGGTCTATCCGGCCTGGAAAGTCGAAGAAAAACTTCTCAAAAGCGGCGAATCGACGCCGATCGCCTTCAACTCGACCGGCCCGATCAAAATCACCGTACCTGAACGTGGCCTGGCGATCGTCTGTAAGAGCCTGTCCGGCACGCCCACGATCGTCGGGCAAAACCGCGGCGGCGGCGAACTGACGCTGGCCGGCTGCTCTGTTGCCGGAGAACCGCAGTGCAAAGGCAAGGCGTCGAAGATCAAGATCAAAATCTCCTTGGATATCGGCAAATCGGGGCCGTCGGTCGGAATCGAAATCGTAATCGGAAAAGCCACGAGCATCGTCATGTCCGGTAAAGGATGCACCTCCGCCGGGACGTACAACCTGACGGGGCTCGCCGATTCAAACGGACCGGCGGAAGGCATCATCAACTTCCCCGCAGAACCGCTGCCGACCAGCACCCTGGCGGTCAACGGCCAAGCAGCGGTGCTCGAAGGCTCCGCCAAAGTCGAACCGAAGGGCGGCGGCACTCTGGAAGTCGTCGAAAGCGAATCGGAAACCGCGACGAAACCGGAATGGATGGTCTGCGGCAAAGCGGCGAAAGCCGGGACGTTGTCTCTCGGTCAGTTCACCAACAAGGAATGCGCGACCGAAGGCAAAGTGGAAAATGGCGGCAAGTACGAACTCGAGAACCTCGGTAGTGCCAAAAAAACCACAGCCGTAGGCAAGGGCAAGATCACCCATCTCAACATCGCGGGGATCGGCACCGTCACGTGCGGCGCGTCGGCTTCGTCGATCTCATGGCATTTCTGGGTGCGAGGATTCTGGATCGTAGTCGAAAAAGACCTCCAGAAGTGCACCCTCGCCAGTCAGTCGTGTACGACCGCAGGCGCCAAGCCTGGCGAAATCAGGAGCAACCCACTGATGGGCTGGCTGGTCTACCTGTCCGAACGTCAGCACGGACTCCTGGTGAAACCGGAGGAAGGCACGTCGTTCGAGTCGTTCAGCTGCGGCGGCACCGAATTCAACGTGACCGGGTCGGAGCTCGGTGTGGTGAGCGGAAACTCCGACAGGGCCTCGGCGACCTCGACGCAGGCGTTCGCCGCGTCAGGTTCCACACCGGCCTTCAGCACGTATGAATTCAGTGAAGAAGGACCGAACACGCTGTCGGTGGAAGTGAACAAAGGCGGCGCACTCGAAGCTGCCGAAGAATCAGTCGAATCGGTGAAGGGCGAAAAGATCGAGGTCGTCGGCTCGTGAGCAGGTAGGTTGCTGCATACGTAGTCGCACTTGCATGCGTAGCAGCACCTAGCTGCAGTGTGTCGACAGGCGTGGGGCCCGAGGGGCCTCACGCCTGTCTCTGGCGAGGATCGGCCGTACTCTGAGCGCCACGGAGCTGGGCGCCAGAGGGGCACTGTGGGTGCGGCGAGCCTCCACCAAGAGGCGAACCACGCACAACTGAATGGACAAGGAGTAGTGGACAGTGAGACATCTGAAAATGCTCGGCCTCGGGCTGGTCGCGGCGTTCGCGATCAGCGCGGCAGCGAGCGCATCCGCCTCGGCGGTCTATCCGGCCTGGAAAGTCGAAGAAAAACTTCTCAAAAGCGGCGAATCGACGCCGATCGCCTTCAACTCGACCGGCCCGATCAAAATCACCGTACCTGAACGTGGCCTGGCGATCGTCTGTAAGAGCCTGTCCGGCACGCCCACGATCGTCGGGCAAAACCGCGGCGGCGGCGAACTGACGCTGGCCGGCTGCTCTGTTGCCGGAGAACCGCAGTGCAAAGGCAAGGCGTCGAAGATCAAGATCAAAATCTCCTTGGATGTCAAGAGCATCGGGATAGAAATCGAAATCGGCAAAGGATCCGCGAGCATCGTCATGTCCGGTAAAGGATGCACCTCCGCCGGGACGTACAACCTGACGGGGCTCGCCGATTCAAACGGACCGGCGGAAGGCATCATCAACTTCCCCGCAGAACCGCTGCCGACCAGCACCCTGGCGGTCAACGGCCAAGCAGCGGTGCTCGAAGGCTCCGCCAAAGTCGAACCGAAGGGCGGCGGCACTCTGGAAGTCGTCGAAAGCGAATCGGAAACCGCGACGAAACCGGAATGGATGGTCTGCGGCAAAGCGGCGAAAGCCGGGACGTTGTCTCTCGGTCAGTTCACCAACAAGGAATGCGCGACCGAAGGCAAAGTGGAAAATGGCGGCAAGTACGAACTCGAGAACCTCGGTAGCGCCAAAAAAACCACAGCCGTAGGCAAGGGCAAGATCACCCATCTCAACATCGCGGGGATCGGCACCGTCACGTGCGGCGCGTCGGCTTCGTCGATCGTAATCAAAATCTGGACGAGATACTGGTGGGTCACAATCGGCAAAGATGCCCACGGGTGCACCCTCGACGACCAGTCGTGTACGACCGCAGGCGCCAAGCCTGGCGAAATCAGGAGCAACCCACTGATGGGCTGGCTGGTCTACCTGTCCGAACGTCAGCACGGACTCCTGGTGAAACCGGAGGAAGGCACGTCGTTCGAGTCGTTCAGCTGCGGCGGCACCGAATTCAACGTGACCGGATCGGAGCTCGGTGTGGTGAGCGGAAACTCCGACAGGGCCTCGGCGACCTCGACGCAGACGTTCGCCGCGTCAGGTTCCACACCGGCCTTCAGCACGTATGAATTCAGTGAAGAAGGACCGAACACGCTGTCGGTGGAAGTGAACAAAGGCGGCGCACTCGAAGCTGCCGAAGAATCAGTCGAATCGGTGAAGGGCGAAAAGATCGAGGTCGTCGGCTCGTGAGCAGGTTGCTGCATACGTAGTCGCACTTGCATGCGTAGCAGCACCTAGCTGCAGTGTGTCGACAGGCGTGGGGCCCGAAGGGCCCCACGCCTGTCTCTGGCGAGGATCCGCCGCACGACCTCGCCTTGCGGGCGCGCGGACGCCCGCCCGCGCCCTCGGCGCGTGAAAGCCTACGCGGCGGCCTGGGCGGCCCAGTCGCGATACAGCCGGTAGTAGCGGCCCTCGGCGGCCAAGAGCTCCTCGTGGGTGCCCTGCTCGACGATGCGGCCATGCTCGAGCACGACGATGCGCCCGGCCCGGCGAATCGTCGAGAGCCGGTGTGCGATCACGATCGCCGTGCGCCCCGCCAGCAGGCGGCGCAGCCCGTGCTCGATGCGCGACTCGGTGTGCAGGTCGACGTTCGAAGTCGCCTCGTCGAGGACGAGGATGCGCGGATCGGCGATCAGCGCCCGGGCGAACGCGATCAACTGGCGCTGCCCGGATGACAGCTGTGAGCCGCGCTCGCCGACCTCGGTGTCGAAGCCGAAGGGAAGGTTCGTGATCAGCTCGTGGGCGCCGACGGCACGGGCGGCGTCGGCCATCTCACGCTCGTCGGCGTCGGGCCTGCCGAAGGCGATGTTCTCGCGCACGGTGCCGGCGAACAGGAACGCCTCCTGGGGCACGATGCCCATCTGCGAGCGCAGCGAGTCGCTCGTCACTTCGCGCAGGTTGTGGCCGTCGACCAGCACGCGCCCCGAAGACGGATCGTAGAAGCGGGCCACGAGCTTGGCCATCGTCGACTTGCCGGCGCCGGTGGCTCCGACCAGCGCGACCGTCTGGCCGGGTGGGATAGTGAGGTCGATGTGCTCGAGCGCATACGCCGGACCGTCGCCCGTGTTCTCGCCTTCGGCTCCCCCGTCCTGCTCGGCTTCGCGGCCGCGCTGGGCGTACGCGAACGAGACGTCCTCGAAGCGCACTTCGCCGGCGATCCGCGCGAGCGGCTGGGCCCCGGGGGTATCGGTGAGCGTCGGCTCGATGTCCAGCAGCAGGAAGATCTTCTCGAGCGCCGCCATCCCCGACTGATACGTGGTGTACAGCTGTGAGAGCTGCTGTATCGGTTCGAACAGATATGAGAGCGCGGCGACGAATGCGACGACGGTGCCGACGGTGACGTTGCCTTCGATCGCCTGGTAGCCGCCGTACAGCACGATTCCGCCGAGCGCGAGGCCCGACAGCATTTCGACCGCCGGGAAGTAGGTCGCGTTGAGCTTGACCGTGACCATGTTGGCGTCGCAGTTCTCGCGGCTGAGCTCGGCGAAGCGCTGCTCGTGGCGTGGCTCCTGACCGAAGCTGCGCACGACGCGAATGCCGGACAGCGTCTCCTGCAGGTAGGCGGTGATCGCGCCGATCGTCTCGCGGGTGCGTCGGAACGCTCCGGCGGACACGAGCCGGAACCAGATGCTGAGGCCGGCGACGAACGGGACGATCGCGAACGTCAGCAGCGCCAGCTGCGGGTCGAGGTAGAGCAGCACGGCGATCGCGCCGAACAGCGTCAGCCCCGACTGCACCAGCGTCACGACCGAGTCCGTGACGAGGCTTTCGAGCGCCTCGACGTCGTTGGTCATGCGCGAGATCAGCACGCCCGCCGGCCGGCTCTCGTAGAAGCCCACCGGCTGGCTCTGCAGGTGGGTGAAGATGCGGATCCGCAGGTCGGCGAGCGCGCGCTGGCCGACGAGCCCGACGAGGTAGGTCTGTAGATAGGTCATCGCCCAGACGAGCAGCGCCGAGGCCAGGAACGCGACCACCACGAGCGCGAGCGTGGTGGTGTCGTGGCGCTCGATGCCCTGGTCGATCGCCGTGCGCGCGAGCAATGGCGGCGCGAGTGTCGCGGCGGTGCCGATGATCAGCGTCACGAGCATTGCGGCGACGCGCATCCGGTAGGGGCGCAGCAGCTGCAGCAGGCCGCGCAGGTTGCGACCGCGACTGCCGCGGCTGGCGCGCTCGCCGGTCCACTGCGTGCCGCGGCCGAGACCGGGCCCGAGGCCGCGGGCGCCGCCCGAGCCCACGCCGCGCCCGCCGTTGCGCCCGCCGCCCATGCCCGACCCGCCGAATGCGCCCCCGGGGCTCACAGTCCGCTGACCTCCCGCTCGCGGGTCTCCTTGGTCATGAAGATGTGCTCGGGCAGGCCCTTCTCGACGATCTCGCGGTAGAGCTCGGAGGTCTCGAGCAGCTCATCGTGGTCGCCCTCGGCGGCGATGCGTCCGTGCTCGAGCACGACGATCTCATCGGCGAGCGCGATCGTCGAGAGCCGATGGGCGATCACGAAGGTCGTGCGCCCGGCCATCGCCTCGGTCAGCGCGAGCTTGATGCTCTGCTCGGTCGAGGCATCGACCGAGGAGGTCGCGTCGTCGAGGATCAACACCCGCGGGTTCGCGAGCAAAGCGCGCGCGATCGCGATCCGCTGTCGCTGGCCGCCGGAGAGCGTCAGCCCGCGCTCGCCGATCTGCGTCTGGAAGCCTTCCGGGAGTCGCGCGACGAAGTCGTGTGCCTGGGCGCGTTTGGCCGCGTCCTCGATTTCGTCCGACGACGCATCCGGCCGCGCGTATGCGATGTTCTCCGCGACCGAGGCGGAGAACAGGAACGGGTCGTCGCTGACGACCGCGACCGCGGAGCGCAGCGAGCGCAGGCTGACGTCGCGAACGTCGACGCCGTCGAGCAGGACGCCGCCCGCGGAGGGGTCATACAGGCGCGAGATCAGCGCGACGAGGCTGGTCTTGCCCGAGCCGGTCGCCCCGACCAGCGCGACCGTGCGCCCGGCGGGTACGTCGAGGTCGATGTCGCGCAGCACCGCACGGCCAAGATGAGGCACGGCGCCGTTGCCGTCGGCAGCGGCGCTCGCGTCGGCGGAAGCCGCGGGGCTTGCGCCGAGCTCGTCGTGCGGATCCTCGTAGCGCAAGGTGACGTCGCGCAGCCGCACGTGGCCGTTTCCGGCCGGCAGCGCTGGCGCGTCGGCGGGCTCGAGCAGGTGCGGTTCGCGGTCGAGCACCTGGAAGATGCGCGCGCCCGAGGCGGTCGCGCGCTGCGCGAGGTTGAGCGTGACGCCGAGCGAGCGCATCGGCGTGATCAGCATGTTCACGTACAGGAAGAACGCGGTGAACTGGCCGAGGCTGAGGTGGGCGTGGATCACGTCCTCGCCGCCCAGCAGCAGCACGGCGGCGAGGCCGAGCTGGGGCAGGAAGCCGATCATCGGGTTGAACTTGGCTTCCAGGCGAGTCGCGACCATCGCCTGCTCGAACACGCGTCCGGCGCTGCGGCGGAAGCGCACCAGCTGGCGCGGCTCGCGCGCGAACGCCTTGATCACGCGCACGCCGGAGATGTTCTCCTCGGCGTCCGCGGTCAGCTCGGCGATGCGCTGCTGGACCTCCTGGATCGCCGGTCGCGCGCGGCGGCCGTAGCGGTAGGAGATCGCGACGACGAACGGGACCGGCACGAGCGCGATCAGGCCCAGCCGCGGGTTGATGAAGATCATCACCGAGCCGGCGAGAACGATCGTCAGGATCGACTGCAGGATGAACACGAGGCCGTAGCCGAGGAAGAAGCGCACCGCCTGCAGATCGACGGTCGCACGGGACATCAGCTGGCCCGTCTGCTGGTGGTCGAAGAAGCCCAGCTCGAGGCGCTGCAGGTGGTTGTAGAGGCGCTCGCGCAGGTCGTATTCGACTCCGAGCGACACCCGGCCGGCGATCAGGCGGCGGGTGTAGGTGAGGCCCCAGCGCGCCAGCACGACCACGAGGATCGCGAGCGCGAGCACGAGCAGCGTGTGGCGATCGTGGGAGCGGGCGTCGAGCTCGTGCAGGCGGGTGTGGCGAGCGCCGTGATTGATCGCTTCAACGGCTCTGCCGGTCAGCGCGGGCAGCGCCACTGTCATCACCATCGCGACGCTCGCGAGCGCCCACGAGGCGCTGAGACCTCGTCTGTAGGGGCGGAGGAAGCCGAGTAGTCGGTAAAAGGTACTCATAGTTGTACGGTCAACGATTATCGCAGGGCGGTCCAGCGATGGAGGCTAGGCTGCGGTGATGGCCTCCGAGGCGACCCCAGCGAGCCCGCGTCCGGCCACTCCGGCGGGTCTGTGCGACAGCTGTGGGCACCAGGTGATCGTGCGCAACACCCGCGGCTCGGTGTTCTCGTTGTGCGGTCTTTCGCGCGAGGATCCAGCCTATCCCCGTTACCCGCGCCTGCCGGTGATGGCGTGCGCAGGCTACGCCCGCCTCGATGGCGGCGCCGGCGCCGGCGGGCGCACCCGCACAGGCTAGGCGCGCTCGCTCCGCGGGGAGCAAGCTCGGGGGTGTTCTCGAGCCCGTCAGGCTCAGCTGCCGTGGAGGTGGTTGGCAAAGAACGGGACGATTCGCTCCCACAGCAGCGCGGCGGGCGCCGGACGGTAGCTGGGGCGATAGTCGGCGAAGAAGGCGTGTCCGGCGCCCTCGTAGACGTCCACGCGAACCTCCTGGCCGCTTGCGCCGGCGCGCTCGCGCAGCTGCTCGCCGACCTCCGGGGAGGGGTTGTGGTCCTCGGCTCCGATCGCCGCGAGCAGCGGACAGTGCAGGCTTCCGGCGAGCTCGAGCGGCGGCGTTGGGCGCATGAGGGTGGAGCGCTGATCGGGCGTGGCGGCGTCGATGAAGCCGCCCCAGCAGTCGATTGCAGCGTCGATCCGGTCGCTCGCGCAGGCGAACAGCAGCGTGTAGCGACCGCCCATGCAGAAGCCGATGCAGCCGACGCGGGCGCCGACGTCGGGATCGGCGCGCAGATGGTCGGCGGCGCCCTCCAGGTCGCCCAGCACCGTCGAGTCGGACATCGAGAACAGGCGCTCCATCAGCGCTGGCAGGTCGCCGGTGGGCGGCGGGCCGCCTTCACGCGTGTAGAGGTCGACGCCGAGCGCGACGTAGCCCAGGTTGGCGAAGCGGTTGGTGACGTCCCGAATGTGCTCACCAAGCCCGCCCGCCTCGTGGATCACGACGATCCCGGGTCGACCGGCATCGGGGCTGTCCTCGGCGGGGCGGGAAAGATAGCCGTTGATCATCTCGCCGGATGCGCCGGGGAAGACGATGTCTTCGCCGGCGATGGCGTCCGGATCGGTGACTGCGCCCGGCACGCCGTCGGGGCTCGGCTTGACCTGAACGGGATTCATGTCGCTGGTGACTCCTTGTGGATCGGCCTGCGAGCCACGCGGGCGGAGGGCTGCGCGGAGCGAAGGCGGTTGGCGAGCGCCGACGGACGACCGGCGGGAGGCTGTGCAGCTCTCATCATCGGCGCTGGTGCGTGTGTGTGGTTCTTTTTTTCGAGCCCTGTATTGCCATTGCGATACACCGTTCTCATTTCAATAGACCACACACTCCCCTTTACCTCCATGACCCCACACGCCCGATACCCATGACTCCATACCCCGGTGACCCACGTCCTGCCAACCATGCTCGCGTGCCACCTGCTCGGTGAACAGCCGAGCACTGTCCCGCTCAGCGGATCGCGGCGGGGGCAGTCACAGGATCGCCTTCGGGTAGGCGCGAGTGGCGGCGGCGAGCATCGCGCCCAAGAACGTCAGCACCACGAGGAAGTCGAGCCACAGCTCGCCCCCGGCGCCGACGCCGTCGAGCATCTGGCGCAGGCCCTGGACCTCGTAGGTGAGCGGGTTCACACGTGCGATCGCGTGCAGCCAGCCGGGCATCACGCTGAGCGGGTACAGCGCGCTCGAGGCGAAGAACAGCGGCATCATGATCAGCTGGCCGATGCCCATGAAGCGCTCGCGCTCCTTGACGGCGGCGGCGAGCAGCATCGACATGCAGGCGAAGGCGGCGGTCCCGAGCATCAGCATCGCGAGCGTGCCGAGCACGCCGGTGAAGCTCCAGCGCACGCCGATGCCGGCGAGCGCGATCACCACGAGCAGCAGCAGGGCCTGTACGAGCGCGCGCACGCACGCGCCAGCGGCCTTGCCGAGCACGATCGAGGTCCGCGACAGCGGTGTCGCGAGCAGGCGTTGCAGCTGACCGACGTCGCGTTCCCAGATCACGGCGAGCCCGAAGAAGATCGCGATGAACATCGCCGCCTGCGCCATCACGCCGGGCGCGAGATAGGCGCGGTATTCGAGCGGGCCCTCGGTCAGGGCGTGGGTGCCGCTGAGGGCGGTGCCGAAGATGAACAGCCACAGCAGCGGCTGAACCGAGCGAGTGATGATGTCGAGGTGGTCGTGGCGGAGCTTTCGCATCTCCGCTTGGGCCATCGCGAGCGTGCCGTCGAACAGCCGCAGGATTGGTCCCGAAGCGAGTGCCTCGGGGCGGCGATCAACCGAGACGGCGGGCGACGCGGCGCTGTGCGCGGACATCGGACAACCTCCCTTCCTCGTCGTCCTGAGCCTCGGACCGATCTTCGATCGGTCGTCCGGTGACCAGCGTGAAGACCTCTTCGAGGCTGTCGGTGCCGTGGCGGTCCATCACCTCGCCGGGCTCGCCCTGCTCGACCAGCCGGCCACGGTCGATGACCCCGAGGCGTTCGCAGTAGCGCTCGGCCTCCTCCATCAGATGGGTGGTGACGAGAATCGTCGTGCCGGCCTGCTCGCGCAGTGCCTGCAGGCGCTCCCAGACCATCCGCCGTGCGGTGGGGTCGAGGCCGACGGTGGGCTCGTCGAGAAACAGCACGGCGGGGCGGTTGAGCAGCGCGCTGGCGATCTCGAGCCGGCGCAGCATCCCTCCCGAGAGCGTACGGGCGAGGCGGTCGAGCATCGGCTCGAGGCCCATCGTGTCGATCGCTTCGGCGATCCGCTCGCGCCGCTCACGGCGCGGGACGCCGGTGACGCGGCCGTAGAAGTCGAGGTTCTCGTAGGCGGTCAGGGCGCCGTCGACGGATATGGCCTGGGGGATGTAGCCGATGCTGGCTCGCACCGCCAGGCTCTCGCTGCGGACGTCGTGGCCGGCGACGAGCGCACGTCCGGAGTCGGGTGGCAACAGGGTGGTGAGGACCCGGATCGTGGTGGTCTTGCCGGCTCCGTTGGGCCCGAGCAGGCCGAAGACCTCGCCGGGGGCGACGGCGAACGAGACGCCCCCGACGGCGCGCAGGGAGCCGAAGCAGACGACCAGGTCATCGACGAGAACGGCGGGGTCTGCGGTTGGGGTGGGTGTTCTCATTTGGCCGGCTCGGCGGGGCTCGGAGAGGGGGGAGGGAAGGCACCGCCCTGCTGAGCGTCGAGCTCGCGGATCTTGCGACGCACGCGCTTGCGCGTCTCGCACAGCTCGTGTTTGAGCTTTGCGAGCTCGGCCGCGCGATGCTCGACGAGTTCGAACTGAAGGTCGATGTGCCCGAGCGCCTGCAGCAGCAGCTCGCGTCGGCGAGCGGGGGCGACGTCGTCGCGGCGCAGCTCGGCGCGGACGACCGCACGCGCATCCTCGGCTGCAAGCAGCGTTCGCAGCTCCTCGAGCGTGACTCCGAGCAGCTCTTTCAGGCGCACTACCTCGCGCAGGCGCTCGACTTCGGCGTCGCTGTAGGTGCGGTGGCCGCCTGACGGTCGCGCGGGCGCCTCTGGCAGCAGCCCCATCTCCTCGTAGTAGCGGATCGTCCGCGGAGTGGTGCCGACGAGCTTGGCGAGGTCGCCGATGCGCAGGTTCTGAGGCTGGGGGCTCACGAGATCACCGGCGCGGGGTCCTCACGCTCGCCGGCGGCGGGCGTGGGGTGGTTGGCTTGGGTCGCATCCGCGCGGGCCGCGAGGGCGCCGAGCTCCTGGGTGCGGGGCATCCGGCCCCGCTCCGGGGCGTGGCGGGGACGCATCAGGCAGACGAAGGTGCCCAGGAACGAGGTCGCAGCGAGCACCCACAGGGCCACGTGCATGTTCTCGATGAACGGTTCGAGCTTCGCCGCGGAGAGCCCCTTTGCGAGGCCGGAGAAGACTGCGAACAGGGTCGATTTGGGGATCGAGGAGGTCACGATCGCGAGCACGAAGGCGATCGACAGCACGGCGCCCGTGTTCTGCACCAGGGTGCGCGCACCGGCGGCGATCCCGCGCCGGTGGGCCGGCACGGTGCCCATCATCGCGGCGGTGTTGGGGCTGTTGAACATGCCCGACCCGACGCCGACGAGCGCGAGCCAGATGGCGCTCTGCCAGTAGGGCGTGTGGACCTGCAGCGTGGTCATCGCGGCGAGGCCGATCGCGGTGACGAGCATGCCGATCGCCGCGAGCGCGCGCGAGCCGTGGCGGTCGGCGTAGATGCCGGCAAGCGGGGAGGCGATCAGCATGCCGAGCGCGAGCGGGATCAGCTTGATGCCGGCTTCGATCGGCGAGTTCGCCTGCGCTCCCTGGTAGTAGAAGACGAAGATGAACATCAGCGCGAAGCGCGCCAGCCCGTTGATGAAGGCTGCGGCGGTGGCGGCGGCGAACAGCCGGTTCTTGAACAGGTCGAGGTCGAGCATCGGCGCCCGCGAGTGGCGCTCGATCACGACCCAGAGCGGCAGCAGCACGGCGGCGGCGATCAGGCCGGCGATCACGATCGGATCGTTCCAGCCGCTGAGCCCGCCGCGCGAGACGCCGAGCACCAGTCCGGTGAGTCCGATGATGAAGGTGACGTTGCCGAGCACGTCGTAGCTCGGCGCGGGGTCGCGCCCGGCGAGCTCGCGCAGGATCAGCCCGCCCCACGCGGCGCCGGCGAGGGCGAAGGGGACGTTGAACCAGAACACCCAGTGCCAGGAGATCGCGACGAGCGCGCCGCCGAGCACGGGTCCGAGCACGAGCCCGACGGCGGCGACCATCGTGTTCGCCCCCATCGCCAGCCCGAGCTGCTCCTTGGGAAACGCATCGGTGACGAGCGCGGCGGCGTTCGCGAACAGGAACGCCGATCCGATCCCCTGCAGAATTCGCCACAGGATCAGCACGGTCGCGTCGGGCGAGAAGCCTGCGCCCAGAGACGCGACTGCAAACACGACGAAGCCGCCCACATATGCGCGCTTGCGTCCGAACAGGTCGCTGAGACGGCCGGCCAGCAGCACGAGCACGGTGGCGGCGATCAGATAGGCGAGGATCACCCAGACGAGCGCCAACAGGCTCGTGTGCAGCGAGCGCTCGAGGTCGGGGAGCGCGATTATCAGCGTGCCCGAGTTGGTGGCAGCCAGCAGCATCCCCAGGCTTGTGCACGAGAGAGCCCACCAGCGGTAGTTCTCATGCCCGGCGGCGACGCCGAAGCGGCTCGGGCGCGAAGTTCGTGGTTCGGCGACTGCCTGGGAGGACCTCTGGTTCAAGCTCCTGTGCTCCTGCCGTGGTCAGACTAAACCTGACGTGAACGTAAGGATCACAATAGCAGGAGGCACCAGGGCAGCACGCGCGTCGATGGCGCCCTCGACGGGCGCCGGGGGCGCTGTCAAAGCGACGCCCAAACGGGGCGTTGGGCGTGCTAGAACATGTCGGATGGCATCGCAACAGCGCGAGATCGAGAGGTCTGAGCAGGAGTGGCGCGAGCAGCTGACGCCGGCTCAGTACGAGCTACTGCGCCGCGCCGGCACCGAGCCTCCGTTCACGGGCGAGTACGTCTACAACAAGGACGCCGGCGAGTACCGCTGCGCCGCGTGCGGGGCGAAGCTGTTCGACTCCGACACCAAGTTCGAGTCCGGCACGGGTTGGCCCAGCTTCACCGAGCCGGCGGTCGCCGAGGCGGTTGAGCTGCGGCCCGACGACAGCATGTTCATGCGCCGCACGGAGGTCCTCTGCCGCCGCTGCGGCGGGCACCTCGGGCATGTGTTCGACGACGGGCCCGGACCGACGGGCCAGCGCTACTGCATCAACTCGGGTGCGCTGCAGTTCCAGCCGGGCGACGGTGACGCCGCGAAGGCGCCTGAGTCGGCCCCGGGGCAGACGCCCGAGGCAGAGCCGGGACAGCCAGCCGACAGCTAGGACATTCACGTGATCATGATCGATCGGCATCGGCAGCTGTCGCAACCGCTGCGATGGGGCCGGCGTGAGAAGGCGGCTGTCGCGGCACTGCTCAGCTGCGTCGCGCTCGTGCTCGTGGGCCTCGGCGCGTATGCCCTGACGAGCGGTTCGCCCGCGCGGGCGGACTGCGTCAGCGTGACGTTCGCGAGCACGCTGGGTGCGGCCGAAGTGCACGGCTGCGGGGCGAAAGCCCGGCAGATGTGCGCCTCAGGGGCGTATCACAGCATCGCGAACGAGCTGCGCGCCGCCTGCCGGCGGGCGGGTTTTCCCTACCGCTGAGGCCACTCTCGGCCCGCAGGCAGCCGCTCAGCGGCCGCCTCTGGGTGCGTCTCGACAAATGTCGAAAGCGCCCCTGCAACTGTTGGCCACGGTGTCCCTAGCGGCATCGGTCCAGCCCGGATTTCATACCCGGAGCGCAAGTGCGGCGTCGCCGTCCCCATGGCGGATGGCGTCGGAGATCATCGAGAAAGGTGGGAACGGAGGCATATGACCTGGTTGTCATACCCAAGTTGGCTGAACGCAGGAGATAACGCTTGGCAGATGACGGCGGCGACGTTCGTCGGCCTGATGAGCGTCCCCGGCTTGGCCATCCTGTACGGCGGCGTGATGCAGAAGCGCTGGTCCGTCAACAGCATGATGCTCACGTTCGTGGCGTTCTGCCTCGTGCTGATCGCCTGGTGCCTGTGGGCGTTCAAGATGGGCTTCGGCAACCCGATCGGAAGCGGACATGGCTTCTTCGACACGTTCTGGGGCAAGCCCGGCAGCGTGCTCGGTCATGCGGCCGAGGAGGGCCAGGCGGTCATACCGTCGATCACGGAAGGTCCGCCGTTCCACTTCCCGGAGTCCTCGCTCGTGTACTTCCAGTTCGTGTTCGCGGCGATCACCCCGATCCTGGCTCTGGGCTCAGTGCTGGGCCGGGTGAACTTCAAGGCGTGGATTCCGTACGTCTTGATCTGGATCACGGTCGTCTACACGATCAACGCGTTCCTGCTCTGGGGCGGGGGGTACTTCGCTGCGCATGGAGCGTTGGACTACTCAGGCGGTTATGTCATCCACCTGGCGGCCGGTGTCTCAGGGTTCGTCTTTGCCGCGGTGATCGGCCCGCGATTGCAACGCGATCGCGAGATCGACGCACCGAACAACCTACTGATGGTGATGGCGGGGGCCGGTCTGCTGTGGCTCGGCTGGAATGGCTTCAACGGAGGCGACTCCTACTACGCGGGCGCGAACGCATCGGCGGCGGTGGTCAACACCAACCTCTGCACCGCGGTGGCGGTGATGGTGTGGATCGCGTGGGACTACATCTTCCGCGACAAGCCATCGCTGATCGGCTCGGTCAACGGCATGATCACCGGCCTGGTCGGAATCACGCCTGCTGCAGGGTTCGTCAACGGCTACGGCGCGATAGTGATCGGCGTGGTGGCTTCGACGTTCGTGTGGATGGCGATCAGGTTCCTCAGCCGAGCGCCGATGTTCCGGAGCGTCGATGACACTCTGGGGGTGATCTATACCCACGGGATAGCGGGCCTGATCGGAGGGCTGATGGTCGGCGTTCTGGCCGATCCGAACATCGTCGAGTACATCGGCGTCGGCGGAGCGTCGAACCTGCCCGGGAAAGCGGGGCTGGTGCACGGCAGCTGGACGCTGCTGAAGTGGCAGGCGCTCGCCGCCGTGTGGGTGATCGGGTTCACGGCGATCGCGACGTTCATCATCCTCAAGGTGATCGGCATCTTCATCCCGTTGCGACTCAGCGACGAGGAGCTCGAGATCGGCGATCACGCGATCCACGGCAACGAGGTCTATCCGTCGGACGTGCCGACGCTCGGGGGTCCGCATGCTCCTGGCTGGCAGCACACCCCGTCGGGAACGCCGGCGCTCGGAGGCGCGGGCGCCACGTAGGCCCGCTCGGCGCCAGATTCCGGAATCGCCTCGTCCATCCCCACGGACGGGGTGAGCCCGGTAGGACAACGAGACGGCTTGCGGCCCCGCTTCGGCGGGGTCGCAGTCGTGTTGCGGCGAAGCGCAGCTCGTGTCGGGCGAGGCGCAGCCGTGCCGGGCGAGGCGCAGCCGTGTCGCGGCGAAGCGCAGCCGTGCGGCTGGCTCAGCTGGCGCGCGCCAGCCCGATGGGGCAGGCCACGCCGGTGCCGCCGAGGCCGCAGTAGCCGCCCGGGTTCTTGGCGAGGTACTGCTGGTGGTAGTCCTCGGCGTAGTAGAACGGCCCGGCCTTGGTGATCTCGGTGGTTATGGTGCCGTGGCCGGCCTCGGTCAGCATCCGCTGGTAGGAGTCGCGCGAGGTCTCGGCGGCGATGCGCTGGCGGTCGTCTTTCCAGTAGATCGCGGAGCGGTACTGGCTGCCGACGTCGTTTCCCTGGCGAAGGCCCTGGGTGGGATCGTGGCCCTCCCAGAAGAGCTTCACCATCTGCTCGTAGCTGGTCTGTGCGGTGTCGAACGCGACCAGCACCACCTCAGCGTGTCCGGTCTTCCCTGAGCAGACCTCCTCATAGGTGGGGTTCGGCGTGTAGCCGCCGGCGTAGCCGACTGCTGTCGTGTACACGCCCGGCGCTTCCCAGAAGTCGCGCTCGGCTCCCCAGAAGCAGCCCATGCCGAACACGGCCGTCTCGACGCCCTCCGGGAATGGAGGTACGAGCGGCGTGTGCAGCACCTCGTGAAGCTCGGGAACGGACATCTTGTTCTCCCGCCCGGGCAACGCGTCTGACTCTTCGATCATCTGCGACTGAGGGCGTCTGAAGAGCATTGACGATCAGGTTAGTCGGTTCGCGCCGGGAGGCGGCAGAAGCGCAACGGAGCGTTGCCGCAGGGGCTCACGATTCAAGGCCCGCGATCACGCAACCGAATAGCTCTAAAGGTGCCTGACGAGCTGTCATCCCGCGGATCCTGTGACCTGTTCAGCAGGCTGGTCGACTCGCGGCGGCCGGAAGTCTGGCTGGCTGCGTTCCTGTTCCTCTGCGGCGGGATCGCGCGTTTCCTGGTGGTGGTGTTCCCGGTCGGAGGCCGCCAGCCCTCCGCACTGCTCCTGGCCACCGCCATCTTCTGCTGCGCGGTAGGGATCGGGCTGTGGGTTTGGGCCTCGCACGTACGGCCAATCGCGTTGCAGGCCACGATGATCGTGGCGGTCCTGCTGATCAGCGCGCTCGTGGCCAATGCCAGGACCGGGCGCGGGGTGCTGTTCGCCGCGTTCGCGTATCCGTGGATCACCGTGTATACGGCCCACTTCTTCTCACGGCGTGCAATCGCCGTCGTTGCGGCGGTGACCTCGGCCAGCTTTGCGGTCGCGCTCGCCTTGAACGGACTCCCGGGGGCGGTCGCGGACTGGCTGCTCGTCTCGGCGACGGTGATGGCTGCGGGAATCGTCCTTGGACACCTGAGCGAGAGTCTGCGCCGCAAGGCGGATACCGACTACCTGACGGGACTCTTGAATCGCAGCGGCTTCTTCGCTGCGGCCAACCGCGAGCGTGCGATCGCCGATCGTTCGGGCACCCCGCTGACGCTCGCGGTGATCGACCTCGACAGGTTCAAGCAAGTCAACGACCGCAATGGACACGCGGCGGGTGACAGGCTGCTGGCGGCCCTGGGTCGCGATTGGCGCAAACGGGTGCGCCCGGGGGACATAGTTGCGCGTCACGGCGGCGATGAGTTCGTGATGCTGCTGCCGTATACGACTCCCGCCGGCGCGGAGGCGATGCTCGCGCGCCTGCGTGCGGGTCGCGGCGAGATCGACTGGTCGGTTGGAGTGAGCGAGTGGCTGCCTGGGGAAAGCATCGACGCGCCGCTGGCGCGGGCCGATCGACAGCTGTATGGCGTCAAGAGCGCGCAGCGTGCGGCCCCCGAGGCCGAGCTGCGCGAGGGGGGCTACCTCGGCGCCGAGGTGCTGCTGCCCACGGCCTGAGCTCTGGGCGTCCGCGCTGTAGCGGTGGGGCGCAGCGACAGCCGCGCGAGCCTGTGCGGCAGGCCGGCGTACTGAAGGACCGATTCAAAGCGCAGCCCAGCCCTGCTCAGCACTCGCTGGGAGGCGGTGTTCGTGGTTGTCGTGAGGCCGACCACCTCGACCAGGCCGATCCGTCGCGCATGCGCGAGCGCGACTGCGGCCATCTCGCTCGCATATCCACGACCCCAGGCATCGGGGCGGACGGCATACATCAGCTCGACGCATGACTGGCCCGCGAGGACGGTCGCCTGCAGGCCGCCACGGCCGACGAACACGCCGGTGCGGGCCTCGAAGAAGACCCAGGGTCCAAACGGCCGTCGCTGCCAGTGGGCGATGTCGGCGGCGAGCAGCTCGAGCGCCTGCTCGGTGCTGCGCGGTCCCCCTAGTGCTCCCGGCCAGAGCGCGCTGGCGACGGCGGGATCGGCGAACAGGTCGACGTACAGCGGGGCGTGCTCCTGCCAGGGTCTTTCCGGCCTCAGCTGCGGCGCGTGTGCGGGCTCGAAGGACACATGGGACAAGTTAGTCCGTCGGCCGAGCGGAGGGGGCGGCGGCGTGGCGGGGCGGGGTCAGCCACGCCGAGCGGCGGTCCAGGCGGCTCGCGCTGATACCGCCTCCCGGCGGTGGTGGCTGGGGTATCGCCTAACTGCGCGGCGGCCGCGGCGCGTAGCGATGATGGAGCATCAACGCGTTGCCGTCGGGATCCGCGAACAGTGCCATGTGACAGACGCCGGTGTCGATGATCTCGCCGCGAAACTGCACGCCGCGCGCCTCAAGGGTCTCTCTCGCGGCCTGGACATCGTCGACGTGCAGCGCGATCTCATGCCCGCGAACCTTGTGCTCCATGCCCATCTTCTCGGCATCGATCACGCTCAGCGTCAGATTGCCGATCTCGAACTCGGCGTAGTTGCGATCGGCCAGGTAGACGGATCTAGGCAGTCCGAGCTTCTCCCCATAGAACTCCACGGCGGTGGCGAGGTCCTTGGTCGAGACCGCCGCAAAGTCCACGCCGGTTATGAGCTGCTCGGTGGTGTCTGCGGTGCTCATCGTTGATCGACTCCTTGTGTCTGTCGGGGCTGATCGAATCACGGACGCGCGCCAGGACAGGTGCCCAGGGCGAGTGCCCTCACCCTAGTCCCTTCGGCCCGGCGAGCACGGTCCCGAGCGGGGCAGCGGACGCTCGGTGGGCCGACGCTGCCGTCGCTTCGCAGGCACTCGGCGGGGCGGCGAGAGCAGCGAGATGCCTAAACGTCCAAATAGGGCCTCCGCCCACCAGGCCGGGCGTAAGATCGCGGCGTTGCAGGGCACAACTCCAAAGAGGGGGAAAATATGCGACGCACCATTCTCGCCGCATCTATCTTGGCTGCGACGCTGGCGCTTGGCGCGCTGAGCGCAGCTGCGGCATCCACAGCGCCGAAGATCCTGGCGCTGCGTGATCACAACGGGCTGGTACAAGCGGGTGAAATAGTCCGGCTGTCCTCGAGCGAAAACGTCCGATTCTTCTTTCCCGACAACAACTCCGAACTGAACTGCTCGGGTCCGTCCAAGGGTATGGAAGGGGAACTTGAAACAAACAGCGCCACGACCGATGACCTGGATATCTTCGAAGCCTCCGGTCAGCTCGCGAACGAACAGGCCTGTGAAGGGGGCGAGAGAGTGCAGGCGTTCGGGTTTCCCTGGCTGGTGGCCATCGGCAGAAGTGGGAAGGTCTCGATAACCGGCAGCTCGGTCGTCGGCTTCGAGATCGGGCCGCCGCAGTTTCCCGAAGGCGTCTGCAGCTATTCGACGAAAAAGCTCAAAGGGGTCGCGACGCTGAACGGAGCCCTGTTCGTTGAGCTCTCGGGCACGTTGACTCACAAAGGCAAAGACGGCTGCACCAAGCGGGTTACGATCAGCTCGGGCTCGTTTGGGGCCTCGACCAATCTGGGCGGCGCGATCGAAGACCAGGTCGAATCCTGATCGCTCGCCGACCGATGGCTCGGCACGCGCCGAGTCATCGGTCGGGCGCCGAGTGACGGCCCAGGACACCGACGTCGGTCTTGCGTCGAGCCATGGCCTGAACTGGCCCCTCGCCCTGCGGGTGGGGGCGCAGCGCCAGTGGCTGGAATACGATTCGACCTCGGTTGTCCCCCCTCCCGCACCTTGACCCCGAGGCCGAGCCAGAGCTGGTCGACCTGAAGCACCTCGGCCTGTCCTCGGTGATCGGGAGCTGGCGCGTGGGAGAGGTGCTCGTGGATCCTGGGCCGAGCAGCTGTCTCGAGGCGCTGGAGCCCACCCTTGCGAGCACTCCGTTGCGAGTGATCGCGCTCACCCACATTCACCTCGACCACGCCGGCGCCACGGGCACGCTGCTTCGCCGATTCCCAGGCGCGGAGGTATGGGTGCACGCACGGGGGGCGCCGCACCTAATCGATCCACGCAGGCTGCTCGCGAGCGCCGGCCGCCTGTATGGCGGGGAGATGCAGACGCTTCGGGGTGAGGTGCTCCCGGTCGCACGGGAGCGGATACGGATGCTGGAAGGAGGGGAGGCACTCGGGCCCTTTCGCGTCGCCAGTACCCCAGGTCATGCTGCTCACCACGTGGCGTACTTGCACGAGCCGAGCAACTGCGCGTTCACAGGAGATCTGACCGGTGTGCGCATAGCTGACGGGCCGCTGCTAGCTCCGACACCGCCGCCGGACATCGATCTTCGCGACTGGCATCGGTCGCTCGACGTCGTGGCGGCCTGGAACGCCGAGCGGCTTGCGATCACCCACTTCGGTGCGTTCGCCGACGTCGATGCCCACCTAGCGGCCATGCATGAGGAGCTCGAGCGCGCGCAGGCGATCGCACGGGACGGCGACGAGCATGCGTTCGCGGACGCGGTCACCGCCCGTCTCGCGTCGGTGAGCGCGCCGCAGCTGCGAGCGGCGTATGGGCGGGCGACATCTCCGGCACAGAACTACCGAGGCCTCGTGAGGAGCCTGAGCCTCGATGAGCGCGGGCGATAGGCGGCGACCGCAGGCATCTCAGCTTCTCGGATAGCGCGAGCCCGTGGAATCGGATAGTCTGTTCGCTGGTCGGGCCGGCAGCTTGACGTCTGGACTGCCGGGGGTGCGTCGAGCGTGTAGTCCCATGCCAGAGGAGGCTCGGGTGGTCGCGAGACGGTTGTCGTTCATCGTCGCTGCCAGCGTGACGATGGCTCTGCTCGCGAGCGCCGCCACGGGAGGGGCGCAGGGGTTGCCGGCGGTTAGCGTCGAGTCGTGGGGCTCCGACCACGTTGGCGAGCTCGGAGATGGCGTGTTCGGTCCTGGCAGCGCGCTGCCCGTGCTCGTTGACGGGCTCGGCGAAGTCATGGGCGTCGAAGCCGGGGAATACAAGACGAGCCTGGCTCTCCTGGACGATGGGACGGTCATGGCCTGGGGAGCGGGCAGCAAAGGCGAGTTCGGGAACGGGACCCTCGAAGCTGCACGCGATGTGCCTGAGCCAGTCGGCGGCCTCAGCGGCGTCGAGGCGATCTCGGCTGGCGCTTATCACATCCTGGCTCTCATGCGCGATGGCACGGTGATGGCGTGGGGCAACAACGTGTCGGGGCAGCTTGGCAACGGAACGTCGACCGGGCCCAGCATCTGCGGCGGTAAGCCATGCAGCACCGTTCCGGTGCAGGTGCTCGGGCTGGGTGATGTCGCTGCGATCGCGGCCGGCGGCAATCACAGCCTTGCGCTGCTCGACGACGACGAAGTCATGGCGTGGGGGAACAACGAATTCGGACAGCTCGGCGATGGCACGACCACCAACCGCGATGTCCCCGTCTCGGTGGCCGGGTTGAGCGGAGTCGTTGCGATCACCGCGGGAGCACAGTTCTCGATCGCGCTGCTCGAGAATGGCGAAGTGATGACCTGGGGCTGGAACCACGACGATCAGCTCGGCAACGGAACCAACCGCTTTGCAATGAGTCACAGCGACGTACCGGTGCCGGTCGGCGGGCTGAGCGAAGTCACGGCGATCTCGGCGGGCGGCGGACATGCGATGGCGCTTCTCGCGGGAGGCACGGTCGTCGGCTGGGGCAACAACGAACGAGGCCAGCTTGGAGACGGCACGACCGTGAACAAAGAGATCCCCACCCCGGTCGGCGGATTGGGCGGAGTCACTGCGATCTCCGCTGGATACCACGACAGCCTGGCGCTGCTGAGCGATGGCCGTCTGGCGGCCTGGGGCGAAAACAGATATGGGCAGCTTGGAAATGGCACCACGACAGGCAGCGCCGTCCCGGAGCTGGTGCCAGGCTTGGGCGGCGTCGGCGGAGTCTCCTCGGGACCATATGACAGCATCGCGTTCGGACCTCCGCTACCGACGGTGACAGGGGTGAGTCCCGACGACGGATCGCCGGCAGGTGGCGAACCGGTGCTGATCGTGGGCGAGAATCTTGGCAACGTCACAGCGATGCACTTCGGGCAGAGCCGCGCAACGAGCTTCGCGCTCGACTCGGCTACTTCGCTCATCGCCGTGCCGCCCCCGGGAACGGGCACCGTCAACGTGACTGTCACCACACCTGCCGGAACAAGCCCCCTTGCCCCCGGCGACCAGTACAGCTATGGAGCGCCAAATGTCATCAAGGTCTCACCTCGAACGGGAACCGCGGTAGGGGGCACCGCGGTGACGGTCATCGGAAGCGGCTTCGGGCACGCGAGTCGCGTCCAGTTCGGCTCGACCGAAGCCACGGGCTTCACTGTCGAGTCTGCAACGGTGATCACAGCAGTTGCGCCAAGCGAGATCGCGGGCCCGGTGGACGTGACGGTCACGACGCCCGCGGGCGTCAGCCCGATCACAGCGGCGGACCGTTTCAAGTTCGTGCCCGCGGTCTCGAACGTCAGCCCCAGCAGCGGACCCGCAGCCGGGGGCACGAGCGTGACGATCACTGGAGCTGGCTTCGCGGTCTCACCCGTGGTGACGAAGTTCCGCTTCGGCAAGTCGCGGGCAGTCGTCGGCGAATGCGAATCCACCACGAGATGCACCGTCTTCAGCCCGGCCGGCGAAGCCGGCGCGGTGGACGTCAAAGCGCTCGTCAGCGGCGCCGTGAGCCCGAGAGACGCTCCAGCCGATCGGTTCACGTTCTACTGAGACGCTGCGCCGGGGCTCCCGAAAAGCGGATGAAGGGACTCGAACCCTCGACCTTCTGCATGGCAAGCAGACGCTCTAGCCAACTGAGCTACATCCGCGAGTAGCGGCAACTATACCCCCCCACGGGCTCGACACTGACGCTCAGGCGGGCGCTTGCAAGCGATGCCTGCGGGTCATCGTTCGGTCAGGCTCTCGCGAGGTACGTAGCAACCGCCGCGACCTCGTGCCAGAAGCCCCAGGCACTCGAGCTCGGTGAGCGCGAGCATCGTATCCCCGGGATCATCGCCCGAAGCGGTCAGCTCTGCCAGGGTGTCACATCCACTCCCGACGCGCTCGAGCACTGCCCGCAGGCGCGGCTCGAGCCGCGAGCAGTGCTCGCCGAGCTCTGGAAGCGCCGCGTCGGCATCGGTCGCGTCGGCAAGCTGCTCATCGCGGGCGTAGGCGAGAATCGCGAGCGCGTCCCCGGGGCCGCGCACCAGCGGCGCGCCCTCGATCAGCAGCTCCGCAGTCCCGCGCGCCTGCGGCGACGTGACTCGCCCCGGGACCGCCGCTGCCGTTCGTCCGAGTGCGACGGCGATGCGCGCCTCGAGCAGCGCATGCGCGCGGTTACTGGCCTCGACAACGATCGTCAAATCCGCGAGCGCGGCGACGACCCGCTTTCGCGCGAGCTCGGCCCAGCGTCGCTGCGCGGTGCCGCACGGGAGCTCGGCGACGGCGCAGCCTCGGTCTGTCACTCGCCCGTAGAGGTGGCGTCGGGTGCGCGGCCTGCATTGGTCGACGCCCCCGGCCATCACCGCGACGACCGGGCAGTCGACTTCCAGCGCTCCCGCGTGAGCCGCGATCCCGATGCCCTCAGCGAACGGGCTGACGATCGTCACGCCCGATACGCTGAGGCCGCGCGCGAGACTGCTCGCGACCTCGCGACCGTAGTCGCTGGCGTCGGCGCTGCCAACGATCGCCACCGTTGGGGCAGCGGTCAACCGGCGCAGGCGCTCGCTGCACGGTGCGACATGGAGCATCCGCGGAGACCCCGGCCGCTCGGCCAGCTGCCGCGGCCAGCTGTGCCGATGCCGGCACGTCGAGCCGGTCGCCAGCCCGGGGCCGTCTTCGGTGCGGTCCCTGAACTGCGCCCAGCTTTCGTGCAACTCGCGCCGTCTGTGCCCTGCGAGCGCATCGATCAACTGCGCGTCATCCAGCTCGAGCGCCGCGAGTAGACTGCAGACGTCGCTCGCACGGTAGTCGAGCACCGCTCCAAGCTCCGCCAGCAGCCAGCTTCGACGAGCGCAGTCCCTACAGGCCTGCTCGACTGCGCGTAGCGAGCGCTTATCGTCCCGCGCTCGGCCCATGGCGTCCCGCGTTGAACCCTCGATCGCCTCGCACGCCGGCCGGTACTCGCTGCTCATCAATCACCGAGGCCACTCACGCACCTGGGCCCGTCACGCGGCGCGGCTGTCGCGCAATCCGATCTCAGGTCGCAGCGAGAGCGCGATTCCCACCTCGCGGGCGCCAACCGGTCCGCCGCCGTCGAGGTCAGCGATCGTGCGCGCCACTCGCAGAGCGCGGTGCTCGCCGCGGGCGCTGAGCGCGCCTCGTACACGCGCCGCGCGCAGCAGCTCCTGAGCCCGCTCACCGATGCGAACGTGGCGCTCGAGCAGTCTCGCGTTCATCTCGCCGTTTGCGCTGAGGCCCTCGCTGCCGAGCCTGCGCTGCTGGCGCTCTCGTGCTGTGATCACCCGCTCGCGCGCCTTCGCCGAGCTCGTCCATGGGGTCCGCTCGGTCGCGCGCGGGACCTCGTTCCCGAGCGCCACCTGCAGGTCGATTCGATCGAGCAGGGGCCCGCTCAGTCGTCTGCGATGTCGCGCCAAATCGGCCCCGCTGCAGCGGCAACGATCGCCGTCGCCGGCGTAGCCGCAGGGACAGGGATTGGTCGCCGCCAGCAGCATGAAGCGCGCGGGATGGACCGCTGCATGCCCTGCCCTGACGATCGCAACTCGGCCGTCCTCCAGCGGTTGGCGCAGAGCCTCGAGCGCCGGCTTGGCGAACTCCGACAGCTCGTCGAGGAACAGAGCCCCCCGGTGTGCGAGCACCACCTCGCCCACGGATGTCCTGCGTGCGCTCCCGACGAGGCCCGCGGCGGTGATCGTGTGATGTGGCGCTCGGAACGGGCGCCTGCGCACGAGCTCGCCCTCGAGCTCGCCGTCGACTGCGCCGGCGATGCTGTGGATGCGCGTGACCTCGATCGCCTCTGAGCGGCTTAGCGGCGGCAGAATCGAGGGCAGGCGCTGTGCGAGCATCGTCTTGCCGCCCCCGGGTGGCCCGCTGAGCAGGCAATTGTGCCCACCGGCGGCCGCCACCACGAGCGCTCGCACCGCGTGTTGCTGACCGCGCACGTCGGCGAGGTCCAGCTCCGTGTCCGGCGCGGCGCGCTCGCGCGTTCTCGTCGGCGCTGGAAGATCGCAGCGACCGCCGTGCAGCACTCGCAGCGCGCTTCTCAGACACGCGACGCCGGCGACCCGCAGGCCTGTGACGAGCTTCGCCTCAGGAACGCGCTCGGGACTGAGAGCCAGCGTTTGCACATCGTCGCGAACACACGCCTGTGCGACTGCGAGCGTGCCGTGGCACGGCCGGACGGTCCCGTCGAGGCTGAGCTCGCCGAATAGCGCGCAATCGCGAAGCGAGTCCCGTGAAGCCTGCCCGCTTGCTGCGAGCACTCCGCACGCGAGCGCCAAGTCGAGCCCGGCCCCGATCTTCGGCACGTCGCCCGGGGCCAGGTTGACCGTGATCCTGCGCGAAGGGAACTCGTACCCAGAGTTGAGGATCGCAGCCTGTACCCGCTCGCGCGCCTCGCGAACGGATGCGTCCGCCAGGCCCACGATCGCGAAGGCGGGGAGCCCACGCCTGATGTCGACCTCAACCGAGACCTGTCTCGCCTGCAGTCCGTCGATCGTGAACGTTCTGGCCTGCGCCAGCATGGTCGGTGCCTCCTCGACTCGTCTGCATCGGAGCAGGCACCCAACCTAGGCGGGGCTTGGGATGGAACTCTGGGCGCGCGCTGCTATGCGCCGGCAGTTCCCCGCAGCGAGGGCGCACGAGCAGCATCAATCGGCGGACTCGGGCAGGCTCGAATGACGGCCTCGAAATGAGAGAGCCGGCCGCGTGACGGCCGGCCCTCTCCCTGCCTAGTGAGTCTCCACGGTTCTCACGACCGCGCCAGCCCTGCGCACCGTCGCATCACCTTCTCAGAAGGCTCCGTGTTCCTGCGCGACTTCGGCACCCGCTTGTTTGAAGACACCGTTGAGGACCGCCGTGTTGCTCGGCGACGGAAGCCCGAGGGCAGCGTCTATCGCTGCGTCGGCGCCGCCTTCCACGCCGCAACCCTGCACGCCCGGCGCCGCGAACCCGCTGGCCACGAGAGTATCGCCCCAGACGGTCAGGATGGTGCCTTCGGGGTTGAAAGCCAGCGTTCCGGCTTTGCCTGACAGTTCACCCGAAGGTCCAGTTGTCATTGGTACCACTATCGGATTTTCGTCAGAGCCAACGTAGCAGTCGTTGCCGAAAAACCCGTTGCCCAGCCTCACCTTCACAGGGAAGACGAACGCGTTACCTTCTTCGGTCAGAAGGTGCCCCAGGTTCACGTGAAGCGCATCCGCCGGTCCAGCGAGTTCGATCGTGGCGGTCGTCTTCGTCTGCTTGGCCACGTGGATGTAGTAGTTGTACCTGTCGAGTTCCGCTCCCGAGAGGTCGGCGGGGTCGACGGCCTTTTTCAGGCCAGGTCCCCGCTGGGGCACGGCCTGAATGGTTTCAGCTCCGCGCGCGGCTGCGACTTCCAATTCTTCCGGGTCTTCTGGGTTTTCCGCCAATCCGAGCTTGAGCGCGATCGGCAGTTTGAGCTTCACAGTGATGTTGCCTGCCGTGAACTGGGACAACTGGTTGGGGGTGGCCCTTCCGTTGGCCTGTTCCCAGCCTTCTTTCTGTTCCGCGTTTTCCCACTTTTCCTTGAAGGTCGAGGTGGCCCACGTGCAAGCCGTCACTTCGTTGCCTTTCGGTGTTATTTCGAAGGCAGGACAATTCGCGAACGCTTGCCACTGGGCTTTTTCCCGTGGTGATTCTGCCGATGCTGACGCGGCGCACACCAGCGCCATCGCCAGCGCGATGAGACCGACCAAGAACAGCCTTCCAGCACCTGCCGCGAGCCTAGGCTTGCCCGCTCCCGTCGATACCTGTCCATACTCCGACATATGTTTCGCTCCTCCTTTTGGTACCTCGCCCTCGCCATACCCCAGGGGCTTGAGTGGCGGCGTCGGAGCCGTGGCTCAGACGCCGCTGGCGCTCGCTACTGCGCACCCGAACGGGACCTCCGTGTCCGGACAGGTGTGCGCGTCAGGTGGGCAAGGGCTCGCACATCGAAGGTGCGGTGCGAGGCGGCATCGGCTGACCAGCGACGCTTCTCCAGCGGCGCCGCAGTTTTGGCCGCAGCCACTAGGCGCTGCAAACGCCAAGGCCTCCATCGAAGGCTCGGCGCCTCAACACTGCGAACGTCCCCGCATTGGCTTGCTGTCCCCCTCTAAGAAGACCGCGAGCGTAGCCCGCCCGCCGCGGAGCCTATCACCGCTCATCGATCCCCGTCGGCAATCTCTCGGGGGTGACCGGTGATCGAGGCTCTCGCGCAGGCGGCCGTCTTTGAATCGTCTGGCGACGACGAGCTCGAGCCCAGCCGGCGGGTGGAGCGCTCGAGCGGCGGCTACATGCCGGCGGGATGGCGCGCGACGAATCCGGCGGTCGAGGTCATCGAGCTCGACCACCTCGTCCCGCTCTCCTGCTGGGCGACCGTGTCGAAGCGTTTGCCGTCGACCACCATGAACGCGTGTTCTGAGTTCGCGTAGATCGTGATGTACTTGCCAGGCCCGGCTTCGCCATATGACTCGAGCTCGGTCGAATCCTCGGGTGAGCTCAGCAGCCCGCCGCCGTGCAGGGCATAGGAGACGGAGCCCGAGCAGTCGTAGCCCTCGGACTGGAACGAGCCATGCCCACCGCCGTAGACGTAGGGCCGCGTCGCGATTTCATCGCCGGCCGAGATCACCCTCGACACGACGCTCGAACCCGCGCCTTCGCCGCCGGCCGTGGTGGTGGACCCCGTCGAGGCGTTATCTCCGGAGGATGCATCTCCCGAGGAGGGTTCGCTGTGCGCGATCGCCGTACGAGGTGGGGTGAGCGTGTTCTCGTCGCTGACCCCGATCGCGCTCCAGGTCGCAGGGCCCACGACGCCGTCGACGTTCAGACCGTGGCGGGCCTGCAGGCGGCGCACCGCAGCCTCGGTTTCGGGGCCGAATTCGCCGTCGGGAGTCACGTGCAGCGCGGCCTGCAGTCGCGAGACGGCGTTACCCGCGCCTTCGCCTCCCGCCGGGCTCGTGCTCGGCTGGTCAGCGGGGCTCGAGCTTGCGCTGGCCGGCGATCCGCTCGTGCTCGCGCCGGTGCTTGCGCCGGTGCCCGCACTCGACTTCACGATCGCGGATCGGGGCGGGGTGAGGGTTTCCTCTTGGCTCACCCCGATCACGCCCCAGGTCGCGGGACCTGCGACGCCGTCGACGTGCAGGCCGTGGCGGGCCTGCAGGCGCCGAATCGCAGCCTCGGTTTCGGGGCCGAATTCGCCGTCCGGAGTGACGTGCAGCGCGGCCTGCAGCCGCGAGACGGCATTGCCCGACCCTTCGGCGCCCGCGCCACTCGCGGCCGAGCCAACGGGAGTCGATTCGCCGCCCGGCGCCGCTTCGCCTTGGCCGCTGCCGGCCCGATGGTTTTGCGAAGGTGCGACCGCGGATGGGGGTGGGGTGAGGGTTTCCTCCTGGCTGACGCCGATCGCGCTCCAGGTCGCGGGACCGACAACGCCGTCGACGTGCAGCCCGTGGCGGGCCTGCAGGCGCCGAATCGCAGCCTCCGTTTCGGGGCCGAAGTCGCCGTCAGGAGTGACGTGCAGCGCGGCCTGCAGCCGCGAGACCGCATTGCCGCCGCCTTCGCTGGTTTCGCCGGTTTCGCTGCTCGTGGCCGGCTTGACGCTGCCGATGCTCGATTCGCCCTGCAGGTCGCTGACGTCGTCGATCGTCGTCGCGAAGCCCTGACCGCGCAGCGCAGCGCTCGTCTGGGGGCCTACAACGCCGTCCACGGAGAGACCCTTGGACGCCTGGAGGGCGCGAACCGAAGCTTCCGTTTCGGGGCCGAATATGCCGTCGACGTGCACGTTTCCAAGGGCCCTCTGCAGCAGTTCGACCTGCCGTCCTTCGCTGCCTTCGCTCAACGTGATCGAGTGTTCGGTCGTCGTCGGAGGGCCTGCGGGCGAGGCTGCGGGACTGTTCGCTTCAGCCAGCGATGCGCTCGGTGCCGCGGTCAGCGCAACCAGGGTTCCGAGCGAGATCCGTTTCGCGAGCGTGCCTGCGGGCACGAAGCGCAGCTGCTCGGCGCGCCTGCGCGCTCGCGAGCGCCCGAGCGAGAGCTCCCAGGGCTCGGCATGGGCGAGGTCGCGCGCCTTGGCGGCGCGGCCGCGGACATCGAGCAGGGCCGACAGCTTCAGCGTGGAAGCGGTCGCGCGGCCGCGTCGGGCCGAGCGTTGGCGACGTGCCCGCGAACGGGCATAGGAGGCTTCCCATGGGTCGAGTACGGCAAGATCACGCGGCGGCAAACCCGGCATGCGCACTAATTCCTTTCGAAATCGCTTGGCGCCTACGGGGTTAGCTGTCGGGCTCGCGCGATGCGCTACGCCACAGAGGTGGCGATTCGCCCCCGCAGCCGTTGCTCGGCTGCACTGGGTCCCCCGCTCCCCGACCCCTTGGGGACGAGGATTAGGCACGAACGGCGCGGAAAGCTAGCAGGTATCTCCGCAATTTGCATCGCATGTGCAGGTCTGCACCGTTTCTTGCCGACGTGCGGAGGTCTGCGGAGCTCTAGTTTGAGCGCGCTCGCGCAAGCCTAGTGGGGTCGAGAGGCGCGCGCGCAAGCGCGCGCTGCTACCTTCGCTGCCTGATGACCAAACGGGGTCTGAATCCTCGGATCATGCTTGCGCTGGTCGTGTTGCTCGTGATCGCCGGAGGCATCGCGCTGGTCGCGATCGGCGGCAACGGGACCCCGAAGAGCAAGGGCACGAGCTCCGTCCACGGCAACTTCCGCGCCGCTGAGGTCTTCTCGCCGCCGACGCCCGCGCCGCCGCTGTCGCTGCGCAACTACATGGGTCAGCGCGTCAACCTCGATTCCTATCGCGGCAAGGCAGTGCTCGTGACGTTCCTCTATACGCACTGCCCGGACGTCTGTCCGCTGATCACCTCGAGCTTGCATGCGTCCCTGGAACTGCTCGGCAAAGAGGCCTCCCGCGCGCAGGTGATCGCCGTTTCGGTCGATCCGCGCGGCGACACGCCGAAGGCGATCGCGGCCTTCCTGGCGGCGCATCACATGACCGGACGGATGCAGTACCTGGTCGGGTCGGCCCATGAACTCGGCGCGGCCTGGAAGGCGTGGGGGGTGGGCTCCGAACGCGATGCGCAGCAGCCACAGTTCATCAATCACACAGGCCTCGTATACGGCGTCTCGGGCACGGGCAAGCGCACCACGATCTACGCCTCGAACTTCATCCCCGCCGAAGTCGCCCACGACGTCCCGCTGCTGGCCTCGCAATAGCGACGGCAATCAGCCCCACAATAGCGACGGCAATCAGCCCCACGTGGGAGGTCGGCGCGGCGGTGCATGGGCGCGACGCTGAGGTAGTGTGGCCGCAGATGCCAGGCTGCAGGTGCCGCTCGTTCTCGATCACCACCGCCGGGTGCGCGCTCTCATCCAGCGGGTGAGCCGTGCGCAGGTGCGGGTCGCGGGCCGGACGGTCGCTTCGATCGGCCCGGGTCTGCTGATCCTGCTCGGGATCGCCGAGAAGGACGACGCCGCCGCTACGCAGCGGCTCGCGCAGAAGGTCCGTGCGCTGCGCGTGTTCGCCGATGCCGATGGCCGTATGAACGAGCCGCTGCGGGAGCGCGAGATCCTGTGTGTGAGCCAGTTCACGCTCTACGGCGACACCCGTCGCGGCAATCGGCCGAGCTTCGCCGCGGCCGCGACGCCCGAGCGCGCGCAACCGCTCTACGAGCAGTTCTGCTCGCTCGCGGGGGCGCAGCGCGGGGTGTTCGGGGCACAGATGGAAGTCGAGCTCGTCAACGACGGGCCGGTCACGCTGATGCTCGAAGCCTGACCTAGGCTGACCCATCGGCGGCGCTGGCGCAGACGAGCGTGGTGCCGCTGACGGTGGCGGATTTGCGGATCGTCTCGGCGACCGCAGGCGGGTCGTCGAAGAACGGCACATGCCCCGTGCCGAGCGCGAGGTGCCTCGCCCACGGGAGCAGCTCCCGCGCGCGCGGAGCCTGGCGACCATAGGGGAGCAGCAGATTTCGCACACCCCAGGCGATCGTCACGGGCACGCCGCGCAACTGCTCGGGCTCGGCGAAGCGATAGTCGCGAAACGCGTCCAGCGCACCCGCGAAGGACGGCGCCGCCCAAGCGTCGCGCAGCGTCTCGACCGCCTCCGCCGCAGGCAGCCGTGTCGGGTAGCCGAACGTCTGCGAGAACAGCGCGATTCGCCCGGCGCGGGTGCGCGCCAGCGCGAGCACCGGGCCTCTCAATGGGGCCGGCATGTTCGCCAGTATCCGCAGCGAGGACTGGGTGAGCCGCAACTCGGCCGCCGTCCAGAAGCCCGCTGGAGAGAATGCGCTGGCCGAGCGCACCGAGCCGCGGCGCGCGAGCTCGAGCGCGATCGCACCTCCCATCGAGTTGCCGGCCACGTGTGGAGGGGCGATCCCGAGCTGCTCGATGAATCGCTCGAACGCTTCGGCGTAGGAGGGGATGCTCAGCGGTGCGCCGGCGGGTAGCGGCTGGGAGCGCCCAAAGCCGGGCGAGTCGGCTGCGATCACGTCGAATTCCCCCTTCAGCAGGGCGATCACGGGCCGCCAGGCCTGCCAGTGATGGCCGATGCCGTGCAGCAACAGCAGCGGCGGTCCGGTGCCCTCGCGCCGGAAGTTGAGCGTCACGAGCGAGGGCGCTTGGATGGCGCGGAGTCGACGCGAGCTGACCTCCTCGCCGAGCCTGCCGAGTGGCCGATCATGCGGGCACCTGCGCGCGCTCGCCGCCAGGGACGCGACCGCGAATCAGATCGGCGGCGCGCTCGGCGATCATGATCGTCGGCGCGTTCGTGTTGCCGCCGGGAATCAGCGGCATCACCGAGGCGTCGATCACCCGCAGGCCCTGCAGGCCATGGACGCGCAGCTGCGAGTCGACCACTGCATCGGGCGCCGTATCGCTCATCCGGCAGGTCCCGACGGGGTGATAGATCAGCATCAGTCGCCGGCGCAGGTCGGCCTCGAGCTCGGCGCGATCGAGTGTGTCCGGGCCCGGCTTGAGCTCCTTCAGGATCACATCGTGCAGCGGCGCCTTGGCGGCGATCTCGCGCGCAAGCTGCATGCCCGCGATCAGCGACTCCACATCGTCGGGCTCGGACAGGCTGTTGGTAAGGATCCGTGGCTTGTCGGCGGGATCGGCAGAGCGCAGCCAGACACGTCCGCGTGCCTGCGGCGAGACGAGCGTGGGGGCGATCACCATGCAGTGCCCGTCATAGGTCTCCGCGCCGTGGTCTTCGTAGTAGGCGGCGCCCATGTGAAGCTGGATGTCCGCCGCCGGCAGCCCGCCGCGGGTGCGCGTGAAGGCGACGACCTCGGCGACGGTCGAGCTGAGCGGCCCGGAGCGACGCAGTAGCCACTCGGCCAGGAACTTGGGCTTCTCGGCGCGGTACAAAGTGCGTTCGTCGCTGACCTCCCAGATCATCGTCACGAAGGGATGGTCCTGGAGGTTGCGCCCGACGCCGGGCAGCTCGTGACGCGCGAGCACTCCCGCGGCGCGCAGGTCCTCGCCGGCGCCGATCCCGGAGAGCATCAGCAGCTGGGGCGAGTTGATCGCGCCCCCGCACAGCAGCACCTCGCGCTCGGCGCGGATCGTCTGCGCACCGCCGCGCCCGCCACGCACGCGAACGCCGACGGCCTGCCCGCCGGACAGCTCGATGCCGAGCACGGTCGCCTTCGTGCGCACCTCGAGGTTCGGCCGTCCAAACGCCGGGCGCAGGAACGCGTCGGCGGTGCTGAAGCGCTGTCCGTTTCGCTGCGTGACCTGAAACATCGATGCGCCGTCCTGCTCGGGCCCGTTGTAGTCGGCTATGCGCGGTATCCCTGCGGCCTGACATGCGTCGAGCAGGCGTGTGTCCATCGGGCGCGGCGAGCGCTGCTCGCTGACGCGCAGCGGTCCCCCCGCGCCGTGGAACTCAGAGGCGCCACGCGCGTTGTCCTCGGACTTCAAGAAGTAGGGCAGGACATCGCGGAAACCCCAGCCGGACGCACCCTGAGCCTCCCAGGCGTCGTAGTCGAGCGGGCGCCCGCGCACGTACAGCATCGCGTTCATCGAGCTGCAGCCGCCGAGGCTCTTGCCGCGGGGGATGTAGAGCGAGCGGCCATCGACGTAGGGCTCGGGCTCGGTCGCGAAGTCCCAGTCGAGCTTGGTGTGGAACTGCTTGGCGAACGCCGCCGGGATCTTGATGTTGGGCGAGCGGTCGCGCCCGCCAGCCTCGATCAGCAGAACCCGCACCGAGGGGTCCTCGCTGAGCCGGTTGGCGAGCACGCAGCCCGCGGAACCTGCGCCGACGATCACGTAGTCGTACATCGCTCTCCTCTGTCGCTCAGCCTTCGGCGAGCGCAGCCGACGATGGCGCCGGTTCGGTTTCGCCCTTGCGCTGGGGCTCGCGCGCGGGAGCGGGCCACAGCTGGTAATCGTGCTCGTCGAGCGTGCTCGTGCGCTCGAGGTACTCGCGCATGTAGCCGGGCCAGTTCGCGACGATCCGTCCGCGCTCGTCGCGATACCAGGAATCGCAGCGCGTCCACGCGGTGCCCGCGAAGCGTGCCTGCAGCTCACGATCGCTGGCTGCCTCGACGTCGCCGCGAACCTCGATCGCGCCCGCGTCGCGGTCGCAGATGCGTTCGAGCGCCTGGCGCAGGTAGGAGGCCTGAGCCTCGAGGTAGAAGATGATCGAGCCCCCGGAGGTGTTGGTGTTGGGCCCGTACATCAGGAACATGTTCGGAAACCCCGGCACGGTCACGCCGAGATGCGCGTGCGCCCCCGAAGCCCAGCTCTCGTTGAGGTCGCTGCCGCGGGCGCCGCGGACCTGCATCGGGAACATGAAGTCGTTGGTCTTGAAGCCCGTCGCCCAGATGATGCAGTCGAGCTCGTGCAGCCTGCCGTCGACGGTGAGGATGCCCTCGGGGCGGACGGCCGCGATCGCGTCGGTCACGAGCTCTACGTTCGGGCGCTGCAGCGCCGGCAGGTAGTGAGAGGTGAACAGAACGCGCTTGCAGCCGAACGTGTAGTCCGGCCACGCCTTGCGCTGCAGCTCGCGGTCCTTCAGCTGCCGCCGCATGAACGCAGCCGAGCGGGCGGCCGTGATCCGACCGAGCGTTCGCGGGTGGCGGATCGCGGCGGTCAGGCTCTCGCAGTACTCGAAGATGAACCTGCGCCGCAGCGCCTGCAGGCCCGGGACGCGCGCTATCGCCGCCCTCGCGATCAGCGAGTAGCGCCGGTTGCGGCGCGGAAGCAGCCAGTTGCCGGTGCGCTGAAACACCGTCAGGCGGCCGGCGCGCCGCGCGACGTGCGGGACGAACTGCACGGCGCTCGCGCCGGTGCCCACCACCGCCACCCGCTGGCCCTCGAAGCGGTACTCGTGGTCCCAGCGCGCCGAGTGAAAGCTGTGTCCGGCGAAGCTGTCGATGCCCTCGATCCGCGGGCGGTGGGGCTGGTTGAGCTGCCCGGTCGCGAGCACGAGCGCGTCGGCCTCGTGGCTTTCGCCGTCGGCGCCTTGCAACCGCCAGCGGCAGCGCTGCTCATCCCAGACGCAGGAGTCGACGGTGGTGTTGAACCTGATCAGGCGCTCGAGGTCGTGCGCCTGGGCGATGCCCTTCAAATAGCCCTGGATCTCGGGCTGCGGCGAGCACAGTCGCGACCAGTCGCGCCGCTGTGCGAACGAGTAGGAGTAAAGATGGCTCGGCACATCGCAGGTCGCTCCCGGGTAGCTGTTGTAGTGCCAGGTGCCTCCGAGCTCGGACGCGCTCTCGAGGATCGTGACGTTCGTGATGCCATGGCTGCGCAGCTCGATAGCGGCGGCGATGCCGCCGAAGCCCGCGCCGACGATCAGCACCTCGAGGCGCTCTCGTCGCGAGTGGGTACGTCCTAGCTGGACGCTGATGGCGGTCATGTGCTCCTCCTCCTGGCTGACGCCTGTCCCATTGTCCATGATCTCGATGCCCGCGTCACGGCGGCCCGCGCCGCCCCGCGCCGCCGGTCGGGCGACGCGGGCGAGGGAGCGCGGCGCTCAGCGCTTGAACTTCGCGGTCGCGTATGCGACCGAGGTCGTTTCGCCCTTCTGCTTGGGCGTGAAGCCGACCCGGATGCGCATCTTCAGATGCCGATGGCGGTGCAGCGCCCTCAGGCCGGCGCGCGAGAGCGGCAGCACGAGCGTGGTCGTCGCGGCCTTGCGCAGGCTGCGGGCTCTCGGATGGACATCGGCGCCCTTGACGCTCAGGCGGCCCGGCGCGAACGTCCTGACCTTCACGATCAGCCTGTGACCATGAACGCGGTGGCTGAGAATCCGCAGTGCGCAGTCGGTCAGTGCGATCCTCGTGTTCTGCTTGAGCTGCGCACCGCTCTGGGCGATGATCGTGGTGGGCATCAGCAGCGCCTTCGAGCAGAGTTCGCCCTGCGCGGCGAGCGCCGAGTGCGGGCCCATCGGCAGGTTCAGCGTGAAGCTCGAGTCGGGCACGTCGGGAATCGAGGCGAAGGTCGAGGTCGTCACACCGCCTTTGATGTTGGTGTTGCCGACGAGGATCACCCGCACTCCGTCGCCTTCGAGGATCAGGTCGAGGTCGGGGAAGGCGGCTCCCCCATGCGAGACGAGATACGCGGGCCCGGTCAGCGGCTGGGGCAGGACCGGCGTGCTCACCGACGCGCTGCCGACGTCAGCGGTGGCCGGGCACCCGCGGGGGTTGGCCGCGAACGTCGCTTCCGGGCAGGCTTTCTGCAGCGTCGTCAGCCGCGCGGGCAGCTGTAGCGGGAGCTGCGCGAGGACCGAGTGGATGTTGGCCTGATGAGGACCCTGTGTGAGGCTCACGACGAGGCTCGCGCCGCTCGGTTTCGAGGGCCTGCCGTTGGATGACGCGGTGAAGCTCGGCTTGAACGCGAGCGCCGAGCAGTCGTTGACCGCGAACGGGCTCGAGACGCCCTCACTGGCGCCGAAGGTCGAGCCGAGGGTGGAGTCCGTCGACAGGGGGGCGCAGCTGGTGGGGTTGAAGAGGAAGTTCGCCCGGTTGACGGTGACGCTCAGAATCTTTCAGCCGCAGTGGCACGCCAGCGACGATCGTCGGCAGCGTGCTCGTCGCTATCACCCGACCCGAGTACGGGTCGACGGTCAGCGTCGCCCGGGTGAGGACGGTGCCGAAGTCGAACGGCCCGGCCGCCGCATGCACGGGGATCAGCAGCCCGTAGGGCGCGCCGGCGTAGGGCCCGGTCAGGTAGACGGGGCCGCTCAGCTCATACGGTTCCCCGCCCGCGCCGACGTCGACGGTCGCGGAGCCGATCAGGCTGGCGCCCGTGCATGCGTTGCCCTGCGCCTGTGCTCCGCTGCATGGGGTCAGCGACGGGATCGCCCCGATCAGGCCCTCGGGCAGCACCGTGCGCAGGTGCCGCAGGTACTGTTCGCCGTCCTTGCGCCCGAGCCTGAACGTGTAGGAGGTGTAGGCGCCCGCGCTGGCGCTCGACTCGTTCGTGCTCTGTGCAAGCGCGAACGGCAGCTGTGGCGGACAGCCGGTGCTCGCAAACGGAACCGAGCTCGTCGCCGCGGGCTCGCCGGTATAGGGGGTGAATGCCGCTTCGACCTGTCCCGTCGCGCAGCTGAGGGGATTGGCCAGCGGAGCCCGCGCGCCACCGTTGAAGTGCAGTATCAGTTCGCCAAACGGCAGCGGCGGGTTTTCGGTGAAGGTCGCCTGAAGTCGACCGCTGCCGGGATCGGCCTGCACTTTCCCTTCCAGGCGAACCACGACGTCGTAGGCGCTGCTTGCTTCGATGTAGATCGTGAACGGAGGACCCGAGATCGGCCCCGGTGTCGGGCTGCCGAGATAGACGTTGCCGCCAAGGCTGTGAGGTGGAAGGTCGGTTTCGATCGCTGCGCTGCCCACGATCGACGCCGCCGGGCACTGAGAGCTCGCGAACTGGGCTGGGGTGCAGGCCTGCAGGCCGTGGGCGGCCGCCGGGTTGAGCGTCATGCCTTCGGGCAACGTCACCTGAGCGTTGCGAACGTCGGCGGTGTTCAGTTCCGTCGGTCTGACGTTCTGTGGCGCTCTCACGACCGCAGTGACTCCGTCGGGAGTGTCGGATTGCGCAGTTTCTGCCTGTGCTTCGGCGCCCGGGTGAAATGGTACGGCGCCGCAGCCTTCGACTCCGACCGGAGTGTGGGTTTCGGTGCTTGCGACCTGGCCTTCCCAGGATTCGACTTCCAGGTGCGAGGTGGTCGTCGAGGAGCAGACGCTCGGCAGCGTCAGGAAGTTGCCCTGTCCCGCTCGTCCGTTGAACAGAAGCTTCGACTTCAGGATCGGGATCGTTTTCGAGATGTTGTTGATCTCGAAGTACTCGTGATAGTCGCCGCTCCAGTCGACGTGGCCTTCGAGCAGGATGTGTTCGTCGACGAGTTTCGCCGGCACTTCGACGTGGATCCCGAACTCGAGCGGCAGGCCCGGGGGCTGCTGGAGGTCATAGACCGGGGCGCCGATCGTCAGGTCGGCGAGCAGGTAGACCGTCAGCTGGTCTTCCCCGACCTGGGTGTCGGCGGGGCATTTGTCGCTGTTGAAGTCTTCGATCGAGCACTGGGGCAGCGCCTGCGGATCGGCGGCCAGGCCCGGCGGCACGTCCACCCTGACCCGCTTCAGCGCTCCTTCCGGTTCGTGCTGGCCGGGTAGGACTTCATGCGAGTTCAGTTCGAAGCTCGTGATTCCCCATTGCGGGTGCCCCGCGGCCTGGGTGTAGGCCTGCGAGGCGTCTTTCTCGACGCTCGCGTAGGTGCAGGATTCGACCACGCAGGTCCCGGCTTCGAAGTTCCGTTCCTGCACGCCGAACCCAGCGCGCGCGGCCGCCGGCGTGAGCGCGAGCGCCAGGACGAGCAGCGCGAACACGCTCGCCGCGCCGCGCTGCGGGCTCATCGCGAGGGTGACGTCGTGTCGGGAAGACCAGGACCTCATGTCTAATTCCTGCTGCGAGTAAGAGACACTCGCGACGGGCGGTGGTGCTGCTGTGCATATACCCGCCGCTACCGCCTCTACTCGCCTGCACGGCTGCGCGCGCGGGCGCGTATTCCTGGCCGGCGATCGCACGAGGGCTCCCCGCCGCGGCGCTTCGAGCTGCGCCTACGCTCCGGCGCGAGGGCCGCCCGGACTCGGAGTACGAGCGCACTTGTATGCCTTTAGAACGCAAAATCGGCTCATTTCTGCCAAAGTACGGCATGGTTGAGAGAGGATGAAAGGAGTCAGCGTGCGCTCGATAAGACGCCCACGCCGATATGTCGCGCGGCATTGGCTGCTCGTCGTGAGACCGCTATTGCGTTACAGCAGCTCGCGTCATGCATTCGTGCTACGCGGCGTCGGCAACTCGGTTGGACCGGTGTTGCGCATCGACAGGCGCCGCCGCGGGAGGTCCTCTCAGGGCCTCGAGCGGCGTGCTCATCCGGCGTAGCGGAGAGCCCCCGCACGCCGGTGCCTGCGCGTGCGTATGGCAGCCTTGGTGTGCGCGAGCTGTGGCGCCTAAGCGCTCAGGACGGCCTTGCCCTCGCCCGAGCGGAAGCTCTCGCCCAGGATGCGAGGAGCTTCGTCCAGTGGCCCACGCGTCACCACGACGTCCTGCGGGCGCAGTCGCTCGCTGACGATCAGCTCGAGCGCGTCTGCGATCAGCGGGCGGACGTGCGTTCTTCCGATGTGCAGTGTGGCGTTGCGTATGTACATCGACAGTGCGGGGATGCCGACGCGATGGTGCAGGCATCCGGAGCTCGTGCAGACCCCGTCGGGAGCCGTGTGGGCGAGCGCCCTGCGCATCCCGCGCGGGTGAAAGCTCGCATCGATCACGAGCGGTGCCAGCGGCCCGCCGCGCAGCTCGCGTGGGTGGACGGCGTCGATGCCGAGCCGCTGCGCGTGCGCGCGCACGTAGGCGCGATCCTCGGCGAGTAGGACATTGCGCGCGCCGCAGGCCTTCGCGATCAGGCTGACGTAGAGGGGCACGCTCGAGCCATACCTGAAGCGGGGTGTGACCGCGCCGAGGATCAGGACCTGGGCGTCGGCATCCCTCGCGAGCAGCGAGGGCAGGTGCGGGCCGATGTGGCGGTAGGCGTCGCAGATGTTGTCCGCCAGGCTCGCCGCGGCGATCGGGTCGACACCCGGCGGAAGCTTGACCAGCATCGCGTCCGCGTAGGGCACGGTCATCTCGTCGGCATACGCGCCTCCCCAGTGGCCGGTGGTGAAGCCCATGCCATAGGAGGACAGCGGAACGACCGCGGTGCAGCTGCCGGTGTGTCCGATGCGGCAGGCCGAGCACTCGCCGCAGCTGATCTGAAACGGAACCACGACGCGGTCGCCGACCTTGACCGTCGAGACCTGCTCGCCGACGGCCGTGACCTCTGCCACGCATTCGTGCCCGATCTGCAGCGGCAGCAGCAGCGGCGTCCTGCCGAGCGCCAGCGCACAGTCGATGTCGCATGTCGCGATCGCGACCGGATGCACGGTCGCACCATGGGGGCCGGGGGGCGGGGGAGCGGGGACCTGGTGCCAGCGCAGCCGACCGCCCGGGGCGGCGACGAGCGCGCGCATCGTGGGACGACTGCGGCGACGGCTCTCGCGGGCGCGGTCGGCGGCGCTCGCGAGGGCACGGCGCACGCGTACCTGCCCGTCGCGCTCGAACGCGAGCCGTATACCGGTGGCGGCGTTCGGCGTGAGCGTGCCGGCGTAGTGCCGAAGCCATCCGTAGGGCCTGCGGCGAGGCCGGCGCCCCGTCCCGTTCTGCTCCGAGCGTGCATCCGTCACGGCCGACCTCCTGTGGGGTCGCGGATTTTGATAGATCGCTCTAGTAGTTTCGGACCCTATCATGGGGCCGAACGCGAGAGGAGGTAGCAGTGGCTGTGATCGGGGACCAGGGCGTGGGAACGCGGGAGCGGATCGTAGGCTCGAGCGAAGAGCTGTTTCGCCGCCAGGGATACACGGGGACGGGGGTCAAGCAGATCGTCGCCGAGGCGGGCGCCCCGTTCGGGTCGCTGTACCACTTCTTCCCAGGTGGCAAGCAGGAGCTCGGCGCGGCGGCGATCCGGCGCTCGGGCGAGCTGTATGCGCAGCTGTTCGCGAACGTCGCCGCGCAGGCTCCCGATGTGCTGAGCGCAGTGGGCGAATTCTTCAGTGGCGCGGCCGAGACGCTGCGCGAAACCGACTACGGCGACGCGTGTCCGATCGCGACGGTCGCGCTCGAGGTCGCGAGCACCAACGAGCCGCTGCGCGAGGCGACCGCGGAGGTGTTCGACAGCTGGATCTCGGGCGCCACCCAGTACTTCGTGACGGTCGCGGGTCTGCCGCGCGAGCGCTCGCGAGGGCTGGCGGTCTCGATGCTGTGCCTGCTCGAGGGCGCGTTCATCTTCTGCCGCTCGATGCGCAGCACCGAGCCGCTCGAGATCGCTGGTCAGAGTGCGGTGGCAGAGGTGCGCGCGGCCCTCGCCGAGGCGCGGCTGACGCCAGCTCGAAGTCCAGCGCGCCGCGCAGCCCCTCGCGGCCGGCGGCGGTGAGACGCGCTGCCCGGGGCCTGGAGCAGGCGCTCGATCCACCCGCGCCCGACCATCCGCTTGGTTGACCGCGAGCTCGATCAAGGTCGCCGAGCGACCCCCAGGAGGTGCGGATCGGATGGCAGGAAGCGCGCGGGGCTGAAGTCGAAACGCTCGCACGTCTCGATCTGAAATCCGGCGCGCGAGATCGCGGCGCCGGTGTCGCGCGCGAGATGGCAGCCGCCCGCCAGCCGGGGCCACAGCGTCGCGTCGGCGAGACGTTGCAGCGAGGCCTGAATCCGTGCGTCGGCGACGACGTGCTCGTAGAAGCGAAGCTCGCCGCCGGGGCGAATGACACGAAACAGCTCGGCGAGCGCCAGCTGCTGGTCGGGGACTGTGCAAAGCACCAGCGACGCGATGCCAGCGTCGAACGCTCCATCCTCGCCGGGCAGCTCCCGCGCGGTGCCCGCCAGCACCGTGATCTGCGTCGCCGCCCGGTCTGCGGACCGCGTTGCGCGCTCGCGCAGGTAGGGCTCTGGCTCCACTGCCGTCACGGCGCTCACCGTGCTCGGGTAGTGGGCGAAGTTCGCGCCGCTGCCGGCGCCGACCTCGATCACCCGCCCATTCAAGCCGGCGAGCAGCCTGCGGCGATGATCGGCCCCGCCGCGCCGTTCGGCCGCCACGGCGACTCGCTCGTACATGCGCGCGAACAGCGGATGGCTCAGCTTCTGCTCGATCGCGCGATTCTCGCACCCGGGAAAGCGTCCGACCTGCCGCGGCGTGCATTCTCAACCACCTCAACGGTCCGCCCGCGCCGGGCGCGCCGCTTGGCGCGCTGGGGTCGCGCTATAAGTCGCCGAGGATGGACCGCGCGCTCGCCGACAGGCTGCACCGCAACCTGATGGCCGTCAACGGCTGGATGGGGGACGTTTCCGGTGCTGTCGAGCGCGCCGAGGGTGAGCTGATCTTCGGCGGGCGCAGCGCGATGCCGTTCCTCAACGGGGTGATGCGCGAACGGCCCGACGGGGACGCGACCGGGCTGCTCGAGCGGGCTCGCTCGTTCTTCTTCGAGCGCCAGCGCGGCTTCGTGGCCTATGCCTGGCCGGGCGATCCGGAGATCGAACGTGCGGCGCTCGCGCTCGGGATGTTCCCGGTGCTCGATCGCTACCCGGAGATGGCCTGTCGCGCGCGAATGCGGCCGCACGCCGCTGACGTCCGGCCGGTGCTCGATCGCGACGATGCTCTCGCCTACTGGGAGATCTGCGACGCCGCATATCCGTCGCTTGGATTTCCCGAGCGCCTGTTCGCCGACGCGTTCGAGGCCGAGGACCTGCTCGATCGGGAGGGGGTGTACGCGTATCTGGGCTATCAGGACGATCACCCGGTCGCGTGCGCCTCGCTGTGGCTCGCCGAAGGGGTGGGGATGGTCGGCTGGGTTGCTTCGCGACCGCAGGCGCGCGGTCGGGGGCTCGCGGAGGCCTGCACGATCGCGGTGACCAACCGCGCGTTCGAGCTCGGGGCCGATGTGGCTGCGCTGCAGGCATCGCACATGGGGGAGGGCCTCTACGAGCGTCTCGGCTACGAGCAGATCTACGAGTACAGGCTGCTCGGGGCCATGCCCGACTAGCGCTCCCCCCAGGACCGCTCGGAGCGAGCCAGCCCAGCGCGCGGTGGTGAAACCGGCGCGCTTGCAGCACGCCCAACCCCATCGCGACGGGCGCGAGGATGGTCGAGCGATCGAAGCCGGTTTCGCTGGCCGGTGCCGAAGTCGTCTCCGACCATACGCCAGGCGTCGCTGCGGCCACCTCGCGGGAGAGCCTTTCGTGCGGACGCAACACCCTCGGGCGCATCTCACCGAGATGCGAAATGCGGACAGGCTCGCGCGCGTGAGGCGTCCCTGCGAGGAATAGAGTTGGGGCAACAGGAAGGCGGCCCGCGAGCGTGACTGAGATGAACGAGAACGTCGATGCGACCCGGCGGACGCGCTTGGCGCTCGAGCGGACCTGGCTCGCCTGGTGGAGGACTGGGCTCGCGGTCACTGTCGCGGCGCTTGGCATCGGACGAATCGCCCCGCGCCTTCTGCATTCCGGTCGCGGTGAGTATGCGGCGCTCGGCATGAGCTACGTCGCTCTGGCGGTAGCCGTTTTTACGATCAGCTTCACTCGCTATCGCCGAGTCCAGGCTGCGCTGGATCGCGGCGAGTACGAGGAGCTCGGCACACGCTATGTTGCCGGCTTCGCGATCGTCGGAGTGGCACTGGCGGTCGCGACGCTGTTGCTGATTCTGTTCTCGCTCTGACGAGCATTGGTGGGGAGGTCCGAGGCGGGTCATATCGTGCGGATGTGGCGCGCACGAGGCTCTACCGCAACGGCAAGCTCGAGCTCGAGGATTTCCCCGTCGTCGATGTCTCCGAGTACGTCGAGCAGCCGGGGGCGTCGGTCTGGCTGGACTACTGCGCTCCGACGCGGGAGGACCTCGGGACGATCGCCGAAGAGCTGAGCCTGCATCCGCTGGCGGTCGAGGACGCGGTGAACGCGCACCAGCGGCCGAAGCTCGATCGCTATGAGACGCATCTGTTCTTGAACGCTTACACGCTGCGGCTGAACACGGAGTCAGCAGAGCTCGACATGAGTGAGATCAGTGTGTTCATAACGCGGCACGCTTTGGTGACGGTGCGCAAGGACGAGGGCGTGGAAATCGATCCCGTAGTCGCCCGGTGGGATGAATCCCAGGATCTGGCCGGACATGGCGTCACGTTCCTGCTCTGGGGGCTGCTCGACTACATCGTCGACGGCCACTTCGAGGCGGTCCAGTCACTCGACAGCGCGCTCGAGGGGCTCGAGGATCTGCTGTTCGACGACGGGTCGCGCGAAGCGGAGGTACAGCGACGCTCGTTCGAGCTGCGCCGAAGCCTCGTGTTGCTGAGACGTGTGGTGCTGCCGATGCGGGAGGTCGTCAACTCGCTGATGCGCCGCGACCTGCATGTGATCGACCAGGCGATGGCGCCCTACTACCAGGATGTCTATGACCACGTTCTGCGAGCAACCGACTGGACGGAGTCGCTGCGCGACCTCGTGACGACGATCCTCGAGACCAACCTCGCGATCCAGGGCAACCGGATGAACCTCGTGATGAAGAAGGTCACGAGCTGGGCGGCGATCATCGCCGTGCCGACGGCGATCACCGGCTTCTACGGGCAGAACCTTCCCTACCCGGGCTTCGCCAAGCACTGGGGGTTCTGGTTCTCGAGCGCGCTGATCGTGGGCCTGTCGGGGCTGCTCTACTGGGCATTCCGTCGCCAGGATTGGCTCTAGCCCAGCGCTCGGGCCGCGGGTCGGAGATCGCCGCGGAGGGTATCCAAGTAACTGAACGCGCTGGGTGGGGTTGAGCCGGTCTCGCACGAGCGCTGAGTGTCGATAGAGCTGATTGCATGTCGCCGATGAGTGGCGACATGGTTTACGTCCGTCACGTACGTGGCGAGGAGCACGAGCGCCTGCGGACGCTGCGGCTGGCGTCGCTGGCGTCCAGCCCGGAGGCGTTCGGCTCCACCTACGCCGCCTCCGCCGCGCAGCCGCCGGAGTCCTGGCGAAGTTGGGCCGCCCAGTCCGAGGAGGGGATCAACGGTCGCGTGTTCGTGCTGGTCGATGGCGATGACCGCTGGCTGGGCCTGGCGTTTGCGCGGCTCGATGACGGCACGCCCGGATTGGCATGGCTCGGCGGAATGTGGATCGAGCCCGAGGCCCGCGGCCGGCGAGCAAGTGTCCGGTTGTGTGAAGCGTGCGCCGCCTGGGCTGGCGAGCGGGGTGCCGAGCGGCTGGCCCTGACGGTCGTCGTCGGCAACGACACGGCTCGGCGCGTCTACGAGGCGGCCGGCTTCACGATCGAGGCCAAGGAGACGCATTCATACGGTGGACGCGTCCTCGAGGAGTTCATCATGTCGCGCCGGCTGTAGCGCAGGGGACAGGTGAGACCAGCTCGTCAGGGAGGCCGGCCAGCGGATGGCTGCTGGCCGGCGTGCGGCCCTCAAGACTGCTGATTTTTCTCGGCGTACATCGCGTCCATGCGTGACATCCCCTTGGGGGGAATCATGCCGCCAACGATCCAAAAGGGGAAGAAGAAGAACCCGAGGATGAACAGCACCCAATGTCCGTTCCTGATCGTTTTGACGCCGAAATAGATCAACAGGAACAGGTAGATGATGAATCCCGCAACTCCGAGGCCAATGTACAAGGCGAGCTCCGTTCTGATCGAGGTCGTTCAAGGCCGCGACCTGGGTCGGCGTCGCGGCTGGGAGAAGTGCCCGGCTAGGCCAGGTACTCGTGAACCGGGAACTCGTGAATCTCCGGCTCAGCTGTCGAGCCCGCGGCTTGGACAGCCGGCCCGATGCGCTCCGCCGCGAAGCGGTCGAATTGCGCGCGCGACTCCCAGAAGTCGAGCACACCCCAGCCACCGTCGATCGGACCTGATGCATGAAAGATGAGCCCGTCGGGACGATCCTCGCGCGCCCTGACTGCGACCTCGATCTTGTCGAACTCCCCGACAGTGACGTTGGCGAGTTTGATGCGGATTCCTATGGCCATGCTGTCCCCCTCGGTTTGATTGGACCATGCAAGCTACTCCAATGCCCTAGCGCCGGAGCGCCCGGGGTGGGAGAGCGCTCTATCGCTGAGGACGGCCCGAGGGTCAGCCGGCGCGCCGGAGCTCCAGCCAGCCCTCGAAGTCGCGGGCGACTATCCGCTCGTCGTGGACGCCGACGGCATCCGCAGAGGCCAGCCAGAGGATCGGCGGCCCCATGATCGCCGGGTCGAGCAGGTTGGCATGCAGCTCGTCATCCATCTCGTCGGGAATCATCTCGGTGGCGGTGGCCCCTCCGGGTAGCAGGATGTTGGCGGTGACCGGCGTGTCGGCCAAGTCGGCGGCCATCACTCGGGCCAGGGCCTCCACGGCGGCGCCGGAGGGTCCGTAGGGGATGAAGCCGCGGCGGGTCATCGTCTGCTCGCTCATCGAGATCGTGACCACCCGTCCGCCGCCGGCGGCCAGCATCCTCGGCACCACCGCCCGCGCGACCAGGAACGTCCCGGTCGCCTTGGTCTCCAGCACGTCGCGAAAGCCGGCCGGCGCCACCTCCCAGAACGGCTGCGGCTCGGTCATGAACCGCGGGTTGACGGTCCGCATCCCGATCCCGGCGTTGTTGACCAGCAGGTCCAGGCCGTCGAGCATCTCGCGGACGCTCTCGACAGCGACCGACACCGAATCGGCGTCGCGGGCGTCCAGCTCGATCCCGAGCGCCCCGGCACCGAGCTCCGCCGCGGTGGCTCGTGCCCGTTCCCCGTCGCGGCTCGTCAACGCCACCCGAGCGCCCGCATGCGCGAGCGCCCGCGCCATCGCCCGCCCCAGGCCGCTCGTGCCGCCGGTCACCAGAACGCGGGTGCCGGTCAGCTGCGCCATCGGGGCGCAGTGTAGTTGCGGACCTGCAGGGCCAGCCCCGGCCGTCCCTCGACGCATTTGGGCAAGGGCCCGGCGCTCAAATTCACGCTGACGTGTCGCCCAAAGCTACAAACGAATCGAGGTGTACCTCGCACCTGAGGCGCGCTGCGCCACTCATGTGTTCGGACGAGCCGTGGGTTCCACAGCACCTCCCACAGGTGCCCGTCGGGATCGCGAAAGTAGCCGGAGTAGATTCTCCACGGACGGTCGTGCGGCCGGTCGGTGAGCGTGGCTCCCGCAGCCTCCGCTTGGACGAGCACTGCATCGACCTCGGCCTTGCTGGACACTGCGTGCCCAATGCTGAACTCGCCGGCCTTGGGCGGAGCGAGTGAGACCCTGGCGTCCTTTGCCAGCTCGGTGCGCGGATAGAGACACAAGATCATCCCGCGCTGGAGCTCGAACATCGCGATAGCCCCGTTGGGCTCGACCTCATCGCCGATGAACTCGGTGCCGATGACCCCGCGGGACTCGAGTCCGAGGCCGTCCCTGTAGAAGGCGAGCGCGCTTTTCAGATCCGCGACAGCGAGCGTGATTACATCGATCCTGGGTTCCATCCTCGGCTCCAGAGCCTACCTCGACCGCGCCAGGCCTCACAAGCTATCCCGGCTCTTCTCGCCGTCGGACGCCGCCCGATCGCCGACCACAGCGTGATCGTGCGACCCGGTGCGCTGTTGAGAACCGTCGAGAGAGGCGACGACCGGAATCGAACCGGTGTAGACGGCTTTGCAGGCCGCTGCGTAGCCACTCCGCCACGTCGCCAGAAGGCTCCTCAAGCCTATCGAGCGCGTCCTTAGGGCGAGCTTTGGGCGTGGTTAGGAACTATTTCTGATCCCGTTAGACGGGCTTTGGACAAGCGTTAGCCGATCCACAGCGCGCCGCCGCATGATCGCCCGGACAACAAATTCGGAGGTGATCGGTGAGACGTCGACTAACCCCAATGCTGCTCGCAGCGCTCGTCGGAGGAGGACTCGCAAGCGTCGTCGTCCTGGCTCTTGCCGGCTCCTCGACAAGCACGACCAAAAGCTCAACGCCGGCCGTGCGCGCCGCCGCGACCGCGGCCGGATCCACCGGTGGGACCCGTCGCGAGGTGTCCTCGACGGGACTCACCGCTACGCAGATCTACGAACAGGACTCAAGCGGAGTGGTGGCGATCAAGTCCGTGAGCTCACAAGGGGCTGACAGCGGCACGGGCATCGTGCTCAACAACAGCGGCCTGATCCTGACGAACGATCACGTGATAGCTGGCGCCAGCAGCATCACGGTGAGTCCGGGGCGCACCTCGAGCGAGACTCGTACGGCGACACTCGTCGGGGAGGAAGCGAACAACGATCTGGCCCTGATCCGCATCGATCCGAGCGGGCTCGGGCTCAAACCGCTCAAGCTCGTCAGCTCGAGCTCCGTTCAGGTCGGTGACCCGGTCTATGCGATCGGCAACCCCTATGGGCTCGACGAGACGCTCACTCGCGGGATCGTCTCCGCGCTCGGCCGCGAAATCTCAGCCCCTGACGGCACGAAGATCACCGGCGTGATCCAGACCGACGCCGCCCTGAACCCGGGCAACTCGGGTGGGCCCCTGCTCAACGAACAGGGCGAAGTCATTGGCGTCAACTCGCAGATCGCGAGCGAGGCATCCAGCAGCGAAGGCTCACAGCCGGGCAGCACCGGGGTTGGCTTCGCGATCTCCTCTAATACCGTCGCCCAGGCCGTCAAGACCATCGAGGCCGGCAGCGGAGTGTCGTCTGCGTCAGCCGAACGCGCCCGGGCGCAGTCCGAAGGCGGCTACGGCGCGCAGTCTCCGTATGCCACCCGCTCGCCCTACGGCGACCAGTCCGGCGAAGGCGAACGCGGAGGCGTCGAAGAAGGCGTCGAATCTGCTAGCCCCGAACGCGAAGGCGTGGAACGCGCACGCGGCCCGGAAGTCATAGAAGGGCCAAGCGAAGCTGAACGGCTGATCGTTCCCTGATCCGTGCGGATACCCGGTGTGCGAAGCCTCCGACGCCTGAAACCCGGTCTCCGTATATGCCGCCGCGATCGTCGCGTCTCACCGACGATCGCGGCGGTTTGGCATTGATACGCTTCAAACCTGTCCCGGGGCGATTAGCTCAGCTGGGAGAGCGCCGCCTCGACAAGGCGGAGGTCACTGGTTCGAGCCCAGTATCGCCCACTAAAGGTCGCGGTCCAGCAAAACGCCCACGGTTGTGGGCGTTTTTACGTTTAGGCGACGCACTCGGGCCACCGTCGTCCGCCCCTCGTTTTTGTGCTTGGCGCACATCTGGCGCACACCTC